>CAVTBD010000002.1:0-2495792 GCA_963732875.1 uncultured Alphaproteobacteria bacterium | reverse complement strand
GCCCACGCCAATGCCGGCAAGACACGGCAGGGCATCTATCAGGGACCGCCGCGCTTCGAGGGCTTCGACGCCGTGCAGACCATCACCCGGCAGCCCGCCTGAAACGCCGGGCAGGCCAGCCGAATGCGCCCGCCCGCGAAGGATTTGCGCAGCCCCGTGCCATGCGCTAGGTTGGCCGCGCCGCGACAGCGGCAAACCACGAAAGCCCGGCCCCCAGGCGCCGGGCCCAAAGGCAAGGCACCCGTAGCTCAGCTGGATAGAGCGCTGCCCTCCGAAGGCAGAGGTCACAGGTTCGAATCCTGTCGGGTGCGCCAGTTTTCTTTCTTGGAATTCAGCACCTTACGCCGGACGAGGTTTCCGCGAGGAAAGCCGGGAATCGTTCTTGGCACAATCTTGGCACACTGGAGAAAGGACCAGCGTGCCACATGGCGACGATTCGCGAGAAAGGCCCGTACCAATGGCAGGTACAAATCCGCCGCAAGGGCTGGCCCTTTCAGACCGCAACCTTCCGCAGCAAAAAGGACGCCGAGGCGTGGGCGCGCAAGAGCGAGCACGCGATGGATCGCGGCGCTCTTCGTCGATCAGTCGGCGGGGCGCGAGACCACGCTGCGCGATCTGATCGAAATCTATTTGCGCGAGGTCACAGCCCTTCGCCCGAGTGAATGCTCGCGCGTGGCGGAGACGCTGCGGCTGAAGCGCTTCCTGCGCGAACGAGCCGGCTCTGTGCTCCTATGCGTCCGTCAATCTCAGGCCCGAGCATTTCGAGGATTACCGCGACCGCCGCCTTGCGCACCGGCACAAGAACGGCAAGACCATCGCGCCCGGCACCGTCAAACGCGAACTGACCATGCTCAAGCGCGTGATCGACTACCGCAAGCGTCGTCTCGGCCTTGTCATCAACCCGGTCAACGCCGAAGACGTGAAGCGTCCCGCCGTCAATGACGAACGCGATGTCCGGCTTTCACAGGAGGAACGCGCGCGGCTGTTGCAAGCCTGCGACGACGCGCGCAATCCGCTGCTCAGGGCCTTTGTCGAACTCGGGTTCGAGACCGGCGCGCGGCGCGGTAATCTTTTGCGGCTGGCATGGGATGACGTGAACCTTGAGCGCAGGACCGCCTTGTTGCGCGCCATCAAGAACAGCCGCAGTCCCGACAAGATCGTCAACCACGCCATCGGCCTGACGCCGCGCGCGGTCGAAATTCTGAAAGCGTTGCCGCGCACGGACCGCCGCGTCTTCCCGATGACCGAGAACGCCTTCCGCCTCGCCTTCAACCGGGCGCGGGCCAAGGCCGGCGTGGCGCATTTTCATTTTCACGACACGCGCCATGAGCGCATATCGAGCCTGTTCGAGGCGAACTGGTCGATGATTCAGGTGATGGCGCAGACCGGGCACCGGGACCCGAAATCCGTCAAGCGCTATGCGAACCTCAACGGCGATTTTCTGGCCGACGAACTCGCCAGATTGGAGCAGCGAAGAGCGGACTGAGGAGCACGGCGGCGGAATCTCGACCATTTTATGTAGCATCATATTGATAAATGGACACTGTTATGCTATATTTCAATATGACGCTAGACCACCGGGCCGGCCTTCCTGACTACCTGATCCGCCTTCAGGGAAGCGGGCGTATTTCTTTCACAAAAGCCGACGCGAAGCAGGCCCTACAGATTTCCGATGGCGCTCTCCTGAAATCCGCCGCGCGGCTCCGGCGCAAACATATGCTGTTGAATCCCCGGCACGGCTTTTACGTTGCCGTGCCGCCTCAGTACCATTCATGGGGAGCGCCGCCGCCCAACTGGTACATCGACGATCTGATGCGGCACGAAGGCAGGCCCTATTACGTCGGCCTCCTCAAGGCGGCTGAACTGCACGGCGCCACGCATCATGCCGTCATGGAATTTCAGGTCATGACGGATAAGCAGTTCTCCAAAATCCGCGCGGGGCGATCATTCATCGCTTTTTACTTCCGCAAGGACGTGCTGCCGGTCTTGTCAGCGGTTGAAAGCCGCAAGACGGATACCGGCAGCATGAAGATTTCGTCGGTTGAACTCACGGCCCTTGATTTGATTCGCTACGTGCATGCGGCTGGTGGCATCGACACGGTAGCCACGGCGCTTAGCGATCTTGGCGAAAAAATCGACGGCGAAAAGCTTGCGGCCACTGCCGCCCATTTCGAACGCGCAACCGTCCAAAGGCTAGGATATCTGCTCGACAACCTTGGATATTCCGCGGTCACGGAGCCTCTGTACAAGAGTCTGTTTGCGCAGCATGGCGTTCCGTGGGTGAAATTTGATCCTGCAAGACGCAAGAACAGAATTACGTCAGAAGAATTTGCCGAGAAAAACCAGCGCTGGCGTGTCGCGGTTCAGCATCTTCCGGAGATCGACGAATAATCCCGGCGATGAACGTCATCGTTTGGTCTCAACATGCGCCATTGCTCTGCGACTGGTTCGGCTCCATCCGCCGGATCGGACCTTACGCGGAGAGGTTCCGCGCCGCCATTTGCTCTGCAATCGTCGGACGGCCCCGTTTGCGCGGGCGCTCGATTGCCGGTGGCGTGGGCTGTATCGGCGCGGGTTCGCGGTGCTGATCGATAAAGGCTTCAAGGTCCTTCACCGCAAATAAGGTGCGCCGGCCGATCCTGGTCGCGCGCGGGCCACGCCCTTTGTAGACCAGATCGCGCAAAGCAGCCCGCGACAGCGAGAGCACCTTGGCCGCGCCGTCGTAATCGAGAAGCAGGACCTGTGGGCCGGTCCCCGCGCCGTGGGTTTCCTTGTTCATGGCGTCAGTATCGATGTATACGGCACCAGCTTACCTCGCGTGAACATCGCGGTCCAAACGGATTGATTTGTATAGCGTTCTGGCCCTCATAGGGCGCTTTTGCGATACGAACCGATCTCGTCCCGGCGCCGGTGACCGATAGGCCGTCGCTCGCAGAAGCGGCGGACCATGGGCCGCGCTTTCAGCCGCAGGGTGGCTTTCAGCATTTGTTGAAACAGGCCGGAATAGTGAAATCAGCTTGACGATTTTGGAACGTCCGGCCCGGCCAGCGCCTTCTGGCACGCCTCGGCTCTCCTCGTCAGTTCTTTTGCCAGGCGGGCGATAAGGGGCTTGTTCAGTCCTTCCCGCTGCGCCCTTGCGCGGGCCGCGTTCACTTCGTCCGGTAGCCGTTCGGCCATCGCGCGGAGCCGGGCGACCAACTCGTCGGCATCGACGCGGATTTCAGCGGCGAGTTTCTGCCACTGACGCATGCCAATGTCGCGGAGGCGATATTCGCCGCCGACTTTCATCGAAAGCTTGATCCTGTGAATATCGAATTCGCTGTAGGGGAGAATGCTTGCGACATCATAGAGCGGCGCAAGCCGGACGCGCGGTCCGCCGGCGATCAGCAAGGAATAATTCTTGGCGTGCGCGTCGGTGCCGGCGATCAGCCAGTTGAAACCGATCGCACTGACGAAGGTCCACACATCCTCGTCGCGGGCGCTGGAATGGGTGCGCAGCGTATCGATAATATCGGCGACGCTGGGGCCGCCTTCGTTCTGATACTTGCGGGTCGGCATGATGCCGCGCGCCTGACAGATATCCTCCTGGTGTACCCGGAGGATGTCGTTGCCGGCGCGGATGCGGTCATAGCGTTCGACGACGATGGCGACTTCATCGCCAAAGCGCGTTACGCGCGAGGATGCGACAGGCAGGCCGACGGCCTGGGCCAGAGCAAGACAGATATGTTCGTTTTCGGCGTGGCCATCGAACCGGCCGGTTGGTGGTTTCAAAATATGGGTCGTGGGGATGCGGCCCGAAGGAATGCCCCAACGGCCGTTCTCGAACAGCAATGCGGTCTTGGGCTGCGCCCCGGCGAGACTGAACTGGCCCGTATCGCGCGGCAGACGCCACGCGGCGTGATCTTCGCGTAAAATACGCAGGCGCTCGGCAATGTCGGCTTCATCGAGCCATTCGGCGCTATCCGCGCTGCCATTGAGGACCGCGTCGAGCCGTTCCGGCGGAACGAACTGCACCGCGCCGGCGCAATCCTCGCCGACATGGGCAATCAGCGCGAAGGCGCTGCGCGCCGAGACCTGGAATTTCCGCGCCCAACTGTTGAGCACGCGCTGATTGTCGGGAAGCAGGCCCCACAGAAAGGCTTCCACCACGTCGGAGCCGTGCTCTGAAGCGGCGAGAGGCATGGACAGAGAGAGGGGATAGGCATCCTCCGTTTCCCGCCATTTCTCGTCATAGACGAATGTCAGCTTGCCCCGCTTGTCGCGGCGGACCCGGCCAACGTCGGTTCCGCCGAGCAGGGCGATGAGTTCCTCGGTCATCGGGTGCCTTTCCTGGCGGCTGCCACGATCGCATCGATGTCGGGACTGACCGATGTCCTGGACGACGGCGCGGGTCCGGTCGCGCTGTTCAGGCGAATGCCCAGCGTGTCCAGCGCGCGCAGCACGAGTCCGAGTTCGGCGCGCGCGCGCCCGCGCTCGATGCCGATCACCCACTGGCGGCTGACGCCGATGCGCGTCGCCAGTTCGGCCTGATCGAGGCCGAGCTGCTTGCGGCGCTCGCGGATGACCGCGCCAAGGTCTTGAGGGGTACGGATCAACATAGATGCTCCAATGTTATCGATCATTGACATTGTACTAATGTCATCGCTCGTTGACAATACAAAATGTTAGTAATCGTTGACATATGCCTGCCGTGCGGAGATTGCGGGCGGCAATCACCGCATCATATGCGGATATTATGCTTGACGGGTGCGGAGAATATAAGGCATAATCACCGCAAGGAGTGCGGAGAATATGCCTTATATCCATGAATTGCCGGACTGGCCGAAGTTCCGCTGGGACCACAAAGTCCTGGCGGAGCCGCTTGCCGCCGTGCGCCACCGTCAGGGGCGGCTGATCGGACGCATGGAAGGGCTCGGCTTTGATCTGCGCAGCGAGGCCACGCTTGCGACCATGACGGAGGAAGTGGTGAAGTCGAGCGAGATCGAGGGAGAAATCCTCGATCGCGATCAGGTGCGCTCATCAATCGCCCGTCGCCTCGGCATGGATATCGGCGGCCTTGTCCCGGCAGATCGTGACGTGGAAGGCGTCGTCGAGATGATGCTCGATGCGACCCAGAACTACCGTGAGGAACTGACCGACGAGCGGCTGTTCGGCTGGCACGCCGCGCTGTTTCCGACCGGGCGCAGCGGGATGCACCGGATTACGGTCGGCGCCTGGCGCGATGACAGCGCGGGGCCGATGCAAGTGATCTCGGGACCTCTGGGACGCGAGCGCGTGCACTACGAAGCACCGAAGGCGGCGCGCGTTAGCAGCGACATGAAACAGTTTCTTGACGGGTTCAACGCCGAGAATGGCATCGACCCCGTGTTCAAGGCGGGTGTTGCACACCTTTGGTTCGTGACCATTCACCCGTTTGATGATGGCAACGGGCGGATCGCGCGCGCCATTACCGACATGCAACTCGCGCGCTCGGAGGCGAGCAGCCAGCGTTTTTACAGCATGTCTGCGCAAATCCGGCTAGAGCGTAAGGCTTATTATGATGTGCTCGAAAGCACGCAGAAGGGTGATCTCGACATCACCGAATGGCTGACGTGGTTTCTGGCGTGCCTGTCGCGGGCGTTTGACGGCGCAGAGGACATTTTGGCTGGCGTGCTGAAGAAGGCGCGTTTCTGGGACAGGCACGCGGGTGATCCGCTGAATGAACGGCAGCGCGATATGCTGAACCGGCTGCTCGACGGCTTCGAGGGCAAGCTCACATCATCCAAATGGGCAAAGATCGAAAAGTGCTCGCCTGATACGGCGCTGCGCGACATCACCGATCTCTTACAGCGCGGAATTCTCGCGAAGGACGAATCGGGGGGGCGCAGCACGAGCTACTCACTGGTCGAGGTCGGATGACACGATCCTTCTTTTCTCCAGCGCATCTTCGATGCGCTGGAGAAAAGAAGACCTGCGGGGTTCTGCGCCAACATTGAGCATCGTGAGCGCCGTCAAAAGCCCGGCGGGCGCGGGCACGAGACCCGCTGGCGCATCACGGCGGCGATGTTCCCGATCGTGCTGAGCGCATCGCGCTGCTCTTCGGAGCCGGTGCGGCTGCATGCGAGATCGTATTGCGCCTTCCGCAGAAGGTTTTGGAGTTCGAGATTGCTGCGATGTTGCAGCGCTGTCTTCGTCAGAACCGTGGACATGGAATTCTCCTCTGTTGTCCTCGCGGCCCCGACCATCAGGACCGTTCATGCGGTCCCAGAGGCAGAATCAGCAGCAGAACGGCCCGCCATGGACGGCGGACGCGGAGAAGGACAGGAAGAGGAAAAGGGTGGTCACGGCGCTGGCGTAGGCAGCGCGGAAAAACGTCAGAGAAGCAGAGGCAAACGGAAAGCACGAAGATTCGTGGTTGTCCGAAGCTATTCGCGATGTAACTCTAGAGCATGAAAGAGGGTGGCCGCGACGATTTTACAGAAGCAGTTAAGCGCGCGATTGCCTTGCGCGTGAATAGCCGATGTTCGAATCCGGCATGCGGTGCATCCACCAACGGCCCACAGCTACACCCCGAAAAAATTCTGAATATCGGCGTCGCCGCCCATATCACCGCTGCCTCTTCCGGCGGACCGCGATACGACCCCAATCTCTCGGAGGCTGAACGGACATCCTCCGTCAACGGAATATGGCTGTGTCAGAACTGTGCAAAGCTCGTTGACAATGCGCGCTCCTCGCCATCGAATGCCAGAATTGCGGGCATCCCTTCATTGTGGCGCTCGATGAAAGAACGGCAAACAACAACGTCATCAGGAGGCCCGGACAGGAAACGCCATGGCGCACGCTCGCCGATATCATCCGCGGCCACCAAATCGAATACAGGGACCCTCCCAACGTCGAGTGCTGTCCCGTCGGAGCGTCGATGACGAGCATACCCCGCCGCGTGCTCGAATACTGGGAGCGTATTCAGGAAACCTATACTGACCCCGGATCGGGCATACTCGTGACCCGCGGCCCTCGCGATTGGCAGCGCGACCGCAGCCTTGAAATCGAGATTCCGGACGCCGGGGAATAGAATCTCCGGTCCTGCCCCATGGCTGTGTAGCGTGAATTTCGACGAGAAACAGTGGATTTCGACGCTGGGACGCGGCGGTCCGTGGCGGATGCGGGCAGGAGGGCGGGCACCGGAGGCACCCCCTGGGCTGGGGGCAGCGGAGCCAAATTTCTAACTTTCACGCATGAGAGATACGCGAAAGTTAGAAATTCTTGACTGTATGGCGCTTCTGAAGACCGCCGAGCTGGACGCGAGCGCCGCAAGCGCAATGTGGCGCTGGCGCCGGGCAGGAAGGCGCGCTTTGATATATTTTACTATATCATATGGCGTTAGTGATATTCCATACGATATCATACTTTGACCGGACGCATCGGAACTGATATACTAGAGTGTATCATACTCTAGGTCAGATACAGGAACGTATATCAATGGTCTACGCCATCGAGGACATCGCCCGGAGGCTGAAAGAGGCACGGGAGGCCAAGGGCCTGAGCCAGCGCGCGTTGAGCGCCAGGGTCAGGCTGACGCAGGCGCATATCTCCAACATCGAGAATGCCGCCGCCGATCTGCATCTCTCCAACCTGCTGGAACTCGCGCGGGCGCTCGATTTCGAAGTGATGCTCGTGCCCCGCAAGGCGGTTCCGGCGGTGCAGGGGCTCGTCCGCACTCTTGAAACCGAAGGGCAGACGCAGAGCCAGCCCGCCTACCGGCTCGACGAGGGAGCGTCCGATGGCTGATCTCTCGGTCCTTGAAGTTCTTCTGCATGGCAAGGAAATCGGTACGCTGACATGGCTGGCCGGCGACCGGTCCCTCTTTGCCTTCAATCAGGCCTATATCGACGACGCCAACCGGCCGACGCTGAGCCTGTCGTTCAAGGATGCGCTCGGCGGGCTGATGACCGACATCAGCCCCACCCGGACGCGCGTCGCACCGTTCTTCGCGAACCTTCTGCCCGAAGGGCCGCTGCGCGACTATCTCGCGCAGCGCGCCAGCGTGAATTCACACCGCGAATTCTTCCTGCTCTGGGTGCTCGGACAGGATTTACCGGGCGCTCTGGTCATCCGGCCGGCGGACGGCGAGGCGCTGCCTCCGGACACCGGCAAAGACGAAGGGATGCGCAACGACCGTGAACCCGAAGGACCGTTGCGCTTTTCGCTGGCGGGCGTTCAGCTCAAGTTCTCGGCGGTCATGGAATGCGACCGGCGGCCTGACCATCCCGGTCAAAGGCGTCGGGGGCGGCTGGATCGTCAAGCTCCCGTCGTCAAAGTTCGACGGCGTTCCCGAAAACGAATTCGCCATGATGTCGCTGGCCCGCTGACATCGGCATCGACATCCCCGAGATCAGGCTTGTTCCGATCACCGACATCGCCGGATTGCCGGAAGGGCATGAGCCGGCTGGGAAAGACCGCGTTCGCCATCAAGCGCTTTGACCGCAGCGCGGACGGCGCGGTCCATATGGAGGATTTCGCGCAGGTGTTTGGCGTCTACCCGGACGACAAATACGCTCGCGCCAGCTACAAGAACATCGCCGAGGTTATCTGGGCCGAGACGGGCGAGGCCGGCATAGCCGAATTCGTCCGGCGGCTGGTGTTCAACACGCTGATCGGCAATGCCGACATGCACCTCAAGAACTGGTCGCTGATCTATCCCGACCGGCGCAATGCCGCGCTGGCGCCCGGCTATGATTTCGTATCGACCATCGTCTACCTGACCGATGAGCGGATGGCGCTCAATTACGCGCGCACTAAACGTTTCGCGGAGTTTTCAAAGGACGAGCTTTCCTATCTCGCTGCGAAGGCGAAACTGCCGGGCAAGCTGGTGATGGATACGGCGCGGGAGACTGTCGAGCGCTTTCACGCAGCATGGCGCGCGCGCAAGGCCGACCTGGGACTGCCGCAGAATGCGATTGGCCTCATTGACGCGCACATCGCGCGGGTGCCGCTCGCGGCGGAATAGGGCAGCAGCCGGCCATGTTCGATGCCAAAAACTGGAGCGCCGACAGCCGTGTCCCGGCAAGAATCGAAACCCGCATTCCTGCGCCGAGCGTCCTACGCGCAACATAAGGGCCTATGCGCAATTATATTCTTGCGCATAGAATCAGGCCGCCGCTGAAGCGCTGTTCGCGCGCCGGCTTGTCTCTGCACGAGGGGACGCTTATGGTGCTGTTGCGCCTGTTACGTGCGAAGAATCGACCCAAAGTTTCGGGCACAAATCTGGCACAGCGGGGCGCGACATCAGACGATTTACATCGATCCGGGGCGATGCTAAGCTCCGCAAATCGTTGAATTCATCAATTAAATCAGTGAGCTAGGAGCTCCTCCGAAGGCAGAGGTCGTGAGTTCGAATCTCGCCGGGTGCGCCAATTTTTCAATGACTTAAGCCGACCCAACCGTCTCCGGCAGCGGGCCGTAAGTGCACTATAAGTGCACGCCAATGCAGGCCCAGGGGGCATCGCCACCTATCGGTCAACTGCTATATTTTTGGCAGAGTTTACAAACGACGGGGCGGTAGGCACCCGCAGAGACGATCCCGAAATGCTTTCTCAGTTGCTTCCAATATGCTTCCAAAAAATCTAAGGGCCTAGCCGCTACACGGCTAAGCCCTTGATTTTATGGTGGGCGCACAAGGACTCGAACCTTGGACCCGCTGATTAAGAGTTATCAGAGAACTATTTTATGTCAGTGGGTTGCCTGCAAAACCGGTCATACCGGCCTCACAATAAATCAATGCCTTACAGGCCATTTGCAAAACGCCTTTGCCGGTCTGCTATTGACCGACTCCTCAGCAAAGCGCTCAGGACCAGGATATGCGCTCGCGCGCTGGGACGCTCTGTGCCGGTTCCTTGAGGACGGTCGCAGCAAGTTCGACAACACTCCCGTCGAGCGCGCCATCCGGCCTGTGGCGCTCGGGCGGAAGAACCACCTGTTCGCCGGCTCCGACGGCGGCAAGCGCTGGGCGATGATCGCCTCGCTGATCGAAACCGCCAGGCTCAACGGCGTCGAGACCTACGCTTACCCCCGTGACGTGTTCGAGGGCATGACCAACAGACACCCCCATGAGCCGCATCGACGACCCCCCGCCCTAGAACTGGACACCGCAGCCCATCAACCCCTGACCCACGTGCAAGCAGCGGACGCTTACGAAATTATTCGCATTATGAGAGAGAGTGTCTTAGTGACGTCCCAACATTGACAAGACATGTCCAGGCTCGCAAGGCAGGACCTCACAAAACTTACGCCAGGCTTCCTACCCGCATCTCTGCAATGGCGCAGAGACCCCATCGCGCGTCTGCTGCCACGTCGTCCTATTAGGGATTTTTTCATGAATTTCGGCTTTGCTTAAGTGTGGCGGGAAGCTTCCGAATCTCCCGACCGATAGGCACCGTGCTGGAGGTGTCTCATGATACCGAAGAGTAACGTGATATGTTGCGTCGCGATCGCCGCCGCCATTGCATGGGCTCTTGTGACTCCCAGTCCTCGCGTTGATGTTTCAATCGGTGATGCGACTGCGGAAAGCCACGAACCGTCCACATGCAACACAGGCGCAATGAGCGTCGCTGCAGGAATGCTGAATGTACGCGTCCGTGGTGCGAGCGATGCCGCCGTCGTCGGAACCCTTCTCAGGGGAAGTCGTATCGTCGTCCTGGCCTGTTCACAAGGCTGGGCGAAGGTAGGCCATGGTCTGTGGGCATATGCCGCCTATCTCCGTAACGATGGGGCAGATCAAGAACAGGCGGAGCGATAGGACCGCCGATAGCTGCCGCATGAATAGCGAGGCCCACCCGGCCCGCTCATGGGCCGATTCGCCTAACGATCGGCAGCAATGAATTCTATAAAATTGCCGCAAAGGATGCTTCTGATCCGGCCCCTAGACGGCACCTTGGGCGAACCGTTCCGCGTCTTCAGGTGAGGTAGAGGGTCTTTTTTCATCTTGCACTGCGTATCGATGTTCTTACAAGCCAGACCTTTGACTTGATATATTGTATATTAATTATGGAAATATGTACCACAGGAACAAGATCAGACAGGCGACGAATCCTACCAGCGCCGCGAACAAGATCGCCAGCAGCGCCGGCGGGTTCTCGGACACGGGCGGCAGGCGCGCGGGGGGTAGTCGGGGGACATCGTCGCGCCTTGCCGCCGTGCCGCCGTGGAGGTGTTTCGTCTCCACAACCTGGAAATGGCGTTTTACGGGCCGGTTTTGCCTGTGACCGCCGCCCTTCGGGCGCCGGTGCTGTTCGACGGGGCCCGGTGTCGGCGAGGTGGTTCCAGTATCCATCGGTAGCGTCCTGCCATTGAGGATGATCGCAACATGATCAAGCGCCGATGCTGTTATCACCCACTTGTCCCGCACCGATCCAGCACGCAAAAGAGATAGGCCACAAGGGACCTAGGTTCCGTGCAGATAAACGGGATTCACATTGGGCACGGGGAGTGTTCACTGGCTCTAGACGAAGGAGGCAGTGATGGCGCCCTTTGATCTGACGGATTTCGAATGGGAGTTGCTGCGGCCGCTTTTGCCGAACAAGCCGCGCGGTGTGGCGCGGGCCGATGATCGTCGGGTGCTGAACGGGATTTTCCGGTCCTGAGGACGGGCTCGCCATGGCGCGATTTGCCCGAGCGCTACGGTCCCTATACCACCGTCTACAACCGCTTCAACCGCTGGGCCAAAGCGGGCGTCTGGGTGCGCGTGTTCGAGGCACTTGCAGAAAAGTCCCCGATTCCATGCAGTTCATAGACAGCTCGATCGTCCACGCTATGGGCGCCGAATCCGTCCATGTAGACGACGCTGGCGGGGCCTGATTTTGTCTTGGATGATGGGCATCAGGGTCTCCCCGGCAGGCGTTGGGGATGGTCACGGCATAGACCCGTCCACCCCGCTTCAGGAGCCCGAACACCGGCACCTTGCCAGCCGCCCCTCGGCCTCGTTTGCCCTTCCGGACACCCCCGAAATAACTCTCGTCGACTTCGATCTCGCCGGACAGGAAGTCGGGGGCTCCCCACGGCCAGGTGCCCGGCGGTGAGTTCCCGGAGCTTGCGGAAATACGGCGGCGCTGGGTTGCGATGGGCCCCGGCCAGTTAAGCCGCCGGCCCGGACCGTCGTCCCGGCCATGAACTGCCTAATGACCTCTCCGCGTATCGATCGGTGCAGATGTCCAAGCGGCGCAGGCATACCATTTGTTGATGATAAACTAGTAAATTATACAACCCCTAGTTATTTTTTAACAAAAAATATGATAAATTAACAAAATATATTAGATTAATAAAATAAGAGTGACAGAATGTTGGAATATATCTCTTGTGGACTATTCCACTGCTATAAGCATATGTTTACGCTATCAGTTAAGATATTGGTTTGACAGAAAAAATTAACCTTTATCGCGCTGGAATTATTACGCCCTTATGACACGGGGCATAGATTTGTTGTTAGTACGGGAGGTCATTGAAACTCGGCGGTACAGGAAACTCGTGGACGGAATCCGTCGCGAGTTTGCGCTAGGTCACAAATCAAAAAGGCAGTCGTGGCACGCTGCCTAAAGAAGCGTTCTGCTTGGGGAGAACAGCTTGTGAAAGTTCTGACCATCGACGACCACGCCCTTTTCCGCGAAGGGTTGGTGATGATACTCAAAAAGCGCTTCCCGGACGCGGAAATCGTCGAAGCCGGAACGATCGCCGAAGCACTGGAACGCTTCTCGTTCGGCGCGGAGAACACCGACCTTATCCTGTCTGATCTTCTCTACCCCGGAAGCGGCGAACCATTCGTTCCGCTCCAAGCCCTTCTGAGCGAAGCCGGCGACATTCCCGTTATTGTCATTTCAGCGCTCGAATCCGAGTTCTATGTGGACTACGCGCTTAAGATGGGCGCTCGAGGCTATCTTTATAAGTCTCGTACGATGAATGACGTCGTTCAGGCGATTAGCCAGGTTGGCCGAGGTGGAATTTATCGCCCGTCGCCCGGCGGTGTGACCTCACCTTCTCCCTCCCAGAAAGATGGCGACTGGTCGGGGCATGTGGAATGGTGCGGTGTTGCAATTCCTAATCGGAATTGCGTGTCGACACTTACCCCGCGGCAACATGACGTGCTCAGATACCTGATGCAGGGGCTTTCAAACAAGGAGATAGCCAAGAGCCTGGGATTGTTCGAAGGCACTGTCAAAATCCATCTCAAGGCAATCCTTCATAAGCTTGGCGCACAAAACCGGACACAGGCCGTTCTCATTGCCAGCAAGTTTTTGAACGGCAATGAAAAAGCGGTGCCCCATAAGTCCGATGCAACGTAAGCCAAAAGCTTAACGGCCAATGGATCGGGACCCCTATTCCTTTGGAAGATTTGCCGTCTAAAGAAGCGGTTTGGGCCGCAGTTTCTAGACTGGGCCATGAGCTGGCAACATCCCTTAACGGGATCGGAATGCGGGCAGAACTCCTGACTGCAATCCAACAAGTTTCGAGCCCGGACAAGGGTTACGGTGTGGCTTTTGCCTCTGCGCTCGAAAATGCACGCAGTGATATTCGTGCTCTTGAGGCCATTTCACGCCTAAAGGCACACATCTACGCACCGCACGCACATCGGACTTCGATCCGTTCTGCCTTGGACACAATACGGGAACACGCTGCTCGGATCGAATGCGATCTTCTCGAAATCGATTACACGGGTTCGGACGAACACATAACGTGCGACCCGTCTCTTCTCGAAGTCTTCTCGATCGAACTTTTCCGCATGGCATTGCATAATAATCCGACGGGCATCATTGCGGGAATTCGGTGCCGGCATGAGACCTGTGCCCTGCAACTGCTCGTTAAGGCCAGGGTCGGAAATTCATTGCATTCCCTCGAAGAGTTGACTCGTGCCGGCAATGCGCATGCGGTCGTTGCTCAATACCTGTTGGGAAGAATGCATGCTCAGTTATCAGAGACAGTGTTCGATGAAGGGCTTCATGCTTACGAAGCAGCATTCCATTCGCCGTGATCTCGCCTCCAACTGAAAAAACTGCCGGCCCTATTTTTGTAATGATGCTATCAACGCGGCCGTAATCATCCCTGTCACTGGAAGGTCGTTCTTTCGCTGGTAGGCGCGAATTGCGTGCCGTGTATGGGATCCGAAGACACCGTCGACCGGCCCGACATCAAATCCGTGCCGTTTGAGCAGCCATTGGAGCTTGGCAACCATTTCCGCCGTAAGCTTTTCGGGTTTTGACGCAGCGAGTTTTTTCGGCGTCGCCATGGCTGCAGGTGTCCGCGCCGTGGCCGAAGCCAGGTTTAGACGACTCAAAAGCGCCTTGGTAATAAGGCCACTCATGGCAAGGTGATATGTTTTCTCAAACGCCTCGAGCGCCTTGCGCGTATGGTTCCCCAGAACGCCATCCACCGGCCCGGGATGATACCCGCGCCGGGATAATTCCGCCTGCACAAGCCGCACAAGCGCTTTTCCCGGATTGGCAAGAGGCGAAGACAGCGCGGCGCGAGCCTGGTCGGCACTATCGGCGCCAAGTTGGCGGCTATTTAAAACGCGGGCCAGGCTCGGGATCTGCGTCACGCGGCTCCCGTCATTTGGCGTGCCTGTCGTCTGTGTTCCTATAGAGGGCCGCATACGGGTCCCCTCGCCTGATCCAAAATGGTCGTCAATCCGATGCGAACTCCCATGCGCTGGGTTGGCGTTCTCGACAGAACCGATTGAAGCGGATTGATCGGTCGCGCGCGCCTTCTTGCCCTCAACTTCATGGCCCGGCAAGGTCTGATTGGTTTCGGCAAGCGCAATCGTGATCCCGGTGTCCGCCGCGGGTTGTCCTATGGTACTTGTGCTGGTTGTTGGCGCCTTTAAAAGCATCACCGGAGACGCGGACATATCGTGTTCGGTATCTGCAGAAGTTGTAGACGAATGGCTGTTAGCGACATTGCTCGCAGCGGTATCCGATGAAAGGGCAGGAGACAGCAGCACGGTTTCAGCCGCCGCCTTGACACCCGCCCGTAATCCCTGCTGGGAAGGTCCATTGGAAGAAATGGAAGGCCGGTGCTCCGCGGGAGAAATATTTTCCGGCGTCACTGAAGCAACGTGGTTTGCGCGGTTCGAACGATCGGTTTCGGCCGCGACCGTGACGGGTCGCTGTAGCGTGTCCAAGCTGGACTTTTCTGCCTTCCTTACGTTTTCCTCCATCCCTTTCCCATGAGCATTAATGTGCGCGGCCCCTTTTGTGGGTGGGATTGGCTTAGTCCCATGCTGACCCGTATCAGCCGCCGGCTTTGCGGCGACACCCGCGACCAACGTCTCATTGTTAGGGGTAGCAAGATCGCGTTGAACCGGTTGCCTGGCCGTGCCGGCAGCGGTCGGGTTTTTGTACGGTGTCGCATCGCTCCGAACAGGCTTGCGAAGGTTGGAAGTGGACTTGTCTGCCTTATTGGCGAGCTGGACGGGAGCCTTGGCATTCTGGACAGAACCTACGGTCTTGTTCGTTTGTGTTGCAAGCTGCCCCTGACGAACGCCACTGCTTTCGATCGTATTCGCGCTCTGCATCACTGGAGGCTTTACTTTGCCCGTGGCTTCAATCTGTGCTGGGGGCGATGGCCGCGAGGGAGCCACCGGCCCCGTTGAACCGGGGAATACGCCAGCCTTTGTTCGGTCCCCGGCATATTCCGATCCACCGCCGGATACCGAATGTATTGCAGCGGCGTTCGATTTTTTTGAATGGCTCGTGTCCGCAGCCGCGGACATCGGAATCCGCTTGTGATGACCCTGTGAAAGGGCTGGCGCTTTTTCGGAGGAATTGGGCTGAGGGGTGACCGGCTCTATCATGGCAAGCTCGGATGCCGCGTCTTGCTGCGCCAGTCTATCTCTAAGCAAACTCACCCGCTTGCGCGCCGCTGCCACCACAGGTGGCGGTAGAATGTGCTGGATAGCATCACGCCCGGCCACGTATTTCGCTTGATGGTCAGCGGCCAAAGTGATCCAGATCAGCGCTTCTTTGAGATCAGGCTTACCGCCGAGCCCGTTGGCATAGAGGGTAGCAAGTCCCGCTTCGGCTTTTACCTGGCCGAGCTTTGCGGCTTTCAGCCACCATTCCCGAGCCCTGACATAATCCGTTTTTCCTTTGAAGCCTTCTGCCTCGAGCTGTCCGAGTGCGAAAAGCGCGTCCGGATTCGATACTCCTGCCGCCTCCAGCCACCATTTCTGCGCCGCCGAGATGTCGCGCGGCACCCCCAACCCTCGTGCATGCAACAGACCGAGACCGTATAGAGCCTTGCTATCTCCATTTTGAGCGGCTTGCAGCCACCATTGCCGCGCCTTTTGATAGTCCTGCGGCGCACCCAAGCCTTCCGCATACATAATGCCCAGGTTGGATTGAGCCTGGGAGATTCCCTGCAAAGCGGCCCGGTGCCACCATTCGAAAGCCTTTTTTGGGCTGACTGGCACACCCCGACCGACCGCATAAAGGGATCCGAGGCGGAACTGCGCATCGGCCGCCCCGGCCCGTGCACGCTTTTGCAGGACCTCGATGGTTGCCGGCGAAACCTGGCCGCCCTTGGCAGTCTCCGGGGAGGCGGCACAAACGCTTTCCCCGCCGAATACGCCCAGAGCGCAGCAAAGGCATCCGGCCAGCACAAGAACCTTATGCTTCAGCATTGACTTGAGAATCCTGGGCCAACTGCCGATTCCCTCACGCTTCAGAAAAGCGCCTAGGAAAACAAAGTGATATACGGGAAATCTTCGATATCGAGTTCCTGGGTGTCGAGCGAAAGATCGTCGCCGATCTGTCCCATATGCTGCTCAGAGTGTTTTGTCTGCTCACGAACTGTTTCACTTCCGTTACAAAAGTTATTCAGTTCGCCATCCCGAAATGCCCTGAACTCTGACTGATTCGCGAAGGTGATCCGCATTTCCGCCTCCTGTTTGCGGCCTCGCCCCACATTGGCCGGAGCACTGAATAAGCGCAGCAACTAGCGTGCCACGAACTTGTTATCTCCATCGAGATAGAGAGCAGATTCATGTCCCCATTCGCTGCCGGGACAGCTAGATTTTATTGGTAATTAAATGAGTATTTTGGGCTGCAGAGCGCTCGGGAGGCGCCAAGATCATGAAACTGGAACTAGGTGATCGTTTCTGCGAAACAGACGGAGGAACAAACGTCTGGGTTGTGGCCGAAGTCATTCATCCGTCGAGCGAGTTGCCGCATGTACGAATTTACTCGGAACTCGATCCTACGACGCAGAAGCTGATTTCTGCGGGTGCGTTGTCTGATTCGCGCCTATTCCGCCGCGCGCTAGCTTCCCATCATCGTATGGATAGTGAGCAATGGCAAAGATACCTCGGATTGTCCGCGGCCTCGCTTACAACTGAGCGTAAGTGGTTTGCCGAAGCACTTCGGAGATGGCTTCCGGCGCGTCGATAGTCTGCGCGCGGTTTGTAAAGGGCGAATGTTCCGCAACCTGTCCAGGTCGGCATGGGGGCGGGAAAAGTTCGACTTCCAGCCCGCTGACAGTGAATAACAGAGCCCGGCGACCTTATGACCCTTCAGGTCGCAAAATCGCTATGGGTTCCAACTCACGGTTACAGACCGGCCGTTCCCGTCCAATTAAATCATCGACTTTTTTGACGCGGCTTTGATCGTCGGTGTCAACGTGCACGCTAATACAGTTGGCATTATGCCGCACAAAACATTCCGAGGCGGGATGCATATGAAACCACTGCGGCAAGCTCCTGGTTTCGCCGATAAATATAATCTTGTGCTGCCATCCCGAGTCAGGGACTTGATGCCTGTCAGTCACCACGAAGACGCCACCCGTCCGGGTATTGAATTCCATGCCGAAGGGATACGCCGTAAAATCGTACCGTGCGCCTGATGCGCCGATTAAAGTAATGTTACCCACTTTATGTGCAGGTTCGGCTTTTTCGTCCATTACAGCACCTGTGGCAACCCGTCTACGTAACCAGACTATTAACAGGGGCATGTGCGTTTAAACAGATAGCTACCGGCACGACTTGCAAGCTTTAGACGCCCGCGTAAGGAAAAGGGGTCCCAATTCACCACTTCGGTTGAACCATATGCCCGCCGGTAGGAACCAAATACGACATAGCCGGTGCCTGGCGCCATAGTTCATAAGCATGAGTACGCTGGAGGGGGACATGAATGACTCTGAAGCGTGGGATTTTTATTTGTTGAACGTTTCCGATCAGTGCGCCGTACTTCGGACGCTGTTGGAAGCACTCGCGGCAAGCGGCGTGCGTTCGATTGAAATCCTGGCTGCAGAGAAAGGTGTTTCCGTACCGCAACTCTGGGCGGGCCTCTGCACAGCGGCAAAAATACCGCGCTGCTCTATTCCGATTCGTCTTCTGATGTATTGAGATTTCACAGGGAATCTAGGAGCGTCGGGGGCCCTACCGGGTACGAACCGTGGCGAACAAACCGGGGGTAGGAACCGTCGGACCCCCGTTCTAGGTCAAAGAACATATGCATATAGTCTATTCTGTTGACGTGCCATAGACGGGAGGATCAGTCATTAAATCTGCCCCCCTCAACGCTAACCACCTGTCGGACACAATTTTTTAACGATATCCCTCTAAACTACATAAATTGTTATGCGGAATTTATCTCGAACGGATAGTTGCAGCTCCCATAAATCTCGGTCAACGAGGGCCAATTTGTGGCTTGGAAGCAATAACAGACCAAATCACGCGTTGCCGCGGGCCGCTTTCATCCGCGAAGTATTTGACCTGTCGGCGCGTATATGTTTCATTTCCTTTGCCTTTCGAGCCATTCGAACTGGGCATCCTGCGTTGGGGGGTACAGACATATGGGGAACCCGCTTTTAGTTACGCCTGATAGGGACTGTTCCTTGGTCTCTGTCGAACCTCCCGATGCCGCTAGTTACCAGCGGCATCGTCATAGCATGATGTGCTCCGGGTCTTGGCTCGCCTCCGTATGGTTAACGGCCCTGTTTGCGGCAATCGGGACCATGGGGGTTTGTGCCGAAGCTCATGCTGCCGGCGGAACGCCGTCCAGCCAAACGAGCGATGCTACAACGGCAGGTAACGCTCAAATCACGCCGGCTGAATTCAAAGAGCTGCAGGCCGCCATCCGCAAGCAGCGCGACGAGATCGACCGGCAGAACCAGGCGCTATTGCAGCAGCAGCAGCGCCTTCAAGCCCTCGAACAGCACCTCGATGCGGCGATGAAGCCCCAGGTCCGCAGCGCGGGCTATATGGTCGCGCCGTCTTCGGCGGCCACCGGCTATGGCGGCTACGGAACGACGGGCAATGGCCGGAACGGGTACCGGATGGCGGCAGACGGCGGCGGCAACGGATCCGCACCCCAGGGCGAGCAGCAGCCCAAGGAGCCGAATCCGAACGTGGTCAAGATGGTGGCCAACGAGGCGGGCGCGGGCGTGCTCGGCAAAAAGGGCGACTTCTCTCTCGAGCCGTCCCTTGAATATATCTATCAATCGCAGAACCAGGTTACGATTGCGGGCTTCACCATCGTTCCCGGGATCACGGTCGGCAACATCGACGTGCGCAAGGTCGACCACGAGACCGCGATCGCCGCGCTCACCGCGCGTTACAATGTGACGGACCGGTTGCAGTTCGACGTCAAGGTTCCCTATGTTTACCGAAACGATAACAACGTGACGCGCCCCTTGAACAGCGGTGCCAGTTCGGACATCACCACGATCGCCGAAGGTCATGATCTCGGCGATATCGAACTCGGCGCTCATTATCAGATGACCAATGGCACCGGGTCCCTGCCCATTCTCATTGGCAATCTCCAGGTCAAAACCGACACCGGAACCAGCCCCTTCGATGTTCCCCTGCAGCCCTCCACAGAGTCCCGCGGCCGGCCTCGAAAAGGAATTGCCGACCGGCAACGGGTTCTGGGCCTTCGAACCGAGCGTGACCGCGATCATCCCGTCGGACCCGGTGGTCTTCTATGCGAATCTGGGCTACCAGTGGAACGTCGCGCGGGACATCACGTCGCCCAACATCAACAGCGGCGTCACCACGCATATAAATCCCGGCGACGCCATCAAGGTTAGCGCCGGCTTCGGCTTCGGGATCAATGACAAGGCCTCATTCAACCTGGGCTACGAGCACGACTACATCTTCGATTCGAAACAGGATGGGGCGGTCATTCCGGACAGCAGCCTGCAGGTCGGCCGTTTCCTGGCGGGCGTTGCCTACCAAATGAACAAGAGCACGAGCCTCAACGTCACCGTCGCAATTGGTGCGACGAATGATGCCCCCGACGCCGACGTACTGGTGCGCATGCCGATCAAGTTCTGATCCCGTCCGATCGGGCGAGGGACGAGGAAA
This sequence comes from uncultured Alphaproteobacteria bacterium, assembly GCA_963732875.1. GTDB lineage: Bacteria > Pseudomonadota > Alphaproteobacteria > SMXQ01 > SMXQ01 > WHSO01. The sequence continues at coordinate 2,475,466 of CAVTBD010000002.1, read as the reverse complement.
TCAGTCAATCAGGGTTGGGGCGCCCGGCCGAGCGGCTGTGTTGTTTTCCGTGCCTCGTTTCCTAAGGCAGCACGTCCTGAACATCTATTGCGCGCCGGAAGGCGCCGTCCGGCGTTACTCTCGCGGCAAGGCATGCGCGATCCGGTCCTTACCCATCGGTATGATCCCTAATGGGTCATTGTTTTGGAACGGCTCTTGCGTAGGATGCCGGGCAAGAGCAGCCGACGCGTCCGGGGAAGACTCGCCGGGCCGCAATTCAACCGGTTTTTTAGAAGGGCGGGGCCCCTTTTTGCGTGAGGGTGCTCCGAATTTTCCGGGATTCAAGGTTATGACCGACAGCATTCGAAAAACGGACCTCGGATCCGCGCGCCGGCGCGGCTTCCTCATCGCCGGCCTCACGGTCTCGATCGCCTGGCTCGTCAGTCCCGTGGGTCATTTGCATGCCCAGGACAAGGCCCAGCAGCTCCGCGCGATTCGGGACGCAGCGATTACGGATCTCGGGTGGGTGACGGGCAACGCCAAGGGCACGCCGGCATGGGAAAAGATCGCCCCCTATGCCGCTCCGGGAGGCAAATACTACGAGTTCTGGATGCGCCTCAAACCCGCCGGCGCGGATCCCAAGACGGAAGCCGAACACAATACGCAAGTGTTCCAGGACGGCTACAAGCAGGGGCGCAGCCAGAAATACAACGAAGCCGAAGATGTGCGCCGCGCAAAGGACGTCGGCCTGCGAATCAAGCAGCTCGATGTGCTGCATTTGTGGAACGAGCCGAAGCCTTCCGCCCCAGCCAAGTAAGTTTCCAGCAGGAAATCCATCGTCTCGATACAGACGTGCAGCCAGCCGCGAACCTGTCTCCGGCAACAGACTAACGACATCCGCCGGCGTTTTTCGCGGCGCCGGCCGGACCGCCGGCTGCCCCCCGCTTAATGGAGGTTGCCCAGCACGGACTGGAACTTGAGCAGGTCGTTGAAACGACCGACGGGGATACTGTGTATCAGGGTCTGGGCATTAATTCCGCTGTTGAACACGTCGATTGTGAGACCGCTGATCGTCTGGATGGTCGCTCCGTTCGCCGTGTTCTGTACGAGATTGAGGACGCCGGTAAGCGTGTTGGTAAAGGTCTGGTTCGAGATGGGGTTGCCGCCGTTCGGATTCACGACCGAATTAATGACGCCGAATTTTCCAGCCGCATCCGCGATGGAATTTCCGTTTGCGTCCTTGAAACCGGGGTTCGTGCCTCCGACGTTGAGGGTCAGCGTCGGAAAGGGTATCTGTGCCACACCGTTGATGGTGGCCGCAAAGCTGATTCCGATATTGAAATGCAGCCCGCTGACGTTGAATCCGCCGCGCATCTGCCCGAGCTCGCCGTCGCTCACGGGATTTGCATGGAAGAACATGTCGGGCGACATGGCGTAGGCCTGCGTCGCCGGCAGGGCGAGGCTCGACACAAGCATCGTCGCCCCCAGAAGCCAGCCCGCCGTTCTCATGTTCGACCCGTCGTTCTTATGGTCGATCCGCACCGTGCAGGGGCAGCTCTCATCGTGCATCGTCATCACCTATCTCTCCCAGCCATTCCGGCGTCGCCGGAACTGAACAAACTCACCTCCGCGCAACTTAGAAGAACCCCGATCCCGGGGGTGCGATCGACAACGTGAAGGCGGAAAGGCCCTCCCGCATCAGCGCGGAGCCCAACGGGGCCTTCGCGCGAACCGCCCAATCCTCGCGATCATTGAAGAACTTGTGGCCAACGTCGTAGTCGTCCAACAGGACGAAATAGAGTCCGTTGGAAATCGTCTTGAACGTTTCACGTGGAATGATTCTCGACCCCAGGGCCGGATCGCCCACCAGCACGTCGTCCGCATCGACGCCCTTCACCACCACGAAATGCTCGTAACCGTTGACGTTGATCAGCGTGATCGCCGGCACCCTGGCCTTGGCGAACCGGTCGAGCGGAATGCGGTACCCGTTGGCGTTGTAACCGATAGTCTTCAGGTAGCCCTTCATGTCGAGCATGGAGAACCCCTTCTTTTCAATGGTGGCCTTGTTCCCGTGGTTGAACATCGCCTTGAAGACCACCTGCTCGGTGGTGGGCCGGTTGTAGTGATAGGTCAGAAGCGTCGCGAGCGCGGCGGATCCGCAACTGAAGTCGTATTTCTGCTTGATGACGCGCGCGAACCGCGCTTCCGCGAGCGACTGGACAGGGACCGAAACGAATCCGCCGCCGATTCCGGCCAGCTGGACGGAGCCCGCCTCGACGCGACCCGTCATCGCCACACCCGCGCCGAAGACGACAAGGGCCAGGATCGGTAATGCTTTCCTTGTGCCGCCCATCGTCATCGTTCGCCCCTTGCTTTGGAATGTGTGTCGAATGCGATATGTGAAATGTCTAAAACCATGGATGGCGGCCCCTGCCTGGCGCCGCCATCCCATGGATCAGTGAAAGTTCACCTCTACGGTCGTGACGTTCTGCAAGATCGCCCCGTTGCCGCTGTTCTGGAGAACCGTAAAGACGCCGCTGGCTCCCGCCATGGCGTTTGTACCGATCGAATTCGTCTGCACACTGTTCCAGGACTGATTGGTGTTGTCCTCGGCTTTCACGTGCAGATCGATTCCCTTGGCTCGTGCGTCGTCAAGATTCGCGGTAGGCGCCGCTTGCAGTTTTGCAAACGGGTCCACCTTGGATCCATCGAACGCAGAGGCAGGCGAGGCACAGAGCACGCTGGTTGCGAGCAGAATGCCTGCAAACGCAGAAATCTTGGCTAACTTGTCCATAATCCTGCCTCCTCAACTCCGTCGTACGCTTTTTGACGCTTCCGGCTCGCGCTTTACCGCCCGGTGCCGGAGAAGCCGGCAGCGATGGCTGCCGGCTTCACACGGAGTTATCAGTGGCTGACGCTGCCGATCGCCATCGTCCCCTGCACGACGCTGTTGGCGCCGGCATTCTGGGAGATGTTGAACGCGCCCGCGGCGCCGCCGAACGAACCGGTGATCGTGTTGTTCTGGCTACCCTCGACCAAGGCGAAGTTGCGCTCGGACTCGGCGCCGCTGCCGGCGACGGCAACCGCGAGGTTCGCCTGGTTGTCCGCGGAGCAGCCGCAGTTGATGGTGGACGCCACCGACATGGTGTTGTTCACCACGCTATTGGCACCCGAGTTCTCGCCCACGTTGTAGGCGCCAGCCGCGCCGCCGAACGAGCTCGAGATGGTGTTGATCTGGTTGGTGCCCTCTTCGACGATGGCGATGTTGTGCTCGGATTCGGAGCCACCGAAAGCGAGGGCAACAGCCGTGCCGGTCTGGCTGGTCTGCTGCTGCTGGTTGTTGTTGCCGTCGTGATGATATTCGTCGGCCCAAGCCGCACCGCTCATGCCGACGACGAGGGCCGCCGCAGCGACCGTTGCAAGAAGAGTCTTCATGACATTCACTCCTTTTGGATGTTTGAGACATGGCCAGGCCGTCGTGGCTGGCACCTACCTGGGCCTGCCAAACTCCCCAAGTCGCCGGGTCGTGGCCTGCCTGACAGGAACGGTGCAACGCCCATGCCACCGCGTTGGCATGACGCAAGCCGTTGCTTTTCAATAAAACGTGGGTAGGGAGGGGCCCGATGCCGCGCGTAAGCCGCAAACGCCGGTTAACAGTTTGTTAGCCAATCCGCCGTTACACTTTCGGGCGGCTCCGTGTCCGAAGCCGTTCTCACCCTGGGTCGCAGGTCGGATGGAGCGCCGTGCGTTAGTGTGGTGGATTTGAAGTTCCTGACATTCTTCGGGGCGGCATCGAAAGGAACTTCAAATCCACCACACTAGAAAGAAATAGTTTCTAGTGTCGTTTCGGTTCAGAAGTTCGCCAGGAAGCTGCCCCCGAATATGAAGCGAACTTCTGAACCACGACACTAGTATCGCGTCTCGGTTGCATCCGCTGTATCCGCGCGGGCGCCTTGTGTTAACTATGTTTACGAATCGTAAACCGATCCGAACAAGGCATCCGGTTCGGTGCCTTCGCCTGCTGGAAACGACGAAGGGCCGCACGCCATGGCGTGCGGCCCCGTCTCTGACCCGATCGCTATCGCCGCGAATTAGTGGCCATATCCGCCGGCGGTGGAGAGGGTGTTGCTCACCGACCCGGTAGCGGCCGTGTTGGTCGAAACCGAAGGCGGATAGCGGGTGCTGCGGGTCTCGTCCCACAGGATCACGGCCACCGCCGACGGATCGCGGGCCTGCGCGGAACCCGAGAGCTGCTTGCCTCGCACGGCCCCAAGCTCATGGGGATCGACGGGAACCATCTGCTCCAGTGACACAAGCCGGAAAGCGGGGGTTTTGGTGCCGTTGGCCTCGCCGGCGCGGGCTGCCGTCGCGCCCAGGCAGAGAATCAGGCCGGCCGCGCCCAAAAGCACGCCGGTCGAGCGCCACCTGCATAACTGCTTGATTTCGCGGAAATTCATGTCAACCACCCTGGTCTTCGCTTCGGTCGTCATGTGCGCGTTACCCAACTGCCACGGCATAGTCGGCGTCGCGGCGTTCCCGGAACTTTCCGTATTGCATGTCACAAAAATGCAAAACCGGTGCCAAGTACCGCGCCACCCTCGACCCTCGCCACGGCGATAGGTTGTCTATCTCTTATGGTTGGATATCTCTTACGATTGATAGCGCCCGTTCCGCTCCAGGAGCTAACTGTCGGCAATCTTAATTTTATCGGCGCGCGTGGCCGGTTGGTACAGGGGGCAGACATGGGCTTGAAGGTCGTCATTGAACCGCTTCGCCAGATTTCCAGCGACATCTGGGAAGGCATGCTTTCCGCCGAGGATCTCGAGATTTTCAACAAGCCGGAATTCCACGAGGGAGACGTCAGTATTCTGCTCGTCAAGAATCCCATCAGGGCGGGCGAGGGCCGGCTCGAGTTCAAGCCCGAATATGCCAGGGTCCTGAATTCCGGCGATTCCGACAAGACGCTCATCATAGGAATGTTCGGAGAGAACCGCCGCGAACGCGAGAGAGACATCGGTAACGATGCGGAGAACGAGCGGATCGTCAGGGAAACCACCCAGATCGTGAAGGAGTGGTGACCGCGAAGTTGCGCCGGTCGCGACCGGGAATGAATTCCGGTACGTAACGACATGCCGTGGCGTTGACGGATTTTCCGATGGACCGTTCCCGTAGAGTTGCGGTTTCTTAGCCTTCTGCCTTCCCGCCTGTATCGAGCGCACCGTGGTTCACGTCACGGCGGCTGCGTCGTAACCTGAATGGACATGGAAGATTGCACCGCACTGTTGATCCCGGTGTTCTGGTTGATGTTCACGACCGCGAACGTACCGCTCACGGCCGAGGAAGCCTGTTGCGCCGTCCCGGAAACGTCTTGCGTCGCGCCGGAGAGGCCCCCGCTGCCCGTGGCGGCCTGACCGGCCAGAACGCCGCTGGCGGAAACCGTAGATGCGAGATCGGCCGCCGGCACGAGTCCTTTTTGCAACCCCTGCAGGGCGGTGGGCACGTTGCCTCCCGCTGCGCTACCGATATTCGGGACGGCCGGCGCCTTGCTCGCATTCTTGGCAAGGTCCGACGTGTTTTCCGCAATTTTCCGAACGGCATTCTCCACGGCCTTTATGCCCTTCAAGAGGCCATCGAGACCCGAAACGCCCTTTTCGGAATCAGGCGGCCCGGGATCCGGCGGCCCAGGATCCGGCGGCCCAGGATCCGGCGGATTGCCGCCGGTGCCCGTGCCGTGCCCGCCTGGATCGGTTCCGCCGCCGCCCGTGTCACCGTTCGACGCCCCGGAGCCGTTGTTGTTTCCATCGGATGCGCCGTCGCCGGTGCCTCCCCCGTTCGAGGCGCCGCTGCCATCGTCGGTCCCATTCGAGGCGCTGTCGCCGCCGCCCGTGTCACCGTTCGACGCCCCGGAACCGTTGTTGTTTCCATCGGATGCGCCGTCGCCGGTGCCTCCGCCGTTCGAGGCGCCACCAGCGTTGTCGCTTCCGCTCGAGGCGCCATCGTGGCCGGAACCGTCGTCGAAAGCACCGGCGCCCGGCCCGCTGCCGCTTCCTCCCTGGTGGCCGATAGTTCCGGGTCCCGGAGGATCGTCGGGGGGAAGCGAGGCCGCCCCGTTGTCATCCGGCGGCGGCGAGTCGGTGGAAGTCCCGCGATGGGAGTCGCTTTCGGCGGTTCCACCGGAAGGCCCGTTGGTATCCCCGCGGGCTGCGTCCGGCGCGGGACCGGTTTCGTCGGCCGGATCGCGCGAGCCACCTTGGGGTGCCCCGCCCCCCGGCCTGATATCGGATAAGGCTTTCAGGTCGATGGTGAGGGAATTCCCCTGGGGGTCTCCCGGAGTCACGCTCAAGTCCCCGGTACCCAGGACATTTTCAGCCTTGCCGATAATCCGCTGCAGGAACCCCGGATCCGTATGCAAATACAGCGGCAGTCCGTCGGCCATTATCAGAGCGGCGACGGACACCAGTATCATCGACCCCGGCACCTGGGAACGCCTCTCGCGCACGTTCTTTCTCCAATCGTTTCAATCCACAAGACCAGCCAAAAGTCACAAAAACGTTTCGCTACGTTGTCTCTGTGCAATTGCCCCGCCAATGTCCGGAATGCGGAATCAGGCAGGTTGACGGCTCGATTTTTAGAGAACCGGCAATGGCATAGGGGCCGAACGGAACGACAGCCGCAACGATACACAGATGGTGAAGTCGGTAAACGTGCCTCGCATATCTGCGGGTGTGTCAACAGGACGTTACAGTTTTTCGCGGGCTGTAAACCCGCGCGTGGTGTGATGCCGTCTAAACGCAAGCACGTATGGAAATGAATGCTCCAATTCCGCTAGGCTGCTTGAAAGCGGTGGGCAGGCACTTGGGAATGACCAGGATTGTCAGAGCGCCCGCAATCCATCGATCGCGGATTCAACGCAGGTGCGAGGCACGCTTCTGGCATGAACGCTCCGGGCTGCGTGGTGTCGCGTTGCCTGGAATACGGGTGATAGGCTAATGGCGTCAGAGCTCGAATCGTCTCTCTCTGGGATGGGGTCGCTTTATGGCCCGGCATTGCTTGGCGAAAGTCCGCGCGAGCAACGCGAACTCGAGCTGGTTGCCGGCCTCGCCGAACGTGGGGACGCCTCGGCCCAGTATCAGTTGGGTGTCAGCTACGAGGCCTCGGCGCTCGACGATCGGAATAATCTGCGCCTGGCGCACCGATGGTATTCCAAGGCGGCGGAAGCCGGTCATTCCCTGGCGCAGTTGGCCCTCGGACGTTTGTACCTGGAAGGTATCGGCGTTCGCCGGAGCGCCGCACTGGCGGCAAAATGGTTCGCGCTGGCAGCGCAGACCAGTCCAACCGCGCAGTACCTTCTTGGCCTGATGTGCCTCTCAGGTCATTTTGGCACGAGACGCCAGGAGGAAGGCATCGCTCTGCTGGAACGCGCGGCCAAGGGAGGACTTGTGGCCGCCCAGTTCCAGCTCGGTCGGGTGCTTCTGTCCCGTCATGGTTCCAGCGAGGACAGGGAGCATGGCATTGCGCTTCTCACACAGGCAGCCCGGCAAGGTCATGCTCTGGCCCAGATCGAACTGGCCAACGTCTATCAACGCGGGAACCTGGGCGAGGACGACAGGGAACAGGCAAACTTCTTTTTGCGGCTTGCCGCACGTCAAGGCCTTGCTGAAGCACGTTACCGGCTTGGAAAAAACCTGCTGGAGGGTTTCGCAGAGCGGGAGGAAGCATCGGCGGTCGAGGACGCCCGTTCGGATATCGCCAGCTTAGCGTCGGATGATGATGGAAACGATGGCAGCTTCGTATTCGACATGGTGGCGAGAGTCAGCACGGTAGATGCTGCATCCTATGCACGCGACTGGTACCTCGGCCGGTCATGGGGCGGCGAAATCGCGTCGCCGATGCGCATGGCGGCAATGTATCTGTGCGAAGAAGGCGTCGCCATGGATACGACCCAGGCCGCGACATGGCTGAGCCGGGCCATCGGGAACAATGACAACCCCATAGCGCTGTTCTGCCTGGCCAGGCTGTATTGGGAGCGCAATTGTGCGCAATCCGATCGAGATTTTGCCGTGCGCTGTCTGACGAGGGCGGCGGATGCCGGCTTTGCTCCGGCCCAATATGCGCTCGGCTATCTCTTCATCAAGGGGGAGAGCATGTCACGCGATGTCGAATCGGCTCTCCGACATTTGCGGAATGCGACGAGCCAGAACTACGCACGAGCTGAACTTGCACTTGGGGAATTATATCTGCGTGGAGAGGGAGTTGGCCGCGACTATAAGGAGGCAAAAAAGTGGATCCGACGGGCCGCTTCCCACGGCATGCCGGAAGCCCAATACAATATGGCCGTTCTGTTCACGAAGCGCTATGGCGCTCCTCAGGACATGTCGGAAGCGGTGAAATGGCTACGGAAGGCGGCACTGAACGGCAACCTTCTGGCTCAATTCATCTTGGGCGATCTCATTGTCGATGAGCAGGACGAACAGGTCGGCAACCGCCGTGGCGAAGGACTGATGTGGCTCACCGTCGCGGCAGAGCGCGGACTGGTCGAGGCGCAATGCAAGCTGGGGACGCTACTTTCCGAAAGCACTGGCAGCGAACCGGCCTTAAGCAAGGCGGCGTACTGGCTCAAAAGAGCGGCCAAATCGGGTAACGACGTCGCTCAATACAATCTTGCATTGCTTTACGTACAGGGTAAGGGCGTCGAGAAAAATCGGTCTCATGCCAACTACTGGCTGATCAGGGCGATGCAGGCGGGCAATCTGAAGGCACCTTACAAAATCGTGCAACTCTGCCTGGAAGGGAAAAGCAAAGCGTCTCCGCCGGCTAAGCTGAGCGTGTGACACGAAGACCAGAGACCGTCCCTGCCGGGAGCGGCTCCTACGCCTCTTGCGCGGCTTTTTGCAGAGACCTCAAGCCATGCTTATCCATCAAGCGATACAAAGTCACACGCGATACGCCAAGTTCCTTAGCGGTACGCGTCACGTTATTCCGATTGCGGATTAACGCATCAGACAGTAATCCGCGCTCCGAGCGGCTCCTCACCTCAAACAATCCGACCGCACGATTATCCGTTTTGCGCAGGGTTGAGTTCAAAATCGTCTTCTTCGTCTGTACCATTGCTGTGCTTGGAGCGGCCCCTACGGGACCCCACAGAATCCAGGATGAGGTCATGGCTTGCAACGACATTGCCCTCCGCCACGACGATCGCTCGGCGCAGGGTTGATATCAGCTCCCGCACGTTACCGGGCCAATCGTATGAATTAAGCCTGTCCAGTGCGCTGGCATCGATACCTTCGATCTCGCTATGGAGTTCATGACCGAACTTCTTGATAAAATATCTAGCAAGAATTTCGACGTCCCCATCCCTTTCCCTCAGAGGTGGCAAATGAATATTGAGCACCTTGAGACGATAATAGAGATCAAGCCGAAAGGTCTCTTCCTCCACGGCACTCATCAGATCGCGGTTCGTCGCAGCAATGACACGTACGTTGACCAGCACAGGACGTTGTGCCCCTACCCGGTCGATAGTCTTTTCCTGCAGGAATCTTAACAGGTGCCCCTGAAGCTCAAGCGGAAGATCGCCGATTTCATCCAGGAACAGAGTACCGCCATCCGCGGCTTCGATACGCCCTATCTTGCGTTGATTGGCACCGGTGAACGCCCCCTTTTCGTAACCGAACAATTCGGATGCGATGAGCGAGGCGGGCAGACCACCACAGTTTACCGCAACAAACGGGCCTTTGGAGAACGCAGAGCGTTCATGGATGGCCTGTGCCGCAAGCTCCTTACCGGTCCCGCTTTCCCCCGTGACAAGAACGGGAAGATCTGTAACCGCAAACTTACGGATTTGCGAGAACGCCTGCCGCATCGCAGGACTATTCCCCACGAAATGCGGCTCGTCTTCTACCGCGCCACTTACCTCGGAGAAGTTGACATGCCTACTTTCACCTAGGTCATGCAATAGCGCTAGCACCTTGCTGCGGAACGCTCCATTTTCGCTCAACTCCTCCAGAACCAGTGATGCCAGGCGGCGAGCGCCGACTTGCGCGATCATATCTCGCGACAGGTGGAATCCACCACCAGAGTACAGGTTGATATCGGAATTTGATGAGGTCACGCTGATTAATCCTTTTGGGAACTGTCTGTGCCGTGTGACGTCTCTTCTTTGATACACATCGTGCCCATTCCAGCCAGAGATAGGGAACTGATCCAAAGAGAGACACCCGAAAGAGATACGTGAGCTCACCCATTCGGAACCGCTGCCTGCCTTCCTAAAAAAAAGCCCGTGCCGCCGTGAAGGAAAGAAGCGAACCAAGTTATCAACTGAAATTGCGCTGACGAGCAGGCACGCAACTTCGAGGAGGCATGGAGGTGGTGCCGAATAAGTCGTGCCAATTGGAACACCAGCGCTAAAAAACGTCGCAGGTGCATAGCGTGTGACTAAATTGAATTGTGGATTATCCTGTGAATATCAGGGATCGACAGAGGACTTATCGGTAACTCGCTACAAACCGGGTTAACTGCCTTGTCCATGCAATGCACCGCGTGCCGCGGCGGAGGCACGACAAATGTTTCTCAAGAACCGTGTGCCGATTCACGGGGCACACGCTCGTTCTTAGGAAAGATGTCCCGCCGTGATGGTGGCGCAAACTACAATTCCTGTGCCGCTGGGAGGGGAGGTCACCCCTCAACGCAGGAAAAGCCACGGCCACAACAGCAGAAACCCTATGAATCCCATAAAGATTACAGCATAAAAGGCGTTCATCTAACTCTCCCCCGCTAACACATGGAGTTGAGTTGGCTGCACTAGATCGGATCGCTGAGAAACAGTCCTACGCCGTACATCTAGCAGCCGGGTGCTCCGAATGGCGCGTAACCATCAATGCCGTGCAAAGCGTCTAAGACCAGCGCCATGACGGTGGACGCCAGCAGTAGACGCCCGCAAAGTTGGGGCACAATTAAAAATTTTCTACAGAATCCAGCAGCGAGTCGATTAGTACCGACGGGATATACAAAGCTCAGCCTATTTCAGGCGAATTGGCTTCAGTTCGGCCCAATCATGGTCAATCATGCAAGGCAGCGATAGCGGAGCTCTGTGATGGTGAGGGTCTCGCCCACCCTCGACCATCACTTCTATATGGGGTGATGCTGACAAATGCGTGCGAGCAGGAACAGAGCAGAGTCACAGCGGTAAAATGCTATCAACCGAGAGCATGCTATAAGAATTATGGAGCGCTCGATGAAACTGCTTCTCACTGCGTGCACATTTTCCTTCATGCTCATGACAGGCGCACAGGCTCAAGGGCCGATAGAAGGCAACGGGCTAGCGTTAACGGGAAACACGTTGCTGGTCACGGCCCCTGGAGGGGCCACCACAGAAGTACAGCTTTGGGGGATAATGACGGCACCCATAACAACTTGGCCTTGGGGGCCTTGGGCCCGGGCCTATCTCGATGGTGTTCTGAAAATGATGGGAACGAGTGTCCGCTGTACGCGCCGCGGAACGAACGGCTTGCGCACAATCGGCCTCTGCACAGTCCAGGCTGATAGCAACTCTGTCGATCTAGGCAGTATCCTGATTTCCGGAGGTGCTGCAGTCGAAGACCGAACGTTTACGCGGGGCGCATATACCCCTGTAGAAGACTACGCCCGGAAAGAAAAGCGCGGCATATGGCAAAACTGGCCCTCCTCATTTTCGTATGAGACTCCCCAAGGGCGTATGACTGTATCGAACGGAAAAGCACAAGGTACACCATAGGACTCTTCGGAATCCCCCGCATACAATTCTTGTACGTCAGCGTAGCGCTCTAAGTGCCCCCAACAAACGCCGACAACATGGGCAAGGGAGGAGAGGATGGAATTTAAGAGGCTATGCAGGCCCGCAATTACTTTAATAGCGTGTTTCCTACTATTTGGGGCCTGTGCCTCCGGCAGTACGGTTGAGCAACAGAAAGACAGCTTGCAAAAAATGCGCGGGGAAACCTTAACACAACTCTACAAACTGGAACCCTATAGCCGAAATCGGATTCAAAAAGCTGCCGGATATGGCGTGTTCAGTAACGTCGGCGTTAACGTCATTCTACTTTCTGCTGGCGGCGGCTGGGGTATCGTTCATGACAACCAGACTGGGAAAGATACCTACATGCGTATGGCCTCTGCTGGTGTGGGAATCGGGCTTGGTGTGAGGGATTTCCGAGGTGTGTTTGTCTTTGATGGCAGAGGGACACTGAACTGGTTCGTCACCCACGGTTGGGATGCCTCCGGCCAAGCCGACGCTGCCGCAAAGGCCTCAGAGAAAGGTGGGGCTTGGGCTGGCGCAGTGGATGTCGCGCCTGGCATCCACCTGTACCAGATTACAGAGAACGGTTTGGCTCTACAGGCCACAATTCAGGGGACAAAGTACTGGAAAGACGATGAACTCAACTGATCCGACGGGATATCAGAGTTCGCTAGCCTAGCATTGCGGTTGGTACTGTAGCCAAGGAACGCTATCAACTCGGATATCAGTGCTCCAGGAAGGTTGCAGAGTTGGGCGGGTTCCCTTCTGTGGAAAGGTTGCTCCTGACGTGTTAACAGCACAAGAACTGCGCGAGAAATCGCGTTTCTACAGGGATGTCGCATCTCACGCGATTAACCCGTATTTGAGGCGTGCAATCACTGGTCATGCCTTCATGTTGGCGCAGCTTGCTGAAAAGATCGAACACGAAGGCGAGCGGAGATGCCCCAATTCCCGCACGGCTGCTACGCAAGTCACGGACCGCGGCTCCAATGCTGCTTGAATTCATGAGGCTCAGGAACTCATTGATTGAGCCAGAAGATGTCGGTCGCGGCGATGCAGATTGCGGGCATGGAGGTGTGGGCGCATCGGTCGTAGCGGGTATGGATGCGTCGCCAGTCTTTCAACCTGCCGAACATGTTCTCGATCTTGTGGCGCTGGCGGTAGAGCGCGCGATCGTGAGGAACCGGTACTTTGCGGTTGGCCTTTGACGGGATGCAGGGGACGATGCCGCGCGCTCAGGCCCTTGCGGAACCAGTCCGCGTTATAGCCTTTGTCGCCGAGCATCGCCTTGGCCAGCGCCCTTACGCTCTCTTCACTCCGCTGTATCGCTCCACGGACCGCCTCAGTCGTGCGGGCGCTGCGGTGTAAAACCTGGCCCATAGCTCGCCCCTCCAGATATGGCGATTATCCGTACCACCACTCTGCGGGACTAAACACTTAGAGTCTGACTCGAAACTCATTTCTGTCGAGCGAGGCGGCGTGTGAGCAGCATGACCGAGGCGGCGTAGAGGAAGGCTTCAGCGGAGGCGATGGTTGCTTCGACGTCCTTGGCCAGCCTTCGGTTGCGGTTGATCCAGGCGAAGGAGCGCTCGACCACCCAGCGTTTTGGCAGGACGTGGAAGCCAACCTGATTGGCGATCTTCTTGACGACCTCGATGGCGATGCAGGTGGCGTCCTTGACTCTCTGGGCGCCATAGGCGCTGTCGGCAAAGGCGAGTTCGACGAAGGGGAACGAGCGTCGCGATGCCTGTAGCAGCGGGATGGCGCCGTCGCGGTCCTGAACGTCGGCCGGATGAGCCTGGATTACCAGGATGCGCCCGTCGGTGTCGACCATGGCATGGCGCTTGCGGCCCTTGATCTTCTTGCCCGCGTCATACCCCCTGGGGCCGCCGGCTTCGACGGTCCTGACGCTCTGGCTGTCGATCACGGCCGCCGACGGGCTGGCCTGGCGTCCGGTCCGCTCGCGATCGATCATGACGAGATGGTGGTTGATGGTCTCGAACAGGCCCTCGCGGCGGAAGCGCAGGAACCAGCCGTAGACCGTCGTCATCGGCGGAAAGTCCGTGGGTAGCAGCCGCCAGGCGATGCCGCCCCGCAGCACGTAGAAGACGGCATTCATGATCTCGCGCATCGGCCATTGGCGGGGTCGACCGGTTCGGGCCGGTGGCGGCAGGAACGGCGCGATGATCGCCCATTCCGCATCGGTGAGGTCGCTTCCGTAACGCAGATGTTCGCGGCTATGCTGCCGCCGGGTGGTCGGGGTCCACATGAGGCTCTCCAAACTGGCTTCGACAACCGTTTGGAATCACATCCGAACCCGGCCATCCACCCCAAAACCGCGTTTCAAGACAGCCTCTTAGTCGAAGTCCGTCGCGCCACAACCTGCCGAAAACTACAGCTTCAGCCGGCAAATATATCCTTCCGTACTATGGCACTCGCCAGGTCCCGATTTGCGATAATTGGGCACTTGGGGAGAAGGCCATGACATATCTTAGAAAGACAAAAAATGCCTCACTGCTAGGTAGGCTTTTATTGGCATGCCTACCGCTGTTTCCCGCCACCGCATATGCAGGCGGAAAGATGGCGGTTTCTGTGAAGACGGCACCCAGTGCCGCGACGCACGAGATTGCTTTCTGGAAATCGATTAATAAATCGAACTCCAAGCAACTTCACGCTTATCTATCGGCCTATCCCGACGGGGCATTTGCAAAGCTCGCGCATATCCGCATGAAGAAGATTAAGATTTTAAAAGAAATTCAACGGGAACTCGACGCGCTGATCGTTTCCTATACTGGCAATCATCTGCTGACACAGCCATCCGATGCCCAGATTCAATCGCGCTCGGACGATATTGAATAGCCCGACTGTTCTCATGCCCCGGATGTCAAGATGCATAAAAAATGCTGGGTATCGGCGCGTACCTGCCGGCTCTTCCTCTATGACATTCGAGACGGCGATCTCGCCACCGACCTCAGAAGGTAGTTCGAAGCCATATTTCGAACGATCTGATCCAGTTGCAGGGAATTCTTAGGCTGCGATGTTCAAAATACCGAGCCTATGATGGCTTCTGCTGCCTCCCCGACACAGGGTAGAGCCTGAACCTTAGCGGGAAAGCGTGTGAGCTTCCCTATCGTGACTATGTTTTCTTATGTTCTCGGCGTGCATGCGCGGTGATCACAGGGAACCATTCGTCTCCAAAGCGCTCACCATGCTCGTTCGTACACCATTTTTCCGGCCAATTCTCCCTAAGTGCCGCTTCCGCAACATCATGCGACGCGGTACCGAGACCTAGCTGCGCGAGCATGTAAAATGCGCGCTGCAGATTCAATGGCCCAGGCATTTCCGGGGCCGGTCTAACAGGTGTCGAATTTGTGAGCTCAGCCAGTTTCGCATGCTTACGTGCGCCCCTCGCCATTTCATCGATTCGGGCAAGATCGGCTTCGCTGAGAAGCATGTTCCCCCTCCTCCGCAGTGCACAATAATCTTGCCGTAATTTGCTTGCCGGACGCAAGGAGTTAAGCCGCCGAAATCGGTGAACAGAGGGCATCCGCATCTTTAGAATTATCTTTCACCAGTTCGGGCCCAGGTAGGATCATGCTTAAGATTTTAGGCTGGTACTTACGGACGGGCACAACCTCACATACCGACCAACAGACAGAGTGCTGCAGCCAAATATCACCGGGGGCCCTATCTATCCGACAAAATACAGTTTGATGGCACCGGGAAAATTGCCATACTATGATAATCAAAGATATAAGGTGGCTCCTCAGGGAGGGCCTGGGGGTTCGCCGTCGCGGATACCTCGAACACCATAAACGAATCGCAAGACCGCTAGTGGCCGAATGTGCCACGCGGTCATGAGTGGTCACGTGCCGGTACCCTAGCCGGATGCGAATGTGCGGAGTGTTAAAAGAATGCTGGACTCGTTCCCGGTCAATACCCCAAAACTGAGTGCTGCTTTTGCGCTCGCTGCGGCGCTCCCATCCTCTTCCGGGACGCGCCCCGAATCGGAGGCGCTATCTCTATTCCGCGACTGGGCCGACGCTCATGAGAAGAGTTGTGCTGCTAATGCAGAATTTGCACGCGTTGACGATGTGTATCAGCGAACGCGCCTTGAAATGGTTGCACTCCCTTCCAGCAACCATGTGAATCTGCAACTTACATCCGATGACAAAGGTTCGGCGAGTACCGCGTGTTCAACATGCGAGGGACAGATGCCGTCCATCGGCCGTGTTGCCGAGGACCCGGCCCTTGAGGCAGCAGAGAGGGCGTTAGACCGTGCGGTCGGCGCGGAAAGCACGGCACTCCTCAGATTATTCGCCTATGAGGTCGAGAGCCTGTACGGGGTCGCCCTTAAGCTGATCGCAGCTTATGAATGTGAAGGCATTTATGGTAATGGAGACTTGACAAATAAGGGCATCGCAGCAGCAGCAGCCGATGCCAAGCGTCTGTTATTGGGCTCGCCCTAGGTAGGGTGTGTGAACCGAAGCGACAAGCCGAAGCGCCCGGGCCGCGTGATTTGCATTTGACGGCCATGTCGGCGCTCCTCCGCGAGGAGGACTATGGTCTATTTAGTAATTCGGATACCTGCTTAATCTGGTGCTTCCAGCGAGTGAGGACCCTTTTACCGGCCGGGGTCAGCTTCGTTACGTCGGCGGAACGAGTTATCCATCGTCGCCCCTTGAGTTCTGCCTCCAAATTCATGGAAATCGACTGCAGGTTGCCCGCCTCAATTTCGGCAAGTGCGGCACGTATCCTTTGAATGTCCGCGCGCGATCCTGACATCGCATTTTCCTTCCCATATCAATCCGAATGGCGCGTAACCATCATCAATGCCACGCAAAGCGTCTAAGGCCAGCGCCATGGCGGTGAATGCCAGCCTTAGACGCCCGCGAAATCGGGGTACGATTTAAAATTTTCTGCAGAATCCAGCAGCGAGTCGATTAGTACCGACGAGATATACAAAACTCAGCCTATTTCAGGGCGAATTGGCATTCCGGTCGGGCCAATCATGCAAGACAGCGATAGCAGAGCTCTGTGAATGGTGAGGATCCCCGAGTAGTCCCTTTGCCTTCTCACGTGCTTTTTGAGGCGTGATGGCATCAGCTCGACCAATGGCCATGCGCCGACCTCGACCGAACTCAATGTAGTAAGTCATCACCCCACTGGGCTGGACACGTAGCAAAAATCCCTTGAGGCGCGTATCGCGGACCTCATAAGGCCTATCGGCTGCTTTAATCGCTGTGACTAGTGAATTGCTGATGACCGATTGCATGATACTAAAACTACCGGTAGGTGCGAACGATGCGGGAACGCAATAAGTGCACTGTAAGTGCAAAGTCAGCGGTCCCTGACGGACAACGCCAAACAGCCGCGAGCCGCCTTTGTATTGTAAGGGATTGTTTTATAAGGAGGAAATGTCCTTTAGCGTTCGCAGGCGTTCGGTGTCATTCGGTGTCTCATCGCTCTCCGAAGGCAGAGGTCGTGAGTTCGAATCTCGCCGGGTGCGCCATTTTTCCGAAAATCGCCGGACTCTGTCAGGACGCGTTCGCGCCGCGTGCCGGCGTGGCCTGCTCCAGGAGCGCCCTGATCTTGGCCAGCATGGTCGCCCGGGCATAGGGCTTGCGCAGCAGCTCGGCGGAGGACAGCCCCTCGATATCGTCCTCGGCGTAGCCGGTGGTGAATAGAACCCGGAGACCCGGCTGCAACCGGCGCGCGGCCCGGGCCACCTCCTCCCCGTTCATGCCGCCGGGCAGGACCATGTCTGTGAACAGCAGATCGACGTGCGCCCCGCCCGCGAGCGCGGCCAGCGCGGCGCGGCCGTCGCGCACGGCCGTGACCCGGTAGCCCGCCTCGGTCAGCACGGCAACCGGCAGCTCGCGCACGGCATCGTCGTCCTCGACCAGCAGGATCGATTCGCCGCCGCCCGACACCCCGACACCGGCCGGATCCGAGGCGTGCGCCGGCGCGGCCGCCGCGGTCGCACGGGGCAGGTAGATCGACACCTCGGTGCCGCGCCCGGGCGCGCTGGCGAGCACGATCTGGCCGCCGGTCTGGCGCACGAAGCCGTAGACCATGCTGAGCCCGAGCCCTGAGCCCTGCCCCACCTCCTTGGTGGTGAAGAACGGCTCGAAGGCATGCTCCACCACGTCGGGCGGCATACCCGTCCCGGTATCGGACACGGTGACGCGCAGGTAGTCGCCCGCCGACAGCTCGTGGAACCGAAGCGCGTCGCCCGCACCGAGCGTCATGTTCTCGCTTCTGAGCACGAGGGTGCCGCCGTCCTTCATGGCATCCCGCGCGTTTAGCACCAGGTTGATGAGCGCGTGCTCGAGCTGGCTGCCGTCGACCAGCGCCGGCCATGCACCGTGATCCAGTTCGAACTTCACCGTGATGGCTTCGCCGAGCGAGGTGCGCATCATGTCCGACAGGCCGCGCACCAGCGCGTTGACGTCGGTCGGCCGGGCCGACAGGGGCTGACGGCGCGAAAACGCGAGCAGCCGCACGATCAGGGAGCGCCCGCGCTCGGCGGCCGCTTGCAGGCGTGCCAGGTAGCGCCGGATCCTGGGGTCGTCGCCGACGGCGATCCCGACCAGCTCCGCATTGCCGAGCACAACCGTCAGAAGATTGTTGAAATCATGGGCGAGCCCGCCGGTCAGCTGGCCCACCGCCTCCATCTTCTGGGCGCGGTTGAGCGCTTCCGCCTGGGCGCGCTTTTCGGTGACATTGGCCATCACGACCCGGCTGCCGACCACCTCGCCACGTGTATTGCGCTCGGCACTGGCATCCAGCAGCACGTCCACGGCGCCGCCGTCGCACGCCATGAACCGGCACGGCACATTGCGGACCTCGCCGGTCGCGAGCAGCTTCGGGGTGACGTCGCGCAAGGCGGCATCGCGCGATTCCGGCACCATGAAATCGGTCGCCGCGCGCCCGATCACGTCGTCACGGCGGTAGCCCAGCGTCTGCAGCCAGAAATCGTTGACGCCCACCACCACGCCGTGGCGGTCGAGCGAATGCATCATCACCGGCGAGCGGTTGTAGAGCGCCTTGTAGCGCTCGCCGCCGGCGATCAGGTCGGCTTCCATACGCAGGCGCGTCTCGATATCGCGCAGCAGGAGTCCGAACAGGGCGGTCGCGGGAATGAAGGTCGCGAGGAACGGCAGGATGATGCTGTCGATGACGCGGCCACGCACCTCGACCGGCAACTCCAGGAACCACAGGGTCGAGATGCCCTGGACGATCGCGCCGAACACCACGAGGTTGATCAAGTTCACCCTCACGCCGTGACGCGCGCGCGCGTAACGGTACGCGACACCGAGCAGCGCCGAGGACACGATCACGCCGACGCCCACCACGGCGCCGCCGCCGCCGATCCAGATGCGATAGCCCGCGGAGATGGCGGCCGCGACCGCGGCCACGACCGGGCCGCCGAACAGTCCCGCCATGCTCAGGATGACCGAGCGCGCATCGAAGATCACGCCGGGCCTCACCTCGAGGGGGAAGGACATGCCCAGCACGCAGATCGCGCCGAACAGGAGCCCGGAGATCACCTGGCCCTCGGGCTCGCCGTGGCGCCAGCGCCTTATGACGAAGCCGTGGCTCAGGCTCAGCGTGAGCAGCAGGGCGACGCCCTTGGCGAATTCGATCACCATCCCTGACGGCCCCGGCTCATGCGTCGGGCAATGCCGCGAGCAGATCGTCCGGCAGGAGCGGCTTCGCCAGCAGCCGGTTGGCGCCAAACGCCTGGGAGAACTGAAGATTGAACGCGGCGGACAGGTGCTGGCCACCGCCCGACATGGCCACCACCCAGAGCTTGGGCCAGTCGCGGCGCAGGCGCCGGATGAATTCGATGCCGTCCATGTCCGGCATCAGCACGTCGGTGACGACCGCATCGACACGGGATTCCGACATCGTCCGCAGCGCCTCACCGGCGCTGTGCAGCAGCACGGCCTCGTGGCCTGCGTCGCGCAGGTAGTCGCCTACCGTCTCAAGCACCAGATTGTCGTCATCGATGACCATGACCTTCATGGGAAGCCTCCGCCGTTCCGCACTTCGGGGTGCGTTTCCGGCGGCAACCCCCCTCTCCCGTCGCCGGCGGGCAAATTCTATCCCGGAAATCCATTGAAAAAAAACATAACGCCCCCGGATCGCGCCGCTCCGTTTCCCGGCCGGACCGTTCGCCCGATGCAGGTGGCCCCCTGTACGCCCGCATTGGTACAGCTTATGCTGGCTTTCGTCGTGGTCCGGCAGGTACACAGGGTTTTTCGTCATGCGTGTCGAAACGGGCTTATTCGCCCATTGGCGCGAGTTGCTGTTCCAGGTGCTGCGATGGTTCGTGGACCTGGGTCTGAGGACGCGCTTCTTCTACCTCAAGGTTTTCGCTTTCTTCGTCGGCCTGAACTTCCTGTGTTTCTGGTGGGCGCTGCTGACGGCCTATCCCGAACAACTGGCGGGCCGGGAAGCGTTCCAGACCGCCCTGATGTCGCCGCCGGTGGGCCTGCTGGGCGGCCTGTTCGATTTCATGTCCCTGTTCGTCACGCTCTACATGGCGCGGCGCGCCATCGCCGCGGAAAGCAATCTCAGCTATATCGGCTATCTCAGCATCGATCTCGTCATCGCCATCCTGGCAACGCTCTGGGTCCTGATCGTGTTCACGGTCTCCGGGTGGCTGGTGAACCTTTTACTGGCCCTGCCGGAAACGCTCTCGGACAGGGAAACCCTCTACAAGGGGCGGTTCTGGGCGGCCCTGATGAACCCGTTCCAGCCCGACAGCCTGAGGAATATCTACTTCGGCGTCGTCATGGGCGCCTCCGCCATGCTGCCGACTCTGATCCACCTGTTCCACGCCGGCCGGGCCGTGGTCCGCGTCGCACGCCCGGCCTGATCCCGTCGTGATCGACACAGCCCTGCCCGCCCCCGGCACGCCTGGCTGGATCACCGCCATCGGCATCCTGGCGGCGGTGCTGACCACCACGGCGTTCGCGCCCCAGGCGGTCAAAGCCTGGCGCAGCCACTCCACTGCCGACGTGTCGCTCGCCATGTTCCTGATGCTGGTGGCCGGGATCGCCTTATGGCTGACCTATGGCCTGCTGATCGGCGACTGGCCGCTGATCCTCGCCAACGGTGTCACGATCGGACTGGCGGGCGCGATCCTGCTCGCCAAGCTGCGCTTCAAATAGCGCCCCGATGCGGCGCCGAACCCCTTGGATTCGGAGTATTCCCGGCATCCGAGCAGCGTCAGGAACCAGATTAATGTCTTGATAATGCCTCTTATTAGTGGCGCAATATCCGGCGGAGCACCGTAACTGGTCGGTGCCGGTAAGATTTGAGCAGAATTACCGACGGAGGTTCCATGCGGCGAAGGCGTGGTCGACCGCGTCTGAGTCATGCACGGTGGCGGTCGCAACCGGCAGGCCGGGCAACGGCGCCTGCTTCGAGTGCCGCGCGTCTCGACGCCCTGAGCTTGGGCGTGCTGGGGTTTGCCGCGGACGGAACGGTGATCTATGCCAATCAGGCGGCAGGTACGCTGTTCGGAACCGAACCCGACGCCCTGACCGGCCTGAGCTTTCCCGAACTCGCCCTCATCCGGGTCACGGACGGGCGGCAGCTCAGGGATTTCCGGCGCTGGGCGCGGGTCCGAGCCGATGGCACGGATGCCCAGTTCATCCGCCTCGGACGCGTCCTCGGCCGGCCGACCGTGGGCACGCGCATCTCCGTGACCCGCCCGGGGTCCGAGCCCGAATACACGCTCCTGATATGGCCGCCGTCCCGGGCGCCGTCGGCGGAGGAGGCGCTCGTCAACATCCTCGATTCGGCGCGCGATCCCGTGGTCGTGGTGGATGACGAATTCACCATCCACCATGCCAATCAGGCCGCCTGCGAGGCGTTCACGGATTCTGCCGGCGGACTGGTGGATCAGCCGTTCGCGCGCCTTCTGGCCGAGCCGCTGACGCCCGATGACCAGCGTTTCATACGGGGCGAACCGGGCACGCCCGGCAGTCCCCGCTTGCGAAGCCACCGCGTGTTTCGCTGTCGCAGCGCCGACGGCATCGAATTCACCGCCGAAGGCGCGGTCTCCCATACCGATCACCGCGACCAGCATTTCCACACCGTCATCCTCCGCGACGTGTCGGAACGCATGGCAGAGCTCGCGACCGCACGCCATGAGATGGGGGTGCTGCGCGCCGTGCTGGATCACACGGTCGCCGGCATCGTCGCGTTCGACGCCGACGACCGTGTGATCGCCTTCAACCATCGCTTTATCGAGATGTTCGGTCACACGGAGAACGAGGTCCACGTCGGCATGGCGCGGGACGATCTCGTGCGACAAACCGCTAACCGGGGGCTCTACGGCGCGGAAGACCCCGACGACGTGGTCCGTCGCCGCCACGCATCATGGCAGAGCCAAAAATTCGCGGTCGACGAGCTCAACCTGCCCGACGGCCGCATCGTCTCGATCCGCCGTACCCGCATGCCGGGCGGCGGCACGGTCGCCGCGTACCGGGACGTCACCGAGCGGCGCCACCAGGCCGACGCCCTGCGCGATGCACTGACCCGACTGGAGACTGCGTTGGCGGTCCAGGAATTGATCCTCGAGGCCTTGCCGAGCCGTGTCGCCCTGCTCGACGGCGACAACGTCATCGTCGCCGTCAACGAGGCATGGCGGGAGTTCGCCGGGGAAAGCGGCCTCAGGCTAGAGAACGGCGGCGTCGGCAGCGACTATGCCGACATCGCCCGTCTGACCTTTGCCGGCCCCGCCGAAAGCGCCGCCGACGGAATCCGCGACGTGCTCGATGGACACCGCGCGCTGTTCTCGTTCGAATACGCCTGCCATGGCCCCGATCATCCGCGCTGGTTCATCATGCTGGCGGCCCCGGTCGGCGGCGAGCGAATCACGGGCGCCGTGGTCATGCACATGGACGTCACCGAGCGAAAGCTCGCCGAACAACGCGTCGAGGTGAGCGAACAGCGCCAGCGTGCGATCATCGAGAGCTCGGGCGACGCCATCCTGACCCTCGACGCGGACGGGCTTATCCTGTCCGGCAATCCCGCGGCGGAACGCATATTCGGTCATGACGAGGCATACCTGAGCGGCCTTCACATCGATGCTCTGCTGCCGTCGTTTCCATTCTTCCAGCCCACGCTCGATCTGTCGCTGGCGGTACCGCCGCTATTCCGGGGCGAATTCATGGGTGTACGCGCCGATGGGACGCAGTTCCCCGTGGATATCGTGATGTCGCGCGTCCAGGAGCCGGGAAGCGACGTCTACATTGCCAACATTCGCGACACTTCCGACCAGCGGACCATGCAGGAGCAGCTGATCCAGGCGTCCAAGCTCTCCACCCTGGGCGAGATGGCCGCCGGCATGGCGCATGAACTCAACCAGCCGCTCAGCGTGATGCGCATGGCGGCGGACAACGCCCTCATGCGCCTGGAGCGCGGGACGGCGAAGCCGGACTACCTGACGGAAGTGCTCGATCTGATCGGCGGCCAATCGGAGAAGCTGGGCAGGCTGATCCTGAACCTGCGGGTGTTCGCCCGCCGCGAGGAAAGCGCCCACCGGCTTGCCTTCAATCCCGTCGAAGCGATCGAGGCGGCCTGTCAGTTGCTGCGCGGCAAGCTCGCGCTCGACTCGATCGAGATCTGCCGCGATTTCCCGGAATCATGCCGTCTGGTACGCGGCGGTGGCAGCCGTCTCGAGCAAGTCGTCATCAATCTTCTTTCCAACGCCCGCGACGCCATCATGGAGCGCCGCGAGAAGGAAGGCACCAGTCAGGCGGACCAGGTCCGCATTTCGGTGCACGACGAAGGTGGCAACGGCCTCATCCGCATCTCGCTGGAGGACACGGGATGCGGCATTTCGGAGCAGAATATTCCGAAGCTGTTCAATCCGTTCTTCACCACCAAGGGAATCGGCAAGGGGACCGGTCTCGGGCTGTCCATCAGCTACGGGATCATCACATCCATGGGGGGCACACTCGCGGCAACCAATGTTCCCGGCGGCGGGGCACGTTTCGAGATCACCCTGCCGGCCGAGGCGGAGACCGGGACGCAGGACAGGCAGCAAGCCGTCCCGGGCAGTCTGCCGCTCATGCAAGGAGAGAAACAGTGACCGCTTCCGTGGAACCGATCCGCCCGTTCGTCCTGGTGGTCGACGACGACGAGCTGCAGCGCCGCGAAATCGTGCGCTGCCTCTCGGACCTCGGCATCGACACGCGCGAAGCCGTCGACGGCGGCGAGGCCGTGACGGCCATGCGCCTCTACCATCCGCCGATCGTCATCATGGACATCAAGATGCCCAATCTCGACGGGGTGGAGGCCACGAAGGCCCTCAAGGATATCGAGGGTTACAGGCCGAAGGTGATCCTCACGACGGGGGACCCGGACTCCCTCTACCGCGCCAACCAGATGCGGCTCGACATCTTCGGCGTGCTGGAAAAGCCGCTGCCGCTCCGCACCCTGTCGCGCTTCGTCACGACCGCCATGGACCAATTGAAGACTGCAACGATCAAGCCAATACCTTTCTCACGTTAAGGTACTGGTTCGGCCAGTGCGGATCGACGCCGAGCTCGTGGGCGGCGTGGCGCACGAAATACGGATCGAACAGGTGCCAGCGCGCGATGCAGCACAGGTCCGCGCGGCCGCCCGAGAGGATACCGTTGACGTCCTCGGCCGTGCGGATGTTGCCCACCGTCATCGTCGGCTTGCCGGTCGCCTTGCGGATCGCCTCCGAATAGGGTGTCTGGAACAGGCCCGGCAGCTCGGGGCGGCGGTCGCCGGTGACGTTGCCGGTCGAGACGTCGACGATATCGAGGCCGGCGTCGAACAGCATGCGCGACATCTCAATGCCGTCCTCGGTCTTGTTGCCACCGTCCTCCCAGTCGATCGCCGAAATGCGCGCCGAGATCGGGCGGTCCTCCGGCCAGACCTTGCGCACCGCGCGGAACACCTCGAGCGGAAACTGCATGCGCGCCTCCAGGCTGCCGCCGTAGCGGTCGGTGCGCCTGTTGGAGAGCGGCGACATGAACGACGACAGCAGGTAGCCATGGCCCATGTGCAGCTCGATCATGTCGAATCCGGCTTCGAGCGCCCAGGCGGCCGACTTCGCGAAGCAGTCGGTGATGGCGGCGATATCGTCGGTGGTCATGGCACGTGGCATGGGGCTCGACTTGGAGAACGGGATCGCGCTCGGCGCGATGATCTCCCAGCCGCGCTCGCCGAGACCGCCCGAGCCGCGTTCCCAGGCCACCGGCCCCGAGCCCTTGCGCCCGGCATGGGCGAGCTGGAGGCCGATCTTGGCCTCGCTCTGGGCGTGGACGAAGTCGACCACCCGCTTCCACGGCGCCACGTGCTCGGGCCGCCACAGGCCGGCGCAGCCCGGCGAGATGCGCCCGTCGGCACGCACGTTGGTCATCTCCGTCATCACCAGGCCCGCCCCGCCCTGGGCGCGCGAGCCGAGATGCACCAGCTGGAAATCGCCGACGGTGCCGTCCACCGCCGAATACATGCACATGGGCGACAGCACCACCCGGTTGGGCAGGGTCAGGCCGCGCAGGGTGAACGGGGTGAACATGGGCGGAACGGCGACCCGGGGTGCGACCGGGGCGGGCTTTTTCGAGGCCATGGGGCGGTGTTTCCTTCCTCCAGATGGGGGTTTGACCTTATATCGTGCCCCGGAGGCGGGGGCCAGCCGCACCGGGAAGATGCCGCCTTCCAGCGAAAAACCGGGCCCGTTTCGCGGTTTGGATGGCACCCACCATGCCTTTCGTGATATTTTTACCTTTGGCATCCACAGTGGCTGTCCGTAACCACCACCCAACTGCAACACGCTGGCCATTTTTATTTTCCGGCCGGCGCCCAAGGGCAAGTGTTGGATCGAACAGAACAACAGAAACGCCAGGCGAAATCCGGTCCCGAGATGCCGGAGCGCAAACGGGCGGCACCCGTGGGTCGGCGCGCGGCGCTCGCGCGCCTGGGACTTGCGGCGGGCGTAGGTTATCTGGCGCCAACGCTGGTCCTGCTGAAGAGCGCGAAGGAACGGCAAGCACGATGACGGCGGCGGCCCCCCTTGGGGCGGCAATTCGAAGCCTTCCAGCGGACGCCCCTCACACGGCCATGGCCACGGCCACGATTGACCCGAGGTACTAGAGTTACATGATCGATCACGAACACGACCTTCCCGCCCCGGACAGGGGCGCGGAAGCGATGACGATGGACCGCCGGCGGGCGCTCAAGCGCCTCGGCTTCCTCGCCGGTAGCGCTTATCTGGCGCCGACGCTGCTGACGCTGCAGGGTGCCCTGGCCAAAGACGATGGCCCTCCCGACGACGGCCCCCCCGGCCCGGATAAGAAAAAGTCGAAGCCGTCCAAGAAGCCGCCACCGCCGCCGTCAAAACCTTAGCCGGCTAATAAGTAATTCGAACCCGGGCGAGGCCCGGCCTCGGGAAATACGGATCGGTGTCCCCACAGCGCGCGCTCTTCCGCTTCAACCGCATCGCCCGGCCGATCGCCCTCGACGACGGTGCGGCACTCATCGCGCCGATCATGGAACGGCTGCACGGCTGGGACGTCGCGCCGTGGCACGCCGCGGACGCCGCCGGCGAAGCGAAGCCGATCATCACGGTCTCGGTCCGGGGCGACGAAGACGACGACTTCGTCCTCCGGAGCGACTGGATCGACGGCGAGGAAGTTTACGGCAGCACGGTCAATATCGTGTGCGCCTTCCTGGCCGAGCTGATCATGGCCTACGGCACCGTCGCGCCGGAGCTGCTGCTGCTTCATGCGGGCGCGGCCGAGGTAGCGGGCAGGCTGATCGTCTATCCGGCCAAGGGCAAGACCGGAAAAAGCACGCTCACCGCGCAACTGGCACGCCATGGGGCGCGTATCTTCTCGGACGACGTCGTGCCCATCAATCTCTCGCAGCGGACTCGGTCGCGCGCTCGGCATCGAACCGAGAATGCGCCTGCCGCTACCCGACGGAACCGCGCCAGAAACACGCGCCTGGGTCGAGGCGCATCTGACCCTGGCGGGCAAGCGGATGGGCTACATCGGCCTGCCGCGCCACGGCGAAAGCGCGCTCGCGCCCCTGGGCGAAGAACGTCCCATAGGCGCCTTCGTGCAGCTCACGCGCGTGCCCCATGCCGAACCGGAGCTCCTTCCCTGCCCACGCACCGAGATCATGCAACTCCTGATCCGCCAGAATTTCGGCACCGGCCTGCCGGCGCCCGAGATGGTGGCCCGCTTCAAGGACCTGGTGGAGCGCACGCCCTGTTACCGGCTGCGCTATGGCGACGGCGAAGCGGCGGATACGCTGTTGAACATGCCGGCACTGCACGAAGCGGTGGCGGCCCGCTGACATGACGGTGAACCAACAGGACATGCCAGGCAATACGCGTTACCGGCGCCGCGAGGACCTTGCGATCACGCGGGTCGAGGACGACTATTTTCTCGTCCACCCGGCAACCGAAGCGATCTTCCACCTCAACGCCCTGGGACGGGCAATATGGGACCTGCTGGAGGAACCGCAAACCGGGGAAGGGCTGGTCGCGGCCCTGACCGCCGCCTTCCCGGATACGCCTGCATCGACGATCGGCGACGACGTCACTAGTTTCCTCGTCGAGCTCGAACGCGCGCGCCTGATCGAACGGTCGGCTTGAAACCTGCTCACGGGCCATCCAGAGCCTGATCGCCTCGGATCGGAACGATCCTGAGCCGTGAATCAGGCTCTACACTTTAGAATTCAGAGCAGGATTCACGGTTCAGATTGATCCAATCTGAACCGACCCTGCTCTAGCCGGCGGCCTGGCGGCACGCCCGGCCAAGGCCGCACCAGGCCGCGGAGACGCCGCCAGTTGCGGTGCGCCAGCGTCGGCAGGCTCGAGATCACCAGCCAGTCACGCGCCTGGGACAACCAGCGCGACGGCTCGTCGGGGAACACCGAAAGATAGTCCTCGGCGATCCCGTCGAACGCCCTGGCGGCAGGCCCGCAATAGCGACCGAGCAACCCCGGGGGCAGTCGATCCCGATCAATGCCGAGGTACGCCAGCAGGCGAATGGCCGACGTCAGCGGACGCACGAAACCGCCACGGCGGGCGTATCCTTCGATCTTCTCCCAGTCCGGCCTCACCCCGGCGCGGGCAAGGGCAACGACGAGATCGGTCATCGATGTGAGGCTCGCCGCGTCGAACTTGTCGCGACCCGCGTTCGTAATGGCGAGTAACACCAGATGATCGTGGCAGGGGACGCATAGCGGCACGCCATCGGCTTCGATCGTCACGGCGCGGCCGAACACATCCTCGACGTCGAGGCCACGGGATACCGGATAGTCGTCGGCCGCGACGTGCAGATCGAAGATGAAAGTACCGTCTTCGGACACGAATGGATGAAAGCTCGATTCGCTCGACAGTCCCCAGGATGGCGTTCCTTTGGATTTACGAAACCTGAAACCGCGGCCTTCGAGCAGGGTGCACAGCCGGTCGAGATCGCCGGCACGCACCAGAAGATCGACGTCTCCCATGGCCCTCGACAGGGGATCGAGATAGAAACGGTGCGCGGTCGCAAACCCCTTGAGCGCAACGACGCCGATTCCCGCCTCCGTGATGCGTGCCAGCCACTGGAGCGCGATCACGCGATGGAAACGCCCCAGTTGCCGCGCGCGTTCGACGGTGTCGGCCGGAAGAAACGGATCGCCGGACGGCATGAGCCGCTCCAGCAGCCACGCCGCGGTGGTTGGGCCGGTAAAACATGCGAAACGCTCGACCGCCTTGTGCATGGCGCCGGGATCGCAGGAGGGAAGGATCGCCCCGGGGTCGATCGCCGCCGCCCACAGGACGCGCCCGGCGGCGAGTGCTTCTGGTGGCGCGGCCATGGCCGCCGCGTCAGCGCGCCAGGCGCGCGATGGTGGCCGTGGTGGAATGGCCGGGCGCGAGCGGGATCAGGATCACCCGACCGCCGCAGGCCTCGACGTAATCGCCACCGACAACGTCCTCGCGGCGGTAGTCGGCCCCCTTGAACAGTACGTCCGGGCCGACGGTCTCGATCAGGCTGAGCGGCGTGTCGTCACCGAACACGACCACCAGGTCGACGCTCGCGAGCGCACCGAGCACCATGGCGCGCGCGCTCTCGGACTGAACCGGGCGCGTTTCACCCTTGAGACGGCGCACGGAGGCATCGTCGTTGAGCCCGACGACGAGCCGATCGCAACCGGCACGCGCCGAGGCCAGCAGATGGATGTGACCGGGATGCAGCAGATCGAAGCAGCCGTTGGTGAACCCGACCGTGAGCCCCTCCGCGCGCCAGCGCGCGGCACGGAGGGCGGCCTCCTCGGCGGTCGCCCGCTTGTGGCTGGCTTCGGCCAGGCTCTGTCCCGCGAGCGCCGCGAGTATCTCCCCGGGCAGCGCGACGGCCGTGCCGAGCTTGCCGACCACCACCCCGGCTGCAGCATTGGCCACCACCACGGCATCGTCGAGGCTGGCACCGGTTGCGCGCGCCGCGGCCAGCACCGCAGCTACCGTATCACCGGCACCCGAGACGTCGAACACCTCGCGCGCCTCGGCCGGCACGTGCACCACCTCGGCCGCACCCACCAGGGTCATGCCTTCCGCCGAACGCGTGACCAGCACCGCGCCCACGCCCGTGCGCTCGCGCAAGGTTCGCGCGGCGGCGACCAGCGCGTCGTCGCCGTCGACCGGCAGGCCGGTGGCCAGCGCCAGCTCCTGCCGGTTGGGCGTGACCACCTCGGCGCCCGCGTAGATCGTGAAATCGGTGCCCTTGGGATCGACGATCACCGGCACGCCGGCTGCCCGCGCCGCTTTCGATCAGGCGCCCGGCCATGCCACCCGCGAGCATTCCCTTGGCGTAGTCGCTGAGCACCACGGCGTCGGCGCCCGCGAGCATGCGCTCGAAGCGCATGGCGAGCGCGTCGCCCGCCGCTGCGGGCAGCGCCGAGACATGCTCTCGGTCGGCACGCAGGAGCTGCTGGGCCCCCGCCACGTAGCGGGTCTTGCGGGTGGTCGCGCGTCCCGGAACGATGACGAGGTCCGGTTCGATCCCGGCTTCCGCCGCGAGCAGATCGGCGATGTCTCTCGCCTTCCGCGTCGTCGCCGACCGCGGCAACGAACCGCGTCTTCGCGCCGAGCGCGGCGAGGTTGCGCGCGACGTTCCCGGCGCCACCCAGCATGCGCGCTACGCGGCTCTCGGCGAACACGGGGATCGGCGCCTCGGGCGAGATGCGGCTGACCGTGCCATAGACGAAATGGTCGAGCATCACGTCGCCGACGCACACGACCGTGGCACCCGCCATGCGATGGACGATTTCGGAAGCCCCGGCGATCGTCGCCGGACGGACGGCCGGTTTCGCGGGATCCCGTCATGCCACCCCCAGGCGCGCGTGATTTTCGAGATACCAGCGGTAAGTGCTGGCGATCCCGCTTTCCAGGCCGATCCGGGGACGCCAGCCGAGCGCATTGATGCGCGAGGTATCGAGCAGCTTGCGGGGCATGCCGTCGGGCCGCGTGGTGTCGAACACGATGTCTCCCTGGAAGCCGACGACGCGGCGCACCGTCTCGGCAAATTCGGCGATCGTGAAATCCTCGCCGAGGCCGACGTTGATGATGTCGGGATCGTCGTAGCTTTCCATCAGGAACAGGCAGGCATCGGCGAGATCGTCCACGTGCATGAGCTCGCGCCGCGGCCGTGCCGGTGCCCCATACCGTAACCGTCGGCGCGCCGGCCGCCTTGGCCTCGTGGAACTTCCGGATCAGGGCCGGCAGCATGTGCGAGGTCTCGAGATCGAAATTGTCGCCCGGCCCGTAGAGATTGGTAGGCATCAGGGAAATCGCGTCGAAGCCGTACTGCGCGCGGTAGGCCCGGCACATCTCGATGCCGGCGATCTTGGCGACGGCATAGGGCTCGTTGGTGGGCTCGAGCGGGCCGGTCAGGAGATAGTCCTCGCGCATCGGCTGGGGCGCCTCGCGCGGGTAGATGCACGACGAGCCGAGGAACAGCAGCTTCCTGGCCCGGGCGCGCCAGGCCTCGTCGATCACGTTGACCTGAACCTCGAGATTCTCGCGGATGAAATCGGCGCGATAGGTATCGTTGGCCTGGATGCCGCCGACCTTGGCGGCCGCGAGGAACACGTACTCGGGACGGAATTCCTGGAAGAAATCGCGCACGGCACGGCGGTCGGTCAGGTCGAGCTCGGCGCGCGTGCGGGTGATCAGATTCTCGAAACCCGCCCCGTGCAGGCGACGGACGATCGCCGAGCCGACCAGCCCGCGATGCCCGGCGACGAAGATCAGGGACTGCCGCTCCATCATTTCCCGTCCAGTGTTCCCCTAGAGCAGGGTCGGTTCAGATTAAGTAATCTGAACCGACCCTGCTCCAAATTCAAAGTGTAGAACCTGATTCACGGCTCAAGATCGTTCCGATCTGAGCCGATCAGGCTCTAGCCCACCAACCGTCAGGGCCGCAGGCCGCGCAATCCCGAAACATGTCCCGCATCCGCAAGCGTGCGTTCCTGGCGCGCGAGCTCAATATCATGTTCCACCATCATGGCGACCAGGCCGGCGAAGTCGATCTCGGGCGCCCAGTCCAGAGCGGCACGCGCCTTGGACGGATCGCCCTGCAACGCGTCGACCTCGGTCGGGCGCAGATAACGCGGATCGAACGCGACATGGTCGTCCCAGTCGAGCCCGGCCTCGGCGAAGGCCGCCTCGGCGAAGTCGCGCACCGAGTGCATCTCACCGGTCGCGATCACGAAATCATTCGGCGTGTCCTGCTGCAGCATCGCCCACATGGCGGCCACGTAGTCGCCGGCGAAACCCCAGTCGCGGCGGGCATCGAGATTGCCGAGATAGACCTTGTCCTGCAGACCCATCTTGATGCGACCGACCGCGCGCGTGATCTTGCGCGTCACGAAGGTCTCGCCGCGGCGCGGGCTCTCGTGGTTGAACAGGATGCCGTTGGCAATGAACATGCCGTAGGCCTCGCGGTAGTTGACCGCGAGATAGTGCGAGGCAACCTTGGCGACGGCATAGGGCGAGCGCGGATAGAACGGGCTGGTCTCATCCTGGGGCGGCGGCGTCGCGCCGAACATTTCCGATGAGCCGGCCTGATAGAACCTGACTTTTGCGCTTTCGCCCTCGGCGTAGTCGCGAATCGCCTCGAGCACGCGCAACGTGCCGGTGAAATCCACGTCCACCGTATATTCCGGCTGATCGAAGGACACCCGCACATGGGACTGGGCGCCGAGGTTGTAGACCTCGTCGGGGCGGACGTGATCGATGATGCGCCTGAGCGAGGTACCGTCGGCGAGGTCGCCGTAATGGAGGAACAGCCGCGCGCCGCTGTCGTGCGGGTCGGCGTAGATGTGATCGATCCGGTCGGTGTTGAAGGTCGAGGCGCGGCGGATGATGCCGTGGACCTGATAGCCCTTGGCCAGCAGAAATTCCGCCAGATAGGAGCCGTCCTGGCCGGTTATGCCCGTGATCAGTGCCGTCTTCATGCGCGCCGTCCACCCCCTAGAGCCCGATCGGCTCAGATCGGAACGATCCTGAGCCGTGAATCGGGCTCTACACTTTAAGTTTAGAGTCAGGATTCACGGTTCGGATTGAGTCAATCCGAACCGACCCTGCTCGAAACGGCGGCAAGATTACCACCGGGGTCGCCCGGGCCAAAGGCGGAACGCGCTTCCAGGGCCGGATTACCCAGCAAAATCAGAGGATTTCCAGCAGCTTTTGCTCGAACCGCGCGAGGATCGCGTCGCGGTCCCATTCGGCAAGCGCCCGCGCCCGCGCGGCGCGCCCGAGGGCGGCGCGGCGGCCCGGCGCCGCCGCCAGCTCGGCGATCGCCCCGGCCATGGCGGCGCCGTCGTCGGGCGGCACCACGAGGCCCGCGCCGGCTCACGGCGGCGGCGACCTGGGTGCCGGGACGGGCGCCCGCCACCACCGGCCGGCCCGAGGCCAGCATGCCGCCGAGCTTGGAGGGCATCACCAGATCGGCGGCATCGGCGCGCTGGGGCAGCAGATGGAGGTCGGCGAGGTTCAGCAGCTCGTTGAGCCGGTCGAGCGGCTGCAGCGGCAGGAACGTGACGTTGCGCGAGCCCCCGGGCCTCGGCCTCGAGACGGGCCCGGGCCGCGCCCTCGCCCGCCAGGACGAAGCGGATCGCGCGCTCGCCGGCGAGGCGGCGGGCGGCATCGACCATCACCTCGAGCCCCTGCTTGTCGCCCATGTTGCCGGCATAGAGCGCCACCACGCTGCCCGCCGGCAGGCCAAGCTCGGCGCGAAACGTGCTCGGCCGGTCGAGCGGCGCGATGTGCTCGATATCCGCCCAATTGGGAAACAGCGCGCTCTCCGATTCAGGAATCCCCTTGGCGCGCAGCTTGTCGAGCATGCGT
Organism: uncultured Alphaproteobacteria bacterium; assembly: GCA_963732875.1. Classification (GTDB taxonomy): domain Bacteria; phylum Pseudomonadota; class Alphaproteobacteria; order SMXQ01; family SMXQ01; genus WHSO01. The sequence goes on along the minus strand of CAVTBD010000002.1, from coordinate 2,442,320 downwards.
TCCGAGATCGAGCTGGCGAAATCGTAACGGCGCATCCACCAGGCCTCGAGACCGAGGACGGCACGGCGCAGCAGACCGCCTTTCAGCAGGCCCATCTCGAACGCCGCGTCCACCTCGAAGTCCTGCACGTGCAGCCACGCGCGCGCGCCGCCGAACGCGGCCGCCATCCACCCGCCCGGCAGGGAAAACGCCGGCGGCTTCACCACGAACACCACGTCCGGCCGCCACACCAACGCCTGCCACAGCAGCATCGGCAATGCGCTCGCGGAAAAGGACGCCAGATGCACGACGCGCTTCCAGCTCGACAGACGGGCGGGCACCCAGAACGGGCAGCGGATCACATCGGCACCGTCGATGGTCTCGCGCGCGTACCAGCGCTTGCGATAGGCGGGCGGAACGCGCCATTCGGGATAATAGGGCGGTGTCGTCACCACGCGCACCGCGTGGCCGCGCGCGGTGAGCCACGTCCCCATCTCGCCGGTGAACTTGCCGATACCGGTCAGCTCCGGCAGGTAATTGATGGAATGGATGAGTATCTTGGCCAAGGCCTCAGGTTTTCCGCGCCAGCACCACCAGGCAATCGCCGTGGTTTCGAATATTGGCCGCCCACAAGATCGGAAAGAGAAATACACGGGCGGAAAACATGCAAAGCCCAAGCAACCATGGACTGCGTAACTTGCGCGTCGGCTCATAGCGGGCGCGCATAAATCGCCGTCAGGGCCGATTGGGCAATCCATAGAGCGGGACTTACGGTTCGCTGCACGGATATTTCAAAACCCGCTTCCGTGAGAAGCCGGCCGAGCGTAGAGGGCGCAAAATGCGTGATGTGATAGGGAACGTGCCAGTTGATCCAGCTTTTCCCGAAAAAATTGCGAAATGCGCTGTCGGCATTCGGCAGCGTTATCCACAGTTCCCCGTTCCGTCGCAGAATGCGGTGAATGTTCCGGAGCATGTCGCGGGGATCCAGAGAATGTTCAAGAACATTCGTGAGCACGGCAACATCGAAGGGCTCATCGGGCATGAAGTCTTCGATCAACTCCATGGTCACCGTAAATCCACGCCCGCGTGCCGCAGCAGCGGCGACACGGTTCGTTTCGAGACCAACCGGCTCAAACCCATTCTCACGAAACCGCTGCAAACCACGCCCCTCGTTGCAGCCGATGTCCAGCAAGCGGCCGGACCCCTTGCGAAGAGCGAAGGTGATATCGCCGTCCAGGCGGAGCCAAAGCCGATACAACCAGCTACCGTACAGCTTCTCGCGGAACGTCGCGTAGCCGCCGGGTTCGCGACCACCAAAATTGTAGTAGCGCTCATACAGCCCGTGGAGAGTGTCCGGATCGGGCCGCGGTTCCGTCTGCAACAGGCCACATATCGCGCATTCGCAGATTGCATATTCGCCAGGTGCGCCAAACCTGTTATCGACGAGAGAAGAAAGAACGGGTCTCGTTTTCCCTTGGCATAATATGCAATTCATTTCTTCCTTGGTGGCAGCGGTAATGACCCCAAGATAGTATTCTTTTTAGGCACCACACGCCAATGTCTGCCGCAGAGCCAGAAGCTCATGCTCCGCTCCTAGGAACCCTCCCCGCCAATGGCGGCGAGCACCGTGTCGAGCATGAGAAGTGCCCGCGCATGAGCCTCGGCGGCGGCGGCGGCGGCCCGCGCGGAAGCGGCCGTCCATGCCGCCGGATCGCGCGCCCAGGTCCCAACAGAGAACTCGGTTTCCTGCACGAACGGGCCTTCCGGCACGACCACGCGGCCGGCATCTCCCGGGATCATATGGGGGATGCAGCCGCGCCCGAAGGCGACCACCGGAACGCCCGCCGCGAGCGCCTCGATGACCACCAGGGGTTCCGCCTCGTTGACGTAGCGGGTCGGGAACAGGAACACATCGATATCTTCGAAGAACCGGTCCTTGTCGGCGCCCGAGAGCGCGCCGCGTGCCTCGATTCGGTTGCCGAAGCGGCGGGTCGCGTCGGCGAGCAGTGCCACCGCCGCCGCGTCCACCGGCGCGCCCCCGAGCACCAGCCGGTCCGCGGCTTGCCCGCAAGCGGCGAAGCTTTCGATCACGAGATCGAGCCCCTTGTCGCGGCACAGGTTCGAGAGATGGCCGAGACGCAGGGACCGGCCCGCGCCGCCAGCGCGTCGGAGCGCGGCGCGCGGTGGATGAGAATGCGGCGTTGGACAGGACCAGGGTATGTTCGACCGCGCCATACCGGCCCTTCAGCCCTTCGGCCATGCGCGGGCACAGGCAGATGTGCCGGCAACGGCGGCCGGCGAGACGCATGAGCAGGTCCGCCTTGCGCTCGAACCGGTCGACATAGGAGAAGGAATGGTGGTGGATGAAAAAGGGGCGGCCGAGCAGGCGCGCCATCGCCGCGATCATCATATCGTAGACGACACCGGCACCGCCGGCCGCGGAAAGATAGATCGCGCCGCCGCGTTCGCCGGTCCCGCCGGCGATGAGCCGCGCCATCGCCGCGAGCACGCGGCAGATGCGCCGGAAATGATAACCGGGGCCGCGCGTGAAGCCGCGCGGCGCCGTGTCGAGATTGATCACAGGGGCACGTTCGCGCAGCGCCGCCGAGAGCAGCGCCGTCACCTGGGCCGCGCCGTGGACCGGCGGCGGCAGGGCCCCCACCACCGTGACCTTGTGGGCGGTGCCCGACCGGGACGGTGCCATCGTCATAAAACATGTTCCCGTGAGGTGCCGCCCCCCTCACCCTTCCCCCGGATCAGGTCCGGGGCAGGCTCTCTCCCCCCAGTCACGCGAATGCGTGCTTCGCACGACGGGGGGAGAGGGTTGAGAAGGGTTGGCGCGGCACCAGCCACGCCTACCCGAAGCGGGGTGAGGGGGCTGCGTCCATCCACAGGAAACACTTCCTAGAGCCCCGTCAGCCGTCGCACGCCATCGCCGAACCGCGGCGCGTCGCCCAACGCCACGAAGCGCGCGGTGTTGCCGGCAAGACGGCGCCATTCCGCCTCGTCGGCGGCAAGCCGCTGCATCAGGCGCGCGAGACCTTCGACGTTGTCGGGTTCGAACACGTAGCCGTTGACGGCGGCGCGCACCAGCGAATCGCGCGCGCCGACCTGGTCGGTCACCAGCGCGGGCACACCCATGGCGAGCGCTTCGTTGACCACGAGGCCCCATTGTTCCTCCACGCTCGGCAGGATCGAGGCAAGGGTCGTGGCAAGCGTCTTCGCCACGCCTTCTTCCTGCAGGAAACCGGCGAAGCGCACCCCTTCCGTTGCAGATGCGGCAGCGCGGAGTTCGCCCTCGAGAGGGCCCGAGCCGCACAGCACCAGGGGCCGTGCGGCGGCACCCGCGACCTCCCGATATCGGGCATAGGCGGCGATCAGCGCGGCGAGGTTCTTCTTCGCCACGAAGCGCGCGATGGCGGTGAAATGGCGCTCGGCGAAAGGCGTGCCGTCGGGGGCCGGCGGCACGCCGGCATGGGCGCGGATACGCGCGACCGAGAGCGTATCGTAGCCTTCGGCGATGGTGTCCGACGAGAAACCCAGGAACTCCATATAGGCGCGGGTACGCGCGCCCCCAACGAGAGCCCCGCTGTAGGGAAGGTAGAACAGCTTCTTGGCGAACTCGCGCCACGCGCGACGCGGCAGGTCGTCGAACTTGGACTCGGTCATGACATAGAGGCGCCGGCCGGCGAGTCGCAGCACCAGCGCGGCGAGGAAGTATTCGACGTCGCCCACGTGGCACATGAAGACGTGGCGCGCGCGGCTGGCGAGGCAGGCACGCGCAAGGCGGATGAACCGTTGCCACCACGACGTGGCGTTATACGACCACCCCGGGAACAGGGTCTGCTTGCGGAATCGCCGGCCGCCGCCGGTCTCCGTCCAGGCGTAGAAATCGCTCGCCCCGGCAACCTCGATGCCGACCACTTCGCCGATATCGCCGAGCGCCGCCGCGACCGCCTCGCAGCGATCCATGTGATAGGGGCCGAACTGGCCCCAGACGAAGACTATGCGGCGAGGATCCGACATCGCGCGATGCTAGCCCATTCGCGCCGCGGGCGCAGTCGTGGAGAAGAAAGAGCGGTAGAACGCCAGCGCCGCATCCTCGGAAAAGCGGGCGACGAGCGTCGTCCGGGCCGCCGCCCGGACCCGGCGCATCAGCCCCGTATCATGGGCCAGCGCCAGCACTGCGTCGGCCAGGGCCCGGGAGTCGTGGTCGGGGAACAGAAACCCGTTCTCGCCATGGGTGATGAACTCGGCGAGGCCGCCGTAGCGGACCGAGGCGACCGTGGGACAACCGTAGCCCGCGGCCTCGAGCGGCGTGACCCCGAAGGCGTCGAAATCGGAGTTGAACAAGAGTACATCCCAGGCGCGGTAGTGGTCGGCGAGATCGGGTACCCAGCCCTCGAACCGCACGCGATCGGCGATCCCGAGGGCCCGGGCGCGGGCCTCAAGATCGGGGCGCAGGGGCCCGTCGCCGCAGATCACGAACACGGCGCGCGGATCGGCGCGCGCGATCAGTGCCGCGGTGTCGAGAAACACGTCGAAGCGCTTGCGGGGGATCAGCCAGCCGGCGTTGCCGACCACGAGCGCATCCTCCGGCAGGCCGAGGCGCCGGCGCGCGTCGACGCGGGCGGCATCGCGGTCGGCGTCGTCGCGGTAGTGGACGTCGTAGCCGTTGGGCACCACCACGGCCTTGCCGTCGAGCCAGGGCGCGATGCGAAGCGCCTCGCCGCGGGTGAAGGCGGTAGGATAGGTGACGGCATCGAGATCACGGCACAGGAGCTCGTAGAAGGCCCGCCATTTGAGCCACGACAGCGGCCCCTCGAAGTGGTGATAGTGATGCGACAGGACCTTGGGCTGGGGCAGCCCACGCACGGCCGCGAGCGCGGCGGCACTCGTGCCCGTCACCCATATGTGGCTGGACTCGGCGGCAAGGGTGTGGACGTGACGGCGGAAGGCGGGAAAGTCGCGCCAGCCGAACCGTCCGCGGTAGGGGAAGTCGCGTGCCGTGGGATCCAGGGCGAGCACGCGGTTCCGGCCGGGGCCGAACGGGCGCGGCGTCGCCAGCCGGAACCGGAGGCCGGCGGTGCGTTCAAGCCCCTCCATGCAGCGGAACGCCACCTGCTCCATGCCGCCCAGGTTGGTGCACTGCATGATGTGTAGGACCGTCATGTGCGCCGGATCATGCCGCTGCCGTCATCACCGGTATCTGTCGGAAGGCGGCCGGGGCGGCCTGCCACCAGCACGCGGCGCAAAGCGGGCTTGTGAAAGCCGCGCCGCAATCGGCTGGTTGTTGCGCAACATCGCATTGACGACCTTGGAGAACAATGCCCACAGGATGATCGGCATCAGTGAGAACAACACGAATTTTGCAATCGAAATGCCGCCATCGCGGTACCACTGGATCGAGAGGGGCAGGAACATGCAATAGGTCATTACTGCCTTGGGATTGTTCTGGCTGGCCCAGAACCACCGGTGTATCCAGCCAAGGAACAGGCCGACCAGTCCCATCGTCATGACCACGCCGATCCAGCCAAGGCTCATCCAGCCATCGCCCACGAGCGACGTCGTCATTCCGGAGAAGTCGCCGAAATCGTTGAGATTGATCAGCTTGATCGGCTGGCCGATCGGCTTCTCCTTCCAGATGATGCGCGGGATCGGCTCGGTGAACAGCTGCAGGTACTGGGTGAAGTATGTGTAGGTCTGGCTCTTCTCGGGTACCGCCCATAGCACGAATGCGAGGAACTCGAAGTTGGCGAAGTCCGGCGTGTCGAACTGCTCCCAGAAATCCTGCCTGTCGCTGTAGAGCGGCACCTCGGCAATGCGATTGTTGACGCCGGCACTGTCGACGTAGTCGCGCACGAGATCGCGGTCGAGACTGAGACTCTGGAACAGAACCGCGACCGGGACCGCGACCACCAGGTACTTGAGCTTCAGCCAGCGCCTGTTGTTCCGGTAAAGGAAGATCAGAACCAGAGAAAAGAGAGACATGATAATGCTCCACCGGCCCCAACCAATGAACGCCCGATAGCCGATGAACATCAGAAACGGCAAATAAGCGTACCAGCGAAAACTGAAACGCCACAGCGCTAGTAGACATACGGCGCCAAGCATTAGATTGGCATCTGCGATATAGCCGGTGGTGTTCGTGTAGACCGCGATACCGGTAGCAACATCACGGACCATCTGTATGTCTCCCGCTCCCTCGAAAGACACACCTTCACGATAAATGATACTTGAATAGATCGCGAGCGGACCAACCAGCATAACCACAATGGAGAAAGCACGTTTTTCAGCAACGCTCCAGATTGGCAGGTCAGCAACGGTAAATGTCGTTTTGCAACGGCCCGACATCAGCGTAGCGACGCTAAATACCAAAAGCCCCACGGAGCTCACCCACAGCGTATAGACGAACATCCACTCGTCTGCCGTATAGCCCATGTAGCGCCAGATGTTCTGATAGTGCAGAAAATGCACCATCAGCGGGCGTATAACGAACACCAGAAGGTGGAAAATCAAATAGAACGCTAGGGGGTGGAAAAAGCTCCCGCTCTTCGACGAAACGAAGGCAAAGCACACCGCCAGAAAAAAAGCCACTTGCAGGAAGAGTGCGATGTCGATCATGGGGCGACCAACTCCCGAACCGATTGCCTATAGACGGACCAGCTTCTTTCCTTGCGCATGCTCCACGACGCGTCCTGCCAGGATGCCAGAATACGGCGGTCGTCGATCGCTTTCCGGACGGCATCGAGCACCGTCGCAGGGTTCACGGCATCGAGCGATATCCCGTTGCGGCCGCCACGCACGCCATCGCCGCAGAAACGGCTCTGGATAATGCCGAGACCCGCCGCAGCGGCCTCGTACAAGACTAGGCCACCGCCTTCGAACAGGCTAGGGAATATGAAGCAATCCGCGGCCCGGTAATGGGCGATCAGCTCGTCGCGCGGCATCTGGCCGACATGAGCGACACGCCCCGCTAGGGGCGCGAGCCGCGCCTCGGGAATTGCAAGCCGGCCGATCAGGGTCAATGTCGCCTCCTCGGGCGGAACCCGGGCAAAAGCATCCAGAAGATAGGGCACGCCCTTGCGCGGCTCGACCGTGCCGGCGAACAGGAAACTTACCGGGCGCCCCTCGAGCGGTGGGCGGTTCGGCGGCTCGTCGGGAAACAGCCAGTCGCTGAAGCCATAGGGAACGATACGAATCTTCTCCGGTGGACACCCGTTATCGATCATCGTTTCGGCGCAGTATGCCGAACCGCAGACCACGAGGTCGGCGTGTGCCACCTCCTCGTCCTGGCGCGCGATCGCGGCTTCGTCGAACGGCGCGACGGGACCCACGAAGCAATCGGGGTGCACCTTGTACTCGGCCTCGAACATCGCGTTCATGGCGCGCGGATGGCCGATGGTCTGGTCGAGCACGCAGCGGATGCCGCGCGGCTTCGCCCAGCGGAAGACTTCGAGCGCCGACGTATTGTAACCCCACACCACGTCCACCGGCTCGCGCCCGATCAACCCGACGACACGCTTCCCGAAGCGGCGGTTGCCGCCGATGTTGATTGCATCCGCAAGCGCGGTCAGCCGGAGACGTCGCGCGATCACCTCGGCCCATTCGTCAAAGCCGAGCGCACGCACGTGGCGCGGATCCAGCTCGGGGTCGTAGCGCCGACGGAACTCGCGTGTGAGCCGCGCCGCGGGTCCGGCGGGCAGCATCCGCTCGAGCCGATAGGGGAACCGGCCCGGCATGTAATAGATCGTAGTGGCGTGCCAGGCGAGCTGCCCGCTTTCCTGAAACGCGATGGCGGTCTGCAGGGAGTGCTGCGAACCCGGGTGGAACACGCCGACCCGCAATGGCTTTGTCATCTTTCGATGCCGTTACGAACGTTGCAGACCGTCCAGCGCAGCCATGCATCGAACAGTCGGCACGACGCGGCCCCGAATACATAAAGAAGATTGAATGGATTTGCCACCACGCGCACGGCCTTCATAAGGCGGAACGCCATCCGGCCCAGACAATTGCGATATTCCTGGCCATAGCGGCGATCGATTTCTTGCAGGTCTGCGAGGAACCGATCCGTCTGAGTGGCAGATTTGGTGGCTCCATGGAGGCGCAAGTTAGCCAAGTGGAAAGGCATGAAAAGTATCTTGGATTTCAAGGCGGCTCGAATCCAGAAGTCGCAGTCCATGGCAAAATGCAGTGATTCGTCTAGCAGACCGATGCGGTCCTGCAAGGTCCGTCGCCATGTCGTGCCTGGCTGGCACCAGACATTCCTGTTGAGCCTGATCAAAGACCAGGGCCCCACCTGAACGGCAACGTTGCGACTTAATACTCGATCATCAGAGTTGATAAGGGCGGTGTTCCCATAAATCAGATCGGCATCTGGGCGCGCGGCAAAGGCGCGTGCAATCATATGTAGCGCGCCGGGTGCCAGAGTGTCGTCACTGTTCAGCCAGCCGACGATGTCACCCGTCGCCCGCGACAATCCCTTATTGATGGCATCGGACTGCCCGTTGTCCGGCTCACTTGACCACCAGGCAAGTCTTTCCTCGAAGCGGCGGATAATTTCCACAGACCCATCCGTCGACCCGCCGTCAATCACCATGTATTCGAGACGAGGATAGTTCTGATCCAGGACCGAGCGTATCGTCCGTTCCAAAAAGGCCGCCTGGTTGTATGAAGGCGTCACGATGCTGATGCGCGGCCAACCGCCATCAGGCGAAGATATTGTGTCCGGCGCAATCCTAGGAGCAGCAGACATGATTTATGTCGATCATCTTAGCGAGACCCGTGCCGCTCGCGGGCAAAAACGAGGTCCACTTGATAGGATCGGCCGGTCTCATGGTCGAAAAATCCTTGCTCGACATGCACCGGCACAAATTCGCGTGGCCGCATATACTCCAGAATCTCTTCCAAAAGGCAGTCCCCCTCGTAGAGCCGGATAAGGGCACACTCAATGTAAACGAGCTTGATCGCGTCTAGCTTGTCACCTGCGCCATCAAGAACCTGGCGTTCCCCTCCTTGGGTATCGATCTTGCAAAAAATATTTTTGCCGACAGCGCCGATCTCATCGAATATGGAATCGAGTTCTTCTGACCCTCACCATCTCTTGCCCGATAAAGGCGCTGTCCGGTGCGGCATTTAAATGTTCGCTGCGCATCGGTTTCAAAGAACTACTGACACTATTCGCTGAAATATTGATTGCCGTGATGGCATCGGAATCCCCCAATGCCTCTTGGCGTGCAGTCCAAGCGTGGTCCGCCGCAACTACCTGCGACAGTTCTAGGAACGCGCTGGATAAAGGCTCGAAGGAAACGATCTCGCCGCGGTAACCGAGATCACGCAGCTCGATGCCAAATTGGCCAACATTTGCCCCAACGTCCAACACCATGTCAATTCCATGATGGGATAGAAGCTGCATGCGGCGCACGATTGGTAACTTGTAATCGAAACGAGCAACCTCAATTCCGAATTTTCGTAACAGGCGCTTCACACGATGTGAAAATACCGATGATTTCATAGCGCTATGGTATACCGTTGGTTCATGTGCCGGGCCCCCTGCTCGCATATACCGTTGCATCATATACAAAAAGAAATGCATACCTCGACAGCAATGACACTACGGGGAAGGACCGCTGAGTCGACGCCACCACCACGGCAACACCAAGGCCCCGTAGAGCGTACCGGCAAGGGCAGGCCCAACGAGGAAACCCCAAGGTGCGGGGACCGTTTCCCCGACGAACCGGTGGCTGAGGAAGGCGGCCACGAGAGCACTGACAATCGCGACCAAGCCATGAACGGGAGCTGCGATAACGGGCAGATATGCGGTCAAGTGATAGTGTAGTGCTCCACACCAGACCACTAATATCGTCTCCGCCAAAAGGGTCGCAACCGCTGCGCCTTCAATGCCATAGCGCGGGATCATCATCAGGTTGAGAAAGCCGTTAACCGCTGTTGCCACGGCCAGCGGCAGTAACACCTGACGCTGCCGGTTCCACAGGAAGAGCGGATAACTGTATGTGATATCCACGCCAGCGACGAAAGCTGCAGCCGCCAAGATACGTACAGCGGTCACGGCACCGACGTAAGCTTGGCCGAAAAGCAGCAGGACCAAATCCGGAGCAAATACGAAGGCAATCGCACAAACAGGCGCCATGAGCATGGCGACAGCAGCCGCGAACTTCGCCATCACTTTACGAACTTCGACGGGATGTCCCCAAGCAGTTGCGATATCGGGTGCAAAGGCGGCAACGAGAATCATAGTTGGCGCCAGCGCGGTCGTGAAGAACTTGAACGCCGCGGTATAGAGGCCGACCTCCTGGGACGAGCGCATGAAACCGAGCATGACGGTATCGAGGTTCCGGAACAGGGTCGTCAACATCCCGGCAAGCGCGATCGGCAGGGATGCCCTCAACAGGATCTTCCAGATGCGTGGGTCGAAACGCAGCACCGGCGCCGAGAAGTCGTGTCGGCAGCGCGACGCCACCAGCAATGTGCCCACGAGCATAGCGGCCATGATCACCAGCGCGGCGCGCACCACGTCCGACGGGTCGCGCACGGCGATAATCACCCCTGCCAGCGTCAGCAGGCTGACCGTCACTTCCCTGGCCGCAATCAGGCCCATCTGCGCGCGGCCCTGATAAACAAAATCAAGGTTGAACGCGATCGCGATCAGCCACGCGCCATGAATGACGAGCACCAGCTTGACCAGAGGTGGCTTGTCGATCGCCACGACGAATACCGCCAGCCCGATAAGTGCCACGGCGGCGAGACACAGACGCAGGGTGACGATATGGCTGGCGATCACGCGCACGCGCGCCCCGTGGCGGGCGATGTCGCGTACACCGAGGGTCTCGAAACCAAGCGCCACGACCAGGGCGAAATAGGACAGGATCGCGGTGGCGAAGCCGATGATGCCGTAGTTGGCCGGCCCCAACGTGCGACCGAGCCACGCGGTCACGGCCAGTCCGGAGAGCAGCGTCACGCCGCGCGACAGCGTCAGCGCCCCGACATTGCGCACGAGCGGCCGGCCGGTGAAAAGGCCGCGCGGCCCCACCGGCTGTTCCACGATTTCCGATGGCACGATTTCCGGAGGCACGCTCACCACTGCGCCTTTCCGTAGCCGGTTTCATCTAAACATGCCGACGTCATATCTGCCTCAGCACACCGTCACGGGTGCGCAGGAATTCGGCCACAGCACCCTCCGCCAGGGCAAGATCAGCGTCGTCGCGGGTCCGGATGATGTCGTTACAAGCGATGACAACGTTGCGATTGGCCGCGACCAGCCGCACGCGCGTGCCGTGACCGATCCCCGCAAATCTGGCAAATCGGATCATGGCGGGCGGCGCCAGATAGCACTCATGATGACCGGCGCAGTCGATCACCGCACCTTCCGTCACCTCGGCAAAGCTCGTCCCGCGGCAATCGACGAAGGCGGATTCGACAAAGCGTTCGCCATCGCAGCGCAAGCGCAGTTCCACCCCCGGCACCAGATAGCGCCCCTCACGGCACTGGTAGAGGGTCGAAGCCTGAGGAAAATATACACGGTGCCGGGCATCGCCATTGAACAGGAGGAATTCCTGACCGGGCTCGTAATCGCCGGGCACGAGCACCGGCGTGGGATCGCTTCCGGCCTCGGCCGCGAGCACCTGGATCGGTCCCTCGTTCTCGAAGCGGCTAGGAGCCACGCCGTCGGTCACGATCACGCTGTTGGCCCCGTCCGGCGCGTCGATGATCTCGTTGTCGCGCATGGACGGCATGGGCGCTCCCAGCTTGTTATCGGCCAACATGTTCTCGGCATGGCGCTGGGTATGGAAATAGACGTTGCGACGGATCATGATCCCCGCGACCGATGCACCCGGGTCGAAGCCGTAGGCGACGGGCGCGAGAAAACGATACTTTCGCGCGGGCGTGGAAGTATCGGAACCGATGAAGTTCCCGGTCACTAGCACCGAACGCAGCGTGCCTCCGGCCGAGCAGCCGAGCATGATTCCCATGCCGCCGCTTCGCGCCTTGCGCAGCAGCGTGTTTCCCCGCACTACGATGCCGGTGACGACCGGAGAACCGGTTGCCCGTCCCGGCTCGATCCGGATGGCGGCACCGTAGGCCGCATAGAATCCGCAATCGACAATCAGATTGTCGGCGATCACGGTCGGTCCGTTCTCGACATTGAACAGGATGCCGTTCTGTTCGCATTCGGTGAAAACGTTGCCCGAGATCAGTGCCGGCGTTGCCGCGTTCCAGTCTGTCTGCAGGTTGAGACCGAGCTTGGCATGGGAAAAGGAATTTCCCTGGTAGCGCGCCTCCCTGGAGAAGTGGAAGCTCTCGACGCAGGCATGCCCGACATCCTCAATGCGGTTGTTGCGGATCACCTGGCCCGCAGAAATCGAGATGCCGTCGGCGCTGGTGGCATGGATATGACAGTCCTCGATCACGACGTCGTCTATCCCCTTACCACCGCCATAGATCACCTCCCCCCGAAAATTATGAAGATGCAGGTTGCGCAGCACCACGCCCCGAATATGGCGGTCGGCCTCCAGCAGGATGCCCTTGTGGCTGATGTCCCAGCCGAGCTCCGGGTCCGACGGGATCGGTGCACCGAACCGGCGTGTGTTGCCGGGATAGGCGCCTCCATCGATCTCCATATCGGCGATGGTCACGTTGCGGCGCGCCCGCGCGGCACTAAGCCCACCACTCACGTAAACGGCAGTACCGCGCCAGATCGGAAAGTCGGTATCGCCCGCGCGCCAGGTCACATGCTCAAAGTCATCGGTGGGATCACCATCGCCGCGCGTACGGAAACGCACCCGCGTCAGGGCGGGGCCGTCACCCTGAAGCGTGACGTTGTCGCCCGAGATCACGAGGGCGCTGGCGTGCCGCCAGGACGATCCCGCGATGCTGCGCTGCGGCATGATCCGGTAGGTCCCGGCAGGAAGGTAGACCACGCCACCGCCCGATGCCTCGACATGCTCGACTGCGGCCTGGATCGCAGCCGTGTCGTCTGCCATATCGTCTCCACGCGCCCCGAATCCCTGGACGTTGGCGACCGGTCCCCGCAGATGACGGCGCAAGGAGGCCTTGGAAACCTGGGCACCGTCCGGAAACAGGTCCCGCATCGATACCATGCGCTAGTCTCCGAAACCGGTGCCGTCGTCGAAAAAGGCGCCGGCCGTGGCGGCATGCCGGGGGTCAACCATCGGCGACGTATCTTCACACGCGGCCACAGTCGCGAGCATTCCTGTCGAAAGCGCGAAGGAGAGGAAGCGCCGACGCGTGATGGAAAGGCCCAACGCCGCCTGCCGCGCATCGCTCATTGAATCATTGCCGGGTATCCAGGAAGCGCCCGTCACTTCCTTCCAGCGCCAGACAGGTGAGCACACCCGAGGCGAAGGCGCCGGTATCGATGCCGATACGGTTTTTCTTGACCTCCGGGACGCGCGTGATGGTGTGGCCGTGCACGATCACCTTACCGAAGTTTTCGCTGGAATCTGAGGAATTCGTCGCGAATCCAGAGCAGGTCGGATTCCTTTTGCGCATCGAGCGGCACGCCCGGCTTGATCCCGGCATGGACGAACAGATAGTCCTGCTCTTCATGGGCGAGAGCCAGCGACTGGTAGAACGCAAGGTGACGATCGGGCAGGTTCGTACGGAATTTTTCCTGCAGGTTCATCAGCGTCGCCGGATTCGAACGCGGCCCCTCGAGACCCACTCCATAACTGTAGAGAGTGGCGTCACCACCGTAGCTCATCCAGTCGAGCGCCACGCGAGAGTCGCTGAGGAAATCGAGCAGGGCCTGCTCGTGGTTTCCTTTGAGATAGATAGATTTGAACCCGGGCAACGGGTTGTCGAGCAGACGATCCACCACCTCGCGCGATTCGAGGCCCCTGTCCACATAATCGCCGAGGTAGACCACGACGCGACGCGTGCCCTTGAAATCTAGGACATCGCGCAAAATCTGCTCATGCAGCTTGTCGAGAAGATTGCGGCAGCCATGGATGTCGCCGATGGCATAGATGCGGCTGCCGTCCGGAACGGTGGAAGGTTGCGGCTGCGGCTTGTGGGCGTGCCCGAAGAGTTGTGCGAACATGGCCCTCACTATGACCGAAGCCATAGGTTAAATCCACGGCGGCCTTGAGTACCTGGCGCCGGCGGTGGCTTCAGTCGGCGGCGGAGCCGCCGGCGAGGGCATCCCATTCGGCGCGGCCGCCACGATTGTCGAGATAGTTGACCAAGGCGGCCACCGCGCGCCGGTCAAAGGCCTTACCGACCGCCGCCATGAGTTGGGTAACAGCGTCATCCACGGAAGACCCGGCACGCCACGCCCGTGGACTGACCATGGCGACGAAGGCATTGGCCACGGCGACGACGCGCGCGGGCAGCAGAATCCGGTCCCCGCTCAGACCGTTGGGTTCGCCGGCGCCGTCCCAGCGCTCCTGCAGCTGCCGCAAGGTCTCCACTACGGGTCCATCGAACTCGATCCCGGAGATCAGGTCGGCGGATGCCTGCAGTGAATCGCGCACCTGCTGGATCTCGTCGGCGGACAATCCGCCGGTGCGCGTCAACATCTCCGCCGGCACCAGGATTTTCCCGAGGTTCATGAGATTACCCGCGATCTCGGCGGTCTGGGTGGTGACCGGATCGAGCTCCATCTCCTCGGCGATCGCGCGCGCGAGCCGCGATGTGCGCTCCGACTGATGGCCTGCGTAAGGATCGCGCTTGTCGACCACGGCCATAAGGGTGCTGACCAGCTGGTTCAAGGTGCGTTCGCGGCGGGCACGCTCCGTGACCGCTTCGGTCACGTCGTTCTCCACCACCAGCACGGCGGGGAAGGCACGCTCGCCATCGGGCGGCAACGGGACGTGGGTCGCCTGGATCACCCGCCCGCTTTCCGCGAACACGGTCTGGGTCACCTTCCGGCCGCTTTCGAGCGCCTGCCGGTTGAGCTCGAGCCGCGGACGCGCCTCGGCCGGACCGAACAGGGCGGCAAGGCCCTTACCGACCATGTCGTCGCTCGATATCCCGGCCTCACGCGCGGTCTCATCGTTGGCGTAGCTGACGTGCCCTTCGGCGTCGGTGATGTAGATCGCGTTTGGCTGGCTATCGGTGACGAGGCGCAGCAGTTCGCCACGGGCTTCAAACCGGCGCGCCATATCGGCATAGCGTTGCGCCGCTTCCGTCGCACGGCGCGACGCACCGTGGCGCCACAGTGCGAACATCAGCGCGCTACCGAGCGCGATGACAAGTAGTGCGATGATGAGGAAGCGGGTCAGTCGCGTCTCCGTCCCGGCCAGCGCCTCGGCACGATCGACCTTGCTGATCAGCAGCCACGGCAGGCCCGGCACCGGACGGCTAACGGCGAGCACCTCCTTCTCGCGGTAGTCGCGGGCGGTAACGAAGCCGCCGGGGCGAGCTACCGCCTCGGCAGCGGCAAGGCCGGCGGTATTGTCGGCAAACGAGCGCGCGAACGGCCCTGAGCCGTCCGCCAGAGGCGAGAGGTATTCGATCAGCGGGGAACGATGGCGGACCAGAACGTTTTCAGCAGTCTTGTTGATCTCTCCGGGCTGGGCAAGAAGCGGGAAAAGCTCGCGCTCGACCGGCTTGACGCCGATGACCCAGCCCACCTGCTCGCTCGGACGGCCGGATCCCTGAATACGGTAGACGGGAGCGGCATAGCCGACGTTCACACCGCCGAGGGTGTTACGGTAGAGATCCAGCAGCTTCGCGCTGCCGCGCGTCAGCGAAGCGAAGAAGGCGCCAAGTCGACCATCGAGCGGCGGCATGGAAGGCGTAGCAACCAGGGCGCGACCGTCCATGTCGTAGAGGCCGATGCCGGCGACACCGAGGCGGCGCACGTTGGCGGCCACTTCGGGACCGCTTGTCGGTTCGGAAAAACCTTCATGATCCGCGGTAACCACCAGCAGGTTCTTGAGATAGTCTTCCTGTGCCCTCGCTGCGCTCACGCCATTTCCCGCCCCTCGTGCGAGCGCAAGCTGCGTCATGTAGAGTTGGAGGGATTCATTCGACGCAAGCCCGTTGAGGTCGTCCGCATCGTGCTCCGCAAACCAGCGGCCGACGGCAACGGCACGCGAATTGGCGATAATGGCAAGCCGCGTCTGCCAGGTACGTAGGTCGCGCTCGCGCTCTTGGCGGACGAAGGAGAACACGCCCGCCACCGCGGCCGCGACCAGCCCCGCCAGCACCACCACGATCGCGGCAATGCCGAAAACGGTCCGCCGCCCGTCGGTAGAGTATCCGGGGCCAGGCTCAATTTGCGGCAGGGTATTGTCAGTGTTCACGTTTCTGGTCCCGGGCGGCCCCTTCGGCCTGGTAAGCGCCCGCGGCGGGGCGTCGTAAGGCTAGGCCGGCTCCGTTGAGATTATATTAAAATTCTATGGGTTAGCGTAGCGCCGCAAGCACCCTTGATGAATGGAGCAACACGGTGTCGGCGGCGCAACCAGGGCGACACGGACGAGATACGGGATCCCCGCATTGGTCGGCAGCACTGATCTGGGCGCTGCTGGTAATTGCGCTACCCGCCCGGGCCGGAATGGTCGAGACCGGACCCGATATATTCGGCACGGTCGCGATCCGCGCCGACAACCTTGCGCCGTTTCCGAAATGGCGCGGGGCGCTGGAGCGCTACTTCACGGAACGCGCCCAGCCGGAGAAGCCCTGCCACAGTGACTGGTTCACGAGCTGCAGGGTAGAGGACTGGCAGAAATTCCTGCGTTCCGTCGCCAACCTGACGCCCGATGAAAAGATGCGCAAGGTTAACAGCTATCTCAACCAGGCGCACTATATCCTCGATATCGTCAACTGGGGCGTGGAGGACTATTGGGCAAGTCCGTACCAGTTCGCACGCAAAGACGGCGACTGCGAGGACTATGCCATCGCCAAGTTCATGTCGCTACGCCTGCTCGGCTTCTCCAACGACCAGATGCGTATCGTCGTGCTGCGCGACCTCAACCTCAAGGTCGCGCACGCCATTCTGGTGGTCGACCTCAACGGCACAAAATATGTACTGGATAATCAGATTCACGACGTGGTACCCGCCAGCATCATCCACCACTACCAGCCGATTTATTCCGTCAACGAAACCCATTGGTGGCTGTTCCGTCATGGCTAGACGAAGCGCACCTGCCGTTCCCGCCCGCACGGTTCTGTGGTAAGGGTCCGGGGTCCGGTGGCGGTTCAAACGGTCCCGGCGGGGGGCGCAACAAACGACATGATCTGGCACCGTCCGTTCAACCCGGCCGAGCGCGGCTTCCTGATGTCAGGCCTGCTGCGCCTTACCGACGTGATAGCCGTCGCCGTCTGTGCCCTGTTCGCGTTCTGGCTGCGGGACGATCTGACGGAGTTGCCCACCAATTACACATTAGCCGTATTGCTGGCCGTCGTGCTGTTCGCCAACGCCGCACAGATCGCGAAGCTCTACGAATTCCGCGCAATAAGGTACCTGCGGGGCCAGTTCGGGCGGGTCACCCTGACCTGGATGACGGTCATCGTGGCGCTGATCGTGGTCGCTTACCTCACCAAGACGTCCGACAATTTCTCGCGCATATGGGCCATGACGTGGTTCGCAAGCACCAGTGCCATGCTCATCATGAATCGCCTCGCTGCAGTACATCGGATCGACCGATGGCGCGCCGAGGGCAAGCTGACGCGCAGGCTCGCCATTGTCGGCGAGGGTGCACGAGCCGAACGGATAAAAGAGCTGACAACCCTGACCGGCCGCCGCGACACCGTGTTGGCCGGCGTCTATGCGCCACGGCAAGGTAATGGTGGTCTCGACGACCTCCTGGCCACGGTCGCGGAGGGCAAGGTGGATGAAATCGTGATTGCGCTCGACGCACCCTTCGATGCCGAAGTCCTGCGTAACCTGGTTCGGACGCTCGGCACGATGCCGGTCGAGGTCCGCTTCGCACCGGACACCCAGGACCTCCCGTTCCCGGTTCTGGGAACTTCCGAGATCGGAGGTATACCGTTGTTCGACGTGCATCATCGGCCGCTCTCGGTATGGAGCCGTGTGGTGAAGCGTATAGAGGACATCATATTGGGCAGCGTGTTCCTGTTGCTGCTGTCACCGCTGATGCTGGTGATCGCAGCCCTGATCCGTCTGACATCGCCCGGGCCGGCACTGTTCCGCCAACCGCGCCTCGGCTTCAATAACAATGCGTTCACGCTCTACAAATTCCGCACTATGCGCGATGACGTGTCACGCGCCGACGCGGCGGTTGATGCCAACCCGGTCCAGGCGCGCCGCGGCGACCCGCGCATCACGGCCATCGGCGCCGCGCTTCGGCGCACCAGCCTCGACGAGCTCCCACAGCTGTTCAACGTGATTCGGGGCGAGATGTCCCTGGTCGGGCCACGCCCCCACGCCCTCGCCCATAATCGAGAATACGCACGCATACTTGACGGCTATCTCGGTCGCCATCGCGTCAAGCCCGGTATCACCGGCTGGGCGCAGGTCTGCGGGTTCCGGGGCGAGACCGACAGTCTCGAGAAGATGCGCGCCCGCGTGGAGCATGATCTCTATTATATCGAGCACTGGTCGCTGTGGTTCGACTTCAGGATTCTGGTGATGACCATTGTCTTTGGCTTGGTCCATCCCAATGCCTTCTGACACCAGTCACCTGCCGGGGACGACGGTACGATGATCCCACGTTACGCCTTTGCCGCCCTGCTGGCTTTGCTAGCCGTCGTCGCCGTGCCTTTCGGCGCCAACCGCACGTGGGCGTGGGCGCTGATGACACTGGTCGTCGGCATCATGCTGATCTCCATGGCACTTGCCGGCGCGGTCAACCCCGCCACCGTTCCGGTACCGTGGAAGCGGTACCGGATTCCGGCGATCGGCTATCTCGTGGTGCTTGTCTGGACTCTGGTTCAGGCATCGACCCTGACGCCGGATTTTCTGCACCATCCACTATGGGTGGAGGCGTCGGCCCTGTTGAACCGCCCGGTCGCGGGCGCGATCAGTCTCGATCCGCCCGCAACCCTGTCCGAGGCGACCCGCTTCGTCGCCTACGGCGGCATCTTCTGGCTGGCCATGCAGTTTGCCGGACGTGACGGCCGAGCCCGGGTGATCTTGTGGACGTTATTGCTGGCGGCAACCGCCAACGCGATCTACGGGCTGATCGTCCAGTTTTCCGGGTCGAACACGATCCTGTGGTTCGCGAAGTGGTCGTATCGCGACGTGGTCACCGGGACATTCGTCAATCGCAACCACTTTGCGACCTATCTCGGCTTGGCCGCCGTCGTGTGCCTTGCTTTCCTGATCGAAGAACTGCGTCGCATGTCAGCAGGCATAAGCCTGCGTACGGTTGAAGGACTGATCCGCGTTTCCGAGACGGTCGGTCTCAAGTTCTGCGTCCTGGCTGCCGTTCTCGGCGTCCTGGGGCTGTCAATCATACTCACCGGGTCACGCGGCGCACTTTCAGCTATTGCCGTCGGGATCGCGGCGTTGCTCGGCGGCATCGCGCTGTCGTCACGTGTTTCGGGTGATCGGGTGTTGCAATTCGGCATCGTACTGGCCGCGGCCGGCGTCATCGGCGTCGCGCTGTCGGGGGGGCTCGTGATCGAGCGCCTGTCGCATACCGCGGGCGGCTTGCATGAACGGCTCACCCTTTTTGGTGCCACGGCCGATGCCATTGCGGAACGACCAATAGCCGGTACCGGTCCCGGTACCTTCGCCGATGTATTCCTCGGCCACCGCCCCGAGAGCTTCGGTGCCAGCCCCGATGAATATGATCACGCCCATAACACCTATCTGGAGGTCGCTCTGGAAAGCGGGATTCCCGCGCTGGTGGTGCTGTTGCTGATCACGGCTTATGGCGTGACCGTTTTTGTCCGTGGCGTGCGGACACGCCAGCGCAATGATCTTTTGCCAGCGATCGGGATCGGCGCGACCGCTTTGGTCGCGACCCATGCACTGTTTGATTTCTCAATCGAGATTCCGGCGGTCGCGGCGACCTATCTCGCGATCGCGGGTGTCGCCTATGCCCAGTCATTCAGCCATGCAGAGCGTGTCGTGACATCACGCCGCTCAGCCAGCGAAGACGAGCGCACCAGGACCTGACGTCAGACGTGATCGAGAGCGTAGGCGAACCGCGCCGCCAGACGGGGGTCATCGGCAAGGGCGCTCGCGACCTGGGGCACCGCAAACCGGGCCCGCGCGAGCCGGGCAAGATCGGTCGGCATCCACAGCGCCGCAAATCTGATCTGCTTGTCGACCTTGGCACGCATCGGTGTCGACAGCCCGCGCCAGTACAGCAGCGCAACATGCAGCCGCGCCATGATGACACCTGGCTCAGCCGGCGCACGGCGGATGGCCATGTTAAGGAGGCGTTCGACCTGGGCCACCGGGGCCGCGCCCAAGGCAAGACCCTGCAGCAGGCGGGTCCAGCCATAGGCATCGGCAGGCGCAAGCGTGAGCGCACGAACCTGCAGCGCAATCCCGTCATCGACCAGGCGGCGACGCTGCGGACTCAATATGCGGGTGCCGGCGATCTCGGACAGCCGTAGGACAGCGAGATCTGAATAGAAGGTTCCGTCCTGAATCCAGCGGAGCGCCGCCTCGCGACTTTCGGCTGTACGCTTGAGGATCGCCGCCGATACCACCTTCCCCGCGGCGAGCTCGTGCAAGGTTTCGTCCTGGGGTCCCGCCAGCAGGCCAACCACCAGCCGTGGAAAGCCCAGCCCGATCGCCAGCACCCCCAGCATTGCTGCCAACGCGACAACACGCCAGCGCGCAAACGGTTGGTCCGGTGCGTCGGTTGCGGCCATGACCCCTCCCTCCGGACGCAGTCGCGCCGGTTCAGTCGGTGGTGTAGTAGTGGTGGTACTGGTAGTAGCCGGAATCGCTCGTGTCGTATTGCGCCTGTTTGCGCAGATCGACTTGGGTGAGGATCATTCCCGCCAGCGAGGCGCCAGCCTCGAGCGCCTGCTTGACGCCCATCAACAAATTCTGGCGCCCGGTCTTGACCCAGCGCACCACGAACGCGGTCTTGTCCACATGACGCACCAGAACGAGGGCGTCGGACACGGCCAGCAGCGGCGGCGCATCGAGGATCACGAGATCGAATACCTCCGACAGCTTGCGCAGCAGCTCGCGCATCTTGGGCGAGCCCAGCAGGTCGGGCGGATTGGGCGCATAGGATCCCGCCGTGATATAGCGGATGCCGTAGCGCGCCTCGATCTCGATCACCTCGGACAACGGCACCGAGCCGGCGAGATAGTCGCTCAGGCCGCGGTCATTGGCGACGCCGAGATTGGTGTGCACGCTGGGATGACGGATGTCGCAATCGACCACGATGCATTTCTGGCCCGACCGGCTGGCCATGGCGGTCAGCGCAAGCGCAGTGGATGTCTTGCCCTCTCCCGGCACGGATGACGTGATCAGCACGGTCTTCGGCGGATGATCGACATTGGCCAGCATCAAGCTGGTCCGGAGTGTTCGTATCGCCTCGCCGAAGGCGCTCGACGGCTGATCTGCAGCCACCTGATAGGCCTTCTTGTGACGTGCCTTGGCGCCCGGCAGCAGCGGCACGATGCCGAGGGTCGGCAGCCCCGTATAGGCCTCGAGCTGGTAGACGCTGCGGAAGCCCGTGTCGAAGAACTCCAGCAGGATCGCGAGGCCGACGCCGATCACCGTGGAGATCAGCAGGGCTGCCCCGATCATGAAGTTCTTGCGCGGATAGAACGGGCTGCCCGGCTCGATGGCGCGCGAGATGATGCGCGCATCCGGCTCCTGGATGCCTTCGTCCTGCACGCCGGTCTCCTTGAGACGCGACAGGATGGTGTCATAGAGCTGCTTGTTGGCCTTGACCTCGCTATCGAGCGCGCGCAGCGTGACCTCGGCATCGTTCTGCTGGTCAAGCTTGGCCTGGATGCGGCCGATCTCCTCGTTCAGGTTCTTCTCGCGCACCGCCGCGATCTCGGTCTCGCTTTTGAGGCTGACGAGAATCCTCTTCACCTCGCCGGAAATCTTGGAATCGAGGTCCTTGAGCTCGTTCTCCGCCAGCACCATTTTCGGATGGCCCGGCCGCAACTGGGTCTTGAGCTCCGATATCTTGCGCGTGAGCAGCGCTTCCTGCTCGCGCAGCTTCTGGATCAGGGGCGATTCAAGCACGGCCGCGATCGAGTCCGGGCTCGCGCCGCCCGCGATCATCTTCTGCGCCTGGGAATAGCGGGCTTCCGCTTCGGCCCGCTTGGTCCGCGCGACCACCAGCTGACTGTCGAGCTCGGCGCGCTGGCGCGCATAGACGCTGGCGCCGCCGATCTCGACGATGCCGGACTTCCGGCGGAATTGCTCCAGCCTCTGCTCCGAGGAAATCACCCGGTTGCGCAGCTCCTGGGCGCGCTGATTGAGCCATTCGGACGCTCGGGACGTGGCCTTTCCCTTGCTCTCGAGCTGGTCGAGCACGTAGATGTCTGCTGTGGTGTTGGCTGCAAGCGCGGCCATCCTCGGATCCGACGAGGTGAACCGGATCGAGATTACGCGCGAGCGCAGCGCCGGCACCACCGACAGGGCGCTCATGTAGATGTCGGTCGCATCCTCGATTTCCTGGGCGCGCTGCTCTTCGGGACTACGTGGTGCCGTAGCCAGCCGCGCTGCCTTCTTCGTCGCGAGCTCGGCGCTGTATCGTCCGCCGGTGGCAAGGTCGCGTATCCAGGTGACGGCCGCCGAAATACCACTCTTGAGAGGCGTGGTCACAAGGCCGATCAGGCTTTTCTTTTTTGGCGCAAGCGACGGATTGAACAACGGATTATGGATCAGGTCGAGCTTGATTACGGCCTTGCGCGCGAGCTCGCGCGAGCCGATCACCGCCGCTTCCGTCTCATTGGTGTAATAGTCGGGACGTAGACTTGAAACGACCGATTCGACGTTGAGCACGCGCTGACGACTCGGCTCGACGACCAGCGAGGATTCGGCGGAATAGAGCGGTATCACCTGGCTGACGTAGGCCGTTGCCCAGCCGGTCGCCGCGAGCACGATACCGACGATGAGATACTTGCGCCGCTTGAGCAGGTTGAGGATGTGCGGAATCGAGAGCCCGCCCTGAGACTGCTGCTCGAGGGCGGCGGCATTGTCGTGCTGGCGCCGTGCTTCAGCTGCCGAAGGGTTTAACGGCGAAACGGAGCTCATGGTCTGACTTAGGTCCCACTACAGATTTCACTCAGGGTTCAACAAGCACGCACAGGTCGATCAGACAGCCGCGTAGTCATACTTAACAAGGTTTACCGCAACCTCATCCCGGTATGCCCGTGAGACAGCCCCCCTCAATTCTCAGCGCCGGTCAGTCAATGGCCCGTTAACGCCGGAAAATACGTTGGACTTTACAAAAATCCAACCTTTCGGACCGGCACACTAGATGCCGGTACGCCTTTGCGTCAAACTACTTCTTGAGACCTAGTATTACCCCGTATACGGTTATGGCCTAGGCCTTTAGGAAGGCACCCAGATTGACCTTATGCACTATACATAGGTCTTTAGTGATATTCAAGAGACTTCACAAAATAATCGGGGTGGGGGATGCCGGTCAGAACAGGCGGCGCTCGACCTCTATGGTATCGCCCGGCAGCACCGGGTCCTCAGGGGAAGCGATGAGCGTGATGCGGCCATCCTTGCCGTCCCGCACGATCTTGACCGAGGAGGTCCGCGCCCGGCGGGTAAAGCCGCCCCCCAGCGCGACCGCCTGGAGCACGTCGATCCCCGCCACGTAGGGGTAGCTGCCGGGCCTGCCGACCTCCCCCAGAATGAAGAACGGCCGATAGTTCAGCACCTCGATCGAGATTCGGGGATTGACGATGTACTTGTCGTTGAGGGTTTTCTGCAGCGAGTCCTGGAGTTCCGTCACCGTCAGGCCGCCGGCCTTGAACTGCCCCACGAGCGGCAGGGCAACGTTACCGCTGCCGTCGAGCACGAATTCACCCGATACGTCCTGATGGCCGAACACCACGATCTTGAGCTTGTCGCCCGAGCCCAGCCGATACTCCGTGGGTACGCCGTGGTTGGCGGCCTGCACCTTCCCTGTCACCTGCGGCCCGGAGTCATTACCCGAACGCGAACTGCCGCAGGCGGTCAGCGCAAGGGCAATTCCCACGGCAAGGACGAGGTGGTGCAGGATGCGAAGTAATGAGGACCGTGACATGATCATGAACTTGATTCCCTGAACAGCGCCATCATAGCGGCGAAGCCGTCGGTGATGCCACCCATTAGAGATGCTCGCCGATGGTGATCAGTGCGCGCGTGTCCGTGTAGTTGCCCGTGGTCACGCTGGAATCGCGGAAGTCGTGTTCCAGGGCGCTCGTGAGATACCAGTGCTGGTCGATCAGCCAGCGTGCCCGAAGCGCGCTCGTCGTGGTGTCGTCGACACGCCCGCTGCCGCGGGACTGCTCGTCGCGGTAGCCGAGCTGGGCGGAAACGATGAGGTTGTACATGGCTTCCCAATCGGCCTTGAGAGCGTATGACGTGGTCAGCACACCCGACACGCCGGTTTGCGCGGTATCCTCGATCGAGCGCCCGGCCTCCGCCGTGAGAGTCAGAAGCTCGGTAGCGTTCCAGATGCCGCGCAGGCGGAAATTGGGTCCGTGGGGATTCGGCAGGGTCGGCTCGTTATAGTCCTGGTAGATATAGCCGACGCCGACTTCCAGGAAGGTGACGCCGGAATAGTCCCACTGATAGCCGCCAAGCGCCTCGAATCCGTGAGAACCATTTTTCTGGCCGGCATTGTCGAAGGTCTCGTCGTAGACGCGGTCATTGGCAGCTCCCTCGATGAATACCTGGCTGCCCTCGTCCACCTCGTGCGCGAAGCGCTGGCGTACTTCCAGCACCCAACGGTCACGATAGTTATTGTTTATGCCGTTATTGGCAAGGTAGTCGATACGCGTCGCGGTCGCCGTGGTACGCGACGTAATGTCGCCGACATCGTGGGTGTAGGCGCCGGTGAATCCGTAATTGTAATATTTGGTCGGCGTCGCCGCCCCGGTGTCGTTGAGCGAGCCGCGCTGATCGTGTCCGCGTTGGGCGCTGGCCCCGAGGTTGATCGTATCGCCTTCATCGATGTCGATCTTGCCGTCGACCCCGGCGTTGAAGTCTTCGTAGTCCTCCGACCCATGCAGCGCATTGCGCGCGATCTCGGCGCCGACGTTGAAGTTGAGCGCGTGGTTGGCCCAGTCGGAAGTGAGCTTGAGGCTGGGCCGGAATTTCGTGATGTAGTCGGAGACCTCGCCCGTGTTGGAGCGGAAGATGTTGTCGTCGTAGATCTCCTCCAGCTCCGTCACGGTAAACAGGGTGAAACTGCCCAGGGTTTCCGCGCTGCGCGATGTCGGCGCGGCATTACGGCCGATGGCCCCCCGGCCGATCAGGCGGAGCGCATCGTCGAACTGGATGCCAATGGGGTCGTATTCCGGACGCGCGCGGGAGGTCACCGACTCGGATAACGCCTGCTGGGCCAAAGCCTGGCGCGGCATCGTCACGGCAACCAGGGCGAGCACCACCATCGCGGACAGACCGGCACCCGATCTGCGATCGAGGAAGACAACACGCCGCGGCGGGCCGATCACCCCTCACACTTCCCTATGCATGCAGGTACCGGCAACGACAGCCCGCTCAGCTTGGGCTGGCCTGCTGGACCGTCTGCACCGGCTTGGAAAGATCGTTATTGTTATTGTTGTTTGTCCTGACCGGCACTGGGCGAGGTGTTTTCGAGGAGGCTGGCGATCGAGGAAGCCACCTGGCTTTCGAAACGGCCCTGGTTATTGGACGGCGCCAGCAACGATGCGACATCGGCCCGAGGCGTGAACACCGACTGCTGAGAAACCGGCTGCACGATCATGCCGGTCAGGTAGGTCTGGAGCGCAGCGCCGCCGGCCCCGGTATTGAAATCGAGGTTGAGCTTGCCGCCGATCACCTTGACCGTGATCGTGGTAGCGCCACCGTCGTTGTTGGTTGCGCTCTGGAAGCCGTTGGTTCCCTGGTTGGACAACACCGCCTGCTTGAGCCAGTTTTCCGGGGTCGCCTGGAGAACGCTGAAGTCCTTGCCGTTGGCAACGATGCTCTGACCGAACGGCGCGACGCTGGTCGTCGCATCGCCGGTGGATTTGGTCATCAGCGTGACGCGGTATTCGCCGTCCGGAACGTCGAGGGAGATGTTCTGGATGCCGGCGATGCCGTCGCCCAGCATGTCGCTATCCTCGCCGGGACGGCGGATGGCCTGCATGCCCTTGCCCTTGAGTATCCCGTCGGTCGACAGCACGCGCGTGAAGCCCGGTCGCACCTTCGCGTCGGCCGATGTGAAATCAAGGGCAATGGTGCCGGCAGGTGGCTTGAAATTACGGTCCACCTTGAGCTGGACAATCTTGGCCGAATCGAGCGTATCCTTGACCGACTGGGTCACGCGTTCCGCCGCCGCGACGAGCAACGAGGCATCCTTCGCCAATCCCGAGTTCTTCAGCTTTTCGACCACCTGCAGGGCACGCTTCGCGACCTCGTCGGGAGACGTGCTGACGGCCGCCAGATACTGCTTCACCGCCAGCATCGCCTCCGGCGTGCCGGTCAGCAGGCCGGACAGGACGGCGGCCGGGATGGTGGCCTCCTGCTTCTTCTGCCCCTTTTGCTGCGCTTGCTGTCCCTGCTGCCCCTGTTGTCCCTGCGCGCCTTGCGTTCCCTGTCCCTGACCGCCGGCGTTCTGGGCGAAGGCCGGCACGGCCGGCAGCGCCATCAGCGCGGCAAGCGCCAGACTGCCCAGCAGGCGCAGGCAAATGGCTTTCGATTCCGTCATGGTCATTACTCCGGTCGCCGGGCACAAGGTGGCGAGAATCAATATTTCTCAAAATAATATAACTATTACTTTAGCTTAATACCATCGCAAAGCGATGGCCGTCGGGGCGTGGTGATAGATGCCGGACCACCCCAGCCTCACCCAGTGTCCGCGCAATCCGGTAAGAAATCGTTGACGCGTGGCCGGCAAGGCCCGATATCCCTTGGCACGCTCCCGGGACCCGAACGCGGGGGCGAGAGGACCCCCGTGACAAGCCCGGACACCCCAACCGGCCGCGCGCCGGCCGTCATCGAGGTTACCAGCCTGACCAAACGGTACGGCACGGTCACGGCGGTAGACGACATCAGCTTCTCCGTCGGCCGCGGCGAGACGGCGGCGCTGCTCGGGGCCAACGGCGCCGGCAAGACCACCACGATCGCCATGCTGCTGGGCCTGTTGCTGCCCGATTCGGGGAGGATTTCGGTACTCGGCGAGGACATGCTGCGCCACCGCTACCGGGTACTCGGGCGCATGAACTTCTCCTCCCCCTACGTCGACCTGCCGCGCCGGCTCACGGTACGTCAGAACCTTACCGTGTTCGCGCGGCTCTATGGGGTAGCCGACCCTGCCGACCGCGTCGCGGAGATCGCGCGCGAGCTCGACATGGAAGCGATGCTCGACCGTCCTTCCGGCGAGCTGTCGGCAGGGCAGCGCTCGCGCGTCGCGCTTGCCAAGGCGCTGATCAACCGGCCCGACGTGCTGCTGCTCGACGAGCCGACCGCGTCCCTCGACCCCGACACCGCAGACCGCATCCGCGGCTACCTCCTCGCCCACCAGAAAAGCACCGGCATGACGATCCTGTTGGCCTCCCACAACATGGCCGAAGTCGAACGCATGTGCTCGTCCGTATTCATCATGCGCGCAGGCCGCATCCACGACCGGGGAACGCCGCGCGAATTGATCGCGCGCTACGGACGCACCAGCCTCGAAGAGG
Source organism: uncultured Alphaproteobacteria bacterium (assembly GCA_963732875.1). GTDB lineage: Bacteria > Pseudomonadota > Alphaproteobacteria > SMXQ01 > SMXQ01 > WHSO01. Next base: position 2,414,591 of record CAVTBD010000002.1, on the reverse strand, counting down.
TGTTTCTCGAGATCGTGCGGGAGAGAGCGGCACAATGAATGCCATGCACCCGATACCCGAGTGGTCGCCGATCGGTACCGTGGCACGGACCTCCGCCATGGTCCTGCGCTACCTCTACATCCTCCGCTCGAGCTGGCCGCGCATCGTCGAGCTCGCCTACTGGCCGCTCATGCAGATGGTGCTGTGGGGATTCATTTCCAAGTTCATGATGACCAATTCGAGCTGGGTCGCGCAGGCGGCCGGCGTTCTGATCGCGGCGGTGCTGCTATGGGATGTCCTGTTCCGCGGCCAGCTCGGATTCTCGGTATCGTTCCTCGAGGAAATGTGGTCGCGCAACCTCGCCAACCTGTTCGTCACGCCGCTCCGCCCGATCGAATTCGTGTTCGCGCTGACGGTGATGAGCTTCATCCGCACCCTGATCGGCGTCGGGCCCGCGGCCTGCCTCGCAATCCTGTTCTATCACTACTCGATCTTCGACCTCGGCCTGCCGCTGGTCGCTTTCTTCTTCAACCTGATGATGCTGGGCTGGGCCATGGGATTGATCATCACCGCGCTGATCCTGCGCAACGGACTCGGCGCGGAGAGCCTCGCCTGGATGGCCATGTTCGTGCTGGCGCCATTGTCGGGCGTGTTCTATCCCGTGGCGACGCTGCCCGGCTGGCTGCAGACGGTGTCCCATGCGCTGCCGTCGTCCTACGTCTTCGAGGGCATGCGCGCTCTGATGTTCCACGGCGTCGTCAGGGTCGATTACCTAGTCACCGCGCTCGGCCTCAACGTGCTCTATCTCCTCGGCGCGGGCGCCTATTTCCTCTATACCTTCCATATCGCGCGCCGGCGTGGCTTGCTGATGCGGGCGGGCGAATAACCGCACCCTTGGCGGCGGACGCCGGGGAGATTTAACCTGGGCCCCGGGTCAAAGCGTGCCCGCGGGGATGTATGCCATGATCGATTCCGACGACCGCGACGATGCACGGGACCAGGGCGCGCACCGGGAGAGCGACCGCGACGGCTTCAATGCGGCGGACATCCTGTCCGGCTGGAGCGCGGCCGGCCGGATCGTCGCCGCACGTTTCATGCGCCCGCCGCTGGTGCTGCTCGGCCGCGACCTGGAGCCGCCCGCCGCCGGCGAGATGGCGCGCGCGGCGCGCGGCTTCCCGCTGGTCGGCCTCGCGATCGGTGGCGGTGCGGCGCTCGTCTATCTCCTCGCCTACTGGCTCGGTCTGCCGTCGGTGCTGTCGGCGATTCTCGCCGTGGCGGTCATGGTATTCGCCGACGGCGCATTGTGTGAATCTGGCCTTGCCCGCTTCGCCGACGCATGGATCGGCGGTGGCGATCGCGAGGACGTGCTGGCCGCGCTCAAGGATGGTCGTCCGGGCACCTACGGCATCATCGTGCTGATCGTCGCATTCTCTCTCAGGGTAGGTGCCGTCGCATGGATCGCGCACCCGCTCGATGCCGCGGCTGCCCTGATTGCGGGAGCAACGGCGTCGCGTGCGGCGCTGCCCGCCTTGCTGCACTACCTGTCCCCGGCGCGCACGGACGGCCTGGCGGCCGAAGCCGGGCGTCCCGCCTTCGATCAGATGGCGCTGGCGCTGGCGCTCGGTGGCGCAGTCGCACTGCTGGTCCTGGGCCCGTGGGTCGGCATCGTCGCACTCGCCGTCGGTGCGGCCGGCGCCTTCAAGTTCGCCTGGCTCGCCAACCGCGCGATCGGCGGCATCACCGGCAGCGTGCTCGGCGCGGCCCAGCAGGGCGCCGAGATCGGCGTGCTGCTCGCCGTCGTCGCCCTCAGGTAGGCAGCCGTGAGCGAACCGACGCGCTGGTGGTGGGTCCGTCACGGCCCGGTCCAAAACCCCGACCGCCGCCTGTACGGCCAGGATGACCTGGATGCCCATTTTCCCGATCCGGCCGCCGTTGCCGCGCTGGCGGCGGCGCTCCCCGACGGCGCCGTGTGGTTCACCTCGCACCTCAAGCGCACGCATCAGACGGCAGTGGCAATCGCCGACGCGTTACGCGCCCAGGGACGCGACATTCCCGGCCCCGTCGTCCGCGCCGATCTCGCCGAGCAGCATTTCGGCGACTGGCAGGGCATGACGTTCTCCGAGCTCAGGGCGCTCGGTCCCGATTTCGACCGGCTGTGGAACGAGCCCGGCGAGACCCGTCCGCCCGGCGGCGAAAGCTTTGCCGACGTGCTCGCACGCGTCGCGGCCGACATCGATGCGCTGACTCGCACCCACGCCGGACAGGACATTGTCGTCGTCGCCCATGGTGGCTCCATTCGCGCGGCACTGGCTCTCGCGCTCGGGCTCGATGCCGGAAACGCACTCGGCTTTCGCATCGATACCCTGTCGCTCACGCGCATCGATCACGTACCGCCCGGCGCCGACCGCGCGCCCGGCACGCTCCGGCGCTGGCGCGTGGAAGCGGTCAACCTCGTCCCCGGGCAGACATTGAATGGTGGGGACAAGTCGCGTTGAAGGGGCGACGGCCAGGGCCATAATACCTCTTCGCCCTGTGGATAAGCCTGTGTGCAAACGGCCGCCGTCATATCTGCGTCAATCATTTGGAATCAAAGGGTTGCTCGTGGTAATTTGGCCCCTGCGACCCGCTGAATGAAGACCATCCCGATGTCCCAGGCCGACCATCCGCCTGCCGCCGCCCCGACCCCGCGCCCGGCCAGCACATCCGGCGTCATGATCGACGCCGACCTCATGGCGCTGGCCAATACGGGCGCTATTGCTGCGCGCAAGCCGGTCGAGCCCGGACAGATCCAGCCCGCCAGCATCGACCTGCGTCTCGGCCCCGTGGCATGGCGCGTACGCTCCTCGTTCCTGCCCCTCGAGGGCCGCAGCGTGCAGGAGAAGCTCGATCGCTACAGCATGCACGAAATCGACCTGAGCGCCGGCGCCGTGCTGGAGCGGCAGTGCTTTTACGTGGTGCCGCTCCTGGAAAGCCTTACCCTGCCCAAGGGGCTTGGCGGCACCACCAACCCCAAGAGCTCGACCGGGCGCCTTGATGTCTTCACCCGCGTGATCACCGACGGCGCCACCGGTTTCGATCTGGTGCCGACCGGCTATCACGGGCCCCTCTATGCGGAGATCAGCCCCAAGACGTTTTCCATCTTCGTCCATGAGGGATCGCGACTGAGCCAATTGCGCCTCCGGCGCGGCGCACCGGCGCTGTCGGAAAAGGTCATGCGTGAGACCCAGGCGGCGACGCCACTGGTTCATGACACGGGGGCGGCGGCCACCATCAAGGACAACACCATCGCCGTGTCGGTCGATCTGCGCGGCGCGGATTCGGACGGCCTGATCGGTTACCGCGCGCGGCGCCACTCGGGCGTGATCGACCTCGATCGCATCGGCCAGTACGAGGCGGCACGGTTCTGGGAGCCGATCCGGGCCGAGGACGACGGCGGGCTGATTCTCGACCCGGACGAGTTCTATATCCTCGCGTCGCGCGAGCGCGTCTCGGTCCCGCCCGGCCTGTGCGCCGAGATGGTCGCCTACGACGTGCTCAACGGCGAATTCCGCGTGCATTACGCGGGCTTCTTCGATCCCGGCTTCGGCTGGCCTGGCGGAACGCGCGCGGTGCTCGAGGTACGCTCCCATGAGGTGCCGTTCCTGCTCGAACACGGTCAGATCGTGGGCAGGCTGGCCTACGAGCGGCTGACCGGCGAGCCGAAGGAAATTTACGGCGCCGGCATCGGGTCGTCCTATTCCGATCAGGGCCTTACGCTATCGAAGCACTTCCGTCGCTGACACGCGGCGTCACCCTAGAGCAGGGTCGGTTCAGATAGACTTAGAATTCTGCTCTGACTTTAAAGTGTAGAGCCTGATTCACGGCTCAAGATCGTTCCGATCTAAGCCGATCAGGCTCCAGATCAGAGTCTCAGGGCCGTGAGCGCCGCCGCGAGGGCGAGTACCAACAGCAGCGCCACCGTCGCGAGATAGAACATGCGGCGGACATCCGACTGGCCGACGCGGGCGCGACCGTTGCCGATCCATGCATCGCGCACGCCGCCACTGCCCCTGGTGCCGAACGGCCCGCCCAACGCAAGGCCGAGTGCCCCCGCCGCGGCGCCCTTGAAGCGGCCGTCGTTTACGATTTCGTCGCGCATGGCATCGAGCGACATGATCTCGAAACCGCGACGCACGCTGGCACGGGGCACGACCAGCGCCGCCAGCGACAGAAGGCCGGCACCGAGGTACGACGGCAACAGACCGAGCACGTGATCAAGGCGCATTGCAACCGCGCCGAATGCGCGCGTCGCAGCGTCGCGTCCCGCAGCGGCGATCGCCAGCCGGGACACCGCACGCGATACGAACAAGCCGGGGAAACCCAGCAGCACGAACCAGAAGGCGGGAATCACCACGCGCCGGCCAACCGCCACCGCGGCGAGTTCGACGAGGATGCGTGCCACCCCGAACTTATCGAGCCGCGAGGCATCGCGCCCCGTCCATCGGGCCACCATGTCCTGACCGGCGGCGAGGTCCTCGGTGCCCAGTACCTGGAGCCCCCGGCGCAAATCGAGAAACATCCGGCGTGACGACAGGCACACCACGAGCACGGCAAATTCCACGACCCAGCCATAGGGGATCATGCGGGCATAACGGTCCAGGGCGATTCCCGCAGCAACCGCGATCAAGACCATGATCGCGGTAACCACGGCGCCGCGCACCAACAGGTTGGCCTCCGACCGGCCCTTGCGGTTCAGACGACTGTCGAAGAACAACGTGATCGCATGGAACACCCGAAGCCTCTCCGGCGCCAGGCGCGCGAGGCCGGGCAAGAGACCGAGCACGACGTCGAGGGCGAGCGCGCCAAGCAGCAGGACGATGTCCTCGCCGTGATTGCCGGCTGCAATGGGCATGAAGTCGAACATCGCGTTTCGGTGAATCCTCGAATCCCGTGTCAGACACACACCACAGGCTTTCGCCGATGGTGCTCCCGATCTAGTTACTTCGAAGTGTTTGCCGCAGCAGCGGTGAATGCAAGAATTTCATGCCCGTTCGGTACTGGCACTATAAGTACTGATACTAGGGTTGCCGACGGTGCCTTGCCGCAGAGAGCAATGCGACGATGTCGGTGAAGCCGGCCGCGCGGGCATAATCGAGTGCCGTCCGGCCGGGTGTCCCGATCAGCGTCGGATCTGCGCCGGCGGCGAGCAGGCGGCGGACCGATTCGATGCCGCCGGTGTCGGCGGACCAGATCAGCGCCGTTTCGCCCTTGTCGTCGCGCTCGTCGACGCGGGCGCCGGCCTTGATCAGCAGGTCCATGACCGGCAGGCGGCGGGTCCACGCCGCGAGGATCAGTGGCGTCACGCCGCCGTCGATCTCGCCCGCATGGGCGTTGGGATCGGCATGGTGGGCGAGCAGCACCTCGACCAGCCGCACATCGTCGTGCAGGGCCGCCCACATGAGGGCCGATCGCCCGGTGTCGTTGGCCGCGTTCACGTCGGCGCCGGCTTCGGTCAGTGCCACCGCGATCGGCGTATCACCGTCGATGGCGGCGACGATCAGCGGCGTCTGGCCGTCGATGTTGGCGCGGTTCGGGCTGGCGCCCGCGGCGATCAGCCGCGCCACCACCGCGACCCAGCGCTCGCGGGTGGCATGGAACAGCGCCGTCCTCCCGAGCGTGTCGGCCGCTTCCACGTCGGCCTGGCGCAGCAGCAGCAGGTCGACCGTCTGGCCGTGTCCCGCCATCGCCGCCTGGATCAACGGCGTGTTGCCATACCGGTCGGGCCGGTTGATGAGCGCGCCGCGATCGAGCAGGGCCCGGACCGCCTCGGTGCGCCCCGCCGAGGCGGCGATGTTGAGTGCGGTCATCCCGATGTCGTTGCTCGCATTCACATTGGCGCCGACCTCCACCAACCGCTCGATCAGGGGAAGGTGGCCGCCGACCGCCGCACGCATCAACGCCGTATTGCCTTGTTCGTCGATGCCGTTCGGGTCAGCGCCGAGCGCGAGCAGGTGCTCGACCTCGACCACATTGCCGATCCAGGCCGCACGAATCAGTTGGCGGGTGATATGGTCCCAGCCCTCGGCGGTAACCGGTTTGTTGGATGGAAGAGCCGTGCCGGGCGACGCGTCGGCGGCCCGCGCGGCGGGCCCGGGGTCGCCACTGACGAGCACCGCCGCGACCAGAAGCGCGCCGAACACGGCGGCGCGGCGGTGCGGATCGGGCCTGGACAACCGCGGTGACGGAGGACGTGACATAGCCGGCCAATCTAACGACGGGCCGGCACGCTGGCCAGTCCTTGCAGCCGGCGTCAAAGCCGTTCCCGCAACCATGTCAGACGTGCACAATGGCATCCATGACACCGCCGTCCCCTACCGTGCCCGGCCCGGACTTGCCCGCGCTCGCGCCGGGAACCGTGTGGCTTGTGGGCGCCGGGCCGGGCGATCCCGGCCTTCTCACGCTGCTCGCCGCCCATGCGCTCGGCGAGGCCGACGTCGTCGTCTACGACGCGCTGGTCGACGAGCGGATTCTCGCGCTCGCACGCGACGGCGCCGAGATGGTCTTCGCCGGCAAGCGCGGCGGGCGACCGTCGCCGAGCCAGGATGACATCTCGCGCCAGCTGGTCGCGCTGGCCCGCGCCGGGCGACGCGTGGCGCGCCTCAAGGGCGGCGATCCGTGCCTGTTCGGACGCGGCGGCGAGGAAGCCATGGCGCTCGCCCGCGCCGGCATCCCGTTCCGCATCGTGCCCGGTATCACGGCGGGCATCGGCGGGCTCGCCTACGCCGGCATCCCGGCGACCCATCGCGACACCAATACCGCCATCGCCTTCATCACCGGCCACACCGCGGGCGGCGACGTGCCGGGCGATCTCGACTGGGAGGCGCTGGCGCGCGGCGTGCCGGCCCTGGTGTTCTACATGGGACTGACCCACCTCGGCCGCATTGCCGAGCGCCTGATGGCGGCGGGCCGCCCGGGCGACGAGCCGGTTGCCGTGATCAGCCGCGCCACCACCGCGCGCCAGCGGGTGCTGGTGACTACGCTTGCACGTGCCGTGCGCGACGCCGGCGACATGCACCCGCCCGCGCTCATCGTGGTCGGCGGCATCGTCCGCTTCCGCGACCAGCTCGCCTGGTTCGAGAACGTCGCCGCCGGAGTGGAGGGGACACGGTGAGCGTGCTGCGCGGCAAGAAGAAGAAGGCGGCGCGTGCCGGCGACGTTCCGTTCTGGAAGCGCAAGCGTCTCGACGAGATGACACGCGACGAATGGGAATCGTTGTGCGACGGCTGCGGCAAGTGCTGCCTGCTCAAGCTCGAGGACTATGATTCGGGCAAGGTGTCCTACACCGACGTCGCGTGCCGTGGTCTCAACCTCCACTCGTGCCGATGCAACTTTTACGAGAACCGCAAGAAAGAGGTACCGGACTGCATCGTGCTGCGCCCGGCCATGGTCAGCCGCTTCAAATGGCTGCCCAAGACCTGCGCCTACCGCCTCGTGGCCGAGGGAAAGGACCTCGCGTGGTGGCACCCGCTCGTCTCCGGCGATCCGGAAACGGTTCATCAGGCAGGCATTTCCGTGCGTGGCCGCGCCTGCTCCGAAGAAGGCATTGACGGGGACGAAATCGAGGATCATATCGTGAAGTGGACGGAGTGATTTCGGCCCTCGGGCCGTTCTCCACCCCTCGGCCTCCCGCGCGGCCCGGGCCCCTTGCAACCGTATCGTCTGCGACCGCACGCCATGCCCCTCGACAGCCCGAACCAGACCCCGGAAACAGCCCCCGGAGACGCGACCGCGTCCGGAGGCCAGCCATGAGCCGGCGCGATATCGCGCGGCGCACGCGCACCGACCAGCGCGTGCTCAGCCATGACGGACGGGATATCCCGATCCGGACCCAGCGCAACCGCCAGGCACGCCACATGACGCTGCGTATCGACGCCAAGGACGGCTGTGCGGTGCTCACCCTGCCGACCTACGTTGCCATACGCGAGGGCATGGACTTCGCCAAGTCCAAGGCCGACTGGCTCGCCTGCCGGCTCGACGAGCTCGCGCCCCATACCCCGTTCGCCGACGACGCGACCATCCCCTACCACGGCCAGGACATCCTGATCCGGCACTTCCCCCTGGCCGGCCCCGACCCGATGCTGGTGGGCGACATGCTCTACGTGCCGGGCAGCCCGGCCATGGTGCCGGGGACGGTACGCGAGTGGCTGATGGAAGAGGCGCGCCGCGCCCTCTCCATCCGGGTCGCGGTCAAGGCCGCCATGATCCGCCGAAACCCGCCGCCGTTCAGGCTTACGGACCCCAAGGCCCGCTGGGGCAGCTGCTCGTCCGACGGACGGCTGTGCTTCTCGTGGCGTCTGATCATGGCGCCGATCGAGGTGCTGGATTACGTCGTGGCCCACGAGGTGGCCCACCTGCTCGCCCTTAACCACGGCCCCCGCTTCCACGCCATCGTCGGCCGGCTGACCCACCACGTCGACTATGCGACCCGGTGGCTGGACACCGAAGGCGCCCGCCTGCTGCGCTATGGCTGATCCCGGCGGCCCCCCTGCGAGGGGCCGCCTGCGTCCCGAGTTCGCCGCCATGACGGCCCTGCTGACCACCCTGGTCGCGTTCGGGGCGCTCTCCAACAACATGTACCTGCCGTCGTTCCCGTCACTCGCGCGCACCTTCGGCGTGCCGGTTTCGGGCGTGCTGCTGACACTCGCCGCGTTCTTCATCGGCTTTGCCGTGGGTCAGCTGTTCTACGGCTCGGTGTCGGACCGGTTCGGACGGCGGCCCGTGCTGCTGGCGGAACTCGCCGCCTATACCGTCGCCTCGGCGGTGTGCGGGGCGGCCCCCGACATCGCCACCCTGATCGCGGCGCGCGCCGTCCAGGGGCTCGCCGCGGCGTCGACCCAGGTGCTGTCGCGCGCCATCGTGCGCGACATCTACCCGCCCCATCGGGCCGCCCGAATGCTGTCGATCATGGCGGCGGTGTTCACGCTGGCGCCCGCCTTCGCGCCGGTGCTGGGCGGGTTCCTCCAGTCGTGGTTCGGCTGGCGCGCGATCTTCGCCACCCAGACCATGATCGGCCTCGTGGTCTCTCTCACCGTGTGGCGGGGCCTCGGCGAAACCCTGCCCGCCCGAGATGGCCAAGCCCTCGATCCGGGGCGCATGCTCTACAACTATAGGGAGATATCGCGAAGCCCGGTGTTCATGGGTTACACGCTGTCGTTCGCCTTCATCTTCGCCGGCATGTTCGCGTTCCACTCGGGCTCGTCGTTCGTGTTCATCGACCTGCTCGGCTACGGGCCCGAGCTCTACGGCGTGTTCTTCATGATGGTAGCGACCGGCTATTTCCTGGGCTCGCTTGCCTCGGCCCGGATCACCGTGCGGATCGGCTACGGCCGTTGCGTCGCCTGGGGCGGCGTGATCGCGATCGCGGGTGGCGCGATCATGGTGACGCTCGCGCTTGCCGGCATCCGCGGCTGGGCGGCGATCGTCGCGCCGCAATTCGTGTTCATGTTCGGAACGGCGCTGATCATGCCTAATGCGATCGCGGGCGCGCTGGCGCCGTTTCCCCATATCGCGGGCGCCGCCTCGGCGCTGTTCGGCTTCACCCAGCAGGTCTGCGGCGCCCTGATGATCGCCGCCGTGGGCTGGGCCGCCAACGGCACCGAGCTGCCGATGGTGGCCGGCATCCTGGTCGGCGCCGTCCTGTCCGCAGGCGCCTACCACCTGGTCGCACGACGCGCCGGAGCGCCCGCCTTTTCCTAATCGACCGGCCGCAGGGGATCGCGTCCGCCCTCGCTGCTTACCGGTGTGGCGGAACCGGACGAGAACGGCGCCTCCGGCGAAGACGAACGGTTGTTGAAGCCGAACAGCTTGGACCAGAAGCCGCCGCCGCTGCCGCCCGGCAGCGGGCGCGCTTCATGGCCGCGCTCGGCCACCGACATGACCGCGCGCCACAGCCGAGCGGGCAGACTGCTGCCGGTGACGCGCTTGGTCGGGCTGCCGTCGTCGTTACCCATCCACACCCCCGCCACGTAGTCGGCGGTGTAGCCGATGAACCAGGCGTCGCGGTAGTCCTGGTTGGTGCCGGTCTTGCCGCCGGCAGGCATGCCGATCTGGGCACCCTGGCCGGTGCCGCGTGTCATCACCGCCTGGGTCATCTCATTCATCTCGTCGACCAGGCGCGTCGGGACCACCTGGCCGGGCCCGGAGCCCTCGCGCTTGTAGAGGACCCGGCCGGTCGAATCGGTGATCTCGGTCACGGCATGGGCGAACACGCCGTCGCCGCCGTTGGCGAACGGGGCATAGGCCGAGACCAGCTCGCTCAGGGACACCTCGGAATCGCCGAGCGCAAGGCCCGCTTCATGGCGCAGCGGCGAAGTGATGCCGAGCCGGCGCGCCCAGGTGATCACCCGGTCGACGCCGGCGTGCTGCAGCACCCTGACCGCGACCGTGTTGAGCGAATTGGCGAGCGCATCGGTCATGGTGACCTTGCCCCGATAGACCCTCTCGTAGTTCTCGGGCGAGAACTTGCCGATCGTTATGGGGGCGTCCTCGAGCACGCTGCTGGGCGTGAGGCCGGCATCGAGCCCGGCGAGATAGACGATCGGCTTGAACGCCGAGCCCGGCTGGCGCAGGGCCTGGGTGGCGCGGTTGAACTGGCTCTTGCCGTAGTCCGCGCCGCCCACCATGGCGCGCACGGCACCGTCCGGCGACATGACGATGAGCGCGAGCTGGCGCACGTTGCGGGTGGCGGCGGGACCTTCCAGCATGACCTCGGCCTGGTGCTCGGCAACGCGCTGGAGATCGATGTCGAGGGTGGTCCTGACCACGAGGTCGCCCTCGCCCTTGCCGACGTAGCCGCGCGCCTGCTCGAGCGCCCAGTCGGCGAAGTAGCGCCCGATGCGCACCCGCTGGCGCGCGATCCGGGCCGGGTTGAGCTTGACCACGTTGGCCTGGGCCCGGGTGATAAAGCCTGACGCCGCCATGCGGTCGAGCACCACGGCGGCGCGATCGGCGGCGCGATCGCGGTTGCGGGTCGGGGCATAGCGGGACGGCGCCTTAAGGAGGCCCGCCAGCATCGCCGCCTCGTTCAGCGAAAGCTGGCGGGCATGCTTGCCGAAGTAGCTTTCGGCGGCGGCCTCGATGCCGAAGTTCCCGGCGCCGAAATAGACCCGGTTGAGATAGAGCGCGAGAATCTGGTCCTTGGTGAAGCGGTGCTCCAGCCACAAGGCCAGCAGCACCTCCTGCACCTTGCGCCGGAGCGTGCGCTCGGGCCCGAGGAACAGGTTCTTGGCGAGTTGCTGGGTGATGGTGGAGCCGCCCTGGACGACACGCCCGTGCCAGATGTTCACCGCCGCGGCGCGGGCAAGGCCGATCAGGTCGATGCCGAAGTGGGAATAGAAGCGCGCATCCTCGGTCGCGATGAAGGCGTGCGGCACGTAAGGCGGCAGCTCCTTGATGGTGACCGGGCGGCCGGTCGCCTCGCCGAAGCGTGCGAACGGCGCGCCGTCGGCGGCGAGCAGGGTCACCGCATGGCGCCGCTCCAGTGCCGGGATATCGCCGACGGGCGGCAGCTGATAGGCATACCAGGCGACCAGCGCGCCGACCGCCAGCATGCCCCAGATCGAGGCCACCAGCCCCCATTTGAACAGCACGCGCAGCACACCCCTGCCGCTGGGGCTGGCGGGGCGGGACGCCTTGCGGGGGGTCTTGCCGGATCTTTCGGTACGCGGTTTGCGGGCGGGTTTGCGGGCCATGGCTCAGGGATTTCGGCCGGGGATGCGCGCGGGCGGGCCTGGCCGATGCCGCCACTCTAGCCACCGCAGCCCCCGCATCAAGAACGAAAGGGGCACGTCACCGAAATAACACAGGGCCGCGACGCCTCCGTCACACGTCGAGATTGGCGACTTCGAGCGCGTGAGTCTGGATGAACTCGCGCCGGGGTTCGACCACGTCGCCCATCAGGGTCGCGAAAATGTCCTCCTGCGCTTCGGCGTGACTGACCTTGACCTGTAGCAGCGTCCGCGCCTCCGGATCGAGCGTCGTCTCCCAGAGCTGCTCCGGGTTCATCTCGCCCAGGCCCTTGTAGCGCTGGATCGCCATGCCCTTGCGGCCGAGGTCCATGATCGTCTCGACCAGTCCCGTGGGCCCCGCGATCACGGTTTCCGCTTCCTTGCGGGTGAGCCGCGCCGGCCGGGCATAAACCGCCTGAAGCCGAAGCGCCATCTCGTTGAGACGGCCGGCCTCCACCATCGACAGGAGCTTGGCGTCGATGCGGCGACGCTCGGGCACGCCGCGCAGGGTGCGCTCGAATACCATGGTGCCGTCGCCCTCCACCTGGACGTGCCAGCCGCGCTCGATGGCGGGCAGGAGCCCGTCGAGCCGGCGCGCGATGAAATCCGCCGCCTGGGCCCACTGCTCGTCGGGGAAGTTCTCGCGCTTCAGCGTGCCGAGGATCGCCGCTGCTTCCGCCAGCGCGAGCGAGCCCGCCCGGCGCGCGAGCGGCGCGAGCAGATTACGGGCATGGCGCGCTTCCTCGAGCGCGGCGCGCAGATCGGCGCCTGCGAGCTGCTGCCCGTCGTGGAGCGTGAGGACGGCATCCTCGAGCCCGGCATTGATCAGGTAGTCCTCGAGCGCGCGGTCGTCCTTGAGATAGACCTCGGAGTTGCCGCGCTTCGACCGATAGAGCGGCGGCTGGGCGATGTAGAGATGGCCGCGTTCGATCAGAGCCGGCATCTGGCGGTAGAAGAACGTCAGCAGCAGGGTGCGGATATGCGCGCCATCCACGTCGGCGTCCGTCATGATGATGACCTTGTGGTAGCGCAGCTTGCCGATGTCGAAATCGTCGGCGCCGATGCCGGTGCCGAGCGCCGTGATCAGGGTGCCGATTTCCGCGGACGACAGCATCTTGTCAAAGCGCGCGCGCTCGACGTTGAGAATCTTGCCGCGCAACGGCAGGATCGCCTGGTTGGCGCGGTTGCGTCCCTGCTTGGCCGAGCCGCCGGCCGAATCACCCTCGACGATGAACAGTTCGGACAGTGCCGGGTCGCGCTCCTGGCAATCGGCGAGCTTGCCCGGCAGCGAGGAGACATCGAGCACGCCCTTGCGGCGCGTGAGCTCGCGCGCCTTGCGCGCGGCCTCGCGCGCGGCCGCGGCCTCGGCCGCCTTGGCAATGATGCGCTTGCCGTCGGCCGGGTGTTCCTCGAACCACTGGCCGAGGCGGTCGGCGACGATACTTTCGACGACCGGGCGCACTTCGGAGGACACCAGCTTCTCCTTGGTCTGGGAGGAGAACTTGGGATCGGGAACCTTGACCGACAACACGCAGGTCAGTCCTTCGCGGGCATCATCGCCGGTAAGCTGGATCTTGTCCTTGCGCGCGCCGCCCGCTACCGCGGAATAGCCGTTGATGGTGCGCGTCAGTGCCGCGCGGAATCCGGCCAGATGCGTGCCGCCGTCGCGCTGGGGGATGTTGTTGGTGAAGCACAGCATGTTCTCGTGGTAGGCGTCGGTCCACTGCATGGCGACTTCCACGGTGATGCCGTCGCGCTCGTCGTACAACGCGATGGGCGGCGTATGCAGTGGCGTCTTGGAGCGGTCGAGGTATTCCACGTAGGCGACCAGGCCGCCTTCGTAATGCATCTCCTGGGTGACTGGCTCGACCTCGCGGCTGTCGGTGAGCGTAATGCGGATACCGGAGTTGAGGAAGGCGAGCTCCCGCAGCCGGCTGCGCAGGATGTCGTTGTCGAAGGTAGTCTGGGTGAAGATCTTGGGCGAGGGCGTGAACGTCACCTCGGTGCCGGTGCGGTAGCTGCCGTCGGGAAGCTTCGGCGCTTCGCCCACCACGGCGAGCGGCGCTTCGGCGTCGCCGTCGTGGAAGCGCATGTAGTGCTCCTTGCCGTCGCGCCAGATGCGCAGATCGAGGATCGACGACAGCGCGTTCACCACCGAGACACCGACGCCGTGCAACCCGCCCGAGACCTTGTAGGTGTTCTGATCGAACTTACCGCCCGCGTGCAGCTGGGTCATGATGACCTGAGCGGCTGAAACGCCTTCCTCGGCGTGGATCTGGACCGGGATGCCGCGGCCGTTGTCGGTGACCGTGACCGAGCCATCGACGTTCAGCACCACGTCGATGGTGTCGCAGTAGCCGGCCATGGCCTCGTCGATGGAGTTGTCCACCACCTCGTAGACCATGTGATGGAGGCCGGTACCGTCGTCGGTGTCGCCGATGTACATGCCCGGGCGCTTACGCACGGCCTCCAGGCCGCGCAGCACCTTGATGGCGCCAGCGCCATATTCCTCGGCCGCCTCGGACTTGCTCTTACGCGCGGAAGGCGGCGGTACGGGTTGTTCGCTCATGGTCTCGATCTTCGCGGTTAAACGGTCGTGATTCGGGTCGCGGGCGCCTCACGCGGCGTCACGCACGTGGCCCTGGGCCACGGTCAGGAAACGGGCGGCGCCCTGAAGGGGCGCGAACAGCTCGGCATCGGTGCCGGTCATCCAGGCCTGGGCGGCGAGGGCGGAAATCTCGGCGAACAAGGCGCCGCGATGGCGGTCGTCGAAATGGGCCGAGACCTCGTCGAGCAGCATCAGGGGCGCGAAGCCACGGGTCGCCGTCTGCAGGCGTGCGACGCCGAGCAGGATCGAGACCAGCAGCGTCTTCTGCTCGCCGGTCGAAAGCTCGGCCGCAGGCAGCGCGCGGGCGCGATGATGAACCACCATGTCCGAGCGGTGCGGCCCGGCGGCAGCTCCGCCCGCCTCCGTATCGCGGGGACGCGACGCTCCGAGCGCGTCAGCGAGCCGGTCCTCGGCGGCGAGCGCAGGCCCTTCCGCCAACCAGCCCTCGACATCGCCCGCGACCTCGATCACGGCGGCGGGGAACGGGCCAATTCCTTCCGCGGCGGCGCGGGTGAAGTCGGCCGCCGCCTGGCGCCGCGCGGCGGCGATGGCGACGCCGGTCTCGGCCATGGTGCGCTCGAGTGCGGAGAGCCAGGCCGGGTCGGCACCGCCTTCCTTGAGCAGGTGTGCGCGCTCGCGCAACGCACGCTCGTATTCGTTGATGCGGCCGGCATGGGCCGGATCGAGGGCCGCCACCAGCTTGTCGAGATAACGCCGCCGCGCGCCGGGGCGGTCGAGGAACAGGCGGTCCTGGGCCGGCGTCAGCCACAGCACGGGGACACGCTCGGCCAGCGCGGCGGGGCCCGAGGCGGGCTTGCCGTCGACGCGGACGATGCGCCGCGCGGTCTGGCTCGCGCCGTCGCGCCCGGTGCCGACCTCGAAAGCGCCGAACGGCCCTTCGAGGGTGGCGGCCACCGCCCAGGGCTGGCCCGCAAGCGCATCGCCCTCCATCACGGGGCGCGGACCTTCGCCGCCGCGCCGGTCGATGTCGGCGAGCCGGGCACCGCGCAGGCCGCGGCCCGCGCCGAGATAGGAAATCGCTTCCAGCAAGTTGGTCTTTCCCGCGCCGTTGGCACCGGTGAGCACGACCGGGCGCGCATCCACGTCGAGATGCAGCCGGTCATAGTTGCGAAAACCCGTCAGTCGCATGCCGAGGACCGCGAGGCGGCGCGTCCCTACAGGGGCGGGCACGGCGGCGGCTTCGGGCCGCGGCAGAGCGGCTTCGAAGGACACGGCGTTCAGGCCCCGGTTCCCATGGTCGGTGGCGCGCCTCTTAGACCCGCATCGGCATGAGGACGTAGAGCGCACTCTCGTCGTCCACGTCGCCGACGATCGCGGCGGAGGCCCCGTCGCCGAGCCGGAACTGTGCCTTGTCGCCACGGATGCGCTCGGCGATATCGAGCAGATAACGAGAGTTGAAGCCGATATCCATGGCATCGCCCGTGTAGGTGACCTCGACCTCCTCTTCGGCGCTGCCCTGGTCAAGGGACGTCGCCGATAGCGTCACCGTGCCCTTGGCGATGGCGAGCTTCACCGCGCGCGACTTCTCCGTGGAGATGGTGGAGACGCGGTCGACGGCGGCGGCGAACGGCTTGCACTCGACTTCCATCAAGCGCTCGTTGGCGGCCGGGATGACGCGCTCGTAATCCGGGAAAGTGCCGTCGATCAGCTTGGAGGTCAGCGCGATGTCGTCGAAGGCAACGCGGATCTTGGCGTCGGACAGGCCGATCTCGAGGTCGCCCTCGGCCTCGTCGATCAGCTTGCGCCATTCGTTGACCATCTTGCGCGGCACGATCACGCCCGGGATATCGGCGGCGCCCTTGGGCAGCGGCACGTCGAAGCGGGCAAGCCGGTGGCCGTCGGTGGCGACCGCGCGCAGCACCGGGGTGCCGTCGCGCTTGGCGGCGTGCAGGTAGATGCCGTTGAGGTAGTAGCGGGTTTCCTCGGTGGAGATCGCGAACCGGGTATGGTCGATCAGCGCGCGCGCGGAATCCACGGGCAGGGTGAAGCCGTGGGGCAGGTCGTCGTCGCCGAGCGCCGGGAAATCCGCCGGCGGCAGGCAGGCGAGCTGGAACGTCGAGCGGCCCGAGTGCACCGTAATCTGGCTGTCGCCATCGCCCGATTCGACCTCGACCTGAGCGCCGTCCGGAAGCTTGCGGACGATGTCGTAGAACGTGTGCGCGGGCGCGGTGATCGCAGCGGCGGCGCCGGTCTCGGCCGGCACCGTCTCGGCGATCGCGAGTTCCATGTCGGTAGCCGTGAGCCGCAGCGCGCCCTTGGCCGCGTCCATCAGGACGTTGTTGAGGATCGGGATCGTGTTGCGCCGCTCCACCACGCTCTGGACATGGCCGAGGGACCGGAGCAGGGACGCGCGTTCGATAGTGAATTTCATGGCGAGAGTGCTGACCTGTCTGGCTCGCGCGCAGGCGCGTTCGTGGTGTCCTTGGTGCGAAGGGTCGGCGGCGGTGCCTGTCGAAAGGGCCCGCCGGGCATCCCGGAATGGAAACCGTCCCCCGCCCGGCCGGGGCCCGGGAGCCCCGCGCGGGACGGGGCCAGAAACGGGCTTTTGACCGGGCTAGGAGTATAGCAGGAGCCCTTGAAATCCCAAAGAAAAAGGGCCGCGAAGCGGCCCTGCGTGGCCCTTCGGAAAGGGCCGGATTCCGTGCCTTTCGGCGGTTCAGGTTTCGAGCATGCGGCGCAGCAGTTCGACATCCTCGGAAAAGCTCGAATCCGTGGCACGCAGTTCCTCGACCTTGCGTACCGCGTGCATCACCGTGGTGTGGTCGCGGCCGCCGAACTTGCGCCCGATTTCGGGCAGCGAGCGCGAGGTGAGCTGCTTGGCAAGGTACATGGCGATCTGGCGCGGCCGGGCCACGGCACGGGCGCGGCGTGCCGAGTGCATGTCGGCGACGCGCACGTTGAAGTGCTCGGCAACGCGCTTCTGGATCTCTTCGATGGTGACGCGCCGATCGTTGGCGCGCAGGAGGTCATGGAGCACCTCCTGGGTGGCCTCGAGCGTGATGTCGCGACCCACCAGCGTGGCATGGGCCACCACCCGGTTAAGCGCCCCTTCCAGCTCGCGCACGTTGGAGGTGATCTTGTGGGCGAGGAATTCCAGCACCTTGGGCGGGATCTGGGCGCCCAGCCTCTCGGCCTTGGACTGCAGGATCGAGAGCCGGAGCTCATAGTCGGTCTGGTGGATGTCGGCGACCAGCCCCCAGCCGAGCCGCGAGCGCAGGCGTTCCTCCATCCCCTCGAGGTCGGAGGGCGACTTGTCGGCGGAAATAATCACCTGCCGGTTCTGGTCCACCAGCGCATTGAAGGTATGGAAGAATTCCTCCTGGGTGGTCTCGCGGCCCGAGATGAACTGGACGTCGTCGATCATGAGCACGTCCACCGAGCGGAACTGCTCCTTGAACGCCATCGTGTCCTGGAACCGGAGCGCCCGGATGAACTGGTACATGAACTTTTCGGCCGAGAGGTAGATCACCCGCCGGTCCGGGTCGGCCTTGCGGATGTGCCAGGCGATGGCGTGCATCAGGTGGGTCTTGCCGAGGCCGACACCGCCATAGAGGAACAGCGGGTTGAACGGCACGGTCGGCGATTCGGCGACACGCCGGGCGGCGGCGTAGGCGAACTCGTTGGACTTGCCGACGATGAAGTTGTCGAACTGGAAGCGCGGATCGAGCGGTGCCGAGATGTCTTCCCGCGCACCGGTCGACGTACGGAGTGCGCTACGGGCCGGGGACCGGGCCGCGGCCTTGGCGGCGACCGGCGCGGCGAAGGCGGTCTGGGACGGGGCATGGGCGGCCACCTGCGTGACGGGCGCGCCGCGCACCACCAGCTCGACCGCGCGCAGGCCCCCATCGTCCTCGCGCAGGAGCTGGGTGATGCGTTCCAGGTAATGGCGGTTGACCCAGTCGCGCATGAAGCGCGTCGGCGCGGAGATCACCGCGCGCCCGCCGGTGCAGGCGTCGAGCTCGATCGGGGCCAGCCAGCTCTTGAAGGCGGCATCGCCGAACTCGGCACGTAGCTTGTCCCTGACACGTTCCCACGCGGCGCTCATCGCGCAACAACCCCCCGAATAAACCGAAACGACTAGTCCTGCACCCAGGGAAGGCCCGCCACCTTCCATCCTTCGCGCGCCCCGCGGTGTCGGGTGCCGTCAAGCGCACCCTCGAACCCGCCGGTGACGTTGTACGCACGCTCGAATCCCTGCCCCGAAAGCGCCTGGGCGGCGGCTTTGGAGCGGGCGCCGGAGCGGCACAGGAACAGGACCGGGGCGTCTTCCTTGCCGCCGGCCGCCTTGACCTGCTTTCCGAATTCCGGGTTGACCTGCATCGACGGAAACACCTGCCACGGGATCAGCGCGACCTTCTTGCCGAGCTTGCCGAGGTCGGGCACACCGACGAACATCCATTCGGGCTGGGTACGGCAATCGACGAGAACCGCTGCCGGGTGCTCCTCGAGAATCTTCCACGCCTGATCGGGAGTGACGTCGCCCGCATAACCCGCGCCGGGCGCGATGTCGCGTTCGGCCGCGGTCTTGGTTTCCTGCCCTGACATCAAGCTCTCTCCTGACATGGCATCCGGCGCGTCGTTGTCGCACCCAGGCCCCGGTTCGCCATATTCAATGCACGAAACAATTTCATACGCGGACGCTTCCAAAAAATACCCGTTGCCCACGAACTGCACCTGTGGGCCCTACGCACCGCAACTGCGGCATAAACCTGCCTCGAAATTTTTTTTCCAGCACGCGGAAAAGAACAGGCGGCGACTTTAACCACGCGGTCGCGAACATGCAACGGGACTGTAAAGAGAACGGTCAAATTTTTCGCGTGACTCGTTTCCGTCTTTGTGAACCCGGCATGATACAAAAGGAAACGCGCCCCGGAGGGCGCGTTGTCGCGGCAACGCCGCGTAAAAAAGATATGTCGAAGGGCCGAAGTGCGCGGTACCGGATGACCGGCGCCGCGCGGGTACGGAACTTACAGTGCCTTGATGCGCGCGTTCAGTCGCGAGATCTTGCGCGATGCCGTGTTCTTCACGAGCACGCCCTTGGTGACGCCGCGTGCGATCTCCGGCTGCGCCGCCTTGAGCGCGTCGCTCGCCGCCGACTTGTCGCCGGATGCGATCGCCGTCTCGACCTTCTTGATGAAAGTGCGGATGCGGCTCACACGGTTGCTGTTGACTTCCGTCTTGCGCGCGGTCTGGCGGATGCGCTTCTTGGCGGAACGGATATTCGCCATGTCGAAAACCTTTGCTTTCGGAGTCCAGTCGTTCAAACGAACCGGCGCGCCCGAAGGCGCGCGGAAGGCCGAGGTTATAGTCCCCGAGGCCCCACCCGTCAAGGCCGGGCGGTCGGCGTTCCCCGGCGGCCCCAGGGGCCCGGAAAGCAGCCGGAAGCGGCCGTTCCCGGGGCACGGCGGCTATTGCGGGCGGAGCTTGAAATGGACCGTGATGCGGCCCTTGGACGCCGCCACGCGTATCTCCAGCATCTCGCCCGCGCGCACGTAGCGCGCCGGCGCCGCGGCACGCCAGCCGAGCGGCGGCAGCGACGCGGCGTAGAACGCGAGCACCGCGCCGCGATCGAGCCCGGGCCGCGCGGCACCGCGCGCTTCGGCCTCGACGATGCGGCCCGACGCGGCCTCGAAGTCGACGCCGGTGTCGGGCACTTCGGCGAGGCCGGGCATCAGCGGCACGTCGTCGAGCGCCGAGAGATAATCGTCGCCGCGGGCGGGCAGGGGCCGCGCCACCGACAGCGTCAGCGCGAGCGCGACCAGTGCCCCCGCGAGCACGGCACCCACCAGGCGGCGGCGTTTGCGGGAGATGGTCGTCATGGAAGCGGTCGTGCGCGTCATCGGGCGGAACGGTAGCACATCACACCTGCCGGGAAAGCACGTGTCGCTCAGCGCTGGCGCAGGGCGCAATAGAAGGTCGAGCGCGCGCCCTGCACGATCCGCCGAATGCCGCCGGTGCGTGTCACCTCGCACACGCAGCCTGGACACGGCTGGCCTTCGCGGTCGTAGACCGAGAAGCGGTGCTGGAAGTAGCCGAGCTCGCCGTCGGGACGGCGGTGATCGCGCAGCGTCGAGCCACCGGCGGCGATGGCGTCCGCCAGCACCTGCTTGATCGCCGCCACCAGGCGCTCGGCACGCCCGCCCTGGACCGTGCCCGCGCGCCGGCGCGGCGACAGGCCGGCGCGGAACAGCGCTTCGCACACGTAGATGTTGCCGAGCCCGGCGACGTTGCGCTGGTCCAGCAGCGCCGCCTTGATCGACGTGGCACGGCCCTTGAGGCGGGCCGCCAGCGCCCGGCCCGTGAAGGTATCGTCGAGCGGCTCCGGACCGAGGCCCGCCAGCAGCGGATGGGCGGCGACCGCGTCTGGCGCGATCAGGGTCATGAGGCCGAACCGGCGGGCATCGTTGAACACCACCCGGGCGCCGGCATCGGTCTCGATCACCACATGGTCGTGGGGACTCACCTCGCGCGGCGCATTGGCGAGGCCGGGACCGGCCACCACCATGCGCCCCGACATGCCGAGGTGGACCAGCAGCACCTCGCCGCCGTCGGCGAAATGGACCAGGATGTATTTGGCGCGCCGCTCGAGCCGCGCCACGCGCCGGCCCTCGAGCCGGGCGGCGAAGCGCTCGGGGAACGGGATGCGCAGGTCGCCGCGGCGCACTTCGACCCGTGCCAGCCGGTGGCCCTCCAGGACGGGGCTCAGGCCAAGGCGCACGGTCTCCACTTCGGGCAATTCGGGCATGGCGCGGAACGTAGCGGAAATCGGCCCCCTGCGCTATTGTCCGGCCGATGACCAAAGCCCCCGAGAGTCCTGAGCCCGGCACCGAGCCGGAACGGGTGCCGTTCGGCGCCATCGACGTGCCCGTCACCGAGAAGACGGCGCGCGTGCGCGGCGTGTTCGAGAGCGTGGCGCCGCGCTACGACCTGATGAACGACCTGATGTCCGGGGGCCTGCACCGGCTGTGGAAGGCGGCGGCGGTGGACTGGCTCGCGCCGCGCGCCGACCAGGACATCATCGACGTGGCCGGCGGCACCGGCGACATCGCGATCCGCATGGTGCGCGCGGCCGGCGGCGCCGAGGCCTTCGCCCGCGAAGGCGGCATCGTCCGCGTGCTCGACATCAACGAGGCGATGATGGCGGTCGGCCGCACGCGGATCGCCGAGCGCGGCCTGGCCGGGACCGTCTCGTTCACCGCCGCCGACGCCGAGGCGCTGCCGCTCGACGACGCCAGCGTGGACGCCTACATCATCTCGTTCGGGCTGCGCAACGTGACGCGGACCCAGCTTGCGCTGGAGGAAGCCGCGCGCGTGCTGCGCCCGGGCGGACGCTTCCTGTGTCTCGAGTTCTCGCACCCGCGCCTGCCGCTGCTCGCCCCGGTCTATGCACGCTATTCCGACGTGGTGCTGCCGTGGCTCGGCGAACACGTCGCGCGCGACGCCGACGCCTACCGCTACCTGGTGGAAAGCATCCGCCGGTTCCCCGACCAGGACACGCTCGCGGACATGATCCGGAAGGCGGGCCTCGATCAGGTCAAGGTGCGCGACCTCACCGGCGGCATCGCCGCCATGCATTCCGCCTGGCGGATCTGACGCCGTGGCCGGCGGCCTTCGCAACCTCGCCCGGCTTGCCGGGCTCGCGCTCACGCTGGCGCGCTACGACGCGCTCACGCCGCTCGCGGGGCTCGGCATCCCGCCCAGCGTGCTGCGCGCGGCACGTTGGGCGGCGCGCCTGCCCGGCGGCAAGCGGCCGGCACGCGGCCTGCGCCCGGGCGAGCGTCTGGCCGCGGCACTGGCCAAGGCCGGGCCGACCTTCATCAAGCTCGGCCAGTCGCTCGCGACCCGCACCGATCTTCTCGGCGAAGAAGTCGCCGACGACCTCGCCCGCCTGCAGGACCGCCTGCCACCGTTTCCGGTCAGGCAAGCGCGCGCCATCGTCGCCGCCGAGCTCGGCCGGCCGATAGAGGAACTGTTCGCCGAATTCGACGACACCCCGGTCGCCGCTGCCTCGATCGCCCAGGTCCACATGGCGGTCACGACCGAGGGCCACGAGGTCGCGGTCAAGGTGCTGCGTCCCGACATCGAGGCGCGCTTCGGCCGCGACCTCGACATGCTGGCCTTCGCCGCCGACATGCTGGAACGTGCCCGCCCGGCGATGCGCCGCCTCAAGCCGCGCGAGGTGGTGGCGACCTTCGCGCGCGTGGTCGCGGTCGAGATGGACCTGCGCATGGAGGCGGCCGCGGCCTCCGAGCTCGCCGCCAACTTCGCCGGCGACGAGACCTTCCAGGTGCCCGCCGTGGACTGGCTCAGGACCGGGCGGCGCGTTCTCACGCTGGAACGCATCGAGGGCATCCCGATCGACGAGCGCGACCGGATCGAGGCCGCCGGTATCGACCCGAGCGCGGTGCTGGAGAAAGCCGCCTGCGCCTTCTTCAACCAGGTGTTCCGCGACGGCTTCTTCCACGCCGACCTGCATCCCGGCAACCTGTTCGTGACGCCCGACGGCAACATCATGGTGGTCGACTTCGGCATCATGGGCCGGCTCGACATGGCCACCCGGCGCTATCTCGCGGTCATGCTGCGCGGCTTCCTCGAGCGCGACTACGGCGCCGTCGCCGACGTCCATTTCCAGGCGGGCTACGTCCCGGCCGACCAGCCCCGCGACATGTTCATGCAGGCGTGCCGTGCCATCGGCGAGCCGATCCTCGGCCTGCCGCTCCACGAGATATCGATCGCCCGGCTGCTGGCGCAGCTGTTCCGCATCACCGAGACCTTCCATATGGAAACCCAGCCGCAACTCCTGCTCCTGCAGAAGACCATGATGGTGGCGGAGGGCGTCGGACGCCGGCTCAACCCGGACGTCAACATGTGGGAGCTGTCGCGCCCGCTGGTCGAGGCCTGGATGCGCGACAAGCTCGGCCCCGAAGCCCGGCTCGGCGACGGGCTCCGCGACATCGTTTCGGGATTGGAACGGTTTCCCCGGCTCCTGGTCAACATCGACAAGGCGATCACGGCGCTGGCGGAGGATGGCTACCGTCTGCACCCGGAAACCGTGCGGCGTCTCCTGGGCGAGGATACGGAAGGCCGGAATCGGGCCCCGGCAGCGCCGCTCTGGGCGATTGCGGCACTTCTTGCCGCTATCCTTCTGGCATTGCTCACGGGCCACGTATGACCCTCCGGCGGGCCATTCAGGGGCCGATCCGGTCCCGCCGTTTCGTTATTGCGGAACGGCGGGGGGAATACTATCTAATAACATGCGAATTCCGTAAATTAGGACGTCCCCCGGCATGATCGATTCGAAGCGCATCCTGCTCGTCGTTTCCGGCGGCATCGCCGCCTACAAGGCACTCGAGCTGACCCGCGAGTTGCGGCGCCGCGGCGCGACCGTGCGCGCGATCCTGACCGAGGCCGGGGCGAAATTCGTCACGCCCCTTTCCCTTGCCGCGCTCACCGGCGACAAGGTCTACAGCGACCTGTTCTCGCTCACCGACGAGAGCGAGATGGGCCATATCCGGCTGTCGCGCGAGGCCGACCTCGTCGTGGTCGCCCCCGCCACCGCCGACATCCTCGCCAAGATGGCCCAGGGACTCGCCTCCGACCTCGCCACCACGGCGCTGCTCGCTACCGACAAGCCGGTGATGGTGGCCCCCGCCATGAACGTGCGCATGTGGGAGCATCCGGCGACCCGGGCCAACATCGAAACCCTGCGCCAGCGCGGCGTCGCCGTGGTCGGGCCGCAGGCGGGCGAGCTCGCGTGCGGCGAGGAAGGCGAGGGACGTCTCGCCGACGTGCCCGCGATCGTCGCCGCCATCGACGCTTTTTTTGAGGCAAGCGCGCCACTCCGGGGCCGGCGCGCTGTCATCACCTCGGGCCCGACATTCGAGCCGGTCGATCCGGTCCGCTTCATCGGTAACCGCTCGTCGGGCAAGCAGGGCCACGCCATCGCCGCGGCGCTCGCGCGCCTCGGCGCCGAGACCGTGCTGGTGTCGGGCCCGGTGGCGCTGCCCGATCCCGCCGGCGTGACCGTGGTCCATGCCGAGACCGCGCGCGACATGCTCGCGGCCGTGACCGCCGCCCTGCCCGCCGACGTCGCGGTGATGGCCGCTGCCGTCGGCGACTGGCGCGTGGATAAGCCGGCAACACAGAAAATCAAGAAGGGCAAGGGGGCGCCCGCGCTGACCCTGACCGAGAATCCCGACATCCTGGCCGAAGTCGCACGCGCCGGGAACAAGCGCCCGCGGCTCGTGGTCGGCTTCGCTGCCGAGACCGAGAACGTGATCGCCAATGCCATCGCCAAGCGCACCGCCAAGGGCTGCGACTGGATCGTCGCCAACGACGTGTCGTCCGAAGCCGGCGTGTTCGGTGGCGACGACAATACGGTTCACCTGATCCGCGACGGTGCCGGAGCCACCGAGGACTGGCCGCGCATGACCAAGGCCGCGGTCGCCAAGCGCCTCGCCCAGGCCATCGCCATCCATTTCACGACCCCGCAATGAGCCGCGTCACCGTCGCCATTCAGCGCCTCGCCAACGGCGCCGGGCTGCCGCTGCCGTCCTACGCCACGGCGGGCGCCGCCGGGCTCGACCTCGCCGCCGCGGTGGAGACCGAAGTGGTGCTCCAGCCGGGCGCCCGCGCCCTGATTCCGACCGGGTTCGCGATCGCGCTGCCCGAGGGCCTCGAGGCCCAGGTGCGGCCACGCTCGGGCCTCGCGGTGCGCCACGGCGTGTCCATCGTCAATGCGCCCGGCACCGTGGATTCGGACTACCGCGGCGAGATCATGGTGTGCCTGGTCAATCTCGGCGAACGGCCGTTCACGATCGCGCGCGGCGACCGCATCGCGCAGATGGTGGTGGCGCCGGTCACGGCGATCGCCTGGGACGAGGCCGACGACCTCGCCGCTACCGGACGCGGCACGGGCGGATTCGGCTCCACCGGCACGGCGAGCCGGTAGCAAGGGGGGAAGGGCGGCACCATGTTCCGCATGTCGAAGAAGCTTCTCTACGCGATCGAGGCGGTGCTCGACATCGCATACAATGCCGGCTCGCTGCCGGTGCAAAGCAAGGACATCACCGAGCGCCAAGGCATCCCGCGGCGCTACCTGGAACAGGTCCTGCAGCAGCTGGTGCGCGCCGGCGTGCTGACCGGCGTGCGCGGCCCGCGCGGCGGCTACCTGCTCGCGCGCGAGCGGCGGCGCATCACGGTCGGCGAGATTACCCGGGTGGTGGCGCTGGCCGAGGCCGAGGACGCGACCGAACCGAAATCATCCCTCGGCAAGAAAGTGGTCTGGCCGATGTGGCAGGGCTTCGAGGAGGAGATGATGGCGCGTCTCGACTCAGTCACCATCGAGGACCTGTGCCTGCGCGCCAACGGCGAAGGGATCGTGAGCGAGGCGGCCGAGCGCCTCGACTTCATCATCTAGTGCACAATTATCTAAAAACGCGGGCCCCCGCGACCGAGGGGGCCGCCACGCAAGGGAGAAAATCATGGCGACGACCATGACCGGCGACAAAGGCAAGATGCGGTTCGTCAACGACTTCAGCGTCCTGCGCGGACACGTCTACGGATCGATCCTGGACACCATCGGCAACACGCCGCTGGTCCACCTGCCGCGCCTGTCGCGCGAGAACGGCTGCCGCGCCGAACTGTTCGGCAAACTTGAGTTCTTCAACCCGATGGGCTCGGTCAAGGATCGCATCGGCCGCGCCATGATCGAATCGGCCGAGCAAAAGGGCGTGCTCAAGCCCGGCACGGTGGTGATCGAGCCAACCTCGGGCAACACCGGGATCGCGCTCGCCTTCGTGTGCGCGGCCAAAGGCTACCGCCTGATCCTGTGCATGCCGGAAAGCATGTCGCTGGAACGGCGCAAGATGCTCCTGATCCTGGGCGCCGAGCTGGAGCTGACGCCCGCCGCCGAAGGCATGAAGGGTGCCATCAAGCGCGCCGACGAGCTGCGCGAGAAGATTCCCAACGCGATCATCCTGCAGCAGTTCGAGAATCCGGCAAACCCGGAGGCGCACCGGCGGACCACGGCCGAGGAGATCTGGGCCGATACCGCCGGCGAGGTGGACGCCGTGATCTCCGGCGTCGGCACCGGCGGCACGCTCACCGGCGTCGGCTCGGTGCTGAAGGAACGCAAGCCGTCACTGCGCATGGTCGCGGTCGAGCCCGAGGACAGCCCGGTGCTGTCGGGCGGCCTGCCCGGCCCGCACAAGATCCAGGGCATCGGCGCGGGCTTCGTGCCGAAGAACCTGGACGTCAGCCTGATCGACGAAGTGGTGCGGATCGGCAACGAGACCGCCTTCGCCACGGCACGCAAGGCGGCGCGCATGGAAGGGCTGCCGGTGGGCATCTCGTCCGGTGCCGCGCTCGCCGCCGGGATCGAGATCGGCACGCGCGACGACTACGCCGGCAAGAACATCGTCATCATCGTGCCGTCCTTCGCCGAACGCTATCTTTCGACGGCGCTGTTCGATAACCTGTGAGGCCAGTGCGGCCATGGCGTTCGAATTTTCCGACCAACAGCTGACGCGCTACGCGCGCCATATCGTCCTGCCCGAGCTCGGCGGCAAGGGCCAGGAGAAGCTGCTGACCTCGAGCGTCCTAGTGGTGGGCGCGGGCGGGCTCGGCTCGCCCATGCTGATGTACCTCGCCGCCGCGGGCGTCGGGCGCATCGGCATCGTCGACGACGACGCGGTCGATCTCTCCAACCTGCAGCGCCAGGTGATCCACGCCACGGACCGCATCGGCGTGCCCAAGGTCGAGAGCGCGCGCGCCGCGCTCGCCGCCATCAATCCCGAGGTGAAGGTCGAGACCCACCCGATGCGCCTCGCGCCCGGCAACGTCATGGGGCTGATCGGCGACTACGATATCGTGGCCGACGGCACGGACAATTTCGCGACCCGCTTCCTGCTCAACGACGCCTGCTACTTCGCCAGGAAGCCGCTGGTCTCGGCCGCGCTGCTGCGCTTCGAGGGGCAGATATCGACGTTCCGCGCGTGGCAGCCGGACAGCCCGTGCTACCGCTGCATCTTCCCCGCGCCGCCGCCCGACGGCCTGGTGCCGACCTGCGCCGAAGGCGGCGTGCTGGGCGCGGTCGCCGGCGCGGTCGGCTGCCTGCAGGCGACCGAGGTGATCAAGGAGCTGGCCGGCATCGGCGAGAGCCTTTCCGGCAAACTCCTCGTTATGGACGCGCTCTCGGCGACCTTCCGGCGCATCACCGTCCGGCGCGATCCGGCCTGCCCGCTCAACGGCGATGCGCCCACCATCCGGGACCTTTCCATTCATGGCGCTTGAGCGTACCGGCTCGCCGGTCGCCGTGAGCGCCGTGATCGGCGCGCTCGCCGCCGTGCTGCTGGCGCTGGCCGTGCTCGGCGTGTCGCGCGAGATCACCGCCCAGGAGGCCGACGGCAACGTCGAGACCGACCCGAACGCCGACGCACCGCGCAGCACGGGCCTGCCGCTGCCGCGCTTCGCGTCCCTGCGCGCCAACGAGGTCTACATGCGCTCGGGCCCGGGCACGCGCTATCCCATCGAATGGATCTACCGCCGCCGCGGCCTGCCGGTGCAGATCATCGCCGAGTTCGACACCTGGCGTAAGGTGCGCGACTGGAACGGCGCGGTCGGCTGGATCCATCGCGCCATGCTGACCGGCAAGCGCACCGCCATCACCACCGCCGCCGACACCACGCTCCTGCGTGAGCCGGACCCGGGCGCGCCAGTGGTCGCCCGCGCCGAGTCGGGCGTGGTGGCGCAGCTTCTTTCGTGCCGGGGGCCGTGGTGCCGGATCGAGGCGCGCGGCCTCAAGGGCTGGGTACCGCGCGGCGCGCTGTGGGGCACGCTGCCCGGCGAGAAGGTCGACTGACCTCCTAACCCTCTACTCCCCGTTATTAACGTATGACATTTCCTGCTAGGCAACGGACTCGCGGCGGGATTAGCATTACCTTGAAACCGGGCCCCCTTCTGGAACCATCGGTTGTGACGACAGCGGCGGAGACCGGGCGCGTAACAATAATCGAGGCAACAATAATCAGGAGGCAGTCATGGCGTTGTTACCGTTCTTGGACCGAGAGCGTACCGTCGCAGGCCCCGGCTTCAGCCGGTGGATGGTTCCTCCCGCCGCACTGTGCATCCATCTCTGCATCGGCCAGGTCTACGCGTTCAGCGTGTTCAACCTGCCCATGACCAAGCTGCTCGGCATTTCACAGTCCGGGCCCGGCGACTGGAAGCTGACCCAGCTCGGCTGGATATTCTCCATCGCCATCTTCTTCCTCGGCGCCTCCGCGGCCGTGCTCGGCCGCTGGGTCGAGGAAGGCGGCCCCCGCCGCGCGATGTTCGCCGCGGCACTGTGCTTCGGCG
Organism: uncultured Alphaproteobacteria bacterium; assembly: GCA_963732875.1. GTDB lineage: Bacteria > Pseudomonadota > Alphaproteobacteria > SMXQ01 > SMXQ01 > WHSO01. Next base: position 2,385,863 of record CAVTBD010000002.1, on the reverse strand, counting down.
GCGGCTTCCTGGTAGCTGCCTTCGGCGTCAGCGTGCATTCGCTGTGGATCGTCTATCTCGGCTACGGCGTGCTCGGCGGCATCGGCCTCGGGCTCGGCTACATCTCGCCGGTCTCGACCCTGATCAAGTGGTTCCCGGACCGGCCCGGCATGGCCACCGGCATGGCGATCATGGGCTTCGGCGGCGGCGCCTTCATCGCCTCGCCGCTGTCGGTCTGGCTGATGGCCAGGTTCTCGACCCCGAGCCATATCGGCGTGGCCGAGGCATTCGTGGTGCTGGGCATCGTCTACATGGTGTTCATGCTGGTGGGCTCGGCGATTGTCCGCGTGCCCGCCCCGGGCTGGGCGCCGGAGGGCTACGTTGCGCCGGCCCAGGCCAGCAAGCTCATCACCAACAAGCACGTCTACGTCTACCAGGCCCTCAAGACGCCGCAGTTCTGGCTGATCTGGTGGGTGCTGTGCCTCAACGTGACAGCCGGCATCGGCGTGCTCGGACAGGCCTCGGCCATGAGCCAGGAGATGTTCCCGGGCCGCGTCACCGCAATCGCGGCTGCCGGCTTCGTCGGACTGATGAGTCTGTTCAACATGGGCGGGCGCTTCTTCTGGGCCTCGATCTCCGACTTCATCGGACGCAAGAATACCTACTTCTGCTTCTTCGTCATCGGAACGGTGCTCTACGCCCTGGTGCCTCACACCGGCTCGATCCACAGCGTCACCGCTTTCGTGCTGTGCTTCCTGGTGATCATCAGCATGTACGGTGGCGGCTTTGCCACCGTGCCGGCCTATCTCAAGGACATGTTCGGCACGCGCTATGTCGGCGCCATCCACGGCTGGCTGATCACGGCCTGGTCGATGGCGGGCATTTTCGGCCCGGTGCTGGTCAACTACATCCGCGAGTACCAGATCGGACACGGCGTGCCCAAGGCGCAGGCCTACAACGTCACCATGTACGTGATGGCCGGGCTTCTGGTGGTCGGGTTCCTGTGCAACGCCCTCATCAAGGCCGTCCATGAACGGCACCACATGAAGGACGCGCCCATGGGTACCGGGGCTCTTGCAGAATAAAGGGAGGCAAGAATGAGCGAACTGAAACAGACCGGCACCACGGGACTGCACCTGGCCCTCGCCTGGGGCTTCGTCGGCATCCCGCTCGCCTGGGGCGTGATCGAGACCCTGATCAACGCACTCAAGCTGTTCAAGTAGACGCGTTCGGACGGCACCCGCCGCGGCCGTCGTGGCCGCGGCGGTTCCGTTCAGTCGAGATCGCGGGCGAGCGCGGTACGCACGCTTTCGGGTACCACGGCCATGTGGCCGTAGTTCTGGTGGCCGATGCCGAGAACGACCCTGGTTCCCGATGTCTTGAATTTCTGCGCCTGCGCATCCGTGAACGGGAAGCGCAGGAAGTGGATCGACGAGGTCTTGCCGTCGGCCTTGGTGCGCTCGACGTCGTCCTCGGCGATCGCCTTGATTTCCTCGCCGTCGACCGAGAGCGTCACGCTCTGCTCGATATAGGTGAGGCGCCTGAGCTCGCGGTCGCGGATCACGGGATCGTCGTATTCGATCATCATGGTGGCAACCAGCTCGCGCCCCTGGGGAATGAGCGGGTTGTAGGCGCCGAGCTCGTCGGCGATCTGGGCCTCGCCGCCGCGCTCGGTGTGCAGCATCTCATGCACCTGGTAGAGCATGGTGGCGAAATTCTCGAAGTAGAACGTGACGCTGGGGCCGACCGCCATGCGACGGTCGCGCTTGATCTCGCCCATGCGCTTGCGGAAGTCCCCGCGCGCGCGCGCGTAGGCGTCGATGTTCATGATGTCGCCGCGCTCGATGCGGCGCCTGTTGGCGTCCAGCGCCAGGGTTTCGGCGGTCGTTTCGGCGGTCATGTCAGCTCTCCTCCTTTCCGGGCGCGAGGCCGTAGGCGGCGGCGAATATCTCAATGGGATGGCGCGGCCGGTCGACCGGGACCCTGTCGCCCTCCAGCATGCGCATGCCCTGGACCACGTGCTTGGCGGCGAGCGGGCATTCGGAGGCGACGTAGTGCCTGTTCTCCTCGACCGCCTTGCGCGCGACCGGACGGCCGACCTTGAGGGCGGTGTCGAAATTCTTCTTGAGGATGCCCCAGGAACCGCCGTGGCCCGAACAGCGCTCGATCACCGCGACGTCGGAATCGGGAATCTTCCTGAGCATGTCGGCGGCCTTGGGGCCGATGTTCTGGGCGCGCGCGTGGCACGCGAGATGGAGCGTCACGCCACCCTCGATCGGCGCGAGGCCGGGCGCCAGGCCCTCCTTGTCGGCGATATCGACCACATATTCGGCGATGTCGCGGGTGGCCTTGGCGAGCTTCACCACGGCGGCATAGTCGGGATCGCTTTCCGGCACGATCAGCGGCCACTCGAACTTGAGCATCAGCGCGCACGACGGGGTCAGCGCGATCACGTCGTAGCCGTCGTCGATGAATTTCGCGAAATAGGCCGCGGTGCGCTTGGCATTGGCGGCGACCCGGGCGAGGTCGCCGTGCTCGAGCTGGGGCATGCCGCAGCAGCCGGGATAGCCGACCTCGGTCGCGACACCGTTTTTGGCCAGCACCGCGCGCGCGGCATCGCCGATGCCGGGGTTGTTGTAGTTGACGAAACAGGTGGCGTAGAGCACCGCCTTGCGACCGTGGGCCGGGGCAGCGGCATTTACGTCCGGCGTCTCGGTCCTGGCGCGCGCCGTGAAGGTCTTGCCGTGGAACTCGGGCAGATCGACGCGCCGGTCCACGCCCGCGACCGCCTCCAGCACCGGACGCGTGAGGCCGTTGCCGGTCCTCGACGCCCAGTTGGCGAGGGGCGCGACCGTGCCCGCGAGCCTGCCGTTGCGGTCGGTCTCGGTGAGCTGCAGCTCGGCAAAGCCGTAGTCGCGCTTCTTCATCTCGACCGCGCGGTAGCGCAGCATCAGGTGCGGGAAATCGAGGTTGAACTCGTGGGGCGGCACGTAGGGACACTTGGTCATGAAGCACATGTCGCACAGCGTGCAGGCATCGACGACCGGCTTGAAGTCGGCGCTCGCCACCGCGTCGAGCTCGCCCGTCTCGGATTCGTCGATCAGGTCGAACAGGCGCGGGAAGGAATCGCACAGGTTGAAGCAGCGCCGGCAGCCGTGGCAGATGTCGAACACGCGGCGCATCTCGGCCTCGAGCTTTGCCTCGTCGAAGAAATCGGGGTTGGTCCAGTCGATCGCGTGGCGCGTCGGCGCGCCCAAACCACCTTCAGCCATGGGTCACCTTGCTGCGTGTCGCGTTACCTGACCGGCGTCGGCGCACGGATGCGCAGACCCGTTCGGCGTCCCACGGGGCGCCGTCGTGATCCGCCCGAAACGCGGGACTGTGGGGAGAGGAACCGCCGGGCGGAACGCCGCCCGGCGGGTTCGGAGCAGTACCGCCCGGTTACTTGCCGAGCGTGTCGAGCGCCTTGGTGAAGCGCCCGGCGTGGGACTTCTCGGCCTTGGCGAGGGTCTCGAACCAGTCGGCGATCTCCTCGAAGCCTTCGGTGCGCGCGGCCTTGGCCATGGACGGGTACATGTCGGTGTACTCGTGGGTCTCGCCCGCGATCGCGGCCTTCAGGTTCTTGTCGGTGGAGCCGATCGGCTCGCCGGTGGCCGGGTCGCCCACCGCCTCGAGGAACTCGAGGTGGCCGTGGGCGTGGCCGGTCTCGCCCTCCGCGGTCGAGCGGAATACGGCCGAGACGTCGTTGAAGCCTTCGACGTCGGCCTTCTGGGCGAAATAGAGATAACGGCGGTTGGCCTGGGACTCACCGGCGAAGGCGGCCTTCAGGTTTTCTTCCGTCTTGGATCCTTTCAACGTTGCCATGGTTCTCCTCCATTGGTTCGTGGCGTGGCGCGGCGGCCCGTGGCGCGGGCCGAAAAAGCCTTACCGATCTTATATAGAGGGGCGGACGCGGCCCGTCAATAGTTTAGAATTACTCCAAACTATTTTTTACAGGTCTGTTAATGCGAATGATTCTTAGGCCTAGGCCTGGCCCTGGCGGACCCGGATGATGACGTCCACGCGGTCCACCCGGGCGCCCTTGGGCGGCTCGGGAATGGTGGCGATGACGATCTCGTCGCCGTGGATGTCCTTCAGCTCGCCCCGGTCCTCGAAGTAGAAGTGATGGTGGTCGGAGACGTTGGTGTCGAAGTAGGACGAGCCCGGCGACACGACGATCTCGCGCAGGAGCCCGGCACGGGTGAACTGGTGCAGCGTGTTGTAGATGGTGGCAAGCGAGACGTGGATGCCCGAGGCCTCGGCCTTGCCATGGAGTTGTTCGGCGGTGAAATGGCAGTCGCCTTCGTCGCACAGCAGCTTGGCAAGCGCCATGCGCTGGCGCGTCGGGCGCAGCCCGGCCTGCTTCAGGCGGTCGACCACCTGGGCGAAGGGGCGGTGTTCGGTGTGCTTGGCCATGGGCATGTTCCGCTGTGCTGTGCCGGGTCTCCACGACTGGCACTTCCTATATAGGGATATTGCAGTCCAATTAAAAGGTTAAAAAAACAGGGCCATAAGGCCCTGTTTGGAATATCTAAAATTCGCTCAAGCGCCGGTGCAGAGCCGCGCCACCAGCTCGCGCACGGTCGGGATGAAACCGTTGGCGTAGAACGGATCGTCCTTGAAGCGGAACGCGTTGTGGCCGGCGAACATGAGCTGGCGCTCGACGTCACCGCCGTGGCTGATGGCCTGAAGCGTCTTCTGGATGCAGTAGGAACGCGGATCGGCCTTGCGCCCGGTGGTGCCGGCCTCGTTCTGGGCCCAGTTGGAGAAGTTGCACGCCGACAGGCAGCCCATGCACTCGATCTGGTCCTTGCGGATCTGGCTGGAGCGCTCGGGGGTCACGAACACGAGCGTCGAATCCGGCGTGCGCAGCACCTCGGTGAATCCTTCCGCGACCCAGCGCTCGGCGTGCTCCTTGTCGTGGGGGGTAAGGTAAACGAGACGCCCGCGCGCGCCGACCGCGAACTCGGTATCGTGCTCACCTACCGGCTCCATACTGTAGGCGACCTGGTGTTCGGAGCGCTCCTTGAGCTCGTGCAGAAAGGCATTGGAGACGGCCGACGAATAGAACCCGGTCGGCGAGAACCGGTTGAGGAACACGTCGCCCTCATTCAGCGTCAGCAACCTCTGCTTCCACTCGTCGGAAATAGGGCTTTCGCGCGTGAGCAGCGGACGCGTGCCGAACTGGAACGCGATCGGCCCGAGCTCGGGATTGCCGATCCAGTCCTCCCACTCGTCGAGCCGCCACACGCCGCCCGCCATGAAGATCGGCGTCTCCTCGAGTCCGCATTCGCGCATCAGATCGCGCAGATCGCGCACGCGCGGGTACGGCGCTTCCGGCTTCTCCGGATCCTCCGAATTGCTGAGACCGTTGTGACCGCCCGCGAGCCATGGGTCCTCGTAGACCACACCGCCCAGGAGATCGGCGAACTTGTGATAGGCGCGCTTCCACAGCGCGCGGAAGGCGCGCGCCGACGACACGATGGGATAGTAGTAGACCCCGAACTGGGAGCAGATCTCGGCCATGCGGTAGGGCATGCCGGCACCGCAGGTGACGCCGTGGATGAGGCCCCTTGCGCCCTCGAGCACGCCTTTCAGCACACGCTCGGCGCCGCCCATCTCCCACAGAATGTTCATGTGGATACGGCCCGCGCCGTCGCGCATCTCGTGGGCGATCCTGGCCTGGGTGATGCCCCCCTGGATCGAGAAGGCGAGCAGCTCCTCGTGGCGCTCGCGCCGGGTCCGGCCGCGATAGACCACGGGGATCGGGTTGCCGCTCTCGTCGTGGGCGTCGGCGTTGACGCCCGAGAACGTACCGACGCCGCCCGACGCCGCCCAGGCGCCGGAGCTCTCGCCGTTGGAGACCGAGATGCCCTTGCCGCCTTCCACCAGCGGCAGGACCTCCTGGCCCGAGATGATCAGTGGCTGCAGTTGTTTCATGCGCTATGGCTTCCCATCGCGGCGGTCATGCCGCACTCGCGGAAGCGGCGGTCGCGCCGCCTTCCCGGGGATGACATCCCCAAGGCCCGTCGACTCCCAGCCGGGGAACGGCCGCGGGCCCGCGGTTGCGGTCAAAAGCGCGCACACGCCCCTTATATAGGATCGCATACCTCACGTGCCAGCCCCCCGCCCGGCCGTGCCGGCCGGGGCCGCCCCCGCGGCCCCGGTCCCGGGCACTATTCGGCGGCCGGACTATCGGCGGCCTCGCCGGACATGTCCCGGCCGGTCTCCTGGTCGACGACGCGCATCGACAGGCGCACCTTGCCGCGATCATCGACGCCGAGCACCTTGACCTTGACCATGTCGCCCTCGTTGACCACATCGGTGACCTTCTTGGTGCGGCCTTGGGCGAGCTCGGAGATGTGCACGAGCCCGTCGCGGTTGCCGAGGAAGTTCACGAACGCGCCGAAGTCGACCACCTTGACCACCTTGCCGGTGTAGATGACGCCCACCTCGGGCTCGGCGACGATCGACTTGATCCACTCGATCGCTCGGTCGGCTGCGGCACCGTCCACGGCGGCGACCTTGATGGTGCCGTCGTCCTCGATGTCGATCTTGGCGCCGGTGGTCTCGCAGATCTCGCGGATCACCTTGCCGCCGGTGCCGATCACTTCGCGGATCTTGTCCTTGGGGATGGAGATGGTGGTGATGCGCGGCGCGTTGCCGGACACCTCCTCGCGGGCGCCGGTGAGCGCCTTGGCCATCTCGCCCAGGATGTGGATGCGCCCGTCGTGGGCCTGGGCCAGCGCGATCTTCATGATCTCCTCGGTAATCGAGGTGATCTTGATGTCCATCTGCAGGCTGGTGATGCCCTCTTCAGTGCCGGCGACCTTGAAGTCCATGTCGCCGAGATGGTCCTCGTCGCCGAGGATGTCCGAGAGCACAGCGAAGCGCTCGCCTTCCTTGATCAAACCCATGGCGATGCCCGCCACCGGTTTCTTGAGGGGGACGCCCGCGTCCATCAGCGACAGCGACGAGCCGCACACGGTCGCCATCGACGACGAGCCGTTGGACTCGGTCACTTCCGAGACCACGCGGATGGTGTAGGGGAACTCTTCCTTGCTCGGCAGGAGCGGATGCACCGCACGCCACGCGAGCTTGCCGTGGCCGATTTCGCGCCGGCCCGGCGAACCCATGCGGCCCGCCTCGCCCACCGAGTAGGGCGGGAAGTTGTAATGCAGCAGGAAGTGTTCGCGGTAGTCGCCGTCGAGCGCGTCGATGATCTGCTCGTCCTGGCCGGTGCCAAGCGTGGTGACGTTGATCACCTGGGTCTCGCCGCGCGTGAACAGCGCCGAGCCGTGGGCGCGCGGCAGCACGCCAACCTGGGCGAGGATCGGACGCACCGTCTTGGTGTCGCGGCCGTCGATGCGCGAACCGGTATCGAGGATGGCGAGACGGACGATGTCCTTCTCGAGCGACTTGAACGACGCGCCGACGATATCGCCCTCGATCTCCTCGCTCGCGAGGGTGGTCTTAGCCTCGGCCTTGACCGCGTCGATACGGTCGCGCCGGGCGGTCTTGTCGACCTCCTTGTAGGCGTCACGCAGACCGGCCTCGGCCAGCTCGCGCACGCGCTTGGCAACGGCCCCCTTCTCGGCCGGCGGCTCGGGCAGCACCCACGGCTCCTTGGCGGCCTGCTCGGCCATCTCGATGATCGCGTCGATCACCTTCTGGAACTCGCGGTGGCCGAACATGACGGCGCCAAGCATGACGTCCTCGGGCAGCTCATGGGCTTCCGATTCGACCATCAGCACGCCTTCCTGGGTGCCGGCGACGACCAGGTCGAGCTTGGTCTCCGTCATCTGTTCGTGGCGCGGGTTGAGCACGTACTGGCCATCGATGTAGCCGACCCGCGCGGCGCCGATGGGGCCGAGGAACGGGATGCCCGAGAGCGTGAGCGCCGCCGACGCGCCGACCAGGGCGACGATATCGGGATCGTTCTCGAGGTCGTGGCACAGCGTGGTGCAGACGACCTGCGTCTCGTTGCGGAACAGGGGATGGAACAGCGGACGGATCGGCCGGTCGATGAGACGCGAGGTCAGCGTCTCCTTCTCGCTCGGGCGCCCTTCGCGCTTGAAGAAGCCGCCCGGGATCTTGCCCGCGGCGAAAGCCTTCTCCTGGTAATTCACGGTAAGCGGGAAGAAATCGATGCCGGGCTTGGGCGCCTTGTTGGCGACCGCGGTGCACAGCACGGTGGTCTCGCCGTAGGTGGCCAGCACCGCACCGTCGGCCTGGCGCGCGATGCGCCCGGCTTCCAGCACGAGCTTGCGCCCGCCCCAGTCGAGTTCTTTCTTCACGATATTGAACATAGGAATCTCTCCTCCTACCAACCTACCTGCCCGATACGCGGCCCTGCCGCGTACGGGGACCGGCCGCCCCATGGCAGCCGGAGCCTGGCTAGCGCCTCAGTCCGAGGCGTTCGATCAGCGTCTGGTATCGGTTTTCGTTTTTCATCTTGAGGTAATCCAGCAACCGGCGGCGCTTCGAGACCATCATCAGAAGGCCGCGCCGGGAGTGGAAATCGTGGTCGTGGGTCTTGAGGTGCTCGGTCAGGTTACCGATGCGCTCCGACAGGATCGCGACCTGCACCTCGGGGGAACCGGTATCGGTGCCACCTGTAGCATATTCCTGAATCAACGCCTGCTTGCGTTCGGCGGTAATCGACATCGTGTGCTCCATTGTCTAGAGGTTCAACACGCGTACCGGCCTCACCTCGCCAGCGACGTAGCGGGCCAAGGCGACCGGCCTCGTCCCGTCCATCGCGCAGACAACCGTTCCATCGGAGAGGGCAGCGGGCTCACCCGCGTCACCATTCCGGGGCCAGGTGCCGCCGGTACCGGGCACCCTGACCGCCTGACCCTGCCTGAGCAGGGCCGCCTGGTCTTCGGTCAGGGCCAGCGCCGGGATGTCGTCCAGCGCGGTCGCGACCGGGAAAAGGTGCCCGAAAGCGGGCGCACTATGCCCCAAGGCGGTCAGATTATCCAGCGGAATTGCCTGTGTTTCGGAAAATGGACCGACCCGGGTGCGGCGCAAAGCGGCGACGTAGCCGACCGTGCCGAGCGCCTCGGCAAGGTCGCGGGCAAGCGCCCGCACGTAGGTACCCTTGCCGCAGGTGACCTCGAATTCGGCCGTATCCGGGTCCGGCCGGACAGTGAGGGCGAGCACCGCGATCTCCACCTCGCGCGGGGCGAGGTCCGGGGCGGCGCCCGCACGCGCCAGCGCATAGGCGCGCCGGCCCGCCACCTTGAGTGCCGAAAAGGCCGGCGGGCGCTGCCGGATGCGCCCCGTGAAGCGTGGGATAACAGATTGGATTTCCTCGGTTTTCGGGCGAACCGGGCTGACCGCCACCACCTCGCCCTCGGCGTCGTCGCTGGCCCGGGCCTCACCGAACCGCACGGTAAACCGGTAGGTCTTGGAACCCGCCATGGCATAGGCGACGGTTTTGGTGGCCTCGCCCAGCGCGATCGGCAGCACGCCGGTCGCGAGCGGATCGAGGGTTCCGGCATGGCCGATGCGGAGCGGTTTCAGGACGTTGCGCACCAGCGACACGGCCCGGGCCGAGGTGACCCCGGCCGGCTTGTCGAGCACCAGCCAACCGTCGAGCGCCCGCGCGCCGGCGGGCGGGCGGCGCCTACGACCCATCGCCGTCGTCGCCGTCGCTCTCCGGGGACTCGATGTCGCGGGCAACGTCGGGGCTGGCGAGGATGCGCTCGATGCGGCTCGAATAGTCGAACGAGGTGTCGGGCTCGAAGGTCACCTCGGGGACGTGGCGCAGCACGACTTCGCGCGCGATCTCGCGGCGGAAGTACCCGGACGCGCGGTTGAGCGCGGCCACCACACGGTCCATGGCGCCGCCGCCGAGCGGCGTGACGAAGGCGGACGCGTTGCGCAGGTCGGGCGAGACGCGCACCTCGGTCACGGTGATCGAGGTATCGGCAAGATCGGGATCGCGAAAATGGGCGCGCTCCAGGATGCGCACGAGCGCGTGGCGCAGTTCCTCGCCCACGCGCACCTGGCGCTGGCTCGGCGTTGCACCCGAACGGGTTGCGTTCCTGTGCTTCCTCATCGTCGTCAGCCTGGAGCGAGGAATGCCCGGTTACAGCTCGCGGGCGACTTCCTCGACCTCGTAACACTCGAGCACGTCGCCCACCTGGATATCGTGGTAGTTCTCGAGCGCCATGCCACATTCGCTGCCGGCCCGCACCTCGCGCACCTCTTCCTTGAAGTGCTTGAGGGTCTTGAGCCCGCCATCATGGATCACGACGTTATCGCGCAGCAGCCGGACCCTGGCGCCGCGCCGCACCACGCCTTCGGTAACCAGGCAGCCGGCGATCTTGCCGACCTTTGTGATGTTGAACACCTCGCGCACCTCGGCCTGGCCGAGAGCGGTTTCCTTGGTACCCGGCGCGAGCATGCCGGTGAGCGCCTGCTTCACGTCGTTGGTGAGGTCGTAGATGATCGAGTAATAGCGGATCTCGATGCCGTCGCGGCGCGCGAGGTCGCGCGCCTGGGGATGGGCGCGCACGTTGAAGCCGATGATCAGCGCATTGGACGCGCGCGCCAGGGTGACGTCGGATTCGTTGATGCCGCCGACCGCGGCGTGCAGCACGCGGACCTTGACCTCTTCGTTGCCGAACTTCTCGAGCGCACCGACGATCGCCTCGACCGAGCCCTGCACGTCGGCCTTGATGACCACCGGCAGTTCCTTGGCCTCGCCCGCGGCGATGGCGGCGAGCATCTGCTCGACGCTGCCGCGCACGCCCGCCGCATTAGCGGCGTCGCGCGCACGACGCTGGCGGTATTCCGCGACCTGGCGGGCACGATTGTCGTTCTCGACCACGGTGAATTCGTCGCCGGCGGTGGGCGCGCCCTGCAGGCCGAGCACCTCGACCGGCGCCGATGGGCCGGCATCCTTGACCTTGCGGCCATGGTCGTCGACCAGGGCACGCACGCGGCCCCATTCGGTGCCGGCCACGAACACGTCGCCGACATGGAGCGTGCCACGTTCGACCAGCACGGTCGCGACGTTGCCGCGACCGCGCTCCATCTTGGCCTCGATCACGACACCGCGCGCGGGACGGTCGGGGTTGGCCTTGAGCTCGAGGATTTCGGACTGCAGCAGGATCGCTTCCTCGAGCTTGTCGAGGTTGGTCTTCTGCTTGGCCGAAACCGCCACCCACAGTACGTCGCCGCCCATGCCTTCCAGCGCGACCTCGTGCTGCAGCAGGTCGGCCTTGATACGGTCGGGATTGGCACCCGGCAGGTCCATCTTGTTGATGGCGACGATCAGCGGAACGTTGGCCGCCTTGGCATGATGAATCGCCTCGATGGTCTGCGGCATGATGCCGTCGTCGGCGGCCACCACCAGCACCACGATGTCTGTCACCTTGGCGCCGCGGGCGCGCATCTGGGAGAACGCCTCGTGGCCCGGGGTGTCGAGGAAGGTGATCTTCTGGCCCGATGGCATGGTCACCTGGTAGGCGCCGATGTGCTGGGTGATGCCGCCCGATTCCTTGGCGGCAACGTCGGTTTCGCGCAATGCGTCGAGCAGCGACGTCTTGCCGTGGTCGACGTGGCCCATGACGGTCACGACCGGCGGACGCGGCTTCAACGTCTCGGGCGCGTCCTCGTCGCCGTCGAGTCCTTCCTCGACGGCGGCTTCCCTCACGCGCTTGACCGAATGGCCGAACTCGGCAATTACCAGTTCGGCGGTGTCGGCATCGATCGGCTGGTTGATGGTCGCCATCACGCCCATGCGCATCAGCGCCTTGATCACGTCGGCACTGCGCTCGGCCATGCGGGCGGCGAGCTCCTGCACCGTGATCATCTCGGGCAACACGACATCGCGCACCACCTTGGAGCTCTCGCCGCGGCCCGCAAGCTGCTGCTGGGCGCGGCGTTCGCGTTCGCGCGCGCGGCGCACGGCGGCGAGCGAACGGGTCCGTTCGCCGCTCTCGTCGTCGAGCGCCTTGGCGATGGTGAGCTTGCCGCGGCGGCGCTCGCCGCCTTCCTTGCGCAGCGTCAGCGCCGGGCGCGCCTTGTCTGTCTTGGCCCCCTTGCGCGGGCTGCGCCGGTCGGCATCCTCTTCCGTGGCTTCTTCGGCAGCGGGCTCGCCGGCGGGCTTGCCCTTGGCGCGGGCCGACTTCGCCTGGGCCGACTTGTCCTCTTCCTCCGGTGCGACTGCAGCAGCAGCGGCCGCAGCAGCAGCGGCGGCGGCGGCACGGGCCGTCTCCTCTGCCTCTTCGCGCTTCCGGCGCTCTTCCTCGTCGTGGCGCTGGCGTTCCTCTTCCTCACGCTTCTTGCGCTCGGCTTCCTCAACGCGGCGGCGTTCCTCGTCGAGCTTGGCGCCCTTGAGGATGCGCGCGCGCTGGGCGAGCTCGTCGGCGGTCAGCTTGTCGAGGGTCTCGTCGCTCTCCTGCTGCGCGCTCGGCCCACGCCCCGGCTTGACCTTGGTCATGCCGCCCTCGGCGTCCGGCGCGTAGGTGCGCTTCTTGCGCACCTCCACCGTCACCGACTTGGAGCGGCCGTGGGAGAAGCTTTGCCGGATCTGGCCCTGCTCAACCGTCTTCTTCAGCTCGAGACGGCCGGGACGCGCCAGCGAGAGCGGCTCCTTCTTGTTCCCCGTATCCTTGTCTTTGGTCGTATCGGTCATGCCTTTTCCACTCTAGCCAAAAGATCATCGGCGTGCATCCCCGGGCGTTCGCCACGAACGCCTGCCAGCCTGCACGCCGCGCGCGCGATTTCGCGCGCCAGCTTGTCGTCGGTGACGACGGCATGGACCGTCGCCTCGCGGCCGATCGCCGCACCCAGTTCCACCGCGGTCAGCACCGCAATCTCGTCGCGACCTGGCATCAGGGCGCGCAGCTTGGCGCGCCCGTCCTCGGCACCGTCGGTCGCGGCCAGCAGCAGCCGGCCCTTGCCCGCGCGCAGCGCTTCGCGCGCCTTCTCGAAGCCCGCGACCAGCGCGCCCGCGCGCCGCGCCATGCCAATGTAGCCGGCGACCCGCGCCGCAAGCGCGCTCTCGACACGCGCCGCCAGATCGGCAGGCACCGTGACCTGGGCCCTGGCTGCGCGCGCGAAGGCGCGGGCATCGGCCTTCGCGAGCGTCTCGCGCTCGGCCGCCACCCATAGGCCGCGGCCCGGCAGCTTTTCGGCAAGGTCAGGCACGACCTCGCCCGAGGGCGCCACCACGAAACGGATCAGCCCGCCGCGCGGCGCACTCTCGCCGGTGACGATGCAGCGCCGCGTCGCCGGCGCGTCGCCCGTGGGCGGCGGGGACGATTCGTGCGGCGTTTCGGTGGCGAGGGCGGTCACGCGGCCTCAGGCCTCCTTGCTCGGCTCGGCTTCGGCACCGGCTTCCGCTTCGGCTGCCGCTGCAGCCTCTGCCGCGGCACGGGCCGCGTCCTCCTCGGCGAACCAATGGGCACGCGCCGCCGCGATGATGGCGTTGGCATCCGGTTCCGAAAGCTTGAACTCGGCAAGGATGCCGGGCTCGCCTTCGGCCTCGGAGCCCGACAGCTCGTAGCCGGCGAGCTCGGCGAGGGAATCGCGGTCCTTGATGCCGTGCTCGGCAAGCTTCACCACCATGTCGGAGGTGAGACCCGGGATGTCCACCATGTCGTCGGCAATGCCGAGCTCCTTGCGCTTCTCGGCGAACTTCTCGGCCTGCTCGGCGAGATAGGCCTTGGCGCGGCCCGACAGCTCCTCGGCCAGCTCCTGGTCGAAACCCTCGATGCCGGTGATCTCCTCGATCGGCACGAACGCGACCTCCTCGATCGAGGAGAAGCCTTCCGTCACCAGCAGGTGGGCGATGACCTCGTCCACGTCGAGGGAGTTGATGAACATCTGTGAGCGGGAGCGGAACTCTTCCTGGCGGCGTTCCGATTCCTGCGCCTCGGTGAGGATGCGGATGTCCCAGCCGGTGAGCTGGGAGGCGAGACGGACGTTCTGGCCGCGTCGGCCGATGGCGAGCGAGAGCTGGTCGTCGGGCACCACCACCTCGATGCGCTTCTGGTCCTCGTCGAGCACCACCTTGGTGACTTCGGCGGGCGCGAGCGCGTTGACTACGAAGGTCGCCGGGTCGGGATTCCACTGGATGATGTCGATCTTCTCGCCCTGCAGCTCGGCCACCACCGCCTGCACGCGCGAGCCGCGCATGCCGACGCAGGCGCCGACCGGGTCGATGGAGGAATTGTTGGACAGCACGGCGATCTTGGCACGCGAGCCGGGATCGCGCGCGACCGACTTGATCTCGATGATGCCGTCGTAAATCTCCGGCACTTCCTGGGCGAACAGCTTGGCCATGAACTCGGGCCGGGTCCGCGACAGGAATATCTGCGGCCCGCGCGCTTCCTCGCGCACGTCGTAGATGTAGGCGCGCACGCGCTCGGAGGCGCGCAGGTTCTCGCGCGGCAGGATCTCGTCGCGGCGCAGCACGCCCTCGGCGCGGCCGAGGTCGACGGTGATGTTGCCGAACTCGACGCGCTTGACGAGGCCATTGACGATCTCGCCGACGCGGTCCTTGTATTCCTCGTACTGGCGCTGGCGCTCCGCCTCGCGCACCTTCTGCACGATCACCTGCTTGGCGGTCTGGGCAGCGATGCGGCCGAAGTCGATGGGCGGCAGCGGATCGATGATGTATTCGCCGGCCTCGATGCCGGGCTTGATCTTCTGGGCGGTAGCGAGGTCCAACTGGGTGAGCTCGTCCTCGACCGTTTCCACCGCCTGGGTGTAGCGCGCGAGCGAGATTTCGCCGGTGGTGCGGTTGATGGTCGCGCGGATGTCATGCTCATGGCCGTACTTGGAGCGGCCGGCCTTCTGGATCGCCTGCTCCATGGCGGTCAGCACCTCGTCGCGGTCGATCGATTTCTCGCGGGCGACCGCGTCGGCCACCTGGATCAGCTCCGGCCGCGCCAGGCCCGTGGTTTCTTCCGCCGTTGGCGTGCGGTTCGTCTGTGCCATCGTCATCTCACTTCGTTTCGCTTGCCGTGCAGCAACTGCACCTGTCGTTCACAAATCCCATATGTTTACGCGTCTTCTTTCCTGCCGCCGGTCACGACCGCTTGCGGTCGGGCGCCGCGGCGGCGATCAGCTCGTCGTTCAGCACCAGCCGGGCCTTGGCGACGCCCTCGAACGGCACCGTCACCTCGCCCTCGTCGGTCACCACCGTGACCTGCCCCTGGGCGATGCCCTTGAGCCGGCCGCGAAAGCGGCGCCGGCCCTGGACCGACTCGCGCGTCTCCATGCGCAGCTCGAAGCCGGCATAGCGCTCGAAGTCCCTGGCCCGCGTCAGCGGCCGGTCGATGCCCGGCGACGACACCTCCAAGCGCATAAGCGCCAGCGATCGGGTCCTCGGCGTCGAGCAGCAGCGACACCGTGTGGCTGATCCCGGTGCAGTCCTCCACCGTCATGGGCGCGCCGTCGGCGCGCTCGGCCATGACCTGGAGCACCGGCCGCGAGCCGCCGGAGAGGTTCACGCGTACGAGCTCGTACCCCATCTCCTCGAGCGGCCCTTCGACCAGGCGGGCGACCCTGTCCTGAACCTGGATCATTCCCCGTGTCCCGACGACGCGCGGACCGGCCAGGGCCGGACCGACACCGTCACGCCGCACAAACAAAAAAGCGGGCCGGTGGCCCACTCCGCAGCGTCTTATCTTGTTAAAGGACCCTCACTGAAGATCGGGCAAATATAGGGGTTTTGCGCCTTTCTTCAAGTATTTTGGCAGCCCGGTACGGGGCCAGGTGTCACCAAAACGGCACCGTCCGGCGACGCCGGAAGGGGCTTTGGGACGCCAAAAGGCCCGCCAGGTGCCCGCTTCAGGCCCTCTTCAGGCTCGTTCCCGGCGCCGGAAGGTCAGGAAAACCGGGACGATTCCCTTGGCACGGGCCTTCTCCTCGTAGCGCGTGGCGGGCTGGTCCGGGGGCCTGTCGCGCCAGTCGGCGGCCCGTTCGGCGCACCAGACGAAGGCGGGATGGGCCAGGGCCACCGCCAGCGCCCAGCGGATATAGCCCATATCGTCGCTGGCGATACGCAGTTCGGCGCCGTCCTCCATGACCCCGGCGAGCGCGTCCAGGTTCTCGCGCGACACGAACCGGCGCTTGGCGTGGCGCGCCTTGGGCCAGGGATCGGGGAACAGCACGAAGACGCGGTCGAGGCTGGCCTCGGCAAGCGCGTCGAGGACCGCGCGCGCGTCGTCGGCATGGAGCCGGATATTGCCGATGCGGCCCGCCTCGATCTGCTGCAGCGCGGCGCCGACGCCGTTGAGGAACGGCTCGCAGCCGATCAGTCCAATCTCCGGATGCGCGCGCGCCTGGGCGCAAAGATGCTCGCCGCCGCCAAAGCCGACCTCGAGCCAGACCGCGCGGACCGGCACGGGTGGCAATGCATCCGCGAACACCGGCGCGGGCGCAAACAGGGTACGGGGATCGAGGCTGCCGGGCGCGACGCCGGCGAGGTCGACTTGCACGCGCGGCAGGAGCTCAGCGAGCAGGCGCTTGCGCCCTTCGCGCAGGGGCCGGCCGACGCGCCGGCCGTAAAGAATGCGGCGGCGCGCCATCGGGGCCGGGGGCGCGCCGTCATCACGGGATGTCATGAAGCCCGCCCGGGCACGCGCCTCAGGTGAGGGCCGACTTGATGGCCTCGCCGAGGTCGACGCGCTCCCACGAGAACCCGCCGTCGGACTCGGGCTCGCGGCCGAAATGGCCATAGGCCGCGGTGCGAGCATAGATCGGCTTGTTGAGGCCGAGGTGGATGCGGATGCCGCGCGGGCTCAGGTCCATGACCTCGCGCAGCGCCTTGGCGAGCTTGTCTTCGCCCACCGTGCCGGTGCCGGCGGTATCGACATAGACCGCGAGCGGCTTGGCAACGCCGATGGCGTAGGCGATCTGGATAGTGCAGCGTTCGGCGATGCCGGCGGCCACGATATTCTTGGCGAGATAGCGTGCGGCATAGGCGGCCGAGCGGTCGACCTTGGACGGGTCTTTGCCCGAGAACGCGCCGCCGCCGTGGGGCGCCGCGCCGCCATAGGTATCGACGATAATCTTGCGCCCGGTGAGGCCGCAGTCGCCGTCGGGCCCGCCGATCACGAAGCGGCCGGTCGGGTTGACGTAAAATTCTTCCTCCGGGCACATCCAGCCCTCGGGCAGGACGTTCTCGACATGGGGGCGAACGATCGCGCGCACCGTCTCCTGGTCCACGCTCTCGCCGTGCTGGGTCGACACCACCACCGAGGTCGCCTTGACCGGCTTGCCGTCCTTGTAGAGCAGGGTCACCTGGCTCTTGGCATCGGGGCCGAGGTCGGGCTCGGCACCCGAATGGCGCGCCTCCGCGAGCGAGTGAAGGATGGCATGGGCGTAGTGGATCGGCGCCGGCATCAGCGCCGGGGTCTCGCGGCACGCGTAGCCGAACATGATACCCTGGTCGCCCGCGCCTTCGTCCTTGTTGCCGGCGGCATCGACTCCCTGGGCGATGTCGACCGACTGTGCGTGCAGGAGAACGTCCACCTTCGCCTTCTGCCAGTGGAACCCGTCCTGCTCGTAGCCGATCTCGCGGATGGTGTGGCGCGCGATGCTCTCGAGATGATCCGGCGTGACGCTCGACGGCCCGCGCACCTCGCCGGCCATGATCACGCGGTTGGTGGTGACCAGGGTCTCGGCGGCGACCCGGGACATGGGATCGGCGGTCAGGTAGGCATCGACCACGGCATCGGAGATTTGGTCCGCGACCTTGTCGGGATGACCTTCGGAAACGGATTCACTCGTAAAAAGGTAATCGCCTCTGGGCACGTGGACCTCCGCGGGAAGTGAGGGAACTGAGCGCGCGATCTGCTCGGACGACAGCGATTATGACGGCACGGAAGCGTGCCCGGAAGGGCGCATGAGGCACGCGCCCAAGGCCGGTCTTGTTGCAATGAACAAGCGCCCCGTCAAGTGATTTCCGGGTGTGCGCGGCAGCGCCGGTCTATTGGTCCCTGCCGAAGGAACGCAGCATCTCGAGCACCTTGCGGCGCTTCTTGGGATCCTCGATGCGGTAATAGGCCTTCACCAGCTCCATGGTCTCGCGGTTGCTCATGGGGTCGGCGTCGTAATTGGCCGCCGCCTGCTCCGCGAGTTCCCGTCGGACGGCGGGCACCCATGGCCAGCGCCGCGGGCAGGTCTTCGTAGAAGAAGGTGATCGGTACGTCGAGCACGCGCGACAGGCTGTAGAGCCGACTTGCGCCGATGCGGTTGACGCCGCGCTCGTACTTCTGCACCTGCTGGAAGGTCAGGCCGAGTGCCTGGCCGAGCTTTTCCTGGGACAGGCCGAGGAGCGTGCGGCGCAGGCGCACGCGCGCGCCCACGTGGGCGTCGATCGGATTGGGACCGCCTTTGGTGGCGCGTGGGGCGCGGCGGGCGGGTTTCGTGGATTGTTTGGCCATCGGCCTCGTCTTTCTGGGAAACCAGCAGTCAAAATATCAACGCCACTGACGCAACTTTGTAGCATTCAATTGTCAACATTCTACATCTTGAAATCAAATTTATCATAAATGCGTATGTAACGTCACTCAACATCGATCACGCTTGCCGGGCGCGAGCCACCCGATCGCCAGAAGCATCGCCGCGAGCGCGAAAAACGGCAGGTTGCCGAGCCGCGCGAACAGAGGCGCCCCGGCCACGGGATCGGGCAGCGCCACGTCGAGGGCGCCGCGGGTACCGAGCGGCAGCTGCGCGGTGACGCGGCCATAGGCATCGACCAGGGCGGAGATGCCGGTATTGGCCGCGCGCACCAGGGGCAGGCCCTCCTCCACCGCGCGCAGGCGCGCCGCGGCGAGGTGCTGGTAAGGCCCCGACGAGCGTCCGAACCAGGCGTCATTGGTCACGTTCAGCAGCCAGCGCGGCCGCGGACGGCCCGGCGCCGTCACCCCGCCGGGAAAGATCGCCTCGTAGCACACCAGCGGGCTCGCCGGCGGCAGGCCAGGCAGCGACAGCGTTGTCGGACCCGGTCCGGCGGAGAAATCCATCCGTCCCGCAGTCAGCTTGGGCAGAGGGTTCCAGTCGCGCAACGGCACGTATTCACCGAACGGCACCAGGTGGTGCTTGTCGTAGCGCGCCACCAGCGCGCCCTGCGCCGTCACGGCAACGACCGAATTCCAGATGTGTGGCGGACCTTTGCCCGACACACTTCTCGAATCTTTTCCTGACGTGCTGCGCGATTCTTTGCCTGACGTGCTGCGCGATTCTTTGCCTGACGTGCTGCGCGATTCTTTGCCTGACGTGCTGCGCGATTCTTCGCCTGACGTGCTGCGCACGATGCCGGTGACGAGCAGGCCGCCGGGCGGTGCGCCTTGAGCCAAGGCGCGCAGGAACGCATCGCTGCCGTCGAACACGTAGGGCACCGCCGTCTCGGGCCAGATCACCGCGTCCGGCGCACGGGCCGTCCCGCCCGCGGGCGGCGCGTGGCTCAGCCTCAGATAGGTCTCGAAAGTCAGGCGCGCCCGCTCGGGTTGCCACTTCATGCGCTGGTCGATGTCGCCCTGGACGATGCGCAGGTGCGGCGCGCGCGGCGGCACGGCCCCGGGCGCCGGCGCCCCGGCCAGCCTGAGCGCGCCGCCCGCCCACAGACCGGCGAAGGCGAGCGCCGCCAGCGACACCGGCAGCCAGCGCCGCGGTCCCTGCGGTTCCGTCAGGATCGCCGGCGCGGCGGCGATCGCGACTGCCGCGAGCGACAGGCCGTAGGTCCCGACCACGGCCGCGCCCTGCATCAGGGCGGGCAGGGCGGCGAGCGCGCTGCCTTCGAGATTCCAGGGAAAGCCGGTGAGTAGCGTGCCGCGCAGGTATTCGGCGAGGCCCCAGGCCCCGGCCAGCACGAGGACGCGCCGCCAGCCCGGCCGCGCGCGCGCCGCGGCCACGACCGCCAGTGCCGGATAGACCGCGAAATAGGCCGAGAGCCCCGCCACCGCGAACGGCACCAGCCAGCCGAACTGGGCCGCGTCCACCAGCAGCGCGTTGGAGATCCAGTAGAGCCCGGCGACGAAATGGCCGAAGCCGAACCACCAGCCGAGCGCCAGCGCGGCACGGGTCGGCTTCGCGGCCCGCGCGGTGCCGTCGATCATCCACACGAGCGCCGTGAAGGCGACCGCGAGCGCGGGCAGCACCCAGGTGGGCGCGAAGGCGAGCGCGGCGAAGGCGCCGAGAACGGCGGCCACGGCGAAGCGGCGCCAGCCGGAGAGGGCGGCCAGCCACCGGGCGGCGCGCGTGAGCACCGGGATCATGCGCCGGGCGTTGCCGGCTGTTCGGGACGGGGCGGCAGGCGCCGGAGGCGCAGGCGCTTGACCCGCCGCGGATCGGCGTCGATCACCTCGAACTCGATGCCCGAGGGATGACGGATCACCTCGCCGCGCGAGGGCACCCGGCCGGCGAGGTTGAACACGAGACCGCCGAGCGTGTCCACGTCCTCGCGCTCTTCCGGCATCAGCACCGGGCCGACGCGCGCCTCGAAGTCCTCGATCGCGGTGCGTGCGTCGGCGATCAGCGAGCCGTCCGGCCGCTCGATCATGTCGATCTCCTCGACATCGTGCTCGTCCTGAATATCACCCACGATCTCCTCGACCACGTCCTCGATGGTGACGAGACCGTCCACGCCGCCGAACTCGTCCACCACCATCGCCATGTGCACGCGCGCAAGGCGCATCTGCAGCAGGAGATCGAGCACGCGCATGGTGGGCGAGACGAACAGCACCTTTCGGACGATGTTGCGCAGGCTGAACGGCGCCTCCGACACGTAGGACATGAACACGTCCTTGATGTGGATCATGCCGATCACGTCGTCGAGGGTTTCGCGATATACGGGTACGCGCGAATGGGCCTCGCGCGCCATCAGGTCGGCGATCTCGTTACGCGCGGCGGAGGCCTCGATCGACACGATCTCGGCGCGCGGCACCATGATGTCGCTCGCGATCACGTCGCGCAGCTTGAGCACATTGCCGATCAGCAGACGCTCGTCGGCGCTGATGGCGCCGCCACCGTCCCCGTCCTTCTCCTCGCGCTCCTCGATCAGCTCCTCAAGGGCCTCGCGCACCGAGGTGTCCCCGGCGCGGCCGTGGCGCCCGAGCCAGCCGAACAGGCGACCGAGCAGGCTGGTACTTTGGGGATCGGACCCGTCGCTGCGGGAATCGGGGGCGTCGGCTTTGTCGCTCATCTGTCCTTCGCTGGCCCCGGGCCGCCGCCGCGGGCATAGGGATCATTGATCCCGAGACCCGCGAGCACGCGCGTCTCGAGCCGTTCCATGCGGCGCGCGTCCCGGTCGTTCAGGTGATCATAACCGAAAAGATGCAGCACGCCATGAACCACGAGATGGGCGGCGTGGTCGGTGAGCGCGAGGCCCGCCGCCGCCGCTTCGGCGCGGGCCGTGCCGAACGCCACCACCACGTCGCCCAGCTGCCACGGTGCACCCGCGGGCGGGGGGTCGGCGTTCTCGAAGGCGAGCACGTTGGTGGGTGAATCCTTGTGACGGTACTGCCAGTTGAGCGCGTGCACGCGGGCATCGTCGGTGAACACGAGGCCGAGCTCGAGCGCCTGCGCCGTGCGCGGGCCGGACCGGCCGCCGCCGTCCGCGCGCGCGCCTGCCACCGCCGCCTCGGCCGCGGCGCGGACGGCGGCGTCCATGTCCGGCAGGGCGGCGCTCCAGGCATCGTCCTCGACCGCGAGGGCGAGATCGACGGTGGGAATATCGCCCGTATCAGCGCTTGCGCGTCTGCCCATCGCGTCCCGCGTCGTCGCCGGTCCCCGCGCGGCGGCGTTCCATCGCCTCGTAGGCGTTCACCACCCGCGTCACCAGCGGATGGCGCACGGTGTCGGCGGCGGTGAAGCGCACGATCGCGACGCCGGCGACGTCGGCCAGCGCCTCGACCGCGTCGGCGAGGCCGGAGCGCGTGCCGGGCGGCAGGTCGATCTGGCTGAGGTCGCCGGTCACCACCATGCGCGAGCCTTCGCCCATGCGCGTGAGGCACATCTTCATCTGCACCGAGGTGGTGTTCTGGGCCTCGTCGAGGATGATGAAGGCGTGGGCAAGCGTGCGCCCGCGCATGAAGGCGAGCGGCGCCACCTCGATCTCGCCCGAGGCGAGCCGCTTCACCACCTGGTCGGCGGGCAGCATGTCGTAGAGCGCGTCGTAGAGCGGGCGCAGGTAGGGATCGACCTTCTCGCGGATGTCGCCCGGCAGGAATCCGAGCCGCTCGCCCGCCTCGACGGCGGGACGCGACAGCACGATCCGGTCGATCTCGCCCGCCTGCAGCAGGGCGACCGCGTTGGCGACCGCGAGATAGGTCTTGCCGGTGCCGGCAGGACCGAGCCCGAGCACCAGCTCGTTCCCGGCCATGGCATCGAGATAGACGCCCTGGGTCGGTGTGCGCGGCGTGATGCGCCGGCGCCCGGTCTGGACGACGCCGCGCACGGCACCCGCGAGTGCGCCGAGCCGGCCCTGGGCCGCGAGCCGCACGGTGGCATCGACCTCGGCACGGTCGATATGGCCGCCCTGTTCGAGCCGCCCGTAGAGCAGCGACAGCACCTCGCCCGCGGCGGCGGCCTGGGCCTTGTCACCGGTGATGGCGACGCGGTTGCCGCGCGCGGCGATCGCAACACCAAGATCGTGCTCGATGCGCGCAAGGTTGCGGTCATGGTCGCCGAACAGCTGGGCGAGGAGCGCGTTGTCGGAGAATTCCACCACCAGGGCGGGCGCCGGCGCGCCGCGCGGGGTCTTGACCGTGCCCCGGGCGGCGCCGGAATCTGATTTCGCGCCGCGGCGCTTGGCGGGGGTGCGGCTCATGCGCGCGCGCGTTGCCCGGCGTCCGCGCCGTTGTCCGCGAGCACACCGGCGAGCGAATTGGGCAGCGCCTCGACGATGCGCACCGGCACGACGCGCCCGGCCAGCGCGCGGGCCTCGTCGTCCGAACCGCAGGCGACATGGACCGGCTGCAGGTAGGGGCTGCGGCCCGCAGCCTGGCCGTGGTAGCGCCCGGCCCGGTCGAACAGCACGTCCAGCGTGCGTCCGACGCAGGAGCGGTTGAAGATGCGGGTCTGGGCCGTGAGCTCCGCTTGCAGTTCCGCCAAGCGGGCGCTCTTCACGTCCTCGGGCACCTGGTCGTCCATCTCGGCGGCGGGCGTGCCCGGGCGCGGCGAATACTTGAACGAGAACGCAGCGGCGAAACCCACCTCGCGCACCAGCGCCATGGTGGCGGCGAAGTCGGCGTCGCTTTCGCCGGGGAAGCCGACGATGAAATCCGACGACAGCGCGAGGTCGGGCCGGACCGCGCGCAGGCGATCGACGATGGCCCGGAAATCGTCCACCGCGTACTTGCGGTTCATGGCCGCGAGCACGCGATCGGCGCCCGACTGCACCGGCAGGTGGAGATAGGGCATCAGCGCCGGCACGTCGCCATGGGCCGCGATCAGCGCGTCGTCCATGTCGCGCGGGTGGGAGGTGGTGTAGCGGATGCGCGCGAGCCCGTCGATCTCCGCGAGCGCCCGGATCAGGCGCCCGAGCGACCACTCGCCGGTGCCGTCGGGCGCCATGCCGTGCCAGGCGTTGACGTTCTGGCCGAGGAGCGTGATCTCGGCGGTGCCGTTCGCGACCAGGCCGCGTGCTTCGGCGAGAATCTCGGTGGCGGGGCGCGAATACTCGGCACCGCGCGTATAAGGCACCACGCAGAAGGTACAGAACTTGTCGCAGCCTTCCTGCACCGACAGGAACGCGGTCGTGCCGCGCGCCGCCTGATCGCGCGGCAGGGCCGCGAACTTGGGCGCGGTGGCGAGGTCGGTTTCGAGCACGCGCTCGCCCGCCCGGGCACGCGCCACCATGTCGGGCAGGCGGTGGTAGCTCTGGGGGCCGAACACGAGATCGGCGACGGGCGCGCGGCGCGCTATCTCGGCGCCCTCGGCCTGGGCGACGCAGCCGCCGACGCCGATCACCATGCGGCGGCCTTCAGCTTCGGCCTCGGCGCGTAGCGACCGAAGGCGGCCAAGCTCGGAATAGACCTTCTCCGCCGCCCGCTCGCGGATGTGGCAGGTGTTGAGCAGCACGAGGTCTGCGTCTTCCGGGTGCGCCGTCTCGACATAGCCTTCCGCCGCCAGGACGT
Organism: uncultured Alphaproteobacteria bacterium; assembly: GCA_963732875.1. Lineage (GTDB taxonomy): Bacteria > Pseudomonadota > Alphaproteobacteria > SMXQ01 > SMXQ01 > WHSO01. Next base: position 2,361,735 of record CAVTBD010000002.1, on the reverse strand, counting down.
CCGCCATGCGGGCGGAGTCGTAGACGTTCATCTGACAGCCGTAGGTTTTGATGAAGACCTTGTTCGCCAATGTCGCCGTTTTGCCCGCGGATGGCCGGCCCCAACGGGCGCGCGCGGTGCCCGGCGAAAGTAGCATCCGACCCTCCGGAGTCAAGCGCCCGCCCCGGCGCCGGCGGCCGGTTCCGTGCCGTCCGAGGGCGGCACGGGCAGGGGCGGCAGGAAGCCCGCGTTGGCGCGCGCGACGCCTTCGCGCACCACGCGCTCGCAGTGCTCGGCGAGCGCCTTACGATCGGCGAAGGCGTCGAGGGTCACGGGTTCGTGCAGGTGAAGCTCGGCCCGCACCAGGCCCAGGCCCAGGACCCGCCACAGGTGGCCCGGCAGGTCCATGTCGCCGTACCAGGCATAGAGCGGCCGCCATTCGCGCCCGACCGGCAGGCCGTCGAGGCGGGTATAGGCGAGCGAGAACGGCTGTACCGTGACGCGGCGGCCGGTCACCTTGCGCTCGGCCACGGCGAACAGCGCGCTCTTGAAGGGGCGCACGTGGATGCCGTCGTCCGACGTGCCCTCCGGGAACAGCACGAGGGTGTCGCCGGCGGCGAGCCGCTCGGCGATCTCGTCGCGCTGGGTGCGGGCACGGGACGCACGGCGCTCTATGAACACCGTGCGCTGCAGCTTGGCGAGCCAGCCGAAGAACGGCCATCCCGCGATTTCCGCCTTGGCGACGAACGAGCACTCCGCCGCCGTCGACAGCACGGTGATGTCGAGATAGCTCACGTGATTGCCGACCATCAGCACCGGCGGGGTCGCCCGCGGTGCGCCCGCGACGACGACCTCGAGGCCGATAACGCGTGCGATCAGGCGGTGGTAGAACACCGGCAGGCGGCGCTGCAGCGGCAGGCCTAGCAGGACCGCCACCGCCTGCACCGGCATCAGGGGCAGGGTCACCAGCAGGTATGCGATCGCCCTCGCCAGAGCACGGGTGAACGACGCGGTTGGAATTATGCGCTCCCCGAGCCGCGCCGCTCGCGCTCGTAATGGCGCACGTATTTCTCGGTCACGAGCTCCGTCTTGACCTGGATGCACACGTCGATGGTGTTGAACTGCTCGTCCACCACCGCGCCCTCGCCGACGAACCCGCCGAGCCGGAGGTAGCCCTTGATCAGCGGCGGCAGCGAGGCGAGCATGCGGCGCGGGTCGATGGCGTCCTTCGCCAACCGGTTCATCTCCACGTAGCGGCCGGGCAGTGCCACGGGGCAGAACGTGTCGGGCGCGCGGTGGTAATGGTGGAGGTAGGACAGCTGCCCGGCCACCGCGTCGACGTCGGTGCCGGCCAGCGAGGCGCAGCCGAACATGATCTCGATGTCGTAATGGAACACGTAGGCCGATATGCCGAGCCACATGAGCTGCATGGTCGGCCGGTTGCGATGTTCGCGCGCGACGCAGGAGCGGCCGAGTTCCAGGATCTCGCCCGGCAGCGCCTCGATCTTGGCGATGTCGAACTCGCCCGCCGTGTAGAAGCCGCCGTGACGACGCGCGGCCTCGCGGCGGATCAGGCGGTAGCTGCCGACCACGTAACGCTCGGGGTCGGGACCGGCAGTGCGGTCGACCACCAGCAGGTGGTCGCACAGGGGATCGAAGCCGTCGGAATCGCGCCGCGCCCGCGCCGTCTCGGGCGTGGGATGGGCCGCCATCTCCTCGTAGAACACCCTGTAGCGCAGGCGCTGGGACGCGAGAATCTCGGCCTCGTCGCGGGCGAGCCGGACCTCGAGAGCCCCGGCGCTAAAGCCCGTGGCGAGCGATTCGGGAAGGGAACGCACGTCGATGGTCAAATCCCACCTGTTACGCAAGTCATGGGTCCGGGCGCACGGCACCGCGCGGCCATGGCCTACTTGCCGCCTTTCTTCGGCACGCAGAACAGCTCGAGGCGGTGGTCCACCAGCTCGAAGCCCATCTGGTCGGCGATACGGCGCTGAAGCGACTCGATCTCGTCGTTACGGAATTCCACGACCTCGCCGTTGCGGATATTGATCAGGTGATCGTGGTGCTTGCCGGGCCGCTGCTCGTAGCGGGCCCGGCCGTCGCCGAAATCATGACGGTCGAGGATGTTGGCCTCCTCGAACAGGCGCACGGTGCGGTAAACCGTAGCGATCGAGATATGCGAATCGATCTCGGCGGCGCGGCGATGGACCTCCTCGACATCGGGATGGTCCGAAGCTTCCGACAGCACGCGCGCGATGATGCGGCGCTGCTCGGTCATCTTCATGCCCTTGTCGAGGCAGAGCTGCTCCAATGGCGACATGATCCACCTGTTCGCTTGCCTGTCCCGGACGGCCGCAAGCGGATCACGCGGCCGTACCAACGTTCCGGTCACGATGCCCAAGGGACGCGGGCCCGTTCGTTATTGTTCTCGCTAATCAGGCGTTTGGCAACGCCTTCGCGCCACGCGCGCCGGCCAGTCGCAGCGCGCGAGACGCAGGCGTGGCACTCAGCCGCCGCGGCGGGACTTGGTGCCGAGGCCGATCTTCTTGGCCAGGGAGGAACGCTGGCGCGCATAATTAGGGGCGACCATGGGATAGTCGGCGGGCAAGCCCCAACGCTCGCGGTATTCCTCGGGAGTCATGTTGTAGGCGGTCTTGAGGTGACGCTTGAGCATCTTGAGCTTGCGCCCGTCCTCGAGACACACGATGTAGTCGGGGTTGACCGACTTCTTGATCGGGACCGCGGGCTGCGGGCGCTCGGCAACCTCGCTCGGCGCCTGACCGATGGCGGCAAGGGTCGAATAAACCTGGCGGATCAGGTTTGGCAGCTCCTCCACGGGCACGGTATTATTGGCAACGTGTGACGAGACGATCTCGGTCGCCAGGACAAGGATATCGTTGGATTCGGCTTTGTCCGCCATGAACTTGCGCTTTCTTTATTGATTGTTGGGTAAGCTAATGTGGCTGGAATATAGAAATTTCCATGTAAACCTTCAATGGTCTATTTAAAGATTCCATGGGCGATTATAGTCTTGACATAACCGGTGACGTTTGTCCCTTGACCTTCGTCAAGACCAAACTGTTGCTCGAGCGCATGGCGCCGGGGGATATTGCCCGGGTCCGCCTCAAGGGCGCCGAGCCGCTTGAGAACGTGCCACGCTCGGTGCGCGAGCAGGGCGACGAGGTGCTGGCGCTGACCCCGGTGGCGCCGGATACCGCCGCCGATGGCGTCCACGAGCTCACCATACGTAAACGTTAGACCGCAACCGCCAGGCTGTCAGGGTGCCAGGGTAAGGGCGAAGGTCAGCGCCGCCACCGGCGCGCCATCGGGCCGCCGGTAGTAGCCCGGGCGCCGGCCGACCGGCCGGAAGCCGGCGTGGCGGTAGAGCGCCTGGGCGATGGCATTGTCCTCGGCCACTTCCAGAAACACGGAGCCGGCGCCGCCCGTTTGCGCGCGCGCGATCACCGCATCGAGCAACAGCCGGCCGATGCCGGTACCGCGCCGTGCCGGCAGCACCGCCAGCGATAGGAGCTCGCATTCGTCGGCCGCGCGGCGCGCCAGCGCGAAACCGAACGGGTTGGGCTCGACCGCAGCGGCGGTCGAGGCGGGCGGTACCGCCAGCAGTCCGAACGCCCCCGGCATGGCCAGCACCTGGCGCACCGTGAACGGGCTCCAGGCCTCGTCGAAGCTGAGCTTGTGCAACGCCGCGATGGCGTTGCCGTGGTGCATGGTGGCGTCCATCACCGCAGTACCGGTCCCGGGGGTCGGCACGGTCGCCATGGCCGGGCTAGCTGCGCCCGGACGCGCCGGGCAGGCGCGTATTGGCTGAGCGTGCGCCGGGTAGGCGCGCCTTAGGTGAGCGCGCGCCCGGCAGGCGCGCGTCGGGCGGTCGGATGTAGAACGGGCGCGGGGGCACCGCATCGGGGCCGGCGGCAGCGGCGAGCATCGCGACATGGGCCGCATCGGGCGGCGCCAGGGCATGCGAGAGCCGGATGCGATGCCCCGGTCCGGGACCGGCCTCCGCCCCGAGCGCGGCGACAAGCTGGGCGACACCGTCGCCCGCCAACAGGAAGCTGTCCTTTGCGAAGAAGGCGGGCGCGTCCTGCGGCGCAAGCGCGCCCGGCGCATCCAACTCGCTGCCGTCTTCCGCGAAGCGCTGCACGAACACGTCGCGGCGCTTGCCGTTGACGCACACCACCAGCGCGCGGCCGTCGCCCCGCTCGTCGTCCGGCACGGCATGGGCGAGCGCCCGGAAGGTGGTGACGCCGGCAAGCGGCACCCCCGTGGCAAGCGTAAGCGCGCGCGCGCAGGCGAGCCCGATGCGCAGGCCGGTGAAGGCGCCCGGCCCGGTGGTCACGGCGACCAGATCGAGGGCGCCGAAACCGACGCCGGCCTCGGCCATGACCTCGCCGATCATCGGGTTGAGGCGCTCGGCCTGGCCGCGTTCCATTTCCTCGAAGCGGCGCGCGACGACGCGACCGTCCGCCAGCACCGCCGCCGAGCACGCCGTGGTCGAGGCGTCGAGGCCGAGCACCACCGTCATCGCGGCGACGCCCCCGGGCGCGGCGTGTTAGACTGCATGCCATGAGCGAGCAGATGCAGACCGACGTGGTGACCACGGACGCGAGCCTGGTGGCCGTCGCACCGCCCGCGTTCGACGTCGATCTCGAGATCGCCTACGCCACCGCCGACAACTTCACCGGCAAACCGGTCTATGGCGAGGCCGCGTGCTACCTCCACGCGGAAGCCGCCAAGCTGCTCGCGCGCGCGGTCGCGCTCGCCGCCGAGCTCGACCTGCGGCTGCGCATCTACGACGCGTTCCGCCCGGTGGAAGCGCAATGGGTGCTGTGGAACCATACTCCGGATCCCGATTTTCTTGCCGACCCGCGCCGCGGCTCGCCCCATTCCCGGGGGGTCGCCGTCGACCTCACCCTTATAGACCGAGACGGGCGCGCGCTCGACATGGGAACCGGGTTCGACGCCTTCACCCCCCGTTCCCATCACGGCGCCGCGGGGCTCGCGCCCGAGGCGTCACGCAACCGCCACCTGCTGCTCGGCCTGATGACGGCGGCCGGCTGGGACTTCTACCGCAACGAATGGTGGCACTACCAGATGTTCGATTCGCGCCGTTTCCCGCTGGTTTCCGACAAGGCCCTGGCGCGCCCGATGATGCCCCGCTGAACCCGGCCCCCACTCCGCGACCGCCATCATTTTCTTGTCACATTCGGCTTCCCGGCGATAAATGGTGCGTCCGGCCCCGGCGTAAGGCGTAACTGGAGGGACACATGGGCATCATCACCACGCGTGTCACGGGCGCCATGGCCGTCGCGGCGGCCATCATGCTGACGGGGCTCACCCCTGCCCGGGCCGCCGACCTCGACCCGGTCGATGCCGCCCACAGTTCCGCCGTGGTGATCATGTATCACCGCTTCGGCGAGAGCCAGTATCCCACCACCAGCATCCGGCTCGACCAGTTCGACGCCCATATCAAGGAGCTGACCAGCGGCAAGTACCATGTGCTGCCGCTACCCGAGATCATCGCCGCGATTCGCGACAAGAAACCGCTGCCCGACCGCACCGTCGCGATCACCATCGACGATGCCTTCGAATCGGTCTACCGCGAGGCCTGGCCCCGGCTGCGCGCGGCGCACCTGCCGTTCACCCTGTTCACCGCCACCGGCCAGCTGGGCGAGACGCCGGACGCATACATGAGCTGGGCGCAATTGCGCGAGCTCGTGAAATCCGGCGAGGTCACCGTCGGCAACCACAGCGTCACCCACGCCCATCTCGCCGACCAAGGAGCGGCGCGCATCCGCCAGGAATACGCCAAATCCAACGCGCGCTTCGAAAAGGAGCTAGGCTTCCGGCCGACGCTCCAGGCCTACCCTTACGGCGAGGCCTCGGCCAAGGTGATTGCGGCGGCGCGGGCGGCGGGCTTCGTCGCGTCGTTCGGCCAGCACTCGGGCGTGGTCAGCGACACCGCCAACATGGACTACCTGCCGCGCTTCGCGCTCAACGAGCACTACGGCGAGGAGAAGCGCTTCAAACTCGCGATCAACGCGCTGCCGATCTACGCCACCGACGTGAGTCCCGACCAATCCCACGCTCGGCCCCAACCCGCCGGCGTTCGGCTTCACCGTGCCCGCCAACATGCCGCGCCTCGCCCAGCTCGCGTGCTACTCCTCCCAGCACGGCAAGCTCGACATCGAGCGCCTCGGCGACCGGCGCATCGAGGTGCGCACGCCGAGCGCCTTCAAGCCCGGGCGCGCCCGCATCAACTGCACGCTGCCGGCGCGCGACGGTCGCTGGCGCTGGTTCGGCACCCAGTTCTATATCCCGAAGAAGTAGCCGGCCGAAAAAGTAGCCGGCCCGATCCAAAAATGGCCTCCGGCGGCAAAGCCGGAGGCCAGGTCGAAGTCTCTCGCGCTTGACAAGAACGCGAGGCTCGGGCCGTTGTCAGCCCGAACGGGTGAATGCCGGCACCGCGTTCTCGGACAGCTTGGCGCCGTCGAACTCACGCAGGTTGTTGACCCGGATGATGGTCTTGATGGTCTGCACGTAGTCCATGCCGCGTTCGGAGTAGTTCTTCAGCGTCTCCACCAGGCGCATGGAGTTGAGGCCGACCGGCGTGCGCGCCGTGCGCCGCATCTGGGCGCGGAGCCTGCGGAACTCGGCATAGGCGGCATGGGTGTTGAGATTGCGCGCGTACGAGCGCACGCCGTCGAGCAGCGCATCGAAGCTCTTGACCCTGATCCCGGCGTCCTCGGCGTGGGCCTCGGGCACCAGGCCATCGCCTTCGGAATGGGTGCGCTGGCCGAACAGGGCGCGGCCCTCGAGGGCGAAGCGCGAGGTGCCCCAGCCCGATTCCTCCGCCGCCTGGGCGAGCGCGAGCGACGGCGGGATCACGTCGACGCGGCGCAGCAGCAGCGCGGCATTGCCGGGGTCCACGTCATGGCGCTGGTACTGTGCGTCGAGCCAGGTCTGCTCGCGCGCCGTCAGCACGCCGCCCTCGACCACGCGTCCGGTCAGTTCCTGGATACGGGCACGGGTCTGACGCAACTCCTCGTTCACCCGCAGGATGAGCGGCAGCATCGCCTTGATGAAGATCTGCTTGCGCGTCTCGACCGAGCTCATGCTGCGGATGTCGCGCGGCATCGCCTTCACGTAGACGCGCGGCACCGCGAGGCTGCCGCTGCGCACGTCGTCGAGCTTGTAGCCGATGGCGTGGAAATCCTTGTAGAGCTTGCTCGCGCTGCCGGCCACCACGGTCACGCCGCGCGGCTTGGAAAGCTCGCCCGGGGCAACCTCGTGGCTCACCAGGAGCCGGCCGTCCATGTCGTACCAGACATCGTCGGTACGCACTTCCGGCCCCGTGACGATCGCGAGCGCGACCGCGCCGACGATGGCGGCGGTCACCCCGATCCTGGGGTCGTGCAGCTTCCTGGATTTGGACACAAGGGCGGTGATTAACGCGCCCCCCTTACGCATCATGCTCGTCATGCCTATCCTCGCCATTTCCACATATCCTTTCAGACTGCGCAAAATGGCCGTCCCCAACCGACCAGTCCTTTCACTAACGCCTGTTCGCCTTCGTCGTTCCCGGAGCCCTCGAAGGGCCATTGTCGCGGCTTATTCGACGGGGCGCACTTCCCTGATCTCCGGAATGAAATGCTTCAGCATGTTCTCGATGCCGATCTTGAGGGTCGCCGCCGAGCTCGGACATCCCGAGCACGACCCCTGCATCCGGAGATAAACAACACCGTCCTCGTAGCGGCGGAATACGATGTCGCCGCCATCCTGAGCGACCGCGGGGCGAACCCGCGTGTCCAGGAGTTCCTTGATCTGGGTCACGACCTCGTCGTCACCCGCGGCGTCGGAGGCCGCATCCGTGTCGTCCGACGTCACCGCGCTGGCACCCGAGGTGAAATGCTCCATGATCGAGCCGAGAATCACGGGCTTCAGCACCTGCCAGTCGCGTTCCGCCGTCTTGGTCACGGTGATGAAATCGGCGCCGAGGAAAACCCCCTCGACCCCGTCCACCGTGAACAGCCGCTCGGCCAGCGGTGACCGCCGTGCCGCCTCGGCCGAACGAAAGTCAGCGGTCCCCTGCTCCATCACGGCACGGCCGGGGAGGAACTTGAGGGTCGCTGGGTTGGGCGTCTGTTCCGTCTGGATGAACATATGCTCTACATGTGTCTCCAAGCTGCCCGTCCAAGCGGGCCGGGGGCGATACCACAAATTTGCCACCCCCGCGACGGTATCGAGCTAGAAGGTGGGGACAAAGCGGTTCAAAATCAAGTCAAATTTTATTTGTTGAATCAGGGGGTTAACCTTAATAGGCCAAGCTTCTGGCGGGGGGTGGAAATTTTATTTCGGGGGCCCGTCACAGTGCGAAAGATCGAATCCCGTTCATGGGTACGGTAGTACCGTATGCGTCCCGGCGCGAGGATCAGGTCAGGCTGTCGATTTCCTCGTCCGACAGGTTGCCCGGCACGATGGTGATAGGCAGCGGCAACGAGCCCGACAGCTTGCCGGCGAGCTGGGAGACCAGCGGGCCCGGCCCCTTCTTGCCGGTGCCGGCGGCGAGCACCAGAATCGAGATGCTGCGCTCCTCCTTGACGAGCTTGAGCAGCTCGTCGCGGACCGAACCCTCGCGCAGGTAGAACACCGGCGTGAGGCCGGACAGCTCCTGGACCTCGGACGAGATCCGGGTGAGCAGTGCCTCAGCCTCCTGGCGCCGTTCCTCGCGCATCAGGTCCTCGACCGACATCAGGTGCTGGAACTCGGCGGGCTCGATCACATACAGGAGCGCCACGCGGCCGCCGGTGTTACGCGCGCGCAGCGCGGCGAACCGCAGCGCCTTGCGATGCTCCTCGGTCGCGTCGACCACCACCAGGAAAATGCGTTCCTTGGGCTCGCGGGGATGTCCTGCCTCGGCGGCGGGTCCATTGTCGGTCGTGCTCATGGCTCAGGCCTTCTTGAACACCGCGCCGGCGGTCCAGCCTGCCGCCAGCGCGATGATGATCGCAATGATGCCATACAGGATGGCGTGCTCGTGCGCGAAACGAAAGACCTCCGCGCCCACCCCGACCTTCGATATGAGCAGGGGCGTGGTCTGGGCGCTGATCACAACCCCCTGATGGACAAGAAGAATCTCCACGGTGTAGGTGCCGGTGGGGACATTGGCGGGAAAATAAAGGTTGGTGCGGAACAGCCGGTTGCCGAGGAATGCGACGCGGCCCGGCCTGTCGAGGTAGAGCCCCTGGCGTTCCTTGGCGCGGATCAGACCGGCGCGGAAGGCGGCCACGGTCGCCGCGTCCACCGCGTCCGCCGGCCGCAGGTCGAGCGAGCCCGTTCCGATGTGATGGCGTGCACGCAGGCGCTCGGACAGGATCTCCGCCACCGGCCGGGAGCTCGCGACGGCATAGAACGCGGGCACGTTGTTGAACGTCATCTCGGCGCGGTTGACCCAGATACCGGCGACGCGGCCCTTGCGGCGCACGATCTCGCCGCGTTCCGGCCCGCGCACGATGACGATCACGTCGCCGTCGCCTTCCGTGGCGCCGAACAGCAGCACGTCGGTGCCGACGAAGCCGGTGGTGATGGCGATCAGGTGATTGGAAAGATCCGCCACCACCTGCTGGGCGCGTGCCGCGGTGGGTGCGGAAAGCACGACGGCAAGGGCCAGCAGCAGCGCCGGGAGGCGCCACGGCGAGGCGGGCCTGCCGGTCGCGTGTTCCATCATGATTCCGCCGCGTCGCTCATTCCGTGCTGGCGGCGCCCCTGAGCGAATAGAGATCGGCGGGCGTCGTGAACAGGCCGAAGGAAATCTGGATGCCCACCGCCAGCACCAGCAGCGCGAGCAGGCCGCGCAGGTGCTCGCCCGGCAGGCGGCCCGCGAACCGTGAGCCGATCTGCGCGCCGATCACGCCCGCCGCCAGCAGCACGATCGCCAGCACCACGTCCACGGTCTGGTTCTCCACCGCCTGCAGGAAGGTGACGTTGGCGGTGACGAAGATGATCTGGAACAGCGACGTCCCGATCACGGTGATGGTCGGCATGCCGAGCAGGTAGATCATGGCCGGGACCATGATGAATCCGCTCACGCCCATGAGCGCCGTCAGCACGCCGACGAAGAAACCGATGGCGATCGGCAGCAGCACCGAGATGTAAAGGCGCGAGCGCGGGAACCGCATCTTGAACGGCAGGCCGTGCAGCCAGGTGTGCTGGTGCAGCTTGCGGCGCGGCGACCCCTTCCTGAGGCGCAGGATGGCGCGCACCGATTCGAACAGCATGAGCGAGCCGATGCCGATCAGGAACACGACGAACGAGATCGCGATCACCAGATCGAGGTGGCCGAGCCGGCGCAACAGGGTATAGAGACCGACGCCGGCACCCGACCCCATCAGGCCGCCCGCCATCAGCACCAGGCCCATCTTGAAGTCGACGTTGCCGCGGCGCATGTGGGCGAGCACGCCCGAGATCGAGGCCGCCACCACCTGGTTGGCGCCGGTGGCGACCGCGACCGCCGGCGGAATGCCGAGCAGCATCAGGAGCGGTGTCATCAGGAAGCCGCCGCCGACCCCGAACAGCCCGGACAGGAAGCCGACCAGACCGCCCAACCCCAGCAGGAGAAGCACGTTGACGGAAATTCCGGCTATCGGCAGGTAGAGCTGCATCTATGCGGCGGGCCGCGCGGGGCGCATGAGTTTATCGAAACGGCGGACCCGATTGTTGTGCGCCCGGCACGGCAGCGACACAAGGAAAATCGAACCGGAACGGCCGATCGGTGTGCCGCGACCGGCACCGAGTCGGGTCACGGCCGGAGGATACCGACGATGCGATGGATCTCGCCCATATGGTGGAGCGCGATCTCGTTGGCCCGTTCGGCGCCGCGGTGGAGCACGCCGTCGACGTAGCCGGGCTCCTTCATCAGGTGCGCCATCTCGGCGCCGATCGGGCCGAGCTTCGCCACCGCAAGATCGGACAGCGCCGGCTTGAACGCCGAGAACATCCGCCCGCCGAATTCGCCCAGCACCTGGGCCCGCGTCGTCCCGGCGAGCGCGGCGTAGATGCCGACCAGGTTGGCCGCCTCGGGCCGACCGTCGAGTCCCTTGACCTCGGACGGCAGCGCGTCGGGATCGGTCTTCGCCTTGCGGATCTTGAGGGCGATGGTGTCGGCGTCGTCGGTCATGTTGAGGCGCGAATATTCCGACGGATCGGACTTGCTCATCTTGGCCGTGCCCTCGCGCAGGCTCATGACGCGGGTCGCCTCGCCCAGGATCTGGGGCTCGGGCAGCGGGAAGTAGTCGACCCCGAACTGGCGGTTGAAGGCCCCGGCGATGTCGCGGGCGAGCTCCAGGTGCTGCTTCTGGTCCTCGCCCACCGGCACGTGGGTGGCCTTGTAGAGCAGGATGTCGGCGGCCATCAGCACGGGATAGGAATAGAGCCCGAGCCCGGCGTTGTCGCGGTGCTTGCCGGCCTTCTCCTTGAACTGGGTCATGCGGTTGAGCCAGCCCAAGGGCGTGATGCAGCCGAGCAGCCAGGCGAGCTCGGAATGGGCGGGCACGGCGGCCTGGTTGAAGATGACGCAGCGCTCCGGGTCGATGCCGGCGGCGAGATAGGCGGCGGTCACCTCGCGGGTATGGGCGCGCAGCTCATCGGGCACCTGGGGCAAGGTGAGGGCGTGCAGGTCGACGATGCAGAAGATGCAGTCGTAGGCGTGCTGGAGCTCGACCCAGTTGCGGATCGCGCCGAGATAATTGCCGAGATGCAGGTTCCCGGTCGGCTGCACGCCGGAGAAGATTCGGTTCATGGGACCTCCGCGCCCCCCGCGGCGCGGGGGCTTCCGGCCGGGTTTATCGCCCCAAGGGCGGGCCCGGTCAAGCCGCTGGCGGCGGGGACGCCGGCCGGGCGCGCGTCAGCGCCGCGCGCAGCTCCGCCGGGCGCACGGCGCCGCTGATCACCGCAAGGATGCCGTAAAGCGCGATTCCGCCCGCCACCAGGGCGGCGAGGAACGCAATGCGGGCGCCCTCTCCCCAGATACCGGCGTCCGGCGCCGCGAACACCGCGCCCGCCAGGGCGAGCGCCATCACCAATGACGACAGCACCATGCGCGGCAGCTTGCGCCTGAGCCGCCGGTCGAGCGCGATGCGGCCGCGGCGGTGGAGAATCCAGGCGAGACACCCGGCGTTGGCCCAGGACGAGATCGAGGTCGCGAGCGCAATCCCGACATGGGCGAGAGGCCAGATCAGCGCGAGATTGAGGGCGACGTTGAGCACCAGCGCGCCAACGCCCACCCGGACCGGGGTCGCGGTGTCCTCGCGCGCGAAGAACGCGGTCGCCAGCACCTTGACCGCGACATGGGCGGGCAGGCCGATGGCGAAGGCGGCGAGCGCGAGCGCGGTCGCCGATTGGGCACCGGCGCCGAACTGGCCGCGGCCGAACAGGCCGGAGATGATCGGCCCGGCCGCCACGACCATGGCGAAGGCGGCGGGGAGCGTCAGGAGCGCCGCGAATTCGAGCGCGCGGTTCTGGCTCGCGAGCGCGTCGGCCTCGTCACCGGCGCGGATCTGGCGGCTCATCAGCGGCAGGAGCGCGGTCGCGACGGCGATGCCGATGACGCCGAGCGGCAGCTGGTTCACGCGGTCGGCGTAATAGAGGTACGAGATCGCGCCCGACGGCAGCAGCGAGGCGATCATGGTGTCGATCAGCACGTTGATCTGGTAGACGCCGGCACCGAACGCCACCGGCAGCATCAGGCGCAACAGGCGCCGCACCTCGGGCGTAAGCCGGGGCAGGCGCAGCCGCATGGCGAAGCCGTGGCGCGCGAGCGCGAGCGCGAGCCAGGCGAACTGCAGGATGCCGGCGGCGCCGATGCCCCAGGCAAGGCCCTCGGCCGGGGTAGACGCCACCATGTGCCAGCCGAGCGCGGCGCCGATCAGCACCACGTTGAGCACCACGGGCGCGGTGGCCGCGGCGGCGAACTTCTCGTGGGCGTTGAGCACGGCGCCCATCAGCGCCACCAGAGAGATGAACAGGAGGTAGGGAAAGGTGATGCGCGTGAGCTCGATCGCGAGGGCGAACTTGGCCGGGTCCTTCACGAAGCCCGGCGCCATCACCAGCATCGCATAGGGCATGACGATCTCGATCACGCACACGAATACCATCAGCGCGGCGAACAACGCGGCCAGCGATTCCTCGGCGAAGCGCCGCGCCGCCTTCTCGCCCGTTGTCGTCAGCAGGCCCGCGAACATCGGCACGAAGGCCGCGGCGAAGGCGCCCTCGGCGAACAGGCGCCGGAACAGGTTGGGAAACTTGAAGGCGACGAAGAACGCGTCGGCCGCCGGGCCGGCGCCGAGGATCGCCGCGAACAGCACGTCGCGCGCAAAGCCGAGCAGGCGCGACAGCAACGTGTAGCCACCGACCGTGGTGATGGACCGGATGAGCGCCATGGCCCCCTATGCCGCCGGCCGCCGGTGTGCGTCCCGGATCACCGCGGACGCCCCCGGGCGGAACCGGGACGGGGCAGCGTCTTGCGGCGCGCGGCGGTTCCGGCGCGCGCGGGCGCCTTCTTCGACGGCGCCTTGCGGCCGCCCTTGCCGGTTCCGGCCTTCCGATCCGCGGTCTTCTCCGTGCTCTTCTTCCCGGCAACCTTCCGTGCCGGTGCCTTGCGCTCGGGCGACGGCTTGCCGGCCGGCTCCGGCTTCTTGGCGGGTTGCGTCTCGGCTTCCGCTTCCGGTTCCTTGACCGCTTCCATCAGGCGCTCGCGGATGATCTCGAGCCGGCTCTCGTGAGTGACCTTCAGGCCGAACAGGTCCTTGACGTAGAACACGTCGATGGCGCGCGTGCCGTAGGTCGAAATCTTGGCCGAGGATATCTGCAGGTTGAGCTCGGACAGCGCCGCGGTGACGTCGTAGAGGAAACCCGGCCGGTCGCGCCCGTTGACCTCGAGCACAGTGTGGGTGCCCGACGCGGTGTTGTCGATCAGCACGCGGGGCGTGTCGCGGAACACGCGGGTGCGCGCGGGCAGGATCGCCTTGATACGCAGCTTGCGCCCGAGCCGGCGGCTCTTGGAGATGACCTTCTCCAGCGTCTCGCGCAGGCGGCGCTGGGCGGCGGGCTCGGACACTGGCCGGCCTTCCACGTCCTGCACCCAGAAGCTGTCGAGCGCCATGCCGTCGGCCATGGTGAAGATCTTGGCATCGACGATGTTGGCGCCGGCGAGCGCGATGGCGCCGGCGATACGCGAGAACAATCCGGCGTCGTCCACGGTATAGATGGTGACCTCGGTCACCGCGCGGAAATCGTCCTCGCGGAGATCGACGCTGAGGAGCTGACCGAGATCGTCGGTCTTGTGCACCAGCTCCGCATGATGGACGTGGGTGTCGGTGTCGAAGGCGAGCCAGTAGGGCGCGTAGTTGCGGTCGGCGTAGGCCGCGAACGCGTCATCCGACCAGTCGGTGAGGCGCGCGCGCAGCCCTTCCTTGGCGGCGGCGACGCGCTCGGCCCGCGCGCGGCCCGAGTGCTGGCCCGACATGACCGCCTCGGCGGCGTAGTAGAGCTCGCGCAGGAGCGCCGCCTTCCAGCCGTTCCAAACGTTGGGGCCGACCGCGCGGATATCGGCGGCGGTGAGGCAGGTCAGCAGGCGCAGGCGTTCGGGCGACTGCACGACCTCGACGAAGTCCGCCACCGCGCGCGGGTCGTCGATGTCGCGCTTGAAGGCGGTCGCCGACATGATGAGGTGGTAGCGCACCAGCCAGGCGGCGGTCTCGGTCTCCTCGTCGCTGAGGCCGAGGCGCGGGCCGAGGCGCTTGGCCACCTTCTCGCCCAGCACCGAATGGTCGCCGCCGCGGCCCTTGGCGATGTCGTGCAGCAGAAGTGCGACGTAGAGCGCGCGGCGCGAGTTGATCTTGTGGATCGCCTCGGAAGCCACCGGCATGACGTCCTTGAGCTCGCCTTCCTCGATGCGGTGCAGGATACCGATGGCGAAGATGGTGTGCTCGTCCACGGTATATACGTGATACATGTCGTGCTGCATCTGCGCGATGACGCGGCCGAAGTCGGGCACGAAACGCCCGAACACGCCGGCCTCGTTCATGTAGCGCAGCGTCGATTCCGGATTGCGCTTGTCGGCCAGGAGCTCGAGGAACAGCCGGTTGGCGTCCTTGTTGCGCCGGAGCTTGTCGTTGATGAGCGGCAGCGAGCGCGTCAGCAGCTTGAGCGTGGCCGGATGGATGTCCACGTCCTCGCGGTGCGCGACGTGGAACAGCCGGATCATCGCCACCGGATCGTCCCTGAAGGCGTTGTCGTCGGCGACGCGCACGCGGCCGCGCTCGATGACGAAGCCGTCCACCTTGCGCGCGGCATTGCCGAAGAACGAGAAGCGCAGGCGCGGGCGGCGCTTGTGCTGGTCCTCCAGCGCGGCGCAGAAGATGCGGGTGAGCGCGCCGACTTCCTTGGCCCACAGGAAGTAGTGCTTCATGAAGCGCTCGACCCCGCGCGTGCCGGCGTGGTCGGTGTAGCCCATCAGCCCCGCGATACGCTCCTGCATGTCGAAGGTGAGCCGGTCCTCGGGGCGGCCGGTGAGGTAGTGGAGGTAGCAGCGCACGGTCCAGAAGAAGTTCTGGCCCTTGGCGAAACGCCGCGATTCGCGCTCCGAGATCACGCCGAGCTCGACCATGCGCGAGACGTCGTCGACCCCGTAGATGTATTTCGCGATCCAGAACAGCGTGTGCAGGTCGCGCAGGCCGCCCTTGCCTTCCTTGATGTTGGGCTCGAGCACGTAGCGCGAGTCGCCGAGCTTCTTGTGGCGCTCGTCGCGTTCGCCGAGCTTGGCCTCGACATAGGCCGGGCCGGTGCCGTCCACCACCTCGGCGCGGAAGCGGCGGCGGAACGATTCGTAGAGGTCGCGGTCGCCCGCCACCAGGCGCGATTCCAGCAGCGCCGTGCGGATGGTGGTGTCCTCCTTGGCGAGGCGCACGCACTCGTCCACCGAGCGGATCGCCTGGCCGACCTTGAAGCCGAGGTCCCACAGCAGGTAGAGCACGTATTCGATCACCTGCTCGGAATGGGGCGTCTTCTTGTAGGGCAGCAGGAACAGGAGATCGATGTCGGAATGGGGCGCAAGGTCGCCGCGCCCGTAGCCGCCCTGGGCCACCAGCGCCATGCGCTCGCCCTTGGTCGGGTTGGCGCGCGGGAACACCGTGGTGACGGTGAAGTCGAACAGGGCGACGAGCAGGGTATCGACGATACGGGTGTTGGCCGCCACCACTTCGGCGCCGTTGAGGCGGTGGGCGAAGAAGTCCGCGCGGATGCGCTCCCGCGCCGGCTCCAGCATCTCGCGCGCGCACGCCAGCACCTGGGGGCGAATCCCGCTTACCGGCCTGCCGGCGGCGGCGAGCGTTTCGAGCCGCGCGGCGAAACCGTCGAGGTCCTCCTTGCCCTGGGGCAGACGGGGCGGGCGGGCGGTGCCCTTGGCAATGGCGATGGCGGTTTCGGTCATAGCGAACGTTTGTGCGAACGTTTGTGCGAACTGTGTCGGGGTGCGCTCCGGGGGCTACAGTCCTTATCTTATATAGACTTAAGATCGCCTTATACAGGTGGACCCCCGGATATCCGCGGCGCCGGCAGTATGGCACAAACGGTGCCGGCGCGCCCGCCGCCGGAAGTCCGGGCAGGAGATCCGAACAGGAGATTGGGCCATGACGCATCCCCTCGTCGTCATCGACGTGCAGCAGGGCTTCATCACCGATGCCACGCGCCACGTGCCGGCGCGCGCCGCCGCCTTGCAGGCGGGCCACGAAGCGGTGTTCGTGACCCGCTTCGTCAACCCGGCGGGCTCGGCCCACCGCCGCCTGATCGGCTGGCACCGGTTCGCGCCCGGCAGCCCGGACACGGCACTCGCGTTCGAACCGCGCGCCGACGCGGTGATCCTCGAGAAGCACACCTATTCAGCGGGCGACACCGACCTGCTCGCGCGCCTCAGGGCGCTCGACGCCAGCGAGGTACATCTGTGCGGCATCGCCACCGACAACTGCGTGCTGGCGATCGCGGTGGCGCTGTTCGAAGCCGGGTTCCGCCCGGTGGTGCTGGCCGACGCCTGCGGCTCCCATGCCGGCGCCGATTATCACGAGTGGGGCTTGCGCATCCTGCGCCGCCTGATCGGCCCCGCCCAGGTGGTGCCGGGCGGCGATCCCACGGCCGTGGTCTAGGGCGCGTTTCCGCCGCATTGTCATCGCTTCACTCATATCGTCATGCCCCGGCTTGTCCGGGGCATCCATGGATCGCCCGGATAAACCGGGCGATGACGAGTCAAATTTCAAATGCAGACGTGCGGGGGCATGGCATGTCCGGGGACCGGACATGCGCGGGCCTCGGCCGGCATTTAGCCTGACGCCTGGAATCCCCGGGAGGAAGGGGCGGTCGGAGGAGGGCTGCTTGATACATGCAGCATGTCGTCCGGGCTCTTTCTACCTTCCCCCCGCCTTGCTGCGACGCGGGGTACGCGTGGGGGCACGAAGGGTGCCCCCGAGGTCGACCAGAGAAGGAATGCGTCGCAGCCCGACTGGGAAGCGCCCGCGCACTCTCCGATACGGGCCTTCCACCCAACGGGGCGGACGGCCTGTCGGACTCTTGGCCGGCTGGTCCGTCCTGCAGGACCCGGACACCGGCGATCGAATACGACGATAGCTACACTAACATAAGAACGTAACAAGAACAATCTTTTTCTGCGGCGCCGCAGAAATCTTCGGGCTCAGTAAGTCCCCCGGTCCCAGCGCTCGAAGGCTTCGGTCACGCAGGGGAACGGCGAGACGCCGGTGGGCGCGTTCATGGGCTGGGCGCCGTGGTGGAGGTGCGCGGGCGTGAGCTCGGCGAGCCTGTTCACGCCCAGCAGCGCCATGTTCACCTTCATCTCGGCCTCGAGGATCTCGAACGCGCGCACCACGCCGTCCTCGCCGCCCGCCGCCAGCGCCCAGCCCTGCAGCTTGCCGACCGCGACCGCGTCGGCGCCCATGGCGATCGCCTTCAGCATGTCGCTGCCGCGCACGAAGCCGCCGTCGATCACGATCGGCCGCTTGCCCTTGGCCACGTCGGCCACCTCGGGCAGGCAGGCGAGCGCGCCGCGCCCGTGGTCGAGCTGGCGCCCGCCGTGGTTCGACACCCAGATCACGTCGACGGTGCCGCGCTCGAGCGCGATCTTCGTATCCTCGGCGGTGGCGATGCCCTTGACCATGACCGTGAGCCCGCAGTGCTTCTTGCAGGCATCGACGAAGTCCCAGGTGAGCAGCGAGCGGTACTTCCATTCGTCGTCGAGGTTGACGCCCTCGAGGTTGGCGCGCTGGGCGAACAAGCGCCGGTTGAAGCGGTTGTACTGGTCGCGCTCGCGCCGGCCGTAGTGGGCAACGTCGGCGGTGATGACGAGCGCATCGAAGCCCGCAGCCACGACCCGGTCGAGCGTGCGCTTGACCCAGTCCATGTCGCCGCGCACGTAGAGCTGGAACGTCTTGTAGCCCCTGGTCTCCCTGGCGCAGTCCTCGAGCGAGGGGTTCGACATGATCGAGATCGCGGCGATCGAGCCGAACCGGTCCATGGCGCGCACCACCGGCAGGTTGCCGCCCGGGTCCATCAGGTGGAGCGAGCCGATCGGCGCGCACATCACCGGGATGCGCAGCTTGCGGCCGAGGAAGGTGGTGGAAGGATCGGGGTCGGGCACGCTCACCAGCACGCGCGGGCGGAACGCCACCTGATCGAGGCACCAGCGGTTGCGCTTGAGGGTGGTCTCCGATTCGCCGCCGCCCGAGAGGTAGTCCCATACCGCGGGCGAGAGGCGCTTCTTGGCCTCGATGATGATCTCCTGCTGCGTCACCGCCTTCTTGATGTCGTCCATGTGCCTCCCCCTCGTTTCAGCTTTTTTAGTCGCGCCCGGTCCCGGCTGGCAAGCCGGCCCCGATTGCGCGCGTGCGCCGCGCCCGCCATACTAGCGCGAAATCAATCAGGGAGGCCGCCATGGCCAGCATCGTCGACGTTCCCGCCCGCACGCCCGCGTCCGCATCTCCGAAGTCCCGCCCCGCCGAGCTGGCGACGCCGAAGGCGCGCCTCGGCCTCATCATCCCGTCGTCGAACCGGCTGGCGGAGCCGCAGTTCCGCCACTACGCGCCGCCCGGCCTCGGCGTGCACGCGACACGGCTGCGCATGACCGGGCCGCACCACCGGCCGCTGCCGGAAATCTACGACAAGATCCGCGAGGCGGCCGGCGCGCTCGCCGATTCGGAATGCGACTGCATCGTGTTCCACTGCACCGGCGGCGCCATGGAGGACGGCCCCGAGGCGGAAGCGAAGATCCTCGAGATCATCCACGAGGAATCGGGCGCGCTCGCCATGGCGCCGGGCCAGGCGCTGGTCGCCGCGTTCAAGGCGCTCGCGATTCGCCGCATGGTGATGGTCACGCCCTACCGCCAGTCGGTGAACGACGCCGAGCGCGCCTATCTCGATGCGCTCGGCTTCGAGGTGGTTCACGACATCGCGCTCAACCTGCGCGGCGGCACCGACTACATCACCGTGCCGCCGGAGCGCTGGCTCGACCTCTCGGTCGAGGCGATGGCCGCCCACAAGGACGCCGACGGCATGTTCCTGTCGTGCACCAACACCACCCAGATCGAAGTGGTGGCCGAGATCGAAAGCCGCACCGGCAAGCCCGCGGTCAATTCCAACCAGGCGGTGCTGTGGGCCGTGACCCGCGCGCTCGCGCCCAAGCTCGGCGGCTGGCCGCGCCTGGGCGGGCTCGGCCGCCTGTTCGGCAACGCCTGACATCACGCACGAAAAACGAACACCAGGGCCAGAACAAACATCAGGGAGTCACAACGACATGAGCAGCATCGATCTCACCGGCAAGGTCGCCATCGTCACCGGCGCCAGCCGCGGCATGGGCCGCGAGATGGCCGACGCCATCATCGCGGCGGGCGGGCGCGCCGGGCTGCTGAGCCCGGACGTGGCCGAGCTCAAGCAGGCGGTCGCCGAGATCAACAAGGCGCGCGGCGCGGGCAAGGCCATCGCGCTGCCCTACAGCATCGACGACTACGCCCAGTGCGAGAAGGCGCGCGACGACACGCTCAAGGCGTTCGGCGCGTTGCACATGGTGGTGAACAACGCGGCGCTCGGCCAGCTCAACGTGGTGGCGAAGAACGCCACCGATACCTCGATCAATTTCTGGGAGACCGATCCCAAACGCTGGGCCCAGGTGATCGCCGTCAACGTGGTCGGCACCTACAACATGTGCCGCGCGGTGACGCCGCATTTCATCAAGCAGAAGTGGGGGCGCATCGTCAACGTCACCACCTCGCTCGGCACCATCCAGCGCAAGGGCAACGCGCCCTACGGGCCGTCCAAGGGCGCGATCGAGGCCGAGACCCTGATCTTCGCCCAGGAGCTCGAGGGCACCGGCGTCACCTCCAACTCGCTGATCCCGGGCGGCGCAGCGGCGACCGCGTTCGTGCCCAAGAACTTCCTCACCGAGCGCAAGCTGGTGGACCCGAAGGTGATGCGCGACCCCATCGTGTGGCTCGCCTCGGAGCTGTCCGACGGCCACACCGGCGGGCGCTATGTCGGCAACCGCTGGGACAACTCGCTCGCGCCCGACAAGGCCGCGGCGGGCGCGCTGGAGGCACCGGTCTACCGCGTGCCCCAGGGCGCCGAGCAAGCCAGCCGCGCCTGGAACAAGGCGTAGGCGGCATGCCTTAAAGAGCATGTTTCCGTAAAGTGGGATCACCCCCCTCACCCTTCCCTCTCCCCCCAATGGGGGGAGAGGGTTGTGAAGGGTTGGCGAGCGTTACGCGAGCCTACCTGGAGCTGGGTGAGGGTGATCGGATCAATCTGAAAGAAACGCGCTTCATTCCTTTTCCGACAGCAGCCCCTTGAGGCGATAGACCAGATCGAGCGCGTCTTTGGGCGTGAGCGAAATCCGGATGCGCGTCGCGCAGCGCGTCCTCGATTTTGGATGACTGCGGCGTGCCCGCGACCCCTTTCTTCTTCGCGGGCACGGCCGCGAACAGCGGCAGGTCGTCGGCCAGCGTCGAGACCGCGTCGGCCTTCTCGCCCTGCTCCAGCGCTTTCAGCACTTCTTCCGCACGCGCGAGCGCCGCTTCCGGCAGGCCGGCGAGGCGCGCGACATGGATGCCGTAGGAGCGGTCGGCGGTGCCGGGGCCGACCTCGTGCAGGAACACCACGTCGCCCTGCCATTCCTTGACGCGCATGCAGTGGTTCGAGAGCTCGGCCAGGCGCGCGGTCAGGCCGGTGAGCTCGTGGTAATGAGTCGCGAACAGGCCGCGGCACCGGTTGACCTCGTGCAGGTGCTCGATGGTCGCCCAGGCGATGGAGAGCCCGTCGAAGGTCGCGGTGCCGCGCCCGATCTCGTCGAGGATCACCAGCGCGCGTTCCCCCGCCTGGTTGAGGATCGCTGCGGTCTCGACCATCTCGACCATGAAGGTCGAGCGCCCGCGCGCGAGGTCGTCGGCGGCGCCGACGCGCGAGAACAGCTTGTCGACGACGCCGATATGCGCGCGCGCCGCCGGCACGAAGCAGCCGATCTGGGCCATCACCGCGATCAGCGCGTTCTGGCGCAGGAAGGTGGACTTGCCCGCCATGTTGGGGCCGGTCACCAGCCACAGGCGCGAGCCCGCCGCCGTGTCATCGCCGTCGCCCGCGGTGAGGTCGCAATCGTTGGGCACGAATTGGGCCGCGCCCTGGCGCCTGAGCGCGGCTTCCACCACCGGGTGGCGCCCGCCCGCGACGTGGAACGCCAGAGAGCCGTCCACGACGGGCCGCACGTAATCGTTCTCGCGCGCGAGCCGGGCAAAGCCAACCGCGGCGTCGAACCAGGCGAGCGCCCGGGCCGCGCGCGCGATGGCATCCGCCTCGGCCGTGACCGCCGCCACCAGCCGCTCGAAGATTTCCAGCTCCTGGGCGAGGGCGCGGTCGGCGGCGCGGGCGATGCGGGTCTCGAGGTCCACCAGTGCCTCGGTGTTGAAGCGCACGGCGGATGCGATGGTCTGGCGGTGATGGAAGAAGCGTTCCGCGCCGGCCGGTCCCCTGGCATTGGTCAGGGCATCGGACTGGTTGGGGCGCACCTCGATGAAATAGCCGAGCACGTTGTTGTGCTTGATGCGGAGGTTCTGGATGCCGCTCGCCGCACGGTAGTCGCGCTCGAGCCCGGCGATCAGGCGGCGGCTCTCGTCGCGCAAGGCGCGGGTCTCGTCGAGGGCCGCGTCGAACCCTTTGGCGACGAAGCCGCCGTCGCGGGTGAGCAGCGGCAGCTCGTCGGCAAGCGCGCGGGACAGAAGCTCGGTGAGCGCGCCGTGCTCGCCCAGCATCGTGCGCCAGTCGCCCGCGAGCGGCGGCAGCGGCGCGAGATCGCCCGACGCGCCGCCGAGATCGCGCGCAAGCGTTGCCGCGGCTTTGAGCCCTTCGCGGATGGCGGCGAGGTCGCGCGGGCCGCCGCGCCCCACCGTGATGCGCGCGAGCGCGCGTTCGAGATCGGGCGTGCCGTCGAGCACGCGGGTCACGGTCGCGGCGGGGCCGCCCTCGGAGGCGAGCCAGTCGACCACGTCGAGGCGCCGGTTGATCTCGGCGGCGTCGGTGAGCGGTGCCGCCAGCAGCGCCGCCACCAGGCGCGCGCCGGCACCGGTGCGGGTGCGGTCGATCACGTCGAGCAGCGTGCCGCGCCGCCCGCCCGCGCTCGCCACCGTGAGCTCGAGGTTGCGCCGGGTCTGGGCGTCGATTTCCATGGCCTCGCCGGGTGCCATCGCGCTCGGCGGCGCGATGCGGGGAAGCGCACCCTTCTGGGTGAGCTCGACGTAGTCCACCAGCGCGCCGGCGGCGGCGAGCCCGGCGCGATCGAACCGGCCGAAGGCATCGAGCGCCGCGACCGCGAACAGCTTCTTCAGGCGTGCCTCGCCGTTGGCGGAATCGAACAGGCTGGCGGGCTCGATCGTGACCGCGGTGGCGCCATCCTCGCGCAGGCTGCACAACAGGCGCGCGACCTCGGGCTTCTCGGCGAGGCGGTCGGAGACCAGCAGCTCGCCCGGTTGGATGCGCGCGAGCGCCGCGGGCAGTGCGGCGACGTCTGCCGGGGCCACCGAGAACTCGCCGGTCGAGATGTCGAGCCAGGCGAGGGCGAGCGACCCTTGCGCCTCGGCGAGGGCCGCCAGGAAATTGTTGCGGCCCGCGTCGAGCAGCGTCTCCTCGGTGAGCGTGCCCGGCGTGATCAGGCGCACCACGTCGCGCGCCACGACTGACTTGGCACCGCGCTTCTTGGCCTCGGCCGGGTCCTCGGTCTGCTCG
Source organism: uncultured Alphaproteobacteria bacterium (assembly GCA_963732875.1). Taxonomy (GTDB): domain Bacteria; phylum Pseudomonadota; class Alphaproteobacteria; order SMXQ01; family SMXQ01; genus WHSO01. The sequence goes on along the minus strand of CAVTBD010000002.1, from coordinate 2,338,419 downwards.
CACACGGCGACCTTGAAGCCCTGGCGGATCAGGCGCGAAAGATAGCTCTCGTGGGAATGGACCGGCACGCCGCACATGGCGATGTCGTCGCCCTGGTGCTTGCCGCGGTGCGTCAGCGTGATGTCGAGCGCGCGCGAGGCGGCATGGGCGTCCTCGAAGAACAGCTCGTAGAAATCACCCATGCGGTAGAACAGCAGGCAGTCGGGATGGGCCCGCTTGATGGCGAGGTACTGCGTCATCATCGGTGTTGTTGCACCGTCCGGCGCAGCGGGCGCGGGCGCCGCCGCATCCCCGCCGTCCGCACCGGTCTCGTCGAGCGCCTGTTGCGACACCTGTCCTGTTCTCCGAAAGCGATGAAAGCGGTTTCGGCGCCAACCTAACACATCGCACCGCGCCCCCGGAAACCCGGCGGAAGATCGCCCGAAACCCGGGATTCGGGCCCGAAATGGGCTTGGCAAGGGGGGCAAAAAGGGTCAGTTTCTGGGGTTCCGCCGCAAACCGAAAGCCGGGATCAACGGCCCCGTGGCCGCAGGGGACCCGCCAACAGGGAACAGGCAAGCATGGCCACACAGACCGACCGCGTCCTCGACCAGGAGGCGCTGGCGTTTCACGCCCAGGGACGCCCGGGCAAGATCGAGATCAGCCCGACCAAGCCGCTGGTGACCCAGCGCGACCTCTCGCTCGCCTATTCGCCGGGGGTGGCCGCGCCCTGCCTCGCGATCCAGAAGGACCCCGGCAAGGCCTACGACTACACCGTGCGCGGCAACCTCGTCGCGGTGATCTCCAACGGCACCGCCGTGCTCGGCCTCGGCAACCTCGGCGCGCTCGCCTCCAAGCCGGTGATGGAAGGCAAGTCGGTGCTGTTCAAGCGCTTCGCCGACGTGGATGCCATAGATCTGGAAGTGGGGACGGAAGACGTCGACGAGTTCATCAACTGCGTGCGCTTCCTCGGCCCCACCTTCGGCGGCATCAATCTCGAGGACATCAAGGCGCCCGAGTGCTTCATCATCGAGAGCCGGCTGCGCGAGCTCATGGACATCCCGGTGTTCCACGACGACCAGCACGGCACCGCCATCATCGCCACGGCCGGGCTGCTGAACGCGCTCGACATCACCGGACGCAAGCCCAGGGACATCCGGATGGTGGTCAACGGCGCCGGCGCCGGCGCCATCGCTTGCGTCGAGCTGGTCAAGCGCATGGGCGTGCCCCACGACCAAGTCACCATGTGCGACACCTCGGGCGTCATCTACCAGGGCCGCGAGAAGGGCATGAACCAGTGGAAGTCGGCCCACGCGGTCCAGACCAAGGCGCGCACGCTGGAAGAGGCGATGAAGGGCGCCGACGTGTTCTTCGGGCTCTCGGTCAAGGACGCGGTCAGCCCGGACATGGTCAAGTCCATGGCCAAGAAGCCGATCATCTTCGCCCTGGCCAACCCCAGCCCCGAGATCACCCCCGAGGCCGCGCGCGAGGTGCGCCAGGACGCGATCATCGCCACTGGGCGCTCGGATTATCCCAACCAAGTCAACAACGTGCTGGGCTTCCCCTACATCTTCCGCGGCGCGCTCGACGTGCGGGCACGCGCCATCAACGACGAGATGAAGGTGGCCGCGGCCGAGGCGCTCGCCAAGCTCGCCCGCGAGGACGTGCCCGACGAGGTGGCCGACGCCTACCGCGGCGCCCAGCTGCGCTACGGGCCCGAATACCTGATTCCAGTGCCGTTCGATCCGCGCCTGATTTCGGCGATCCCCCCGGCCGTCGCCAAGGCCGCCATGCGCACCGGGGTCGCCACCGTGCAGATCGAGGACATGGAGGAGTACAAGGCGCGGCTCTCGGCCCGGCTCGACCCCACCGCCGACACGCTGCACCTGATCTTCCGCGAGGTCCGGGCCAACCCGCGCCGCGTCGTGTTCGCCGAGGGCGAGGAGGAAAAGGCGATCCGCGCCGCCGCCCAGTTCAAGGCGTCGGGCTACGGCATCCCGGTCCTGGTCGGGCGCGAGGACCTCGTGCGCAAGCAGATGAAGGAGATCGGCATTCCGAACTCCGACGACTTCGAGATCACCAACGCCGCGCTGTCGACCAAGAACAAGCCCTACATCGACTTCCTCTATTCGCGCCTGCAGCGGCGCGGCCTGCTCTACCGCGACTGCCAGCGCCTGGTGCATCAGGACCGCAACGTGTTCGGCGCCTGCATGGTGGCCCACGGCGACGGCGACGTGCTGGTCACGGGGCTCACGCGGTCGTCGTTCGTGGCGCTGGACGACGTGCGCCGAGTGCTCGATCCGCGCGTCGGCGAGCGCGTCATGGGCCTGACCATGCTGATCGCGCGCGGGCGCACGGTGTTCATCGCCGACACCTCGGTCCACGAGGTGCCGGTGCCCGAGGAGCTCGCCGACATCGCGACGCAAGCGGCGGCCAAGGCGCGCGAGCTCGGCCACTTCCCGCGCGTGGCGCTGCTGTCGTTCTCGACCTTCGGCGATCCGCTGCGCGAGAAGGGCAAGCGCATCCGCGAGGCGGTCGATCTGCTGGACACGCACAAGGTCGACTTCGAGTACGACGGCGAGATGGCCGCCGACGTGGCGCTCGACCACGAGCTGATGCGCCAGCACTATCCGTTCTGCCGCCTGACGGGACCGGCCAACGTGCTGGTCATGCCGGCACTCGACCCCGCCAACATCGCCTCCAAGCTGTTGCAGGAGCTGGGCGGCGGCACGGTGATCGGGCCGCTGCTGCTCGGCATGGAGAAGCCGGTGCAGGTGGTGCCCATGGGCGCGACGGTGTCGGAGATCGTCACCATGGCGGCGCTCGCCGCCCACGAGACGCTCCGCTAGTTTCCGCTATACTGGCGCCGGGCGGCGGGGACCGCCCGGCGGCGACACGGCGGAGCGATGGCCCGGACGAGACTTCCCTTCAAGCGCCTGCTGCCCGCGGCCCTGATGCGCGCCGCGGCGGGGCTTGCCGTGATCCTGGCCCTGATGGTGGCCGACCTGCTCACGCCGACGTGGGGCTTTCTCGCGGCGCTCGCCTGCCTCGCGCTCGCCTTCCTGTTCGCGGCACCGGCCGCGCGCGACCTCGCCACGCTCGCCGACTACGGCGAATCGCTGGCCTACCGGGGGGAGGCCGACTCGCCCGAGCTGTCGGGATGGGTACCGGCCGCCGAGCTCGCCGCCATCATGCGCCGCATCGCGCGCGAATCGCGCCGCCGCGAGCAGGAGCAGCGCGCCACCATGGTGGCGAGCCAGCTGGTGTTCGATTCCTTGCCCCAGCCGCTGCTGCTGCTCGACGAGTCGCGTCGCGTGCTGCGGGTCAACGCGTTTGCACGCGAGCTGATCGGCATGGACCCGGTCGGCGCCGACCTGTCGGCCGCGTTCCGCGACCCGCGCGTGCTCGCCGCCACCGACGAGGCGCTGCACACCAAGGAGCAGCGCGCCGTGAACCTCGCCGTGCCCGACCCGGTGGACCGGTTCTTCTCGGTCGAGATCGTGCCCTTCGCCCAGCGGTCCGCCGACGGCGCCACCATGCTGGTGGCGCTCTACGACCTGACCGAGCGGCGCCGCGCCGAGCAGATGCGCGCCGATTTCGTCGCCAACGCCAGCCACGAACTGCGCACACCACTCGCTACCCTGATCGGTTTCATCGAGACCCTGCGCGGCCCCGCCAAGGACGACCGCGCGGCCCACGAGAAGTTCCTCGCGCTTATGCACGAGCAGGCAGGGCGCATGTCGCGCCTGGTGCAGGACCTCCTGTCGCTGTCGGCGATCGAGCTGATCGAGCACACGCCCCCCGATGCGCCCGCCGATATCCCCGACATCGTGCGCGGCGTGGCCGCGGCGCTGCAGCTCGCCGCCGGCAAGAAGGGCATGAAGATCCGCACCGAGATCGCGGAAGGCCTGCACCCGGTCGCCGGTGATCCCGATCAGCTCGCGCAGCTGTTCCAGAACCTGGTCGACAATGCCATCAAGTACGGACGCAAGGGCAGCGAGATCACGATCACGGTGCGCCGCGACGACACGCCGCCGCCGGGACTCGCCCGCACCGTGCGCGACCGCGCCGCGCCGGGGGTGGTATGGGTCAGCGTGACCGATCAGGGCGAAGGCATCGCCGCCGAGCACATCCCGCGCCTCACCGAGCGGTTCTACCGGGTCGACACCGCGCGCTCGCGCGTCGTCGGCGGCACCGGGCTCGGGCTCGCCATCGTCAAGCACATCGTCAACCGCCACCGCGGCATCCTGGAGATCGAGAGCGAGGAGGGGATCGGCTCGACCTTCTCGGTCTGCCTGCCGGAGGTGCCCGCCGCCCGCAAGACCGCGGGTTCCAAGGCGCCGGCGGCGTGACGGCGGACGCGGGCCCGGGCCCGCACCGCATGTCACCGCTCTGTCATGTCAGTGTAGTAATCGTGACGTGCCCGGCGGCTAAAGTCCGCGCCCACAGGCAGGCGGCCATCCGCTCAGGCGGCGCGGCCGCGCGAAGTTCCTCCACGGGAAATCCGCGCACCGCGCCGGCGAAGGCGATAAGATGGCGGGAATTGCATTGACCGGGGGCGGCGACGCGGCGCGGGTTTGTTATCGGTCCCGGACCGCAGTGCATCCCGGGCACCATGACCGGTCGCTTTGGTTGACCGGAGGCGAGGACAGGCCATGACATCGGACCATATCGTCAAGTCCTACGACGAAGAGCTGAACCACCTCAACCAGGCGATCCTGAAGATGGGCGGACTGGCGGAATCGCAGTTCGCCGCCGCAGTCAAGGCGGTCGCGACCCGCGATCCCGAGCTCGCCGCCGAAACCGTGCGCGAGGACGCCAAGGTGGACGAGCTCGAATCCGAGGTCGATCACCTCGCGGTCCGGCTGCTCGCCCTGCGCCAGCCCATGGCCAAGGACCTGCGCAATATCGTCGCCGCGCTCAAGGTCTCGTCCGACATCGAGCGCATCGGCGACTACGCCGCCAACGTCGCCAAGCGGGCGATCGTGCTCGCCGAGACGCGCCAGGTGCGGCCCGCCAACGGCATTCCGCGCATGGGCCGGCTGGTGCAGCGCATGATCAAGGACGTGCTCGATTCCTATACCGAGGGCGATGCCGACAAGGCCAAGGCGGTGTGGCTCAAGGACGAGGACGTTGACGACCTCTACAACAGCCTGTTCCGCGAGGTGCTCACCTACATGATGGAGGATCCGCGCAACATCACGCCGTGCACGCATCTTCTGTTCATCGCCAAGAACATCGAGCGCATCGGCGATCATACGACCAACATCGCAGAGATCATCTATTTCATGGTGAACGGACATCCGCTCACCGAGATCCGGCCAAAGGGCGACAGCTCGAGCTTCGCCATGGTCGAACCCGGTGAGGATAATGAACGCTGACGCCTTGAAACCGCGCATCCTGATCGTCGAGGATGAGGCCGCGCTGGTCACGCTCCTGCGTTACAATCTGGAACGCGAGGGATTCGACGTCGAGACCGCCGGCGACGGCGAGGAAGCACTGCTGATGATCGAGGAGAAGGCCCCCGATCTCGTGCTGCTCGACTGGATGGTGCCGCTCGTCTCCGGCATGGAAGTCTGCCGCCGCATGCGCCGCAACCCCGAGACCCGCGACGTCCCGGTCATCATGCTGACCGCGCGCGGCGAGGAAGCCGACCGCGTGCGCGGGCTGAACGCCGGCGCCGACGACTACATCACCAAGCCGTTCTCGCCGTCGGAGCTGATTGCGCGCGTCCATGCCGTGCTGCGCCGCGCGCGTCCGGCGCTGGAATCCGATTCGCTGACCTACGGCGACATCACCATGGATCTGGCCGCGCACAGGGTCTACCGCAACGGCAAGCCGGTCGAGCTGCGCCCCGCCGAGTTCCGGCTGCTGCGCTTCTTCATCGAGCATCCGGGGCGCGTGTTCAGCCGCGAGCAGTTGCTCGACGCGGTGTGGCGCGACGACGCCTTCATCGAGCCGCGCACCGTCGACGTGCATATCCGCCGGCTGCGCAAGGCGCTCAACCTCAACGCCCATGACGACGTGATCCGCACCGTGCGCTCCGCCGGCTACGCGCTCGAGACTCCCAACGCCGCCGCCTGACGCGGTCGGTTTTCGATCCGTCGAATTCACCGCCACCCGGCGCCCGCACGGCGACGCCGAAGGGGTCACGGCGTCGCTCAAGGCGGGTGCCCCACCACGGCCGGAGGGTCTGCGGCCGTCCCGGGCGGTGAGGGACCGGCCGGCGGACACAAGCGGCCGCCGGACCCGTCCATCGCTGGCTCCGCGCCGGGCGCGGGGCCAGGCGCGGAGACCACCCGAAGATTCGCGCGAACCGTCAGGAGGGTCAAATAAAATTAGTTAAATCAAGTGCTTGGTAAATTTGGCCGATCGTGAAGAGCGCCGGTTCCGGCACCTTTCCGGGATAATGTTTCGGTAACGAAACCGTATCCCGGACCGGTCACGGACGGTCGAGATCGAGACGGACGTCGACCACGCCCGGATCTTCGGGCGACGGCGCACAGGCGAATCCAAGCTCCCGGCACATGGCCAGCATCGCCCGGTTCTCGCGCAGCACCTGGCCGGTGATGCGCGCGAGGCCGCGCGCCCGGCCATAGGCGATGATCTCGCCCATCAGCAGGTAGCCGAGGCCGTGCCCCTTCACGTCCGAGCGCACGATGATGGCGTACTGGCCCTCGGTGTTGTCGGGATCGCATGTCAGGCGCACCACGCCCAGCGCCTCGCGCGGACCCGCGCCCGCCGGCGTGAAGGCCACCAGCGCCATCTCGCGGTCGTAGTCGATCTGGGTGAGGCGCGCCGCCATGGCGTGGGGCAGCTCGCGTAGCGCGGCCCAGAAGCGCAGCCGGATGTCCTCGGGATCGAGCCGGGCGAAGGCGGCCTGGAACAGCGGCTCATCCTCGGGCATGACCGGGCGCAGGAACACGCGGGTGCCGTCGCGGGTCGCCGTCTCCTGCTCCAGCTCCTTGGGATAGGGCAGGATCGCGAGCCGCGCGAGCGCGGGCCCGTCGGCCGAGGCCACACGGATGCGGGCGTCGATCGCCGTCACCCCGGTGCGGTCGGCAATCAGCGGATTGATGTCGAGCTCGCGCAGCTCGGCATGGTCGGCCGCGAGCTGGGCGAGCTTCACCAGCGTCAGCGCCACCGCGTCGACATCGGCGCCGGCCCGGCCGCGCGTGCCCGCGAGCAGGCGGGCGACGCGGGTGCGCGCGATGGTCCGGCGCGCGAGGCCGAGATTGAGCGGCGGCAGGGCGAGCGCCCGGTCGCCTTCGCTTTCCACCTCGCGGCCGCCGCGCCCGAACAGCACCACCGGGCCGAACTGGGCGTCTTCGCTGATTCCGGCGATCAGCTCGATGGCGCCGGCGTGATGCACCATGGGCTGGAGCGTGAAGCCGGTGATGCGGATGTTCGGGTCATGCTCGAGGATGCGATCGGCCATGCCGCGCGCCGCGAAGCCGACCGCTTCCGGCGTGGTGAGATCGAGCGCCACCGCGCCGAACTCGGTCTTGTGGATGATGTCGGGCGACAGGATCTTGAGCGCGACCGGCTGACCGAGGCGGGCGGAGACGGCCTCGGCCTCCTCGGGCGTGGCCGCGACAGTGGAGCGCACGACAGGGATACCATAGGCGGCGAGCACCGCTTCGGCCTCGGGCGCCGTCAGCCACTGGCGTTCTTCGCGAATTGCGCCGGCGATGATCGCAGCCACGCCGGCACGATCCGGCGCGAAGGCGTCCGGCACCGAGGGCGGCGTTTCCATCAGCGTCGTCTGGTTGCGCCGGTAGTCGACCATGTGCATCACCGCGCGCACGGCCTGGTCCGGCGTGTCGTAGGTCGCCACGCCGGCGGCGGCGAACAGGCGCCGCGCCGTGGCCACCGTGCGCTGGCCGACCCAGCTCGTGAACACGCGGCGGCGGCCATCGGCGCCGGCGCGCGCGATCACGGCGCGGGCGATGCGGGTGGGCGAGGACACCGCGGTCGGGCAATAGAGCGCGATCACGCCACCGACGCCGTGGTCGGCGAGCAGCGCTTCGAGCGCCGCGCCGTAGCGTTCCGCGCGGGCATCGCCGAGCACGTCCACGGGATTGCCGTGGGACCAGTCGGCGGGCAGGGCGGCGTCGAGGCGGGCCATGGTCTCAGGGGCAAGCCGGGCGAGCCGGCCGCCCAGCCCCACCAGGGCATCGGTCGCCAGCACGCCGAAGCCGCCGCCGTTGGTCAGAATCGCCATGTCCTCACCGGCGAAGCCGGGATTGCGCGCCAGCGTCTCCGCCGCATCGAACAACTCGCCCACCGAGCCGACACGCAGCATGCCCGCACGCCGGAACGCCGCGTCGTAGACCGCGTCGGAACCCGCCAGCGCGCCGGTATGGGACAGGGCCGCACGGGCGCCTTCGGCGAACCGGCCGGCCTTGACCACGATCACCGGCTTGAGCCGGGCGCAGGCGCGGGCCGCCGACATGAAGCGGCGCGCGTTGCCGACCGCCTCGATGTAAAGGAGAACGGCGCGGCACATGGGCTCGCCCGCGAGGTAGTCGAGCATGTCGGCGAAATCGACGTCCGCCATGCCGCCGAGCGAGACCATGTGGGAAAAGCCGATGCCGCGCGGGGCGGCCCAGTCGAGCACCGCCGTTACCATGGCGCCCGACTGGGTGACGAAGGCGAGCGCACCCGCCTTGCCGGACAGGTGCGAGAAGCTGGCGTTGAGCCCGATGCCGGGCACCATGATGCCGAGGCAGTTGGGTCCGACCAGGCGCACACCGTAGCGCTCGGCTTCGGCCTTCACGGCGGCCTGCAGCGCGGCACCGGGTGCCGCGCCGCGCTCGGCGAAGCCCGCCGAGATCACCACCGCCGCGCGGGTGCCGCGACGGCCGAGCGCCGCGACCACGGCGGGCACCGCCGCAGCCGGCGTGGCGATGACGGCGAGCTCGGGCGCCTCGGGCAGGGAGTCGGGATCAGGGTGGACCGGGTGGCCGAGGATCGAGCGGTGGCGCGGGTTGACCAGGAAAATGCGACCGACGTAGCCGCCACCGAGCAGGTTGGCCGTAAGCCGGGCGCCGACCGAGCCGCGCCGGGCGCTGGCGCCGATCAGGGCGACCGAGGCCGGTTTGAACAGGCTGGCGAGATCGCGGACCGCCATGACACGCCCCGCTCGGGATCAGGCCGCCAGCAGGCGGCGGTAGATGTCGGCGGTGGCACCATCGAAGCAGCAGAACACGACGCGTTCGATCGGGCCCGGGTCGGCGGTTTCCTCGCGCACGGTTGCGACCGCGATTTCCGCCGCGCGCTCGGGCGGAAAGCGGTAAACACCGGTCGAGATCGCCGGGAAGGCGACGGCGGCGACGCCGTGGGCGCGGGCGAGCCGCAACAATTCGCGATAGCAGCTCGCGAGCAGGCGCGTCTCGCCGTGCCCGCCGCCGCGCCATACCGGCCCCACCGTATGGATCACGAAGCGTGCCGGCAGGCGGTAGCCCTGGGTAATGCGCGCATCGCCGGTGGGGCAGCCGCCCAGGGTGCGGCATTCGGCGAGCAGCTCCGGCCCGGCGGCGCGATGGATCGCGCCGTCGACGCCGCCGCCACCGAGCAGGCTTTCATTGGCCGCGTTCACGATGGCATCGACCGCGAGCGCGGTGATGTCGTCTTGCACGACCTCGAGCCGCACGCTCATGCCAGCGCCTTCTCGGCGGGCGTGAGCGGCAGGCCGAGGCTGTCTGCCACCGCGGCGCAGGTGAGCTTGCCCGCCATCACGTTGAGGCCCGCACGCAGGTGGGGATCGGCCGTGAGCGCGCCGGTGATGCCCTTGTCGGCGAGCGCGCGCACGAACGGCAGCGTCGCGTTGTTGAGCGCGAACGCCGAGGTGCGCGGCACCGCGCCCGGCATGTTGGTGACGCAGTAGTGGATCACGCCTTCCTCGACATAGACCGGGTCGGCATGGGTGGTGGGGCGCGAGGTCTCGCAGCAGCCGCCCTGGTCAATGGCAACGTCGACGATCACCGCGCCCGGGCGCATGCGCGCGACCAGCGCGCGCGGCACGATCCTGGGCGCGGCGCCGCCCGGCACCAGCACCGCGCCGACCACGAGGTCGGCGTCGGCGACGTAGCGCTCCACGGTCTCGACGTTGCTTTGGACGCCGCGCACCCGGTTGCCGAACACGAGGTCGAGCGCGGCGAGCCGGTCGGCGCCCTTGTTGAGCACGGTGACGTCGGCGCCGAGGCCGATCGCCATGCGCGCCGCCTCGCGCCCGACCGTGCCCGCGCCCAGCACGCACACTTTGGCGGGGGCCACGCCCGGCACACCGCCGAGAAGGATGCCCTCGCCGCCCGAAATCTTTTCGAGGTAATGGGCGCCGACCTGGGCCGCCATGCGGCCCGCGACCGCGCTCATGGGCGCGAGCAGGGGCAGGCCGCCGCGCCCGTCGGTCACGGTCTCGTAGGCGATCGCGGTGGCGCCCGACGCCATCAGCCCCCTGGTCTGCTCGGGGTCGGGGGCGAGATGGAGGTAGGTGAACAGCGCCTGGCCCTTGCGCAGGCGCGCGATTTCCGTGGGCTGCGGCTCCTTCACCTTGACCACCAGATCGGCCGCGGCGAACACGGCGCCTGCATCGGCGGCGATGGTGGCACCGGCGTCCTGGTAGTCGTCGTCGGTACAGCCGATCCCGATTCCCGCGCCGGTCTCGACCACGACCGAATGGCCGGCCGCGACCAGCTCGCGTACCGAGGCGGGCACCAGCCCGACCCGGTATTCGTGGACCTTGATCTCCTTCGGTACGCCGATCTTCATGAGGACGCCTCCTCGCGCGCGTGACTGGCCTCGGCACGCATCAATAGGCCGAGCACCACGAGGCCCGGCAGCGCGCAGGCGGCGGTCGCAACGAAGAACCAGATCCAGTCGAGCCGCTCCGCGAGCCAGCCGCCGGTCGATGACAGCACCGTTCGCCCGACCGCCGCAAGTGAGGAAAACAACGCATACTGGGTCGCCGTGAAGGCGACGGCGCACAGCCGCGAGAGATAGGCGACGAAGGCCGCCGTGCCCATGCCGCCGGTGAAGTTCTCGGCGGCGATGGTCACGGTGAGGGTCCACGGATCATTGCCCGCCAGCGCCTGCACCACGTACATCAGGTTGGAGAGCATCTGCAGGATGCCGCACAGGAGCAACGCCCGCATGATGCCGAGCCGCGCCACGGCGACGCCGCCCGCGACCGCGCCCGCCAGCGTGGCGATGATGCCGAAGACCTTGGTGATGGAGGCGATGGTCGTGAGCGAGAAGCCGAGGTCGATATAGAACGGGTTGGACATGACCCCGGCGATGGCGTCGCCGAACTTATAGAGCACGATGAACAGCAGAATCGCCGCCCAGCCCGGGCGCGCGACGAAATCGGCGAACGGCGCCACCACGTGGTCGGCGAGCCAGCGCGCGAGCCCATCGCGGGACTCCGTGTCCTGCCCGTCCCGTGCGGGCCGCGCCGGCTCGCGGGCGATCAGCGTCGCCGCCATGCCGATCATCATGGCGACCGCCATGGCGGCGTAGGCCGCATGAAAACCCCAGACATCGGCGATGTAGAGCGCGCCCGCGCCCGACGCGAGCATGCCGACGCGGTAGCCGAGCTGCACCGCGGCGGCCCCGGCGCCCTGCTCGTGCGCGTCCAGAATCTCCACCCGCCATGCGTCGATGACGATGTCCTGGGTCGCCGACAGGAACGCGACGGCGAGCGCGAGCGCGGCGGTCACGAACGTGTCGTGCACGGGATCGGACAGGCCGAGCGCGGCGATGGCGAGCGCGAGCGCGACCTGGACCGCGAGCAGCCAGCCGCGCCGCCGGCCGAGGCGCCGGGTGAGCCCCGGCAACGGCAAGCCGTCGATCACGGGCGACCACAGGAACTTGTAGGCGTAGGGCAGGCCGACCAGGGCGAACAGGCCGATGGTGGTGAGCGAGATGCCTGCCTTGGCGAGCCAGGCAGTCAGCGTCGCGAGGGTGAGCGCCAGCGGCAGGCCGCTCGCAAAACCCAGCACCAGGATCAGCACGATGCGCGGATCACGGTAGAGGGCCAAGGCTGCGCCGAGGCGGCCCGTCACGGCATGTCCCCGCCGGGCCGGGCGGTCACGGTCGCCGTTGCGCGGTGCGTGCTGCGATCACGCGAGGGCGCGCGCGACCAGCGCGTCAAGCGGCGCCTCCGGGCGTGCACCGTAATGACCGATGATCTCGCCTGCGCAGATCGAGCCGATGCGCCCGCAGTCGTGCAAGGATCGTCCCTGAGTCAGGCCGTGGAGGAAGCCCGCCGCGTAAAGATCGCCCGCCCCGGTGGTATCGACCACCTTGCCGGTACGCACCGCGTCGATCACGTGAAGCTCGTCGCCGGCGATCACCACCGAGCCCTTTTCGGAGCGGGTCAGCGCGGCGATCTGGCAGTGGCCGCGCGCCTTCTGGAGTGCCGTGTCGAAGTCGTCCACCTGGTAGAGCGACAGGATCTCGGATTCATTGGCGAACAGGATGTCGACGTGTCCTTCCACCAGGCGCAGGAAGTCGGCGCGGTGGCGGTCGACGCAGAACGCGTCCGAGAGCGAGAGCGCGACCATGTTGCCGGCCTGATGGGCGATCTTCGCCGCCTTCTCGAAGGCATGCTTGGCCTCGGGCGGGTCCCACAGGTAGCCCTCGAGGTAGGTGACGGCGGCGTCGCGCACCAGCGTTTCGTCGATGTCGGCGGGCGCGAGCGTGCCAGAGACGCCGAGGAAAGTCTGCATGGTGCGCTGGGCGTCGGGGGTGACGAAGATCAGGCAGCGCGCGGTGGCCGCGCCGGTGGTCGCGGGCGGCGTGTCGAAGGCGACCCCGAGGGCGCGGATGTCATGGGCGAAGATGCCGCCGAGCTGGTCGTTGCGGACCTTGCCGATGAAGGCACCGCGCCCGCCGAGCGCAGCCAGCCCGGCGATAGTGTTGGCGGCCGAGCCGCCCGAGGCCTCGACCGCCTGGCCCATGCGGGCATAGAGCGATTCCGCGGCGGCGGCGTCGATCAGGGTCATCGCCCCCTTGGCAAGGCCGGCGTCGCGCAGGAAGCCGTCGTCGGCATGGGCGATCACGTCGACGATCGCATTGCCGATGCCGAGCACGTCGAAGCGGCGTCCTTCCACCACCGTGCCCGCGATCGCATTGCCGGGATTTCGTGCTCACTCGCGCCTCCGTCGCCCTGTTTTCCGCGCGCCGAGTATACATGCCGCCCCCCGGCGGACAAGGCCGCCCGCCGTGTGGTTCGTGCCGCGATTCGAATGCCTTGCGGTTTGTTGTTTCGGCGCCGTCTTCGGTTTATCCTGAGGCTCCTGTCCACAGCCGTTGATCAAAGGATTTGCACCATGTTCGGCCGCAAGAAAGGTGACGCACCCAAGGATGTCGCGAAGGCCGCGCCCGCGCCCCGCATCCCCGAGGCCAAGCCGCTGCCGCGCGTCGGCGTCGCGCCGTCGCTCAACCTGCGCAAGCCGGTTCCGGCCCAGCCGACCACGCCGTCCACCAGCCGCATTGCCGACATCCCCGGCATGATGCCGCCGCGCAGCGAGATGCGCGCCTATGGCGTCGAGGGCAAGACCCTGGTGGTGGGGCGCGAGATCTCGCTGGCCGGCCAGATCGCCGCCTGCGACAAGCTGGTGGTGGAGGGCCGCGTCGAGGCGGACCTCGAGCACTGCCGGCAGCTCGACGTAGCGCCGTCGGGCTTCTACAAGGGCTCGGCCGAGATCGACGAGGCCGAGATCTGCGGCCGCTTCGAGGGCACGCTCACGGTGCACAAACGCTTAAGGGTGCGCGCCACCGCACGCATCAAGGGCAGCGTCACCTATGGCCAGATCGAGGTCGAGGTGGGCGGCGAGATCGCGGGTGAGATGAGGCTGTTCCGGCCCGAGGGCACGGCGCAGCGGCCCGCCGGCCACGGCCCGACCCGCGAGGGCGCGCCGGTCGAAGCGGGCGAGTGACCCCGGCCCCGCACCCTCCGACCATGACGAGAACCCCAGCCTTCGCCGTCGCGGTATGCGCGGCGCTGGCGCTCGCCGCTTGCGCGGCACCGGCGCCGCGCGAGACAAGCCAGCCCGAGCCCGCCACGGCGACCGCGACACCGCCGCCGCCCGTCACCGCGACCCCCACGCCCGCCGAAAAGACCGCCCGGCTGGCACCCGAGCCCGCGGCCCCGCCCCCCGACCCCGACCGGCTGCGGGGTCTGACCGGCGATGAGGTGCAGAAGCTGATCGGCGCGCCCCAGTTCGCGCGCGCCGACGATCCCGCCGCCCTGTGGCGCTATCGCGGCGGCGGCTGCCTGCTCGATCTCTACCTGCACGCCGACGGCGCGGCCTATCGCGTCACCTATTTCCAGTTCCGCGCCGATCCGCGGGGTGCCGGCGGCGCCAAGGCCCAAGTAGATCCCCGCGCCTGCTTCGCCGCGCTCCTGCAGGCCCGCGAGGACCAAAGCTAGCATGGCCGCGATCGGCGGAGGCGACGGCGGCGCGCCCGACGGCGGCCCCACCGACGACATGGAGATCGTCGGCGGCACGACCGCGCCCGCCGCCCAGCCCGACTACGCGCTCCGGGGACTCTGGTACTACGCGCTGCCGTCGCGCGCGCTCGAGACCGGGCGGCTCGTGGCGCGCACCATCCTGGGCGAGGCGCTGGTGTTCGGCCGTGATGCGCACGGCGCGCCGTTCGTGCTCGACGACGTGTGTCCGCACCGCGGCATCCCGCTCCATTTCGGCAGCTTCGACGGCAACGAGCTGCAATGCTGCTACCACGGCTGGCGCTTCACCCCCGACGGGCGGCTCACCCACGTGCCGTCGCTGGTGGAGGGCCAGCCGTTCGACTACGGCCGCGTGCGCGTGCACGGCTATCCGGTGCGCGAGGCCGATGGCAACGTCTGGATCTTCATGGGCGAGGGACGCGGCGCTCACGCGCCCGACCTCGACATCCCACGCCTGCCCGATCTCGGCGGCGCCAACTTCCATCGCATCTTCGAGACCCAGCTGTTCCCGTGCCCGCTCGACCACGCGGTGATGGGACTGATGGACCCGGCCCACGGCCCGTTCGTCCATGCGTCATGGTGGTGGCGGCCGTCCACCTCGGCCCACGCCAAGGAAAAGCGGTTCGCGCCGAGCACGCTCGGCTTCACCATGGTGCGCCACCGGCCGTCGTCCAACTCGCGCCTCTACCGGCTGATGGGCGGCGTGCCCGAAACCGAGATCACCTTCCGCCTGCCCGGCGTGCGCATCGAGCACATCCGCGCCGGCCGCAACCAGGTGGTGAGCCTGACCGGTGTGACGCCGGTGGGACCGCGTGAGACGCTGGTCAGCCAGGCGATCTACTGGACCATGCCCTGGGCTATCGTGTTCCGGCCGCTGTTCGCGCGCGTGATGAGCGCGTTCCTGGGCCAGGACCGCGACATCGTCACCAAGCAGCAGATCGGGCTCGCCGGCAATCCGCCGCTGCGCCTGATCGACGACGCCGACACGCCGGCAAAATGGTATCTCAGGCTCAAGCGCGAGTTCGCGCGCGCGCGCGCCGAGGGCCGCGAGTTCCGCAACCCCGTGCCGGAAACGACGCTCCGCTGGAAAAGCTGACCCGGCTCAGGCCGCCACCGTCTTGCCCTTGAAGCCGCACACCTCGCGCACCACGCAGTCGGGACAGCGCGGCTTGCGTGCGAGGCAGATATAGCGCCCATGCAGGATCAGCCAATGGTGTGCGTGGTGCAGGTACTTCTCGGGCACCACCTTCATCAGCCTGTCTTCCACCTCGCGCACCGTCTTGCCGGGCGCGAGGCCGGTGCGGTTGGAGACGCGGAACACGTGGGTATCGACCGCGAGCGTCGGCTCGCCGAAGGCGATATTGAGCACCACGTTGGCGGTCTTGCGCCCGACGCCGGGCAGCGTCTCCAGCGCCGCGCGGTCGGCCGGAACCTTGCCGCCGTGCGCCGCGACCAGCATTTTGGAGAGCGCGATCACGTTCCTGGCCTTGGTGTTGTAGAGGCCGATGGTCTTGATGTAGCCCCTGAGGCCCTCGAGGCCGAGCCGGATCATGGCCTCGGGCGTCCTGACCTTGGCGAACAGCGGCCTGGTCGCCTTGTTGACGCCGGCGTCGGTCGCCTGGGCCGACAGCACCACCGCCACCAGCAGGGTGTAGGGATTGATGTAGTGCAGCTCGCCCCGGGGGTCGGGGTTGGCCTTGGCCAGGAGCGCGAAAAACCGTTCGATGTCGGGCTTCTTCATGGGCGGTACTTTAATGCCGGACCGTAGCACCGGAAAGTCCCGGCTTTGACTTGCGCGCGCGTGCGCCCTATCTAGAAAGCATGACCGGAGACCGCGACGACACCTGCAACGACGCCCGCAGCGAAACCGGCTGCGGCGATGACCGGCCGGCGGCGCCGGCCCATGGCGGCGAGGTCCTGTTCGACGCGGTCATCACGCCGCACCGGAGCCTCGGCCCGCGCGGCTTTACCATCCTGATGTTGGCGATCGGCGGCGTCAGCTTCGCCGCCGGCTTCGCCTTCGTCGCCATGGGGGCATGGCCGGTGTGCGGCTTCTTCGGCCTCGACGTCGCCCTGATCTACTGGGCGTTCAAGCTCAACTACCGTTCGGCGCGCGCGGTCGAGCACGTGCTGCTGACGCGCGACGCGCTCACTATCCGCCGTCTCGACCATCGCGGGCGCGGCGTCGAGATCACGATGCAGCCCTACTGGCTCCGGGTCGAGGTCACGGGCGACGAGATGGCCGAGGAGATCCGCCTCACCAGCCATGGCGAAGTGCACACGGTCGGTGCCTGGCTGTCGCCGGGCGAGCGTATCGCCTTCGCCGACGCGCTCGCCAACGCGCTCAGCATCCTGCGCGAGCCGCCGCACCTCGCCGAGGCCCGCACCACGGGCCCCGCCGCCCACGGCGCCTGAGCCGTCCTTGCGCGCCCGCCCGCTCGGCGACTACGGGCTGCTGCTCAGCCTCAGCGTGATCTGGGGCGGCACGTTCTCGGTCATCAAGATCGCCGTGGAGAGCGTCGGCCCGGTCTCGGTCGCGGCCGGGCGCATCGCCGTCGCCGCCGCGATCCTGTATCTCGCCGCACGCGCCGCGGGCGCGCGCCTGCCCACGGTGACGACCATCGCCGGGCGGCGCACCTGGCTGCATTTCCTCGCCGTCGGCATGCTCGGCAACGGCATCCCCTTCACCCTGATCTCGTGGGGCGAGACGCGGGTCTCGTCGTCGCTCGCCGCGATCCTGATCGGCGTCATGCCGGTATTCACCGCGGCGCTGGCCAAGCTTTCGGGCGTGGAAGCGCGCATCGGCGCGCGCCGCATCATCGGTATCGCCCTCGGCCTTGCCGCGCTCACGGTGCTGATGGGCCCGGCGGTGCTGGGCGAGATCGGCGGCGGCGCGGCGGCGGCCCAATTCGCGGTGACAGTGGCGGCGGCGAGCTACGCCGCGACCGCGGTCTATGCCAAGAAGCTTTCCCTCACCGTGCCGACGCTGACGCTGGCGGCGGGCACCATGATCGCCTGCGCGCTGGTGATGGTGCCGGCGGCCCTGTTGTGGGAGCCGCCCTGGCACGCACACCCGTCGGCGGACTCGCTCGCCGCCGTCGTCGCGCTCGGCGTGCTGCCGACCGCGCTCGCCGCGATCATCTATTTCCGCCTGCTGGTCTCGGCCGGGCCGACCTTCGCCAGCATGATCAACTTCCTGATCCCGGCGATCGGCACGGTCACGGGCGTCGCCTGGCTGGGCGAGGCGCTGGATACAAGCGAGGCCGCCGCGCTCGCCCTGATCCTCGCGGCGGTCGCGCTGGTACGGGCGCGGCCCGCCGAAAAAGCCCCGGCATAACCGCAAGAATCATAACCGCAAGAATCGGGTCGCGCCGGCCTACGCGCGGCGCTAGCGTGACCGTCATGGAGGTCACAGCCATGGACACCATCACCACCAACGACCATCACTACGCGCGCATCGCCCGGGCCATCGCCTGGCTCGTGGCCCATTGGGAGGACCGTCCCGACCTCGCCCGCGCGGCCCGCGCCGCGGGCCTCAGCCCGTGGCACTTCCAGCGCGAGTTCCGGCGCTGGACCGGGGTTTCGCCCAAGCGCTTCCTCAACCTGCTGGCGTTGGACGAGGCGCGCGCGCGGCTGAAGGCGGGCGCGCCGGTGCTCGACGCCGCGCTCGGCGCCGGGCTCTCCGGCCCGTCGCGGCTGCACGACCTCGCGGTCGGCTTCGACGCGGCGAGCCCGGGCGAGATCCGGGGCGGCGGCGCCGGGCTCACGCTGGCTTACGGCTCAGCCGAAAGCCCGTTCGGGCGCCTGTTCGCCGCCGCCTCGCCGCGCGGCGTGACGCGCCTCGCCTTCGTCGAAGACGACAACGGGACCGCGCTCGCAGCCGAGCGTGCGGCCTGGCCCAACGCTTGTTTCATACGCGACGATGCCGTGGCGCGCGATCTGGCAGACCGCCTGTTCGCAGATGGGAACACGGGCAAGGTCCGGCTCGCGCCACGCGGCACCAATTTCCAGGTCAAAGTATGGCAGGCGCTGCTGGCGATCCCGCCCGGCGCGGTCACGACCTACGCCGCGATCGCCCGCGCCATCGGCGCACCCGGCGCCGCGCGCGCCGTCGGCAGCGCGTGTGCCGCCAATCCGGTCGCGCTCTTGATCCCGTGCCATCGGGTGCTGCGCGGCTCGGGCACGCTCGGCGGCTACGCCTTCGGGCTCGACCGCAAGCGCGCGCTGATCGCCTGGGAGGCGGCGCGCGCCGACGAGGCGGAAACCGAAGACGACGCGCACCTAGAGCAAGTGTAGAGCCTGATTCACGGCTCAAGATCGTTCCGAGCCGAGCCGATCAGGCTCTAGCGCGTGAAGCCCAGCACGTCCTGCATGGAGTAGAGGCCGGGGCCCTTGCCCTGGGCCCACAGCGCGGCGCGCACGGCGCCGCGCGCGAAGATCTCGCGCCCACCCGCCTTGTGGGTGATCTCGATGCGCTCGGCGGGGC
The DNA here is from genome assembly GCA_963732875.1 of uncultured Alphaproteobacteria bacterium. Classification (GTDB taxonomy): domain Bacteria; phylum Pseudomonadota; class Alphaproteobacteria; order SMXQ01; family SMXQ01; genus WHSO01. Next base: position 2,319,478 of record CAVTBD010000002.1, on the reverse strand, counting down.
CGGCGAACATCACGGTGTGATCGCCCACCACGTCGCCGCCGCGCAATGCCGCGAAGCCGATGGCGCCCGGCTTGCGCGCGCCGGTGATGCCGTCTCGCCCGCGCTCGGCGACGCTGTCGAGATCGACCCCGCGCCCTTTTGCGGCGGCGCGGCCGAGTCCGAGCGCGGTGCCGGACGGCGCGTCGACCTTGTGGCGGTGGTGCATCTCGACGATCTCGATGTCGAAGCTCTCGTCGAGAAGGCGCGCGGTCTGCTCGACCAGCGCCATGGCGATATTGACGCCGATCGAGAAGTTGGGCGCCTGGACGATGGCGACCTTCTTCGCCGCCGTCGCGATCCTGGCCTGTTCGGCGGCCTCGATGCCGGTGGTGCCGGTGACGAAGATGGTGCCGGTATCGGCCGCCATCATGGCGTGCTCGACGGCGGCCTTGGGCGCGGTGAAGTCGAGCACGGCATCGGCGGCCGCGAAGACTTCCGAGGTGTCGGCGGTGAGCGCCACGCCGAGCGGGTCGAGCCCGGCGAGCGCGCCCGCATCCTGGCCGAGAGCGGCATGGCCCGGCATCTCGGACGCGGCGATGACGCGGCAGCCCCTGGCCTCGGTCGCCGCGCGCACCAGCGCACGGCCCATGCGGCCGGCGGCGCCGACGATGCCGATGGTGAGTTCCGCCATGATGCTCCCCGTCCGTTCTTCACGTGAAAACGGGCGCGATTAAACCACAGGGAACGCGGATGTTGGAGGGGTTTCGGGCGCGGGAGCGCGCGCGGGCTTGGCCGCGTCAGCCGCGGCCGTTCTCGGTGAGATCGTCCCAGGCTTCCTTGACCTTGGCGAAGAAGCCCTCGGACTCGGGGCTGGTGCGCGAGGCGGGGCTTTCCGCCGCGAACTCCTTGAGCAGCTCCTTCTGGCGCTTGGTCAGCTTGACCGGGGTCTCCACCTGGGCGCGGATGTACATGTCGCCGCGCGCGGCCGAGCGCATCACGCTCATGCCCTTGCCCTTGAGCCGGAACTGGTGGCCCGACTGGGTGCCTTCCGGGATGGTGACGCGCGCGCGCGCCCCGTCCACGGTCGGCACCTCGATCACGCCGCCGACCGCCGCGGTCGTCATCGGGATCGGCACGCGCATGTAGAGGTTGGCGCCGTCGCGCTGGAAATACTTGTGCGCCCTGACCGTGAGGAAGATGTAGAGGTCGCCCGCCGGGCCGCCGCGCAGGCCAGCCTCGCCCTCGCCCGAGAGCCGGATGCGGGTGCCGTCCTCGACGCCCGCCGGGATCGACACCGACAGCGTCTTCTCCTTCTGCACCCGGCCGGACCCGTGGCAGGTGGCGCAGGGATTGTCGATCACCTGGCCCTGGCCGTGGCAGGTGGCGCAGGTGCGCTCGATGGTGAAGAAGCCCTGCTGGGCGCGCACCCGGCCGCGCCCGTGGCAGGTGGGACAGCTCACGGGCTTGGAGCCCTTGGCCGCGCCGGTGCCCGAGCAGGTCTCGCACGCCGCCGCGGTCGGTACGCGCACGGTGGCCTGCTTGCCAGCGAAGGCTTCCTCCAGCGTGATGTCCATGTTGTAGCGGAGATCCGCGCCGCGCGCCTGGGCCGGGCCAGCGCCCGCACCTGCACCGGCTCCGGCTCCGCGCCTTCCGGTGAAGTCGCCGAACATCTCGTCGAAGATGTCGGCGAAGCCACCCGCGAAGTTGAAGCCGAAGTCGCCCGCCCCCGCGGCGCCGGCACCGGCGCCCGCCGCGCCCGGCCCGTCGAATGCGGCATGGCCGAAGCGATCGTAGGCGGCGCGCTTCTCCGAGTCCTTGAGGACGTCGTAAGCTTCGTTGATTTCCTTGAACTTGTGCTCGGCGTCCTTGTCATCCGGATTGCGGTCCGGGTGATACTGCATGGCCAGCTTGCGGTACGCCTTTTTGAGCTCGTCCGCGTCCGCGGATTTGCCCACGCCGAGCGTTTCGTAGAAGTCCTGTTTCGCCATGTGCTGATCCGGCGGCCGTCCCCCTCAACGGTCCGGCGCGGGGCAGAATTCCCCGCGCCGAAGCCGTGCCGTCTATCCCTTTATCAGGAGCGGCTCTTCTTGTCGTCGTCGACTTCCTCGAAGTCGGCGTCCACCACCTTGTCGCCGGACGCATCGGAGCCGTCCCCGGCCTCCGCCGATGCCGTATCGGCGGACGAGGCGCCGTCGTCGCCCCCCGACGCCGCCTCGGATTCCTGGGCGGCCTTGTACATGGCCTCGCCGAGCTTCATGGACGCCTGGGCCAGTATCTCGATCTTCCTGGTGATCTCGTCCTGGTCGGTGCCTTCCAGCGCCGTCTTGAGGTCCGCGATTGCGTCCTCGATGGCCTTCTTCTCCTCCGCCGAGATCTTGTCGCCGTGTTCCTTGAGCGATTTCTCGGTGGTGTGGATCAGGGTCTCGGCCTGGTTGCGGCGCTCGACGTCGGTACGGCGCTTCTTGTCCTCGTCGGCATGGGCTTCCGCGTCCTTGACCATGCGTTCGATCTCCTCGTCCGAGAGACCGCCCGAGGCCTGGATGCGGATCTGCTGCTCCTTGGCGGTGGCCTTGTCCTTGGCCGAGACGTTGACGATGCCGTTGGCGTCGATGTCGAAGGCGACCTCGATCTGCGGCACGCCGCGCGGCGCGGTGGGGATGCCCACCAGGTCGAACTGGCCCAAGAGCTTGTTGTCCGACGCCATCTCGCGCTCGCCCTGGAACACGCGGATGGTCACGGCCGTCTGGTTGTCCTCGGCGGTCGAGAACACCTGCGACTTCTTGGTCGGGATCGTGGTGTTGCGGTCGATCAGGCGCGTGAACACGCCGCCCAGGGTTTCGATGCCGAGCGACAGCGGCGTCACGTCCAAGAGCAGCACGTCCTTGACGTCGCCCTGGAGCACGCCCGCCTGGATCGCAGCGCCGATGGCGACCACCTCGTCCGGGTTGACGCCCTTGTGGGGGTCGCGGCCGAAAAAGGTCTTCACGGTCTCGACGATCTTGGGCATGCGGGTCATACCGCCGACCAGGATCACCTCGTCGATTTCCGACGCCTTGAGCCCGGCGTCCTTGAGCGCGGCCTTGCACGGCTCAATAGTGCGCTGGACGAGATCATCCACCAGCGCCTCGAGCTTGGCGCGCGTGAGCTTGAGGTTGAGGTGCTTCGGGCCCGACTGGTCGGCCGTGATGAACGGCAGGTTGATCTCGGTCTGCATCGCCGACGACAGCTCGATCTTCGCCTTCTCGGCGGCCTCCTTGAGGCGCTGCAGGGCGAGCTTGTCCTTGCGCAGGTCGATGCCCTGCTCCTTTTTGAACTCGTCGGCGAGGTAGTCGATGATGCGCTTGTCGAAGTCCTCGCCGCCGAGGAACGTGTCGCCGTTGGTGGACTTCACCTCGAACACGCCGTCGCCGATCTCGAGCACCGAGATGTCGAACGTGCCGCCGCCGAGGTCGTACACCGCGATGGTGCCGGCGTGTTTCTTGTCGAGGCCGTAGGCAAGCGCCGCCGCGGTCGGCTCGTTGATGATGCGCAGCACTTCGAGGCCAGCGATCTTGCCGGCGTCCTTGGTGGCCTGGCGCTGGGCGTCGTTGAAGTAGGCGGGGACCGTGATGACGGCCTGCTCGACCTTCTCGCCGAGGAAGGACTCCGCGGTCTCCTTCATCTTCTGCAGGATGAAGGCCGAAACCTGGCTCGGCGAATATTTCTCGCTGCGCGCCTCGACCCAGGCATCGCCCGAGGCCGCCTTGACGATCTTGTAGGAGACCATGCCCAGGTCCTTCTGGGTCATGGGATCATCGTAGGTGCGCCCGATCAGGCGCTTGATGGCGAACAGGGTCGCTTCGGGGTTGGTCACCGCTTGGCGCTTCGCGGCCTGACCGACCAGGCGCTCGCCCAACTCGGTGAAGGCGACCATCGACGGCGTGGTGCGCGCGCCCTCGGAATTCTCGATGACCTTGGCGGCCTTGCCGTCCATGACCGCGACACACGAGTTGGTGGTGCCGAGGTCGATACCGATTACCTTACCCATTCTTCATTTCCCTTTCCCGTCAGCCAGCCCCGCCGGCCCTTTCAGGCACCGGCCGGGTTTCCGATTTGAGATGTCCGGCGGGGACTTTGGCCCCGCAGTGATTGCTGAACGGTATATAGGGATGAAAAAATGCCCCTGCAACCCGTCCGGGTTAGCGCCATCGCCTTGTTTTTCGACTATTTTTGAGAGCCTCGGAAGCCCGGTCAGGCATCGGCGGCCAGCCTCAACCCGGTGAACTGCCAGGCCTGATGGGGGTAGAAGAAATTGCGGTAGCTCGACCGGACATGGCCGGGGGGCGTGGCGCACGAGCCGCCCTTGAGCACCAGCTGGCTCACCATGAACTTGCCGTTGTATTCGCCGATGGCGCCGACGGCCGGCCGGAAGCCGGGATAGGGGGCATAGGCCGAGGCGGTCCATTCCCACACGTCGCCGAACATCTGGCCGAGCCCGGCGCCCGCAGCGCCCGGCGCCGGGTGCAGCAGGCCCGCGGCCAGCAGGTTGGCGCCCGCTTCCGCAGCCCCGGTGGCACGCGCGGCGGTCTCCCATTCGGCCTCGCTCGGCAGGCGCGCGCCGGCGAAGCGGGCATAGGCATCGGCCTCGAAATAGCTGAGGTGGCTGACGGGTGCCGCGGGATCGAGCGGACGCGGGCCGGCGAGGGTGAACTCGTGCCAGTCCCCGGCGCCGTCGCGCTTCATCCAGTAGAGCGGCGCCGGGTCGCCCCACATGTTGCCGCAGCCCGCCTGGACCCAGGCCCAGCCGTCCGACAGCCACAGGGTGGGCGTACGGTAGCCGCCCTCGGCGATGAACGCGGCATATTCGCCGTTGGTGACCGGGCGCCGGGCGAGGCGGAAGTCGTGCAGCAGCACCTCGTGGCACGGCGTTTCGTTATCGAAACAAAAGCCGTCGCGGTCGTGGCCGATGCGCCGGATGCCGCCCTCAAAGTCCATGAATTCAGGGGGTTGGGCGGTGCCCGTCGGCACCGGCAGATCGGCCCGATAAGCCGGCAGCAGGGGCTGGGCGGCGAGCGCATGCTTGATGTCGGTGAGCAGCAGCTCCTGGTGCTGCTGCTCGTGGTGGCAGCCGAGGGTGACGAGCGGCGCGAGCACGACGAGCGCCTTGCGGTCGGCCCCTTCCAGCAGGCGCGCCATATGCGCGTCCACATGGGCGCGGTAGGCCATCACGTCGGCCAGCGACGGGCGCGTCAGCAGGCCGCGGCTCGGGCGGGCGTGGCGTGGCCCGACCGTTTCGTAATAGGAGTTGAACAGGTAGCCGTAGTCCGGATGGAACGCGCGGTAGCCCTTGAGATGGGGCGCGAGCACGAAGGTCTCGAAGAACCAGCTGACGTGGGCGAGGTGCCACTTGGTGGGCGACGCATCCGCCATCGACTGGACCTGTTGGTCCTCGGGCGAGAGCGGCGCGGCCAGGGCTTCGCTCAGGGCGCGCACCGCGCGGAAGCGCGCCGCGAGCGCCGCGCCGTCGTGCGCGTCGCCGGTGGCCCCCGCACTCGGGGGGACTGCGATATCGACCGAAGGTGGGGTCATGGGGCGGGTCTCCCGCTGCGCCGTCTCACGGACGTTCGGCAAGGCTAGCGGGGGACACGGGGAGCCTCAAGAGCTCAGTCACCCTTGCCGTCGCCGTCGGGCGCATTGGCGAGGTCCTCGTTGGCGATGGGAGCCTGGACCCTGGCCGCGGCGGGTGCCTCGCCGTCGCACCCGTCCCTGGCGGCGTCCTTGCTGCCGCCCTTGGCGACGCCCACCAGCGCCGGGCGCAGGAGGCGCCCGTTGAGCACGTAGCCCGACTGCAGCACCTGCACCACCGTGCCGGGCGCGACCGAGGCGTCCTCGATCTCGAGCATGGCCTGATGAAAGTTGTGGTCGAACGGCTGACCCTGGGGATCGACCTTCTCGATGCCGTGGCGCTCCAGCGTCGCCAGCATCTCGCGCTCGGTCAGCTCCATGCCGGCGGCCAGCGTCTCGAGCGCCGGATTGGCCTTGCGGTCGTCGGCCGAGACGCTGTCGAGGCCGCGGCGCAGGTTGTCGAGCACCGGCAGCGCGTCGCGTGCGAACGACGCGATCGCGAACTTGGCCGTGTCCTGGCGCTCCTTCTCGGCGCGGCGGCGGAAGTTCTCGAGCTCGGCCACGGCGCGTATGTAGCGGTCCTTGGACTCGGCCGCCTCCGCCTGCGCCTTGGCGAGGCCGTCCTGGGGGGCCTCCCCGGCGTTCTCGGGCGCCGAAGCCTCGTCGGCGCGTTCGGTCTTGTCGGACTCTTCGCTCATGTCGTGTCCCTTGATACGAAACGGATGAATGAAAAAAACGCGGTCAGCCGATCAGGCGGCCCACCACGCGCGAGGTGTAATCGACCATGGGCACGATGCGCGCATAGTTCATGCGCGTCGGCCCGATCACGCCGATGGCGCCGACGATGTGCTCCGCCGCGTTGGCGAACGGGGCCACGATCATGGAACAGCCGGCGTTGCCGAACAGCTTGTTGTCGGCGCCGATGAATATCTGCACGCCCTCGGCCGACTGGGTCAGGTCGAGCAGGCGGGCGAGGGTTTCCTTGGCTTCCAGCGCCTGAAACAGCTCGCGCACCTTCTCCAGGTCCTCGAGCGCGGTGATCGAATCGAGCAGGTTCGCCTGGCCGCGCACGATCAGGTAGCCCTGGGGCAGCGTGCCGCCCGACCAGTGCGCAAGGCCGCGCTCGACCAGCTCGCTGGCGAGGTTGTCGAGCTGGGCACGGTGCGCCTCGATCTCGCGCAGCACCTCGCCGCGCGCCTCGACGACCGTGCGCCCGGCGAGCCGGCGGGTCAGGTAGTTGCCCGCCTCCACCAGCGCCGACATCGGAATCCCGAGCGGCAGGTTGATCACGCGGTTCTCGACCACGCCCAATTCGGTGACCATCACCACCAGCGCGCGGCCTTCGTTGAGCTTGACGAACTCGATGTGCTTGAGCGCCGCCTCGGTTTTGGGCGCGAGCACGAGCGAGGCGCAGTTGCTGAGGCCCGAGAGCGCGGCGGTCGCTTCCGAGAGCGCCTCTTCCATCGACTTGCCGGCGCCCGCGCACAGGCTCTCGATGTCCGAGCGGTCGTTCTCCGACAGGCCGCCCACCTCGAGGATGCCGTTCACGAACAGTCGCAGGCCGGCCTCGGTCGGCAGCCGGCCGGCGGAGGTATGGGGCGCGAACAGCAGGCCCATGTCCTGCAGATCGGCCATGACGTTGCGGATCGAGGCCGGTGACAGCTGGAGGCCCGGCAGGCGCGACAGCGTGCGCGAGCCCACCGGCTCGCCGGTGGCGAGGTAGGTCTCGACGATCTGGCGCAGGATGTCCCGCGACCGTCCGTTCAGCTGTGAAATGCCGGTAATGTTTTCCAGTACCATGGCCGTGCCCGTGCTCGTGCAGCCAAAATCTAGTGACGCCCCCCCGGAGCGTCAACCGAGGGAACCGCGTGGCCCCGCCGAAAAGGCCGGTCCCGGCCACTTTACGCGCCCCGGACAAGTGGGTAGCTTGGCGCCGACCCATCGCGAAAGGACCGAATTATGAGCATCCGCCCATCGGGGCGCGCCCCCGACCAGTTGCGCGCCGTCACCCTCGAGCCCGGCGCCAACAAGTACGCCGAGGGGTCGTGCCTGGCCCGCTTCGGCGACACCCACGTGATGTGCACGGCAAGCGTCGAGGAGCGCGTGCCGCCGTGGCTGCGCGACGCGGGGCGCGGCTGGGTGACGGCCGAATACGGCATGCTGCCGCGCTCGACCGGCACCCGCACCGACCGCGAGGCGGCGCGCGGCAAGCAATCGGGCCGCACCCAGGAGATCCAGCGCCTGATCGGCCGCAGCCTGCGCTCGGTCACCGATCTCAAGGCCATGGGCGAGCGCCAGGTGCGCATCGACTGCGACGTGCTGCTGGCCGACGGCGGCACCCGCACCGCCGCCATCACCGGGTCCTGGGTCGCGCTCTACCTCGCCTTCAAGGGGCTGGTGGCGAAGGGTGCGCTCAAGGCGATCCCGCTCAAGGGCCAGGTCGCGGCGGTCTCGTGCGGCCTGTTCAACGCCACCCCCGTGCTCGACCTCGACTATGTCGAGGACAGCGCGGCCGGGGTCGATTCCAACTTCGTGCTGACCGCCGACGGCCGTTTCGTCGAGGTCCAGGGCACCGCCGAAGAGGACCCGTTCAGCCAGGCGCAGTTCGACGCGCTGCTGGCGCTGGCGCGCAAGGGCGTGGGCGAGCTCGCGGCGCTGCAGCTGGGCGCGCTCGGCATCGATAAGTTTCCCGCCCGCTGAGGGACCGATGGCGCGCATCCTCGAGGGCGGCAGGCTGGTGGTGGCGTCCCACAACGCCGGCAAGGTACGCGAGATCGCGGCGCTGCTGGCGCCGTTCGGGCTCGACGTCGTGTCGGCGGGCACGCTCGGCCTGGTCGAGCCCGAGGAGACCGGCACCAGCTTCATTGCCAACGCCGAGCTCAAGGCGCACGCCGCCGCCGAAGCGGCCCGGCTGCCCGCGCTCGCCGACGATTCCGGGCTCGCGGTTGCGGCGCTGGGCGGCGCACCCGGCATCTATTCGGCGCGCTGGGCGGGGGAAGCGCGCGACTTCGGCGTCGCCATGGCGCGCGTGCACCGCGAGATGGAAGCGTCGGGCAGTACGGATACCTCGGCACGTTTCGTGTGCGCGCTGTCGCTCGCCTGGCCCGACGGGCACGTCGAGACCGTCGAGGGCGAGGTGACGGGACACATCGTGTGGCCGCCGCGCGGGCACAACGGCTTCGGCTACGACCCGATGTTCGTCGCCGACGGCCATGACGAGACCTTCGGCGAGATGGCGCCGGAGGCCAAGCACGCCATCAGCCACCGCGCGGATGCGTTCCGCAAGCTGACCGCGCGTTGCTTCCGGCGGCGGGCGTGAGCGCGGACGCGCCGTTCGGTCTTTACGTCCACTGGCCGTTCTGCCGGTCGAAATGCCCCTATTGCGATTTCAACAGCCACGTCGCCGACGCGATCGAGCACCCGCGCTGGCGCGCCGCCTACCTGCGCGAAATGGAAAGCACCGCCGGCGAGCTTGCGGGACGCCGGCTCGCCAGCATCTTCTTCGGCGGCGGCACGCCATCGCTGATGGCGCCCCGGACCGTCGCCGCGGTGATCGAAAAGGCGCGTGCCCTGTGGCCCGCGGGCTGGGACGAGGGCCCGCCCGAGATTACGCTCGAGGCCAATCCCACCTCGATCGAGGCGGAGAAGTTTGCCGCGTTCCGCGACGCCGGTGTCAACCGTGTCTCGGTCGGCATCCAGGCGCTCGACGACGAGGCGCTGAAATTCCTCGGCCGCCAGCATTCCGCCGCCGAGGCACTGAAGGCGCTCGCCGTCGCCAAGCGCACGTTCGCGCGCGTCAATGCCGACATGATCTACGCCCGGCCGGGGCAGACCATCGCCGCCTGGCGTGCCGAGCTCGACCGGCTCGCGGCGGAAGGGCTCGGCCATGTCTCGCTCTACCAGCTCACCATCGAGCGCGGCACGCCGTTCTTCGGCCTGCACGCCAAGGGCGCGTTCGCACTGCCCGACGAGGACGCGGCGGCGGCGCTGTATCGCGCGACCGGCGAAGCGCTCGCCGCCCACGGCCTCGCCGCCTACGAGGTCTCCAACTACGCGCGGCCCGGCGAGGCCTGCCGCCACAACCTGATCTACTGGCGCTACGGCGACTACGCCGGGATCGGCCCCGGCGCCCATGGCCGCCTTCCCGCTTCAATAGGGCCGGGCAGTAACGGTTCCATCGCCACGGTCAATGCGCGCCGGCCAGGCGACTGGCTCGCCGCAGTCGAAGCCGGTGGCACGGGCCGCGTCGAGACGACGCCGCTCGATGCCGCGACGCGCATCGCCGAGATGACCATGATGGGCCTCAGGCTCGCCGAGGGAATCTCCGAGCAGGATGTGAAGCGTATCGGCGGCACGGGTTTCGATACGACATTCGATCCGACGCGGCTCGCGCGCCTCGTCGCCGGCGGCTTCGTCACGCAAGATGACGGCCGCCTGCGCGCGACCGACGAAGGAAGGCTCCGGCTCGACGCGGTGCTGGCCGAGCTGCTCGCCTGAGCCTCAGTCGCCCGGCGCCGGATTGCGGCCTGCCTGCGGTTTCTGGAAGGTCGTCGGCGCCGGGCTCACCACCACGAAATGGCGGTTGCGTACCTCCATTACCGCGAGACCGCGCTCGACCAGGCCCGAGGGCGCGAGCCGGAAGATCCCGTCGACCCCGGCGAAGCCGTTGGGCGCGGTCAGCGCATCGACGCCGTAGGGATTGGGCGGCACCACGGCCTCGGTTTCCGCCTCGGTGAGGCGCCCGTCGGCCCGGGCCTGGGCGCGTGCTTCCGCCTGGCGGCGCGCGATCACCGCGGCGAGCGCGGTGGCATCGTAGGCGAGCGAGGCGAGCCGCGGCGGCGCGTCACCATAAGTCTTCTTGTAGAGGCTCTCGAACGCGCGCCGCGCGTCCGGCGGCGAGGCGGGGAACCAGCCGCCGTAGAGGGAAGGCTCGGTGGCCAGCACCGGCTCGTCCCACTGTACCGTGCCGAGCATGTGCACCCTGCGCGGGTCGATGTCGTAGAACAGCAGCAGCGGCGCCAGCGCGCGCAGCACCGCCGGACCTTCCGGCAGCAGCACGGCATCGAAATCGACGTCGCCCAGCGTATCGAGCCCGTCGAGGCGCTTGAGCGCGCGCCTGGAGGCCTCGTCATCCTTGCCCTTGAGTTCCTTGCGGCGCTCGACCAGGCGCGCATGGCGCGCATCGTAGTTGGCGAGCCGGCGCACCATCGGCGTGAGCGCGGCGGTATCGGCCGAGGCGTAACGCACCACGTGGGGCACGGTGATGCCGTAGGCACCGGCGGCGGCGCGCAGGGCATCCTCGACACGCCGGCCATAGACGCCGTCCGGCACCACCGCGGCGATGCTGTGCACGCCGCGCGCGGCGGCATAGGCGGTGATGCGGCCGATCTGGGTCTCGGGCGTGAAGCCCATGATATAGACGCCGTTACCGGCGACCGAGCGGTCGTTGGAGAACGCGATCACCTGCACTCCGGCGGCGCGCGCCGGCGGTGCCGCCGCCGACACAGAAGAGGCGAACACCGGGCCCAGGATCAGGCGCGCACCGTCCTCGAGCGCGGCGCGGGCGGCGGCCTCGGCACCGTCGGGGGTGCCCTTGGTATCGACCGGCAGCAGCGCGAAGCCGTCGCCGGCGAGCGAGAACAGGGCGAGCTGTGCGGCGTTGAGCAGCGCCTGGCCGAGCGCCGCGTTCTCGCCCGAGAGCGGCAGCAGGAGCGCGACCCGCGTCACGGGCACGACGCCCTTGGGCGGCGTCAGGCGGACCCCCGGCAGCGCGGTCGCGCCGGGCAGCGGCGCGCCGGCATTGGGACCGGGCACGGCCGGTCCCGGCGCGGGACGGGGGATCGCCGCCACCTTGGGCGCGGGACGCGCGGCCGGCGGCTTCGCGGTTTCGGTCGGCGCCGACGGCGAAGGTTCTTGCAAGCCTTCGAGGCGCTTCCTAACCTCGCGCAGGTCGTCGCAGGCGGCGAGCGTCACCAGCGCGGCGACCGCGACCAGCGCGGCGATGACGCGCGCGGCCGGGCGCCGACGGACCGACCATCGGGAAAACGCGCGCTGGATCAGGGGTGCGGGCACGGTGACATCCTGGCTTGCGGGGCATCCGCCCCGACGGCTCCTGGAGCAGGGTCGGTTCACATTGAGTCAATCTGAGCCGATCAGGCTCTAGGGTAGTCGGCCCCCCATGGCAAGTAAACTGGGGGCAAGTAAACCGGGCCAAGCAGGCCGAAAACGGGAGACATGACGGGAGACATGACGGCACGGACGCGGCACGCGGGTGGAAAACAGGGAGACACGCCCGGTGGCGGCCTTGCGCCCGGCCTCTACCTGGTGGCGACGCCGATCGGCAATCTCGGCGACATCACGCTGCGCGCGCTCGACGTGCTCAAGGGCGCCGACGTGATCGCCTGCGAGGACAGCCGCGTCACGATGAAACTGCTCTCGGCCTACGGCATCGCCACGCCGACCACGCCCTACCACGAGCATAATGCCGCGCGGGCGCGGCCCAGGCTGCTCGCGCGTCTGGCCGCCGGCGACCGCGTCGCGCTGGTGTCCGACGCCGGCACGCCGCTCATCTCCGATCCCGGCTACAAGCTCGTGGCCGAGGCGCGCGCCGCCAGCATCACCGTGACGGCAATACCCGGCGCCTCGGCGGCGCTGGCCGCGCTCACGGTCGCGGGGCTGCCCACCAACGCGTTCCACTTCGCGGGCTTCCTGCCCCCCAGACAGACGGCGCGGCGGCGCGCGCTGGAGGCGCTGCGCGCCGTGCCGGCGACATTGATCCTCTACGAATCCGCCAATCGGCTGGCCGCGCTGCTCGACGACGCGGCCGCCGTGCTCGGCGTGCGCGACGCCGCTGTGTGCCGCGAGCTCACCAAGCTGCACGAGGAAGTCGCGCGCGGCACCCTCGCCCAACTCGCCGCCCGCTACCGCGATTCGGGTCCGCCCAGGGGCGAGATCGTGGTGGTGGTGGCACCGCCCGGTGAAAATGCAAATGCGATCGCCGAGGACGCCCTCGATGCCACCCTGCGCGCGGCGCTCGCCGGAGCCTCCCTGCGCGACGCCGTCGATCGGGTCGCGGCCGAGACCGGCGTACCGCGCCGGCGCGTCTATGCCCGCGCGCTCGCGCTCGCGGACGGCGACAGGTGAGCGGCGGCACGCCCGCGCGCCGCGCCGCCCGGACGCGCGGCCGGTGGGCCGAGAGCGCCGCCGCCCTGTGGCTGCGGCTCAAGGGCTATCGCATTGTCGCGCGCGGCTTTTCGTGGCGCGGCGGCGAGATCGACGTGATCGTGCGGCGCGGACGCGCGCTCGCCTTTGTCGAGGTCAAGTACCGCGCCGATGCCGGCAGCGCCGCCGAGGCGATCACCGTGGCCAAGCGCGCGCGCATCGCTGGCACGGCGCGTGCCTGGATCGCCGCACATCCCGATATGGCGGCCCTCGCCCTACGTTTCGACGCGGTGCTGGTGACGCCATGGCGCCTGCCGGTCCACCTCGTGGACGCATGGCGCGAATGACACGGCACCCTCGCACGATGCCGTGAAGGTCCGCGCGCCGTCTGGACAAGCCCGGCAATGTTGCGTCTAATTGGTCGTCCCGCCACCGCCGAAAGCAGAACCGCCGTGACATCTTTCCGCACCGCATCGCACCGGACCCGCCGCACGATACGCGCCGCGACGATGTGCGCGCTGCTTGCTCTGCCACTTGCGCTCGGCGGTTGCGCCGAGACGCTGATGGGTGGCGCCGCCGCAGCCGGCGTCGGTGCGGTGCAGGAGCGCGGCCTGGAACAGGCGGTCGTCGATTTGCGCATCCATACCGAGATCAATTACAAGTGGATCGAATACAACAAGGAGATGTTCGCCGCTCTCGACTCGTCGGTCTATGAGGGCCGCGTGCTGATCACCGGCGTGGTCAAGACCGAAGAGCGGCGCGACATGGCGGTGAAGCTCGCCTGGCAGGTCAAGGGCGTGAAGGAAGTGCTCAACGAGATCATCGTCGATCCCTCGGGCAAGACCGGCACCTTCGCCCGCGACATCTGGATCACGACCCAGCTCAAGGCCGAGCTGCTGGCGGACAAGGATATCGCCGCGGTCAACTACTCGATCATCACCGTGCGCCACGTGGTCTACCTGCTGGGCGTCGCCCAGGACAAGGCCGAGCTCGACCGCGTCATCAACTACGCCCGCAACACCGAATACGTGGAGCGGGTGGTCAATCACGTGCTCCTCAAGAACGATCCGAGGCGCAAGCAATGACCGGCCGCGCCACCACGCGCTCGACGGTGCCGCCGCGCAGCGCGGCGGAAACGACGCTTGCCGCGATCGGCAGCGCGCCCCATGCCCGCTTCGACATCGCCGAGGCGGCACTGCTGCTCGCGTCCCTCGAACGGCCCCAGGTGTCGCTCGACCGCTACCGGGCGCATCTCGCCGATCTCGACACGGCGGTCGCGGCCAGGGGCCGGGGCACGCGCAGCGCGGCGGGGCAGGCGGCGGCGCTGGTCGCCGTGATCCGCGACGCCGAGGGCTACTGCGGCGACGACCTCACCTACGACGACCTGCAGAACGCCAACCTGATGCGCGTGATCGACCGCCGCAAGGGCCTGCCGGTCGCGCTCGGCATCCTCTATCTGCACGCGGCCCGCGCCCAGGGATGGCGCACCGACGGGATCGCCTTTCCCGGCCACTTCCTGCTGAGCATCGAATCCGGCACCGAGCGCGTCATCCTCGATCCCTTCGCCGGCGTGCCGGTCGAGGGCGCGAGCGGACTGCGCGCCATGCTCAAGGCGGTCTCGGGCATGGACGCCGAGCTGTCGCCCGCGTGCTACGCGCGCCTCGGCGACCGCCACGTGCTGCTGCGCCTGCAGAACAACATCAAGACCCGACTCGCGGCCCAAGGTCATTTCGCCGAGGCGGTCGCCGTCGCCGAGCGCATGCTGCTGATCGTGCCCGAGGAGGTCTCGCTCTACCGCGACCTCGGCGTGTTCCATGCCGAGGCCGGCAACCTCAAGGCCGCGATTGCAGCGCTCACCACCTTCGTGCGCACCACCCCCGACGAGGAAGCGCGCCATATCGCCGCGGCGCTGGTCCAGAAGATCGAAGCCCGGCTGAACTAGCGGTTTTTTCGCGGCGGGACCGCGCGCCGCCGTGTTAGTCTCGCGCCCGGCCCGACAACAGAACAGCCCCGACCAACGGACATGTCCCTCGCCGTCGCCTTCCAGATGGACCCGCTCGAGCGGATCAACCCGGCCGCCGATTCGACCTACATGCTGGCGCTGGAGGCGGTTGCGCGCGAGCACGCGCTCTATCATTACCTGCCCCAGGACCTCACCCTGTCGGGCGGCCGCGTGACGGCGCGGGCCCGGCCGTTCCGGGCCGAGCTCGATCCCGCGCAGCCGTTCACGGTGGGCGCCGACGAGACCATCGACCTCGCCGCGCTCGACGTGGTGATGATGCGCCAGGACCCGCCGTTCGACATGGCCTACATCACCGCGACGCACCTGCTCGAGCACGTGCATCCCGCGACCCTCGTGGTCAACGACCCGGTGCACGTGCGCAATGCGCCCGAGAAGCTGTTCGTCACCCATTTCGCCGAGCTGATGGCGCCGACCCTGATCACGTCGGACCGCGCGCGCATCGTCGAGTTCCGCGAGGCCCACGGCGACATCGTGGTGAAGCCGCTGTTCGGCAACGGCGGCGCCGGCGTGTTCCATGTCACGCCCGACGACGAGAACCTGAACTCGCTCCTCGAGTTGTTCACCCAGCTCTATCGCGAGCCGGTGGTGGTGCAGAAATACCTGCCGGAAATCCGCAAGGGCGACAAGCGCATCATTCTGATCGAGGGCGAGCCGGCGGGCGCGGTCAACCGCGTGCCGGCCTCGGGCGAGGCGCGCGCCAACCTGCACGTGGGCGGCCGCGCCGAAAAGGTCGGCATCACGCCGCGCGAGCGCGACATCTGCGCCGCGATCGGGCCGAGCCTGCGCGACCGCGGGCTGGTGTTCGTCGGCATCGACGTGATCGGCGGCTACCTCACCGAGATCAATGTCACCTCGCCGACCGGCATCCAGGAAATCAACCGCTTCGACGGCACCCGGCTGGAAGCGGTGATCTGGGACGCCATCGAGGCGCGCGTCGCCGAGCGCCACCCCGGGCGCATCCGTTAGCGACGTCTACTTTTCCCGAACTCAGTTGATCTGCCAGGGATGATCGGCCAGCGCCGTGTCGCGCAGCACGCGGATCATGCCGATCACGCGTGTCCAGGCGAGGCGGCCCGCGGTATCGCCGTCGGCGGCGCAGGCGTTGAGGCGCCGCGCCGCGCGAAATACGGCCTCTTCCCCGAAATGCGCCACCAGCACCCGGGCGGCGTCGACCGCCTCGCGCCCCGACGCCGCGGCCGACAAGGCGGCACCGCCGGAGACGGCGCGGATCAAGCGCCACGCCCAGGCGCTGTGGTCGATCCACCGCTGGGGCGCCAAGCATCTCCGGCTGAGCGGTTCGATCATCCGCTGGGAGGTGCTGGTGGTGATCGCCCGCGCCGAGGGCACCGAGCTCAGCTACGGCGAGCTCGAGGCCACCGTCGCCCATTCCCACCGGGCGCTGCGCTACGTGGTGCGCGATCTCGAGGCGATGGGCTACATCCGGCTGCGCAAGTCCGAGGCGGACCAGCGCCGCGTGGTCATCGCCCTGACCGAGGCCGGGCGCGCCGTGTTCCTCGACTACACCTACGTGATCGAGCGCTACGTGCGTGATCTCGCGCCGCCCGAGCGCCCGCCCGACACCCCTGCCGGCAACCCGGCCCCCGAGAACGACGACCTGCCGTGACGCCCGCGGCGACCGGGGCCATCGCGCTCCGGCAATGCGCGCGCGCTCAACTCGGCCGCGACCGCCCGCTACAGTGGCGCGAACACAACGCGAACACAGGATGGTGGAAGGGCCGATGGTCGCGCGGGTCAACACGGTGGCCTTTCAAGGCATCGACGTGGTCGGCGTCGACGTGCAGGTGCAGATTTCCCCGGGCCTGCCCGCCTTCGCCGTGGTCGGCCTGCCCGACAAGGCGGTGGCCGAATCGCGCGAACGGGTGCGCGGTGCGCTGGGCGCGCTCGGCCTCGCGCTGCCGCCCAAGCGCATCACCGTCAATCTGGCCCCGGCCGACCTCGCCAAGGAGGGCAGCCATTTCGACCTGCCGATCGCGCTCGGCCTCTTGGCCGCCATGGAGGTGCTGCCGGCCGACGAGCTCGCGGGATATGCGGCGCTCGGCGAGCTCGCGCTCGACGGCCGCGTCACCGCGGTCTCGGGCGTGCTGCCGGCCGCGATCCATGCCTTTGACGCCGGCCTCGGCCTGATCTGCCCGGGCGCCCGCGGCGGCGAGGCGGCCTGGGTCAAGGGGCTCGAGGTGCTGGCGGCGCCGTCGCTGATCGAGCTGGTCAATCACTTCAAGGGCACCCAGGTGCTGCCGCTGCCGCGCCCGGAGGCGGAAGCCGAGAGCGACGGGCCGGCAATGCTCGACCTCGCCGACATCAAGGGCCAGGAAAGCGCCAAGCGCGCCCTCGAGATCGCGGCAGCCGGTGGCCACAACCTGCTGATGGTGGGTCCACCCGGCGCCGGCAAGTCGATGCTGGCGCAGCGGCTTCCGGGCCTGCTGCCGCCGCTCGCGCCCGCCGAGGCGCTGGAAGTGTCGATGATCCACAGCCTCGCCGGCACGCTGCCGGGCGGACGGCTGATGCGCCGCCGCCCGTTCCGCGACCCGCATCATTCGGCGTCCCTGCCCGCGCTGGTCGGCGGCGGCGCGCGGGCACGGCCGGGCGAGGTGTCGCTCGCGCACCTGGGGGTGCTGTTTCTGGACGAATTGCCGGAGTTCGCCGGCATTAGGTAGCAAACGCACCTAAAACGCAGTAGGCCACAAAATTGAAAGGAAGGCCCAGCCGCTCGCTATCATTAAGGCCGCTAGTATGGGCGCGTATAATTCTCGCGGGATTGGCTGAAATATACGCGTTACAACTATTTCCCATCCTGCGGGATCAGCTAATCGAGCGCATGATGCGGCATATAATAATAGGCCAAATATGAAAACCGCTGCGGTGCTGAGAAATGGATTCTTGATAGAGAATTCAAATATTCTAATCAAAAACGGATGGGGTGGGACATGCGCCTTATAATTGGAAAGACCTAAGAGGCTGTCTTGAAACGCGGTTTTGGGGTGGATGGCCGGGTTCGGATGTGATTCCAAACGGTTGTCGAAGCCAGTTTGGAGAGCCTCATGTGGACCCCGACCACCCGGCGGCAGCATAGCCGCGAACATCTGCGTTACGGAAGCGACCTCACCGATGCGGAATGGGCGATCATCGCGCCGTTCCTGCCGCCACCGGCCCGAACCGGTCGACCCCACCGATGGCCGACGCGCGAGATCATGAATGCCGTCTTCTACGTGCTGCAGGGCGGCATCGCCTGCAGGCCGCGCGCTTCGCCGAACTCGGCGAATCGCTGCGCACCAATGCCGAAGCCGACGGCCAGCTCCTGGAAAAGATCGCCGCGCCCGACGCCACCGGGCGCGCACTCCTCACCCAGGCCGCCGAGAAGATGCGCATGAGCGCGCGCGGCTATCACCGCACGCTCCGGGTCGCGCGCACGCTCGCCGATCTCGAAGGCGCCGACGGGGTGACGCGGGCGCACATCGCCGAAGCGGTCTCTTACCGGCGCATCGTTCCCGGGCGGTAGCGGAGGGCGGTCTATTTCGCCCCACCGGCCGCTTGGGCCGCGCCGGGTGATAGGGTCCGAAGAAACGCGGCGAGCGCCGTAGCCGGGATCGCAACGTTGTATTGGTACGGAACGCCGCCCGAATGGACGCCGAGGACCGTGCCGTCCGACAGCCGCATGACCGGCGATCCGGAATTGCCGCCGAGCGTGCTGGCGTCGTGACGGAACTGGGACGGCGTGTCGCCGTCCTGCATGACTTCGCCCGGTTGGAACCGCTCCACATAGAACAGGGGCGGCATGCCGAACACCGTCAGCTCGTCCAGCCGATGCACCCGGTTGTCGCAGGCCGGATAGCCGATCACTGCAATGGCTTCGTTCGCACTGACCGGGCCGCCCGACATCGCGAGCGGCGGTGGTGACGCGCCGTCAACCCGCAGCGCCGCCAGATCGAGCGTCGGATGGACCGCCGCGACCGCCGTTACCGTCAGGTTCACGGGCGTGACGTGGCAGGTCGGTGCTCTCCCGCCCGAACACCACGCGAACGCTCAGCCCGGGCCTGATCGTCCACGTGCCCGATGAATTCACGGCGAACGTCTCGAGCACGTGCCGGTTGGTGACCAGCAGCCCCTTTTCGGCCATGAAGCCGGTGCCGACGGGCATGTAGGCCGGATCGGGCGGCGGACAGTGGGTGTCGCCCCGGGGTTCGTCCAGTCCCCTGACTTCGATCATCCCGACCGACTTGAGCGTGGCGGCATGCTGGCCCAAATAGGCATCGATATCGTTGTTCCAGTAAATGGAATCGCTGGTGCGCTTGACGACATGGCCGCCGCAGACGAGGTAGGCGACGCGCGTAATGTTCGCGATGGTTTCGAATACCGACTGCAAACCCGCGCCGGGCCCGCCGTGCAGCACGGCCACGGTATCCTCGAGACTGGCAATCTGAGCCTGGTTCTCCCGCTGCTGGGCGCTCGGGATCGTGGTCGATATGCTGAATCAGGGAGGACATGATCGACCCCAGGGCTTCCTTGATCCGGTCCAGCACGCCTGGATTCTTTCTCTCCTCATGCGACATGGTCTGCTGCGTCGGCGGGGTACCGTGTGCGGCCTCCCACTTGGCGAGCGCCAGCTTAGAATTGATCGCGTCTTCCAGCGCCCGACGCTGGGCAGGGGACATCGTCCCCAGCGTCCGCGTGACGAACTCGGCGCGCTGCGCCTCGGTCAGCCTGGCATCCTGGGCGGCGGCGGGCATCGCCATGGTCGCCGCGACGGCCCCCAGCAGGCAGAGGGCGAGGGCCGGAGCCGGCAGGAACCGGCGCCGTGTGGTGTAACGCCCGGACGCGGTGTTGTTACAGCTTGCCGAGGGCATCGCGACTGTCCTTGGCCTTCTGGGCCGCGTCCTTGACCGCATCGTCGAGTGCCTTCGCCGCCGTGGCGAAGGCCGTGAAGGCAGCCCAGGCGTCGCCGGCGCCCATCTTGCCGTTGGCGAGGTCCACGAGCTGCGCCTGCGCTTCCCGCATGGCCTTGACGATGTCCTTAGGCGGCTTGCGCTGGCTCAAGTCATCGAATTCCGCGAGGGCCGCCTGCGTTTCTCCATCGAGCTTCAGGATCTCGATACGTGCCTTCCCGCGATCGAGCCGCATCATCTTCTCGAAAGTGTAATAGGGCACCACCAGCGATGATTTCTTCCTGCGCTCCAGCGCCGCGGCGAGCGCGTCCCCGTTCAGGATGCCCTGGGTGACGTTACCCTTGGCGTCGGCATGGCCGATGACCGTCTCGACCGTCGCCCGGTTGGCGAGGACGTAGTCCTTGATCGCCTGCGCGCGCGCAGCCTCGTCCACCTGCTTCAGGGCCCGCACCGCCACTTTCTTCAGGGCATCGACGAGTTTCGTCACCGCGTCGTAGGCGGCGAACAGCGCGGCGGTCGTCACCGCTTCCTTTTCCGGGACCTCGATCTTTTCCCCGGATGGCGGCACCAGTGTCCCCAGCGATTTGAGGCAGTCGGCATAGGCAGCGGGATTGGGTTCGGGCAACGCCAGCGGCCGCGCGGGCTTTTGCAACTTCTGGATCGAGGCCCACAGCTTGCCGAGATCGTCGCTCGGCGACGCAGACAGGTCGGAAATCATTTTCCCATAGGCTTCGGTCACGCTCAGGGCCGCGAGAAGATTCTGGTATCGCCCCGTACCGGCGCAGACATAACGCCTGAACGACGACGGGACATCTCCTGCGTCCAGGTTCGTGCCGTGGTTGCCGTTGACGATATAGTCGACGACCGCCAGCCGCCGCGCATCCCGCGTCGCGGTCCCGAGATTTTCCTTTATGATGTCCGCGGCGGATTGATAGCCCTTGGAGAACGACCCGCCGATCTCCGAATACTGGCTTCGTTCGCTGCCGCTGCAAGCCGCGACGCCGGCGACAAGGCCGGCGCAGGCAAGCAGGCGGCCTCCCGTCCTTCTGCAACCACGTACCCAGCCGATGAAGCTTTCCATGGAGCCGCCCCCCCTCCGGTTATATGAAGCTTCCGCATGAATACGACAGTACTTTTCAGGATAGGGGCATTTTACCTGAAGACGACAGGACTTCGCCGCTCCTTTGTTGATCTCCTTCAATCATGGCGGCCTTGGTCACTTGGGCCGCCTCCGGCCAGCGGTGATCCCGCGCGCCCATATCGCCGAAGCGGTCTCTTACCGGCGCATCGTGCCCGGGCGATAATGCGCCCGCGGCCCGGGGCAAACCGGCCGGCCAACCGTGTTTCAACGCAGACAATAAAGCAGGAGAAAACCCCATGCTGGCTTCGCGTTTCGTCAGGCTTTCGGTGATCTATGTTCTGATCGGCATGGCACTCGGCATCTACATGGCGGCGAGCCATGACCATGTGCAGGCACCGACCCATGCGCACCTCAATCTGCTCGGCTACGTATCCATGTTCCTCTACGGCCTGTTCTACCGCGCCTGGCCACAGGCGGCGGAAAGCGCGCTGGCGCGCTGGCATTTCTGGATCGCCAATATCGGCATGATCGCCCTCATCAGCGCGGTCGGCCTGATCTACAACGACTGGCCCAATGCCGAGCCGCTCGCCGCCGCGTCGTCGTTCGTGGTGCTAGGCGGCATGGTGCTGTTCACGGTGATCGTGTTCCGCGCGACCCGCACCGCCTGATCCGTCATGGCCGGGGACTGGACCATCCGTGCCGCGACGCCCGCGGACACGGACGCGATCGCGCGCGTGCACCGGCACGCGATCCTGGTGCTCGGCCGCAGCCATTACACCGAGGCGGAGGTCGCGAGCTGGGCGGGCAACCTCGATCCGAACTTCTACGCCCGCGTGTTCGCGCGCTCGCTCCTGTTCGAGGTCGCGGTGAGCGCGGCGGGCGAGGTCGTCGCCATCGGCGGCGCGCGTCCGGGCGAGGTGTCGCTGCTCTACACCGATCCCGACTGGGTGAGGCAAGGGATCGGCAGCGCGCTGCTCGCCCGCGCCGAGGCCGCGATCCGCGCCGAGGGGGCCGAGCTGCTACGGGTCGAATCCTCGCTCACCGCCGAGGGCTTCTACAAGCGTCACGGCTATACCCGCCAGCGCATCTACGGCCACCGCACCCGCGGCGGCCTGGTGCTGGCCGCGGTGACAATGATTAAGCCGGCCTGAACGGCCGGACGCTGAAGCCCGCCTAGTCGATCACCGCGAAGGCGCGCACCGGGCTGGCGTCGCCGCCCCGGATACGCAGCGGCATGCCGTAGAAATCGAAGGCCTCGGGCAGCCGGTCGAGATTGGCGAGATTCTCGAACACGATGATCCCCGCCGCGAGCAGTGCGCGCTGAATCTCCACGTCGAGGCCGTAGTCATTGGCGAGGCCGACGAAGCGCGGACGCGACGCGACAATTTTCTTCGCCAACGCAGCATCGATGGTGCGGTCGGCGAACAGATAGCCAAGCCCGGAACTTCATCGCCGTGCCCGCCCGATAGAGCCGTGCGCGGCCGCAGAAGTCATCGAGCGCATAATCGTCGAGGCTCCGGCCACCGGGGATCATGTGGGCCGGCACATTGACGTGGGTGCCATCGTGGCTGTTGATCTCGAGGCGCCGCATCACCCAGCCTTCGCGCGCGAGCGTATGGACGGGCTCGATCGAGGCCTCGGGGTCGCCGGGATAGACCGGCATGCCGGTGTAGAGCGGCAGCGACAGATCGACGATCTTCATCGGCTGCGCGCCGCGCGGCTACTTCGCCGCGACCATCGGCCCGACGCCGGCGCCGCCCAAGATGTGGATATGGTAGTGCGGCACTTCCTGGCCGCCGTTGATGCCGGTGTTGGCGATCAGGCGGTAGCCGGTCTCGGCGACGCCGAGCTCGCGCGCGATCCTGCCCACCGCGCGGGTGAAGGCGACGATCTCGGCCTCGGGCGCCTTGGCGGCGAAGTCGTCGTAGGACACGTAGGCGCCCTTGGGAACCACCAGCACGTGGATCGGCCGCTTGGGCGCAATGTCGTGGAAGGCGAGCACGTGGTCGTCCTCGTACACTTTCTTGCAAGGGATCTCGCCGCGCAGGATCTTGGCGAAGATGTTGTCGGGATCGTAGGCCATCGCGCTCTCCCTGTTGTCGTGAGCTTGCTTGTTCGATCATGCCGGGGGACGCGGCCCCGTCCCGCCTCGAACCGGTAGCAGATCGGCGCCGCCCTGTCACGGCGCGGGCCCCCGGGTGTGCCTGCCGCCCACTGGACCCGGGCCCCGTGAGGGCTTACCGTGCCGCCCCATGCCGCCCGCCGCGCCCCGTTCCATAACCGGTTATCCGCCTTCCGCGTCACCGTCATGACCGCGTCCGCCGCCCCCTCTGCTGCCACACCGGCGCCGCGTCTCGGCGACTGGCTGATCGCCACCCTGCCGCCGCTGTTCTGGGCCGGCAACTTCCTGGTCGCGCGCGTCATGCATGAGGCGATCCCGCCGATCCAGATGTCGTTCTGGCGCTGGGTCGGGGCCTTCGTGATCCTGGCACCGTTCGCGTTGCGCGCGCTGCCGTCCAATCTTTCGCGTCTTCGCGCCGAGCTGCCGTTCCTGCTGGTGCTGGGCGCGGTCGGAGTCACCTCGTTCAACTGTCTGGTCTATTCGGCGCTGCATTTCACCACGGTGGTGAATGCCTCACTGATCAACGCCATGATGCCGGTGTTCACCTTCGTGCTGGCGGCTCTGTTCCTGCGCGAGACGCCGACATCGCGCCAGGTCGTCGGCATCGCCATCGCGCTTGCGGGCGCCGCCACCATCGTCGCGCGCGGCCATCTTTCCGCGATCCTCGCGCTCGACCTCAACCGGGGCGACCTGCTGGTAGTGGCGGCGATCGGGTTCTGGGCGCTCTATACCGTGCTGATCCGGTGGCGGCGCACGGCGCTGCCGCCAATCCTGTTCCTGGCCGCGATCGTCGCCATCGGCGTGCTGTTTCATCTGCCGCTGCTGGCGTGGGAGATTCCGCGCACCGGCCTGTTCACGCCGAGTGTGGCGAGCCTCGCCACCATCTTCTACCTCGCGGTGTTTCCCTCGACGCTCGCCTACATCTTCTGGAACCGCTCGGTGGCGCGGCTCGGCCCGTCGCGCACCGGCATGTTCCTCTACCTGATGCCGGTGTTCAGCACCGCGCTCGGCGTCGGCCTGCTGGGCGAACCGTTCCGTCACTATCACGTGGTCGGGATCGCGCTGATCGCGGTCGGCCTGGTGCTGGTCACGCGTGGGGCGACGGCTACTCGTTCCGGTTAGAGCATAAGAAGGCACGGGCTCGCGGTCGCATGTCCTAGTTCGGACATGCGCGGGCGTCGGCGCTGAAACACCACCATGGCGCCTGGAATCCCTGGGAGGTAAGGGGTGGGTCGGGGAGCTGCCGCGGGGTGTCCCGTTCGGATTTCAGCGTTTAGTCCGCCCACATCTTTTAAGCCTTCCTCCCGCCGTCGCTGCGACGCGCGGTATACCGGAAAGAGGGTGAAAGCGCCGCAGCTTGGCTGGGAAGCGCCCGCGCACTCTCCGATGCCGATGACCCCGACAGGGAGCCACCGGGCCGGATCCTTGGCCGACGGCCCGGCGCTAGCATCCGGACAAGTCGGCGATCGAATACGACTCCACCTTTATAGCAGAAGAACATAACAAGAACAAGCTTTTTGTGAGAGGCGGCCTATTTGCCGCGCGCGGCCTTCTCGGCGAGCCCGGACGTGCCCTCGCGTCGGGCGAGCTCGCCGTAGACGTCCTCGGGCGTGACGCCGGCCGCGGCCCAGGCGACGAACAGGTGGTAGATGAGGTCGGCGCTTTCCCGGATCAACGCGTCCGCGTCGCCCTTGAGCGTCTCGACCGTGACCTCGACGGCCTCCTCGCCCACCTTGCGCGCGATCAGCGCCGGGCCGCCCGCGAGCAGCTTCGCCGTGTACGACGTCCCCGCGTCGGCGCCCTTGCGCGCGACGATGGTGGCGTAGAGCCGCGCCAGCGTTTCGGCATCGGCGGGCGGGGCCTTGGACTTGCTCTCGCGCTTGTTGTCGCTCATGGGGCGAAGGGGTAGCAGATCGGCGCAATCGAGGCCAGCGCCGGGAGCAAGCGGACTCAGCCGAGCCTGACCGGCAGGCCGGCGGCGGCCATGTGGGCCTTGGCCTCGGCCACCGAATAAGTGCCGAAGTGGAAGATCGAAGCGGCCAGCACCGCCGAGGCATGGCCGTCGCGCACGCCCGCTACCAGGTGATCGAGGGTGCCGACGCCGCCGGACGCGATCACCGGCACGGTGACGGCGTCGGCGACCGCGCGGGTGAGCGCGCAGTCGAAGCCGGACTTGGTGCCGTCGCGGTCCATGGAGGTGAGCAGGATCTCGCCCGCCCCCAAGGACACCATGCGGCGCGCCCATTCGACCGCATCGAGGCCGGTGGCGTTGCGCCCGCCGTGGGTGAAAATCTCCCACTTGGCGGGGCCGGTCTCTTTCGCGTCGATGGCGACGACGATGCACTGGGCGCCGAACTTCTCGGCGGCTTCCTTCACGAACTCCGGGCGCGCCACGGCGGCGGTATTGATCGAGACCTTGTCGGCGCCGGCCAGCAGAAGCTTGCGGATGTCGTCCACGGTGCGCACGCCGCCGCCGACGGTCAACGGCATGAAGCACTGCTCGGCGGTGCCGCGCACCACGTCGTAGAGCGTGTCGCGGTTCTCGCTCGACGCGGTGATGTCGAGGAAGCACAGCTCGTCGGCGCCGGCCGCGTCGTAGACGCGCGCCTGCTCGACCGGATCGCCCGCATCCACCAGATCGACGAAGTTGACGCCCTTGACCACGCGGCCGTCCTTCACGTCGAGGCAGGGGATGATGCGGACCTTGAGCATGGTCAGTCTGGCTTCGCCGGCCTCGCCGCCGTGGCTGACTCATCGGCGCGTCTCCAAGCAGCGCCGCGAGCGCGCGCGCTTCGGCGTCGATGCGCCCGTCGTAGAGCGCACGCCCGACGATCACGCCTTCTACCCCCGACTCCTCGACCTGCTTCAGCTCCTCGAGGTCGGACATCGCCGAGACGCCGCCCGACGCGATCACCGGCGTGGTCAGCGCCCAGGCGAGATCGGTGGTGGCGTCGATGTTGACGCCCATCATGGCGCCGTCCCGCGTGATGTCGGTGTAGACGATGGCCGACACGCCCGAGTCCTCGAACTTGAGCGCGAGGTCGAGCGCCTTGACCTTCGAGGTCTTGGCCCAGCCCGCGACCGCCACGTAGCCGTCGCGCGCGTCGATGCCGACCACGATGCGGCCCGGGAATTCGCGGCACGCTTCCTTCACCAGCTCGGGCTGCTCCAGCGCGACGGTGCCGAGGATGACACGGCGCACGCCCTTCTCCAGCCACATGCGGATGGTGGCGAGGTCGCGGATGCCGCCGCCCAATTGCGCCGGCATGGGAATCTCCCCCAGGATCGACTGCACTGCGGCGTCGTTGACCGGGCGGCCCTCGATGGCGCCGTTGAGATCGACCAGGTGCAGCCAGCGGAAGCCGGCATCGGCGAAGGCGCGCGCCTGGGACGCGGGATCGGCGTTGTAGACGGTCGCCTTGTCCATGTCCCCCTGGAACAGGCGCACGCAGGCGCCGTCCTTGAGGTCGATGGCGGGGAACAGGATCATCGCGGCACGGACTCCTTCTTTCTTTCGCTGCGTATTCTATTTCTCTACGTACTTCACGTACGTCACGGCCGCCAGGCGAGGAAGTTGGCGATCAGCCGGAGGCCTACCGCCTGGCTCTTCTCCGGGTGGAACTGGGTGCCGGCGATGTTGTCGCGCCCGACCGCGGCGACGATCGGCCCGCCGTAGTCGACCTCGGCCAGCACGTCGCTCTCGTTCGCCGGCACGAAATGATAGCCGTGCACGAAATAGGCGTGCGACCCGGACGGGATGCCGGCGAACAGCGGGTGCCCGGGCGCGGTCACGCGCAGGTCGTTCCAGCCCATGTGCGGCACCTTGAGGGGCGACGTGGGATCGCAGGCGATCGCCGTGACCTCGCCCTTGATCCAGCCGAGCCCGGCGTGGCTGCCGTGCTCGAGGCCGCGCTCGGCCATCAGCTGCATGCCGACGCAGATGCCGAGGAACGGCTTGCCCTTGCGGATCACGTTCTCTTCCAGCGCGTCCACCATGCCGGGCAGCGCGCGCAGGCCCGCGGCGCAGTCGCCGAACGCGCCGACGCCCGGCAGCACGATGCGCTCGGCCCGTGCCAGCGCGTCCGCATCGCCGGTCACCACCACCTCGGCGCCGCCCGACGCCCGCTCGAACGCCTTGGCGGCGGAGCGCAGGTTGCCGGAGCCGTAATCGACGATGACGACGGTCATAGGGCGGGCGCGCGTCTCCTCACGCGGTGGCCGTGCCGGGCGGCACGGCGGAGGGCGGGGCCGCCGGCACCAGCCGCGCGGGCGGCCGCTCGATGGCGGCGAGGTCGAGGTAGCGCCGCAGCGCCGTATCGCGGTCGGGCGCCGCGATCACGGCGGCCTCCTTCCAGCCCTTGCGCGCGAGATGGAAGCGGCGCCAGTCGTTGGCGACCGAGCCGATCCAGACATCGAGCGCGAGCGTGACCACGAGCTGGGCCGGGTCGCTCACGCTGAACACAGCGAGCGCGAGCGCGAGGGCGACGGTGGCGACGACCACCGCGACGCCGATCAGCCACATGCGGTGGAACAGCGCCCACAGGCCGGTGAACAGGAACGCCCACAGGCTGAATCCCTCGCGGATCACCACCGGCTCCGCCGCGCGGGCCGTGTAGGGCGGGGGCAGGTGGATGGTGTAGATGCGCATGGCCTTATCCCGCAGACGCGGCGGCGCCGCTACAGCGAGCCTCCGAGCACGCCCTTGGTGGAGGGCACCGCGTCGTCCTTGCGCGGATCGATCTCGACCGCCTGGCGCAGCGCGCGCGCCAACGCCTTGAAGCACGACTCGATGATGTGGTGCGCGTTCTCGCCGTAGAGGTTCTCGACGTGGAGCGTGAGCCCGGCGGTCTGGGCGAAGGCCTTGAACCATTCCTTGAACAGCTCGGTGTCCATGTCGCCGAGCTTGGGCACCGGCAGCTTCACTTCGTAGACCAGGTAGGGCCGGTTGGACGCGTCCAGCACCACGCGCGACAGGGTCTCGTCCATCGGCACCAGCGACGCGCCGTAGCGGTTGATGCCGGCGCGGTTGCCGAGCGCCTTGGAGATCGCCTCGCCGAGCGCGAGCCCCGAATCCTCGGTGGTGTGGTGGAAGTCGATGTGCAGGTCGCCCTTGGCCTTGAGCGTCACGTCGATCAGGCTGTGGCGCGAGAGCTGCTCCAGCATGTGGTCGAGGAAGCCGATCCCGGTCGAGACGTCGTAGGTCCCCGTCCCGTCGAGGTTGACCTCGACGGCGATGCTGGTCTCCTTGGTCTTGCGCTCGACCCGGCCTTTACGCGCGGCCATGTCGCTCTCCTTGTCCGGCGGGGCATGGCGGGGCCGCCCCGAAGAGCGCCTTTTAGCAGGAAGGGGGCGGGAGCGAAAGCCGCTTGGGTGCGCGCGGGCGCCCGGAAACCGCCCGCAAACGGGCCGCCCGGACGCTTGATGCGAGATATTTGCATCCCCATATATCGACACTTATGTTGGCTTATCCCCACCCCCCGTACGCTCCCGACGAAGGCCCCGCGACATGACCGACACCCCCCAATGGCACGGCACCACCATCCTCTGCGTCCGCAAGGGCAATGACGTGGTGATCGCCGGCGACGGCCAGGTCTCCATGGGCCAGACCGTGATCAAGTCCAACGCGCGCAAGGTGCGCACGCTCAAGGGCGGCAAGGTACTCGCGGGCTTCGCGGGCGCCACCGCCGACGCCTTCACCCTGTTCGAGCGGCTGGAAGGCAAGCTCGAGAAGCACGGCGATCTCACGCGCGCCTGCGTCGAGCTCGCCAAGGACTGGCGCACCGACCGCTACCTGCGCCGGCTGGAAGCCATGCTGGCGGTGGCCGACGCGCGCGCCTCGCTGGTCGTCACCGGCACCGGCGACGTGCTCGAGCCCGAGGACGGGCTGATCGGCATCGGGTCCGGCGGCAACTACGCGCTGGCCGCGGCGCGCGCCCTGGTCGACCGCGACGACATGGACGCCGAGGCGATCGCCCGACGCGCCCTGGCCATCGCCGCCGACATCTGCGTCTACACCAACACCAACGTCACCGTCGAGAAGCTGAGCATCTGACATGGCAGATACCCCCGCCTCCGCCGCCTTCAGCCCGCGCGAGATCGTCTCCGAGCTCGACCGCTACATCGTCGGGCAGAACGAGGCCAAGCGCGCCGTCGCCATCGCGCTGCGCAACCGCTGGCGCCGCCAGCAGCTCGAGCCCGAGCTGCGCGAGGAGGTGCTGCCCAAGAACATCCTGATGATCGGCCCGACCGGCGTCGGCAAGACCGAGATCGCGCGCCGCCTCGCGCGCCTCGCCCAGGCGCCGTTCCTGAAGGTCGAAGCGACCAAGTTTACCGAGGTCGGCTACGTCGGGCGCGACGTCGAGCAGATCGTGCGCGACCTGGTGGAAGCCGCCATCGTCATGACGCGCGACCGCGCCCGCAAGTCGGTCATGGCCAAGGCCGAGCTCAACGCCGAGGAGCGCGTGCTGGACGCGCTGGTGGGCGAGAAGGCGAGCCGCGAGACGCGCGAGAAGTTCCGCACGCGGCTGCGCACGGGCGAGCTCGACGACAAGGAGATCGAGGTCCAGCTGGCCGAGGGCCAGGGCAACATGCCGACCTTCGAGATCCCGGGCATGCCCGGCGCCAGTGTCGGCATGGTCAACCTCAACGACATGCTGGGCAAGGCGTTCGGCGGCCAGCGCAAGGCGCGCCGCGTCACCGTTTCCGAATCCCACAAGCTGCTGGTCGAGGAGGAAGCCGACAAGCTGCTCGACAACGAGGCGCTGGTGCGCGAAGCCATCGGCTCGGTCGAGCAGAACGGCATCGTGTTCATCGACGAGATCGACAAGATCTGCGCGCGCGAGGAACGCATGGGCGGCGACGTCAGCCGCGAGGGCGTGCAGCGCGACCTGCTGCCGCTGATCGAGGGCACCACGGTCGCGACCAAGCACGGCGCGGTCAAGACCGACCACATCCTGTTCATCGCGTCCGGCGCGTTCCACCTCGCCAAGCCCTCCGACCTGCTGCCCGAGCTGCAGGGCCGCCTGCCGATCCGCGTCGAGCTGTCGGCGCTCTCGGTCGAGGACTTCGTGCGGATTCTCACCGAGCCCGAGGCGAGCCTGATCCGCCAGTACGTGGCGCTGCTCGGCACCGAGGAGGTCGCGCTCACCTTCACCGAGGATGGCGTGCGCGAGATCGCGATCCTGTCGGCCGAGGTCAACGAGAACGTCGAGAACATCGGCGCGCGCCGCCTGCAGACGGTGATGGAGCGGCTGCTGGAAGAGGTGAGCTTCACCGCGTCCGACCATCCCGGCATGCAGCTCACCATCGATGCCGAATACGTACGCGAGAAGGTCGGTGACCTGGTGAAGGACTCCGACCTGTCGAAGTTCATTCTTTAGGGCACCGCGGTTTTTCCAACCTAAATCGTCACCCCCGCGCAAGCGGGGGTCCATGTTGTCGAAAAAAATGGATTCCCGCTTGCGCGGGAATGACGAGTTTCAGGTTGAATGTTCTCCCTTCAGCACCGCCAGCAGCTTGCGTACCTCGGCGCGGGTGAGGCCGCGGATCTTCTCGGCGAGCAGGTTGGCGAGCTCGGTCGCCTCGGGCTCGAGGCCGGCGGTATCGACCGTGACGCGCGGGTGCGACAGGCGCGCGAGCTGCTCGAGCTCCTCGGCGTCCTCCCAGATGCGGTGGAAGTACTGGCAGATCTGGAACACCAGCACCGGCGAGGGACGGCCGCGCTTGCCGTGCTCCAGCGCCGACAGGTAGGCGGGCGAGAGCTGCAGATCGGCGGCCATCTTCTTGAGCGTAATGCCGCGCTGGGCGCGCAGCTCGCGCAGCTTGCGCCCGAACGGCGTCACCGCTCGCGCTCGCGCTTCAAATACACGTAGAACGCGCCCGCCCCGCCGTCGCCGGGCTGGGCCTGGGCGAAGGCGACCACGATCGGCCGCAAGCCCGGACCATTGAGCCAGCGCGGCAGCTCGGCGCGGATCACGCCGCCGGTCTCGCCACCTCCCTTTTCACCACGAAGCCCCTTGCCCGTGATCACCAGCACGCAGCGCTTGCCGCGCGCCTGCGCCGATCTGAGGAACCGCCCGAGCGTATCCGCCGCCTGGTCGCGGGTCATGCCGTGGAGGTCGATGCGGCCCTCCACGGCGAGCTTCCCGCGCCGGAGCCGGGTCGCGGTGCGGCGGTCGAGGCCAGGCGCCGCGCCGGCGGCGAGCTCGGGCGCAGTGGCGGGCGGCGGCGCCACCGGGACGCGCGCCATCGGGCGCGGCGGCTTCGCCGGACGCGCGGGCTTCTCGGGTTCCTGTTTCGGGGCCTCGGGCTTGCGGACCGCACGGCGGCGCTTGAGCGGTGCCACCGTGCGCGCGACATGCGTCCACAGCGCCGCGTCATCGTTCTTGTCGTCGTCGCGGCGCGCCATCGCGGTCAGGAGGCGAGGCGCGCGGCAAGCGCGCGCGGCAGCAGCATCCAGTAGCGCCCGCGCAACTTCATGCGCCCGGCGCGCGCCGCGGCATCGGCACCCCAGCCGAGGAACAGGTCGCCGCGCACCGCGCCGCGGATGGCGCCGCCGGTGTCCTGGGAGACCGTGAGCGCGCGCACCGGCGCGAGCGTGCCGTCGGCATCGTCGGCCGCGAGATAGAGCGGCACGCCGAGCGGCAGGTAGCGCCGGTCGACGGCAAGCGAATGGCCGGGCGTCAGCGCGACGCCCTCGGCGCCGATGGGCCCGTCGCCCGATAGCTCACGGAAGAACACGTAGGCGCGGTTCTGCTCCATCACCGCGCGCGCCTTATCGGGATGGGCGTCGAGCCAGGTGCGGATCGACTGCATCGAGACCTGGTCCTGGGGCATCGCACCCATGTCCACCAGCACGCGGCCGATGGCGGTGTAGGGCCGCCCGTTCTTGGCGGCGAATCCGACCCGCACCACCGAGCCGTCGGTCATGGTGATGCGACCCGAGCCCTGGATCTCGAGGAAGAAGGCGTCGACCGGATCGTCCACCCACAGGAGCTCGAGCCCGCGCCCCGCGAGCGCGCCGTGGGCGATGGCGTGGCGGTCGTCGTAGGGCACGAAATGGTTGCCCTCGACCCGCCCGGCGATGGTGCGGCCGTGGAACTCGTCGGAGAAGCTGCCGAGGTCGGCGCTCACCAGATCGTCGGGGCGGCGGTAGAGCGGCACGTCGTAGCGCCCGGTGCGGGTGCGCGAGCCGCGCGCCGAGGCCTCGTAATAGCCGGTGAACAACCCGTCCTCGCCGTCAGGGCCGGAGACGGCGAACGGCGCGAAGTTGGTCTCGACGAAGCGGCGCGCGGCGGCAGGATCGAGGCGTGCTGCTTCCATCGACGTCAGCACGCGGCACGGGCCCTGCCAGTCGCGCTCGTGGCCGGCGAGCGCACCGTGGCCGACCGCGGCATCGGCGGGGCGGGCGAGGTGGTACTGGCAGGACCGCGCGAGCGCATAGAGCGCCTCGCGCGGATCGTCGGCGTCCCAGCCGGGCAGATCGTCGAAGGCGGCGGGCACCAGCACGGCGCGATCTTCCGCGACGCGCGGGCCGCAGGCTGCCAGCATGACGGCGACGGCGAGAAACAGGAACGCGAGACCGCCGCGCGGCGCGCGCCTTGTCACGGGCGGCGCCGCGTCAGTCGTCGTGGGTCTTGGTCGCGACCAGAATCCAGTTGGGATCGGAAGACCGCGTGTTGCGCTCATAGGTCCAGATGTCCACCGCTTCGGTGATGCGATCGGGATCGCCGTCGACCACCTTACCGTCCTTGTCGCGGGTCACGTTGATCTGCTCGGTGACGTAGCGCACCGTGACCGAGGCCGTGCGGCCCTGCATGGCGGCCTCGGTGAGCTCGGTCTCCTTGATACGCACCAGCGTGGTCGAGAGCGTCTCGCCTTTCTCCTGACGCGTGCGGATTGCCGCGGCGAAACCGTCGAACACGTCCTTGGAAAGGAGCGGCTTGAGCTTGCCGGTGTCGCCTTCGGCGAAGGCCATCACGATGTATTCGAACGCGGCCTTGGACTTCTCCTGGAAGTCGGCGGGCTCGAAGCGCGCATCGGCGAGCTTGATCTGGGTGATGGCGGCGCCGAGCGGTGTCTCGACCTCGGCGGCCTGGGGCGCCGCGGCGTCGCTGCCGGGCAGGCGCACCACCTTGTCGGCGCCGGTGTCGGCCGGGCTCTCGGCGGGACCGGACGTGCCCGGCACCCGGCGTGGGAACGGGGTGCGCGGATCGCGCTGCTCGTGGCCGGTGCGCCGGCCGAGCACGCTGCGCAGGCGCAGGATGATGAACACCGCCACGAGCGCGAAAAAGATGATGTCTACGAACTGGAAGCCGCTGCCCATTTATCGTTCTCTGGCCGGCACCCGGAACCCGGGGCGAAAAAATCCCGGGAATAATGGCGCATTTCAGGGGTTAAAGGGTAACAATGCGTACCGCTAAAATCCAGTGTTGGCGCCGCAGTCTCTGGACTTGGGGTGCCGGGCACCCAATTTGAAGGGCATTATGGGATTTCTGCTGCTTTCGGCGCTGATCGCCGTCCCTATCATCGAGATCGTCGTGATCATCAAGGTCGGCGGGCTGATCGGCGCGTGGCCCACGGTGGGCCTCATTATCCTGAGCGCCGTGGTGGGCACCACCATGGTGCGCGCCCAGGGCTTCCAGGTGCTGGCCCGCGCCCAGCAGAGCCTGGATCAGGGCGTGTTCCCGGCCGTGGAGTTGTTCGACGGCATGGCACTGCTGGCGGCGGGGCTCCTGCTGCTGACGCCCGGATTCGTCACCGATGCGGTGGGCGTTGCCTTGCTGATCCCGCCCGTGCGCCGGGTGCTCGGCCGCGCCGCCTGGCGCTGGATGATGGAACCTGGCAACGCCCGGTTCCGTGCCCGCTGGGGCCGGACGAGCACCCGCGACGACGGCGTGATCGAGGCCGAATACCACGAGATCCCACCCGAACGCCTCGGCCGCGACCCGGACGACGCGCACAGGCCTTGAGTCGTTCCGCCGTGACCGCCCACGCGGAGGCGAACGAGGACACCCATGGTCACGGGTCAGGGCTTGTCCGGTAACCCTGCATCCTTGCGAATTTCCTGGGCGATTTTGGCCAATCTCTCCGCCGCGTGGTGATTGAGCTCCGGATGTTCGCGGACCAAATCGGCGACCGCATCAATCTCTCTAACGACCCGTTCGTAGAAAGATTTTGGTGTGAATATTCCGATTGGCGTTTTCATTTTTAAATCCCGAGCGGGTCATTCATCAAGATAGCAAAGTAATTTAAGCATTATGTCTTAAGTATGTTCGCCGTTGATTATTGCAAGCCACCCGGCTTCAAGATTCACCGGCCTCCTGATCTGGGCGCCATTTGCCGTCGTGTCGGGACGTGCCCAATGCCACGGCCCCGCTTACGGCTGCCGGCCGGGCGGGCGCGTATAGGCGCGTATAGACGCGCCGGTTCCTTGCGCCGCTATCCGATACGGGCTAAACAGGCCGCGCCGGTACCCGCCGGCCAAGAGCGCAAACGGGAGCTTCCATGACCGACCAGACCAGCACGCCCGAAAGTAACGGCGCCCCCGAGGGCGGGGCGGGACCGACGGTTCAGTGCCACACCCAGTACGTGAAGGACCTGTCGTTCGAGAACCCGAACGCGATCGAGGCGGCGATC
The DNA here is from genome assembly GCA_963732875.1 of uncultured Alphaproteobacteria bacterium. Classification (GTDB taxonomy): domain Bacteria; phylum Pseudomonadota; class Alphaproteobacteria; order SMXQ01; family SMXQ01; genus WHSO01. The sequence goes on along the minus strand of CAVTBD010000002.1, from coordinate 2,284,970 downwards.
CAGGAAGGCGCCGCGCCCAACGTCGACATGAACGTGCAGATCGGGATCAACGGCGTGCGCGAGGGACTGTTCGAGGTGACGCTCTCGATCGAGGGCAAGGCGGTGCGCGACGGCAAGCACCTGTTCGTGGTCGAGCTCGACTACGGCGGGCTGTTCTCGGTCCAGAACGTGCCGAGCGAGCACCTCGAACCGATCCTCTATATCCACTGCGCCTCGCTCTTGTTCCCGTTCGCGCGCCAGATCGTCGCCGAGGTGACGCGCAACGGCGGCTTCCCGCCGCTGCTGCTCAACCCGATCGACTTCAACGCGCTCTACCAGAGCCAGCTCGCCCAGCGCGCCGAGACCGGCACCGCCTGAGCGGCACACTCCCGCCTATTCGTTCCAGACCGGATCCTTGAGCCCTGCGACGAAGGCCGCGTGGGCGGCGAGCTCCTGCTCGCTCGCAGCGTGGGGACGCGGCGGGCGCTGCTCGCGCGGGCGAGCGGCACGCTGGGTGGCGTCCTGGGCCGCGCTGGCGAAGCCGAGGCCGGGCTGGCGCCCGCCGGTCAGCTCCAGATAGACGTCGGCCAGAAGCTCCGCGTCGAGGAGCGCGCCGTGCACCGTGCGCGCCGAATTGTCGACGCCGAAGCGCCGGCACAGCGCGTCGAGCGACGCGGGGGCGCCCGGGAACTTCTTGCGCGCAAGCAGCACGGTATCGACCACGCCGTGGCCGGAGAGGCCGTCGCGCCCGATATTGGCGAGCTCCCAGTTGAGGAACTTGAGATCGAACTCGGCATTGTGGATGACGAAGCCGGCGTCGCCGATGAACTCGAGGAAGCGGTTCACCTCCGCGGCGAAGGTCGGATGCTTTTCCAGGAACTCGATCGAAAGGCCGTGGACCCGGAACGCCTCCTCGGGCATGTCGCGCTCGGGATTGAGGTAGGTCTGGTAGCTGCGCCCGGTGGGCACGCGGTTGACCAGCTCGATGCAGGCGATCTCGACCACGCGGTGGCCGGCGTTGGGGTCGAGGCCGGTGGTTTCGGTGTCGAGGACGATCTCGCGCATGACGCTCCGTTCCGTTTCAACGGGTGAGGCGGTTCACTATAGCGCGAAGCGCGCGCCATGTGTTGTGCTTGCCGAGGCCGGTCGAGATCACGAAGTCGGCGTGCGCGATCTTGGCCGCCTCCGGCATCTGGCGCGCACGTACCGCGGCGAGGCGCGCCGCCGTCATGCCGGGGCGGGACAGCACACGCGCCTCCTGCACGAAGCGCGGCGCGGTCAGCACCACGACGGCGTCGCACATGGCTTCCGCGCCGGTCTCGAACAGGAGCGGGATATCGAGCGCGCACAGCGGCCGGCGCGCGAGGGTCTGGCGCCGGATGAAGGCGTGCTCGGCGGCGCGCACCCGGGGATGAAGAATCCCTTCGAGGTGCACGAGCGCATCGGGCCTGCCGAACACGGCGCGACCCAGCGCGGCGCGCTCGATGGCGCCGTCCGATCCCGTACCGGGGAAGGCGGCCGCGACCGCCACGACCGCGCCGCCGCCCGGGCCGAGCAGGTCGTGGACGCAGGCATCGGCCGAGAACACCGGCACGCCCATGCGGGCGAGCATGGCCATGGCGGTGGATTTGCCCATGCCGATCGAGCCGGTGACGCCGAGCACCCGGATCGGCCCGTGCGCCTTCATGTCAGCCGGCCCCGGCCAGCACGTGGGCGCGGAGCGCCGGCGTGACCTCGGGCGTCACGCCGAACCATGCGGCAAAGCCCGGCACCGCCTGGTGCAGCAGCATGCCGAGCCCGTCCACGGTCGGATTGCCGCGCGCGCGCGCCGCTTTCAGGAGCGGCGTTTCGAGCGGCGCGTAGACGATGTCGTAGACCACCGCCTCCGCCGGCAATGCCTTGAGATCGAGAACCAGCGGCGGCTGGCCGGTCATGCCCTGGGTGGTGGTGTTGACCACGAGGCCGGCGTCGGCGAGCGTGCGCCCGCGCCCGGCCCAATCCACCACGCGTACGCGGGGACCGAGGGTTTCGGCCAGCGCCTCGGCGCGGGCCAGCGTGCGGTTGACGAGGCGCAGTTCCGGCACACCGGCATCGAGCAGGGCGACCGCGGCGGCGCGCGCGGCGCCGCCCGCGCCGATCACCACAGCGGGTCCGCGCGCTGGATTGTAGCCAGGCACGCTTGCCGCAAGATGCGCCATGAAGCCGATGCCGTCGGTATTGGTGCCGGTGAGGGCACCATCGTCGCCGACGATCACGGTATTGACCGCACCGATGCGGCGCGCCGCCGCGTCCACCTTGTCGACGGCACGCAGCGCGGCCTCCTTGTGGGGCACGGTGACGTTGGCGCCGCGGAATCCCATCAGCGGCAGCATGCGCAGCGCCTGGGCCAGATGCTCGGGCGCGACCGCGAGCGGCACGTAGGCGCCGTCGATGCCGTGCTCGGCAAGCCAGTAGTTGTGCAGGCGTGGCGAGAGCGAATGGCCAACCGGCCAGCCGAACACGCCGGCGAGCTTCGCGCGGCCCGAGATCATCTGCGCGGTCATGACGGTATCACCCTGTGCTCGCGCAGGAACGCGAGCAGCGCTAGCAGCGGCAGGCCAAGGACGGTGAAGAAGTCACCGTCGACACGCGCGAACAGCTGCGCGCCGAGGCCTTCGAGGTGATAGGCCCCGACCGAAGCGAGCGCGTCGTCGCCAACACGGGCGAGATATTCGTCGATGAAGGCGTCTCTCAGGGGTCGCATGGTCAGTCTCGGCGTCGCCGCATGATGCCAGATGCGCTCGCCATCGCGGACCACCACGGCGGCGGTGGCGAGCCCGTGGACCTGGCCCGAGAGCGTTCGCAGGTGGGCCTTGGCATGGGCCATGTCGGCGGGCTTGTCAAACCATTCGGGCCCCAAGGTCAGGATCTGGTCGGCGCCGATCACGAGCGTGCCGGGATGCGCGGCGGCGATGCGGCGCGCCTTCATTTCCGCAAGCGCAGTTGCGGCGTCGAGGGCAACGGCGCCCTCGGCGCGGTGGGCGCGTTTGATCTCGTCCTCGTCGATATGGGCCGCGGCCACCGTGAACGGCACGCCGGCCGCTTGCAACAGGCGCGCACGCACGGTACTGGCGGAGGCCAGCACGACGGCGGGTGCGGTGGTGGAAACGGGCGTGTCGGCGGCACTCATGGTGGGCGGTGGTCCTGTGTAAAACGGCACGATAACCCGCGTTCTGGACAGGCGGAAGCGGGGACAAGGCCGTCATTATGCACAGGGGGTCTCAATCGATGCCCGGGCGCCGCGATTCGATTCCGCGTTTCCGCTCCTGTGAAAGCCGCGACGGGAACTGCGTGAACAACGGGGAGAAACAGGTCCGGGAACTCCTTATCCACCTAATCCCCGTCTTGCCGGAAGAACAGGAATGAGAGCACACGCCGTTATACGGATTTCTGCGCCCACCCATCCCCAACTCCGGCCACATCCGGGTGAAGTCTCCTCACCTCCCCATCTATCTGTGCGCACCCGTTAATCCCCGACTCTCCACCCCCCAACAACCACAACATCCTTTTCTTTAAAGGATTCATTTATAGAGATAGAAGTGCATCCAAAGGATCGCGACTGGTGACGACCAAGCCACTTCTGAGGGCGCTCGCAGGCGAGACGCTCGACGTGCCGCCCATCTGGCTGATGCGCCAGGCGGGGCGCTATCTGCCGGAATACCGCACCGTGCGGTCGAAGGCACGTGACTTCCTGGATTTCTGCTACACGCCGGCGCTCGCCGTCGAGGCGACCCTGCAGCCGGTGCGGCGCTTCGCCATGGATGGCGCGATCGTGTTCTCGGATATTCTGGTGATCCCGGATGCTCTCGGCCAGAAGGTCACGTTCGTCGAGGGTAAGGGGCCGGTGCTGGAGCCGCTGTCGGGACCGGAGGCTGTGGCCCAATTGTCGCACGATCGCATGGCGGAGCACCTGGTGCCGGTCTACCAGACCCTGCGCGAGGTCGCCGCCATGTTGCCCGGGGAGACGGCACTGATCGGCTTCTGCGGCGCGCCGTGGACGCTCGCCACCTACATGGTCGAGGGTGGATCGTCGCGTGAGTTCACCAGGGTCAAGGGCTGGGCCTATGGCGATCCGGATGGCTTCGGAAAGCTGATCGACGTACTGGTGGACGCGGTGGCGGGGCATCTGGTGATGCAGGTGGAGGCCGGTGCCGAGGTGCTGCAGATTTTCGACAGCTGGGCCGGCGTTCTCCCCGACCGGGCGTTCTGGGAATGGTCGATCAAGCCGATCCGCGCCATTATCGAGCGCGTGCATGCGGCCTATCCCGATGTGCCGGTGATCGGCTTTCCCAAGAGCGTCGGCGTGCTCTATGAGCCGTTTGCGCGTGAGACCGGGGTTGCCGCGGTGTCGATCGATCCTTGTGTACCGCTCGACTGGGCCGCGCGGGCGCTGCAACGGAGTGTGGCCGTGCAGGGCAATCTCGATCCGGTGCTGCTGCTGACGGGCGGCGAGGCCATGACCACGGCGGCGCGTGATATCTGCGACAAGCTTGGCAAGGGGCCGTTCGTGTTCAATCTCGGCCATGGCGTGCTGCCGCAAACACCGCCCGAGCATGTCGCCGAGTTGGTCGCCTGCGTACGCGAGGGCAGCACGGCATGAGCCGTATCGCGGTCGTGCTGTTCAACCTGGGTGGGCCCGACAGCCCGGCCGCAGTCAAGCCGTTCCTGCGCAACCTGTTCTCCGATCCCGCCATCATTGCCGCACCCGGTCCGGTCCGCTGGCTGCTGGCACGGCTGATCTCGTCGCGCCGTGCGCCGGTCGCGCGTGACATCTACGCGAAGATTGGCGGGCGCTCACCGATCCTGGAACTCACCCGCGAACAGGCGGGGGCACTGGCGGCAGCGCTTCACCGCATGGCACCGGAACACGACTGGCACGTGGCGGTGGCGATGCGCTACTGGCATCCATTCGCCGCCGAGGCGGCACGCGAAGTCGCGGCGTTCGCGTCCGAGCGGGTCGTGCTGCTGCCGCTCTATCCGCAATATTCGACCACCACCACCGGCTCTTCGGTCACGGACTGGATGGGAGTTACGGCCGCGGCCGGAATCACGGCGCCGACAGCGACCGTGTGCTGCTATCCGGACGCACCGGGTTTTGTCGATGCTATGGCGCGACTGACAGCTGCCGGGATTGCCAACGCCCGTACGCAGGCGCCGGGAAAGCGGCTGCGCGTGCTGTTTTCGGCCCATGGCCTGCCCAGGCGCGTGATTGCCTCGGGCGATCCTTACCAGTGGCAGGTGGAGCGTTCGGTCACGGCCATCGTAGAGGCGCTGCGTGGGTCGGGCACGCTCGGCGACGACGTCGAGACCGTCATCTGCTACCAGTCGCGGGTCGGGCCGCTCGAATGGATCGGGCCCGCTACCGATGCCGAGATCGCGCGCGCCGGCGGCGACGGGCGCGCCGTGGTGGTGGTGCCGGTCGCGTTCGTGTCCGAGCATTCCGAAACCCTGGTGGAACTTGACATCGAGTACCGGCATCTCGCCGAAAAGACGGGCGTGCCCGCCTATGTGCGGGTGCCGGCGGTGGCCGCCGATACCGCCTTTATCGATGGCCTCGCGCGGCTTGCCGTGGTCGGGGCCGGCCGGGACGACATCCTGTGCGGCGCAAAAAACTGCAATACATCAAGGGTTTGTCCGCAATCGACGGGACGCTGCGCGCTCGCCGGACAAGCCATTTCGGTAACGGAATAACAACCGGAGGACCCGATGGGCGATACCCTGGTCAACCTCTACCCCTGGATCAAGGCGCTGCATGTCATCAGCGTGATCGCCTGGATGGCGGCATTCCTGTACCTGCCGCGCCTGTTCGTCTATCACGCCGACACCCCCGCCGGCTCCGACCGCTCGGAGATGCTGAAGGTGATGGAGTGCCGCCTGCTGCGCGGCATCATGAACCCGGCTATGATCGCGACACTCGTCTTCGGCGGGCTCCTGCTGGCGACGCCGGGCGTGATCGAATGGCAGGACGGCTGGATCCACGTCAAGCTCGCCCTGGTGGCGGTTCTGGTGGTGCTGCACATGTTCGCGGCGCGCTGGCGCAAGGACTTCGAGGCCGACCGCAACCGCCGCACGGCGCGCTTTTACCGCATCATGAACGAGGTGCCGGCGGCGATCATGGTGGTGATCGTGATCATGGTGATCGTGCGGCCGTTCTAGTGGTCCGATTTCGACATTTGCGTCCCGCCGCGGCCAGCTCGAGAGCAAATGTCGGAATCAAAATGACCACTAGCAACTATTTGATTCTAGTGGAGCTTATGAATTTGATATTTGATACGGCGCTTGCCGCAAGTGGGGGATCAAATGTCAAATTCGCTCCACTAGGCCGGCCGCCGGGCGCGGTCGCAAACCATGTAAAAAGGGATAAATCACCGTTTTTTATTCGGCGTTTGACTTGGGCGGGCCTTTTCGGCTAAAGGAGAACATCCTTACATGCGCGCGGGCCCGCGCGATTTCCCTTCAGCCAGCCCAGCCGTTTCCCCCAACAGGCGTCATGCATCCGCGGAAGCGGCCGGCAGCATCCGGTTGAAGGTCTCTTTCCCGCAGTGCCCGTCCCCCTCTCCCCCTCCATAGCCCGAACGTACCCGCCATGAATCTCCAGGAACTGAAACAGAAATCACCCGCCGACCTGCTCGCCGTCGCCGAAGACCTGCAGATCGAGAACGCGTCCACGCTCCGCAAGCAGGACATGATGTTCGCGATCCTGAAGGCGCTGGCAGACAACGACACGCCGATCTCCGGTACCGGCGTGCTCGAGATACTGCAGGACGGGTTCGGCTTCCTGCGCTCGCCCGAGGCCAACTACCTGCCCGGTCCCGACGACATCTACGTCTCGCCGAGCCAGGTGCGCCGCTTCAGCCTGCGCACCGGCGATTCGGTGGAAGGCCAGATTCGCGCCCCCAAGGACGGCGAGCGCTATTTCGCGCTGCTCAAGGTCAACAAGATCAACTTCGGCGAGCCCGACGAGGTGCGCCACCGCATCAACTTCGACAACCTGACGCCGCTCTATCCCGACACGCGCCTCAAAATGGAGATCGAGGAACCGTCGAAGGACCTGACGCCGCGCGTCATCGACCTGATCTGCCCGGTCGGCAAGGGCCAGCGCGCGCTGATCGTGGCACCGCCGCGCACCGGCAAGACCATGATGCTGCAGAACATCGCGCATTCGATCGCGAAGAATCATCCCGAATGCTACCTGCTCGTGCTGCTGATCGACGAGCGTCCGGAGGAAGTGACCGACATGGCGCGCACGGTGAACGGCGAGGTGGTCAGCTCCACCTTCGACGAGCCGGCCACGCGCCACGTGCAGGTCGCCGAGATGGTCATCGAGAAGGCGAAGCGCCTGGTCGAGCACAAGCGCGACGTGGTGATCCTGCTCGATTCGATCACCCGTCTTGCGCGCGCCTACAACACCGTGGTGCCGTCGTCGGGCAAGGTACTGACGGGTGGCGTCGACGCCAACGCCCTGCAGCGCCCGAAGCGGTTCTTCGGCGCGGCGCGCAACATCGAGGAGGGCGGATCGCTCACCATCATCGCGACCGCGCTGATCGACACCGGCTCGCGCATGGACGAGGTGATCTTCGAGGAGTTCAAGGGCACCGGTAACTCGGAAATCATCCTCGACCGCAAGCTCACCGACAAGCGCACCTTCCCGGGCATCGACATCACCAAGTCGGGCACCCGCAAGGAAGAGCTGCTGGTCGACCAGGGCACGCTGTCGAAGATGTGGGTGCTGCGCCGCATCCTCATGCCGATGGGCGTCACCGACGCGATGGAGTTCCTGCTCGACAAGCTCAAGTCGTCGAAGACCAACAACGACTTCTTCCAGCCGATGAATACCTGACCGGCGGACGGCGGAACGAAAAAAGCGGCGGGATATTCCCGCCGCTTTTGCTTTGTGCGCTATCTTTCAAGTTACGGGATCAGCACCGTCGAGCCGGTGGTCTTGCGCGCCTCGAGGTCGCGATGCGCCTGTGCCACGTCCTTGAGCGCATAGCGCTGGTTGATCTCGATCTTCACGGCGCCACTTGCCACCACGTCGAACAGGTCGAGCGCGGTTTCCTCGTACTGGGCGCGTGTGATGATGTAGTGCGCGAGCGTCGGGCGCGTCAGGAACAACGAGCCCTTCTGGCTTAGCGTCAGGATCGAGATGGGTGGTACCGGGCCCGAGGCGTTGCCGAAGCTCACCATCATGCCGAGCGGGCGCAGGCAATCGAGCGAGCCGTCCCAGGTATCCTTGCCGACCGCGTCGTAGACCACGGGTACGCCCTTGCCGCCGGTGATCTCCTTGACGCGCTCGACGAAATTCTCGCGCGTATAGTTTATCGTGTGGTCGCAGCCATGCGCCGTGGCAAGCGCGGCCTTCTCCGGCGAGCCCACGGTGCCGATCACGGTCGCGCCGAGATGCTTCGCCCACTGGCAGGCGATCAGGCCGACGCCGCCGGCGGCGGCATGGATCAGCACCGTGTCGCCCTTCTTGACGGGGTAGGTGACGCGCAGCAGGTAGCGCGCGGTCATGCCCTTGAGCATGATCGCCGCCGCGGTCTCGTCCGCGATCGCGTTGGGCAGCTTCAGGAGGCGGTCGGCCGGCACCACGCGCTTCTCGCAATAGGCGCCAAGCAGCGAGCCGTAGGCGATGCGGTCGCCGGGCTTGACCGTTGTTACGCCGTCGCCGACCGCTTCCACCACGCCCGCGCCCTCGACGCCAAGCGCGTGGGGCAACGACGGCAGCTTGTAGAGGCCGGTGCGGTGGTAGGTGTCGATGTAGTTGAGCCCGACCGCCGTTTGGCGGATCAACGCTTGGCCCGGGCCGGGCACGCCGGGATCGACATCGTCGATCGAGAGCGCTTCGGGCCCGCCGTAGTCGTGAACGCGGACGGCCATTACCATGACAACAAAGCTCCTAGGCGAGGTTCTTCTTGAAGAACGCCGCGGTGCGCTCATTGGCGAGCCTGGCCGCCTCGGCGCTGAAATTGGCGCCGCCCTCGCGCGCGAACGCGTGATCGACGCCGGCGTAGCTGTGCACCGTGCAGTTGGGGTTCTTGCCGAGCGCTTCCTTGATCTTCGCTTGGGATTCGGGTGGGCAGAAGCCGTCCTTCTCGGCGATGTGGAACAGGGCGGGCTTGTCGATGTTGCCGGCGTAGGAAAGATAGTCGTCGATCTGCACCGGGTAATAGCCGACCGACGCATCGGTCGCGACGCCCGGGTTGGTGGCGCAGGCATAGGCGAGCGAGCCGCCGAGGCAGTAGCCGACCACACCGACCTTGCCGCTGCAGTCGGGCAGGCTACGCAGGTGCGCGATGGTCGCCTGCAGGTCGGCGACGCCCTTCTCGAACAGGGCCAGGAACTTGTTCATCAGGTCGAAGGCCTTGTCCCATTCGGCCTGGCTCTTGTCGGTGATCTGCACGCCGGGCTCGATGCGCCAGAACAGGTCGGGACAGGCGACCACGTAACCCTGCCTGGCGTAGCCGTCGGCGAGATCGCGCATGACCTTGTTCACGCCGAAGATCTCCTGGATCAGGAGGATGCCGGGCGCGGGCGTCTTTGCGGGCCTGGCGAGATAGGCGGAGAAGCTGCCGCCATCGGCAGCGGCGATCTTGATGTCGGGCATGATGGTCTCCCCTGGTCTGGCGTGGGAACGCCGGTTGCGGGTGTGGCTCGGGCGCCCCGAGTCTTAACGGCTGACCGTGACCCCTTCAAGGGCGAGCAGCTGCATCTTGGTGGCAAGCCCGCCGCCGCCGGAATAGCCGCCGAGGCCGCCATCGGCGGCCAGCACCCGGTGGCACGGAATCAGGATCGGGATCGAGTTGGCACCGCAGGCACCGCCGACTGCGCGCGGCGCACTGTCGGTGAGAAGCGCGAGATCGCCGTAGCTGGCGGTGGCACCATAGGGAATCGCGCGCATCGCCGCCCACACCTTGTGCCGGAAAGGCGTGCCCCGGGGGGCGAGCGGCAGGTCGAATTGCCTGAGGCGGCCCGCGAAATAGGCGGCGAGCTGGTCGCGCGCTTCCGCGAGCAGCGGTGTCGGGCGCCCGTTACGCAGCCGGTCGCTCGCGGCCCAGACGACGTCGGTAATCGCGCCGGCGTGCTCGAACAGGGTGAGCGCGCCGACCGGGCTCGGCACGGTCAGGCGCGCGACCGCGTTGGCGGGCGGCGCGGCGGCGGGCGCCGCGTCAGGCATGGGCGAGGCCATCGCGCAACGACTCCGGATCGGTGTAGGGCAGCGAGCATACCGGGCCGACGCAGACGTAGGCCGTGGCGGCACCGCTCACCTGGGTCTTACCGCGGGCGGGGTGGCTCGCCGGCAGGTCGGCGCCGGGCGCGACCACCTGGAGCACGAGGTTGGGCTGGGGCGCGCGATGGGCGGCGGCGATCAGCGCGTCGGTGTCGGCGGTGCCGCGCGCACCGACGATCACCACCTGGGCCGCGCGGGCAAGCAGGTCGGCGGCGTTGAGCAGGGTCGCGAGCGGGAACACATTGCGCTCGAGCTCGCCCGAGAACGCGCGGATCACGTCTTCGGCGCGCGTGCGCCAGGCATCGTCGGCAGTGAGCGCGTAAAGCCGCGCGAACGCCGCCGCCATCATGGCGTTGCCCGACGGCGTCGCACCGTCGTGGGCGTTCTTCGCGCGCACGATCACGTCATCGGCATCAATGGCGGTGGCGAAATAGCCGCCGGTACCGTCGCGGTAATGAGCGTCGGCGACGGTAATCCAGTGCAGCGCGCTTTCCATGAAGCCGTCATCGCCGACCACTTCGTGAAGCACGAGCGCGGCGTTGATCATGGCGGCGTAGTCGTCGAGCGTCGCTGGCGCGCCTTGGTGCCCGGCGCGCCAGGAATGCACCAGCCGGTTGCCGCCCGGCAGGGTCATCTTGTCGCGCACGAAATCGAACGCGGTAACGGCGACATCGCGCCAGTCGTCGCGCCCGAATGCCGCCGCGGCACGGGCGAGCGCCGCGATCATCAGGCCGTTCCAGTCGGCCAGCACCTTGTCGTCCCAGCCCGGGCGGACGCGGGCCGCGCGCGCGGCAAGGAGCTTCGCGCGCAGGACGGCGAGGCGGGATTCGTCGGCCTCGCCGAGACGCTCCGGGTGCTCGATCCGGTTGAGGATGCAATGGCCCTCCCAGTTGCCGTCGGGCGTGACGTCGTAGATTTTTTTGAACAGCGCCGCGTCGCCGCCGTCACCCAGCACCGCGTCGATCTCGCTCTCGCGCCAGACGTAGAACTTGCCTTCCACGCCCTCGCTGTCGGCATCGAGCGTCGCGGCGAAGCCGCCGCCGGCGGCGGAGCCGCCTGAATCCGCAGAAGGCGCGCGTGGCGCGCCGTCGGCGATCATCTCGCGCAGTACCCAGTCACAGGTCTCCGCGATGCGCTCGGCGAACAGGGGATCGCGGGTGAGGCTGTGGACCGGGAGCAGGATCGAGAGCAGCTGCGCGTTGTCGTAGAGCATCTTCTCGAAATGCGGCACCAGCCAGCGTGCGTCGGTGGCATAGCGCGCGTAGCCGCCGCCGAGGTGATCGTAGATGCCGCCCTGGCTGATTTTGCGAAGGGCGAAGGTGACCGCCTCGGTGAGCTTTTCGTTGCCGGAGCGGAGCCCCGCGCGCAGCACCAGCTCGAAGATCGGCACGTGAGGGAACTTGGGCGCGGCGCCGATGCCGCCGTGGGTGGCATCGAATTCGGTGAGCAGGCGTTCGGCGACGCGGTCGGCGGTGCCGTCGGGAATCAGGTCGCCGGCCGCGGCGTCCTTCATGTGGCCGAGCGCGTCGCGCATGGCGGCGGCGTTCTGCGCGACCTTGTCGTTCTCCTTGGCGTAGATTTCCGCGACCCGCGCGAGCAGGGTGCGGAAGCCGGGCCGGCCGTAGCGCGGTTCGGGCGGGAAGTAGGTGCCGCCCCAGAACGGCGTGCCGTCGGGGGTGAGGAACATGGTGAGCGGCCAGCCGCCGTGCTCGCCCAAGAGCTGCAGCGCGGCCTGGTAAATGGCATCGAGGTCGGGGCGCTCCTCGCGGTCGACCTTGATCGGGATGAAGTTGCGGTTCATCACCTCGGCGGTGGCCGGGTCCTCGAAGCTCTCGTGGGCCATGACGTGGCACCAGTGGCACGCGGCATAGCCGATCGACAGCAGCACCGGCTTGTTCTCGGTGCGTGCCCGGCCGAGGGCGTCGGCGCCCCAGGCCTGCCAGTGCACCGGGTTGCCGGCGTGCTGCAGGAGATAGGGGCTGGTTTCCTTGTCGAGTTCGTTGCGCATGGGGAATCCGGCCGGGCCGCGCGGCCGCGACGGGCTGGCGCACGGGCGGCGATAGGTGTAAGCGGGAACGCCGTGACCCCAAGTGTGGGGTGGGGCACAGTGCGATACAACCCCGATTCGGACCTGATTCGGGCCCATCCTGGCCTGATTTCCGGCGGGAGCGGCGGAACCGCGGCAATGACTAGGGACGACACCATCTTCGCGCTGGCCTCGGGCCGCGGTCCGGCCGGCATCGCCGTGTTCCGGGTGTCGGGACCGGCGGCGGCGGCGGCGCTTCATGCCCTGACCGGCCGCGCGCCGGACGAAGCCCGGCGGCTCGCCCGCGCGCGCCTGGTCGAGCCCGCGACCGGAGCGCCGCTCGACGATGCGCTGGTGGCATGGTTCCCGGCCCCGGCGAGCTTCACCGGCGAGGACGTGGCCGAGCTCCACGTCCACGGCGGACGTGCCGTGATCGAGGCGGTGGCGCGCGTGCTCGGTGGAATGCCCGGCCTGCGCCCGGCCGAGCCCGGCGAGTTCTCGCGGCGCGCCTTCGGCAACGGGCGCATGGACCTGACCCAGGCCGAGGCCTTGGCCGATCTGGTGGTGGCCGAGACCGAGGCGCAGCGGGCGCAGGCGCTCAGCCAGCTCGGTGGCGCGCTGGCGGCGCGGCTGGAGGCGTGGCGGGCACGCCTGATCGCGCTCCTGGCCGAGGTCGAAGCCGCCGTGGACTTCGCCGACGAGGATATACCGCCAGCACTACTTTCGGCGGTATTACCCAAAATATTGGGTCTTAAAGAAGAAATTACACTTTATATAGATGATCGTCATCGGGGCGAGCGCCTGCGCGATGGGCTTGCGGTCGCCATCATCGGCGCCCCCAATGTCGGCAAGTCGAGCCTGCTCAACCGGCTCGCGCGGCGCGAGGCGGCGATCGTGTCGGAGACTGCGGGCACCACGCGCGACGTGATCGAGGTCCATCTCGACCTCGGCGGATTGCCGGTTACCCTGGTCGACACCGCCGGCCTGCGCGAGACCGGCGACGCCGTCGAAGCGGAAGGCGTGCGTCGTGCCGAGGCCCGGGCCCGCGACGCCGACCTGCGCCTCGCCGTGTTCGACGCCACCTGCTGGCCCGCGCGCGACGCTGTCACCGACGCTCATGTCGATAACGAAACGCTCCTGGTTGTAAACAAGGGCGATCTCATAAATCAAAATGATTTCAATGATATAAAGGGCGCCTACCTGGTCTCGGCCCGCACCGGCGACGGTCTCGGCGCCCTGCTGGCGGTCATCGAGGCGGCCTTGCGGCAGCGCTTTGGCGATGCTGGCGGGCCCGCGCCGCTCACCCGGGAACGCCACCGCCGTGCCCTCGAGGATACGGTAGCGGCGCTCGGCCGGACCGGTTCGGGCCTTGCCCCCGAGCTTCTAGCCGAGGAGCTGCGCCTCGCCGCGCGCGCCATCGGGCGCATCACCGGCCGGGTCGATGTCGAGGACATCCTCGACCATCTTTTCGCCAGCTTCTGCATCGGCAAGTAGCCGGCAAGTAGCCGGTAAGTAGCTGACAGGTAGCCGGCAGGTAGCCGCTGTTTCACGTGAAACATCGTCTCCCGCCGCCGTTTCCTTTTGACAGGGCTGAAGCCGCGGGTAGAGTCTCGCGCCCATGAGCACCACCCGGGACAGCTACGATGTCGTCGTAATCGGCGGCGGCCACGCCGGCTGCGAGGCTGCGGCCGCAGCCTCGCGGATGGGTGCCGTGACCCTGTTGCTCACCCACAAGGTCGAGACCATCGGCGAGATGTCCTGTAACCCCGCCATCGGCGGCCTCGGCAAGGGCCATCTGGTGCGCGAGATCGACGCCCTCGACGGGGTCATGGGCCGTGCCATCGACCGCGCCGGCATCCAGTTCCGGGTGCTCAACCGCTCCAAAGGCCCGGCGGTGCGCGGCCCGCGCGCCCAGGCCGACCGTAAGCTCTATCGCGTTGCCATGCAGGCGATCCTGGCCGAGCAGCCGGGCCTCGACATCGCCGCGGGCGCGGTCGAGGACCTGCGCCTCGATAGCGCCAGCCGGGTGGCGGGCGTAGTGCTGGCCGACGGCCGTGAGATCGCGGCGGGGGCGGTGATCCTGACCACCGGCACGTTCCTGTCGGGCCTGATCCATATGGGTGAGGAGACCATCCCCGCCGGCCGGGTGGGCGAGGCGCCCGCCCTTGGCCTGTCGAAGACGCTGGCCCGGTTCGGCTTCGCCCTTGGGCGGCTCAAGACCGGCACGCCGCCGCGCCTCGACGGCCGCACCATCGACTGGGCCGGGCTCGACGTGCAGCCGGGCGACGATCCACCCGAGCCGTTCTCCTATATGACGACGGCGATTACCACGCCCCAGGTGCCGTGCCATATCACCGCGACCACCCCGGCGAGCCATGCGTTGATCCGCGCCAACCTGCACCGGGCGCCGATGTATTCCGGCCAGATCAAGAGCACCGGACCGCGCTACTGCCCGTCGATCGAGGACAAGGTGGTCCGGTTTGCTGCGCGCGAGCGCCACCAGATCTTCCTCGAGCCCGAAGGTCTCGACGATCCCACGGTGTATCCCAACGGCATCTCCACGTCACTGCCGCGCGAGGTCCAGGCGGGGTTGCTCAAGACCATTCCGGGACTGGAACGGGCCGTCATGCTGCGGCCCGGCTATGCCATCGAATACGACTACGTCGATCCCCGGGAGCTCGGCCACAGCCTTGAAACCCGCCGCATGCCGGGACTTTTCTTGGCGGGTCAGATCAACGGCACCACCGGCTACGAGGAAGCGGCGGCTCAGGGCATCGTCGCCGGGATCAACGCGGCGCTGGCGGCCGGGGGCAGCACCGGCCGCTTCACGGTGGACCGGGCCACCGCCTATCTCGGGGTGCTGATCGACGACCTCGTGACCCGGGGCGTGACCGAGCCCTATCGCATGTTTACGTCCCGCGCCGAGTACCGGCTGCTGCTGCGCGCCGATAACGCCGACCAGCGCCTGACCCCGCTCGGGGAGAGGGTGGGCTGCGTCGACGGGGCCCGGGCTCGGGCCTTCGCCGCGCGGGCGGCGGCCTTGGCCGCGGCCCGGACCGCCCTGGAAACGTTGAGCGCCAGTTCGGCCGAGCTCGCCCGGGTCGGGATCAAGGTGAGCGCGGACGGTGCCCGGCGCTCGGCCTGGCGGCTGCTGGCCCATGACGGGGTGGATCTCGCCGGGCTCGCCGCCCTGTGGCCGGAACTCCTTGAGATTCCGGCGAAAATCCGGGCCCAGGTGGAAGCCGATGCGACCTATTCGGTCTATGTGGCACGCCAGCAGGCCGACATCGACGCGTTCCGCAGGGATGAGGCGCTGGCGATCCCGGCCGAACTCGATTACCGCACCATCGGCAGCCTGTCCAACGAGGTGCGCGAGAAGCTGGAGCGGGTGCGGCCCGAAACCTTGGGCCATGCGGCGCGCATCCCCGGCATGACCCCGGCCGCCCTGACCGCGCTGCTGGCCCATGTTCGAAAGGCCGGGCGGTCGGAAACCCGCCGCAGCGCGTGAGCGAGACGCCGCTCGCTCCGGAAGGGTTCGCCGCCGTCGCCAATGTTTCACGTGAAACATTGGCCCGCCTTGAAACCCATGCCGCGCTCCTCGTCAAATACCAGAAGGCGGTCAACCTGGTCGGGCCGGACACCCTGCGCGATCTATGGCGCCGCCACTTCCTCGACTCCGCCCAGCTGTTCCCCTTGCTCCCCGAAGTCCGGCCCCTGCGTGTCCTCGATCTGGGGGCGGGGGCGGGCTTTCCCGGCCTGGTGCTGGCGCTTCTGGCGGTGGGCGCCGGGCACCCGATCGCCCTGGATCTGGTCGAGGCGGACGCCCGCAAGGCCGCTTTCCTGCGCGAAGTGGCGCGCCAGACCGGGGCCGCGGCCACCATCCATAATATCCGGCTGGAAGCCCTGGAACCCTTCGCCGTGGACGTGATCACGGCACGCGCCTTCGCACCCCTGGAGCGGCTGCTGACGCTGGCCGAACCGTTCCTGGCGGTGCCGGGCGCCCATCCGGCCCTGCTGCTGCTCAAGGGCCGGACCGCCGGGGAAGAATTGACCCGGACGGCCGAACGGTGGAAGATGCGCGTCGAAACCATCCCCAGCATCACCGAGCCGGGTGCCGTGGTGCTGCGCATCGAGGACATCGGCCGTGTCTGACCCCGTGAGCCAGGCGACACAGGATCCCGACCAGGGCACGGACGACCGTTCTGCGCCTGAGGGCGCGCCGCCGCGCCCGCGGGTCATCATCATCGCCAATCAGAAAGGCGGGGTGGGCAAGACCACCACCGCGATCAACCTCGCTACCGCGCTCGCCGCCGTGGGCTCGCGCGTGCTGGTGGTGGACCTCGACCCCCAGGGCAACGCCTCGACCGGGCTCGGCATCGGCCAGGCCCAGCGCCACAGCGGCACCTACGACCTGCTGATCGGCCAGGCGACGGTGCCCCAGGCGACGCTTCATACCGCCGTGCCGCGCCTCGACCTGGTGCCGAGCACGGTCGATCTCGCCGGTGCCGAGCTCGAGCTGATCGACATGGACCGGCGCGAATACCGCTTGCGCGATGCCCTCGCCACGGTCGCGCCCGACTACGACTACGTGCTGGTGGACAGCCCGCCATCGCTCAACCTGCTCACCCTCAACGGGCTGGTGGCGGCCGACGCGGTGCTGGTGCCGCTGCAGTGCGAGTTCTTCGCCCTCGAAGGCCTGACCCATCTGCTGCGCACCATCGAGCGGGTCAACCGGCATCTCAATCCCGACCTGGAGCTACAAGGTGTTGTGCTGACTATGGCAGATGCCCGCAACAACTTGACCAACATGGTGGCGGCCGACGTGCGCGGCTTCCTCGGCGAAAAGGTCTACAACACCGTCATCCCGCGCAACGTCCGGGTCTCGGAGGCACCGTCCCACGGCAAGCCGGTGCTGCTCTACGACCTGCGCTGCCCGGGCTCGCAGGCCTACATCCAACTGGCCCGCGAGGTGATCCGGCGCGAGGAGGCGCGGGCATCATGAGCGACCAGAGCGGCACCCCCAAGCCCGAGAAGCGCAACCTCGGCCGCGGCCTCGCCGCACTGTTCGGCGAGGAGAAGGCCGACTACGCGGCGCTTGACGAGGTGCGCGCCACGCGCCGCGTCGCGGTCGGCCAGCTGCGCCCGGGCCGGCTCCAGCCGCGCCGCCGGTTCGGCGAGGAGGCCTTGAAATCCCTGGTCAATTCGATACGCGAGAAGGGCGTGCTGCAGCCGCTCCTGGTGCGTCGTATCGAAGGTGAAGCGGACCAGTTCGAGATCATCGCCGGCGAGCGGCGCTGGCGCGCCGCCCAGCAGGCCCAGGTCCATGACGTACCCGTGGTGGTGCGCGACCTCACCGATTCCGAAGCGCTCGAGATCGCGCTGGTCGAAAACATCCAGCGCCAGGACCTGACGCCGCTCGAAGAGGCCGAGGGCTATCAGCGCCTGATGGGCGAGTTCCATCACACCCAGGAGGATCTCGCGCGCGCGGTCGGCAAAAGCCGGCCCCACGTCGCCAACATGCTGCGCCTCCTGAACCTGCCCGATCCCGTCAAGCTGATGCTCGACGACGGACGCCTCACCATGGGGCACGCACGCGCGCTCCTGAACGCGCCCGATCCGCTCGCGGTGGCGAACGAGGTGGTGGCCAAAGGCCTGAGCGTGCGTCAGGCCGAACGTCTCGCCGCCGACGGCAAGCGGCCGCCCAAGGCGCGCAAGGCGGCCGGGAACGGACCCGTCGCCGCCAAGGATGCCGACACGCGCGCGCTCGAACGCGACCTGTCGACGCTGCTCGGCCTCAAGGTGACCATCAGCCTCAAGGGCGAATCGGGCGACATCGCCATCCACTTCGAGACCCTCGAGCAGCTCGACGACGTGCTCCACCGCCTCAAGCGCAACCCGCAGCCGCGCCTGGCTGACTAACCTCGTTCCGGTATCGGAATAATATCAGGGGCTGCCCGCGCGGTGTTTCACGCGTGTCTTGCGAAATTTCTTACGCGCGCTTCGCACTATCTTTTTTAAGCGCGCTTCGCGACGTCTTTTTCAGGTGTGATTCGCAAAATCGTTTTAGGCGTGCCTTGCACGACGTCCCGCCTGGGCGATCTGCATCAGCGCGCGGGCGCAGATCAGTTGGTCGGGCATGCCGGTGGTCTTGCACCGCACCTCGGCGTCGGACAGGAGCGCCAGCGCTTGGGCGACATGGGCGACCGGCCAGGTCCGCGCCTGGGCGCGGAAGCGGTCCGCGACCTTGAAGAACGGCGGCGGCTTCAGCCCCTTGATCGCGCTATCGAGCGGCGTTCCCGCCACCATCGCGCCGGCGACCTGGTGCAGGCGCTGGAGATGGCGCTGCGCCGCGCGGATCACCGCGATCGGGCTGACGCCCTCGCGGAATGCGCGCGCCAGCGTCGCTTCGAGCACGGCGAATTCACCGCCGGTGGCGGCGAAGATCGCCTGGTCGAGATCGCTCGCCGAGGCATCGCCGATCACCGCGGCGCAGTCCTCGACCGTGACCTCGCTGCGGCCGTAGCAATAGAGCGCGAGCTTGTCGAGCTCCGAGCGCGTCACGCGCCGGTCGGCGCCGAGATGCTGGGTGAGCCAGGCGAGGGCGTCGGGCGCGGGCTTGAGCTTGTGGCTGGCGAGGATCTCCGCGATCACCTGGGCGAGGTTGCGGCCATCGTCGAGGTAGCATGCTACCGCCGCGGCGCGCGCCGCCTCCTCGAACAGCTTGCGCAGCTTGGCGCGCGGTGCGAGCTCGCCCGCTTCCACCACCACCAGCGAGGGCGACGGGCCGTCGCCGTCCGACAGCGTGGCGAGGGCGTTCTTGACAGCCTCGCTCACCGCGTCGCTGGCACCACGCAGGCGCACCGCCCGCCGTCCGCCGCCGAAGGCGAGCGCGCGCGCCTCGTCGGCTAGTCGCGCCGGATCGTCGCGCAGGTCGCCCGGCGCCACGTCGGCCACCAGGAACGGATCATCGAGGCTGCCGGCGACCGCGCGCACCAGTGTCTCGGCGCGCTCGCGCACCAGGCCGTCGTCGGGTCCGTAGAGCAGCACGGCGACGACCTCGTCGCCCGGCGCCTTGATGAAGCGATCGGCACGGGCGGGCTGGATCTTCATGAGTGATTTTCCGCGGCCGCGCCGATGTCAGGTGCGGGACTTGCGGTTGGCGAGGAATACCGAGACGCGGGTGCGAATATCGTCGGCGATCGCGCGCGCGGCGCGGTCGGTCGCGTCCTCCTGGGCGGACACCGTGGCGAAATGCGCCTCGACGATGTTGTAGCTGATCACGACGCTGCTTGTCGTCCTGTAGACCACCTTGTTGGTGTCGATGTCATGCAACTGGACCTGTGCGGACAGCGTGAGGTTGCGCCGTGTCGCGGTCTGGTCCTGGCGGATGCCGAGGTCGGAGGTCGAGCTGGTGAGCCCGATCTCGAGACGGTACTGGGTCGGTCCGCTGCGGCCATCGGGATTCAGGCCGCGCGTGAGATAGGTATGGACGAGCTGGCCCTCGCGGTCCTTGAGCGGCGGCACATAGACCGACTCGAGCTCGGCCGCGCTCGCCGCGTCGTTGCCTCGGCCATAGAGCGGATGGAAGCCGCACGCTGCCAGTGCGAGGCACAGCGCCGCCGCGGTGACCGCGGCGCAGACCCTAGACCACGACATTGACGATCCTGTTGGGCACGACGATCACCTTGCGCACCGGCTTTCCCGCAATCGCGGTCTCTACGCCGGGAAGAGCCAGGGCCGCCGCCTTGGCGGTGTCCTGGCCGGCGTCGACCGGCAGCGCGACCGTGCCGCGCAGCTTGCCGTTCACCTGCACCGCGACCGTCACGGTCTCGTCGACGACGAGGTCCGCTTCCGGTTCCGGCCACGGCGTGGCGACCAGCATGCGCCCGTGGCCGAGCATCGTCCATAGTTGTTCCGCAATATGGGGCACGGTAGGCGCGGCGAGCCGCACCAGGGTCTCGATGCCTTCGCGCCGGACCCAGCGCATCGCGTCGTCGTCGCCCGCGAGCTCGGAGACCGCGTTGGTCAGCTCGCGCAGGCGCGCCACCATGCGGTTGAAGTGCAGCCGGTCGATATCGTCGGTGACGTCGCGGATCGCCTTGTGGATGACGCGCCGCGCGGCGAGCGCGACGCCGTCGCCGATGCCGGCAGGGGCGGGCGCACCGGCGGGCGGCAGAACGTCGATCGCGTCTTCGACGAGGCGCCACAGGCGGCCGAGATAGCGCCATGCACCATCGATGCCGGCGTCCGACCAGTCGAGGTCGCGCTCGGGTGGCGAGTCGGAGACAATGAACAGCCGCACCGTGTCGGCGCCGTAGGCGTCGATGATGGTCTGCGGATCGACCACGTTCTTCTTCGACTTCGACATCTTTTCGGAGCGGCCGACGGTGACCGGGCTCCCGTCCGCCGTCTTCACCACCACGCTACCCTGCTCGCGCCGGATCTCCTCGGGGTAGAGCCAGCGCCCGTGCGTATCGCGGTAGGTCTCGTGGCACACCATGCCCTGGGTCAGCAGGCCATCGAACGGCTCCGAAATGCCGATGTAGCCGCAGCGCTTCATGGCGCGCGTGAAGAAGCGCGAATAGAGCAGATGCAGCACCGCGTGCTCGATACCGCCGACGTACTGGTCGACCGGCAGCCAGTAGTCGGCCGCGGCGCGCTCGAACGGTACGTTGGCGTGGGGCGAACAGTAGCGCGCGAAGTACCACGACGATTCGAAGAACGTGTCGAACGTGTCGGTCTCGCGCTCGGCCGCGCCGCCGCAGGTCGGGCAGGCGACGTGCTTCCACGTGGGATGGTGCGCGAGCGGGTTGCCGGGCTTGTCGAAAGTGACGTCGTCGGGCAGGTGCACCGGCAGGTCGTGTTCGGGCACCGGCACCGGGCCGCACGACGGGCAATGGATGATCGGGATCGGGCAGCCCCAGTAGCGCTGGCGCGACACGCCCCAGTCGCGCAGCCGATAGGTGATCTCGCCCTCGCCCTCGCCCTTGGCCGCGAGCCGGCGCGTCGCCTCGGCCTTGGCCTCGGGCACCGTCATGCCGTCGAGGAAATCGGAATTGGCGAGCCGCCCGTCGCCGACGTAGGCCTCGTCGCCAACGGTAAAGGTGGCTGCGTCCTCGCCGTCGGGGATCACGACGGGGCGCACCGGTAGGTCGTACTTGCGGGCGAAGTCGAGGTCGCGCTGGTCGTGGGCCGGGCAGCCGAAGATGGCGCCGGTGCCGTAGTCCATCAGGACGAAATTGGCGACATAGAGCGGCAAGGTGCGGTCGGCGATGAAGGGATGTCGCGCGACGAGCCCGGTCGGGTAGCCTTTTTTCTCAGCCTTTTCAATGGCTTCTTCCGAGGTGCCGAGGGCATTGCAATCGCCGACGAAAGCGCGCAGGCCGGCATCGTCGCGGGCGAGCTGCTCGGCCAGCGGATGGTTGGGCGAGATCGCGACGAAGGACGCGCCGAACAGCGTGTCGGGGCGCGTCGTGAACACTTCGAGGGTATCGGGGAAGTCCTTGCCGTCGCGCCCGATGCGGAAGCGGATGCGCGCGCCCTCGGAGCGGCCGATCCAGTTCTCCTGCATCAGGCGCACGCGCTCGGGCCAGCGCTCCAGCGTGGCGAGGTCGTCGCGCAGCTCGTCGGCGAACGCGGTGATGCGCAGGAACCACTGGCTCAGCTTGCGCTTCTCCACGGGTGCGCCGGAGCGCCAGCCCTTGCCGTCGATCACCTGCTCGTTGGCGAGCACGGTCTGGTCCACCGGATCCCAGTTGACCCAGGATTCGCGCCGATAGGCGAGACCCGCCGCGAGGAAGTCGAGGAACATCTTCTGCTCGTGGCGGTAGTAGTCGGGATCGCAGGTGGTGACCTCGCGCGACCAGTCGATCGAAAGTCCCATGGACTGGAGCTGGGCGCGCATGTGATCGATGTTCTGATAGGTCCAGGCGCGTGGATGGACGCCGTTCTCGATGGCGGCGTTCTCGGCGGGCAGACCGAACGCGTCCCAGCCCATGGGGTGCAGCACGGCGACGCCGCGCGCGCGCTTGTGGCGGGCGATCACGTCGCCGAGGGTATAGACCCGGACATGGCCGACATGGATGCGGCCCGAGGGATAGGGAAACATTTCAAGGACATAGGACTTGGGCCCGGCAAGTTCCGGCGGGGTGGCGAAGGCACCGGCGGCGTCCCAGGCCGACTGCCACTTGCGTTCGTTGGCCTTGAAATCGTAGCGTGACATCGGATGAGGCTGCGTATGAATCCGTTTGAACGATGTTACTTCGTCATTCCCGCGCAAGCGGGAATCCACGTTTTCGGGGGATGGCCGCATGGACCCCCGCTTTCGCGGGGGTGACGGGTACTGTGTTGGCGGCGCGGATTTTGGCCCGCACGGAGGCGGGCCGCAAGGTCTTTACCGGCCGGCCGGACCGCCTAGCGGTACTGAGTCGCGCGGATGGTGCGGGCCTTGCTGAGGATGAGGTTCTCGAGCTTGGTCTCGGCGGCGGGCGTCGCGCGCTTGGTGATGGGCTTGCCGTTGTCGCTGGAGCGCACGTAGAGCGCGACCTTGACGTTGTCGGAGCGCAGCGCGCGGCCGAGGATGTAGGCGGTCACGCGGTACTGCTTGCCGGGTTCCTCC
Organism: uncultured Alphaproteobacteria bacterium; assembly: GCA_963732875.1. Lineage (GTDB taxonomy): Bacteria > Pseudomonadota > Alphaproteobacteria > SMXQ01 > SMXQ01 > WHSO01. The sequence continues at coordinate 2,262,077 of CAVTBD010000002.1, read as the reverse complement.
TCGAGGGTGAACCAGTCGGTGATGATCACGCCGCCGAACGGATCGGCGCTCTCGAGCGGCCCGAGCGACAGGGTCTCGAGCGCGGCGCGCCACAGGAACAGGTTGACCGCGGAGACCGACTCGCCCTGTTCCTTCTTGGACGGCCCGCCGATCGACAGGTCGCCGAACAGGGTGGAATCGCCGCCTTCGAGCTCCTTGTAGCGTTCCATGTATTTGTCCCTGCTGCCGTACTCGGGGTAGTCCTGCTTCTCGTCGGTCGCGACCGAACATGAGGGCAGCAGCACCGCGCACAGCAGGGCGGCGAGCAGGGTCCTGGAAACGTTCTTCAGCAGCACGGCGGTCTGGCCATTCGGGTCATGCGGTTGTGTATCGAAAACCGGGGCCGCCCATAAGAGAAGTGGCAGGCCAGAGGTAATCTAGCCTGCCACCCAGTAACGGTACAAGTACGGTTATTAGAACTTGGCGTTGATCTTGGCGATCGCGGCGTTGCCCTTGTTGTCGTTGGTGGAGGTCCGGGCGTCCATCTTGAAGTGGTACAGGCCGAGGGCTGCGGTCAGACCGCCACCCAGGTTGTAGGCGCCCTGCAGTTCGGTCTGGTTGTACTTGTCGTCGGCGCCACCGGCGTCCCGGCTGAGCTTGGAATGCAGGTGGACGAGGGAGACTTCCCACTTCCCGCCATTGTAATTGGCGCCGACCGACCAGGCCTTCTGGTCGCTCGCGTCGACGCGCCAGTTATTGTTGTCGCTGTAGCCTGCCGCCAGGGTGATGGCGCCGAAGCCGACGGTGCCGCCAAATTCCCAGCCGTCCAAGGTCTTGCCGGTGGCGGACTTGCCGTTGTTGCCGTAGACAAGGGCAGCGGTGAACTTAGTCGAGCCGGCCTTGCCCTTGTAGGTCAGGCCTGCCTCCTCGCCGCCGGTGGTCGAGCCGCTCGGTTTCGAACCCTTGGTACCCATCGACGGAATGTAGGACACGCCGCCCTGGAAGCCCGATACGCGCGGGGTGTAGTAGGTGAACTTGCTGTCGTCCGACGACTCCTGGTTGTTATCGAAATCGGAACCGCGCAGCTTATCGCCCGTGTTCTGGACAAACGCCGCAAGGACGTTGGAGCCGACCAGGTCGAGGTTCTTGGCGCTTTCCCGCATCTTGTCGGACGCGCCGTCCTGGCCGCCGATCTCCATCTTGCCCCACGAGCCCTGCAGGAACAGGTTGGCTTCGTCCGAGCCGCCCTTGGCCTTCTTGCCGGTGCCCGAAGCGTCGTCCTGGGTGCTCTCGAAGTAGACGCCCCACTTCATGCCCTGGTCGGTGGTGCCGGTGGCGGTGAAGCGGATTTCGCCATACTGCAGCAGGGTGAAGGCGCCGTCGACGATGCCGCCGGTGTAGGTCGGCGTGCCCGACGACGTGGTGCCGGTGGTGACGCTGCCCGCGCCCATGTAGGTCTCCTGGTAGCCGGAGATCTTGAGCTTGGGCTTTTCGGCCGCGACGGCCGCGTTGGCCGCCAGCATCCCGACCGCGCACAGCGCCGTCGAGTAGGCGAGAGACTTCGTGAAGTTCATGTTATTCCCCTTTTGTGAAGTCAGACTGACAGTCTTTATTGATGCCCGCCCGGCCCGGGAAGGCCGGGACGGGTGCCCCCCTTCAGGAAGGCGAATCGATTTATGGGAAAGAAGCAAGGATTATGGAAATGAATTTGGACAAAGTTTCGCCATATTGTGACGGCGAGTGATATTTTTATCACTCTGCCTGAGGTATCACGCTAATACACTGATTATAAATAGAAAATATACAAAATGTTGTGTTGATATCGGCTTTGACGCGACAGGCGATCAAGAAAAAGTCGGATCAGGATGATCCCCATATGTTCCAGGAACGGATTATGGAAATCATGTGATCTCAATAACGCCATAATTGGAACACCGCATAACAAAAAACAACATGGCGAGGGTCGTGACGGGAAAGCGGGGTCGTCATTGTGCCGCACCCGGCCGACCCCCCAACGCGGCAGGCAAAAAAAGGGCCCGGTTTCCCGGGCCCTTCAGTCAAAGGGTGAAACGCGGAGCGGCTAGAACTTCGCGTTGATCTTGGCGATCGCCGCATTGCCCTTGTCGTCGTGGCTGGCGGTCTTGGCGTCCATCTTGAAGTGGTACAGGCCGATCGCCGCGGTCAGGCCGCCGCCCAGGTTGTAGGCGCCCTGCAGCGCGGTGTTGTGGTACTTGTCGTCCCCACCGACGTCGAAGTTGAGCCTGCTCTCGAGGTGGTACAGCGTGACTTCCCACTTGCCGCCGTTGTAGTTGGCAGCCAGGTCCCAAGCATGCTGGTCGCTCGAAGTCGGCGCGCCAGTTGTTGTTGTGGGTATAGCCCGCGGCGAGGGTGATCGCGCCGAAGCCGACGTGGGCGCCGAGGGCGTAGCCGTCGATGGTCTTTTTGGTATTGGATTCGCCAATCTGGGAGTAGACACCGCCCAGCTGGAACGTGGTGGAACCGGCCTTGCCCTTGTAGACGACGCCCGACTCGATGGCGCCAGAGGTAGAGCCGTTCGGAACCGAGCCCTTGGTCCCCAGCGACGGGACGTAGGACACGCCGGCCTGGATGCCGCTGATGCGCGGGGTGTAGTAGGTGAACTTGCTGTCGTCCGACGAGTCGACCACGTTGGTGTTGTCGGCCTGGCCCTTCAGGCTGTCGCCCGTGTCACGCACGTAGGCGGCGAGGATGTTGGAGCCGAGCAGATCGAGGTCCGTGGCCGCGACTTGCAGCTTGTCCGACGCACCGTCCTGGCCGCCGATCTCCATCTTGCCCCACGAGCCTTCCATGTAGACGTTGGCTTCGTCCGAGCCGCCCTTGGCCTTCTTGCCGGTGCCCGACGCATCGTCCTGGGTGCTCTCGAAGTAGACGCCCCACTTCATGCCGGTGTCGGTCACACCGGTCGCGAGGAACCGGATTTCGCCGTACTGCAGCAGGGTGGCGGCACCGTTGGTGATGCCGCTGGTGTAGGTCGGCGTGCCCGAGGAAGATGTGCCGGTGGTGGTGTCGGCGACGCCGAAGTAGGTCTCCTGGTAGCCGGAGATCTTGAGCTTGGGCTTTTCGGCCGCGACGGCCGCATTGGCCGCCAGCAGCCCGACCGCGCACAGCGCCGTCGAGTAGGCGAGAGACTTCGTGAAGTTCATGTTATTCCCCTTGTTCAGGCATCAGACTGTCAGTTCTGATGTGGTCCGATTGGCGCCCGCCGGGTGACTTCATGCCCGGGACGGACGGCTCCTGTTGTGAGCGTTTCCGTTATGAAAAATCCTCGCCTTCAAGGGAAAACAATTCAGCCAAATTATCGCCACTATTCTTAAATATGTGGTTTCTTCATCACACAAAAATGCCACAGTTACCATCAAAGCACTGATTTTAAAAAGATTTCTGTGTAGCGATCGTTGCCACGGTTATGGAAAGAAAAGGGCGGGCCCGGCTTCCCGGACCCGCCCCGAAGGCAGGAATTACGTGATGACTAGAACTTGGCGTTGATCTTGGCGATCGCCGCCGTGCCCTTGTCGTCGTGGCTGGCGGTCTTGGCGTCCATCTTGAACGTGTACAGACCGAGGGCCGCGGTCAGGCCGCCGCCCAGGTTGTAGGCGCCCTGCACCGAGCTCATGTGGTACTTGTCGTCGCCGCCGACGTCGAAGTTGAGTTTGCTCTCCAGATGGATGAGCGAGACTTCCCACTTGCCGCCGTTGTAATTGAGGCCGAAATCCCAAGCGTTCTGGTCGCTCCTGTCGGAACGCCAGTTGTTGTTCTTGGTGTAGCCCGCCGCCACGGAGATCGCGCCGAAGCCGACGTTGGCACCGACGGCATAACCGTCGATGGTCCGGCCGGTAACGGACTTGCCGATCTGCGAGTAGTTGGCGGCCGCATCCAACTTGGCCGAGCCGACCTTGCCCTTGTAGCCGATGCCGGACTCGATACCGCCCGAGGTCGAACCACCCGGGTTGGAGCCAACAGCGCCGAGCGACGGAATATAGGAAATACCGCCCTGGAAGCCTGACACGCGCGGGGTGTAGTAGGTGATTTTACTGTCGTCCGACGAGTCGACGATGTTGGTGTTGTCGGCGGCACCCCTCAGGCTGTCGCCCGTGTCACGCACGTAGGCGGCGAGGATGTTGGAGCCGAGCAGGTCGAGGTCCATGCCGGCGACCTGCGTCTCGTCCGACGCGCCGTCCTGGCCGCCGATCTGGAACTTGCCCCATGAGCCTTCCAGGATCAGGTTGGCTTCGTCCGAGCCGCCCTTGGCCTTCTTGCCGGTGCCCGACGCATCGTCCTGGGCGCTCTCGAAGTAGACGCCCCACTTCATGCCGGCGTCGGTGGTGCCGGTCGCGAGGAAGCGGATTTCGCCGTACTGCAGCAGGGTCGCGGCGCCGTTGGAGATGCCGCCGGTGTAGGTCGGCGTGCCCGACGACGTGGTGCCGGTGGTGGTGTCGGCGACGCCGAAGTAGGTCTCCTGGTAGCCGGAGATCTTGAGCTTGGGCTTTTCGGCCGCTTGGGCCGCGTTGGCCGCCAGCATCCCCACCGCGCTGAGCGCCGTGGTGATGGCAAGAGCTTTCTTGAAGTTCATTGGTTTCACCCCTTGATGAGTTTGATGTTGTATTTATACAACAATCTGCCGCCCGGATTCTCCAGGCGCGGTCCGCTAAATAGCGCGGTTTTCCCAAAAAATACAATACGTCACGAGGTCGTGTTGCAATAAATCAAGCGTAGTGTGTTTATATTACAACACGCCGGGGGGCGATTTTTTGAGATGTCGCCTTGATAGACACGTAATTTTACCTAAAAGAAAGAATGTAGACATTACAAGCGCTATGGCCGAACACCGTTACGAAAACCAGAGGTTGTTGCCGGCAAGACACGATTCCCGCACCGGAAGCAACAAGAAAGGAGCGGGCCCGGTTTCCCGGAACCGCCCCAAGGTCGAAAGATACAGGACAGCTAGAACTTGGCGTTGATCTTGCCGATGGCCGCCGTGCCCTTGTCGTCGTTGGTGGAGGTTCTGGCGTCCATCTTGAAGCTGTAGAGGCCGACCGCCGCGGTCAGGCCGCCGCCCAGGTTGTAGGCACCCTGCAGTTCGGTCTGGTGGTACTTGTCGTCGCCGCCGGCGTCGAGGCTGAGCTGGGAGTCGAGATAGATGAGCGAGACTTCCCACTTGCCGCCGTTGTAATTGGCGCCGACCGACCAGGCGTTCTGGTCGCTGTTGTCGGCGCGCCAGTTGTTGTTCTTGGTGTAGCCCGCGCCGACGCTGATCGCGCCGAAGCCGACCGTGCCGCCAACCTTGTAGCCGTCCTTGGTCTTGCCGGTCGCGGACTTGCCGATCTGGGAGTAGTTGGCGGCCACCTCGAACTTGGTCGAGCCGCTCTTGCCCTGATAGCTCACGCCCGATTCGATTTCGCCCGACGTGCTGCCCGTCGGGACGGAGCCGATGGTGCCGATCGACGGGGCGTAGGAAACGCCGGCCTGGAAGCCCGAGACGCGCGGCGAATAATAGGTGAACTTGCTGTCGTCCGAGGAATCGATGATGTCATCGGTGTCGAAGCCCTTCAGCGCGTCGCCCGTGTTCTTGACGAATGCGGGCAGAATTTCCTTGTCGAGCAGATCGAACTTGAAGGCGCTGACCTGCATCACGTCCGAGGCGCCGTCCTGGCCGCCGATCTCCAGCTTGCCCCAGGAGCCCTGCAGGAACAGGTTGGCTTCGTCCGAACCGCCCTTGGCCTTGTTGCCGGTACCGGAGGCATCGTCCTGGGTGCTCTCGAAATAGACGCCCCACTTCATGCCGCTGTCGGTCACGCCGGTCGCGAGGAACCGGATCTCGCCGTACTGCAGCAGGGTGGCGGCGCCGTCGACGATGCCGCCCTTGTAGGTCGGCGTGCCCGACGAGGTGGTGCCGGTGTTGACGTCGGCAACACCGAAATAGGTTTCCTGATAGCCGGAAATTTTGAGCTTGGGCTTTTCCGCCGCGACGGCGGCATGGGCCGTGAGCATCCCGACGGCGCTGAGCGCGGTCGTGAGAGCGAGTGATTTCTTCGAAAGCATTGGGTTCACCCCTTGATGAGATTATGACACGTGTGCACACGTCGGCGCCGGACCCCCGGGCGCGTGCGTTGGTTCTTAGCGGGTGTGTGAGACACGACAGTGAAAGACCCGTGACAGCGGGCTGCCGCCGATACCGCGGATGGCGGGCGTGTCTTCGGCGCAACAATGAAAGTTGCCAGGCTGAATCGACATTCACCACGGAGCCGTCATTCCGGAAGCTTAGGCGAGCCCGGAAAAGCGAGCTTTTCCGGGCGCGAGCCTTGCTGTCCGGAATCCATGAGCGGGGCCGGGAACGGGATGGATTCCGGGTCGCGCGACGTCCTTGCGGCACAAGGACTTCGCTTGCCCGGAATGACGCCGAAAAACGAATGTCGATTGAACCTGGGGGCGGTGAAACTCAGGCGGTCTTGTCGGGATCGCCGTAGAACGATCCGAACACGGTGTCGTCCTTCGGCACCCAGTGGAAGAATGCCTGGCCGCAGTGAGCGCCGAGGAACATGTCGCGCCAGTGCGGCGCCGAGCAGCCCGGATAGAGGATGCCCTCGCCCGGCTGCAACGGGAACGCGATGGCTTTCTCCGGTCCGTCACCGGCCTCCTCGAGCACGCCGATGGGCCAGCTCGATCCCTTCGGGAACAGGTCGGAATACTCGTAGCCGAAGCACAGCGACACGCTGACGAAGCACGAGCCCCGGTCGGTATGGATCTTGAGCTCGTCGCCGGTGCCGTAGAGGCGTGCGTAGTAATAGGTCTCGACGATGTCGAAGTCGAGGAACCGGCGGATGTGCTCGCCGAGCGCCGTGAAGAGGTCGGTCAGGAACGCCGGCCGGTAGTAGCACACGGCATTGGGGTGGGCTGCTTCCTTCTTGCCGAGCTTGCGGATGTTGGCGGGGTCGCTCAGTTGGCGATAGGCCGTCGCCGCGGTCGCCTGGTCGATCGGGTGGATCGCGCGCAGCGGCACCGGGAAGCGCGCGTATTCCGCCGCAATGGGATGGGTCTTGCCGTAGAAGCGCATCGCCGCCGCCGTCCTCCCGTTCACGCGCAGATCCAGGCGACCAGGGACTTGCGCAACCCTGCCGTCATCGGTGCCACGCGATGGCACAGGCCGGCGTCGAACACGGCGGCGTCGCCGGCCCGTGTGAAATCCGCGAGCGCGCTGCCTACGGTATTTTGCCCGTTGGGAAACATGGAGACCTCGAACGCGCCGCCGTCGAACTCGCTCGCATCGTTCAGAAGCACGGACATGGAGACCTTGCGTTTCTTGCCGATAAACCGGTTGCCGAGCGGCGTATCGTACATGTTGTAGACGCGCTTGTAGGCATCGATGTGCCAGCTGTGAAAAGCGCCGGGGCCATACTCGGTGTACTGGAGATCCTCCAGCACGCACAGGCGCGAATCGATGACCGCCTCGCGGTCGAGAAAGGCGAAGATCTGCTTTTCCAGAGCCGCGAACCCGCGCGTACCGTGCTTGATCCAGCGCAGGTCGCATTTGCGCGTGTCGTAAGGCGAATTCTCGACGACCGCCGCCGCCACCGTTTCGAGCGGCTGCGCGAACCGTGCCACGTCGGCGAGGAACGACGCGTCGAAGGCGCCCTTAACGACCCGGTAGAGCACCGAGCGCCTCCTCGCAGCACAGTGCCGGCGGCTTCTCCGGCGCCGCCATGTTCGCAGGCCGATAGCGCGGCAGCGGAAGCATTTTCGGTGAGGTCTCCTCGAGGAACCTTACCGCCGCGGTTCGGGCGTCTTCGGGCGTCATGTCGGCGCGCATTTTCGATTGCGCCATCGCCTCTTCGGCAAGCTGCCAGATGACGTCCACCGGCCGTATTCCGGCACAGCCGATCGCGACATGCACGCTGGCGCCGTCAATGGCGCGCGCCGCATGGAAAACGCCTCGCGGAATCACAAAAACGTCTCCCGCCTCGACGGTGATGGTCTGACGTACGGCGAGCTTCTTCTTGGGATCGGCGACCAGAAGGTCCTTTCGCCCCGCAATGCTGACCGGGTTGTCGAACTGTTTATCGTAAATGAACCACTCCTTGCGCCCATAGAGCTGGGCCACGGCGACGAGATGCGGGTCGCAATGGGGCAGAAAGCCCTGCACTTCCTTCGGCGTTATGTAGAGATTGTGCTGAAACACCCAATCGGCGGGAATGCCGGTCACCGTCTCGACCGCGCGCGTGCCCGGCGCCGTCAGACCGATATCGTTGACGACGACCGATACTCCCTGGCGCAGAAGATCGTGCACCATAGGCGTGAACCATCCGGTGCCGCCCGAGAGCGCGAGCTTTCCGGTCAGGTTGACGCCGTCCTTGAAGACGGCGATCCGGCTCTTGATCGCCGCTTCGTCGGCGAGCGCGCGGTTGACCGCCGTGATGAAGGCGGCCTGTTCCGGCCCGCCCGCCCTGACGACGTCGATCCTGTCTGCTGTGGAGGCCGCGCTGTGCGACAAGGTGCCCTTCCCTTCCGGCGCTATTCTAGACGAACGTCCCGATCCAAGGAACGCCGCGACGCGCTGTCGTCCGAAGCCCACACCTAAACCCTACTTTTTGTAAGGTCAAGGGCGACGGTCCGATTTTGCGAATCCGATCCCTGCGATCTCCGGCGGCGGCGCTACCGGCGAGGCGCCGGGCGCCCGCCGCGTCCACGCCGCCGAGCGCATAGACCGGGATCGGGCTGCCATGCGCGATCCGGGCGAAGCGGACGGCACCGAGCGCGGGGGCGTGCGGATGACTCGCGGTCGGGAACACCGGCGCGAGCAGGGCGGCGTCGGCGCCGAGGCGCGCGGCGCGCATCAATGCCGCCTCGGAATGGCAGGCCGCGGTGACGATCCAGCCCGGCCGGCGCATGCGCGCGGCAAGGGTGCCGGCCGCCACCATCCATTCGGGCAGGTGCACGCCGGCCGCTCCCACCGCGGCGGCAAGGCGCGGGCTCGCCGCGACCAGCAGCCTGAGGCCGCGCCGCCGGCAGGTGCGTGCGAGATCGCGGGCAAGGCGCAGGCGCGCGGACGCGGAGACGCCGTCGCCATAATGACGCAGGATCACGGCGCTGCCGCGCGGCAGCCCGGCGAGCGCCGCGACCGGGTCCGGCAGCCGCGCCTCGTCGGTCATCAGGATCAGCGGCGGCAGGTCGCGGGCACGTGGATGTCGTGCCGCCGACCGCAAATTGAGTGCCCGTGCCGCGTTTGCTATGGTCATCGCGCTTTCCCGTCGGCGCGTCCCGCCACGCCGTTCCTCGCCTGCTTCAACCGGTCACCGTGATGAGCCTCGCCGCCGCCGATATCGCTGCCAACCTCGCCGCCGTGCGCGCCCGCATCAAAGCCGCAGCCGAGGGCGCCGGCCGCGATCCCGCGGCGGTGACGCTGGTCGCGGTCAGCAAGGGCCATGATGCGGCGGCCGTCCATGCGGCGCTCGACGCCGGCCAGCGCGTGTTCGGCGAGAACCGGGTGCAGGAAGCGGCGACCAAGTGGCCCGCCCTGCGCGCGGCATTTCCCGACGCGGTGCTGCACCTGATCGGGCCGCTCCAGACCAACAAGGCGGCCGAGGCCGTGCGCCTGTTCGACGCGATCGAGACCGTCGACCGTGCGCGTATCGCGGCGAAGCTCCGCACCGAGCTCGACCGTGCCGGCGCCGCGGCGCGTGCGTGTGCCTTCCTGGTGCAGGTCAATACCGGAGAGGAGCCGCAGAAGGCGGGCGTCGCGCCCGATGCCGCCGATACCTTTATCTCCGAAGTGGTGCGCGAGCACGGCCTCGCCGTCTCGGGACTGATGTGCGTGCCGCCGGTGGACGAGGAGCCCGCGCTCCATTTCGCGCTGCTCGCGAAGATCGCGGCGCGCAACGGGCTCGCGCATCTGTCCATGGGCATGAGCGGGGATTTCGAGACCGCGGTCGCGTTCGGTGCGACCGAGGTGCGGGTGGGCAGCGCCATCTTCGGCCCGCGCTGACGGATCAGCGATCATGCCGCCGGCCCGATCCGGATATCGTCGCCCGGCGCCGCTGTCTTAAGGAGATCGAGCAGGTCGTGGCGCGCGAGCGCGATGCAGCCCGCGGTGGGCGCGAAGCCGTGCCGCGCGATATGTACGAACACGGCGCTGCCGGCACCCGGCACGACCGGGTCGTCGTTGTGGCCGATCACCACGATCACGTCATAGATGGCATCGTCGCGCCACAGATGTTCGACATGGGCCGGATGCGGCAGGCGGACCGGACGGTTGTAGTCGGCATGAGCCGGGGCGTCGCACCAGCCATCGTCCTTTTCGATCACGGCGACAGGCAGCGCGGTCGTCGGCGCGGCCCCGCGGTCGGCGCGGTAGAGCACCCGGCGCAACGGGAACAGCCCGGCGGGCGTCGCCCCGTCGCCCTCGCGCTTGCCGGCGGTGATCCCGGCGCGGCCGAGCGCGCACGGCACCGCCCGTCCCTTGAATTGCACCGTGCCCCGTCGCGGGTCGGCGCCGTCGCTCATGACCTCGATCAGCATGGGGCGGTTATAGCGTCACGGCGTGATCATGTCGCGGCTCAGAAGTTCGCTTCATACGAAGGCTTTGCCGCCCCGCGAACGTCATGCGCCGAAGTGCGGAATGTCGGGTATCAGCGCCGCTCGTTCGGGGCGCCGAGCGCCGCGAGCGGAATATCGCCCGCGCCGTAGCCCGCCATGGCACGCGCGATGGTGGCGGTGGCGAGCCCCGACGGTCCGTTGGGCGTGGCACCCTTGGCGGCCTGCATGAGCTGGACCCAGGCACCGCTCGGCATCCCGGGCACGGCACTGCCGCTCGTGCGGGCGGCGGCGACCAGGCGCGGATTCGCGGCCAGCATCCGGGGCGCCGGCAGCGACGGCGCGGCGACGCCGCGCACGCCATGCAGCGGCACGCTCGATTCGAGTGGCCGTGGCGTGCTCGCGAAACGCGCCTGATAGAGCGTCGGATCGGCGGCCGGAATCTCGGTCGGCGGCACCACCGGGACCCGTGGGTTGGTGGCGCGCGTGAACAGGGGCCTCGCCCTGGCGCGCTCGTAAATCTGCGGCGCGTCCGCCATGGTGGTGTCGGCGGGTTCGGTTGCCGCAAGCTGCCGCGGCTTGGCGGCGGCGGTCGTCGGGGCGGCCGTCGCGGCAACACTGGCGGTGTCGCCGTCGCCGTCGGTGCCGAGAATCTCGGCGACGTCGGTGCCCTCGTTCCCGCCGCTGTCGTCCATGGTGCCCGAGCGCAGCGCGGCGATCACGGTTTCGCCGGTATCCTTGCCGGTCGCCGCCTGCAGGGAGGTATCGACCACGGAGGCGACCAGACCGATCACCCCGCCGAACAGGGTATCGCCGGTGAGCTTCGCGGCCTGGCCGATCTTGTCGCCGGTGATTTCGCGATAGATCGTGCTGACGATCGGGATGTGCTGGAGCGGGTTGATCAGGTCGAGCAGGTCGCCGAACGAAAACTTGTCACCTTGCCACGCGGTCATGGTGGTGGTGCCGGACGTCTTGTCGGCTTTCGCCGGGGTGTCCGTCTGAATGGCGCGGGCGGCGGGCGGCGGTGCGCTGGGGCCTGGAAAGATCGGGCTGGGCATGGGTCCGGCCTTATTAAAAGCAAGGTCGGTGCCATAGAGAAAATCAAAGCTATTACAGGTGGTTAGAAGTCGACGGCGGCGGCGATGGCGGCAGAAACTGCCGCATTCCCGGGGCCGACGGGAAAACTCCGCCGCCCGCAGCTTCCGGGCCGGCGGCGGCCTAGGAACAATCGACAGTTACCACCAGGCCGTCATTCCGGCTGTTAGGTGAGCCCGGAAATCCTTGGAATTTCCGGCATGCGAGCCTTGCAAGCCGGAATCCACGACGACGAGCAAAATGGATTTCGGGTCGCGTGAAATCCTTGCGACACAAGGATTTCGCTTGCCCGGAATGACGATGAAAAATGAATGTCGATTCGGCCTAGAACAGGTGCCCGGAGCGGTTCTTCTTGGTGGAGAGGTAGAGCTCGTTGTGGGCGTTGGCGGGGAACGCGTGGGCGACGCGCTCGACCACCTCGATGCCGCAGCGCGCCAGCGCCTCGACCTTCTCGGGATTGTTGGTCATCAGCACCACCCGGGTGAAGCCGAGGTCGCGCAGGATCTCGGCGGCCGGCAGGTAGATGCGCTCGTCGGCGTCGAAGCCGAGCTGCACGTTGGCGTCGATGGTATCGAGCCCCTCGTCCTGCAGGTTGTAGGCGCGCAGCTTGTTGACCAGGCCGATGCCGCGCCCCTCCTGGGCGAGATAGATCAGCACGCCGGCGCCGCGCGCGGAGATCTCCTCGATCGCGCCGCGCAGCTGGTCGCCGCAGTCGCAGCGCAGGCTGCCGAGCAGGTCGCCGGTGAAGCATTCCGAATGGAGCCGGGCCAGCACCGGCTCGCCCGGCCGGGGATCGCCGATGATGATGGCGAGATGCTCGATGCCGCCGTCCGCCGGGCGATAGGCGACGATGCGTGCGTTCTCGGCGCCGGCGAGCGGCACGCGCGCCTGGCTTACGGCGCGTAGCGAGCGCGCGACGCGCTCCTGGTAGTTGTCGGCGTCCGACGCGGCCACCACCAGGAGGTCGTGCCTGGCGGCGAAGCTCTCGGTGCTGGTGATATTGGACGGCAGCAGCGCCACCAGCGCGGCGGGCAGCAGGCGCGCGATCTTGGTGAGCTCGACCGCGGTGGCGAAGCCCGCGCGCGTGTCGGCATTGGTCTCGTCGACCGGCGTGGGCAGGCGGAACGAGACCGGCTCGCCGGGCTCGGCTACCTCGCGCACTTCCTGGGCGGAGAAGCCTTCCGGCAGCGGCACCAGCACCGGCCCCTCCCCGGTCACGGCAAGCCCGACCGCAGCGGCGCGCTGGCGCGTGATCGCGAGCCGGGGTTCGGCGCCGGCCAGCGCGCGCATGCGGTCCATGCTCTGCGGCGTGACCGCCTCCGCCGCCTGGGCGAGCACCGCCGAGCGGCCCTGGGTGAGGATGACGAACCCGCCGCGGCGCAGTTCGGCCACGGCGCGGTCGACCGCCACCAGCGACCCGTGCCGCCGCGATTCCTGATCGCCCTCTCGTCCCGTCGGTGCCACTGTGCTCGACATCCTGACCCCGGCACGGCCCTGCCGCCCGATGATTGCGTGAGGGGCCTGATGTATCACGGGGCCTGGAAAAAGGCCATCCCGGGCCATTTTCGCGGCGACGCTGCGGTGCACCTAACCTTTTCGCCGCGCCCTGCTTTCGCTACACTCGGGCGCGACAGCAACGGCCGGCGCGGCGCGGCCCGGGAGCCCCCAATCCATGACCGAAAAGCGCGTTCTTCTGGTGGACGACGACGAGGCCCTGGTGACCTCCCTCGCCGAGCAGCTCCAGCTGCACGAGGAATTCACCACCCGCATCGCCCACACCGGCCAGGAGGCCCTCAAGGTGGCGGGGGACGGCTACTTCGACGCCATCATCCTCGACGTCGGCCTGCCCGACATGGACGGGCGCGAACTGTGCCGCCTGATGCGACGCAACGGGGTCAAAAGTCCGATCATCATGCTGACCGGCGCCGACTCCGAGGCCGACACCATCCTCGGCCTCGATTCGGGCGCCAACGACTACGTCGCCAAGCCGTTCAAGCTGGGCGTGCTGCTCGCGCGCCTGCGCGCCCAGCTGCGCCAGCACGAGCTGTCGGAAGAAGCGGTGTTCTCGATCGGCCCCTACACCTTCCAGCCGGCGCAGAAGCTGCTGCTCGACGAGAAGGAGCGCAAGATCCGCCTGACCGAGAAGGAGACGGCGATCCTCAAGTACCTCTACCGCACCGGCGAGAAGGTGGTGAGCCGCGAAAAGCTGCTGCACGAGGTGTGGGGCTACAACGCCGGCGTCACCACCCATACGCTCGAGACCCACATCTACCGGCTGCGCCAGAAGATCGAGCGCGATCCCGCCAAGTCGGAAATCCTGATCACGGAGAAGGGCGGCTACCGGCTCGCGCCGTAGAGCTTGATCGGCTCGGATCGAAACGATCCCGAGCCGTGAATCCTGCTCTGGCGTCCCCCGTCACAGCTCAAGGCCGAGCGCGGCGAAGGCCGCGCGCGTGCGGGTGTCCGGTACGAGCCCGTTGGCGTGCGCGGCGTCGCGCACGGCACGTGCGAGCGTCACGAAGTCGGAGATGCGGGAATCGAGCGTGATGCGCGCGCCGGGTGCGGCGAGCGTCAGCTCGATATAGCCGCCGTCCTTGCGCCGGGCATCGAAACGCCGCCCACGGACTTGCGCGAGATCGCGCCACGCGATGGCCTTGCGGCCGCGGCGGATACCGTCGGGGCCCGCCACGATACGCGCACGCTGGCGCGCGAAGGTGCGCTGCGCGAGCCACGCGAACAGCGCGGCGAGGGCGCCGAGCACCGTGACGGCGATCGGGGCATGGCGGACCAACAGCATCGGAAAGAAGGTGACGGCGAAGCCCGCGCCGGCACGTGCATAGTCGCCGACAAGCGCGCGCACCGGCCACGTATGGACGCGCGATTCCGGTGCGGGTTCGGTCATCGACGGGAAAATTCTCCGTACGTCACCGCAGCGTGACCATCACCGGAGCGTGGTCGGACGGCTGGGACCAGCCGCGCGCATCCTTGAACACGGTGGCGGTGCACACGCGCTTCTCGAGCGCCGGCGTGACCCACACGTGGTCGAGGCGGCGCCCCTTGTCGGCGGCTTCCCAGTCGGCGGCGCGATAGCTCCACCACGAATAGACGTTCTGCGCCTCGGGGATCACCCGGCGCACCGCGTCGACCCAGTCATGGGACTTCTGCATGCGCGCGAGCTTCTCCACCTCGACCGGCGTGTGGCTGACCACGTTGAGCAATGCCTTATGCGACCACACGTCGCTCTCGAGCGGTGCGATGTTGAGGTCGCCCACCAGCACGAACTTGTTGGCGGGTGCCTTGCGCGCGGTGAACCAGGTCGTGACCTCGTCGAGGAAGCGCAGCTTGTGGGCGAACTTCACGTTGAGCGTGGGATCGGGTATGTCGCCGCCCGCGGGGATGTAGAAGTTGTGGATCTCGGTGCCGTCGCGCAGCGTCACCCAGACGTGGCGCGCGTCCTCTTTCTCGCACCAGTGCTTCGTCTCGACTTCGGCGAACGGCTTTTTCGACAGGATCGCGACGCCGTTGTAGCCCTTCATCCCGGCGGCGTGGACATGGCGGTAGCCGAACGCGCGCAGCGCGTCGAACGGGAACACCTCGAGCGCCGCCTTGGTCTCCTGCAGGCACAGGACGTCGGGCGCGGCCTCGGCGAGGAAACGCTCGACGAGACCGATGCGCAGACGGACGGAGTTGATGTTCCAGGTGGCGACGGACAGGGCCATGGTGACCGATCTGTGATCTTTCGCGGTCGGCCACTTTACCGACTCCGGCCTAGCTCGGCCAGCCGCCGTCGGGCGTGCCGTGTCTCGTGCTTGGGGCCCGGAATCAGTGCGGCGCCCGGCCAGAGGGGGGGTTGGCCGAACGCCGCTGGCCCGTCAAGAGCCACGGACGGTCAAAGGGGGGGGATGACCGTCCGAAGCGAGACCTTGTGACGGCCCCGCCATGATCCCATAGATGGTAATCGCGGGCATTTATTGCAATAGCACGGAACCGCTGCCGGACGTGGCCCATAACACCTTGATTTACCGGGCCCATTCACTGGGCCCGATTTACTGGGCCCTACTCACTGAGGATGGGCCCAGTTGCGGTGGTCGTCGGGGTTGGGCGCGTCGAATAGGTCGTCGCTGAGCTTGACCCCGAAGTCGGGCTCCTGGAGCGCCACCCTGGTCTGGGTACCCTGGGCGTCGGTGACCACCCACAGGCGCAGGCGCAGCGGCGTCTCGTCGAACACGAGCGTCAGGCTGCCGTTCTCGGGCTCGCCCTTCTTCACCAGCGTGACCCGCACGGCGCCGTCCTTGTGGATGAGGTGCGTCACCGTGACGTCGTCGCCGAAGCTGATGGTCTTGCGGGCCAGGAACGCCGCGAGGGTGTCGTCGAGCGGCACCATGTTCACGGTGTTGAGCTCCTTGTCGTAGTAGATCAGCCGGAAGCCGTCGGCGACGATCAGGACCGGCGACGGCGGGTCGTACTCGACCCGGAGCCGGCCCGGACGGCGCAGGTAGAACGTGCCGCGCGCGAGGTCGCCCTGGGACGTGACCTGCAGGAAGCGCGCGCGCAGTGTCGTGATGGAATTGAGATAGGCTTCAACCTTGCCGAGCAGGGCCTTGTCGGCGGCGGTCGCGGCGGCCACGGGCGCGCGCACCGGCGCCGGGGTCTGGGCGCGCCCGCCGCCCGGCGCGACGGCGAAAAGCGCGAGTGCGGCGCAGGCGGCAAGAAGGTGTCGGCGGGAGGGACGGTCCATGGTGCTCAATATATGGGGTGGCTGTGGGCGGAAATAAGGCGGGACGTGCCGCGCCTCAGTTGCCGGGCGGGCCCAGCACCTCGCGCTTGCCGACGTGGTTGGCGGCACTCACGATGCCGTCGGCCTCGAGCTGGTCCATGATGCGCGCCGCCCGGTTGTAGCCGATCTGCAGGTGGCGCTGGATGAAGCTGGTGGACGCCTTGCGCTCGCGCAGCACCAGCGCGATCGCCTGGTCGTAGAGCGCGTCGCCGGAATCGGTGTTGCCGCCGAATGCCTGGGTCTCGTCTTCAGTAACCGAATCGAGGTAATCGGGTTCGCCCTGCGCCTTGAGCGCGTCGACCACCTTCTCCACTTCCTGGTCGGACACGAACGGCCCATGCACGCGCGTGATGCGTCCCCCACCCTGCATGTAGAGCATGTCGCCCTGGCCGAGCAGCTGCTCGGCGCCCTGCTCGCCGAGGATGGTGCGGCTGTCGATGCGCGAGGTCACCTGGAACGAGATGCGGGTCGGGAAGTTGGCCTTGATGGTGCCGGTGATCACGTCCACCGACGGACGCTGGGTCGCCATGATGATGTGGATGCCCGCCGCGCGCGCCATCTGCGCGAGGCGCTGCACCGCGGCCTCGATGTCCTTGCCCGCGACCATCATCAGGTCGGCCATCTCGTCGACCACTACGACGATGAACGGCAGCGGCTTGAGGTCGAGCTCCTGCTCCTCGATCATCGGCTTGCCGGTCTCGGGATCGAACCCCGTCTGCACGCGTCGCGTCAGCCGCTCGCCCTTCTTGCGCGCTTCGGCGAGGCGCTGGTTGTAGCCCGTGATGTTGCGCACGCCGAGCTCCGACATGCAGCGGTAGCGGTGCTCCATCTCCTTGACGGTCCAGCGCAGCGCGACCACCGCCTTGCCGGGCTCGGTGACGACCGGCGCCAGCAGGTGCGGGATGTCGTCGTAGACGGACAGCTCCAGCATCTTCGGGTCGATCATGATGAAGCGGCACTCCTCGGGCGTGAGCCGGTAGAGGAGCGACAGGATCATGGTGTTGATGGCAACCGACTTGCCGGAGCCGGTGGTGCCCGCGATCAGCAGGTGCGGCATGCGCGCGAGATCGGCCATCACCGCCGCGCCGCCAATGTCCTTGCCGAGCACCAGGGTCAACTTGGACGCGGTACGCTCGTAGGCCTCGGAGGCCAGCAGCTCGCGCAGGTAGACCGTCTCGCGGCGTGCGTTGGGCAGCTCGATGCCGATCACATTGCGTCCCGGCACCACGGCGATGCGCACGCTCACCGCGCTCATGGAACGCGCGATGTCGTCGGCGAGGCCGATCACGCGCGACGACTTGATGCCGGGCGCCGGCTCGAGCTCGTACAGCGTCACCACCGGGCCCGGACGCACCTTGATGATTTCGCCCGACACGCCGAAGTCCTCGAGCACGCTCATCAGCAGCTTGGCGTTGGCCTCGAGCGCTTCCTTGCTGGCGCTGGGATCGTCGGCGAGCTCTGGCGGCAGGTTGAGCAGGTCGAGGGCGGGCAGGTCGTAGTCGTCGTCGGGCACCAGGTTGAGCGTGCTCTGGCGTTGCTTCTCGCTGGCGCGCTTGCTGGGCGCGACGCGCCTGGGCCGAGGCGCGATGGCGATCTCGCTCACGGGTTCCTCAACGTCGTCCTCGATCTCGCGCTCGGGCGCACGCAGCGGCGGCTCACGCCGCCGCGTGGCGGCGCTTTCAGACGATGCCCGTGTCAGGCGCGGCTCGATACGCGGGCGCCGTCCGCCGAACCCGCGCCGCGCCGTGGCGGCGACGGCACGCCCGGCACGCAACCCGTAGACGGAGCCGGTGTGCATGCCGCGGCCGCCGGCACGCGCGCTGGCCCAGGCGACCGCGCTGCCCTTCGACCATTCGGCGCGGCTGAAGCCGAGCAGCCACAGGGCGAGGGCAAGTCCCAGCACTAGGAGCGGCGCCGCCAGCAGCATGATCGGCACGATGATGCCGAGTGGCGCCGCCACCTCGGTCGCGGCGTGCAGCATGAGCTGGCCGAGAAAGCCGCCGAGCCCGGCACGCAGCGGCCAGCTTTCGGGCGGCGGGAAGCCACCGAGCCCGGCCGACAGCGTGATCAGCGACAACGGCAGAAGGGTGATGCGCCAGAATGGGTGTGCCACGCCCTTGCCCGCGAGTACGCGATAGCCCCAGGCCAGCAGCACCAGGCCCGGCACCGCGGCGGCGAGGCCGATCGACTGCAGCCCGAGGTCGGCGGCGAGCGCGCCGGTGCGTCCCATCAGGTTGGCGACCGGCCCGTCCACCGCCTTGTTGACGGACGGATCGGTCGCGGAATAGCTGGCGAGCGCCGCCAGCATGGCGGCACCGGCGGCGAGCACGACGAGGCCGCCCGCCTCGATCGCGCGGCGGCGCAGGAACGCCGCCACGCCCGCGGGAAGGAAAGCTGCCTTGCCGGCATCGGCGGATGAGCGCGCCATGTTCCCTCCGTTCAGTTGAGTACCCGGGTGAGGCGCGCGAACGCCTCGCCCAGCACATCCGGCTCATGGACCAGCGCGAGGCGGATATAATCCCGGCCCGGGCGCTGATGCTCGGGCCCGTCCGGACACAGACAGCTGCCCGGCAGGACCCTGAGCCCCGCTTCGGCCCACAGCCGCTGCGCCGCCGCGTCGCCGTCGCCGACGTCGAGCCACAGGAAGAATCCGCCGTCGGGCCGGTAGAAGCCATAGCGGCTTCCGAGGGCGTCCTCGGCGACATCGAACTTGGCGCGGTAGCGCGCCCGGGACGCGGTCACGTGATCCTCGTCCCGCCACAAATGTTCCGCCACCGTAATGACAGGCAGGGGGGTCTGGCAACTGGCGAAATTGCGCAGCTTCGCGAAGGCGGCAACCGCCCCCGCCCCGCCCGCGGCGAAGCCCGAGCGCAGCCCGGGCGCGCTTGATCGTTTCGATAACGAATTGAAGATCACGATGTGCTCGAGCGCCTGATCCCGGCGTGCACCGAACGCGGCCGCGGCTTCAAGCGCGCCCACCGGCGGTGCCCGGTCGTAAATCTCGGAATAGCATTCGTCGATGGCGACGATGAAGTCGTGCGCCATCGCCAGCTCGATCAGGGCCTTGAGCTCGTCAAGCGTCGCCGCGGTGCCCTGGGGGTTGGCCGGCGAGCACAGGTAGGTGAGCGCGGTACGCTCCAGGAGGGCCGCCGGCAGGGCCGCGAAATCGGGCAGAAAGCGGGTCTCGGCCACGGCCGGCAGATAGACCGGCTCGGCGCCCGCCATCACCGCCGCGCCGCCGTAAACGTGGTAGAGCGGGTTGGGTACCAGCACCGCCGGGCGCAGGTTGCGGGCCCCGCCGCCGCCTTTCCGTTTCGGTACCGCAACGAGGGCGAACATGAACAGGGCCTCGCGCGTGCCGGCGCAAGGCAGCACGTGGGCATCGGCGGTAACGAAGCCGTCGGGCAGCCGGTAGCGGTGCTGCAGCCAGTCGGCCACCGCCTGGCGGAAGCCCGGCGTGCCGCGGTTGGGCGGATAGCGGCCCCAGTCGGCGGCATGTTCGGTCAACAGCCCGGCGACGAAGGCGGGCGGCGCATGGCGCGGCTCGCCGAGCGACAGCGCGACCGGCGTGATACCGTCGGGCGGCGCGATCCCGTCGAGCAGCCGGGTGAGCCGCTCGAACGGATAGGTCATCAGCTCGTCGAGACGCGGATTGAGCATGGAGGCGGTTTCTATCCCACATCTTGTGGGTACAAATCGGAAACCCGACAATACTCTTGCGCCAGACGCGGGAAAAGGGCTTTGACCGGGCCCGACCGATGGCGCGACCCCACTTTTTATTGCAGTTACGGAACGAAGGGTGAGGCGGCATACCCTGCGCGGCCGGGGTGGCGCCGCCCCGGCATTCGCGCTAAGAGAGCGCACCTTCATGTCTCGACACGCCACTGCCCCCCTTCCGTCATGACCGATACCGCCTCCGGTACGCGCCGGACCTTCGCGATCATCTCGCACCCGGACGCGGGCAAGACCACGCTCACCGAGCGCCTGCTGCTGGCCGGCGGCTCGATTCATCTCGCCGGCGAGGTCAGGGCGCGCGGCGAGCGTCGCCGCACGCGCTCCGACTGGATGGAGATCGAGCGCAGCCGCGGCATCTCGATCTCGTCGTCGGTGATGACCTTCGACCACGCCGGGCTCACCTTCAACCTGCTCGACACGCCCGGCCACGAGGACTTCAGCGAGGACACCTATCGCACCCTGACCGCGGTCGATTCCGCGATCATGGTGATCGACGCGGCCAAGGGCATCGAGAGCCAGACCCGCAAGCTGTTCGAGGTGTGCCGCCTGCGCGACATCCCCATCATCACCTTCATCAACAAGGTGGACCGCGAGGCGCGCGATCCGTTCGCGCTGCTCGACGAGATCGAATCGACGCTGGCGCTCGACGTTTCCCCGGTCAGCTGGCCGGTCGGCACCGGCGGCCTGTTCCACGGCCTGTTCGACCTGCGCGGCAACCGCTTCCTCACCTCGAAGCGTGGCGCCGGGGGTGATTTCGATACCGCCGTCGATTGCACCGGGATCGACGACGAGGCGCTCGCCGGCCGGGTCGAGGCGGCGACGCTCGTGGCGTTCCGCGAGTCGGCCGGACTCGCCGTGTCCGCCTATCCGGCATTCGACCTTCAATCGTATCGCGAGGGCCACCTAACGCCGGTGTTCTTCGGCAGTGCGCTCAAGGACTACGGCGTGGCGGAGCTGCTCGCCGCCGTGGCCGCGTGGGCGCCGCCACCCCGGCCGCAGCCGGCGGAACCCGCGCCGGTGTCGCCCGATGCCCGCGACGTGACCGGCTTCGTGTTCAAGGTGCAGGCCAACATGGACCCCAACCACCGCGACCGCATCGCGTTCTTCCGGGTGTGTTCGGGCCGGTTCAGGCGCGGCATGAAGCTGCGCCAGGCCGGCACCGGCAAGAGCATCACCGTGCACGCGCCCATGTTCTTTTTCGCCCGCGAGCGCGAGCTCGCCGAGGAGGCGGTGGCGGGCGACATCATCGGCATTCCCAACCACGGCACCCTGCGGGTCGGCGACACGCTGACCGACGGCGCCGAGCTGCGCTTCACCGGCATCCCCAACTTCGCCCCCGAGATCCTGCGCCGCGTGCGGCTCGGCGATCCCATGCGCGCCAAGCAGATGCGCCGGGCGCTCGAGGACCTGGCGGAGGAAGGCGTGACCCAGGTGTTCCGCCCGGCCCTCGGCGCGCAGTGGATCGTCGGCGTGGTCGGGCAGCTTCAGCTCGACGTGCTGGTCGCGCGCATGGCCGAGGAATACAAGATCACCGTCGAGTTCGAGGCGGCGCCCTACCAGTGCGCGCGCTGGATCACGGCCAAGGACGCCGCGCTCCTGAAGCGCTTCGCCGACCGCCATCCCTCGGCGATGGCCGAGGACCGCGACGGCGCGCCGGTGTTTCTTGCGCGCGACACATGGGAGCTCAACTACGCCCAGCGCGAATGGCCCGACGTGACGTTCCTGGACACGCGCGAACGCCACTGAACATTGCGGGCGCGAACGGCCGACATGAAAAAGGGCGGCTTCCCGTCCGCGGGAAGCCGCCCCTTACCTTTCGGAATGCGTTACCGGATCAGATAGCCGCGCTCGCCGTGGGTGCGGATGTCGAGGCCTTCGATTTCGACCTCCTCTTCGACGCGCAGTCCGCAGAGCGCCTTGACCACCCGGCAGATCGCGTAGGTGACCACGGCGGTCCACAGGAACGTCGCGGCGACGCCGATCGCCTGGACGCCGAGCTGGTGGGCGATGGTGACCTTCGACAGGCCGAGCCCGCCGAACATGGTCGCGCCCAGCACGCCGGTGAGCAGCGTGCCGGTGGCGCCGCCGAGCCCGTGCACCGCGAGCACGTCGAGGGAATCATCGACCCCCATGCGGTGCTTGACGATGCCGACGGCGACATAGCACACGAGCCCGGCCACCAGGCCGATCACCAGCGCCCCGACCGGGCCGACGAAGCCCGACGCGGGCGTGATGGTGGCGAGCCCGGCGATCGCGCCGGTGGTGATCCCGACCAGGGTCGGTTTGCCGTGCAGGCCCCATTCGATGCTCATCCAGGTGATCGCCGCGGTCGCCGCCGAAATGTGGGTGACCGTGATCGCCATGGCGGCGGCGCCGTCGGCGGCCAGCGCCGAGCCGCCGTTGAAGCCGTACCAGCCGACCCACAGCATGGCCGCGCCGGTCATCACCATGCCGGGCGCGTGGGGCGGCTGCACCTCGCGCGGGAAGCCGCGCCGGCCGCCGAGCGCGCAGGCGACCACGAACGCCGCCGTGCCGCAGGTGACGTGCACCACGAGGCCGCCGGCGAAGTCCTGCACGCCGAGCGCGCCGAGCCAGCCGCCGCCCCAGACCCAGTGGCACACCGGGGCATAGACCAGGATCACCCAGGCGATCGTGAACAGCACCACGGCCGAAAACCTGACGCGCTCGACGTAGGCGCCGACGATGAGGGCGGGCGTGATGATGGCGAAGGTCATCTGGAACATGAAGAACGCGGTCTCGGGCAGCGAGCCCGACAGCGCGCCGGTGCCGGTGCCGGCGAGGAACGCCTTGGACAGACCGCCGATCCAGGCGTTCATGGTGCCACCGTCGCCGAAGGCGAGGCCGTAGACCCCGACCAGCCACAGCACCGAGACGATGCAGGCGATGGTGAAGCAGTGCATCAGCACGCTGAGCACGTTTTGGGCCCGCACCAGCCCGCCGTAGAACAGCGCGAGACCGGGCAGGGTCATGAACAGGACCAACGCGGTCGCGGTCAGCACCCAGGCGGTGTTGGCGGGATCGAGACGGGCTGCCGCCTGGGCGTGGGCGGCCGAGGGCAGGAGACAGGTGAGGCAGAGCGCGGCAAGTGCCGGCATTGCCAGGCGGAAAACGGCGAATTTGCCGGTACCGGGACGGCGCTGGGCTGCGATACGGGACATCGTGTGATTCCTTTCGCTTCTTCGCGGGTCCGCTTTTCGGCCCGGGCGAGAACGGCAGTGCCGTTCCGCACAGGTCGGCGGACCTTTCTGTGGTTATTTTTTAGGCAGCCTTGGCTAGAGGGCGTCGTTGCCGGTTTCCCCCGTGCGGATGCGCACCGCATGCTCGAGGTCGAGCACGAACACCTTGCCGTCGCCGATCTTGTCGGTGCAGGCGGCCTTCTCGATGGCCTCGACCACGCGCTCGGCGATCTCGCCCGGCACCGCCAGCTCGATCTTGGTCTTGGGCAGGAAGTCGATCGTGTATTCCGACCCCCGGTAGATCTCGGTATGGCCCTTTTGGCGGCCGAAACCCTTGACTTCCGAGACGGTCATACCCTGCACGCCCAATTCCGTGAGCGCCTCGCGCACCGGATCGAGCATGAAGGGCTTGATGATCGCAATGATGTATTTCATGTCGCTGTGCTCCCCTGACTGGTCATCTTCGCAAATGTCGTGTCGCGGGAAGCCACGACCGGCTCCGGCCCCGAAGGGCGAGAGCGAGCCTGCCGGCCTCCCGTGCGGCCGCCTGTTGTTGCGGCGGTCCGGCGGCGCATGTTCAGCCGCGTTTTCAAGTGCCGTGCCGAAATGTGGCCTCCGCGCATACGGCGCTAGTGGCTGAAATTCAGGCAGCATTTCGGCACGGCCCGCGACAGCACCGCCTAATTAATATTCAAACGGTGAAAAAATATACGAAAAAGGCCCGGACGGTTTCCCATCCGGGCCAGTTTGCGAAGAAGGGGGGATGAACCCCCGGGGAGCCGGCCCCGCCCTTGGAAAAGCGGGGCCGGAACGGGTGCGGTTTACTGGACGCTCTCGCCGTGGAGCGCCTGGTCGAGGCCTTCGCGCTCCTGCTCTTCGGTGACGCGGAGCCCGATCACCAGGTCGATCACCTTGAACAGGATGAACGAGGCGATGGCGTCGTAGCCGAGGGTCCAGGCGATGCCTTTGATCTGGATGAAGATCTGGGCGACGTTGCCCTCGAGCGCGCCGGCGGTGCCGCCGACGGCCTTGACCGCGAACACGCCAGTCAGCAACGCCCCGACGATGCCGCCGATGGCATGCACGCCGAACGCGTCGAGCGAGTCGTCGTAGCCCAGCATCTTCTTGAGCACGGTCGCCGCCCAGAAGCACACCACGCCGGCAATGATGCCGAGGATCAGCGAACCCATCGGATCGACGAAGCCGGACGCCGGGGTGATGGCGACGAGGCCGGCCACCGCGCCCGAGATGATCCCGAGCACCGACGGCTTGCCGCGCACCATCCATTCCACGAACATCCAGGCCAGTGCCGCCGCGGCCGTGGCGATCTGGGTCACGGCCATGGCCATGCCCGCCGAGCCGTTCGCGGCCACCGCCGAACCGGCGTTGAACCCGAACCAGCCGACCCACAGCAGGGAGGCGCCGATCACGGCATAGGTCAGGTTGGCCGGCGCCATGTTCTCGGTGCCGTAGCCGGTGCGCTTGCCGAGCACCAGACAGCCGACCAGGCCGGCGACGCCCGCGTTGATGTGCACGACGGTGCCGCCCGCGAAGTCAAGCACGCCCGACTTCTGCAAGAAGCCGCCGCCCCACACCCAATGCGCGATCGGCGCGTAGACCAGGATGGCCCACAGGCCGATGAACCACAGCAGCGCCGAGAACTTGATGCGGTCGACCAGCGAGCCGACGATCAGGGCCGGCGTGATGATGGCGAACGTCATCTGGAAGCACATGAACACCGATTCCGGGATGGTGCCCGAGAGCGACCCCGATGCCATGCCCTTGAGGAACAGCCGTGACATCCCGCCCATGTAGGCATTGCCGTCGGTGAAGGCGATGGTGTACCCCGCGATCATCCACAGAACGGTGACAAGGCAGGTGATGGCGAAGCTCTGCATCACGGTGGCGAGAATGTTTTTCTTGCGCACCATGCCGCTGTAGAACAGGGCGACGCCGGGGATGGTCATCATCAGGACCAGCGCGGTCGAAGTCAGCATCCAGGCGGTGTCGCCCGAATCCAGCTTCGGCGGCGGGGTCTGGGCGAAAGCATCGGTGGCGAACGCGACCGCCCCGATCACGACGGCAAAGAGACCGCCGACAAGACGTTTAGAGATGGACATTGCTTGTTTTCTCCTTCGGTTCCCGGCCGTTTATTAGAGAGCGTCGGCGTCGGTTTCGCCGGTCCGGATCCGGACGGCCTTGAGGACTTCGGTGACGAAGATCTTGCCGTCGCCGATCTTGCCGGTCGCGGCTGACTTCTGGATCGCCTCGACGACCCGCTCGGCGATGTCGTCTGAAACCGCGATCTCGATTTTCACCTTGGGAAGGAAATCGATGGCATATTCCGCGCCACGGTAGATTTCCGTGTGGCCCTTTTGACGGCCAAAGCCTTTGACTTCACTCACAGTCATGCCCTGAACACCGACTTCGGTGAGGGCGTCGCGGACCGGATCGAGCATAAAAGGCTTGATAATGGCCACGATCATTTTCATCGCATGCACCCCTTTATTGGTTGCGTTGCCCCGGGGGGACGGGGACCGTCTTTTCAAGCCGCGTGCCGGAATCGCCGCGAAGTTAAAAAAGGCTGAAAATGGCGGGTTTTGTGCCGGACGATCGGTGACAGGTACGTGACCCGCCCGCAGATTGAGCACGCTTTTTAGGCAATCTAAAAGATTTGATCAAAAAGTAGCCTATTTTTGCGCCGGGATCGCAATCCGGCGACCTTAACCTTGGCAAACCCAAGGGGCACATTTTGTGAGGACGGCAGGGAATTTGGCTCGGTGCTTGCGTGTCTTTAGACCGAGTCCAAAATGTCACTGGCGGGACAATACGGAACGATATGAGACGATACGGGACCAAATGGGTCACTTTGGGTTTGCGTAAATCGCAAGATTTGGTTTACCTTTCGCGGAACCAACGCGATCACCCGTACGTTTTGTATGGGTAAGAATCGGCAGGGAGGCAGCATGGAGAGAGATCGTCGGGCTCAGCCCGTTTTCCCCATTGCTCCTAAAGCAATTCTTAACTCTTTGAGCATCAACCTATTCGTTGGTGGTGCGCCCGGTGGGATTCGAACCCACATGCCTGCGAGAGCGGCGGTTTTAAAGACCGCTGTGTCTACCAATTCCACCACGGGCGCACGTTGGTGGGGGTGACGGGCCTCGAACCCGTACGGACCAGGAGGTCCACCAACTTCCAAAGTTGGTCCGTCTACCGTATTCCGGCACACCCCCTCAGGGTAACGCCAACGACTCGGGCCGGGGGGCATTGCTCCTCGGCCCGTAACCCTTAACTATACCGAGTCGGCATGGCAGATCAACATTTTGAGTCTGAGAAGCGCGATTCGCATAAATCTGGGCCACAAAAGCGGCCTTCGAAGCGCCCGCCGGCTGAAAAGCCGATTAGTTTGCATCCTCTGACGCTGGAGGAGGCGGTGCGGGATTTGTTGAGTGTGAAACCATCGCCTGGTGGGGATCCCGACTAACGGTAGGAATACGGCCATGGCTAATGTATTTGACGTAGCAGCATACATTCTGCGCCAAACTGGCCCAATCACCGCGTGGAAGCTGCAAAAACTCGTTTATTACTCCCAAGCGTGGTCCCTCGTCTGGGATCAGCGGCCGCTTTTTGCGGAACGCGTTGAGGCTTGGGCGAACGGGCCAGTGTGCCCCGCGCTCTATGCGCAACACCGCGGGCAGTTTACCGTTAGTGAAATCCCTGCGGGGGACGCGATGAATTTGGATCAAGAGGCGCGGGAAACCATTGAAGCTGTGCTTAGCTACTACGGAGATAAGCACCCGCAATGGTTAAGCGATCTCACCCATATGGAGGCCCCCTGGCAGGAGGCGCGCGGCAATTTGCCCCCAGGTGTTGCGTGTTCGCGGGAGATCACACCCGATTCGATGGTTCTCTATTATGAGAGCCTTCCGCCAGACGCATAGTGGCCGGAAAACACCCTGGGCGAAGGGCCTCCCCGGCGCGTAGGGGAAAGCGGCCTGCTGGAGGCGGCTTAGCCGCGTCCATTCCGACCATGAATTTTTGTTGGCGAGTTGACCGCTTAGACTGGGACGGTCCATTCGGCTGGCAAGAAGTGAATGCGAAGACGCTACTGGGAGAAATTGTCCCTAAACTCCACGAATTTGAGAGCAAGCGGTGGAGTGAGATTGAAGGGGACAGAAGCCATTTCATTCCGGTGAACGATCTTTGCAAAGAAGCTCGTGACCAGTTGGAAAAATTAAACTGCGGGGAGGACTATTTGTTCTCTCTCAGTCTTGCCGGGCGGAAGCGCGTCTTTGGTATCCGTGATGTTGCGATTTTACGAGTTCTTTGGTGGGACCCCGAACATCAAGTCTGCCCCTCGGTTAAGAAGCATACCTAAGGCTTACTTGGTGTGCGATAAATCAGCCGCTTTCCCTTAGCCCCCCTGATGGCCTTGATAGTGCGCTCGCCGTCCGTTTCGGAGCGGTTATTCCAGCGGAACTCAAACTCCCGCAGATACCGGGGCAAATGCTCAGTTGAAACGTGGTGGTACGTCCCGAGGATGCCCCGCTTAAGGAGGCTATGGTAACTCTCCGCAAAGTTCGTGTGGATCACGCCCCGCACGTATTCCTTGGAGTGATCGACCACGCCATGCCCGGCGAAGTGACGGTTGATCCCGCCGTATGACACAAAGCTATCGGTCATGATCACGGCCTTGCCGTCGATGTTTGGCCGCATGATCGCCTGAAGGGTGCCTTTCTTGGCGTTGGGGACTGGGAAGGTACGGACTTGCCCCTGCCCCGTGCGCTCAATGAGAGTCATGACCACGGCCTTTTCGGGGGTGGGCTTGGAACGGTAGGCCAAGTGGTGATTGTTGCCCCGCTTCCCGCCAACGTAGGTTTCATCGACCTCGACAATGCCTCGTAGCTTGCCGACCAATGGCTCCTGGGTCATGGCGTACCGGATACGATGGCAGAGGTGCCACGCGCTCTTGTAGCTGATCCCGAGGGCCCTATGGAGCTGGTTGGCGGAAACGCCTTTCTTGCTCGAACACATCATGTAAATCGCAAGGAGCCACTTGGTTAAGGGGATATGCGATCCCTCAAAGATCGTGCCTACCTTGACCGAGAACTGCTTACGGCACGTCCCGCACTTCCACAGCCCCCGGCGGTGGGACTTGCCTTCCAGCCGGTAGAACCTGTCCTTGTGGTTGCAGTGGGGGCAGATAGGGCCCTTGGGCCACATCAGCTTTTCAACGAACTCGGTGGCCTTGTCCTCATCGGCAAAGTATGGGGCGAGGGTGGCGAGGTTCACGTTTTCCATTGGTCCGGCTCCTTATGCCCAGAACTCTAGGGCTTGGGGCTGGGTTTGTCAAGGTTATAATCGCCCGCAATCCGGCGCTTTACCTGGGGGTCGGGCTCGGGGAAACTCGCGCCATGTCGGACTCCCCTTCAGACGCCGCAGCCTCCTCTGTTGCCCCCGAATCAGGCGCCCCGGACCTGACCGCCCCGGGCTTGACGGCCGACGTCGCCGTGGTCGGGGCGGGTTTCGTCGGACTGGTGCTGGCGCGTGCGCTCGCCTCGGCCGGCCTCGCGGTGGTGGTGATCGACCGCGAGGACCCGGCACGCGTCACCGATGCCGGCTTCGACGGCCGCGTCTCGGCGATCTCGGCGGGCTCGCGCCGGGTGCTGGAGGCGCTCGGCCTGTGGGGCGGCCTGGCCGCGGGGGCGCAGGCGATCACCGACATCCGCGTTACCGACGGCGCGTCGCCCGCCTTCGTCCATTTCGACCATCATGAGATAGGAGACGGGCCGCTCGGCCATATCGTCGAGAACCGCCTCATCCGGGCGGCGCTGCTGACCGCCGCGCGCGGCGATGAAGGCATCGCGCTGATCGCGCCGGCCGCGGTGGCCGGCATCGCCTTGGACGGTCCGGTTGCCCGGGTCACGCTCGGTGACGGACGCGCGATCGCCGCGCGCCTGCTGGTCGGCGCCGACGGACGTAACTCGCGGGTGCGCCGCGCGGCCGGCATCAATGTCACCGAATGGCGCTACGACCAGGCCGCGATCGTGACGACCGTCACCCACGCGCGCCCGCATCAGGGCGTCGCCGAGGAACACTTCATGCCCGCCGGCCCGTTTGCCATCCTGCCGCTCACCGACGATGACGAGGGCAGGCATCGCTCGTCGGTGGTATGGGCCGAGCGCGCGGCAAGGGTCGCCGATTTCCTGGCGCTGTCCGAAACGGACTTCAACGCCGAGCTGGCGCGCCGCTTCGGCGATCATCTCGGCGCCGTATCCGCGGTCGGACCGCGCTGGTCCTATCCGCTCGCGCTCACGCTCGCCGAGCGCTACGTCGGTCAGCGCGTGGCGCTGGTGGGCGATGCCGCGCACGCGATCCACCCGATCGCCGGCCAGGGTCTCAACCTCGGCATCCGCGACGCGGCCGCCCTGGCCGAAGTGGTTGTCGATGCCGGACGTCTCGGTCTCGACATCGGCATGAAGACCCAGCTGCTCGACTACGAGCGCTGGCGGCGCTTCGACAACACCTGCCTCGCGGCCATGACCGATGTGCTCAACCGGCTGTTCTCGCGGCGTTTCGCGCCGCTCGTTTGGGCGCGCGCCGCCGGGCTCGCGGCGATCAACCGGATCGCGCCGGCGCGCCGTCTGATGATGCGTGAAGCGATGGGGGTCGCGGGCGAACTGCCGCGCCTCGTGCGCGGCGAAAAACTCTAGACGGGTAATAAGTAGAGAGAATTACTGCGGTCGCGCGCGCGAGGCCCTTGGCGTCGAGCGCGGCGAGATAGGCGGCGCCAGCGCGTGTCAATTCCTCGCCCAGCTCGCGCAGAGGTAATCCCAGGAATAGATGCCGGTGTCGTGACCGTCGTCGAACACGATGCGCACGGCGTAGTTGCCGACCGGCTCGAGCCGCGTGATGCCGACCTGGGCCTTGCCGGGCACGGTGACCTTCTGGGTCGGGGACTGACCCTGGACTTCGGCGGACGGGCTCTCGACGCGCAGGTATTCGGCGGGCAGGGCGAACCGCCTGCCGTCGTCGAATGTCACTCGCAGGGCGCTCTCCGCCTGGACCAGGCGGATCTCGCTCGACCGGTGGCGGTCGATCGGCTCAGGGCTTCGCGGCGCCGGGCCGGTCGTCGAGGCGGCGCGCCTCGTCCACCAGCATGATCGGGATGCCGTCGCGGATGGGATAGGCGAGCCCGGCCTGCTCGCGAGATCAGTTCCTGGCGGGCGCGGTCGTAGCGTGAGCGGTCCCTTGGTCAGCGGGCATACCAGGATCTCGAGCAGCTTGGGATCGATCTCGGCGTCGGCGTCGGTCATGGTGGGAGCCTTTGCCGGAAGTCTCAGTGCCGGGTGGTGTCGCCGCTCTCGGCGGGACCCGACATCTCGAGCAGGGTGGTCAGGATCTGGGCGCGCCGCCCGAGCGCCGGCGCCTCGAGCAGCGCCTGCTTCTCGGACGGATCGAACGGGCAGCCCATGGCCAGCGACGTCACCAGCATGCGGTCGCCCATCGAGCGGATCGCCTGCCAGTTGGGATCGATGTTGTGGGCCTTGAAATAATGACCGAGCGCGTCGAACAGGCGGTCGCGGTCGACATCGCCCTGGGGATAGTCGTCGTTCATGTCGTCCCGGAACGGCGTGTAGTCGGCGCGCACGCGGCGATAGCCGCGCGTCATCTCGATCTCGTCGGCGACGTTGAAGCGGACGAGGCCGGCGAGCGTGATGGCATAGCGCCCGTCGCGGGTCTCGTTGAACGACACGATGCGCCCGGCGCAGCCCATGATGTAGACCTCGGGCCCGGTGCGTCCCGGCGCGCTCGCGCTCTCGGCGTCGTCGACGCCCGATGGCTGGATCATGCCGATCATGCGATGGTCGGTCTTGAGCGCATCCGCCGTCATGTTGAGGTAGCGCGGCTCGAAGATGTTGAGCGGCAGGCTGCCGCGCGGCAGCAGCAACACGCCCGCGAGCGGGAAGATCGGCAGGACCTCCGGCATCTCGCGGAAGGTGGGATCGAAGGGACTGCGCGCCATGGTTCAGGGTCTCACGCGAACAGCACCGCCGACAGACGCTGGCGTCCGGACACCGTCAGCGGGTCCTCGGACCCCCAGGCCTCGAACATCTTCACGAGCTGCTTGCGCGCGGCACCCTCGTTCCAGTCGCGCTTGCGCCGCACGATCTCGAGCAGGTGGTCGAGCGCCGCCTCTTTTTGACCCGCGCCGAACAGCGCCATGGCGAGGTCGAAGCGCGCCTGGTGGTCGGCGGGATCGGCCGTGACCTTGGCTTCGAGCGTCGCGGTCTCGCCGGCGTGCGGCCGCACCCTGGGCCTTCAGCTCGAGGGCCGCGCGCGCGGCCTCGACGTCGGCGTTGCCGGCGGCCTCGGGCGGGAGATCGTCGAGGATCGCCTGGGCTCCGTCGGTCTCGCCCGCGGCGATGTAGCAGCGCGCCAGCCCGGCGAGCGCGTCGACGTTCTTCTCGTCCTTCTCGAGCACGCCGGAGAACAGCGCGAGCGCGGTGCCGTCGTCGCCCTTGGCGAGCGCCGCGCGGGCCTCGGCCAGCGCCTTGGCGGTCTCGGCCGCGCCGTCGGGACCGGGCGTGCCGCCGGCCGCCGTGATCAGGTTGTCGATGAACTGCCTTGACCTGGCTTTCCGGCACCGCGCCGGCGAAGCCGTCCACCGGACGGCCGCCGAAGAAGGCGTAGACCATGGGGATCGATTGGATGCGCAGCTGTCCGGCCAGCGCCTGGTTCTGGTCGATGTCGACCTTGGCGAGCCGGACCTTGCCGCCTGTCTCGGCGACGAGACGTTTCCAGGATCGGGCCGAGCTGTTTGCATGGGCCGCACCACGGCGCCCAGAAATCGACGATGACCGGCATCTCGCGGCTCGCCTCGATCACGTCGGCCATGAAGGTTGCGGTGGTGACGTCCTTGACGGGCGCGGCGCCCGTCGCCGGCTTTGCGGCCTGGCCGTCGTCGGGGGTGCCACCGCCCGTTCCGCCCAAGATTGTGTTCATGAAAGCCTTTCTTCGCGTGCTTTTTGGTCTTTGTGGAGGTTCTCCCGTTACTAAATGGCGATAGCCGCCCCGATGTCAATGTATCCGGGGGTTTCGCAGGCGTTTGGTGGGCTCCGGAACCCTGTCCCGGGCCCCCAATGGGGGCTTGCAAAGGCCACGCCTTTGATTATTATCGCGGGCCTTCACGGCGCCGCCCCAGCGGCGGCGCCAGCGCGAGCGGGCGTAGCTCAGGGGTAGAGCACAACCTTGCCAAGGTTGGGGTCGAGAGTTCGAATCTCTTCGCCCGCTCCAATTTCTTCACCGTCGGAAGAGACGTCCGGTACCGGACGAAAGATGGCCCTTCACGGGGCCATTCATTCATGGCGCGTGGCCATGCCTGTGACCGGACGGCCGCTCCCGCGGGAACGGGAGCGGCCGGAACCGGAACACGATCGATAAAGGCTACTTCTTGCAGTCGACCCGCTTGGCCTCCGAGCCCGGGCTCGGATAGGTGAAGGTGCAGGTCATGCCGATCTTCACCGCCTTGCGCTTGGCCTTCTTGCCGTTGACGGTGAGCTTGGTGCGGCTGCCCGACACCTTGGCCTTCACGGTCTTGCCCTTGTAGTGGATGTAGATGCGCCGCCCGCCTTTCTTGATCTTGGTCACCTTGCCGGTGTTCTTGACCATCGCGATCGTCACCGTCTTCCTCGGACCCTTGTACTTGATCAGGTCCTTGACCTTCATGACGGTGGCTTTCGGCGCCGCGGCGAGGTCGGCGACCATCTGTTGGACCTCCTCGCCGCTGATCGGACTCACCTCACGACCCTGCTTTTTGGCGTCCTTGACGAAGGCGGGGTCGTTCGCCGTGTCCATGAACGCCTTGCGCAGCGCTTTAACCCGGTCGGCGGGAACCTTCGGGCCCACCGTGTAAGGCCTGCCCATGGCCTTCGATGTCAGCATCAGGCGCCACCAGGTCTTGACCTCGTCGACCGAGTACTGCGGCAGCACGTGCTGTTTGTCGACGTAGTCCATGATCATGGGCACGCCCATCTTGGACATCTCCGCCAGCGGCTTGAGCGACAGCTGCACGAGAACCCTGACGTGGTTCTTCAGGAACTTGGGGCCGGCCTCGTTCCTGAACGAGGACCACGACTGGCTGTAGCCCTCGACCTCGCCGCGCTTGAGTGCGAGATGAATCTCGGCCGAGCCCGGATAGCCCTGGACGATCGTGAACTTCGTGCCCAGCGTGTTGTTCATGAGCGCGGGATAGATTTCCGAGTCCGTCGGCCCCGTGCTGCCCATGATGGTCTTGTACTTGAACGTGTCCTCGATCGTCTTTGCCTTGGCCTTGTCGGTCACGGCGATGACGCCCGCCTCGTTGGTCATGCTGCCGAGCCACTGGAACTTGACGGGATCGTAGTTTGGTCCCTTGAAGCCCATGATCTGGTTGAATGGCACGGTGCGCTGGATGGCGCCGATGATGGTGCCGTCCTGCGGCAGGACGTTGTAGATCCGGTTAGCCGCAACGACCGAACCGGCGCCGGGGTTGTTCTTGACGATGATGTCGGGATGCCCGGGGATATGTGCGCCCATGTGGCGGGCCGTGGTGCGGGCATAGGCGTCGTAGCCGCCGCCCGGGCTCGAGCCCACGATCAGGGTGACGCGCTTGCCTTTGTAGAAGTCGGAAACCGAATCAGCGGAGGCCCCGGCGCTGGCGACCATGGCCAGTCCGAACGCCCCTGCCAATGCAACGATGCTGATTGGAGTCAAGGATCTCATCATGAATGCTCCCTGTTAGAGAGTGGATCTTCATTTTTGATCTCCTTGGGCGTTGCCTACTGCAACGATAGCACGGCTGGGTCGTGCATCAACCCTTATGCCCCTCCACGTTGCCTGTTCCGCCGGACTGCGCCCATTCAGCCATCCCACGATCCGCCCGAATCCTACAATTTTATTCAAAATCAATTCGATGTCGGTTGCCTGAATGAAGGATTAATTTAAGGTAGATTTAATACCCATTCGAGATAGTGCAGATAACGCGGTACCGCGTATCGCGTGTTGTTGGGCGTTCTTCCATCAGTCTGTCGGTCGGGGGATCCGTGACCATCGATAAGAAATACGCCTTGGACAAGGCCATCGTCGTGCTGTTCAACCCTGCGCTCCACATGCGCGCGATCCTGCGTTCGGCCATGACGACGCTCGGGTTCCAGCACGTTCTCGACTACGGCGAGCTGCAGCAGACGCGCAATGCCGTGATCGAGCGTGGCCCCGATCTCGTGCTGCTCGATCTCGACGCGGATCGTGCCGCGGTGTGCCGCCTGGTGCGCGAGGTGCGCAACTCCAACCTGTGCGCCGATCCGTTCGTGCCGATCATCGCCTTCACCTGGAACCCCGATCTCGCCATGGTCAACACCAGCATGGAAGCCGGTGTCGATGACATCATCGCGATGCCGATCTCGCTCAAGCTGATCTATGATCGCATCGACATCCTGATCCGCGGGCGCAAGGACTTCGTGGTGACCTCGAGCTACGTCGGTCCCGACCGTCGCGCCTGCGACCGCACCGCCGAGGACGAGCTCGGCCTCGGCACCATCAAGGTCCCCAACAACCTGCGTTTCAAGGCGACCGGCGACCGCGAGGCAATGGCCTCGTCCGACGCGGTCAGCGAGGTCAAGGCGCGGATCGACCACCACCGTCTCAACCGTTACGCCCAGCGTATCCAGTGGCTGATCGGCGAAATCCTGAAGTCGAAGAGCGAAGGTTCGGAAATCGGCAAGGTCACGATCCAGCGCCACGACGAGATCGGCCGGCTGATCGAAGACATGGCATTCGACCTGCGTACCCAGGGGCACGTCGAGCTCCTCGAGATCACCGATTCGATGACCCGGCTCCTGGACATGGTGCGCGCGAACCATCGCCCGCAGTTCTACGAATTCCTGCGCCTCCATGCGATGGCCATTATCGCGACGCTGCTCGAGCGCGACGGTGCCGCCGACATGGTCAAGCAGGCGCTCAAGGAGACCGCCGACTACCTCGACCGCGTGCGCGCAGCTTGAGGGGCCGGGAAAGGAAGCGATCATGGTCAAGAAGGTCCTCAAGTACGAGATCCAGGAACATAGCGGCGCCGGCTGGCAGTCGCTGTCGAGCCGCCAGGACCGGGTGACCGCCATCAGCGAGGCCAACCGCCGGGCGGCCCTGTCGAAACAGTCCCGTCCCCGCGTGATCGAGCACATCTACGATTCGGAAACCGGTGCTTTCGATACGCAGCTGATCTATGCCTCCGACGCCGGTGGCGTGTCCGCACAGGCCCAGCCCGGGAAACCGACGTTGGCGGCCGCGCCGGCGCGCCGGTCCGCCAAGCGGCCGGGCCAGTCGATGACGCGTATCTTCGTCACCCTGGTAGCGATCGCGATGCTCGGCCTCGCCATCACCGGTGGCGCCGACTACCTGTTCGAAAACGGCCTTCTGAATTTCCTGAGATAGGCGCTGCGGTGCGCCCGGGCTAGCCCAGGCGGCGGCGGAACAGCCAGCTCGACGCGGCGAGCGTGAACGCGGCGATGATCACGAGCGGCCAGGTGTTGGCCCATACGTCCGCCGCCGACATGCCGCGCAGGAACACGCCCAGCACGATCACCTCGAAGTGACGGAGCGGGTCGGCGAGTGTCAGGGTTTGCAGCCAGTCCGGCATGTTCTCGACCGGCGCCGCGAAGCCTGACAGTAGGATCGCCGGGGCCGCGAACACGAAGGCGCCGAGCACCGCCTGCTGCTGGG
This sequence comes from uncultured Alphaproteobacteria bacterium, assembly GCA_963732875.1. Classification (GTDB taxonomy): domain Bacteria; phylum Pseudomonadota; class Alphaproteobacteria; order SMXQ01; family SMXQ01; genus WHSO01. The sequence goes on along the minus strand of CAVTBD010000002.1, from coordinate 2,225,975 downwards.
TCTTGGCGAGCGAGGAAATGAACAGGCCGATGCCGATCACCGCGGCGAGGTAGATCACCAGGCTGGGATAGAGTAGCCACAGCGAGCCGTTGAGGGGCACGCCAAACAGCGTCAGTGTCACCATGACGAACAGCGTGCCATGACCGAGTCCGATCAGCAGCGGCGGCACGGTCTTTCCGAGAAGAATCTCGAACGGGCGCATGGGCGATACCAGGAGCTGGTCGAAGGTGCCGAGCTCGCGCTCGCGCGCCACCGACAGGGCGGTCACCGTCATGCTGACGAGAAGGGTGATGATGCCGATCAGGCTCGGCACCGTGAACCAGCGGTAGCGCAGGTTGGGGTTGAACCAGTTGCGTGCGATCACGCCGCCCGTTTCCTGCACGGTATCGCCGCGGGCGGCCGCCTCGGCCGCAAGGCCGGCGACGATGCGGGCGACGTATCCCTGGACGATCTGGGCCGCGTTGGAACGTCGCCCGTCGAGCATGATCTGAACCTCGGCGGGCGCGCCCGCCTCGATTTCGCGCGAGAACTCGGGCCCGATCTGGATCGCGCCCAGCACACGCTCGTCGTCGATCAGCGGCTGGATCTCGGGCACGCTGCGAACGCGGACCACATGGCGGAAGGTAGGCGAGGCCTCGATACGCTCGACCAGGCGGTGACCCCAGTAGCCGGCGTCGCGATTGAGCATGGCGATGTCGACGTTGGTGACCTCGAGGGTCGCGGCGAATGCGAAGACAACGAGTTGAATCAGCGGCGGACCAATCAGCACGGCGCGGCTTTTCGGGTCGCGCCACACGGCCAGCAACTCCTTGACGATCAGCGCCTTCAGCCGGCCCCACATGTCAGTCGAGCCTCTTGCGCGTGTTGAGTCCGGCAAGGCCGAAGAATATCAGGCCGATCACCAGCATGACGGCGATGTGTGGCAACAGGAGGCTCCAGATGTCGCCAGCGAGAAACACCGTCTGCAGGCTCGAGACGAAATAGCGCGCCGGCACGATCGCGCTGATCCACTGGATGGGAAGCGGCATGCTGTTGGTCTCGAATACGAAGCCTGACAGCAATGTTGCCGGCATGAATCCGGTAACCAGGGCGAGCTGGGAGGCAACGAACTGGTTCTTGGCGACGGCCGAGATCAGGAAGCCTTGTCCCAGCGCCGGGCACAGGAATGCCGCCGAGATTACGAGCAGTGCCCAGATCGAGCCGCGGAACGGCACGCCGAACAGGGTCACGGCGATCACCGTGCACATGGCCATGGCGGCGAGTCCGAGTACGAAATAAGGCACGATCTTGCCCGCCAGAAGCTCGCCCACGCTCACCGGCGTCACCATCATCGCCTCCATGGTGCCGCGCTCCCACTCGCGCGCGATCACCAGTGCGGTGAGCAGCGTGCCGATCAGCGTCATGATGATGGCGACCGAACCCGGCACCAGGAAGTTGCGGCTGACCAGCTCGCCGTTGAACCAGAAACGCGGAATGAGCGTAATGCCCGGCGGGGCCTCGACACCGTCGCGCCGTCGTTGCTGGTCTCGCCAGGTCGCCCATACGCCGTCGGCGTAGTTGGCGACGAAAGCGGCGGTGTTGGGCTGGGCGCCATCGGCGATCACCTGGACCGCGGCATCCTGACCCGGGCTGCGGTAGCGTTCGGTGAAGTCCGAGGGGATTACCACCATGCCGCGCAGGCGTCCGGCACTGAGCTGTTCCGTGAGATCGGTGCGATGGTGCGCGACGGTGACGTCGAAGAAGCGCGAATGGATGAAGGCCGAGGCAAGGCTGCGGGCATCGGGACTGGTATCCTGCATCACCAGACCGATGCGGATACGGTTGGCGTCGAGCGATATGCCGTAGCCGAACAGGAACAGCAACACCAGCGGCAGCACGAAGGCGATCAGGATCGAGGAGGGGTCGCGTACCACCTGCAGCGCCTCCTTGACCACGAGCGCGCGCAGGCGGCGCAGCCCTGGTCGCGCAACGTGCGCGGCGGTGTCGCGGGTTTCGGCGTCGGCGTTCATGCGGCATCCCTGCCGGTTGCGTCGGCGGCTTCCACCAAGGCGATGAAGGCATCCTCGAGCGACGGGTCGGGCAGGTTGTCGCCACGCACGCGGTCCTTGAGCGCATCGGGTGCTCCGGTTGCGATCACTGCGCCCCGATAGATCAGGGCAATGCGGTCGCAGTACTCCGCCTCGTCCATGAAATGGGTGGTGACCAGCACCGTTACGCCTTTTTGCACCAGCCCGTTGATATGAGTCCAGAATTCGCGCCGGGTGATGGGATCGACGCCCGAGGTGGGTTCGTCGAGGAACAGCACCTCGGGCTCGTGCATCACCGCGCAGGCGAGCGCGAGACGCTGCTTGAATCCGAGCGGCAGTTCCTTGGCGGTATCGTCGAGCACGCGGCCGAAGTCGAAGGTCTCGATCATCAGGTCGATGCGGTCCCGCTGGCGTTTCCCGCTGAGCCCGTAGGCACCCGAGAAGAATGCCAGATTCTGGCGTGCACTGAGATCGCCGTAGAGCGAGAATTTCTGCGCCATGTAGCCGAGCCGTCCGCGCGCCTGGGCACGTGCCGTGCGCAGGTCGAAGCCGGCGACCCGGCCCGTGCCCGCGCTCGGCACCAGGAGCCCGCACAGCATCTTGAAGGTGGTCGACTTGCCCGCGCCGTTGGGACCGAGCAGGCCGAAGATCTCGCCGCGCGGAATGGTGAAGCCGATGTCGCGCGCCGCGGTGAAATCGCCGAAGCGCTTGGTGAGGCCACGCGCCTCGATCACCGCGCCGTCCCCGGCGGCGATGGGCGACACGGTCTCCGCCAGGACCGAGCGTCCGCCCGGTCCGCCGCCAAGGATGTCGATGAAGGCATCCTCGAAGCGCGGTGTCACCGCAACAATCTCGGCATGGCGGCGTTCGTCATCGGTAAGTGCCGGGAACGCCGGTGCGGCAGTTTCCGGCTTCGCGCGCAGCACGACACGGACGCGCCGTCCCCGGATCACGCCGTCGATCACGCCCGGCTGGCCGAGCACGCGCCGCAGCAGATCGCGCCGGCCGGTCTCGATGCCGCCGATCTCGAATACGCGGCCTTCCACCCGGGCGGTGAGCTCTTCGGGCGCACCCTGGAACAGGAGCTTGCCCTCGTTCAGCAGCAATACGCCGTCGCAACGCCCGGCCTCGTCGAGGTAGGCCGTCGACCAGATCACGCCGACGCCGTCGTCGCGCAGCTTTTCCACCATGGTCCAGAGCTCGCGCCTTGATACCGGATCGACGCCGACGCTGGGCTCGTCGAGCAGCAGGAGGCGCGGCGCACGGATCAGCGCGCAGGCAAGGCCGAGCTTCTGCTTCATGCCGCCCGAGAGCTGGCCCGCGAGCCGTTTCGTGAACGGTCCAAGCCCGGTGAAGTCGAGGAGGCGCGCGAAGGTGTCGTTCCGATCGCCCGGCGCGAGGCCGCGCAGCTCGGCGTAGAGGCCGAGGTTCTCGGCTACGCTCAGGTCCTCATAGAGGCCGAACTTCTGCGGCATGTAGCCGATTTCGGGAAAGATGGCGGCGGCCGCGTTGCGCGTGTCGTAGCCGAGTACGGTGACGGACCCCGACGTCGGCATCATCAGCCCGGCGATCAGCCGGATCAGCGTGGTCTTGCCGGCGCCGTCCGGCCCTACCAGCCCGGTAATCCGCCCGGCGGGGATTTCGGTCGTAATGCCGTCGAGCGCGGCCGGCCCGGCGTCGGCGAAACGCTTGGTCGCGTCCGCGATGCGGACCAGCGCCGTGCCGTTCATTTTCCGGCCGTGCGCGGGGCCGCGTCGGGCAGGCGGACGGTGACCGGCATGCCCTGGAGCAGGCCCTTGCCCGGCGCGTCCACGACGATGCGCACGCGGTAGACGAGATCGCTGCGCAGCTCCGGCGTCTCGACACTCTTGGGGGTGAATTCCGCGACCGGGGAGATGAAGCCGACCTGTCCCTTGAACGGGTGGTGCGGCTCGGCATCGGTCGTCACCTCGGTGGCCATGCCGGTATGGATGCGGCCCAGGTCGGGCTCGGCCACGTAAACCTGCACCCACACCGGACGCGTGAGGGAGAGCGTGTAGACGGTGGCGCCGGTGGCGAGGATCGCGCCCGGCTCGCGCACCCGGCTCAACACGATTCCGTTGGCCGGCGCCCTGAGTTCGGTGTCGCCGAGCGCGGTCCTGCTGGTGGCAGTGTCGGCTTCGGCGGCGACAAGTTGCGCTTTGGCGGAGTTCAGTCTCGCCTGAGCCTCGCGATAGGCGGCACGGGCATCGTCGTAGGACTGGGCCGAGACCGCCCCTGTGGTGATCAGTTTCTTGCGCCGGTCGAGCACGCGCCGGGCGTTGAGCAGGGTGGCGCGACGCTCGGCGATATCGGCTTCGGCAGCGGCGACTCCGGCTTCGGCGCGGCGCAGCGTGTCCTCGAACGGCTTCCTGTCGAGCACTGCGATGATATCACCCGCCTTGACCGTGTCGCCTTCCTCGACGCGCATCTCGGCGAGCCGGCCCGAGACGCGGAAGCCGAGCTCGACCTGGCGGATGTCGACGTTGCCGTAGAGGGTAAGGCCCTGGCGTTCGTCGTGGCCGAGGCCGAAGCGGTCGAGCAGCCCACCGTACCAGGCCGCGCCGCCCGCAACGGCGAGCGCGACGATTGCGATGACGATGCGCAGCCGTGTATTCATGGCGCGCCTCCTTCATCGGCATGCACTGAAATCGCTGCGACGTTTTCGCCGATCACGCGGCGGATCAGCGCGAGCTCGTCCGGTCCCACCCTGCGCCAGTCCATATGACGCATGGCGGCGGCGCGGCCGGCGCGGAACACCAGCACCTGGCCGACCAGGGTCAGCGCCCGCACACGGTTTGTCGCATCGTCGTCGCGCCCGCCGCGCGCCCCCGCGACCAGCGCGGTCACGGCAGCCAGCACGACTTTCATGATGCCGTCGTAGAGGATCGCGAAGGCGTCGGTCGGGTGCATCTGTTCGCGGATGATGAAACGCGCCCAGGCCTCGGCCTCCTCGCTCATGACGAGGAGCTCGGCCATATGGCCGAGCAGGCCCGTGAGCGCCGCGCGGCATGCCTTGGGATCGCCTGCCGCGGCGGCTAGTTCGGCTTCGCGTGCCGCCGTCCCCAGGCGGGCGCCGATCGCCTCGGCGATATGGCGGGCGGCGGCGAGATAGAGGCCCTGCTTGCCGCCGAAGTGGTAGGGGATGGCCGCGAGATTGGCGCCCGCCGCTTCGGCCAGCGCGCGCGTGCCGGCGCCCTCGAAGCCGAACCGCCCGAACACGTCGATGGCCGCGCTTATCAGGCGGGTGCGAGTTTCCTCGCCGCGGTCGCGGCTGCGGTCGGGATCAGGTCCGACGCTCATGGCAAGGCTCCCCAGTTGAATCCGTGCGAAAGTATCAATTCATTCGTTCGATTAAATCAAGTGAGTAAAACTACTTACGCCGGTCGTGCCTCCGGTTCCACCGTTATGGAACGTGACCAAGCGCCAGGACGTTGCAGGAAATAACGGCTCGCGTTCCGTGTCCATGGATCGTGGGCGCGGCGACAATCCCGGGTCCGTCGGACCGGAACCTCCTCGAGTGGATTACCGATGATTGATTCTCCTGATCGCCGCGGGCGCGGCACCCCCGCCCTCGTCTTCGACCGGCGCCGCTTTCTCGGCGGCGCCATGCTCGGGCTCGTCAGCGCACTGGCTTCCAGCCCGTTCCGTACGGCGCTCGCGGCTGCCGAAAAGCTGCGCTTCGGCCCGGGCACGCCGTTCAGCTTCGATGCCCTGACCGACGCGGCGCGTCGGCGTGCGCAAGCGCCCTACCGCCCGCCGCCCCATCCCGTGCCCGACCTCGTGCGTCGCCTGGTCTACCAGGTTCTCGGCAAGATCCATTACCGTACGGACCATGCGCTGTTCGCCGATGGGTCCGGTGTCTATCCGGTGACGTTCTTCCCGCTCGGGAAGTGGGCGCCATCCACCGTGCGCATGTACGAGGTGTCCGGCGACGACGCGCGCGAGATCAGGTACGCGCCCTCCTATTTCGACATGCCGATCGACAGCATCGCCCGCAACCTGCCGTCGGACGCCGGCTTCGCCGGCTTCCACATTCACGAATCGCGCAACGGGCCCAAATGGAAGACCCATGACTGGGTTGCGTTCCAGGGTGCGTCCTACTTCCGCGCCATCGGCGCGCTCGGCCAGTACGGCATGTCCGCGCGCGGCATCGCGATCGACACGGCCCTGCCGACGCCCGAGGAGTTTCCCGATTTCGTCGCCTTCTACATCGCACCCGCCATGACCGATGACGATCCGGTCATGGTCCATGCGCTGCTCGACGGGCCGAGCGTGACCGGGGCCTACCGCTTCGCGCTCAAGCGGACCAGTGGGGTGGTGATGGACATCGATGCTCGCCTGTTCCTGCGCGGCGACGTCGAGCGTTTCGGCATCGCGCCGCTCACCTCCATGTTCTGGTACGGCGAATACGGCCGCGAACGCCTCAAGGACTGGCGTCCCGAGGTTCACGATTCCGACGGGCTTGCGCTGTGGACGGGAAGCGGCGAGCGCCTGTGGCGTCCGCTCAACGATCCCGAGCGGACGGTGGTTTCGAGCTTTCTCGACGACAATCCTCGCGGCTTCGGCCTGCTACAACGCGACCGCGATCCATCCCACTACCTTGACGGCGTGCTCTACGAGCGCCGTCCGAGCGTGTGGGTGGAGCCGCTCGGCCGATGGGGCAAGGGCTCGGTCCAGCTGGTGGAGATCCCGACCGACGATGAGATCCACGACAACATCGGTGCGTTCTGGGTTCCCGCCGCGCCGGCCCGCGCCGGCGGCACCTTCGAGATGCGCTATCGCCTGCATTGGCTCGCCGACGAGCCCTATCCGGCGCGCAACGTCGCTCGTGTCGCGGCAACCCGGATGGGACGCGGTGGCGAGCCGGGCAAGCCCCGGCCCCCCGGCGTGCGCAAGTTCGTGGTGTCGTTCGCGGGCGGCCCGCTCGATTCTGCCGAGACGTTGAAGGACATCAAGCCCGTCGTCACGGCTTCACGCGGGGTGCTCTCCTACATGTTCGTGGAGCCGGTGCCGGACTCGAAGCGCCTGCGCATGGAATTCGACCTGACCGTCAAGGGGACGGCACCGGTGGAACTGCGAGCCTACCTGCAGCGCGACGGCAAGCCCCTGACGGAAACCTGGCTCTATCAGTACCACCCGCCGGCGTGAGGGTCGGTCTCCCGCCTCACGGCCAGTGCCACTGCACCACGGCCGGTGGCAGGGGCACGTAGCGCGCGACCAGGTCCATGGAGAGCGCGAGCGCGAAGGCACCGATCAGCGCCATCACGATGCCGATGACGACGCGCGCGTTGAAGACCTCGTGGTCGCGGTTGAGCATGGTCGAGAAGATGGTACGGAAGACGATCGAGCAGCGCTGGATCGGCGTCACCACCGACACCGGCGCGATCGAAAGCGCGAGGTAACGGAACATCTGCGCGAGGAAGGCGAAGAACCCGGAATTGATGAACCACGGCAGCGCGCGCCGATCGGTCATCGCGATCTGCCGGACGCGCCCCTTCGGAATCAGGAACACGCCGAAGAACACGGTGGCGGCGAGATAGGAGATGAAGCCGGCGGCGAGTCCCTTGCCGTGAGTGCCCTCGAGCGCGAGGCGCACCAGCACCGGGCTCACGCCCTGGCCGGCCGCCGACAGCAGCGCGTAGGTATAGCCCTCGACCAGGTTGGGTTCGAACGCGGGCTTGACCGGCTTGCCGTCATTGTCCACAGAAGCAGCTTTGGGCAGGGTCTTCTTGGGCTTGCCGCTCACCATGATGGCGGGCCCCACCAGCACCAGGATCAGGCCGACGACGCGTAGCGGCGTCAGCGTCTCGCCCAGCACGATCATCGCTACCACCAGGGCCACCACCATGTTGAACTGCTGCACCGGCCCGGTCAGGTTGGCACCCATCGCCTTGGCCGCGCGGTAGTTGCAGTAGCGCCCCCAGGTGAAATGGATGATTCCCGCGATCGTGAGGTAGAGATAGGCAAGCTGTGAGAATCCCAGGATCGCGTGTCCCTGTCCCAGCAGCAGCGCCGCGATCAGGAACAGCGGTACGCCCATCGGCACCGTGATGGCGAGCGCCTGGAACACGGTCGAGGAGATGAGCGCGCGGCGCGCGCTCGCGCTGTTGAAGCCGAAGGTGGCGGCGGAAAGGATCGCGAACAGGGCACCCATTGTGAAGATTTACCTCTTGTTGTCGTCATTAAGGCCGCCGCGGCTCACGGCCAGCTCCATTCCAGGAAGGCGCGGGGCAGCGGGAGATGTACGGCCACCACGTCCACCGACATGGTGAGCGTGATGGCACCGAGAATCGAGATGAGCGTGCCGATCACGAGGCGTGAATTGATTACCTCGTAATCGCGGTTGAGGATGGTGGTGAAGATGATGCGGAAGATTCCGGACAGGCGCTGGACCGGGCTCACCACCGTCACCGGGGCGATCGAGAGCGCCAGGTAGCGGAACATCTGCGCGAGAAACACGAAGAAGCCGGAGTTGACGAACCACGGCAGGGCGCGGCGCTCGACCGACAGCACGTGGGTGAGCCGTCCGCGCGGGATCAGGAACAGGCCGAAGAACAGGGTCGCGGCGCTGTAGGAGATCAGACCGCCGGCGAAGCTCGCGCCGTGGGTGCCTTCGAGCCCGAGCCGCACCAGCACCGGCGACAGGCCGTAGCCGGTCGCCGACATGATCGCCCAAGTATAGCCCTCCAGCAGCTTGGGCTGGAATGCGGGTGCGCCCGACGCGGGTGCCGCAGCCGTCTTCTTGCGCCGTGTCGGCACGGCGATCACCGGACCGATCACGATCAGCGCGAGGCCTACGATCTTGAGCGGCGTCAGGTGTTCGTCGAGCACCAGGATGGCAAGGCCGAGCGCGACCACCAGGTTGGCGTTCTGTACCGGCGCCGACAGGTTGCCGCCCATCGCCTTGACCGAGCGGTAGGCGCAATAGCGGCCCCACACAAAATGGACGATGCCTGCGCACGCGAGATAGACGTAGCCCAGCGTCGAGAACTCGGTCACGGTGACGAGCTCGCCGGTCGCAAGCGCGAATGCCGCGAACAGCGGCACGCCCATCGGTACCGTGACCGCGAGACCCTGGAACACGGTGGCGGACACCATGCCGCGACGGGCGCTCGCGGTATTGAAGCCGAAGGTTGCGGCGGAAAGAAGCGCGTACAGGGCGCCGAGCATGGAGACGTGGACCGGGTGTTATCGTTGACTGGGTAAAGCGGACGGCCCGTTGGACCGGGACTGGGCGGAGTATCGGTCTTTGGCGCGCCATTGGCAAACCCGGCCTCCCGGGGCGAGCCGCGTGGGGTGCGGCCTACGCCGTGAGCAGCGCCGAGCGTCCCGGCTCGATCACGAAGGAGGCGCGCGTGTAGGCCGGTGCGCCGCGCACGGTCACCTTGTCGAGCACGACGAAATCCGCCTGCCACGCGCTGGCGGTGACGGTATGGCGGACATAGCCGCGCTGGTTCGCGGCGAAGGCGATATGGGGGTTCTGGCGTGGCCACGCACGGTCGTGCTTGTCGCGGGGCTTGCCGTCGCCGTTCGACGAAATCGAGGTGTTGACGAACTCGGCGGCGACCACCGGCGTTTCCGGGCGTGAGAAATCGGGCCGCAGCACGGCGGCGATATGGCGGTGAAGATCGCCGCTCAGCACGATCGGGTTGGCGATACGCGCCTCGGCGAGATATTCGAGCATGCGTCGGCGCTGCGCCCGGTAGCCGTCCCACTTGTCCATGGCATAGCGTTTCACCACCGGGTCCATGTCGCGGTCGAGCTCGGCCATCAGCACCTGCTGGGCGATTACGTTCCAGCGCGCGCGGGATTGTGCCAGGCGGTCGCGCAGCCATTGTTCCTCGGCCGCATTCATCAGTTGGCCGTGTGGATCGGAATCCGCCGCACAGCGTGGCATGGTGCCGCCGCCGCACGGCTGGGGCGTGCGGTACTGGCGCGTGTCGCACATCTGCATGCCGATCAGCCCACCGTAAGCGAGCGTGCGGGTGATGCGGATGTAGGGGCCCTTGGGGCGCTGGGCGCTGCGCACCGGCATGTGCTCGTACCAGGCCTTGAGGCCGGCGGCGCGGCGCGCCATGAAATCCGGCCCGCCGTGCCCATGCCCGTCGACCAGCCCGGCCCAGTTGTTGACCACTTCGTGGTCGTCGAACACCGGGGCGAAGGGGTGGGCCGCATGGGCCGCGCGCAGGTCGGGGTCGGCCTTGTAGAGCGCGTAGCGTAGCCGATAGTCGGTGAGGGTCTGGCAGGCATGGTCGGGATGTTCCCGAACCAGCTCCGGACTGCGCTTGCGCTTGCCTTCGTAAATGTAGTCGCCGGTGTGGATGACGAGGTCGAGGTCTTCCTCGGCGACGCGGCGATAGGCCGTGTAGTAGCCGGCCTCGTAATTCTGGCATCCGACGTTGGCGAGACGCACGCGCGCCACCGCGGAGCCCAATGCGGGCGCGGTGCGGGTGCGGCCGGTCTCGCTGGCGACGCCGCCCGAGATGAAGCGGTAGTGGTAGGTGCGGGCGGGCTCGAGGCCGGCGACCTCCACGTGCACGCTATGGGCTTCCTCGGGGAGCGCGGTTGCCGTGCCGGACTGCACGACGCGGGTGAAGCCCTCGTCTGCGGCGATTTCCCAGCGCACCGGTGCGGGCGCCGCCGGCATGCCGCCGTCTTCGGCGAGCGGGTCGGGAGCGAGCCGCGTCCACAGCACCACCCCGTCGGGCAGGGGATCGCCCGACGCGACGCCGAGAGTGAAGGGGTCATTGCGGAACCGCCCGCGCGGCGCCGAAGCGCAGCCGATCGGGCCAAGCCCGGCGATGGCCAGCAGGGCGGCGCTGCCGAGAACGATGGAACGGCGGTGAGGACCGCGGCTCCGGTGGCGACTCGAACCGGTCACGGGCGAACTCCTCGCTTCTTGCGGCGGCGACTATGGCACCGTTCTGAGCGGCTGTCTTGGATCGCCCGATGACGTCCAGTTCACGATCCGTTAACCCTAATTGGAGAATGAATCCTTATTGTTTTAAGGTGTTAGCGGCTGCCGGGGGACTCCCTCCGGACCGCCCATCGCGCGCGAAACGAGGCAAGACCCATGGCTAAGCCAGAAAACGGAGCAAAAAAAGCGCTGATCGGGCGCATCGTGGCGAGCGCCAAGCGCACCCACAAGAGCGCCATGTCGGGGGGTGGTGAGGCCTTCATACGTACCTATTTCGCACGTGTGCCTTACGACGACATCAAGGTCCGGGAGGTCTCCGAGCTTGCCGGCGAGGTGCTCGGCTTCCTTGCCTTCGTGCACAAGCGCAGTCCAGGCAAGTTCTCGGTGCGGGTGTTCAACCCGGAAACCGGCAAGCACGGCTGGGCGTCGGACCACACGGTGGTCGAGGTCGTCAACGACAACATGCCGTTCCTGGTGGACTCGGTCGCGATGGCCCTTAATGCGCGTGGCCTCAACGTCCATCTCGTGATCCATCCGGTGATGCATGTTTGGCGCGATGGTTCGGGCGTGCTCAAGGCGGTGGGCGCGGCAAAGCGGCCGCCCGCGTCATGGAAAGAGCGTTCGGAATCCCTGATGCACGTCGAGATCGACCGCCAGGCGGCCGGCGCCGAGATCGGCGAGATCCGCAAGACGGTGGAAAGGGTGCTGGACCAGGTTCGTGCCGCCGTCCACGACTGGATGGCGATGCGCAGCAAGCTCGCCGAGATCATGAACGGTCTTTCCGGCGGCGACACCGATGCTACCGGGGAGAGTACCGAGGACCTTGCCGAGATCCGCGATTTCCTCAAGTGGCTCGACGACGATCACTTCACTTTTCTCGGCTATCGCCGCTACGACTTCACCGAGAAGAAGGACGCGAGGAACGCTTACGTCGTGAAGAGCACGGGCCTCGGCATCCTGCGCGATCCGTCGGCGCGCGTGTTCTACGCCGACGACTCGACCCTGCCGCGCGACGTCCGTGAAATTCTTGCCAAGCACGAAATCGTCTCGATCTCCAAGGCGAACCGGCGCTCGGACGTGCACCGGCCGGCGCTCATGGACACCATCGGCGTGCGCATCGCCGACCCGGAAGGCAATGCCATCGGCGAGCATCGCTTCGTCGGCCTGTTCACCTCGCACGCCTACAACCTGAGCCCGCGTTTCATCCCTCTTCTGCGCCGCAAGATCAGCCGTTGCATCATCCGCGCCGGGCTCGATCCCGCGAGCCACGACGGCAAGGCGCTGCTGCACATCCTCGAAACCTATCCGCGCGACGAGCTGTTCCAGACTGATGAGGACGAGCTGCTTGAAACGGCTCTTGGCATCATGCATTTGCAGGAGCGCCAGCGTACCGCGCTGTTCGTGCGGCGCGACCCGTTCCGGCGTTTCATGTCGTGCCTCGTGTTCACGCCCAAGGACGTCTATTCGTCGAATCTGCGGACCCGCTTCGGGGAAATCCTGTCGGAGGCCTTCTCGGGTTCGGTATCGGCGTTCTATCCCCAGGTCGGCGACGACGCGCTCGCGCGCATCCACTTCATCATCCAGACCGATCCGGCAAAGCGCATCGAGTACGACCTCGACATGATCGAGCGCGACCTGGCTGCGGCCGCGCGCTCCTGGGCGGACGAGCTGCACGACATCATAATCGCCGCCCATGGCGAGCGCGACGGCGTGGCGCTGTTCGGTCGCTATGCCGGGGCCTTCCCCGCGGTCTATCACGATACCTTCTCGGCGTCCCAGGCGGTGCACGACGCCGATAAGGTTGAAGGGGTTATAGAGGATGGCCGGCCGGGCCTGCATCTCTATCGCCGCCAGGGTGCCGGGCCGAACGAGCTGCGGCTCAAGATCTACCAGCCGGGTGCGCCGCTGCCGCTGTCGGACGCCCTGCCCATGCTCGAAAACATGGGTCTCAAGGTGATCGAGGAAGTGCCGTTCCAGGTTACGCCCAAGGGGATGGAGCCCGTGTGGATCCATGATTTCGGCCTTGAGCGCCGGGCGCGCCGCAGTGCGGGCGAGCGCCACGACTTCACCCGCGAGAAGGAGCTGTTCGAGGATGCTTTCGCGCGCGTGCAGGCGGGCCAGCTGGAGGACGACGGCTACAACCAGCTGGTACTTGCCGAGGACCTCGGCTGGCGCGACGTGATCCTGGTGCGCGCCTATTCCAAGTACCTGCGCCAGGCACGTGTGCCCTTCAGCCAGGACTACATGATCGAGACCTTCGTGCGGAACCACGGCTTCGCGCGCCTCCTGGTGGAGATGTTCCACGCCAGGTTCGATCCCGCCGCGCGCAAGGGCGCCGAGGACCGCTTCGAAAAGTTGAAGGGTGAGTACGAAAAGGCGCTGGATAACGTCGCCAATCTCGATGAGGACCGCATCCTGCGCCGCTTCCTCAATCTGGTCGGCGCCTCGCTCCGGACCAACCACTATCAGACGGACAAGGACGGCGCGCCCGCGCCCTACCTCTCGATCAAGCTCGCGAGCCCCGATATCGACGATCTGCCGTTGCCGCGGCCGTGGCGTGAGATCTGGGTCTACAGCCCGCGCATGGAAGGCATCCACCTGCGCGGCGGGCCGGTAGCGCGCGGCGGCATCCGCTGGTCCGACCGGCGCGAAGACTTCCGCACGGAGATCCTCGGCCTGATGAAGGCACAGACGATCAAAAACCCGGTGATCGTACCGGTCGGCGCCAAGGGTGGCTTCGTGGTCAAGCGGCCGCCGGCCGAAGGCGGACGCGAGGCGTTCCAGGCCGAAGGCGTCGCATGCTACCGCACGCTCATGTACGGACTCCTCGACATCACCGACAACCGCGTCGGCCAGCGCATCGTCGCGCCCAGGGACGTGGTGCGCCACGACGGCGACGATCCCTATCTCGTGGTCGCCGCCGACAAGGGCACGGCGACGTTCTCCGACATCGCCAACGGCATCGCGCGCGACTACGGCTTCTGGCTCGACGACGCCTATGCTTCGGGCGGCAGCGTCGGCTACGACCACAAGAAGATGGGCATCACCGCACGCGGTGCGTGGGGAATCGGTCAAGCGGCATTTCCGCGAAATCGGCAAGGACATCCAGAAGGAGGATTTCACCTGCGTCGGCGTCGGCGACATGGCGGGCGACGTGTTCGGTAACGGCATGCTGCTCTCGCCCCACACGAAGCTTGTCGCCGCCTTCAATCACGTCCATATCTTCCTCGATCCCGGCCCCGATCCGGCCAAGGCGATCAAGGAACGCCGCCGTCTGTTCAACAAGGCGCGCTCGACCTGGATGGACTACGACCGCAAGCTGATCTCCAGGGGTGGGGGCGTCTACGAGCGTTCGGCCAAGTCGATCCCGCTCTCGGCCGAGGTCAAGGCGCGCTTCGGCATTACCGCCAACGCGCTGTCCCCGGACGAGCTGATCCACCGCCTGCTCACCGCCGAGGTGGAGCTTCTGTGGTTCGGCGGCATCGGCACCTTCGTCAAGGCGTCGCAACAGTCCCAGGCGGACGCTGGCGACCGCGCCAACGACGCCTTGCGCGTCAACGGGCGCGAGCTGCGCTGCCAGGTGGTGGGCGAGGGCGCCAACCTCGCCATGACCCAGGCCGGGCGTGTCGAATACGCGCGCACGGGGGGACGGCTCAACACCGATTCCATCGACAATTCGGCGGGGGTCGATACCTCCGATCACGAGGTCAACATCAAGATACTGCTGAACCAGGCGGTTTCGGCCAAGAAGCTCGCCATGAAGGCGCGCGACAAGCTACTCGCCGACATGACCGACGAGGTTGCCGAGCTGGTACTGCGCGACAATTACCTCCAGACCGAGGCGCTCACGGTCGCCGAGGCGGAAGCGCCCGAGCGGCTCACCAACATGCAGCGTCTGATCCGCGCGCTGGAACGCGAGGGCCGCGTCAACCGCACGGTCGACGGCCTGCCCGACGAGGACACCATTGCCCAGCTCGCCAAGTCGGGCCTCGGCCTCACGCGGCCCGAGATGTCGGTGCTGCTCGCTCATTCCAAGCTCGCGCTCAACGACGCGCTGATGGAGACCGACCTGCCCGACGAACGCCTGCTCGAGCACGATCTGGTGGACTACTTTCCGACGCCGCTGCGCAAGAAATTCGCCTCGGCCATTCCTCATCACCTGCTACGCCGCGAGATCATCGTCACCGCGGTCACCAACCAGATCGTCAACCGCGCCGGGCCGGGCTTCGTCAACGACCTTGCCGAGCGCACTGGCCAGGGGGCCGACGCCATAGCGCGCGGCTTCGCCATCGTGCGCCATAGCTTCGGCTGTGACGATCTGTGGCACGGTATCGAGGCGCTCGACAACAAGGTGCCGACTTCGCGCCAGACCGACATGCTGCGCGAGATCAGGCGCCTGATGGAGCGTGCCGTCACCTGGTTCGTGCAGAACGGCGAAGCGCCGCTCGACGTGGAAGCCAATATCGCCGCGTTTCGTCCCGGCATCACCGCGCTGCTGCGGGCGCTGCCGAGCCTCGCGTCGGAATCGGCACGCGACAACCTCGAGGATCGCGTGGGCGCGCTCACGGAAGCCGGCGTGCCCGAGACGCTGGCCCGGTCCATCGCCAGCCTGCCGTTGATGAACGCGGCGCTCGACATCGTTTCCATCGCCGACGGCGACGCCGGCCGGGTGCCCGACATGGCCAAGGTCTATTTCGGCATCGGCGCGCGCTTCGGGTTCGACTGGCTGCGCGCGGCGGCGCGCCGCATCGATACCCAGACCGCGTGGCAGCGTCAGGCGGTTCAGGCCATGGTGGACGACCTCTATGCCCTGCAGCACGAGCTGGTCTTGCAGGTGATCGACGCGGCCGGTAGCGCCAAGGCCGGTGATGCCATCGTCGCAGTCTGGGCCGAGACGCGCCAGGCGCTGGTCGGCCGCACCGAGCAGATCATCGCCGACATGCAGGCTGCCGGCAGTGCCGATCTCGCCATGCTGGCGGTGGCCGCGCGCCAGTTGCGCGTCCTGGTGACGGGCTAGCCGCCGGTGGTCGCGGCGCGCGCGCGGGAGACGACATCGGAGACCCGCGCCCGCATCGCCTGGTGTCTCTACGACTGGGCCAACTCGTCGTTCCCGGCGGTGATCCTGACCTTCGTGTTCGCCGCCTATTTCACGCGGGCGGTCGCTACAGACGTGGTCTCGGGCACGGCCCAGTGGGGCGTGGCGATCTCGCTGTCGGCGCTCGCCATCGCCGTCACCTCGCCCGTGCTCGGCGCCATTGCCGACCGGGGCGGCGCGCGCAAGCCGTGGCTCGCCGCCTTCACGGTGCTGTGCGTGGTTGCCACCTTCGCGTTGTGGTGGGTGCGCCCAAATCCCGGCTTCGTCAGCGTTGCCCTGGTGGGCCTCGCCGTCGCCAACTTCGCGTTCGAGCTCGGCACCGTGTTCTACAACGCGATGCTGCCCGATATCGCGCCCGCCGACCGCGTCGGCCGGCTGTCCGGCTGGGGCTGGGGACTTGGTTACGCGGGCGGTCTCGTGTGCCTGGCGATCGTGCTGTTCGGCTTTGTCCAGGCCGATCCCGTGCCGTTCGGCCTCGACAAGGGCGCGGCCGAGCACGTGCGCATCGCGGGGCCGGTGGCGGCTCTGTGGTACGCGCTGTTCGCCGTGCCGCTGTTCGCCTTCGTGCCCGACCGGCCGCGCGTGCGCGTTGCCCCCCTGCGCGCGGCGCGGGACGGCCTCGCCCAGCTCGGCAGGACACTCCGTCGCCTGCCCGGCAGCCACGGCGGCGTCCTGCGCTTCCTCATCGCGCGCATGATCTACATCGATGGGCTCAACACCCTGTTCGCTTTCGGCGGCATCTACGCTGCCGGTACCTTCAATATGGAGGTGCGCGAAGTGATCATGTTCGGCATCGCGCTCAACCTGACCGCTGGCATCGGCGCCGCAGCGTTTGCCTGGCTCGACGACTGGATCGGCGCCAAGCGCACCATCATGATCGCGCTCGTGGCGCTCACCGTGATCGGCGCGGCGATCCTGGTGGTGCAGTCGAAGACGTGGTTCTGGGGGCTTGGCCTCGCGCTTGGCGTATTCTTCGGCCCAGCCCAGGCGGCGAGCCGCTCATACCTCGCCCGCGTGGCACCGCCCGAGTTGCGCGCCGAGATGTTCGGCCTGTTCGCGTTTTCGGGCAAGGCGACCGCCTTCGTCGGCCCGGCGCTGCTGGGCTGGGTCGCCGCCGCGGCGCACTCCCAGCGCGCCGGCATGGCGACCGTACTCGTATTCTTCGTGGTGGGGCTCGTCCTGCTGTGGCCCCTGAAGGAGCCGGCGTCGCGCTGAAAGCGCGCAAACAAGAACTATGACGCCCGCCCGCGCTTAATGGCGGAAGTGGCGCATACCGGTCAGGACCATCGCCAGGCCGGCGTCGCGCCGAAGGCGCGCAAACGAAGATTATGACGCCGGCCCGCGCTCAATGCCGGAAATGGCGCATGCCCGTCAGAACCATCGCCAGGCCGGCGTCATCGGCCGCCTTGATCACGTCCTCGTCGCGGATCGAACCACCCGGCTGGATCACCGCTTCCGCACCCGCCTCGGCCGCGGCCAGCAGGCCGTCGGCGAACGGGAAGAACGCGTCGGAGGCCACCACCGAGCCCTTGGCGCGGGTTTCCGCCTCGCCCGCCGTCCTGGCGGCGTCGGCCGCCTTCCACGCGGCGATGCGCGAGGAATCGACCCGGCTCATCTGGCCCGCGCCGATGCCGACCGTGGCGCCGGCCTTGACGTAGACGATGGCGTTCGACTTCACGTGCTTGCACACGGTGAAGGCAAACAGGAGATCGCGGATCTGGGCGTCGGTCGGTTTGCGTTTGGTGACGACTTTCAGGTCGGCGGCGGACACGTAGCCTGAATCGCGGGTCTGCAGCAGGAAGCCACCGGCGAGCGTGCGCACGGTCATGCCGGGCGCCCTCGGATCGGCCATGGCGCCGGTCGCGAGCACGCGCACGTTCTTTTTTCTGGCGAGTATCTTCTGCGCCTCCTCGGTGATTTCGGGGGCGATCACCACTTCCACGAACAATTTGGCGATCTCTTCGGCGGTGGCGCCGTCGAGCGGCCGGTTGGCGGCGATGATGCCGCCGAACGCCGAGACCGGATCACACGACAGCGCGCGCAGGTAGGCGCCGTGCAGGTCGTTGCCCAACGACACGCCGCACGGGTTGGCGTGCTTGATGATGGCGATGGCCGGTCCCTCGAACTCGGACACCAGCTCGAACGCGGCGTCGGTGTCGTTCAGATTGTTGAACGACAGCTCCTTGCCCTGGATCTGCGTCGCGGTGGCGACGCCCGGGCGCGGATGGGCGCGGTCGAGATAGAACGCCGCCTCCTGGTGCGGGTTCTCGCCGTAGCGCAGCGTCTGTGCGCGCTCGCCCGCAAGGGTCGCGCGCTTGGGAAAGGTCTCGCCCAGCACGCCCGCGAACCAGCCCGAGATGGCGGCATCGTAGGCCGCGGTACGGGCATAGGCGGCGGCGGCGAGCCGCTTGCGGAAGGCAAAGCCGGTGGCGCCGTCGTGGGCGTCCATCTCCGCCTTGAGCGTGTCGTAGTCACCGGCCTCGGTGACGACCGTGACGAAAGCGTGGTTCTTGGCGGCGGCGCGGATCAGCGTCGGTCCACCGATATCGATGTTCTCGATGCAGTCCTCGTAGTCCGCGCCCTTCGCCACCGTCGCCTCGAACGGATAGAGGTTGATGATGGCGAGATCGATGGGAACGATTCCGTGCTCCTTCATGGAGGCGGTATCGCCCGCGTTGTCGCGGCGTGACAGCAGACCGCCATGCACCATCGGATGCAGGGTCTTGACGCGCCCGTCCATCATCTCGGGGAAGCTGGTCAGCTCGGAGACATCCCGGACTATGAGCCCGGCGTCGCGCAGCGCCTTGGCGGTGCCGCCCGTGGACACCAGCTCGACCTTGCGTCCCGCCAGATATCGGCCGAGCTCGACGAGGCCGGTCTTGTCGGAAACGCTGATCAGTGCACGGGTGACAGGCTGCAGGTCGGGAGCGGTCATGGCAGGATTTTCTCTTCTTGGCAGTGGCGGTTACGGAGTGATGTGTGAAGTAAAAAGCCAGTTCAGCGGGCGGCCCCTCGAACAGACATCGGTGCGCTGCCGGTGGGCGCGTAGTCCGGTACCAGGCGTGTGAGTGCGGCGATCACGCGCGTGCGGTCGTGCTCACGGGCGGCGGTTGCGATCTCGTCGATCCCGACCGAGAGCGTATCGAGGTCAAGCGGACGCGGGCGCGCGATCAGCACGCCGGCATAGCGCGTCGGTTCGGTTACTTCAGATTCGTGGAACAGGGCCTCATGCAGCTTCTCGCCCGGCCGCAGGCCGGTGATCCTGATCTCGATGTCGTCGCCCGGCGTGAGCCCGGCAAGACGGATCATCTGCTGGGCAAGGTCCATGATGCGCACCGGCTCTCCCATGTCGAGGACGTAGATGGCCGAACCCCCGCTGGTTTCTCCGGGGCCGCCGGTGGTGCCGAGCGCGCTCGCCTCGAGCACCAGCTCGACCGCCTCGCGTACGGTCATGAAATAGCGGGTCATCTCGGGATGGGTCACGGTCAGCGGCCCGCCCTGGGCGAGCTGGCGCGTGAACAGCGGCACCACCGAGCCGGTCGAGCCCAGCACATTGCCGAAGCGCACCGTGATGAAGCGCGTCGGCCCGACGTCGCGACCCGCCTCGCGGGCGAGGTTGAGCGCCTGGCAATAGCTTTCGGCGATGCGCTTGGAGGCGCCCATCACGGCGGTAGGGTTGACCGCCTTGTCGGTGGAGATCAGCACCATCGCGCTGACGCCGGCCCTGCGGCAGGCATCCGCCACGTTGCGGGTGCCAACCGCGTTGGTGAGCACGCCCTCGTCGGGGTGGGCCTCGACGATCGGTACGTGCTTGAGCGCGGCGGCGTGGAACACCAGATCGGGGGCATGGCGCGTGACGATCTCGTGCAGCCGCTCGCGGTCGCGCACGTCGGCGAGGACCGAATCGCGTGGCAGCTCCGGGGCGCGTTCGCCGATCTCGAGGTCGATGGTGTAGAGCGCATATTCGGTGTTGTCGAGGAGCGTCAGGTGGGCGGGACCGAGCGCGGCGATCTGGCGCGCGAGCTCGCCGCCGATGGTGCCGCCGGCGCCGGTCACCAGCACGCGCCGGCCGTGGATCAGTTGCTCCATGGCGGCGCGGTCGAGCACTTGCTGCGGGCGTCCGAGCAGGTCCTCGATGGCGATCGGCCGGAGCTCGACACGGCCGCTCGCGGCGGCACGGAAGTCGGTCATGCGCGGCAGGCGTGCGAGCGTGACGCCGAGCGCGTCGGCCTTGTCCAGCAGCGCCGCCATTTCCGGGCCGGATATCGCCTCATCGGTGATGATGAAGCGGCGCGGCCGCGCGTTGGTCGTCCCGAATTTTTCCATGATGGCGTCGATGTCGCCGATCGTCCCCGTCACGCCGATACCGCGGATACGCCTGCCGACGCGCGTGCCCGACACGTCAACGATATCAACCACGCGGTATTCGGTGTTGGAGTCGGTGGCGAGGCTGCGCAGAAATAGATCGGTACCATCGCTGGCGCCGATCAGCAGCACCGGGATGCGGTTCGCAGAGCCGCGCGACAGCACGCCCGAGCCACCTTGCAGAACGATGCGGTAGAGCACGCGCGGCCCCGCCATCAGGGCCACCAGCACGAACCAGTTGATGATCAGCGCCGAGCGCGGCATGGCCTCCAGGCGCGACACCCAGAACATGAGGACGACGAACAGTCCGATGATGACCGTTACGGTGCGCAGGATGCGCAGAATCTCAGGCGTCGAGGTGTACTGCCAGACCTCGCGGTGTACCTGCATCGCCACCAGAACCACCGCCGCCACGGCTGTAAACGCGAGCGTGCCGGTGATGACGAGGTCGGAGGAATAGGACCAGGGATCGCCGCCGAGCCGGAGCGCGAGCGACAGGAAGAACGATGCCGCCGACATGGCCGCATCGTGAAAATAGATGAACCCGGCGCGGAGATAGCGTCTCACTCCCGGGCTCACGTCCGATGTCTCCCGCTGGGGGTGGTCCCTGTGCGACCGGCTCGAATCATGGCGCGCATTGTCATGCAATCACCTCGCCAAGTCCATCACGGGGCACCCGGCGTCGCCCTGGCGAGCCAGGTCAGCATGACCGCGACGATGGCCGCGGCTCCCGCGAGGCAAAGCACGTTGCCGGTCCAGGTCATGACCTGTGTGGAAAGCACCGCGAGGACGACGAGGAACAGGTTGCCGGTCAGCACGAAGCGCGTCACCCGGGCATGGCTCAGGCCGCGCTGTACGGCACGCTGGTAGAAGTGCTTGGCGTGGGGCCGCCACACAGCTTCACCCGCGAGCGCGCGGCGGACAATGGTGATGGTCGCATCGGCAAGGTAGTAGCCGGGCAGCACGATCGCCGCCACCCAGTAGCCCCAGGCGGCGATCGTGACCAGGAACCAGCCGAGCAGGTAGCCGAGCGCGATCGCACCGACGTCGCCCATGAACACCCGTGCCGGATGCCAGTTGAGTGCGAGGAACCCCACGGTCGCGGCGCCGGTCACCAGCGCCGTCTCGGCGAGCGCGGCGCCGGCCGTGCTGGTATCGCCGCCGAGCACCGCGACGATCGCGAACAGGCCGGCGCAGATCGAGACGGTCTCGGCGCCGGCGAGGCCGTCGATCCCGTCCATGAAGTTGTAGAGGTTGATGAACCACACCCAGACGATGGCGGCGGCAATGCGGTCGAGCACCAGCGGCAGGACGCCCTGGAATACGAACAGGTCGCGCGGCATGAGGGCGAGGGCGATAGCGGCGGCGCAGACATGGGCGGCGAAGCGCAACGGCACGGGCAGCCCGCGCAGGTCGTCGAACCACGATACCAGTGCGAGCGCCAGGGTAAGGGCGACGACAGCGAGGGCGGTCGTGTCGGCGGGGCGGTGCAGCTGATAGATGACGACGGCCAGCGGCAGCGCCACCACCAGGATGCCGATACCGCCGCCGCGCGGGGTCGGTGCGGAATGACTCGAGCGTTCGTTGGGATGGTCCAGCACGCGCCGTCGGGTAAGCGCCGCCGTCACCCAGCGCGTCGCGATCCAGCCCGCCAGCGCCGCGACGATCGCAAGACCGAGCGCACCC
Organism: uncultured Alphaproteobacteria bacterium; assembly: GCA_963732875.1. Classification (GTDB taxonomy): domain Bacteria; phylum Pseudomonadota; class Alphaproteobacteria; order SMXQ01; family SMXQ01; genus WHSO01. Next base: position 2,203,864 of record CAVTBD010000002.1, on the reverse strand, counting down.
GCAAGACCGGCCCCGCTCGCGAGCGCCGCGGTCATGCCTTCTCGGTCACGCGGCTGAACGCCCAGCGCACCATCGCGCCCGGCCTGGGGCCGGTGGCAGTGACACCGCCCGAGACGACGATCTGGCTCGCGCGCTTGATCTCGCCGGTGCCGACGTAGATCGATTCCTCGACCGCGACGTTGGCGCCTTCGGCGCGGAAACGCCACCCGGCGCCGGACGGGAGGCGCAGCAGCACGGCGCGGCCTTCCTGGACGAGGGATGCCTTGACACCGGGATGCAGGTGAAAACGCACCGCGAAACTGCGCGGCCGGCCCCGGCGCCACGGCCATAGGGGGCCGCGGGCGTCCTCCTCGGGCTCGGCCGGGCGCGGACGCAGATCCTCCTGGTCGGGGGGTACCAGCATGTCTTCGCCGCGCAGCTCGTCGCCGCCGGCGGCCAGCCACAGTCGGCGACGGTGCATCAGGCGGAAGCCACGCACGTAGCCGTCATGGCTCATGTCGAGCCAGGTCGCGCCCTCGGCTTCGGCGCGCGCGCAGGTGACCTTGCGGGGATGCTTGCCGATCTCGCTGCCGCGCCCCGGCGCCTCCAGGATCTCGGTGGAATTGGTGTCCGCCAGCGTCAGGGTGGAATGGGCGGCGGTGGCGCGCAGGCCCTGGCGCCAGGCGACGCCGAGCCCGGGCCCGCCGCCGCAGTTTACGACCATGCGTTCCTTGCCGACCGACATCTCGAACGACAGCGTGCCGGCGAAGGTATGGTCGCGCGCGCCCGGCGGCGGGGGCGCGCCGGTGTCGGCGACCACCAGGGACCGGTTGACGGCGATGCGTTCGAAGCCGGCGTGCGGGGCGGACGCAAGCGGCTTGCCGGGCGCCTCGGCCCGGGTCAGCACCATGTCGACCAGCCACGCCTCGCCCTCGCCCGAATCGTTGAACAGCGCAAGATCGCCGTCGCCGTGGCGGAAGAAGCGCAGCATCGGCGCCATGCGGTCGATGGCGTTCTGGAGCGCGTGGGGCACGTCGAAGCCGCCCGCCTGGAGCACGGCGCGGATATCCACGAGATCGCGCAGCACCGCGAACTGCTGGGCCGGGCTGCGCTCCACATGGCCGCCGTCCGACAGGATCTGGCGGGCGAGCTCGTCGTCGAGGCGCGCCAGCGCGCGCCGGAGCCGCCGGCCGCCGCGGAACAGGATGGCGGCGGCGAACACCTGGCCCTTCAGCACCATCAGCCGCCGGCCGCCCTCGAGCCCGCCCGGCCCACAGCGCAGCAGGTGGCGTCCCTGACGCGCGAGGCTGCGCAGGAAGGCGGCGCGGAACGCCGGCTCGGCACCCTGCAGGATCACGTCGGCGGTGGCGATCCAGGCGGCGATGCGGGCTGCGAGGATATCGGGCCGCCATGGCAGGCGGCGCCAGCGTGCATGGCGCGCGATCCAGTCGGATACCAGCCGGCGCGCGGTCTCGCGCGCGGTTTCGCCGCCGGCGACGCGCAGGTCGCGCAGCCACGAGAAGCCGTGCAGCGCGGCGAGCCAGTCGAGCCCGGCGCCGGTAGGCGACCACAGCGCGATGCCGGGCCCGGCGGCCTCGCCCGGCGGTGCGACGCGCACGATGCGCCCGGCGAAGGTGAAGGTGCCAGCGATGATGGCCCGCCCGCGCGCAGCATCGCCCGGCCATGGGTCGATCGGGATGTGCTCGAGGGCATTGGGTGCGGCGCCGCCGAGCAGTCCCTCGTGAAGTGGCGTCGCATAGAACAGGCTTTTGACGGCATAGGCCGCGGCGCGCAGGTTACGGCTGAACGGCCGCCGGGCGACGGCGAGATACCATCCCAACGGCGGGCGCTGCGGCGTGGCGGAAGCGGCCTCGCTCATGGCCGGGCTTCCGCGCTCATGCCCCGCCGCGCAGGCGGGCGATGTTGGCGGCGTAGGCGTTGGCGCCGCCCTTGAAGGTGGCCGTGCCGGCGACCAGCAGGTCGGCACCGGCGGCGGCGGCGCGGGCGGCGGTCTCGGTGTTGATGCCGCCGTCGACCTCGAGGTCGATGTCGCGGCCCGAGGCGTCGATGCGCTGGCGCACCGCTACGATCTTGGCGAGCTGGGAGTCGATGAAGGCCTGTCCGCCGAAGCCGGGGTTGACGGTCATCACCAGCACCAGGTCGATGTCGCCGATCACGTTGTCGATGGCCTCGACCGGCGTCGCCGGGTTGAGCGCAACGCCTGCCTTCTTGCCAAGCGAGTGGATCAGCTGGATGGTGCGATGCAGATGCGGGCCCGATTCGGGGTGCACCGTAATGATGTCGGCGCCGGCCTCCGCGAAGCCCGGCACGTAGGGATCGACCGGCGCGATCATCAGATGCACGTCGAACGGCAGGGCGGAATGGGGACGCAGCGCCTTCACCACATCGGGCCCGATGGTGATATTGGGCACGAAATGACCGTCCATGACGTCGACGTGGATGAAGTCGGCACCGGCCCGGGTCACCGCCGCGATCTCGTCGCCAAGCCGCGCGAAGTCGGCGGCCAGGATCGAGGGTGCTATGCGGACCGGTTTTGCCACCGGGGTTAGGTAGCAGCTTCCCCGAATCGCCGCAAGCGCGCGGCAAAGAAGCCGTCGAGCCCCCCTTCGGCGGCCATCTGGCAGGGCAGCGTGCGCAGGAAGCCGGCTTCGGTCACGGCTTCGGTGAGGCCGCCGATCTCGGCCGGCGCGACCCTGTCCACGGCGAAATCCGGGTGCGCGGCGAGGAATGCGGTGATCCGGTCCTCGCCCTCCGCCCGCTCGAGCGAGCACACCGCGTAGACCAGCGTGCCGCCCGGGCGCACCAGCCGGGCGGCATTGGCGAGCAGGGCATCCTGCAGGGCCGCCGTGCGGGCGACGTCGTCCGGACCCTTGGTGCGGGCGATGTCGGGATGGCGCCGGAGCGTGCCGGTCGCGGTGCAGGGTGCATCCAGCAGCACCGCATCGAATGGTGCGGCGGTGAATGCACGCCCGTCATCGGCGACCCGCTCGGCGGCAAGCCCGGTGCGGGCGAGGTTGTCGGTGATCAGCGCGAGACGGCCGGGGTTGAGGTCGACCGCGGTGACGCGCGCGCCGGCCGCCGCAAGCTGCAGGGTCTTGCCGCCCGGTGCCGCGCACAGGTCGAGGACGCGCTTGCCGCGTACCTCGCCCAGCAGCTTCACGGGCAGGGCGGCGGCGGCATCCTGCACCCACCAGGCGCCCTCGCCGTAGCCGGGAAGGTCGGGGATGGCGCCGCCGGCAGTGCGGCGCAGCGAGCCGGTCGGCAGCACCGTGGCCTCCAGTCGCGCCGCGAGCTGTGGTGCGGTTGCGGGCTCACGGGGGGTGAGGTCGAGTGGCGGCTCGTTGAGATGCATCTCGGCGATACGGCGTGTGGCATCGGCGCCATAGTGTGCCGACCACGATTCCCATAGCCAGTCGGGGGTATTCACGCGTGCCGCGTCGAGGTCGGCGGTAAGTGCCATTCCTTCGCGCGCGGCACGGCGCAGCACGGCGTTCACCAGCCCCTTGAAGCGGCGCTTGGCGCCGCCGTCGGCGAGCGCCACCCCGGTCGCCACGGCGGCATGGGCAGGCGTGCCGAGGTAGAGGAGCTGGACCAGGCCGAGGGCGAGGATGTGGTGTATCAGGCGCGCGCCGTCGGGCAGCGGCTTTTCCAGGAGACGGGCGATGATCGCGTCGAGCTCGCCCGCGCGCCGCAGCGCGGTTGCCACCAGCAGGCGCGCGAACGCCCGGTCGCGCGGCTCGAGCTTGTGGTAGCCGCGGGCGCCGTCCAGCGCGCTTTCCAGCGCTGCCCCGCGGTCCAGCACGCGAGCCAGCGCGCCCAGCGCGCAGGTCCGTGCCGTGGCGGCGGGGTGCTCGCTTTCGGGCTTGCGCGGCTTGGCGGGACGGGACGGTTTGGGGGCGGGACGGGGCTTGCGGGGCGCCCGGGGGGCACCGGAGGGCCCGCCCGCCATCACTCCCACGGCCCGGCGGCGCCGGCCATCTCGCGCAAACGGCGGATCCGTTCGCGGGTCGGCGGATGGGTGGAGAACAGGCCGTCGACCGCCTGGGCATGGAGCGGATTGACGATGAACATATGCGCGGTCGCGGGGTTGCGCTCGGCGGCCGGATTATCGATCTGCTGCGCCGCCGCCTCGATACGCTCGAGCGCGGAAGCAAGCCACAGCGGCCGGCCCGAGATTTCGGCACCGCCCCGGTCGGCTTCGTATTCGCGCCCGCGCGAGATCGCCATCTGCACCAGCATCGCCGTCAGCGGCGCCAGGATCATCACCAGCAGCACGCCGACGATGCCGAGCGGGTTGTTGCGGTTGTTGCCGCCGCCGAAGAAGAAGGCGAAGTTGGCGAGCATCCCGATCGCGCCTGCGAGCGTCGCGGTGATGGTCTGGATCAGCGTGTCGCGATGCTGCACGTGGGCGAGCTCATGGGACATCACGCCCGCGATCTCCTCGTGGCTGAGCCGCTGGAGCAAGCCAGTAGTGGCGCACACCGCCGCGTTTTCGGGATTGCGTCCGGTCGCGAAGGCATTCGGCTGGTCGCTGTCGACGATGTAGACGCGTGGCATGGGCAGGCCGGCGTTGGCGGCGAGCTGTTCGACGATGCCGTAGAATCCCGGCGCCGTGGTGCGGTTGACCTCGCGCGCACTGTACATGGAAAGGACCATGCGGTCCGAATTCCAGTAGGCGAACAGGTTCATGCCTACGGCGATCACGAGTGCGACGATCATGCCGCCCTCGCCGCCGATCAGGTAGCCCGCGCCGAGAAACAGCGCGGTGATCGTGGACAGAAGCAGCGCGGTCCTGAAGTAACCCATGGCGATCCTGCCGGTTCCTGGCCATCCTGGCGCGCGACCGGCGCGCCCGACAAAGGGTGAAATTTCTCCGCAGGTTACTTAGATTGGAGGGGCGCGCCGTTCAAGAGGTGTCGCAGCGCCGAGGATACCCCAAGATGACCGGACCCGATCCCAAAGCGAAGCAACCTCCCCGGGCGATCCCGCCCGCGCCGCCCCTGCCGGCGCGTCCGCGTGCGCCGATGCCGAGTGTCGTCACGCCCGAAAGGCGATGCGGAAGCGGCCAAGGAGCGGCCCGATCCGACCCGGTTCGGGGACTGGGAGAAGAACGGGCGCTGTATCGACTTCTGACCCGACCTGCCGCTATCGGCATATTTGTTCTTGTTTTGTTCCATAAGGTGAGCTAACTTCCTTCATCATGAGGGGGGCCGGGAGAGCCCCCGAAGGAGGGTTCTCACCATGTACGCCACCACCACGCCGATTCAGCCGGCTTTCCTCTGCGCCCGCGGCGGGCGCGCGCTCGTTCTCGCGATCGCGCTGTCGTTCGCCCTCGCCGCCCTGGCGCTCGCGGCCGGGCGCAACCAGACCCCTACTGCGGGTCATGAAATCCTGTCTGGCCCGATCCCGGCCGAGGTGGTGCGCGTGCTCGACGGCGATACAGTGACGGTGCGCGCACGAATCTGGGTGGGGCAGGAGCTCGAGATCAAGGTGCGTCTCGCGGGCGTCGACGCGCCCGAATTGCGCGGCCGTTGTGCTATGGAGCGCGATCAGGCGCGCCTTGCGCGCGACTTCCTGCGGGCGCGCATCGCCGGCCGTCCGGTGCGGCTCTATCTCGTGCAGTACGGCAAGTATGCCGGGCGCGTGCTCGCCCGGGTCGAGGCCGCGGACGGCACCGACCTCGGTGCCGCGTTGCTGGCGGCCGGCCTCGCGCGTCCCTACGACGGCGGCCGGCGCGAGCCCTGGTGCGGTTAGACCGCGCTCCGGCGTCGGCAGTTATGTGACCTGTCCTGCGCCGCCGTTATGTATGATGGCTGGCACGCGCGGTCGGGGGCCTGCGCGCACGATCTTAGGAGCCATGAGCGACACGCCCGCACCATCGCGTCCGTCCACACCTCTCGCGCCCGGTCCATGGGGTCTGACCATGGCCTATGCCGTGTTCGGGTTGGCGCCGCTGGCGGCGGCGTGGGTCGCGGCGCCCGATGGCGTGGACGTTCTCGCAGCATTGGGTACGGGTCTTGCGCTTGTGGGCTACGCCATGTTGTTGGAGCAGTTCGCCATCACCGGCAGGTTCCGCTTCGTCAGCGGCCGCGTCGGCATCGATGTGGTCATGCGTCTGCACAAGCTAATGGCGCGGGTTGCTACCTTGTTCGTGCTGTTCCATCCGTTTTTTTATGGCGCAGACCGCCTCATCACCAATCCTGCCGCCTATGGCCATCGCGTCGCCGCCATTTTCACCGCTCAGCCCTTTCTGAGCGGCGTAGTTGCCTGGGTGTTGCTGATCGTGCTGATGGGGATGGCGATGTTCCGCAGCCGCTTGCCCATCAACTATGAGACATGGCGCGCGAGCCATGGCCTCGGGGCTCTGGTCATCGCTGGCGCAGGGTTGCATCACGCACTCACGATCGGTCAGTTCAGCCCACTGCAACCGACTGTGGTCGTGTGGTGGGCGCTGTTCGTGCTCGCGGCTGCGACCCTTGTCCATGTCTACCTGCTGCGTCCGTTGATTCTGATGCGTATGCCGTTTCAGGTGATGGAGGTGCGTACGCTGGGACCTGGGCGCTGGCTGCTGGCACTCGCTCCGGAGCGTGGCCGGTTCGACTACCGTGCCGGGCAGTTCGCGTGGCTCACGGTGGGATCGACGCCGTTCGGCCTCAACGAAAATCCGTTTTCTTTCGTTTCCGCACCGTATATCGGTGAAACCGGCCGGATCGAACTGCTGATCCGGGAAGCGGGCGATTTTACCCGTACGGTGGGTGATATTCCGCTGGGTGGGCGGGCGTGGCTCGACGGGCCGTATGGTGTGTTTGTACTAGACGACGGCCCCGCGCGCGAGACAGTGGTTATGATCGCAGGTGGCGTCGGTCTCGCTCCGATCCTGTCGTTGTTGCGTGAAGCGGCAGCGCGGCGTGATCCACGCAGGTTTCATTTGATCTACGGCAACCGCATCGCCGCGCAGATAGTGATGAAGAACGAAATTGAGGCGCTCAAAGACCGCCTCGACCTGTTTGTGGATTACGTCGTGGCGGAACCGCCGCCCGGCTGGGACGGTCCTGTGGGTCAGCTCGATGCGGAAACACTCGATACGCTGCTCGGCGGCACGCCGAACCTGAACCTGGCGCGGGCTTATCTGTGTGGCCCGCCTGCAATGGTGGGTGCGGCCACCCGCGCGCTTGCCGGTCTCGGCATGTCGCCGTCCCGCATCGTCAGCGAGCGGTTCGATTACGACTGAGGAGAGATGATGCGATCCGACCCTGCCTTGGGAATCTGCGTCGTGGCGTGCATCGTGATCCTTGCCGCCGTAACGGCATTCGCGCTGCGCTAGCAGATTATTGCGCGACAGGCGTTACTTCGTCGCCGCCAGCGTTTCTTCAAGAAAGGCGATGATCGCGGCGCGATCCTTCGCGTCGCGCGCATAATGGCGCAACAGCTTCTGTTCCAGCCATGTTGCCCGTTCCCCCGCATCGGGATGGGCCCTGAGGAATCCGACCGCCTTATCAACGGTATGACACCGTGCGCAACGCTTTGCGAAAGTGCTTTTGCCGCCGTCCTGTCCCGCCGCGGGCATGATTCCGGATATCAGGACCAAGAGCAGGGCCAAGGTGAAGCGGCGCATGGCAATGCCTCCTATTTCTCGTTTCCCATCTTCGATCCGCGCAGCAGGAAATAGAACAGCGCGGCGATCACCAGGGGTTCCAGCAGAACGAGATCTTCGGCGCGCATGTTCATGGTGCTCGAGACGAAAAAGGTCGCGTAGATCATCACCACCGACACGACGTAGACAATGGTTCCGCCCACCGCGGCGAAATTGATGGTCTTGCCGTTGGTGCGCAGGATGTAGCCGACGGCGAATGCGGGCAGCAGGGTCGAGAGCAGGATGATGGCGATCATGCTGTTCAAGGGCGTGTCCTTTCGGTCCTGCAGGCCAGAGGCGATGCGGGCTAGTGGTTGATCCGGTTGTCGACCAGGTCTTTGACGACGCCGGGGTCGGCGAGGGTGGAGGTATCGCCGAGGTTGCCGTAGTCGTTCTCGGCGATCTTGCGCAGGATGCGGCGCATGATCTTGCCCGAGCGCGTCTTGGGCAGGCCCGGCGCCCACTGGATGCGGTCGGGCGTGGCGAACGGGCCGATCTCCTTGCGCACCCACTGGACCAGCTCCTTGCGCAGGTCCTCCGTGGGCTCGGCGCCGGACATCAGCGTCACGTAGCAGTAGATGCCCTGGCCCTTGATGTCGTGGGGATAGCCCACCACCGCGGCCTCGGAAACCTTCGGGTGCGCCACCAGCGCGCTCTCCACTTCCGCCGTGCCGAGCCGGTGGCCCGAGACATTGAGCACGTCGTCCACGCGTCCCGTGATCCAGTAGTAGCCGTCGGCATCGCGGCGGCAGCCGTCGCCGGTGAAGTAGCGGCCCGGGAACTGGCTGAAATAGGTGTCGATGAAGCGCTGGTGATCGCCGTAGACCGTGCGCATCTGGCCCGGCCAGGAATCGGTGATGCACAGGTTGCCGGTGCCTTCGCCCTCGATCGGTGCGCCGTCGTGGTGGCACAACTGGGGCTTGATGCCGAAGAACGGCAGGGTGGCGGAGCCGGGCTTGAGCGCGGTCGCGCCGGGCAGCGGCGTGATCAGGTGGCCACCGGTCTCGGTCTGCCACCAGGTGTCGACGATCGGGCAGCGCCCGTCGCCCACCACCTTGTGATACCAGCGCCAGGCCTGCGGGTTGATCGGCTCGCCCACGGTGCCGAGGATGCGCAGCGACTTGCGCGAGGTCTTCTTGACCGGGCCGTCGCCGTGCTGCATCAGCGCGCGGATCGCCGTCGGCGCGGTGTAGAAGATGTTGACCTTGTGCTTGTCCACCACCTGCCAGAAGCGCGAGGTATCGGGATAGTTGGGCACGCCTTCGAACATCAGGGAGACCGCACCGTTGGCGAGTGGACCGTAGACGATATAGCTGTGCCCCGTGACCCAGCCGACGTCGGCGGTGCACCAGAAGATGTCGCCGTCGTGGTAGTCGAAGGTGTACTGATGCGTCATCGCGGCGAACACGAGATAGCCGCCGGTGGTATGCATCACCCCCTTGGGCTTGCCGGTCGAGCCCGAGGTGTAGAGGATGAACAGCGGATCCTCGGCGCTCATCTCTTCGGGCGGACAGTCGGCCGGCACCGACGCCATCGCCTCGTGGTACCAGACGTCGCGCCCGTCCACCCAGCCGATCTTGCCGCCGGTGCGCTTGACGACGATCACGGTCCCGACCCCCTGGCACTGGGCGACGGCTTCGTCGGTGTTGGCCTTGAGCGGGATCTTGCGGCCGCCGCGCATGCCCTCGTCGGCGGTGATCACGCAGTTGGACGTGCAGTCGGTAATGCGTCCGGCGAGCGAATCGGGTGAAAACCCGCCGAACACCACGGAATGTATCGCGCCGATGCGGGCGCAGGCGAGCATGGCATAGGTCGCTTCGGGAATCATCGGCATGTAGATGGTGACGCGATCGCCCTTCTTGATGCCGCGCGATTTCAGCACGTTGGCGAACCGGCAGACCTGCTCGTACAGCTCCTTGTAGGTGATGTGCTTGTCTTCCTTCGGATCGTCGCCTTCCCAGATGATCGCGGTCTGGCCGCCGCGCGACGCGAGGTGCCGGTCGATGCAGTTGGCGCAGGCGTTCAGCGTGCCGTCCTCATACCACTTGATCGAGACCTCGCCTTCGAAGGCGGTGTTCTTGACCTTGCTGTAGGGCTTGATCCAGTCGAGGCGCTGGCCGTGCTCGCCCCAGAACGTATCCGGATCGGTGATGGAGGCGCGGTACATCTCGCGGTATTTGGCCTCGTCCGCCCAAGCCCGGGCGGCAATGTCCTTCGGAACGGCGATGAGGTCTTCGCTGGACATGACAAGCGTCTCCCTGCTCGTTCGTATTTCGCGCGGCAGTCGCAGTGCGGGCGCGTTTTCTCGATTATTGGCGCACCGGCGTGGGGACACAAGGGGGGCACCCCCCTCCGCCCGTCAGTCGGCGGCGGTACGGTGCCTGGGCGCGAGCCGGATCTCCCCGTTGTCCACGATGATCGGCACCTTCAGCAGGCAGGTGCCCGACGGGATCGGCCCCATCACCATCTCGCCCGTCTCGATCCGGAAGGTGGCGCCGTGCATCACACACATGATGCGGCTCTTGTCGAGGGTGAGGAAGGTATCGTCCTTCCAGTTGAGCGGCAGGCGCTGGTGCGGGCAGTCGTTGACGTAGGCATAGGCATGGTCGTCCTGGCGGACGACGAAAATCTCGACCTCCTCGCCGTCGTCGAACTGCAGCAGGAAGGCCTTGGATGGGGGCTCGACGAGGTCGTCGAGGCGGCACATCACCTCTCCGGGGCGAACGATGGGCGGGGTCGTCACGGCAGTTCCTGTGGTTCGATGGCTAAGGGAAACGGGCGGGCCGGGGCATTATTGTCGAACGCTTCACCGGCGGCAACACCTCGCCGCCGGGCCGGCAGCTATACGGAACAGCATATGTTTAATACGCCCCGTCCATGCCGAAAGTGAATATTCCCGTCCCCCGCCATTTAGAGACCCATATCCATGCCATTTTTTCGGCTTTTGATTAATCGTTGAGAAATCTTTTGCCGGTTAGCTTGGCACCATCTGTCGCGTCACGTCCGACGGAATGCCGCCAGCCGCGTCTGGCGGCCTCTGGGGGTTCAATAATTTTCCAGGAATTCCAATGGGTTCCGGGGGAAATTCGGTCGGTCTGCAAACGTCCCAACCGGGACCCGGCCGCAGCAGGAGGATAGAACGTGGGTAAGTTTCTGTCGAAGATGCGCATCAGGCTTCAGGTCGGGCTCATTGGTGCCTTCGCCATTCTCGGCTTCATCGCCGTCGCGGGCGTGTACGGCTACCAGATCATGCAGCAGGAGCGGCTCCAGGGCGTCGCCCGCAAGGCCACCGAGCTCGATCAGCTCGCCGGCTCGATCGCCAAGGGCGTTCAGGACGCACGCGGCAACGAGCAGAACTTCTTCATGATGGGCGAGGAGGTCTACGTCGTCTATCTCGAGCGCATCATGGACAAGACGTTCAAGTCCATCGATACCTTCGTAAAGGATTCCGGCGACAAGAAGCTCGCCGACATGATGACGGGCGTGAAGTCCGACCTGCAGGACTACGTCAGTGATTTCAAAAAGATCGTCGCGCTCAAGAAGCTGTCCGGCCTCGGTTTCGAGGACGGCCTCATGCCCAAGGTGCGCCGCCTCGGCAGCGAACTGGACGAAGCCGGCCTCAAGTCCAAGGACCCGGGCGTGCTGGCCAGCATCCTCAGCGCGCGCCGCACCGAACGAGGCTTCCTGACCGAATTCACGCCGCGCTTCGTGTTCGCCATGAAGAACGAGATCCGCCTTCTCGACGTGGCGGTCGACAAGTCCCCTCTCCCCGCCGCGGAGAAAGAAGAGCTCAAGAAGAAGGGCGCGGATTACCTCGACACGTTCGAAAAGATGGGCAATGTCGAGCTCGACATGCGCGACAAGCGTTCCGGGCTCGAGGACTATTACACCAAGATACTGCCGGAGCTGCAGAAGCTTTCCAAGCAGTTCGAGACCAAACGCCATGCCGCCGAAGCGGCGGTCGTCCGCAACCAGCGCCTGACCACCGTGATCATCGGCGCCACGATCCTGGTCGTGATGGCGATCTGCGCGCTCTTCTCGCTGTTCGTGTCGAGCGGCATCGCCAAGCCGGTCAAGCTGCTCACCAACATCCTCTCCCGCCTCGGCGAAGGCGATACTTCGATCCGCGTGCCGCGCGATGACCGCCGCGACGAGATCGGCGAAATTCACGAGGCCACGCGCCAGTTGCGCACCGCGGTCGCCGATTCGTTCCGCTTGCGCCAGATGGTGGAGGAGATGCCCACCGCCGTTATGACGGTGGATACCGACAACTTCGCCGTGAACTACATGAACCACGCCTGCCGCAGTGCGTTCGAGAAGATCGCCCAGCACCTGCCGGTCGAGCTCGACGCCGTCATGGGGACGGGCATCGAGTTCTTCCTCGAGGACCCGGAGGCCCAGGCGCCGCTGCTGATGGATCCCGAGCAGATGCCATTCAACTACCGCAAGGCGTTCGGCGAGGATATCCTCGGCATCGAGGTGTCGGCGATCTTCGACAAGAACCGCAACTACATGGGTCCGATGTTCGCCTGGTCCGTGATCACCGAGGAAGTGAAGGCGGAGCAGGAGACCGCGCGTCTGCTCAACATGGTCGAGGAGATGCCGGCCGCCGTGATGACCGCGCGCCGCAGCGACCACACTATCAACTACATGAACGTCGCTTGCCGCAAGTCATTCGAGCGTCTTGCCACGCTGCTGCCGGTCGCCGCCGACCAGATCGAGGGCAAGGAGATCGACTTCTTCCTCGACGACGCCGGGGCGCGGATGGAGATGCTCGACGATCCGTCGAAGATGCCGTTCACCTTCCGCAAGACCTTCGGTCACGAGGTTCTGCGCGTCGAGGTCTCGGCGATCTACGACAAAGACCGCAACTACATGGGCCCGATGTTCGCCTGGTCGATCGTCACCGACCAGGTCAAGGTCGCCAACACCGTGCGCGAGGTGGCCGAGATGGTCGCGACCTCGTCCGGCACCATGGAGCATACCGCCAACGCCATGTCGTCGGCAGCCGAGGAGACCGACAGCCAGTCCAAGGCCGTTTCCGAGGCCTCCGAGCGTTCCGCCGGCAACGTCCAGACCGTCGCGGCGGCGACCGAGGAGCTGTCCGCTTCCATCGCCGAGATCAGCAAGCAGGTCGCGCGCTCGACAGAGATCGCGGCGGCGGCCGTGGACGAGGCCACCAACGCCAACGGCACCATCGAGGGTCTCGCCCGTATGGCGGAGCGGATCGGCGACGTGGTGCAGCTGATCACCGAGATCGCGGACCAGACCAACCTGCTCGCGCTCAACGCCACCATCGAGGCGGCGCGCGCGGGCGAGGCCGGCAAGGGCTTTGCCGTGGTCGCCGCGGAGGTCAAGTCGCTCGCCAAGCAGACCGCCCAGGCGACCGAGGAGATCACGTCTCAGATCAAGGAAATCCAGGGTGCTACCGACAGCGCCGTGGGCGCCATCCAGGGCGTCACCAGGACCATCGGCGACATCCGCGAGATCGCGACCTCGATCGCTTCTGCGGTGGAAGAGCAGACCGCCACCACCCACGACATCTCCCGCAACGTGCAGGAGGCCGCGGTCAGCGCCGAGCAGGTTTCGAGCAACATCCGCGGCGTCGTCACCGCGGCGGCGGAAACCGGCAGCTCGTCCTCGCAGGTGCTCGATGCCGCCCGCGAGCTGTCGCGTCACGCCGACAAGCTGAAGTCCGAGATCAACGCCTTCATCAACGAAGACGCTGCCTGATCGAGGGGGAAAGGGGAATGGAAACGGCCGGGCGCCCGCCCGGCCGTTTTTTCTCGTGTCGGGAATACATTCCGTGCCGCGTCACGGCTTCACACCGGCCATACGGCACAGCACTTTCCATTCCTGAGCCGAGACTGGCACGACCGACAGGCGCGACTGGCGCACCAGCGCGAGATTCTCGAGGGCCGGCTCTGCCTTGACGTCGGCGAGCGTCACCCTGGTCTTGACCGGCATGACCGGCGCGATGTCGACCATGCCGAAGCGCCCGCTCTTGTCGCTGTCGTCGGGGTAGTGCTCCTTCACCACCTCGACCACGCCGACGATCTCCTTGTCGTTGACCGAGTGGTAGAAGAACGCGCGGTCGCCCTTCTTCATGGCCTTCATGTTGTTGTTGGCCTGGTAGTTGCGCACGCCGTTCCAATGGGTGCGTTTGTCCTTCACCAGGCGGTCCCAGGAATAGGCCCCGGGCTCGGACTTGAACAGCCAGTATGCGATGGTCGCCTCCTCGGTCTTCGCGGGATATTTCCCGCCCTTGACAGCCGGCGTCATGTTAGCGCAAGTCGCGGGCCGGACAAGGCGCGCAAAACGGGGAAGGGACCGGGATGACAAATACCAAGGGAGCCTCGATTGCGATCATCGCGGCGGCCGAGCTCGCCGCCATGACGTTGTGGTTCTCGGCGACCGCCGTGGTGCCGTCGCTCGCCCGCGACTACCATCTCGACGTTTTTTCCCAGGGCCTGTTCACCAGCGCGGTCCAGGCCGGCTTCGTCGCCGGCACGCTCGCGAGCGCGATCCTCGGCCTGCCGGACCGGCTCGATCCGCGCCGCCTGTTCTGCGCTGCCGCGCTCATCGGCGCCGTCGCCAACCTCGCGATCCTGATGCTCGATCCCGCCTCGCTCGCGGTGGTGGCCTTGCGCTTCGCGACCGGGGTGGCGATGGCCGGGGTCTATCCCGTCGGCATGAAGCTGGTCGCGACCTGGGCCGACGGCGATATGGGGCTGATGGTGGGAATCCTGGTGGGGGCGCTGACCCTGGGCTCGGCCACGCCGCACCTGTTCAACGCCTTCGGCGGCGTCGACTGGCGCCCGACGCTGGCGCTCGCCTCGCTCGCCGCGGCGTTCGGCGGCGTCCTGATCCTGGCGTCCGGCATCGGTCCCCGCGCCGCGCCGGCGCCGCGCTTCGATCCCGCCTATGTGCTCGAGGTCTGGCGCAACCCCGCCATCCGTCTCGCCAACCTCGGCTACCTCGGCCACATGTGGGAGCTCTATGCCATGTGGGCATGGATCGGCGCGTTCCTCAGCGCGAGCTTCGCCGTGGCCCTGCCCGGCAGCGACACGGCCTTTGCCGCGCGCCTCGCCACCTTCGCCACGGTCGGTGTCGGCGCGTTCGGCTGCTTCGCCGGTGGCTGGGCCGCCGACCGCATCGGGCGCACCACGCTCGCCATGCTGGCGATGGCGGTGAGCGGCACGGCCGCGGCGACGGTGGGATTCCTGTTCGGTGCCGATCCGTGGCTGGTGACGGCGCTGTGCCTGGTCTGGGGGATCGCGGTGATCGCCGATTCGGCCCAGTTCTCGGCCTCGGTCGCCGAGCTCGCCGTGCCCGAGCGCGTCGGCACCATGCTCGCGGTCCAGACCTGCCTCGGCTTCACGCTGACGCTCGCCACCATCCAGCTGATGCCCTACGCGGTTGGCGCGCTCGGTTGGCGCCATGCCTTCGCGGTGCTGGCGGTCGGCCCGTTCCTGGGCGTCCTCGCCATGGGACGCCTGCGCGCGCGACCGGAGGCCGCCCGGCTCGCTGGCGGGCGCGGCTGATTACTTCTCCGGGAACACCAGCCGCCACGGCCACACGGTCGAGGACGCGAATAGTCCCGCCTTGGCGTAGGGGTCGTTGGCGGCGAAATCGCGCGCGGCTATAAGGTCGTCGGCCTCGACGATCAGCAGGCTGCCGATCGGCGTGGTGCCGTCCTCGGCGAGGATCGGTCCCGCCGTCATCAGCCTGTCGCCGACGCCGCGCAGATAGGTGAGATGGGTTTCGCGCACCTTCATGCGCAGATCGAGGCTGCCGGGCTTGTCGTGGTTCAGGATCGCGAACTGCATTGGTCTCCCCTTGTCGTTTGTTCCAGTGCCGGCGTTCAGCCGTCGAGCCCTTCGCGCTTGAACGGGCGCGCGAGCAGGCCGCCAATCACGGCGCCGAGGTCGGCGCCTTTATGGATGACGCTGTTGATGGCTTCCGAGATCGGCATCTCGACGTCGAGCGTGCGCGCAAGCCGCACCACCGCGCCCGCGGTATAGGCGCCCTCGGCGACCGTGCGGCGGCTGCCGAGCACGTCGGCGGCTTTCGCCCCGCGGCCGATCTCGACGCCGAGCGAATAGTTGCGCGAGTCCTCCGAGGTGCAGGTGAGCGCGAGATCGCCGAGCCCGGCGAGCCCCATCATGGTCTCGACCGATCCGCCCTTGGCGAGGGCGAGGCGCGTCATCTCCGCGAGCCCGCGCGTCATCAGCGCGGCGCGCGCGTTCTGGCCGAGGCCGAGCCCGGCGACGATGCCGCAGGCGATCGCCATCACGTTCTTGACCGCGCCGCCGATCTGGGCGCCGATCACGTCGCCGCCGGCATAGGGCCGGAACCTGGCCGAGCCGAGCGCGGCCGCCAGCGTTTCGGCGAGCGCCACGTCTTCGGCGGCGATGGTGACGGCGGCGGGCTTGCCGCGGGCGACCTCGCCCGCGAGCGTCGGGCCCGACAGCACGGCCGGGCGGGCGCGGGGCAGGGCCTCGGCCAGCGCCTCGCTCATCAGCTTGCCCGATGCTTCCTCGATGCCCTTGGCGCAGATCACCACCGGCGTGCCGTCGGCGATGCGCGGTGCGAGGCGCGCGCCGACCGCGCGCAGGTGCTGGGCCGGCGTCACCAGCAGAATGGCGTCGGCATCGCCCACCTGTTCGATCGCGCCGACGGCCTCGATCGTGGGCGCGAGCGCGGTACCCGGCAGGTAGACGGTGTTCTCATGGGTCGTATTGATCGCGGCGGCGACCTCGGGCTCGTGCGCCCAGAGCCGCACCCGGTGGCCCTTCTCGGCGGCGAGCTGCGCCAGCGCCGTGCCCCAGGCGCCGGCACCAATTACATCGATGCGTGAGATAGTCGTCGCCATCAGCTTGCCGCCGGCAGCGCGAAGTTGAACGCGACCGAGACCCGCGCGCCGTTGCCGCGATAGGGCCGCACGCCGTGGGAGAGCCAGGCCGGGAACAGCAGCAGCATGCCGGTCTCGGGCACGATCAGCTCGCTGCCGCCCATGCTCTGGCAGCCCGAGAGCGCGGGCGCGAGCTCGGGGGCGTACATGGCGGGCGTGATGCCGCGCGGGTCCATTACTTCGAACTCGCCGCCGCGCGCGGGATCGCCGGCCCGGCCGCCCGCGTCGGCGTAGTAGCAGCCCGACCACATCGCGCCGGGGTGGGCATGGAGCTGGTTGGCGTGGCCGGCGCGGTTGACGTTGGCCCAGGCGTTGACGAACCAGTCCACCTGCACCCGGTTGCCGGCGCGGTCGCCGGTGAGCCGGTCGGCGAGCGCGCGGGCGAACGCGATCACCTTGTCGCCCTCGGCGCCGGCCCAGGCGGTGAAGTCGTCCGCCGATTGCCAGCCCATCATGTTGGAATGGAGCACGCCCGCGTTGCCGTTGCGCTCGTGGGCGAGGATGGCGGCGGCGAGGCGCGCGTTCTCGTCTTCGCTCACGGGCGGGCGCGCGACCACCAGCGGCGTCGCGAACAGGCTGCGCACCTCGATGTCCGGGGGCTGGTTGCTGCGCGTCGTTTTCGCCATGGTCTCCGTGGTTCTTTTCCGCCCGAGTTCTTATCTGTTGATTCTGTTGATGCCGGCCGCGACCGCGCCATTGTTCCCGCCGCGCCAAGTGTGGTGGATTTGAAGTTCCTCAGTTGTTTGGGTGGCATCGAAAGGAACTTCAAATCCACCACACTTGAATCAAATAGTTTCTGGTGTCGTTTCGGTTCAGAAGTTCGCCAGGAGGCCGCCCCGAATATGACGCGAACTTCTGAACCACGACACTAGCGGACGCAAGGGGGTGGGGTCTATGCCGCCCCGCGCACCTCGGCGAGTGGCCAGCGCGGCCGGGCGGCGAAGTCGAGCCCGTCGCGGAGCCCGAGCCGCAGGCGCTCGATCCCGGCCCAGGCGACCATGGCGCCGTTGTCCGAACACAGCGCGCGCGGCGGCACCGCGAGGCGGCAGCCGTGATCCGCGGCGAGGCGGTCGAGCGCCGTGCGCAGGCGGCCGTTGGCGGCGACGCCGCCCGCCACCACCAGCGTGCGCGCGGCGGGATGGGTCGCGCGGAAGGTCTCGAGTGCGTTGCGGGTACGGTCGCAGATCGCCGCCGTTACCGCTGCCTCGAACGACGCGGCGACGTCGGCGACGTCCCCCGGTGTAAGCGTGCCGAGCCCGTCGAGGGTCTGTGCCACCGCGGTCTTGAGGCCGGAGAACGAGAAGTCGCAGCCCGGCCGGCCCGGCGCAGCGGGCGCGGCAGGGGGAAGCGCGCCGGGTCGCCGTCGCGCGCGGCCCTCTCCAGCGACGGGCCGCCGGGATAGGCCAGGCCCAGCATCTTGGCGGTCTTGTCGAACGCCTCGCCGGCGGCGTCGTCGATCGTGGTGCCCACCAGCCGGTAGCGCCCGACGCCTTCCACCGCCACAAGCTGGCTGTGCCCGCCCGTCACCAGCAGCAGCAGGTACGGGAAGGCGACGCTGTCGGGTCATCGGCGGTGAGCCGGCAGGTGAGCGCGTGGGCCTCGAGATGGTTGACGTCGACCAGCGGCTTCGCCAGCACCTGGGCAAGCGTCTTGGCCGTGACCACGCCGACCATCACGCCGCCGATCAGGCCGGGCCCGCCGGTGACCGCGATCCCGTCGAGGTCGGCGAGCGCGATTCCGGCTTCCGCCATCGCTTCCTGCACCAGCCGGTCGATGTGGTCGAGATGGCTGCGCGCGGCGATCTCGGGCACCACGCCGCCGTAGGGCGCGTGCTCGGCGAGTTGGCTCAGGACCCGGTTGGCGCGGATCTCGCGCGCTTCCGTGACCACCGCCGCCGCGGTCTCGTCGCAACTGGTCTCGATGCCGAGAACGATCATCGCGCCTTTCCCTGGGGCCCGGCCGAGTCCGGTGCCGGGCGCGCCTTTCATATACCCGTGGGCGCGCCGGGGCCAGTCTGCCGGCATCCCCCGCTTGCCGACGCCCCTGCTTGCCAATGATAGGGCCGCCCGCGTACCAATGGGCCATGTCCATGGCCACCCCCGAAGCCCGCGCGCGCGCCGGCGCCCTCGTCATCGCCACCCGCGGCAGCCCGCTGGCCCTGGCCCAGGCCAACATGGTCCGCGACGCGCTCCTGGCGGCCCATGCCGGGCTTGCGGTCGAGCTGGCCGTGATCCGCACCACCGGCGACCGGTTCCTCGACCGGCCGCTCGCCGAGATCGGCGGCAAGGGCCTGTTCACCAAGGAGATCGAGGACGCGCTGCTGGCCGGCGGCACCGACATCGCGGTCCATTCCATGAAGGACGTGCCGACGGGCTGCCCGACGGCCTCGACTCCCCTGCATGCTCGCGCGCGAGGACCCGCGCGACGTGCTGATCACCCATGACCCGGCGCTGCGGTCGCTTGCCGACCTGCCGCAAGGCGCCGCCTCGGCACGGCCTCGCTGCGGCGCGCGGCGCAGGCGCTGTCGCGCCGCCCCGATCTCCGCATCGTCGCGTTGCGCGGCAACGTCGGCACGCGCCTCGACAAGGTGCGCGCGGGCGCGGCGGAGGCGACCTTCCTCGCCCTCGCCGGACTGAAGCGCCTCGGCCTTGCCGATGCGGCGCGCAACGTGCTCGCGACCGACGAGATGCTGCCGGCCGTCGCCCAGGGCGCCATCGGCATCGAATGCCGCGCGGACGACACGCGCGTGCGCGACCTGCTGGCGCCGCTCGACCATGCGCCGACGCGGCTGTGCGTGACGGCGGAGCGTGCCCTGCTGGCCGCCCTCGACGGTTCGTGCCGCACGCCGATCGCGGCGCTCGCCACTCTCGACGGCGCCGGCGCCCTGACGCTCCGCGCCATGGTCGTGGCGCCCGACGGCAGCGCGCGGTTCGACGCGACGCGGTCGGGCCCGCCGCGGACGGGGTCGGCATCGGCCGCGACGCCGGGGCGGAGCTGCGCGCCCATGCCGGCGAGGGCTTCTTCACCGCGCTCGCCGGCAACAGATGAGCGGCGCCCGTACGGTGCTGGTCACCCGGCCGCAGGCCGACGCGGCGCCGTTCGCCCGGCGCATCGAGGCGCTCGGCCACAGGGCCGTCATCGAGCCGCTGATCGAGGTCCGGTTTCCGTCGGGTGCCGCCGTCGATCTCGCCGGCGTGCAGGCGCTCGCCTTCACCTCGGCCAACGGCGTGCGCGCGCTGGTCCATGCCGCGCCGGACGCGCCGCGTGCGCTCGCGGTTTTCGCGGTCGGCGAGGCGACCGCGCGTGCCGCGCGCGAGGCGGGATTCACGCGTGTCACCGTCGGCGGCGGCGATGTCGAATCGCTGGCGCGCACTATCGTGCGGATCGCTTCCGCCGCCACCGGCGCGATCCTGCACGTCGCCGGGCGCGATCGCGCCGGCGACCTGGTCGGCCTGCTCAAGCTCGCGGGCTTCGCCGCGCGCCGCGTGGTGCTCTATGCGGCGGAGCCGGTCGCGGCGCTGTCGCGCAGCGTGCAGGAGGCGCTGGCGGCGGGCGCCATCGACGACGTCGCGATTTTCTCCCCCCGCACCGCACGCCAGTTTGTTACGCTGATGACGCACGCGGGGCTTGCGCCGGCGGCCGGTCGCCTGCGCCTTCTGGCGTTGAGCCCGCGGGTGGCCGAGGCGGCGTCGGGGCTCGCCTTCGCCGCGGTCGCGGTGGCGGCACGGCCCGACCAGGACGCGCTGCTCGATCTTCTGGCGGATATTCCCGGCACGGGACAGTGACGGCGATGGCGGACAAGGAAAAAGGCAGGAACAAGGATAGGAGGAAGGGCGAGGAGGCATCTTCTTCCGTGTCCGGAGACGAGGTTCCCGCGCCCCCGCCGCCGCCCGACGGCATGGCCGTGCCCCCGCCGCCGGCGCCTCCCCGGCGGCGTGGCGCCGGCCTGATCGTCCTCGCCATTGTCGTGATCGTCGCCGTGATCGCCGCCGCCGCGCTGACCCAGGTGCCACTGCGCGCGCGTCTTGCGCACCTGCTCGATCCCGGCGCGACCACCCAGGATGCCGCCCTTGCAAAGCGTGTCGACCGGCTCGCCGCCGACGTGGCGGCGCTCCAGGCCGCGCTCAAGAGCGTGCCCGACGCCGCGCGCATCGCCGCCCTGGAGAAGCGCGTCGACGACATGGCCAAGGTGCCGGCTCCGGCTCGACGGCGGGCGCCGATCCCGCCAGGGTCGCGACGCTGGAGGCACGCCTCAAGGATCTCACCGCCGAGGTTGACGGTCTTGGCGCCAAGGCACAGGCACAGGCGCGGGCCGGCGACAATCGCTGCCGCTGATGCTGGCGTTCACGGGCGCGCTCGACGCGGGCCGTCCGCTCGCCGCCCTCGCGCCCGCTCTGCGCGGCCGGCTGGCGGCGCTCGGTCCCGCCGGCACCGCCGCGCGCGGCGATCTCGACGCGCTCGCGCCGTTCCTCGCCACCGGCGTGCCGACCGCGGCCATGCTCGCCGCACGTGCCGAGGCACTGGTATTGACGGTGGCGCCGGCAAACGGGAGTGCGGCCAGGCCCGCGGCCCCCGCCGACACGAACAGCGGCCTGTGGTCGCGCATCAAGGCGCGGTTCTCGGGTCTGGTCACGATCCATCGCGTCGATGATCACGGCGCGTCGGCGCCGGAGCCTGCCGATAGGACCACGTCACTCGGCCCGATACGCAGCGCGCTCGCGGCTGGGGATGTTACCGCGGCGCATGCCGCTCTCGCGGCCCTTGACGTAACAGGGCTCGACACGGCGTCGAAGGCAGGACTCGTCGTGCTCATGGACGGCATAGAAGGGCGCCTCGCCGCCGACCGGCTCGCGGGCGCGCTCGACGCGTTGGTCGCCACGGCGGCGCCCCCGCCGCCGGCGTCTCCCGCCACGCCCTGAAGACGCGCCCATGCGCCGTATCCTCGTCCTGCTCTTGCTTGCCGCGCTCACGGTGCTCGCGGTCGGCTGGTTCGCGCACGATCCCGGCACGCTCGCCTTTACCTTCCGCGGCTGGCGGGTGGAGACCTCGGTCGGCGTCGCCGCGTTGGTGGTCGTGCTCGTGGTGGTCGCGGCCGTCGTCGTCGCCTCCGTGATCGGCACCCTGCTGCGCGCGCCCGCGCGGCTGCGCGCATGGCGTGCCGCGCGCCGCCTGCGCAAGGGCTTGAGCGCGCTCGCGGCCGGCATGGTGGCGGTAGCGGCGGGCGACGCCGGCGCCGCGCGTCGTGCGGCGAAGCGTGCGGAGAGCGTGGAGGGTGAGACGCCGCTCACGTTGCTGCTCGCCGCCCAGGCGGCGCAGCTCGAGGGCGACGACCACGCCGCCGAGAAATATTTCACCGCCATGCTGGCGCGGCGCGAGACCGAGTTCCTCGCCCTGCGCGGCCTTCTGGTGCAGGCGATGCATGCGGGCAACGAGACGCGCGCGCTCGATTACGCGCGGCGCGCGGCGAAGCTGCGTCCCGACGCGGGCTGGGCCCAGGCGGCGGAGTTCGAGCTCGCGGTCAAGGCGGGCCAGTGGAAGCAGGCGGAGGACGCGCTGTCGCGCGCGATCCGGCGCGGTGCGGTCGCGCCCGCGCGCGGGCGGCGTCACCGCGCGGCGCTGTTCCTGATGCAGAGCCGTGATGCCGAGGCCGCGGGCTTCGACGCGGAGGCGCTGGCGCTGGCCAAGCGGGCGATGCGCACCGCCGATGATTTCGCCCCGGCCGCGCTCGCCCGCGCCCGGCTGGAGGGCACGCGCGGCAACGCCAAGCGGGCGCGCCGCCTGCTCGAGCGCGCCTTCGCCGTGGTGCCCCATCCCGACATTACCGCGGCCTATCTCGCATTCGCGGAAGGTGAGGGCGATGCGCGCGTCCACGACCGCCTGCGGCTCGCGACGCGCCTCCTGGAGCGCGCGCCGGACGCGCTCGAGGCGCGCCTCGCCGCGACGGAAGCGGCGATCGCCGCCGGACTGTGGGGCAAGGCGCGCAAGCACCTGGACGATGCCGAGGCGGCTTTCGACGGCGCCGCCGACGGGCAGGGCGTGCCGGCGCGGCTTTACCGCCTGCGTGCCCGCCTGATCGAGGCCGAGGGCGGCGATGCGCGCGAGGCCGGCACGTGGCTCCTGCGCGCCGCCGCGGCCGCGCCCGATGCGCGCTGGGTGTGCGGCGCCTGCGGCACGGCGGCACCGGCCTGGAGCGGGCTGTGCGGCACCTGCCGGGGGTTCGATACGCTGGAGTGGCGCGCCCCCGCGCCGGTCGCGGTGCTCGGCGCCGACAGCCCGGCGCTGGCCGCGATCGCGGCCCAGCCGCTCGCCGGCACGGCACCGTTGACCGAAGATTAGGGATTTGCGCTTAAGACCGTTTCGGCGTAAACGGAGGGCGCGTCAACACGCCCGGGCCGCCTTAGCTCAGCCGGTAGAGCATCGCATTCGTAATGCGAGGGTCGCGTGTTCGAGTCACGCAGGCGGCACCATCCTCTCTCCATAAATACGATCTCGCCCATGATGTAGGTCACCCAATACGGGGGCCGAATTATGCCCGTGTCCGGCCGCGCCTTATGGTAGCTTCACCCCGAGAGGCAAGGGGGACGATGAATCTGCACCAGCGGTTGAAGCTTGTTCTAAGGGCGCGGCGGGCCAGGCGACGGGGCGACCCGGAGATTTCCGAACTGGCCTCCTTGGTGGGGCAGGCGCGAAGGACGATCGACGTCGGCGCCAACCGCGGTGTCTATACATTCTGGCTCTCCCGCCACAGCCAGGCCGTCGAGGCCTTCGAGCCCAATCCGCACTTGGCTGCGCGGCTTTCATCGGTTGCGCTGAAGAACGTCTCTGTCCATCGGGCGGCGCTTTCCGACAAGGAAGGCTACGCTTACCTCGTTGTCCCACCCCACCACCGTGGCGGTTTTGACGATCCGGGCGCGAGCCTCGTGCGTTGGGGGAGTGGGGTAGAGGGGGGCGCCCGCCACTCGGCGCGGCTGGTAACGCTCGATTCCTTCGGCTTCGATGATGTCGACCTGATCAAGATCGACGTGGAGGGCCACGAGGAGGCCGTTCTCGACGGCGCCAGGCAAACCATCGAAGCCTGCCGGCCTACCCTCATTGTCGAGCTGGAAGACAGTATCAATGCGGGGTGTATGGCCCGTGTGGTCGGGCGCCTCAGCCGGTACGGCTACAAGCCCCGGTTTGCCGACGGGGGGCGCTGGTACGATCTGGATGACTTGGGCCAAAAGCAGCGCGGCCCATCCGGTCGGCGGATCAACAACTTCACCTTCGCGACGGCCTGAATAGGCCATTTTCGGGCTTTTTAACGAGAGTCCATACTAACTGGCGCGCCACACTCGATGTGCGCTTGCCGGACGAATCCCGGTAGCGATAGACTCTGCGTCGTGGAGACCGCTTTATGACCAAGGCAGTACCTGAAGGCGCCACGCCCGAACCCTGCCCGCGTTGCGGCGCGACCACCGGGCTGGTGTGGGTGCACGGCCACGGCCAGTGCGCGGCCTGCGGTTCCAACATCCATGACTGCTGCCAGGGTGCGCCGTGCGACCTCGTGCCTGGGCCCGATGCGCCCGGCGACTGACGCCGCGCTCACTTCTGCTTTTCGACCTGGTCGCGCAGGCGCGCTTCCTTCTCCTGTAGCTCCGGCGTGAATTCTTCGCCGAAGTCCGCGGCCTCGAACAGCGGCCGGATCTCGACCTCGCTGTCGCCGTCGTGCGGGTTGGGGCAGCGCTTGAGCCAGGCGACCGCCTCGTCCATGGACTTGACCTCCCATAGCCAGAACCCGGCCAGCAGGTCGTTGGAGTCGGGGAACGGCCCGTTGCGCACCGTGCGCGCCGTTCCCGAGAAGCCGACCCGCACGCCCTTCGACGACGGGTGCAGGCCTTCGCCCGCCTTCATGATGCCCGCCTTCACCAGCGCCTCGTTGTAGGCCATCATCGCCGACAGGAGTTTTTCATCGGGCATCTTCCCCGCCTCGCTGTCCTGGCTCGCCTTGACCATCACCATCACGCGCATCGCCCGTCTCCTTGTCTGCCCTTGAAGTTAGAATAAAAGACTATAAACTCCTAATTTAGGAGTGACAGATTGTCAAGCAGGATTTATTCTCCGGTCACGAAAATGGCGGGAAAACGCAGATACGACGATGCCTGTGCCGCGGCGCACGCCCTCGACCTGGTGGGCGAGCGCTGGGCGCTGCTGGTGGCGCGCGAGCTGATGCTGGGGCCGCGGCGCTTCACTGACCTGCGCATGAACCTGCCCGGCATCAGCCCCAACGTGCTCACCCAGCGCCTCGACGAGTTGGAGAAGGCTGCCATCGTGCGCCGCCGCCGGCTGCCGCCGCCGGCCTCGGTCTGGGTTTACGAGCTCACCGACTGGGGCCTGGAGCTGGAGCCGGTGCTGCAGACCTTCGGCCGCTGGGCGGCGCGTTCGCCGCTCAAGCCCGACGGCATGCCGATCAGCGTCAACTCTCTGATCCTGTCGTTCCGCACCATGTTCGACGCCGCCGCCGCGCGCGGCTTCAAGGCTACCCTGGAGCTGCGCTTCGGCGATAGTCCGTTTCGGGTACGTGTCGCGGGCGGGCGGCTGGAAGCCGTTCCCGGCACGGCGGAAGCGCCCGCTGCCGTGATCGAGGCCGACCCCAACGCGCTGGCCGCCGTGGTCTACGGCGGGCGCAAGCTCGCCGACGCGCTGCGGGCGGGCGAGCTCCGGATCGACGGTGACCGCGCCGTGGTGGAGCGCTTCGTGACCCTGTTCCCGCTGCCGGAAAAGGCCCCTATCGCGGATTAGGAGTCTCAGCCGGTGGCGGCGGGCAGGTCGATCTCGGCCCTGAGGCCGCCGAGGGCGGCGGCATCGAGCCTGAGCGTGCCGCCGTAGAGCGCGGCGATCTCCGAGACGATGTTGAGGCCGAGGCCGGAGCCCGGCACCGATTCGTCGAGCCGTGCGCCGCGGGCGACCACGCGCGCCCGGTCGTCGGGCTTGAGGCCCGGCCCGTCGTCCTCGACCGCGATACTGAGCCGTCCCCCGGCCATGGCTGCCGTGACGCGCACCTCTGATATCGCCCATTTACAGGCGTTCTCCATCAGGTTGCCGAGCATCTCCTCCAGGTCCTGGGCGTCGCCCCGGAACGCGAGGCCGTCATCGACCGTGCTGTCGAACGACAGGCCCTTGTCGGCATACATCTTGGCAAGCGTGCGCGTGAGCGCGTCGATCACCGGCGCCGCCTCGGCGCGCTGGCCGATCACGCCCGCCGACGCGGCGGTGCGCGCGCGGGCGAGGTGATGTTCTATACGCGTCTGCATCAGCCGGGTCTCGCGTGCGACCGTCTCGGCGAGCGGCCCCTCGCCGGCGGCGGCCTCGTTGGCAATCACAGAGAGCGGCGTCTTGAGCGCATGGGCGAGGTTGCCGACATGGGTGCGGGCGCGCTCCACCACCTCGCCGATATGCGCGATCAGCGCGTTGGCCTCCTCCACCAGAGGCTCGACCTCGCCCGGGAAGTCGCCCTCGATGCGCTCGGCCCTGCCTGCGCGGATGCGGGCGAGCGCGATGCGGAGCTTGCGTAGCGGCTCGAGCCCGAAATGGACCTGGATCAGAACGGCGGCGACCAGCCCGAGGCCGAGCACGCCGAGCGACCAGGCGAGCGTTACCCGGAACGGCCTGATCTCGGCAGCGACCTCGGCCAGGTCGCCCGCCACCGCGTAGCGATAGCTGGGCCCGTTGGCGGCGAATTTGATGGGGCGCTCGATCACGCGCAGCTTCTGGTCGCGTGGGCCGGGGATGTCGTAGCGGACGAAGTCCTTCGGCGTCGGGCACCGCGGGCGTGTCTGGCAGCACGAGCGTCTGGTCCCACAGCGAGCGCGAGGCCAGCACCACCTTGCCGCCCGAGCGGATCTCCCAGTACCAGCCCGAGAACGGGCGCTCGAAGCGGGGCTCGCCCTGGGCGCCGAGCAGCCGCACGCCGGTCGCGGGATCGGCGTCGGTGACCGTGACCAGGGTCTCGAGCAGCACCGCGATGCGGGAATCGAAGTTGCTGCGCACCTGGGTCTCGAACAGCGAGCCGAGCAGGACGCCGCCGGCGATCAGCGCGCCCGCGATCCACACCAGCGCGAAGGCGACCAGCCGGAAGCCGAGGGTGCCGGGCCGGATCAAGGACGGCTCACGCCTTGGCATCGGGCGCGGCGAGCCGGTAGCCGAGCCCCCGCACGGTCTCGATCGCGCCGGTGCCGAGCTTGCGGCGCAAGCGGCCGATGAACACCTCGATCGTGTTGGAATCGAGGTCGAAGTCCTGGTCGTAGATGTGCTCGGTGAGCTCGGTGCGCGATACCACGCGGTCGCGCTCGTGGGCGAGATAGGCCAGCAGCTTGTATTCGTGGCCGGTGAGCTTGATCGGCTTGCCCTTGACGGTAACGCGCGAGGTGCGCGTGTCGATGGCGAGATCGCCGTATTCGATCACCGCCGAGGCATGGCCCGAGGCGCGCCGGATCAGCGCGCGGATGCGTGCGAGCAGCTCCTCCATCTGGAACGGTTTGGTGAGGTAGTCGTCGGCGCCGGCATCGAAGCCCGCCACCTTCTCGCGCCAGCGGTCGCGCGCCGTCAGGATCAGCACCGGCATGACGCGCTCGTCGGCGCGCCAGCGCGACAGCACCGTGATGCCGTCGAGCGCCGGCAGGCCGAGATCGAGCACCACTGCGTCATAGGGTTCGGTGTCGCCGAGAAAGTGGCCGTCCTCGCCGTTGTCGGCGGCGTCGACCACGTAACCCGCCTCGCGCAGCGCACCCTCGAGCTGGGCGCGCAGCGCGTCGTCGTCCTCGACCACCAGGATACGCACGGCGTCCGTCCTACCTGCGGCCGGCGATGCCGAGCACGCGGGCGGTGCGGGCATCGACCGCGACGTTCAGCACGCGTCCGTCATGGGTCAGCATCTTGAGATAATACACCCAGCGCCCGCCCTCCTGCTCCAGGTGTGCGTCGAGCAGCCGGCCCGGGAACCTTTGCTGGACCCGCGCCGTTACTTCCTCCAGCGGGCGAATCTCGCCACGCTGCACCGCGTCGCGCGCCCGGTTCGGGCCGCGCCGTTCGGGGTTGGGCGGCAGCGTCGGCACGAACGGCGCCGCCAGCCCGGGGCCGCCGTTGCGGCTCTGGACGGGGTGGAGCCCGTCGCCGTCGAGCGCCCGCGCGGGGCCGCTCGCGGCGAGCCCGAGGGCGCCCGCCACCGCAACGGCAACGCACAGGGAAAGGACCGGAAAATGCCTCATAAGCGCCGGTTTAGGCCCCCCAAGCTGAACCCCCGCTGAACGGACTGTTCAGGATCGTTTCAGCCACGCCTCGGCAGTATTGCGCCATCGACTGCGGCCCGTCCATGCGCAAGACCGCGCTCAAGCAGACGACGTTTCAGGCAGATGTATTCACAACCGGACGGGCCGCGCTCTGGAGACAGGAGAGAAACCAGATGACGACTACGACTTCCAACGACAGTATCCCCGCGTTCAAGCGCACCGCGTCGCGTGCCACAGTGGCGGCGGCTGTTGCCGCTGCGCTCGCGCTCGGCGCGTGCTCGACCGACAACCCCGGGCCCAAGCAGACCGGCGGCACCATTCTCGGTGCGGTCGCCGGCGGCCTCGCCGGCTCGGCCTTCGGCAGGGGCACCGGCCAGGGCATCATGATCGGCCTCGGCACGCTGCTCGGCGCCTATGTCGGCTCGGAGGCGGGCCAGTCGCTTGACCGCGCCGACAAGATCGCCGCCGCCCATACCGCCCAGGAGGCGCTCGAGTACCAGCCGGCCGGCAAGAGCAGCAAGTGGGTCAACCCAGACAACAACCATTCCGGCACGATCACGCCGACCAAGACCTATCAGGAAGCCAACGGTACCTATTGCCGTGAGTATCAGCAGACCGTGACGGTCGGCGGCAAGACCCAGCAGGCCTACGGCACCGCCTGCCGCCAGCCCGACGGCACCTGGAAGATCGTCAGTCAGAATCAGTAGGAGCTCCGTGGGCGCCGCCTTTTCCCTCCCGGGCGGCGCAGTCCCAGAGCACTGGGGTCGGTACCATTCGGTGCCGGCCCCTTTTTTGTGTGCTAGCGCGCCGGCGCGTAGGGTGTGGTGATGACGCCGACATTGTGGGTGAGCGTGCCGCCCGGCTCGCGCAGCGGCGCGCCGGAAAGCTCCGTGGTGATGAACTCGAACGCATCGTCGACCGAATCGGAGCGATGCAGCAGGTCGAGGTCGTCGCGGCTGACGGTGCCCGACTGCACCAGCACGTTGAGGTCGAGCGTGCGGCGCCAGAAGTCGGTGCCGTAGAGCACCATCGGCATGCGCTTCTTGAGCTTGAGGGTCTGGCACAGCGTCAGCACCTCGGCCATCTCGTCCAGCGTGCCGAAGCCACCCGGCATGAAAACCATGGCCTTGGCGAAATAGGCGAACCAGAACTTGCGCATGAAGAAGTAGTGGAACTGGAAGGTCAGCGCGTGGGTCGAGTAGGGGTTGGGCTTCTGCTCGAACGGCAGCGCGATGTTGAGGCCGATGTTGATGCCGCGCGCCTCCGAGGCGCCGCGGTTGGCGGCCTCCATGATGCCGGGACCGCCGCCGGTGCAGACCACGAAGCGCCGTCCGCCCGGCAGCTGCTTGGACCATTCGGTCAGGCGCCCTGCGAGCTCGCGGGTTTCCTCGTAGTAGCGCGACATCCTGGCGTGCTGGCGCGCCGCTGCCACGCCCTGGCGCGCCTTGCGCGCCGCGATCAGCTCGCGCGCGGAATCCTCCGCCGACCTGATGCGCGCCGAGCCGAAGAAGCAGATGGTGTCGCGCACGTCGTGCTCTTCGAAGCGTTTGGCGGGCTCGAGGTACTCCGAGAGGATGCGCAGCGTACGCGCGTCCGGGCTGGTCAGGAACTCGCGGTCGAGGAAGGCGAGGGGCGAATGTTCCGGGGCGGTCTTGCGCGCGGTCTTTCTGGCGGATTTCGAGGGCGGTCTGGGCATGATGCGATCCATATGCAGATATTATGGCGGGGGATCGCGATCATAGCGCAAAGCCCCGGACCGCGCGCGGCACCCCGCGGGTTCCCTCGGGGAGTAACCAATTCTTCAGCTTTGCGGGCGATCATGTGGTGGTCCAGGTAGGAGCCGCGTCGCGGTAGGTATCGCCGTATGTTGAAAGAATCCGTCTATAGAGAAGAGCACCAGCCCGGCTCCCACGTCTTTCGTGAGGGAGAGCCCGGCAACTGCGCCTACGTCATCGAGCGCGGCATGGTCGAAATCTCCGCCCTGCGCCAGGGCCGCAAGATCACCATCGCCACCCTCGGCGAGGGTGAGCTGTTCGGCGAGATGGCCCTGATCGACGGCGAGGTGCGCGCGAGCAGCGCCGTCGCCACCGAGGAAACGGTGCTCGTGGTCATCAGCCTCGACCAGCTGCGCGAGAAGTTCGAGCAGGCCGACCCCCTGCTGAGCTTCTTTGTCCGCAACATCCTGGAGCGGTTCCGCGCGTTCCAGAGCCGTATCGTCGGCGAGGGCGACCACGACGACGAAACGGCGCCCGCGCTCCTGAACGCGGACATGTCGCTCACGCGTCACCGCGAGCGCGCCATGCGCAAGCTCAAGTTCGAGGACCAGATCAACAAGGCCCTCATCAACCGGGAATTCGTGCTCCACTACCAGCCGATCCTCGACCTGCGCAGCGGTACCACCGCCGGCCTCGAGGCGCTCCTGCGCTGGAACCATCCCGAGCGCGGCCTGATCTATCCCAAGGACTTCATCGGCTTCAGCGAGGAGACCGGCCTCATCATCCCTATGGGCCTGTGGGTGCTGGAGGAGGCGTGCGGCGCGCTGATGCGTTTCCAGGACCGGTTGGAGTCCATGAATGCCGACGCACCGCCCCTGTTCATGTCGATCAACCTGTCCTCGCGCCAGTTCTCCGACATCGACCTGGTGCGCAACATCTCCAACATCATCGACGAGACCGGCGTGAACCCGGAGCAGATCAAGCTCGAGATCACCGAAAGCCTGCTGATGGACAACCCGTCCCGCGCCGCCGTAACGCTCAACGGCGTCAAGGCGATCGGGCTCGAGGTCGCGATCGACGATTTCGGCACCGGGTATTCGTCGCTCAGCTACCTGCACCGATTTCACATCGACACGCTCAAGATCGACCGCTCGTTCGTGTCCACGGCGACGCTCAACGCGGGCTCCATGGAAGTGGTGCGCGCGGTCGCGGGCCTTGCCCACAACCTCGGCCTCGACATCGTCGCCGAGGGCATCGAGCAGCCCGAGCAGATGACGCTCCTGCGCGACCTGCAGTGCGAGTACGGGCAGGGCTACTTCTTCTCCAAGCCGGTCGCCGACGAGGCGATCCTCGCGCGCATCGAGCGCGAGAACGGCCGGCCGCAGCGCTCCAACGTCGCCGCCTTCGGCGCCGCCTAGCTTTTTGGAAAAAGCGAAGGCCCCCGCAAACGGGGGCCCTCCCTGCAGGGGCCGGATGACAACATCCGGCCCTTCGGCTTGTTATTGGTCGTAGCCCGGGCTCACCCGGTCGAGCATCTTCTTGAGCGACGGCCAGCCCGACGGGCGCTCCTTCGTCACCCTGGCGTCGCTCTCGAACTGCTGGGCGGTGTGCTCGAGCAGGTTGTCGGAGAGCTTGATGATCTCGCCCCCCGCCGCCATGACCGCGAGCTGGGTCTTGCACGCCTTCTCCATGGCGTACATTTCCTTGAACGCCTGGGGGATGGTGGGCGCGCATACCAGCAGGCCGTGGTTGCGCAGCACCAGGTAATTCTTGTCGCCGAGGTCGCGCACCAGCCGCGACCGTTCGTCGAGGTCCTGGGCCTTGCCCTCGAAGTCGTGATAGGCGAGCCGCTTGTGGTAGCGGGTCGCCTTTTGCGACCACGGCTGCAGCCCGGTGGCCATGGTGGCGATCGCCATGCCCGCGACCGTGTGAGTATGCAGCACGCACTTGGCGTCGGGCCGCGCGCCGTGGATCGCCGAATGGATCACGAAGCCCGCCGGGTTGATGACGTGGTCGGTGTCCTGGACGATGTTGCCCTCGAGGTCGACCTTGACCAAGTTCGACGCCGTCACCTCGCTGAAGTGCACGCTGTAGGGATTGATCAGGAAGTGCTCCTCGCGCCCGGGCACGCGCGCCGAGATATGGGTCGCGAACAGGTCGTCCATGTCGAAATGGGCGACCAGCCGGTAGCACGCGGCGAGATCGACGCGGATGTTCCATTCCGCCTCGGTCATCGGGGCGTCGTCGTCGATACGCTTGATCACGGGGCTTGCGCACATGGTCTGCCTCCCTCGGGCGGTGGGTGGGGCACGGGTTCCCGCCCGCGCTTCTTTTGCCCGAACTCTAGGCCCGGTCCCGGGCCCCGTCAATTTGCCCGGGCCCCATCAATTTGCGGTGGGGCGTCAGGCGCGCGGGGCGCGGATGGCGGCCATCGCCGCCTTGTGCAGGGCAGCCGTCGGGTCAATCAGCGCGTCCAGCACGTCGAAGTGGTGGCGCCCGGGGATCGCCGGGTTGGCCACCCGGATCCCGCGCTTGCGCCACGACGACGCCAGCTCCGCGGTATGGCGCTTGAACTCGTCGCTCTCCGCGTCGCCCACGGCAACGACCAGGTGTCCGCGCACGGGCGGCGACAGGCGCGCTGGCGACAGGCGCTCGACCTCGCCCGCATCAATGCACAACTCCCTGATCTGCTCGACCAGGCGCAGCGGCGCGAGATCGTAGAGGCCCGACACGCAGGTCGCGCTCTTGATGGTGCCCGCCGGCAGCGCGTAGCGCGTCCAGTCCGTCGCCATCATCATCGCGGCCAGGTGGCCGCCGGCCGAATGGCCGATCACGTGGACGCGGGTGGGGTCGAAGCGCAGCCCGGAGGGGTAGTTCAGCAGCCAGTGGATCGCGCGCCGGCAGCTCTCGACGATGTCGGTCAGCCGCGCCTCGGGCGCAAGCGGGTAGCCGACGGTGGCGAAGTTCAGTCCCCGGTCGGTGAAGGTCGGCGCGAGATAGGCGAACTGGTCCTTGGACCGGCTCTTCCAGTAGCCGCCGTGGATGAACACCACCAGCGGCGCGAAATCGTCCTCGGTGGGATAGAGGTCGATGCGCTCGCGCGGGTGCAGGCCGTAGACGAAATCGAGCAGCCGGGGCCGGGTCGCGCGCACGTCCTCGTTGAGCGCCGTGACGCGCGCTTCGCGGGCATCGCGCAACGGGCGGATGTCGGCGCTGGTCACGGTGTACTGGCGCTCCAGCGCCTGCTGGTCGTAGTCGCGAAAGACGGGCGGCATGGTCGGCTGACTCTCCTGCGGGTTTCGTGCGATGGCGGGCGCCGATGGTGCGGAGGGGGCGGCGCCGTGTCAAGGCAGGGCGGGTCGTTACGGTTGACTCACCGGGCGCCGGGTACCAGATTGAGCACGTGACCTGTAACGATCACGACAACTGCTGCGCGTCCGCGCCCACGCCCGATTCCTGCTGCGTCCCGCCGGAGCTCGCACCCGGCGATGACCGGTTCCGGCGCGCCTTATGGGTGGTGCTCGGGCTCAACCTCTTCATGTTCATGGTTGAAGCGGCCGCTGGTCTTGCCGCCGGCTCCATGTCCCTTCAGGCTGACGCGGTAGATTTCTTCGGGGACTCGGCGAATTACGCGATCACCCTTGCGGTGCTCGGCATGGCGGCGCGCTGGCGTACCGGCGCCGCCTTCGCCAAGGGGGCTGCGATGACCGGCTTCGGCCTCTGGGTGATCGGCGCGAGCGCATGGAAAGTGGCGCACGGCGGCGTGCCCGCATTCGCGACCATGGGCGCGGTCGGCTTGCTCGCACTCGCCGTGAACGTGGCCTGTGTGGTGATTCTGTTCCGGTTCCGGCGCGGCGACGCCAACGCGCGCTCGGTCTGGCTGTGCTCGCGCAATGACGCCATTAGCAACCTCGCCGTCGTCGCCGCGGCCTCGGGCGTATTCGCGACCGGAACCAGGTGGCCGGACCTCGCGGTTGCCGCCGTCATGGCGGGCCTTGCGCTCTACGCCGGAATTCTTGTGCTGCGGCATGCCGCCACCGAATGGAAGGAGAGCGGCACGGCAGTTGAGGCCGTCGCCGCGAGGGACTAAAACCTCTCCATGCGTTTCAGCAAGCCCGTCCTGTTCGCCATCGGCGTCGCCGCCTGCGCGCTGGTGGCGTTCGTCGCCGTCAAGGCGGTGCGGATGTTCTCGGCCCCGGTCCCGGCCAGCTCCGGGATCGCCATTGCCACCGGTGCGGTCAAGCTGGGTGGGCCGTTCGCGCTCACCGACCAGAGCGGCAAGCCGGTCACCGACAAGGATTTCCGCGGCCGCTACATGCTGATCTACTTCGGCTACACCTATTGTCCCGACGTATGCCCGACCGAGTTGCAGGCGATCGGCCGCGCCCTCGATCAGCTCGGTCCCAAGGCCGAGCGCATCGTGCCGATCTTCATCACGGTCGATCCCGCCCGCGACACGGCCAAGGAGATGGGCGACTACGTGAAGGCGTTCTATCCGCGCATGGTCGGGCTGACCGGCACGCCCGCCGAGATCGCCAAGGTGGCCAAGAAATTCCGCGTCTATTACAGCCTCGGCAAGCCGAGCAAGCCGGGCGCCATGGACTACCTCGTCAACCACACCTCGTTCCTCTACCTGATGGGCCCGGACGGCAAGTTCGTCGCGATCTACCGCGGCGGTGCCGGCCCCGACGCCATCGCCAGGGAGCTCCGCGCCGCGATCGGCTAGGTAACTGGCCCTACCAGGACTAAGATCGCCCGCCATGATCCGCCGCTTCCGCTGGTTCCGTGACGTCCGCCGCCGCCGGCCCGCCGCCCTTGCGGCGGCGCTCGTGCTCGCGCTCCAGCTGGTGCTGCCGGCGTACGTCGTGGCCGCCGCCGCCGGCGTGCCCGGCGCGCGCGTGCCGGTGTGCACCGGTACCGGCATCGTCTGGCTCGATCCGACCAAGGGACCGGGCGCGTCCCAGACCGCGCCCGGCTCGGCGCCCGCCAAAGCCGGAACCTACTGTCCGCTGTGCGTCGGCCACGGCGCACCGGCGACGCTTGCCGTCGCCGCGCCGGTGCCGCTCCCGGCCGCCGTCGTCCTGCCCGCCGTCCTGCCGGTGCCGTCCGTGGCGGTGCTGCCGCGTCCCGCGCCCTCGCACCATCGCAGCCGCGCGCCGCCTGCTTCCACCTGAGCCCCAGCCAACCGTCTTTCACATCATGATGCGTCGCCGCGCGCCTGTGTGCGCGCCGCGGCGCATGGGAAACAGGAGATCCATCATGGCCCTTTCGCGCCGTCTTTCGTTCATCGCCACCACCCTCGCGGCGGCCGTCCTCGTGCTTGCCCCGCAGCCGTCCCGCGCGCACACCACCAAGGCGGGCCCGCTCACCATCAGCGACATGTGGACGCGCGCCACGGTCGGTACCACGCGGCCGGGCGTCGCCTACTTCACCGTCACCAATGCCGGCACCGAAGCGGATCGTATCGTCGCCGCGTCGAGCCCGCTCGCCGCGCGCGTCGAGATGCACCAGTCACGTATGGAGAACGGCATGATGACCATGGTGCCGGTGATGGCGCTGGCGGTGCCGGCGGGGGCCAAGCTGACCCTCGCGCCCGGCGGCTATCACCTGATGCTGCTCGGCCTCAAGCAGCCGCTCACGGCGGGTCAGATGCTGCCGCTGACGCTTACCTTCGCCCGTCAGGGCAAGGTCGCGATCCGCTTGCACATCAAGGCGCTGGGCGCCGGCAAGGACATGAAGAAGATGAAAGGGATGGACGGTGTGGGCCACTGACCGGTTCTGCCATCCCACAAAGAAGAAGGGCCGGGGTTTTCCCGGCCCTTCGCTTTGCGTGCGGCAGTGATCCTAGCGGCGGTTGCCGAGGAACTGCATCAGCAGCATCATCATGTTGATGAAGTCGAGGTAGAGCGCGAGCGCGCCCATGACCGCCTTCTTGCCGGCGATCTCGGCGCCGTCGCCCTCCCAGTACATCGACTTGATGCGCTGGGTGTCGTAGGCAGTCAGGCCCGCGAAGATCAGCACGCCGAGGACCGATACGGCAAACTGCAGGCCGGAGGAGTGCAGGAACATGTTGACGACCATGGCGATGATGATGCCGAACAGGCCCATGATCAGGAACGAGCCGAAGCCGGTGAGGTCGCGCTTGGTGGTGTAGCCGTAGAGGCTGAGCGCGCCGAACGCGGCGGCGGTGATGAAGAACACGCGGGCGATCGATTCGCCGGTGTAGACCACGAAGATGGTGCTGAGCGACAGCCCCATGGCGGCCGCGAACAGCCAGAACATGGCCTGAGTCGCGAACAGCGACAGGCGGTTGATGCCGAAGCTCAGGACCAGCACGAAGGCGAGCGGCGCCAGCATCACCACGTACATGAACGGCGTGCCGAAGATGGCGTGGATCATGGCCGGGGAACTGGCTACCGCATAGGCGATGATGCCGGTGAGCGCCACGCCCGAGGCCATGTAGTTGTAGACCCGCAGCATGTACTGGCGCAGACCGACATCGATCTGGGCGGCCTCCGCCTGTGCGCGGGTCATGGTGCGTCTATCGGGACCAAGCATGGTGTGTCACCTCGACGGTTGGAATTCCAGCGGGGCCGAGTATCGGGCCCGATTGCGACAAGAATATGGTCCGGAACCCCTTGATTTCAAGGTAAACCGGGCGTTCCGCGATCGGATTTCACTTAAACTTTGTTCAGGATTCACCGCGTTACCAGCGCCACGGCGAGCAATGCCGCCCCCGCCCAAAGGACAGGGCTACTGACCTTCCCGCCGCCGCGCCGCTGCTCGACGAAGGCGGCGACCCATAGCCCGATACTGGCGATCGCCACCGGCCAGGCCAACGCGGCGGGGGCGCCGTCCACGCCCGCGCGCGCGGCCGCGCGCAGCACGAAGGCGAACGCGCCGGCGGCGAGGGCGAGACGGGCGAAGGCGTTGCCGTTCACGGGCCAGGGCTCACGGGTTTGCCGTCTCGCGCAGCACGGCGGCCGGACGGCGTGCCAGCGCGCGCCAGGTGCCGGCGAAGCCGAAGCCGATCACGGCCAGCGTCGCGGCGGCGAGCGTGGCCGCTGCGGGGCCGGGCAGGAACACCCAGTCGGCGTCCATTACGCGCGTCAGCACGAAGAACGCGGCGAGCGTGCCGAGCACGCTGGCGATGGCCGCCGCCGCCAGCCCGGCGAGCCCGTATTCGATCATGTAGGCGAGCGCGAGGTCGCGCCGCCGGGCGCCGGTCACCTTGAGAATCACCGCGTCGCGGGTGCGCTCGCGCCGGCCCGCGGCGATCGCGCCCATGAGCACCAGCACGCCGGCCGCGAGCGCGAGCCCGGCGGTGGCGCGCGCCGCCATGCCGATCTTGCCGAGCGCGTCGGCGACCGCTTCCAGCGCCTCGCGCACGCCGATGGCGGTGACGTTGGGGAAGCGCTCGGCGACCACGCGCGTCAGCGCGTCCTCGGCGCCGCGGCTTGCCATCACCGTGGCGATAAAGGTCTGGGGCGCGCCTTCGAGCACGCCCGGCGACAGGATCAGGGTGAAGTTGAGGCCGAGCTGCGACCAGTCGATGGCGCGCGTGTTGGCGATGCGCGCCGTCACCTCGCGCCCGAGGATGTTGAGCGTCACGGTATCGCCGACGCCGACGCCGAGACCTGCGGCAATGCGCGCGTCGATGGAGAGCAGCGGTGCGCCCTTGTAGTCGGCGGGCCACCATTTACCCGCCTCGATCCCGGTGCCGTCGGGCGGCGTGCGCGCGTAGGTCACGCCGCGGTCGCTGTCCACCGCCCAGCGCGCCCCCGGGCCGACGGCGACCTGGTCGATGGGCACGCCGTTCACCTTCGCGATCCGCCCGCGCAGCGACGGCAGCCGGTCGATGGCGCCGGTGCCGGGCACGGCACGGACGGTCCGGTCGAACGCCGCCGCCTGGTCGGGCTGGATGTCGATGAAGAAATAGGCCGGCGCCGCGTCGGGGATGCGCTCGGCGATCTGGCGCTGGAAGTTACCCTCGATCTGGGCGAGGGCGACGAACACCGTGAGGCCGATGCCGAGCGCCAGCACGATCGCCTGGGCGGGCGCGCCGGGGCGCGCGACGTTGCCGAGCGCGAGCTGCAGGCGCGGCCAGTGCCGGCCGCGCGATGTCAGCGCCCGGGCCGCGGCGCGCGCACCGCGGCGCAGCGCCCAGCCGGCGGCGCTGAACACGGCGAATGCGATCACCGCGCCGGCGATGAACCAGCCGGCGAAGCTCGGCCGGAACGCGGTTACGAGGGCGAGCCCGGCGACGGCGGCACCGGCCACGGCGAGGGCGGCGACGGTGCCCGCGCGCGGGCGGAACGGTGCGTCGGAGACAAGCCCCCGGAACAGCGCCGCCGCCGGTATCTCGCGCGCCCGTGCCAAGGGCCACAGGGTGAACAGCGCCGCCACGGCAACGCCGTAGGCGGCAGCAGCACCCAGGGCGAGCGGCTGCACGGCGAAGCCCGGCGCCACCGGCAGGTAGGGGCCCAAGAGCGGTACCAGCGCGAGCGGCAGGAGCGCGCCCGCGGCCAGCCCGGCGACGATGCCGATGGCGGCCATCGCCGCGATCTCGATGCCGAAGGCGGCGAACACGAAGCGCCCGCGCGCGCCCAGGCACTTGAGGGTGGCGATGATCTCGCGCTTGCCCTCGAGGTGGCCCGTCACCGCGCCGGCGACGCCGACGCCGCCCACCAGCAGCGCGGTCAGGCCGACCAGGGTGAAGAACAGCGCGGCGCGCTCGACGTAGCGCTCGATGCGCGGCGCCGCCTCGTCCACCGTGCGCAGGCGCCAGTCGGCGTCGGGGAAGGCCTGCTCGACGGCGGCCTCGAGCGCGTCGCCGTCGGTGCCCGGCGTCGCGCGCAGGCGGTAGTTGTAGCGGATCAGGCTGCCCGGCTGGACCAGGCCGGTTCCGGGCAGGGCGTCCGCGGCGATGAAGGCGCGCGGGCCGAGCTTGAATGCGCCCGAGGCCTTGTCGGGCTCGCTTTCCACTTCCGCGCGGATGTCGAACACGGCGACGCCGATGCGGAGCGTGTCGCCGACCGCTAGCCCGAGCCGTGCCAGCAGCGCGTGCTCGACCGCGGTGCCGAAGCGTCCGTCGGGTCCGCGCGCGAGCACCGCCTGCAGATCTTTTGTCGCGGGCGTCAGCGCGACCGCACCCAGCAGGGGATAGGCATGGTCCACCGCTTTCAGCTCGATCAGCGCGCGCTGCTGCCGGCCCGATGCGCGCGCCGCCATGGCGCGCATGGTGGCGACGGCCGAGACCGCCGCGTGGTCGCGGAACCACGCAACCTCGGCGGTGCTCGCCGGGCGCTGGGTCACGCGGATGTCGAGGTCGCCGCCGAGCAGCTCGCGGCCATTGCGGTCGATGCCGTCGCGCACCGTTGCAGTGAGTGAGCCGATGGCGGCGATCGCCGCGACGCCAAGGGCGAGGCACACGACCATGATGCGGAAGCCGCGGAAGCCGCCGCGCAGGTCGCGCGCGGCGAAGCGCAGTGCGGCGCGAAGCTCGGTCATTCGGCGGAAGCGCGGTGCGGCGCGGCGGCGCTGTCGGCGGCGATGCGGCCGTCCTCGAGGCGCAGCGTGCGGGCGCAGCGCCGGGCGAGGCGGTCGTCGTGGGTGATCAGCACCAGCGTCGCGCCGGTCTCCTCGCGCAGCCGGAACAGGATCTTGATTACCTGCTCGCCGGTGGCGCTGTCGAGGTTGCCGGTGGGCTCGTCGGCGAGGATCAGGTCGGGACCGGGGGCGAAGGCGCGGGCGATGGCGACGCGCTGCTGCTCGCCGCCCGAGAGTTCCACCGGATAATGGTCGAGGCGGTGGCCGAGGCCGACCAATTCGAGCGCGGCGCGGGCCCGTGCGAAGGCATCCTCCGCGCCCGCCAGCTCGAGGGGCACGGCGACGTTCTCGAGCGCGGTCATGGAGCCGACCAGGTGGAACGACTGGAACACGATGCCGACATGGGCGCGGCGGAACAGCGCGAGTGCGTCCTCGTCCAGCGAGGAGAGGTCCTTGCCGTCGATGCCGACGCGGCCCGCGGAGGCGCGCTCGAGCCCGGCCATCACCATCAGCAGCGTGGATTTGCCCGACCCGGACGGGCCCAGCACGGCGACCGCCTCGCCCGAGGCGACGTCGAGGCTGACGCCCCGCAGGATGTCCACCGGCCCGGCCCGGGATTGCAGTTTAAGGCGAACATCCTCAAGATGAATCATGCCGTGGGGCGCCTTGCTCTACGTTTTCGAGTTGTCTTCAGGACCGCGCCAATGGGCCGCCGCCACACGCAGCCATTCCGATATGTGCCTTCCGCGTTGCTTGTCAACGCCTTGGCGGCGATTGTGCTGACGATCGTGGCGCTTTTGGGGCCAGAGTCGGCGAGCTTCGCGGCCCGCGCCGCGCCCCCCGTCCATATCCTGGTGCTCGGCGACAGCCTGACGGCGGGCTACGGCCTGCCGGTCCGGGACGCCTTCCCCGCCCGGCTCGTGGCCGCGCTCAAGGCCAAGGGCGAGAACGTCACGGTCGTCGACGGCGGTGTCTCGGGCGATACCTCGGCGGGCGGGCGGGCGCGCATCGGCTGGGCGCTCGGCGGCACGCCCCGGCCCGATGCCGCCATCGTCGAACTCGGCGCCAACGACGGGCTGCGCGGGCTGGAGCCGAAGGAAATGCGCGCCAACCTCGCCGCCATCCTCGATGCCCTCAAGGCCGCCGGGTTGCCGGTGCTGCTGGTCGGCATGAAGGCGCCGCGCAACTTCGGCCCCGACTACGTGCACGACTACGAGGCGGTGTTCCCCGACCTCGCCCACAAGTACGATACCCTCTACTACCCGTTCTTCCTCGAAGGCGTGGCGCTCGATCCCGCCCTCAACCAGGGCGACGGGATGCATCCCAACGAGAAGGGCGTCGCGCGCATCGTCAAGGGAATCCTGCCCGTGGTGGAAAAGCTGATTGCCCGTGCGCGCGCTGCGCGCGCCGAAAAGGACCGGCCGTGAGCGCGGGCGCGTTCCGCGGCGCCCATGCCGCCGGCAACGACTGGGCCCGTATCGCCAAGGCGCTTGCCGATGGGCTCGGCACCGGCGACGGCCTCGGCTTCCTCTACGTCACCGAGGAGCTCGGCGACGACCTCGGCAGCGTGCTCACCTTCCTGCGCGAGACCACCGGCGTCGCCGACTGGGTCGGCGCGGTGGGATTCGGCGTCGCCGCCGCGCGCGCCGAATATTTCGGCGAGCCCGCCGCAGTCGCCCTGGTGGCGCCGTTCGACGCGGGCGATTACCGCGTGATCGAAACCATCGACGAGGACCGCCCCGGCGAGGCCGGCGCGGCGGTGCGCGCGTTCGGCGGGGGCGGCGGCGTGCCGCTCGCGGTGGTGCACGGCGATGCCTCCAACCCGGCCATTCCCGACATCGTCGCCGGGCTCGCCGACGAGAGCGAGGCGTTCCTGGTGGGCGGCCTCACCGCGCTGCGGGCCGACGCCCAGATCGCCGACCGCGTCACCGGCGGCGGGCTCTCGGGCGTGGTGCTGGCGCCGGGCCTCGGCATGATGACCGGGCTCAGCCAGGGCTGCGCGCCGATCGGGCCCCAGCACACCATCACCGACGGGCGCGCCAACGTGCTGGTCGAGCTCGACCGGCGCCCGGCACTCGACGTGTTCATCGAGGACATCGGCCCCGATCTCGCGCGCCGGCTCGAACACGCCGGCCACGTGGTCCAGGCCGCGCTCGCGGTGCCGGGCTCGGACATCGGCGACTATCTCGTGCGCAACCTCACCGGCATCGATCCCGACCGCGGCCTGCTCGCCATCGGCGACACCATCGACACCGGCCAGGCGCTCACCTTCTGTACCCGCAACCGCGAGACCGCCGCCCTCGATCTCGAACGCATGGCGATCGACCTGGTCGGCCGGCTCGGCGCGGCGCCGCGCGCCGGGCTCTATTTCTCCTGCGTCGCGCGCGGGCCCAACCTGTTCGGGCCGGGCGCGCGCGAGATGGCGCTGATCGCCGACACCCTCGGCGATTTCCCGCTCGCCGGCTTCTACGCCAACGGCGAGATCTTCAACCACCGCCTCTACGGCTACACGGGCGTCCTCGTCCTGTTCCCATGATCCGCCTGTTCGTCGCGCTGGAACTGCCGGACGACGTGCGTGCACGCCTCGCCGGGCTCGCCGGCGGCGTGCCGGGCGCCCGCTGGGTGCCACAGGAGAATCTCCATCTCACCCTCGGCTTCATCGGCAATGTGCCGGAAAGCGCGTTCGCGGACATCGAAGGCGCGCTTGCGCGCGTCGCCGCGCCCGGCTTCGACCTCGCCATCGACGGCGTCGGCCATTTCGCGCGCGGCCGGGCACCCACCCAGCTATGGGCCGGCGTCGCCCGCAATCCCGCCCTCGATCACCTCCAGGCCCGGGTCGAGCATGCGCTGGCAGGCGCGGGTGTCGCGCCCGAGAAACGCAAGTTCATGCCCCACGTGACGCTGGCGCGCCTCAAGGGGAGCCCGCGTGGCCGGGTGCAGGACTTCATCGCCGCCCACGGGCTGCTGTACGTGGCGCCGTTCGCGGTCGAAAGCTTCGCCTTGTTCTCGTCGTTCCTCGGCCACGCCGGCGCGATCTACCACGCCGAGGCGCGCTTCCCGCTCGACCCGGCGACCGCCTGAGCCTCGCTTCCCGAGCGTAAGAAGAAAAAGCTTGTTCTTGTTACGTTCCTATGTTAGTGTAGCTTTCGTCGAATTCGTTCGCTGGCAATCCTAGGACGCCGGCCAAGGATCCGGCCCGGTGGCTCCCTGTCGGGGTCACCGGCATCGGAGAGTGCGCGGGCGCTTCCCAGCCAAGCTGCGGCGCTTTCACCCTCTTTCCGGTATACCGCGCGTCGCAGCGACGGCGGGAGGAAGGCTTAAAAGATGTGGGCGGACTAAACGCTGAAATCCGAACGGGACACCCCGCGGCAGCTCCCCGACCCACCCCTTACCTCCCAGGGATTCCAGGCGCCAAGGTGGTGTTTCAGCGCCGACGCCCGCGCATGTCCGAACCAGGACGTGCGACCGCTTCCCCATGCACCTTCCATGTTTCAGAAACAGCCCGTCGCGGGCGCGCGGCTAGCAGCCGAAGCGCGCGAGCGTGCGTTCCACCGCCGCGACGTAAGCACCGCCGAACAGGCGCACGTGCACCAGCAGCGGATAGAGATTGTAGAGATCGCGGCGCGCCTCGAAGAAGCCCGCCGCGTCGAACGGGCGCAGCTCCGCGTAGCTCCTGAAGAAGCTGTCCCCGAAGGTGCCGAACAGGGTCGCGAACGCGAGCTCGATCTCGGCGTCGCCGAAGTAACAGGCGGGATCGACGAAGCCGGCGACGCGCGCGCCCGCGACCAGCACGTTGCCGCGCCACATGTCGCCGTGCAGGAGCGACGGTGGCCGATCATCGGGGATGAGCTCGTCGAGGCGGGTACTGAGCCGCTCGATGCGCGCGCGCAAGTGCCCGTCGATGCGGCCCTCGCCATGGGCCCTGGCCGCCATGTGCAGGAGCCGCGCATCGCGGAAGAAGTCGCGCCATGAGGCGGTCGCGGGATTGAGCTGGTCGAGCCCGCCGATCAGGGTGTCGAACGGAAAGCCGAAGGTGTCGTTCGTAATATCGTGGAGCGCGGCGAGATGGCGCGCGGCATCCGCCTCGACCGCGGGCGTGACGGCGCCGCCGTCGTTTTCGATCCACGTCATCACCAGGAGATCGGGTGCCGCGTGAAGCACGTCCGGCACCGGCAGTGACGAACGCGCGCGCAGCGCCGTCAGCATGCGCGCTTCGATGTCGAGCTTCGTATCACCGGTGCCGAGCTTCGCCACCACATCGCGGCCGTCGTCGAGGCGCGCGCGCACCACGGTCGCGACCGAGCCGCCCGACAATGCCCGCACGTCCCGCACCGCGCGCCCCAGCGCCGCGGCGATGCGGGTGCGGGCATCATTGGTCACGGGCGCGCGCCGTCCCGGGGCGCGAGGCCGTGGGCGTTGACGAGGTGGCGCAGCAGCCCCCGGGCGCCCGCCTCGCACAGGTCGAGCACGCGCTCGAACCCGTCGCCGTCGCCGTAGTAGGGATCGGGTACGTCGGCGGGCGCATCGGGGTCGGCGCCGGGGGCGAAGTCGAGGAACAGGCGCAGCTTCTCGCGCGCCGTGCTGCCGGCCATGTGGGCGAGGGTCCGGTAGTTGCCGCGGTCCATCGCCAGCACCAGGTCGAAGTCCAAAAAATCCTCCGGCGTCACCTTGCGCGCACACAGGTGGCCGATCTCGACCCCGCGACCGCGCGCCGCGCGCACCGCGCGGGTGTCCGGCGTCTCGCCCGCGTGATAGCCGGTGGTGCCGGCGGAATCGGCGGTGATCGCGCCCGCGAGCCCGGCCTCGCGCACCAGGCGCTCGAACACGCCCTGGGCGGTGGGGGAGCGGCAGATGTTGCCCATGCACACGAACAGGACCCTGATCACGCGACCTCCGTAGACTCGCGATACTTGCGACGGTGCTAACATGGGTGGCACGCCGTTACCTGTCCAGACGCAACAGCCCGGAGCCGATGCCCCGCCGTCCATCACTTGCCCGCCTCGTCAAGGAGGCCCGTGCCTGCCGCCTGTGCGCCGCCCATCTGCCGCTCGGGCCGCGCCCGGTGCTGCGCGCGAGCACGACGGCGCGCGTGCTGATCGTCGGCC
Source organism: uncultured Alphaproteobacteria bacterium (assembly GCA_963732875.1). Taxonomy (GTDB): domain Bacteria; phylum Pseudomonadota; class Alphaproteobacteria; order SMXQ01; family SMXQ01; genus WHSO01. The sequence continues at coordinate 2,159,684 of CAVTBD010000002.1, read as the reverse complement.
AGGCGCCGGGCACCAGGGTCCATGCCACCGGGATTCCGTTCAACGACCCGTCCGGCGACAAGCTGCGCGAATGGCTCGGGATCGACCGCGACACGTTCTACGACGAGACCCGCATCGCCATCGTGCCGACCGGGTTGTGCTATCCCGGCAAGGGGCCGTCGGGCGACGCGCCGCCACGCCCGGAATGCGCGCCCAAATGGCACCCGCCGCTGCGCGCGGCGATGCCGCAGCTCCGCCTCACGCTGCTGGTGGGCTCATACGCCCAGGCCTATTACCTGGGCGCGCGCCGGGCGAAGACATTGGCGGAGACGGTCAAGGCGTGGCGCGATTTCCTGCCGGACTATCTGCCGACGCCGCACCCGAGCCCGCGCAACCGCCTGTGGCTGCGCAATAACCCGTGGTTCGAAGAAGAGGTCGTGCCGGAACTCAGAAAACGCGTGCACGCTCTTATCGGCGGGCGTGCTCGAAGCGGTTGAACGCCGCGCCGGCGAGGTAGCCCGCGGTGCACAGCATGAGGCCCCAGAAGTTGATGCCGAGGTCGTCGGCGTAAGGGCCGGTGCCGATGTCGATCCAGCGCGGGAAGATCTCGACGCCGAACGCGCCCTCGATCGTGACCAGCACGCCGAGCACGAGGCCCGGCCAGAACGCGAGGTGGAAGCTCGTGCGTCCCGCGCCCGGCACGAACGACAGCAGGAAGATCGGCGCGAGCCCCATCACCATGGTGCCCGAAATGGTGGTGGCGGCGATGATCGCCGGGCCGACCGCGTTGCCCATGTAGATCGACAAGAGCGGCAGGTTGCCGAGAATCGCGATCGCCACCATCACGCGCCGCCCGAACCGCTTCTCGGCCTCGCTCGGCGCGCCGTCCTGCCCGGGCCAGTCGCGCCCGGCGAGCTTGGCGGCCGAGGCGAAGGTGGAATCGAGTGTCGAGCCGGCGCTGGTCAGCATGATGGCGTTGAACACCAGCAGCACCGGCAGGCCGAGCGCGGCCGGCACCGCCACCGACATGGTGCCGTGCAGGCCGAGCGCGCGACCCAAGAGCCCCACGGTCGAGAACAGCAGGATGAACGCACCCGCCACGAGGCCGGCGAGCGTGAAGCCCTTGATCATCACCTTGGGGTCGGTGATGAAGCCGCGGTCGGTCATCACGGGATCGTGGAACGGGTAGCTGAAGACCTGTACCAGCGCGAGGCCGCAGAAGGTGAGCCCGGCCATCCGCGCGCCGCCGGGAATCTCGGGAAGGCCTCGGCTCAGCAGCCCCGGCCAGACGATCGCCAGCACCACCACCAGCAGGATCGCCGCCAGCACCATCTGCGCGCCGTCGGTGAGGATCGAGGAGCGCAGGCCGCCGCGCCACGAGTAGTAGACCGTGAAGGCGGTGACGAAGCCGACGCCGATCCAGTAGGCGCCGCTGCCCTCGGCGCCGAAGTAGAGTGCCGCCACCTTGGTGTTCGACCACACCTCGTTGAACAGGCGGATGCCGACCGCGATCAGGAACAGCCGCGCGCAGGTGGCGCCGTACTTGGCGGTAAGGAACCCCGCGAGCGAGGTATGGCCGCCGCGCACCCGGATCAGGTAGATGGCGACGCCCGCGACCACGAAGCTCAGGTAGTAGAGCGCGTAGCCGACGCCGCCGATGATGCCGAACGCGCCGGCGAGGTCGGCGGCGTTGGCGATCGACTTGGCGAAGATCCAGGTGATGGCGGCGGAGGCCACCAGCAGCCACAGGCCGGGCGGGCGGCCGGTGGTGGCGGCGCCGCCGAAGAACTGCACCGGCGTCACCGAGAGCGGCGTCATGCGCAGCACGATCAGGCAATAGGCGGCGAGCACCACCCACGGCAGCACGAAGTCGAACAGGCCGGGAGCGGTCATGGTCTGCGGTCGTGGCGGCGAAGATGGCGCGTGGCGTCGGGCATGGCGACGATCATGCCCGCGCGCCGGGCGGCTGTGGAATCACGATCGGGTGAGCGCCGGCTCAATCCTCGTCGTCGTCGCCGTGGTCGTACCGTCGCGCGATCTCGGCGAAGGCGGCGAGGCGCGCCTCGACGCGGGCATTGATGGTGCCGTCGGGGAACTTGCCGTCGGCGCCGCGCGCGCCCGCCGGGATGCCGGTCAGGAGCTCGATCCCCTCGTCGATATGGGCGACCGGGTAGATGTGGAACTTGCCCTCGCGCACCGCCTCCACCACGTCGTGGCGCAACATCAGGTGCTGGATGTTGGAGGCCGGCACCAGCACGCCCTGGTCGCCGGTCAGCCCGTTCTGCCGGCAGATGTCGAAGAAGCCCTCGATCTTCTCGTTGGCACCGCCGATCGCCTGCACCTGGCCGTGCTGGTTGACCGAGCCGGTGACCGCGAGCGACTGGCGGATCGGCGCCTCGGCCAGCGCCGACAGGAGCGCGTAGAGCTCGGTCGAGGACGCGCTGTCGCCCTCGACGCCGCCGTAGGACTGCTCCAGCACGACGCTGGCGCCGAGCGAGAGCGGCAGGTCGGGGCAGTAGCGCGCGCCCAGGAACGCCGACAGGATCAGCACGCCCTTGGAATGGAGCGGCCCGCCCAGCTCGACCTCGCGCTCGATGTCGACCACCTGGCCGCGCCCGAGCCGGACCGTCGCCGTGACGCGGGTCGGGTGGCCGAACGGGAACTTGCCGAGCTGGATCACGGAGAGGCCGTTGATCTGTCCCGTCACGGCCCCCTTCGTGTCGAGCAGTACAGTGCCGCGCTTGATCTGCTCGTAGGAAAGATCGCGGATGCGGTCGGCGCGGCGGATCTTGGCGTCGATGGCGAGCTGCACGTCGTCGGCGGTGACATGGGCGTCGTCGTTGGTGGCGGCCCAGTAGTCGGACTCCACCAGCAGGTCGCACAGGCCGCGGATATGGGTCGAGACCTTCTCCGAATCCTCGATCAGGCGGGAGGCCTCCTCGATGATGCGCGCGATCGCGCCCGCCTCGAACGGGCGCAGCCGGTGGTGGCGGATCAGCTTGGCGAGGAGCCGGCTGAACATCTTCATGTTCTCCGGCGTGCGCGCCATCGATTCCTCGAAATCCACCTCGACCTTGAACAGCTCGTTGAACTCGGGATCGTGCTGGGACAGGAGGTAGTAGATCATCCGGTCGCCCAGCAGCACGACCTTGAGGTCGAGCGGCACGGGCTCTGGTTCCAGCGTGATGGTGGTCGCCACCGACATGATCCGCTCCGGGCTCTCGATGCGCACCTGGTGGGAGCGCAGCGCGCGCTTCAGCTCCTCCCAGGCGAACGGCGCCATCAGCACCTTCTGGGCGTCGAGAATCAGGTAACCGCCGTTGGCGCGGTGCAGCGCACCCGGCTGGATCAGGGTGAAGTCGGTGGACAGCGTGCCGAAGCGCGCCATGTGCTCGATCCGCCCGATCAGGCTCTGCAGGTTGGGCAGGTCCTCGTAGACCACCGGCGCGCCGGTGCGCCGGCCGTTGTCGACCAGCAGGTTGACCGCGTAGCGCTTGAGGAAGCCGTCGCGCCGGGCGGCGCGGCCGTCGCCGCTGCCACTGCCGCCGTTCGCCGTTGCCGTCGCCGTCGCCGTCGTCGCCATCGCCGGACTCGCTCTCGGCCGAAAATCCGCCGCCGACGCCGGCGCGCAGGAACTCCTGGGCGTGCTCGACGATGTCGCGGCGCACCTCGTCGAGGTAGTCCTCGATCTCGGGCAGGTCCTGGTAGCGGCCGCGCAGGTCGTCGATCAGGTGGCCGACCGCGAATACGGTGATCGACTGGTTGAGCTCGCGCAGGTCCTCGCGCACCTGGCGCTCGAAGCGCGGCAGCTCGGCCATGGCGTCGCGCAGCTTTTCCTGCAGCAATTCCATGGTGGCGCGCATCTTCTCCTGCTCCGCCTCCGGCCACTTGGCGAAATCCTCGGGGCTCACCACCTCGCCGTCCTTGACCGGCGCCAGTACCAGCCCGCCCGGCGTGCGCACGATGGCGATCGACTTCGCTTCCGCCTCCTCCTGGACGCCCTTGAAGATCCGGTCGTGGGCGGCGCGAAATTTGGTCTCCAGCTCGGTGCGCCGGGTGCGGTACTCCTCGCCCTCGAAAGCGCGCGGGATGGCGGCCTTGACCACCTCGACCAGCTGCGCCATGTCGTGGCGGAACGGCGCGCCGCGCCCGGCCGGCAGCAGGATCATGTTGGGCTTGTGCGGCTCCTCGAAGTTGTTGACGTAGCAGATGTCGGGCGGCGTCGGCATCTTGGCCGCGCGGCCCTCGAGGAACTGGCGCATGGTGGAATACTTGCCGGTGCCCGATGGGCCCGACGCAAACAGGTTGTAGCCCTCGCGCTCGATGCCGACGCCGAAGCGGATCGCGTCCACGGCGCGGCTCTGGCCGATGATGTGGAGCGGGTCCTCGAGCTCGTCGGTGGTGCGGAAGCCGAGCGCCGCGATATCGCAGCGATGGTAAAGCTTGTCCGGGTCCAGTGCCTTGGGGGCGGTCATGGGGGACGTTCTCCCGTCTTGTTTCCCTGCGGTTTACCTTACGGTTCGCGGTCTTTGCCGCGTTATCCGGCCTCGCGCTCGATGCGTTCCATCTCCGCGTCGCTGAGCCCGAGGTGATGGCCGATCTCGTGGACCAGAACGTGCCTGACGATATCGTAGAGCGGTTCGTAGGTCTCCACCCAGTAATCGAGGATCGGCCGGCGGTAGAGGAAGATCATGTCGAGGTCGGTGGCGATGTGGCCGGTGCTGCGGTGCTCGAGCGACACGCCACGGTAGAGGCCGAGGATGTCGAATGGCAACTCGAGCCGCATCTCGCGGCAGGTCGTCTTGTCTGGAAATTCCTCGACCCGGATCACGACGCCCTCGACGTGGCGCGTGAACTGCTTGGGGATGGCCGCGAACGCCGTCTTCGCCAGCGCCTCGATGTCGGCGGGTGAGGGTGGCGCGATGGACGGGGTGCCGGGGGAGCGGGACGGGGCGCGGGTCATGGCCTAATCTACTGCGCCGCCGACGGGGCCGGAAGCCTCGGCCGCGGCGGCCCGGCGCGCGCGGGCCAGCGCCATCTCGCGCCGGGCGATGTAGTAGCCCGAGCCGACGATGATGGCCGCGCCCAGCATCTTCCAGTGGTCGGGGACCTCGCCGAACAGGGCCATGCCGAACAGGGTCGCGAACACCAGCCGGGCGTAGTCGAACGGCGTCACGAACGAGGTCTCGCCGGTCGAGAAGCCGCGCGTCAGCGCCGCCTGCCCGGCGATGCCGATCACGCCGATCGCGACCAACCAGGCCCATTGCTCGGGTGTCGGCCACCTCCACACCATCACCGCCGGGATGAACGAGGCGATGGCGCCGACGATGGCGAACCACACCACGATGGTGGTGGTCAATTCGGTACGCGACAGCTGCTTGATGATGATAGCGATGGCGCCCGCCGTGAACGCGCCGCCGAGCGCGACCAGCGCGACCGGATCGAACGCGGCGCTGCCCGGCCGCACCATGATGAGCACGCCGCAGAATCCCACCACGGCGGCGAGGGCGCGGCGCCAGCCGACGATCTCGCCGAGGAAAGGGATCGACAGCGCCACCGCGAACAGCGGCCGCGAGAAGATGATCGCGACCGCTTCGGCGAGCGGCATGTGGGCGAAGGAATAGAACACGCAGAACATGCCGGTGATGCCGACCAGCGTGCGCGCGAGCAGCAGGAACGGCCGGCGCGTCCTGAGGACCGCGGGGCCAGCGCGCACGATGAATGGCACCAGCGTGATGGCGCCGATCAGGCAGCGGAAGAACACGATCTGGAAGCTGTGGATCCCGGTCGCGAGTTCCTTGACCATGGCGCCCATGGCGGTCAGCAGGAACGCCGACGTCATCACCCACAGCGCGCCGCGCAGGTTGGCGGGCAGGCGCTCGAACGGCGCGCGCAGGCGTTGGGAGAGCGCGGCGATCACGACGCGGCTCCGCGCGCGAGACGCGCCTCGCGGTGGGCGATATAGACGGTGGCGGCGGCGATGACGGCGGCGCCGACCCAGGTCCAGCCGTCGGGCACCTCGGCGAAGGCGAGATAGGCGATGGCGGCGGCGAACGGCAGGCGCGCGTAGTCGAACGGCAGCACGATGGTGGCCTCGGTGGCGGCATAGGCCCTGGTCATGGCCACCTGGCCGAGGGTGGCGAAGCCACCCATCACCACCAGCTCGACGGTCTCGGCGAGCCCCGGCCAGCGCCACACGAACACCGCCGGGATCAGCGACATGGGCGTCATGTAGAGCCCCATCCAGGTGACGATGGCGCTCGGGCTCTCGCTGCGCGCAAGGATCTTCACGGTGGTGATCGAGCAGGCGATGAATACCGAAGACGTCAGCACGAGGACGGCCGGCAGCGACACCGGGATCACGCCCGGGCGCAGGATCACCAGCGCGCCGGCGAAGCCCGCCAGCAGTGCCGCGGTGCGGCGCACCCCCATACGCTCGCCCAGCACCGCGACGGCGGCGACCGAGGTGAACAGCGGCGCCGTGAACGACAGCGCCACCGCGTCGCCGAGCGGCATCAGCGTCACCGCCCAGAACCACAGCAGCATGGCGGTGAGCCCGAAGGCCGCGCGCAGGCCGTAGGCGCCCGTGCGCCGGGTGCGCAGGCCGCGCCATCCCGTGCGCGCCAGCCACGGCGCCATGAACAGGAGGCCGTAGAAGTTGCGGAAGAACGCGATCTCGAAGGCATGCATGTCGCGCCCGAGATAGCGCACCAGCGCGGTCATCGTCGCGAACGCCGCCGCGGCCAGCAGCATCCAGGTGGCGCCGCGCAAGGGTGCTGGCATGACGGCGAAGGCGGCGGCGGGACTCTGTGCGGCGGGCATCGGCGCAACTTACGCCCGAACCGTACGCGGCGGAAGCGGCGCGCCACGGGGCTTGCCAAGCGGGTGCGGAGGCCCGATTGTTGCGCATCATGCGCGGGTATTTCGGCATCGGCCTCGAGGGCGTCTCCAAGCCCATGAACGCGGGCAACCTGTTCCGCTCCGCCCATGCCTTCGGCGCGTCGTTCATCTTCACCATCGCCGCCGAGTTCAGCTACGGCCGCATCCGCCATGCCGATACCTCCGCGACGCCGGGCGAGGTGCCGTTCCACGAATACGACCGCGTCGCCGACCTCGCGCTGCCGAAGGGCTGCCGGCTGGTGGGCGTCGAACTCGCCGAGGACGCGGTCGAACTGCCGAGCTTCCGCCATCCGCGCCAGGCCGCCTACGTGCTCGGCCCGGAGCGCGGCAGCCTGTCGCCGGCGCTGGTCGAGCGCTGCGACTTCCTGGTGCGCATCCCGACCGCGTTCTGCGTCAACGTCGCCACCGCGGGCGCCATCGTCATGTACGACCGCATGCTGTCGCTCGGCCGCTTCGCCGAGCGCGCGGTGATGGCGGGCGGTACGCCGCTGCCGCCCCCGCCCCATGTCGCCGGCGCGCCCCGGCGGCGGCGCGAGCAGGGCTGGATTACACCTACCCGGCCGTCGCGGCCTCGGGGTGGCTGAGCTTTGGGGGGTTGGCCTTTGGGGGTGGTTGGCCTTTGGGTGGCTGACAAGGGCGTCCGCGCGCGATATTAATATGATCCCATGATGATGTTTCTCCCGATCCCGCGCCGCTTCCTGATCCTTGCCACCCTCGCCGCCGCGTTCGTCGCCGTCGCAGCCCCCGTCGTCGCCCGGGCCGCCGACAAGCAGACTTTTCTCGGCCAGCACGGCGACTGGTACACCTACCGCCTCAGCGAGGATGGCGCGCGCACCTGCTACATGGTGTCCAAGCCGGTGCGCTCGCGCGGCAAGTTCACGAAGCGCGGCGACGTGGTCGCCTTCGTCACCCACCGTCCCAAGGAAGGCGAGCGCGACGTGGTGAACTTCCAGGCGGGCTATACCTACCGCTCGGGCAGCGCCGTCTCGGTCAAGATCGGCGACAAGACATTCTCCCTGTTCACCTCCAAGGACACCGCCTGGGCACGCAACTCGGGCGACGACAAGGCCATGGTGCACGCGATGGTCTCCGGCAACGCCATGGACGTGAAAGGCACGCCCGTGCGCGGCGGCGATATCACCGATACCTATTCGCTGCGCGGATTCACGGCGGCCTACAAGGCGATCACCAAGGCCTGCGGCCTCAAGTAGGAACGCGACGATGACGATCGCAAGCGAGCCTCGCGCCCCCGGCGGCGCGGCCATCGGCGATGCCCGGCACCGCCTGATCGGCCTCGACCGCGCCGAGTTCGCCACGCTGGTCACCGGGATCGGCGAGAAGCCGTTCCGCGCCAACCAGCTGTGGCACTGGGTCTACGGCCGCGGCGCGGCGCGCTTCGAGGACATGACGACCCTCGCCAAGTCGCTGCGCGCGGCGCTCGCCGACACCGCCACGCTCGAGCGCCCGGCGGCGCAAGAGGACCGGCTGTCGGCCGACACCACCCGCAAGTGGCTGTTCCGGTTCCCCGACGGCGAGCTGGTGGAAACCGTCTACATCCCGACCGAGGAGCGCGGCACGCTATGCATGTCGTCCCAGGTCGGCTGCACGCTCACCTGCGCGTTCTGCCACACCGGCACCCAGCGGCTGGTGCGCAACCTCGCGCCGGGCGAGATCGTCGGCCAGATCATGGCGGCGCGCGACCATCTCGGCGAATGGGGTCTGCCGTCGGCGGACCGGCTCGTCACCAACATCGTGATGATGGGCATGGGCGAGCCGCTCTACAACTTCGACAACGTGAAGAAGGCGCTCCGGATCATCATGGACCCGGAAGGCATCTCGCTGTCGAAGCGGCGCATCACGCTCTCGACCTCGGGCGTGGTGCCGATGATGGCGCGCTGTGGCGAGGAGCTCGGCGTCAACCTCGCGGTCTCGCTGCACGCGGTCAGCGACGAGGTGCGCGACGTGCTGGTGCCGCTCAACCGCAAGCACCCGATCAAGGAGCTGCTGGAGGCGTGCCGCGCCTATCCCGGTGTGCACAACGCGCGCCGCATCACCTTCGAGTACGTCATGCTCAAGGGCGTCAACGATTCGGAGGCCGACGCGCGTGAGCTGGTGCGCCTCCTCAAGGGCATCCCGGCCAAGACCAACCTGATCCCGTTCAACCCGTGGCCGGGCGCGCCCTACGAATGCGCCACGCCGGAGGCGATCGCGCGCTTCGCCGAGATCGTGAACGCGGGCGGCCTGTCGGCGCCGGTGCGGGTGCCGCGCGGGCGCGACATCGGCGCGGCCTGCGGCCAGCTCAAGACCGCGAGCGTGCGCCTGCGTGCCAGCCAGCGCGCGGCACCGGAAGCGATCCGGCCCTGAATTTCCGCGGCTCCCGGGTGACGGGCGCCGGCAAACGTGCTAGCCTGCGGTACGCACGGAGCGGATGGACGCGGAATTTTCGGATTGGCGTCCCATTGTGGCCGCAATGCTTCGTCCGGATTGCATCACGTTCTGCCAATCGAAAGGCCGAGACGCCCCATGTCCATTCGCAATGCCGCTTTTGCCGCCGCCCTGCTTGCCACGGCCGGGCTCGCCCTCTCCGCCACCGCCGGTGCCCAGGACCTCGCCAAGTACCACGGGCCTTACGTTTCCGGCGCCCTCGGCATCAACCAGGCCCGCGACGCCGATATCCGCGGCACCGTCGATACCGAAGCCGAATTCAACAGGTCGCTCGCGGGTGCCGTCGCCCTCGGCTATGCACTTGGCAACGGCTTGCGCTTCGAGGGCGAGCTGGCACATCGCCGCGACGGCGGCGACAGCGTCGGGGGCACCGATGCCAGCGGGCACGTCAAGGCGAACAGCTTCCTCGTCAACGCGGTCTACGACTTCTCGACCGGCGGGCGCATCACCCCGTATCTCGGTCTCGGCGCCGGTATGGCGCGGCTGAGCAGCGATCTTTCCCCCGTCGGCGGCGGCTCGCTGGGCGGCGACGAGGACAAGTTCGCCTGGCAGGGCATCGCGGGCATCGCCGTGCCGCTCAACGACAACCTCGCCTTCACCACCGACGTGCGCTACTTCGACGCCGGTAACCCGCGCTTCAGCATCTCGTCGGGCGGCAGTTCCGAGATGGAATACCGGGCGTGGACCCTGCTGGTCGGGCTGCGCTGGAACTTCGGCGCGCCCAAGCCGGCCATGGCCGAACCGGTCCAGGCGCCGGCGCCCGCGCCCAAGATGGCCGAGCCCAAGCCAGCCCCGGCACCGGCACCGAAGACGGTCGAGTCCAAGCCCGCGCCGCAGCGCTCCTATCTGGTCTTCTTCGACTGGAACAAGGCGGACGTCCGCGCCGACGCCCGCAAGGTCCTGGAAGCGGCGGCGGCGGCGGTGAAGAAGGGCGACTTCGTCAAGATCACCCTCACCGGCCACGCCGATCGTTCGGGTCCGGCCGGCTACAACCAGCGCCTGTCGGTGCGCCGCGCCAATGCGGCCAAGGCGGTGCTGGTGCAGCTCGGCGTCGCGGCCAAGAACATCACGGCCATCGGCAAGGGCGAGACCCAGCCGCTGGTGCCGACCGCCGACGGCGTGCGCGAGCCGCGCAACCGCCGCGTCGAGATCGTGTTCTGAACCGTCTCCTAACCGGAAACGAAGAACCCGCGAGGCGCGCGCCCCGCGGGTTTTTCTTTGGGATATTTCAGTTGCCGCTACTGGTCGAGCACCAGTTCGGCATCCTCGACGATCATGCCGGCGGTCTGGTCCTGGTCGGCATGGTTGATCGCCTCGAAGCGGGCGAGCGCGTTAGTACAGAAATGCGGCTGGCCCATGCTGGCCAGCGAGGCCTCGTTGGCGAGCCGGGTGATGAAGTCGTCCAGCTTGTGCTGGCCCGCGCTGCCGTAGAGGCGGCGGAAGTAGGCTTTGAGCACGCGCGCGTTGTCGCGTAGTGCCGGGCGGAAGCGGCTCACGAAGATGTTGTAATGGGCGGTGATGCGGGCGTCCTTGCACGATAGTGTCGCCACCATCAACTCGGACTGCAGCTTGCGGAAGGCGATAGCCTCGTCCTCGACCGGCGACGGCACCATCACGGCCGCCGACTGGGTGGCGGCCGGTATGGCCTTGTCCTCGGCGCGCGCGGGCGCGACCAGGACCGGCACCAGAACCAGTGCAAGCAACGCAGTGCGAAGTGGCATGGGTCGGTTTCCCCCGAAATCTTCAGGCCGCTTGTGCGACCCCGGCCTTGCCAGCCTGACAGGGAGACGTTAACGCGAGATTAGCAGCCTGTCACCCCGGATTCGCGGGGCAATCGGCTAAAAAGCGAGGAAAACCGGGGGTTCTGGCGGACTTGCTGGCGCGCTCGCCGAGTACCAGCACCCAATAGACCTGCCCCTCTGCGACGGCGCGGCCGACGCCGGCGTCGGTCACGGCCGGGTCCAGCATGTTACGGCGATGGCCGGGGCTCGCCTGCCACAGCCCTATCACCTCGGCGACGTCGTTCGCCAGCGCGAGGTTTTCCGCCGCACGCACGTAGGGATATCCGACCCGGGCGAGCCGGGTAGTGAGATCGGCGCCGTCCACGCCGCGATGATCGAGTGTCCCGCGGCGGGCGAGGTCGCGAGCATGGGCCCCGGCGGCGCAGACGAGGCGAAGGTCGGCGACCAGAGCGGTACGGCCGGCCGCGGCCCGGGCGGCATTGATGGCGTCCAGCAGTTCAGACGGTCCCTCACCCGCGGCCCGCGCCGGCGGGGCGGCGAGCAGCAGAACGGCGAGGATAGCCAGGGCCAGGGTCCTGAGGTTCGTCATCGCCCCAGCCTAGCCGGTGCCCCGACGCGCCGCCAGCCGGGCGCGGTTGAACCGGGCGGGGCTTGCGACTATTCTCCGGCGCCTCGACCGACGCCAACTAACCCCGGTGTGCCCGTGAGCGACAACGTCAAGAAAGTGGTGCTCGCCTATTCCGGCGGCCTCGATACCTCGGTGATCCTGCGCTGGCTGCAGGAGACCTACCACTGCGAGGTGGTGACCTTCACCGCCGACCTCGGCCAGGGCGAGGAGCTCGCGCCCGCGCGTAAGAAGGCCGAGGCCATGGGGGTCAAGGAGATCTACGTCGAGGATCTGCGCGAGACGTTCGTGCAGGACTATGTGTTCCCGATGTTCCGCGCCAATGCGCTCTACGAGGGCACCTACCTGCTCGGCACCTCGATCGCGCGGCCGCTGATCGCCAAGCGCCAGATCGAGATCGCTAGGGCTACCGGCGCCGACGCCGTGGCCCACGGCGCCACCGGCAAGGGCAACGACCAGGTGCGCTTCGAGCTGTCCTATTACGCGCTCAAGCCCGACATCCGGATCATCGCGCCGTGGCGCGAATGGGACCTGACCTCACGCACCAGGCTGATCGAATATGCCGAAAAGCACCAGATTCCGGTGCCCCGCGACAAGCGCGGCGAGCCGCCATTCTCCCAGGACGCGAACCTCCTGCACATCTCGTCGGAGGGCAAGGCGCTCGAGGACCCGTGGCAGGAGCCGGAATACGATCATGTTCTAAGCCGCATGGTCACGCCCATGGCGGCCCCCGACAAGGCGCGCGAGATCACCATCGACTTCCGCCACGGCGACCCGGTCGCGGTCGACGGCGAGGCTCTGTCGCCGGCGGTGCTGCTCGCGAAGCTGAACGCGCTCGGCGGCGAGAACGGCATCGGCGCCCTCGACATCGTCGAGAACCGGTTCGTCGGCATGAAGTCGCGCGGCGTCTACGAGACCCCGGGCGGCACCATCCTGTTCGTGGCACGGCGCGCCATGGAATCGCTCACCCTTGACCGCGGCGCGATGCACCTCAAGGACGAGCTGATGCCGCGCTACGCCGAGCTGATCTACAACGGCTTCTGGTTCTCGCCCGAGCGCGAGATGCTGCAGGCCGCGATCGACCACGCCGCCGGGCCCGTGACCGGCACCGTGCGGCTCAAGCTGTATAAGGGCAACGTGATCGTCACCGGGCGCCGCTCACCCAACAGCCTCTACGACCAGGACATCGTCACGTTCGAGGAGGATTCGGTCTACGACCAGCGCGACGCAGCCGGCTTCATCAAGCTCAACGCGCTGCGCCTGCGGCTCCTCAACCGGCGCGCCGACAAGGACCGCTAGCGTGCGATCTTCATATTGCGGATGAAGCAGCCCCTTTCCCGGGGAAGAATCGCTGGCACGCGATCTTGATGTTTCAAATGAAGCTACCCTGTTTATGCGTGAGATGAAGAGAGCCGCTTTTCATATTTCAACTCTGAAAGTCGACGGGAAATCCGACTCTCACGTCGAAGCCTCTTCTGTGATCAGTCTGTGATTTCTTAATAAACTGTGAATATCCCGAGGTTTATCCCCAGAGTTATCCACATCACGGGGACATTTCCCAGGGATGGATTCAGTGCCGGAACAGGCCCGGCAGCAGGGGCACGTCGATCACCAGGCGGTGCCCGAACAGCAGGATGAAATAGAGCACGATCCCGGCGGCGATCCGGTTCCAGCCGATCTCGCCGAGTGTGACCCGCGCCCGGCCGGCGGCGATGGCGGCGAACGGCACCACCGAGGAGGCCGCGGCGAAGCGTTGCCAGTTCGTGCCACCGATGGTGCGCCGGCGCGCCTCGATATGGGCGATCCCGCCCAGCGCGAGGACCAGCATGCCGCCGAACAGGATGAGCGAGGCCTCGTCGCCGTTGGCGAGCAAGTGAAGCGCCGCCCACAGGGCGAGCGCCACCATCATCGGGTGGCGCGACACCTTCTGGATGCCGATCGGGCTACGACCCTCGGCGAGCAGGCGCCCCATGCCGACCGTGGCCGGGTTGGCGGTCGATAGTCCCGCCACCAGCAGGACCGTCGCCAGCGGCATCACCAGCACGGCGAGCCAGCGCGCCCACAGGGGGTCGCCCCACAGGTCCTCGAACGGGGCACGGGCGTAGGCGACGCACATCCAGCCGAAGGTGGCGAAGGCGACCAGCGAATAGCCGATCAGGAACACCGGCTCGCTCGCGGCGCGCACCAGCCGCCCGCGCACCGGCGCCGCGGACAGCACGAAATGGCTCGCGACGAAGGCGACGGTAGCGACGATCAGGGGAAGGAAGCTGTCACTGACACCTGGCATGGGCGGGATTCTAGCCGTCCCCGCCCCGTCGCGCTACTTGCCACACGCCGATGAGCGCGATCAGGTTGCCGATGCCGATGGCGACCGCCGACTTCCAGCCGATCACGATGTCCGGTCCCGGGCTGTGGCGGATGATCAGGTCGGAAAGGTATAAGAAGTTGACCGCCACAATCCCGATCAGCACCAGGGCGACGGCGGTGAGACGCGCATTATCCATGGCTGTTCCCGGGCTCGACTAAGACAAAAGTATAAGGCCAGTCTAGCGGACGGGGGCGAACGGCGCCAGCATGGCGGCGGGTGGGTCGTGTCTCAATCTCAATCGTCATTGCCCTCCCCCGACTTGATCGGGGGATCATCCGGGCAATCCGTCACGCGATGGCGTGCTTCGCAACGACGGATCGCCCGCATAAAGCGGGCGATGACGGTATGAAAAAATCAAGCTGAGACAGCACCGGCGGGTGCCTGGGAACGGAGTCAAATCGCGGGGGCGGGCAGGCCGGCGCTACGGCAGGCGGCAATCAGGGTGTTACGCAGCAGGCAGGCGATGGTCATGGGGCCGACGCCGCCGGGCACCGGCGTGATATGACCCGCGACCACGCGCGCCTCCTCGAATGCGACGTCGCCGACCAGGCGCGTCTTGCCGCCTTCAGCCGGCACGCGATTGATGCCGACGTCGATCACCGCGGCGCCCGGCTTGATCCACGAGCCCTTGACCATCCCGGGGCGGCCGACGGCGGCGACCAGGATGTCGGCGCGGGCGCATTCCCCGGCGAGGTTGCGCGTGCGCGAATGCGCGATGGTGACGGTGCAGTTGGCGGCGAGCAGCAGGCTCGCCATCGGCTTGCCGACGATGTTGGAGCGCCCCAGCACCAGCGCGGAGCGGCCGTCGAGCGGACCGAGCGCGTCCCGGAGCAGCATCAGGCAGCCCTGGGGCGTGCACGGTACCAGCGCGTCCGCCATCCCGGCATGCAGCTTGCCGACGTTGATCAGGTGGAACCCGTCGACGTCCTTGGCGGGATCGATCGCCTCGATCACGTGCGCCTCGTCGATATGCCCCGGCAGGGGCAGCTGCACCAGGATGCCGTGGACCGCGGCATCGGCGTTGAGCCGCGCGATCAGCGCCAGCAGGTCGGCTTCGCTGGTCTCGGCGGGCAGGCGGATCGTGTCCGACTTCATGCCGGCGCCCTCGGTCGCCTTGCCCTTGTTGCGCACGTAGACCTGGCTCGCGGGATCCTCGCCCACCAGCACCACGGTGAGCCCCGGGACCAGACCGTGGGCGGCCTTGATACGTGCCACCTCGGCGCCGATGCTCGCGCGCAGCCCTTCCGCGAATGCCTTGCCGTCGATGATGGCCGCGCCGCCGGTGCCGTCCACGTCACTCTCCCTCGGTCTCGTGAATGCGCGCCAGTATAGTCGCGGGATCGCCCGCGACCAGTATCGTCTTGCGCCTGTTCGACGTGCCCTGCGTGATGACGATCGCCGACTTCGGCACCTTCCAGCGCCTGGCCAGCAGCGCCACCAGCGCGGCATTGGCCTTGCCGCCCTCGGGCGGGGCGGTGAGCGCGATCTTGATGCGACAGCTTCCGTCCGCTTCCGTCACGGTGCCCACGACTGCGTCGCGGCGCGCGCCCGGCTGGACGCGCAGACACACGACCACGCCGGCACCATCGGCGCGGGCGCGGGCGGGACCGTCGCCGGGCGCTACCAGAAGTATTCGCGCAGCAGGCTGCGCACGAACCAGATCGCGAGGTAGAGGAGGACCGGCGAGATATCGATGCCGCCGAGGGTCGGCACCACGCGCCGGATCGGGCGCAGCGCGGGCTCGGTGATGCGGTAGAGGAAGTCGCTCACCATGTAGACCAGGCGGTTGCGCGTGTTGATCACGTCGAACGAGATCAGCCAGCTCATGATCACCCAGGCGATCAGGAGCCAGCCGTACAGGCCAAGGACGATGTCGATCAGGAGGAGGAGGGATTGCATGGGACTCCGTCGGGTCGGAAATCTCGGGAAAGCCGGCCCAAACCCTAGCGGCGAACGGCGGGGGGCGCAAGCGCGGGACCCTGCCGCGACCCCGGGTCGGGGCCCGCGGGGCGCCCGGAAATCCGCGGTTTTGGCCCGGGCGCTGCGGGCTTGACAGGGAACCGTACCGCCCACATTATCCGGCCTTCCTCGAAGCGGGACCCGTGGGGCAGTAGCTCAGTTGGGAGAGCGCGACGTTCGCAATGTCGAGGTCAGGGGTTCGATTCCCCTCTGCTCCACCACTTTCAGTCATAGTGCCAAAAGACATTTTTATCATGCGCGAAGCCCCCGGAAATCTGGGGGCTTTGCCGTTTCGGAGACGGCAAGTCTTGAAAGAGGGACGACGGTTAGAGGCCAATATCGGCCGTAGTCTCTGTTGGCCGGTTTCCCAGCCAATACTTCGCATGTGTCTGAGAAAAAGGTTTCGGCATTAGGAAAAAAACTTACCCAAGTCCCGAGATTTCAGACAACCGTTCCGAAGATCGCTCCGATACCCGCCGTCAATGCCATCGCCAGCGCTCCCCAAAAGGTAACGCGAAGAGTGGCCTTGGCGACGTTCGCCCCGCCTGCCGATGCGCCGATTGCGCCGAGCAGGGCAAGGAAGACAAGTGAAGCAACCGACACGCCGATGATTAGGGCGGAGCGAGGCATGATGAAGACCATCGCCAATGGTAGCGCTGCCCCCACCGCGAAGGTTGCGGCCGACGTGAGCGCCGCTCGGACGGGGCGCGCGGCGCTCATTTCCGAAAGTCCGAGTTCGTCCCGTGCGTGTGCCCCCAGCGCATCTTTCGCCATTAGCTGCTCCGAGACCTGATGGGCGAGCTCTGAGTCAACGCCACGCTGCATGTAGATTTGGGCGAGTTCCTCACGCTCGAATTCGGGCTTGCTTTCAATCTCGGCCCGCTCCCGCGTAAGATCTGCCTGCTCCGTGTCGGATTGAGAGCTGACCGATACATATTCCCCCGCTGCCATTGACATGGCTCCGGCGACGAGGCCGGCAACGCCGGCGATCAGTACGTTGGAAATTGGTCCCGATGCGGCAGCCACGCCGACAATCAGGCTGGCGGTTGAAACAATTCCATCATTGGCACCAAGCACTGCAGCCCTTAACCAGCCGATGCGCGAGACCAGATGACTCTCGAGATGTAGTCGAAGCCGCGCCATGGTTTTCTCCCGATTACACGTTCGAGGTGTCGCCCGTATTCGATGCGCTGTTTTCAGGAGAGTTGTTATCCGGTTTCATCGCAGCGAGGATCGCCGCCTGAATGGATTCGTCCTGTGCCGCGACGGCTGCGCTCAACGACAACAAGCGCTGTCGGGTATCGTAGAGCTGATCGATCAGTGACAGCATAATCGGCAGCGTGTCCGCGTCCACCTCGATGTCATAATGCAGCGAGCAGATGAGGCGAACCCGTGCGCATTCCATCTCCGTGAATCGAAGCGTTCCCGCATCCTGCTGTGGCGTGACCAGTGCCTCGCGAATCCAGGATTCGAGATCGCTGCGGCGCAGAACCGAGATCGCTGCGACAAGATCATCGATATTCATCATTTGAGCATCTCCTTGCGGGGATCCTGCGGGGTTTTTGGTTGCCAGTTTTCCAGGAATGCAATTAGGTCCGGCTCTTCGGCTTCGGGTAGAACAACCTTCAGAGTGATCAGTTGATGCCCGCGTTGTCCCGTCTTGCGGTTGCGGATGCCCTTGTCGCGCAGGCGCAAGACAGTGCCGGTGTTTGACAGCTTGGGAACGGTCACCGTTACCGGGCCGCTTATGGTCGGTACAGTGATTCGTGCGCCCAGCACCGCCTCCTTCAGGGTGACGGGAACCTCGGCGTGAATGTTGTCGTCCTTGCGGTGAAAAAGTGGATGCGGTTCGACATGAAGCTCGACATAAGCATCCCCAGGTGACCCGCCGCCGAAACCAGGAAATCCCTGTCCTTTCAACCGCAGCATCTGTCGGTCCTCGGAACCTTCGGGGATCTTGACCTGCAATGTCTTGCCGTCCGGCAGCGTGATGGTGCGCGTGGCGCCGTTAGCCACCTCCAGGAAACCGACCGGCAGAACGTAGCTCGCATCCTGCCCCCGCGCCCGAAACGGGCCCTGTGCATTTGGTCCCCTACCCGCGAACGCGCGCGCAAGAAATTCTTTCAGTTCTTCGGTGCTAGTAAATCCGTCTTGCGCGGCGTGCGAGGCATAGGCAGGCCCATCGGCGAAGTCACGATAGAACTGCTGCTTTGGCTGCTCTGCGCCGGTAGCGTCAATCTCGCCCGCATCGAATCTCCGGCGTTTTTCCTTGTCCTTAAGCAGGTCGTTTGCAGCCGAGATTTCCTTGAATTTTGCTTCCGCCGACTTGTCTTCCGGATGCAGATCAGGATGAAATTTGCGCGCCAGTTTTTTGAACGCGCCCTTGATCTCTTTGTCGGTGGCAGATCGGCTTACGCCGAGGGTTTCGTAGGGGTCGTTCATATATCGGGTCTCGTCGTAACAGTATGATTCTTGGATCGGACCGATCATCTCGAAAAGGCTCATGAAACCCATCGAATGCCCAAATGCGGCGAGGGGTAGAAAGCCTTGCTTGCTCGTTGAGTTATACTACGCGGCCTTTGCGTAGATAGCCGGCGAACGATTCATGGAGAAAAATACTTTCGGAGTTTCAATAGGTTGTGAAAATGATGGTTGATGGTTCGATCCTCTTTCGAACCACCACTTTAATTCATAGTTCCAAAAGATATTTTCATCCTGTGCGAAGCCCCCGGAAATCCGGGGGTTTCGTCGTTTCGGGACCCTGCTGCGGATGGTGCCGTCAGTGGGCGTGGGTCTTCATGTCTTTCGGCAACGCGATCCAGTCGGGCATGGCGAGCCACAGGCGCAGCATGAGGCGCTTGCGGTCGAGTTCCGGGTAGTCTTCGAACTCGGTGCGGCCGTGCAGCACGGTGCGATTGTTGAGGAACTGCAGGTCGCCCGGCTCGAGCGCCGTCCGATGCACCAGTGCGTCGCGCTCCGAGATCGCCCGGAATACCTCCAGCGCCTCCCCCGCTCGGGGGTCGTTCTCCAGCCTGTCGTGGGCCAGCGCGCGCGCCATGGGCCGCGCGTGGAAGTTGCACACCAGCCGGTCACCCAGTGGAGCGAATACGGGAACGCGGTGCAGGGTCACCGGGTCCTCGCCGGAATCCTCGGCTTCCGAGTGGCGGCAGTGATAGCCGCGATAAAGCAGCGGCATGAGGTCGGGGCGCTCGGCCAGGATCGCGTTGTGGATGGCGAACGAGCTCGCCACCAGGCTGGTGCCGCCCTGCCTCGCCCGGCGCAGGCACAGGAGCGCGGCGACGTCGACGGAATTGATGTGGAGATCAAGCCCGTCCGGGGAGCGGTAAGCGCGGCGCGTGTCGCCGGTGTGCGACATGTCCATGACCTCGCCGATGACGTCGCCGCGGTAGCTCTGCACCACGGCCTGGCCGACGTGGGCGCCGAGTTCCCACAGGACGAGCTCGATGTCGGCGCGCCCGTAGCGGTCGATCGGCACGCCGCGGACCACGGCGACGCCGGGCCCGTCGGCGAGGAGCTGCTTGACCCTGAAGAGGTCGCCCGCGAGCGACGGCAGCGGGAAATCCCGGGCGGTGATGTCCCTGAGCGCGAGGCCGCGCGCCTTCACGCCGGCAAGGGCGCGGTCGATCTCCGCCAGGCCATCGCCCGAAATCCGGATGATCCAGTCCTTGCGCGCGTTGAGCTCGTCCGCCGACCAGACCCAGGGCGCCGACACCGGGCGCGGCGCAACAACGGTGGTCTCCATCGGCTTCCTCCTGTCGCTGGCTTTGTGGGCAGCCTTGGCCTCATTCTGGTACGAACCGCCGGCGGGGTAAACGGCCGACCGGCGGTGGCCGGTTCGTGACTGCCATCTTTCGCAGGAAGCCATGGCCTTGGCTGATGGTGCTGATAGAGAGCCTCAACATGGCGGGTGTGGCCGGGGGTCGCGCCGGCGCAGGTGGCTCCCAGCTTTGCGGCGCAAAGCCTTGCGCCGGCTCGCAGATTCTCTGCTTTTCGCAGGGCGACTCAGGAAATTCTCCCAATACTTTGAAGAGTTGATATTTAACTTTTGAAACAAGTCATGCCGCGTCCCCTTCATCACACCCGTGTTGGCCGACACGACTTGGGAGTATCGTGTGAGACCAAGAACAAACAAACAGGTCCATGCCGTTCATTCATAGGGCCGTTCACTGATAGGGAGGTATCCATGGCAAAGACCGGGATAGGCATGACTGCGTTGACGTCGGTGTTGGCTCTCGGCGTGCTGGCGGCAGGGTCGACGCCGGCCGCCGGCGAGGACGCGGCGGCGTTCTACAAGAACCACCGCGACATGAAGATGATCATCAGCGCCGGCCCCGGCGGCTCCTACGACATCTACGCGCGCCTGCTGGCGCGCCACATCGGCCACCACATCCCGGGCAATCCCTCGATCGTTCCCATGAACGTGCCGGGCGCAAGCGGCATCAAGGCCGCCAACTACGTCGCCCAGCAGGCGCCCCAGGACGGCACCATCCTCACCAACGTGCGCTACAACTTCGCGATGTACCAGGCGCTCGACAACCTCAAGGCCGTCAAGACCGACATGCGGTCGTTTCACTGGATCGGCAGCTACAACGCGACCAACCACGTGCTGGTGACTTTCCACACCGCGCCGGTCAAGACCTTCGCCGAGGCCCAGAAGACCCAGGTGCTGATCGGCCAGGCCTCGCCGCGCTCGTTCGGCACGCTGATGTGCCGCATCTACAACGCCCTGCTCGACACCAAGCTCAAGGTGATCACCGGCTACGGCGACATCGCCAAGGTCAAGCTCGCCATGAAGCGCGGCGAGGTGCAGGGCGTCGGCGACGACGGCTGGACCGACCTCAAGGCCGATTTCGCCGAGCTCTTGCGCGACAAGCAGCTCAACATCCTGATCCAGGTCGGCCTCAGGAAGGAGCAGGAGCTGCCCCACGTGCCGCTCCTGCTCGATATGGCGAAGAACGCGGAGCAGAAGGCGCTGTTCGATTTCGTCACCAAGAGCGACGCTTCCATGGGCAAGCCGTTCGCGACCTCGCCGGGGGTGCCGGCCGACCGGGTGACGCTGCTCCGGCGCGCCTTCGACGCGACCATGAAGGACCCGGCCTTCCTCAAGGACGCCGACCGCCTGCACGTCGAGATCCGGCCGATCGCGGGCGAGGACGTGCAGAAGATCGTCGCCGACATCATGGGCGCGCCCAAGGACGTCACCACGAAGATGCGGGCCGCCCTCGGGATCAAGTAGCGCCGCCCGCACGGTAGCCCGGTAGCGCGGTAGCGCGGAGGAAGACGTGAGGGTTGGGGTTGGGAGGCTGGTCCGCCGGTAGGTCCCTCGCCGCCGTTTACCGCGCGGCGGTCCGCGCATCGACGAGAACGATCTCGACGCGGCGGTTTTCCTTGCGGCCCGCCGGGGTATCGTTGGTTACCACGGGATCGGCCTCTCCATATCCCACCGTGAGGATTCGGCCGGCGACGGCGCCCTTATCGACCAGATAGTCTTTGACGGCTTCGGCGCGCTTGTTCGACAGCAGGAGGTTGTCGACATGGGGGCCGGTGTCGTCAGTATAGCCTTTTACGATGACGATACGTTGCGGATTGGCCTTGAGATAGTCGATCAGTGGCGCGAGCTGTCGTTTGAACGCGGGGTTGAGCGCTGTCTCTCCCGAAGGGAAGCTCACATCCGGTAGGGTAAGGACGAGGTTCGCCGCCTCTTGAACCCGGATGTTGGCGAGCGCCTGCTCCACCGACTTTACCCGTTTCAGGGCGGCGAAAGCCGTCTGCAGGGCCTGATACGCGCGGGGGTCCGTCAGCACGATGGGGGCCGCCCCGTGGCCGGCTGCGCCGGCGCTGGCGAGAGGCGCGACGGACGGCAATGTCGCAGGCACGAGGGCAAGGGCCCCGGCGATCAGCAGGCTCAGGATGGCGAGGGCAGGAACAAGGGGCGACCGCAACGGCCACCTCTTGGACGTCGCCAAAACCGTAGGCCGGGCCGTCGCGGCCTGGAAATCTTCCCAGACCTGGAAATCTTCGCTGGTGTCGGCCGGGCGCAAGACGGGGACCAGCATGTTCGGGGGCAAAGCCGGGATTGCCAGGCTTTGCCCCCTTTGAGCGTAGTCGGTCACCGTATCGAAGGCGGCTCGACGGGCCTCTTTAGTGGGCTTTCCCGGCATCTGACGCCTCCGATCAGGCTATCCGCGACTTGACGGTCTGCGCCGTGCCGCTATCCACGAGGCCGAGTTCGGGTTCTGCCGACAGCGCGTCCTTCAACGCACTCATGGCGTAAAACGCGGTGGCCTCCGGATGCAGGTTCAGGAAAGCGTGCAGTGCAGAGAGGTATGCGGCGCCCGGATGCTGTCCGTTCCGCCGGCAATTCCGGTAGGTGTGTAACGCCTGTTGCTCGTATCCGTGGTCGGGTTTGCTCATCTTGGTCATCGGAAGCCATCCTTGGACAACTCGTGACTAATCCGACGGCGTGCCGGATTCGAATCGCGATCCGCGCATGCGCTTGGCGCGCGCGGCGTCGCGCCATGGGCATTTGCCGGCTACGAGGTTAGTAACGAGCGGTGGCTGGAGAAGTTCCATCGCAGCGCGAAAAATCGTGATGGCGATCGATTTCGCCGTCAATCTGCGGCACGTGCTGCGCGGCCGGCCGGGGCGACGATCCGATAGCCGCGCCCGGCTAAGCCCGGATGCGGAGCCGGCCCCGGGCCAGCCGGTAGCCGCCCTCGATCGCTACGGCGAGCGCGACGATGGCCGCGAGCGCCCACAGCTTGGCCGGCGCGGTCGTCGCCGTGTGCCACACGAGGGCGCCGAGCGCGGCGAGGCAGGCGGCGGCGCCCAGCGCGGAAATCCAGGCGCGGCTGCCCGTGTGCCCGGCCCGCGCGGCGTTGGCGACGTTGACCGCGGCGAAGATCAGCAGGAACCCGGCGCTGCCCAGCGTCGAGATGCTGGTCAGGTCGAAGGTATTGGCGACCAGCAGCGTGGCCGCGGCGGTGACCAGCAGGCCCTCCAGCGGCTCGCCCCACACCTTGCGCTCGAGGGCGCGCGGCAGTTCGCCGTCGCTGGCGATGCAATAGCTGAGCCGCGCCGCGCCGTAGAGGGTGGCGTTGATGGCCGATGCGGTCGACAGCATGGCGGCGACGGCGATGAGCGTGAATCCGGCCGGACCCAGGAACGGGCGCGCCGCCTCGGCCAGGGCGTAGTCCTTCGCCGCCGTGATCTTCGCGACCGGCAGGTTGCCGACGGTGACCAGCGCCACTAGCACGTAGAGCACGATCACGATGCCGACCGCGAGGTAGTAGGCGCGCGGCAGGGTGCGTGCCGCGTCGCGCACGTCCTGGGCGGTATTGGCGATCAGCTCGAACCCCTCGTAGGCGAGGAAGATGATCATGCCGCCCGCCGCGAGCGTCAGCGGCGGTGACCAGGCGGCGGGCGCGATCCGGGCGGTGTCGATGCCGGCGACGCCGGTGACGACGAACAGCAGCAGGATCGCGAGCTTGAGCCCGACGATCCAGTCCTCCGCCTTGCCGATCAGGTCGGCACTCAGCATGTTGAGCCCGGTGATGGCGACGATGCCGGCGCTGATCAGGACGTGCTTGCCGACGCTCTGCCAGGCATCGGGCAGGAAGGTCGCGCCGTAGCTGCCGAAGGCGTAGGCGTAAAGCGACAGCATCACCACGTAGCTCAGCCACAGCAGCACGTTGAGACTGCCGGTCAGCATGCCGGCGCCGAACGCCCGGTCGAGGAAGGTGACGGTGCCGCCGCGGCTGGGATAGGCGACCGATAGTTTGGCGTAGGAATAGGCCGTCAGCAGCGCGACCACGCCCGCCAGCGCGAACGCTACCGGCGTGCCGCCGTGGGCGAGTTGCACCGCGAGGCCGAGCACCGCGAAGATGCCGCCGCCGACCATCCCGCCGATACCGATGGCGACCGCGGCGATCAACCCGATCTTGCCATCGCCCCCTGTGCTCACGGCATCATGCTCACGGCCTTGCGCTCACGGCGCGACCGTCTTGGGGTCGAGTTTGAAGTCCTTCGCCACCTGCGCGATGCGCCCGCGCAGCATGGCGAGGTAGGGCGCGTCCTTGGGCGCATCGCGCTCGAGCTTGACCCAGATCGCGAGCGCGGTCTTGGCGTCGCCCGACTGCAGCAGCCACAGGCCGCGATAGAACTGCGCGCCGGGGTTGGTGGGATCGGCCTTGAGCGCCTCGTCGAACGCGGCCTTGGCGGGCGCGGTGACGACGCCATCGGCGGAGGCCACCAGCGCCTCGCCGTAGGAGATCGCGATGGCGGCCGCAAGCTTCGGGTCGTCCGCGACCGCCATCGCCTTGCGGAACGCCTGGTCGGCTTCGGCGTCGTGGCCAAGCCGCCGGTAGACGCGCGCCAGCAGCGCCCAGCCCTGCGGGCTGTTGGGTTCCTTGTCGAGCTGCTGGCGCAGCATCCGCGTCATGGCCTCCATGCCGGCGCGCTTCTGCGCCTCGCTCAGTTGGGTGGGCGGGGCGCGCTCGGCGAACGGCTGGTCGGGCAGGCCCGGGCGCCCGACGGCGAAATAGGCGAGGCCGGCAAGGCCGGGCAGCGCCACCACCAGCGCCACCGCCAGCGCGCGCCCGGCGCGCGACCGGCCCGGCGCGGGCGTCGCCCCGGTGGCGGCGCCGAGGGCGGCGAGCGCCCGGCGCTCGATCTCGGTGCGGGCGGCGGCGGCTTCGTCGGCGCCGATCAGGCCGCGCTCGCGGTCGCGCTCGATCTCGGCGAGCTGGTCGGCGAACACCGCGCGCTCGAAGTCGGCGCGCGGCGGCGCGCCGCGGCCGCGCCGGACCAGCGGCCAGCCGAGGATGGCAACGGCGATCAGCGCCATCGCGCCCAGCAGCAGGGGCAGCATCATGACGCGGCGCTCCCGTCGTCGTTGCCGCCGAGCAGCCGGGCGAGGCGCGCTTCCTCCTCGGGCGACAGCGGTACGGCAGCGGCCGCGTCGCGGCGCCGGCGCCGCGCCAGCCAGATTCCGGCGCCGCCCGCGGCCAGCAAGGCGAACGGTCCGAACCACAATGCCCAGGTGCGAGGCTCGACGGGCGGCTTCAGCAGCACGAAATCGCCATAGCGCGCGGTCAGGAACCTGAGGACGTCCCGGTCGCTCGCGCCCGCCGCGATCTTCTCGCGCACGATCACGCGCAGGTCGCGGGCGAGGTCGGCTTCGGAATCGTCGATCGACTGGTTCTGGCACACGAGGCAGCGCAGCTGCTTGAACAGCGCACGGGCACGCGCTTCCTCGACGGGGTTCTTGAGCGCCTCGTTGGGATCGATCGCGTGCGCCGGTGCCGCCGTAAGGACGGCGAACGCGAGGAACAGAGCGGCGAGAACATTGTGCCTCACCGGGTCAGCCTCGCGATTACCGGCGCGACCTTGTCCTGGTAGGTATTGGCATCGAGCGGGCCGGTGAACTTGTAGACGATGCGGCCCTTGTCGTTGACGATGAAGGTCTCGGGCACGCCATAGACGCCGTAGTCGATGGCAACCCGTCCCTTGGCGTCGGCGGCGATGCGCGCATACGGATTGCCGAGCTCGTCGAGATAAGCCCTGGCGTCGGCGGGCTTGTCCTTGTAATCGAGGCCGACCACGCGGACTTTCGGGTTGCGCGCGATCGCCTTGAGCACCGGATGCTCGGCACGGCACGGCACGCACCACGACGCGAACACGTTGAACACGGTGATGCCGCCGGGATTGCGCAGATCGGCCTCGGTCACGTCGGTGCCGCCGGTCAGGCTCGGCAGGTGGAAGGCCGGCGCCGGCTTGTCGATCAGCACCGAGGGTATCAGCTCGGGATTGCGCGGCTCGCTCAGCAGCAGGCCGAAGATCGCGGCCACGGCGACGATCAGCACCACCGGCAGGACGTAGAGCAGGATCCGGATGCGCATGGCGGCTCAGGCCGCGCCCTGGGTCGCGGCGGGGCTGCGTGCCTTGCGCGCGGGCGCGCCGACCCGGTGGCGCCGGTCGCTGAGCGAGACCAGCCCGCCCGCGACCATGATCACCGCGCCGATCCAGATCCACGGCACCAGCGGGTTGAGGTAGAGCCGGATGGTCCAGCCGCCGGGGGCGCTCGCGCTCGCCGACAGGGGATCGCCCAGCACCGCGTAAAGGTCGGCGAGGAAGGTGGTGTGGATCGCGGCCTCGGTGGTGGTCTGGCGCGGCACCGCGTAGCTGCGCTTCTCGGGCGTCATCACGGTCACCGGCGCGCCGTCGCGGGTCACGGTCAGGAGCGCGCGCTCGGCGGTGTAGTTGGGCCCCGGCACCGTCTCCACCCTGTCGAGGCGCACGGCGTAGCCGGCGATGGTGGTGGTCTGGCCCGGCTTCATCACCAGGATGTCCTCTACTCGCCACGCACCCGAGGCGGTGATGCCGAGCACGACCACGCCGAGCGCGGCATGGGCGATGGTCATGCCGAGCGCCGCGCGCGGCAGGTGCGCAAGACGGCTCACGGTCTCGCCCAAGGTCGCGCGGAACAGGCGGATGCGCTCGGCAAATTCGGTCGCCGCCCCCATGATCAGCCAGACGGCGAGCGCGACGCCGACGGTCGCGCGCGCGGGCCCGCCCTCGATCGCGAGCGTGGCGACGGCGGCGAGCGCGGCGACGATGGCCGCGACCTTGAGCCGCGCGAGCACGCCGGCGAGGTCGCCGCGCTTCCAGGCGAGCAGCGGGCCGATGCCCATCACCACCATCAGCGGCACCATCAGCGGCGCGAAGGTGAGGCTGTAATAGGGCGCGCCCACCGAGACCTTGCCCGCGTCGAGCGCCTCCAGCACCAGCGGATAGAGCGTGCCGATCAGCACCGTGGCGCAGGCGGTGGCGAGCAGCAGGTTGTTGAGCACGAGGCCGCCCTCGCGCGAGACCGGCGCGAACGGCCCGCCCGCGCGCATGGACGGCGCACGCCAGGCATACAAGGTGAGGCTGCCCGCCGCGGCGATGAACAGGAGCGCCAGGATGAACTTGCCGCGCAGGGGGTCGTTGGCGAAGGCGTGGACCGAGGTGAGGACGCCCGAGCGCACCAGGAAGGTGCCCATCAGCGCCAGCACGAAGGTGAGGATCGCGAGCAGCACGGTCCAGCTCTTGAGCGCGTCGCGCTTCTCCACCACGGCCGCCGAATGCAGCAGCGCCGTGCCCGCGAGCCACGGCATGAACGAGGCGTTCTCGACCGGATCCCAGAACCAGAACCCGCCCCAGCCGAGCTCGTAATAGGCCCACCAGCTGCCCATGGCGATGCCCAGCGTGAGCGCGCACCAGGCCGCCAGCGTCCACGGCCGCACCCAGCGCGCCCAGGCGGCGTCGACGCGGCCCTCGATCAGGGCGGCGACGGCGAACGAGAACGCGACCGAGAAGCCGACATAGCCGAGATAGAGGAACGGCGGATGGAACGCGAGGCCCGGGTCCTGCAGGATCGGGTTGAGGCCCTGGCCGTCGGCCGGCGCCGGATTGAGACGCAGGAACGGGTTCGAGGTGACGAGGATGAACACCAGGAAGGCGAAGCCGATCATGCCCTGCACGGCGAGCACGCGCGCCCGCAAGGACGGCGGCAGGTTGGTGCCGAAGGTGGCGATGGCGGCGCCGAACAGCGACAGGATCAGCACCCACAGCAGCATGGAGCCCTCGTGGTTGCTCCACAGGCCGGTCACCTTGTAGAGCATCACCTTTCCCGAATGCGAGTTCTGGTACACGTTGGCGACCGAGAAGTCGGACACCACGTAGGCGTGCATCAGGCTGAAGAACGCCGCGGCGATGAACAGGAACTGCGCCACCGCCGCGGCCCGCCCCATCTCCATCAGCGCGTGGTCGCGCCGCGCGGCCCCCCAGAGCGGCACGGTGCTCTGGGCGAGCGCGATCAGGCAGGCGAGGATCAGGGCGAAGTGTCCCGCTTCCGCGATCATTTTTCCGTACCCTCCGTTGCCTGCGGCGCCGTTGTGCCCGGGTGCGGGCCCGGCAGTTGGCCTTCCTTCCAGCGTCCCGATTTCTTGAGCGCTTCGGCCACCTCGGGCGGCATGTAGCGCTCGTCGTGCTTGGCCAGCACCTGGTCCGCGACGAACGTGCCGCCGGAATCGAGCTTGCCCTGCACCACCACGCCCTGCCCCTCGCGGAACAGGTCGGGCAGGATGCCGTGATAGGTCACGGTCACGGTGCGCTTGAGGTCGGTCACCGCGAACCGCACGTCGGCGCCGTTGCGCACCACCGAGCCCTGCTGCACCAGCCCGCCGATGCGGATCATGCGGTCTCTCGGGACGTCGGGTTTGGTGGCGAGCTCGGTCGGCGAATAGAAGAACACCAGCGAGTCGCGGAAGGCATTGAGCATCAGCGCGGTCGCGACCCCGAGCACGGCCATGGCCGCGAGCAGGAGATAAAGCCGGCGCCGGCGCCGGGTCAGCGCGGGACGGTAGGCGGGGCGGGGCGCCGCGCTCACGGCCGCGGGCTCCCGCCGGCCTGGCGCGCGCGCAGGTCCTGGAGCTCGGCCAGGACACGCTCGCTGGCGCGCAGCCGGCGCAGGGTCGCGATCCCCATCCAGGCGAGCACGGCCGCGGCGAAGGCGAACGCGGGCCAGACGTAGAGGCCGTAGCCGTTGAGACGGGCGAAACTGACGATGGTGTCGATCACGAATCCTGCCCCTCGAAGGGCGTAACCTGCCTAAGGTAAGTCATCGGCCGCACCCGTTAAAGGGCGCCGCGGCCCTGGGCGATCAATAGCGCCTGGACCTTGCGCGCCGCGATCTCGCCCCTGACCCGGAGAATCAGCAGCGCCAGGAAATAGGTGGTGAAGGCGAGCGCCATCAACATCAGCGGCCACATCATGGAGGGTGCGATGGTCGAGCCGCCCATGCGCAGCACCGAGGCCGGCTGGTGCAGGGTCGCCCACCACTGCACCGAGAACTTGATGATCGGGATGTTGACGAAGCCGACGATGGCGAGCAGCGCCGCCGCGCGGTTGCCGCGCTCGGGATCGTCGAAGGCGTTGGCGAGTGCGATCAGGCCGAGATAGAGGAAGAACAGCACCAGCACGGAGGTGAGCCGCGCATCCCACACCCACCACGTGCCCCAGCTGGTCTTGCCCCAGAGCGAGCCGGTCACCAGGCAGATCAGGGTGAAACCCGCGCCGAGCGGCGCGGCCGCACGGGCGATCACGTGGGCGAGCGGGTGCTTCCACACCAGCGCCACCGCCGACATCACGGCGATCACGGTATAGGCGAACATCGCCATCCACGCGGCCGGCACGTGGATGTACATGATGCGCACCGAATCGCCCTGCTGGTAGTCCGGCGGCGAGACGAACAGCGCCAGCACCAGGCCGATCCCGCCCGCGATCACGGTCACGGCCCAGCACCACGGCAACACCGCGTTGGCGATGCGCATGAAGCGCGCGGGATTGGCGAGGAAGTTCATCATGGCATCGCTCCCGTCATCTCACCGCCTGGCGCAGGGCCGCGGCGGCGGCGAACGGCGCCAGCGCCAGCGCCGCCAGAAAGAACCCGGCGAGCGCGGTCAGGCGCGGCCCCGCGTCGACGCCGCCGATCGCCGCGTCCACCGCGGCGACGCCGAAGATCAGCACCGGAATGTAGAGCGGCAGCACCAGCAGCGAGATCAGCACGCCCGAGCGCCGCGCGCCCAGCGTCAGCGCCGCGCCGATGGCGCCGACCAGCGTCAGCGTCGGTGTGCCCAGCGCGAGCGCCGCCACCAGCAGCGCGAAGCCGTCCCACGGCATGTTGAGCACGAGCGCGAGCACGGGCGCCGCCACGATCAGCGGCAGGCCGGTGGTCAGCCAGTGGGCCAGCGCCTTGGCCAGCACCACCAGCTCGAGCGGCGTCTCGGCCAGCACCAGGTGATCGAGGCTGCCATCCTCATAGTCGGCTGCGAACAGCCGGTCGAGGGCCAGCATGGCGGCGAGCAGCGCCGTCACCCAGATCACGCCGGGGGCGGCGCGGGCGAGCAACTGCGGGTCGGTGCCGAGGCCGAACGGGAACAGCACGGTCGCCAGCACGAAGAAGCCGACCGCCGTCAGGGTGTCGGCGCCGCGCCGGAACGCGAGACGGGCATCGTGCCAGGCGATGGCGCAGAGTGCGTCCATGCTCACGCCTCCTCGTCCACGGCGAGGCCGCGATAGAACGGATCGGCGAGATCGCCGCCGGCGAAGCGCGCCATCTCGAGGATCGCCGCGCCCTCGGCGGCGATGTCGAGGTGGCTGGCGATCACCGCCAGGCCGCCCGCGGCGCGATGGCGCGCGAGCGCGCGCGCGAAGGCGGCGCATCCCGCCTCGTCGAGCGCGGTGGTGGGCTCGTCCAGCAGCCACAGGGCGGCGCGCACGGCGACCACGCGCGCGAGCGCGACGCGGCGGCGCTGCCCGGCCGAGAGATAGCGGCACTGCAGGTGCCCGAGCGGGCCGAGGGCGAAGGCCTCGGCCGCCTCGACGACCGCCGCGCGCCGCTTGCCCGTGTCCCCGGGCCCGGCGAGGCGGGCCCAGAACTCGATGGTCTCGGCGACGGTGAGCTGCGCCTTGAGCGCATCGGCGTGGCCGAGATAGGCGATACGCGGTGCCAGCGCCCCTTCCGGGGCGTAATACTCGATGGAGCCGGCGGCATGGGGCAGCAGGCCTGCGAGCACGCGCAGCAGGCTCGACTTGCCGATGCCGTTGGGCCCCGTCAGCACCAGCGCACCGCCCGCGCCGAGCGCGAAGCCGAGACCCGAGAACACTACCCGTCCACCGCGCAGGCAGGCGAGGTCGCGGCCCGCGAGATAGGCGCCGTCGGCGGCGGGAACCGGGGTGTCATCGAGCATGCGCCCCTATAGCACATGGCGCGGGCGGCGCGTGTCACGAAGCCGTGGGGGCGCGGACATAATTGCGGCCACCGGTGGGGGGACCGGTGGCCGCAGGACCGGCGCAGGCGCCGGTTGGAGGCTCTACTCTGGAAGACCATGCAACCCGGGGGAGGGGGGAAAGTGCTGCGATGGCCTTCCAGTGCCATCATCAAAGCCCGGAAATGTGACGCCAATGGGCCGCCAATAGGGCGAAAATATGATAATTTCCCCTGCCCTTCCAAGGCATTGAATTAAAAGGGTTATGCTTGGGGGATGCGGGGCAGGCGCGGGACCGCCGCAACGGGAATTTGACGGCCTGCCCGTTCTCCTTTAACACCCCAACGTCCTTTCTTATCTGTGATTCCTCACCTTCATCGGGCGCGCCGTCCCCGGGGCGGCAGCGCCAAGCCAACCAGCGGGAGACGACCTTGGCGAGCGCATCTGACAGCTTCAAGTCGAAACGCACCCTTAAGGCAGGCGGCAAGAGCTACACCTACTACGGCCTGCCCGAAGCCTCGGCCGGCGGCCTCGGCGACATCTCGCGCCTGCCGGTCTCGCTCAAGATCCTGCTCGAGAACCTGCTGCGCTGGGAGGACGGCCGCGCCGTCAAGGCCGACGACATCAAGGCGCTCGCCGCCTGGCTCAAGGACCGCCGCTCCGACCAGGAGATCGCGTTCCGCCCCGCCCGCGTCCTGATGCAGGACTTCACCGGCGTGCCGGCCGTGGTAGACCTCGCCGCCATGCGCCAGGCGATGGTGGACATGGGCGGCAAGCCCGAGCGCATCAATCCGCTGTCGCCGGTCGATCTCGTCATCGACCATTCGGTGATGGTGGATTCGTACGCCAGCGCCAAATCGTTCCAGGACAACGTCGACCACGAATACCAGCGCAACGCCGAACGCTATGCGTTCCTGCGCTGGGGCCAGGGCGCCTTCAACAACTTCCGCGTGGTGCCGCCGGGCGTCGGCATCTGCCACCAGGTGAACCTCGAGTATCTCGCTCAGGTGGTGTTCACCAACGACAAGGGCGAGGCCTATCCCGACACGCTGGTCGGCACCGACAGCCACACCACCATGGTCAACGGCCTCGCGGTACTGGGCTGGGGCGTC
The DNA here is from genome assembly GCA_963732875.1 of uncultured Alphaproteobacteria bacterium. Classification (GTDB taxonomy): domain Bacteria; phylum Pseudomonadota; class Alphaproteobacteria; order SMXQ01; family SMXQ01; genus WHSO01. The sequence continues at coordinate 2,127,723 of CAVTBD010000002.1, read as the reverse complement.
GGCGGCATCGAGGCCGAAGCCGCCATGCTCGGCCAGCCCATGTCGATGCTGATCCCCGAGGTGGTGGGCTTCAAGCTCACCGGCGCGCTCAAGGAAGGCACCACCGCCACCGACCTCGTGCTCACGGTGGTCCAGATGCTGCGCAAGAAGGGCGTGGTCGGCAAGTTCGTGGAATTCTACGGCGACGGCCTCGACCACCTGCCGCTTGCCGACCGCGCCACCATCGGCAACATGGCGCCGGAATACGGCGCCACCTGCGGCTTCTTCCCGGTCGACGGCGAGACCCTGCGCTATCTCCGCTTCACCGGCCGCGAGGAATCACAGGTCGCCCTGGTCGAGGCCTACGCCAAGGCCCAGGGCCTGTGGCGCGAGAGCGGCGGCGACGCGCCGGTGTTCACCGACACCCTCGAGCTCGACATGTCCACGGTCGAGCCCTCGCTGGCCGGCCCGAAGCGGCCCCAGGACCGGGTCGCGCTGTCGGACGCGTCGAACGCCTTCGGCAAGGTGCTGCCCGACCTGCTCGGCAAGGCCAAGCCCGACGCCGCCGTCTCGGTCGACGGCATGGACCACGCGCTCACCCACGGCGACGTGGTGATCGCCGCGATCACGAGCTGCACCAACACGTCCAACCCGTCGGTGATGGTCGCGGCCGGCCTGGTCGCGCGCAACGCGGTGAAGAAGGGCCTCAAGCGCAAGCCCTGGGTCAAGAGCTCGCTCGCGCCGGGTTCCAAGGTGGTCGCCGACTACCTGGAGAAGGCCGGGCTGCAGAAGGAGCTCGACGCGCTCGGCTTCAACGTGGTCGCGTTCGGCTGCACCTCGTGCATCGGCAATTCCGGCCCGCTCGATGAGCCGATCGCCAACGCGATCGAATTCGGGCAACCTGGTCGCGGCGGCGGTGCTGTCCGGCAACCGCAACTTCGAAGGCCGCGTCCATCCCCAGTGCAAGGCGAACTACCTCGCCTCGCCGCCGCTGGTGGTGGCCTATGCGCTGGCGGGCTCGCTCAAGATCGACCTGACCAAGGAGCCGCTCGGCCAGGACAAGGACGGCAAGGACGTCTATCTCAAGGACATCTGGCCGTCCGCCAAGGAGATCGCCGAGACCGTCGAGAAGTCGATGACGCCTGAGATGTACCGCACCCGCTACGCCGACGTGTTCGAGGGCGACGAGGTATGGAAGAAGGTCAAGACTTCGACCGGCGTCACCTACAAGTGGGACGACAACTCGACCTACTGCCGCCTGCCGCCCTATTTCGAGAACATGTCGCGCGAGCCCGAGCCCGTCCACGACATCAAGGGCGCGCGCCTGCTGGCGCGCCTCGGCGATTCGATCACGACCGACCACATCTCCCCCGCAGGCTCGATCAAGAAGGACGGCCCCGCCGGCGAATACCTGATCCGCCACCAGGTCGGCGTGCAGGACTTCAACTCCTACGGGTCGCGGCGCGGCAACCACGAGGTGATGGTGCGCGGCACCTTCGCCAACATCCGGCTGCGCAACGAGCTGGCGCCGGGCACCGAGGGCGGCGTCACCCGCCACATGCCCGACGGCAAAGAGATGTCGATCTTCGACGCCGCCGAGCAGTACGAGAAGGACGGCACGCCGCTGATCATCGTCGCCGGCAAGGAATACGGCACCGGCTCGTCGCGTGACTGGGCGGCGAAGGGGCCGAAGCTTCTGGGCGTGAGCGCGGTGGTTGCCGAATCGTTCGAGCGCATCCACCGCTCCAACCTGGTCGGCATGGGTATCCTGCCGCTGGTGCTGCCGGACGGCGTGACGCGCGACTCCCTCAAGCTCGACGGCAGCGAGACCTTCGACATCGTCGGCATCGAGAAGGAAATCAAGCCGGGCATGATGCTGCCGCTCGCCATTCATCGCGCCGACGGCAAGACCGAGACCATCGAGTGTAAGTGCCGCATCGATACTCTGGATGAAGTGGACTACTACCGCCACGGCGGCATCCTGCCCTACGTCCTGCGCGGCATGATGGCCGCCTGACGCGGCCATACCGCGCGGCGCCGCGATGGCCGGGGGTGTGCCACAGGGCCCGCGTCTGCAGGGCCTCTCCGCCTGGACCCTGACCGAGGGCCATGTCGGGATGGAGACCCAGACCCGGGCGCTGGCCGTGGCACTCGGGCTCGCTCCCGTGGTCAAGCGCGCGCCCGCGCCGCGCCTGTGGTCGTGGCTGCCGGGCACGCTGTGGCCCTGTTCCCTTGCCGTCGCCAATGGGCGCGGCGCCGGGCTCGTGCCGCCGTTTCCCGACGTGCTGATCACCTGCGGGCGGCGCAGCGTGCCGCCGGCGCTCGCCATCCAACGCGCGAGCCGGCGTGGCGGCGGGCCCGGCACCTTCCTGATCCATATCCAGAACCCGCTGGTCGCGCGCAACCGCTTCGACGTGCTCGTGATCCCGGCCCATGACGGTATCGACGGTCCCAACGTGGTGACCTGCCTCGGCTCGGTCCACGGCCTCACCCGCGAGCGCCTCACGGCCGAGGGCGAGGCCATGCGGGCACGCTTCGCGCGCCTGCCGCGCCCGCTCGTGACCGTGCTGGTGGGCGGGCCCAACCGCGCCTACGGCATCGGTGCGCGCGAGATCGCGGCGCTCGCCGACCGGCTCGATGCGTTGCGGCAGGCGACGGGCTGCGGCCTCGCCGTGGTGCCGTCGCGCCGCACCGGCGCCGCCAACGTGGCGCTCCTCAAGGAACGTCTCGACCGTCCCGGCAGCTACGTATGGGATGGCAGCGACGCCAATCCCTACCTCGCGCTGATCGGCCTCGCCGACGCGCTCGTCGTCACCTGCGATTCGGTCAACATGGTATGCGAGGCGGCGGCGAGCGAGCGGCCCGTCTACGTCGTCATGTATCCCGGCACCTCGGCGCGGTTCGATGCGTTCCATGCCGCCATGCGCACGCGCAATCACGCGCGCCCGTTCGAGGGCACGGTCGATTTCGACTGGCGGCCCACGCCGCTGCGTGAGATCGAAGCGACGGCAGAAGAGATCGCGCGCCGCTACCGCGCGCGACGGGGCATCGCCTGACTTATCGAGGCGCGGCTAGTACAGCGTGCCGTCCTTGTGGGTGAAGCGCCACCTGCCGTCTTCGCCCATTGCCGCCCGGATGTCGTCGTCGGGATAGCTGCCCTCGTCGCCCTTGGTGCGGTCGCCGATCTCCAGGTACACGACGTCCGCATTGCTTCGATTTACGATGTGGTGGCCGTCGCCGGTGCCGGCCCGGAAGCCCGCGCACATGCCGGGCGTGAGCGTGGTTTCGCCCGCGTCGGTGATCAGCGTCGCCGTGCCCTCCAGGATATAGACCAGTTCGTCCTGCCGGCTGTGGGCATGGCGCAGCGCGCTTTCGCCGCCGGGTTTGATGCGGGTCAGGTTGACGCCGAAATTGCCGAGGCCGAAAGCGTCGCCGAGCGGGCGCTTCTCGCGTCCCGCCATGCGTTCGGCGAACGGCGAGGGATAGTTGGAGGGCCGGGCGCGGGGCGCGACGTCGGCGGCGCGGAGCGCGACGGGAAAACGGGAATCGGGCATGGATTTCCTCGTGGGAACGGGGTTGCGCCGCACATGCTATCATGGTCCATGCCCATAGGGACTAGCGCCCCCGGGCGCGCTCTTGTTACAACGGGGGCCTCGTATCCTTGAGTCCGGCCCGCGTCGCGGGCACAGCGGGGCAGCCGATGGCGCTCAATATCGAAACCTTCACCAACAAGGGCTGGCGGCCCGGCAACAACGCCGGCGGCTCGACCCTGTTCAAGGCGCTCGGCCATCCCCTGACCGCGGCGCGCGCCCGCGCGCAGTTGGTGGAGATCGCCCGGCGCGGCCCGGTCGCGATCTACGATCCCTATGGCGAGGCCGGGCACTGCGACAGCTTCTACAATCTCGGCGCCTTCGACATCGCGGGCGTGTTCGTCCAGAACCTCGCCGAGATCGACAAGCCGGTGCTGGGCCTGCCGGCGCGGCCGGTGACCGAGCTCGCGGATACCGATTGCCGTACGGTACTGGTGTGCGCGTTCGATGCCGCCAAGCCGATCGAGCACATCCGTCATCTCGTGCCCGACGGCGCCGAGGTGGCGAGCTTCGACGCGTTCCGCCTGCCCGACGACATGCTGACCAATGCGCGCGACTATCTCGATCCGCTCAACTTCGTCACCAACTTCGGTTTCCTGAGCGAAAGCGATGACCATCACACGCGCATCACCTCGGTCAACTACTGGGGCAGCTACGGCGCCAAGAGCCCGGCCATGTGGCTCAAGCTGTTCGACGCCGACGGCCGCGCGCTCGCCGAATGGACCGAGGACCTGCCCGGTCCCGGCGCCGCCTTCGCGATCAATTCGGCGGAGGTGCGCGCGCGCTTCGGCCTCGGCCCGTTCGCGGGCTCGCTGTTCATGCACGCGATCCGGGTCGCCGGGCACGACATCATGAAATACGCCGTCGACACCTACGGCGATGGCGCTGGGTCCGGTCACCTGTCGGGCACCCACGACGCCAACCCGTGGCCCGCCGACCTCTATGCCGGCCTGCCCGCGCCCGACGACGGCGAGCGCGTCCGGCTGTGGATCCAGAACAGCCACCCGGTCGCCATCCCCGCGGGCGAGATCGGCGTCAACATCATGGGTTCCCAGGACGTGCGCCGCTTCGACGGCGAGGTGCCGGCATTCGGCTGCCACCGCGTCGACATCGCCGAGCTGCTGCCCGATGCGCGCTGGCCCGACCAGATCGAGATCCGGGCCGGGCGCTACTTCGTGCGCCCGCGCTACGAGATCGAGGAAGCCTCGGGGCGCATCCGCTTCTGCCACGTCAACGTGGAGCGCACCGACCTGTCGCCCGATCCCAACATCCCGCGCCTCGGCGACAGCCTCGGCAAGGGCTACATCCTGCCGCTGCCGGTCCTGCCGGTGGCCGATTACCGCGCCACCATCCTGCCGACGCCCATGACCACGGCCCAGCAGGAGCTGCCGATCGCGGTCGCGCTCTATGACGCCGACGGCACCGAGGTGGCGCGCCGTTTCCTCGGCCGCGTGCCGCGCCGCGCCAGCGCCGCGGTCGACGTGGACGAGCTGCTGGCCGAGGCCGGCGCCGCGCTGCCGGCGGGCTATGGCCATGCCGAGCTGATGTACGACTTCCGCGAGGGCGGCGAGGCCGACGGCTGGCTGCACGCGCTCGCGCGCTTCGAGGCGCGCGCCGGCGGCCACGTCACCGAGACCACCTTCGGCGCGCATATCTACAACACCGCGCTGGTCTACCGCGACGAGCCGCAGAGCTACAATACGCGTCCGCCCGGCCTGTCGACGCGGCTGTTCCTGCAGCTCGGCCGCGATGGGCTCGACGCGCTCTGCCACCTGATCTATCCGGCGAGCGTGCCGTGGCATCCCCAATCGCGCACCCGGATCACCGCCTTCGCCGCCGACGGCCGCGAGGTGGCGGCGCACGACGTTGCGATCCCGTGCGGCGGCAGTCTGTTCTGGCGCATGGGCGGTCTGTTCGGCGAGGACGCGCGCAAGGCCTGTGAAGGCGGCTACATCATCGTCCGCGACACTACCTGCCGCCTGTTCGGCTACCACGGCCTCGCGCGCGCCGACGGGGCGTTTTCGCTGGACCATACTTTCGGGTTCTAGGGGCGGGTTCCAGGGGCGGCTTCCAGGGCCGCGCCCGGGGGCGCCCTCACCAAAGCGTGAAACCGTTTGATTGGGAAGCGGCCGGGAACCGGCCTAATCTCGCGTCATGACAAAAGCCGCCGCACCCCTTCTGCGCCTCGTCGCGCTTGTGCTGTTCGCCGCCGCCCTTTCCGTGACGGCCGCGCGCGCCGGCGCGCCCGCCCGCCCCGCCGTGGTGGTGGAACTGTTCACCTCCCAGGGATGCTCGTCCTGTCCGCCCGCCGACGCCTACCTCGGCGAGCTCGCCAAGCAGCCCGACATCCTCGCGCTCTCCATGCACATCGATTACTGGAACGGGCTCGGTTGGCCCGATCCCTATTCCAACGCCGAGGTCACCGCACGCCAGCGCGCCTATGCCCGCGCGCTCGGCGGCCACTACGTCTATACCCCGGAGATGATCGTGGCCGGCCGCAAGGATGCGGTGGGCTCCGAGCGTGCCACCGTGGCGCGCCTGATCGCCACGGCCCGTGCCAAGGCCGGTGGCGGGCCGGACGTCTCGCTCTCTGAGGCGGGCGGCAAGCTTACGGTCTCGGTCGGGGCCGCGCCGTTCAAGGGCCAGGCGACGGTGTGGTGGGTTGCTTTCGATAACGGCCATACCACCAAGGTCCGTGCCGGCGAGAACGGCGGACGCACGCTCAGCTACGTCAACGTGGTGCGCGACCTGCGTGCGATCGGCAGCTGGTCGGGTGAGGCCACCCGCATCACCGTCGACATCGCCGACGAGCTGCGCGAGGGCTACCAGAACTGCGCCATCCTGGTGCAGGCGGACGGCACCGGCCCGATCCTCGCCGCCGCCGCCATACCGATGGTCAAGCCGCGTCCCTGACGGCATTCCCGCCGCGCGGAGCCCTGCGCCGCCCGCCACCCCTTACCATTTTGTGACTTCCTCGCGTTCGCAGGGCACCCGCTGGCGAAGCGCTCGGCGCCGGTGCTATCCTTACCTTGTCGTTCCCGTACGTGCCGCTGCAGGAGGTGCCCATGGCCATGCCCGTTCAGATCACCTTTAGAGACATCCCCCAGAGCGATGCCATTGAGGCCAGGATCCTCGAGCGCGCCGAGCGGCTTACCAAGTTCGCCGAGCGCGCCACCTCGCTGCATGTGATCGTGTCCGCGCCGCACGCCCGCAGCCAGGGGCCCAGCCACAAGGGCCAGCTCTACCAGTTCACCCTCGAGCTGATGATGCCGAAGGGTGAGGTCGTGGTGCATCAGGGCGACAAGGGCGGCCACGCCCACGAGGACGTCTACGTCGCCATGCGCGACGCATTCGAGGCCCTCGAGCGCCGCGCCCACGAGCATCTTTCCAAGCTCGGCCATCCATAAATTCTGCGCCGCGCGCGCTACAAACACGACACCACTGATGACCGACGGCTTCCATCCGGCAGCATCCGGCTCCCTTTTCGGGGCCCGGGCGGGCGGGCGCGTCACCGCCGTGCTCGGGCCCACCAACACCGGCAAGACCTATCTCGCCATCGAGCGCATGATGGGCCATGCCTCGGGCATGATGGGCTTCCCGCTGCGGCTGCTGGCGCGCGAGAACTACGACCGCGTGGTCGCCATCAAGGGCGCCGATCAGGTCGCGCTGGTCACCGGCGAGGAGAAGATCCTCCCGCCCAATCCGTCCTATTTCCTGTGCACGGTGGAATCGATGCCGCTCGCGCGCGAGGTGGCGTTCCTCGCCGTGGACGAGGTCCAGCTCGCCGCCGATCCCGACCGCGGCCACATCTTCACCGACCGCATCCTCAATGCGCGCGGCTATGGCGAGACCATGCTGCTGGGCGCCGAGACCATCGCGCCTTTCATCCGTCGCCTCGTGCCGGGCTGCGAGTTCGTGTCGCGCCCGCGCTTCTCGGCGCTGACCTATGCCGGCGTCCACAAGATCACGCGCCTGCCCTCGCGCTCCGCCGTGGTGGCGTTCTCGGCCGCCTCGGTCTACGGCATCGCCGAGCTGCTGCGCCGCCAGCGCGGCGGCGCGGCGGTGGTGATGGGCGCGCTCTCGCCCCGCACCCGCAACGCCCAGGTCGCCATGTTCCAGGAGGGCGAGGTCGACTACATGGTGGCGACCGACGCCATCGGCATGGGCCTCAACATGGACGTGGCGCACGTCGCTTTCGGCGAGCTCGCCAAGTTCGACGGCCGCCGCCGCCGTCCGCTCACCGCCGCCGAGCTCGGTCAGATTGCCGGGCGCGCCGGGCGCCACATGGCCGACGGCACCTTCGGTACCACGGCGGAGGCGGGCGAGCTCGCCCCCGACCTGGTGGCCGCGATCGAGAACCACAGCTTCGAGCCGGTGCGCGCGATCTACTGGCGCAACAGCGCGCTCGTCTTCAACACCCTCGATGCGCTGATGAGCGCCCTCGACGTGCCGGCCCCGGCACCCGGTCTGATCGCGGTGCGCGACGCGCCCGACCACATCGCGCTGCGCACGCTCGCGGCCGAGGGTGACATCGCCGACGCGGCGCGCCAGCGGGACGTCGTGCGCCTGCTGTGGGACGTGTGCCAGATTCCCGACTTCCGCCGCGCTGCGGGCGGCAGCCACGCGCGCTTCCTCGCCGAGGTGTTCCGACACCTCGCCGCATCGGGGCATCTTTCCGACGACTGGATCAACGGACACATCACCCGGCTCGACTGCGTCGACGGCGACATCGACACGTTGACGGGCCGCATCGACCACGTGCGCACCTGGACCTACATCGCGCACCGCGCCGACTGGATCGGCGACGCGCCCGCCTGGCAGGCGCGCACGCGTGCGCTCGAGGACCGGCTGTCGGATGCGCTCCACGACCGCCTCACCCAGCGCTTCGTCGACCGGCGCACCACGGCGCTGGTCAAGGGTCTGCGCGCCCAGGGCATCATGAGCACCGCGGTCGCCGACGACGGCGCGATTTCGGTGGAGGGCCACGCGGTCGGGCGCCTGGAAGGCTTCCGCTTCATCGCCGCCACCGGCACGGGCGGCGACGAGGACAGCGACCTCGCGCGCAAGGCGGTGCGCGGCGCCGCCAGCCGCGCGCTCCAGCCCGAGATCCAGGCGCGCCTGCGCGCCATCGCCGAGGCCGGTGACGACGCGCTGACGCTCGCCGACGACGGGCGCATCCTGTGGCGCGGCTGGCTGGTGGCGACGCTGGCACCCGGTCGCGATCCGTTGTCGCCCGCCGTGCGGGCGGTGGCAAGCGACGTGGTCGCCGCACCCGACGTGATGGCGCTCGCCGAGACGCTGTCGCGCTGGATTGAGGCGCACCTGCGCGCGCGAACTCGCTCCGCTGTTCAAGGTGCGTGATGCGGCCGGCGACGCCGCGCTCGCGGCCCCGGTGCGCGGCATCCTGTTCCAGCTCAGCGAGGCGCTCGGCGCGGTGCCGCGTGCCGAGGTCGATGCCCTGGTGCGCGCCTGCGACGCGGGTGCGCGCAAGACGCTCGCCCGGCTCGGCGTGCGCCTCGGCACCGAAACGGTCTACGTTGACGGCCTCCATGGCGCGGGCGTGCGCCGCCTGCGCGCGGTCCTCGACGGTATCGTGCGCCGCCTGCCGGGCGACGACATCGCCGCCCGTGCCCGCGCGGTGGCGCGCGGCGCGCCCACCATCGCGCGCGACGCGGCCCTGCCCGACGACTTCTACCGCGCGAGCGGCCTGGTCGCGCTCGGTCCCCGCGCGCTCGCCCAGGGCCGCGCCGAGGCGCTCGCGGCGGAGGCGCGCAAGCTCGCCCGCCAGGGTGTATTCACGGCGACCCCGGGGCTGCGCAAGCTCGCCGGCGGCAGCGTCGAGGATCTGGTGGGCGTGCTGCTGGCGCTCGGCTTCCGTGCCGAGCAGGGGCCCGAGGGCGTCGGCTTTGCGCCGCGCCGCAACGCAGAGCCGGGCGCCCCGCGGGTGCGCGCGAAAGCCCGTCGCCGCGGCAAGGGTGGGAAGCCGGCGGAAGCGGCGGCCGGCGACGATGCCGCCCGCAAGGCCGGCGCGCGTGCCGCCGTCCGGCGTGCCGCGCGCGAGGAGAAGCGCATCGCCGATTCGCCGTTCGCCGTGCTGCGCGGGCTCAAGCTCAGCCAGCCTCCCGCGCGCAAGCCGAAACGCGGAAAGCCCGGGTGAGCGGGGGGGCAGAGGCCGAGAGCGGCGCCGGCCTGCGCCTCGACAAGTGGCTGTGGTTCGCGCGCTTCTTCAAGAGCCGCTCGCTCGCCGCGCGCCATTGCACCGACGGCCATGTGCGCGTCAACGGCACGCGCGTGACCAAGGCCCATGTGCCGGTGCGCGTCGGCGACGTGCTGACCTTCGCCGCCGGCGCGCGCATCCGGGTGGTGAAAGTGGCGGCGCTGGGCACGCGCCGCGGTCCCGCGCCCGAGGCGCGGCTGCTCTACGACGATCTCGATCCGCCCGTGCCCGGGGACGCGGCAACGCCATCACGTCCCGCACCGGTGGCGGCGCGCGAGGCCGGCGCGGGTCGGCCCACCAAGGCCGAGCGCCGCGCCATCGACCGCCTCAAGGGCGACGACGACTAGCTTTTCTTCCGGAACACCACGGACAGGTTGTTGGCGGGCATCGTGACCGTCTCCGGCGCGGCGAAGCCATGTTCGGCGGCGAGTTCGGCGACGGTTTCGAGGTCGCGGATGCCCCAGCCGGGATCACGCGCCCGCAGCGACTGGTCGAACACCGCGTTTGACGGCGCCGTGTGCTGCCCGCCGACGCGATAGGGGCCGTAGAGGTAGAGCACGCCGCCCGTGGCCAGAAGGCGCGCGGCGCCGGCGATCAGGCCGGCGCAGGCGGCGAACGGCGCGATGTGGATCATGTTGATGGAGACGATCGCATCGGGCGCGAAGCCGTCGGGCAGGGACCACGTCGACGCGGCGGCATCGAGCGCGATCGGCGCCAGCAGGTTGCGGGCGGTGCCGGCCTTGCGCCAGGCGGCGGCGGAAGCCACCGCCATCGGGTCGATATCGGCCGACAGCCAGGTGAGGTGGGACAGGCGCTCGGCCAACCACGGCGCCTGCTCGCCGGTGCCGCAGCCGACCTCCAGCACCGCACGGGCGTCGGCCAGAACGCGCGCGAGCACGGCGAGGATCGGCTCGCGGTTGCGCAGGGTGTGAGGCGCGTGCAGTGCGCCCTTGGGCACCTCGACGGCATCGGCCATGGCGCCAGCTTAGAGCATTTTCAGGCCCGGCTGGAGGATTCCCGCCGCCCTCGTGAAGTGCTCCTAGTGAAGCGTGCCCGGTGCGGCAGTGACGCTGCGGATGTGGTGCAGCTTGTCCGGGTTGCGCACGGTGAAGACGGCTGTGATCTTGTCGTTCTCGATGGCGAGCGCGGTGACCTGCAGGACGCCGATGGGATCGATGGTGACGAAGCCGGGCAGGCCGCTGACGGTACCGACGCGCACGAATGGCGACGGCGAATTGGTGTGGCCGAGCTTCCGGGCAATGCCGGTAAAGAACCGGGCGATCCGGGAGCGCCCGAAGATGGGGTTGAGCGCCGACGGCGCCTTGCCGCCGCCGTCGGTATAGAGCGTCGCATCGGCGGCGAGCAGGCTCTGGAGCGCGGCCATGTCGCCGTTGCGCGAGGCGCGGAAGAATGCCGCCGCGATCTCCTGGCCGCGTTCCCGCGACACGGGGAAGCGCGGCCGCGCGGCGCGCACGTGGTCGCGCGCCCGGTGGCACAGCTGGCGGCAGGCGGCGGCGTTGCGCCCGAGGGTCTCCGCCACCTCGTCGAAGTCGAGGTCGAACACGTCGTGCAGCAGGAACGCCGCGCGCTCGAGCGGCGACAGCCGCTCCAGCGCCATCATCAGGGTCAGCGTCACGTCCTCGTGGGGCTGGTCGGCCTCGGGGTCGAACACCGGCTCGGGCAGCCACGGGCCGACGTAGCTCTCGCGCCGCACCCGCGCCGACTTCAGGTGATCGAGGCACAGCCGCGTCACGGTGCGCACCAGGAAGGCCGCCGGATCGCGCACGGCGGCGCGGTCCGTGTCGTGCCAGCGGAGATAGGCGTCCTGCACCACGTCCTCCGCCTCCGCGACCGAGCCGAGCATGCGATAGGCGATGCCGGTCAGCCGGGGGCGGAGGGGTGAGAACGATGCCGCGGCGTCGCCGTCAAGCCGCTTCATGCTCGGCCGCGACCGGATGGATCACCCGGAAGCCGATCGACAGGCGGTTCCACGCGTTGATGGTGGTGATCGCGAGGCTCAGCTTGACCTCCTCTTCCTCGCTGAAGTTTTCCTTCAGGGCCTGGTAGGCGTCGTCGGGCGCGTGAGTCTCCGCGATCAGGGTGAGCGCTTCGGTCCAGCCCAGCGCGGCGCGCTCGCGCGCGCTGTAGAGCGGCGATTCGCGCCAGCCGTCGAGCAAGTATAGCCGTTCCTCGCGCTCGCCGCTCGCGCGCGCCTCCCGGGTGTGCATGTGGATGCAGAAGGCGCAGCCGTTGATCTGCGAGGCGCGGACCTTGACGAGGTGGAGCAGGCTCGGCTCCAGCCCGCAGCTCCGCACGTAGCCCTCGAGGTTGAGCATGGCCTGGTAGGCCTCGGGAACGACGGCATTGGGGGACAGTCTCGGTGTCATGGCTCTCTCCGTAACGTTGGGGGTTACGTAGCAAGGACGAGACGGCGGAGGCGGATGTGACATGTGGCCCGTTTTTTTACCCTTGCGCCGGGCCGCCGCCGTCCTAAATGCAGGGGGCCGACCCTGTCGTGCCCGGCCCCGCCCGGCTTGCGGCGGGGGAAGGCCTGTGCTACCCCGAGGCCCCCATGTTCGACCGCATCAAGGCCCTGTTCGCCGCCGAGGCCGAAGCCGCCGCGGCGCCCGCCCGTGACGACGATGTCATCTTCGCCGCCGCCGCGCTGCTGGTGGTGGCTGCGCGCCAGGACGGGTTGTTCGACGGCGCCGAGCGTACCCGCATCGAGGCCCTGCTCACCGGCCATTTCGGCCTCGACGGGGACGAGGCCCGGGCGCTGGTCGTCGAGGCCGAGGCGCGGGTCGCGGAACTCGGTCCAGATCCTGCCATTCACGCGCACCATCAAGGACCGTTTCACGCCGGAACAGCGCATCGAAATGGTTGAAATGTTGTGGGAAGTGGTTTACGCGGACGGCGTGCTCAACGATCATGAGGCGACCCTGATGCGGCGCATCGGCGGGCTCGTCTACGTTTCCGACCGGGAGCGGGGCGAGGCGCGCAAACGGGCGCTGCGCAAGTTAAAGGCGGCGGGAAAGCCCGCGTGAAAGGACGATTGGCCCGATGGCATACGTAGTGACCGACCCGTGCGTGAAGTGCAAGTACATGGACTGCGTCGAGGTCTGCCCGGTGGACTGCTTCTACGAGGGCGAGAATTTCCTGGTGATCAACCCGGAGGAATGCATCGACTGTGGCGTGTGCGAGCCCGAATGTCCGGTCGAGGCGATCCTGCCGGACACCGAGGGCGATCTGTCCAAGTGGTTGGAAATCAATCGGAAATATTCGGAATCCTGGCCCAACATCACGCGCAAGGGCGAGCCGCCGGCCGACCGCGAGGACTGGAAGGACGTCAAGGACAAGTTCGAGCAGCACTTCAGCCCGAACCCCGGAGAGTCCGCTTCCTAACCCATTGGAATCCTGGGGTTTCGGACAGCGATGGCCGTGCCCCTCGGATTTGTCGACAATTTATGTTACATTACAGCAACGGTCGACGGGATTAACCCTGTTTTTCAAGGGTTTGATCCTTGCCAGGCCGATGATGACGCGGGCCCCTGTCGCGGCCCGCGCGTTCCCTGAGGGAAACCAGCCACTCGAGGGGGGTGCCGGCCACCGGTACGCCCCATTGGGATTTGCGGCTGGTTTTTTATAAGGCGTCCGTGACGCCGCGGGGAACAGGCGCCGGTGCGGACCGCAGGGGAGGTCCCCGGCAGATCGTTGGAACGCGCTCGATTGAGGATGCAAGGACCGCACATGGCCACGAAGACCAGGAGCAAGGGTAACAGCACGGCACGGCGCAGGGCGCCGGCGAAGAAGACGGCGGCGCCGAAGAAGCGCGCCGCGGCGTCGGCAAAGCGCAAGGCCGTGAGCAAGAAGACAACCGCGAAGAAGACCGCCGCGAAGAAGACTGCCGTGAAGAAGAAGGCTGCTAGCAAGCGACCGTCGCCCGCGCGCAAGGCGCTGGCGAAGAAGGCCGTCGCCTCCAAGAAGGCGACGCCGAAGAAATCCACCGCCAAGAAGCCGGTCGCCAAAAAGGCGGCGGCGAAGAAGCCCGCCCCGAAGAAGGTCATCGCCAAAAAGCCGGCCCCCAAGGCGGCGGCGAAGAAGGCTCCGGTGAAGGCCGCCGCGCCCGCCCACAAGCCCGCTCATAAGCCCGTAGCGCACAAGGCGCCCGCCCCCAAAGCGCCCGTGAAGCCCCCGGTCAAGGCGGTCGCGCCCAAGGTGCCGGTCAAGCTGGAGAAGCCGTTCTCGGCCAAGAAGCTCGGCGATTTCGCGGTCAAGGACTACGTGGTCTATCCCACCCACGGCGTCGGCCAGATCGACGCCATCGAGGAGCAGATCATCGCCGGCTATCAGTTGCGCCTGTTCGTCATCAACTTCGAGAAGGAGAAGATGACGCTGCGGGTGCCGGTCGACAAGGCTGACGAAGCGGGCCTGCGCAAGCTGTCCTCGCGCCAGCAGATCGACGTCGCGCTGACCACCCTCAAGGGTCGCTCGCGGGTGTCGCGCGCCATGTGGTCGCGCCGCGCCCAGGAGTACGAGGCCAAGATCAACTCGGGCGATCCGGTTTCGATCGCCGAGGTGGTGCGTGACCTGCACCGTAACGCGGGCCAACCGGATCAGTCCTACTCCGAGCGCCAGATCTACGAGGCGGCGCTGGAGCGGCTCGCGCGCGAGCTTGCCGCGGTCGAGAAGATCGACGCCGACGCCGCGGCGGTGAAGCTTGAGCAGGTGCTGGAAAAGGCCGCCTGAGCATTGCCGATCTCATCCAAGCAGGGGCCGGTGCCGGACACGCACCGGCCCTTTGCTTTTGGGGAAGGCCCATGACGGCGCCGCCGCACATCATCTCCGGCGGCCAGACCGGGGTCGACCGCGCGGCCCTCGATGCCGCCCTCGCCGCCGGGCTTGCCGTCGGCGGCGCCTGCCCCAAGGGACGCCTGGCCGAGGACGGACCGATCCCGGCACGCTATCCGCTCACCGAAACCGAGAGCGCCGATCCGGCGGAACGCACCCGCACCAACGTGCGCGCCGCCGACGCCACCCTGATCGTCGTGGACGAGGCCGATCCCGCCCGCTGGGGTCCGGGCACGCGTCTCACCGTGGCGACCGCCCGCGCGCTCGGCCGGCCGGTGTTCGTCGCGGCACTGGGTGCCATGCCGGCGCCGGCGGAGGTCGCCGGTTGGATGCATGCCGAGGCAGTGGGCGTGCTCAACGTCGCTGGCCCGCGCGAGAGCGAGGCGCCGGGCATCCACGCCCGGGCGCGGGTGTTCCTCGACGCGCTGTTCGCGGTGTTCGCTAGCGGTCAAGCACCAGCTTGACGGTCTGGCCGAGCTTGATCGGCTCGCCCTCGCCGAGGCCGTTGAGCGCGCGGAATCGCTCGACCCTGAGCTTGGAGAAAGGCATCTGCGCCGCCAGGCTTTCCACCGTGTCGCCCGCCACCACCTTGTGCAGGCGGATGCGCCACGGCTTCCACTTGGCGGCCTCGGCGGCACTCACCTTGCGGAACGAGTACGTGGTGCGGCGCAGCCCCAGCGACAGCTTGTCGCTGTCCGCGGGCGGGATCAGGAACATGAGGCGCCATATCTGGTCGCCCGTGTCCCGGATCGCCACCAGCCTGAGATCGCGCGCGCCGTCGCTGGTGCGCACTTGCGCCTCGCCGGTCGCCGCGGCGAGCCCGTTGATGGTGATCTCCTCGCGGTTGTCGAGCCTGAGACCCTTGGCCCAGACGTTGACCAGGTAGTCGAGCGGCTTGCGGCCGCCCTTGTCCTTGGCGCCGTCGAACACGATCCGCGCCTTGTTCGGACCGGTCGCGACCACGCGCTGGGCGGTGTTCTCCAGCTCGAAGCCCTCCGGCACCTCGAAGCGGAAGCGCAGCTCCGGGTGGAGGAAGTCGCGCCCGCGCGCGAAGCCCTGGGCCGGGCTGTCGCCGTAGATCAGCCCGTCGATCTTGTGGAGATAGACGTCGCGCCCGACGATCGGGTTGGCGACGTGAAAGTTGCCCGCCTCGGCGGCGGCGCGCTCGACCCGGTCGACGGTGCGCGGGTGGGTCGCCATCATGCTGCGGTCGTCCACCGAGCCGGCCGGCAGGCCGTGCAGCTTGGCCTCGACCTGTGAATAGCTGCGCAGCGTCGCCAGGAAGCTCGCCATGGCGTTGGGGTCGAAGCCCGCGCGCTTCATGTAGCGCACGCCCAGCTGGTCGGCCTGGTACTCGTCCTCGCGCGAATAGCTGAGCAGCGCGAGTTGCGCCGCCTGCCCCGTGATGTCGGTCAGGGTCTGCGAGCCGGTGACGATGCCGATGATGCCGGCGAGGCCGCCCGCGACCATACTCTTGCTGTAGCGTTGGGCGGTGTGGCGTGCGTTGATGTGGCCGAGCTCGTGGCCGAGCACGCCGGCGACCTCGGCCTCGTCGTTGGCGAGCGCGAGCAGGCCGCGCGTGATGTGCACGTAGCCGCCGGGCAGCGCGAAGGCATTGACGTCGGAGGTGTCGAGGATGGTGAAGGTGTACTTGAGGTTGGGCAGCTCGGTGGTCCTGGCGAGCAGCTGGCCGATCGAGTTGATGTAGGCGTTGAGTGGCTTGTCGGTCACCTCGCCGCCGAATTCCGCGACCAGCTTGGGGTGCTCCTTGTCGCCGAGTTGCTGTTCCTCCTCGGGCGACATGATGGTGAAGATGCGCTCGCCGGTGGCGGGACTGGTGGCGCAGGTGGTGAGCACGGGCGTCAGCGCCGCGAGCGCGAGCACGGCCAGCACGGCGGCCCGGCTGCGGCGCCGGGGCTGTTTGGAGCCGTTGGGGATGCCTGCGATGGTGCGTGCGGTAGTCACTTCAGTACCTCGATCTGCTCCGGATGGGTGCCCTCGATCATGGGGCCATTGTAGCTGCGCAGCCAGCCGCGTACCCGCACGCGGCTGCCGGAAAGTCGCTCGAGCCTGCGCCCGAACGCGGACCGGAACGCGGGCAATGCCGGCTTCGCCACGGTGATGGTGAAGTCCTTGCGCCAGTCCGCGCCGAAATTGAGATACCCCCGCCCGCGCACGACCGCAACGGCGCGGATGCGCCCCTCGACCAGCTGGAACGTGCCGATGTGGCGGGCGGCCTCGGTATCGGCGAGCACGCGGTAATAGGCGCGCGCCCAGATGCCGCGCCGGGCGGCCCGCGCCCTCCGCTCGATCGCGTACATCCCGGCCACGGCGGCGCGGTTGTCGGCGAAGCTGTAGACCCGCGCGAGGCCCCGCGCCAGCATCTCGCCCTGGAGCCAGGTGCCGTCGTCGCGCACGAGATGCGCCAGCACGCGCCCGTGGCGGTCGCGCCGCGCACCGCCGAACCACGGCGTCAGGGTGGTCCCGGGACCGGCGAGGTCCGCGAGCGCCCGCTTGGCCTCGGGCGCCAGCGGCCAGGTCGGGAAGCCGCCCCGGCCGAGCGGCAGCTTGGGCGCCTGAATGCCGACCAGGCGCACCTCGCGCCCGTCGGCCAGCACTAGGGTGTCGCCGTCGACGATCCGGGCGACCGTACCGGGCGTGCCCGCCGTAAGCCCCGCCGGCAGGTGCTCGGCGGCCCGGGCATGAAGTCCTCCCAGGACCAGCACGAACGCGAGGCACAACGGCAAAGCGACGGTCTTGCGCATGATGCCATTCTAGCCGCGTGTCCTGTTCACCGGAAAGCCGGAGACGCTAGTGTGGTGGATTTGAAGTTCCTGACATTATTCGGGGCGGCATCGAAAGGAACTTCAAATCCATAACCACACTAGAATCTAATAGTTTCTAGTGTCGTTTCGGTTCAGAAGTTCGCCAGAAGCCGCCCCAAACACAAAGCGAACTTCTGAACCACGACACTAGCGGCGTGCCCCCCCTTTGACCGGCACGGCGCGGGGTAGGTAAGATAGCCGCAAGGTTTCCATGGATCAGACCACATCCGTTCGCCGCACCGCCCTTTATCCGCCACTCGAGCCTTCCGACAGCGGGATGCTCGACCTCGACGGCGGGCACCGCATGTATTACGAGGTTTCGGGCAATCCCGAGGGCGTGCCCGTTGTGTTCCTGCACGGCGGACCGGGTGCCGGCACCCACGCCCATCACCGGCGCTATTTCGATCCCCGCCACTACCGCATCGTCCTGTTCGACCAGCGCGGCGCGGGTCGGTCCGAGCCGTTCGGCGCGCTCGCCGGCAACACCACGCCCGCCCTGATCGCCGACATGGAGCGCCTGCGCGGCCACCTCGCCATCGAACGCTGGATGCTGTTCGGCGGCTCGTGGGGCTCGACGCTGGCGCTGGCCTATGCCGAGGAGCATTCCGATCGCTGCCTCGGCTTGGTGCTGCGCGGCATCTTCCTCGGCCGCAAGCTCGAGGTGGACTGGTTCCTCCACGGCATGCGCAACTTCTTCCCCGAGGCCTGGGACCGCTTCATCGGGTTCCTGCCGCCCGAGGAACGCAGCCACCTGCTCATCAACTACTACCGCCGCCTCACCGATCCTTCGCGCGACGTGCATATGCCGGCGGCGCGCATCTGGGCCGCCTATGAGGGCGCGTGCTCGACGTTGCGCCACGACCCCGCGATCGAGGCCGAGTTCGGCTCCGAGCGCATGGCCCTCGGCATGGCGCGGATCGAGGCCCATTACTTCATCAACGACATGTTCATGGCCGACAACCAGCTGCTCGACCGGATCGGCATGCTGTCGGGCATCCCCGCGGTGGTGGTCCAGGGCCGCTACGACGTGGTATGCCCGATCCGCAGCGCCGACGAGCTGGTGCGCCACTGGCCCGGGCAGCCCGGCGCCAACGGCCTCGAATACCGGGTGATCGCCGATGCTGGCCACGCCGCCTCGGAACCCGGGACGCGGGCCGCCCTGATCGCCGCCACGGAAAAGTTCAAGTCCCTGGCACTTTAAGCCATTTGCCGCCGCTTGCGCCTTGCGGCGGGGGGAGCCGGTTCCTAGAATGGCGCCCGCGCGGGGATGCGTGGCGGCGTCGCGGGACGCTTTAAAAAAGGGGGATTTCGTGACGGAACGGCATCGGTTGGGCCGCGGGCAACGCTCGGCGGCGTACAGGACGGCGATGGCCGCGCTCGGCATCCTGGCGGCGATCTGGGCGGCGGCGGCGCCAGCGCCCGCACGTGCCGAGGAGCCCCAGCTCCTTACCCTCGGCGCCGGCGCGTTCGACATCAACGGCAACGATGGCGCAGCCCTGCTCAGTCTCGAATACATCGACAAGCGCCAGTGGCTGTGGAAGCTGCGGCCCATGACCGGCTTCTTCGCAACGCAGCAAGCCTCGCTCTATGGCTACGCCGGTCTCGCGCTCGACGTCTATTTCGGGCGCCGTTTCGTGCTGACGCCGTCGTTCGCGCCCGGCCTCTACATGGAGAACGGCGGCAAGAAACTCGGCAGCATGATCGAGTTCCGCTCCTCCATCAAGGCGGCCTACCGCCTCGACGACCGCTCGCGCCTCGGCGTCGAGCTGTTCCACATTTCCAACGCCGGCATCGGCAGCCGCAATCCCGGCGCCAACGAGCTGCTGGTGTTCTACTCGATCCCGTTCTCCGGCAACTAGACCGACCAGCGCAGGTAGCGGCAGACGGCGACGCCATCCGTCATGTCTCGATGCTGAACGGCGTGAAGTTGGTGCCGCGGTCGTAGTAGTCCTCGTGTTCCACCCGCTTGAGCGCACCGACGATCTTGTAAGTGACCGGCGTCATCACGACCTCGACCAGTACCTTGAGCACGTAGTTCGTCATCATCACCGTGATCAGTAGCTTGTTATTCCATGTGCCGAAGAACGCGATCGGGTAGAAGATCATCGAGTTCGACCGCCTCGCCCAGGATGGTCGAGCCGATGGTGCGGGTCCACAGCCACTTGCCTTCGGTCCACAGCTTCATCTTGGCGAGCGTGAAGGAATTGACGAACTCGCCGGCGAAGAATGCCGACAGCGAGGCGAGCACGATGCGCGGGGTCTGGCCGAAGATCTCCTGGTAGGCGGGCTGGAACGGCCAGCCGGCCGCGGGCGGCAGCGCCACCACCACGGTCGCCATGATCGAGGCGAAGATCATTGCGCCGAAGCCGCACCAGATCACCTTGCGGGCGCGGGCGTAGCCGTATACCTCGGTCAGGATGTCGCCGAAGATGTAGGAGATCGGAAAGAACAGCACGCCGGCGCCGAACGTGAATCCCCACATCGTGACTGCTTTGGCCGGGCCGATCAGGTTGGAGCACAGATAGACCGTGACGAACGCGCCGAGAATCAGGTCGTAATACCTGTAGACCTGGCGGTGATGCGCATGGGTCGTCATGTCTTGTGTTCCCCCTCGGCATGACTTGATCCGGTTTCGATGTGCGGACATCTCGCCACAGGTCGCGGCAAAAGGAAAGCCCCCGGCGTTGCCGCCGGGGGCAGGTTCATAAGCCGTGGCTCGGCCGCAATCAGGCAAGGTCGAAGCGGTCGGCGTTCATCACCTTGTTCCAGGCCGCCACGAAGTCGCGCACGAACTTCTGCCGCGCATCGTCCTGGGCATAGACTTCGGCGATGGCCCGGAGCTGGGCGTTCGCGCCGAACACGAGGTCGACGCGGGTGGCGGTCCACTTCGGCTTGCCGGTCGCGCGGTCATGTCCCTCGAACACGTTTTCGTCCGAGGTTGCCTTCCACGCCGTGCCCATGTCGAGCAGGTTCACGAAGAAGTCGTTGGTGAGTGTCCCGGGCTGTTTGGTGAAGACGCCGTGCCGGGACTGCCCGACGTTAGTGTCGAGCGCGCGCATGCCGCCGACCAGCACCGTCATCTCGGGCGCGGTCAGGGTCAGCAGCTGCGCCTTGTCGACCAGCAGCTCCTCGGCCGAGACGGCATACCTGCCCTTGAGGTAGTTGCGGAACCCGTCTGCGACTGGCTCGAGGTAGGCGAAGGCCTCCACATCGGTCTGCGCCTGCGTGGCGTCGGTGCGGCCCGGTGCGAACGGAACCTCCACGTCGTGTCCCGCCTTCCTGGCGGCCGCCTCGACGGCGGCTGAGCCGCCGAGCACGATCAGGTCGGCGAGCGATACCTTCTTGCCGCCCTTCTGGGCGTCGTTGAACGCCTTCTGGATACCTTCCAGCGCCGTGAGCACCTTCGCCAGCTGAGCCGGCTGGTTGGCCTCCCAGTCCTTCTGCGGCGCGAGGCGGATACGCGCCCCGTTCGCCCCGCCGCGCTTGTCGGAGCCGCGGAAGGTGGAGGCCGAGGCCCAGGCGGTCGCGACCAGTTCCGGGATGGACGGGCCCGAGGCGAGGACCTGGCCCTTGAGGTCCTTGATGTCGTTCGCGTCGATCAGCGTGTGATCGACGGCGGGCACGGGGTCCTGCCAGATCAGTTCCTCCGCCGGAACCTCCGGGCCGAGATAGCGGGCGCGCGGGCCCATGTCGCGGTGGGTCAGCTTGTACCACGCACGGGCGAAGGCATCGGCGAACGTGTCCGGATGCTCGTAGAAGCGCCGCGAGATTTTTTCGTAAGCCGGATCGGCCCGGAGCGAGATGTCGGTGACCAGCATGGTCGGCGCATGACGCTTCGACGGGTCGAACGCATCGGGAATCGTTTTGGCGTCGCCTTTCGCCTTGAACTGATACGCCCCGGCCGGGCTCTTGGTCAGCTCCCATTCGTAGCCGAACAGGTTCTCGAAGAAGCTGTTGCTCCACCTGGTCGGTGTCGTGCTCCAGGTGACCTCGGGTCCGCCGGTGATCGCATCGGTGCCGCGGCCGGTGCGGTACTTGCTCTTCCAGCCGAAGCCTTGGTCTTCGATGAGAGCGGCCTCGGGCTCGGGGCCGACCAGCGCCGGGTCGCCGGCGCCATGGGTCTTGCCGAAGCTGTGACCGCCGGCGATGAGCGCGACGGTTTCCTCATCATTCATCGCCATGCGCTTGAAAGTCTCGCGGATGTCGATGGCGGCGGCAAGCGGGTCGGGCTTGCCGTTCGGCCCTTCCGGATTCACGTAGATCAGGCCCATCTGCACGGCGGCCAACGGGTTCTCGAGATTCCGGTCGCCGGAATAGCGCTTGTCGCCGAGCCACTCGGTCTCCGCGCCCCAGTAGACGGATTCGTCGGGTTCCCAGACATCGGCGCGGCCGCCGCCGAAGCCGAAGGTCTTGAAGCCCATCGACTCGAGCGCGACGTTGCCGGCGAGGATCATCAAGTCGGCCCAGGAGATCCGGTTGCCGTATTTCCGCTTGATCGGCCACAGCAGGCGGCGCGCCTTGTCGAGGTTCGCGTTATCGGGCCAGGAGTTGAGCGGCGCGAAGCGCTGCTGGCCGGTGCCGGCGCCGCCGCGACCGTCGCCGATGCGGTAGGTGCCCGCGCTGTGCCAGGCCATGCGGATGAAGAGCCCGCCGTAGTGGCCGAAATCCGCCGGCCACCAGTCCTGGCTGTCGGTCATCAGGGCGGTGAGGTCCTGCTTCAGGGCCTTGAAGTCGAGCTTCTTGAATTCTTCCGCGTAGTCGAACGCCGCGCCCATCGGATCGGACAGGGAGGCGTTCTGGTGGAGAATCCTGAGGTTCAGCTGTTTCGGCCACCAGTCGCTGTTCGACCGCATGCCGACGCTCGTGGTGCCGTGCATGACCGGGCACTTGCCGGTGGGTGCGGCATTGTTTCCGTCTTCGCTCATGTTTCTCTCCCGTCGAGGAAGCGTTGATCGAACCGGCTGCCGGACGCGTATCGTGAATGCCCGACGCCCCATGTAGGTTATTTAGAATAGTTCTAATTAATAAAATAGAACGATTCTAATTCATGTCAACCAGAATCGCGGATGCCGGGCAGGACACGATACCGCGACCCGCGGGCGCGGCGACGGGGGTGAAAATGCGATGGGGGTCCGTGGTATCGGAGGTCTGTGCTATAAGCGGCGCGGGCGCCCGTAGCTCAGCAGGATAGAGCACAGGATTCCTAATCCTGGGGTCGTGGGTTCGAATCCCGCCGGGCGCGCCAGTTTCCCCACGCCGCGCTGCACCTGTTACGCGCGCCTCAGGTCTTGTCGCAGACGAACACCTTCTCGCCCATCATGAGCCCGTGGCGGACCGCCTCGGCGCCTTCGGCGGTGTATTCGTGGACCGAGAAGCCGGCCTCGCCCAACCGCTCGCGGATATCGGCGCCGTAGAGCCGGAGGTGGTCGCCCTGGCCGAAATGCAGCGCACGGTGGGCGGCATCCTGGATGTCCGGGTCTTCATAGGTGGCGGCGCAGCCCTCGGCCACCGGGATCATGGCGACCAGCCGCCCGTCCGGCTTGAGCACGCGGTGGATCTCGCCCAAGGCCTTGCGGTCGTCAACGTGCTCCAGCACATGGCTGCACAGTACCGTGTCGAAGGCCGCCGACGGCACGTCCATGTCTTCGATGTCGAGGCGGAGATCGGCGGCCGGATCCATCAGGTCGGCCGACACGTAATGGGAACAATGGTGGCGCAGCACCCCGGCGATGACCGGCTCCGGAGCGATATGAAGCAGGGCGTCGGCGTCGCGGAAGATATGCGCCTTGCGGTCGACATGGGCGAGCAGCCGGTGGCGCTCGAGCGCGCCGCAGGAAGGACATAGGGCATCGATGCGCGGCGGAATCCCGAAAGGTGCGAATCGGCCGACATGGCCGCACACCGGACAATGGCGCGCATGATGTCCCCCGAGATTCCGGAGGATGTTGAGCGCGTAGCCGCGGTCCATGCCGTTCTCGCCGGTCATGGCCAGGCGCACGATCGCGAATGCCTGCTGCGTCGCCCTGAGCCGCACCTTGACTGGCCGTGGCAGCACGGCCGCAGCGAGATCGTGCAGTGTCGCCGCGCGCAGCGCGGCGATCCGCTTCCGGCCGGCGGCGGTGAGGGGACGCAGGCGCCGGAAGTTGGCTCTCGGCCGGTGCCGCAGTCGGTGAAAGACACGTATCGCAGACGTCATGGGAACTCCTCAGGGGATGAGGTGAAGTGGGCAAGGCGGGGTGGTACCCGCCTACACTAGACAGGACGGCGGCCGCGCTGGTTCCATGGCCGGTTCCATGTCGGGCGATTTTCGTTGTCCGGCGGCGGGTTGCGGCCGGGGATGCCCGTGCTATAACGGCTCTCGGTCGGCCGCCGCCCGGCGCCCCGCTCCCGCCCGTCTATATGCCCTGCCCGGAGTTGTCATGATGAAGCGTTTCGTTTCTGTTCTCGCGGCCCTGCTGGTTTCCCTCGGGCTTGCGGCCGGCCCCGCGCGCGCCGCGGACGCCCCGCGCGTCCGGCTCGTCACCAA
Source organism: uncultured Alphaproteobacteria bacterium (assembly GCA_963732875.1). Lineage (GTDB taxonomy): Bacteria > Pseudomonadota > Alphaproteobacteria > SMXQ01 > SMXQ01 > WHSO01. The sequence continues at coordinate 2,103,738 of CAVTBD010000002.1, read as the reverse complement.
CCTCGGCGACATCGTGATCCAGCTCGATCCCGAGCACGCGCCCAAGACGGTCGAAAACTTCCTCGCTTACGTGAAGTCGGGCTTCTACAGCGGCACCATCTTCCACCGCGTCATCAGGGAATTCATGATTCAGGGCGGAGGCTTCACCCGCGAGTTCAAGCGCAAGCCGACGCGCGCGCCGATCCGCAACGAGGCTGACAATGGGCTTAGCAATCTCACCGGCACCGTCGCCATGGCGCGGCTCGACGAGCCCCATACCGCGACCAGCCAGTTCTTCGTCAACACCGGCGACAACACGCCGCTCGACCATCGCGGCAACAGCGACCGGGAGTACGGCTACGCCGTGTTCGGCAAGGTGGTGTCGGGCATGGACGTGGTGCGCAAGATCGAGAGCCTGCCGACCTACAGCTTCGGTCCTTACGAGAACGTGCCGCGCAGCGACGCGGTGATCGAGAAGGCCGAGATCATCGCCCCCTGAGCGGTTCCCGGGGGGGGGTCGGCGGCCCCCATTCGTCCGCCCCGGCGGCGCGTGCCGGTTAGGGTGCGAAACACCCGGTTTCCGGGGCTTTCGGGCCGGCTTCGCGGGCTGGTAATCCGGTCCTGATCTGTTATGTTGGGCGCCAATTCTGCAGCAAAATCAACAGGAGAGGACCCGTGGCGGAGACCACCACCGCGCCCCAGGGCGTCGCCTTCAAGGCCCCCATCAAGGACGAGTTCAAGCACATCCTGACCGACGAGGCCGTGGCCTTCGTCGCCGAGCTCGAGCGCCGCTTCGGCGCGCGCCGGCGCGAACTGCTGGCCGCACGCGAGGTGACCCAATCGAGGCTCGATTCCGGCTGGCGCCCCGACTTCCTGCCCGAGACCAGGGAGATCCGCGAGAGCGACTGGACCGTGGCGCCGATCCCGGCCGACATCCAGGACCGCCGCGTCGAGATCACCGGCCCGACCGACCGCAAGATGGTGATCAACGCGCTCAATTCGGGCGCCTACGTGTTCATGACCGACTTCGAGGATTCCAACGCGCCGACCTGGGACAACATGGTGCGCGGCCAGGCGAACCTTTATGACGCGGTGCGCCGCACCATCACGTTCGACGATCCCGTCACCAAGCGCCACTACGCGCTGAACGATAAGACCGCCGTGCTGCTGGTGCGCCCGCGCGGCTGGCACCTGCCGGAATCCCACATGCTGGTGGACGGTGAGCCGGTCACCGGCGCGTTCTTCGATTTCGGCCTGTTCTTCTTCCACAACGTCCAGGAGCAGCTGAAGCGCGGCACCGGCCCGTACTTCTACCTGCCCAAGATGGAGCACTATCTGGAAGTGCGCCTGTGGAACGACGTGTTCAATTTCGCCCAGGACACGCTCGGCGTGCCGCGCGGCACCATCAAGGCGACGATCCTGATCGAGACCATCATGGCTGCGTTCCAGATGGACGAGTTCCTGTGGGAGATCAAGGACCACTCGGCCGGGCTCAACTGCGGCCGCTGGGACTACATCTTCTCGTTCATCAAGCGGTTCCGCAACGACCCGGCCTTCGTGCTGCCCGACCGCGGCCTCGTCACCATGACCAGCCACTTCCTGCAGAGCTATTCGCTGCTGCTGATCAAGACCTGCCACCGGCGCGGCATCCACGCCATGGGCGGCATGGCGGCGCAGATCCCGATCCGCGGCGACGAGAAGGCCAATGCCGAAGCGATCGAGAAGGTGCGCCAGGACAAGCTGCGCGAGGTCAAGAACGGCCACGACGGCACCTGGGTCGCTCACCCCGGCCTGGTGGCGACCGCCAAGACGGTGTTCGACGAGTTCATGCCGGGCCCCAACCAGATCGACAACAAGCGCGCGGACGTCCATGTCACCGCCGCCGATCTCCTCAAGGTGGCCGAGGGCCCGATCACGGAAGCCGGCTTCCGCCAGAACATCAACGTCGGCCTGCTCTATACCGAGTCCTGGCTGCGCGGCAACGGCTGCGTGCCGCTCTACAACCTGATGGAGGACGCCGCCACGGCGGAGATATCCCGCACCCAGCTGTGGCAGTGGGTGCGCTACAACGCCAAGCGCTCCGACGGCAAGACCATCGACGAAGCTCTTTTCAAGAAGACCCTCGACGAGGAGGTCGGCAAGATCAAGCACGGCATCAACGACGCCGCGCGCGCCAAGGCCGTCGATATCGCCGCCGACCTGTTCCGCAAGATGGTCCTGACCAAAGAGTTCTCGGAGTTCCTGACCCTGCCGGCCTACGACTACGTCGTCAGCCACGGCGAATAAAAAAGCCCGATAAGCGGGTGACAATAATACCTCTGGCCTGACGGGAGGCACCGATGGGCGACATCTGGAGTCACGCGTACACCGCAGACAAGCAAGGCGTTCCGCTTCACCTGTTCCGCAAGCATCAGAAGCCACCCGACCGGGCGAATCCCCGGCCGGTGCTGTTCCTGGTCCACGGCTCGTCCTTTTCGGGGCCGAGCGGCTTCGACCTCACCGTGCCCGGCAGTGACGACTATTCCCTGATGGATGCCTTCGCCCGGCTCGGCTACGACGTCTGGACCATGGACCACGAGGGCTACGGCCGCTCGGGCTGGCGCGACGGCTACCGCGCCACCATCGCCGACGGGGTCGAGGACCTGATGGCGGCGATGCCGGTGGTGGAGCGCGAAACCGGGCTTTCGTCCTACTTCTTCTACGGCCAGTCCTCGGGCGCGCTTCGGCTCGCGGGCTTCGCCGCGGTCCGCCCGGAATGCTGCCGGCGCATCGTGCTCGATGCCTTCGTCTGGACCGGGGAGGGCGCGCCCACCCTGATCGAGCGGCGCAAGAAACTCGACCAGTGGACGTCGACCAACAAGCGCGCCGTCAACCGCGACTTCTACCGCTCGATTTTCAACCGCGACCTGCCCGGCACGTCCGAGCCCGCGGTGCCGGAGGCATTGGCCGACGCCGAGCTCGCCCTGTGCAAGGAGGTGCCGACCGGCACCTATTCCGACATGTGCTCGATCCTGCCGACGGTGGACCCGCTCGACGTGGTGTGTCCGACCATGATCCTGCGCGGCGAGCACGACGGCATCGCGACCGAGGAAGACCTCTACGACTTCTTCATGCGCCTGCCCAACACCGACAAGCAGTTCTCGATCATCGAGGGCCAGGCCCATGTCTCGCCGCTCGGCCTCAACCGCAAGCGCTTCTGGCACGTGATGCACGGCTTCCTGTCCGTGCCGCCCAGGCGCGATCCCTACGAACAGGAAGACCGCGATAAGATCCAGGAAAAGCGGCGAAAGGCAGGCCGGGCATGAGCGAGGTCATGGACGACATCACCGCGCGGGAATACACCGTCACCAAGGGCAACGTGCCGCTCCACCTGTTCCGCAAGACCGCCGGCGCGCACCGTGGCGACCGCCCGGTGCTGTTCCTCGTGCACGGCTCGTCGTTCTCGGGACGTTCGGGCTTCGACCTGCAGGTGCCGGGCAAGCCCGGTTATTCGATGATGGATCATTTCGCGCGGGCGGGTTTCGACGTCTGGACCATGGACCACGAGGGCTACGGCCGCTCGGGCTGGGGCGAGGGCGTGTTCTCCTACGTGAAGGAAGGCGTCGATGACCTCAGGGCGGCGCTGCCGATCGTGACCGGCGAGACCGGACGCGAGTCCATGATGATGTACGGCGGCTCGTCGGGCGCCCTGCGCGCGGCCTGCTTCGCCGCCGCCTGCCCCGACCGGGTCGCGCGCTTGGCACTCGCCGCCATGGTCTATACCGGCAAGGGCTCGCCCACGCTCAAGAAGCGCGCCGAGAAGCTCGACGTGTGGAAGTCGTCCAACAAGCGGCCCGTGGACCACGCGTTTTTCTCGACCATCTTCAACCGCGACAAGCCCGGCACGTCCGAAGATGAGGTGGCCAAGGCGCTCGCCGATTCGGAGGCGCCGCTCTGCACCCACGTGCCGACCGGCACCTACATCGACATGTGCGCCCACCTGCCGGTAGTCGAGCCCGAGGACGTGACCTGCCCGACGCTGCTGGTGCGCTCCGAGCACGACGGCATCGCCACCGATGCCGACGTGATGGAATTCTTCGCGCGCCTGCCCAACAAGGACAAGCAGTTCACCATGATGGACGGCCAGTCCCACGCGGCGACGCTCGGCCTCAACCGGCACCGCTTCTGGCATGTGCTCGAAGTGTTCCTCACCATGCCGGCGAAGGTGGCGATTTAATCCCGCAAGAGCCTGATGGTTCGGGTTTATTAAATCTGAACCGACCCTGCTCCAAGGGGTTGCATCGCAGCCGATTCCGCTTAGGTTAGAGCCAACGGCCCGCCGTTAACGGGGCCGAGCTCCCGTTGTCCGTCGATTGCGGCCGCCCGGCACCTGCGCGGGCCGCTGGCGACCCCGTCGCCTCCCAAGAGCAATGACAAAACGGGACCTCATGCCATGACCAGCGTCTCCGATACCGCCGGACCGCACCCCTCCGGTGCCGCCCGCGATTCCGACCACGATCCCAAGCGCCGCGATTTCCTCAGCCTCGCCGCCGCCGCCATGTCGGCCGCCGGCCTCGGGCTCGCGGCCTGGCCGTTCATCGATTCCATGGAGCCCGCGGAGGACACCCGCGCCATGGGCGCGCCACGCGACCTCGATATTTCCAAGATCCAGCCCGGCAGCCAGATCATCTACCGCTGGCGCGGCAAGCCGATGTTCGTGCTGCGGCGCACACCGGCGATGCTGGAGACGCTCAAGGACAAGGACCTGCGCGCGCGCCTGCGCGATCCCGATTCGACCACTCGCCAGCAGGCCGGTTACGCCACTAACTGGCACCGCTCGATCAAGCCGGAATATGCCGTGCTGGTGGGCGTGTGCACGCACCTCGGCTGCACGCCCGAGCTGCACCCCGACAGGAACAGCATCCAGCCGGGCTGGCCCGGTGGCTACTTCTGCCCGTGCCACGGCTCGAAATACGACCTTGCCGGTCGCGTCTACCAGGGCGTGCCCGCGCCCATGAACCTGCCGGTGCCGCCCTACAACTTCGTCGACGACAAGACGCTGCGCATCGGCGAGAACCCCAAGGGCGCCAAGGACTGGGCGCTGTCCGACGTCGTGCAGATGTAGCGCGGCGTTTTAGTCGCGCGTCTTTTTCGCTGCCTGTATTGCGCGCCACACGCGCTCGCTGGTGACCGGCATCTCGATGTGGGTGATGCCGAGCGGTGAGAGCGCATCCACCACCGCGTTGACCACGACGGCGAGCGCGGGCGTGGTGCCGCCTTCGCCGCCGCCGCGCACGCCGAGCTTGTTGCGCGGTGAGGGCACCTCGCTGATCGTGACCTTGAACGCGGGCAGGCGGTGGGCGCGCGGCATGGCGTAGTCCATGAAGGTGCCGGTCTGGAGCTGGCCGGTGCCGTCTTCGAACACGATCCGTTCCCACAGCGCCTGGCCGATGCCCTGGGTGGCACCGCCGTGGCTCTGGCCGCGCAGGATCAGTGGATTGACCGCGCGGCCGACGTCGTCCACCGCCGCGTAGTCCATGATCTCGATGGACCCGGTCTCGGGGTCGATCTCCACCTCGCACACGTGGCAACCGTAGGGAAAGGCGCCGAGGTGCACCGTTTCATCGCTGACGGCGGCGAGCGGTCCTTTCAGGTCGTCGGGCAGCGTGTCGTCGTGCGCGGCCAGCCCTGCGATCTCGAAGATGTCGAACGAGCGGTTGACGCCCGCGATGCCGAAGCGCCCGTCCTCGAATGTCACGCGTTCCGCCGCCTCGCCCAGCGCGTGGCCGACGATGCGCTTCGCCTTCGCCGCGATCTCGTCGCTGGCCTTGCCGATGACGATGCCGGCCATGCGCATGGAGCGCGCCGAGTGCGAGCCGCCGCCTTCCGAGACGCGCGCCGTGTCGCCGGTGATCAGCCTGACGCTGTCGGCCGGCACGCCGAGCCAGTCCACCAATAGCTGCGCGAAGCTGGTCTCGTGGCCCTGGCCCGAGGACAGCGTGCCGATCACCATGTCGACGCGGCCCTCGGGATGCACCGTGATCTCGGTGCGCTCGCGCGGGTAGCCGCCGGTCAATTCCAGATAGTTCGAGACGCCGATGCCGCGGAGTCTCCCGCGCGCGGCCGCCTCCTTGCGCCGCGCCTCGAAGCCGTGCCAGCGGCCCATGTCGAGGGCGGTCGTCATCACCTTGTCGTAGGCGCCACAGTCGTAGGGGAGCCCGAGCGCGTTGGTGTAGCCCTCGCCGATGCGCGGGATGAAGTTGCGTCGCCGGATCTCGACGCGGTCGAAGCCGTGCGCGCGGCATGCCATGTCGATCAGGCGCTCGAGGATGAACATCGCCTCGGGCCGGCCCGAGGAACGGTAGTTGTTGACCGGCGGCTTGTTGCTCATCACCGCCTGGGCGCGGAAGTGGGCGGCCGGGATGTCGTAGACCCCGGTCATCAGCTCGACGCCCTTGATCAGCGGGACAAATGTAATCGGATAGGCGCCGAGGTTGAGGCGGTTGGTGCCACGGATGGCGAGGAACCTGCCCTCTTTATCCAGCGCCAGCTCGACCTCGGCCGACAGGTCGCGCCCCTGGTAGTCGCTCAGGAACGATTCGCTGCGCTGGGCGGTCCACTTGACCGGTCGGCCGAGTCTTTTGGCCGCCCACACCACCAGCGGAAACTCGGGATAGATCGCGTTGCGGGTGCCGAAGTTGCCGCCCACTTCCCAGGCGGTGACGCGGACCTGTTCGAGCGGCACATTGAGGATCGCCGCCACCTCGCGCCGCTGGCGCACCACGCCGCCCGATCCCGCGTGGAGGCTGTGCATGCCGGTGGCGGGATCGAAATGGCCGAGCGCCGCGCGCGGCTCCATCGGCACGCCGGTGACGCGCTGGATCACCGTGCGGAGCTTCACCACGTGGGCGGCCCGCGCGAACGCCGCCTCGGTCGCGGCCGGGTCGCCCGAATCGGCATCCACCAGCAGGTTGCTCGCCTGATCTTCCCACAGCAGCGGCGCGTCCACCTCGCCCGCCGCCCAGGCGTCGGTGACGGAGGGCAGCGGTTCGTAGTCGATGACGATTTTCTCGGCGGCTTCCTCGGCCTGGGCTCTGGTTTCGGCGACCACCATCGCCACCGCCTCGCCATTGAAACGCACCTTGCCGCGCGCCAGCATGAACTGGGGCGGCGATACCGGCACCTTGCCGGAACGGTGCTCGAGCAGGATGTCGGGCGGGCCCGAGCGCGGCGGCGGGTGATGGATCGGCTGTACCCCGTCGGCCTCGGCGTCGTCGGCCGTCAGCACCGCCGCGACCCCCGGCAGGACGCGCGCCGCGCGCGTGTCGGTGGCGCGGATGCGGGCATGGGCATGGGGCGAGCGCAGCATCGCGGCATGGAGCTGCCCCGGCAGGTTGATGTCGTCGGAATAGCGGCCGCGCCCGGTCAGCAGGCGCCCATCCTCGCGCCGGGGCAGGGGCGCGCCGATGCCCTCCCTGATGACCGCTCTTTCGTCCATTGCCCCCTGCCTGTGGCTTAAGGTCGGGTATAGAGCCCCGCCGTTGCCGCTCGCTGCTGGATCAGTGCCAGCACCGCGTCGATATTGGGGGTGGCCACGTTCACGAGCCGCCCCATTTCCTGCACCGCCGTCACCAGCGCGTCGATCTCCATGGGTCGGCCGCGCTCGAGATCCTGCAGCATCGAGGTCTTGTGGGCGCCGACCGCGGCCGCGCCGTCGATGCGCTTGTCCACCGTCACCGGGAACTTCACGCCGAGCTTCTCGCCGATCGCCTGGGCCTCGACCATCATGGCGCGGGCGAGCGCGCGCGTGCCGGGATCGGTGGCGATGACATCAAGGGTCGCGTGGGTGAGTGCCGAGATCGGGTTGAAGCACAGGTTGCCCCACAGCTTCACCCAGATCTCGTCGCGGATGTTGGGGCGCACCGGCGCCTTGAGCCCGCCCGCGATCATGGCCTGGGACAGCTTGAGGATGCGCTCGCTCTTCGCGCCGTCGGGCTCGCCCAGAGTGAAGCGGTCGCCGGAGATATGTTCGACCACGCCCGGCTCGGGCACCTCGCAGGCGGGATAGACGATGCAGCCGATGGCGCGTTCGGGGCCGATGCCGTTCCACTGCACGTTGCCGGGATCGACGCTGGCGAGCCGGTGGCCGTCGTGCGCGCCGCCGTGGGCGTGGAAGTACCACCACGGCACGCCGTTGACCGCCCACACCACGGCGGTCTCGGGGCCGAACAGCGGCTGCATGGCGTCGACCACGGCCGGCACCGAATGGGCCTTGAGCGAAATGATGACGTAATCCTGGGGCCCCGCCTCGGCGGGGTTCTGCATCACGCGCGGGCGCACTACGGTTTCCTCGCCGCCTTCGCGCAGGCGCAACCCGTGGGTCCGCATGGCGGCGAGATGGGGCCCGCGCGCGATCAGGGTGACCTCGGCGTCGGTGGCGGCGAGCTTCGCGCCCATGTAGCCGCCGATGGCGCCCGCTCCGAAAACACAGACCTTCATACGCTGAAACTCCCTGTGCTCCTTCCTACGCCCCGGCCCCGAGCCCGAGCTTGTCGGCGAGCCCGATGCGCTGCAGCTTGCCGGTCGCCCCCTTGGGAATTTCGGCCAGGAACAGGATCTTGCGCGGCACCTTGAACTCGGCCAGGTGCTCGCGCGCGAACGCGCGCAGCTCGCTTTCGGTGCACGACTTCCCTTCGCGCAGCACCACGGCGGCGGCGACCTCCTCGCCGAGCTTGGGATGCGGCATGGCGAAGGTGACCACCTGGCCGACCGCCTCGTGGTCCATCAGCACCTCGTCCACCTCGCGGGGCGATATCTTCTCGCCGCCGCGGTTGATGATCTCCTTGAGCCGCCCGGTGATGGCGAGATAGCCCTCGCCGTCCATCACGCCCTGGTCGCCGGTGCGGAACCAGCCGTTGGTGAAGGCCTCCGCGTTGGCCTTGTCGTTGGCCTCGTAGCCGGGGGTGACGTTGGGCCCGCGGATCACGATCTCGCCGGTCTTTCCCTTGGCCAGCAGCTTGCCTTCGCTGTCCATGATGGCGACCTCGGGCCCGGCGGCGCGGCCGACCGTGCCCGGCTTGCGCGCGGCCGGCGGCAGCGGGTTCGACGCCATCTGGTGGGCGGCCTCGGTCATGCCGTAGGCCTCGACCACCGGCGCGCCGAAGGTGCTCTCGAGCTCCGCCATCACCTGCGGCGGCAGCGAGGACGACGACGAGCGGATGAAGCGCAGCGGATTGCGCGCGATCACCTCGGCGTTGCGCGCGGCGCGCGTCAGGATCGCCTGATGCATGGTCGGCACCGCCGTGTACCAGGTGGGGTGGACCTCATCGACCCAGCCGAAGAACTTGAGCGCGTTGAAGCCGGGCGAGCAGAATACGCCCGCGCCCGCGCCCATCGACGACAGCACGGCCGCGATCAGCCCGTGGATGTGGAACAGCGGCATGATGTTGAGGCAGCGGTCCCCGGGCGACAGCGCCAGCGTCGCGCCGATGTGGCGCGCCGAGGCGGCGACGTTGGCCTGGGTCAGCGGCACGATCTTGGGCCGCGAGGTGGTGCCGGACGTGTGCAGCACCAGCGCCACGTCGCCCGCCTCCGCCATGCCGGGCTTGGCCGGCTTGGCCCCGGTGCCTGCGGGCAGATCGAAGCTGCCGGCGGGATCATCCGGCGCCCACGAGATTTCATGGACCGGGACGCCGAGCTTCCGCGCCACCGCGATGGCGGGTGACGCACTGCCGCGCTCGACCACCAGCGCCTTGGCGCCGAGGTCGGTGAGGTAGAACTCGTACTCCTCGGCCTTGTAGTCGGGATTGAGCGGCGCCGTGGTCGCGCTGCAGGCGATGGTGAGGAACGCGGTCGCCATCTCGGGCCCGTTGGGCAGCACGATCGCGACCCGGTCGCCGCGCCCGATGCCGAGCCCGTTGAGGGCGGCGACGGTCTTTTGCGCGAGCGCGCGCAGGCCCGCGTAGTCGAGCGTCTTCCTCTCGGGCGCGCCGATGGCGGGCGTGGTGTCGGCGCCGTGGCCGAGGACTTCCCATACGGTGTTCGCGTCGTTCATGCTTCCCTTCCGGTAGTGCCGGTCGTTGTCGTTGCGCCGGGTATCGTTGTGATTGTCGCTTTGTCGTTATCCGCCGCCGTAGGCCGCGAAGGCGCCGCGCAGGCGGCGCCTATCCAACCCGCCACGGCGCGCGAGCGCAAGCAGGATTCGCGCCTTGGGCGGATCGAGCCAGCCGGCCCCGATCAGGCGACGCCGGGCGAGGTCGATCTCGGAACCGGTGAAGCCGTAGGTGCGCCGGAGCACCGGCCCAGCGCCGGCCCGGCTCGCCAGCACCACGGGGATGCGGCGGGCGAGCGCCGCCGCGGCATCGGCCGCTTCCGGGGAAAGGTGGCCGCCGCCCATGCCGGTGATCACCACGCCGGCGAGGTCCTCGCGCGCCGCCGCGCGCAGGAGCGTGCCATCGTCGCCGAGATGGGACGTGACCAACACCACCGGGCGGGTATCGCGCGGCCGCGCGGGTAGCGGGATGCGGGCGCGCACGGGCGCGCCCAGCACGAAATGCGCGTCGCCCTCCGCGATCAAGCCGATCGGCCCGAGGGTGGGCGAGGCGAAGGCATCGGGCGCCGAGGTATGGGTCTTGCGCGCCAGCGCCGCCGCATGAATGCGGTCGTTCATCACCACCACCGCGCCCGCGCGCCGCGCCCCCGGTGCGGTCGCGGCCGCCACGGCGCCTGCCAGGTTGGCGGGGCCGTCCGGGCCGGCGAGGCCGGGATGACGCATGGCGCCGGTGACGGCGACCGGCACGCGCTCGGCGACCAGTAGATCGAGCGCGAACGCGGTCTCCTCGATGGTATCGGTGCCCTGGGTCACCACCGCCGGACGGCGGCCATCGAGGATCGCGCGGGCGAGCGCGGCGAGATCGTCCTCGCGGAGATGCGCGCCGGGCAGGCGGCGGAAGTCGCGCACGTGGATGCTTGCAAGGCGGCCGAGGCCCGGCACGGCGCTCACCAGCTCGCGCGCGGTGAGGCGCGGTACGGCCCCCTGTCCTGCCGTTGCCGTCATGGCGATGGTGCCGCCGAGCGCGTAGATCGTGACCGGGGGACGTGCCGCGCGGGTCATGAGGTCCAGTTCCGCAGCGGTTCGACAAGCGGGGACCGCCCCGCTATGCTCGCGCGGCAGGCCGCCCCCGGGGCGGCCAACGATAGGTAGCTCAACGGGCAGGGAGGCGCGACATGACCACTCTCAACGTACTGAGCGCGGGCGCGGTGAAGCCGGCGCTCTCGACCCTCGGCCCGGCCTTCGGGCGTAATAAAGGCATCGAAGTGACGCTCGCCTTCGGCCCGGCGCCGGAGGTGCGCGCCCGGGTCAAGGACGGCACCGGCGACATCGGCGTGCTGATCGGCCCGAAGAAGCTGATCGCCGACTTGACCGCCGAGGGCAAGGCCGCCGCCGAGGGGCGCGCCGTGCTCGGCGGCGTCAAGGCCGCGATCGCCGTGCACAGGGATGCGCCCGCGCCCGACATCTCGAATGCCGACGCGGTGCGCAAGGCCGTGCGCGCGGCCAGCGCCATCGTCTACAACACCGCGTCCTCGGGCCAGTTCATCGACCAGATGATCGCCGGGCTCGGCGTCATGGACGAGGTCGCCGCGCGCATCCAGCGCTTCGCCAATGCCGAGGAGGCGATGCGTTTCCTCGGCTCCGACGCCGGGCGCGACGCCATCGGCTTCGGCCAGTCCTCGGCCATCCGGGGCTATGAGAAACCGCTCGGCGTGCGCCAGGTGGGCGCACTCCCCGACGACATCGGCAACGTCACCGAATACCAGGCGGCGCCTGCCGCCCGCGCGCCCGAGGGCGCGCTCGCGCGCGACTTCATCGCCTATCTGGTCAGCCCCGAGGGGCTCGCGGCGCTGCGCGCGACCGGCGTGGAATAGGCCCGCCCGCGCGCCCCGCCGCCGGGCGCGCTCATGCATCGGCGCCCGCCCGCCCTCTTCGGCGCTTGCGCCGAAACTCCAGCCAGAACGGCAGCGCCAGGTTGACCAGCAGGCACGCCCACAGGATGTTGCCGAGGGTGGACGAGAACAGCACCATGATGTCGCCCTGGGCGATCTTGAGCGCGCGGATGAAGAACGTCTCCAGCAGCGGCCCCAGGATCACGCCGATCAGGATCGCCGCCACGTGATACCCGGTCTTCTGGGCGATGTAGCCGATCACCCCGAAGGCGAGCGCCAGGAACATGTCGAACACGTAGTCGCGCGATACGAACGCGCCCACCAGCGTGAACGCGATCACGATCGGCGCCATGTAGACGGTGCGCACCACGGTCACGCGCGACATGTAGCGCGCCAAGGGCAGGATCGTGAAAATCATCAGGAAGTACGTCACCGCCATGCCGGTGAACGGCAGGTAGGCGAGCCGGGGATGGTTCAGGAACAGCTCCGTGCCCATGACGATGCCGTGATACTGCAGCACGATCAGCATGATCGCCGCGGTCTCGCCGCCCGGGATGCCGAGGATCAGCAGCGGTACGAGGGTTCCCGAGGTCACGCCGTTGTTGGCCGATTCGGGCGCGATCAGTCCCTCGATATGGCCGGTGCCGTACTTCTCCGGCGTCTTGGAGAAGGTGCGCGACTGCTGGTAGGCGACGAACGCCGCGATCGCCGCGCCCGCGCCCGGGATCACGCCGATGACGAGCCCGATCACGGAGGTCCACATCACGTGCCACCAGCGCTTCGCGGTCTCGCGGACGCCCTCGATGGTGGGGCCCCAGCCGGCTTCCTGCATGGCGAGGCGGCCGCGCTCGGTCAGGATCGAATCGCGGTCGATCAGGATGAACGCCTCGGAGATCGCGAACAGGCCGACCAGCGCCGGGATCAACGGCACGCCGTCGTAAAGCTCGAGGAAGCCGAAGGTGGCACGCGGCGTCTCGTAGACGTGGTCGGCGCCGATGCAGCCGAGCATCAGGCCGAAGAAGCCCGCGACGAGGCCCTTCATGGTGTCGCGCGCGGCGATGGTCGCGATCAGCGAGATGCCGAACAGCATGACCACGATCATCTCCACCGAATGGAGGTAGAACGCGACCTGGGCGAACCACGGCATGGCGAGCAGCGCCAGCAGGGTGGTGAACAGCCCGCCGAAGGTCGAGGCCGTGAACGAGATCGCGAGCGCCTGCTGGCCGCGCCCCTGGCGCGCCATGGGATAGCCGTCGAGCGGCGTCGCCGCCGCCCCCGCCGTGCCGGGGATGTTGACCAGGATCGCCGGCGCCCCCGCGCCCAGGTGCGAGGCGCAGTAGATCGCGATCATGGCGATGAAGCCGACCTCGACCGGCAGGTTGAGGGCGAGCGGCAGCAGGATGATGATGGTGTTGGCCGCCGAGAATCCGGGGATCGCGCCGACGATGATGCCGAGGAAGATCGCCGGGATGATTACCCACCAGTACTGGATGGTATCGGCGAACTGGCTGATGAAGATGTGCGGGTCGAATGCCATCACATCAGCCCCTTCACGAATGCCTCGAACGGGCCCTGCGGGAAGCGCACCTCGAAGGCGATCTCGAACAGCGCCCAGCCGCCCACCGAGAGGACCAGCGCGAGCCCGGCGATCAGCCATGGCCGCTTGCCGTTGTTGAGCAGCAGCATCGCCAGCGTCAGGAACACGAAGGTGGTGATGGTGAAGCCCGTCCAGCGGATCGCCTCGATGTAGCCGATGGTGAGCGCGAACAGGGCGATGCGCTTGGGAATGAAGCCGCGCGGCGCGATCAGCCGCTCGAAGTCGAGCTTCATCTCGCCGCGCGAGACCGCCAGCGCCACGCGCACGATCACGGCCGCGCTGCACAGGATCAGCACCGTGCCGATGAAGAAGGCGCTGACCTGGGCCGTCCAGGGCGAGTTCCAGATGGTGGTGAAGTAGTAGACGGTGAAGGCGATGGCGGCGACGGGGAGGACCAGCTCGGCGCCGGCGGAGCGCGGCGGCTCTTTTTGCAGATCGGCGGCCGTATCGATGCCGCCGCTCAGTTCTTCGCTCATGGAATCATCTCACTGCAAGCGGTGAAGTTACATGTCCGGGAACGGAACCGGGCGGCGGGCATATCGCCCGCCGCCCCGATTCCCGGACCCGTGCGGTCCGGCACCAGGATCAGCTCTTCTTCTTCTTTTTCTTCTTCTTGCCCTTCTTTTCCTTGGCCGACGCGCCACGCAGCAGGTCGGCGTATTCCTCGCCGATCGCCGTGATGTTCTTGACGTACTCGGCGCATTCCTTCTCGCCGCCCGGGCTGATCAGCTCCCACGGCGCCCCGAACTTGATGACCGCCTTCTTGTAGTCCGCCGACGACACCACCTTGTGGAGCGTGTCCTCGAGGATCTTCATGCGGTCGGGGTGCTTCTCGATGGTCTCGGTCTTGACCGCGAAGGCGCGAGCGGAGACCAGCGGCGGCAGCTTGGTGCCGAAGTGGGCGTTGATGGTCGGGCAGTTGTCGAGCTGCTCGCCCAGCACGTTCTTGTCGGCGAACAGGCCGAGCATGCGGAAGTTCTTGCGTGACACCACCATGCCGCCCGCGGGCAGGCAGCCGAACGGCAGCTCGCCGGTGGCGACCGCGTTGCGCGTGTTGCGCCCGCCCGACAGCGGGATCGGGTTGAACTTCGCGCCGGTGGCCTTGCCCAGCGCCAGCACGCCGATGGTCGCCGGATGGGCGATGCGGCTGGTGGCGAACGGCATGGTCTTCTTCTTGGCGTCGGCGATGATGTCGTCGATGGTCTTGTACTTGGAGCGCCTGCTCACGTAGATGACGCTCGGGTCCTCGTCGACGCGGAAGAAGTAGCGGTACGCGCTGAGCGGGAAGGTCGGCTTCTTGACCACCCAGTTGAGCACCTCCGGCCCCATGTTGCCGAACAGCAGGTCGTAGCCGTCGGCGGCCGCCTTGCCCATGTAGGTCTCGTAGGCGACGCGCCCCGACGCGCCGGGCATGAACACCGGCTCGAAGTTGACCTTGAGGATGTCCTTCCAGATATCGGTGACGAGCCGCAGGTTGCGGTCGGCGCCGCCGCCCTGGCGGGTCGGGATGTAGACCTTGATGCTGTGGGACGGGAAATCGGCTGCGAAAGCGTCGGCGATGCGGGCGGACGAGAGGATCCCGGCACCCAGTGTCGCGACCGTCCCCATCAGGAAGCGGCGACGGTTCAACGCGAGAAAGTCATCGTTCATTTTTGTCTCCTGTTGGTCGTGCGCGGTACGAACGCTAAGCAGGATGTGCGGCGTATTGACTGTGCAGGAGACCCGTCTTCCCGACGATGCGCGGACCTGCAAAAGACCCGCGCGGGCGACGAAGAGCGCAATGATGATGCAGTGAGGTCAGGTTGACGTGAAGCCGGTTCCCTGTCTTGCCGTGCTTTTTATGTTTGGCTGATTTCTGGTTTTGTTTCTCAGCCTGCCGCGCGAGGATGATGACTTCAGGGCTTTCGCGCGGGTCAAGGCGCGTGATTCTGAAAATTGGAGCAACCGGAGGTTGTCGTGCGCGTGATCATGATGGGAACCGGCGGGGTCGGCGGCTATTTCGGGGCCCGCCTTACCGCGGCGGGCCACGATGTCGGGTTCGTCGCGCGCGGCGCGCATCTCGAAGCGCTCCGCGCACATGGGCTCCGGGTCAGGAGCGCGCTGGGCGATCTCGATCTTCACGAAATCGTGATCGGCGACGATCCGGCGCGCCTGTGGCCGGACGGGGCGCCGCCCGACGTCGCCTTCGTCGCGGTCAAGCTGCCTGATACCGGGGCGGCGTGCCGGGCGCTTGTGCCCGCCGTCGGGCCGGAGCACCGCGGTGATCTCGCTGCAGAACGGGATCGAGGCTGAGGGCCTGCTCGCAGAGGCGTTCGGGCCGGCGCGGGTGGCGGGCGGGGTCGCCTATATCGCCGCCGCCATCGCCGAGCCCGGCGTGATCGTCCATACCGGCACCAACCAGCGCATCGAGCTCGGCCGCCTGCCGGGCGGCGAGGGCGTGGCGGTACCCGACATCGTCGCCGCGCTCCAGGGTGCCGGCGTGGATGCCGAGATGGCGGACGACATCACCGCCGCGATCTGGCGCAAGTTCGTGTTCCTGGTGGGGCTGTCGGCGGTCACCACGGCGACCGGTGAGCCCATCGGCGTGATCCGCGCCGACTCGGAAGGCCGTGCGCTGATGGAGGCGGTCATGGCCGAGGCCGCGGCGGTGGGCCGGGCGAGCGGCGTCGCGCTTGCCGATGGCCTCGCCGCCGACCGGCTCGCCTTCGCCGACACGCTGCCCTTCGAGATGCGCGCCTCCATGGCCCACGACTTCGCCGCCGGCAAGCCGCTCGAGCTCGACTGGCTGTCGGGCGCGGTGGTGCGGCTCGGCCGGGCGCTCGGCGTCGCGACCCCGGTCAACCGGGCGCTTGCGGCTGCCATCGGAATCCGGGCGGCGGCACGCTAAAAAGGGGGGCCGCCGCCGCCTTGCCCTCGCCCGGCAATCTGCGTATATCAGGTGGCCGGTCCGACCCGAAAAACAACGAAACATCCCGCCCGGACGGCTACCAACAGGGACCAGAAAAAAAGGCTTCGCACATGACCCATGCCGTTCCCGCCGCGCCCCAGGTCGAGCTTCCCGTCGCCGGGTCCGAGGAATCCTTCCCCGTCCGCCGCATCTGGTGCGTCGGGCGCAACTACGCGGCGCACGCGCGCGAGATGGGCTCCGACCCCGACCGCGAGCCCCCGTTCTTCTTCCAGAAGCCGACCGACGCCATCGTCCAGAACGGCGACCCGATCCCCTACCCGCCGGGCACCAGGAACCTGCATTACGAAATCGAGCTGGTGGTCGCGATCGGCAAGACCGGCTTCCGAATTCCCGCCGACAAGGCGCTCGAGCACGTGTTCGGCTACGCGGTCGGCCTCGACATGACGCGCCGCGACCTGCAGAACGCGGCCAAGGATTCGGGCCGGCCGTGGGAGATGGGCAAGTCGTTCGACTTCTCCGCGCCGTGCTCGGCGATCCAGCCGGCCGCGCGCATCGGCCATCCCGACAAGGGCGCGATCTGGCTCAAGGTCAACGGCGAGATCAAGCAGTCGAGCGATATCAGCCACCTGATCTGGAACGTGGCCGAGACCATCGCGCATCTCTCCGATCTGGTCGAGCTGCGCGCGGGCGATATCATCTACACCGGCACCCCCGAGAACGTGGGCCCGGTGGTCGCGGGTGACATCATGGAAGGCCATGTCGACGGCGTCGGCGACATCAAGACGCCGGTGATCAAGGGCAGCTGAGGGCGCGTAGCTTTTTCATGGAAGACAATCTCGCCGCGGAACGGCCGACCTTCGTCACCCATCTCGAATGCGGCATGACCGGGGAGCAGCTCGCCCCCGACCGGCTCTACAACCTGTCGCCGGCGGGCAAGCCGCTGCTGGTGCGCTACGACCTCGACGGGATAGGCAAGGCCGTCGCGCGCGACGATCTCGCGCGCCGCGCGCCGGACCTGTGGCGCTACCGCGAGCTGCTGCCGGTGCGCTGCGCGGAGAACATCGTCTCATTGGGCGAGACCATGACGCCGGTGATCCCGCTGCCGCGCCTGCAGAAGGCGCTCGGCTCGGGCGAGATCCTGGTCAAGGACGAGGGCCGCCTGCCGACCGGCTCGTTCAAGGCGCGCGGTCTCGTCATGGCGGTGTCCATGGCCAGGGAGCTCGGCGTCGCCAAAATGGCCATGGCCACCAACGGCAACGCCGGGGCGGCGCTCGCCGCCTATTGCTCGCGCGCCGGTATCGAGAGCGTGGTGTTTTGTCCCGCCGACACGCCGGAAGTGAACGTGCGCGAGATCGCGCTCCAGGGCGCGCGCGTGTATCGCGTCAACGGATTGATCAACGACTGCGGCAGGATCGTCGTCGACGGTCGGGAAAGCGCGGGCTGGTTCGAGACCAACACGCTCAAGGAGCCCTACCGGATCGAGGGCAAGAAGACCATGGGCCTCGAGCTTGCCGAGCAGTTGGGCTGGGACGTGCCCGACGTGATCCTCTATCCCACCGGCGGCGGCACCGGCCTGATCGGCATGTGGAAGGCGTTCGACGAGCTGGGCCGGCTCGGCTGGATCGGGCCCGAAGCGCCCGCGCATGGTGGCGGTGCAGGCCGCGGGCTGCGCCCCCATCGTCAAGGCCTATGACGACGGCGTGGAGCACGCGGAGTTGTGGAAGAACGCGCGCACGGTCGCCGCCGGCATCCGCGTGCCGATCGCCATCGGCGACTTCCTGATCCTGCGCGCGGTGCGCGACTTCGAACGGCTTCGCCTGCGCCGTCGAAGACGACCTGATCGAGGCGGCGCGCGAGGAAGTGGCCCATCGCGAGGGCCTGCTGCTGTGCCCGGAAGGGGCCGCGACCTACGCCGCGTTCAAGCAGGAGCTGGCCTCGGGGCGCATCGGCAAGGACGAGCGCGTGGTGCTGTTCAACTGCGGCAACGGTCTCAAGTACCCGATGCCGCCGTCCGATGCCGCGCTCGATCTCACCAAGCCGATCGACTACGCCGCGCTGTAGGCGCGCGCTTTCGGTAGCTGTCCACCGCCGCCGGACTTTCCTTACTTCACTTCGTTATGCCCCGACGTCGTGCGTCGGCACGCATCTGCATGACATCGGGGCATCTACGTGTTTTTGTCGCGTCTGCCGGGGAAAACGCGTGGATGCTCGGGCCAAGCCCGAGCATGACGAAGGTATTGAAGTCGCGTCATGCCCCGGCGTCGTGCGAAGCACGCATTCGCATGACATGCGGGCCATCCATGGTTCTGGAAGAAAAAAGCGGCCACCCGAAGATTCCACTTGTTCTTGTTATGTTCTTCTGCTATGGTGCCCGGGTCGTATTCGATCGTCGGCTGTCCGGATGCTAGCCACGGACCCGCCGGCCAAGGGTCCGGCCCGGTGGCTCCCTGTCGGGGCTATCGGCATCGGAGAGTGCGCGGGCGCTTCCCAGCCAAGCTGCGGCGCTTTCACCCTCTTTCCGGTATACCGCGCGTCGCAGCGACGGCGGGAGGAAGGCTTAAAAGATGTGGGCGGACTAAACGCTGAAATCCGAACGGGACACCCCGCGGCAGCCCCCCGGCCCACCCCTTACCTCCCAGGGATTCCAGGCGCCATGGTGGTGTTTCAGCGCCGACGCCCGCGCATGTCCGAACTAGGACATGCCATGCACCCGCTCGTCTCTTTCCTGCGAAAGCTCAGGCCCGCGCCTCGGGGCTCGAGTGCTTGGCCGAGATCATCACCACCACCATGCACATCACCGTGAAGATGGCCGAGGTGTAGAAGATCCACGCCGGCGCGCCGCTGTCGATCAGCAGGCCGAACAGGAGCGGCGCCGCCGCCTGGCCGATGGTCTGGCCCGAGAACACGAAGCCGAACACCTTGCCCATCGAGCCCTTGGGGCTGGCGCGCCGGATCAGCATGTCCCGCGCCGGGCCGATCAGGCCGTTGGTGAGGCCGGCGAAGGCGAAGATCATGATCAGCAGCACGTCCGGGATGTTGTAGAGCCCGACGAACAGCACCGTGACCGCCGAGATGCCGAGCCCGATCACCGCCACCAGCTCGTGGCGCCGGGTGCGGTCGGCGAGCCAGCCGCCCACCAGTACGCCCGCGGCATTGGATATCAGGAACGCGGTGAAGGCGGCGTTGGCGATGGTGTGCGAGGTGTCGTGGGTGACCGACAGGCCGGCGACCGAGAAGTTGCGCATCCCGCCGCTCGCGAGCTGGTTCATGCAGTAGTAGAGGAACAGGAACAGGATCGCGGGCGAGGTCAGGATGTAGCGCGTGACCTCCCAGCCCGACTGCGGCGCCTTGGGGTCGGCCGGCGCGTCCGAGTCCTGCTTCCTCTTGGGCTTGCGCGCGGGCAGGTCGGTGTCCTCGGCGAGGTAGCGCCACTGGCCCAGCAGCACGGCGACGATCACGAAGCCGGCGATGCCCGAGACCAGCAGCGAGATGCGCCAGTTGTAGAGCGACGTGATCCCGATCAGCACCATCGGCGCAATGGCGTTGCCGACGTTGCCCGAGAACGAATGCAGGCTGAACGCGCGTCCCATATAGGATTCGCTGATGCTGCCCGACAGGATGGTGTAGTCGGCGGGATGAAACACGCTGTTGCCGACGCCGAGCACGACGCCGCCGAGCAGGATCATCCAGTAGTCCACGGCGCCCGCCGTCATCAGCGTGCCGACGGCGCACATGGCGAGGCCGATCGACAGCATCATCTTGGCGCCGAAGCGGTCGACCAGGAAGCCGGCCGGCATCTGCATGCCCGACGACATCACGCCGCGCAGGCTCAGGAGCGCGCCCAGCATGGTGTAGCTGATGCCGAGATCCTGGTTGAGCAGCGGCAGCAGCGGCGGCAGCGTGTTGGAGTAGAAATGGCTCATCATGTGGCCCGCGCCGATCACGCCGAGGACGCGGACCTGGGGCCGTAGGGTTGCCGTTGCCGTGGACATCGCATGCCTCCCGCAGACTTTTTTCTTAGGAAGATAAATACAGCGGGGCCCGTGCGCCAGCAACAGGAGAGACGACGACAAGAAGTCGGCGAACGGTATTCAGTCTTTTGCAAGACCCGGCCGGGCGGCGACTTCCAATGCGCGGTCGCAGCACAGTTTTTCCATAAGCGATATTTTCGTCTTGGGCTCGCGGCGTGCGCCGCGATCCTTAACGACCGGCGCGTGCCAGGCTCGGTTATTGCGCGGCGCGTGCCTCGGCGACCATGCGCTTCACGCGCTCGGGCGTGAACGGCATCTCGCGCAGGCGCACGCCGGTCGCGGCATGGACCGCGTTGGCGATGGCGGCCGGCGTCGGCCCCTGGGTCGCCTCGCCGATGCCCATGGCCTTGTCGCCCGGGCGCTGGACGATGTGGGTCTCGATCTCGGGCACCTCGCGGAAGGTGAGGATCGGATAGCTCTCCCAGTCGCGGCTGGTGATGCGCACCGGGTCGAACCGCACGGCTTCTTTCAGGGTCCAGCTCGCGGCCTGCACCAGCCCGCCCTCGAGCTGGTTGGCGGCGCCGTCGGGATTGATGCACAGCCCGGCGTCGGCGGCGATCCAGGCGCGCGGTGTCGCGATCGTGCCGGTCGCCGCGTCCACCCGCACCTCGAACACCACGGCGGCGTAGCACTTCGAGTTCTTGTAGCGGTTGAAGGCGATGCCCTGGCCGTAGCCCTTGCCCCATTTCGACTGATCCCAACCCGCCATGCCGGCGACCTTTTCGATCACGGCGCGGGCGCGCGCGTCCTCGAGGTGGCGCAGGCGGAATTCGATCGCGTCGATCCCGGCCGCCTCGGCGAGCTCGTCCATCATCGATTCGGTTGCGAAGATGTTGCCGAAGGTGCCGAGCGCGCGCAGCGAGGAGACCCGGAACGGGTGTGGCTTGACGAAGTGCTTGACGATGCGCGTCCTCGGGAAAGCGTAGTAGGGACGCGCGCCGCGGTGTCCACCGCCGTCCTTGCCGTTGTTGTCCACGGGTGCCGGCGGCGGGGTCGCGTCGGCGCGGTGCCAGCAGGCGATGAAGCCCGAAGTTTCCTTTTTGGCGCGCGGCCGCCCGGCATGGGCGTTGGTCCACACGTCGAAGTTCCAGTCGGAAATCGTGCCCGTCGCGTCGGTGCTCGCCTGCACGCTCATCACCATGCCCGAGCCGTAGGGCTCCCAGGCGAACTCGTCGTCGCGCATCCATTGGGCGCGCACGGTCCGGCCCGGCACCGCGCGCGCCAGCATGGCCGCGTCCATGGCCGCGTCGTCGGCGCCGTTGTGGCCATAGACCCCGGCATTCTCGGCGTGGATGCAGCGGATCCTGTCCTTAGGGATATCGAACGCGCAAGCGAGCGCCGCGCGCAGCGGATAGATGCCCTGGCTGTGGGCCCAGACCGTGAGCGCGTCGCCGTCCCAGCGCGCCATGCCGGCGGACGGGCCGATCGAGGCATGGGACTGGAACGGGCGCGCGTAGATCGCCTCGACCGTGTGGGCGGCGTCGGTGGGCGTCGTGATCTCGGGTATCGGCTTGTCCACCGGCAGCCCGCCCTCGATCAGCATGTCTTCGCTCTCCTGGCTGATCATCCAGTCG
Source organism: uncultured Alphaproteobacteria bacterium (assembly GCA_963732875.1). Classification (GTDB taxonomy): domain Bacteria; phylum Pseudomonadota; class Alphaproteobacteria; order SMXQ01; family SMXQ01; genus WHSO01. The sequence goes on along the minus strand of CAVTBD010000002.1, from coordinate 2,081,727 downwards.
AACAGATTGTCCTCGTCGGGGTACTGCGCGGTTTCGTCCCAGGTGCAGGCCTCTATCAGCACCGTGCGGGCACGCACGGCGGCGGCCTCGCTCGCGGCGACGATGCCGAGGAAGTTGCCGTCGCGCACCACCTCGACCACGCCCGCGACCCTGCGCGCGGCGTCGAGGTCGGCGGATTTGAGCGTTGCGCCGTAGGAGGGCGGGCGCACCACGCGGCCGTGCAGCAGGCCTTCGACGTCCATGTCCTGGATGAAGGAGGGCTTGCCGGTGACCTTGGCGGGCAGGTCGATGCGCGCCAGCGCGGTGCCGACGATGCGGTACTGCTCGGGCGCCTTGGGTTTCGTGTCGGCGGGCACGTCCGCCTCGAAGCCCTTGCCGCCCATCAGCTCCCAATAGGTCACCTGGCGGTTGGTGGCGGCGCTGGTGACGGTGCCGTCATCGACCGAGAGCCCGTCGGCGGGCACGCCGAGCTTCTCGGCGGCGAGGCCCATGAGAATCTTGCGCGCCGCGGCGGTGGCGTAGCGGATCGAGGTACCGGATTCCTCGATCGAGCCCGAGCCGGCGGTGAGCTTCTCGTCCACCGTGGCGCCGGTGTCGGCGGTCACCACCAGCACGCGCCCGGGCGCGACGTCGAGCTCCTCGGCGCCGATCTGGGCGATGGCGGTGACTACGCCCTGGCCGAACTCGACCTTGCCGGTGCGCAGCGTCACCGTGCCGCCCGCGTTGATGGCGAGCCACGAATCGATGCGGGCGTCGGCCTTGAGGTTGCCGGGAAGCCTGATCTCGTCGCTCACTTCGCGCTCTCCCGCGCGGCGCGGCGCACGGCGCGGAACACGCGGCTGTGGGCGCCGCAGCGGCACAGGTTGTCCTGCAGCGCGATGCGGATCGCTTCCATGTCCGGGTCGGGGTTTTCGTCGAGCAGCACCTTGGTCGCGATGATGATGCCGCTGGTGCAGTAGCCGCATTGCGCCGCCTGCTCGGCGAGGAACGCGGCCTGGATCGGGTGGGGCGCCTCGACCGTGCCGAGGCCTTCCAGCGTGGTGATGTCCTTGCCCGCCGACTCCTTGACTGTCGCGGTGCAGGAGAACGTCTTCTTACCGTCGATGATGACATTGCACGCGCCGCACTGCTCGAGCCCGCAGCCGTACTTGGGCGACTTGAGGCCGAGGTCGTTACGCAGCACGTAGAGGAGCGGCGTGTCGGGCTCCGCCGTGACCTTGTGGTCCTTGCCGTTGACGCGCAGCGTGAAACTCTCGCTCATGGATTGTCCTTTCAACTCCTAGCGTGCGGCGCGAGCCGCTTTATCTAACGCGCGGCTCTCGCCGTGTCCTTCTAATGCGCGGCGCGGGCCGCGACGATCATGCGCCGGACGCGCTCGGGCGTGAACGGCATTTCGCGCAGGCGCACGCCGATGGCGGCGAACACGGCGTTGGCGATGGCGGCCGGGTGTCGGCCCCTGGCTCGCCTCGCCGACGCCGAGGAAGCGTTCGCCCTTGCGGTCGAGCACGATGGTCTCGACCTCGGGCGCCTCGCGGAAGGTGAGGATGGGATAGCTTTCCCAGTCGAGGCTGGTGATCTCGCCGGGCGAGAACCGCACCGCCTCCTTGAGCGTCCAGCTCACTGCCTGCACCAGCCCGCCTTCGAGCTGGTTGGCGATGCCGTCGGGCGCGATCGCCTCACCCGCGTCCCCGGCGCAGGCCGCGCGCGCCACGCGGATCCGGCCGTTCGCCTCGTCCACCACCACCTCGACCGCGACCGCGCAATAGGCGGCGGTGTTCTTGTAGCGGGCATAGGCGATGCCCTTGCCGTGTCCGCTGCCCTCCGCCGCGCCCTTGCCCCAGCCGATGGCATCGGCCGCCGCCTCGATCACGGCGCGCGCGCGCGAATCGTCGAGGTGGCGCAGGCGGAACGCGACCGGGTCCTGGCCCGAGGCATGGGCAAGCTCGTCCATCATCGATTCGATGCCGAACACGTTGGCGAAGGCGCCGAGCCCGCGGAGCGACGAGGTGCGGAACGGATGGTCCATGACGAAATGCTTGGCGACGCTGACCGCCGGGAAGTCGTAGCCGGGCCAGGCGTTGCGGTGCTCGCCCGCTTCCGAATCGGTCGCCGGCCCAGCGCCTGGGGCGGCAGGCCGTTGGCGATGAAGCGCGCGGCGAGCAGGCCCAATTCGGTGGAGCTTGGGCTTGGGCCGGTTGCCGTGATGGTTCGACCACAGGTCGAAGCGCCAGTCGATCACCCGGCCGTCGGAATCCAGGCTCGCGCGCGGGCGCACCACCATGGCGGTGCCGAACGGCTCCCAGCCGTGCTCGTCGTCGCGCATCCATTGCACGCGCACCGGGCGGCCGCCGGCGGCGCGCGCCAGCAGCGCCGCGTCGAGCGCCACGTCGTCGGCGCCGTTGTGGCCGTAGCAGCCGGCGCCCTCCATGTGGACGCAGCGGATGTCGGCCTCGTCCATGCGGAACACGTTTTTCAGCGCGCGCCGGAGCGGGAACACGCCCTGGCTGTGGGTGTGGAGCGTGAGCCGGTTGCCGTTCCACTGGGCGACGGCGCAGCTCGGCCCGATCGCGCCGTGCAGGATATAGGGCCGCCCGTAGATCGCCTCGAGCGTCACCGCCGCCGCGGCGGGCGGATCGGTCTCCGCCGGGCAGTCCTCGCTGTGCTTGCCGTCGACGCAGCCGCCGTCCACCGTTTCCTGGCTCACCAGCCAGTCGTAGAGCCGGTCCTCGTCGGGCAGCGGCGCGTCCGCCGTCCATTTGGCGGCCTTGTGCAACGCCTCGCGCGCGGCGATGGCGGCGACCTCGGTTTCGGCGATCACGCCGAGGAAATCCTTGTCGCGCACCACCGCGACCACGCCGGGCAGGGCCTCGACCTCGGCCGTGTCCACCGATCGCAGGGTGGCCCACTGGTGGTGCGGGCGCACCACGCGGCCGTGCAGCATGCCGGGCAGCACCAGGTCGTGGACGAAGGCGCATTTGCCGAACACCTTGCCCGGAAGGTCGAGGCGCGGCACGCGCGTCCCCACGATGCGGTGCTCGGCGAACGCCTTGGGGCGGGCCCCGGCGGTGGCGTCGCGCGCGAACGGCGTGCCGCCCATCAGCTCCCAGTAGGTGACCTGGCGGTTGGTGGCGGGACTGGTGATGGTGCCGTCGTCGACGGTGAGATCGCCGGCGGCAACGCCGAGCCGCTCGGCGGCCATGGCCAGCAGGATCGCGCGGCACTCGGCGGCGGCGTAGCGCAGCGCGGTCGCCGAGACCTCCATCGAGCGGCTGCCCGAGGTCACGTTCTCGTCGGCGGTTTCGGCCGTGTCGGCGGTCTTGACCCGGACGCGATTGAGGCTCACGTCAAGCTCCTCGGCTGCCACCTGGGCGACGGCGGTCTTGACCCCCTGGCCGATCTCGACCTTGCCGGTCTTGACGGTCACGGTGCCGTCGCGCCCGATCGCGATCCACGAATCGAGCGCCGGATTGTTCCTGAGGCTGCCCGGAAGTCTGCTGGGCTCGGTCGCCACGGTGCCCCCTGTTCAGGCTGTTCTTGTGGTTGGGGCCATTTGGTCCGGCACCGCCCGCCTTGTCAAGACGGGGCCCCGACCCCTTGCCCCGCGCCGGAAAGGTCATATATGTTTGAATGAACATATCGGACCTGAGACAGGGGAATGCATCATGAGTGATATCGTGCCGGGCGCCGAGGACGACGTCCTCGCCGTCGCCAAGCGCTGGAAGGAGGAGGGCCGCGACGTGGCCCTCGCCACCGTGGTGACCACCTGGGGCTCCTCGCCCCGCCCGGTGGGCAGCCAGCTCGCGGTCGACGACACGGGCCATTTCGTCGGCTCGGTCTCGGCTGGCTGCGTCGAGAACGCGGTGGTGGAAGCCGCCGGCGAGGTGATCCGCGAAGGCAAGCCGAAGCTCCTCGATTTCGGCATCGCCGATAACCAGGCCTGGGAAGTGGGCCTGTCGTGCGGCGGCAAGATCGAAATCTTCGTCGAGAAGGTGGCATGAAGACCGACCGGCTCGACAAGCTGCTCGCCGCGCGCGCCGCCAAGCGGAGCCTCGCGCGCCTGACCGACCTCGCGACCGGCGCCGAGGCGCTGGTGGTCGACGGCAAGGCGGAGGGCGAGCTCGCGCTCGATCCCGCCCTCGCCGCGGCCCTCGATGCCGCGCTCGAGAAGGAGCGCAGCCAGATGTTCGAGGACGGCCAGCGCCGTGTGTTCGTCCAGGTGCTGATGCCGCCCTTGCGGCTCGCCATCGTCGGCGCCGGACACATCTCGCAGTATCTCAGTACCATCGCCGGGGAAGCCGGGTTCGAGGTCACCGTGATCGACCCCCGCACCACCTACGCCAGCGCCGCGCGCTTTCCGCGCGCGAAGCTCAACCACGACTGGCCCGACGAGGCGCTCGACGGCTTCGGCCTCGACCGCCGCTCGGCGGTGGTCACCCTCAGCCACGATCCCAAGCTCGACGAGCCCGCGCTGGCCTCGGCCCTCAGGTCCGATGCGTTCTACATCGGTGCGTTGGGGTCGCGGAAAACCCAGGCCCAGCGGCGCGAGCGCATGAAGGCGCAGGGCTTCACCGACGCCGACCTCGACCGCATCCACGGGCCCGTCGGCCTCGACATCGGCGCGCTGTCGCCCGCCGAGATCGCGATCGCCATCGTTGCCCAGATCATCGACGTGCTGCGCCCGAAGAAGAAGGGCATCTCCAACCAGGGACGCGCGGTGGCATGACTGCGGGGCCCGCTCCGGGGGGCAGTTCGGTCGCGGCCGTGGTGCTGGCGGCCGGGCGCTCGACCCGGGCGGGGGCGGTCAACAAGCTCGCGGCAAACATCGGCGGTGTGGCCATGGTGGCGCGGGTGGTGGATGCCGTGCTGGCAAGCCCGGCGCGCCCGGTGATCGTCGTCACCGGCCATGACGCGGAGGCCGTGCGCGCCGCGCTCCAAGGTCGTCCCGTCGCCTTCGCCCATAATCCCCGCTATGCCGACGGCATCGCCACCTCCATTGCGGCCGGTATCAAGGCGCTGCCCGGCGACGTCGCGGGTGCGCTGGTCGTGCTCGGCGACATGCCGGCGCTCGGCGGCGGCGACATCGCCTGCCTGATCGCGGCGTTCGATCCCGCCACCGCGCCGATCTGCGTGCCGTTCGCGGGCGGGCGGCGCGGCAACCCGGTGCTGTTCGCGCGCGCGTTGTTCGATGCGCTCGCCGCGCTCACCGGCGACACCGGCGCACGCGCCTTGATCGCCGCCAACCTCGACAGGGTGCGCGAGGTGGCGATGGCGGGCGACGGCACGCTCGCCGACCTCGACACGGTCGCCGAAATCGAGGCCTTCAACCGCAAGCAGAATCAACACGAAGACTGACCCGCGCCGGCGCGCGCGGCGCTTGCTGCTTGACTCCGTCCCGGAACGGGTCCGGAATTCCACTTCAGGCCACGGCAGGACGGGTGCCCCGTTATGCACCCGACAAAACATACAAGACCGTGCCGGGCCGGGAGCTTCGTCACGTCAGTTTCAGTGCCGGTAGTCAGGTAAAGCGCAGCGCCGTTCTTGCTCCAGGCTGACGGGAACGCGCTTGCATCGCCCACGGGGAAGCTCCGTCCCGTGGGGGCCACCGGACTGGGACGTTCCAGGGAGGCCGACATGGCTAAACCAAAGCGCATCACCCTCAACGTCAACGGCGGGCGCTACAGCTTCACCGCCGATCCGGAAATGCCGCTGCTCTACGCGCTGCGCAACGACGTCGGGCTCAGCAACCCGCACTTCGGCTGCGGCCTCGCGCAATGCGGCGCCTGCACCGTGCACGTGAACGGCCAGGCGACGCGCTCGTGCCAGTTCCCGGTGGGCGAGGCCCAGGGCAAGAAGGTGGTGACGCTCGCCGGCCTCGGCACGCCGGAAAAGCCCCATCCGCTCCAGGCCGCGTTCATCGAGGAGCAGGTACCCCAGTGCGGCTACTGCCTCAACGGCTGGGTCATGACCGCGGCAGAACTCCTGGCCAAGACGCCGAACCCCAGCGACAAGCAGATCCGCGAGGGCCTCGCCGGCCTCAAGTGCCGCTGCGGCACCCACATGGGCATCATCCGGGCGGTCAAGCGCGCCGCAAGACAGTCGGCGCCGGAAGGGAGGGCCGAGCGATGACCAAAATGATTTCCCCCAAGGATTTTGCATTCTCCCGCCGCCGCCTGCTGCAGGGCGCGGGCGCGCTCGTTGTGACCGCCGCGGTGCCGCTCGGCGCCGGCGTGAAGAAGGCCAGGGCGGCCACCATGTCGTTCGGCTCGGCGGTCAAGCCGAAGCTGATCCCCGACCAGCTCGACAGCTTCATCGCCATCACCGCCGACGGCAAGGCCACCGCTTTCTTCGGCAAGATGGACATGGGCCAGGGCGTGGACGTGGCGATCTCGCAGATCGTCGCCGAGGAGCTCGACATGGAGCTCCGGCACGTCACCACATTGATGGGCGACACCGACACCTCGGTGAACCAGGGCGGTGCGTCCGGCTCGACCGGCGTGCAGAACGGCGGCAAGGCGATGCGCGCCATCGCCGCGGAAGCGCGGCGCGTGCTGGTGGAGGAGGCGGGCAAGCGTCTCGGCGCCGATCCCGCGTCGCTCGAGGTCAACGACGGCGTGGTGTCGGTCAAGGGCGATCCCGCGAAGAAGATTTCCTACGCCGAGATCCTCCAGGGCCGCTACTTCAACCACAAGCTCAAGTGGAACAAGAAATACGGCAACGGCCTCTATGCCGAGGGCAAGGCCAAGCCCAAGAAGCCGTCGCAGTATCGCGTGGTGGGCAAGACGTTCCCGCGCTCCGACGTGCCGGGCAAGGTGTTCGGCACCTCGATGTTCGTCACCGACGTGAAGGTGCCGGGCATGGTGCACGGCCGCGTCATCCATCCCGAGGTCGCGGGCACGCGCGCGGTCAGGATCGACGAGGGCTCGATCAAGCACATCAAGGGCGCGCGCGTGGTCCATGTGAAGGACTTCGTCGGCGTGGTCGCGGACACGGAATGGGACGCGATCCGCGCCTCGCGCGAGCTCAAGGTGCAGTGGTCCAAGGGCGGCAAGCCGTTCGGCGACCAGAAGAATCTCTACGACCACATCCGCAAGGCCAAGATCATCGCCCACAAGATGGACACCGAGACGGGCGACGTCGACGGTGCGATCAAGGGCGCCGCCAAGACCATCAAGGCCGAATACGAATGGCCGTTCCAGTCCCATGCCAGCATGGGGCCGGCCTGCGCCATCGTCGATGCCCACAAGGACCATGCCACGGTGTGGACCGGCTCGCAGAAGCCGCACTACACCGCGATGGGCGTCGAGCACATCCTCAAGCTCGCCAAGGGCAGCGCGCGCGGCGTCTGGGTGCCGGGCCCGGGCTCGTATGGCCGCAACGACGCGGGCGACGCGGCCATGCAGGCGGCGGTCATGTCCAAGGCCGTGGGCAAGCCGGTGCGCGTCCAGGGCATGCGCGAGGAAGGCACCGCCTGGGATCCGAAGGGCCCCGCCTCGGTGCACTTCTGCCGGGCCGGGTTCGATGCCGCCGGCAACGTGGTCGCCTACGAGTTCATCTCCAAGGGCTTCGACCGCCAGGACGTGGCGTCCAACGAGTCGCACCCGTCGGACAACCTCGCGGGCCAGCGCATGGGCGTGAAGCTCAAGCCGCGCAAGTTCTTCCGCTCGCCGGAGGATACCTACGGCATTCCCGCCCAGCGGCTCGGCTGGCAGGTGATCCCGCCGTTCCTCGACCGCGATTTGCAGCTGCGCACCTCGCACCTGCGCGATCCGCTCGGCCCGCAGATCCAGTTCGCCTGCGAGCAGTTCACGGACGAGATGGCGGAGGCCGCGGGCATGGACCCGGTCGCATTCCGCCTTAAGTACCTCAAGAACGCGCGCGACCGCGACGTGGTCAAGGCCGCCGCCGAGAAGGCGGGCTGGAAACCGCGCGTCGGTCCGAACCGGGGCCAGGGCAGCGGCAACACGCTGACCGGGCGCGGCATCAGCTACGCGTTGCGCAACGGCACCCGCGTGGCCACCGTCGCGGAGATCGAGGTGGACAAGAAGACCGGCCGTATCTGGGCGCGAAAGTTCGCGGTCGCTCACGACTGCGGCCTCGTCATCAACCCGGGCACCCTGCACACGGTTATCGAGGGCAACACGGTCCAGGGCACCAGCCGCACCCTGTTCGAGGAGGTCATGTTCGATCCCGACCGCGTGACCAGCGTCGACTGGGCAACCTACCCGATCGTCGAGACGCCGGACGCGCCGGAGCAGATCGACATCGTCATCATTGACCGGCCGAACGAGCGCGCCACCGGTGCGGGCGAGGCGTCGACGCGGCCGGTCTCGGCGGCGATCGCCAACGCGCTCTATGATGCGACCGGCGTGCGCGTGCGGCGGGGTCCGCTCACGCCCGAACGGGTCAAGGCGGCGATCGGCTGACGCCGACCGCCTGGAGGGGGGAAACGGCGGGCCTCGTGCCCGCCGTTTCACTATGCAAGGAAACAGGGAGAACGACATGGGCCGGATCACGCCGCTGACCGAAGCCGAGATGAGTGAAGAGCAGAAACGCATCGCTGCCGAGATCGCGGGACCACGCAGCGGGCTCGCGCGCGGGCCGTTCCCGGTGTGGCTCAAGACGCCCGACCTGATCGACCGCATCAACCGGCTCGCGGTCTATTTCAAGGAGGAACGCGCCCTGCCGGCGCGGTTGCGCGAGCTCGCCATCCTGGTCAACGCGCGTCACTGGACCTCGCAGTACCAATGGCACGTCCACCTGCGTCATGCACGCCGGCTTGGCATCGACGAAGCGGTGCTCGCCGCGATCGCGGAGCAGCGAGAACCCGACTTCGCCCGCGCCGACGAGCGCGCGGTCTACGATTTCGCGCGCGAGATGTACCAGGCGGGCGACATCGGCGATACAACCTACCGGGCGGCGCTCGATGTCCTCGGCGAGCAGGGCGTGATCGAACTCGTGTCGCTGCTCGGCTTCTATTCGCTGATCGCGGTGTCCATCAAAGGCTTCGACGTGGGCCTGCCGGAAGGCCAGGCGCCCTATCTGGCGTGATCGCCCCGCCCGACCGCATTGCCAAGCGCCGCCGCCGCGGCGCACAATCGGGCCCCCCACCGACGGAGGCCGCGATGACCGACAAGATCGAGAAGACCCCGGAAGACTGGCGCAAGCAGCTGTCCGAGGAGGCATATCGCGTCACCCGCGAGAAGGGAACCGAGCGTGCCTTTACCGGCCGCTACTGGGACAACCACGATGCCGGCACCTACCGCTGCGTGTGCTGCGGCGAGCCCCTGTTCGTCTCCGGCGACAAGTTCGACTCGGGCTCGGGCTGGCCGAGTTTCACCAGGCCCGCCGCCGAGGGCGCGGTCGAGTCCGAGATGGACACCGGCCACGGCATGATCCGCACCGAGGTCGTGTGCGCCAGATGCGACGCCCATCTCGGCCACGTGTTCCCGGATGGGCCCAAGCCCACGGGCCTGCGCTATTGCATCAACTCGGCGGCGCTCGAGTTCGACAAGAAGGCCTAGCGGCGCGCCATGCCGGATTCTGCTGCGACCCCCGTCTCCGTCCGTGTCTCGGTCCTGAGGTCGCTTCCGCGCGGGGTATTCGCGCTCGGCTTCGTCAGCCTGTTCGCGGACGTTTCGTCGGAGGCGATCCACAGCCTGCTGCCGGTATTCCTGGTGAGTGTGCTCGGCGCCAGCGCGCTTGCCGTTGGCGTGATCGAGGGCATCGCCGAATCGACCGCGGCGATCTCACGCATCTTCTCGGGCGCGATCAGCGATTGGATCGGGCGCCGCAGGCCGCTGGTGCTGGCGGGCTACGGCCTCGCCGCGCTGGTCAAGCCGCTGTTCCCGCTGGCCGACGGCATCGGCACCGTGCTGCTCGCCCGGTTCCTCGACCGTATCGGCAAGGGCATCCGCGGCGCGCCGCGCGATGCGCTGATCGCCGATCTCACGCCCAGGGACCGGCGGGGCGCCGCCTACGGGCTGCGTCAGTCGATGGACACCGTCGGCGCTTTTTTCGGTCCCGTGCTTGCGCTCGTGCTGATGACCGCGACCGGTGGGGACTTCCGCCTCGTGTTCTGGGTCGCGGTGGTGCCGGCGTTTATTGCCGTCGCCATCATCGTGTTCGCGGTGCACGAGCCGCCGGCCGTCGAGTCTTCCGAGAAGCGCCCGTTCCCGCTGTCGCGCGCCGAGCTTGCCCGCCTCGACGGGCGCTTCTGGGTGGTGGTGGCGTTCGCGGTATTCCTCACGCTGGCGCGATTCAGCGAGGCGTTCCTGCTGCTGCGCGCGACCAGTGTCGGCCTTGCCGCCGACTACGTGCCCGCGGTCCTGATTGCCATGAACGTGGTCTATGCCGCGAGCGCCTATCCCGTCGGCGTGCTGTCCGACTGCATGGACCGGCGCGTGCTGCTGGGGGGCGGCGTGGCCGTGCTGATCGCGGCCGACGTGGTGCTCGCCGCAGCCCATTCGGTGTGGATGGTGGGGCTCGGCGCGGCTCTGTGGGGGCTCCACATGGGCGCGACCCAGGGGCTGGTCGCGGCCATCGTCGCCGACGCCGCGCCCGAGGACATGCGCGGTACGGCGTTCGGCGCCTACAACCTGCTGACCGGCATCGCGCTGCTGGCGGCCAGCGTCATCGCCGGCGGGGTGTGGGCGCGGTTCGGCCCGGCGCCGACGTTCCTCGCCGGCGCGGGCTTTGCCGTGGTGGGCGTGATCGGCCTTACGCTCATGCGCGGCCGGATCGCCGCCCGGCCGTGACGCTGCCGATCGCTAGAGCAGGATTCACGGCTCAGGATCGTTCCGATCCGAACCGATCAGGCTCTATGGCTGGGCCTTGAGCTTCGCCGCCTTGGCGCCGGCCAGCGCGCAGGCCTCGTCCTGGTCCGAGGTCGCGCCGGTGACGCCGATGGCGCCCATGATCTCGTCCTTGCCGTCGCGCAGCAGCGCGCCGCCCCTTACCGGCACGTAATGCGGGCTGATCGCCTGGAGCGAGGCCACCAGCACCGGGTTGCGCCCGGCCTGGTCGGCGAGCCGGGTGGTGCCCTCGGCCCGCATGGCGGCGGTCCACGCCTTGCCGCGCGCCACCTCGAAGCGGATCGGCGCCGACTTGTCCTCGGCGAGGTAGCCGAGCACATGCCCGCCCGGGTCCACCACCGCCACCGCCATGGGCGGCAGCTTGTTGCGGCGCGCCGTCTTGAGCGCCGTGTCGATGATCGTGCGGACCTGCTTTTCGGTGATGACCGCCATGGGTGCCTCCCTGTTTCCGGCCGGTTATGTTGCCCGATGTTCTAGCACGGCCGGCGCCTGCGCGCTTGACGGTCGCAGCGCGGTGGCGATGATGGCGCCCGTCATGGACCACACCGATCCCGCCGCCCTCGTCCTCCTCGTCGCCGCGCTCGCCGCGGCCGGTGCCTTCGCCGGCCTGATGGCCGGGCTGCTCGGCATCGGCGGCGGCGTCGTAATCGTGCCCGCGCTCTGGTACGCGGAAGGCGTGCTCGGCTTCGCCGGCCCGCACCGCATGCACGTGGCGGTCGGCACCTCGCTCGCGGTGATCGTCGTCACCTCGCTTACCTCGATGCGCGCGCACTGGCGGCTCAAGGCGGTCGATACCGCGATCCTGCGCGCCTACGGCCCGGGCGTGCTGGCGGGCGTGCTCGCCGGCACGCTGGTGGCGGCGCTGGTGAAGGGTGCCGTGCTGACCGCCGTGTTTGCCGCCGCCGCGCTCGCGGTCTCGCTCAACATGGCGCGCGGACGTCCGGCACGGAAGCTGGGCGAGACCCTGCCGGGGGCCGCCGGATCGGGCGCGCTCGGCCTGCTGACCGGCGTGGTCTCGACCATGGCCGGAATCGGCGGCGGCGCCATGACGGTCGCGATCTTGACGCTTTACTCCGTGCCGATCCATATCGCCGTCGGCACCGCGTCGGCGGTGGGCGCCATCGTCTCGGTGCCGGGCGCGCTCGGCTTCGTCGCGATCGGCTGGGGCCAGGCGGGCCTGCCGCCGGCCTCGGTCGGCTACGTCAACCTCGCCGCGCTTGCCGCCATCGCGCCGATGACGGCGCTGATGGCGCCGATCGGCGCGCGCCTCGCCCACCGCCTGCCGCAGCTCTGGCTCGCGCGCATCTTCGCGGGATTCCTCGGCATCGCCGCCGTGCGCATGCTGTGGACGCTATTTGACTGACGCCGAGTCTTGCGCGGGCGCGCGGGACGCGCGATTGTGCGGGCAACGACAGCAATAAACGACACAGGGAGGACGCCCATGATCCGGGGCGACAAGTACGGCTACCGCGCGCGCATCGGCTACACCTCGCCGCCGCTCACCAGCGAGGTATTTCCCTACGAGTTCTACAAGGTGGTGCCGGACGGCGTATCGCTCGTCATCACCACGCTCGCCATCACGGTGCGCTCCGACAGCGAGGTCAGCCAGAGCTACGACATCTCCATGAAGGCGGCCGAGCAGATGGCGGAGGCCGGCTGCAACGCGATCGTGCTGGGCGGCGTGCCGATCAACCTCGCCAGGGGCGTCGAGAACGCGGCGCAGATGATCAAGGACCTGGAAAAGCAGCTGGGCATCCCGGTGGCGACGTCGGCCTCGGCCCAGAAGGAGGCCTTCCGCCTGCTCGGCTGCAAGAAGCTGGTCGTGGCCCATCCCTACAAGGCCGAGGACAACCACCGTTTCGACGACTACGCCAAGAAGTTCGGCGCCGAGGTGCTCGGCACCCGCGCCTGGGGCTCGGACTTCAACAAGATCGGCGGCATTCCCGACGATGCCGCGCTCAAGATGGCGCGCGATCTGATGAAGGAACATCCCGACGCCGACACCATCATGTTTCCCTCGCCGCACTGGCCGGTGATCAACGCCATCGCGCCGCTCGAGGAGGAGTTCGGCGTCACCGTCATGTCCTCGATCCAGGCGATCCTGTGGCAGGCGCTGCGTCTCGCCGGCATCAAGGACTCGATTTCCGGCTACGGCCGCCTGTTCAAGGACTTCTGAGCCCATGACCGCGCAAACGGACTGGGAGCGCATCCGCGGGCACCGCGCCCGCATCGGCTACACCGTGGCCGCCGTCACCACCGAGGTCTATCCCATCGACTGGTACCGGATCGTGCCCGATGGCGTCTCGCTGATGATGATCACGCTGCCGCTCGGCGACCGCTCGAAGGAAGACGTGGAGAAGTGCTACGCGATTTCCATCGACGCGGCGAAGACCATGGCGCGCGCCGGCGCCGATCTGGTCATCCTCGGCGGGCTGCCCATCAATATCTCCAGGGGCGACGACACGGTCGAGGACCTGATGGGGAACCTCGCGCGCGAGATCGGCGTACCGGTGTCATCTTCGGCCGCCGCCCAGGTCGCGGCGTTCAAGGCGCTGGGCTCTGGCAAGGTCGCGACGGTCCATCCCTTCCTGCCCGACCAGAACGTGCGCCACGAACGCACCATCCGCGATTTCTTCGGGCTGACGCCGGTCGGCGAATACGCGGGCGGCTCCAGCCTCGTCAGGCTCGGCACGCTGCCGCCGGGCCGCGCGCTGGAATGGGGCCGCGCGGCGATGAAGGCGCACCCCGAGGCCGACACGCTCTACTTCGGCTGCCCGCACTGGAGCGTGATCGACGCGATTCAGCCGCTCGAGGACGAGTTCGGCATCGCCGTGATGACCTCGCTCCAGGCGATCGCCTGGCATGCCATGCGGCTTGCCGGCGTCGACGACCGCATCACCGGCTACGGCCGCCTGCTCAGGGATTTCTGACCGAAAGGACGCCCCCATGTACGGACACCGCGCGCGTATCGGCTACTGCTCGCCACCCTTCGTCACCGAGGTTTTCCCCTACGAGTTCTACAAGATGGTGCCCGACGGCGTGACGCTGATGATCACCACGCTCGAGGTCGGCAACGAGTACACCCAGCAGGCCTTCGACGGCAGCTACGACCGTAGCCTGGCGGCGGCGCGCGCCATGGGTGCGGCCGGGGCCGACGTGGTGGTACTGGGCGGCAACCCGGTCAACCAGTCGCGCGGCATCGAGAACCTGCCAAAGATCTGCGACGACCTCGCCCGGGAGGTCGGGACGAAAGTGATCGCCTCGACCCTCGCCCAGAAGGAGGCGATGGAGAAGCTCGGCGTGAAGAAGGTCGCGACCGCGCACATGGCGGGCCCCGACCACGTCGAGCGCCATCACCAGCAGATGCGCAACATGGGGGTCGAATTGGTCGGTGTGATCTCGCCGGTCAAGCATCCACTCATGCATTACGGCAAGATTTCCGAGAACGAGGCGCTCGCGCTCGCGCGCGAGCTCAAGCGCCGCTGGCCCGAAGCCGACTGCATCCACTTCGCCTCGGCCCACTGGCCGACTGCCTTCGCCATCGAGCCGGTCGAGAAGGAGCTCGGCGTCTCGGTCATGACCTCGCAGCAGGCGATCGTGTGGAAGGCGCTGCGCACCGCCGGGATCGACGACCGCATCGAGGGCTTCGGGCGCCTGTTCCGCGAGTTCTGAGCGCCGTGGCGGCGGCGCGGCCTTTACCCTTACTCTCTTGTTGGCAAAAGACGGTATTTGGCGCGTTTTCAAGACGATAGCCTATAGCCGTACTCGGTCCTTTACCCCCGCGAAACCAATGCCGCCGCACTCTCGGCGTGCTGTCCCCGCGCTCCATTGAGACGGTGACGGCATTCGCGCGGAACCCGGAAGATTGCCGAGGAGTGCGTTTCGATGTTCCGAAGCTTCATATTCAGACTTTTCCCGGAACGGCCTAGGCAAGGGCCATATCTGGAAATGCTTGTCGGCATGGCAAGGGTGATCGATGGCGATACCATCGTCGTCGCCGGACAAAAGATAAGGATTCACGGTATCGACGCGCCTGAAATGGATCAGACCTTTTCGTGGTGCGGACGGCAGCTCGTGTGCGGCACCATGTCATTTGCCGCTCTCGAAGCATTGATCGCCGGGATCAAGGTGCGTTGCGAGGTCATCACGCGGGATCATTATGGCCGCCTCGTGGCGAAGTGCTTCTCGCCCAACGGGGTCGATATCGGCAAACGGCTCGTATCGTCCGGTTGGGCGGTAGCGTATCGCCGATATTCGCATGATTACGTTGCCGCCGAGCTGGAAGCGAGGAAAGCACGACGTGGTATGTGGCGGGGGACTTTCGACAAGCCTTGGGTGTGGCGTGCGGCGATGGCCCGGATAAACGCTGCCCAGGCAGAAACCGGCGGAACCACTTACCGGTTCGGGCGCCGGGCCGGCGGCTGATAGCGGCATGCAAAAACCCCCGGGGATCGCCCGGGGGTTTCGCGTCGTTTCAGGAAACGCCTACTTCTTCTTTTTCTTCTTTTTCTTGGCGCAGCTCTTCGAATCCTTGGCGTACTTGGAGCACGCACCGACCCGGGCCTTGCCCTCGACCAGCTTCGCCGCCGCGTCGACCACGTCGGCGGGATAGGCATAGGCCTTCTTGAGAAGGGCTTCCATCTGCTGGCCCGTGAGCGGTTCGATCTCGAGCTTGGTCTTCTTGGCTTCGGCCTCGAACTTGGGGTCCTTGAGCGTCTCGTTGAACGCCGTGCGGAGCGCGGCGAGACGGTCGGCAGGCACGCCCGGAGGCGCGCCGATGGGCCGGCCCCATTCCTGGCGGATCAGCAGCAGCTCCATGACCTCGCGGTTCTTCTTGTCCTTGATGTAGTCGAGTGCCATCGGCGTGTTGGGCAGATTGTCAGACTTGTAGAGTCCGACCTGGATCAGGATGTTGATACGTTTGTGGGCGATCCATTCCGGGTTCGATGCGGCCAGGGTCGAATAGCCGAGCCCGCAGATGCCCTGCACCTCGCCGCGCTCAAGGGCGAGCCGCTGGCCCGAGGTCGAGTAGCCGGCGATCACCTTGATGTCGGTGCCGAGCAGCGCGTTGAAGACGCGCGGCATCTGTGCCGAGTTGCCGGTGGCGCCGGTCGCGGCGACCGTGAAGCCCTTTTCCTTCTGGAGCTGATCGAACGTCTTGACCGGACTCGTGTGCCAGGTCACGCAGATGTTCTGCAGCTTACCCATGGAGCCGATCCAGCCCATCTTCATGGGATCGTAGTGCGCCGACTTGTTGCCGAGCAGCGGCTCCATCAGGTTGGTGTTGTAGAGAATGCCCATCTCGGTGCCGTCGTGGGCGGCGTTGTGGTAGAGATAGGCGCCGGCCCGGAGACCGCTCGCGCCCGGCATGTTCTTGACGACCACGCTCGGGTGGCCCGGGACGTGCCGGTTGTAGGAGCGCATCAGCACGCGGCCGTAGGTGTCGTAGCCGCCGCCGGCGCCGCTGGCGACGATGAAGGTGATGTCTTTCTTCTTGTAGAAGTCCGCGATCGCGTCGGCTTTAGCCGCCGTGGCGAAGCCGACCGCCAGGGCGGCGGTGGTCGCGATGATACTCAAGCCCGGTCGAGCCATAACACCCTCTCTCCCTGTGATTGTTGCGGGCCGCCGCTTGGGGCTTGCCCATTTGTGCCGGCAAGGCTAATCGAATTCGGGCGGGTGTTCTAGAGAATCGTGCCGGGGCCGCATCCGCGGCCGGAAGCGGCGCGCAGAACGAGGAGGAAACATGCCGAAAAGCCGGGCCAATGGGGTCGATATCCATTACGAGGTGGCGGGCGAGGGGCCGGCGCTGGTGCTGATCCATGCGATTCCCTTCGACCACACGTTGTGGCTCTACCAGATGGCGCATTTCTCCACCTGGTTCCGGGTGATCGCGGTCGATCTGCGCGGCTTCGGCCGCTCGGCCAAGGTGACCGAGGCCTACACGTTCGAGGACATGGCGCGCGACGTGCTCGGCGTGATGGCGGACGAGCACGTCGAGCGCGCCGTGGTGATGGGCTGCTCGATCGGCTCCAAGCTCGCCCTGCTGCTCGGCGGCAGGTGGCCGGAGAAGTTCTCGGCGGTAATCCAGGTGGGCGGCAATTCCGGCCCCCAGGACTTCCAACGCCGCATCGAGGGCTACGCGCGCGAGCCGTTCGTGCCTTACCGACGCGCGCATCTGCGCTTCGGCAACCGCGACGGCTTCGGCGACGAGCCCCTCGGCCGCTACTTCCACGACATGTTCTCGGAACGCGATCCGTGGCACGATCCGAAGGCGATCTGCGCCGTGTTCGGTGCGCTCTCGGCGGGCGACGCCCGGCCCTATCTCGTGGACTACAAGCCGCCGACCCTGATCATCAACGGGGAGTTCGACAACGCGCGCCCGCGCGGCGAGGAAACGGCGACGCTCATTCCCGGGTCGTGCCACAGGATACTGGCGGGGGCCGGCCACGCCTGTATGATCGAGGACCCCGCCGCGTTCGACGCGCTCGTGATCGAATTCCTGAAAGACCACGCCCTGATGCCGGAAACGGCCTGAGCCAAAACCAAGAATCATCGCACAAGAGGAGAAAGCCCATGCCCATCTACGGCCATCGCGCCCGTATCGGCTACACCTCGCCGCCCTCGGCGACCGAGGTATTCCCGTATGAATTCTACAAGATCGTCCCGGACGGCGTGACGCTGGTCGTCCATACCCTGCCGCTGGTCGAGCGCAACAGCGAGGAGGTCGACCGCTCCTACGAGGCGAGCTTGCGCGCGGCCCACGTGATGGCGCGCGCGGGCGTCGACATCCTGTGCTTCGGCGGGTTGCCCATCAATGTGAGCAAGGGCTTCGCCAACGTCGACGAGCTGATCGCCGAGACCGAGAAGGAGGTCGGCGTCCCCATCACCACGTCGTTTTCCGCCCAGCGCGAGGCGTTCAAGGTGCTGGGCGGCAGGAAGGCCGGTGTCGTGCACCCTTACGACGAAAGCCACGACGAGCGGCACCTCGAATACATCCGCGAATTCGGCCTCGAGCCCGCGGGCTGCACGCGCCACTACGCCAAGTTCGTGGAACTGGGACAGGTGCCCGAAGAGCGCGCCGTCGAGCTCGGCCGCGAGCTCAAGGAAAAGTATCCCGACATCGATACGATCTATTACTCGTGCCCGCACTACGCGATGATCGGCGCCATCGATACGCTGGAGAAGGAGCTCGGCGTCACCGTGATCCAGCCGCTCCAGTCGATCGTCTGGCAGACGCTGCGCCGCTGCGGTGTCGACGACAGGATCGAGGGCTACGGCCGGCTGCTGCGTGAGTTCTAGTCGGGCGCCAGTGCATAAATAAATCCGTGCATAAAAATAAAAGGGCCGGGGATGACCCCGGCCCTCTTTGCGCGCTAACGGTTAAGCAGGGTTACGAAGGGCGACTCAGCCCGGCGACCTCTTCGCGAACAGCCACAGGATGATCGCAATGGCGATCAGGCCGACGAGGCCGTTCTGGCCGAGCGCGTTGATGAGCGTCAGCAGGTTGCCGACCACATCGCCGATGAACGGGACCTTCGGTCCGATCAGGACCTGGACCACGATGCCAAGGGCGACCAGGAGAAGGCCGACTTCGACGATTTGGCCGAGCCAACCTTTTACTCTGTCAAGGAATGTCATCCATCCCCCTCCTTCGTGTATCTTCCCCCAATTGGCCGCCTGTTATCATTGTGGGTGGTCCGTGGCGGCCGCGGGGTGGAAGAGACGATATGGACCACCCCGTGGGCCTACGAATAGTGGGCCCAAGTAATTACGCCACAATATATTGAGTATTTTGTCAACATCATTCTGCAGCGCTCCCGTCATGTCCGGTGCCGGAGAGCGCCCCCGCAAGTAACCGCCGGACAAGGGAAGGACCGACCTCGACATGACTGTCATCATCACCGACGACGACGTGGCACGGCATCTTTCGATGCCCGATTGCATCAAGGCGATGGAAACCGCGTTCCGCGATTTCTCCGCCGGCGACGCGGTCAACCTGCCGCGCGCCCGCTACCAGGCCCGTCATCCCGACCCGGAGCGCCGCTATTTCGCCAACGTTCACGTGGGCGCGGTGCCGTCGGCAGGGCTCGCCTGCGTGCGCGCAGGCTCGCAGATCATCAAGCCGCCGTCGCCCACCAACAACCGGCGCCTCTACGAGAACCCGCGCCCGTTCAACTGGGGCATCGTCATCCTGTTCGACATCGAGACGGCCGAGCCGCTCGCGCTGATGCACGAGTTCCAGCTGTCGGGCATGCGCGTCGGCGCGACCTCGGCGCTCGCCGTCGATCACATCGCGCCCGCGGACATCAGGACGCTCGGCATCTTCGGTACCGGCAAGCAGGCGTCCTCGGCGTTCGACGCCATCACCTCGGTGCGCGATTTCGAGCGCGTCATGGTGTTCAGCCCGAACCGGGAGCACCGCGACGATTTCGTCGCCACCAAGCGCAAGGAAACCGGCGGCCGCATCGAGGTGATCGGCGCCACCCGTTCGGCCGAGGCGGTCACGGGCATGGACGTGATCTGCTGCTGCACGACCGCGATGGAGCCGGTGTTCGACGGCAACCTGCTGGCCGACGGTCAGCTCGTCGTTTCCATCGCCAATTCGGACGCCACCAACAAGAAGCGCACCGAAGTGGACGAGGCGACCTACCGCAAGGCACGTATCCATCGTCGTCAACGACTGGGAGAGCGTGATCGACAACGACCAGACCGAGCTCCTGGAACCGCTCGACGCGGGCGTGTTCGCGCGCGACCAGATCGTCGAGCTCGGCGACATCGTCTCGGGCAAGGTCTCGGTGCACGCCGGCGGCGACGGCATCGTCTATTTCAAGAACAATTCCGGCCTCGCCATCCAATTCGCGGCGGCGGGTCGGATCATCTACGACCGCGTGATGGCGGAAGGCACCAATCGCCAGATTCCGACCGAATGGCTCGGTACCGATCTCGGCGCGCTCTACGCCAAGGGATTCAGGCCCTCGCCGTAAGGTCGCGCGTCCCCTTCCGGGGCGGCGCATTTGTCTAATTAAAGGGGAGGGGTGGTAAAACCCCTCCCGGGGGAAACGGATCATGGCCGGCCTTTCGGCGTTCCGCCAGGTGTTCTCGAACCGGAACTACCGGCTCTACCTGCTCGGCAACCTGTGCTCGACCTCGGGCAACTGGGTGCAGCGGGTGGCGATGGGCTGGCTGACCTGGAACATGACCAACTCCGCCGCGTGGCTCGGCGTCATCGCCTTCGCCGACCTGTTCCCGACCTTCGTCATCGGCCTGGTCGCGGGTACCCTGGTGGACCGCAGCGATTCCATGAAGGTGCTGCGCACCACCCAGTTGCTCGCCCTCTGTCAGGCCTCGGGGCTGACCGCGGTCGTCGTCACGGGCCACGCCTCGGTGTGGTGGCTGCTGGTGTTCGCGCTGCTCCGCGGCACCATCGTCGCGTTCAACCGGCCGGCACGGCTCACCACGGTCTATTACATCGCCGGACGCGAGTTCCTGTCCTCGGCGATCGCCATCAACGCCATGGTGTTCAACTCCTCGCGCTTCATCGGCCCGGCGCTCGGCGGTGCGATCACGGCGGCCTGGGGCGTGGGCTGGGCGTTCGCCTACAACGCGCTCAGCTACCTGGTGTTCTTCCTCGCCCTGCTCGCCATCCGCGTCGAATTTGCCGGCGTCGAGCGCAAGAAGCGCGGCAGCGTGCTGAGCGAGTCCTGGGAAGGCGTGCGCTATACCCTGAACCAGCCGGGCATCGTGTTCCTGCTGGTGGTCATGCTGGCCAACTCCCTGTTCGTGCGGCCGTTCATCGAGCTGCTGCCGGGTTTCGCCGACCGCGTGTTCCACCGCGGTGTCGACGCCTATTCCATCATGCTGACGCTGCACGGCATCGGCGCCATGCTGGGCGGCTACTGGCTCGCGAGCCGGGGCGGGGTGGTGGGGTTCACCCGGTTCATGGTGTGGAGCCTCTTGGTGATCGCGGTCTGCCTGCTCGCGTTCACGGGCGCCGGCAACTACTGGGTCGCCTTGCCGATTCTGTTCGTGACCGGCATCGCCTTCGTGATCCAGGGCGTCGCCATCCAGACCCTGCTCCAGACCTCGGCGGAGCCGGAAATGCGCGGGCGCATCATGGGCATCTACGGGATGGTCGCGCGCGGCGGCCCGGCGGTGGGTGCCCTGGTGATGGGCGGGCTGTCGGAATATTTCGGCCTGTCGGAGCCGGTGGCGGGGGGTGCCGTCCTGTGCATCGTGCTGTGGCTGTGGGCGCGTTCGCGCCAGAAGTCGATTTCCGTCGAGCTCGAACGCGATCCCGAGGAATCCGCGTCGGTCGCCGAGCGCCGCAACGAGGCGGGATAGCGCCCATTGACAGTGCCCGACCGTCGTGTGAGACCGTGACGATGTTTCATTTCGCCCCCGCACGTGCCGCCCGCCTGCTTGCCGCCGCCGTTCTCTCCGCGATCCTGCTGCTTGCCGCCGCGACGCAGGCTTCGGCGCAGTGGCGTCCCGCGCGCCTCACCATCCTGCTCGGCCACACCGCGGACGGAATCGACGGCGAGCTGGCTCATGCGCTCGCGATCGCCTGGGGCCAGGCACTCGGGGCGCCGGTCGTGGTGGATGCCAGAGGGCGCGGCAGCGCGCTCATGGCGGCGGCCGAGTTCACCCACGACCCTCACGACGGCACGGTGGTGCTCGCGGGCGATCTCGGCGACCTGGCCCTGGCGTATGCGCGCGAGCACCCGGCCTGGAACTGGGCACGCACTTTCGAGCACTTCGACATCTTTGCGCTCGATCCCGCCGTGCTGGTCACCGGTGCCTTCTCGGGGCTCAAGGACATCGACCGGATCGCGGAGTTCGCGCGCACCCGCACCTTCAAGGTGGGCGTCCGGCGCTGGCTGTCCATCGACAACCTGATCCTGAACGACATGGCCGCCCAGGCCGGGCTCCGGTTCGAGGCGGCGCCCGCCGGCTCGGGAACGAGCCTGGTGCGCGCGCTGACCGAGGGCAAGGTGCCGCTCGCCTTCGGCAGGCAGTCCGACCTCCTGGGGGCCGGGCGCCAGATCGTCCTGCTGGCCTCGGCGACCACCGTCGACGGCACGCCCGTGGACGACGTGCGCGACCTCGACACCGTCCTCGGCACGCGCACCGCGCCGGCCGGCCGGGTCGATACCATCAGCGTGCATGCCGATTTCCAGCGCATCTTCCCGGAGCGTTACGACATCCTCAGGCGCTCGCTCGCGATCGCGCTCGACGATGCCGGCTACCGCAAGATGCTGACGCACCTAGGTCTCACTCTCGACGGTGCGGACAGCCTCGACCACACGGCGCTGCTGGCGATGGTGCGCCGATGGTGGGATGCCGTGCACCGGGTCGGCGCCGTGCTCGACGACGCGCCCGAGCCCACCGTCACGCGTGGCAAGATCACCGCGCTCAAGGAAAGCGGGAGGCTGGTCCGCTACCTCGGCCTCGACGGCAAGATCCACGAGCTGCGGGCCGATCCCGACGCTACCGAGCTGCTGGTGGGCGGCGCGGCGGTGACGGGGCCGTCGCCGCTCGCCGCGCTCAAGGTCGGCATGCTGTGCGAGATCGCCTGGCCGGCGGTGATCGCGTTCGAGGCCTCGCGCCTGAGCTGCAAATAGCCGTGGCGGCGCATCTCCCGTTTTCGCGAACCGCTTGAAACAGCGGATCGCGGGGCGATATACTTAAAAACAATCAGAAAAAAAGCGGATCAACGGGCAGGCTGGGGAGGCTGCCCCCTAGAGCATCGGTCGGGTCTGCCGGTTCGGATGACAGAATCAAGCCAGGGGCCGGGATTTCATCCCCTCTATCTCCAGGTCAAGGAACTCCTGATCCAGCGCGTCTTGTCGGGCGATTGGAAGCCCGGCGAGATTTTGCCGAGCGAGATGAAGCTCGCCGTCGAATACCAGGTCAGTCAGGGAACCGTCCGCAAGGCGCTCGAGGAGATGGCGTCCGAGCATCTCGTGGTGCGCCACCAGGGCAAGGGCACCTTCGTCTCCGCCCGCGAGACCGAAACCCCGGTCCATTTCTTTTCCATCGTCGCGCGCGACGGCCGTACGGTCAGCATCGGCGCGCCGATCTCGTTCGACTGGACGGTGGGCGAGGCCAACGAGAAGGAGCGGGTCGAACTGCAGCTGCCCTATGGCGCGCGCGTCTACCGCATCTTCCGCGTGCGCCCCGTCGACGGAAGGCCGGCGTTGATCGAGCGCATCGTGATCTCCGAGGAACGCTTCCGGGGCCTGCCCGAAATGCTGCGCGGGGCCGCCCGCATGAACGCCTATCTCATCATGGAGAAGGAATTCGGCGTGATCGCGGTGCGCGCCGAGGAATCCATCGAGGCCGTCTTGGCAACGACCCAGGATGCCGAGGAACTCGGCCTCGCCGTCGGTGCGCCGCTCATCAAGGTCACCCGTATCGCCTATGCCCTCGATGGCCGTCCGGTGGAATTGCGGCGCATGCGGTTCTCGAGCGAACATCTGATCTATCGCAACACCCTGCGCTGAACGCCCCGTTCCATGTGCCACGAAAAAGCCCGGGCCTTGGCCCGGGCTTCGTCCGTTGTGGCGGCGCGAAAGCCGGCTAAAGGTCGAGCACCAGCCTCTCGCCGGGCATGGCGCGCGATATGCAGGTGAGGATACGGTCGCCCCTGGCCTTCTCGGCCGCGCTCAGCACCTGATCGCGGTGCTCGATGCCGCCCGAGATCACGCGCGCGATGCAGGTCGAGCACAGCCCTTCCTCGCATGAGGAATTGAGGGCGACGCCGGCCTCGCGCACCGCCTCCAGCAGGGACTTGTCGGCGGGCACGGTGATCTCCTGCTTGCGGCGCGAGAGATAGACCGTGAACGGCTCGTTGTGCCAGGACCTGGACTGGCCGGGCGCGGCGAACAGCTCGTAGTGCACCGTGCCTTCCGGCCAGTGGCTCGCGGCGGCTTCCGCCGCCAGGATCAGCCCGGCCGGGCCGCAGATGTAGAGATGCGCGCCCTCGGGCCGGTCCTTGAGATAAGCCTTGAGGTCGATGCCTTTCGAGGGGTCGCCGCCGTCGTGATAGAACGTCACGTCGTCGCCGAACACCTGCTCCACTTCCGCGAGGAACGCGGTCTCGTCGCGGCTCTTGGTGCAGTAGTTGAGGTGCACTTTCGCGCCCTTGGCCTTCAGCGCTCGGCCCATGGCGAGGATCGGCGTGATGCCGATGCCGCCCGCGATCAGGATGTGCTGCGCCGCGCTTTCGTCCACCGGGAAATTGTTGATCGGCGGCACTACCTTGAGGGTGTCGCCCGCCTTGGGGTGGTCGTGCATCCAGGCCGAGCCGCCGCGCCCCTCCCTCTCGCGCAGCACGCCGATCACGTAACGCGTGCGGTCGGCGGGATCGTTCGCCAGCGAATACGACCGCCGCAGGCCGGAATGGGTGATGACGTCGACATGGGCGCCGGCGGTCCACTTGGGCAGATCGCCGCCGTCGGCGGGGGCCAGCACGAAGCTCCTGATCGCCGGGGTCTCGTCCTTCACCTCGGTGACGGAGAGGACGAGCGTCTCCTTGATCTTGGACTTGGGCAGCTTCTGGTCGGCCTCGAGGTTGAGGCGCTCGACGATCTCGCCCTTGCGGAAATGACGCTCGACGATCTCGTCGACGTCTTCCTCGTTCTCGTAGGTGTACCAGACCGCCTCGGGATAGACGACGATGGCCGGCCCGAGTTCGCAGCGCTCCATGCAGCCGACCTCGGTGACCTTGACGCCCTCGGCCGCGAGCTCGTCGAGGCGCCTGGCGAGGTAGGTCATCAGCGGCCTGGCGCCGCGGTCGGCGCAGCAGCTGCGGGGATGGCCCGGCGCGCGCTGGTTGTTGCAGCACAGCACGTGCCGCTCGAAGTGAAGCTCGGGGTCCTGAGGCAGGCTTGCCATTCGTCACAAACTCCTTGTCGCGATCGGGTCGCGGGGCTTACGCCACGGGCGCCTTGGTGCCCTTGGCACCGGGCGCGTCCACCATCAGGCGCTCCACCCGCCCACCCTTGGCGAGGTGGGTGTCGACGATCTCGTCGATGTCTTCCTTGGTGCGGAAGCTGTACCAGACGCCCTCGGGATACAGCACCATCACCGGGCCGTCGGCGCAGCGCTCGAGGCAGGTCGCGCGGTTGACGCGGATGTTCTTGATGCCGCGTCCCTTGGCGGCGCCCTTCATGTAGCCGAGCAGCTCCGCCGTGCCGGCCGCGCCGCAGCAGGCACCGCCTTCCTCGCACGCGGTTTCCTCGGTGCAGATGAAGATATGGGGGTCGTAGAGCAGCTTGCGGCTGCCGTCGCCATCGCTCATGCCGTGGGCTCCTTAAGCCTGATCGGCTCAGATCGGAACGATCTTGAGCCGTGAATTAGGCTCTACTCTTGAATTTAGAGCAGGATTTAGGGTTCAGATTGATCCAATCTGAACCGACCCTGCTCTAAGGGGGTGCGGGCCGGGGCGGTCTTCCGGGTCGCTCAGGCGCCACCCGCCGGGCAGCGCTTGATAGCGAAAACCCGGGCGCCTGTCCACCCTCGCTGCAGGTTGCCCGGTGGGTGCCGCCTACTTGGCGGCGGGGGTCTTGGCCGGGGCCTGCGTGCCGGCCTTGGGCTGGGTCATGCTCGCCATGGTCTTGTTGAGGTTCTTGGTCTCGAAGGTGCTGAGCGTGTAGGCCCAGCCGCCGGCCACGCCGTTGATCTTGGCCACTTCCTTGGCGATCTTGTCCTTGCCGACCTTCTTCGGGTCCTCGGGCGACGGGTCCGGGCGCGCGCGCAGCGCGACCCACAGCTTGCCGTCGACCTCCTTGGCCCATTCCTCGACGATCAGCCCGTCCCAAGTGACGTGGCGCAGGCGCGGCTGGCCCTCATAGGCGAGGCCCACCGCCGACATCGGCTTCACGTCCTCGAACGTGAGCGTCTGGATCGAGCGCGCGATGTCCTCGGCGCCGAACAGCTCCTTGAGCTCGTAGCCCTTGGGCATGCCCTCCAGGATGAAGTCCTGGTCGCCCTGGTGCTTCTTGTAGACGTGGAGCGGCGGCTGACCCGGCACGTAGAGGGTCGATTCGCGCACCCGCGGCAGGTCCACCTCGATGATGGTCTGGTTGAGCCAGCCGACCTGCTTGTCGGGCACCGGCACCTTGCCGTGGGCGAGCCACGCGCGCGCCGCGTCCGGGCGGCGCACGAACACGTCGCCGACGCTGAGCATGCCGCCCTTGTCGAGGCCAACGATCAGCGACGCCATCTTGGTGCCCTTCGGGTCATAGAGCGTCACCAGCGCACCCTTGGACTCCTTCTTCCCCGGATCGACCACGTGGATGCGGTGGTAGAGCTCGGGCAGCACGGTCTTGGGCTCGACCAGCCGGAGCTGCGCCATGCCCGCTGCCACCGCGCGCACGATCTCGATCGGCACGGGGTAGCCGTAGAGCTCCTTGAGCGACCACTGGGTCTTGCCGCCCTTGTCGGTGCCCTCGAGGGTCGAGGTCCGGCCCGCCTGCACGACTTCGATCTTGCGCACGCTGTTGACCTGGTCGGCGAGCTCGGGGAAGGCGAGCACGCCCTCGCCGCGCGCGGGCGCGCCGACGTCGCGGGTCATCATGATCCAGGCCGCGGCGACGACCGCGATGACGGTAACGATGAGAAGTCCGGCGAAGGATTTCGACGACATGGACTATCCCCTCGCTTCCGTTTCGACGCGCTGGCGCCGGCGGCGCATGCGCACCAGGCCCAGCACCACGGCGGCGAGTGCCACCAGGAGCGGGATCAGCGCGATGTTGAAGAACCAGAGCCGGCCTTCCAGCTCGTTGACGTCCTTGCGCAGGCCGAACTGGACCGCGCGCAATTGCTTGCGGATCGCGATCAGCTCGGCCTTGAACTTGTTGACCTCCTTGACCTGCGCCGGGCTCAGGATGGCGCGGTCGCCGCCCTGGCCGCGGCCCGGGGTCTGCAGCTCGGTGAGCTTGCGCTGGGTTTCCTCGCGCTGCTTCTCGAGCTCGCGCTCCTTGGCGCGCAGCGACAGCTCGGCCTTGCGCTGCAGGTTCTGGACCAGCGTGAACGGGCGCTGCGAAATGCCGCGTGAGCGCAGGTTGATCAGCTCGTCGGAGCCGGTGAGCGTGTCGATGGCGTTGGTGGTCAGGTTCATGTTGTCGGAGACCGGTACCGTGATGGTCTGGCCGAACAGGTTCTGGGTCTGCACCCAGAAGCGGTCCTGCAGCATGTCGGCGTCGGTCACGACAACCGCATGGATCGGCGTCTTGCTGGTCTTGAGCTGGTCCTTGGCCAGTTGGGCGTGCAGCTTCACTGCCTCGGCATGATACTGCTCGGGCGTCAGCGGCAGCTTGTCCTCCGCCTGGCGCTTCTTCTTCTCGGCCGGGTCCTCGGTGAGGTAGGCCGTGAGCGGCGGCGGGCCGTCGGGGAAGGCGGTCTTGCCCGGCCCGCTGATGCGCGCGGCCAGCACGTAGCGCTTACCCGACGGCTTGAAGTTGTTGACGATGCCCTCGAGGTCGGGGCGCCCGCCCTTGAGGTCGTCGGCATTGAGCAGCTCCGACTGGGGCGAGGTCGTGACCAGCGGCGTGAACATCATGCCGGTGCCGCCCTTCATCGAGATCGCGCCGGCCGACGCCATCACCAGGTTGTCGATCTCGCTGGTGATCTGGTCCTTGCGGTCGACGTTGCTCTTGTCGAGGCGCAGCCAGGCCGGGTAGGCGAGCGGCTGGGGATGCGATTCGGAGCCCGCGTTGATCTGGAACGCCGCCGTCATGTCGGCGGCGACCTTGGTCGGGTCGTATTGCAGCCCCCACGTGTCGAAGATCGGCTTGAGGTCGGAGCTGGTGTCGACGAACTTGCCGTCGGCGCCCGGCACCTGCTGGGCCACCTCGGCCAGCGGGTCGACGAAGATCAGCGCGTGGCCGCCGCGCATCAGGAACTGGTCGATGGCATAGAGCGCGCGCTGGGAAATCTTGGCCGGGTGTAGCACCAGGAGCACGTCCACGTTGGCGGGAATCTCGGCGGCCTCGGTCGAGACGTCCTCGACCGTAAACAGCTGGGCGAGCGCGGCGGGCATCTGCCACGGCTGGCCCATGGCCGACATGCGCGCCATCATCGAGCCCGGGAAGCCACGCACC
Organism: uncultured Alphaproteobacteria bacterium; assembly: GCA_963732875.1. GTDB lineage: Bacteria > Pseudomonadota > Alphaproteobacteria > SMXQ01 > SMXQ01 > WHSO01. Next base: position 2,053,811 of record CAVTBD010000002.1, on the reverse strand, counting down.
GGCAGCCAGCTCATCAGCCCGACCACCTTGCTGTCGGGATGGGCGAGCCGGTAGATCACCTTGGTCAGGTCGTATTCCAGGAACGGTTCGCGCTCGGGCGAGAAGAACGGAATCGTCTCCTGGCCGTCGGTGGAGTTGGCCCCGGCGAGGCCGAAGTAGACCATCTCGCCGGTGCGGTCGAGCGGCAGGCCCTGCATGCCGTCGGCCACCGCGTCGTCCTCGGCGTCCGAGAACGACACCGGGTCGATCTCGAGCAGCCGCAACTTACCGTCCGATTCGGCGACGTACTCGTGCAGCATGTCGCGCACCCGCGTCGCGTACTTGGAGAGCTGCGGCAGCTCCTTGGCCAGCGCCGAGGAGAAATAGAACCGCAGCGTGATCGGCTCCTTGATCTGGCTGAGCACCTTGTGGGTGCCGGGCGACAGGGTGAACAGCTTGTCGGCGGTCAGATCGACGCGCGCACCGACCAGCGTGCCGCGCGCGATCACGTTGACGCTGACGAACAGGATCAGCGCCAGCACGATCGCCCAGGCGGCGAGCGAGCCGCGGCCGCGCAGGGCCGAAAGAAGGGGTGTTCCGGACATGGCCTTCTCCCTAGCGCGCCTTGACGACGTTCAGCAGAACGACGTTGATGAACAGGAACAGCGTGATCACGGCGACGAAGTAGATCAGGTTGACCAGATCGAGCACGCCCTTGGAGATCGCGTCGAAGTTCGAGATGAAGCTGAGCCCCGCGACCAGGGTGGTCAGCTTGGGCGGCGCCCAGCTCGAGATGAAGTCGAGCACCAGCGGCGTGCCGGCGACCGTGAAGACGAGGCATACCATCACCGCCAGCACGAAGGCGATCACCTGGTTCTTGGAGGCGGTCGAGAAGCACGAGCCGATGGCGAGATAGGCGCCGGCCATGACCAGGCTGCCGACGTAGCCGGCGACGATCACGCCGTTGTCGGGATTGCCGAGGTAGTTGACCGTGATCCAGAACGGGAAAGTGAGCGCCAGCGCGACCGCGGTGAACGCCCAGGCCGCCAGGAACTTGGCCACCACCGCCTGGGTCGGCGATACCGGCAGGGTCAGCAGCAGCTCGACCGTCCCGGTCTTGCGCTCGTCCGACCACAGCCGCATGGAGACGGCGGGGATCAGCAGCAGGTAGACCCAGGGATGGAATGCGAAGAACGGCGCCAGGTCGGCCTGGCCGCGGGTGAAGAAGCCGCCCAGGAAGAACGTCATGGCGCCGAGCAGCGCCAGGAAGATGACGATGAAGACATAGGCCACTGGCGTGACGAAGTAGCTCACGAACTCGCGGCGGAACAGGGTCCAGGTCACGCTCATCGGGCATCTCCCGCGCGGCCGGCGGCGGCCTTGCCGGTGGTCACGGCGCGGAATACGTCCTCGAGCCGGCCGCGCTCGAGCCGGATGTCCTGCACCGAGACGCCCTTCTGGCGCACCAGCACGCGTACGTCGTCGAGGATGTCGGCGGGGCCGGCGGGCAAGGCGATCAGGCGGCGGCTCTCGATCTCGACGGAGGCCACTCCGCTCAGCTCCGAAATCGCGCCGCGCAGCTGGGCGAGGGTCTCGTCGCTCGCCGTCACCGAGACCACGTTATGGTGCGCCGAGCGCGCCTCGAGCTCGTCGGGCGTGCCGTCGGCGACGATCCGGCCGCGCGCGATGATCACGGCGCGCGAGCACACCGCGTCCACCTCCTCGAGGATATGGGTGGAGATGATGATGGCCTTGTCCGGCGCCATCTCATGGATCAGCGCGCGGATCTCGTGCTTCTGGTTGGGATCGAGCCCGTCGGTCGGCTCGTCGAGGACCAGGACTTCCGGATCGTGCAGCAGCGCGGCGGCGAGCCCGACGCGACGCTTGTAGCCGCGCGACAGCGTGTCGATCGGCTGGTACATGACGCCCTCGAGCTGGGTGCGCGCGGCGGCCTTGGCGACGTGGGCGTTGGCATCGGCCCCCGACAGGCCGCGCACGCCGGCGGTGAAGTGCAGGAAGGAGAGCGGCGTCATCTCGAGATAGGTAGGCGCGCCTTCGGGCATATAGCCGAACCGGCGCTTGGCCTCGATCGGGTTCTTCTGGATGTCGAACCCGCAAATGCGCGCGGTGCCCTGATCCGGCTCGAGGAAGCCGGTGATCATCTTCATGGTGGTGGACTTGCCGGCGCCGTTGGGGCCGAGGAAGCCCAGGACCTCGCCCTTATGCACCTCGAGCGAGATGCCATCGACGGCCTGGATGGCGCCAAACCGCTTGCGCAGTCCGTCCGCCTCGATCATCGCGGTCATGGGTTAACGAGCTCCCTGGTTCATGCGCGCGCCTTGTCGCCGGCGCCCGGACAGGTTTTGAGGGTCATGGGCCAATTTTTCAAGACTCAAATCATTAAAAAGATTTAAGAAAACCTCGGGATAGGGCACGGATGGGTCCGACCGTGCCGGTCGATTATGTCGCTTTTGTGTCGGGTCCGGCGACAATTCCGGCGTCGTGGAGCCGGCCGATCTCGCCATCGCCCATGCCCAGAACCTCGCCCAGGACACGGTCGGTGTCGGCGCCCAGCACCGGGGCCGGCCGTGCCGGACGGCGTGGCTCGGCGCCGAATGCGAGCGGCGAGGCCGGGGCGAGATAGCGCCCGATCCCGGGCTGGTCGATCCACGACATGAGCGGATTGGCGGGGGAGCAGCGCGGATCGTTCTCCACAAGCTCGCGGAAGCTCTGATAGGGGCCCCAGCACACGCCGGTGGCATCGAAGGCGGCGGCGACGTCCGCCAGCGGGCGGGCGGCGATCCACGGCGCGAGCTTTTCGGCGATGGCGTCCCGCGCACGGAAGCGGTTGCCCTGCCTGGAGAGGTCGAGGCCGAGGTTCGCGCCCACCGTGTCCATTTCGGCGCCGAGCCCGGTTGCCTTCATCAGCCCCGACCACTGGCGCGAGGTGAGGCCCACCACCATGATGCGCCGCCCGTCCCGGGTCGCGAAGTCGCGGCCGAAGCCGCCGAACAGGTCGTTGCCGTGGCGCGCGCGGTCTTCGTCGTTGACCTGGACCTCGGCGATCGCGCCGAGCGCGCCGGTCACGGCGAGCGCCACGTCGGACAGCGCCAGCGTCACCTTCTGGCCCGCGCCGGTGAGCCGCCGGTGGCGCTCGGCGGCGAGCACGCCGCACGCGGCCCAGATGCCGCACACGGCATCCCAGGCCGGCAGCACGTGGTTGACCGGTCCCTCGGTGCCCTTGGGCCCGGTCACCATGGGCCAGCCCATGGCGGCGTTCACGGTGTAATCGACCGCGCTCCGGCCGTCGTGGTCGCCGGTGACGGTGACCATGATCAGGTCGTCGCGCAGCCTTTTCAGCCGCTCGTAGTCGAGCCAGCCGCGTGCCGGGAAATTGGTGAGGAAGATGCCGGCGTCATTACCGCCCGCGGTGATCAGCCGGGTCGCGACCTCGGCGCCCTCGGGCCGGGACAGGTCGATGGCGATCGAGCGCTTGCCCTTGTTGAGGCCGGCCCAGAACAGGCTGCGGCCGTCCCTGGTCACCGGCCAGCGCACGTAGTCGAGGCCGCCGCCGATGGGATCGAAGCGGATCACCTCGGCGCCGAGCTCGGCCAGCGTCATGCCGCCGAGCGGCGCCGCGACGAAGGCGGAGCCCTCGACCACGCGCAGGCCCTTGAGCATACCGGCGGGCAGCGGCGGAATGTCAGCCCTGGCCGCGGCGTCGCGCAGTTCGGGTCCCGCGTCTTCGCCGGGTTTCAGCCGTGCCGCCATGGTCCCCGCATCCGATACGGTGCCGTCATGCCGCACCCTCGCCCGCGCGCAGGCGCTGGTGCAGGTACTGGCCGATGGTGAAGATGTGCTGGGCGCCCATGTTGACCACGACTACCCGGAACAGGTGGAAAGCGACCACCAGCGGCACGCCGATCTTGAGCGCCTGGGCGGTGATGGTCATCTCGGCCATGCCGCCGGGCGCGGTCGAGATGATCATGGTCGCGATCGGCAGGTCGAACGCCCACGCGAGCAGTATCGCGAGCGACGCGGAGGCGACCATGATGAAGATCGAGTTGAGCAGCGCGAATGGCACGAACAGCTTGTAGCGCGCGAAGAAGGTGCGGTCGTAGCGTGCGCCCAGCACCAGGCCGAACATGAGCTGGGCGAAGTCGGTGAGAACATGGGGCACTGCCGACAGCACGACGCCGCTCGAGGTCAGCGCCGCGCCGACGAAGATCGGCATCAGCAGGTAGCCGTTCTGCAGGCGCAGGCGCTCGGAAATCTCGCCGACGACAAAGCCCGCGGCGAGCCACGGGATCAGCACCCACAGGTCGAACGGCACTTCGGGGCGGGCCGATCCGAAGCCCTGCAGCGGCACGCCGCCGTAGGTGAGAACGAACGGGACCACGATCACCACGATCGAGACCCGCATGCTATGGGCCACCGCCACCGCCGGGACCGAGGCGTTGTAACGCTCCGCCAGCACCGCCATGGCCATGGCGCCGCCCGGGATCGAGGCGAAGAAGGTGGATTTGCCGTCCACGCCCGAGACCCGCGACAGGATCAGGGCGCCGAGGCCGCCGATGACGAAGGCCGACAGGGTCGAGACCATGATCGCGCCGAGGTTGGCGGCCAACTCGGCCACCACCACGGGAGTAAAGTAGAGCGATACCGCCGAGCCCAGGATCACCTGGCCCATCTGGCGGCCGTAGGGCACCGACTGGAGATTGGCGCCGAATGCCAGCTTGAGGGTTGCGACCGCGATCATCGGGCCGATCATCCACGGGATCGGCGTGTGCAGGAGGTGGAACACGTAGCCGGCCGGAACGCCGACGGCGACCGCCTTGAGGACGGCGGGCAGGCGTTCGCGCAGGTCGACGAAATCTTTCATGGGCCGGACCGGTTGCCCGCCTCCTGGATGAGGGTCTTGTCTGGGTGGCTGGGCTCCACCTATAGCCGATGGCGCGGCCCTTGGCGAGCGCCGCCGGGACACGCCGAATCCGAGGCTTCGCCCGGTTTTTGGACGGCCTGCCGATTCGCCATTGCCTCCGCCCGCGCGATTGCTTATTCAACCATTTCACACAACGGCGCCGGCGGTCTGCCGGCGTCATCATGCCCGGGTCACGGGCGATAGAAACGGGAGCGTCGCAGTTGTCCAGCAGGTCAGCGCCGGCGGGGGGTACGCTGGAGCGTTACGGCCTCGACCCCGCGCTTCATGCGCGGATGGCGAACGCCATCCGCTTCCTCGCCGCCGATGCGGTGGAAGCCGCCAAGTCCGGCCATCCCGGCATGCCCATGGGCATGGCCGACGTGGCCACCGTCCTGTTCAGCCGATTCCTGAAATTCGACGCCGGCGATCCGCACTGGCCCGACCGCGACCGTTTCGTGCTGTCGGCCGGCCACGGCTCGATGCTGCTTTATGCGCTCCTGCACCTGACCGGCTATGCCGATTTTACGATCGAGGAACTGAAGCGTTTCCGCCAGCTCGGCGCGCGCACCGCCGGGCATCCCGAATACGGCCACGGCGCCGGTATCGAGACCACCACCGGGCCGCTCGGCCAGGGCCTCGCCAACGCCGTCGGCATGGCCATCGCCGAGCGCCACATGGCGGCCCGCTTCGGCGCCGACCTGGTCGACCACCACACCTACGTGATCGCCGGTGACGGCTGCCTGATGGAGGGCATCAGCCACGAGGCGGCCTCGCTCGCGGGTCATCTCAGGCTCGGCCGCCTGATCGTGCTGTTCGACGACAACCATATCTGCATCGACGGGCCGACCGACCTCACGGTCTCCGACGACGTGCTGGCGCGCTTCAAGGCCTACGGCTGGGATACAGACGCCGCCGACGGCCAGGACCCGGAAGCGATCGCCCGCGCGATCGAGAAGGCCAGGGCAAGCGACCGGCCGTCGCTGATCGCCATGCGCACGACCATCGGCTTTGGCGCGCCCAAGAAGGCGGGCACCGCCGCCACCCACGGCTCGCCGCTCGGCGCCGAGGAAGTGGCGGGCGCGCGCGAGAAGCTCGGCTGGCCCTACGGCCCGTTCGAGGTGCCGGACGATGTGATGACGGCCTGGCGCGCGGTCGGCGCCCGCGGCGCATCGGCACGCAAGGATTGGCAGGCGCGTCACGCCGCCGCCGCGCCCGAGGCGCGCAAGGCGTTCGACGCGGCACTTTCGGGCGCGCTGCCGCCGGCGTTCGATGCCGCCTTCACCGGCTACGTCAGGAAGATTTCCGCCGAGGCGCCCAACTGGGCCACCCGCAAGGCGTCCCAGGAGGTGCTGGAGGCGATCACCCCGGCGGTACCCGAGATGCTGGGCGGCTCGGCCGATCTCACGGGGTCCAACAACACCAAGACCAGGGTCGAGGATATCCTCGACCGCGACAACTACGGCGGGCGCTACCTCCATTACGGCGTGCGCGAGCACGGCATGGCCGCGGCCATGAACGGCATGGCGCTCCATGGCGGCATCATCCCCTATGGCGGCACTTTCCTGGTGTTCACCGACTACTGCCGGCCGTCGATCCGGCTGTCGGCGCTGATGGGCGTGCGCGTGATCTACGTTATGACCCACGATTCCATCGGCCTCGGCGAGGACGGCCCGACCCACCAGCCGGTCGAGCACCTGATGAGCCTGCGCGCCATGCCCAACCTCAACGTGTTCCGCCCGGCCGACGCGGTCGAGACCGCGGAATGCTGGGCGCTGGCGCTGGCCGAGACGGCGCGTCCTTCGGTGATCGCGCTCACCCGCCAGAACGTGCCGGCGCTGCGCACCGGCGACTGGACCCGGAACCGCTCGGCCGAGGGCGCCTATGTGCTGGCCGAGGCAGAGGGCGGTGCCCGCCAGGTGACCCTGATGGCCACCGGCTCCGAGGTCGCCATCGCGGTCGAGGCGCGCAAGTTGCTGGCGGCCGACGGGATTCGCGCCGCTGTCATTTCCATGCCATCATTCGAGTTGTTTGATCGTCAGGATCAGGCCGCGCGCGATGAGGTACTTGGTACGGGAACCGTTCGCGTCGCCATCGAGGCGGGAACGACGTTCGGCTGGGAGCGTTACCTGGGTGCGCGGGGTGCCGCGATCGGCATGACGAGCTTCGGCGCTTCCGCCCCCATCGAGGACCTCTATCGGCATTTCGGCATCACCGCGGAGGCTGCCGCCGCGAAGGCGAAGGAGCTGCTCGCGGCCGGCCAGTGACGGGCGTCTTTAGGAAACGGGAGAAAGCACCATGACCACACGCGTCGCCATCAACGGGTTCGGGCGCATAGGCCGCCTCGTCCTCCGTGCCATCGTCGAGCAGAAGCGCAAGGACCTGGAGATCGTCGCCGTGAACGATCTCGGCTCGGTCGAGATGAACGCGCATCTTCTGCAGTGGGATACCATCCACGGGCAGTTCCCGGGCAAGGTCAAGGCGACCAAGAGCGGCATGGACTTCGGCCGTGGCAACGTCCCGGTGTTCGCCGAGCGCGATCCGGCCAAGCTGCCGTGGAAGAAGCTCGGCGTCGACGTGGCGCTGGAATGCACCGGCTTTTTCACCGATGCGTCCAAGGCGAAGGCGCATATCGACGCGGGCGCCAGGCGCGTGCTGATCTCGGCGCCCGCCACCGGCGAGGACATCACCGTGGTGCGCGGCGTCAACCACACCAAGCTCAAGAAGTCGCACCGCATCATTTCGAACGCATCGTGCACCACCAACTGTCTCGCGCCGGTGGTCTACGTGCTGCACAAGGCGGTCGGCTTCGACCGCGGCTTCATGACCACGGTGCACTCCTACACCGGCGACCAGCGCCTCCAGGACACGCTCCACAAGGACCCGCGCCGCGCCCGCGCCGCCGCCCACAGCCAGATTCCGACCTCGACCGGGGCGGCCAAGGCGGTCGGCCTTGTGCTGCCTGAGCTCAAGGGACGCATCGACGGCACTTCCGTGCGCGTGCCGACCATCAACGTCTCGATGATCGACCTCACCTTCGTGCCGAAGAAGAAGACCAGCATCGAGGAGATCAACGCGGCCATCAAGAAGGCCGCCAACGGACCGCTCAAGGGCGTACTCGCCTATACCGACCAGGCGCTGGTCTCGAGCGACTTCAACCACAATCCGGCGAGCTCGATCTTCGATTCGCTCGAGACTCAGGTGGTCGGCGGCGACTTCGTGCGGGTACTCAGCTGGTACGATAACGAATGGGGCTTCTCGAACCGCATGGCGGACGTCGCCGCCATGGTCGGGAAGCTCGGCTGAGCGACGCCGGCCCCGGAGGCCTAGCGCCGTGACCGGCAGGACCGTCTTCAACGGGCTTGATGCGGCCGAGGTTGCCGGCCGGCGCGTGCTGGTGCGCGTCGATCTCAACGTGCCGGTCAAGGACGGCCACGTCACCGACATGACCCGTATCGAGCGTGTCGCGCCCACGCTGCGCGAGCTGGCGGAGAAGGGCGCGCGCGTGATCGTGCTGTCCCATTTCGACCGGCCGGGCGGCAAGGTGGTGCCCGCCATGTCGCTCGCGCCCCTGGTCGCGCCGCTCGCCAAGGTGCTGGGCCGTCCCGTGGCCTTCGCCGCCGACTGCATCGGCGCGCCTGCCGCGGGCGTGGTCGGCGGGCTCGGCGACGGCGGCGTGGCGCTGCTCGAAAACCTGCGCTTCCATCCCGGCGAGGAGGAGAACGATCCCGCCTTCGCCCGTGCGCTCGCCGAGCTCGGCGAGCTCTACGTCGATGACGCGTTCTCGGCGGCGCACCGGGCCCATGCCTCGATCGAGGCGATCACCCATATCCTGCCGGCCTATGCCGGACGCCTGATGCAGGCCGAGCTCGAGGCGCTGTCGGCCGCCCTCGAGGACCCCAAGCGCCCGGTCGCCGCGCTGGTGGGCGGCGCCAAGGTCTCGACCAAGCTGGAACTCCTCGGCAACCTCACCGCGCGGGTCGACAAGCTGGTGATCGGCGGGGGCATGGCCAACACCTTCCTCGCCGCGAAGGGGGTCAACGTCGGCGCCTCGCTGTGCGAGCACGACATGGCGGGTACCGTGCGCGACATCCTCGCGGAGGCCAGGGACAACGGCTGCGACGTGCTGCTGCCGATCGACGCCGTGGTGGCGCCCGGCCTCGAGGATGGATCCCAGGCGCGCACCGTCGCCATCGACGCGGTCGGCGCCGCCGACATGATCCTCGACGTCGGTTCGGAGACGGTCCACGACCTGATTCTGGCGCTCGGCGAATGCCGCACCATGGTGTGGAACGGACCGCTCGGCGCGTTCGAGTTCCCGCCGTTCGACGCCGGCACCAACGAGGTCGCGCGCGCCGTCGCCGACATGACCCGCACGCGGGGCATGATGTCGGTCGCGGGCGGCGGCGATACCGTCGCGGCACTGGCCCATGCCGGGGCGATCGACGCGTTCTCCTACGTCTCCACCGCGGGCGGGGCGTTCCTGGAATGGCTCGAGGGCAAGGAATTGCCGGGCGTCGCGGCGTTAAGCCGCGCGGCTCAATAAGCGGCCCTCGCTCGGGCCGCGCAGTAAGCGGAATATCGGCGACGGCCGTCAGGCCATCACGCGCTTGCGCGGAAACCTCGCGGTGACGCGGGTGCCCCTGCCGGGCTCGCTGTCCAGCAGCAGCTCGCCGCCGTGGCGCTCGACCAGCGCACGCGTCAGCGGCAGGCCGAGGCCGGTGCCTTCGTAGCGGCGCGACAGCGAGCTTTCCACCTGGCCGAACGGCGCCAGCGCGGCGGGCAGGTCCTCCTTGCGAATGCCGATGCCGGTGTCCTCCACCGTGATCGCCATGGTGCCTTCCTTCTCGACCGCGGCGGAGACCGTGACCCGGCCGCCCGGCGGCGTGAACTTGACCGCGTTGGAGACGAGGTTGAGCAGGATCTGGCGTACCTTGCGCTGGTCCGCCCACAGCGGCACCAGGGTGTCGGGCACCTCGATCGAGAGCGCCACCTCGGCCTCGCCCGCCTGCTCGGCGAACAGCCGTCCCGTCAGCCGGATCTCGTTGGTGAGATCGACGCTTTCCTCGTTGAGTTCGAGCTTGCCGGCTTCCGACTTGGCGACGTCGAGAATGTCGTTGATGACGCCGAGCAGGTGCTGGCTCGAATCGATGATGTCGTCGAGATATTCGATGTAACGCGGGCTGCCGACCGGGCCCAGTGTCTCGGCGCGCATGATCTCGGAGAAGCCGATGATCGCATTGAGCGGCGTGCGCAGCTCGTGGCTCATGTTGGCGAGGAATTCGGACTTGGAGCGCGAGCCCTGCTCGGCGAGCTCCTTGGCGGCGCGGAGCGTCTCCTCGCGCTCCTTGGTCTCGGTGATGTCGGAAACGATGCTGGCGATGCCGCCGCCGCCCGTGGGGCGGTCGGTGATGCGCATCCAGCGCCCGGAGCTCAGATGCAGCTCGATCGCCGCCTCGCCCATGCTTTCGGCGCGGTGGCGCAGGCCCAGCCAGGCTTCGAGCCCGTCGTCCGGCGCGCGGATCAGACCGCGCTCCGCCATCGCCTGCAGGATGCCGTGGAAAGGCGCACCCGGGAACATGACGCGCTGGGCACCGGCGAGGTACTCGCGGAAGCGGCTGTTGCACAGCACGAGCCGGTTGTGGGAGTCGTAGAGCGCGAAGCCCTCGGAGATGTTCTCGATCGCGGTCGACAGCCGGTCGCGCGACAGGTTCGCGCTTTCGCGCGCCTCGGTCTCGGCGCTGACGTCCGTGGCGGTGCCGCGGTAGCCCATGAAGGCGCCCGCCTCGGAGAAGATCGGCAGGCCGGAGATGCGCAGCTGCTTGATCTTGCCGTTGCGGTGGGTGACGGCGATCGCCTGGTTTCGGAACGGCGAACGCCGTTCCGGGGTCAGTGTCTCCTCGCCGCCTTCCATGGCCCCGAGCGCGAACAGGTTGACACCTTCGAGTTCGCGCGGATGCATGCCCAGCACCTCGGTCACGCGAGGTGATACATAGGTAAGCGCGAACGATGCGTCGGTCTCCCAGATCATGTCGTAGGAGAGCCGCGTGATATCCTCGTAGCGTTCCTTGGTGCGATGCAGTTCCTTCCAGTCGGCCGATTCGGCGGTCGCGTCCTCGTAGATGCCGCCGACCGCTTCGATCGCACCGTCCTCGCCGGGGATCGGGAAGTGGCTGGAATGGTAGACGCGGACCGTGCCGTCCACGTCGAGGGATTCGCGCAAGCGCACTTCCTCGGCGCCGGCGATCACGCGCGCCACCGCCTCGCCGATGTCGAACATCGGCGCGATGGCCTCGCTGTCTCCCACCGGCCGGCCGGCGACAGCGGCGGCGAGCTGTCGGTAGCGGGCGTTGACGTAGACGATGTTGCCGTCGAGGTCGGCGACGTAGGCGGGCGGGCCGAAGCGCACCAGCTCGAACGCCGCAGCCGAGGACTGGCGTGCGCCGCGCCGCGATTTGTCGGCGGTGGGTACGGCGTCGAATGCGGGACCCTGGCCGGACGGTACGCGCTTGCGCGGGATGGTCATGGACGCGTTCCCGGCTTTGGCGCTCACGGCTTGGAGCGGCGGTCGCTCTCGCCGCGCCGGTCGTTGCCGTCCGGGGTGCCGCCCTGCTTGAGCACCCGCACCGCGTTGAGGAAGTCGGAATCGCGCTGCCAGCGCCCGATCATGGCACGTGCCGCCTCGGGCCGTACCCGGTCGTAGAGCGCGAGCACGCGGGTCAGTTCGCGCGGGTTCATTACGCCGGAGCCCGCGCGCGCCTTGCGCGTCAGCATGAAGATTGTGGCGAAGTCGCTCTTGGGTATCTCGATGCCCTTGCACGCCACCGCCAGCGCTTCGCCGCCCGGCTCGAACAGAAGCCGGCGCAGGAGCTTGAGCCTGAGCCCCGAGCGCTTGGAGAACATCGCCTCGAACAGCGGTACCTCGCCCTGGCGCAGCACCCGCACCATCAGGCCGGCGGTGATCTTGCCCTCGCTCTCGAGCTGGGTCGCGAGCTCGAGCGGCTTGGAATGCTCGAGGCCACCGCTGACCACGTCGTCGCTGTTCATCAGCTCCTTGACCGTGCTCTCGATGGTCTCGTCGAGCTGGGTCGGGTCGACGTCGAAATGGGCGATGATGTGCTCGCGCAGCGCCGCCGACACCCACCAGTACATCCGCTTGGCGAGCTCGGGCTCGAGGTCGGGGCGGCGCAGCAGCGGGTTCTGGTAGGTGTCCATGCGCTTCGCCTGTTCCACCAGATATTCCATGGTGGTCTTGGAGATATGCGCGTTGGGATTCTCGAGCATCGTCTTGATGACGTCATGGTTGCCGGTCTCGACCAGCGCTTCCGTGACGCTCTCGCTCAGGTGCCGGCGCATGGCGATGGCGAGCTGGTGCTGCATGGTGCGGTGCTGGATGATCTCGACCAGGTCGGCGTCGTGCAGGATCTCGCTGTTGATCAGGATAGGGTGGGCGACCTCGATCTCGTCGTTGGCCAGCGCCATGACCAGGTCATGGGGGGCGTTCTTCGAGTCGGCCAGCTTGCTCGCCAGCTCGCGGCGTACCGACATCTCCACGTCGTGGATGATCTGGCGCAGGATATCCGACATGAGCGCACGCTCGCGGTCGCTCAGGATCTCGTTCTTGTCGAAGAACAGGTCGCTGACGGCGGCCATCAGCGCCTGCCGTCCGGCGCTGGTCTTGTCGCGCGCCATCTCGAGCAGAAGCTCGAAATCGTCCGGTTCGGGTTTTTCGGTCATGCCTGTCGTGCCGTCCGCGCCTGGTCCCCAATGCAGGCCGCGCTCCGGGCAGGGTGCGCGCGGGGGGCCACAGCCATTGATAGTGGATCGCTCATTAACCAAGGGTAAATGCCCGGAAATCCCCGGTCACGGACATATTCCGGCAATCGGGGTGGGGTTTTGCGGAAAGCCGCCGTTAACCGGCCCTTAACCCGCCGATTCTAGGCTCGGCGGGTCAGCTTCAGGAGGAAGCGACCCCCGGCGGTTCCCGGCCCAGGACGGGTCTCAGGTACCGCGCGTGCGGGCCCACGCGCCCGGTGGTGCGAGACCTCCGATGCAGATTCCCCCGACCACGGCACTCCTCAACGCGCTCTCGGTGACCGGCGCGCAGCGCGCAGCGCCCGCGCCAGCCCCCGGGGCTGCGCCGGCGGCCCGTCCGGCCGCCCCCACCGGTGCCTTGGCCGCCGCCCACAAGGCGCTTGCCGCGCGCGGCCTCGCGCCGACGGGTGCGGTAAGCCCGGGCGCGCCCACCGCCGCCGGCACGATCCGCCCCCGCATGGCCGCGGCCCAGGGCAAGGTCGCCGTTCCCAGCACGCCGCCGTCGCCCAACCTGCCGCGCGGCTCGATCGTCGACATCGTCGTGTGACGCGCGCCCCGGCCGTGCCCAGAGCAGGGTCGGTTCAGATTGAATCAATCTGGACCGTGAATCCTGCTCTAAATTCAAAATGTAGAGCCTGATTCACGGCTCAAGATCGTTCCGATCCGAGCCGATCGGGCTCTAGGCCTGCTCCCACGCCGCCCGGGCAGGGCGGCCTCTTGTGGTTCTTCCATAGCCGCGCCAACATGGCGCATGGCCGATACGCCTTACCCCGATTCCCGTGCCCCCGACTCCCGTGACGATGCGCCGCAGGACGACGGCCCGCGCGGTCCCGTGGTCGAGCAGGTGCCCGAAGGCGACGACCGGACGCGCCTGGTGTGTCCCGACTGCGGCTACATCCGCTACGACAATCCCAAGATGGTGGTGGGCGCGGTGGTCACCGACGGCGACCGCTTCCTCCTGTGCAAGCGTGCGATCGCGCCGCGCCGGGGCTACTGGACTCTGCCGGCGGGCTATCTCGAGCTCGGCGAATCGCCGGAGGACGGCGCGCGCCGCGAGGCGTGGGAGGAGGCCCGCGCGCGCCTCGACATCGACGCGCTCTTGGCGGTCTATTCCATCCCGCGCATCAGCCAGGTGCAGATGATCTACCGCGCGCGTCTCCTGGACGGCGCCTTCGCGGCGGGGCCCGAGAGCGAGGCGGTGAAGCTATTCGCGTGGGCGGAGATCCCGTGGGCGGAGATCGCGTTCCCCTCGGTGCACTGGGCGCTTCACCACTTCCGCGAAGTAGAGGGCGAGCGGATGTTCGCCCCGCGCGTCAACCCGGAAGGGGATTTTGGGGAGATGCCGTAACCGGGAGCTCGACGTTCGCGGACGGTGCCTGATCGGTTGGTTTGCCACTCGGCATGAGAAAGGGGGAGCCTCGTTTCCGAAGCTCCCCTTTAATTTTTGAACGCCGCTTGCGCGCTTACTTCTGCGCGGCCTGCTTCAGCTTCGACAGCACGCGCGCTCTCACCTGCATGGCGGCCGGGCGGCCCGGGCTCGGCATCATCTCGCCGGTGGCCGGGTTGCGGACCAGCGTGCCCTTCTTGACGGCGGGCTTCTTCCTGGTCGTGACCTTGATGACGCCGGGCAGCGTGAATTCGCCGACCCCGCCCGGGGCGACCGAGCGGCCCATGACGTCGCTCAGGCCTTCCAGCACGGCGGCGGCGATCTTGCGCGCGCTGCTGCTTTCTGGCACGTGCGCGGCCAGCTCGTTGATCAGTTCGGACTTTGTCAGCTTCTGCTTGATGGGCTTGCTCAAGAATGCACTCCTGTTGGTGTGGTTGATACGCTTGTGACGAAACCGGCCCGCACACCTGCGCGGACCCGGCAGAAAGAAACGCTACGCCGTCGGCTCCAGCCCGACGAGGCCGCGGGCGAAATCGTCGGCCGAGAACGGACGCAGATCGTCCAATCCCTCGCCGACGCCGATGGCGTGGACCGGCAGCTTGAGCCGGTCGGCCAGCGCCACCACGACGCCGCCTTTGGCCGAGCCGTCGAGCTTGGTGACCACGAGGCCGGTGACCTTGGTGATATCACGGAAAGTCTCGGCCTGGGCATGGGCATTCTGCCCGGTGGTGGCATCGAGCACCAGCAGCGTCGCATGGGGCGCGTCGGCGTCGAGCTTCTTCACCACGCGGATCATCTTCTCGATCTCGGCCATGAGGTCGGCCTTGTTGTGGAGTCGCCCGGCGGTGTCGATCAGCAGCGCGTCGCTGCCTTGCTTGCGGGCTTCGGCGAGCGCGTCGTAGGCGACCGCCGCGGCGTCCCTGGTCTCGCTGCCGAAGAAGGCGACGCCTGCGCGCTCGGCCCAGACGCGGAGCTGCTCGACGGCGGCGGCGCGGAAGGTATCGCCCGCCGCCACCATCACCGAATGTCCGCGCGTCTTCAGCTCATGGGCGAGCTTGCCGATGGTGGTGGTCTTGCCGCTGCCGTTGACGCCCACCACCAGCACCACGAATGGCTTCCTCGTGCGGTCGATCTCGAGCGGCACCGCGAGCGGGCGCAGGATCGCGGCGATCTCTTCGGCGAGCGCTTCCGCCACGCCCTCCGCCGCATCGTCGCCCTGGAAGCGCCGCTTGCCGATGGCGTCGGTGAGCTTCGCCGCCGTGGCCGGGCCCATGTCGGACAGGATCAGCAGGTCCTCGAGCTCGCCGAGGGTGGCGGCGTCGACGCGCTTGCCCTTGAAGATCGATCCGATCCCGCCGGTGAGCTTGGTGGACGAGCGCTTGAGCCCGGCGCCGAGGCGCGCGAGCCAGCCCTTCTTCTTTCCATCCTGCGTCGTATCGGTCATGACCTGGGACTTTCCCGACTTCCTCGTTCACACTCTACTTCGTCATGGTCGGACTTGGTCCGACCATCCACGTTCTTTTGTTGTTCGGGCTTGCGAAAAACGCGTGGATGCGCGGATCAAGTCCGCGCATGACGGTTTTGGTGGCATCCCTAAAGAACCCGCCCTTCCAGACGGCCGTCGCGCGCGGCGGTGAGGCGCACCGGCACCACGGTGCCGGTCTCCGCCGTGCCCGATAGAGCGACATGCGCGTAACGCGGCGTGCGGCCGAGGCCGGGCTGCTCCACCAGCACCGGTTCGGTGCCGCCGATGCAGGTATCGAGGAAACGGTCGCGCGCGGCCTCGCCCGCGGCGCGCAGCCGGGCGGCGCGCGCCTTGACGATATCGCCCGGCACGGCGGGCATCTTCGCCGCCGGCGTGCCCGGGCGCGCGGAATAGGGGAACACGTGCAGCCAGGTGAGCCCGGCTTCCGCCACCATCGCCAGCGTGTTCTCGAACATGGCGTCGCTCTCGGTCGGGAAGCCGGCGATCAGGTCGGCGCCGAACGCGACCTCGGGGCGCCTCGCGCGCACCGCATGGCAGAACGCGATCGCCTGGGCGCGGGTATGGCGCCGCTTCATGCGCTTCAAGACCATGTCGTCGCCGGCCTGCAGGCTCAGGTGCAGGTGCGGCATGACGCGCGGTTCCCCGGTGATGAGCCGGAACAGCTCGTCGTCGATCTCCGCCACGTCTATCGAGGACAGACGAAGTCGGGTGAGTGATGGCACGCAGGCGAGCAGGCGGCGCACCGCCTCGCCCAGCGTCGGCGCGCCGGGCAGGTCGGCGCCCCAGGCCGTCAGGTCGACCCCGGTCAGCACGATCTCGGCGTAGCCCGCCGCCACCAGCCGCTCGGCCTGGGCGACGATCTCGTTCACCGGCGCCGAGCGCGACGGCCCGCGCCCGAACGGGATGATGCAGAAGGTGCAGCGGTGGTCGCAGCCCTGCTGCACCTCGACGAAGGCGCGCGCGCGTCCCTCGAATCCTTCGACCATGTGATCTCCGGCAAGATGACTGGCTGTCTCGCGCACCAACATGATGTCGTTGACGACGACGCGCGGCATCGTCGCGCCGCCGTCGCGTCGCGCGTGGGCGATCCGTTCGAACGTCGCGGGCCGGAGCTTGTCGGCATTGCCCACGACGTGATCGACTTCGGGCATGGCCGCGAACGCCTCGGCGTTGACCTGGGCGGCGCAGCCGGTGACGACGATGGTGGCGTCGGGATTGTCGCGGCGCGCGCGGCGGATCGCCTGGCGCGCCTGGCGCTCGGATTCGCTGGTGACGGCGCAGGTGTTGATGACCACGGTGCCGGTGAGCCCGGCGCGCGTGGCGAGGTTGCGCATCACCTCGGCCTCGAACGCGTTAAGCCGGCAACCGAAGGTGAGCACCTCGGTATCGCTCGCGGCTTCGGGCCGGATCGGCGTCGTCACGCTCATGTCAGTTGCCCGTGAGCAACGCGGGCGCGAGCAGCCCGGTGAAGGCGACCGCCACAGGTCCGGTCATCAGCACGTGGTTGTCGGCGGCGCGCCATTCCACCGTGAGCATGCCGCCGTCGAGCACGCAGGTGACGCGCCGGTCGGTGAGCTTGCGCCGGACCGCGTTGACCACGGCGGCGCATGACCCGGTGGCGCAGGCGAGCGTCAGGCCGGCACCGCGCTCCCACACCCGGAGCCGGATGCGGTCGCGGCCCTGCACTTGGGCGAAGCCGATGTTGGCGCGCTCGGGGAACAGGGGATGGGTCTCGAGGCCGGGGCCGATCGCCGCGATGTCGATGGCGGCGACGTCGGGCACGAAGAAGGTCGCGTGCGGATTGCCCATGGAGCAGGCGGCGGGGTCGGTCACGCTATCGGCGGCAAGATCGAGATGGAGCGTGTCCATCTCGCGCGCGAGCGGCACCTCGTTCCACTTGAGGCGGGGTTCGCCCATGTCCACGGTGATACCGTCGGCGGTGCCCTCGCCGACCAGGATCCCGGCCTCGGTCTCGATCACCGCCTGGTCGAGGCCCGATTCGTCCATCAGCAGCGCGGCGACGCAGCGCGTCGCGTTGCCGCAGGCGGCAGATGCCCCGCCGTCGGCGTTGCGGATCGACATGAAGGCCTGGGCGTCCCGGTTGCGGGCGGGGCCGAGCACGATCAGCTGGTCGCAGCCGACACCGAGGCGCCGGTCGGCGATGCGGCGCGCGGCGGCCGCACCGATCGCGAACGGCGGCCGGCCCGGCCCGTCGAGGCGGCGGGCGTCGACGATCACGAAGTCGTTGCCGAGCCCGTGCATCTTGATGAAGGGTACGCCGTCCATGGCCCCCGTTCCCTGGTCACTGGGGGGCTTATATGGCCCCGGCGGGCGCCAAGGCAAACGGATTCGGGCCTTTTCGGGCGCCGGAAGGCGGCCCGGTCAGTGCCGCACGGCGTGGCGCAGCAGCTCGGCGATCAGGCCCGAGCGCGTGGTGCCGCGGCGGCGCGCCTCGCCGTCCGCGGCGCGCAGCAGGTTCTCGTCGATGGTGA
Source organism: uncultured Alphaproteobacteria bacterium (assembly GCA_963732875.1). Classification (GTDB taxonomy): domain Bacteria; phylum Pseudomonadota; class Alphaproteobacteria; order SMXQ01; family SMXQ01; genus WHSO01. Next base: position 2,035,734 of record CAVTBD010000002.1, on the reverse strand, counting down.
TGTTGGCCCGTACCGTGTGGGAAGGTGGCTCCGGGGTCACGAAGATGAGCGCGGCCTTTTCGTCGCCGGCGGCCCGGATATAGACCTCCTCGGCGGGGGTCGGCTCGGGCAGGGCCACGCCGTCCGCCAGCATGCCCCGGATATGAAGGGCGAGGGCTTCGCCCGCCAAATCGGCGGCTTCCTCCGGCGTACGGCCTGCGGTCACGCAGCCGGGAAAATCGGGAAACTCGACCCCATAATCGGAGTCCGTGGCCTTGCGGACGATGGCGGTATAGCGGTGGTCCATTGTTTCCTCGCTTGCGGTATCCGCTAGACGAAACGCAATCCGGCCTGTTTTTCGATACTGCGGACGGTTCCGACGGGAAGATCGCGTTTGGGATGGGGCACCGTCACCCGCCCCGGCTTGACGGGGTGCTTGAACTGGACATGGCTGCCCGCCTGGGCCACCTGATACCAGCCGTCGGCCTTGAGCCGGGCAATGATCACGCGGCTGCTGAGCGACCCCATGCCCCCTCCCGATGCGTATAATATGCGCATTCGCGCCGGTAGCGTCAAGCGTAAGTGTGTATTGCATGCGCATATCCCGTAAGGGCCTGCCGGACCGGCCGATTTGCTTGACTCCGGCGGGGGCCGCTCCTACATTCCGCCCGCTCTCGACCGTATGACCTGAGAGCTTCCCGGCCGTGCCGGGAGGTCCGCCAGCCCGCGAGTTTCGCGCACTGGCGCCATTCTCGTTTGGGACCGTGCCGGCATGTTCGACAGCCTCGGCAATCGCCTGACCGACGTGTTCTCCCGGCTCACCCGCAAGGGTGCGCTGCGCGAGGGCGACGTCGACGAGGCCCTGCGCGAGGTCCGCATCGCGCTGCTGGAAGCCGATGTCGCGCTGCCGGTGGTCAAGGATTTCCTCGCCCGGGTGCGCGAGGCGGCGGTGGGCGAGGCGGTCATCCGCTCGGTCACGCCGGGCCAGATGGTCATCAAGATCGTCCACGACGCGCTCACCGAGCTGCTGGGCGGCACCAACCTCGGCCTCAACCTCGCCGCGACGCCGCCCGCCGTGATCCTGATGGTCGGCCTGCAGGGCTCGGGCAAGACCACGAGCGCGGGCAAGATCGCGCTCCGCCTCAAGACCAAGGACAAGAAGAAGGTGCTGATGGCGTCGCTGGACACCCAGCGCCCCGCCGCCCAGGAGCAGCTCGCCATCCTCGGCCGACAGGCCGGCATCGATACGCTGCCGGTCGTCGCGGGCCAGCCCGCCCCCGAGATCGCCAAGCGCGCGCTCGCCTCGGCGCGCCTGCAGGGCTACGACGTGGTGATCCTCGATACCGCCGGCCGGCTCGCCGTGGACGAGGCCATGATGAACGAGGCCGCGTCGATCCACGCGCTTGCCAATCCGATCGAGACCCTGCTGGTGGCCGATGCCATGACCGGCCAGGACGCGGTCAATGTCGCGCGCACCTTCAAGGAACGCGTCAATGTCACCGGCATCGTGCTGACCCGCGTCGACGGCGACGCGCGTGGCGGCGCTGCGCTTTCCATGCGCCAGATCACCGGCGCGCCGGTCAAGCTGATCGGCACGGGCGAGAAGCTCGACGCGCTCGAGGATTTCCATCCCGAGCGCGTGGCCTCGCGCATCCTCGGCCAGGGCGACGTGATCAGCCTGGTGGAGAAGGCCGCCGAGCAGGTCGACCGCGAGGAAGCCGAGCGTCTTGCGCGCAAGATGAAGAAGGGCGCGTTCGACCTCGACGACATGGCCGACCAGCTCGAGAAGCTTTCCAAGATGGGCGGGCTCTCGTCCATGCTCGGCATGCTGCCGGGCGCGCGCGGCATCAAGGAGAAGCTCAAGGGCGCCAACTTCGACGACCGCATGATCGCACGCCAGATCGCCATCATCCGCTCCATGACCGCGGCCGAGCGACGCAACGTGAAGCTGCTCAACGGCTCGCGCAAGCGGCGCATCGCCGCGGGCTGCGGCATGCAGGTCCCCGACGTCAACCGGCTCGTCAAGCAGTACCTGGAGATGAGCAAGATGATGAAGCGCGCCGGCAAGATGGGCGGCAAGGCCATGATGCGCGGCATGGGCGGCATGATGCCGCCGCCGGGCGGCCTGCCCCCGGGCGGATTGCCGCCGGGGTTCGGCCCGCGCTAGCGCGGTTTCCGCAGGATTTCGAGTTTTCCGGACAGCTTAGAGACACAACCCAGATTCAAGACACGAAAGGACACCAGACAGCATGGCTTTGACGATCAGACTTTCGCGCGGCGGCGCCAAGAAGCGGCCGTTCTATCGCATCGTGGTCGCGGATTCGCGCAAGGCCCGCGACGGCCGCTTCATCGAGCGGCTCGGCCATTTCGACCCGATGCTTCCCAAGGACAACGCCCAGCGCGTGGTGCTCAAGGAAGAGCGCATCAAGCACTGGCTGTCCTCGGGCGCGCAGCCGTCGACCCGGGTGCAGCGTTTCCTTGCCGACATCGGCCTTGCCGAGAAGCCCAAGGTGCCGACCCAGACCAGGAAGCACATGCCCAAGGCCAAGGCGCAGGAGCGCCTGAAGGCGGCCGAAGAGGCGAAGGCAGCGGCGGCCGCGGCGGCCGCGGCGCCGGCCGAGGAAGCGCCCGCCGGTGACGCGCCCGCTGGTAATGCGTCGGCCGAGTAGTCCGGCCGACGGGCGATGCCGGGATTGCAAGGCCGCGTCGCGCTCGGCGTGATCGGCCGGCCGCACGGGGTCCGGGGCCAGGTCCGCATCCGGCCCTACACCGAGCGGCCCGGCGACGTCGCCGCCTACGGCCCGGTGGAGCTGGCCGACGGGCGGCGCCTGGAGATCGCCGTGGTGGGCGAGGCGAAGGGCATGGTGACGGTCCGGCTCGCGGGCGTCACCGACCGGGACGCGGCGGCGGCACTGACGGGGCAGGAGATCTTCGTGCCCCGGGAGCGGCTGCCGCAGACGGCGGCCGGGGAGTATTACCACCACGACCTGATCGGCCTCGCGGCCGAGGGCGTGGACGGCACGGCGCTGGGCCGCGTGGTCGCGGTCCAGGATTTCGGGGCGGGGACCGTCCTCGAGATCGCGCGCGGCGCAGGCGGCACGGTGCTGGTGCCGTTCGGCGACGCGGCGGTGCCGGAAGTGGATATTGAGGGCGGCCGGGTGGTGATCGACCCGCCGCCGGGATTGTGGGACGAGGACGCGGCGGACACCGCCGACGAGGACGAAGATGAGCACGGCTGAAGGTCAGGTCTGGACGGCGTCGGTCGCCACCCTGTTCCCGGACATGTTCCCGGGGCCGCTCGGCTTTTCGCTCGCCGGCAAGGCCCTCGCGGACGGGCTGTGGCGGCTCGAAACGGTGGACATTCGCGACTTCGCGCGCGATAAACACCGCACCGTGGACGACGCCCCGTTCGGCGGCGGCGCATCCATGGTGCTCAAGCCCGACGTGGTGGATGCGGCGATGGCGGCGGCGGAGGCGAAAGTGCCTGGCGCGCCGGTCCTCTACCTCAGCCCGCGCGGGCGCCTCCTGACCCAGGCGCGCGTGCGCGAGCTCGCGGCGGGTCCGGGCGTGGCGATCCTGTGCGGTCGCTACGAGGGCGTCGACGAGCGGGTGATCGAGGCGCGCGGGCTCGAGGAAGTGAGCCTCGGCGACTTCATCCTCTCGGGCGGCGAGCCGGCGGCGCTGGTGCTGCTCGATGCCTGCGTGCGGCTGCTGCCGGGCGTGGTCGGCAACGAGGAGAGTCTGGCCGAGGAGAGTTTCGAGGCGGGGCTCCTGGAGTACCCGCTTTATACGCGGCCGCAGGAGTGGGGCGGCCGCGCGGTGCCGGAGGTGCTGGTGTCCGGCCACCACGAGAAGGTCCGGGCATGGCGCCGGGACCAGATGGAGAAGATCACGCGCGAGCGGCGCCCCGACCTTTGGGACCGCCATCTCGCGCACGCGGCGCCCGGGGCCAAGGCGCCGGGTGGAGCTTGAGTTTCAACGAAGCGGGAAATCCCGCGCACTGAAGGAAGAGAATCATGAATATCGTCGAACAGGTTGCCCAGAAGGAGATGGAGCGTCTCGCCGCGATCCGTGGCGTGCCGCCGTTCACTCCGGGCGATACCGTCCGCGTCGCGGTCAAGGTTGTGGAAGGCACGCGCGAGCGCATCCAGTCGTTCGAGGGCGTGTGCATCGCCCGCAAGAACGCCGGGCTCAACTCGTCCTTCACGGTGCGCAAGATCTCCTACGGCGAAGGCGTGGAGCGTATCTTCCCGCTCTATTCGCCCAACATCGTCGAGATCGAGGTGAAGCGCCAGGGCGCCGTGCGTCGCGCCAAGCTGTATTACCTGCGCGGCCGCACCGGTAAGCGCGCCCGCATCGCCGAGACCACCGGGGCCCGCGCCGCGCGCGGCGTCTACGTGCCGGGCTCGGACGACACGGGCACGGCCGTCGCCTCGGAAATGACGGAGGCGCCCGCGGCCCCCGCCGAGAGCGAAGGGAAGAAGGACTGACCTGTTGCGCGGGCGTTCGCGCGCCCGCGCCGTAAACGAGGACCGAAGATCGCATGGCCCAGCCCAAGACGCTGTTCGACAAGATCTGGGACAGCCACGTCGTCGACCGTCAGGACGACGGCACCTGTCTGCTCTACATCGACCGCCAGCTGGTGCACGAGGTGACCAGCGCCCAGGCCTTCGAGGGGCTGCGCCTCTCGGGCCGCAAGGTGCGCCGCCCGGAAGCCAATCTCGCGGTGTGCGACCACAACGTGCCGACCACCGACCGCGGCAAGCCCATTGCGGACAATGACTCGCGCATCCAGGTCGCGGAGCTGGAGAAGAACGTCGCCGAATTCGGCGTGCCGTACTTCCCGCTGACCGACGCGCGCCAGGGCATCGTCCACATCATCGGGCCGGAGCAGGGCTTTACCCAGCCGGGCATGACCATCGTGTGCGGCGACAGCCACACCGCGACCCACGGCGCGTTCGGGGCGCTCGCGTTCGGCGTCGGCACCTCCGAGGTTGAGCACGTGCTGGCGACCCAGACGCTCTACCAGAAGCCCGCCAGGAACATGCGCATCACGGTCACCGGCACGCCCCATCCCGGCGTCGGCGCGAAGGACATCATCCTCGCGATCATCGGCAAGATCGGCACCGCCGGCGGCACCGGCCACGTCATCGAGTACGCCGGCGAGACCATCGCCAACCTGTCGATGGAAGGGCGCATGACCATCTGCAACATGTCGATCGAGGGCGGCGCGCGCGCCGGCCTGGTCGCGCCCGACCAGAAGACCTTCGACTACCTGAAGGGCCGGCCCATGTCGCCCCAGGGCGCCGAATGGGACATGGCGGTCGATTACTGGAAGACCCTGCCGTCGGATGCCGGCGCCAAGTACGACCGCGAAATAACGCTCGATGCCGCCGCGATCGCGCCGATCGTCACCTGGGGCACGAGCCCGGAGGATATCGTCGAGATCACCGGCGCGGTGCCCGATCCCGCGACCGCGCGCGACGAGAACAAGCGCCGCGCCATGGTGCGGGCGCTCGAGTACATGGGCCTCGATGCGGGCACGAAGATGACCGAGATCCCGATCCAGACCGCGTTCATCGGGTCGTGCACCAACGGCCGCATCGAGGACCTGCGCCAGGCCGCCGCCATCGCCAGGGGCCGCAAGGTCGCCGACGGCGTGCGCGCGCTCGTCGTGCCGGGCTCGGGTCTGGTCAAGCAGCAGGCCGAGAAGGAAGGCCTCGACCGGGTGTTCACCGAGGCGGGCTTCGAGTGGCGCGAGGCGGGCTGCTCCATGTGCCTCGCCATGAATCCCGACAAGCTCGCCCCGGGCGAGCGCGCCGCGTCCACGTCCAACCGCAACTTCGAGGGCCGCCAGGGCCCGGGCGGGCGTACCCACCTGATGAGCCCGGCCATGGTCGCGGCCGCCGCCATCCGCGGCAAGATCGCAGATGTGCGCGAGTTCGACTGAGCCGGAGGAGACGACGATGGATAAGTTCACCACGCTCACGGCCATCGCGGCGCCGCTGCCGATGATCAACGTCGATACCGACAAGATCATCCCGGCCAAGTGGCTCAAGACCATCAAGCGCACCGGCCTCGGCCCGGCCGCGTTCGAGGCGATCCGCTACCGCAAGGACGGCTCCGAGGACCCCGATTTCGTCCTCAACAAGGAGCCCTACCGCCACGCCAGGATACTGGTCACCGGCGAGAACTTCGGCTGCGGCTCCTCGCGCGAGCACGCGCCCTGGGCGCTGCTCGACTTCGGGTTCCGTTGCATCATCGCGCCCGACTTCGCCGACATCTTCTATTCCAACGCCTTCAAGAACGGCATCCTGCTGATCAAGCTGCCGCAGGAAGAAGTCGACAAGCTGATGGCGGACGCCGAGAAGGGCGAGAACGCGCGCCTCACGGTCGATCTCGAGCGCCAGGTGATCGCGCGCCCGGACGGCGAGGACGTGCATTTCGACATCGATCCGTTCCGCAAGCATTGCCTGCTCAACGGCCTCGACGAAATCGGCCTCACGCTCCAGAAGGCGGACACCATCACCGCCTACGAAGGCACGCGGAAGAGCACGACCCCCTGGCTCTACCGCTAGGGCGTCCGCGCGCGTTCCCCGACTTAATTCCAGAAAACAACAGACGGTTCACATGGCGGCGAACAGGAAGCTCCTCATTCTGCCGGGCGACGGCATCGGCCCCGAGGTCATGGGCGAGGTCAGGCGCGTGGTCAACTGGATGGACGGCCACCGCGCGGTCTCGTTCGACGTGGACGAGGACCTGGTCGGCGGCTGCGCCTATGACGCCCACGGTTCGCCGCTCTCCGACGCCACCATGCGGAAGGCGCTCGACGCCGACGCGGTGCTGCTGGGCGCCGTCGGCGGCCCCAAGTGGGAGAAGCTGCCGTTCGCGTCCCAGCCCGAGCGCGGCCTGCTGCGCCTGCGCAAGGACATGGAGCTGTTCGCCAACCTGCGCCCGGCGATCGTGTTCGACGCGCTGGCGGAAGCTTCCACGCTCAAGACCGAGCTCGTCGCCGGGCTCGACATCCTGATCATCCGCGAGCTCACCGGCGGCGTCTATTTCGGCGAGCCGCGCGGCATCGAGACGTTGCCCAACGGCGAGCGCAAGGGCGTCAACACGCAGGTCTACACCACCCACGAGATCGTGCGCATCGGCCGCATCGCCTTCGAGCTCGCGCGCAAGCGTCAGGGGCGCGTGACCTCGGTCGAGAAGGCCAACGTGATGGAATCGGGCGTGCTGTGGCGCGAGGAGATCATCAAGCTCCACGACGCCGAATACCCCGACGTGAAGCTTGCCCACATGTACGCCGACAACTGCGCCATGCAGCTGGTGCGCGCGCCCAAGCAGTTCGACGTGATCGTCACCGACAACCTGTTCGGCGACATCCTGTCCGATTGCGCGGCGATGCTGACGGGATCGCTCGGCATGCTGCCGTCGGCCTCGCTGGGTGCCGCCGACGCGACCGGCCGGCGCAAGGCGCTCTACGAGCCGGTGCACGGCTCGGCGCCCGACATCGCCGGCCAGAACAAGGCCAACCCGCTGGCCACGATTCTCTCCTACGCCATGATGCTGCGCTACTCGTTCGACCTCGCCGACGACGCCGACCTGCTGGAAAAGGCGGTCACCAACGTGCTCGACAAGGGCCTGCGCACCGCCGACATCATGCAGGCGGGCAAGACGCTGGTGTCCACCACCGACATGGGCCAGGCTGTGGTGGACGAGATGGGGGCTCTCGCCTGACGACGGCAACGACTGTCTGATCGGCGGCGACGGCGCGGGGGCCCGGTTCCCGGGGCCGATCCCCGGGTCGGGGAGAACCCGTCCCTTGCGCCCCCTTGCGTTGGGGGCCGATATTTCATAAACGATGCGCTTCATCGGCCGGGGCCTGCCCGGCCGGCAGGGCCCCCAAGGGCCGCATGAGAGCCGGAAGAGAGGATGTGATGGGGTACAAGGTCGCCGTCGTGGGCGCGACCGGCAATGTCGGGCGCGAGATGCTGCAGACGCTCTCGGAGCGGGAGTTCCCGGCGCGCGAGGTGGTGGCGCTCGCCTCCGCCCGCTCGGTCGGCAAGGAAGTCTCGTTCGGCGAGGACAAGATCCTCAAGGTGCGCAACCTCGAGACCTACGACTTCACCGGTACCGACATCGCCCTGTTCTCGGCCGGCTCAAAGGCCTCCGAGGTGCACGGCGCACGCGCCGGCAAGCAGGGCTGCGTGGTGATCGACAACTCGTCGTTCTGGCGCATGCACGACGACGTGCCGCTGGTGGTGCCCGAGGTCAACCCGGGCGCCATCGCCGGATACAAGAAGCGCAATATCATCGCCAACCCCAACTGCTCCACCATCCAGATGGTGGTGGCGCTGAAGCCGCTGCACGACGCGGCCAGGATCCGGCGCGTGGTGGTGGCGACCTACCAGTCCACCTCGGGCGCGGGCAAGCTTGCCATGGACGAGCTGTTCAATCAGACCAAGGGCATCTACGTGAACGACCCGATCCGCAAGGAGCGCTTCACCAAGCAGATCGCCTTCAACGTCATTCCCCATATCGACGTGTTCCTCGACGGCGGCGTCACCAAGGAGGAATGGAAGATGATGGTGGAGACCAAGAAGATCCTCGATCCGGCCATCAAGGTGACGGCCACCTGCGTGCGCGTGCCGACCTTCATCGGCCACGGCGAGGCGGTCAACATCGAGTTCGAGAAGTCGATCTCGGCCAAGCAGGCGCGCGCCATCCTGCGCGACGCACCGGGCATCTCGGTGGTCGATCATGCCACCGACGAGGGCTACGTCACGCCGGTCGAATGCGCCGGCGAGGACGCGGTGTTCGTGAGCCGCATCCGCGAGGACCATACCGTGGACAGCGGGCTCAACATCTGGGTGTGTGCCGACAACCTGCGCAAGGGCGCGGCGCTGAACGCGGTCCAGATCGCCGAGGAGCTGGTGAAAAGCCACCTCAAGGAGAGGGTCTCCTGAAAAGGGAAAAGGCGGTCCAGACTATCGCCTGAACCGCCTTCCCCGCCGGCCGGGACGAGGCACCCCAGCCGGGCCGCGCTCCGCTAATAGCGTTTGTAGGGCAGGAACTTGCCGTTCATCGTCACCACCACCCGGTCGCCCTTGGGGTCGGGCTGGCGGGTCACGTCGAGGGAGAAGTCGATGGCGCTCATGATCCCGTCGCCGAACTTCTCCTCGATCACCGCCTTCAGGGTGGTCCCGTAGACCTGCAGGATTTCGTAGAAGCGGTAGATCAGCGCATCGGTCGGCACGGTCTGGCCGAGCGAGCCACGGTAGGGACAGGCCTGCAGCAGCCTGGTTTCGTCGGGGGTGAGCGCCAGCGCCTTGGCGGCGGCCTTGGCCTCCTTCTCGCTCATCTGCATCTGGCCGAGCAGCGCCGCGGTCGACCACACCTCGGACTGGCCGACCTTCTTGGCCAGTGCCGCCCAGGTCAGGCCTTTCTTGACCCTGGTTGCGACGATTTTCTCGGTGAGCTCCGCGCGTGTCATGCTATGCGATGTCCCCCTCGGGTCCGCCCGGCAAGGCCGGACAATGCCGTTCTCGCTCATGGCTTCGCAACAACCGTGCCAGTCGCTTGCACACCCGGCAGGACAGCCGATTCCCGAGGCACACCAAGGCGTTGTGTGGTACCGGACGAGTTGGCGCGCGGGCGCGCGGCAATGCCGCCGCATGGGGCAGCGGCCCATATTTTACGCAACTATATAATTTGCTGAATTCTTGTGCCGATCACGACACCCGCGCGCCGATCACGCGGCGGGATCGTGCGGCGCGGCGATCGGCGCCGCCGGTGCGCCGGCTTCGCTCCTGCCGTTGAAGGTCGAGGGGAACAGCAAGAGCGCCAGGCCGAAGGCGAGGATCAGTGCCCCCGAGATGCGGTTGACCCAGAGGATGCCGGTATCGTTGATGCGATGGCGCAGCAGGCTCGCACCCATCACGAGGAGCATCCACCACAGCGCCGCGCCGACGAACACGCCGGTCACCAGGGACACGCCCCAGCGGGTGTAGTCGCCGATGTCGGAGATGTCGATGAAGGCGAACACCGCGGCGAACGAGAACAGGGTGATCGGGTTGGTGATCGTGATGGCGAAGGCGGCGGCGAAGTTGCCGATGTGAAAGTCGAGGCGCGAGCCGGTGGGCTTGGGGGCGATGCGCTGCTCCTCGCGCTCCTCCTCGGCTTCCTGCTTCTCGGCACGGCTCGACAGGTGGCGCGAGAACGTCATGCGCAGGCCGAGTGCTACCAGCACCACACCGCCGACGACGCGCAGCCAGATGTGGTGCGTCATCAGCTCGGTGGCGAGGAAGCCGAGGCCGAGCGCCGCAATCGCACCGAAGATGGTGTCGGCGAGGCTCGCGCCGAGCCCGCATACATAGCCGGCAAGGCGGCCGTGGGCGATGGTGCGGTGAATGCACATCACCGCCACCGGCCCGACCGGGGCGGCGATCAGGAATCCCACGATCAGGCCCTTGATGAAGAACTCGGCGGTGTACATGCGCGCGGCGGTTTCCTTGCGAACGGCAACCGCTTCTTATCCCAGCCCCGGGGTGATGACAACTGGCGCTCTCGGGTTCGGGAGTCGGGGGGTGCCGTCCGCGCTTGCCGGGTCGGGGCAAAATTCCTAGTCTCGCCCCCGGGTTTGCGAGGAGACCCGGATGATGACGGGCAAGACGGAGAAGGACGGGACGGCGATGCCGCGGCGCAGCTGCCTCTATATGCCCGGCAGCAACGCTCGTGCCTTGGAAAAGGGGCGGACGTTGCCCGCCGACGTGCTGATCTTCGATCTCGAGGATTCGGTCGCGCCCGACGCCAAGGCCGCCGCGCGCGACCGGGTGACGGCGGCGCTGGACGCAGGTGGCTACGGCACGCGCGAGCTGGTGGTGCGCGTCAACGGGCTCGATACGCCGTGGGGCGCCGACGATGCGCGTGCCGCCGCCGCGGCCGGCGCCCACGCCGTGCTGCTGCCCAAGGTGCAGGCACCGGCGGAAATCGCCGAAGCCGGCGGGATTCTCGACGGCACCGGACAGGCGACGCGCCTATGGGCAATGATGGAGACCGCGCGCGGCGTGCTGGCGGCGCCCGAGATCGCCGTGGCCCACGGCCGCCTCGCCCTGTTCGCCATGGGGCTCGAGGACTTTGCCAAGGAGCTTCATGCCGACAACGCGCCGCCCCGTACCGCCATGCTCTTTGCGCTCGAGCGCACGGTGCTGGTGGCGCGCGCCTTCGGCCTCGGCGTGCTCGACGGGGTCTATCCCGCGTTCACCGACGACGACGGCTTCCGCGCCGCCTGCGATCAGGGCCGTGCGCTCGGCTTCGACGGCAAGCAGCTGATCCACCCGCGCCAGGTGGCGATCGCCAATGATGCGTTTGCCCCCTCGCCCGATGCCGTGGACGCAGCCCGGCGCGTGATCGCCGCCTTCGAGGACGCGCGCGCGCGCGGCCAAGGGGTCGCGGTGCTCGACGGGCGCATGGTCGAAGCGCTGCACGTCGCGGAAGCCCGCGCGCTGGTTGCCTATGCCGAAGCAATCGCGGCGCGTGCGGGCACGGCGCCCACATCATCGTGACGTGATGTGGGGCATTTGCCCCAAAATGTAGTTGCCTTGTGGATAACGTGCGGATAGAAATGGGGCGTCAGGCGCGCAAGGATCTGAGCCCAAGCGCTTTCTGCCCCGCGAAGGACACCTGACGCCCCGAGAGCGTGGTCCGCTCCCGGTACCTGCAAGCGGCGGGCGCTGCGCCGGCCCATTCCTACCATTCCATCGCGTCCCCAGGGAGAGAAGCGACATCCGGTCGAAAGGCCGGGCCCTCGCGGGCGAACGCCTGCGGGAAGTCTCGCTGCCACCCACCGTGTTCCTGGTCCCTGTCGCGGCAGGCTCGCGCCTGATCGCCAAGCGGGGCCTCCCCCGCGCCGGAGGCGCTGTCGGAAGGTCACCCTCCCGATTTCACCACACGGCTTACCGTTGCCGACGGCCGGCTTGCGCCTGCCGCCTGCGGGGTCGCCCCCGCCTGGCTCCGGCTCCGGCCGACGCGGGGCAAGCCCCGTCACCGAACCGGCTGGACCCGCGCCCACCCTCGCGGGCGGCTGCGTCCCGTCCGCCCGGTCCTTGGGGAGACCAAGCGAAGGGTAGGAACGTCGGCATCGGGTGGCTGCGTCAACCCCCCGTCTGGCTGCGCGCGATCCTTGCGAACCGCCCGCGCATCCGGCCCTTTCGGACCAGACCCGCAGTCCCCTCGCGGGGGCCCTCCGCCACCGCCTCTCGCGAGACGACGGCACAGGGCATGACGCCGCCAGCGCCGGGCCCATCGGGACCGGCCGGCCGAAGCCGACCTTCCGTCGAGCCCCCGGATCGGGTCTTGCACCCGGTCGTGCGGCCCGAAGGCCTCATGGCGGGGTGGATACCGTCTCCGGTACTTCCATGTACCGATGAAATGATCGCCGCGCGCCCGGCGCTGCGCAAGTAAAAAAATAAGTAATGATACTTTTTCTTGTGTATAAAAGATAATCCTTTACACATTAGACACACAATTTATCCACAATGTTATCCACAATTCCGGTATCCGATTCGGGATAGCCAAGTAGAGTGCCTTGATTCCCGCCGGTTTTCGTGATCACTTTTCGGGCGATTGCCGACAGGATCGATCCCCATGAGCGCCGCGCCTCCCGGCCATACCGTCGAGATCACCTATTGCCGCCAATGCCGCTGGGGGCTGCGCGCCGCCTGGGTCGCCCAGGAGTTGCTCACGACCTTCGAGGACGAGCTCGCCGCGGTGACGCTCCGGCCCGGCACCGGCGGCGTGTTCGACGTGGCGCTCGACGGCGTCGTGATCCATTCGCGCAAGACCGCGGGCGGCTTCGCCGAGATGCGCGAACTCAAGCAGCTGGTGCGCGATAAGGTCGCGCCCGCGCGCGCTCTCGGCCACTCGGACCGGCCGGTGGCGCCGCGTTGACTTGCCTGCGGGCAGGGGCTAAACCGAAGCCCTGATTCCAGACGCGCACAGCCGATCCCGTCGCCGTCCATCCAAAGACACGAAGGCCCCCGTATGGCTCCCACCGACCGCCCGCTGTCACCGCATCTTCAGGTCTATCGCCTTCCCCTCACCGCGATCCTCTCCATCACCCACCGCATCACCGGGGTGGGGCTCGCCGTGGGCGCGCTGGTGCTGGTGGCGTGGCTTGCCGCCGCGGCCGCCGGACCGGCCTGGTTCGGGCTGGTCTCGGCGCTGCTCGGCTCATGGCTCGGCCGGCTCGTGCTGCTCGGCTTCACTTGGGCGCTGTTCTACCACCTGTGCAACGGCATCCGGCACCTGTTCTGGGACGTGGGCCTGGGCTACGAGATCGAGGAGGCGCGCAACTCCGGCTGGCTCGTGCTGGCGCTTTCGATCGTGCTGACCCTGGTCGCCTTCGGCATCGGCTGCATCCGCGCGGGAGCGGTGTCATGAGCGCGCCCGAGGCCCATAGCCCGATGCGCACCCGGCTCGGCCGCGTGCGCGGCCTCGGCTCCGCCAAGGAAGGCGTGATCCACTGGTGGGGCCAGCGCCTGAGCGCGATCGCCCTGGTGCCGCTCGTCGTCTGGTTCGCCGCATCCCTGGTGGCGCTCGCCGGCGCCCCCCACGCGGTGGTGATCGCCTGGATCAAGGGACCGGTCACCGCCATCCTGCTGGTCGTGCTGCTCGCGGCCACCTTCTATCACCTCCAGCTCGGCGTGCAGGTGGTGGTGGAGGATTACGTCCACACCGAATGGCGCAAGCTCGCCGTGGTCATCACGGTCAAGTTCGTTTCCGCGCTGGCCGCGCTCATCGGCATCTTCGCCGTGCTGCGCATCGCTCTTGGGGCCTGATTAGATGACCGAGGCTTATCCGATTATCGACCACCACTTCGACGTCATCGTCGTCGGCGCCGGCGGCGCGGGCCTGCGCGCGACGCTGGGCATGACCGCGGCCGGGTTGAACACCGCCTGCATCACCAAGGTGTTCCCGACCCGCAGCCACACCGTCGCCGCCCAGGGCGGCGTCGGCGCCTCGCTCGGCAACATCGAGCCCGACGACTGGCGCTTCCACATGTACGACACGGTCAAGGGCTCCGACTGGCTCGGCGACCAGGACGCGATCGAATACATGGTGCGCAACGCCATTCCCGGCGGTCACCGAGCTCGAGCACTTCGGCGTGCCGTTCTCGCGCACCGCCGAGGGCAAGATCTACCAGCGCCCGTTCGGCGGCCATACGGTCAACTACGGCGAGAAGCTGGCGCACCGCGCCTGCGCCGCCGCCGACCGCACCGGCCACGCCATCCTGCACACGCTCTATCAGCAGTCGCTCAAGCACAAGGCGCAGTTCTTCGTCGAGTACTTCGCCATCGACCTGATCATGTCCGACGACGGGCGCTGCCTCGGCGTGATGGCCTGGAACCTCGACGACGGCACGATCCACCGCTTCACCGCGCCGCTCGACCGTGCTCGCGACCGGCGGCTATGGCCGCGCCTATTTCTCCTGCACCTCGGCCCACACCTGCACCGGCGACGGCAACGGCATGGTGCTGCGCGCCGGCCTGCCGCTCCAGGACCTCGAGTTCATCCAGTTCCACCCGACCGGCATCTACGGCTCGGGCTGCCTGATCACCGAGGGGGCGCGCGGCGAGGGCGGCTACGTCACCAATTCGGAAGGCGAGCGCTTCATGGAACGCTATGCGCCGACCGTGAAGGACCTCGCGTCGCGCGACGTGGTCAGCCGCGCCATGACCGTCGAGATCCGCGAAGGCCGCGGCGTCGGCGAGCACAAGGACCACATCTTCCTGCACCTCGAGCACCTCGATCCCGACATCCTGCACGAGCGCCTGCCGGGCATCTCGGAGACCGCCAAGATCTTCGCCGGTGTCGACGTCACCAAGGAGCCGATCCCGGTGCTGCCGACGGTGCACTACAACATGGGCGGCATCCCGACCAACCATCATGCCGAGGTCATCAACCCGACCGCCGACGATCCCGACCGCGTAGTGCCGGGGCTTGATGGCGATCGGCGAGGCGGCCTGCGTCTCGGTCCACGGCGCCAATCGGCTGGGCTGCAACTCGCTTCTCGACATCATCGTGTTCGGGCGCGCCGCCGCGCTGCGCGCAAGCGAGCTGGTCAAGCCGGGCAGTGCCGCCATGGAGCTGCCCAAGGGGGCAGGCGACCAAGCTCTTGCGCGCCTCGACCGCCTGCGCCATGCCGACGGCTCGCGCCTCACCGCCGAAATCCGCACCGACATGCAGCGCACCATGCAGAACGACTGCGCCGTGTTCCGCACCTCCAAGGTACTCAAGGACGGCTGCGAGAAGATCGACAAGATTGCGGAAAGCCTGGCGGACATCCGCGTCAACGATCGCTCGCTGATCTGGAATTCGGACCTGGTGGAGGCGTTCGAGCTCGAAAACCTCATGGGCCAGGCCGTGGTCGCGCTCCATTCGGCGGAGGCCCGCCACGAGAGCCGCGGCGCCCACGCCCACGAGGACTACCCCAAGCGCGACGACGAGAACTGGATGAAGCACACGGTCGCCTACCTCGAAGGCGCCCACGACGTGACGCTGAGCTACCGTCCAGTGCACCTGAACACGCTGACCGACGACATCGAAACCATTCCGCCCAAGGAACGGGTGTATTAGAGGACGTCCCCATGGTCGAGTTCGCGCTGCCCAAGAATTCCAAAGTCACCAAGGGAAAGACCCACAAGGCGCCCGAGGGGGCGAAGAACGTCAAGACGTTCCAGGTCTATCGCTGGGACCCGGATGCCGGCGAGAACCCGCGCCTGGATTCCTACGAGATCGACCTCGACAAGTGCGGGCCGATGGTTCTCGACGCGCTCATCAAGATCAAGAACGAGGTCGATTCGACGCTCACCTTCCGGCGTTCGTGCCGCGAGGGCGTGTGCGGGTCGTGCGCCATGAACATCGACGGCAGCAACACGCTCGCCTGCACCAAGCCGATCGAGGACGTTAAGGGCGCGGCCAACGTCTACCCGCTGCCGCACATGCCCGTGGTCAAGGATTTGGTGCCCGATCTCAACACGGCTTACGCCCAGTACGCCGCGATCGAGCCGTGGCTCAAGAGCGAGAGCCCGGCGCCGACGGGCGAGCGCCTGCAGAGCCCCGAGGAGCGCAAGAAGCTCGACGGGTTGTGGGAATGCATCCTGTGCTTCTGCTGCACCACCTCGTGCCCGAGCTACTGGTGGAACGGCGAGCGCTACCTCGGCCCGGCCGTGCTGCTGCAGGCCTACCGCTGGATCGCCGATTCGCGCGACGAGCATACCGGTGAGCGTCTCGATGAACTGGAGGATCCATTCCGCCTCTACCGCTGCCACACCATCATGAACTGCACCAACACCTGTCCCAAGGGGCTCAATCCTGCCAAGGCCATCGGCGAGATCAAGAAGCTCATGGTCGAGCGTCGCTAAGGCGCCGGTTCCGGTCTCGGCCGGAACGCGGACAGACAGCCGAGGGAGGCCGCCATGACCGAACCCGTCACCATCACCACCCGCGACGGCGCCAAGATGGGTGCCGAGATCGCCACGCCCGCCGGGAAGGGCACGGGCATCGTCATGATCCCGCCGATCTTCGGCATCGACGACAGCGTGCGCGACATCATGGCCGGCTGGGCCGGGCGCGGCTGCGTGCCGCTCTTCATCGACATGTTCCACCGCACCATTCCAGGGCCCTTGGGGCGCGAGGGCGACGGACGCGAGCGCGCCCACAAGCGCTATGCGGAATTCGACGCCGAGCAGGGCATGAAGGACCTTGCCGACGCGGTCGCCTGGCTGCGCCGGCATCCCGCCTGTAACGGCAAGGTGGTGGTGTTCGGCTACTGCTTCGGCGGCCGCTACGCGTACCTCGCGACCGCGCGCGGCGTCGCCGATGGCGCGGTCTCGTTCCATGGTACCAAGATCGGCCTCAACCTCGACGAGGCCGGGAACGTCTCGGCGCCGCTCTCGATCCACGTTGGCGACAACGATCCCTCGATCCCCATGAGCGAGGTCGCGGCGACTCAAAAGGCGCTTGCCGGCAACCCGTTTGCCGAGGTCCACGTCTATCCGGGCTGCGTGCACGGTTTCACCGGCAAGGGCCGCCCGGCCTACGACGCCGGGGCCGACCGCGCCTCCACCGAGGCCGCCGCCCGCCTGATCGCCTCCATCACCCCGAGCGAGGCTGTGCCCGCGTGATCCGGTCCCCACGTTGCTGACCGGCAGGGTTCCCGCGTTCGTGGCGCCGCTTGCGGCGCGCTGGGTACGGCTGCCCGGAAACCTGCGCGGCGGGCTGTGGATGATGACCGGCGCCTTCGCCATGTCGAGCGCCATGGCCATCGCCAAGGCGCTGGCCCACGATATCCACCCGTTCGAGCTCAATTTCTTCCGCTGCATGTTCGGCCTGCTCGCCATGGTGCCGGTGCTGGCGCGCGGCGGGTCTGCCGTCATGAAGACCAAGCGGCTGCGCCTGCACATCGGGCGCGGCGTCATGGGTGGCATCGGCCAGGTCTGCGTCTATTACGGTCTCGCCTATCTCTCGCTCGCGGTGGTGGTCTCGATCACCTTCACGCGCCCGCTGTTCCTGGTGGTGCTGGCCGTCCTGTTCCTCGGCGAGCGCGCGCGCTGGCGCCGCTGGACCGCCATCGTGGTGGGCTTCCTCGGCGTGCTGATCGTCGCCCGCCCGGTGGTCGATACCGTCACCTTCCCGCTCATCGTGCTGGTGTTCTCGACCGCCTGCCACGCCTCCGCCCACGTGTTCCTGAAGAAGGCGACCGGCGTCGATGCCCCACAGACGGTGGTGTTCTACTATCTCCTGATCTCGACCATCGTCGGCATCTTGCCGACCGTGTTCGTGTGGTCGACGCCGACGCTCGAGCAGTTCGCCTGGCTCGCGCTCACCGGCGTGCTCTACCTGTTCGGCCAGTCCATGATCGCGCTCGCCTTCCGCGCCGGCGAGGCTACCGCCGTGATGCCGTTCGACTACGTGCGCCTGCTCTACGGCATCAGTTTCGACATCATCCTGTTCTCTCATTATCCCGACGCCTGGACCATCGTCGGCAGCAGCGTGATCATCGCCGCCGCTCTCTACGTGGCCCGGCGCCAGGCCCTGTTCGGGCGCGTGCGGGCCGAGCCGGCGGAGCCGACCGCCTAGCCTGACGCGCGCTTGCGCGCGGGCCCGTCATCCCCGAGAATGCCGCCCCGCCCTTCCATGATCCCGGGGAGAACGCCGTGAACGACGGCTCCAACGTCAATTCCGTCCTGTTCCTCGGTCCCGGCGACATCAAGGACGTCGTCACCATGAAGCAGGCGATCGACCTGGTCGACCGCGGCTACGGCGATGCCGCGCGCTATCCCATCATGAACGCGCCCCGGCGCCGGGTGCATTCGCCCGAGGGCGTGCGCGTCTCCAACTTTCCGGGGGGCGTCGCCTCGCTCGGCGTGATCGGTTCCCTGACCCGCGGCGAATCCGTGTCCCACGATCCCGACAACCAGGTCTATCCCTACCGCGAGCACCCGGTGTACCTGCTGTGGGATGCCGGGACCGCGCATCTCAACGCCATCATGGTGGGAGAGATCACCGAGAAGCGTGTCGGCTTCTCTTCGGTCATGGCATTGCGCACGGCGGCGACCACCGGCGTCGGCATCCGCTACTTGGCGCGCAAGGATGCGGAGACCGTCGGCGTGTTCGGCACCGGCGGCCAGGCGTTGCACAAGGTGCTTGCCTGCCACGAGGAACGCCGCATCCGCAGATACCGCATCTATTCGCGCAATCCCGAGAACCGGCGGCGTTTCATCGAGAAGCTCGCGCCCCTGGTGGATGCCGAGTTCGAGGACCTGTCGGACCCGCGCGAGGTGTGCCGCGGCGCCGACATCGTCATCTGTGCGACCAATTCCAACGTGCCCGTGTTCGACGGCGACTGGCTCGAGCCCGGCTGCCATGTCATCACGGTGGTCGGCTCCAACAACGCGCTGGTCAAGGGCGGCTGGCTCGAGAAGGGCCGGCGCGAGAACGATGACCGTACCTGCGAACGCGCCGACGTGATCGTCACCAACTGGCGCGAATTGATCGAGCAGGAGCAGCAGGCCGGCCTGATCGAGCCGTTGAATGCGGGCATTATCACCTGGGACAAGATCGTCGAGCTCGGCGATATCATCATTGGCAAGCATCCGGGCCGCACTTCGGACGAACAGATCACCTATCACGCCAACAACAACGGCACCGCCGCCGCCGACATGGCGATCGCCCAGTACGTCTACGAGCAGTGCCGCAAGATGGGCCGTGGTACGAAGCTCGAGCTGCCGGTGCCGGGAAGCCAGTGAAGCGTCTCCCCGCCGACAACCACCCGGACCCCGTCTACGCCCGATGAGCCCAGGCCCCCTCGCCAGCTACCGCGCCGAGATGGCGGCGGGCCGCCTCAGGCGCGACCCGTCCCAGGCGCTCGCCGCCGAGAAGCTCGAGAGCCTCGCGCGCGCGCTCGCGGCCTACCGCCCCGATAACGGCGGCGGCTGGAAGGCGCGGCTCGGCCTCGCGCGCCGCACCGAGGAGCCGCCTCAGGGCCTCTACCTTTACGGCGGCGTCGGGCGCGGCAAGTCCATGCTGATGGACATCTTCTTCGCCGAAGCCGCCGTGCCCGGCGGGGCCAAGCGGCGGGTCCATTTCCACGAGTTCATGATCGAGGTGCATGAGCGCCTGCACGTCTGGCGTCAGCGCACCAAGGACCATAAGGAGCAGGACCCGCTGCCGCGCATCGCGCGCGAGGTGCGCGACGAGGCGACGCTGCTCTGCTTCGACGAGTTCCAGGTGACCAACGTCGCCGATGCGATGATCCTTGGCCGGCTGTTCGAGAGCCTGCTCGCGCTCGGCGTGGTGGTGGTGGCAACCTCCAACCGTGCCCCCGACGAGCTCTACCTCAACGGCCTGCAGCGCGAGCGTTTCCTGCCGTTCATCGCGATTCTCAAGGAGCGGCTCGACGTGCTCCATCTCGGCGGCGAGATCGATTACCGGCTCGCGCGGCTGCGCGACATGGACGTCTATTTCACGCCGCTCGGACCCGATGCCGAGGCCGAGCTCGACCTTGCCTTCCGCCGCCTCGTCATCGACGGCGCGGGCGAGGGGGTGGGGGCGGCACCCGTGACGCTCGCGGCCCAGGGGCGCGAGGTTAAGGTTCCGCTCGCCGCGCGTGGCACGGCGCGCTTCACCTTCGATGAGCTGTGCGGCCGTCCGCTCGGCGCCGGCGACTATCTCGCCATCGCCCGCGAGTTCCACACCGTCATCCTGTCGGGCATTCCCGCCATGGGACGCGAGAGCCGCGACCGGGCGGCGCGCTTCGTCACCCTGATCGACGCGCTCTACGAGCACCGCGTCAAGCTGGTGTGCTCGGCCGCGGCCGAGCCCCAGGCGCTCTATCCCGCGGGTGACGGCGCGTTCGAGTTCGCCCGCACGGCGTCGCGGTTGATCGAGATGCAGACGCCGGAGTACAAAGCCCTCGATCACATGAAAACGGGGGGTGGCCGGACCGGCGCGTGATCGCCGTTCGGCACGCACAACCAGCAGAGGCACCCATGCAGCTCAGCCGCCAGGAAGTGGACGATTTCATCAACCGCGCGCTCACGGAAGACATCGGCCGCGGCGACCTCACCACCAACGTGACCATCCCGCTCGGCACTCGGCTCAAGGCCTCCATGGTCGCGCGCCAGGATCTGGTGGTATGCGGGCTCGAGATCGCGATGCTCACCTTCAAGCGCGTAAACGCCGAGATCAAGGTGGAGCTCAAGGCAAAGGACGGTGACAAGCTGGCCAAGGGCGCGGTGCTTGCGACCGTCGAGGGCGATGCGCGCCCGGTGCTGGCGGCCGAGCGCACGGCGCTCAACATCCTGCAGCACTTGTCCGGCATCGCGACCACCGTGCGCAAGTACGTGGAAGCCGTCGACGGCACCGGCTGCACCATGATCGACACGCGCAAGACCATTCCGGGGCTGCGCAACCTCGCCAAGTACGCGAGCTTCGTCGGCGGCGCGCGCAACCACCGCATCCGCCTCGACGACGGCGTGCTGATCAAGGACAACCACATTGCCGCAGCGGGCTCGCTGACCGCGACCGTGAAGCGCGCCATGCAGGGGACGCCCGCGCTCACCATCGTCGAGGTCGAGTGCGACACGCTGGAGCAGGTCAAGGAGGCGGCCGAATTGGGCGTCGACATGATCCTCCTCGACAATATGGACGTCGAGATGCTGAAGAAGGCGGTCGAGATCGTGGCCGGGCGCTGCAAGATCGAATGCTCGGGCGGCGTCACGCTCGAGACCGTGCGCGACAAGGCCATGACCGGGGTCGACTTCATCTCCTCGGGCCGCATGACCCAGTCGGCGCCCGCCGTCGACATCGGCCTCGACTGGGGCTGAGGCGGCCGCGGACCCATGCTGGCCGGATGGTACGAGCGCCCGGGCCCA
The DNA here is from genome assembly GCA_963732875.1 of uncultured Alphaproteobacteria bacterium. Lineage (GTDB taxonomy): Bacteria > Pseudomonadota > Alphaproteobacteria > SMXQ01 > SMXQ01 > WHSO01. The sequence continues at coordinate 2,014,315 of CAVTBD010000002.1, read as the reverse complement.
GCCCGTGAGGTGATCCAGGTGGGCGAGATGCCCATGCCCGCGCCGGGGCCGGGCGAGGTTCTGGTGCGCCTCCATGCTTCCGGTATCAATCCCTCCGACTACAAGCGCCGCGCCAACATCAGGGCGAAGATGGAGTTCCCGCGCATCGTGCCCCATTCCGACGGGGCCGGCGTGGTGGCCGGGCTCGGCAGCGGGGTCGCGGACCTCGAGGAAGGCGACCGGGTCTGGGTGTTCAACGCCCAGCACCAGCGTGCCATGGGCACGGCCGCCGAATACATCGCTCTGCCGCGCTTCCTGGTGCGGCCGCTGCCGGCCAATGCCGGTTTCGAGGACGGCGCCTGCTTCGGTATTCCGGCCATGACCGGTCACCGGGTCGTTTTCATGGACGGTCCGGTGACGGGTCAGACGGTCTACGTGCCGGGCGCGCTGTCGCGGGTCGGGGCCTACGCGGTGCAATTCGCCAAATGGGGCGGGGCGCGGGTGATCGCCGCGGCCGGCAGCGCGGAAAAGGCCGAGGCCGCCCGTGCGCTTGGCGCCGACGTCGTGCTGCGGCGCGATGCCGACGACCTCGCCGCCGGCATCCTGGAGGCGACCGGTGGGCGCGGCGTCGACCGGGTGTGCGAGATCGAGTTCGGCGGCAACATGGTGGTCAACGAGAAGATCCTGGCCGACGGCGGGGTCATCGCCTCCTACGCCTCGGCCCGGGCACCTACCGCCACCATCACGCTCTCGCCCCGGCGTGCCCGCAACATGTCGATCCATTTCGTGTTCGTCTACACGATGTTGGATGCCGCCAAGGACGCTGCCTGCCGCGACATCGTCCGGGCCCAGGAGGCGGGCGCGCTCCGGCATCGCATTGCCGCGACCTTCCCGCTGGCGCGCCTGGCCGAGGCCCATGCCGCCGCCGAGGGTCAGGCCGGCACCGGTCATGTGGTGGTCACGATCCCCTGACAGACTGGGGACCCTCTGTTCCGTTCCCACACCTTGCGAGCCGCCCCGATTCGGGCTAGTAACCAGCCCTCTGCCCTATCCGTCCCACCCGAACCACATCCCGCTTGCAAGGGGGAACCCAATGGCCCGCAACAAAATCGCACTGATCGGCGCCGGCAACATCGGTGGCACGCTCGCCCACCTCGCCGGCCTCAAGGAACTCGGCGACGTCGTCCTGTTCGACGTGGTCGACGGCATGCCCCAGGGCAAGTCGCTCGACCTTGCCGAATCGGCGCCGATCGAGAGGTTCAATGCCTCGATCAAGGGTGCCAACGCCTATTCCGCCATCCGCGGCGCTGATGTGGTGATCGTCACCGCCGGTGTCGCGCGCAAGCCGGGCATGAGCCGTGACGACCTGCTCGGCATCAACTCCGGCATCGTTGAGACCGTCGGCAAGGCGATCAAGCAGTACTGCTCCAAGGCCTTCGTGATCGTCATCACCAACCCGCTCGACGTCATGGTGGGCGTGCTGCGTGACGCCTCGGGCCTGCCGCATAACCGCGTGGTCGGCATGGCGGGTGTGCTCGACTCGGCACGCTTCCGCTACTTCCTCGCCGAGGAGTTCAATGTCTCGGTCGAGGACGTGACCGCGTTCGTGCTGGGGGGCCACGGCGACAGCATGGTGCCGCTGCCGCGCTACTCCACGGTCGGCGGCATTCCGCTGCCTGACCTCGTCAAGATGGGCTGGACCACCCAGAAGAAGCTCAACGATATCGTCCAGCGCACCCGTGACGGCGGTGCCGAAATCGTCGGCCTGCTCAAGACCGGCTCGGCCTTCTATGCGCCGGCTTCCGCCGCGATCTCCATGGCCGAGAGCTACCTCAAGGACAAGAAGCGCCTGCTGCCCTGCGCCGCCTATCTCAAGGGCGAATACGGCGTGAAGGGCCTCTACGTCGGCGTGCCCGCGATCATCGGCGCCAAGGGTGTCGAAAAGGTGGTGCAGATTCCGCTTACGGCTGCCGAGAAGACCGAGTTCAACAAGTCGGTCTCGGCCGTCAAGGCGCTCAGCGCCGACCTTGCCAAGCTCAAGAAGAAGGGCAAGTCCAAGGCCAGGAAATAGTGTCATGCCCGCAAAAAAATCCGGGGCTTTTTCCCCGGATTTTCACCGGCTTAACGGTTGCGTAAGGCTTTTCGGGTGATACATTAACCATGCTTACCCGCGGATTTTCTGCCTCGCGGTCGTCCCTCCTTGAGTAACAGCTGGGCGCGATGAACATTCACGAATATCAGGCCAAAGGCCTGCTCGCCAAATTTGGCGTCGCCGTGCCCAAAGGCGGCGTTGCCTACACCCCGAAGGAAGCCGAAAAAGTCGCCAAGGAACTTGGTGGCGGCGTCTGGGTCGTGAAGGCCCAGATCCATGCCGGCGGCCGCGGCAAGGGCGGCGGCGTCAAGGTGGTCAAGACCGTCAAGGACGTGGCCGACACCGCCAAGAAGATGATCGGCATGAACCTGGTCACTCACCAGACCGGCCCCGAGGGCAAGGAAGTCAAGCGCGTCTACATCGAGGAAGGCGTCGACATCGGCCGCGAGCTCTATCTCGGCGCGCTGGTCGACCGCGCCACCGGGCGCATCACCATGATGGCGTCCACCGAGGGCGGCGTCGAGATCGAGGAGGTCGCCGCCAAGACCCCCGAGAAGATACTCAAGGTGGCGATCGATCCGGCCACCGGCATGCAGCCGTTCCACGCACGCCGCCTCGCCTTCGGCCTCGGCCTGGAGGGCGACCAGGTCAAGAACGCGGTGCGCTTCATGCTCGCGCTCTACGACGGCTTCACCGCGCTCGATGCCTCGCTCGCCGAGATCAACCCGCTGGTCGTCACCAAGCAGGGCGCCGTGATCGCGCTCGACGCCAAAATGAACTTCGACGACAACGCCCTGTTCCGCCACAAGGACATCCTGGAGCTGCGCGACGAGGACGAGGAGGACCCGGCCGAGCTCGAGGCCTCCAAGCACGACCTCAACTACATCAAGCTCGACGGCAACATCGGCTGCATGGTCAACGGCGCCGGGCTCGCCATGGCGACCATGGACATCATCAAGCTCTACGGCGGCTCGCCCGCCAACTTCCTCGACGTCGGCGGCGGCGCGACGCGCGAGCGCGTCACCACCGCGTTCAAGCTGATCCTGTCGGACCCCAACGTCGAGGGCATCCTGGTCAACATCTTCGGCGGCATCATGCGCTGCGACGTGATCGCCGAAGGCGTGGTCGCCGCCGCGCGCGAGGTCAGCCTGCACGTGCCCCTGGTGGTCCGGCTCGAAGGCACCAACGTCGAGCTCGGCAAGAAGATCCTGAACGAATCGGGCCTTGCCATCGTGTCGGCCGACAACCTCGCCGACGCCGCGGAGAAGATCGTGAAGCAAGTCAAAGAGGCGGCGTGATGTCGGTTCTTGTCGACAAGAACACGAAGGTCATCTGCCAGGGTTTCACCGGCGCCCAGGGCACGTTCCATTCCGAGCAGGCGATCGCCTACGGCACCAAGATGGTCGGCGGCGTCACGCCGGGCAAGGGTGGCAGCACGCACCTCGACCTGCCGGTGTTCGACACGGTCGCCGAGGCGGTCGCCAAGACCGGTGCGACCGCGTCCGTCATCTACGTGCCGCCGCCGTTCGCGGCCGACGCCATCCTCGAAGCGATCGACGCCGAAATCCCGCTGGTCGTGTGCATCACCGAGGGTATCCCGGTGCTCGACATGGTGCGCGTCAAGCGCGCGCTGTCGGGCTCGGCGACCCGCCTGATCGGCCCCAACTGCCCGGGCGTGATCACCCCCGACGAGTGCAAGATCGGCATCATGCCGGGCCACATCCATTCCCGCGGCAAGGTGGGGATTGTATCGCGCTCGGGAACGCTTACCTATGAGGCGGTGGCCCAGACCACGGCGGCGGGGCTCGGCCAGTCGACCTGCATCGGCATCGGCGGCGACCCGGTCAACGGCACCAATTTCGTCGACTGCCTGGAAATGTTCCTCGGCGACGACGAGACCAAGGGAATCATCATGATCGGCGAGATCGGCGGTTCGGCGGAGGAAGACGCCGCCGCCTTCTACAAGGCGTCGAAGAAGAAGAAGCCCATGGTCGGCTTCATCGCCGGCGTCACCGCGCCGCCTGGCCGCCGCATGGGCCATGCGGGCGCCATCATCGCGGGCGGCAAGGGCGGCGCCGGCGACAAGATCGAGGCCATGAAATCCGCCGGAATCAAGGTTGCCGAATCTCCCGCCGCGCTCGGCACCACCGTAGCGAAGGCCTTGAAACGCTGAGCGAGAGCTAAGCATTTATTAGGCCTGAACCTGCTATGGGCCACATGGTCCGGGCTTCGGGCCGGTATCTCAGGAAGGGCGGCCGTATCGGCCGCTTGGCGACATGGCATCGAATTTCGACGAGCAGAGCTTTCTTTCGGGCGGCAATTCCGCCTTCATCGAGCAGCTGTACGCGCGCTATCTGAGCGACCCTAAATCGGTCGAGCCGGGCTGGGCCCGTTTCTTCGGCGGGCTCCAGGACGACGTCGAGACCGCGCTGCGCGACGTCACGGGCGCGAGCTGGGCGCCGCCCAAGTCCAAGCGCGCGCGTCCCGCCAATGGCTTCGATGCCGCCGCTGCGCCCGGCCCCGCCGCGAAGGCGGGCGCTGCCGTGGACGCCGGCGCGGTGCGGGCCGCGACCCTCGATTCGATCCGCGCGCTCATGATGATCCGCGCCTATCGCGTGCGCGGCCATCTCATGGCCGACCTCGACCCGCTGCATCTCGAGAAGAACGCCACCCATCCCGAGCTCGATCCCGCGCGCTACGGCTTCTCCGAGGCCGATTATGATCGCCCCATCTTCATCGACTACGTGCTCGGTCTCGAGACCGCGACGCTGCGCCAGATTCTCGAGGTGGTGCGCGCTACCTACTGCGGCAAGGTCGGCGTCGAGTTCATGCACATCCAGGTGCCCGAGGAAAAGGCCTGGATACAGGAGAACGTCGAGCGCACGCGCAACCAGCCGTCGTTCAGCGCCGACGAGAAGCGCAGCATCTTCCGCCATCTGGTGCGCGCCCAGGAATACGAGCGCTATCTCAACGTGAAATTCACCGGCACCAAGCGCTTCGGCGTGGACGGCGCGGAATCCACGATCTCGGCGCTGGAGGAGATCATCCATACCGCGCGCCGCGTCGGCGTCGAGGAGATCATCCTCGGCATGCCGCACCGCGGCCGGCTCAACGTGCTCGCCAACATCATGGGCAAGCCGTACACCGCCATCTTCTCGGAGTTCCAGGGCAACGCCGCCAATCCCGAGGACGTCCAGGGGTCGGGCGACGTGAAGTACCACCTCGGCACCTCGGGCGACCGCGAGTTCGACGGCGAGAAGCTGCATCTCTCGCTCAACGCCAACCCGTCGCACCTCGAAGCGGTCGACCCGGTGGTGGTCGGCAAGGTGCGCGCCAAGCAGAACCTGCGCAAGGACTTCGTCCGCGAGAAGGTGATGGGCCTCCTCATGCACGGCGATGCCGCCTTCGCCGGGCAGGGCCTGGTGCACGAGACTTTCATGCTGTCCGACCTCAAGGGCTACCGCTCGGGCGGCACGGTTCACCTGATCGTCAACAACCAGATCGGCTTCACCACCTCGCCGACCTTCAGCCGCTCCTCGCCCTATCCGTCGGACGTGGCCAAGGCGGTGCAGGCGCCGATCTTCCACGTCAACGGCGACGATCCGGAAGCGGTCGTGCATGTCGCGCGCCTGGCCACGGAATACCGCGCCCGGTTCCGCAAGGACGTGGTCATCGACATGTTCTGCTATCGCCGCTTCGGCCATAACGAAGGCGACGAGCCATCGTTTACCCAACCCATCATGTACCAGCGTATCGCCGAACACCCGACGGTGGTCGACATCTATGCCAAGACGCTGGTGGGCGAGGGGGTGATGAGCGAGGCCGAGGTCGAAAGCGAGATTTCGGGCTTCCGCCAGCGCCTCGACCAGGATTTTGAAGCTTCCAAGACCTTCAAGCCCAACAAGGCCGATTGGCTCGAAGGGGTCTGGACCGGATTCGAGGTGGCCTCGGGCGACGAGCGTCGTGGCTATACGGCGACCGGTCTCGACGAGCTGCGCGAGGTCGGGCGCGGCCTCGCCCGCGTGCCGGAGGGCTTCAACGTCCATCCCCGCATCGCCCGCCAGCTCAAGGCCAAGGAGGAGATGTTCGAGACCGGCACCGGCATCGACTGGGCGACGGCCGAGGCGCTCGCCCTCGGCACGCTGCTGGTGGAGGGCACGCAGGTGCGCTTGTCGGGCCAGGATTCGGGACGCGGCACCTTCTCCCAGCGCCATGCGGTGCTGGTCGATCAGGAGAGCGAGGAAAAATACGTTCCTCTCGCCAGCCTCTCGCCCAACCAGGCGCTGGTGGAGATCATCGACAGCCCGCTGTCGGAAGCTGCCGTGCTCGGCTTCGAATACGGCTACGCCATCACCGATCCCAACTCCCTGGTGCTGTGGGAGGCCCAGTTCGGCGACTTCGCCAACGGCGCCCAGGTCATCATCGACCAGTTCATCTCCTCGGGCGAAACCAAGTGGCTGCGCATGTCAGGCCTCGTGATGCTGCTGCCCCACGGCTACGAAGGGCAGGGGCCGGAGCATTCCTCGGCGCGCCTCGAGCGTTACCTGCAGCTGTGCGGAGAGGACAACTGGCAGGTGGTCAACCCGACCACACCCGCCAACTACTTCCACGTGCTGCGCCGCCAGGTGCGCCGCAACTTCCGCAAGCCGCTCGTGGTGATGACGCCGAAGTCGCTGCTGCGCCACAAGTTGTGCGTCTCCGATCTCGCCGACATGGGGCCCAACACGACGTTCCATCGTGTGCTGTCCGAGACCGGGAAGCTGGTCCCCGACGACAAGGTGCGACGCATCGTGCTGTGCACCGGCAAGGTCTATTACGACCTGCTCGCCGAGCGCACGGAGCGCGGCATCGATGATATTGCCCTGGTCCGCCTGGAGCAGATCTATCCATTCCCGGTGCGCTCGCTCACCGCGGAGTTGTCGCGCTATCCCAACGCCGACGTGATGTGGTGCCAGGAGGAGCCCTGGAACATGGGAGCCTGGACCTACGTGGACCGGCGCCTCGAAGATTTGCTGAGCCAGCTCGACGTGCGCGCCAAGCGTCCGGGCTATGCGGGCCGTATCGAGGCGGCCTCGACCGCTACCGGTCTCATGCGCCGCCACAACACGCAACAGGCGCAGCTGGTCGACCAGGCGCTGACCGTGCGCGAGGACGCTGGGCGTCAGGCCGCACGGGCGGGTGCCCGCACCAGTACCGAAAGCGAAGCCACGCGCCGGCACGTCCGCTCCAACGTCGCGCTACGTGCGAACGGCAGCAAAACCCGTTCACCGGGCGGCAAGTCGAAGCAAGGCCCGGACAAGGGCGCCAAGACAAAGGTGAAGTGATATGGCTATGGATATCGTCGTTCCGGCACTCGGCGAATCGGTGACCGAGGCGACCGTCGCCAAATGGCTCAAGTCCGCCGGCGAAGCGGTGGCAGTCGACGAGCCGCTGGTCGAGCTCGAGACCGACAAGGTCTCGGTCGAGGTCAATGCCAAGGCGGCGGGCGTGCTGTCGGAGATCGTCGCCGATGCCGGCGCCGAGGTCGAGGTCGGCGCGGTCCTTGGCCGCATCGACGAGAACGGCAAAGCCACCCCCAAGCCGGCCGCTACCAAGCCGACGGCCCCGGCGCAGCCTGCGCCCGCGCCCGAGGCCGAAGCCCCGAAGGCGGCGCCGCCAAAACCTGCGCCCGCACCGGCGCCCCAGCCGGCACCGGCCGCTGCCGACATGCCGCTCGCGCCTGCCGTGCGCAAGCTGGTCGAGGACAACAAGCTCGATCCCGCCAAAATTCCCGCCTCGGGCAAGGACGGCCGCCTGACCAAGGGCGACGTGCTCGCCCACATGGAGAAGGGCGCGCCTGCCGCGGCGCCCCAGCCAGCCCAGGCGCCCGCTGCCGCCCCCGTCGCACCGCGTGAGAGTGCGCCTCGTGAGCTGGGCCCGCGCGAGGAGCGCGTCAAGATGACGCGCCTGCGCCGGCGCATCGCCGAGCGCCTCAAGGAGGCGCAGAATACCGCGGCCATGCTCACCACCTTCAACGAGGCGGACATGAGCGCGGTAATGGGCCTGCGGGCGAAGCTCCAGGACGCGTTCACCAAGAAGCATGGCGTCAAACTCGGCTTCATGTCGTTCTTCGTGAAGGCCTGCATGGTCGGCCTCAAGGAGATTCCCGAGGTCAACGCCGAGATTTCGGGCGACGAAATCATCTACAAGAACCACTACGACATCGGCGTCGCCGTCGGCACCGAGAACGGTCTCGTCGTGCCGGTATTGCGCGATGCGGACCGGAAGGGCTTTGCCGAGATCGAGTCCGAGATCGCCGACCTCGCCAAGCGCGCGCGCGACGGCAAGCTCGGCATCGAGGATCTGACCGGCGGTACCTTCACCATCACCAACGGTGGCATCTACGGCTCGCTCCTGTCGACGCCGATCCTGAACCCGCCCCAGTCGGGCATCCTCGGCATGCATTCGATCGTCAAGCGCCCGGTCGCGATCGGCGATTCCATCGAGATCCGCCCCATGATGAACCTCGCGCTTTCCTACGATCACCGCATCGTCGACGGGCGCGAAGCGGTCACCTTCCTGCTGCGCGTCAAGGAATGCATCGAAGCGCCGGAACGCATCCTCCTGGACATCTGATATGGCGGACACCGACGGCTTCGATCTCATCGTCATCGGCGCGGGCCCGGGCGGCTACGTCGCCGCGATCCGTGCCGCCCAACTCGGTCTCAAGACCGCCTGCGTCGAGAAGCGCGGCACCCTCGGCGGCACCTGCCTCAATGTCGGCTGCATTCCCTCGAAGGCGCTGCTCCATTCCTCGGCACTCTATTCGGAAGCGGCCGCGGGCCTCGGCGTTCACGGCGTCAAGCTCGGCAAGGTCGAGCTCGACCTTCCCGCCATGCTCGCGCGCAAGGACAAGGTGGTGGGCGACCTCACCAAGGGCATCGAGTTCCTGTTCAAGAAGAACAAGGTGACCTGGCTCAAGGGCAAGGCGGAGCTTGCCGGAGCCGGCACGGTCAAGGTGACCGGCGAGGGCGGCAAGGCCGAAACCTATAAGACCAGGAACGTCCTGATCGCCACCGGCTCCGACGTGGCGAAGCTTTCCGGCGTCGAGATCGACGAGAAGCGTATTGTCTCCTCCACCGGGGCGCTGGCGCTGCCCAAGGTGCCGAAGCACCTGGTGGTGATCGGCGGCGGCTACATCGGGCTTGAGATGGGCTCGGTGTGGCGCCGGCTCGGTGCCGAGGTCACGGTGGTCGAGTTCCTCGACACCATCCTGCCTGCCATGGACGGCGAGGTCGCCAAGACCATGCACCGGCTCCTGGAGAAGCAGGGCATGAAGTTCCGGCTCGGCACCAAGGTGCTGACCGCCAAGTCGTCCGACAAGGGCGTTGCGCTCCGGGTGCAGCCCGCCAAGGGCGGCGACCAGGAGGAGATCGCTTGCGACGTGGTGCTGCTCGCCATCGGCCGCGTGCCCTATACCCACGGTCTCGGACTCAAGGCGGCCGGCGTGGAGATGGACGAGCGTGGCCGGGTCAGGACCGACAAGCATTTCCAGACCAACGTCGCGGGCATCTATGCCATCGGCGACGTGATCGCCGGGCCGATGCTCGCCCACAAGGCGGAGGACGAGGGTGTCGCCTGTGCCGAGATCATCGCCGGCCAGTCGGGCCACGTGAACTACGACGCCATCCCGGGCGTGGTCTACACCCACCCGGAAGCCGCCACGGTCGGCCGCACGGAGGAGGAGCTCAAGAAGGCCGGTATCGACTACCGCGTCGGCAAGTTCCCGATGATGGCGAACTCTCGCGCGCGCACCAACGGCGACCCCGACGGATTCGTCAAGATCCTGGCCGATGCCAAAACCGACCGCGTGCTCGGCGTCCACATCGTCGGCGACGACGCCGGCACCCTGATCGCCGAGCTGGTGCTGGCCATCGAGTTCGGTGCCTCGGCCGAGGACGTGGCCCGTACCTGCCACGCCCATCCCACCCTCAACGAGGCGGTCAAGGAAGCCGCCCTCGCCGTGGCGGGCCGCGCGATCCACATCTGACCGCCGTCTTCCGGCCATGACCCTCAGGACCAGGCGCCGCCTCTATCTCGTAGCGGGCTGGTTTTTCATCGTGCTCGGCGTGCTCGGGCTGTTCCTGCCGATTCTCCAGGGCATCCTGTTCCTGATGATCGGCCTCGTGCTGCTGGCCAGGGCCCAGCCGCGTTTCCGGCTGCTCAAGATCCGTCTCAAGCGGCGCTATCCGCGCTACGCCGTCCTGTTCGAGAAAGCTGAGGTGCGCGCTGCCGAGATCGCGCGCGGCAGGTTCAGACGACGTCGCCGCGCGAGGGACGAAGACTAGGAGAGACGTGCTCGGGACTTCGGCGTGCTGGGTCCTAATCAAGTCTTAAGGCTTCCCGTTCAGACTACTCCGACGCTCGTTCAATTCGCCAATCGGGGCCTTCCGTGAACACCCTTCGGCAGCGCAGGGGTTACTTGATTCTGGGGTGGGTATTCGCCGTGCTTGGCGCGGGCGGTATCTTTATCCCGGTCTATCCGAGCCTGCTTTTCTTCGCGATCGCGCTGGTGTTTCTGGCCAAGGCGAAGCCACGCTTCCGCCATCTCCGTATGACGCTCAAGCGGCGCTACCCGCGCTTCGCGCGCACCTTCGGTGAGGCCGAACTGCGCGCGGCGCAGATCGCGCGCGGCGAATTCATCGATTCGATCCGCCTTGATATCCAGAAGGGCCGCGAGCGTCGCCGCGTGTCCCGCCTGATGCGTCGCCGTGCCGTCAAGGCCGGGCATCTCGGCCGTCCGGACCTGGTGGACGACCTGCTGCTCTACGTCGCGCCGGAGATTTCCCTCGCGTCATGGAACGGCGCAGCCACGCCGGCCGATCCCGCTCCCTGATCCGCTTTTCCTTATCGCGCGCCTGGAGCCTGATCGGCTCGGATCGGAACGATCTTGAGCCGTGAATCCTGCTCTAGCGTGCGCGCGGATGGGCGTCGCGATAGATATCGGCCAGACGCTCGGTATCGACTGCAGTATAACGCTGTGTGGTCGAGAGCGAGGCGTGACCGAGCAGCTCCTGGATGGTCCGCAGGTCGCCGCCGCCCGCGAGCAGGTGGGTCGCAAAGGAATGGCGGAGCGCGTGTGGTGTCGCCGTCTCGGGCAGCCCGAGCGCACGACGCACGGCACGCAGGCTCGCCTGCACCTGGGACGGCTGCAGCCGCTTTCCCCGCTTGCCGATGAACAGTGGCCCGTCGGGTACGAGCGCATGGGGGCAGGCGTCGAGATAGTCGGCGACCGCCTCCACCACCACCGGCAGCAGCGGCACCACGCGTTCCTTGTTGCCCTTGCCGCGCACCCGGAGCGCGGGGCCGGCGGGCGCGTCACGTCGTGCCAGCGAAAGCGCCTCGCCGATGCGTAGTCCCGCGCCGTAGAGCAGCGTGAGGATGGCCGCGTCGCGCTTGGCGATCCAAGGCTCGTCGGCCATTTCGGCGGCGGTGTCGATGGCGGCGAGCGCGTCCGCGACCGTCAGCGCCTTCGGGATCGCCTTCGGCACCTTGGGTGTGCGCAGCACGCCGATGGCGGCGTTGTGGGCGAGTTCCAGCTTCTCAAGGCGGCGGAAGAACCCGCGCACGGTGGAGAGCGCCCGCGCCGTCGAGCTGCGCGCCATGCCGCGCTGGCTACGCGCGGCGAGCCAGCCCCGGAAATCCGCGAGGCGCAGATTTGAGAGCGCCTGCAGCGTCAGCGGCCCGCCCAGGTGCATGGTGAGGAATTCGAGGAAGTCGGCGAGGTCGCCGCCATAGGCGATCAGCGTATGGGGAGAGGCGCGCCGCTCGTGAGCGAGCCAGGCCGCCCACTCGTCGACGGCAGCCCTGAGCCCCGCGTCCAGCGGCAGCCGCTCGGGCCAGTTCAGGAGCGCGGCAGCCCCAGCCATGTGCGGATGCAGAGCTCGAGCACGCGGCCGAGGAAGCCCAGGAGCTCGGTGCCGTGGCCGGGGTCGAACCGCTCGGCGTCGCGCGACGCCAGCGCGAGGATACCGGTCGGCGCCTCGGGGCTCGCGTGCAGGCGCAGCAGCGCCTCGGACCGCACCAGGCCCGCGCCTGCGCCGTAGAGCGTCTTGCGCCCCTTGATGCCGGAGCGCAGCACGACGTCGCGTTCGTCGTCCATCAGGCGGGAGACGTCGCCGGGTGCCAGCAGGCGGATGCCCGACACGGTGTTGCGCGTCATGCCGCCCGCGTTCTCGACCGCGAGCGTCGCGATGTCGACGTCGAGCCGCATGGCGAGGTCGGTGGTGACCACCTCGATCAGCTCGCGGAAAGTGCGCGCCTCGAGCAGCAGCAGCGCCGCGCTATGGATGCGCTGCTGGGAGGCGACGTTGGCACGCACGGTCGCAAGCAGCTCGGCGTGACGCGCGTTCAGCTTCTCGTTCTCGGCCTGGAGCCGGCCGATCAGGAAGCCCTGCATGTCGAGCACATTCTCGCCGCTATGGCGCGCGCCCGGCACCAATGCTGCCAGCACGTCCGGATTCTCGGTCAGGTAATGGGGGTTTTCAGCCAGGAATGCGCGCACCTCGGCCTTGTCGGGCGTATTCACCGCCTTTCTGGCGGTGGCGGCCGGCCGCTTGTTCTGCTTGGCGCCGGAGGTCATTCAGCGGCGACCGTCTTGGGCTTGTCCTGGGGCTTGTCCACCATCAGCTTCTGGCCGGTCTTCTCCCAGTCGGCGAGGAACTGCGCGAGCCCCTTGTCGGTGAGCGGATGATGATAGAGCGCGCGCAGCACGGCGGGCGGCATGGTGGCGACGTGGGCGCCCATCCTGGCCGCCTCGATCACGTGGTTGACGCCGCGGACCGAGGCCACCAGCACCTCGGTCTTGAGGCTGGGCTGGGCCCGGTAGATGTCGCAGATTTCCTGGATCAGCGCCATGCCGTCCTGCCCGATGTCGTCGAGCCGGCCGACGAACGGCGACACGAAGGTGGCGCCCGCCTTGGCGGCGAGGATCGCCTGGCCGGCGGAGAAGCACAGCGTCACGTTGACCGCGGTGCCTTCGCCCGAGAGCACCTTGCATGCCTTGAGGCCGTCCGGCGTCAGCGGCACCTTGACCGTGACGTTGGGCGCGATCCGCGCGAGGTATTTGCCTTCGGCGATCATGGTGGGGGCGTCGGTGGCGGTCACTTCCGCCGAGACCGGGCCCGGCAGGATCTCGCAGATCTCCGCGATCACTTCTTCGAACTTGCGCCCGGTCTTGGCGACCAGCGACGGATTGGTGGTCGCGCCGTCGATCAGGCCGGTCTGCGCGAGCGCACGGATTTCATCGAGGTCTGCGGTATCTATGAAGAATTTCATGTCCTGTTCCGATGTGTTGCCTGAAGCCTTCGTTCGTGCGCCGCCCGCCCGGTGCGGGTTCCGTTGGCGCCGCTCCGGCGCTCGTCTAAAGTCTAGCCCATGGCCGATGCCCGTACCAGTTCCGATCCTGACGTGAGGGGCGCGCCGCACGCGAGCACGACCGTGCCCATACTGTTGCCGCTGGCGCTGCCAGGCGCACTGGATTACCGTGCGCCGCCGGACCGCGTGCTGGTGCCGGGGACCTTTGTGCGCGTGCCGCTCGGTACGCGCGAACGTATCGGCGTCGTGTGGGATGCGGGTGACGACACCGGCGCGCCGGTGTCGTCCGATCGTCTCAAAGACGTTGCGGGTGTGCTGGATGCACCGCCCATGACCGACGTCATGCGCCGCTTCATCGATTGGGTCGCGTCCTACACGCTGTCGTCGCCGGGCGCGGTGCTCAAGATGGCGATGAGCGTACCCGCCGCGCTCGCGCCCGAGGCCACGGTTGCGGCCTATGCGGCGGTCGCGGGCTGGCAGGCGCCCAAGGGATTCCGCATGACGCCCGCGCGCGCCAAGCTGTGTGCCGTGGTGACGGAGGGTCCGCCACGCACCGCCGCCGAGCTGCGTTCGGAGACCGGTGTCGGCGCTTCGGTGATCGCGGGGCTTGTCAGCGCGGGCGCCCTGGCCGAGCACGCGCGCGCACCGGTATCGCCGTTCGCCCGGCCCGACCCCGATGCCGCGGGCCCCGCGCTGACGCCGGCCCAGGCCGCGGCGGCGGCGGCCCTCACGGATGCGGTCGCGGGCGACGCCTTCGCTGCGGTCGTGCTCGACGGCGTCACCGGTTCGGGCAAGACCGAGGTCTATTTCGAGGCGATCGCCGCGGCGCTCGCGCGCGGCCGCCAGGTGCTGGTGCTGCTGCCCGAGATCGCGCTCTCGGCCCAGTGGCTGGAGCGCTTCACGGCGCGTTTCGGTGTCGAGCCCGTGCTATGGCATTCCGAGCTTGGCCCGGCCTACCGGCGGCGCGCCTGGCGCGCGGTGGCGGAAGGAGATGCCCGCGTCGTGGTCGGTGCTCGCTCGGCGCTGTTCCTGCCGTTCGCAGAGCTCGGCCTGATCGTGGTCGACGAGGAGCACGACGGTTCCTACAAGCAGGAAGACGGCGTGTTCTACAACGCGCGCGACATGGCGGTGGTGCGCGCGCATCTCGGCGCCATTCCGGTGGTGCTGGCCTCGGCGACGCCGTCGCTGGAAACCGTGGTCAATGTCGAGCGCGGCCGCTATGCCCGCGTGCACCTGCCCGACCGTATCGGCGATGCGCGCCTGCCCGAGGTGCAGCTGATCGACCTCAAGCGGATGCCGCCCGAGCGCGGCCGCTGGCTCGCCCCGCCGCTCGATGCCGCCCTCGCCGAGACGCTGGCGGACGGCGCCCAGACGCTCCTGTTCCTCAACCGGCGCGGCTACGCGCCGCTCACGCTGTGCCGCGCCTGCGGCCACCGCCTGCAATGCCCCAACTGCTCGGCCTGGCTGGTGGAGCACCGCTCGGCCGGGCGGCTCGCCTGCCATCACTGCGGCTATGCCCTGCGCCTGCCGGACCATTGCCCCAACTGCGAGGCGGAAGGCATCTGGGCCGCCTGCGGCCCGGGCGTCGAACGCGTCGCCGAGGAGGTGGCGCGGTTCCACCCCGCGGCGCGCCTCCGGATCATGGCAAGCGACACGCTGACCAGCCCGACCGCCGTGCGTGAGCTGGTCGAAGCCGTGCGCGGCCATGAGATCGACGTGCTGATCGGCACCCAGGTGATCGCCAAGGGCCACCACTTTCCGCTGCTGACGCTGGTCGGCGTGGTCGACGCCGACATCGGGCTGACCGGCGGCGACCTGCGCGCCTCCGAACGCACCCACCAGCTGCTCACCCAGGTCGCCGGCCGCGCCGGGCGCGAGGATCGGCCGGGACGCGTGCTGGTGCAGACCTTCATGCCCGAGCACCCGGTCATGGCCGCGCTCGCGTCGGGCGACCGCGAGGCGTTCCTCGCCGCCGAGAAGGAGGAGCGCCGCCGCGCCGGGATGCCGCCCTACGGCCGGCTCGCCGGCGTGATCGTGTCGGGGCCCAAGGAGGCCGAGGTCGACGCCACCGCGCGTGAACTCGGCCGTGCCCGCCCGATGATGGAGGGCGTGACCGTGCTCGGCCCGGCGCCCGCCGCCATGAGCTTCCTGCGCGGGCGCCACCGGCGCCGCTTCCTGGTCAAGGCCGGACGCGACGTCAACCTGCAGTCCGTGGTGCGCGACTGGCTCGCGCGCGCGCGTCCCGGCAAGGCGGTCCGGGTGCAGGTGGACGTCGATCCCATGAGCTTCCTGTGATCACTTTTGCGGGTCGTGCTTGCGTCCTCTAACAGATTGATGGAAAAGGCAAAAATTCCTACGCGAATCGCCGCTTCGCCGGTTGCAACGCCTGATACCCTGTGGTAGGTAGAGCGCGCCCTGCAGGGCGCCCGGGGGCAAACCCCCGTCTTTTCGGTACGGGGTCCGGCGGGGGCTGGACCTCATCCAGGTTTCGGGAGCGAATCCGAGTGCCATCCCAGTCAAAGGACGCGGGCGGCGTCGCCGGACGTTATGCCAGCGCACTGTACGAGCTGGCCGAGTCCGACAAGGCGCTGGACCGTGTCGCGGACGACCTTCGCGCGCTGCGCGCGCTGTGCGACCAGAGTGCGGACCTCGCCCGTCTCGTCGCGTCCCCGATCGTGAGCCGCGACGCCCAGGCCGCCGCCATCGCCGCGGTCGCCGAGAAGTCCGGTTTCCATGCGCTGACCATCAAGTTCCTCGGCACGCTCGCCAAGAACCGCCGCCTCGGCGCGGTGCGAGGCGTGATCGGGGCGTTCCTCGCCGAGCTGGCGCGCCGCCGCGGCGAGGTGACCGCCGAGGTGACCTCGGCGACGCCGCTCAAGCCCCAGCAGCTTGAGCGCGTGCGCGAAGCGCTGGCGGCGGCGCTGGGCGCCAAGGTGACGCTCGATGCCCATGCCGACGCCTCGCTGATCGGCGGGCTGATCGTGCGCGTGGGCTCCAAGATGGTGGACGCCTCGCTCGCCACCAAGCTCCAGAAACTCAGGCTTTCCATGAAAGGGATCGGTTGATGGACATCCGGCCGGCGGAAATCTCCGCAATTCTCAAGGAACAGATCGCCAATTTCGGCGCCGAAGCCGAGGTCGCGGAAGTCGGCCAGGTGCTGTCGGTGGGCGACGGCATCGCGCGCGTCTATGGCCTCGACAAGGTCCAGGCCGGCGAGATGGTCGAGTTCCCGGGCGGCATCAAGGGCATGGCGCTCAATCTCGAGACCGACAACGTCGGCATCGTGATTTTCGGCGAAGACCGCACCATCAAGGAAGGCGACACGGTCAAGCGTACCGGCACCATCGTCGACGTGCCGGTGGGCCGGGGTCTGCTCGGTCGCGTGGTCGACGCGCTCGGCAATCCGATCGACGGCAAGGGTCCGATCGAGTCGCGCGAGCGACGTCGCGTCGAGGTCAAGGCACCGGGCATCATCCCGCGCCAGTCGGTCAACGAGCCGATGCAGACCGGCCTCAAGGCGATCGACGCGCTGATCCCCGTCGGCCGCGGCCAGCGTGAGCTGATCATCGGCGATCGCCAGACCGGCAAGACCGCGATCGCCATCGACACCTTCATCAACCAGAAACCGGCCCACGCCCAGGGCGACGAATCGAAGAAGCTCTATTGCATCTACGTCGCGGTCGGCCAGAAGCGCTCGACCGTCGCCCAGATCGTCAAGACGCTGGAGGAGCAAGGCGCGATGGAATACTCCATCGTCGTCGCCGCGACCGCGTCCGAGCCCGCGCCGCTGCAGTTCCTGGCGCCCTACACCGGCTGCACCATGGGCGAGTTCTTCCGCGACAATGGCATGCACGCCGTGATCGTGTACGACGACCTTTCCAAGCACGCGGTCGCCTATCGCCAGATGTCGCTGCTGCTGCGCCGCCCGCCGGGACGCGAGGCGTTCCCGGGCGACGTGTTCTACCTCCATTCGCGCCTGCTCGAGCGCGCCGCCAAGATGAACAAGGACAACGGCGCGGGCTCGCTCACGGCGCTGCCCGTGATCGAGACCCAGGCCGGTGACGTCTCGGCCTATATCCCGACCAACGTGATCTCGATCACCGACGGCCAGATCTTTCTGGAGACCGGCCTGTTCTACAAGGGCATCCGCCCGGCGGTGAACGTCGGCCTGTCGGTGTCGCGCGTCGGTTCCGCCGCCCAGATCAAGGCGATGAAGCAGGTCGCCGGTTCGATCAAGCTGGAACTCGCCCAGTACCGCGAGATGGAGGCTTTCGCCCAGTTCGCCTCCGACCTCGATGCCTCGACCCAGCGCCTGCTGGCGCGCGGCTCGCGCCTGACCGAGCTCCTGAAGCAGTCCCAGTACGCACCCATGCCGGTCGAGGAGCAGGTGGCCGCGATCTTCATCGGCGTGAAGGGCTATCTCGACGGTATCCCGCTCAACCAGGTGAACGCCTTCGAGCGCGGCGCGCTCGCCGAGCTGCGCGACAAGCACGCCGATATCCTGACCGCGATCCGCACCGACCGCGAGATCAAGCCGGAGACCGACGAGAAGCTGCGCGGCGCGCTCGACGAATACAAGCGCGCCTTCGCCTGAGCCCGGGATCAACGCCAGCACAACGTGACAGATGCCGAGCCTTAAAGACCTTCGCAACCGTATCGCCAGCGTGAAGTCCACGCAGAAGATCACCGCGGCCATGAAAATGGTCGCGGCGTCCAAGCTCAAGCGCGCCCAGGACCAGGCCGAGGCTGCCCGGCCCTATGCCGAGCGCATGGAGCGCATGCTGGGCTCGCTCGCCGCGGCGATCGGCCAGTCGGCGGGCGCGCCCAGGCTGCTTTCGGGCACCGGCGATGACAAGGTGCATCTGGTCGTGGTGGTCACCGCCGATCGCGGCCTGTGCGGCGGCTTCAACGGCCAGGTGGTGCGCGGCGCGCGCAACCTCATCAACCGGCTGCTGGCCGACGGCAAGGAGGTCAAGATCCTGTGCGTCGGCCGCAAGGGCCGCGACGGGCTCAAGCGCGACTTCCAGCGCCTGATCATCGAGACCGTGGAAGGCCTGACCCGCCGCGAGATCGGGTTCGATGCGGCTGCCGGGATCGGCGACAGGATCGTCGAGATGTTCGAGAACGGCGCCTTCGACGTCTGCACCGTGCTCTACAACCGGTTCAAGTCGGCGATCACCCAGGAATTCACCACCCAGCAGCTGGTCCCGTTTCCGGCGCCGCCGGCCCCCGAGGCCGAGGCCGGCGCGCGCGCCGGTGCGCCCGCGGCCATCTACGAGTTCGAGCCCGACGAGGAGGCGATCCTGCGCGACCTGTTGCCGCGCAACCTCGGCGTCCAGCTCTACCGCGCGCTGCTGGAAAGCTACGCCGGCGAGCAGGGCGCGCGCATGGCCGCCATGGACAACGCGACCCGCAACGCGGGCGAGATGATCGGGCGGCTCACGCTCAACTACAACCGCACGCGCCAGGCCTCGATCACGCGCGAAATGATTGAAATCGTCTCGGGGGCCGAGGCCGTCTAGGCCGCGCCCCTCTGGAAAGGCACCAGGAGCTGACTATGGCAAAGAACATCACCGGACGGATCACCCAGGTCATCGGCGCCGTCGTCGACGTGCAGTTCGACGGCGACCTGCCGCCGATCCTGAACGCCGTGGAGTGCCAGAACCAGGGCAAGCGCCTGGTGCTCGAGGTGGCGCAGCACCTGGGCGAGCAGACGGTCCGCACCATCGCCATGGACTCGACCGACGGCCTCGTGCGCGGCCTGGAAGTGACCGACACGGGCGCGCCGATCACGGTGCCGGTGGGGCCGGAGACGCTCGGGCGCATCATCAACGTGATCGGCGAGCCGGTCGACGAGCGCGGCCCGGTCAACGCGAGCAAGACCGCGCCGATCCACCGCACGGCGCCGTCCTTCGAGGAGCAGGCCACCGAGGCCGCCATCCTGGTCACCGGCATCAAGGTCATCGATCTGCTCGCGCCCTACGCCAAGGGCGGCAAGATCGGCCTGTTCGGCGGCGCCGGCGTCGGCAAGACCGTGCTGATCATGGAGCTCATCAACAACGTCGCCAAGGCCCACGGCGGCTACTCGGTGTTCGCCGGTGTCGGCGAGCGCACCCGCGAGGGCAACGACCTCTATCACGAGATGATGGATTCGGGCGTCATCAACCTCGAAGGCGATTCCAAGGCGGCGCTGGTCTACGGCCAGATGAACGAGCCGCCGGGCGCGCGTGCCCGCGTCGCGCTCACCGGCCTCACCCTCGCGGAGTACTTCCGCGACGACGAGGGCCAGGACGTGCTCCTGTTCATCGACAACATCTTCCGCTTCACCCAGGCGGGCTCGGAAGTGTCGGCTCTGCTCGGCCGCATTCCCTCGGCGGTGGGCTACCAGCCGACACTGGCCACCGACATGGGCAACCTGCAGGAACGCATCACCTCGACCCGCAAGGGCTCGATCACCTCGGTGCAGGCGATCTACGTGCCTGCCGACGACCTCACCGACCCGGCGCCCGCGACCTCGTTCGCGCATCTGGACGCGACCACGGTGCTGTCGCGCCAGATCGCCGAGCTCGGCATCTATCCGGCGGTGGACCCGCTCGATTCGACCTCGCGCATGCTGAGCCCGCGCATCCTGGGCGAGGAGCATTACGAGGTCGCCCGCTCGGTCCAGCGCGTGCTGCAGACCTACAAGTCGCTGCAGGACATCATCGCCATTCTCGGCATGGACGAGCTCTCGGAAGAGGACAAGCTGACGGTTTCGCGCGCGCGCAAGATCCAGCGCTTCCTGTCGCAGCCGTTCTTCGTCGCCGAGGTGTTCACCGGCGCCCCCGGCAAGCTGGTCGGGCTCCAGGACACCATCGCCGGCTTCAAGGGCATCATCGAGGGCAAGTACGACGACCTGCCCGAGGCCGCGTTCTACATGGTCGGCACCATCGAGGAAGCGGTGGAGAAAGCCAAGAAGATGGCGGCCGAGGCGGCCTGAGGCGGGAGCAAGACGTAGATGGCCGACAAGGTCGAATTCGAGCTGGTTTCACCGGCGAAGCTTCTCTACTCGGACGCCGTCGACATGGTCGTGGTGCCGGGATCGGAAGGCGACTTCGGCGTGCTGCCGGGCCATTCGCCGCTGATCTCCCTGGTCCGTCCCGGCGTGATCGACGTGCACCAGTCGGGCAAGGTCGGCGACCGCATCTTCGTCGCCGGCGGCTTCGCCGAGGTGACGCCCGAGCGCTGCACCGTGCTGGCGGAAGAAGCCATGCCGCTCGCCGAGATCGACCGCGCCAAGGCCGAGGCGCGGCTCGCCCGGGCGCGTACCGCCGTTGGCGAGACCGCCTCCGAGCACGACAAGGCCGCGGCCGAGCGCGAGCTCGCCGTGGCCGAAGCCCTCGCCGCCGCCGCCCACTGAACCCAGACGATTTTCGTCCGCGAAGTCCTGCCCGCCGCGGCCGGAAAGCGGTTGAGGGCTACGGCGCGCCTTTTCTCGGGGTGGACGTCTTCGATTCGGGTGTCTCGAATATTTCCGGATGGTTCCTGAAAAATTCCTTCAGGGCCTCGTTACCTTCGGTGTGGTCGCAATCGCGGATGCACAGGACGTCATAGTCGTGGTCATGCTCGTTCCAGCGGTAGGCGTAATAACCGGAATAGAGCGTCAAGTACTTCAGGCCCGGTTCCTTCCGTGCGTACACGACCATATTCACGTATCCGTCCTGCGTGACTGTCAATTCCGCAAGGGACGTCCATTGGCCGTTCTTCCTTTCGAAGACCACGGTTGGACAACCCACTACGCCGCACCATCCGAAATCGTACACGTACACGAATAGCTCGGGCTGGCCGTCGCCGTTGATGTCATGTCGGCCGACGAACAGGGAATTGGGATCCGTTTTTGCGTCCTCGTAGTGCTTCTTGACGAAATCGACTATGAACTTCTCGTCGGGCGCGAGCGCGCCACGCTTGAGCAGGAGCTGCTCATCGGCCCGGGCAGTTTGTGCGAGGTTCGCCATGATGAAAGCGATCAAGGCCGTCAGCAGCCATGCACCGGACTTCGAATGGATCATGTCACCCTCCTTGTCGTACGGTGAACTTAACGCTTCGCGCGGTAGTCGATGTCCTGAAATTCCCTCAATCGAGTTTCGATTGCCATGAACATATCTCGTTTGTCTTTGGGGAAATTGGAAGAATCCGACTTCCAGCCGTGGGCCTGCTGATGCCGGAGATACTGGTTGGTGCCGCCGGCGCCCCACCGATGCGCCGCCGCGACCGGACCTGACTCCGTGACCGTGAACTCGGCCTTTATGCCATCGATCTTCTGACCGATATGGTTCATGGCGCCCTTTTTTCGCAACTGGCGAACGTTGTCCAGCGTGGCATCCGCGAAGGCCCGTTCCTGGGCCAGGGGATCGTTCAGGAATTCCTCCTTGCTGTGGACGCCGTATTTTCCGGTGAAGTTGCCGTTCTCATCCACCATATGAAGTTGTTCTCGCTCGCCCTTGGTCAACTGATACCGTCCCAGGGCGGTTCCATTTACCGTCTGGTAGTTGCCGTTTCTCGATTCCCGCTTGTGAATCTCGTAACGGAATTTCCGTGAGATGGGCGAGTCGGGCAGGGGATCGGCCCATTTTCCGATCGGCTCCAGCGCCATCGGCTTGCCGTGATTGAGGGAGGGGTCGGGCGCCATTTTCCCTGTTTCTCCGTCCGCTTGCGCCGTTTGGCTGTCAGGCGTCGCGGCGGGCGGTGCGTCGTTCCCGGCGGCGTCGCGGGGCGGGGCCTGGTCCCGCCGCGCCGCGTCCGGTTGTGCCTGCGTCGATGCGGCATCGGCACGTTCCCGCAGCAGTCGCGCGTTGGCACGCCCCGGCCCCGCTTCCGCGTCGAACCCGTCGGGCAGGGGATGGCCCGACGCGCGCAGCGCGTCCAGCACCACGCCGCGCCCGAGCGCGCGCTGCTCGTGGGGCGGCAGGTCTTCGAGGCCGCGCGTGTCGGGCACGCGCCGGGCGAAGCTCTCGGCGAAGGGGTCGCGCGCCGTGGTCCCCGCCGCGTAGAGCATGGGCCGGGAGGTATCCTCGGCGGGCACGTAGGGGAGCGTCGTTACGGGCGCACGCGTCGGGGCCGAGCGCAGATCGTATGGCAGGGTTCTCACCCCCGGCCGCGACACGGGGGCCAGTGCCTGTGCCTTGCTGTCCTCCCCCGGTTTCCCGAACACCAGGCCGAAGCCCGCGTGCATCATGTCCACCAGCTTCCCGTGGTCGGGGTGATTGGCGTCCCAGTAGCGCGGGTCCTGCATCAGGGAATCGAGCCCGGCGCGGCCGATCAGGGTGCGGAGCGCCTGGGCGGGGTCGTTGTCTTGGGGGAAGGGGCTGCGGGCCATGGGGTGCCTCCGGGGATTGCCAGACCCGGACCAATAGAACATAACAGGAACCAATGTGTCAAGTAATACTTACGTATGCGCGGCGGTCCGGAACGGGAACGGGGGCGCCCGGGCCCGCATTGGCGGGCCTCGGGGCGTCCACATAGGCGAAAAAATCAGCGTTTTTCGGGGGATAACTGCAACCGGGGGTTGGCAAATCCAGCCGCTCGGCCAATATTATAGGCCTGCAACGGCGGACACGGCGCGACCTCCAACGTACCGGCCCGCAGGCGAGACGTCATGAAGCACTGGACTCCCGACGATATCCCCTGGGATCGCTTCGATCCTTCCCGCGTCGACCCCGACATCCTGCGGGTGGTCAAGGCTGCCGCCATGGTCGAGAAGAACTCGGCCGACTACGCCGCCTATCTCCGCAACGTGTTCCCGGGCGACGCCGAGTTCGGCGATGCCGCCGACCAGTGGGCAAGCGAAGAGGTCCAGCATGGCGACGTGCTCGGCCGCTGGGCCGAGATGGCCGACCCGTCGTTCGATTTCACCACCCGCTTCCGGCGGTTCCAGGACGGTTTCCGCATTCCGGTCGACTCCGCCCAGTCGATCCGCGGCTCGCGCTCGGGCGAGCTGGTGGCGCGCTGTGTGGTCGAGGTCGGCACCAGCTCGTACTACACTTCGCTGGCGGGTGCGACCGACGAGCCGGTGCTGCACGCGATCTGCCTCAAGATCGCCGCCGACGAGTTCCGCCACTACAAGCTGTTCTACACGCACCTGAAGCGCTATCTCGACATGGAGCGGCCGAGCGCGTTTTCGAAGCTGCGCGTCGCAGTCGGGCGCATCATCGAATCCGACGACGACGAGCTCGCCTACGCCTATTACGCCGCCAACAACGAGGGCGAGCCCTACGAGCGGCGCCGCAACGCCGATGCCTATGCCGCCCGCGCCTTCCGCTTCTACCGGCCCGACGTGGTCGAGCGCGGTGTCGCCATGACCTTCAAGGCGGCGGGCTTCAATCCCCAGGGCCGGATCGCGCGGCTCGCCTCCAAGGCGGCTTGGCGCTTCATGGACTGGCGCCAGAAGCGCCTCGCCCAAACGCAGACACAGGACCAGGCCGCGGCCTGAACCTTTTTCTTTTCGAATGAGAACTGAATGTAGGGTGGTGCGTCAGCCGCCCGCGCGCAGCCGCTCGGCCACCGGTCGGAACAGGCGCACCAGCTCGCTGTAGAGCGCGCGCTTGAACGGCACGATCAGGGCGGGCAATTCCTCGATCCCGGCCCATTTCCAGTCGTCGAACTCGGGATGTTCGGTGGCGATGTCGATGTCGGCGTCGTTGCCGAGGAACCTCATGGCGAACCACTTCTGGGTCTGGCCGCGATAGCGCCCTTCCCACAGCTTGCCGATCAGTTCGGGCGGCAAATCGTAATCGAGCCAGCCTTCGCTTTCGGCGACGATCTCGGCCGCCGCCGTGCCGGTCTCCTCCTCCAGCTCGCGGAACGCCGCCGCCGCCGGCGCCTCGCCTGGATCGATGCCGCCCTGGGGCATCTGCCACGCTTCCGACGGCATGTCGATACGGCGTGCGACGAACACGCGCCCCGCCGGGTTGAGCAGCATGATGCCGACACCGGGACGGTAGGGCAGATTGGCGGGATCGCTCATGTGTCGCGGCGTCAGTCGGGCTGGGAATTGACCATGGCCGAGACCGGCGCCAGCGCGAAGCCCTTCTCGTCGAGGTTGCGACTCCATTCCACCAGCCGGTCGATCGTCACCGGGAACGGTTGGCCGATGCCGACGGCGAAGCCCGAGACACGGGCGATGCGCTCGATCTCGTCGAGGCGCGCGTCGATGGCATCGCGCGAGGCCTCGGCGTCGATGAAGCGGTTGTTGATGGCGCGCGGCAGGCCGACCTCGGTCGCGGTGCGCGCGGCGACCGAGCGCAGCGAGGAGCGCGAATCGAGGAACAGGAGGCCGCGGTCGCGCAGTTCCGTGAGGATCGGGCGCAGGTTGGGCGCCGACGTGGTGAAGCGCGAGCCCATCTCATTGACCACGCCGACATAGCCGGTGACGCGCCCGAGCAGCGAATGGAGCCGGGTGCGGTTCTGCCCGGCGGTGAGGCTGGTCAGCAGGGTCTCCGGCCCGGGATCGTTGGCCGGGAAGTTGGTGGGCTCCATCGGCAGGTCGAGCAGCACCTCGTGGCCGGCGGCGCGTGCCAGCGCGATCCAGTGATCGAGCCCGTGCGCGTAGGGCGAGAACGCGAGCGTGATCGGTCCCGGCAAGCGTTGGATCGCGGCCTCGGTCGCGGCGCTCGACAGGCCGAGATTGGACATCACGATGGCGATGCGCGGGCGCTGGTCGTTGGCATCGAACGGCCGTGCGTAAACCTGCCACGCCTTGCGCCCGTCGGGGGCGACCCGCGGCAGCTCGCCGAAGCGCGACGGTTCGACCAGCGACGGGTCGGGCGCGCGTGCGAGCCCGTCGGCGGGCTCGGGCAGGTTGCGGCGCGTCGCGGTCTCATGTGGTGGGCCGGGCGGCGGCGCCGGCTCCGGGCTGATCTCGGCCTTGGGGGTCGGTTTGGGCGCCGTCTCCGGCGCCGGCTTGGCCTCCGCCTCGGGCTTCGGTGCGGGCTGGGGCGGGGTCGCCGGTTGAGCCGGGGTGGTTGGCTGGGCTTGCGGCGCGGGTGCCGGCCGGGAAGGTGCCGGTCGAGCGGGCGCGGGTTGTGCCGGCGCCGCAGGCTGTGGCGCGGCGGCCGGCGCCGGCTTGGGAACGGGCGGCGGTGCCAGCGCCACCGTCACCGCGGCCGGGCCCGCCTTGTTGCCGCCGTGCGGCGCGGTCAGGCTGAGCCATGCGACCGTGCCGGCCAGCGCCGCCACCAGCAGGAGCGCGACCAGCGCGGGACCGCTCAGGCCGCGCCGGCGCCCCGGCCGGTTTGGGTTGTCAAACGACACGCCCGTGCCTCGCGTTCACCACCTGACCGGCAGACCCGCGCCGGGCCTCCGTCACTCGGGCTTGCGCTGGTAGAGCGCGATCCCACGCAGCACGCCGACGGCACGGACCAGTTGATAGTCCGTCACCTTGCCGCTGCCGTCGCCGGCGGCCGCGTCGCCCTCGGGCTCGGCGGGCTTGGCGGCGGGCGGTGCCTTGCCGTCCTGGGGATTGGCCAGCGCGCCCGGCAGGTCCTTCTCGCGGCGCTGGTCCTGGTCGGACAGCGCGGTCACCTGGAGCTGATCGATGACGATGTCGGGCGTGATGCCCTTGGCCTGGATCGAGCGGCCCGAGGGCGTGTAGTAGCGCTGGGTGGTGAGCCTGAGTGCGCCGTGGCCGGGCAGCGGGATGATGGTCTGCACCGAGCCCTTGCCGAAGCTTTGGGTGCCGAGGACGATCGCACGGTGATGGTCCTGCAGCGCGCCGGCGACGATCTCCGATGCGGATGCCGAGCCGCCGTTGACGAGCACCACCATCGGCAGGCCGCCGGTGATGTCGCCCTTCTTGGCGTTCCAGCGCTGGCCGTCGTCCTTCTTGCGGCCGCGCGTGGAGACGATCTCACCCTTGTCGAGGAAGTCGTCGGACACGCTGATCGCTTCTTTCAGCAGGCCGCCCGGATTGTTGCGCAGGTCGAGGATCATGCCCGACAGCTTGCCCTTGGCCTGCTTCCTGAGGCTGGCATAGGCCTTCTCGAGCCCCGACGTCGCCTGCTCGTTGAACGAGGTGATCCGGATGTAGGCGATGTCATGCTCCTCGAGGCGCGACTTGACCGGCGTGATCTTGATGTTGTCGCGGGTCAGCGTCACGTCAAATGGCTTCTGCCCCTGACGCAGGATGGTGAGCTTGATGCTGGAGCCGACCGGGCCGCGCATCTTGTCGACCGCCTGCTGCAGCGACAGCCCGCGCACCGGCGTGCCGTCGATGAAGGTGATCTTGTCGCCGGCCTTGAGTTCCCGCCTTGGACGCCGGCGTGTCGTCGATGGGCGACACCACCTTGATCAGGCCGTCCTCCATGGTGACTTCGATGCCGAGCCCCCCGAACTCGCCCCGCGTCTGCTCCTGCATGTCGCGGAACGTCTTCTCGTTCATGTAGCTGGAATGCGGATCGAGAGACGTGAGCATGCCGTTGATGGCATTCTCGATCAGGTCGTCGATCTTGGTCTTCTCGACGTAGTTCGAGCGAACCTGTTCAAGCACCGTCCCGAACAGCTCGAGCTGGCGGTAGGTTTCCCTGTCCTTGTCCTGGGCGCGCGCAACCGGGAGGACCGCAGCGCTTGCCGCGGCAGCAGTCAGGAAGGCCACCAAAAAAGCACGTTTTTTCATCCGCTTACCTTAGTGTTCGGGGGCGCCGCCAGCCACGGTAGGGGGTCGATCGGCCGGCCGTTGCGGCGCAGTTCCATGTAGAGTTCTGGGAAGTTCCTTACCCGTCCGGGCCATGATGCCGACGGGTTCGCCGGCAAGAAGTCTTTGCCCGACGGCGGCATCGATCCGGCCCAGACCCGCGAGGAGGCTATGATATCCCTCGCCGTGATCGATGATCAAGAGAGGCCCGTAGCCCCGGAATGGGCCGGCGAACACCACTTCGCCGCCAAACGGGGCCACCACCTGGGCCCCGTCGGCGGTGGCGAAGCGGATTCCCTTGGCGGTGCTGCCGAAGCCTTCCCTGTCGCCGTAATGCTCGGCTACCCGCCCCACCACCGGCTGCACCAGGCGGCCATGGGCACGCGAGATCCGGTGCGGCAGGCCGCTCGGCGCCGGCGGCGGGCGCAGGACCAGATGGGCCTCGCGGCCGGGAGGGGGTGGCGGGCGGTGGGCGGCCATGGCGGCCCGGGCCTTGCGGTCGCGCTCGATCCGGGCCAGCAGCTCGCGCAGGTCCTTGGCCTGGCTGGCCAGATTCCGGGCATGTTTTTCGGCGTCGGCCTGCCGGCTCCGGGTGGTGCGGGCAAGCGCGCGCTGCTTCGTCACCAGGGCGGCCAGCTCCTTGCGCTTGCCGTCGAGCGCACGGCGCTCGCGCACCAGCGCCTGCTGGCGTGCCGTTGTCTGTTCCTTGAGGCGGGCGAGGGCGTCCAGGGAGGTGCGCAGTTCCTGCGCTTCCGCCTCGAGCTTCGGAATCGCCGCGCGCAGCAGCATGGCGCTGCGGAGCGTGTCCTGGGGCGTGTGTGAATAGGCCATCAGCGCTTCCGGCGGATTGCGCGCGATCCGTTCGAGCGCGCCCAGCAGCTCGGCGAGGCGCGCGCGGCGTGACTCGAGCCCCTGCGAGCGCTTCTTCTCCTCGGCGCGCATGGCGGCGAGCTGGGTGCCGAGGTCGGCGATCGCCTGCTCGCGGGTGCGCGCATCGGCGGCGACCGCGACCATCTTGTGGGCGGTCTCGTCGGCCTCCCTGGCGAGCTCGGCGGCTTTGCGCTTGAGCTCGGCGCTGCGCGTCTCCGATTCCTTGCGCTCGCGTTCGATGTCCTCGAGCCGCGATCCCGGTCGGACGGCAGATTTATCGCCGCTCTGGGCGAAGGCCGGGGCTGTCGGCGTGGCGGCCAGCCCGGCGGCCACAAGCGCGGCGGCGAGCGTCGCGCCCCCGCGCCATCGCCGCGTCGCGGCCGTCTCAGGCAGAGGCCCGCTCCCGGGCACCGTCGGCGGTCTCGATCAGCGAGCGACCGGTCATCTCGGCGGGCCGGTCGAGGCCCATGAGCGCGAGCACGGTGGGCGCCACGTCGGCGAGGCGTCCGCCCCGGATGCCGCGCGCCCAGGCCGGCGGGTTGACCATGATCAGCGGCACGGGGTTGGTGGTGTGGGCGGTGTGGGGCTGGTTGTGGGCGTAGTCGCGCATCAGCTCGACATTGCCGTGATCGGCGGTGATCAGGAGCGTGCCGCCGGCGGCCACCACCGCCTTTTCTAGGCGCGCGAGGCATTTGTCGACGGCCTCGACCGCCTCGACCGCGGCATCGAAGTCGCCGGTATGGCCGACCATGTCGCCATTGGCGTAGTTCACCAGGATGAAGTCGTAGGTGCCGGCCTCGATCGCCGCGACCAGCTTGTCGGTCACCTCGGGCGCCGACATCTCGGGCTTGAGGTCGTAGGTCGCGACCCTGGGGGATGGTACCAGGATGCGGTCCTCGCCCTTCAACGGCTCCTCGACGCCGCCGTTGAAGAAGAACGTGACGTGGGCATACTTCTCGGTCTCGGCGATGCGCAGCTGTTTGCGCCCGGCTTCCGACAGCACGTCGCCCAGGATGTGGGTGAGGTCTTCCGACGGGAACAGCACGGTCATCAGCTCGTTGAGGCGCGTCGAATATTCGGTCATGCCCATGGCCACGGCGAACTCGATCGTGCGTTCGCGCGCGAAGCCGTCGAAGCCGGGATCGAGCAGGGCGA
Source organism: uncultured Alphaproteobacteria bacterium (assembly GCA_963732875.1). Classification (GTDB taxonomy): domain Bacteria; phylum Pseudomonadota; class Alphaproteobacteria; order SMXQ01; family SMXQ01; genus WHSO01. The sequence continues at coordinate 1,985,198 of CAVTBD010000002.1, read as the reverse complement.
GCAGGATCTCGCGCGCGCGGTCGGCGCGGAAATTGCCCATCACGACGCCGTCGCCGTCCTTGGCGCCGGCGTAGCCGCCGATCGCGGTCGGCACCACGAACTCGTCGTTCTCGCCGCGCCCGTAGGCTGCCTCCACCGCGGCCTTGGCGGTATCGGCGCGCTCGCCCTCGCCTGCGGTGATGACACGGAACGCGCGCTCGACCCGATCCCAGCGCTTGTCGCGGTCCATGGCGAAATAGCGTCCGCGTGACGGTGACGATGCCCGGGCCGGGCACGCCCTTGATGTCGTTCTCGAATTTGCCGAGGTAGCCGAGCGCGCTCCGGGGCGGCGTGTCGCGCCCGTCGAGGAAGGCATGGATCGCGACCGGCACGCCCGCCTCGCCGATCATGCGCGCGAGCGCGGCGACCTCGTTCTGGTGGGAATGCACCCCGCCCGGCGAGATCAGGCCGAGCAGGTGGCAGGTGCCGCCGCTCTTCTTGAGACGGGCGCAGAACGCGTCGAGCACCGGGTTCGCCTTGAGGCTGCCGTCGCCGATGGCGGCATCGATGCGCGGCATGTCCTGCATGACGACGCGCCCGGCGCCGAGGTTCATGTGGCCGACCTCGGAATTGCCCATCTGGCCGTCGGGCAGGCCGACGTCGCGGGCCGAGGCCTGGATATCGGCGTTGGGCCAGTCCTTGGTCAGGTGGTGCCATTCCGGCGCGGTTGCGCTGCAGATGGCGTTGTCCTCGCACTCGTGGCGGTCGCCCCAGCCGTCGAGCACGCACAGCACGACGGGCCGGGGGTGGTCGGAGGGCGGGCGGGGATTGGCCATGACGCTCACTTTGCGCTGATTTTACGGGGCTTTGGGCTCGTCCGGAACCTAGCGCGTCCGGCCCCCGGCCTCAAGGCCGGTGCCGTCCTTCATGTGGGGGGCGGGCCGGGGCGATGGTAGGGGTGGCCGGCGAGGATCGCCTCGGCGCGGTAGAGCTGCTCGGCCAGCAGCGTGCGCACCAGCAGATGCGGCCAGGTCATGGCGCCGAGTGACAAGACGAGGTCGGCGCGCGCCAGCACCGCGGCGGCGAGGCCGTCGGCGCCTCCAATGGTGAAAGTCACGGCGGGCATGCCGTCATCTCGCAGCGCGCCGAGCCGGGCCGCGAAGTCCTCGCTGGAAAGCGTCCTGCCGCGTCCATCGAGCGCGATGACGAACGAGTCGGCGGGGATTTTCGCGAGCTGGAGCGCGCCTTCGGCGGCAATGCGCGCAGGTGTCGGCAGCTTGCGCTTTTCCTCGACCTCGATCAGCTCGGGGGCGGGGCGCAGGCGGCGCACGTAGGCGTCGTAGAGGGCGCGTTCCGGGCCTTTTTTCCAGCGTCCGACGGCGACGATCAGCGTGTGCATGGCGTGTACTTGTGGGCATCTTGCGGCGAGGGTACCGGCATCGCAGGCCCACCTCGTCGAGCCATTGCGTGAAAAAGGCGCGTCCCTGTCGGATAACCTGTGCACTCCAGCGCGCGGTCTCGGCGCGTAGCCCGGCGACCGTGATGCCGGGGGTCGCGGCGATCTCGCCGGCGTGCCCCACGAACCAGCTTTCGAGCGCCTTGCCCGAAGCCTCGGCATGGAACTGGAGCGCCAGCGCCGCGGCCCCCCAAGCGAAGGCCTGGTTCGGGCAGAGCGCGCTTGCGGCGAGGCGCGTCGCCCCCGCCGGGATGTCGAAGGCGTCGCCGTGCCAGTGCAGCACCGCGGTGCCGTCGAGATGAGAAAGCGGCCCTGCCTTGCCCTCGGGCGTGAGCGTGATCGGTGCCCAGCCGATCTCCTTGACGCCCATGGGGGCGACGCGCGCGTCGAGGGCCGTTGCCATGAGCTGGGCGCCGAGGCAGATGCCGAGCACCGGGCGCCCGGCGGCAAGACGTCGCTCGATCAGCGCGATCTCGCCCGCGAGGAACGGATAGGTGTCGGTCTCATAGGCGCCGATCGGCCCGCCCAGGACCACCAGCAGGTCGGCCGCCGCCGGGTCGGTCCCGGCGAGGTCCTGCACGGGGGTATCGAGATAGGCGATGTCATGGCCGCGCCCGGCGAGCAGCGGGCCCAGCAGGCCCAGGTCCTCGAACGGGACATGGCGCAGCGCCAGCACCTTGGCCATCACGGTCCTCCCGCCGACGGGGCCGAGGCGGCCCGGCTCACGCCTCGCCGGGCTCGGCGAGGGCGCCGCCCCACATTTTCTCGAGGTTGTAGAGCCCGCGCACCTCGGGCCGGAACAGGTGCACGATCACGTCGCCCGCGTCCACCAGCACCCAGTCCGCGTTGCCGAGCCCTTCGACGGGCGGCGAGCCACCGATGGTGGCCTTGAGGCTCTGCTTGAGGCGCTCGGCCATGGCGCCGACGTGGCGCGGGTTGCGCCCAGAGGCCACCACCATGAAATCGGCGATGGCGGTCTTGCCGGCGAGATCCACCACCACCACGTCATCGGCCTGCTGCTCGTCGAGCAGTTTCTCGATCAGCGCCAGGGTGCGCTTCGCCTTGTCGAGGGCCGAGGGCGCGCGTTTCGCCTTGGGTGCGGCCTTGGCGCGCGGCTTGCCTGCCGCCGTAATTTTCTTCGGCGCCTTCTTCGTGGCCTTCTTGGGCGCGACCTTGCGCGGTGCCTTCTTCGGTGCGGTCTTCGCTTTGGTCCTGGCCTTCGTAGCCTTCACCCTGGAGAGCGGCGCCTTGGGCGCGGCCTTCCTGGCTTTCTTGGCGGGACTCTTCGCCTTGGCGGATTTCGCCTTGGACGACTTGGTCTTGGCGGGGGCGCGCGGCTTGCGCGGAGCGGGTGTCTTCACGGGTGCGGTCATGCCTTTCGCGAACGGGATGCAACGGCCTTGCGTTGCGCCCGGATCTCGGTCGCCGATGCGGGATGCAGCGGCGTGTGAAAATAGACCCAGGTGGGCGGCGTGCGCTCGAAGATCAGGCCGGCGTTGCGCGCCCGCACGCGGAAGCGTCCGAAGCGGTGCGCCGCCTTGCTCGACAGTGCCTTGAAAGAATATGTGGCGCGGTCGAAAACCGCAATGGGAACGGTGCGGAAGATGAACGTCCACTTCTGCCACTTCGGAATCTGCTGCAGGTTGTCGGCGCCCATGATCCAGACGAACTTCGCGCGCGGGAACGCGGCCTTGAGCGCGCGCAGCGTCATCGCCGTATAGCGCGTGCCGAGATGGGTCTCGATGTCGGTGACGACGATGCGCGGATGGCGCGCCATGCGCCGCGCCGACTTCATGCGTTCGGCGAGCGGCGCCATGTCGTCGGCGGGTTTGAGCGGGTTCTGGGGCGACACCATCCACCACAGCTGGTCGAGGTCGAGCAGCTTGAGGGCGAGCTTCGAGATGTGCAGGTGGCCCTCGTGGGCGGGATTGAACGAGCCGCCGAGGATGCCGATGCGCGCGCCCGGCCGGCGCGCCCCGCCCATGCGGAGGCCCTTGGCATGGGGCGGGATGACGGGGCGGTGCTTCAGGGTCGTGGTTCCGGCCGGTTGGAAGGGCTACGGCCGCGTCTGGCCGGTGCCGTACACGACGTACTTGTAGCTGGTGAGCTGTTCCACGCCGACCGGGCCGCGCGCGTGCAGCTTGTCGGTGGAGATGCCGATCTCCGCGCCCATGCCGAACTCGCCGCCGTCGGCGAACTGGGTCGAGGCGTTGTGCAGCAGGATCGCGCTGTCGATCTCCGACGAGGAACCGACGCGCCGCCGCGTCGTCGTCGGTGATGATCGATTCGGTGTGGTGCGAGCCGTATCTGGCGATATGGGCGATCGCGCCCGAGACGCCGTCCACCATCTTCACCGAGATGATGGCGTCGAGGTATTCCGTCGACCAGTCGGCCTCGCTGGCGGGTTTCGCGCGGGGCTCGGCGGCGCACACCTCCGCGTCGCCGCGCACCTCGCAGCCGGCCGCGATCAGATCGTCGAGCACCGGCTTGAGATGGGTCGCAGCGACCTTGCGGTCCACCAGCAGGGTCTCGGCCGCGCCGCAGATGCCGGGGCGGCGCATCTTGGCGTTCAGCGTCACCTTGCGCGCCATGTCGAGATCGGCGGCGCCGTCGATGTAGACGTGGCAGATGCCGTCGAGGTGCTTGATCACCGGGATGCGGCTCTCGGCGGAGACGCGTTCGATCAGCGACTTGCCGCCGCGCGGCACGATGATGTCGATCAGCCCGGTCATGCGCAGCATCTCGCCGACGGCCGCGCGGTCGGTGGTGGGCACCAGCTGGACGCAGGCCTCGGGCAGGCCCGCCGCTGCGAGCCCCTTGTGCAGGGCGGCGACGATGGCGCGCGAGGAATGGAAGCCCTCCGAGCCGCCGCGCAGGATCACGGCGTTGCCCGATTTCAGGCACAGGCCGGCGGCGTCGGCGGTGACGTTGGGGCGCGATTCGTAGATCACGCCGATCACGCCGAAGGGCACGCGCACGCGGGTGATGCGCAACCCGTTGGGCCGGGTCCAGTCGGCGATCACGTCGCCGACCGGGTCCTTGAGCCCGGCGATGTCCTCGAGTCCCTTGGCCATGCCCTCGATGCGCGCGTCGTTCAGCATCAGCCGGTCGAGGAAGGCGCCGCTGGTGCCGCCCTTCCTGGCGGCATCCATGTCGTGGCCGTTGGCGGCGAGGATGTCGGTGCGGGCGGCGCGAATCGCGGCGGCAGCTTCCATGAGCGCGCGATTCTTCGCGTCCGTGCCGGCATTGGCGAGCACGCCGGCCGCTGCGCGCGCGGCGTGGCCCAGGTGCATCATGGCGCCGTGGATTTCGTTGTGGTCGCGGTCGAGGTCGGTGACGGTCATGGCCCTCACTCCCTTACGCCGTCAGTGGCACCGTCGCCGGTGACGACGAGGTCGTCGCGATGGATCATCTCATCGCGGCCACGGTAGCCCAGAAGCTCTTGAATTTCACGGCTTTTATGGCCCGCCAGGCGGCGTGCGTCGGCGTCGGCGTAGGCCACCAGCCCGCGCGCCACCTCGCGTCCCTGGCGGTCGCACACCACCACCGCGTCGCCTCGGTCGAAGCGGCCCTCGACGGCCGTGACGCCCGCCGGCAGCAGGCTCTTGCCGGACCGGAGCGCCGCGAGCGCGCCGTCGTCCACGGTAAGCGAGCCCGCCGGCTTGAGGGACGCGGCGATCCAATGCTTGCGGCTCGCGCGCGGGCCGCCTTCGGGCACGAACCAGGTCTTGCGCGCGGCCTTGTCGAGGTCGCGCAAGGCATGAGCCTTGCGCCCGTCGGCGATCGCCATGCGGCAGCCGGCGCCCACGGCGACGCGTGCGGCGGCGAGCTTGGTCACCATGCCGCCCGACGAATAGCCAGGCGGGGCGTCGCCCGCCATCGCCATCACGTCGGCGGTAAGCGCATGGACCTCGGGCACGAAGCGCGCCTCGGGATCGTTGTGCGGGTCGCCGGTGTAGAGCCCGTCGATGGTCGACAGCAGCACCAGCGTGTCGGCAGAAATCATGGCGGCGACGCGCGCGGCGAGCCGGTCGTTGTCGCCGTAGCGGATCTCGTTGGTGGCGACCGTGTCGTTCTCGTTGATCACCGGCACGGCGCCGAGCCTGAGCAGGGTCTCGATGGTCGAGCGCGCATTCAGATAGCGCCGGCGCTCCTCGGTGTCGTCGAGCGTCAGCAGTACCTGCGCGACCGAGACGCCGTGGCGGGCAAGCGCCGACTGGTAGGCATGGGCGAGGCGGATCTGGCCGGCGGCGGCGGCGGCCTGTTTCTCTTCGAGGCGCAGCTTGGGCCGGTCGAGGGCCAGGAGCCCGCGCCCGACGGCGACCGCGCCGGAGGACACCAGCACCACCTGGATGCCGCGCTCCTTAAGGGCGGCGATGTCGGCGGCGAGCGCCGACAGCCAGCGCGTGCGCACTGCCCGCCTGGTCTCGTCGGCGAGAAGGGCCGAGCCGACCTTGACCACCAGCCGGCGCGCGCTCGCGAGGCTCTGGCTCATGACGCGGCATCCCTGTCCCCGGCGGCGGATTTGGTCGCTGCTTTCGCGGCGGCGGCGCGGGTCTCGCGGATGACGGCGAGCGCGCGGCGCATCAGCTCGGGCACGCCCGCGCCGGTGACGCCGGAGATGCGCGCGACCTCGGCCGCCTTGGTCTTCGCCGCGCGGGCGAGCTTGGTCGCGCACGCCTTGATGTCTTCTTCCGAAAGCGCATCGCACTTGGTCAGCACCACGATCTCGGGCTTGGCGTCGAGGCCGGCGCCGTATTCGGCGAGCTCGCGGCGCACGGTACGGTAGGCTTGGGCGACGTCGTCCTGGGTGCCGTCCACCATGTGCAGCAGCACGCCGCAGCGCTCGACATGGCCGAGGAAGCGGGTGCCGAGGCCGACGCCTTCGTGGGCGCCTTCGATCAGGCCGGGAATGTCGGCCAGCACGAACTCGCTCTCGTCCACGTAGACCACGCCGAGCTGGGGCGTGAGCGTGGTGAAGGGATAATCCGCGATCTTGGGCCGGGCACGCGAGGCCGAGGCGAGCAGGGTGGACTTGCCGGCGTTGGGCAGGCCGACCAGCCCGGCGTCGGCCAGCACCTTGAGGCGCAGCCATATCCAGCACTCTGTTCCGGGCCAGCCGGGATCGGCGCGGCGCGGCGCGCGGTTGGTGGAGGACTTGAAGTGGTCGTTGCCGAAGCCGCCGTCGCCGCCCCTGGCGACGACGTAATGCTTGCCGGGCGCGTCGAGGTCGGCGAGCACGGTCTCCTTGTCCTCGGCGAGGATCATGGTGCCGACCGGCACTTCCAGGATGATGTCCCCGCCGTCGGCGCCGGTGCGGTTGCTGCCCTCGCCGGGGCGGCCGTTCTTCGCCTTGAAGTGCTGCTGGTAGCGGAAGTCGATCAGGGTGTTGAGGCCGTCCACGGCGACCGCGACCACCGAGCCGCCACGCCCGCCGTCGCCGCCGTCGGGGCCGCCGAACTCGATGAACTTCTCGCGCCGGAAGCTGAGGCAGCCCGCGCCGCCGTCGCCGCCCTTGGCGTAGATCTTGGTTTCATCGAGGAACTGCATCGCGGGTCCGTCCGCCTGAGGCGCCGAGTGACTGAGTTGACTTATGTCGTCATTCCCGCGAAAGCGGGAATCCACATTTTATCAGAAACTTGGACCCCCGCTTCCGCGGGGGTGACGATTTAATGCAAAGGCAAACCTTCTGGTGCGCCGATCAGGCATTTTTAGGGTCCGGTCACGCCAACCAAAAGGAATCCAATGAAAAAGGGGAATGGCTGGCCATTCCCCTTGATCGAAACATGGAGATGGCCGCGTGCGTTCAGCTCTGCGGCTCCACCGACACGAACGCCCTGCCGCCTTCCTTGCGGTCGAAGCGGACCTTGCCGTCGGTGAGGGCGAACAGGGTGTGGTCGCGGCCCATGCCGACGTTGGGGCCGGCGTGGAACTTGGTGCCGCGCTGGCGCACCAGGATGTTGCCGGCGATGACGGCCTCGCTGCCGAACTTCTTGACGCCGAGGCGCCGCCCGGCGGAATCGCGCCCGTTGCGCGAGGAACCGCCTGCTTTCTTGTGGGCCATGACCTACTCCTTCTTCGCGGCGGGCTTCTTGGCCGCGGATTTCTTCGCCCCTGCCTTTGTCGAGGGCGCCTTCTTCTTCGCTGCCTTCTTCGGGGCGGCGCGCTTGGGCGCGGCCTTCTTGGCCCCTGCCTTTGTTGAGGGTGCCTTCTTGGCGGCGGGCTTGGCTTCGGTTTTCGGCTTGGGCGCGGCGGCCTTGCGCTCCGGGCGCGGCTGGCCGGCCTTCAGGATCGCGGTGATGCGCACCACGGTCTCGAGCTGGCGATGGCCGTTCTTGCGCCGGTAGTTCTGGCGGCGCTTCTTCTTGAAGACGATGATCTTGGCGCCCTTGCGCTGTTCCAGCACGTCGCCGATCACCTGCGCGCCCTCGACCAGCGGCGTGCCGATCTGGGCCGCGCTGCCGTCGTGCAGTGCCAGCACCTCGGAGAAGGTGAGCTCGCCGCCCGCCTCGCCCTCGAGCTTCTCGACGGCGATGACGTCGTTCTCGGCGACCTTGTATTGCTTTCCGCCCGTGCGGATGACCGCGTACATCACGCTCTCTCGCTTTGAATTCGTTGGAAGGCGGCCCGGCCGCCGAAAGCGCGGAATATAGCGACAGGGGCGCCCGTGTCAACGGTTTTCGGGCCCGGGGCGGCGGCTTTTTCCCCGGAAATCCGGGGGTTTGGGGATGGCCCGGGCGGGGCCGCGAATCCGGGCCGAGGGACCGCCTGCCGCGGGCCCTCGCGGGGCCGGCGCCCGTGCGCATCTGCACCTTGGGGGCCGTGCCGGAGCCTTGTCAGGCCGGGCCCCTTGGGCTAGGTTCCGGCACCCGTCAGCGCCCCGCCGGCTTCCGCCCGGCCCAGGGGCGCTCAGGACCAGGGCCGCGCCCACGGGGCGGCCCTTCGCGGTGGGGTGCCGGAGTGGTCGATCGGGGCGGTCTCGAAAACCGTTGTGCGGGCAACCGTACCGTGGGTTCGAATCCCACCCCCACCGCCACGCAGTCTAAGTACTTGATATATAAGAGAAATTTCTAGTTATTCGCCCCGAAAAGGCCCCGATTTTGGGGCCTTTTCGGCGTTTCGGAGTCGAGCGGAGAGACACCGGAGAGCGTCATTCGGTGAGGTTTGGGGAGAGCCGTCCCGGATTTCTCCGTTTGGCATTTTGGCGGTCCGGTTAGCAGATATGTTGGTAATGGGCCAACAGATCTCGCAAGCGTCGAACCGGCTGCGACAAAGTCACACGGAGGCTCAACACACGCTCTCAATGGCCTATGGCGTCGGCGCTGCCAGAATGAGCCGTCCTTATGAGCGGTAATAGCTCATCAATGGCAACCGCAAAGTTTAGATTTTCGCCGCCCTTAAGTTTGAAGGTCGTCAAGCCAATCAGTCGACCGTTCGCATCAAAGAGCCCTCCTCCTGATGAGCCTGGCGAAATTGCTGCGCTGGTTTGGATGTATCGTACGTGCTTGTGGCTACGGAGGCCGGAAATGAGACCTTCCGAAAATGTATTCTGGAGAGAGCTTGGCGAACCTATCGCATAAACGTGCTCACCGATCTTCAGCGTTTTGTAGGCACGAGTTTCCGAAACCGGCAGAAGCGGATCTGAGGCTTTTAACAGACAGACATCCTTACCGTGGTTTCGAGCCACCACCCGGAAAACTATTGTCTTCCCTCCTCGGCGTGTCCCGATGGTGTGCATCCCTTCGATTACGTGGCAGTTAGTCGCTAGAAGCAAGGGACCGACAGCTACGCCCGATCCTTGGCTCGCCTCCCGATTTCCGTCGTTGAACGCTATAAGCGTGTAAACGGAAGAGGACGCCTTCGCGTACAGCTCCACCGGAGACAGTCTGGAAGCGTTTTCGATGGCTTGCGCATTTGGCCTGCTGGTCTTAGTTCTTGGTTCAGCTTTTGGCGGAGGAGTGTTCGCTTCAAGCGCTTCCCCCTTTTTCGCTTTTGTAGCCACCTGTACTTTAGCGCCATACGCAATCGAAAAATCTTCGAGCAGCCTTCGCCTTGCATAGAGGTTTCCATGCTCTGCAGCTTGCATGTACAGGGCCTTGGCCTTATTCCGGTCCCTTGCGATGGGTCCTATTCCTGCCAGGTAGCAGTCGGCCAAGTTTACAGTAGCGTCTAGCGACCCGAGATCGTGCGCCACGCGGAAAAATTCTACGGCCTTCCCTGGGGCGGGATCCTTACCATCGTGAGGATGAAGGTGAATTACGCCGAGCCAATTGATCGCGTCGGCATTTTTTTGTTGAGCGGCCCGTTCGAACCACTCGGTTGCGGTCTGGTCGCTATGTGGAAGCACGTTGCTAAGCCGATAATTAAGGCCCAGTTCCAACTGCGCATGTTGATCGCCTCCCCGCGCCGCCAGATACGTCCAAGCCAGATAGCGTTTACTATCCGGTGGAATTGAGATGCCTTTCTTGTAATACGTAGCTACGACCGCTTGAGCTTCTGCATTTCCGCGGCGGGCATGCCATAGAAATATTTTAAACGCTTCGTCCTTTGAGCCCTCTTTAAAAAGCTCGTAGGCCTTTTCGAGGCCAGCAGGTGCAACGTCGGAATCATGGTTCTTAAATTCGTCAGAATGCGTGGCGACGAAAACCTGAGGGTAGACGGTGAGGTCGTTCAGTCGTTTTCTTGCAAGCTCGTAGCCTGCTTGAGCAGCCGTGCTGTAGTAGCGGAGCGCGACTAGCAAGTCTCTTTGGATATAGCCGTCTAACCCAGTGCGGTAAAATTCACCTAGGTCGTACCGGGCAAGGTTCGCCCAAGTGCGGTCCTCGGATTGTGCTACCTTTTTGAGAAGAACTAATGCCTCGGGTATGTTTTTGGTGGTGCCGAGACCCTTCAGGTACATCTGAGCGAGACGAAACTGGGCAGCCGGCTGCCCGTCGTAACCGTCAGCTTCCGCAACACTTTTGTAGTCCTTGAAGGCCTCAGAATAATTGCCTTTCTTATCGAGATCTGACGCATGTACGTAATCGATGTCATGAATGGTTCGACAGTTAGATAGCGTAAGTGCGGCAAGCGCAATTAGAGCTACATGAATTCGACCTACCACAGTGATCCCCCCTGACTGTGTTTCGGCTGCGCCGCTCCTGAAGACACGAGAAATTTACCCGAGGAATCTCCTACTGTGCAAATTGTGGTGGAGCGCTTTAGCCCTAGCCAAGAGCGCTTTTGGCAGTATTTCTTATGCCGCTTCCATTTTTTCGATGACGGGCTGACGGTCACCGCGCCACGTGAATCGAAAAATGCTGCCCTGTGCGACGGATTGCACGGCATGGGGAAATAGCGCGACGAGGCAGGTGCCGTCAGCGTCGCGCACCGACGGATAGACGATCCCGTAAAGACCTTGAGCGCGCGTTGCTCGAGCGAATTCATTTCCGGCGGGATAGCCGATCTCAGGCCTGGGATCGAGACACACGGGCCTCGGATCTACATCGCGTAGATCAACAAACTCTCCCGCAAAGCTTGCGAACATCTCTGTGTAATCGACGATCGCGTTGTAGTCGTTCACGCGCTCTAGCTCGCGCGCCATATGAAACGTCACTTCTGCAACGCACGTTCCAACATCGAAGGCAGCGTACCAAGCGCCGCGGGTCGGTCCGTTAAAACGATTGAGCTCGCCCGGACGCGGATAAGCAAACGACGCATTGATAAAATGCGCATGTGAGATTCCGGAGACGAACTCTTTCGGATCAATAAAATCAGTACCGCTTTGCTGCGCCAACAGCCTGCCGCTGGTTGCACCTTCGATCTCAGCCAGATCGGCAAGAGCAGCGTCATCATCCCCGAGCGCCTTCAGCACGGACTCTCGCATCCGAGCAGTGGTGACCAAACGGACGGTCCGATCAAAAGCCAGGCGTTCGACGGGATACGGTATCGCTTCAGGCACGACGGAGATCTTCTATATTCGAAATCAGAGTCCGCCACGCAGGGCATCGACGTAACGACGGATATCAAGCATGCGGGGAATGCCACCCTGCATCATCGCCTCGACTGGGGTGAGGTTGCTAAATAGAGGACCGCCATTACGAAGCCGCGGCCAGCGATCGGCCATGTCGTCCACAAACAGCAAGTGCAGCCCCTTGAAGAGACCGATCAGCGCCGAGACGCGCATCAGCTGATCCTGGGACAGGCCCCCCTTCCTGGTGCCGGCGCGGATCCGGTCCCAGGTACTTACCGAGACGCCAAGAAGTGTCGCTGCCTCGTCGCCCGTCAGGTGCCAGGCCTCTGCGAGCCGGCGCATGGCTTCCAATGCCGCCGGGCTCAGGCGTTCGCGGTCGGCGGGTAGGGCAAAGGTCTGGAGGGGGCGGGCCGCGGCCTGGGTGCCGTCTGGTGTCACGAAGTTCATAGGCATAGCAGCATCCTCATATGAGGTACTATTTAGCCTCAAATGAGGAATTATTCAAGCCATGACCGTCGTGATTGGGAATTGCCGACCCGAGGAGAGCGGAGAAAGGGGCGAAAATATACCATAAAAATCAAAGAGATAGGTCTCAATGATGCACCATCGTACCGATGGTTCGAATCACATCCGCTCCGCCACGCAGTCTAAGTACTTGATATATAAGAGAAATTTCTAGTTTTTGACCCCGAAAAGGCGCCGATTTTGGGGCCTTTTCGGCGTTTCGGAGTCGGGCGGAGAGACATCGGAGAGCGTCATTCGGAGAGTTTCGGAGAGGGCCGGCCCGGCTTTCTCCGTTTGCCATTTTGGCGGTCCGGTTACCAGCGAACGAGATATGAAAGAGCTTTGATTTGCGGGGGGCCTCTGGGAGTGTGAATTCAAGTCTCACTGTCCGCACCATTTCGCAATTTTGATCCCGCAAGCCTGCTAGGATCTTGAAAGAAAAGGTGGTTTCTCTAATTCGATAACCGCCTTCGCGGTGATATCGAAGTGGCTCTCTAGATGCCAGTCTAAGCACCGTTTGATGCGGGTTCAGTGGGCCATTTTCGCATATATTCCAAAGTCTTGCCAGAAACCGCATGGCGAGTTCGGACCCATGTCCAAACCAGCGTCCGCTGTTGGACCTAAATTATGATGAATTTCTGCGCACTATTCGTAACATTTATACATATTTCACAACATTCTTGACTCTTTTGCGCTCAAAAGCTATCCGTAAATGAGGTGAAATTCATAGGAATAGTAACAATGGCATCAAAATCGGAAAAGCGTGAGAAGTTTGTGCGGCTGGCAGAAGGCCGGACGCAGGTCGCGCTCGACGCCATCCGAAAGCTGGGCAATCTCTCGAACAGGCGAGCCTACGACTACGACTCCGAAGACATAAAGAAAATCATCAAGGCTCTTCGGGACGCGACAAATGAAATCGAAAGAAAGTTCGGTTCCTCTGCTGGAGACAGGGATAGCCGGTTTAAACTTTAGGGGGTGGCCTTCATGAAATCCGAACCGCTCACGATCGATGACAAGCGCTTTCTGATCAACCGTCTGATTAGGCAAGCGCCTACCGGCACACTCGTTCGAGAGTTCTTTAAGAATGCTGACGAGAACGCAGCGCTTGCGCCATACGACAACCGCAAAATCCTAATTTATCCCATCATGATCGAGGGAATTCGGAAAGTTGCATTCTGGAACACCGGCGTCGGTATGGACGATACTGAACTCAAGAAGGCCACCAATCTCTCATCCTCGATTAACAAGAAAATGGCCCTGGACGAGAACTTCGGCATCGGTGCCAAGGTTTCCGGCCTAACGGTTTCTCCCGAAGGCATACGTTACCGCTCATGCAAGAATGGTATCGTGAATGAAGTTATAATCGGCTTCGATCCGGACGACGAAACCTACGTTCGCTTCCCTGTTGAGCTGCCGGACGGCACGTTCGACACGGTATACGAAGTTACTGAAGCCGCTGTAAGCGACGGCCAGAGCATTGAATACGACTGGACCGAAGTCGTCCTTCTCGGTGAAACGCCGGACCATGACACGGTAGCTGAGCCTCTTGGCAAGGGAGTGGCGGTTGACCGGAGTTACATTGCGACCGCCATTTTCAAACGCTTTGCCTCTTTCTCTCCCAACGTCGAGGTGCGTATCGATGTTTCCATGACGAAAGGCGGTGGTAAAGATGAAACAGGTAAAACGCGGCAGCTCAAAACTCTTGAACAGATCATTGACAAGCTCCCGAGGCACGAGCGCGTAACGTGCCCAGAAGGCCTGATCACAATTCACTACATTCACGATCCTAAGCACCAGAACTACAGCCACTCGCTTAGCGCTCTTGCCAATCCGGCAACTGCATCCACGACATTTTGCGCCGTCGTCCATAAAGGCGAACGTTACGACTATAAATACAGGAAAGCCTGGTCCGCCGCTGCGCCGAACTTTGGCATTCCCTTCGGGTCGAAAGTGCTCTCAATTGAAATCGAGATTCCAGATGACATGGCCTTGCCCAATCAATACCGGGACGGATTGACCTGGCCGGGGGACCGATCCCCGTTGGTTGCCGAGCAGTTTCACGACTATGTGCGGGAATTGATGCCGGATTGGGTCAAAGACGTCATTCGGGAGCAATCGCCTGAGTCAGACGACAATTTGGATGACCTCCAATCCGACCTTCAAAAACTGCTCGATGAATTTCGTGTACCCACTGTCACCTTAAGCCCAACGCGCAAACCGTCTGCACTGCCGACCGCTTTCAGCGACGAAGGAACAGATACGTCCGAGCCGGTGAACATGGATACGGAATTTGATGGCCTGTTGGATGAAATCGACCGAACGGACGAGGACGATCAGCAAGCGAAATCACAGCGGGCCAGGGAGAAGAAGGTTCGCAAAGCGCCCGAAGGGGCACGCCCGTCAAAATCTTCGCAGGCCCTCGAACGCGTGCCCAAAATCGAAATTCTGACTGATGCCGAAGAGATAGCTGAAAAGAACCTCAAGGGCCGCGCGGGCCGGTACTATAAAGACGCTCAAACGCTTTTCATCAACGGTCTGTACTCAGTTGTTGACCGCATGGTTGCCGATCTGGAGCCGGAATTGCGGTCCAGCGGCGAGGCCGAAGTTGTGCTGTCAGCAGCGCTAAAGGCTTCGCAGAGGTTTATGGCTTTCAGGGTCGGAAAAGCGGCGTGCTACGCAATAAGCAAGCGACTGGCCGACGACTGGTCGAGCGATGATCTGGATCGCGCTACATCCCCTGAATTGCTCTCTATGGCTGCTGACGATTATAAGCAGAGCCTTAAAGCAGCGAAGCGCTGGGCTTCAGACTTCATCAAGACAGCAAGTCTCGAAAAGGAAGATGCAGCGTGATGTGGGAAACTAAGGAATTTGGAAGCCCGCGAGGTATCACGAAATGCAGATTAGCCGGATCGTCATTCGAAATTTTCGCCTCTTTCGAGAGCTGGACATCAAGGTCAATGACGACCTTTGCTGCATTATCGGCGAGAACAACACCGGCAAGACGGCGGTGTTCAGGGCTATCCAGATTTGCCTGGATGTAGCTTTACCCTCGGTCTTCCGTTCCCTGATCCGCGAGGATATTCACGCGGCACTCGATATTTCGCAACCTTCTCAGGTACTCATCGGCATCGAACTCACGGACTTCGCGGGCAAGGTGAACGAAGAGGCGCTGGTCAGTACGTGGAAAACCGGTGCAGACCGTGCACGCATTTTCTATCGGTTCCGGCCCAAGCCCAGCGTGCGTGAGAGCCTTGGAAACGGTGAACGCGAAGCGGGCACCCTGTCGCTTGAAGATTACGCCTGGGAAATCAAGGGCGGCGGAAACCCCGCAACGGACCTGACCGAGATTGAGTGGAACGACGACGATATCGGCGAATCCGTCCGGTTCTCCGATCTTCAGTCTTTCCTGGTTGTCCATCTCCCCGCCCTTCGTGATGTGGAAGCGGATTTGCGCTCGATGCGCCACTCCCCGCTCGCGCGCCTCATCGAAGCCTGCGAGATCGGCCAGGACGAACAGAATGCGCTGATCGACATCCTTAATACAGCGAACCAGAAAATCGCGACGTCAGCGACCATCGCCGAAATAGCGCAAGCCGTCGACAGTTCTTTCAAGGAAGTATCCGGTCCCGCGTTCGCGATGGATGTGACGCTGGGACTTTCCTCAGCCACATTCCAGTCGATCATCCGCAATCTGAAAATGCTTCTCTCGGACCTGTCGCTGCAATCCTTCGAGCCTGCGCGCAACGGGCTTGGGATGAATAACATTCTCTATGTCGCCATCCTCATTGAGTACCTGCAAAGGCGGCAGGCGCGCGCCGTATCCTCCGGGCAGCTCGTCCTTGTCGAAGAGCCGGAGGCCCATCTGCATCCTCAGCTTCAGGCGGCGCTACTGGTCGCACTCCGCAGCATCGGCGTTCAGGTGATCCTGACCACCCACAGCACGCAGCTCACCTCGCAAGCGCCATTTCCCACGCTTGTCTCGCTTACACGGCGCGCTGATGCGTCAATTGCACCGGGCAACCTCTCGGACAACGCAGACCTCAGCCCGGAGGAAATCGCCGACCTGGAGCGGTATCTGGATGCGACCAAGAGCAATCTGCTCTTTGCCCGCAAGGTGATGCTGGTTGAAGGCCCCACCGAACTCTTTCTGATCCCCGCGATGATAGAGGCTGTCCACCGGATCAATCTTGAACGCGAGGGCATTTCGGTCGTCGCCATCTACGGCGTCCATTTCGATGTGTACGCAAAGCTATTCCGCGTGGGGGCGCTGGAAAAGAAATGCGCCATCGTCGCGGACGCGGACCTCGTTCCTTCCGATGCGGGCGAGGAATTTGATGTGGCGGAGGACGCGCCGGACCTCAATGCACTGCGTGGCGATTTTGTTGAAGTCTTTGCCGGAGCAACGACATTCGAGCGCGAGCTTGTATCGGCGCACACGCTCCCGATGCTGATTGAAACCACCCGCACCCTCGGAGCGCCGCAAATTACGGCACGTCTTGACGCCGGGCTTCAGCAGCTCAATAACGGCGACCTTACGCCCGGCCAACAAGCGGCCTTGCTTGTCGAGTTGGGCACGTCCGTCCTCAATACCGCCAAGCGGTACGGC
Organism: uncultured Alphaproteobacteria bacterium; assembly: GCA_963732875.1. Classification (GTDB taxonomy): domain Bacteria; phylum Pseudomonadota; class Alphaproteobacteria; order SMXQ01; family SMXQ01; genus WHSO01. The sequence continues at coordinate 1,968,701 of CAVTBD010000002.1, read as the reverse complement.
AAAGCGCGTTTTGCACAGGTTGCTTCCCGGCATGCCGGTCTCTGCACAGGAGTTCCGCAATACATTCAGGACGCGCTGGACTGGCTGAACGCATGATTTCCCTGACACCGGACCAAAGGCGAGCGGTTGACTGCGAGGAGAACATCCAACTCTCCGCCTGTCCGGGAAGCGGCAAGACCCGCGTGATCATTGCCAAACTGCTGCGGCTTGCCGAAACGGTCGAAGGCACGCCACGCTCGATAGGCTGCATCACCTATACCAACGCCGCCGTCGATGAGATTGAATCCCGCATTAAACAGGCGGGGACCAATGCCCTGTTTGAGCGCTGCGAGATCGCCACGATCCATGCCTTTTGCCTTCATTTCATTCTGCGGCCCTATCGCTGGCTCGTGCCCGAGGTTCCTGCCGCATTTAAAATCCTTACCCGTGAAATGCGTGCCTTTGAACGGATTGTGCTCGCCGTTGAAGATGAGATGGGGCGTGCCGTAGAGTTTCGCACGTTCGACGACTACGCCTCGATCAGAATGATGCTCGACGGATCGCCCGCTGGGACGGGGATCGAGGGCGGCATTGTTACCGATGCGTCGGCACGCCGGTATTGGCAATTGATGCATCAGGCCGGGTACATCGACTTTTCGATGATCCTGTATTACTCGCACGCGCTCCTGAGCACGCATGACTTCATCGCGGAAGGGCTTTCTTCCCGGTTCCCCTGGCTCCTTGTCGATGAGTTCCAGGACACCACGGATGTCCAGATAGAAGTCCTCAAGCTCCTCAATGCCCGCCTGCACACGCAGTTTTTCCTGGTCGGAGATGAACATCAGTCCATCAACGCCTTTGCCGGGGCGCGTCCCGATCTGGCTCGCGCATTCTCCGCTGAAATCGGCGCACGGCAGGACATTGCCATTAGCGGCAATTTCCGTTCAGGGCCGCATATCATTACTCCCGCCCAGATATTGATTACCCGGAACCCGGCAATGTATTCGGCGGGTCAAGCGGAGCACTACAACGGGACCGTCCAGTACGAGCACGCCGCTTCGCCTGTGAATGCCATCACCGATCATTTCCTGCCCTTGCTGGAGGGCAACGGTATATCGCCGGGCAACACCGCCATCCTAGCTCCATGGTGGCAACACCTTGTGCCCGTCGCACGCACGCTGCGCGGTTTCGGAGTCCCGGTGTTCGGTCCGGGGGCAAGACCCTATCAACGCAGCCGCCTGTATGCCGTCCTTGCCGAGCAACTTGGCGCGTGCGTGGACGCGGAAACACTCTTGCATCTTCCGGGCGTTGAGAAGGCAATATTCCGCGTCATCAACGAAGCGATGGGCCTTAGCCGGTTTGACGTGTTTTCGTATTCTGGCCGCTGTACAGCCCTCAAGCTCGTTTATGCTGCAAAAGGAATTGCCCAGGAGCATCCCGGTGGCGCAGCATGGCTTGAGGCGAGTGCGCGGGCTTCATCCGAGATCCTTCTCGCCGACGAATGGATCGACCGGCCAACAGCAGACGCACTGACTGGATCAGTTCAGGAGATGATGAACGACATGCGCAACAGGAACGTCGATGTCGATAACCTCGAAATCTCCGATCTTGGCCTTTTCGCCAATCCTGATCACGCCATTAAGCTCCTCACCCTGCACAACTCGAAGGGCCGCGAGTTTGACGCCGTAGCCATCATCCACGCTAATGAGGGGCAGATTCCGCATTTCATGGCCAGAACGCAGCCGGAGTTCGATGAGGCGCGCAGGCTATTTTATGTGGGGATCACGCGCGCCCGGAAGCATCTTCTTGTTGTCTCAGATCAATCACACCATCGCAACCGGCCGACCCGCTTCATTGCCGAGGCCGGATTGAACGACTGAGCTGATTCAAGATTTTTCGGTATGAGCTTGGCACATCCGGCTTTCGCCGGGGTGAAAGCGCCATCCAAAAGGTGCTTCGCTATGCGCTCTCATCTAAATTTGCACTCATAGAAAACAAGCAGCCTTCTGGCCACCTGATGACCCATGCATTATATATATGTACTCTATATTACTTAAATATTCACGTCGGGAATTCCGATAAAAACTCCTAACGTCTTGCTCCCCGAACCGTAAAAATCGACATAAGTGGAGAAACTGGCGTTTGCCAGCATTGCGTGGCGAAGATAACCACGGCATTGTTTCTATCGATAAACGATGCCCTTAGTCCCTTGTTCAACGCGTGCTAGGAGCACCACGTCAGCTAGCGGTTTCGCGCCCAGGATATGAAATACCTGCCATCCAGCGGGCGATACAATGGCAAACACGCATGGGGTGTTCAGGTCCGCGACGACGGCTTTCCTGGTCTGCCGGTCGAGGCCGGATGGACGGGGCGGTCCGGAAGTATGGCTGTGCCATTCGCCCACATAAGTGGCTGTCCTGTTTGACCGGCGCCAGGCGTCTGTTGCAGCGCGCTGATGACGTCCATCGACGCGCTGCGGCGGGACATGGGCGAGCGCAGGCTGGTCGTGTTCTATATCTATGAGAGCCATGTATCCGCCCCGAAGAACACTGATAGCGACCGCCACCTGGGTGCCGCCCGGGTTACCGTCCCATTGGAGGGCCGCCCGGTGGTGCTGGAAGGAAACTACTGGACCGACCGCAACTGGAACCTGGGCCTAAACACAGCGGGACGTATCCGGTTGCGCCGGGTTTAAAGTGTTTCAGGGGCCACGCTAGGCCGCAGCTTCAAACAGCATTTGAGATAGCTGCGGGCCCGCGATTTGAACCTATCCGGCGGTACAGAGAAGCGCTTCGTTACGTTCGCCGGAATTATCCCTTCACGCGCCAATGCGAAGTGGCTGTGACGGCGTGCTTGTACGATGGGAAATCCATATAAACTTCTTGCCATTTTGGCGGCCAATATTCAGCGCGAAAACCCGAGGACATGGCGTTGTTCGCGCCAGTCGCAGGGCAGCCGTGCGCCGCGAACGAGCCATTCTGTACTCACGTGCGCGGGCTGGCGACCATCAAGAATTAGGTCCTTGATATCTGGACCTAGAAAGGCAAGTTCCAGAATCCGTCGGACGTAGCGATCTGTGACACTCTCTGCCTCGGCGATTTCACTGATTGTGATGTGATCATCTCCTAAGAGTTGGTCGAGCCATGCATGGGCCTTGATGAGTGCTTTGACCAACACCGGGTCGATGTTGGCGTCGTGTTGCTGATTTGAATCATTTATCACGAGTTTCAATTCAACGCCGCGGTGCCTCATGCGCATCGGTATCGAGATCTTATGGCTTGCGCCGATATTAGAAAGGGGGGTGTCGAACTCTAGTTCGAGCACGTGCCGGAGGGCGATGACTGAAAGCCTTACATCGATCCGACTTTCGGAAATGACGACCTTGATGGTAACGGTGCGTAGAACCTCCTCTTTGCTCTGTTCATTCGGCCCGCAAAGTGTTTCAGCCAATCGAGAGGCGCTTTCGATGGCGTTTTTAGAATCAGCGGAACTGCTGACGACACCTAAGACATCGAGCAAGTCCGTCGGTGCTAAAAGAAGCCTGGAAATGGCACCTAGTATCACGCCCTCGATCTCACTGGCCGAGATTCGCCGGTGGCGTGATCTAGAGTTAGGGCTTTTGGCTCGGCGGGGAGAGGAATGGTTGGCTTCCCTTTCAACATAGTAACGATAGCGCCTACCATTCTTGACCGCATGGCTAGGTGTGAAAGAAACACCTTTGTCATCAAACAGCTTGCCTGCTAGAGGGCTTGGATGTTTTGTGCCGGTACGTTTGCGACGATCCACCCTATGGCCGTTGATCATCTGTTGAACTGCTGTCCATGTCGCGCCATCGATGATGCGTCGGTGTAGGCCAGGATGTCCGTCGTCAGAATGAATGGAACAGTCGAGCCTGTTTTGTAACGGAGGCTCTGGCTCACCCTTGTTGATGTTAAGCGGCTTGGCGCTGATGCGCCAAGCGTCGTTTTTCGAATGTACGTTTTCTGATCTTTCTCCTTCTCTTGATAATTGCCTGATCACGGCGGAAGTAGACGTCGGCCGGGGTCAGGTTGCCGAGGCTTTCGTGGTAGCGGCGATGGTTGTAGCGCTCGACGAAGGCCCCGATACCGGCTTCGAGATCGCCCGGCAGATAGTAGTTCTCGAGCAGGATGCGGTTCTTCAGGGTCTGATGCCAGCGCTCGATCTTGCCCTGGGTTTGGGGATGGTTGGGGGCGCCACGGACATGGCCCATACCCTGGTCCCTGAGCCAGTCCGCGAGATCGCCGGCGATGTAAGACGAGCCGTTGTCGCTCAGCAGCCGAGGCTTGTGGACGACCTCCGCCCGATCGCAGCCTGATGCTCGCAGGGCCAGCGTGAGCGTGTCGGTCACGTCTTCGGCTCGCATAGTGGTGCACAGTTTCCAGGCGATGATGTAACGCGAGTAATCGTCGAGGATGGTCGACAGGTAGAACCATCCCCAGCCGATGACCTTGAGGTAGGTGAAGTCGGTCTGCCACAGCTGGTTCGGCGCCGTGGTCTTGTCGCGGAACTCATCGGCCGCCTTGATGACCACGAAGGCCGGGCTGGTGATCAGGTCATGAGCCTTGAGCAGGCGGTAGACAGACGCTTCCGAGACGAAGTATCCCTTCGTATCGGTGAACGTCACCGCCAGCTCCCGGGGCGACAACTCGGGCTCGTCCAGGGCAAGATCGACGATCTGGCCACGAACGTCATCCGGGATACGGTTCCACACCCGGCCGGGACCACTGGTGCGGTCTTCAAGCCCGGCTTCGGCGAAGGCGCGATATCGCTCATACCATCGGTAAAAGGTCGTCGATGGAATCCCCAGCTTGCCCAGGGTGCGACGGACCGGGAGGTGGGATCGCTCGACCAGGCGGATGATCTCCAGCTTCTCCGAGGCGGGATACCTCATGCGCCGTCTCCCCCATCCCCGATCATGCTTTTTTTAAGCAGCCGGTTCTCCAGCATCTGTTCGGCAAGGGCCTCCTTGAGATCCTGCGTCTCGCGGCGCAGGTCCCTGACCTCGCCCGAGGACGCCTGACGGGCGGTATCGCCCGACAGCCGCTTCTTCCCGGCCTCAAGGAACTCCTTCGACCAGCTGTAATAAAAACTCTCGGCGATGCCCTCCCGGCGGCACAGTTCGGCGATGCTGTCCTCGCCGCGCAGGCCCGACAGCACGATCCGAATCTTTTCCTCAGCCGAATATTGCTTGCGCGTCTTGCGCCGGATATCCCGGACGGCCGCCTCGGCCCCGGCATCTGAATTCATGGATTTCTGTCTCATCTGCGTTCCCTTCGGTCACTACGATGAGCCAGAAATCCTCCGTTACGCAATCACCTCAATCTGTCCCATGGGCGCTGACGTCAAACAATCGTTCTGCCGTAGCGCGTTATACACGTCAGCAATAAGTTTCTCGGCACCCATCGTGTCGTGCGGAGGATGGTCGTCGCTCTGTTCGAACCCCATATAATCCGGCTCGATCAGGCAAAACTCAGGGAAGTCCTGCTCCCGCCCTCGAGCGTCGGCGAAAAATTCATCCATATAGAAATAGCGAGCGGTGTTATGCGGTTCGCGTTGGCGAACTAATACCGTCGTCTGCGGGATATCATGGAAATAGACCTTCCAGTGAACACCGCGGTCGTTCAGCCGGTCGAAAATCGTGAGTTGATCCTGCTGAAAGTAACCCGGCAGGTCGGCCTTATGGGTTCCATCGCTGGGCATATTTACGCGCCCATTTGAGGTCCCGCTTAGCGCGAAGAAGCGGTTGGGCCATGTAGGCCCTGGGACTGATGAAAACCACCGGTCGCAGACTGTAAAATCCTTTGCCAGCGCGTGCAGGGCCGGAAGGTAGTCGAGGGGATAATACCCCATGATATACCCGCGACTAACAATGGTACTGGTGGGGTTGGATTCCGAGTAGTCGGAAACAAAGCCGCTGTTGTGATTCGCCAATTGAGCCGCCACGTGTTCGAGCTCGTGGTGCGGATCCAGAAACATGATCCGTTCGGTTGTAGGCGCTTGTAAAAACGTGTTGCCCTCATGATCTGTATTCTGCTGAGGTGCGTGCTCGTCCACTCCGTCAAGATCCGGATAGATCTTTTTGAAGCAGCCGAGCATCTGATCGAAGGAATGATTCTCTAAAATCAGAAGTACGACGTGCTGGATCGGATCGCCGCTCTTAGTGGCTGTCACCGCTACCTCCCAGAGGCCGATAATCCGACAGAATAATCGGCGCCTTCGTGGACCTATAGATACACCGTTGCCTTACGGAAACTATCTATGGCTGGCAGCAAAGTCGATAGCGGCGCCAACGGCAGGGATGAGCAAGGGGTGATAGATCGCGCCTCAGGGTTTCCCTTTGGCACGGCCCTTTCTATTTGATTGCTTCCTATCCGCCTTTTGGGAAGCCGCCATGTCGTGTGCCGATCGCAGGGGTTTCTCGTCGTGATAGCTCGTAAATGCGTCTCCGGCGCCTTCCTCTTCGAATGTCGAAAGTTTCGGAATCATGCCGGGTAGTCCCAGTTCCGACCACCGTTGAGACACCTGATTGTAGACGGACCTGCGGAGCTTCGTGCGTTTGGAGAAAACGGGGATATAGCGATGTTCTTTGCAGGCGTTGATGAGAGCCTTAGACCCATACGGCCGTTGTTCTGGTGGATTTTGGGTTGGGTCCAGACCGGTTGACCACGTATTGCGAAGGATGTCGATGTCATCCGTTGGATTACACCGGCTAGCCATGGCCCATAGCACCTGGTTCATATCCGTCGGGTCAACATCCTCATCAACAGCGACAATCCATTTTGTGTAGTAAGCACCACCGGGGACCTGGGCTGCGAGCGCGAGGGCTTGAGGCGCATGGCCCGCGTATTTCTGTTCCAACGATATGATGGTCATGCCAAACCCGCCTGCGGCGGCTGGATGGGCATAGACACCACGAATGCCAGGCACGCCGAGTTTGTCGAGGTCGTCCCAGATCTTCGCACTTCGAAGAATTGAAAAGAATCCGCTTTGCTCGCAGGAGGGGTAATCCGCCATCAAGGCATTGGTGAGAATGGGGTTGGTGCGGTGATGGACGGCGACAATTTCCACGAGGGGGCACATCGCTTCAGGTTTGCCGTAATAGCCGGTGAATTCACCGAAGGGGCCTTCCGGCTTCATCGCATCTGGTCGGATTACACCTTCGACAACAAATTCGGCGCTAGCTGGAAAAAGTAAATCGCTATGTGTCGCCTTCACGAGCTGTACGGCTTCGCCCTTGATGCCGCCGGCATATTCGTATTCGGAAACGTTCTTGGGAAAAGATTGCGACCCAACCAGCATAAACAGGGGATCGATGCCCCAGCAGGCGACAACGGGAAGTGCCTTCCCCATTGCCCACGATCGCGTGATTTGGAGACGGGCATCCTTACCTGGTGATAGGTAGAGCGCGGTGTGGTTTCGATCTTGCACCATCATGCGGTACGTGCCGACATTGAGATAGCCGCTATCGGGATCTCGCGTGATTACGGCATCGCCCGTGCCCGCGTAATTACCTCCGTCCAGCGGCCAATGGCGCGGGATCGGAAGATCGTCGAGATTGATGTCGTTGCCTTGGATAGAATTTTCGTATACCGGCGCATCGGAACGGGGCACTTCTACGGGCGGGATGCGCCGCTTCATTTTTTCCATCGCGCGTCGAATAAGATCGACCGTTGGTGTGTCGGGATGTTCCTCCAACGATAAGGCTATGCGGCGCACACTGGGCCCGTAAATGTTCCAGAGATGCTTGATGGATGGATGGCTTCTTTCGAAGCCGGTTGCTGCCGTAAACATCACGGCTGGCGAAGGGGTCTGCTTCGCGATGAGGTAGGAAATGGCGCTCATTTCCTCATTGGCGTCCACCGGACGATCGACGGTTAAGAGTTCGCCAATCATCTCTGATCGTTTAAGCCATTCGCGCAGATCCCGTATCGGCCCATTCGCCAAGGAGATTGGTAGAGGCTCGTTCATCACTGTATCCCTCCGGTACGGCGAGGCCGCCGTTTCACCCTATGACTTCCACGCGGTTCGTTGCCAGTTGCTCGTTGCCTTATTGAATGCGTAAAGTGATGGCCCTTAACGGCGAGGGGACTGAGGTGTGAAAAGTCTAGAACGAATGTTGGAAATCATAGACCTTTTCGAAGGGCCAACTTCGGAATGGACGGTGGAGGCGCTTCGGACTCGCTTGGGGTATTCTCGCGCAACGCTCTATCGTTATCTCCATGTGCTGACCGACGCAGGATCTCCTGACGACGCTGCCGGGGATCGGCTACACCCTTGGCCCCCGTATCATTGAACTAGATTATAAAATCCGGACACGTGATCCACTCATTGGGGCAGCCCGGCCGGTGATGGCGGAATTAGCTGCGGAAATAACCGGCGTCGCTATTTTGTGTCGTGTCTACCGAGACCGTGTTCTGTGTGTGCATCAGGAAAGTTCGACAGATATTTTCCGTAGTACCTATGAACGTGGTCGATCCCGACCATTGCTATATGGCGCCACGTCGCGAGTGATCCTGGCGCATCTCCCCGCCACAGCCCTGTCGCGCCTGTTTGAAGCTTCGCCCAGAGAGTTTTCTGAAGCTGGACTGGGGGATAGCCTGGACGCTGTCCGTGTAGCGCTGCGACGCATAAGGCGTGCGGGATGGGATATGACCGTTGGCCAAGTGACTGAGGGGGTCACCGGTATAGCCGCGCCAATCTTCGATGCAAGCGATACCGTCGTAGGAAGTCTCAGCCTCGCGATCGGCGAAACAGGGTTGTCGCCGGAGAGGGTGAGTTTCGTTGCGGACAGAGTGCGCTTCTGCGCGCGCGTTCTGACAAATGCACTCGCGCGCGAGGACAAAGCTCTTCGCCGTGCCTAGTGTGCTACGCGGCCAAGCCAAGTAAGCTGGCGGCATTCCCACTGTAAATTTTTTCCCGGTCCTGTTCCGAAATATCGAGGTTATCGATAACGGCGATTGTGTCGCGGATGTACATGGGGCCACCCTCGGGATCGAATGGCGCGTCCGAAGCAAAGACGGTCTTATCGACGCCGAAGAAATCAAGCCCACAGCGCGTGCCAGCTGCGGCGCCGAAGAGAGCCGTATCGGCGTAGAACATTTTGAAATAGTCATAGGGGCGGCGTTTAAGCTCCTTTAGCAGCTTCCCATAATCTTCGTCGGCGGTGCGAGACCCGAGTTGGTCCCACCCTGGCCCAACCCGCCCCTCAAAATAGGGAATCATGCCGCCCATGTGATGGGTCACGATCTTAACGTTCGGCAATTTGTCGAACAGCTTCGAGAACACCAGGCGTGCCATCGCGGCGCTGGTTTCATAGGGCCACCCGAAGGTCCAATAAATTTCATAAAGGGATTTCTTTTCCCCAACGAAGTCTGGCATCGCCGCTGTGCGAATTGGATGCAAGAAGACCGGTCGATCGTAGGCGGCCATTGCCTCGAAAATCGGATAATACTCCGGAGCGTCAATTCCCTTGCCGTTGACGTTGGAAAAGACCTGAACGCCGACGGCCTTAAGATCCTTCATCGCGCGATGCAGCTCTTTCATGCTCTCGTCGGGATCGTTGAGTGGCAGAGACGCAATGAACCCTGGAAACCGATCGCGATAGCGATCTACGTATTCAGCCATGCCGTCGTTTCCGAGGCGCGCCAATTCAGGTGCATCCTTAGGGCCGGCGAGTGCTTCAATGGGGGGAGCAGAAAGCGAAAAAATCTGAGCGTAATTCCCAAATTCATCCATTTTTTGGAAGCGCACATCTAGATCGACAAGGAAGGGGATGTTGACCCATCGCTTGACCTTGCTGGGATCGCTGAGGATAGCCAACATCCGATCGAAGAAGGCCTTGGGAAAGATGTGATTAAAGATATCGATCTTTCGGATCGAGTTGCTGGACATCCTCGAAAGCTCCCTTGCTGCAACACTGTGAGTGCGGTGCCATCGCGGCAACCAGTTTTCGCATAAACTGAGATTATGTGGCCTTATTGGTAGGGTCAAGGATCGGCGCAGATTTCCGGCATTATGAGAAACTCCGCTGAGGGAAAACGGCTGAACGCCCCGCCTTATGGCGAATTATGTCTCATAATATGAGACAAACTAGCGGTTACGATTGACATGATTTCCCGCGCCTTGTTAGCGTTGGACGCGGCTTCTGTAGCGAAGCAATTTCCCTTAGCAGCGGGCGGTATATGGCAGGGCCATACATCATCGACGATCCTGAGAATCACACTTTTCGGCTAAGCCGAGAGGTGCTGGTGTCCGAAGACGTTCTCGCGCTCGAAATATCGCGGGTGTTTGGGCATTCCTGGATCTACGTGGGCCACGGGTCGGAAATTCAAACGCCGGGCGATTTTCGCAGCCGCCGCGTGGCGGGGCGGCCGATCATCTTCTGTCGTGATTCAGCAGGTCACGTGAGGTGCTTCTTTAATACCTGTCGTCACCGCGGCGCGATTGTTTGTCGCGAGCGCGCCGGCAACAGCAAGCGCTTTTACTGCGTTTACCACGGTTGGACCTACGACAATGCGGGGGCCCTCGTCGGTGTCCCGGGTGATAACGCTTACGGCGCGAGCTTTGATCGCGCCTGCCATGGGCTCCAAGCGCCAGCGAAGTTCGAAAGTTATCGAGACTTTTGGTTCATGTGTCTCGATCCGGCGGCGCCCTCGCTTGAAGACTACTTGGGGCCCGCCTGCGACTACCTCGACCTCGTGATCGAGCAATCACCTTCGGGTCAGATGGAGGTGATTGCCGGCACGCAAGAATATGACGTCGCCGCTAATTGGAAGCTGATGGTTGAGAACAGCGTGGATGACTATCACCTGCCATCCACCCATGTGACCTGGCTCAATTTTATGGCGAATTCCGGGGTCGAAGTGCGGCCACGCACCGAAGAGGGGCTGGTGCTCCCAGCGACGGGGCGTGCAGTCGATCTCGGTAACGGCCACTTTTCGACGGACAACGTTAACTACCGCGGCCGGCCCGTAGCGCATTGGATTCCGCTGTACGGCGAGAACGCGAAGGACGAAATGGCGGAAATTCGTAGTGAATTGGTCACTCGTCTAGGACCTGAGCGTGCGGGGCGCGTGGCCGACACAAACCGAAACCTCGTGATCTTTCCGAACCTTGTCATTAACGACGGATCGTCGGTCACGATCCGTACCTTCTATCCCGATGGCGTCGCGCGAATGCATGTTAGCGCCTGGGCACTTGGCCCCAAGGAAGAGAGCGAAGATGCACGCGCGCGGCGGCTCGATTCCTTCCTAACATTTTACGGACCAGGTGGGTTCGCGACGCCCGATGATGTTGAGGCGTTGGAGCTTGTTCAGCAGGGATTGGCTAATTGGCGCGATGACCCTTGGTCGGAAATGTCTCGTGGTATGGCCAAGGACACTGCGGAGCAGCTCAATAGTGACGAGCACCATCTGCGCACGTTCTGGCGCCGGTGGAATCAGCTTATGGCGGAGGGGACATGAGCCTGAATCCCGTATTGTCCGCCCGTTCTGATGCCGCCCTCGTGACCCGTGAGGAGGTAGAGGACTTTTTATACTTTGAGGCACAACTCCTTGACGAGTGGCGTCTTGACGAGTGGCTTGAGCTCCTAACCGAGGATGCCCGGTACCTGATACCGTCAAATGATTGTCCCGAGGGAGATCCTCGCACATCCCTCTTTCTTATCGCCGATGATCGCACGCGGATTGAGCAGCGGGTATTGCGCATAAAGAGCGCGGACTGCCACGCCGAATCTCCAAAGTCTCGAACCTGCCGAATGATTTCGAATGTTCGGATCGAGAAGACCGAAGGCAATCTCATACACGTCGCGGCGAATTTCATATGTCACCGATTTCGTCGATATGGCCGCGCCTATCCGTTCGTCGGGTTCTACCGGCACATATTGAGACACGAAGGCGATCGCCTCCGCATTCGAGAACGCAAAGCAATTCTCGCCTCGGAAGAACTCGGTAACCTGGGGTCGGTGAGCTTTATTTTATAGAACGTCCGCCCAATGGGCGGAGGGGAAGGTGAGCATGGTTCATAACAGCCCTGGAGACCGGACGAGCGACCGGCTAATTCGTGAGCAGAAAGGGTCGACGGCGCCCATCCGCGGGTTTAGCCACCTGATGTTAGAAGTATCTGACCTCGACCGCTCAGAGGCATTCTATCGCGACGTCATTGGCTTTGATGTAATCGGCCGGAACCTTGTTAACGAGGTTGGGCCGAACACATTGTTGGCGATGAATACCATTCATCGCTTCCTGCTCGTTCAGGTTGATCACGAGATTGTGCCGTTCCGGCCCAATAGCTCATCCATACACCACGCCATTTGGCTGACGCCCGAGCAGTTCAAGGCGGCCCAGGAACGCTTCAAGGCGCACGGATATGAGATTGGCGATAATCGCGCCCAGTTTCGCCCCCGGGGTGAATACTCGATGGATATTTTCGACCCCGACGGCCATCGCTACCAGATTCAGGCCCATACCCCCGAAGCGACCGAGATCATCGTCGAGAACACCGGCCCGGTGACCGCCGGCAACATCCGCGACTACGACGTCGGTACGGTGAAGGGTTTCGTGAAGGGGAAGTTTTTCGTCGTGCGTCTTGAGGAAGGCTTCATCGCCTATTCTCGCTGGTGCACGCACAAGAACGGCTTACTCACGTGGAAACCCGAGCACTGGAACTTCTACTGTCCGATGCACGGCGTGACGTTCAACCGTCTCGGCGAAAATACGACCTACTGTCGCGATGTGGCTCCGATGCGGAGCCATCCGCTGAGTATCTCGGAAGACGGCACGATCACCGTCAATCCCGATGAAGTCATTCACCGTGAAAAATTCGATCGCGCGGATCTTTCCGTGCCACCCCAGCTGCATGCGGAAGCTGGCGGCAAGGCATAAGAGGAGGTGTGACCATGGCCCAGATCCAGTCACTGAACCATAGCGCCATATGCGTCCACGATCTTCAGGATGCAGAAGATTTTTACTGTGATGTGCTTGGCGCTCGTGCAGTTAGCACGACCGACTTCGTTACGGAGGACGTGATCAAAGGTCGCTCCTTGCACAAATCCATCATTCTCGAAGATTACCTTATCGCCCTGATGCTCGCGCGTGACTTTATGCCGATGCCCGAGGACGCGCAGAACCGTGGGGCGCACGGGTTTCGTCACGCATTCTACGTACCTCAAGCCCGATTTGACGAACTTCTGGAAACCCTCGGGGCTCACAATATCCAGTTCGACGGGCCCGTCGTCCATTCGGAGAAAGGGCCCTTCGGAGCTTCCATTTATCTCAAAGACCCAAGTGGCAATTTTCTCGAGTTCCTGTGGCGGCGCGATGAAGATGCCAAGTACGACGTCGTCGACGGGGTCGGTGAGGGATAATGATGGATGCGTCACGTAATATCACCCGGGACGGGCAATTGAATCTTTCCGGGTTTTGTGGCCTCGTCATCGCGGTTTCCGATCCTGTCGCTGCGCGTGAATTCTACTGTCGTATCCTTGGTTTTGCGGCCATCGGCAGCGATATCTTGCCTGCCTTGGGTCCTCACGAGCTCATCAGCGCGGGGCCCAACTGTTTAATCGCTCTTGCTCGTGCGGAAGCCGGCCGCGACTTCTCAGCATCCGGTGTACATCGGGCCTACCGCACAAGCGCGGCGGGGCGAGAAGCGATTCGGAAGCGCCTAAAAGCGGACGGCATCACCATTTTTGGCTACCGGGAGGACCGGGAAGCCGAACAGAACGACCGATTCTATTTCCTCGATCTCGATGGCAATCGGATCCAGATCGTCGTTGATGGTAGGTCACAGGGCGACCACGTCACTGGCATCGATCATGTCGCGGTGCAGGTCCCGGATATGATGTGGGGCGAGGAGTTCTATCGTCGCATCCTTATGTTACCCGTCGAAAGCCGCTTCGGATTGCGCACGGCTGACCATGCGCGTGCGCGCGTATGGGCCCGAGGTGAGGACGACATGGCGCCCGGCACACGGCGCAACGACAAGCTCTATATGCCAATGGGGGGGCAGAATGAGATCCCCCGGACCAATATGCAAATTTACTTCCGTGTCGGGGACGGAGTGTTGGGGGTCTACCTCGCCACGAAGCACGAGCAAGAGCCTCCAGAAGACGAGCTATGGGGGGCGCCACGGATGTTGTTGGCGGCCCCACGAAGCGCAATTGACAAGGCGGCTGAGGCGCTATCGGCGGCTGGTCGCGCATTTCATGGACCAGTTGAGCACCCTGCGGATGCCCCTCTCGCCGCATCGCTCTACTTCAAAGATACGGGGGGAAATTTCCTCGAAATTTGTGCGTTGCGCGGTCGCTAGCATGTGACCCTAGGGGTGCCGCAGGAAAACAAGGACCGTTGGTCCAAAACAGGGAGGTAGGAAGTGGCGGAGCTTTACCCTTATCCCCGATTCTCGCTCAGTGAGCGGGATCGGCGTTGGGCGGCAGTGCGCAAACTGATGCGCGAGCAGAAAATCGACGTCATCGTCGTGCCCAACAATACCGGACATTCAACCGACTTTCAGGCGAATGCGCGCTATCTCAGCCACGTTGGCGGTGGCGGTGACGCCGATATAGCCGTCGTGTTCCCACTGGAGGGCGAGGTCACGGCCGTCGCGACCTCAGCAGCCCCGCGTTGGCCGTGCGTCCAGGAGTGGACGAACGACGTTCGTGAAGCCCGACGAGCCTATGGCCGCGCTACGGTCGAGCGCCTCAAGGAGCTGAAGGTGGACGACGCCAGAATCGGAATTGCCGGCCTGGGAGCGGGAACCCGGACGCCCGAGGGCACTATTCTCCACGGCTTTTGGGTCGCGATGCGCGAGACGTTTCCGCGTGCCGAATTTGTGGACGCGACGCCAATCCTTGACGAAGTCCGGCTCGTGAAGAGCGACGAGGAGGTCGAAGTCCTGCGTAAATCGACCCAAATTATCGAGAAGGGCGTCGAAGCCAAGATCGAGCACGCGCGCATCGGCGCGAGCGATTGGGAGGTCTGGGCCGCCGCTATGTACGCGATGATGAAGCACGGTTCGGAAATTCCCGTGCATCAACATTGGTTGTCGGGGAAAAACCCGGTGAGGACGTTGACGCGTCCGATGTTTCGGAATCTCGAGCGTGGTGATCTCATTATCGATGAGCTCGAGGCGTCATGGATCGGGTACCGCTCGCAAATCGTGCAGCCGGTCTTTGTGGCTGAGATAGACCCTGTTCACAAGGAGCTTTTCAAAGTTCAGAGCCACGTCTTCAACGGTGTCATGGAGGCGCTTAAGCCGGGAATCTCAGTCAAGGAGATCAATGAACTTGTAGAGCGTGTCGGCGAGCGCGCGCGTCCGAAGAGCGGCCCCGCAGCCCACGCCGTATGTTCACTTACATTGCACGGTCGTGGCGCCGGAGACGATGGCCCGATCATTACGAACAGTTCGCGTAATCCTAAGGACCTCGATGCGCGCCTGGCTCAAAATATGGTCTTCATTTTAAAGCCGGCGGCGGAGCTATTTGAAGGCAACAAGCGCACCCATACGTGCTGCTGGGGTGACACTGTTGTCGTTCGTAAGAACGGTACCGAGCGCTTAGGGACCTTCCCTCAGGAACTTGCGGTTTCTCCGTCCTAGGCATGGGCGCAGCAAGCGAGAACCAAAAACAAGGAGGCATTAAAATGAAGAAGACTTTAGCGTTAATGGGGGCATCCGCACTTATTGTGGCGTTGGGGCCCATAAGTGCCTTCGGCGCCGAGCCCTCTGGCCCGATGCAGAAATATCTCACGGAACTCAAGCTGTCGCCCAGTATCCTCGACGGCTTGGACAAAGAGCTCGCGTTACCCTCAGGCCTTCTAGAGAAGGCGGAGAAAGAGGGAACGGTACGCATCACCGGTTCGTGGAACCGTAAGGAATTTTCTAAACTAAACGCACCCTTCGAAGCACGTTATCCGAAAATCAAGGTCAAGTACTCCTACGCTCGTGCTTATAACGCGCGTGCGATCAAACCGCTGATCGCCTTCAAGGAAGGGCAGTACATCACCGATATCGTTACAGGGTTCGGGGGTAGCAGGACTCTTTATCGAAAAGAACACGCCTTAGCCAATCTGAAGGGCCTTCCAAGCTTCGGGCAGCAAGTAGGCGGTAATGATCCTCACGGTGAGTGGGCGGCCATTCGCCTCCGCTTCTGGTGCATGGCCTACAACACGAATCTCGTGAAGCCTGCCGATCTTCCGAAGACCTGGGAAGACATCATTACGAATCCCCGTTGGCACGGGCGAAAGATAGGTGTGGCCAACCGGCCGCAGCTTTGGCTTTTGATGCTTTGGAGTGCCAAAGGTAAGCCGTGGGTCGAAGACTACATTTCCAAGTTCTTCAGTCAGGTCAAGCCGCAGCTCCGCAAGGAGGGGCTGACGGCGATGATAAGCCTGGTCGTGGCTGGAGAATTTCAAGCCGCGATCCCCGCTGCGCCGGCTCGGGTCAAATCTTATCAGGAGAAAGGCGCGCCGGTTGGTTGGCACTGCCCGGAACCTGTCCCTCATGCCGTTTCCCGAGTTGCTGTTTTTAAGGGTAGCCCACACGAAGCTGCAGCAAAGGTCTGGGCCAACTGGCTCTTGAGCCGGGAAGGACAAATTGCACAAGCTGCTGCCGAGGGAACCCCTCCTTCTCATAAAGATCTGCAGCTCCCGGAATTGATTCCGTTCTCCGACAAGGTGCTGGGACGGAAAGCCGCATGGGAAGATCTGGATAATTTGAAGGAGCTCGAATCCATGTGGGACAAACACTGGAAGAAAACGGGCCGTTGAATTTCTGGCATGGTGCAGACCTCGCTCTCCGGAAAAAGGTGGAGAGCGAGGTCCTCGCCCCGTAGCAGAGAAGCAAAATGACCGCAGTCATCGCACAACCGGCGGCCGGGAAGGGGCGTTTAATGCGTCTGGGCTCCTTCGGTGGAGAGCCATGGCACTGGGCGATTTTTGTCCTGGTGTCGTTCGCGATACTGATTCCCGTAATTTTTTTGGTTCTTGGCAGCTTTTCCACCGCTGATCTGCCGACAGACCTCAACTTAGAGAGCTTGTCCCTCCGGAATTACACGAAGGTCTGGTCAGATCCGGAAACGTATCAACTATTTTACAACACCTTTCTCTACGTCGGCGGTGCGACATCGTTCGGCATTGGAATCGCATGCGGGCTAGCGTGGCTCGTAGAAAGAACGAATATCCCCGGCAAGATGTGGATTTACGCTGGGATTCCGATGACGCTCGCTATGCCGGGCATGTTGCAGGCGATGGCATATGTGCTTTTGCTGTCACCGAACATTGGCTTCTTTAATAAAGCTATCGCGCAAATCGGGCTTGGCCCGATTAATGTCTATTCTATCGGTGGGATGATATTTGTTGAGGGCCTGAGGCTCGTCCCCACCGCATTCCTAATGTTGGTGCCTCTCCTGCGCTCCATGGATCCGATGCTGGAGGAGGCTGCTGCGATGTCAGGTGCAAGCCCTCGCTCGACATTAGGTAAGGTAACTCTGCGCCTTATGCTGCCGGGGCTTATCGCCGTGGTGATCTACCAAGCAATGACGGCACTGGAAGTCTTTGAAGTACCTGGCATCTTGGGCCTGCCTGCGAATATTTTCGTTTTCTCCACCAAGATCTACACGATTCTCCATTCTGTTGTTTCGATACCTGCGTACGGCCAAGCAAATGCGCTCGCCATGATATACGTCGTGATCGCTATTGCGGCGACCTGGTTCTACGCCAGGATTATTTCAAAGTCCGAGCGCTTTACGATTATCACCGGGAAGGGTTACCGGCCGCGTGAGGTCAACCTTGGTCGCTGGCGCTGGGCGGCATTTATTTTGGTACTCGCCTTTCTTCTGTTCTCGATAATCCTACCGTTTTTCGTTTTGCTGTTTGTATCTCTGTTGCCGTATGTGCAAGTGCCAAGCATGGCAGCCTTCCACATGATGACGTTGGATAACTACGTAACGATATGGAATACGCCATCGATCGGTCATGTGGTTGAGAACACCGTCTACATGGTGGGTATCACTGCCACGGCGACCGTCCTCATTTCCTTCCTAATTTCGCTCGTTGTTGTTCGCTCCCATTTTTGGGGGCGCCGGATCCTCGATCAGCTCGCCTTCGTGCCGCACGCCATTCCGGGCATCGTGATGGCATTGGCTTTCCTGTGGGTGTTTTTGAAGTTGGCCGGATGGGGCATCCATATTGAAGGCGGCATTCTGGCGATCTCGATCGCCTTCATCGTGGGGTTCGTGGCCTACGGAACCCGGTCTATGAATGCTGCAATTATGCAAATTCACAAGGACCTGGAAGAGGCGGCGCACGTTTCCGGGGCGCCCCACTGGCGGACGATGTGGCGGATTTTCTACCCTTTAATGATGCCGACCTTCATTGGTGTCTGGGTATGGTGCATGCTCCAAGCGGTGCGTGAGGCTGGAAAGCCGTTGATTCTTTATCAAGGCTCAGACCATCAAGTGCTCGCGGTATTAATTTGGAATATGTGGGACGGCGGAGAGATCGAAACCGTCGGTGCCATTGGTACGATGCTCATTGTTGGGCTGTTAATCGTAACAGTTGGACTCAGGTTTTTCGGATTTCGACGAGGAGCCAGGTTGCAGCACTCCTGAAGACAATGCATGTCGCGGTGGATCAAGTAGTTGGGAGTCACTCCCGGATACGCGGAGAAAACACATGATGTCCCCTGAAGAGAATGATCGACTGACGCGCGTTGGGCGGGGCACGCCCATGGGCGAGTTACTGCGGCGCTATTGGTGGCCGGTCTGGTTTACCGAACAACTTAAAGACAAGCCCGTTCCCGTACGCCTTATGGGAGACGAACTCATCCTCTTCCGAACCCAGGATGGATCTCCAGCGCTGCTCGATCGCGTCTGTCCCCATCGCGGTGCTTCACTTGCGCTTGGGCGCGTAGAAGATGATGGAATTCGCTGTTGCTATCACGGCTGGAAATTCGCACCAGACGGGCGCTGTCTTGATATGCCCGCGGAGCCGGCGGATACGCCTTTAAAAACTGTCGTTCGAATCGGCGCCTATCCGACGCGTGAAATTGCGGGCCTTGTCTTCGCATACATAGGCCCAAGCCCCGCACCGGATTTCCCACGCTACGATCTGCTTTACCTCGACGGTCTAGACCGCACCGTGGGTGCCGTTCAGGATCATTGCAATTGGCTGCAGCGTGCGGAAAACACCGTGGACCAACTGCATGCCACGATCCTGCATGCAGCTGGCTACCCCGAACTAGCATTTAAGCGGGCAGATATTGAGTGGACCGAGACACCCTACGGGATTCGCGCCGAATACAGTGTCGATGGGGGCGCTGGAAAGGTTTCTCACTTCGTCTTCCCGACGAGCAACCGCTATTTTGGTGCCCGGGTGGGCGAGCGCAATAGCCAAAATATGCATATAAGAGTCCCGATTAGCGACACAGAAACCTGGACGTTTTACATCCGAGCGCATGATGCAGCCGGTGCTATGCCAACAGTGGCGACTAAGGGCCTTTTGACCCATGAGAGAGGCGTCTACGAGCGGGTGGAGGACGGCTTCTGGGGGTTGCCCAATAGGGAGCAGGACAGAGCTGCACAGGAGAGCCAAGGCCTGATAGCGGACCGAACGAAGGAGGTTTTGGGCACCTCTGATCGGGGAGTAGCCATGTTCCGCCGCATGCTGAAAGAAGCTCTTGCCGCCCTGGAACGCGGACACGACCCGGTGGGAGTAACCCGCGGATACGAGGATATCCTTATCGCGTTCGATGCGAGCCAGCTGCGAGAGGGGCAGAAGCTTGAGGCATAGAGAGGCTCCGGGGGAAACTTGTCTTTCAATATGATTTGGCACGGCCTGAATAGGACGTGAAAGCTACCTGATTGGCGCGTGTTTTAGACGTGCACCGAGCGTGTTCTGGTCGTGTTATCGGCGTGTTTTTTACCCTGTTATTTTGGGGCTCTGGCGGAGCCTTTTCGGCAGCTAATATATTGAAAATAAGCGTATTTCTTAAGATTTTGGCCCTGAAACGAAAAAATTTCTCCTCGAAATTCACATTCCGGCGGTTTCTGGGGAGACTGGTTCGCTCGAGACTGCCAGCACCGCCATTTCAGAATAGAACTGCGAACGCCAGAGCATCCTTCCTCTTCCCGGCGACAAAAATCACGCCGCCGTACCGAGCGGCGTCGCACGTTCGATTCGTTCGCGCTCGCGGGGACTGTTCATCGCCTCCCACAGATCGCTGCGGCGCTGCACGTTCAGCCAGAAGTCCGGACTGTTACCAAACACGCGCGCAAGGATGAGCGCCGTCGCCGCCGTCACGGTCCGGCGGTCATTGCACAGCTCGTTGACGTGCTTGCGCTGAACGCCCATCGCTTCGGCCAACGCGGCCTGCGTCAGCCCCATGGGCTGCATGAACTCCTCGACCAGGATTTCGCCGACCGTGGCCGGTTTGCGCTTCGTCGTCAGCATGCTTCGCCTCATCTGTAACTGTGGTCGTCGAGATAGACACCTTCTGCCTCGCCGCGGCTGCCGTCCCACCGAAACACCAGCCGCCACTGACTGTTGACGCGGATCGAGTGGAACCCCGCCAGATTGCCGCGCAGCTTCTCGAAGTGATTGCTAGGCAGCACCCGCAGGTCCTGATCGGTCGTCGCGTCGTCGATCATCTGGAGCTTGCGGAAGAGACGGCCTTCAAGGTCGGCCGGGATGTGCCGCGACCGAGTGTCCTCGACGAAGAACGCGCGCAGCCACTCGTCCCGAAAGCTCACGATCACCCGGCGGCCCCGATCATGTGTCTATGTACCACTCTAGGGTACAAAACACAACACCGAAGCCTGTGTTAGGGATGGATGGCCCTCGGATCACTGATTTCATTGGGCTTTTGGCTCAAAGCGCCACCACAGGGTGTCCGGTCGTCCGCCGGGTGCGCGGTTCCCTTTTTGCGGGATCAGGTTCCGAACCGGCGCCCCCGGCGGTCCCGGTCGAGCGGAAACTCTTTCACTCCGACCGTGCCGGCCTGCGCTCGGCCTGGGTGTCGCCCAGCACCCGGCTCAACCCTATGACGACGCCGACGGCGCACAGCGCGAGGTACACGAAGGCGATGCCGAAGCCCGCGTGTTCGGCAAGAAAGCCGTAGATCCCCGGGGAGAGAGCCGCCCCCAACTGGGCGATCGTGCGCCAGATCGCGAAAAACCGCCCGCGGTTTTCCTGCGGTGAAAGGTCCGTGCCGAGAACCTGCATGGTGCCGCCGGTAGTGCCCGCCGTCGCCTGGACCAGGACGTAGGTGGCGAGAAAGTAACCCATCGGCAGCGGAAAGAAGGCGGTCAGCGACATCAGCGCCACCGCGATCCCGTAGGCCGCGAAACCGGGCGCGATGACCGCGCGGCGTCCGAACTTGTCCATGAGATAGCCGGTGAGGAACGGCACCGGGATTCCGAACACGATGGCGATCGTGTTCAGCAGGCCGAGCTGGCCCGGGCCCATGTTATAGGCATACACCGCATAGAGGTTCAGCGAGCCCTGATCCTGGCCGCCTCGGCAGAGCTGGGCCAGGACCTGGATGCACAGGAAGACGAGGATCTGGAAGGTGAGCATGTAGGTGATCACCGGTCCCCATCCCTGCGCCTTGGCCTCCCCGGTGTCGTCCCGGGTGTCCTCCCTGGTGTCGTCTTTTTTCCGACGCCGGCCCGGGGCCGTCTCCTGGATCATGTTGTAGGCGGGAATGATGGCGACGACGGTCAGCGCGGCGTAGGCCGCGAACGGGATCCACAGGCCGAACCCCGCCGCCAGGAAACCGCCCAGCGACGGCCCGAACAGCTGGCCGGCGCGGGTCATCCCCACCATCCATTGCATCTGCCGCGCCCGCTGTTCCGGGGGCGCGGTATCGGCGATGACGAGCACGCGTCCCTGCTGCCACAGCAGGGTGGCGGCGCCCGCCACGAACCGCCAGAACAGCAGCTCGTAAAAAGTATGCGAGAAGGGCGTCATGAACGAGGCGACCGCCGTCAGCAGGGGGCCGGCCAGCAGCACCGGGCGGCGGCCGATCTTGTCCATCAGATAGCCTGCCGGAAAGGTCGCGACGAATGCCCCCACGCTGTACGCCACGAACACGAGGGAGGCGGCATCGACCCCGATCCCGTAGGACTTGGTGAGCACCGGGATGACCGGCGCGACCATGCTCTGGCCGAGCGCCAGCATGGTGGCGGGCACATAGAGCGAGAGGACCAGTTGCCGAGACAGGACACCACGGGATTGCGCGTCGGGCACTTGAACCAGCTCCAAGATGGGGAATGGCCACGGAACACGGAACATGCGCGCGCCCAACGGCGGCGCGTCGGCCGGTGAGTTTACAGATAAAGTGAGTTGCGGCGCAGAAAAGTTTACGGGACGGTGACAGCCTTGCCGCGTGACGTGGATATGGAAAATTTCCCGTGGCGGCGGGCCGGGAAATGGTTGGAAAAAGCACCCTGGCGACCGGGTTACCGTTCCCGGCACAGTGCGGAGACCGGCCCGAACCCCTGACGTAAATCCCCAGGGAATGCTATTTCTGGGTTTCATTTGCGCAAACCCCGAGGCACGGACATGACGACCAACGGCGATACCGGCATCGAGGTCCGGCTCGATGTGTCTTATGGCGGCGGGGCACGGAAGGATCTGTGCGTCGATCTTTACCTGCCCACGGGCTCCGGTCCGCACCCGGCGCTCCTCTGCCTGCACGGCGGTGCCTGGCAGCACGGCTCGCAGCGGCAGTACCAGAGCTGGGGCCCGTGGCTGGCGGCAAGAGGCTATGCCGTGGTCGCGGCGGCCTACCGGCTCTCAATCGAGGTCAGCCCGTCCTGGCCGGGGGTGTGGGAGGACGTCCGCCTGTCGCTGGACTGGCTCACCGCGAACGCGGCGTCGCTGCGCATCGATGCCGCGCGCATCGCGACCATCGGCGATTCCGCGGGCGGCCACATGGCGGCGATGCTGTCGCTCCACGAGAGCACGGCGCCCCGCATCCGCGCGGTGGTGGGCGTTTACGGCATCTACGACCTGCCCGAGTGGTGGCGCACCACCCAGCCGCCGAAACGGACCGATGATCCCGTGGTCATGCTCATGGGGCGGCCCTACGGGGAGATGACGGACGATTACGAGAATTTCTCCCCGCTGCATCGCCTGCAGAAGCTGAAGGGCAGGCCGGAGGCCCGGTATTTCATCGTCTGCGGCGACCAGGACCTGAGAGTCCCTCACCGGCAGTCGGAGCGGTTTCTTGCGGCACTTCGCGACAAGGGCGCCGATGTCGATTCCTTGCGGATTCCGGGCGCGGGCCATTCCTGGTTTACCTTCGTCGAAGGCCAGTCCAATCGCCGGCGCGTGGACCAGGAGCCCAATCTCACGGTGGCGCCTGCGCTCATGGATTTTCTGGCAAAATTCAGCGCCGGGTAGAGCGGGCCGCTTCTCCGGGCCCTGCGCGGCGCGCGCCGGCGATTCCCGGGCTGCCGGCGCCGTTGACTCGGGGAAGAATTCGTCTCACGGTTTCCCGTCAACGAACAACCGGCAGCTAAAAATCATGCCCCAGGGAGGCTCGAGATGATTGGACATCAATCCATTCTGCGTAGCGCGTGCTTCGGTGTTGCCCTCTGCGCCCTCGCGGCGCCGGCTCAGGCCGATGATTTCTACAAGGGAAAGACAGTGTCGATCGTGGTGGGCTCGGCCGCGGGCGGCGGCTACGATACCTATGCCCGGTTCCTCGCCCAGTCATGGGGGCAGTTCATCCCTGGCCACCCCGGCTTCGTGGTCCGGAACATGCCCGGCGCCGGCAGCCTCAAGGCCACCAATTACCTCTACAACGTGGCGGCGAAGGACGGCACCGAGATCGGCGCGGTCCAGAAGGGTGTCCTGTTCGAGCCCCTGCTCAGGGTGATGGGCAGCGGCAACGAGGCCAGGTTCGATCCGATGAAGTTCAACTGGATCGGCGCCGTCGTGCACGACCAGGAAATAATGGCGGTATGGCATACGGCACCGTTCAAGTCGCTCGCCGATCTCAAGGGTGCCACCATCCTCACCGGGGCGTCCGGCGCGTCGACGAGCTTCGCCGTCTATCCCCGGCTGATGAACGCGACCATGGGAACCCGCATCCAGGTCATCAACGGATACAAGAGCGGCTCGGCGATCCGGCTCGCGCTCCAGCGCGGTGAAGTCCAGGCCATGACCGGCTGGGACTATTCGGCGCTGGCGAGCAGCAAGGCGGACTGGCTCAGGGACAAGAAGGTGCGGATACTGGTGCAGTTCGGGCCGAGGAAGATTCCCGAGCTGCCGGACGTGCCGCTGGCGCGCGATCATGTCAGCAATCCGATCGACCGCGATGTCCTGGACCTGATCACGCTCCCGCAGGACCTCGGGCATCCTTTTATCGCGCCGCCCGGCCTGCCGCAGGATCGTGTCGCGACCCTCCGGACGTCGTTCTGGTCGATGATGAAGGATTCCGCCTTCGCGGCGAGCGCCAGGAAGCACCGCATAGAGCTGTCGCCGTCGAACGCCGAGGAATGCGCGGCGGTGGTCAGGAAGGGCTACGCCGCGCCGCCCGAGGTGGTGGCCAAGGCGCGCGAGATACTGGTCTCCAAGACCAAGGGCAACAAGAAGTCGAAAAAGAAGAAGATGTAGCTGTCGGCATCGTCGCGGCGCGGCGGCACGGGACAGGCCCGTGTGCCGTGCCGCGCGACTGTCGGGCGAAGCAAGGACCGATCTCATGGACCCACGGAAGTACGGGCCGTTTCCCTATTCGGCCATCACGGAGCGGCCGCCGCTGAAATGGCCCAACGGGGCCAGGGTCGCGGTCTGGGTGATCCCCAATATCGAGTTCTTCGCGCTCGATGAACGAATCCCGGGCGAGTTGGCCAAGGTGCCCAATATTCCAGCCTGGTCGCAACGGGACTACGGCAACCGCGTCGGCGTGTTTCGCATGGCCGAGGCCATGACGGGATTCGGGATCAGGGGAACCGTCGCCCTCAACTCCGACCTGTGCGCCGAGCATCCCAACATCATCCGGATGGCGGTGGACCTGAAATGGGAATTCATGGGGCATTGCGAGAGCAATACCCGCGTGCTCAACGAGGTTCCGGCCGACGACGAACGGCGCGTCATCGGCAACGCGCTCGACACGATCGCGAAGGCGACCGGGACGCGGCCGCGGGGCTGGCTGGGCTCGGGCCTGCAAGAGACCTGGCACACCCTCGATTATCTGGCCGACGGGGGCGTCGATTACGTCGCGGACTGGGTGAACGACGACCAGCCCTACCTCATGTCGGCGGGCGGCAGGAGGATGGTCTCGATCCCCTATACGCTGGAGCTGAATGACCGCCGGATCATCGGCCGCCAGAACCGGTCGGCGGAGGATTTCGAAGCGATGATCCGCAACCAGTTCGACGTGCTCTATCGGGAAGGCGCGCAATCGGGCAGGGTCATGGCCATCGCGCTGCATCCCTACCTGATCGGCGCGCCGCACAGAATCACCGCGCTGGAACGGGCATTCGACTACGTCTGTGGACACGAGGGCGTGTGGCTCGCTACGGGCAGCGAAATCGTCGACGGCTACCTTCAGGCTGTTGGAACTCAGGCGTAGTATCCCGGCGGTGATTTTCCTGTAGCCGAGATGTCGGTATCGCCGGTCCCGAACAGGGGAAGGTCGCCGGCATCGTCGCGCGCCTGATTGAAATTCGAGACGGTGACGCCGAGCAGGCGCACGCCCTTGGCGACCGGCAGCAGCCCGCGCACCAGATCGACGCTTGTCCGGCGAAGAAGATCACGGTCCGCGACCGCGCTTGAGAAGCTGTGACTGCGGGTGACCTGGTGAAAATCCGCGTACTTCACTTTCACCGTTACGGTCCTACCGTAGGCCTTGGTCTTCTCGCACCAGGCCCAGACTTTGCCAGCCATGGCCATGACTCCGGCCTCGATTTCGGCGGAGGTGGTCAGGTCGCGCGCGAAGGTGGTCTCCGAGCCCGAGGATTTCGCGCCGGTAGACACCGGCCGGTCGTCCCGGCCGTTCGCGATGCCGAGGTACCATGCGGCCGCCTTGCCGAAATGCCGCTGCAGGAATGCGAGCGGCTTCGCTCTCAGATCGGCGCCTGTCCTGATCCCGAGTCGTTCCATCTTCGCTGCCGTGACGGGGCCGACGCCGTGGAACCTGGCGACGGGCAGCGCGGCGATGAAGTCCGCGGCGGTCTCCGGGGTGACGGCGAACTGGCCGTCCGGCTTGCGTTCGTCCGAGGCCAGCTTGGCGAGAAACTTGTTGTAGGAGATACCGGCCGACGCGGTCAGTCCCGTCTCCTCGCGGATGCGGGCGCGGATTTCCTTGGCGGTCCTCCAGGCCGTCGGCAGGCCGCGCCTGTTCTCCGTGACGTCGAGATAGGCCTCGTCGAGCGCCAGCGGCTCGACCAGCGCGGTGTACTCCGCGAAAATGCCGTGGATAAGGCGGGAGACGGCGCGATAGACCGCGAAGCGCGGCGGGACGAAGATCAGTTCTGGGCACTGGCGCAGCGCCGTGGTGGAGGGCATGGCGGAGCGTACGCCGAAGACCCGGGCCTCGTAGCTCGCCGCCGCCACCACGCCGCGCTGGGCGCCATGGCCGACGGCAACCGGGCGCCCCCGAAGCGCCGGGTTGTCGCGCTGTTCGACCGACGCATAAAAGGCGTCCATGTCGATATGAATGATCTTGCGCAGCGACATGCGACGAGGTTAGCAGATTTGGAACAAAAAGTGAACATTTGAGGCCTGACGGTACCCTTGAGGTCATAGACGACAAGATGATCGCCATTGGCGCCCGGCATATTCGGTTGTTCGGTGTCGACGCCCCGCCGCCGGCAGGTCTGCACACGTGATGGCCACCAGGGGTGCAGTGCTACTTCATTGTCGGCAGTCTCGAAAGTTTTTGACCTCCATTTTTTGATTGTTTGTCAGAACGCCAGGGCAGGGCCGTCACGGGTACGCCAATATTTCCAAAGACGGAATCCGCAGCGGTTTGTCTTTGTGTTCTTTCCGAGAGGATCTCTCGACGTACCTGCGGCTGGATCTCTCGCGGACCGGATGCCGGTGACGCGTTTTGGCGATCGTCGGTTCAGAAAGGAATCTTGTCCAAGCTTTCCCTGATCTCGTGCCAAAATCGTCAGGCCGCGGTTGCCGGCTAAAGAACATACGGGGAGGCCAGAAAATGAACGCCAGCGGCTTTTTCTCTGCCGATTCCCACGTCAACGAGCCGGAAGCGACGTGGGATGGCATTCCTGAAGAACTTCGGGCCCATGGACCGCACTTCATTCAGGACCCTCCTGGCAAGAAGGGACTCTATTTCTGCTTCGATGGCCACAACCAAGATCCTGTCGGCCAGACCTTCCTCGCCGGCACCGGGCGCGACCCGGCCATCGTCAGGGACACGGTGGAGAACTTCACGTGGGACAAGTGGCGGGGTCCGTGGGATCCGGAAGCGCGGCTTGGGGACATGCGGCGAGATGGCGTCGAGGCCGAAATCCTCTATCCCAGCATGGCGCGGAACTTTTATGCCCTATGCGGGGAAGATACGGCGCTGCAGCTTGCGGGGATCCGCTCCTACAACGATTGGATTACCGGATATTGCGCCGTCGCGCCCGGACGCCTTTTCGCGATCGGTTTACTATCGGTGCTGGACCTCGACTTTTCAGTCAAGGAGATGGAGCGCATCAAGCGATTTGGTCACAAAGGGGCACTGCTTCCGGCAGAGCTGCCCGACGGCATGAGTTACGCGGACCCTGTCTTCGAGCCCATCTGGGCGGCCGCCGAACGTCTCGATTTGCCGCTCCACTTTCATATCAACATCAATCAGGGCTCGGAGCGGGAGGCCTATCGAATTCCCATGAGTGCCATGATTGATATGGGCCGGCGTTCGGTGAAGCGGGCGGTTCTCCAGCCCGTCACCTTGCTGACGGACTTCCTGTTCGGGCTGGTCCTGGAAAAGCATCCGGGATTGCGGGTGGTCTTCGCGGAATACGAACTCGCTTGGATTTTGCCTTTTATGTATCGCTTCGAAGGCAATGCCAGGCGCTTTCCGCGCGAGCACCCCGACCTTCCCCATATGTCGCGCCTTCCGGGTGAAACCATCCGGCGCCAGGTTTTCATCACCTTCCAGAACGATCCGGCGGGCGTTGCCGGAGCCCAGCGGGTGGGGCTTCTCGATAACTGCATGTGGGCCAATGACTATCCTCATGGCGGCGCTACCTGGCCGAATTCAAAAGACATCGTGGCCAGGCAGCTCGAAGGGTTTGATCCCGTTACGGCACGCAAGTTGGTATGGGAGAACACTGCCCGGCTATATGGCGTTGCCTGACAGGATCTATTGCGGCCCTCGCTGCCCCCGGTGTGTTCATTCAGGCGCGGTCCGGATCTCGAAGAACCGACGGATGGCTCAAGCTGCCGCTACATTGACCTTCGCTATCCGGCCGAACTCTGTGAGAAGTTCCTGGTGATGCTGCTCGAGGTATCGAAACACGCGCTCGTTTGCCAAGAGGCGTGCCAGTATGGCCTGATACGCAACGCTTTCTGATTGACCGCCTCGGAATCCCATCTGACCTCTGCGTTGGGCACATCAGGAGCAGCTAGCGAAGTCGGACGACTCGTCCCAGGTTTTTCCCTGCTACCCACCCTAATTTCCCTGTTAGCAGGGAATTGGGACCGGAGAGCGGTTCGTGGCAGATTGGCAGCACCGCCACGTTCCCAGGCTACTCATCGCGATCGGTTCTCATCGCGCCGAAATCCGGCACCACCGCGCCGTTGTGGCTTCTCCGTGAACACGCCACCGCACTCCCTTGCCCTCCGCCGACGACAACCTAACTGTGAGACAGGCAACAACAGCCAGGAAAGGCGCCCGCGTCCGGCGGGAGCCACATGTGCACCGTCGGTGCGGGCGATAGAGTCATGTTGAATCGCACTTACGACGGACGCCTTCCGTCATCGTTCTACATCATCGGCTTCGGCCTGTTTGCATGGGGTCTCGCCATGGTGTGGGTCACCTTCGGCGCTCTGGCGCCGGTCCACGTCGCGTTCACGGCGGCGACGCTTCTGTTCCTGATGATCTTCGGCATTCCCGCCGTGCTCACGCGCATCAGCGACTTCACGGCGCGGCGCCGTGTCATCAATCGGCGGGACGGCAAGGTCGAAACATACACGGGCCCGGTCGCGCCAAGCACCGCGCGTATCGAGATGCTTTTGCCGATCATCGGCGTGGCCGCGGGATTCACTCTGATCGGGGCGGACTTCCTGCTCGTCAGGCTGGTGTTGTAGCGGGAGTGGCTCTCACCCGGGCGTGCGTGGAATCTTCAGCACGGTCGTGTCGGAAATCGGTCGGGCCTTGGTCGGGGCGGCTTCCGGCAAGGCCGGAGAATCCCCGGAAATCGTGGCGTCGCCACTATCGGTTCCGGCCGGCGTCTGGCTGCGATCCACCGCTCTCGCCACGGGATGCTGCAGCGCGTCGCGGACGGCCTCGGCGACGGCGATGGTCTGGGCCCGCGACATGTTGCCTGCTACCGCGGAAGCCAGGGGGCCTTCCATCCAGGCGGCGAAGGTGACGCCGTTCTTTTCGGTCACTTGAAGACCCGGAGTTTTTTCGTGCCAGCGCGAGCGCAGAAACAGATGAAACGTGCGCCCACCCGTTCCTTGGTAATCGAGTCGTAACGCCGGACTTTTCGCGATTTCGACGGTCTTGCGTCCGGTTAGCGTGAACCCCAGCGTCGAAAGATTAGGCGCCTCGAGCGTGGCCGGCATGTCGCGGGTCAGCCAGACGGGAAGCCGTGTCGACACTAGGTTGGCTGCGGCGAGCGTCTTGGATGATTGAGCCACTGGTTCCTGATCGTTGATGCCTGTTTGGGCAACCGCCTGCATCATCCAGTTTCCTGGCGCCCTCTCGGTCATGCGCCCGGCCATCCAGCCGGTTCCCCCGGCGGCGATGGTCAGGATTACCGCGGCGGCGGCCTGAAGAAGGCCCGGAGCGTGGCGCGTGTGGCGGTCCCGCGCCAGTATCGCGCTGAGACGGTGCGGGACAGGCTCGGCGAGTTGCGGGTCGTAGGCCCAGCGCAGCGCCTCGGTCTGCTCCCTGTAGGCCTGCACGCGCGCGGCCAAGGCAGGATCACGGGCGACCGCTTTCTCGATCTCGCGCTTGTGATGCGGATCTTCGTCGAGCCGACCGTCTGCGAGAGCCAGCAGATCGAACGTGTCGATATCGTGTTCATTCCCGTTCATGTCATTTTACCCGTCTCAGCCGAATCGGATCCGCCGGCTGCACATAGAGCTCGCGCAACCGGTCGCGGCCTCGCGCCACCCTGGACCGCAGCGTGCCGATGGGAATGTCCAGCACCTGGGCCGCTTCGTCGTAGGACAACCCTTCGACCGCAGTGAGCGCGATCGCGGCACGCTGGTTGCCCGGCAGCATGCGCATGGCGTCGGACACGTCCCGGTATGCCAGACGCTGTTCCTGGCGCGCGGGTTCCGACGGCACGATGGACACGGCATCGATCGATACCTGACGGCGTGTTCGCGCGCGTTGCAGGCCTTGATTCAGGAACACATTGTAGAGAACCCGATAGAGCCAGCTTCGTATGCTGCCGCGGCGTTTCCACAGATGACGCTTGCGGATGGCACGCTCCAGACAGTCCTGCACGAGGTCGTCGGCGAGGTCGTCGTTGTTGACGAGCACCAACGCATAGCGCCGCAGATGCGGTATCTCGCGCGCGATAAGCCATTTGACGTCGTCTCGGTCGCGATGGGTCACCCGGTCCTGCCACCTTGTCTCGTGCCGCGGCGCTGGCCGGATGCGCCGTCTCCATTCCCACAGACAGGTTTTCCGCCGGTCTAGTTCCTCCATGCCGAAAAAAATCGTGGGGTATGGCGGACGCCCTCGATGGAACTCGTCGCACGGCGGCCCTGTCCTACGGGTAGTCGCGCCGGGCGGTGACCCGGGCCCCATGCAGATGAGACATAGCGAAAGGAAGCTTGATCATGAAACGCAGGCCGATACCCATGCTCGTCCTCGTCGCCGTGGCCATGGTGGGAACACCGTTCTGCCCGGTTCTTGCCCAGTCGAAACCGCCGCAGGAGATGGCGCAGCCCGACAAGATGGCGAATTACAGCGACGGGGAGCTCAAGCAGTACGCCAGTGCTGCCGTGCAGGTCGCCGAGATCAACCGTGATTACACGTCGAAGCTGCAGGCGGCTGGCACGCCGGATCAGCAGCAGGCGATACGGACGGAAGCAACCACCAAGATGGCGGCTGTTATCCGCAAGAAAGGCCTTTCGGTCCAGAAGTACAACGAGATCTACAACGCCGCGAGTGCCGACCCCAAGCTTGCCCAACGGCTCAATTCGTTCATCAAGAAGGCGCAATAACCCGGACCCTGGAAACGCCCGAGTAGAGCCTCCCTGTCGACTCGGCCCGTGGCCACGATCCGGCCACGGGCCTTTTTCTATCTATCTGGCCCCGATGCCGGTGAGGTTGTCCGCGCGGGTCATCAGCCGTCGCGCGACATAGGCGTCGAGCAGATAGGCCCAGTCATGGTGGCCTTGGTTGAAGCGGCTTGCCGCGTCCCGGCCGGCGGCGTCCGTTGCTTCTGCATGGATGGTGGTCCAGGTTTCCATGTCCTCGGTGAACAGCGCGAGATGAAAGACGACGTGATCGGTGGTCTTCGCGGTGATCTGCCAGCGATCCGCCGGTATCGGGGTGAAGGCGCTCGCCCTTTCGACGTCGAAAAAGCGCAGGTGCCCGAGGATGTGCGCGATGTCGTCCAGGAGCCAGACTTTCTTGATCTCGGTACCCGGGGGCAGACCGTCCGTCACGCGCAGGTTTTCGTCGGCGCCTGCGCGCGCGAGAGCAAGACGCTCGCCACCGGGTGTGATCGTCGTAATGTCGAGGATGTTGCCCTCCGGCATGTCGGTGATGTGATTGTCGAGCCAGCGGATGGGATCGGCGAGAATCTTCAGGTCGCCGTCCGCGAGCCAGATGCGTGAATCACCCGGAAGCATCAGGGCCGTCAGGTTGTGTCGCGTGCCGCCGCCTGGTGCAGAGACGGTGCTTCCCACCGTGACGGTGCCGATCGTCTTGCCGCCGGCACCCTCGAGCGTGACTCTGACGGTCCGTCCGGTCGGATCGTCGATGCCGGTCAAACCATATGAGGCATACGCGGGCGGCGAGGCGGTCGAGACATAGGCCGCGCGGAGCCGTCCGAGGCTGCGCAGCATCGGAACGACCCGGTCGCCAGGAACGGGATAGCCATGACTGCTGGCAAGTTGCCATCGGTGGCCGTCGCGACGCAACTCGATGGCGTTTCCCTGTCCCTGGATCCTGATCGCCTGCACCTCGGCCGGGGATCGAGCGGCGGGCGCCACGGGCCGTTCGTCCGCCGAAGTGAAGCCGGGGATGCTGCCGGTGCCCTGGTGTTCCAGCAGCCACCCCGCAAGTCCGACCATCGCTGCCATGGCGAGCGCGTAGAGGTAAAGAAACGGGTGGCGCGGCCGATGTCCATGACGTGCGGCGTCTTCCCGCTCGGAATCTGCTCCGGTTTCGTAAGTGGTTCCGGTCTTCATGCGATATCCGTTTTGCCCGGCCCAATGATGCGTGAGATCGCTGTGGCCGGACATGGTCCGGCCCCACACTGTAAGAACAGTTTCCGAAGCCGTCTGGTTCCCCGTTCAAACGATGTTGGCTCATGGGTATTCGGCCAGGGGCCGTCACAGCTTGTTCACTGGCCCGGAGAGGCAGGGCCGTGTGTGATCGGCGCACGCCAACCCGTCTCCTTCGGCGGGTTCAAGGGAAACAGTTGTGCCGAAGCGAGGCGGATACATGGACAAGAAGAAAGTTGCACTGATCACCGGAATCACGGGTCAGGACGGCGCCTATCTGGCCGATTGCCTGCTCAAGAAGGGGTACATCGTGCACGGGGTGAAACGGCGCTCGTCGTCGTTCAACACCGGACGGGTCGACCATCTTTACCGAGACCCTCACGAAGAGGGCGTGACCTTCTTCATGCACTACGGCGACATGACGGATTCGACCAACCTGATCCGTCTGGTACAGGAAGTGCGGCCCGACGAGATCTACAATCTCGCGGCGCAGAGCCACGTCCAGGTGAGCTTCGAAACCCCGGAATACACGGGCAATGCCGACGGGCTCGGTACGCTCCGTATCCTCGAGGCGATCCGCCTGCTCGGCATGGTCGACGGGGTACGGTTCTATCAGGCCTCGACATCCGAGCTCTACGGCAACGCGCCGGAATATCCGCAGAACGAGGAGACCCCGTTCCGGCCGCGCAGCCCCTACGCGGTCGCCAAGCTCTATGCCTACTGGATCACGGCCAACTACCGCGACGCCTACGGCATTCATGCGTCCAACGGCATCCTGTTCAATCACGAGAGCCCGATGCGCGGCGAGACCTTCGTCACGCGCAAGATCAGCCGCGCGGCGGCAGCCACCGCCCTTGGGCATTCGACGCGGCTGCACCTCGGCAATCTCGATGCCGCCCGAGACTGGGGCCATGCCCGTGACTACGTCGAGGGCATGTGGCGCATCTTGCAGCAGCCGACGCCCGACGACTACGTGCTCGCGACCGGCGAGTCCCACACGGTGCGGGAGTTCGTCGAGGCGGCCTATGGCTACGTCGGCCGCAATATCGAATGGAGCGGGAGCGAGGCCGAGGAGATCGGCCGCTGCGCCCGGACCGGCGAGGTCCTGGTCGCAGTCGATCCGCGCTATTTCCGGCCGACCGAGGTGGATTGGCTGCTGGGCGATCCGACCAAGGCGCGCCAGCGCCTGGGCTGGCGTCACAAGACGACCTTCCGCGAGCTCGTGACCGAAATGGTGGAGGCCGACCGGCAAGCGTTCGAGCGGGCGCCGGAGGACATGCTTGTCCATGCCGCATAACGACGACTTCGATCTGAAAGGCCGCCGTGTCTGGGTCGCGGGCCACCGCGGCATGGTTGGGTCTGCGCTGGCGCGCCGGCTCCGTTCGGAAGGCTGCGAGATCATCGTGGCGCCGCGCGAGTCGGTCGACCTCACGCGCCAGGAGGAGACCGAGGACTGGCTCGCCGCCGCGCGTCCCGACGTGGTGTTCGTCGCGGCGGCGCGGGTCGGCGGCATCCTCGCCAACGACACGCGGCCGGCGGAGTTCATCTACGACAACCTCGCGATCGAGACCAACGTCATCCACGGTGCGTATCGGGTGGGAGTGGCAAAACTGGTGTTTCTGGGCTCGTCGTGCATCTACCCGCGCCACGCGCCCCAGCCGATGATGGAGGATTCCCTGCTGACGGGGCCGCTTGAGCCTACCAACCAGTGGTACGCCATCGCCAAGATCTCGGGCATCTTGATGTGCCAGGCCTACCGTCGTCAGTACGGATGCGACTTCATCTCCGCGATGCCGACCAACCTCTACGGGCCGGGCGACAATTTCGATCTCGCTGGCAGCCATGTGGTGCCGGCACTTCTGCGCAAGGCGCACGAGGCCAAGCTGGCCGGCGGCG
Source organism: uncultured Alphaproteobacteria bacterium (assembly GCA_963732875.1). Taxonomy (GTDB): domain Bacteria; phylum Pseudomonadota; class Alphaproteobacteria; order SMXQ01; family SMXQ01; genus WHSO01. The sequence continues at coordinate 1,934,217 of CAVTBD010000002.1, read as the reverse complement.
AATCGCTCGGCGTATGGGGCAGCGGGCAGCCGCGCCGGGAATTCCTTTACGTGGACGACTGCGCCGATGCTGTCGTCCATCTCGCCAAGCACTATTCGGGCGAGGCGCACGTCAATGTCGGTACCGGAGAGGACGTCTCCATTGCCGAGCTCGCGGAGATGGTGTGCCGTGTCGTCGGTTTCGACGGCAAGCTCAGTTTCGACCGCGGCATGCCGGAAGGCATGCCGCGCAAGCTGCTCGACGTGACGCGTCTGCGCGCCATCGGCTGGCACCACGGAACCCCGCTTGAGGAAGGTCTGCGGCGTACTTATGCATGGTTTCTGGAGGCCAGCGAAGGGACGGAACTGCGCCGCGGGTCGACCACGGTCGAGCGGGAGGTTCAAGCGGCATTTTCCGAGCTGTCAGCTGCCATGGGAGTCGACGGCGTGCGCCGTCAATGAACCGAGGGACCGGCTACGCACGGGCTGGAACAGCGAGCCGGTTGTCATTTGCGACACCGGAAATCCGGTTCGTGTGATGGGAAGGTCAGTCATGAGCAACCGCCGCCGAGGCGATGACGTCAGACACCTCGACACCGACCATCTGCAGGATGACCTGATCCGTCGCTCTGTGCGGGGCGGTGCCGTGACGCTCGTCGCACAGGGGCTCAAGATCGTGATCCAGTTCGGTGCCATCGTCGTGCTGGCACGGCTGCTCTCGCCTGATGACTTCGGCGTGTTCGCCATGGTGGCGGCATTTCTTGTGGTGCTCGAGTTGCTGAAGGATCTCGGCCTTTCCACCGCGACGATCCAACGGCAGGACCTCAGCCACAGTCAGGTCAGCACACTGTTCTGGCTCAATTGCGGGCTCGGTGTGGTGGTTGCCATACTGACCGCAGCGCTGGCGCCGCTTCTCGCGTGGTTTTATGGTGAACCAATACTCCTGCGCATTACACCCGTGGTTGCGCTCAGCTTCCTGTTCACCGGCGTCTCCGCGCAGCACATCGCCTTGCTGCGTCGCCAGATGCGCTTCACTGCCGCCGCGGCCACCCAGCTGGGCTCGGAAGCCGCCGGTCTCGTCGCGGCGGTGATCGCGGCAATGGCCGGGCTGGGTTTCTGGGCGCTGGTGATCCAACGTCTGGCCTGGGCCGTGGTCATGGCCGTCAGCGCCTGGGTCCTGTGCAGTTGGCGTCCCGGCCGTCCCGGCCGTCTCGCCGAGGTGCGCGAACTTGTCGCCTTTGGCGGCAACGCGACCGGAGCCATGATGGTAGCGGAACTCGCTGCCAACCTCGACAAGGTGCTGATCGGCTGGTACTGGGGCGGCGTGCCCCTCGGCCTCTTCGAGCGTGCGCAAAAGCTCCTGCAGCAGCCGATCCAGAACCTCAACATTCCGCTCGCGACGGTGGCGTTGCCGACCTTGAGCCGGCTGATCGACCAGCCCGAGGCCTACCGGAAGTCCTACATAGGCGTCGTGCAGCGGCTGACCATGCTGATTGCACCCCTAAGTGCCCTGATGATCGCCGCCGCGGGCCCGGTTCTGACGCTGGTGCTCGGCTCGCAATGGGTCGGATCTGCGCCGGTGCTGGCATGGATGGGCATGGCGGTCGTGTTCACGCCTTTAAACTATTCGCTGAGTTGGCTCTACATGAGCCAGAACCGTACACGAGAGATGCTGCGCGCCAGTCTGGTCAACAGTGTCCTCGGCGTGGGCGCGCTCGTGATCGGCGTGCCCTTCGGCATCGCCGGTGTCGCTATCGCCTACACCGTTTCGGTGGTCGTGTTCCGCAGCCCGGCGCTGTTCTGGCTGGCCGGGCGGCGCGGCCCGGTTCCGATCCGTGACTTCTACCGGGTACTGGGCGCGCCGTCGCTTGCGACAGCGGCGGGGGCGGGCGCGATCTGGGCTATCCGGGCGTCCGCCGTCATCAGTTCCTGGACGCCGACGGCCGCGGTCTTGGTCTCAACCGTGCTGGCCTACGGTTCCGCGCTCGCAGTCTACAGTATCTTCCCCGACAGCCGCCGGATTCTCGGCAGCCTGCCACGGTTGCCGGCCTATCTTTCGGGGCGGGCGGTGCGGGCATGAGAGTCGTGCTCACCAATACCGCGGCCCTCAATGCTGGCGACGCCGCCATCCTGTTTGCGACCATCGGCATCCTGCGCAGGGCCTTGGGCGACGATCTGCACGTTACCGCCTGTGACCAGCAGCCCGAGGAAACGGCGCGTACTTATCCGGACCTCGACGTCCATCCCACCGTGTTTGCTGTCGTGGACGAGTGGGCGGGCGCGCAGGGTATGCTTAAGGTGGCTTTTGCGCGCGTTCTTTTGGCGGCCTTCCTGTGGCGCACCCCGCTTGGACCGGTTTGCGCACGGTTGCTGCCCCCGTCCGTACGCCACGCTCTCACGCGGATCGCGGCCGCCGATCTGGTGATTTCCGCCGGCGGTACTTACCTAGTGCCCCATTACCGGATTCTTCCCAAGCTGACCGACCTGCTGGTGGCCTATGCCATGGGCCGCCGCTACGTCCTGTTCACCCAATCGCTTGGTCCGTTTCCGGGGGGCAAAGAGCGGCGCCTGATACGCTTCGTGCTGCGCCGTGCATGCCTGATTCTGGTGCGCGACAGCCGTTCGCGCCACCATCTGGAAGCGCTTGGCGTGCGTGGGGAACGCATTATCGAATGTGCCGATGCCGCCTTTGCGCTGTCTCCCGACACTGCTGAAGAAGTTGCAACCGCGCGTCCGGTGACCAACGCCGGCTCCTTGCGGGTTGCCATCTCGGTGCGCGACTGGCCCCATATCCGTGCCAAGCACGGCATGAAGGCCTATTTCGACGCCATTTCCGCTTTAACCGAGAATCTCGTCAGCCGTCACGGTGCCGAAGTGACGTTCCTGTCCACCTGTCAGGGCGTCGGCGCTTACTGGACCGACGATTCGGCCACCGCCGAAACGATCGTTATGAGCCTTGATGAAACCGTGCGGGACGCCGTCAGTGTCGATCGTGAATTCCACACGCCATATCAGCTCGTATCCACGCTTGGGCGCTTCGATGCCGTGGTCGCGACCCGTATGCACGTTGCCATCCTGGCACTGCTGGCTGGCGTGCCGGTGCTGCCGATCGCCTACGAGTTCAAGACGGCCGAACTGTTCGCGAAGCTCGGCCTCGATGGCCTGGTGCAGGACATCGAAACGATTACTCCCGGCGGACTCAGGACCGCCTGCGACCATTTCCTGTCGGTCCGCGCCGATCTTGCCGCCATGCTGCCGGGCCTGGTTGCGCGCGAGCAGCGTGCGGCCTTCGCTGCCGGTGAATACGTGAGGGAGGCCTTGGCTGCCGCATCATGAGAAAGCCTCTGCGTATCGCCTTTTTCGTCCACGAGTTCCCCGCCCTGAGCGAGACCTTCGTCCTCAATCAGGCGAGTGGGTTGGTCGAGCAGGGTCACGATGTGACGATCTTTGCGGAACGTCCGCGTGACGAGCCCAGGATCCACCCCGACGTATCACGCTACGGACTGATCGGGCGGACCCGCTATCTCGGCATGCCGCGGCGCAAGATCGCGCGGCTGCTGTGTGCCGGAAGACCATTGCTGCATCTCGTCCGAAGCCGACCATCCACCGCCATGGGTGCCCTATCGGTGCCCCGGTTCGGGCGTGATGCCTGGTCGCTCAGGCTGCTTTATTGGTCGGAACGGCTGATGGACGAGGGACCATTCGACGTCATTCATTGCCATTTCGGGCCGATCGGTCAGCTTGCGGCCAAGCTGCGTGATATCAGGGCATTTGCCGGATTGCTTGGCACGGTCTTTCATGGTGTCGATATCAGCGCCTACGTGCGTGGGCGGCCCGACTATTATCAATATCTTTTTACGCGCGGCGACCTGTTCCTGCCGATCTCCGAGAAGTGGCGCCGAAGGCTGGAGGGGATTGGCTGCAACCCTGCCCGTATTGTCGTGCATCACATGGGTGTCGAGTCGCGCCGCTATCGCTTTCGGCCAAGACGGTTCGAGCCGGGCAAGGCACTCCGGCTACTGACCGTGGGCCGAATGGTGGACAAGAAGGGCGTGGAGTACGCACTCAGGGCCGTGGCCATGCTGAGCCGCCGTGGCGTGCTCATTCAATACGCGTTGGTGGGCGACGGTGAACTGCGCCACAGTCTTACGCGCCTCGCCGAAAAGCTCGGGATCGCATCCCAGGTGCGCTTCTTCGGCTGGCAGGATCAGCAGGCCGTAGTTCGCCACATGGCGCGCAACGACGTGCTGCTGGTGCCGAGCGTGACCTCCGAAGACGGGGATCAGGAAGGCATCCCTGTTACCCTCATGGAAGCCATGGCGTCCGGCATGCTGGTCGTGGCGACAGACCACAGCGGCATCCCGGAGCTGGTGGAGGACGGATGCTCCGGTATCCTCGTGCCCGAACGTGACGTTCGTGGCCTCGCCGACGCGCTTGCCGGACTCGTGGCCCATCCCGAGACATGGCCGGACATGAGCCGCGCTGCGCGGGCACGCGTCCTCGATGACTTCGAGATTGAAGCACTCAACCGATCTCTCATCAAAACTTACCGGAGGTGCCTGCAGGGCGATCGTTTCTCTGAGAACGGCATGGAGCGCCCGCGCCGGGAGATTCCGTTCGCCCGCCGGGCGTGACTTGAACGAACCTGACACCACTGGGGGAAGTCATATGGACAATTCCGAACCTTCGAGTGTGGCGGGTCCGGTCCTCGCCATTTCCAGCATTTTCGGTGACCCTCGCGACCGCAGCACGTGGTCTGCAGCGCCTGCGGCCGTGGCTGAAGAACTTGAACGCCTCGGCTTCGCGATCACGGGTATCGACGTGTCGGCAGGCACGCCGGCCTACGCGGTGGGGGGAATCGTCCATCTCCTGTCCGGATACGGCTCAATCCGCTACAGTGAGGCGATCGCACGGGGCGCCCTGCTGCGGCATCGTCGCGCGGCGCGGGTTGCGGCGGCATTGCGCCGGCACGGTCTGACGCGGGTGCTGCATACCGGCACCCTCGATTTACCGCCTGTCATTCAGGGTAACGGCATCCGGCATTTCCTCTACTGTGACACCACTTGGAACCTGTCGTTACGCTACCGTCCCGATGGGGCGCTCTATACGCGTCGCGCCTTGGCGGCGTTCGACCGATTGGAGCACATGGCCTATGCGGCGTGCGAGCATATCTTCACTTTTGGAAGCTACGTTCGCGACAACCTGATCGGTCACTATGGCATAGCGCCCGAGCGGGTCACGGCCATCGGCTCGGGTTGCGGTGCGACCGAGCCCTATACCGGAGACAAGGACTACGCTGCTAGCGAGCTCCTGTTCGTGGCCAAACACCTGTTCAGGGAGAAGGGCGGCGAGTTGCTGCTGGAGGCGTTCCGCCTCGCGCTTGCGCACCGGCCGGATCTCCGGCTGACCATCGTTGGCGGCTCGGTGGGGCGCAAGGCGGCGTTCCTGCCGCCAAACGTCACGATCAAGCCGTTCGTGGACCGGGAGACCCTGACGCGCCTGATGCAGCGCGCGGCACTGCTTGTGCAACCCATGCTCAACGACCCTTGGGGACAGGTCTATCTCGAAGCGCTGCTCGCTCGCACCCCGGTGATCGGACTCGACCGCAATGGTCTGCCGGAAATCACACGTAACGGGAGCTGCGGCTTTCTGGTGGGTGAGGCGACACCGGAAGCGCTCGCCTGCGCCATTCTCGACGCGGTCTCCAATCCGGCCCGGCTTGACGAGATGGGGACGCTCGGCCAGCACCATGTGACCGACCGCTATTCATGGGAGCGGGTTGCGGCGGTGATCGCGGCGGTGCTCGAGGCCCGGGATAGCCCCCTCACACACGATAGTCGGGTAAGGGACATTCCCCCATCCCCGCTGCCGCAGTCATTGCCGGAGAGCTCCGTGGAACGAATCCCGGCCCCGGCCTTCCAGGCGTGCCGCTCCATGGGGCCCGCCAATCATGGGCAACCGTTTCAGGCGCCATAGTATTACGGTCGCCGGGCCGCGAAGCGAAAGCCGGCGGTGGTCTCCAGAAGACGTTCTATCTCGCTTGCCTTCTCCGAGCCCTTCAGGGCGCGTTTAATTGCCCAAGCGGCCCGGTGGGCGATCTGCAGTGGCACTGCCGGGAGCCACTTCAATAGATCCGGTATGACGACGAACGGGAAGAGCGTCATCTCCGTCAATGCGCGGAGGCCGGACCATCCGCGATTGGGCGCCATGGTGAGGATTTCCAGACCTGCATCCCGGAGCGTCCGGTAGAGCCCGAGGTGTGTCATGTGCGCGAAGCTGTTGCCGTGAAAGGGCTCGAGGAAGGCCGATGTTCCGATCAACATGCCGCCGGGCTTCAGCACACGGACGACCTCGGAAACAACGATATCGGGGATGGCAAAGTGCTCGAGGGTCGCGATCGACACCACCAATTCGAAGCTTTCGCCCTTGAACGGCAGGGCATGGGCATTGACCAGCAGGTCCGCGCTTGTGCCGGCATGATCGACGCCGAGATAGCTCAGCTGGGTCAGGCCTTCAAAAAAGGCCTTAGACTTGCTTGCGCCGCAACCAAGGTCGAGCATCCATCGTCCCGGCACATGTGCTTTCGGCAGGTAACTGAGGAGTTCCGGCGTCAATCGATTCCGGTAACACAGGCCGGTCGGAATTTCCACGTCCGCCCAATCCTGGATCTGAGGTGTGGCATTGGGGACGAGTTTTTCGCTGATGATGTCTTTCGGCGGTGCCGTGTCTTCTCCGACGACGAAGGTCTTGCTGCAGATCTTTCCCGTGTGCAGGCGGAGATCGAGAGGTGCGTCACCGTGGTATGGAAATTTTTCGCCGCACGATAGGCAAATGGCTCCGCCTGGATATCTTCCGATATCACCGCCGCAGGCCGGACACGCGAGAATGTTCCAGAATGGCACGGTGAGCGAGGACTGATCCATCTTTCCCTCCTGCCGTATCAGTGTGATTCGACATCGGTTCCGGCGGCTGGCCAAAAAGACAGGGAGGGTCAATGCAGGCCCTCGCGGGAGCCAGACCCGCAAGGAAACGACTTCGAATGCCTTGTCGCAGGCTACCCGTTCTTCCATATGTCGTGGAAGTAACGCTGGCAGAGGTCGTTCCGTTCCCTATCCGGAAATTCAGTGAACGATCGTGACCTCGGGGATGGGGATGATGAACTTGCCGCCCCATTCTCGGATGAATTCGCAAGAGCGCATGATCTCCGCCTTCAGGTTCCACGGCAGGATCAGAAGGTAGTCCGGACGCGCTTGGTGCAGGTGGTCGGGGCTGTAGATGGGGATACGCGTTCCCGGCAGCCAGTGCCCCTGCTTGTGCGGGCTGCGGTCGACCGTGAACGCCACCAGATCGGTGCCGATGCCGCAATAGTTAAGAAGCGTATTGCCCTTTGCCGGGGCGCCGTAGGCGGCGATGGACCGTCCGGAGTCGCGGATATCCAGAAGGGTGCGAACCAGCTCGCGCTTGGCCTTGGCGACCCGCGCCGCGAAGGCTTCGTAAATCTCCGCCCCGTCGAGACCGGCGGCGGCTTCGTTCTCCTGCACCACCGCCACGCGCTCTGAGATGACCGGATTCGATTCGCGCCGGGCGGCAAAGACCCTGAGCGAGCCACCGTGAGTTCGGCAATTCCTCAACGTCGAAGATGGCGAGCTTGTGGGCCGCGAGCAAACGGTCCACGACGCTGAGTGAGAGATAGGAAAAGTGCTCGTGATAGATCGTATCGAACTGGTTTTCCTTGATCAGCCTGAGAAGATGCGGAAATTCCAGGGTGATGACGCCCCGCGGGTGCACGAGCGTGGCAAGGCCATCGACGAAATCGTTGATATCGGGCACATGGGCGAGAACGTTGTTGGCGACAATCAGGTCGGCGTGTATGTCCCGTGCCGTCATTTCGGTGGCAAGGTAACGTCCGAATAGCCGGGTAATGGTGGGGACTCCGCGTTCTCTCGCTACCTTAGCCACGTTCGCGGCCGGGTCTATACCGAGAACCTTGATGCCGGCGCGAGCAAAGTATTGGAGAAGATAGCCGTCGTTGCTGGCCACCTCGACGACCAGCCGGAGCCTGTCCTTGCCAAGCCGCTCGATCATCTGCTCGGTGTAGCGTTCCGCGTGTGCCAGCCAGTCCTTCGAGTAGGAGGAGAAATAGGCATAGTCCGAGAACAGCTGCTCGGAGCTGTGCAACGCTTCGAGCTGCACGAGGTGGCAGTCATCACAGACGTAGGCGTGCAGGGGCCAGGTCGGTTCCATGCCGGAAAGCTGGTCGGCACGCAAGTAGGCGTTAGCGGAGGGCTGCGCGCCCAAATCCACGAAGGTTCTCTGCAGCGGCGCGCCGCAAAGTCGACACGGCGGACGCGGTGTACCGGCGTCACGGGACTCTACTGCGGTGGAATTGGCAACGGTCATGGCGGCCTCCCTATGTCTAGATAGCCCGTTGTGCCGGCGCCCTGACCGTGGGAGGTGGAATTTCCAGCGAGCGCCAGCGCAGCGTGGCGTCGATCTGGCCAGAATTTAACAACTCGCGCAGGCGCGTGAGCCGCGTGAAAGTCGAGGAAGTGAAGGTTTCATTGCGCATTGCGATCCGCTCGAACACCTGACGAAGTTCCTGGGCGCCACGCGGTGCATCCCAGAGGCACTGGAATTGTGGGAGCCGTTCGCGGATCTTCTGGAACGAGACGCGGTAGCTGCGGTTATCCGAGCCGTTCTGGCCAAAGGACAACTCACAGCCGGGGAACTCAGCCGCCACGATCCGGGCGATATCGCGTACCTGGTAGTTCTGATCGCCGCTGCCGACGTTGAGGCTTTCGCCGGAGACCGCCTCGGCATCGGCTTCCATGGCCGCGATCATGGCGCCGCAGATGTCGCGCACGTGAACCAGGGGGCGCCAGGGCGAGCCGTCGCTGGTCATGGCGATGCGCCCGCGGGTCCAGGCCTGTCCCGAAAGATCGTTGAGGACGATGTCGAATTGCATGTTGGGGGAAACGCCATACGCCGTGGCGTTGCGCAGGAACACGGGCGTGAAGCCGGGCGACGCCATGGCCTTGACCTCCTGCTCGACCAGGACCTTGCAGCGTGCATAGACAGTCTGCGGGTTGGGATCGGAGTCTTCCGTGATGAGGCTGTCTCCGGCGGCGCCATAGACGCTGCAGGACGAGGAATAGATGAAGCGCGGAACCCCAGCAGCCTTGGCCTTGGCGGCGAGAGAGGCGGATCCCCGGTAGTTGATGTCGAAGGTAGAGACGCTGCTGAAGCTGCACAGAGGATCGTTGGACAATTCGGCAAGGTGGATGATGGCGGCGTAGCCACGCAGCTCGTCGACCTTCACGTCGCGCACGTCCCTTATCAGCAGTGGCGGCCGGTCGTGGGCGTCGTGGAACAGCGTGCCGTTCTCATAAAACCCGGCATCCAGTCCGACGGCACGGTATCCGCGCAATGCGAGCTCGCCCATCAGGACGGATCCGATATAGCCGGACGCGCCGGTGACTAGTACACGGGGCATATCATCGGAACGCGTCGCGATCAGTGCCAGACTTTCCATGGAGCACCTTCCTTTGACCAAAGACCTTCAAGAACCATCTTGTCCCGCAGAGTATCCATGCTTTGCCAGAATCCGTGGTGACGATACGCGGCAAGCAGACCGTCGCGCGCCAGCTTCTGCAGGGGCTCCTCTTCCCAGACGGTATCGTCGTCCGGGATGTATTTTTCGACCCCAGGTTCCACGACGAAAAAGCCGCCATTGATAAGGCCGCCGTCGGAGTTGGACTTTTCCCGGAACGCGCGGACGAACCGTTCGTTGGGAGCGAGAGTCGAGCGCACCGAAGCGACCGGGCTGCATGACCGCAGTAAGCGTGGCCATTGCACCCGATTCCTTGTGGTAGCGGATGACGTCGCCGATATCGACGTTTGACACACCATCGCCGTACGTCAGGCAGAACGTCTTGTCACCTACGTGGTCGAGGATTTGCTTTATGCGCCCACCCGTCATCGTCGTCTCGCCCGTATCGATCACGGAAATTCGCCAAGGCTCGGTTTCGCGCCTGATGAAGTTGATGGTGCCCGTGGCCAGGTCGAAGGCGACATCCGACGTCTGCAGCACGTAATCTCGAAAATAGGCCTTGATCATCTCGCATTTGTATCCGCCGCAGATAATGAAGTCGGTGAGACCGTGGGCGGAGTAGATCTTCATGATGTGCCAGAGAATTGGCTTTCCGCCGATTTCGACGAGGGGTTTGGGTCTGATGCCCGTTTCCTCGCTGAGACGCGTGCCGTAACCGCCGGCAAGTATCACGACCTTCATACCATCGACGTTTCGCCGTGCTTTTGGGTCGGCCCGACCTGTGGCGCGCTTGGGAAGAGCCCCCCCGTTTTCGAGATGAGTGGTGGCGGAAAAAGGGGCCGTATGAGGCGAGGATGCCGGCAGGGTCTGGTGGCGACGATGCATGGCCTAGAGCCTTCTCTCAGTTTCATCTCTTTGCAGGAGCAGGAAGATGGAAGCCATCGGGGAGTGTGGTCTGCGCGATCACGGAAACCGGACAGCCGCAATCGCACGAGCAGCGGGATTCGCAATCCGTTGCGGGGGTACAAGAAAATCTGAAACGCCTGTGCGCATCCCGACCGCAGCCAATCGTGCGAAATTCAATTCGCTACAGGCTACAGGAATCCGCCCCCAAGGCATGTGGCCAAGAGGTGAGGGCTGTGACCAATCTAAAACATCATTATTTCTTAACGGACCGAAAGAAACTAACCGGCCGGTTTTCTGTTATATTTGTCGGAAACCAAAAGTATGCATATTTTATTATTTTGTAAAATGAATGCGTATTTATGGGAAACACGAAAATGAGCATAAATATTGCAGATACGCCGGTAGTCAGCGTCGTGACCCCGGTGTTCAACGGCGGGCGTTATTTGGGAGAATGCATCGAAAGCGTCATGGCGCAAAGCCTTGTGCGGCTCGAGCATGTCATCGTCGATAATGCCAGCACCGATGATACCCGGGCAGTCGCTGCGCATTATGCCGCGCGCGACAGTCGGATTCGCCTCGTCAAATGCGAAGACCATCTTCCCATCATAGCCAACTGGAATCGGGCGCTCGGCTTCATTTCCCCTGAAAGCAGATACGTCTGGGTGCTGCCGGCGGACGATGCGATGCTGCCCGACGCCCTGATGCGGATGGTGACCCTCGCTACGCGGAACCCGACGGTCGGTATCGTCGCGTCGCTGCGCTGGCGCGGGGACAAGAGCCGGGTCGAATGTGGGGGGCTTCCCACGGACCAGACCGTGTTTCCCGGCCGTGATATCGTCCGTTCCTATCTCAGTCAGGAACAGTTCGCCTTTTCTCCGACCGGAAGCCTGATCCGTCGCGACCTGATCGTTCCCGGGAAGCCGTTCTATCCGGAAAAATACCTGCACGCCGACATCGCGGCATTTTTTGACGTGATGGACGGGGTGGACTTCGGGTTCGTCCACGAAATCCTGATGTTTTCACGCGAGCACGACGAAACGGTGACGGTGACGATGTGCAAGCGCAATGGAACGCCGTTCAGGGATGGACTGCTGATCTTGCAGGAATTCGGCCCACGCTATTTCACTCCCGATGAACTGGCGGCGCTCGAGGCGAAATTCGTCCGCAGATACTATCGTTACCTGGTCCGGAACGCCGTGCTGCTGCGCAGTCGGCAGTTCTTCTCATACCATGCTCAGGGCTTGCGTCAGGCCGGGAGAAGTCCCGGCTTTGGGGCCCTTGTGCGGGCGGTGACGGGTGAGATGGAACAGGCCATCCTGCGGCCGCGAGAGGTCGTCAGGCACATTCGTGCCCGGTTGAGGCGGAATTACATATGACATCGGTCCCGACGGTGTGATCCGGCAATGCTGTCGGATCGCGACCAGGGGATTTATTTTATGCGCTTAGCCGCCGCGAGGTCAGGATACCGGGCTTCGCTGCGCCGTAGAAGAGTTCGTCCTGTTCGGCGCGCAGCCTGTCGACCAGGCGCCCCTCCGGAAGTTCCATGTCGTGGTAAGTAAGAACTTCGTCCTTGCGGATGTCGCGCAGGAGCCTACAGCCCTCGGCTACGCCGATCGGGAGGAGATTCTCGTGCCGTGCCGTGTCCGCGTTCTCACAGAGGCCATAGGTCATATACCGTCCCATGCCATCGAGAATGGCACCGGCCTTCAGGTCGGTCTTGGCGACGGTAATAACTTCCACCATCGGTGGCCCGAGCGGGGTCACAACCGCGTCACCGAACAAGGCGACACGGGCGACTGAATTGGGCACTTCCAAGTGACACAGATGGAATGGGGTATAGAGGAGGTAGAAGGGGCCGCTGCCCAGCTTGTAGAGCTCCAGGTAGCGCTGCTGTACGGGGTCGTCGAGGGTGCCCACCACGAACACGCCGGCGCCGGGTGTCGCCCCGACCACGTAGTCCACGAATCCAGGACCCTCCGCGGCCTGTTCCAGAGGCAGGTCGGAAATCGCCTGTTCCACGGGCGTTCCCGGTTCGACGCTCGTGCCGGTCATGCCGCGGCGGGCGACCTTCATGCCCGTGGCGTTAGCGACGATCGCCTGCTCGAAGGAGATCTTGGTACCGTCCGCGAAGCCCGACACCATTTCCGGCTTCTGTCCCCATTTGCGGGCGAACGAAACCTGTGTGGCCGGATTGCGGTACGGATCGTATAGCCCCTTGATGTTGCCGCACAGGACCGGCTTGATCCCCATGCCGTTCATGAGCCGGTACAGGTTCATTTGTGCGCCGGGCTGGTCGCCGTCGCAGGCGGTAACGATAACACCGGCCGCGTCGGCCTTGCGCTTCAGGAGCGGCCCCACGGTGCCGTCCAGCTCGGCGTTGTTGAGAACGAGATGCTTGCCGTGTTCGATAGCCGACAGGGCGAGGTGAGCACCGAAATCGACCGCGCCGGTTGAATTGATGATGACGTCGATCTGTTCGCATTCGCAAAGCAGGCGCCAGTTACCAGTATATGCAGGCACGCCGTGGTGAATGGCATAGGCGAGTTCAGAACCGGTTTCGACCAGCCTGGGAAGTTTCTCGCCGGCATCGACGAATGCTTTGGCCGCCCGTGCCGGATCGCGACTGGAGATGGCTACCAAGCGTATGCCGCGTGAATAGAGGAGCAACTGCCTGGCAATACCACGCCCCGAAAATCCCGGGCCAATCAGACCGACCTTGATCGGTCTTCCCGTCGCCGCTCGCTCTTCCAAGGCCTTGTCGATGATGATCATATATGTCACCAAGAAAAAACGCGCGTTGCCAGGCACGACGAGACGGTGGCATACGCTCGTGTCGAATGAACAATTCTGCCTCCCGCCGACGCTAGCCTGCTCCGGCGGATCGCCATGTGATTTCTCCGTGGCATGTGTCGCGGTCTTCCTGGGGAAGGGGTCCTTCGCCGGGCCTCTTGGACTTCAATTCGCGAAGACGCGGATCTTGCAATGAATCCGCTCGGCGAGATCGCGCAGGCGCATGGCGATACGCGTCTCGGGCAGGGGACGGGTCTCGATCCCGCCCGCTCGCCCCGGGTAAAGCATCTCCCGCGTCTCGAAGCAGTAGACCGGGCGCCTGGCTGTCCGGGACAGATGCACAGCGGCAGGCGCGCTGGCCTCGATGTAAACCCAGGCATGGCTGCTGCGATAGAGCGCGGCCTTGTCGCGTGTGACGTCGTCTTCGCTCCGTCCATTCATGTCTTCCGGAAGGATAAGCGCAAGCGCATCGTGGAGGATGTGGTGCTTGGAAAGCCAGGCGGTCAGCGCGGGCCGCGCAGATTCCGGTTGGGTCGCTACGAGGCAGCCGATCTTCTGGGTTGGCCTGAACTGCGGTTTGACGCGCTGGAGAATAGCTGTGGTCGCCGTCTGGCCGTTACGGGCCGGGGGCAGCACGGTGCCTTCGAGCGCGACGCAGCTTTCCGCGAGCGCGGGGTGGTGAAGAATGTTCCATTCGAACGCGCGCGGCACCGGAACCTTGCTGTGGTACGTATCGACCAGGCGGGCCGCATCCGGCACGACGTAGACGGCCCCATAGGCGACGTGGTGGGGTAGGCAGGCCGCCTCGATCCGGGTCCGGGCTTTTGCCATCTGGCCACCCGACCACACCGAATCATCGACCACCAGGACCCGAAGTGTCCGGTTCCCGTGTAGCAGAAGTCCCGTGTCGCCGAGCCTATTGCCGCTATCGAGCAGGCGCCGGGCAACCAGGCCTTCGACATCGGTGAACGGGACGTTCAGCGCAAGGGCGAGCAGGTTCGCCGCGAGCAGCCCGCTGCGCGGGATGCCAACCACCAGTTCGATCCCCTCGGGCAACCTGCGGCTCCATTCGAGAACATCGTTGTTGAGGTCGGCGACGGTGCGGTAATGCATGTATGGTTTCCGATTTCCCAATTGTCCTTATGTACCGACCAGCGTGCCGTCCTCGTCGGTCGTCGGCTTGCCACGTTTAATCCGCAGACGCCCCTTGCCGTCGATCCACAGGCAGTAGTCGCCGAGCCACGCGAGATCGTTGTCGTTCCAGTGTGCACCGAGGCGCGCACCGCTGCCGTGCCCACCCAGTTCGACCAGGCCAACCTTGCCTTCGCGGCGCACGCCGCCGTGGCAGCCGACCAGGGTTGCCGTGGCGCCCTTGCTGCCGCCGAGACGGGCGAGGCCAGCGCCATGGGCGCGGGCCCCGCCGGACGCACTGCAGCCCACCATCGTCAGGCGGTTGGTTACATGCGCGCGCACGAGGTGGGTCTGATGGTAGATGGAATAGGCGGTGCAGCCGACCAGCGTGCCCTGGATCATCAGCCGGAGGCCGGCGTCGCCATGGGCGAAATCCGGCGCGGCCATGTGATTGTTCTCGAAACCGCAGTGTGACAGCAGGGTGCACCCGCTCGGCGCCGACAGGCCGAAATTCTTGTTCAACAGGAAGTAGCAGCCGTGAAAGCCGACGTCTGCGGCACCGTCGGCCATTTCCGCACCGTGGCGGCCGTTGCCCCCGAACACGCAGCCGAACACATGAACGGCCGAAAGCACGGTGTTCTCGGCACCGTGGGCGAAAGTTGCCCCGTTCCTGTGGTTATCGCGGAAGTAGCTGTTGAATATCTGCCCCTCGAACACGTTACCCTTGAGACGGAGGCCGTCGCCGCCGCAGCCTTCCACGATCACGTCGCGCAGGCAGAAGTTGTAGAAATAGGTGCCGCGGGTCTGGCATGAGATGGAGATGCCATGGCCCTCATGGCCCTGCCCGGCGATCTCCAGGCCTTCGATCAGGAAATAGCGGAGCGTGGCCCGGCTTTCGATCTCCACGACCGGCTGCCCGTCACCGATTTCCGAGATGATGCGCGCGCCTTGCGCCAGGATGCCGCTGCGGTGGGTGACGTTCCCGGTGCCCCGTTCCCCGGTCCGGACCCGGATCGGCCGCGTCACGCGGTAACGGCCGGGCGGAATGGCGACGACCCGCGCTTCACGACCCGCCAGGGCGGCGGCGAACGCGCGCTCGAGCGCCGTGCTGTCGTCGGCGACGCCATCGCCGACGGCGCCGAATTCGCGCGCTGTCGCGGTAGGTGCAGGTGCCGGGGGTGCCGCCGCGGCGCTGCCCGACATGGCGAGGAGCGTGAGGCCGGCACCACCGGCGAACAGATCGCGGCGATAGATTGGATTCATGGCATTTGCGCGAGCATGCGCCGGTAGAGATCGACGTAGCGGTCGGCGACAGCGCCGATGTCGAATCGGTCCCGGGCACGCCGCCGTGCCGCCTCGCTCAGCGAGCGGGTGCGCTCGGGGACCGCCAGGCACCACTCGATCCCGTGCGCCAGGTCATGGGCGTCGAATGGCGCGGCCAGGTAGCCGGTTCGGTAATGGAGGACGATGTCCGCGGGGCCAGTGCCGTCGAACGCAACGACCGGTGTCCCACAGGCCATTGATTTCGGCCAGCGTCTTGCCGAAGGCTTCCTGCAACGACGGAGCAACCATGACGTCGGCTGCGGCGTAGAGATGCGCAAGGCGGTCGTCGTCGTCTATATGGCCCAGGAACCGCGCAGGAAGCGCAAGGTCGTGTGCACCCTCTGCCGCGAGGTCGCCGAACACCAGGATCTCGGCGCGGGTGCTCCAGCAGTTGCGGGCGAGGATGCGCGTTGCTTCGACGAATTGTTCGTAGCCTTTGCGCTTGTCCGTGAGCGCCCCGAGTGCACCGAACAGAATATAACGCTTGCCCGGTGGCAGATCCCAGGCGGCGAGCGCCTTCTGCTTGGGTATGGGATGGAAGCGTCCGACGTCGAGACCGTTCGGAATGACTTCGATCGGCCGGTCCGGGAGCAGGGCGCTCTTGCGCACGCAGTCCGCGAGCCAATTGCTGATCGGCACCAGGGTCAGGTTGAGGTCCTTCCAGGCGTGCTTCTTGCGCTGCCAGATCGTGCGGCTGAGGTCGTCTTCCGATCGCGACTGAATCTGCGGGCAGTAGCCGCAGGAAACCTCGTAGCGATGGCAGCCGGCGCTGTAATGGCAACCGCCTGTGAAGGCCCACATGTCACGCAAGGTCCAGACCAGCGGGCGCCGGAACGCATGCAGCGCAGAGATCGGCAGGAAGCCGCCGCCGGTCCAGTGCAGGTGGATGACGTCCGGCCGGAGGGACTCAACCACGCGCCCCATGCGGCGGGGCAGCCAGCCGATGGTCCAGAACGAATCATCGGTCTTGGCATAGCGGCGCAGGGGCAACCTGTCCATGGCATCGCGTAAGCGTTCGCTCACCGGCGCAAGCGCCCCGCCTACCGTCGAAACGCTGCCGTCGAGGCTGTATTTGCGACCTACCAGCATGAGGGAATCGATGCCACGGTCGCGCAGGGCGTGGTGCAACCAGAAGGTACCGCGCGCGGCGCCGCCGCGAATATCGCTGGTGCTCAGGTGCAGCACTCTCATGGGCGCGCTCCCGTTGTCAGCGGTGGCGCAATCAGCCATGGTTCCCGTGCGCCGGGCGCGAGGGTGGCGAAAGGTGTTGCTTGGACCGTATTCCGGACCCGACTGCGTTCGTGCACCACGGCTAGGGCCGCGGCAAGGAACAGAACCGTCCATGCCTGAGGGCCTACGTAGGAACCGGCACCCTGTCCAAACACGGCCCAGACGATCCAGCAGAACAGGATGCTTGGTACAGCAAGGCTGCGCAGCATAAGGCTTAAAGCAATTATCATCGTGCCCCCCCAGAACAGGCCGAGATAAATCCAATGCAGCCAGAAGTAGTTGGTGATCGCGTTTGCGGCGCCGTCGAAACGGTAGTCGCTCGAGAACCACGGCGCCGTGGCATAAACCTCGCGCGTCGGCGCGTCGATAAACTCCCAGCTGGTAAGGCCGGCACCGGCAATCGGGTGCGCGGCGACCACCTTGAAAGCCACAAGAGGCGGAGCAATCACGCGCGAGAAAAAGCTCGGATCCTCACCGGAAAGTATCGCTTCCAGCCGGTTCGCATAGAGCGCGTGCACAAGGGGAATCGCGGCGCCTACAATCACCACGGCGAGTGTTACGGCGCTCGCGGCCCGCCTCAGATCGATGTGTGCCTCATCCGGTGGTCCGCGCCGGGAAGCGAGTAACAGCTCGTAGGCCGGGATCAGGGCGATGCCGAGCAGCAGACTCGGTCCACGCATCAGGAAGTACCCGGCACCCACCAGAACCAGATAGGTGAGGATTTTCATGCGCGCGCGTGCAAGTACGTACCAGGCGAAGCTGAACAGCGCGAACATGATTGCTACTGCCGAAGGTTCCGAGGTGAAGAACTTGGGCCGGATGCGCCCGTAGAACAGCTGGTCGCGCAAGTCCGCAGTATAGACACCAGTGTCGAACGCCCAGTTTCTGAACTTGTCGCTGACATCCTTGAAGGCGGTGAAATTCTCGAGCGCACAGCCGATCAGGATGATGATGCTGAACATCAGGAATACGGCGGCCAGCCGCGATCGGCGATAGCGCGTTACCGTAAGGAAGAAGGCATAGCCGATAAGCACCGAATAGGTCAGTTGTACGAACCCCTTGAAGCGTTCGATCAGATAGCGGTAGTCGGGCGCTGCCAGTACCGTGACGGCGTAGAGGATCAGCACGGCGAAAATGGCCACGACGTGACGTTCCTCGATACGCGGTGCCTGGGTCAGAAGCAGGAGGCAGCCCGCTGCGCCTGCGACCACGTCGGGCACTGGGATTCCGCCCGGTAGATGGGCCGCGACACCGAGATAGACTCCCAGCAGGAACAGGAGCACGAGGGCGCGGCTCACGGCATCGGGCGGCCGTGGAACGGTAAAGGCGGAACTCATGCCGCGCTCGTCTGTGCGAGGCTCGGTTGCGACAGGCCTGTTTCCGCCAGGAAGGCCTCGCCGCGGCGCCGCCAGTCGAACTGGTCGGCGCAGACGGCATAGGCCTGCTCCTGCAGCTTGTTGAGGAGGGGCAGGTCGTCGAGAGCCTTGATCACGCCGCTGGCGAGCCGCTCGAGGTTATCGAAAGTCAGGATCGATTCGGTCGGCTGCAGGGGCGTGCCGGCGACGGATCCGGCGATCGCGGCAACCGGCAGACGATGGAACACGTAATCCAGCACCTTGAGCTTGAAGCCGCCGCCGCTGCGTTCGGGCACGACGGCGATTCGTGACTCCCGGAGATAGGGTTCGACCTCGGCGACCGAGCCGACCAGCGTGGTCGCGCTGACCTGGCGCCGCAGCCTATCCAGGAAGACCGGGTCGCTGTTGCCCACCACCTGGAGCTCGGCACCGATGGCGGCGAAACGGGGATCGGCGAGAGCAATGAATTCCTCTAGGTTCATGCGTTTCGCGATCCAGTCGAAGCTGCCGAGAATAACCGCACGGCGCGGCAAGTCGGCGGTGATCTCGCGGCGCGGTAACCGTCGCCCGGAATATCCCGGCGTCAGCACCATCACGCGCTTGTCAGGATGGCTTCGAAGGAACAGCGCCGCATCCTCTTCGGTGATTGCCGTGATCAGGCTGGCGCGATCGACGATGCCGCGCTCGGTGCGTATGGCTTTGGCCGCATCACGCCTCAACAGGGTTGCCTTGACGGGATTACCCTGGTAGTTGCGGGCGATATCGGGGCGCAGGGTTTCCTCATGATTGTGCGAGAGATAGACGACCCTTGCAGGAGCGCCGCTCGCCGTGCGTATCGCATCGAGATGAGGCAGGGCCCAGCCAGCGTAGAGGCCGTCCAGCACGACCGTGTCCCATCGTCCCTGGGCGGCCAGGGCGTGGAGCCCGCGCCGCATGGTGGCGGTATCGGAACGGTGCGCGATATTGGGCAGGGGCGAAAAGATGCTGGTGGCGGCCGAATGAGGCGTATAGGGCACCGGCCACCACCGGACGTTGCCCTCCGCGACACCCGGGCGGCGCGGTG
This sequence comes from uncultured Alphaproteobacteria bacterium, assembly GCA_963732875.1. Classification (GTDB taxonomy): domain Bacteria; phylum Pseudomonadota; class Alphaproteobacteria; order SMXQ01; family SMXQ01; genus WHSO01. Next base: position 1,914,891 of record CAVTBD010000002.1, on the reverse strand, counting down.
AATCCCTGTTGGCGAAACACAGCACGTCGACCTCGGCGCCTGCCGCAGCGACGGCATCGATCAGGCGCCCTGAATAGATGCGCTGTCCATCGTGCTCCGGCGCCGGATCGATCCAGGTCAGCCACAGATACCGCATGTGCGTCTCCGGTCGATCAATAGGCGTTCTGTCCGGAAAAACCCTTGAACAGCGTCAGGGTGATGATCTTCAGATCGAGCCACAACGACCAGTGCTCGATGTAGTACATGTCGTGCTCGACGCGCTTCTCGATCTGGCGGACGGTATCCGTAGTGCCGCGCCAGCCATTGATCTGGGCCCAGCCGGTGATGCCCGGCTTGACGCGGTGGCGGGCCGCATAGTGGGGGACGGCCTGCGGATAGAGCAGACCGCCGGCCTTGGCGGAAACCGCGTGCGGGCGCGGCCCGACGATCGACATGTCACCGCGCAGCACGTTGAGGAACTGGGGCAGCTCGTCCAGGCTCCAGCGGCGCAGGAAGGCGCCGATTCGCGTGATACGCGGGTCGTTGTGCTGGGTCAGCCGTTCCGCGTTGGTGTCCTCGAGGTCATGGCGCATGGTACGAAACTTCCAGACCTCGACGAGCTGGTTGTTGTAGCCGTAACGCCTCTGGCGGAACAGAACCGGTCCCGGGCTGTCCATCTTGACGAGCGCCGCGATGGCAAGCAGCACCGGGGAGATCAGCGCAACTATCAACGTTGCGAGGACGCGGTCTTCGATTTCTTTGACGACGTAGCGCCATTCCGACAACGGCCGGTCAACCACGTTGAGCATGGCGACGCCGGCGTAGCGGGACACGTTGTGGCGTGTGAGGCGCAGCGCCATCGGTCCGGGACAGTAGCGCACATCTGCCGGCACCTCGCGTAGGCGTTCGAAGATGTCGGCGAGCCTGTCGGGCGAGGCTTCCTCGTCGGCTACGATCACGGTATCCACGGCGTCGAGCCGGACCAGCTGGATCAACTGATCGAGCCCGCCGCCGAATTCCTCCGCGCATCTTCCACGGCTGGCGCGGTGTCTCGCCTTCCGAGAATAGGCCGACCACGCGCACGCCACCCTTCGAGCTGGCGGCGAAATGCTGAGCAAGATGCCGTGCGAGTGTGCCCGTTCCGACGATCGCGATCTTGCGCTGCAGTCTGCCCTCGGCGACCCATCGAGCGGTCTGCGCAAGGAGGAGCCATCGCGCACCGAGCAGCCCGATCATGGAGGAGCCGAACCACATCAGTGCCCACAGGCGCGAATAATTGTCGGAGGTCTTGGTGAGGAAGCTCACTACCATGAGTGCCGACGCGACCGCACACCAGCACGCGGCGGTTCGGCTCAGCATCTGGCGCGGTTTGTGGAGTTGTGCGAGGTCGTAGAGCCGGGCGAGGTTGAAGATATTGATTGCGAGCAGCGTGCCGAACGCGACAACGAGCGCGTATTCGCTCCAGCTCGAATAGGGATCGTGCAGCAGCCAGAAGGTATAGGCGATGGTTGCGGTGCCGATCAGGATGGCGATGTCGAGCACCACCAGCAATGCGCAGATGACCGAGGCGGAGATGGGCTTCGGTGCCCATGTCCCGCGCATGGACCGCGCATAGTCGCGTCCGTCCCCGGCAATGAAGGGCAGCGACAGGCGATCCTGATGATACATGGAAACCTCCTCCGTCAGTGGCGAACGGACATGGTCTTTTGTCTCATTGACGGCAGCAGAACGGCTGTGACCAACCGGTGGGCGGCTGTGATCACTCTAAAGCACCACCCCGGGTCCAGCCGAGCGAACGGCCGGAACCGGGGTCGTGCCTGTCGCGAATTGCCTGGCCGAGCACGATACGCGCGAACCGGGCAGGGCTGCGCCGCTCACACAGGCGGCTCATGGCGTGCGCGCTGGCCGTGGCGTCGGTGTCATCGCGAGCGAACGCCGCGATGCTTTCCGAAAGAGCCTGGGGATCGTCGCTGTCCACGGTCACGCCCAGATGATATTCACGTGTGAGGCGTCCCATCAGCCCGTAGTCTTGGCACAGCACCGGCCGCCCCGCCCGTGCCGCCCACAACAGGATGCCGCTGGAGCCGACGAAGCGCTGATAGGGCGCCAGAATCAGCGCGCTGCGTTGTACCAGCGCGGTGATCTCACCACCGGCGAGCCGGCGATCCTCGAGGTATAGCCAGAGTTCGGGCCGAGTCCGGCGCAGGCGTGCAACTGCATCGTAGACGGCGGCGCGGATCGGCGGATCGACCGATCCTGCCGCCATCACGGCGATGCGCTGTGCCGCATCTCTGGGCAACAGCTCGAGGGATTGCAGTAGTTTGAGGATACCCTTGCGCCAGGTCAGTTCGCCAAACAGCAGCAGGAGCTTGCGCTCGCCGGGAACGCCGTCGGCGAGCGCGGTGTCGTCGGAGGTGGGCGGCGGAGCTGGACACACGGGGTCGGGGGTATCCACCACTTTATCGGCATGGGCGTATCGTGCATGGGCGTAGTCGACGAAATAGGGGTCGAGCGAGAGCACGGCGTTGACCGCCGGGTTGCGCAGCATCAGCCGGTACAGCACTGTCTTGCGCAGGTCCCGCAGGCGTTCGCGCAGGCCGGGTCGGTAAGGGCCGATGTCTCCATAATGCACCGACGGTCGGAACAGGATTCCCGAAATCGGTCGTCCTCCCATGCCGAGACCGAGGGCGAGCGGCAGCGACGCGTGATCGAGGCCGAGGAACAGGCCGTGGGTCGCGTTTGCTCTCGCGATGCAACGGCGCATGACCCACCACCGCGCCATGCCGCTGACCCACAGCCGCTTGTTGAGGCAAAGCGCGGTTTCGCGCTCGCTGAGAGGTATCACGCCGACACGATGCCGGACCGCTATGGGCAACGTGCTCACGAGTTCCCGGGCAAGCGCGTCCGGGACCGCGAGACTGAGCCATAGGGGATCAGGGGCGATTGCCTGTGCGCCCTCGATCAGGTGTCCCAGCCATTCGCGGGCATGGCCGCGGGCGTCGGGCTCCAGGATCAGGAGATGCGGGACGGATGGAAATGCCATGAGTGATCTGTCTGCGCAGGCGCGGCCAGGGAAAGAAACCGGTCCAGGATCAATGCCTTGTCGTGATGGTGCCGGACGTAACGCCGCCCGTTGCGCCCGAGTCTCACGCGCAGGGCAGTATCGTGTGCGAGCCGCTCGACGGCGTCCGAGAGCGCCTGCGCGTCACCGGCGGGCACGCACAGGAACGCACAGGAACGCGCGCTCAATTCCCACAACTGGCTTCCCGGGCGTGCCGCTGCGACGAACGGCCGGCCGCTGGCCATGATGACATAGGCCTTGGAAGGAACCGCGAAGTCGGCAGTGTTGGCGTCCTGGGGCACGAGATGGATCGCGCCCTCGGACAGACTTCCGGACAAGCGTTCCGGCGGAACCAGTGGTGCCAGCCGAATGTGCCGAAGGCCGCGGGAACTCGATCTCGGCGGCAATCGCCGTACCCTCGCTGCCTTCGCCACGCAACAGCACCCGCACGGGACTGTTGCGCCGTTCCAGCAGTTCCGCCATGTCGATGACCTGGCTCAGCCCTTGCTTCTTGCCGAAGTTGCCGCTGTAGATAACGGTTACGGCGTTACCACGCGGCGCCCTGGCCGGGCGTACGGCCCCGGTATCGACCCAGATCGGCAGGATCTCGATCGGCTTGCGTACGCCCTGCCCGCGCAGATGTTTGCGCATGCTGTCCGACAGCACGAGGATCATGTCGGCCCGGTTGAAGACGACACGCTCCAGCCATCGCATGAGCGCGGCGATATGGCGTCCACCTATCATGCCGAGGCCGGTTGCCAGGCCGGACTGTATGTCGTGGACCATCACCACGTGGTGGCCATGGCGGCGCCGCGCCGCGATACCCAGCAGCACGGTGAAAACCGAGGGGCATAGGGAGACCACAAGTGGGCACCGGCGGATACGTCCCGACGCCAGTGCCCCGAGACCCTGCATCAGGAACAAGGCTTCCCGGATCATGCGGCCAAGCGCACCGCGCCGCCACGGCTGGAACGGCGCCACCCGCTCGATCAAGGCACCGCTGCGCGTTTCCTCGTCACGCCGCCCGTGGCGATAGGCGCGCGATACGAAGCCGTCGGGGTAGTGGGGGCGGCAGGTGAATACGCGGACTTCATGCCCATGCGCGGCCAGCCACTCGCCGATATCTGTGAGATAGGGGGCCGAGCCGATCGGTTCCGGCCAGTAGTGCTGGGTCAGCACCAGTGCTGCTCTGGAGGGGGCCGCAGGCAATGCGTCAGCCGGCGGCGTCGAGGGCGAGACGCCGACGATGGCGGTAGTCGTTCTCGCTGTAGGCGTAGCGGCGATAGCGCCGAAAATCCACCTGCGACAGTACAACGCCCGCGAGCGACGCACCGGCACGATGGAGGTTGCGCAACTCGGTCAGTACGGTGTGCCGCGCCGTGCTGCCCCACTTGACTACGAACACGGTCTGCTCGACGAGCCGCGACACGTGGAGAATTTCCGGGGTCACGGAGGCCGGCGCCGTATCGAGAATGATCACGTCGTAATGCCGTGACAGGGTGCCGAGCAAGAGGCGCAGGCGGGCGAGCCACACCCCGCTCTGGGCGATGTGTCCGCCGTTGCCCGCGAAGATGGCATGGAGCCCGGAATGGGGGTCACGGTAAACCGCCTCTTCCGGCGTCACGAAGCCGTGCAGGAGCTCTGCCAGCCCGGCGCGCTGCTGCTGGCCCAGTGCCTTGTGCAGGCTGGGGCGCTTCCAGTCCAGCTCGAGGATCACCACGCGCTGGCCTTCCTGCGCGAGCAGCCGGGCGTAGGCGGTGCTCAAGCTCGTCTTGCCCTCGCGGGGCACGGCCGAGGTGAACATGACGCTCCTCGGTACCCCGCCCGCGTCGGTCTCCAGCGACAGCCGGGTATTGAGCATATGCAGGGATTCCCAGAAAGGCGCGCGCGGATCGGCGGAAACCTGCCGCGTCTTGGAGACCGAAGGCACGAGAGCGAGCACCGGGAGCCCGGTCTCGTGCTCCACGTCCTCGCGCGCGCGGAATGTCTGGTCGATGCCCTCCAGCAAAAGCGCGAGCAGTACGCTGCAACCCAGCCCGGCGAAGGTCGTGAGCACGAGGATCAGCGTGCTCGGCGGGAACGACGGGGAAAGCGGGACGTCGGCCTTGGAGATGACACGGGCGTCGGGCACCAGCAGGCTCTGCTGGTCGACCGTTTCCTTGGAACGCTGAAGCAGGGCGACGAGCATTGTGCGGTTGGCTTCCGCCTCGCGCTGCAACTGGTGCAGCTTGACAGTTTCCTCGTTGGCGTCGCCCATCTTAGCCTGCAAGGCCGCCATCTGCTGTTTGACCCGGTTGAAGCGGTCGTCGGCCATTTGCGCCTGGTGGCTCAGGCCGTCGACGATGCGTTGGGCTTCCGCGCGGATCTTGGTCTTGATCTCCTTGATCTGTGCCGCGATGTCGCGGCGCAGGGGGTGCTTTGCCGTGTAGATCGACGCCAGTTGCGCGGACTTCTGCTCAAGTTGCGACTGCTGTCCGCGCAGGGTCTGGATCAGCGGTGAATCGAGGACCGCCGGCAGGCTTTCCATAGAATCGGCGGTCTTCAGCTGGGACTTGGCCTGGTGGTAGCGGGACTCGGCCTCCACCCTGCTGTTCTGCGCGGCCAGCATTTCACGGTTCAGCTCCGCGAGCTGCTGGGCGATCACGGTGTCCGACTTGGTTTCGTAAAGACCGTGCTTGCGGCGGTAATCCTCGACGGCCTTGTCGGACTTCTGGACCTGCTGCTTGAGTTGCGCGATCCGCGTGTCGAGCCAGTGGTCTGCATCGGTGGTCGCCTTCTGCTTGGTCTTGAGCTGCTGCTCGATATAGACGTCGGCGAAGGTGTTGGCGATGCGAGCCGCGAGCTGCGGATCCTCGGACTGGGTGTCGATGCTGAGGACGTGGGAGCGGTTGAGGGGCGTTACGTCGACGCCACTGAGAAGTGTCGCAACGACGCTATCCCATTTGCGCTGCTCGGCGGTAAGCGCGGCGTCCTCGGGCGCTGGCTGCTTCGGGGGCTTGCTCAGCCATGACTTGATGGCATCGATACCGAGCATCCTGGAAAGATCGAACGCCGGCTCGGGGCGCAGTGCCGCATTGAACTCCGGAAGCTTGTCGAGATCGAGGCGGCGCGCGACTTTTTCTGCGACGGCATGTGAGGTGACGATATAGGCCTCGCTCTGGACGGTTTCTGCGTTCGCCGTAATCCCGCTGAGTATCGAATCCGCGTTCAGGACACGTGGCGTCTGTATGCCGATCAGAACCTGGCTTTCCGCGCCGTAGCGCGGCGTCATCAGCGCCGTGACGGCGACGCCGGCGGCGATAAAGGCGAGGGTGCCGCCGGCGACCAGCCATTTGCGGCGCCACAGCTTGCGCGCGACGTCCCACAGGCCGGTCTGGCTATCGCCGGGATTGATGAAAAATGCCGGTCCGCTCCACGCCTGCGGAGCGGGCTCGGGATGTTTTGGGATGACTCGAAGATCTTTTCTCATGCTCAGAAGAACCGTTCGCGTACCACGATGACGTCGCCCGGTCTTACCTCCGTCGTCTGTTGCGCAGAGAACTGGTGATCGTTGCGGGCCTTCCGCTGGATGTAGAAATCGTCGGAATTGGCGCGGTAGGTGAACCCGCCGGCAATGGCAACGGCGTTGATCACCGTCATGCCGTTGACGTATGGATATTTGCCGGGATTCTTCACCTCACCCACGATGTAGAACGGCCTGTAGTCCAGGATTTCTATGCTGACATCGGGGGCCTTGAGATATTCCTTGTAGCGCCGTTCCAGGTGCTGCTTGAGCTGGTCGGACGTCAGGCCGGCCACGTGGACGTTGCCGACCAGGGGCAGGGTCAATGCGCCGCTGCCGTCGACGCGGTACTCGCCGGAAAGATTCTGCTCGCCGTAGATCGTGACCCGGACCTGGTCTCCCGATCCGAGATGGTAGGTGGTGTCTGTCGGCGGCGGCGGCGCCATTGGAGCTGTCGGTTCCGCACAGGCCCACAGCATGGTTGCCATCGCGATCACCGACAGGATGTGAAGGAACCGTGTGCCATGGGCGTAATGGCCCTTGCGGAAGGTGCGGGCAAACAGCATGGGAATGCCTTGGTTTGTGGAAGGGAACCTCACCCGTAGGTCGCAAGAGGATTAACGGCGAGGCTATCAATCGGTTCATGGACGGCCCTGTGACCAATCGGTGTCAGGCCGCGCCGTGTTCGGGACTGCCGTCATGATCGGCCGTAGCGATCCTCGAACCGGACAATGTCGTCTTCCCCGAGATAGCCGCCGACCTGGACCTCGATCAGATGGACGTCGAGCTTGCCCGGATTTTCCAGCCGGTGGGTCGTCCCGAGCGGTATGAAGACCCATTCGTTCTCGCGCAGGAGACGTGTTTCATCGTCCCGCACGATCCTGGCGGTGCCGTCCACGACAATCCAGTGCTCGGCCCGGTGATGGTGCATCTGCAGGCTCAACTGGCCACCGGGTTTGACGCAGATGTGCTTCACCTGGAAGCGTCCGCCCATATCCAGGGATTCGTAATATCCCCAGGGCCTGAACACGCGCCTGTGCGCATCCGCCTCGATGCGGCCTTCGGCCTTGAGCCGGCGTGCCAGCGCGCCGACCTCCGCGGTGCGGGACGCATTGCCGACGAGCACCGCATCATCGGTTTCGACGATCACCAGGTCTTCGACGCCGATCGCCGCCACCAGGCGCTTTTCAGAGCGAATCAGGGAGTTACGCACGCCGTCCACCACAACGTCGCCTTGCAGCACGTTGCCATCGGCATCGTGCGGCCCGGTGTCGCGCAGGCTTCGCCACGATCCGATGTCGTTCCACTCGATATCTGCGGGCACCACGGCGGCGCGGTCGGTACGTTCCATGACGGCATAATCCACCGAAATCGAGGGGGCGGATTCGAAGGCCGCGCGGTCGAGATGCACGCAGCCGTCTTCCTCGCGGCATCCGGCGAAGGCGTCGTTGCAGGCCGATGTCGTGTCCGGATCGTAACGGCCCAGTTCATCGAGGAATCCGGCCGCGGGCAGCACGAACATGCCGCTGTTCCAGAGATGCCTGCCGTCCGCGACCAGCTTCTCTGCCGTGGCCGCATCCGGCTTCTCGATGAATCTTGCGATTGCGAATACGCCGTCGCTGTCGTTCAGCGGCGCGCCGCTTTCTATGTAGCCGTATCCGGTCTCCGGCCGCGTGGGCCGGATTCCGAAACATACCAGGCGGCCCTGTTCCGCGGGCCTGACGGCGCGCGACACGACGTCCCGAAATGCGGCAGCGTCGCCGATGTAGTGATCGGACGGCAGGGCCAGCAGGATGGCATCGGGATCGCGTTCGCGCAGGTACATGGCAGCAACCGCCAGCGCGGGTCCGGTATTGCGCGCCGCCGGCTCGCACAGGATCACCTCGGGAACGATTCCATCGGCACCGAGCTGCTCGGAGATCAAGAAGCGGTGCCGCTCGCCGCACAATACGACCGGAGGAGGGAGCCCGAGATCCTTGCGCGTGCGGCCGGCGGTTTCCTGGAGAAGGGAACGCGATGAGGTGAGCGACAGGAACTGCTTCGGATAGGTGTCCCGGGAAAGCGGCCAGAGCCTCGTACCTGATCCGCCACACAAAATGACCGGATAAAGGTGCTCGATAACGTCTGGCGTCGGGGCAGTACCGGTCTCTGGAAATGTCATCGCAGTCTCCGCCGATGCCCTTCAGTTCGATGATTTGTCGCTATCAGCGGCGCCGATCTTGCCGCGCCAGCGATAACCGAATCCCTGGCAGTTCTCGATCTGGTCGAATGCGCCGTCCATGTTCCTGAACCTCTTGCGAATCTTGCGGATCAGGGAGCGAACATTGGTGCGGTATCCGTCCGTGCCCTCTCCGGCGCGAAAGCCGGCGCCGTGAACCACGTCGTAGATTTCGCGATAGGACAGCGCCGCGTCGGCCCGGCAGGCGAGCAAGCGCACGATCCGCACTTCGGTGACCGTGAGTGGCACCTCCCGGCCGCGCCAGATCGCGCGGTGGCAGTGTGACTTGAGCACGAGGCGGCCGACCCGCAGATCCTCGGCAGCGGCGGATTCGGAGCCGGTATGCCGTTTTGCGCCGGCGGCGAGGAGATGCAGCCTCTTGGCGATGATCGAATGGCGGCGGGAGCGGCACAGGAATTCGGCGGCGCCGCATTCGAGGGCGACTTCCTCGCGTACCTCGCTGTAGGCATCGGCCATCAGGGCGATCGGCGTATCCACGCCGAGGTCGCGCAAACGGGTCAACACGTCGAGCCCAGGCAGATCGGGCAGTTCATCGTCCGCGACGATCACGTGGAGCTTGTCCCCGGTGACGGCCCGCGCGACGGCGGCCTGCGCGGTTCCGGCCTCGATGACCCTGAATCCCTGACGGCGCAGGTAATTAGATAGCGATCTGCGGTACTCGTCGTCGGGCAGCGCCAGAAGGATATCCTGGCCTGGGGGAAGAGCGTCTGCGTGAATCCGAATGGGAGGGGCGTCGACGGCGGCAATAGTCGTTTCGGAAGGAGCCATGACGCGTTTCTCCGAGCCTTTGTCAGACATTGGCGTGGATATTCTCAGACTGAATGTTGTCCCCTCTGTCACGCCGGATCCGGGCATTGCCTATCGGCATTCTCGGTCACGGCCGTGATGCCTTGTGACCAATCCGCGACGTCCCGTGACCATTGCCCACGACTGACTTGAATGTAGACGGTGGCCGACAGGGTTTATTCCGCGCGTGACGTGCATGAAGTGACGTGCATGAAGTTATGTACGTAAATCTCCGTCAGAAGTTCCGAAATACTTCAAACGCATCGCGTGACGCGGTGACGAATCAAGGCACGGGAATAGCGCGCCCGCGCCATGCGTCTATCAGAGATTGCATTGGTCAGGACTGGTCATCGTGGTGACCCCCTTGTGCCGCGGCAGCGGGGCGTACCGGTTCCGAAACACTATGCCGCGATGGAATTTTCATGATCCTGTGGTTCTTGGCAGCCATTTCCCTCGGTTTCGCCACGGCCTTCGTCGCACGGGCGAAAGGCCGTTCGTTTCTGCCGTGGTTGGCCTACGGCGCGGTGCTTGGCGTCGTCGCACTTCCCCATGTATTGCTGCTGCGCGAACGCGAGGAGCGCGACCTCGGCGAAGCGGATTCGCCCACATTCGATCTCTACACGGCCATGCCGGAACGGCGGGAGCCGGGTTGGATGGCGGGCGAAGAAAAGCCCGCGCGCGCCGCCCTGTACACGCACGATCCACACGTGCGTACCGAGGTCTCGGCGGTGTGGTCGGAAGATGCTTTCGCGCGAATCGCGGGCCATCCGCAAGGCGCGGGGATGAGCGAGGGTTCGGGTGAACCGCCGTTACCGCCGGTCGCGCAGAAAGGGGACGTCAGTTTCGTTGCTCGCCGGCCTGAACCGGAACGGGCGGAGAGGGCCGACGCGATGGAGGAGCCGGCAGTTTCGTCTCCGTCGCCAGCAAACGGCGTGGCAACCGGCCCAAGGGATTTTCTCATATCCGACAGCGCGAAGAGCGGCCCCGCAATTGCCGACGCCGGCGGCGGCAGAGAGCCCGACGACGCGCGGCCGGAGCCGGCTTTCGAGCTGGGGCACGATGACGCCTGGCAGCCGCGGGAATCCGAGGAAGCCTTCATTGCCCGTCGCTTCGCACCGGACCCGTTTGGCGCCCGGGCGCGACGCGGCGACCGGCGCCGGGATCGTCCCGATCGTGGCACCGGATGGCGCTATGCCTTGGCTGCGGTGTGCGTGGCTTTCGCTGTGGCGTTGCTGTGGCCGCGTTTCGCCGATCTCGTTACCGCCTACGAAAACAAGGACATGACCAAATCGGCCCCCGTGACGGCGGCGAATTCGCCGCGACCGCCGGCGCCGGTGCCTTCCGACACCCTGAAGTCAACTGTGCCCGACCGGCCGTCCGACCAGCACCAGCAGAAGGCCGATACGGGCGACCATCACGAGAACGCGCCGCCGAATCCGGTACCCAGTGGTAGGGAGGCCGACGAAAAGCCGGTGCCGGACGCTGCCGTTCCCCAGCCGCCGCCGCTGGAAGCGCCCTTGGGTTCGTCTTCCGTCGCCAAACGCGAGGTCACGCCGCCGTCCTCGTTCCCGTCACCCGGCGCCCAGGCGCCCGAGCCCCCCAAGGCGAAGCCGGTTCCGCCGCGTCCCGCCCGTAAGGCTGCCCGCAAGAAGGCCGGCACCGGCGAGTCTGTGACCGCCGTGGGGCAAGTGGTGGTGCTGGTCCAGGCCGAGCTCAAGAAGCGCGGCTACGACCCCGGCCAGGTGAACGGCCGGGCGGGGGAAAAGACGCGAGAGGCGATTCGCGCGTTCAAGCGCAAGAAGGGCTTGACGGTGGATGGCAGCATCGACAACGCGCTGCTCGAGAACCTCGGGATCGTCGGGCGGCGGCTCCACCCTTTCAAGGCCGCCGCGCAGTAACAGCAGAGGCGACGATCCCGGCGGCTGTGCGGGAATAGCGTGCGGGTGTGCGACGTCAGAGTCAGAGGTTGCGAACTTCAGGCATCACGGGCAGCGGTCCGCGGTCCGGCACACATCCGAGAGGTCATCATGTCCGATAAACTCGACGCGTATTCCCCCGCCCCGTCCGCGCATTTCACGGTTCCGTTCGCCGATCTGTCGGCGGCCGACGTCGATCGCGCGGGGGCGAAGAACGCGTCCCTCGGTGAGATGATCCGGGCGCTCGGACACTCCGGCGTCGCAGTGCCGCCGGGATTTGCGGTCACCGTCGAGGCCTATCGGGTATTCCTGCGCGATACTGGCCTCGATGTCCTGATCGGTAGCTGCTTGGCGCGCCTCGCCGCCGAGGAGATGAGCCTGTCGGAAGCCGGTGCGACGATTCGCGACGCCGTCATGAAAGCCGCCATGCCGGTTGCGCTTGCGCGCGAGATATCCGAGGCTTACCGGGCGCTCGGTGGTGCCGACGTTGCGGTGCGCTCGAGCGCGACCGCCGAGGATCTTCCCGACGCGAGCTTCGCCGGGCAGCTCGACACCTTCCTCAATGTCTCGGGCGAGGGCGCCGTCATCGAGGCTTGCAAGCGGTGCTATGCATCCCTGTTCACCAACCGGGTCATGGCCTATCGCCACGCGCGTGGATTCCGGCACGACGACGTGGCGCTCTCGGTCGGTATCCAGCGCATGGTGCGCGCGGACCTTGGCGCGGCCGGCGTCATGTTCACGCTCGATACTGAATCCGGGTTCCGCGACGTGGTGCGGATCGACGGCGCCTGGGGCCTCGGCGAATCCGTTGTCCAGGGAAGCGTGGACCCTGATGCGTTCATGGTCTTCAAGCCGTTGCTGGGCAAGGGCGAGTGCCGGCCGATCATCGAGAAGCGGCTGGGCGCCAAGCAGCGCAAGATGGTCTATCGCAAGTCGGGTGCCGGGATGACGCGTACCGTCGTCACGCGCAAGGCGGACCGGACACGCTTCGTGCTCTCCGACGACGATATCCTGCGGCTCGCGACATGGGGGGTGGCCATCGAATCCCATTACGGGCGGCCGATGGACATCGAATGGGCGATGGACGGGAAAAGCGGCAAGCTGTTCGTGGTGCAGGCCCGGCCCGAAACGGTACGGTCACGCGATTCGGGCGAGCTCTTCAAGACCTACCGCGTGACGAGGACGCGCGAGCGTCTGGCGAGCGGCTACGCCATCGGCGACGGCCTCGCCGTGGGCAAGGCCTGCAGGCTCGACAGCCCGGAGGAAGCGGACCACTTTCCGGACGGTGCCGTGCTGGTGACCGCGATGACGGATCCCGACTGGGTGCCGCTCATGCGCCGTGCGTCGGCGATCGTCACCGATCATGGTGGACGCACGTCCCATGCCGCCATCGTCTGCCGGGAACTTGGCCTGCCTGCCGTCACCGGCACCGGGAACGCGACCCATTCCGTCAAGGACGGCGCCATGGTGACGGTGTCCTGCGCCGAGGGCGACAAGGGACACGTCTACGCCGGCGAGGCCGAGTACGAGATGGAGACGATCCGCCTCGATGCCATTCCGAGGACCCGTACCAAGGTGATGCTCAACGTGGGCGACCCCGCCAGCGCGTTCCGGTGGTGGCGGTTGCCGTCGGATGGCGTCGGACTCGCGCGACTGGAATTCGTCGTTTCCAACCTGATCAAGTGCCACCCGAAGGCGCTGGCGAATTTTGACACGTTGACGGACGCCAGCCTGAAGCGGCGTATCGAAGCCATTACGGCGGGATACCCCGACAAGGGGCGCTTTTTCGTCGAAACGCTGGCACATGGCATCGCGAAGATCGCGGCTGCGGCCTATCCCCGGCAGGTGATCGTCCGCCTGACGGATTTCAAATCCAACGAATACGCCGACCTGATTGGCGGGGAGGGCTTCGAGCCCACGGAAGAGAACCCGATGCTGGGATGGCGCGGCGCGAGCCGCTACTACCATCCCGACTACGCTGCCGTGTTCGGGCTCGAATGCGCGGCTATCCGCTTCGTCCGCCAGGCGATCGGGCTGGACAACGTCTCGGTCATGGTTCCGTTCTGCCGCACGCCGGAGGAGGCCGACTGGGTGCTCGAGCTGATGGCCGATCACGGCCTCGCCAGCGGCTGCGACGGCCTTGAGGTCTACGTCATGTGCGAGGTGCCGTCCAATGCCATCTTGGCGGAACAGTTCGCCGAGCGGTTCGACGGTTTCTCGATCGGGAGCAACGACCTGACGCAACTCCTGCTGGGCATCGACCGCGATTCCGATCGCCTCGCCGGCCTGTTCGACGAACGCAACGACGCCGTGCTCGCGGTGATCGAGGATGTGACCCGCCGCGCCCATGCATGCGGCTGCAGGGTCGGCCTGTGTGGACAGGCACCCAGCGACCACCCCGACTTTGCGCGCCATCTCGTCGACATGGGGATCGATTCGGTATCGGTGACGCCCGACAGCTTTCTCCGCGTGAAGCGCGAGATCGCCGCCGCCGAAGCACGCGTGCTCGAACCGTCGCGCGAGCGACCGCGGGTACTGGCCGCAGTGCCGCGTCCGCGCCGGCGCCAGCCGGACATATCGCCCGCCTCGGCGGCAGAATGATCGCATCGATCCTTCGGCGCGGCGAAAGTTTCAATGGAACAGCACAGGCGGGAAGGGCGTTGAACCGGATATGAGTGTTACAGAAGATGACCTTGCCGTGCCCGGCGAAGGGCCGGGGCCTTGGCATGCTGACTGGATCGAGAGCTATCTTGGGGCCCGCGGCATCGCCGACGACGGTGCCCGCCGGTCGATCGCATCCATGGTTCTCGCGCCTCCGGAACTGGAGCCGTACCAGGTTGCCGCGCGCGCCCGATACATGGCCACGCGGCATGAGCCGGGCTGCGCCGCGCCGCCGGTGGTGCACGTGCCAGAAGAGCTGCCCGGCGCGATGCCGGCCCAGGATCTCGCGCCGGCATGGCGTTCCGGGGGCGCGTCGGCGAAGGTCGCGGCCTGGCGCACGTTGATTCATGCCTGGGCGGGCGTCATCGCCCTGCTTCTGACGATTCTGGACAATGCCCGGTGACCGGCCCGTCGCGTCACGGCGCGTGAACCCGACGCTGCGCCGCTTCCTGTTCGGCGGACTCGTCGGTGCCAGCACCTTCATTGCCACCGTTGTGCTTGCCCATATCCTCGGATCGAACGGCCTGTCATGGGCGGACGGCGTGGTGCTGTCCCTGTTCGTGCTGCTATTCGCCTGGATCTGCGCCGCCTTCTGGACCGTCATGCTGGGGTTCGGCGTGGTGCTGGCGGCGCGGCTTTCGGCGCGGTCGCGCGACGCGGTGCCATCATGCGATGCCGCCCGGGATTTGGCGCGGACCGCCCTCTTGGTGCCGATCTATAACGAGAACGTCGACGAGGTATACGCGAGGGTAGAGGCGATCCACCGGTCCCTTTTGGATACCGGCAGAGCGGGGGCATTCGACCTTTTCATCCTGAGCGATACCACGGATCCCCGAACCTGGATCGAGGAGGAGATCGCCTGGCAGGCACTATGCCGGCGCCTCGGCGCCGGGGGGCGCGTCTTCTATCGCCACCGCCCGGACAACGTCGGATACAAGAGCGGTAACATCGCCGATTTCTGCCGACGCTGGGGCCGGCGCTACCGCTACATGATCGTGCTCGATGCCGACAGTCTGATGGGCGGCGCCACGCTGGTCGAGCTGGTTCGCCGCATGGAGCGCAACCCGTCGGTCGGATTGCTACAGACTGCGCCGGTCCCGGCGCAGGGCCATACCCTGTTCGCCCGCGTGCAGCAGTTTGCCGCGAACCTCTGCGGCCCGGCTCATGTCGCCGGCGCCGCATTCTGGCAACTTGGGGTGAGCAACTACTGGGGCCACAACGCGATCATCCGTGTTGCGGCGTTCATGCGTCATTGCGGGCTGCCGCGCCTTCCTGGCCGGCGTCCCTTCGGCGGGCAGATTCTCAGTCACGATTTTGTCGAGGCCGCGCTGATGGCGCGCGCGGGCTGGGAGATCCGGCTCGCGCCCGACCTTGGCGAGAGCTACGAGGAGGTGCCTGCCACGTTGCCGGCCTACGCCCGGCGCGACTTCCGGTGGTGCCAGGGCAACCTTCAGCACATCCGCCTGATCTTCGCGCGCGGCTTGCGCCCCCTGAGTCGCCTGCATCTGGTGATGGGGGCCATGACCTATCTTTCCGCCCCGCTATGGTTGCTGTTCGTCGTGGCATCGGCGCTCGACCTGTGGCAGCACGTGCATGCGAAACACGTCTTTTTCACGGCCGCGAGCCCGTTTCCCTTGTGGCCGATCTCCCACGAGAACGAAGCCATTACGCTGCTCCTCGTGACGCTCGCCATCCTCTATCTCCCGAAGCTGCTCGGTCTCGTCTTTCTGGTCGCCGACCGCGACCGGCGGCCTGCCTTCGGCGGCGCCCTGGCGGCTTGTGCCGGCGTGATCGTTGAAAGCCTTCTGTCCGCGCTGATCGCCCCCGTGCTGATGGCGTTCCATACTCGTTTCGTCGTACTGACCTTGCTCGGGCGTGATACCGGCTGGTCGCCCCAACGGCGTCGAGCGCAGGGGAATCACGGCTTCTACGAAGCCGTTCGCGCCCACGCGGAACAGACGGTTTGTGGACTCGCGGCGGGAACCGGCACCTACTTCCTTCTGCCGCAGCTGTTCTGGTGGATGCTGCCGATCGTCGCCGGGCCGGTATTGGCGCTGCCGCTCAGTCTGATGTTGTCGAGCCGGAGGCTCGGCCGGATCGCGCGGCAAGGCGGTATCTTCCTCGTACCGAGCGAGGCGCGGCCTTCGCCGTTGCTGGAGACGTTCCGGAGCCTGGTGAAAGAACGCCGCAGTGCGGCGCGCTCGCGCCCGGCAGTTAACGGCGGTGCGATCGGGCGGGTGGTGCATGATCCGGTCGTGAATGCCCTCCATGTCGCCATGCTAGGTGCCGGGGAGGCCCGCAAGAATCCGCCATGCCTCGCTGAGGGCCTGATGCGTCGCGCCCAGGCCCGCGGATTGCCGGCCCTTTCGGCGGATGAGCAGCGGGCGCTGTTGTCTGATGCGGAAAGCATGATGCGTCTTCATGTCCTGAGCGGTGCCGTACGGCAGGTGGCCGCCGCAGGCACGGCTTGACCGCCTCCGGAGGCCTGCCAGGGCGCAGGCGCGCTGGAATAGCGGTCGTCGAGGGTCGTCTATCTAGCAAAGAAAGAGGGCCGCAAGGCCATGCCGGCCTGCACGGCCTGTCGGGAAGATGCGTCGGAACGGAACCGAGCGAGAAGGAGAACGGACATGAAACCATTGCTTGCGGGTCTCGCGGCGATTGCCTTGCTGGCATCGGCGCCTGTCATGGCCCAGTCGATGCCGCCGGGCGGCGCGTCCAATCCGCCGTCGGCGCAGAAAAACGGCAGTCCATCCGCGGGCGGTAGCGGCATTATTGCCAGCCAGGATGCCGACCAGGTTCTTGCCAAGGATCTCATGGGCAGCCCCGTGGTGACCCCGGACGGTAAGAAGGTAGGGGTCGTGAAGGACCTGATCATCGATCCGCAGGGTCACGTCACCGGCCTGGTGATCGCATCGGGCAGCTTCCTGGGGCTGGGTGGCAAGTCCGTCGGGGTCTCAGCCAGCAAGGTGAGCATCGAGCCGTCACCGCAGATGGGCAGCGGTGACGAAAAGATGGTCCTCGTGCGCCTGAGCGCGCGGGACATCTCCAATGCCCCGGAATTCAAGAGCGCCGAGGAACGCGGCCGGACCCCGCCCACACAATGAGCGGTCCGGGCCGTGGACAGGCTCGGTAACGGTACCATTTTACCGAAGTGCCCTCCCCCCACCAGCGGGCTTCCGCCGGCCCGTGAGCGAGGGCACCACCCAGGGACAGGGGGTTCCCCAGTCCTTCCCCCAACCCCAGACCACAGTCCCTGGAAAACCTGGCCGGGCCCAAAAGGGCCCGGCCTCTTTGTTCATTGCAGGAATGTGATGCGGCCGCGGAATAAACCGCATTGCGTGACGGTCTAGAAAAGGCAAACACAGAAATCACACAGCTTTGCCACACGCCGCCATGCATTTCACGAATAGGCTCTCCATGACCGTATCCACTGCAACGGTGATACACCCGCAGGAAGACCGCCCGCGCACGTTCATTGCCTGTTGGGCAAGTCCCCGTGTTGTTTACAAGGGGGAAGGTAATTTTGGCGGAGAACCTTGGCGAGATCCTCAAGTCCCATATTCTGGGGCTCAGACGCTATGCAATGGCCCTCGCGGGCAATTCCGTGGAAGCCGACGACCTGGTGCAGGAGTGCATGGCGCGGGCACTTTCCCGTGTCCACGTATGGGCCAAGGTTCGGGACCACAGGGCCTATCTGTTCACGATCCTTCACAATATCTACGTCGACGGGGTGACGCGCCAGCGTCGTCACGGCATCCAGGTTCCGATCGAGGACGCCACGCCGTTTCTTCGGGCGTTGCCCAATCAGAACGAGCGCCTCGAGATTCGCGACCTCAAGCAGGGACTCGCCGCGCTTCCCGACAGCTATCGCTCGGTGATCCTGCTCGTCGGGCTCGAAGGCATGAGCTATCGCCAGGCCGCGGACATACTCGGTGTTCCCATCGGGACGATCATGTCGCGCCTGTCACGCGGCCGGGAAATGCTGCGCCGTCATATGGACGGCGTGCATAACGAGCGTGTGGAGCGGGAGGAAGCTAGCATGGGTGCGGTCAAGGAAAGGGCCAAGTAGCCGTGTCGTTCATCAATCAGGAAGCGCATGTGCGTGAAGAGGATCTCCAGGCCTACGTCGATGGGCTTCTGGAGGTGAATCTGCGCGCCTCGGTCGAGGCCTATCTCGCGCTTCATCCCGAGGAGGCCGAACGGGTAACGGCCTACCGCGCCCAGAACGTCGCCCTTCATCAGGCCTACGATTTCATGACCAAGGCACCTCTGCCGGCATCCATGGAGCGCATGGCGGAAAAGCTTTCGGGTGCCAACCGGGCCGGATGGCTTCGGCGCGGCGCGCGCTACATGTCGGCCGCCGCCGTCGTTCTCGCGGCTGTTTCGACCGGTTGGCTGGCCCACGACCACCTGGCGGATCTGAAATGGCCGCAACTGCAATGGCAGCGCGACCCCCTTTCCACGTTCACCCAGCGCGCCATCGAGGCCCATGCGCTCCTCACCGGCGCCCAGTCGCCGCCGCTGGTGGAAAAAGGCACCGCGGCGGGGAACGCGCTGGTGGGATGGCTGTCGCAGCGGGCATCGGCGAAATCGCGGTCGGCCCCGGATCTCAAGGATTTCGGGCTTTCCCTTGCGGGCGGACGGATCTTCTTCATCAGGGACCAACTGGTGGTGCAGCTGATCTACCAAGATAAGCAGAGCCGGCTCAGCCTCTATGTCGGTGCGAGCCCGAAGGACAACAGGCGTACGACGTTTACATTCGCGCAACAGGGCGGGCTTTCGACCTTCTACTGGCGGCAGGCGAAGCTCGAGTTCAGCCTCGTCGGCCAGATGCAGCGTGGCCGGCTGCTTGAGGTCGCCAAGTTCGTGCAGACCCAGCTCGGCACGCCCACCGGCGATATGAATGCGGTCCCCGACGGTGGTGTGCACCCGGTGTCCTCCGGCGATGCGGGCGCTGCCGCGCCGAACCCTGTCAGCACGCCCGTTGTCGGGGCGCCGAATGCGGCGTTGCCGGCGCAGCCCGTCAAGACGCCGGACGCCGTTCCCGCACCCGACAAGCAGTCCGCGAATCCTGCCCCGGGCGACTCCAAGAAAGGGGTCGTGAACGCCAGTGCTTCCGGAAGGATTTGACGGGAAAAGGCGTCGCGGGGGCTCCGTCATTCAGACGGCGCCCATTGGTAGCTCCAGGTTTCCGTCAGGGCGCTGCTGCCGAGTTTGAGATAGCAGCGCAGGTCCACGGGGTCATCTCCTTCCGGCTTCAGATCGAAATCGGTGCGCCAGCTGCCGAGCTCGCTTGCACGAAGCGGACGGCGGGGCGAACGATCTCTCCGCGCGATGCGGTGATCGCCGGCTCGACGGATGCATGTTTTTCGAGAAGCTCCAGCGGCCCACCCTTGAAATCGATGACGAACTTCTGCGTATGGCGGCTCTTGGCCTGGCCGGGAATGCCGCCGACGCCGGTCCGCGTGGCTGTGACACGGGCAACCGGAGAATAGATATCGGGGACGCGGCTGCCCCAACTGAGATTATAGGTGAGGCGGATTTCCTGGCCGGGCTGCGGCCGCGCGTCCGGTACCCAGAAGGCGACGATATTGTCGAAGATTTCCTCGTTGGTGGGAATCTCGATCAGGTAGATCGAACCCTTGCCCCATTGCCCCTGCGGTTCCACCCACAGGTTGGGTCGGAGGTTGTAATAGTTGCTGTCGTCCTGGTAGTCGCCGAAACTGCGATCACGTTGAAGCAGGCCGAAGCCACGCGGATTTTCATCGCTGTAGGTATTCACGCGAAGTGTCGATGGGTTGTCGAGAGGCCGCCAGATACGCTCGCCGTTGCCCCGCAGGATGGCAAGCCCGTCGGAATCGTGCACTTCGGGCCGGAAATCATTATCGATCCGATGATCGTTCTCTCCATGCTGATACATGCTGGTGAGAGGGGCGAGACCAAGCCGTTTGATCGGCTTGCGCGGAAAAATGGAAGCTTCGACCATCATCACGGTGGTGCGGCCGGGCTGGATCACGAAGCGATAGGCTCCCGTGACGCTGGGCCCGTCCAGCAGGGCGTGGACCGTCAACGTCGAAACGCCCGGCTTGGGACGCTCTATCCAGAACGAGCGCCACGCCGGAAATTCCTCTCCGGTCGGCAGCGCCGTGTCTATGGCGATGCCGCGCGCGGAGATGCCGTATTGCATTTCCGCGCCAACGGCACGGAAGTAGCTCGCGCCGAGGAACGCCGCCATGTCCCGTGAAAAGTCGGTGTGGTAATGCACGCGGAATCCGGCGAAGCCGAGATCGTCGGGCAGGGGCGGGTCGAAGTGATTGCCGCCGTAGTCGAACATGTCCTTGGAAAAGCGGATCGGTTCGGCGGCGCCGTCGACGATCTGATAGAGCCGGACGGGCTCCCTGTAGAAATGCCCGAGATGGAAGAAGCGGAGCTGGAAATCCAGGTTCTGCGTCCGCCAGAGCGCATGGTCGGGTCGGAAGCGGATGTCCTGATAGCCTTCGCTCCCGAGGTTGGCGAGCGCCTGGGATTTGATCTTGGGGGGTGCCTGGTAGGGGGCGGCGGCCAGCTCGCGGGCGTGGTTTCGCAGCCAGTCGGCGTTGAATTGCTGCTTGCCGGTTGCGGTGGCAGTGGTGGGGTCCGCGGCCCGCGCGGCGGGAAAATCGGCTGCAGCTGCAAGCGACATCATCAGCAGGCGTCGCAGGAAATCCCGCCGAGCCACCGTTTTCGTGAACAGGCTATCCGGACCGGTCTTCGTGTGCGTCATGCCGCTGTGCTGTGACAATACCTTTGCTGGCGTACCAAGGGTATAGACAGCGCAGGAACGGCATTATTTCGTGATCCGGGCCGGTAATGCCGGATTCAGTTACGCGCCAGCTCACGCTGGCTCACGTCGGTCGCGGTGGCGGCAGCTGCGCGAGCAGTCGGCCGAAGCCTGCCACGGGGGCGTGAATGCGGAGGTGATGCTGGATATGCCAACAATCGGCAGCGACCGAGTGGACCACCGGGACGCCCAGGTCCTGCTCCAGCCGCTCGACCACGGGCAGTACGCGCCAGCCGCTGCCCTGGATATAGATGCCGTCGGCCGTGCCGGCCGAAAGGAACAGCCGCTTGATGTGGCTATAGACCTGCTCCGGCGGTATCTGGCCGACCTGCTCGAACGGGACCTCGATCGGCTCCATGGCGGCGACGCGGAAGCCGGCTTCCCGCATGTATTTCACCACGATGCGGTTCTGGAGCGCGGAGTAGCTCGCGCCGACGAAGTTGCGGATGCCGAGCGCCCTGAGGGCGGCGACATGGGTGCGGGCCTGGGACGTGACCGCGACGCCGTACTTGCGCGACCAGCGCCGCAGCATGGCCGCTTCGCCCTCGTACCCTTGCAGCATGAAGGGCGGCGTCCCCGAGCACAGCACCAGGTCGACGCCGTCGCCGGCGAGCTCCGCCACCTTGGCCTCGTATCGGGGCGGTGCCGCCTTGAACTCCGCCAGCGTCCCGCCCCGGATCCCAAGCAGGAACGGCACCACGCCCACGCCTTCCGGCAGCAGGCGGACCAGTTCTTCGAGCGATCCCGGGCGGCGCGTCGGCTTGATCAGGCCGACCGTGCCGCGCCAGCTGGTATAGGTCATGTCAGCTTCCTGTCCAGATGACGGCCCCGGGCAAGCGGGGCCATCGCGCCGTTCCGCTACTTCTTCTTCTTGTTGCCGCCGAGCAGCCCCCGCGCCCGTTCCACCACGTCCTTGGGCAACTCGTAGAGATCGGCGATCAGCTGCTGGACGTCCTTGCCCGACACCGGATCGACCTCGATGCGCTGCTTCTTGGCATCGGCGAGGAAGCCGGGGTCCGTCATGGTCCCATCGAACGCGGCGCGGAGCGCAGCGACGCGGTCCTGCGGCACGCCTGCCGGTGCGAAGTAGATGCGCAGGATCTCGTACTTGGTGACGATGAACCTGAGGACCTTCTTGTCGAACGGCGACTTGACCAGGTCGAGCGCGAACGGCACATCCCTGAGGTTGGGGTTCGGATGCAGGCCCCATTGCAGCAGGATGCGGATGTCGCCCGACTTCACCTTGTCGGCGTCATGGGACATCAGGCTCGAATAGCCGCGTCCCGAGATTCCCTCGACCTCGCCGCGCTCGAGCGCGAGCATGACCTCGGCGCCGCCCTTGTAGCCCGTCACCACCTTCAGCTTCGTGTGGAAGATCTGATTCCACATGTTGGCGGTGGTGCTGTGCTCGGTGTTCGGGCCCGACGAGCCGACCACGAGCTGCGTGGTCTTCAGGTCCTCGAATGTCTTGACCGGCGCCGCCCTGTTGACGATGAGCAGGTAGGTGTCGCGCGAGGCGCTGCCGATCCAGTTGAGCTTCTGGGCGTCGAACTGCGCCTTCTTGCCCTTCTTGGACAGAAGGTGCAGCAGGCCCTCGAACGGGATGATGTTCTGGGGCGCGCCGATGGCGGTGCCGTCCTTGGGCGCGATGTTGGCGACGTAGTTGGTCATGACCAGGCTGCCGGCGCCCGCCATGTTCTTGACGACGATGTTGGGAGTGCCGGGAATGTGGCGGCCGAAATGGCGCGCGACCGTGCGGGCGTAGGTATCGTATCCGCCGCCGGAACCGGAGCCGACGGTGATGGTGACCTCCTTGCCTTTGTAGAAGTCCGAGACGGCATCGGCGAAGCACGGCGCCGCCGTCGCGGCGAGCGCGCCCAACGCGCACAGGGGAACGAGATACGCCTGTTTCGACATGTGTGACCTCCCTCTTATTATAGGTATCGTTGTTCAAAGCCGACCGCGCCGCTGGAAACGGCGGCGGAAAAGTCTCAGGCGGGTTCGAGCGGCACGTGGAACACCGCGCCCTCGACCACGACGCCGGCGTTCACCTCGCGCGCGACCGAATCGACCAGCGGCCGGTCGCCGCCGGTGTTGAGCCACAGGCGCAGCAGATGGCGCTTGCGCCCGGGATCGGCCCAGTCCTCGTAGTCGGTGCGGGCGTGGAACGTCACGTGGCAATTGACGTAGGTGATGTCGCCGGCCTCCAGTGCCATGTCGAGCGACAGCTCGTGGGCGAGCTTGAGGAACAGGGCATTGGCCTCGAGCTGCGCCGGCGTCAGCTTGGGCACGCCCGGCAGGTCCTGGGCCTGCATCACCTTGGTACCCGGGCTGCGCGCCGTGAAGAAGCCGTCCTTGACGCTGAAGATCGGCTGGCGGATCCAGGGCTCGGTCTCGCCCACCGGAATCTCGCCGTTCCGCGTGCGGTAGAACTCCCAGGTGAGCTCCCGGGCGAGGTCGGGGCGGCGCTTGAGCAGCTCGTTGTGGGCCGTGACCGAGCTGCAGATGCGGTGCTCGCCGCCCGACATGGCGGGCTGCAGGCAGCACAGCGACAGGATATCGGTGCGGTCGGTGTGGTATTCCAGCGCGCTCCCGTTCATGTAGCCGCGGATGTTGGGGTCGGTCGGGTTCTTGCCCGCGAGATCCACCACGTGGCCGATCAGGTGGCCGCGGCCGTTCTGCGACTTGGCGCGTCCCATGTGGTGGCCGAGGCCCCAGAACGCGGTGGCGAGCTGCGCCCGCGTGCGGCCTTCGACGGGCAGGCCCCGGATCAGCGCGAAGCCGCGCCCGTCCCTGAGTTCGGCCTTGATGTCGGCGAGCGCGGGCGCGAGCATCGGCAGGGAAAAGCCGTCGTGGTCGATCTCCTTGATGGACAGCCCGCGCGCTTCCGCCACCGCCACCGCGGCGTGAATCTCGGCGATCTCGGCGTCGGACAGGCGATAGACCCAGGCATCGGTGCCGCGCAACTCGTCGGGATACCAGGCCGACGAATTCGGGCACGGGTTCGAGCAGCTCGACCGGGGCATGCACGCGCGTACTTGGCCGCCAGGTATTGGAACGCATGTGGTCTCCTCCCTATATGTCCCGTTCTTCTGTCCCGTGGATCGCCGGTCTCGCGCCGGCTGACGATGCCCCCGGGGTCAGGTTGCCGTTCTCCGCGCCCTCACACCAGTCCCGCGACCGGGATCGAGGCCCCGTGAATGGCGCAGGCGCGGTCGGACGACAGGAACATGATGACGTCGGCCAGCGCCGCCGGTGCCACCCACTGCGCCGGATCGGCGGCGGGCATGGCGGCGCGGTTCTGCGGCGTATCGATGATGCTCGGCATGACGCAGTTGACGTTGATGTGGCGGTCCTTGAGCTCGGCCGACATGCTTTCGGTGAGCCGCATGACGGCGCTCTTGGCGGCGGCATAGGCGCCCATCAGCGCGCCGCCGCGCACCGCGGCGCCGGCGCCGACGTTCACGATCCGGCCCCCGCCCGCGGCGATCATGCGCGGCACCACGGCGCTGCAGGCATTGATGACCGAGCCCGCGTTGAGGTCGATCATGTGGCGCCACACCTTTTCCGGGGTCGCATGCACCTCGTCGCCCATGTGGAACCCGCCGGCGATGTTGCACAGCACGTCGACGCGCTTGAACTTGCGTTCGACGCCGGTGCATGCCGCCTCGATCGCGCTGCGGTCGCCGAGGTCGACCGCGATCAGGAGGCGCGACCGGTCGTCGCTGCCGAAGGCCCGCAACAGGGCCGTCTCGTCGAGATCGAGCAGCGCCAGCTTCGCGCCTTCGGCCGCGAACGCCTTGGCGACCGCCTGGCCCAGGTTACCCGCCGCGCCCGTGATCAGGACGGTCCTGCCTTCGAACTCCATGCGTCGTTCCGTCCTTCTGCTAGTGCTGCGCGGCGAGGGGGCCGCGGATCACGCTGCCCGGCAGTGCGCCCGTATGCTCGCCATCGCGCAGCAGCACCTGGCCGCCGACGATCGTCGCCCGGATCCCGTCCGCCTTCTGCAGCAGGCGCGGGGCCCGTCCGGGCAGATCGTGGACCAGCGTCGGCATCTGCGGGGCGATGCGCTGGGGATCGAACACGACGAGATCGGCGATGTTGCCCTTGCGCAGGAGGCCGCGGCCCTTGAGTTCCCAGAACGAGGCCACGTCGTAGGTCATCTTGCGGACGGCCTGCTCCAGCGTGAATTCCTCCTTCTCGCGGACCCAGTAGCTCAGCATGTGGGTCTGGAGCGATGAATCCATGATCTGCGAGACATGGGCGCCCGAATCCGAGAACGTCACCGCGGTGCGCGGGTGGCGCATCATGAACAGGACGATATCCCAGTCGTCGTTGAACAGGGGCTGCAGGAAGAACTGCTTCATGTGCTTGTCGAGCGACATGTCGATCACGACGTCGATCGGCTGCTTGCCCTGCCGGCGGGCGAGCTCGCTCACGGAGGGATAGGGCGGGGTCATGCGCTCGAGCGGATAGAGCTGGTCGTAGTCGACCTGGGAGCGCACCTCGGCGGCGACGCCGGTCTCCGGCTGCTTGGCGTAGTCGAGCGCCGCGGCGACCAGCTTCCTGCGCATGTCGGGATCGCGCAGGGCCGCTTCCTGCTCGGCGAGCGGCTTCCGGCGCAGCTCCTTCCACAGGGGCGCGCGGTCGTAGGGCATCTTCGATTCGAACGACAGCAGCGTGCAGGCCCAGCGGCTGTGCGCCTGGATCAGCGCCTTGCCGCCCCCTTCCACGATCCGGTCGGCGGTGTCGTAGAAGTTGAGCCAGAACTGCGGGCGCTCGCGCCCGTAGTTGCCGGCGTAGGTCACCGGCACCTTGGTGTCGACGGCGAGCTTGCGCAACCGCTCGAAGTAGTCGCGCACGGCTTCCTCGCCGACGGTGACGTCCTCGCGCGTGAGCTCGAACACGCCCGCGCCCTCGTCGCGCATCACGCCGACCAGGTCGCAGACCTCCTGCCAGCTCGCGAGCCGGCTCGCCACGGGACGGTCGTCGGCGGTGCGGTGGTTGGTGGAGCGCGAGGTGGAAAAGCCGACGGCGCCGGCATGTAGGCCCGCCCGGAGCTCGCGCTTCATGGCGGCCATGTCGTCGGCGCCGGCTTCCTCCTCGAAGGCGCGCTCGCCCATGACGAAGGTGCGCAGCGCCGAGTGCCCGAGATAGGCGCCGTAGTTGATGCCCTTGGGCTGTGCCTCGACCGCGTCGAGGTATTCCGCGAAGCTGGACCACGACCAGTCGGTGATCCCGGCCTCCATCGCGATCGGCGAGATGTCCTCGGCGCGCTCCAGGTTGCGCAGCACGAGATGACGGTCTTCCGCCTTGCACGGCGCGATGGTGAAGCCGCAGTTTCCCATCAGCACCGAGGTGACGCCGTGCCAGCACGAGCAGGTGCCGAGCGGGTCCCAGAACACCTGGGCGTCCATGTGGGTATGGGCGTCGATGAAGCCGGGCGCGACCACGTGGCCCTCGGCATCCATGACCTCGTCAGCGGCGGCGCCGTTCAGCTTGCCGATTTCGGCGATGCGGCCGTCGGAGATGCCGATGTCGGCCCGGAACCGCGGCAGCCCCGAGCCATCGATGACCGTGCCGTTCCTGATGACGAGATCGTATGCCATGCCTGCCTCCACCTGGAATTGATGTCGGGGCCGTCCCCGACCCTTCACGGTTGGCCCATAGTGTTTAGGAGCGGCGGCGCGATTGGTACAGGCATTTTGGAACAACGTCTTTCCCGACCGCGCGGGCCGCCGGGTTCAGGCGCCGTGCTGGCGCTGGCGCCTATCGCCAGTTGAGGTCCCGCCGACCGCGGTCCAGGCGAGCCGCAGCTCGAGGAAATCGAGGAACTGCTGCACCTTGTCGGGGAGCATGTCGGCCATGGGATAGAACGCGCGGATCAGCCGGTCGGTCTTGGTGACGCCGGCGAACAGCACCGTGAGCGATCCGTCCTGCAGCGCCTCGCCCACCTCGTATTCGAGGAAGCGGCCGATGCCGAGCCCGGCGCGGGCGGCTTCGTAGACCGTCATGTGGTTGTTGCTGACGACGCTGCCGGTCACCTCGATCGAATATTCCCCGTCGCCGTCCTCGAACTCCCACACGCTCGCCGAGGACTGGGTGACGTGGATCAGGCAGTTGTGGCGGGTGAGATCGCGTGGCTCGGTGGGCGTGCCGTACTTGCGGAAGTGGGCGGGGGCGGCGCAGATGAAATAGCGGATCGGCCCGTACTCGCGGTAACCGAGACTGGAGTGCTTGAGCCCCACATCCCTGGAGGTGCCGCTGCGGATGGCGATGTCGAAGCCGCACTCGATCGGGTTGACCAGCTCCGGGCGCATGGTGAGCTCGACCGACAGGTCGTCGTGTTCCTGCATGAACGCGACCAGGGCGGGGCTGATCAGGCGCTCACCGACGCGCGGCGTCGAGTGTATGCGGAGCGTCCCCTTGAGGCCGTGGGTGAGCGCCTTGACCGCCATCTCGGCATCGGCCAGGTCGACGAAGATTCGGCTGCAGCGGCGATAAAGCGTGGTCCCGTATTCGGTCAGCGACAGCTGGTGGGTCGAGCGGTTGATGAGCCGCACGCCGAGGTTCCCCTCGAGCCGGGTGATGTGCTTGCTGACGGCGGACGGCGACATGCGCAGGTCCTGGGCCGCCGCCGTGAAGCTTTTCTTCTCGACGACCCGGGTGAAGATCAACAGCCCTTCCAGGTTCTCGATCACGTTGCGGTTGCCGCCTCCACGGCCGTGCGTTGCCCGCTCATTTCATCTTCGGGCGGAACTCGATGACCCGTTCCACGACCGCCCGGGGCGTGTCGTAGATGCGCTCGACCAGGGACTGCATCTCGGCGCCGGAGATCGGATCGACCTCGAGGCCGTGCCGGGTCGCGTCCGAGACGAACGCCTGATCCTTCATGGTATCGTCGAACGCGGTGCGGAGAAGCTGCACGCGGTCGGCCGGGACGTTCTTCGGGCCGACGATCGGGCGCGCCATCTCCGTGTCCGAGAACACCAGCTCGAGCGCCTGCATGTCCTCCTTCTTGGTCACCAGCGAGGTCACCAGCGGCACGTTGGGAAGCTCGGGGTTCTTCCGGATGGCGACCTGGAGAAGGATGTTGATCTTCTTCTTGGTGACCCACTCCCCGCGCGCGGATTTCAGGGAGGCCCAACCGAAGCTGCAGTAGCCCTGCACCTCGCCGCGTTCCATGGCGAGGCCGATCGCGCCCGATCCGGTGTAGCCGCTGATGATCTTGAACCTGGTGTGGATGACGCCGTTGAGCACGCGGGGAAAGATGTTGCTGCTCGACGGCCCGCCGCCCGCGCCGACCACCACCGGACGCTGCATGGCCTGCTGGATGGTGGTGACGCCGCTCGTGTGCCACGTGAAGCACAGCGGCGTGTCCTTGCCGATCGAGCCGATGAACGAGAACGCCTTGGCGTCGTACTTGGCCTTCTTGTTGCGGTAGAGCGGCTCGAAGAACAGCCCGCGCGCCGGTGCACCCAGCTCCGAGCCGTCGCGGGCCGACACGTTGGCGAGATAGTTCATCATCTTGAGGCTGCTCGCGCCCGGCATGTTCCTGACGATGAACTTGGGATTGCCGGGGATGTGCTTCTCGTAGAAGCGCACCAGCTCGCGCGCATAGACATCATAGCCGGCGCCCGCGCCGTAGCCGACCAGCATGGTGAGCTGCCGGCTCTTGTAGAAGTCGGCGGCCGATTCCGCCCGGGCGTGCGGGCCCGTGAAAAAGGCGGCGAGCGTCAGGCACGACGCGACGATGAGCGTCCTGGACATCGTTTTCTCCCCTGTCGTTATGCTGTCGGACGTCCCTTGGGGATCGCCGTTCTTTGCTTTGCGAAAATGATAGTCTCCGCCGCCGCGAAGGTAAACCGACGCCCCGGCGCGCGGCGGAGAAGGGCGCATTGACGGGCTTTCGCCTCAGGGACTAGCATTTCCGGGCGCCACCAGGACCGCCGCAGAGCGGCTGCGGCGCTAACGGGAGGAATCGCGGTCATGGCCGGTTTCGGCACTTTCAGGAATGCGCGGCGGGAACCGGCGGTTCCCCTCCGGCCGATCGTCGATCCCGCCGGCTGGGAGCCCGAGGAGCTGCTCGCCGCCGACGACTGGAGCTACCGGTTCAGCGACGACGACGTCGCCGAGATCGCCGAAGCGGTCGAGGCCGTGCGCCGTGCCGGCGTGGCGCTCGTGGATCTTCAGGCGAGAGATTTTCCGCTGCCGCGCCTGGGCGCGCTGCTGCGCGACGTTCGCTCGGAGCTCCTCCACGGGCGCGGCATTGCCGTCCTGCGCGGGCTGCCGGTCGCGAGGATGGGACGGGACTGGTCGGCGACCGCCTATCTCGGCCTCGGCGTCCATATCGGCAAGCCCAACTCCCAGAACGCCTTCGGCCACCTCCTCGGGCACGTACGCGACTTCGGCCGCGACTACGAGGACCCGAACTACCGCGGCTACCAGTCGGCCGCGACTATAGAATTCCACTGCGATCATTCGGACTTCGTCGGCCTCCTGTGCATGCAGCCCGCGAAGTCGGGCGGCGAGAGCCGGGTGGCGAGCGCGGTCACGCTCTACAACCGCATGGTGGCGGCGCGCCCCGATCTGGTCGAGGCGCTGATGGGCGACTTCTACTTCACGCGCCACGGTGAGATTCCGCCGGGCGCCGATCCCTGGAAGATCCAGCCGGTGATCGGATTCGCCGACGGCTATTTCTCCGCGCGCGGCGCCTCGCATTACATCTTCAAGGCGCAATCCATCCCCGGCGTACCCAAGCTCACGGAGCGCCAGCTCGATGCGCTCAAGTACTATCGCGAGGTGGTGGCGCAATGCGCGGTCGACCTGGTGTTCGAGCAGGGCGACATCCAGCTTCTCCACAACAACGTGATGCAGCATTCCCGCCGCGCCTTCACCGACTGGCCGGAGCCGGAGCGCAAGCGGCACCTCTACCGCCTGTGGCTCAACGCGGGCAAGGACGCGCGGCCCTTGCCGAAATCGCTCTACGCGAATTTCCAGGGCATATATGTAGCGGGCGCCACGCCCCAGGTCGTGATCGACCCGGCGGAAGCGGAGGAAGCCGCCGCCTGATCGGGCGCGCACCGGTGCCGTGTCTGGCCGCCGCTTTGTTACGGCGCGGGCGCGACACGGTTTAGAATGTAGCCCGCATGTCCTCTTCGCCCCCAAACCGCTTCCTCGTCATCGGCGCCGGTGCCGCCGGCCTCATGGCGGCGCGCGCGCTGGCGCGTGCCGGCAAGCGCGTGACGATCCTCGAGGCGCGCGACCGCTGTGGCGGGCGCATCTGTCCGCTGCCTGCGGAAGACTTCGGCTATCCCGCCGAAGGCGGCGCCGAGTTCGTGCACGGCGCCGCGCCGGTGACGCGCGCCCTGATCCGCGAGGCCGGCCTCACGTTCGTGGCGCGCAGCGGCACGCGCTGGCATGTGGAAGCGGGCACGCTCGTCACCGGCGAGCGGGAGGTGCCGCACGCGGCCGAATTCGCCCGGGCGCTCGAGGCGGTGACGGAGGACCTGCCGATCGCGGAAGTCCTGACCGAGCATTTCGCGGCGCCGCGTTACGACGGGTTGCGCCGCGCCGTCACCGGGCGGGTGTCGAGCTACGACCTGGCCGATCCCTCCCGCGTCAGCACGCTTGCCATCCGCGACGAATGGCTCGGGCGCGACGAGATGCCCCACGGCCGGATCGGCGAAGGCTACGGCGCACTGATCGCCTATCTCGCCGCACGGTCCCGCAAGCTTGGTGCCGAAATCCATCTGGGCGTGCCCGTGACGGCGATCGAGGAGACCGGCGCCGGGATCGCCGCCCGCTGCCGCGACGATGCCCGGTACGAAGCGGACGCCGTAGTGCTCGCGGTGCCGCTGCCAATCCTTTCGGAGATTGCGCTGCCGCCGGCGCAGCGTCGCCGCGTGGCGGCCGCGCGCGACATCGGCTTCGGCAACGTCGTCAAGATCCTGCTGCGCTTCCGGACGCGGTGGTGGACCCTGCAGAAAGGCCGTGACCTCGCGGACATGGCCTCGGTGGTCTCCGACGCCACGGTGCGGCGGTGGTGGACCCAGTATCCCGCCGACCGCGCGGTGCTGACGGGCTGGTGCCCGGCGTCCCGCATCGAGCAGGTGGAATCCCTTACCGAGGCCGAGCTGACAGAGATCGGGCTCTCCTCCCTGGCCGAGGTGTTCGGCTTGCCGGTCGCCGAGATCGGGGGCGAGCTGGTGGCGGCGCGCGCCATCGACTGGGGCAGGGACCCGTTCGCCCGGGGCGGCTATATCTACGCAACTCCCGGCACGCGCGACGCACAGAAGATGCTCATCACGCCCGACGGCAGTGGCGTTTTCTTTTGCGGCGAGGCGCTCTATGCCGGGCCCGACATGGGCACCGTCGAGGCGGCGCTGGCGAGCGGCCGGGACACGGCACGGGCGATCCTCGCGGCGGAGAGATAGCCGCCATCGCCGCATTTTCGGATGCGGGTACGGCTAACCCCCGGAAATATCACCGGAAAAATTGAATGCAATTTTGGGGGCTTCCGCTGGGCGGTCAGGAATCGGCGCGCTGGGCGTCGGCGAGATGCTCGATGGCGGCGGCCTGCTTGTTGCGCAGGTGCAGGAACAGGACGTCGCCGAGCGCGAGGCCGTCGCGGCGGAGAAGCGCGTCGAGGATGGCTTCGTGCTCGCGCATCGCCTCGCCCCAGCGGTCGCGCTTGCGCGCCAGGTTGGCGGCGTAGCGGATCCGGCGGATGCGCCCGGTATAGGCCGCGTAGGCCAGCGACAGGGCCTCGTTGCGCGCGGCCTCGACGATGCGCCGGTGGATCTGCTGGTTGGCCTCGAAATAGCCGTGCATGTCCTGGCGGATGTAGAACAGGTACATCTGGTGATGCAGGCGCTCGACCTCGGCGATCTCGTCGTCGGTGATGATTTCGCAGGCGAGCCGGCCCGCCAGGGCCTCGAGCCCGGCCACCAGATCGAACAGCTCGCGGATGTCCTGCTCACTCAGGGAGCGCACGCGTGCGCCGCGGTTGGGCAGGAGCTCGATCAGGCCTTCCGAGGCGAGCACCTTGAGCGCCTCGCGCAGGGGCGTGCGCGACACCCCCAGCATCTCGCATAGCTGGCGCTCGGGAATGCGCGCGCCGGCCGCGAGGTTGCCCTCGACCACGTAGTCGCGCAGCTTGGCCAGAATCTCGCCGTGCAGCGACGTCCCGTTGGGGGCGCCGGCGGCACGCTTGGGGCCGGGTCGGGAAACAACGGCTTCCGGGCCGGCGGCAGGAACGGTCTCCGTCATGTCGGTATCAATAGCCACTTTACCCGAGTCCGTCCATGCGAATTGTCGGCAAGATAGGGGTTGCGACTCAAAAAACTGAATGCAATATTGGCCGCCTCATTGAGCCCCGCGCCAGACGGGGCCATGAGATGCGAGGACAAGGGAGAGCGTACCCATGCTGACGAAAGAGCAGAACGAACTGCTGACCCGGACGGGCCCGGGCACGCCGTGCGGGCGCCTGCTCAGGAGCTACTGGCAACCGATCGCGACGGCGGAGGAGATCCCGCCCGGCGGCGATCCGCTGCCGGTGCGCTTCCTCGGCGAGGACCTGGTGCTGTTCCGTGACGACAAGGACCGGCTCGGCCTGATCGGCCAGCACTGTCCCCACCGCGGTACCGACCTATCCTACGGACGGGTCGAGGACGGCGGCCTGCGCTGCCTTTACCACGGCTGGCTGTTCGACATTCACGGCAACTGCATCGACCAGCCGGCGGAGCCGGAAGGCCGCAAGTTCTGCGCCAAGGTGAAGCACGTTTCCTATCCGGTGCAGGAGAAGGGCGGCGCGATCTGGACCTACATGGGCGAGGGCGAGCCGCCGCTGATCCCCGATTTCCAGTTCCTGATGGGTCCCCCGGAGAACCGCGCCTGCTTCCGGGCCGTCCAGACCGCCAACTGGCTGCAGGGGCTCGAGAGCTTCGATCCCACCCATACCACCTACCTGCACCGCCGGCCGCTCGGCAGCCGCAGCATCCGCTCGGCCGGCAACGACGTGCGCGCGCTCCGCGGCGACGAGCCGCCTACGGTCAGCATCGAGAACACGAGCTTCGGCACGCGCGTCTATATCGTCCACGATTCGCCGAACGGGCGCCGCTACATCCGGATCAACAACTACGTCTATCCGTGCGGCACCACGCCCTCGACCTCGACCGGTGACGTGGGCTACCAGGGCCGCTGGTACATCCCGCGCGACGACTACAGCCATTACATGTTCGAATTCTTCTATCGGCACGCCGAGCCGCTGAACAAGGAAGCGATCCGGGAATTCCGAGGGAAGAACGTCGCGTCCGACGGCCGCCACGTGCGGCGCCCGGAGAACCGCTACCTGCAGAACCGCGAAGAGATGAAGAGCAAGGACGGGAACTTTTCCGGCATGGGCGACTACTTCGCGGCGCAGGACGCGTTCGCGGTGGAAACCCAGGGCGTCATCCGCGACCGCACGCAGGAGCATCTCGGCTCCACCGACGTCCTGATCCCGGCCATGCGCAACCAGCTGCTGAATGCGATCAAGCAGATGGAGGCGGGCAATCCGCCGCCGGGCCAGCTCCGCGATCCGGCACGGACCCAATATCCGGATTTCGTCTGCACCTCGAATTTCCTGGAGGATAACGAGGACGGACCCGCCTTCTGCCGGCGCATGCTCGCCGGCAGGGCGGCGGCAGAATAAAGAGAACAGGGGGACTGACATGACAGCACAGGCACGTATCTCGTATCTCGCGGCGGGCCTCGCGGCCGGGCTCGCGTTCGCGGCGCCCGCCCAGGCGGCGGATTTCTATGCCGGCAAGCAGGTGAGCTTCTACATCGGCTACCCGTCGGGGACCGGCTACGACCAGTACGCCCGCCTGATGGCCGACCACATCGGCAAATTCATTCCGGGAAATCCGCACATCATTGCCCGCAACATGCCGGGCGCGGGCTCGATGCGCGTCATGAACTTCATCTACGAGGTGGCGCCCAAGGACGGCACCGCCTGGGGGGCGGTCAGCAACGGTGCGCCTGCCGAGCCGCTGCTCTACGGCAAGTCCTCCAAGGCCGCCTTCACCGACCCGACCAAGTTCAACTGGATCGGCAGCCTGAACTCGGAAACCGGCGTGGCCGCCGTGTGGCACACCACCGGGATCAAGACCTGGGAGCAGGCGCGCGACAAGTCCATCATCGTGTCGATCTCCAGCTCCAACGGCGGCATCGGGTCGCGCGCCGTGAACAGCCTTCTCCACACCCACTTCGAGCAGGTGTGCTGCTACGGCGGCGGCACCAACCAGAACCTCGCCATGGAACGCGGCGAGGTCCAGGGCCGCATCGGCTGGTCGTGGTCGAGCCTGAAGATTTCCAGCAGCGAGTGGCTCAAGGAAGGGAAGATCAACCTCCTGATGCAGATCGGCCTCAAGAAGAACCCGGACATTCCGGGCGACCTGCCGCTGGTCATCGATCTTGCCAAGTCGGAGAAGGACAAGCAGGCCCTCAAGATCATCTTCTCGCGCGAAGACATGGGCCGTCCCTTCATGATGCCGCCGGGCGTGCCGGCGGATCGTGTCGCCGTCGTGCGTGCGGCCTTTATGAAGATGGTGAAGGACCCGGCTATGCTGGCCCAGGCCAAGAGGCATCGCCTCTTGGTCCAGGGCCCGATGTCGGGAGAGGAAATCACGGCCCTGCTCCGGGACGTCTATGCTTCGCCGCCCGACGCCATCGCCGCGGCCCAGGACGCCATCAAGGGCGGCGAGATCAAGATGGTGCGCAAGGCGCCGAAGCGCAAAAAGAAGAAGAAAAAGAAGAAGCAGTAGGCATTGGGAGGCGGAGATGAGCGAGCAGCCAGGACAGCATTTCCTGCAAATTCCGGGTCCGAGCCCGGTACCCGACCGGGTGCTGCGCGCCATCGCCGCGCCGGTGATCGACCATCGCGGGCCGGAGTTCGCGCGCCTCGGCCACGAGGTGCTCGACGGCTGCCGGCAGGTGTTCCGGACCTCGAACCCGGTGATCATCTATCCGTCGTCGGGGACCGGCGCGTGGGAGGCGACCATCGTCAACACCCTGTCGCCGGGCGACCGGGTGCTGATGGCCGAGACCGGCCATTTCTCGGCGATGTGGCGGCAGATGGCCATGCGCTGGGGGATCGAGGTCGATCTCATCCCCGGCGACTGGCGCCGCGGCGCCGACCCCGCCGCGATCGAGGCGAAGCTCGCCGAGGACCGCGGCCACGCGATTGAGGCGGTGATGGTGGTCCATAACGAGACCTCGACCGGCGCCACCAGCCGCATCGCGGAGATCCGCGCGGCGATGGACCGCGCCAACCATCCGGCGCTGCTGCTGGTGGACGCGATCTCCTCGCTCGGCTCGGTCGACTACCGCCACGACGAATGGGGCGTGGACGTGACCGTGAGCTGCTCCCAGAAGGGATTGATGCTGCCGCCCGGCCTCGGCTTCACGGCGGTGTCTGAGAAGGCGCTCGCGGCGTCCAAGACCAACACCATGCCGCGCTCCTACTGGGATTGGGGCGAGATGCTGAAGGCCAACGACCAGGGCTTCTTCCCCTATACGCCGTCGACCAACCTGCTCTATGGCCTGCGCGAGGCGCTCCAGCTTCTCATGGAGGAAGGCCTCGACGCGGTGTTTGCCCGCCACCAGCGCCTCGCCGCCGCGACGCGGGCCGCCGTGCGCGCGTGGGGGCTCGAGGTGCTGTGCCTGGAGCCCTCGGAATATTCGCCGGTGCTGACCGCCGTGCTCATGCCGGCGGGCCACAATGCCGACGCGTTCCGCGCGGTCATGCTGGAGAAGTGCAACATGTCGCTCGGCACCGGCCTCGGCAAGGTGGCGGGCAAGGTGTTCCGCATCGGCCACCTCGGGGCGTGCAACGACCTCGTCCTGCTGGGGGCGCTCGGCGGCATCGAGATGGGGCTGGAGCTGGCCGGGGTGCCGCACCAGGCGGGCGGCGCCGACGCCGCGCGCGACTACCTGGTCCAGGCGGCAAGCGACGCTGGCGCGCCCCAGCTGGTCGTGGCCGGCCGCGGCTAGCGCCGGCCGGAAAGTAATGAACAGAGAGGAACCTGAGAGATGTTGACCCAGGAGCAGAATGACCTGCTGACGCAGACGGGCCCCGGCACGCCGTGCGGGCGCCTGCTCAGGAGCTACTGGCAGCCGGTGGCGACCGCCGAGGAGATGCCGCTGGGCGGCGATCCCATGCCGGTCCGGATCATGGGCGAGGACCTGGTGCTGTTCCGCGACGACAAGGACCGCCTCGGCCTGATCGGGCTGCATTGCGCCCATCGCGGCACCGACCTCTCCTACGGTCGCGTCGAGGACGGCGGGCTGCGCTGCCTCTATCACGGCTGGCTGTTTGACATTAACGGCAAGTGTCTCGACCAGCCGGCGGAGCCGGCGGGCCGCAAGTTCTGTGACAAGGTCAAGCACACCGCCTATCCGGTGCAGGAGAAGGGCGGCGCGATCTGGACCTACATGGGCGAGGGCGAACCGCCGCTGATCCCCGATTTCTCGTTCCTGACCGCGCCCGAGCCCAATCGCATGTGCCTGCGCGTCACCCAGATGGCCAACTGGCTGCAGGGCCTGGAAAGCTCGACCGATCCGGCGCACACGACGTTCCTGCACCGTCGGGCGCCCGGTATCAAGAGCGAACGCTCGGGCACCGACGTCAATGCCGTGCGCGGCACCGAGCCGCCCGCGATCTCCACCGAGGACACCAGCTTCGGCACGCGCATCTATGCGCTCCACAACTCGCCCAACGGCCGCCGGTACCTGCGGGTGAACAACTACGTCTATCCGTCCGGCTCGACCGCTTCCCAGTCGGGGGCGGACGTTGCCTACCAGGGCCGGATTTACGTGCCCGTGGACGACTTCAGCCATTGCCGCTTCGAGTTCTTCTACAGCCCGAGCAAGCCCATGGACAAGGAGCGGCTGCGCAAGAACCGGGTGGAAAACGTCGCACCCGACAACCGCCACGTCCGGCGCCCGGAAAACCGCTACCTGCAGGACCGCGAAGAGATGAAGCGCGGCAGCTGGAGCGGCATGGGGCTCCATTTCCCGTCCCAGGACGCCTTCGCCATCGAGACCCAGGGCGCGATCCAGGACCGCACCAGGGAGCTGCTCGGCTCGAGCGACATCGTCATCACCGCGGTGCGCCGCACGCTGGCGCGCGCCATCAAGCAGATCGAGGCGGGCAAGGAAGCACCGGGCCTGATCCGGGATCCGTCCCGTGGCCTGTTCGCCGATTTCATCTGCACCGCGGACTTCATCGAGGATAACGAGGACGGACCCGGCTTCTGCCGACGCACCCTCGCGACAAGGACGGCGGCGGAATAACGCGGCTTATCGGTACAACGACATACGAAACAAAGGGCGAGGCGCGACGGCGACCCTCGCCCGTACAGAGGAGACAGTCATGGATATCCAGAAGGCCATCACCGGCATCAGCCACAGCGGCTTCTACGTCGACGACCTCGACCGCACCGCCGAGTTCTACACCAAGGTGTTCGGCGCGCGGGTGGCGTGGCGCAACGACGGCTCGAAGACCCCGCTGATGAAGCTCTACATCGGCGAATTCGGCCTTTCGATCCTCAAGCGCATGCCGGACACGCCGGAAATGGAGATCCCCCACGCGATCCACTGGGCCTATCGCGTCGACTGGCAGCAGTGCGAGGAAACGGTCGAGTACATCCGCTCGCTCGGCATCAAGATCGAGGGCCCCGTCGGCCACAAGCGCGAGCCCGGCATCATCAACTGGTTCTTCCTCGATCCCGACGGGTACCGGGTCGAGGTCGAGGCGCGCTTCCCCGATCCGAAGAAGGCGGAGGAAGTGATCGAGCGTGGCCAGGCCACCCGTAACGAGCACATGGGCCTCTACGCCGGCGACAAGGTCCTGCACAAGAGCAAGATCTGATCCGGCGGGGTGGACGTCCCGGGACGTGCCGTTGGCGTTTGTCCCGGGCAGCCGCCCGCCCGCTTGTCGAAGCGTCGCAACACAAGTACCCATCGTCGATTCGCTTGAACCAAAAAATATCAAGACAGGAAGGATTCACGACATGTCGAAATGGATACTCCTGGGCCTCTCCGCCCTGTCGCTGAGCCTGGCCTCGGTGCCGGTGACGCATGCGGCGGACTTGCCCAAGGCGACCCAGAAAGTACTTGCCGACAACAAGTTCGAGGCGTCCCTGCTCGACGGGGTCGACAAGGAGCTCAAGGTTCCCCAGGCGTGGCTCGACGGTGCCGCCAAGGAGAAGGAAGTCGTCGTTCACGGCGTCTGGACCCCGAAGCAGTTCCGCGACGTGACCGCGCCGTTCCGGGAGCGCTATCCGTTCATCCACCTGAATTACGCCCGCTCCAACGCGGAGGGGCGCGGGATCAAGGTGCTGATCGCGCTTGCCGAGGGCACCGTGATCGCCGACGTGGTGACCAATTTCGGCGACGCCGCCATCGAGTACGACAAGACCAAGGCGCTGGCCGATCTGCGCGACCTGCCCGGCTTCAACAACCTGCCCAAGGATCTGGTTGCCGGCGACGGCACCTGGGTGAGCTTCAAGCTGGGGGTTCGCTGCCTCGGCTACAACACCACCAAGGTGAAGAAGGCGGACTTGCCCGCCACCTGGGACGACCTGCTCACCAATCCGTTCTGGCGCAACGGGAATCTCGCGCTCTCCAATCATCCCGACGCCTGGCTGCTGGCGCTGTGGAAGGCCAAGGGCGAGAAGTGGGGCGAGCACTTCACGCGCAAGCTGTTCGAGGACGTCAATCCGCAGCACCGCCGGGAAGGCCTGACCGCGACGACCGCACTCACCATCGCCGGCGAGGCCGCCGGCAACGTCCCGGCGCCGTTGTGGATCGCTGAGAAGTACCGCCTCAAGGGCGCGCCCATCGGCTATCACTGCCCGTCGCCCGTGCCCATGAACGGCTCGCCGATCGCGATGCTGAAGAAGTCGCCCCACAAGGACGGCGCGCGGATCTTCATCAACTGGCTGATCAGCAAGGAAGGGCAGCTGGTACAGCACGCGCTCACCTATTCCGTGCCGGTCCACAAGGATTTCCAATCGTCGCGTTTCATTGCATTCTCGGACTCGGTCATCGGAAAGCCGCGCGTCATCCGCGACGACGCGCTTCTTGCCGGCGACATGGACAAGAAGATGCTGAAGCTGTGGCGCAAGTATTGGGCCCATGGCCTCAAGGGCAAGGGCGGGAAGAAGAAAAAGAAAAAGAAGAACTAGTCGGCCCATCCTTTCCGGCCTGATGGCCGGTGACGGCCGTCGCGGGATCCGGGCAGGGCGCACCCTGGTCGGATCCCGCCCGTCTCGCGGCAGGGCCGCCGTGGCGGCGGCCATGGGCGCGCGAGGGCGGTGGAAGGGTTAGGGACGCAGGGAGAGGAACGAAGTGGCCGATATCGTCTTTGGGTTTGGAACGTCGCATGGACCGCTGCTGTCGACACCGCCGGAACGGTGGGACCTGCGCGCGAACGACGACCGCAAGAATCCCGAGCATCCGTTCCGCCGCGGGGTCTACACCTTCCCCGAGCTGGTGGTGCTGCGCGAGGGCGGCAAGGACTACGCCAAGGACGCCACGCTCGAAGTGCGCCAGGAGCGCCACGCCCGCAACCAGCGCGCCCTCGACCTCCTCGGCGAGAAGGTCGCGGCGGTCGCCCCCGATGTGCTGATCGTCGTCGGCGACGACCAGCACGAATGGTTCAAGGACGACATCCAGCCGTCGTTCACGGTCTATTGCGGCGACCAGGTCGTCAACACGGCGCTCGACCAGGAGCTCTACAAGACCAAGTCGCCCGGCATCCAGGTGGCGATGCGGTCCTACTATCCCGACCAGGACAACGTCTATCCGGTCCCCCGCGGGCTGGCCGAGGCGATCATCGAGGGCACTATCGCCGACGAGTTCGACGTCGCGGCCTCCATGGTCCAGAGGTCCGGCCCGCGCGGCACCATCGGGATCGGCCACGCGGTCGGCTTTGTGTGCCGCCGCATCCTCCGCGACCGGCCCATGCCGGTGATCCCGATCCTGCTCAACACCTATTTCCCGCCCAACCGGCCGACGCCCAAGCGATGCTACCAGTTCGGCCAGTCGATCGGCCGCGCCATCGCGGGCTGGGACGGCGGCGGCAAGCGGGTCGCGGTATGCGCGTCGGGCGGCATCAGCCATTTCGTGATCGACGAGGACTTCGACATGCGTATGCTCGACGCCATGAAGAACCGCGACACCGCGACCATCTTCGCCGAGCCCGACGACATGTTCCGGGCGGGCACGTCCGAGACCAAGAACTGGATCACGGTCGCCGGTATCCTGTCGGAGACGGATCTCGAGATGAACCTGATCGATTACGTGCCGGCGTGCCGCTCGGAAGCGGGCACCGGCTGCGGCATGGGTTTCGCAACTTGGGAATAGGCCCCGCCTGGGGGCACGCGCAACACGGGGGAAGTCACGGCATGGACCTGCAGCTCAGTATCGCCATGGGCAACAACCCGCGCACGCGGCCGGTCATCGAGGGCAAGGTCAGGGCCGCGGGCATCGCGCTGATCCATACCGACGTCCATGCCTCCGAGCTGTTCTGGCGCCAGTTCCGGTTCGGCGATTTCGACATCTCGGAGATGTCGATATCCGGCCTGCTGATGGCGGTGGCGAACGGCGATACCCGCTGGGTCGGGCTGCCCATCTTCTCGACGCGCCGCATGTACAACGTCGGCGTGCTGGTGCGCAGGGACAGCGGGATAGAGAAGCCCGCCGACCTCAAGGGCAAGAAGGTGGGGGTGCCCGAATACCAGCAGACGGCGGCGCTGTGGACGCGCGGCTATCTGCAGCACGAATACGACGTGCATCCGCGCGACATGGAATTCTGGATGGAACGCAACGACGACCGCAGCCAGGGCGCGGCCATGGGCTTCACCCCGCCGCCCGACGTCAAGCTCAACTTCATCCCCAACGACACCAACATGGGCGAGATGCTGCTCCAGGGGAAGCTCCACGGCGCGCTGCGCTACCTCGCCGGGACCAACAACCTGGTCGACCGCTCCTCGGTCGATCTCTACAAGCATCCCGACTTCAAGACCCTGTTTCCGGACCCCCATGCCGAGGGCGTGAAGTTCTACAACAAGACCGGCATCTACCCGATCAACCACTGCATGGTGATCAAGCGCGAGATCGCCGAGCAGCATCCGTGGACGATCCTCAATCTCTACAAGGCGTTCGTGAAGGCGAACGACATCGCCGAGAAGGCGCGTATGGAGGCGGTCGGCTACCACCTCGAGACCGGCCTGCTGCCGACCGAGGCCAAGAAGGCGCTGGCGACGCCGATCAGCCGCCACGGGGTTCTGGCGAACCGCAAGGTGCTGGAGACCGCGGCACAATGGTCGTTTGAGCAGGGCCTGACCCCGCGGCCCGTCACGGTCGAGGAGATGTTCGCGCCGCAGACGCTGGAGACATAGTCGGGGAACCGCCGCACAAAGAGAAAGCCCCGGACGGCGGTTGCCGGTCCGGGGCTTCGTTCATGGGCCGTCGCCGGCCTGCGGCTACTCCGCCTTCTTTTTCTTCTTCTTTTTCTTGGCGCCCTTGATCTTGGTGACGTCCTTGCGCTCGAGCAGCGCCTTGGCGCGGGCCACGTCGGCCGCCGGCGTCGCGACCGTCTCGGTGGCGATCTTCTGGATCTCCGTGCCCGGCAGCGGGCTGATGTCCATCTTGGCCTTCCTGGCCTCGGCCAGGAACTTCGGGTCCTTCATGGTTGCGTCGAACGCCGCGCGCAGCGCCGCGATGCGCTCTTTCGGCACGTCGGGCGGCACCACCAGCGGGCGGCCCATGCCGATGCCCGACACGATCAGAGCGAGCGCGCGACGGTCGGAGTCGGTGGTCGCCAGCTCCGTGATCAGCGGCACGTCGCTGCCCTGGTACTGGGAGATTTCCGGGTTCTTGTTGAGCCCGAACTGGACCAGGATGTTGAACGCATGCTCCTTCATCTGGCGCTGGAGCGTCGCCTTCATGGACGCCCAGCTATTCGAGCCGCGGCAGTTCACCTCGCCGCGCTCGACCGCGAGATTGACGGCGCTGCCGCCCGGATAGCCGGAGATGATCTTGATGTGCGCGCCGATCAGGTTGTTGACGAGCTGTGGATTGAGGATCGAGGGCGAGGTTGCGCCGGTGCCGCCGCACACCACGCCACCCTTCGCCTTGAGGTCGGCGACGGTCTTGATCCCGGAATCGGCCCGGACATAGAGGATGTTGTTGTCGATGACGAGATTGCCGATCCAGTTGAGGCGGGCGACATCGAACTTGATGCCGCTCTCGTGCAGGGCCTGGTCCATCGGCGTGTTCTGGCCGAGCGTGGCCATCGCCGTGCCGTCCTTGGGCGCGACGTTGTAGAGCCAGTTGGCCGCCTTGCGGCTGCCGGCGCCGGGCATGTTCTGGGCCACGAACGTCGGGTTGCCGGG
This sequence comes from uncultured Alphaproteobacteria bacterium, assembly GCA_963732875.1. Classification (GTDB taxonomy): domain Bacteria; phylum Pseudomonadota; class Alphaproteobacteria; order SMXQ01; family SMXQ01; genus WHSO01. The sequence goes on along the minus strand of CAVTBD010000002.1, from coordinate 1,872,481 downwards.
GATGTGGCGCGTCATGTACCGCCCTGCGAGGCGCGCATAGACGTCGTAGCCGCCGCCCGCGCTGTAGCCGATGATGAGCGTGATGCGCTTGCCCTTGTAGAAGGCGCCGACGTCGTCGGCGGCACGGGCCGGCGCGGTGGCGAGGCCAACCCCGAGCGCGAGCGCCAGCGCGGCGGTCGCCGTTCTCGCTCCGATTCGTGTGGTCATGTCCCTCATCCTCCTCTGTTGACCTGTGATTTCCAGCCGGTGAGTTTCGTCCGGTGCGGGCCTTCCGGCAATCGTTTTCCGTGCCTCAGGCCGAGACCCAGTCGAGCGACGCCTCGCTCTCGATCGCCTGCAGCCGGTCGAACATTTCCGTCATTTTCCCGGCGCCGCAATGGCGCGTCAGGGTCAGGAACTTCTCGCGCAGTTCGTCCCGGGTGAACGGGTCATGGGGGGTGCCCTTGTAGCCGGTCACGGTCGTCTTGAGCGTCCGCCCGTCCCTGGTCTTCACGGTCGTGGTGGTGGCGATCGGCGTGGGGCGCTCGCCCGCGAGCGGCACCAACTCGATGCGCGCCATCATGGCTTTGAGCTTGGGGTCGTCGACGTCGGCGTCGCGGAAGGTCCTGGGGTCGTTGGCGTCGCCCAAGAGCGCCACCGCCACGCAGAACGGCACGCTGTACTGGCCGAGCATGACGTCCTTCGGGTCGCGAATGTTGTGGCGCGACAGCTCCTTCTTGCCGACCTCGACGGTGACGGACTCGACGTCGGCGGCTTTCAGGCCGTCGTTCTTCTTGAAGTCGATGATCGCCTGCACCGGGGTATGGCCGGTGGAGTGGCACGCGTAGCGCTTCATGGAAACGCACGCGGTCAACCAGTCGCTGCCGAGCGCGCGCGTCAGCTGCGACATGTCGTACTCGTCGCAGTAGACCTTCAGGAATCCGCACTCCCCCTCGATGATGGTCACCGGTCCGGTGAAGCCGCGCTCGGCGAGGTTGGCGGCGAGCACGCCGCCTTCGGCCGCGCGCCCGAAATGCAGGCGCTTGACCATGGCTCCGGTGCCCGAGCGCGAGAACTCGACGAGCCCGCAGGCGAGCTCGCCTGCGATGCCGAGCGCATTGGTCATCTGTTCCGCATCGAATCCCATCATCTTGCCGCAGGCGACGGCGGCGCCGAACGGCCCGGTCGTGCCCGGCGCGTGGAACCCGCGCGCCTCGTTGCTGTGCTTGGTGGCGCGCGCGATACGGATCATCACCTCCGCGCCGGCGACGAAGGCGGTCATGAAATCCCGGCCGGAAAAGCCGCGCTCCTGGGCCATGGCGAGTCCGGCGCTCACCATGGTGGCGCCGGGATGCACGCCGGTGCTCGGCCAGGTGGGACCGTCCTGCTCGAAGGCGTGGGCGAGCGAGCCGTTGGCGAGCGCGGCGAACGGCGCCTGCACCGGCGCCGCGCCGTCGCCCATGATGCGGCTGTTACCGCCGCTTCCCATCGCGCGCGCGTAGTCGATGATCATGCGGCTCCAGGGCAGGTCCCGGCCGAAGATCATCACGGCGATGGTATCGGCGATGTAGTCGCGGGCGCGCCGGCGCACCGGCTCGGGGATGTCGTCGTATTTCAGGCCGGCGGCGAACCCGGCCAGCGTCACGGTTTCGTTGCTCATCTTTATCTGTCCAAGTTTCGATCAGTCCCGGATGTCCTGCAGGAACCATTCGGTCGGAATCTCGCGCCCGACGCCCTGCTCTTTGGCGCGCTCGTAGATGCGCCCGGCGATCGCCCAGAACTAGTTGCCCTGCAGGTTGCCGCGCTCGGAATAGGAAATCTGCGTATCCGACGCGCGCCCGCGCCCGGTGTTCTCGACGATATCCTTGAAGGTGATGGTCTTCTCGGCGGGGAACAGGGCGCCGTGGCCGCGTCCGCCGCTGGCCTTGCGCGTGAACCCGGTCTCGATGTCGGGGCGCGCGGCGTAGGTATGGTATTCGTCCTCGATCCCGAACCTGTCGGCGCCCCACGGCGGCGTGGCGCTGCCGAACCGCAGGTAGATGTCGATGCGGCCCCGGACGTCCTTGTCCTTGATGCCGCCGCCGGGCGCGACCAGATGGGTGCCCGGCTCCAGCAATTTGGCGTCGACTACGGAGGCGGCCGAATTGGTCAGCGCGGCGGTGATGTCGGCACCCCGGTAAATCTCCTCCGGCGCGCCGCAGGCCACCGCCTCGATCCCGTAGGTCTCGGCCATTTCGGCGGCGAAGCGTTCGCGGTTGGCCTTGGTTGGGCTGTAGACCTGCAGGCGCTTGAGGCCGGGGCGCACGTGCATGAACGCCTCCATGTGGGTGCGTGACATGCCGCCCGAGCCCAGCATGCCGATCACCTCGGCATTCTTCTTCGCGAGATATTTGACGCCGATGCCGCCGTCGGCGCCGACGCGCGTGAGCTGCGGCAGGCCGTCGTTCAGGATCGCCAGCGGCTCGCCGGTCTCGCTGCTGGTCAGGAAGATCAGGCCGCAGTAGGTCCCGGGCTCGATGCAGTACTTCTCCTGGGTCCGGGCGCCGTTGTATTCCTCCTCGTAGATGATGTCGGACTTCATCCGGATCGCGAAATAGCCGCTGGTGGAGCCGCCCTCGACGCTGCTCCACTGGTAGACCTTGCCCGCTTTCTTGGTCGGGATCTGGATGTCGGTGCGTGGTTTGCACACGGCATCGGTGGTGACGAGCTGGCGGTAGGCGTCGTCCAGTACGTCGATGGCCTCGCGTACGCTGAGCACCTTGGCGACGTCGGCGTTGTTGATGATCAGCATGGTCCCTCCCTGTTCCGGTTTTTGGTTCTTGTGGCATGGCCGGCACAGCTGCCCGTTTGTGGCACGCCGGCTCCCGACAGGAAAATAACAATTTGTCATGGGGCCATAAAAATGATGCAGCGACGTTTCCGCAGGCCGGGCCACCGGGGTCGGGCCGTGCCCGACCGGGCGCATTTGCGTTCTCCCGTTCCGTCGCGTCGGTTAAGCTGGTCGCCGAAAGGACAATCAGGCGATGATCCTGCGCAGTCCCACAAGACGGGCCCTGCGGCAAGATCGGCGCCACGAAACAGGGAGGGGAACATGCGCGTCGGATTGATCGGAGCGGGCCTGATGGGGGCGGCGCTGATGTCGCGCCTGCAGGCGGCGGGACGCGAGGTGCAGGTTTACGACATCTCGGAGGAACGGATGCGTCTTGCCCGCGAGCTCGGCGCCGTTACGGTCGGCTCCGTGGCCGAGGCGGCGCGGGACGTCGACTTCATCCACGTGTTCGTGCGCACGGACGAAGAACTCACTGAGGTCGTCACCGGTAAGGACGGCGTGCTGTCCACCGCGCGCGACGGCAGCCTCGTGTTCCTGCACAGTACGGTGATGCCGGAGACGTCGCGCGGGATCGCAGGGATCGCGGGCAGGCAGGGTGTCCGGGTGGTCGACGTGCCGGTCACCGCGGTGCCGCGGGTGGTGGCCGAGGGCAAGGCGGTGTTCCTGATGGGCGGCGCCGATGCCGATGCCGCCATCGCCGCGCCCTATCTCGCGCCGCTCGGCCGCGCGGTCCATCACTTCGGCCCGGTGGGCAGCGGCAATATAGCGAAAATCGCGAAGAACCTGATCAATGCCAACGAGCGCATCGCGCTGGCCGAGGTCGCGGCCATCGTCGAGGCCGGCGGGCTCGACGTGGCGCAGTTCTTCGAGATGGCGGCGGCCATCGACCAGGGCTCGACGGTCTCGCGCTGGCAGGGCGCCTTCAACATGGCGGGCAACCACGCCGCGCCGCGCCCGGCGACCAACCTGTTCAACAAGGACATCGGCCTCGCCGCCGAGCTTGCCCGCCACCTCGGCGTCAGGACGCCGATGACCCAGGCGGCGGCCGATACCGCAAAGGCCTGGGTGGCGGGCTGGGAGGCGGAAAAAAAGGCGTTATTATACATTGCAAACCCACAACTACGGATAGTATAATCCCCCGTCAACGCCAGAAACGGGAGGACATTATGTCTGTGTACGTTGTGGCTTACGATCTCAAGAAGCCGGGCAGAGACTATGATGATCTCTATGACGCCATAAAGAAATACGCCTACTGCCACATGCAAAAATCGGTTTGGTTAGTAGACACCGCTCTGTCGGCTGCGGCTCTCCGAGACATACTCAAAAAGCCGCTAGACAGTAACGATATGATTTTCGTGGGCGAACTACAAAAGCACTGGGCGTCAAGCAACAACCCGTGCGCTGATTGGCTTAAGAGTTCGAATCGCCGGTGGGGCTAGTAGCCGGGACGGCCATTCCATATGGGCGCCCATCGACCTTCACATGAAGCCCCAGCAGCACTGCTACTAAATGTAATATCTTCAGCTTCATTTTCTCGCTCCATCAAGAACCCCGGTCATTTGGCCGGGGTTTTCCTGTCCTTCGACTTAGCTTTTGCCAAACGTTTTAATTTCTCGTTAAACGACGATTCGTTCTCGTCGCAGCCGAGTTCGCGAGATGCGTGTTTAAATTTATTCAGCTGCTCGCCGTTGTGCTTTTTTGAGTTTCTTGTGGAAGGAGGCATAGTCCACCCTTTGTCTCTCTAATTCTCCATCTTCATTTATGTTCCAGCGCACTTTCCACACTTCGCGTGGTCCACATTCTTGCAGTTTGCGCTCTATCCTCGGCCACCACATCAGGATATGTGAAGCCTGTAGATGGCACTTCGCATTTGCCCATTTCGGCGGCAAATAAATGACTCGCATACCCGTTTGATCTACAGCAACAACCTGGTGCGGTTTACGGAAGAAATCTGTATCTGCCGACATAATTGCCGCACCGTCCTCGTCGCGTGCGAATGCTGTAATCCAATACGCATCATCGGTACTTCGATGCCCGCTTTCGTAGACACTTGAGATTGGGAATGCCGGAGTCGCCGCTAACTCGCGTACCATGGACACGATGCTGAGAGAAACATGCTCGTCAGCACGAATTTTCAAGCGTTCAGCCTCACTTGAAACTCGACAGCTTCTTCTACCTCATCAATTCTCACATGATACCAACTTGCTACCCGCTGCTTATTACCGCCCTCCGCTCTCCATTGGCGATAAAGAGCGTCGGTGGGCACATATAGCTTGCCAATGACGGGACGCCCGAATGCATATCTCGGGTTAACGATCACGTTCGGGCAGACTTTCTCCATCGGACGCCATTCCTGCGCAATGGCAGTCTGAGGATCGAATGCCACGCCCTTGGCAAAAATCTCCTCGATGGTCTCGTACATCTCGTACTGACCGCTCATAAAATCCAGAGTCTCTGCGGTCGCCTTCTTCCTGCGCCGTTTGCTCAAATATCTTCTTTCGGTCCGTAAGGAATGTGGCGTTGTACAAAGCGAAAGGATGGCGGTGCTTAAACCGCTTTCGTGCCCTTCTCGCAACCTTTCGGAGAAATTGTAGACTGAGGCCTTGGGACCGGAAATGCTCGACAAATCGAATTTCTATCAGATCCCAGAAGCTGAGTTCTTGGTGCCTACCAATCGGCTCATAATCGCGCACAACCACCGCTCCATTTTCTCCGGCAGCGGAAGGTTTAGATAGCCATCTATAGATTCGTTGCGTTTTTTCCATACCGAGCAGACGTGCGGCATCACTGACGGTATAGAAGCCGCCGAGCAATGGATCGTCATGTCGCAACACTGTTGCCATTATGAGTCCCGGTAGGTGAGCCGTTTTCCCACCACCCCGGCAAGCGCCTCGTCGGCACGCTCGGGGTCACCCACAGAACGAAGGTTATACCGAAAATCAAACTCCGCCAAATACCGAGGCAAATGCTTGGGGGAGCAATGCTGGTAGGTGCCCTTCATGCCCCGCTTGAAGATACTGAAAAAGCCCTCAATGGTGTTCGTGTGCGTCTCGCCCCGTCCGTATTCGCCAACGCCGTGGCGCACGAAATGATGCTCCGCGAACTCGCGAGACAGATAGATGTACTGGCCCGCTTCGTCGGTATGCACGCGGGTCTCGTGGTCGATGTTCTCCCGCAAAATCGGGACGAGCGTTTTGGCTTTCAGATCATTCACTACCATGCTCCGACTTTTTCCGCCGCGTTCAACCAGTGCCAGTACTTTGTATTTGTGCGCGTAGCCCCGACCCTTCTTCTCGCCCTTTGGTTTCTTCGTCCGGTCATTCCCGATGAAGGTCTCATCGACTTCCACGATTTTGCCCTCGCCGCCCATTGGGGCGACGTTGCCATCACGCATGGCTTCACGGATACGATGACCCATGAACCAAGCGGTTTTGAGCGTGACTTCCAACGTCCGATGAAGCTGGTTCGCGGAGATGCCTTTCTTGCTGGATGCAATCAGGTGGAAGCACTGTAGCCACTTGTGAAGCGGCACTTTGCTATCCTCAAAGATCGTTCCGATCTTGACCGTGAATTGCTTCCGACAACCGCCACACTTCCACAGTCCGGGGCGAACGCGCTTCGCTGGGTTTGGCTTGATCCGATAGACCTTATCGACCGTTCCACAATGAGGGCACACGGCCCCGTCCGGCCAAATGATGCTTTCCAGCTTCTCAATGGCCGCTTCTTCATCGTGGAAATAGGGACGAGACAGAATGCTCATAGCTCTCTCCGTTGCTATGAGCGAATTATACACGATTTAGGAATGGGTTTGCAATGTATAATAACGCCGAAAAAAGCGTTAGCCGCGAGATTCCACTTGTTCTTGTTATGTTCTTATAGTATAAGGGTCTGGTCGTATTCGATCGCCGACCTGTCCGGATGCTAGCGCCGGAAAAGTCGGCCAAGGGTCCGGCCCGGTGGTTCCCTGTCGGAGCTATCGGCATCGGAGAGTGCGCAGGCGCTTCCCAGTCGGGCTGCGACGCTTCCTCCTCTGGTCGACCTCGGGAACACTGTCGTGTTCCCACGCGTACCCCGCGTCGCAGCAAGGCGGGGGGAAGGTAGAAAGAGCCCGGACGACATGCTGCCCGTACCAAGCAGCCCTCCTCCGACCGCCCCTTCCTCCCAGGGATTCCAGGCGTCAGGCTGAATGCCGGCCGAGGCCCGCGCATGTCCGGTTCCCGGACATGCGAACGTGCTCCCACATCCGCTTCAGCACCCGCCGCCGGTACGACGAAGCCCGCCCGGCGCAGTCCGCGCCGAACGGGCTCCAGTCGTTGTCGGAACGCGGGCGACTACTTCTTCTTTTTCTTCTTCTTGCCCTTGCCCGCCGGCGGCCACAGCTTCGCGGCCACCTTGACGATGTCCTTGGGCGCCGCATAGGCCTTCTTGAGCGCGGCCTCGACCTCGGCGCCGGTCATCGGCTCGGGCGTGATGTGCATGCGGGTCGCGTCCGCGATGAACTTCGGATCCTTCATGGTCGCGTCGAACGCCTTGCGCAGCGCCTTCACGAGATACTGCGGCACCTTGGGCGGAAACAGGTAAGGCCGCCCGGCGTCGTTCTTGACGGCGAGCACGTCGAGCGCCTGCTTCTGCTTGGGGTCCGTGACGTAGTCGGACAGCAGCGGCACGTCCGGCAACTGCTTGATCCGCTTGGGCGCATCCTGGACCAGGAAGCGGATCTTCTTGTCCTTGAGCCATTCCGGGTCCGCGGCCTCGTAGGTATCGTAGGAGAAGCCGCAGATGCCCTCGACCTCGCCGCGCTCGACCGCGAGGCGCATGCCGCGGGTGTTGTAGCCGGCGATTACCTTGAACTTGGTGCCGACCAGCGTGTTGAGCATCAGCGGCGTCTTCGCCGAATTGCCCGAAAGCCCGGTGGTGGAAACGCGCACTTCCTGCTTCTTGGCGTCGGCGAGCGTCTTGACCGGGCTCGTGTGCCATACCATGCAGGTGTTGTACTGGGTGGTGATCGACCCGATCCATTCGAACTTGGTCGGGTCGAACTTTGCCTTGGTGTCGCCCAGCAGCGGCTCGAGCAGGTCGGTGTTGTAGGTCATGCCCATCACCGAGCCGTCGTGCGGCGCGATATTGTAGAGCCAGTTGGTGCCGCGAATGCCGCTCGCGCCCGGCATGTTCTGGTTGATCATGGTCGGATTGCCGGGAATGTGATCGCCGATGTGCCGCGACAGGAGCCGCGAATAGGCGTCGTAGCCGCCGCCCGCGCCCGACACGATGACCATCCGCAGGTTCTTGCCGTTGTAGAAGTCCTTGGCGGACTTGGCGCTGGCCGTGGCCGGGGCCGCGAGGGCCACGCCCGCGGCGATGGCGGTCGCCAGAAAAAAGGTTGAATTCAGCCGTGAGGTTCTTGTCATGCTGTGCTCCCGGTAAAGCGCCCCTGAGGCGGTTGCTTTTCGTATTTGCCGGCGATGGCCACGCAACGGTGGGCCGGCTGTCCTTCTCGCCAGGCCGGCAGCCCCCTTGCCGTGGAGGCATGACCTAACGTTATGGAAATTCTAATACTTCCGACGGGGGCGAGTTCGAGGCACGGATTCGTCTTTCGGCCCCGGTCGGCCCCCGAACGGGTCCGGCGGGGATGATGGCGGCGGCGAGAAACACCGCTGCATCGGGGCGCGGGCGCCCCTATAGTTCCGGCCGGGCAGGGCCGTCCCCGGAGAGGCGACGGCGTGACAAAAATAGATACAGGGAGTGCAGCAATGACCATGGTCAAGGAACGGCGCCAGCGCCTCAGGAACCTGCTCGCCGCCGGCGACATCGTCGTCGCGCCCGGTTGCGGCGACGCCGTCACGGCGCGTCTGGTCGAGCTGGCGGGACTGCCGGCGGTCCATGCCTCCGGCAGCGTCGCCCACCGCACCTCGGGCTACGCCGACGCCGGCATCCTCACCATGAGCGAGATGGTGGCGCGCATCACGGCGCTCACGGACCGCGTGGACCTTCCCGTCATCGCCGACGCCGATACCGGCTTCGGCGGCGCGGTCAACGTGATCCGCACCGTCCGGGAATACGAGCGCGCGGGCGCGGCGGCGATCCACATCGAGGACCAGCTCACGCCCAAGCGGCCGACCCACATGGGCTACGCCGGCAGCTTCATCAGCCGCGCCGAGATGGTCGACAAGATCCGCGCCGCGGTCGATACGCGCGAGGATGCCGACCTGATGATCATCGCGCGCTGCGACGTCGACGACTGGGGCGAGAAGCTGGAGCGCGTCGCGGCCTGCATGGAGGCCGGAGCCGACGGCGCGTGGCTTTCCGGTCATGGCGCGGACAAGACACGCGAGCTCGCCCGCGTCGCCGGCAAGCCGACCTTCGGCGTGCTGCCGCGCAACATGACGCTGCAGCAATATCGGGAAGCGGGCGCGTCCTGCGCCGTCATCCCGGGGGCGCTCCAGATCGCCGCGCTGTGCGCCCAGCGGGCGCTGCTTGGAAGAGCTGATGCGGACGGGCAGCATGGGGAGCTATCTCGACGGCCTGCCGTTCGTGAAGGAGATGCGGCCGTTCTACAACCAGCAGGGCAGTGCGGAGCTCGAGCGGATCGAGCGGGAGTATGGCGGCTCTCCGGAAGAGACGGCGGCGGCCGCGCCGAAATCCCCCGGCGGACGTTAGGTTTAATCGACATTCACCACGCCGCCGTCATTCCGGGCAAGCGAAGCCCTTGTCTCGCAAGGGCGTCGCGCGACCCGGAATCCGTTCCATGGCGGGTGTGGATTCCGGACAGCCCGGCCTTCGCAGCCGAAGCGGCTGCTTCGGCGGAGTGGGCCAAGGCTCGCATCCGGAAAAGCCCGCTTTTCCGGGCTCGCCTGTGCTTCCGGAATGACGTCAAAAAATGAATGTCGATTGAACCTAGTCGACGTCGATCCCGGCGGACAGCACCAGGCGGATCAGCTCGGAAACGTTCCGGACGTCCATCTTGTCGATGACGCGGGCGCGGTGAATCTCCACCGTGCGCGGGCTGATGCTCAGCTCGTAGGCGATGACCTTGTTGGGCTGGCCGGCGACCAGGTGCCTGAGCACGTCCCTCTCGCGCGGGGTCAGGTTGACGAGGCGCGCTTCCACCTCGTTCCTGGCGGCGTCCCCGTCGCGGCGCGATTCCCTGCGTTCCTTCAGGGCCTGCTCGATACGCTCTATCAGCATCTCGGCGTCGAACGGCTTCTCGATGAAGTCGGTGGCGCCGGCTTTCATGGCCTGGACCGCCATGGGGACGTCGCCGTGGCCGGTCATCACGATGAAAGGAATGTCGGGGCACCGCTCCAGCACACGGGACTGCAGATCGAGGCCGTCCATCCCGGGCATGCGGACATCGGTGACGACGACGGTATCGCCGCCGGCGCCGTCGAAGCCGTCGAGGAAGTCGTTTGCCGAGCGGAAGGTCTCGACGTGCCACCCGACGGCGCCGAGCACCGTCTCGATCGAATCGCGAACCGCGTCGTCGTCGTCGACGATGAAGACCCTGGCATGTCTTGCATCACTCACGCGCGTAATCCGTTTTCTGCCGTGTTCCGGTCATTCGGCGTTCAAGGGCAGCACACAGTGGAAAGTGGCGCCGCCCCAATCGTTGTCTTCCGCCCACAGGCGCCCCTTGTGGGCCGAAACGATCGAGCGGGACAGGGACAGTCCGATGCCCATGCCCTGGGCCTTGGTCGTGGTGAAGGGCTGGAACAGCTTCTCCTTGACCTCGGGCGCGATCCCGGGACCGCTGTCCTTGACCATGAACCCTGCGTGATCGTCGCCATCTTGCCACGACGTGGCGATCAGCAGACGCTGGTCGTCCGCGTCTGCCAGGGCGTCGACGGCATTGCGAACGAGGTTGAGAATCACCTGCTGGACCTGGATGCCGTCGGCGATGATGGGCGGGATGCCGGGCGTGAGGCGGACCTCCGTCACGATCCCGCTCTCGCGCGCGCCCACCAGCGCCAGTGCCAGCGCCTCCTGCGCCAAGGCGTTGAAGTTTTCCGTGGCCCGCTCCGGCTGGCCCTTGCGGACGAAGGACCGGAAATGGCGCACGATCTCGCGGGCGCGCGTGACCTGCTGCTCGATCTTGAGGGCGGTTTCCCGAACGAGGTCGATGTCGACATCGGGCCGTCCCAGCATGAGGCGGCAGGCGGCGACGTAGTTCGTGATGGCGGTCAGCGGCTGGTTGATTTCGTGGGCGATCGAGGACGCCATCTCGCCGACGGCCGCCACCCGCCCGGCGTGGATCAGCTCGGCATTCACCTTGGTAAGTTCGTCCTCGGTGGCCTTGCGGAGCGAGACGTCGCGGATGAACCCGGTGAACAGCCGCATGTCGTTGACGAACACCTCGTCGACCATCAGCTCGATCGGGAAGATGGTGCCGTCCTTTTTCTGAGCCACCAGCTCCCGGATCTTGCCGATGATCCGCTTCTCCCCGGTCGCGAAGTAATGCGCCAGGTAGCCGTCATGCATCTTGCGATGGGGCTCGGGCATGAGCATGGAGACGTTCCGGCCGATGACCTCCCGGGCCGTGTAGCCGAGCATTCTTTCCCCCTGGGGGCTGAAGTCGCGGATGATCCCGTGGTCGTCGATGACGACGATGGCCTCGGGGGAGGTATTGATGATGGACTGGAGCAGGGCGCTGCGCTCACGCAGTTCCGCCGGCTGTTTCTCTTGATTGGCGGTGCGGTCCTGTTCGGACATGGTCTCCACGCGACGATTTGATGGGCCGACAAGGGCACCTGGTTTCGTATTCAATCATGGAGGGTAAGTAAAACCAACCTCGATTCCCGCTGGCATTCCCGGATGTCGGAGAATGCATGGTGGGCCCGTAAGGGCCGGGATGGCGGTATCCCCATGAAAGAACGACAAAAAAGAGCGGGCAGACCATGTCTGCCCGCTCGCTGTGCCCGTTCGTGCCGGCTGCTTGGGGGGACGCCGCCGCGAACGTCTCGGCACTAGTTCAGGCGCATGTGGGCGCGGAACTCCCACGGCGTCACCTTGCCGTCCTTGTCGGCGTCGCTCGCCGCGTAAAGTCCCTTGCCGTACGTGAGGAACGCCTCTTTCGTCACCTTGCCGGTCTTGCCGGGGTCCATCGCCGCGAAGCGCGCCTCCTTGCGCTGCTGGCGTTCCTGGGCGTAGGGGCCGTAGCCGTAGCCCGGACCGCGACGCACGGCCATGAACTCCTCGATCGTGACGACCCCGTCGCCGTTGGCGTCCATCATGTCGAAGGTCGCTGCCACGTAGGCCGCCGCCTCGTCGGCGGAAATGACGCCATCGCCGTTGGTGTCGATGGTGGCGAAGCGGTTCGCCCCGTAGCGACCCATGCCGTAGCCTTGGCCGTACCCTTGGCCGTATCCGGGGCCGTAGCCCGGCCCCATCATGCCGTAGCCGGGTCCGTAGCCCGGCCCCGGACCGTAGCCCGGCCCCATCATGTAACCGGGCCCGTAGCCGGGCCCCGGGCCATAGCCTTGTCCCTGCATGTAGCCCGGACCGTAGCCCTGCATCATGCCGTAGCCGGGTCCGTAGCCGGGCCCTTCGTCCTGGGCGCCGGCCGGCGCCGCGGCGAGGGCCAGCATGGCGGTTGCGAAGGCGAGCGCGCGGAGTGTCGGAATGCGGTTCATGGGGATGCTCCTTCAGGCTTTCGATTGATGGGGTGCAGAGCGCGGCGGCGTGTCCCGGCCGGGGGCGATGAGGTCGGCCCCGTCGACGTCGTTGCCCAGCTCGCCACGCCACGGGCGCCAGGCCTCGAGCCGGTAAAGGACCGCCGCGAGGATCGCCGCCAGGACCAGCGCCAGCAGCCAGTAGGGCAGTCCGGCGACATCGGCGAAGGTGATCTTGCCCATGTCGGGTGCCGAGAGCGGTGCCCGGAGGGCCGGTTCGGCATATCCGAAAGCGACCGCGCCGGCGATTCCGCCCACTACCGTGAACAGCGCATCGCGGTAGCCGGCGCCGGCCTGGGCGAGGACGGTGCCCGGGCAGGCCCCGGCAAGCGCGATGCCGACGCCCAGCAGCAGCCCGCCGACGATATCGGCAACGAAGATGGCGCCCTTGGGATGGAGCTTCACCAGCCCGAACCCGTGCAGGGCCGCGAGCACCACCGCGCCGGTGGCGATCGCCGTGAGGAACACCTTGAGCATGATGAAGTTCCGCAGCTGCATCTGACCCACGATCATGCCGGGCTCGAACACGCGCGACTTCTCGAGCGCGAACCCGAACACGATTCCCATGGTGAGGCCGATCAGCATTGCTTCGAAGACGGACATGTCTGGTCTCCCGATATTCAGATGCGACGCAGCAGACCGAGCGCCGTGACGATGCCGCCGGCGAACATCGCGGCGACGGCGACGGTGGAGCCGACCGCGAGCTGTGCGACGCCGGACAGGCCGTGGCCGCTGGTGCAGCCGTCCGCGATCCGTGCGCCGAACAGCATCACGAAGCCGGCGACAAAGGCGACGGCGTAGCGCACGCCCGGCGAGGCCGTGCCCAGCGCCCGGCGCCATACCGGCGAGATCGCCTGGCGGCGCGCACCCGAAAGGCGCATGGACAGGAAGGCGCCGACGGCGATGCCCACGACCAGAGCGACCTGCCACCAGTTCTTCCCGGTCGCGGCCATGTGCTGGGCCATGTAGTTGATGTGCCCGACCGCCGGGTCGACCACCGACGCGAGCAGGGCGCCGACCGTGACGTAGGACGACGATGCGCCGAGCGCGGTATCGATCAGCACGAACGCGGGAATTTGCAGAAGCCCGATGATGATTCCCGCCACGTAGGGGGACCATGCCTTGTCGCGGAGCGAGATCGCTTCCATTGCCGTCTCCTTCCTTGCCCGCCTACTTCACCGTGAGGCAGGCGCATTTCGCGTGATGGATGACCTTGTGGGACACGCTGCCCATCACCAGCCCGCCAAGGTCCGACAGGCCCCGGGTTCCCATGACGATGAGGTCGGCCTTCATCTTGGCGGCCTGCTCCAGGATGCGGTCGGCGGGATTGCCGGTCATCGGCACGCGCGTGACGGTCTTTACCTTGCGGCGCCGGGCCGCGCTTTCGGCCTCGTTCAGGATCTCGTTGGCGAGAGCGGTCAGGGCGGCGGTGGGCGCCGGCACGTTGGGGTAGGTCAAGTCGTCGCTCATCGCCACGTTGGCGAGCACGTTGCGCAGGCCCTTGATCTCGTTCTTGACCTCTTTGGGAAAGCGCTTCGCCTGGGGCATGCGCTCGACCTCGTCCGCCGTCAGCGCAAGCGAAGACACGCTCACCAGCGTCAACCGGGCGCGATAGGTCGCGGCCAGATCAGCGGCGATGGCGGCGGCCTTCTTGGCATGCTTCGAGCCGTCGGTGGCGAGAAGGATATTCTTGAACATACGGGTCTCCATGTTCGAGGCGCCGGACCCGGATGGGCCGGCCGCGGCTCGTGCTTGTCGTCGTTCGATGGTCGCGGCCGGGCCGGCCCGCCGGATTGGGGGTCAGGCGCCCTTCACCTGGATCTTGCGCTCCTTGCTCTGCGCCTCCGCCGATTTCGGCAGAGTGATCCTGAGGACGCCCTCGTGGTAGCTGGCGTCGATCTTGTCGGCATCGACACCCGCCGGTAGCTGGAAGGCGCGCTGCAGGGCGCCGTGCTGGCGTTCCGATAGGAAATAGTTCTCCTTTTCCTCCTTGTGCTCCTCGCCGGCTTCCGCCCTGACGGTGAGCACGTCGTCGGACACGCTGACCTGGATGTCCTTTTCCTCGATCCCGGGCAGGTCGAGGGAGATCACGAACGCCTTGCCGTTCTCCACCACGTCCGCGGCGGGCGTGGCCGACCGGAAGGCCGCCGGCAGGCGGTCCCAGGCGCGGGCGCCGACGTCGCGGCTCCGGAACGGCCACCCCGACATGAAGTCGTCGAACAGATGGTCGATCTCGTGGCGCAGTGAGGTGAGGGGCAGACCCCAGGAGGGCTCGGTGCCGCCGGGTGCAGGCGTCTTGACGACGTCCTTGGTTCCCTTGCCGGAAGTGCTGGTAGCTGACTGTTGTGCCATGGTGGGTCTCCTTCGTCTGAAGTTGGACAGGATTGGTTTCAGCCTCGGGAAGGCGCGTGCTTGTCGCGGCCCTGGGGCGGCAGCTTCTTGCCGGCGTTCAGGGACGCCGACTTGCTGGATGGCGTGCCGGCGGCACGGACGGCCGGTACCGGTGGTGCCTTGCGGCTGAGCGCCGCCGTCTCGGCGCCCCGGGCCTTGGCCGATTTGACGCGGGCTTTTACCCGGGCGAAGCCTTCGTCCGCCTGGATTTCCCGTTCCGCGGCGATCCAGTGTTCGAGATCGCGTCCCGCGGGGTAGCCTTCCTGCTCCCAGATCGCGTAGGCGCGCTCGCGAATCAGTTGTTCGGTGCTGATCTGTTGCTGCATGTTCTCCTCCATCGTAAATCGTGGGTACGCGTGTCGTGTGCCTGATGTCACACCCGCGGCGTCAGGCGATTTCCCTGATCTCCGCATTGGCAAGGGCATTACCGCCCGGCGGTACGAGCCGTTGGTAGATGTCGAGGTACTCGCGCGCCGAGCGTTCCCAACTGAAGTCGCAAGCCATCGCTGTCGTCCGGAGGCGCCGCCAGACCAGGGGTTGCCGATAGAGCGCGACGGCACGCCCGAGCGCGGCCAGCAGCGCCTCGGCGGTCGGCGGCTCGAAGCACACGCCGGTCGCGGTGCCGTTGGCGAGCGTCGTCTCGGTCGCATCCACCACCGTATCGGCGAGGCCGCCCACCGAGCTCACCACGGGGATCGTGCCGAACCGCATGGCATAGAGCTGCGTCAGCCCGCACGGCTCGAAGCGCGAGCCGTGGACCAGGATGTCGCCGCCGGCGTGAAGCCGGTGGGCGCGCGCCTCGGAATAGCCGATCTGTGCCGATACGCGGCCCGGGAAGGCCTGGGCGAGGGCCGTGAAATCCTGCTCGAGCGCGCGATCTCCCTGTCCCAGAAGGGCGAACTGGAGGGCGCCATCGCGCCGGAGAAGCGCCGGCAGGGCGTCGCGCACGATGTCGGCCATCTTCTGCGTGGTCAGGCGGCCGATGAAGACCAGCAATGGTGCGTCGTCGTCCTCGACGAGGCCGAGCTCGTGCTGCAGCGCGCGCTTGCAGCGGCGCTTGCCGGACATATTGTGGTGCGTGTAGTTGGCCGCGACCCAAGGACTGTCGGCGGGATTCCAGAAGCCCGCGTCGATCCCGTTCACGATGCCGGCCAGCCGGTCGCGTCGTTCCTCGACCACGGTCTCCATCCCGCAGCCGTAGTCGGGGGTCCGGATCTCGCTGGCGTAGGTTCGGCTGACGGTGGTGAGAAAATCGGAAAACCGGAGACCGGCCTTGAGAAAGCTCACCTGGCCGTAAAACTCGATGCCACTGTGCAGGCCGTCGCTCGCGGGAAGCTGAAGCTCGTCCAGCGAGCCCCATGGGAACAATCCCTGGAACGCCATGTTGTGGATCGTGAACACCGTCGCGGGCCGCGCTTCGTCATCGCACAGGTCGCGCAGCAGCAGCGGCACGAGGCCGGTATGCCAGTCGTGGCAGTGGATCACGTCGGGCCGCCACGCCGTCCCGGCCTGGCCGGCGGCAATCCGGGCGGCGGCGTGGCTCAGCATGCCGAAGCGAAGCGCGTTGTTATGGCGGTCGCTGCCGTCGGCGTTCTGGTACAGCCCGCCGCCGTCACGGTAGAGCTCGGGGACGTCGATCAGGCTGACGGGGAGTCCGCTGTCGGGCATCCGCGCGTTGACGATGCGAACCGTGTCGTAGCCGAGGATATCGTGAAGGGTGCCGGCCGTTCTCGGCCTCTCGGCGCGGTCGAGCGCCTCCTCATAGCCCGGCATCAGGAGCCGGACATCGGCGCCGAGACGCGCCAGCGCCGCGGGCAGGGCAGCGCAGACGTCGGCGAGCCCTCCGGTCTTGGCAAGCGGAAAAATCTCCGAAGCCACGAACTGGATCGCGTGCCGTCCCATCTGGATTTCCCTTTTTTTCATCTGGCCTGAATCGCGAACGGCGTGTCATGCCGCCGTTTCCGAGCGAAACAATCGCATTCGCGATCCGCGGGAAAAATTCGGAATAGCTCGTACGTAGCAGTACGTACCTCGATGGAGGTGCAGTACGCCGGTACGCAGGTGGGGGTAGAGGGGCGGTTAGAGGCCGAGGGCGCGCGAGATCGCCCCGAACAGCTCGATGTGGCTGACGGGCTTTTCCAGGAATTGCCGCGCGCCGGCGGTAAGGGCTTCCGCGTCGAGGGTGCCGTTGTTCCGGCCGCTCATCAGGATGACCGGGAGGCCGGGGCATGCGGCAGTCAGGCGGGCGCTCACGGCCAGCCCGTTGCCGTCCGGCAGGTGCACGTCGAGAAGCACGCATGCCGGAAGTTTGCTCGCTTGCGAAAAGGCCGCCATGAACTGCGCGACGGATTCGAAGGTGCTTACCCGATAGTTTCCCATTTCCAGAAGCATGTGGATCGAGTTCGCGAATGGCGGCGTCGTCGTCGAGGACGAAAATGACCGGCGGGCATCGCGCGGACGAGGAAACTTTCGGGTTCTGTTCCAATTCAAATATCCTGAAAACACCCGCTGGCCTCGAAGGAGGCCGGCTTTTGCCGGTTGTTCGGCAAATGACCCGGATCGACGGGACTGTCGCTCAAGTTAAGTATGGTGGGGCGCTCATGGAATAAGGGAATATCCTTAGTCGCAGTAGCGGATTTATGGCGGGCGCTTTCGCGTCATGGTCGGGGCCTGAATTAGGTGGGGCAGACGATCGTGTGCGGACGAACCGCAAAGGGACGGGCGTTCAGGGTACCTTGCGCGGAACATACGGCATTCCTTGGGCGCAATCGAGGGCGGCGCGGTCCCAGCCGGCGCCGTTCGCCGCGGCCTCATAAGTGCTTTGCAGGAAATCCAGCAGGGTGTCGTCGGGCGATGACGCCAGGCGTACCGCGTCGTAGGGCAGGATGAACTCGCCGAGGGCCTCGCTGAAGAACGCCGCGTCCGGCTTTACGGCGGCGGCGCGAAAGCCGTCGGGCGCGGGATAGGCGTAGGCATAGAACGCCGGAAAGTCGATCGCGCCGCCGCCGGGCCAGAAGCCGGCGCTGCTGACCTCGTGGGAATAGGCCTCGCGCGCCACCGCGTCGGGGAGATGGGGCACGCCGCCGGGATGGGGTGGCGCGCGCCGTCCGGAGAAGCGCGTCACGGCAAGGTCGAAGCTGCCCCAGAAGAAGTGGACCGGGCTGCACTTGCCGAGGAACCCGGTACGGAACAGCTTGAGCACGCGGTCGCTGCTGCGCAGGATCGACCAGAAGCGGCGCACGTAGTCCGGCTGGTAGCTCGCGTGGCGCCGGTCTTCGCTGAAGCGGATCGGGTCGGCGATCTCGTTCGGCATGTCGCTGATCCGCACCGCAATGCCGAGGTCGTCGAGCATCCTGAGGACTTCCGCACGGAAGTCCGCCACCGCCATCGGGCGGAGCGCGAGGTCGCGGTGGCGCCCGTCGCTGGCGGCAATCCGCAGCACGTGGTCGATGAAGTCGAAGTCGATCTGGAACGTGCGCGCGCCGTAGGGGATCGGCGAAGTGGTCAGGCCGCGCCCGGTCACGTAGAGCGCGACGTGCCAGGAATGGTTGAGCCAGGGCGTCAGGGCGAGGCGGACCTTGCCGACGATCTGAGTCCAGAGATGCAGCGTCTCGCAGCTCTCGCGCCAGGCGGCGTAGGGCAGGTCGGGCCAGTCCGGATCGTCAGGGGGACGCTGCATGACTGAGGACTATCCACCGGCCGGACGGCGTCGGCAACGGCCTTGCGGTCGATGGCCCTGCCGTCAACGGAGTCGTGATCGCCCGGCCTGATCCCGCTAGATTGGCACGGGCGTACATCAATCGAGGGGGGACGGGATGAGGCTTGCGGTTTTCCTGACGACGCTGTTTCCGCTGTGGGCGCTGCTCGGCGTGGGCGCGGCGTTCCTGTGGCCCGAGGCGATCGCTGCCGGGCGGTCGGCGATCGTGCCGCTGCTCGGCCTCGTCATGTTCGGCATGGGCCTCACGCTCGCGCCGCGCGACTTCGCCGCCGTGGCCCGGCGCCCGGGCCGGGTCGCGCTCGGTACCGTGCTGCAGTTCGGCGTCATGCCGCTGGCGGGATGGGTGGTGAGCCTCGGGCTCGGCCTGCCGCGCGACTTCCTGGTGGGCATGGTGCTGGTGGGCGCGTGCCCGGGCGGCACCGCCTCCAATGTCATCTGCTACCTCGCGCGCGGCGACGTAGCGCTTTCCATCACGCTCACCACGGTCTCGACGCTGCTGGCGGTGGTCCTGACCCCGGCACTCACCTGGCTCTATATCGGCCAGACCGTGCCGGTGCCGGTGGTCGCCATGCTGCTCACCATCCTCAAGGTGATCGTCGGGCCGGTGGTCGCGGGCGTCGTCCTCAACCGCCTGCTGGGCGACAGGCTCGGCCGGCTGACCGACGTGTTCCCGCTGCTCTCGGTGGCCGCGATCGTCGCCATTATCGCCATCGTCGTCGCGCTCAATGCCGGGCGGGCCAGCGGCCTGGTGTGGCCGCTGGCCTTGGCCGTGGTGCTGCACAACGGCATCGGCCTCGCCGCCGGCTACGGCGTGCCGCGGCTGATGGGCTACGACACCCGCTTCGCCCGCACCGTGGCGATCGAGGTGGGGATGCAGAATTCCGGCCTCGGCGTGGCGCTGGCGACCCAGTTCTTCTCGGCCGCCGCGGCCCTGCCGGGCGCCCTGTTCAGCGTGTGGCACAACCTGTCGGGTGCCGCCCTGGCCGGTCTGTGGTCGCGCCGGCCGCCATCGGATAGCACCGCTCGGCTGAACTGACCGTTTAATGGGCGCCGGATGGGGCCCGATACCGCAGTTTGGCATCCCGGCCTGGAATGGCCTAGCATTCCGGACCGGCTATCCAAGGCCAGCCATCCTAGGGAGGAAACCATGTCCGACGTCGCCCCCGCCAAGGTCTATCGCAACAAGTGGCTCGAGAATCCCGACTTCGGCATGGAGTTCGTGGCGAGCCCGAGGCGCGTGCGCGTGCGGTTCGGCGGCGAGACCGTCGCCGAATTCGACCCATGTCATGATGCTGCGCGAGCCCAACCACGTGCCGGTCTACTACTTCCCCAAGGCCGACGTGCGCATGGACCTGATGGCGCGCACCGACCACCACAGCCACTGTCCGTGGAAGGGCCATGCCAGCTATTACACCCTCACGGTGGGCGACAAGACCGCCGAGAACGCGGTGTGGAGCTACGACGACCCCTATCCCCAGGCGGCGTACTTCAAGGACCATGTCGCGTTCTACTGGGACCGCATGGATAAATGGCTGGAAGAGGACGAGCAGGTGTTCAAGCACGCGCGCGACCCGTTCAAGCGCGTCGACGTGTGCCTGAGCCACCGCGAGGTATGCATCAAGCTGGCGGGCACCGAGCTGGCGCGTACCACCAACGCGCGCTTCCTGTTCGAGACCGGGCTTCCGACGCGCTACTACATCCCGGCCGAGGATGTCCGGATGGACCTGCTGGTGCCGTCCGAGACCCGCTCGACCTGCCCCTACAAGGGCGACGCGATCTACTTCTCGGCGCGCATCGGCGACAAGCTGCTCGACGACATCGCCTGGAGCTATCCCGAACCGATCGCGGAATGCCCCAGGATCAAGGGCCTGATCTGCTTCTTCAACGAGCGGGTCGACGACGTGATCGTCGACGGCGAGTTGTTGCCGAAGGTCAGGACCAAGTGGTCGCGCGACTGAGGCCTATAGCCTAGGCGCCGACCGCCTCGGCCACGTCGAGGCGCCCGAGTTGGCCGAGGCCCGGCAGGGTATCGTCGATTCCCGCCGCACGCAGGGCGCGCCACAGGGCCACCTGGTTGCTGGTGAGTACCGGCCGGCCGAGCTCGCTTTCCAGCGTCTCGATCGTCTCGATGGCGGTGATGTTGGCGCAGCTGATGAAATAGGCGTCGGCGTCGTCGTTGCGGTGGGCATGGGCGAGGTCGCGCCAGAACGCGGGCGGGGTGACGCAGGCCTGGTCGCTCTTGAGCCCGGCGCCGATGCCGCCGACGATGTCGTAGCCGGCGTCGACCATGAAGTCGCGCTTCTCGTCGTAGCCCGCGCCGTCGTTCTCGGAGATGAATACGAGGCGGCGCACCCCCAGCCGTTCCAGGGCATCCATCAGGCATTTGGCGGTGGCGAGGCCGGGCCGGCCGGTCGCGCGCTCGATCGCGGCCATGATGTCGCGCTCGCCGCCGTAGCCCCCCGACATGGAAGTGCCGGTGCACTGCAGCATGACCACGTCGCATTTGGCGTCGCCGAGCACGGCGGCCGCCGTCTCCACCTGGGGGATAAGGTCGTCGAACCCCTTGCGGTGCGTCCCCGACATGCGCAGGCGCATGAAATGGGGGACCACGCCCTCGGGCGCGAAGCGCTGGAAGTTCGGCTCCGCCATGCGGTTCGACGACGGGATGATGACGCCCAGCCGGGCACGCGGCGCGATCTCGGAATAGCTCATGGTGTTCCGCCTTTCTCTGGGTGACCGGTCTATTTCTTCTTCTTGGATTTCTTGCGGGCGGCCTGTTCCTTCTTCTTCAGGGCCTGCATTTCCTTGTTGATCGCCGTCATGCGGGCGACCACGGGCGCGGGCGCGCCGTAGGAATCCTTCAGGATACGGTCGATCTTCTCGCCCGACACCCAGTTGCCCGTTTCCAGTCGCTGGCGCCCGGCGTCCTTCAGATAGCCGGCATCCTTCATGGTTGCGGCAAAGGCGGTGCGCAGGGCGGCGACGCGGTCGCCGGGCACGCCCGGTGGCGCCAGCGTCGGCCGCCCGATGGCGAGCGGTGCTGCCGCCAGCTTGAACAGCTCGCGGCTCTGAGGATCGGTCGAGATGTCCTGGGCCAGCGGCACGTCGGGCAGCTCGGGGTGTTTCTCAAGTGCGATCTGGACGATGACACGCAGCTTTTTCTCGGCCAGCCACTGCGGGAAGCCCGACTTGACGCTCGACCAGAACGCCGACGGGAAGCCCTGGATCTCGCCCTGCTCCATGGCGTGGAACGCGGTGGTCTGGCTCTTGTAGCCGGTGATCAGCTTCATCTTGGTGCCGAGCAGGGCGTTCTGCAGGCGCCCGTAGAAGGCGGGGGTCGAGGCCGCGCCGGTCGCGCCGACCACGATCTGGGTCTTCTGGAGGTCCGCCACCGTCTTCACCGGCGCGGTGTGCCACACCACGGTCAGTGCGACCTCGGAGTTGGTGCTGCCGATCCAGTGGATCTTGTGGACGTCGAAGCGGGCCTGCTTGTTGCCGAACAGCGGCTCGAACAGCACGGTCGCCTGCAGGAAGCCGAGATTGAGCCCGTCCTGGGAGACCTGGTTGTAGAGGACGTTCGCGGCCTTGATACCGCCCGCGCCCGGCAGGTTCTTGGGAAGCAGCGCTGGATGGCCGGGAATGTGGTCGCCGAAATGGCGTGCGAGCGTTCGCGCATAGCGGTCGTAGCCACCGCCGACGGCCGAGCTGATGGTGAGCGTGATCTGCTTGCCGGCATAGAAATCGGAAACAGTATCGGCGCGGGCGGTCACCGTGGCCAATGCCAGACCGGCGCCGGACGCCGCCACAATGGACGCAACGCGGACCAACGATATCGTGCGGATCGTCATACGTTTTCTCCCTGTCGATGGAGGCCCGCCCGTTCCGGTGGTCGCCGCCGGGAGGTGCCTGCCGCCCGTTCGAACGGGCGGCTTTGGTGGGCCGATTATACGGCCCATCGCCCGGCCGGAGTCCAGCGCGGCGACCGGATCGCGCGCTTTGTCCGGGAACCGCTGGTACCGGCCGCTAGTGGTCTGATTCCGGCATTTGCATCCCTTTGCGGCAAGACCGAGAGCAAATGCCGGAATCGAAAGACCACTAGCAGTCATTTGATTTCTAGTGGAGCTTTTGAATTTGACATTTGATACAGCGTTTGCCCCGGGTGGGAATCAAATGTCAAATTCGCTCCACTAGGTCGTATATCATTCAGAAAAAGACGATTCGGGAGGAACGACATGGCGTACGACCTGATCATTCGCGGCGGCACGGTGGTGGACGGCTCGGGCCTGCCCGGGTATCGCGCCGACCTCGGCATCCGCGACGGCCTGATCGCCGCGATCGGCGATCTCAAGGGCGAGAGCGCCGCGGAGACCCTCGATGCCGAGGGGCACGTGGTCGCGCCCGGCTTCATCGACGGCCATGCCCATTACGACGCCCAGGTGTTCTGGGACGCGCTCGGCACCAACATCTGCTGGCATGGCGTGACCTCGGCCGTGATGGGCAACTGCGGCTTCACGCTCGCGCCCTGTGCCGAGCGCGACAAGCGCCTGGTGTTCACCAATCTCGAGATGGCCGAGGAATTCCGCCCCAGGCCATGGCGGCGGGCATCCCGTGGTCATGGGAGAGCTTCCCGGAATTCCTCGATACCGTCGACGGCCTGCCCAAGGGCATCAACTACGCGAGCTACATCGGCCATTCCGCGATCCGTACTTACGTCATGGGCGAGCGCGCCTTCACCGACAAGGCGGATGCCGACGACCTGGCCGCGCTCAGGCGCGAGGTCGAGACCGCCATGCGCGCGGGCGCGATCGGCTTCAGCACGACCTGTTCCTCCAACCACCGCACCGCGGATGGCGGGCCGGTCGCGAGCCGGCTCGCCGACTGGTCGGAGATCCGGATGCTGGTCGGCACCCTGAGCGAACTCGGCACCGGGGTGTTCGAAATCTCGCGCGGCGGTCTCGGCATGTCGCCGGAGGAACGCCGCGCCGAGATCGCGCGCATGGGGGCGCTCGCCATCGACACCGGCGTGCCCTGCACCTTCGGCGGTGCCTGGTCGAACCGCGCCAATCCCGATATCTGGCGCGAGCATTTCGCCATGATCGACGCCGTGACAGAGGCGGGGGGGCGCATGCTGGTGCAGGCGACCGCGGCGTGGAATGGTTCCCTGCGCTCGTTCGAGACCTTCATGCCCTACGACAACGCGCCGGTCTGGAAGGACTTCCGCAAGCTGCCGCTCGACGAACAGGAAAAGGGCCTGCGCGATCCCGCCATACGGGCGCGCCTGGTCGAGGCGGTGCACAACCACAAGCGCGAGACCGATCCCGCGCTCAACAACGTGCTGCTGCGCGACATCGACTGGAACTGGTATTTCCCGATGTACACAACGCTGCCGCCCTACCGCTCGGTCGCCGAGATCGCGGCCGAACGCGGCCAGGAGCCGATCGAGACCGTGATCGACCTCGCCCTCGAGAAGCACCTCAAGCTGTTCTTCATCGCGCCCACCAACTGCGAGGACCAGGACTACGTGCTGGCCATGCTGCGTCACCCCAACACGGCGGTGACCTTCGGCGATTTGGGCGCGCATGTCGCCACCATCATCAATCCGGTGCAGGCCGACCTGCTGGGCAACTGGGTGCGCCAGAAGCAGGCGATCACGCTCGAGGCCGCGGTCCGCAAGATCACCTTCGACATCGCCGCGTTCTGGGGGCTGCGTGGTCGTGGCCTGCTCAAGGAGGGCTGGCACGCGGACGTGGTGGTGTTCGACCCCGACACCATCGCCCCCGACATGCCCGAGCTCGTCCATGACATGCCGACCGGCGCCGCGCGGATCCTGCAGAAGGCGGTCGGCATCACGGCGACCATCGTTAACGGGCAGGTGTTGATGCGCGACAACGTGCACACGGGCACCCTGCCGGGCCGGCTGCTCCGGGGCGCGCTCGCCGCCAACTGAGCGGGCCCCCGGGCCGCTGATGGCCATTGCGCGGGGCCCGGCGCGGGAGTTAAATGGAGCCATCTGGTATTGGCGTAACGGTCCGTAAAACAACACTTTTCAGGCGCTCAAGCTACGGGGCAAGAAGACCCGCCCAAGGGCCCCCGGTTACCGATAGGGAGACATCAGATGAAAGTCATGTCAGCAACCGCGGTCGCGGGGCTGCTCGCCCTGCTGCCGACGATGGTCGTGCCTGCCTCGGCGCAGGATTTCTACAGCGGCAAGACGCTGGTCGTGTACGTCACGTCGGGCAGCGGCGGGTCGGTCGACCTGATGGCACGCCTCGGCACGCGCCACCTCAGCAAGCACATCCCCGGCCATCCCACCGTCATCACCAAGAACAAGGGCGGGGCCGGCGGCGTGGTCGGCGCCAACTATCTCTATGTGAATGCACCCAAGAACGGCACCGAGATCGGCACCGCGCTCATGAGCGTCCCGTTCGAGCCGTTGTTCTACGGCAAGCATTCGATCTCGAAATTCGACCCGCTCAAGTTCAATTGGCTCGGCAGCCCGGCCAAGTTCATCTCCGTCTCGATCGCCTGGCATACCTCGAAGATCAAGAAGGCCGAGGATCTGCTGACCCAGGAGATGATCGTGGGCTCGAGCGGCATGGGCAGCGCCAGCACGATCGATTCCTTCGTCATGCGCAACCTGCTCGGCTTCAAGTACAAGGTCATCCTTGGCTACCCCAGCGGGTCGGATATCGACCTCGCCATGGTCCGCGGCGAGACCGATGGCCGGGCCAGCGACGCCTGGGCCGGGATCACCAGCCGTCACGCGGACTGGATCAGGGACGGCAAGATCCGCATCCTCTATCAGATGGGCCTCGAGAAGCATCCGAGCGTGCCGGCCTCGGTGCCGCTCGGCCTCGACTTCGCCAAGGACCCGGAAGTGCGCGCCGTGCTCAAGCTCAAGATGGCGGCGTTCGAAATCGGCTATCCGGTGTTCGCGCCGCCGGGCGTGCCCAAGGACAGGGTGGCGATCCTGCGCAAGGCCCATGCCGATACCTACCAGGATCCCGGATATCTCGCCGACGCCAAGAAGGCCAAGGTCGAGGTCGGGCCGATCTCGGGCGAGAAGGTCACGGCCATCCTGGAGGAAGCCTACGGCGCGCCGGACGCGGTCAAGGAGAGGCTGGTGGAGGCCTCGCAGCCGCCGGGCAAGATCGAGAAGGCCAAGACCGTCAAGGTCAGCGCCGCGATCACGGCGATCACCAAGAAGGGGCGCCTGCTGGCGTTCGATGCCGGCGGCAAGACCTCCCATGCCAATCTCGCCAAGAAGACCAAGGTCATGGTCGGTGGCAAGAAGGCCAAGGGCAGCGACCTCAAGGTCGGCATGACCTGCGACATCGACTATTACGGGGACATGGGCCAGGCGAAGTCGGTCTCCTGCAAGTGATACGCGGGCCGGCCGGCCCGATTTTCCAGCCGCATTAGCCATCTGCAGCAGTTCCCGGGGCGAAAGCCCCGGGAATTTGCACGATTTTCGGCCTCCCCGGGGCAGGGTTTGGTTGCATCCCCGCGCGTGGCCGGGTCTAATCACGGGTGACGTTATGGAAAAGTTCCAAGAGGTGTATTGCCGAACAACCACCGATCACGGACTTGAAGCGGGACCCCATAAGACCCAGCCAACCGGGCGCCCGTGGATCGCAACGGGGAGATCACGATATGAAATCCATACACCGCGTGATGATGGCCGGCGCAGCTGCTGTGTTGCCCGCCATCCTGATGTCGCCTGCCGCCCATGCCGCGGCGCCGTTTTACAAGGGTAAGCGCGTCACTATATTCATCACATCGGGAAGCGGCGGTTCCGTCGACCTGATGAACCGCCTGGGGGCGCGTCACCTCGGCGACCATCTGCCGGGCCATCCCGACATCATCGCCAAGAACAAGACCGGTGCGGGCGGTATCTTCGGCGCCAACTATATCTACGTCAACGCGCCCAAGGACGGCACCGAGCTCGGCGGCTCGCTCATGGCCGTGCCGTTCGGGCCGCTCTATTACGGTGATACCGGGAGGGGCAAGAACATCAAGTTCGACCCCACCAAGTTCAACTGGATCGCGAGCCCCGCGCCCTTCGTCGCCGTCGCCGAGGCCTGGCACACCTCGCCGGTCAAGACCTGGAAGGATCTGCTCACGCATGAGCTCGTGGTCGGATCGTCGGGGCTCGGCAGCTCCTCCACGGTCGACGCGATATTCCTGAAGAACCTGCTGGGCTTCAAGTACAAGGTCATCATCGGCTATCCCGGCGGCGGCGATATCGACCTCGCCATGGTGCGCGGCGAGACCCAGGGACGTGCGACCAACGCCTGGGCCGGCGTTACCAGCCGCCATCCCGACTGGATCAAGGACGGAAAAGTTCGCATCCTCTACCAGGAGGGCCTGGAAAAGAATCCGGGCGTGCCGGATAACGTGCCGCTGCTGATCGACCAGATTTCGGATCCCGGCAAGAAGGCATTGCTCCGGCTGAAGATGGCGCAGTTCGCGATGGGCTACCCCGTCTATGCGCCGCCGGGCGTGCCCAAGGACAGGGTGGCCACGCTGCGCAAGGCGTTCTGGGACGCGTATCACGATCCAAAGTACCTCGCCGATGCCAAGAAGGCCCGGGTGCTGGTCGCGCCCATCAAGGCCGAGAAGCTGACCAAGATCATCGACGGTACCTACTCGGCGCCCAAGAGCCTGCAGGCGCAGTTGCGCGTGCTGCTCAAGCCGTCGGGCAAGCTCGGCAAGGTCAAGCCGGTCAGGGTCGCAAGTGCGATCAAGGCGCTCAAGAAGAAGGGCAAGCTGGTCGTGTTCGACCGCAAGGGCAAGGAAACCCACGCCAAGATCGGCAAGAAGACCAAGATCACGGTCTCGGGCAAGAAGGCGAAGCGTGGCGCCCTCAAGGTCGGTATGAAATGCGATATCGCCTATTTCGGCGAGATGGGCCAGGCCAAGACCATCAAGTGCAAGTGATGGCCTGAAGGTTCCTTTGGCCAGTACGGCAGCGGCCGCCGGGATTTTTCCCGGCGGCCGCTGGTCGTTCCAGGCTGCGCGGTCCGCCGCTTCGACTCAGGACGGGTTGGCGTCCCCGGTGAAGGCGGTGTTGTGCTTCAGGAACCACTCGTGCCCCTTGAGCATGTAGTTCCAGTAGAACAGCGGCAGCCCGGTCTTCTTGATCCACCAGTTCACCCAGCGCTCCTTGGCGGGATCGAGCGGCAGGGTCGGCGTGACCTTACCCCCGTACACGAACTCGGCCATGATCACCTTGCCGACGGCCGTGGTCAGCGGGCACGACGCGTAGCCGTCGTAGCCGGGTTCCAACGACCGGCCCGCCATGGCGGCGATCAGGTTGCGGACCACCACCGGCGCCTGCTTGCGCACCGCCGCCGCGGTCTTGGAATTGGGTGCCGAGCACACGTCGCCGAGCGAGAACACGTTGGCGAAGCGTGTGTGCTGCATGGTGTTCTGATTGACTTCGATCCATCCCGCCGCATTGGCGAGGGGACTTCCCTTGATTGCCGCGGACGGGCCCTGCGGCGGCGAGACATGCAGCATGTCGAACGGCACGTCGAGCCGCTTGCCCTGGTTATCGCCGCCGACCACTTCGAAGGTCGCTACCTGCTTCGGCCCGTCCACCGCTACCAGGTTGTGCTGGAAATGGGTATTGATGCCGTAGCGGTTGACGACCTTGGTGAGCTCGCGGGCGAAGAACGGCACGCCGAAGATGGCCGGGCCATGCACGTAGAAGTCGAGCTTGGCGCTGTCGAGCATCCCCCTGCGGCGCAGGTAGTCGGCGGTCAGATAGACCGCCTTCTGCGGCGCGCCGGGGCACTTGAACGGCAGCGGCGGCTGGGTGAAGACGGCGCGGGCGCCCGGCTTCAGGTCCTGCACGCAGCGCCACGTGTAGGGCGCGTGCTCGGGCGAATAGTTGCTGCACACGCCGTTCCGGCCGAGCGCTTCCCTGAGGCCGGCGACCTTGTCGAGGTCGAGCCCGATGCCCGTCGCCACGACCAGCCAGTCGTAGGTGACGCGGTCGCCGTTGGACAGGGTCACCGCGTTCAGCTCGGGCTCGAACGTGGCGGCCCCGGCTTGGATCAGCGTGACGCCCCGCGGTACCAGGGTGGAGACCGGCCGGCGCGTCGCCTCGAGTGTGTACTGGCCGGCACCCACCAGGGTGAAAGCGGGCTGATAGTAGTGTTGTGCGGCCGGTTCGACGATCGCGACGTCGAGCTTGCCGGCATGGCGGCGCAAGCTGGCCGCCACGGTGATTCCCGCGGTGCCCCCGCCGATGATCAGAATCTGATGGTGCGTATCCGTCATGTCAGCCTCTCTGCGCGCGTGCCCCGCAGGCCGGCGGGCCCACGGTCAGTCAAATTTACGCGGCCTCGGCGGCGACGTCCATGGACCACCGCAGCAGCCGGTTTTTCGCGGTTTCCGTGACGTGGAAAACTCAGCCGAACCGACCGGTGATGTATTCCTGGGTCTTGGCGCTATCGGGGCTGGTGAATATCTTTTCGGTCGGGCCGAATTCGATCATTTCGCCCAGATACATGAAGGCGGTGAAATTCGAGACCCGTGCCGCCTGCTGCATGTTGTGGGTCACGATGACGATGGTCAGCTCCCGGCGCAGCTCGTCCATCGTTTCCTCGATGCGGGCGGTGGAGATCGGGTCGAGCGCCGAGGCCGGCTCGTCCAGTAGCAGCACCGACGGCTCCAGTGAGACCGCGCGCGCGATGCACAGGCGCTGCTGCTGACCGCCGGAGAGACTGAGCCCGCTCGCGCGCAGCTTGTCCTTGACCTCGTCCCACAGGGCGGCGCGGCGCAGGGCCAGCTCGACGCGGTCGTCCATCTCCAGCTTCGGGATCCGGTGATAAAGCCGGATGGCGAAGGCGATATTGTCGTAGATCGTCATCGGGAACGGCGTCGGCTTCTGGAACACCATGCCGACGCGGGCGCGCAGCAGGTTGAGGTCGGTGCCCTTGTTCAGGATGTCGACCCCGTCCATCAGCACTTCTCCCTCGGCGCGCTGGTTTGGATAGAGGTCGTACATTCGGTTGAGCACGCGCAGGAGCGTCGACTTGCCGCAGCCCGACGGCCCGATCAGCGCCGTCACCTTGTTCTTGCTGATAGTGATGCTGATGTCGTTGAGCGCCTGGTGCTTGCCATAGAAGAAGCGCAGATCGCGGACCTCGATCTTAGGTTCGAGGACGTCGTTGGCGGCTTCCGGGTTCGGGCCCGTGGAAACGGGTTCGGCGTTGGTCATGAACGCATCCGTTCGCTTGTAGGGGGCCGCAGACGGCTTTGATCCAGTGGTCACTACGCGGCCCGGGCCAATGTACGCGGCTGGGCCGGGCAGGTCCACCCGTTAGGCCTGTGAGAAATTCGTGGGTCCGCGGCCCGGGGGCGCGGCGGCCTGGTGGCGGATCAGCCGAACCGGCCCGTGATGTAGCGCTGGGTCATCTGGTTCTCGGGGCTGGTGAAGATCGTTTCGTTGGGGCCGACCTCGATCATCTCGCCGAGATACATGAAGGCGGTAAAGTCGGAAACGCGTGCCGCTTGCTGCATGTTATGGGTCACGATCACGATCGTGTACTGGGTCTTGAGCTCGTCGATGGTCTCCTCGATTTTCGAGGTCGAGATCGGGTCCAGCGCCGAGCACGGCTCGTCGAACAGCAGGACTTCCGGCCGCACGGCGATCATGCGCGCGATGCACAGTCGCTGCTGCTGGCCGCCGGAGAGGCTCAGGCCGCTCGCGTTCAGCTTGTCCTTGACCTCGTTCCACAGCGCGGCGTGCCTGAGCGCGTCCTCGATTCGGTCGTCCAGTTCCGCGCGCGGCAGGCGCTCGTAGAGCTGGATGCCGAAGGCGATGTTGTCGTAGATCGTCATCGGGAACGGCGTCGGCTTCTGGAACACCATGCCGATCTTGGCTCTCAGCAGGTTCAGGTCCTGGCCCTGGGTGAGGATGTTGCGCCCGTCCAGCAGGACCTCGCCCTCGGCCCGCTGGTTCGGATAGAGCTCGTACATGCGATTGAGCACGCGCAGGAGCGTCGACTTGCCGCAGCCCGACGGTCCGATGAAGGCGGTGACAGTGCGGTCGTAAAGCGTGAGCGAGATGTCGCGCAGCGCCTTGGTCTCGCCGTAGTAGAAGCAGAGATTCCGGATCTGGACGCGCTCGCGCAGGTTCTCCGTCCCCGTGGGCTTGGTCTGTTCGTTCAGGGCTAGGCTCATGACCTGGAACTCCTTGTCGCGAGGACGCGGGCCACGATGCTCAGGGTGAGCACGGCCAGGGTGATCAGCAATGCGCCCGCCCAGGCGAGCGAGCGCCAGTTCTCGTAGGGGCTGAGCGCGAACTGGAAGATGACCACCGGCAGGCTCGGCATCGGTGCATTGAGATCGGTGCTGTAGAACTGGTTGTTGAGCGCCGTGAACAGCAGCGGCGCGGTCTCGCCCGATATTCTGGCGATCGCCAGCAGCACACCCGTGATGAGACCGCTGAGCGCGGCCCGGTACGCGACCTTCGTAATCACGTGGCAGCGCGGCATGCCGAGGGCGGAGGCGGCTTCCCGCAGTTGGATGGGCACCAGGCCCAGCATGTCCTCCGTGGTGCGAATGACGATCGGGATGACCAGCACGGCCAGGGCGACCGCGCCGGCGATGCCCGAGAAGTGGCCCATCCGCGTGACCATCACCTCGTAGATGAACAGGCCGACGATGATCGACGGCGCCGAGAGCAGGATGTCGTTGATGAACCGGATTACCGTCGTGATCCGGTCGTAGCGGCCGTATTCAGCCATGAAAGTCCCGGCCAGCATGCCGATGGGCGTGCCGATGGCAATGCCGAGTCCGGTCAGGATCAGGCTGCCGATGATGGCGTTGAGCAGGCCCCCCGCGCTGCCCGGCGGCGGGGTCATCTCGGTGAAGACGCTGAGGTTGAGGCCGCCGAACCCTTCCCGGAAAAGGTCGAACAGGATCAGGAACAGCCAGCCAAGCCCAAACAGCGCCGCGCCGACCGACAGGCCCATGTACATCTTGTTGCGACGGCGCCGTCGGTTATAAGCGGTCATGCTGTGTGCGGCCATTTCCATGGTCATGCTCCTGCCCGGCGCTCGAGGCGCAGCAGCATGTAGCGTGCGATCGCGAGCACGATGAAGGTGATAAAGAACAGGATGAGACCGAGCGCGATCAGCGACGAGAAGTAGATGTCGCCGACCGCCTCGGTGAATTCGTTCGCGATGGTAGCCGAAATCGTGGTGCCGGGCCCCAAGATGGAGGACGTGATCCTGTGGGCGTTGCCGATCACGAAGGTGACGGCCATGGTCTCGCCGAGGGCGCGGCCGAGCGCCAGCATGATGCCACCGATCACGCCCACGCGCGTATAGGGCAGGATCACGTTGCGGATCACTTCCCAGGTCGTGCAACCGAGACCGTAGGCGGATTCACGGAGCACCTGCGGCACTGTCTCGAACACGTCACGGGAAATGGCCGCGACGAACGGCAATACCATGATGGCGAGGATGAGCGAGGCGGTCAGGATGCCGATGCCGTAGGGCGGCCCGGCGAAGATATTCTCGAGAATCGGTATGCCGTCGAAGAAATTAATGATGCCGGGCTGGACGTGCTGCTGCAGGAACGGCGCGAATACGAATACGCCCCAGATGCCGTAGATGATACTGGGGATGCCGGCGAGCAGCTCGATGGCGATGCCGATCGGGCGGCGCAGGCGCAGCGGGCACAGTTCGGTCAGGAAGATGGCGATGCCGAGTCCGACCGGTACGGCGATCAGCATGGCGATCAGCGACGTGATGATCGTGCCGTAGGCGGGCGCCAGGGCGCCGAATTTCACGGTGACGGGGTTCCAGGCTTCGGTGAAGAGGAAACCGAAGCCGAACTTCTCGAGCGCCGGTGCAGCGCCGTCGACCAGCGACACCATGATGCCGAGCAAAAGGACCAACACGGCAATGGCGGCTGACTTTGTGAGGATACGGAAGAATGTATCGGAGAACGCGAACCTGCGGAGCACCTTGTTCCGTTGCGCTGCTAGTTCTGCGGCACTCACGTAGCTTCCTCCAGCGCTGAGCTCGGCCATGTCAGTTCAGTCCTGGGATTCTGCATGATTTTACGGGAAGGAATGGAACATTGGGGGCCGCGCGGGGCGGCCCCCAATATACCGACGCGTGATCCGACTTACATCCCCTTGTAGACGGGGCTGCCGGACGAGTCCTTGATCTTCGATGCCCAGGCCTTGTGGATGAGGTTCACCACAGAGTCCGGCATCGGGATGTAATCGAGCGACTCGGCCATCTTGTCGCCGTTCTTGTAGGACCAATCGAAGAACTTGAGGGCTTCGCCGACCGCGGCCGGGTCGTTCGGCTGCTTGTACACCAGGATGAAGGTCGCCCCCGCGATCGGCCAGCTGCGGGCGCCGGGCTCGTTCGTGAGGATCATGTAGAAGCCATCGCTGTTGGCCCAGTCCGCACCAGCGGCGGCGGCCTGGAAGCTCTTGGCGCTGGGCGACACCGCTTTGCCTTCGCTGTTCACCAGCTTGACGTGGGAGAGGTGGTTCTGCTTGGCGTAGGCGTACTCGACGTAGCCGATCGAGCCCTTGGTCTGGGCGACGATGCCGGCAACGCCTTCATTGCCCTTGCCGCCGATGCCGGTCGGCCACTGGACCGAGGTATTCACCCCGACATTGTCCTTCCAACCCGAGCTGACCTTGGCGAGGTAGTTGGTGAAGATGAAGGTGGTGCCCGACCCGTCGGAACGGTGAGCGACCGCGATCGCCTGCGACGGCAGCTTGACCGAGGGGTTCAGCTTCTTGATCGCCGCGTCGTTCCACTTGGTGATCTTGCCGAGGTAGATGTTGGCCAGGGTCTCGCCGGTCAGGGTGATCTGGCCGGGCTTGATGCCCTTGATGTTGACGACAGGGACCACGCCGCCCATGACGGTGGGGAACTGCATCAGGCCGATCTTGTCGAGCTGTTCAGGCTTCAGCGGCATGTCGGAGGCACCGAAGGTCACGGTCTTGGCCGTGATCTGCTTGATGCCGCCGCCGGAACCGATCGACTGGTAGTTGAGACCGATGCCGGTCTCCTTCTTGTAGGCGTCCGCCCACTTGGCGTAGATCGGGTAGGGGAAGGTCGCGCCCGCCCCGGAAAGGTCCTTGGCATGGGCAGCGGCCCCGGACATAAGCCCGGCGCCGAGCGCGATGACGAGAGGAATGCGCCTCAGCATGTTTCGGTCTCCGTGATTTGATTTGGTTTTCCCGCGCCCGTAACCGTCGGCTTGGGGGGCGCAGGGGGACGCTAGTGCCGCTTTGTGACAAGGCGCTTACAGGAATATTAAATTCTTCTGTCATATGCCCCCGGAACCGCCCGGAAACGGGGCTTATTTACGTTTTTCAAAGGGTTGTATGGCAGGGGCGGTCACGCCGGTGCGAAGAACGCGAGAATGCGTGCTTCCATGCTCTCCCGGGGCGGGGCGTTGGCCGGCGAGGTCGGGTCCTGGAAGGCGGAATGGACCGTGAACCGGGCGACGTCCCGGGCCGAATCATAGCATTTGAAGACCAGTGCCTCATCCCGCGCCATTTCCGGGAAATAGGTCCAGCTGTGGGCCGGGTTGTAGGCGACGTGGTAGATCTCGCCGACCCGGTTGGGGTAGCTCCGCTCGGTCGGGATCAGGTCATTGGGTGCGATCGAGCGGGCGTCGCAGATGCCGAGCGGGGACGACAGGATCGGTCCACGGGTGGCGCGCCACACCTGGATCACCTGGACCCGGTATTTCAGCAGTTCCTCGGCTTCGTCGGGCAGCAGGTCGCGCACGCGCTGGGGACCCGACCATTCCGTGTAATCGTTGTGCACGTGCCGCACGGGACCACGCACCTTGCGTGCCTCGCGCGTCTCCTCGTCGCCGGCACGCCGGGTATGGTCGAACACCAGGGCGCGGGTGCAGCCGGTCTCGGCCTTCACTAGGGCCTCGAGCTCGGCGTGGTAGACGGCGCGCACCTCGTCCTCGTCGTAGAAGTCCCGGACCGTGGTTTCGTGCCGCACGAGGCGGAAGCCCTCGCGGTCGAGGGAGAACGTCTCGCCGGTGGTGCGCCGCGCGTCGCGGATGCGCATGACGTGATCCCGGTAGGTGCCGGTATGGGTATGCAGCGTGCTGTCCGGGCCGTAGGTCGCCGAGACCGGTTTATCGCCGGTGTCGACGATGTAGGAGAGCGCGGCTTCGACGTAGCCCCGGGAACGGTCGGCATCGGGCATGTCTGGCTCCTTCGGCGGCGGCAATATGGAGCAGTCTAGCGCGAACTCGCGCCCGGCGGAAAGATCGGGGCCGCCATGCTAGACTGCAGGCTTGTCCCTGCGTTTCATTCCCCGAAAACGAGGGAGAACAACCGATGCCGGCACGATCCAAGGCGCAGCAGCGCGCAGCGGGCATGGCGCTCGCCGCCAAGCGGGGCGAGCTCGACCCCCGCAAGCTCAAGGGCGCCGCCCTGCAGATGTATCAGTCCATGACCGAGCGCCAGCTCGAGGACTTTGCGGCGACGCGCACCGGCGGGCTGCCGGAGCATCGCTCGCCAAAGCCGTGAGCCGCAAAACCGCCTTAACCGGAGCGGGGAAGCCTGTTAACGTTTCGCCCCAGAACGACAACGGCAACAGGCGAGGACGCTTCCCATGGCCATAGGCGACATCGATCCGCAGTCGGGGTGCCGGCTGCCCTTCCCCAAGCGCGAAGATTTGAGCGAGGAAGGCAAAAAGATCTACGATTACCACGTCGATCCCAAGGCGGGCTCGCTCGCGGGTCTCAAGGGACCGGGCGGGGTGCGGTTGCACAGCCCGAAGCTGTCAGAATACCTGCGCCCGGTCGGCCGCTACCTGCGCCACGAGGCGGGGCTCGACCCCAAGATCCGCGAGATCGCCATCATGACCACGGCGCGTGAGATGAACGCGCCATTCGAATGGGCCGCCCACGAGACCGAGGGCCGGCACGTCGGTGTTTCCGAGACCGCCATCGACGTGATCAAGCACCGCAAGCCGGTGGACGGCCTCCCGGATACGGAGGCGGTGGTCATCACGCTCGGGCGCGAGGCGCTCGGCCAGCATCACGTATCGTCGCAGACCTACGCCAGGGCGTTCAATATCTTTGGCGCGCGCAAGCTGGTCGATCTCGTGTCCCTGATGGGCAACTACGCGGCGACGGCGACGATCCTGGCCGTGTTCGACAACCAGCCGCCCCCGGACGGTCCCAAGCTGCCGAGGCCGTGAGGCGCCCGCGACGCGGGATGACCCGGGAGGGAGGCCCCAGTCGATGAGTGGAACATGATCGGAACCTGCCCGGTCCGCCTGCAGGGCTACCAGGACCCGCTGCTGGTGGAGGTCATGAAGGGCCATGGCTTCGACGAGCTGCCGCTCTACAAGCACCGTCCCCAGTTCATCCTCGACCGCATGAAGCAGTGGTTCGAGATGGCGAAGGACCGTGACGGACCGGTCGCGCCGGAAAAGGCGGACGTCTCCGATGCGGCGGTCGTGACGGCGCAGATCAAGAAACTCGCCCGGGATTGCGGCGCCGACGCTGTCGGCGTGGCAAAGCTTGAACCCTACATGATCGACGAGGGCGTTGACCTGCCGCACGACTATGCCATCTGCATGATCGTCGGCGAGGACTATGCCGAGGCGCTCGACGGACCGCGCGCGATCGAGCGCGAATCGACCCGTACCTACATCGTCTGCGCCGAGGCCTCGACGCGGCTCGCCCAGCATATCCGTGCCATGGGCTTTCCCGCCGTCGCCCATCACAACGGCGCGGGAGAAATACAGGCCGTTCCGGCGATGTGGGCGGCGGGGCTCGGCGAGCTCGGCAAGCATGGCAGCCTGATCCATCCCGGGCTCGGCGCGAGCCATCGCCCCGGCATCGTGACGACGACCCTGCCGCTGGTGGCGGATGCCCCTGTCGCGTTCGGCGTGCAGGAGACGTGCCTCAACTGCAATCTCTGCTCGAACAACTGCCCGGGCGACGCCATCCCGATGGACGACTTCACCTGGACCGAGGGGGTCCGCCGCTGGGTCACGGACGTCGAGCGCTGCTACGTCTATTCGCGCCTGCGCCCGCAGTACTGCCACATCTGCGTCGACGTCTGTCCTTACGTCCACAAGGCCAATGGCGACGCCGACAGGAAGACGCTCTACAAGGCCTACATGGGCAAGCGCAAGAAGGCCGGCTGGAAGACGCCGGCCTGGTTCCCCGAGGAAGAGGCCGAGGTGTTGGGTGAGGCCGCGGCCGGCAAATGACCGCCGTGCCTGCGTTTCATACGTCCGGGCGCTTGTAGGCGAGGTTGGGCCCGCCCTTCTGCGACTTGAGGTAGCCGTCGACGTCGCCCGTGGGGTCCATGGCGCGGCGTAGGCGCTGGCCGACCAGCTGGTCGAGCTGGATCGCCTGGCTGAGCGACAGGTCGCGGCCCATCTGGACGGTGATCTTGGAATGCTCCAGCGGCGCGAGGTGGCGCGAGGCGATGTCGCGCGCGATCTCGTTGACCGTGGCTTCCAGCGCCGTGGCCGGTACCGCCTGGGAAACGATGCCGAGCCGGTCGGCTTCCGCGCCCGAGATGTTGCGCCCGGCGAGCTGCAGGAACGCGACCTTCTTCACCGGCACGCCGCCATGAATGAGGGTGCTGGTCACGAGCTGGCCGAAGCTGCCGCGCAGCACCTCGGGCATGCCGAGCTGGGCGTCGTCGGCGGCGATCACCAGGTCGTGGCAGTTCATGATGCCGAGCGCGCCGCCGAGACAATAGCCGTGCACTTGCGCCATCATGATGCGCGGAAAGGCGCGCAGCGTCTCGGCGAGCTCGATGGTGGGTGTCGGGCGGTCCCAGTCGCGCGGTGCGGAATTGGCCTCCTTGAGGAAATGGAGGTCGAGGCCGGACGAGAAGCAAGGCCCGGCGCCGCGTGTGACGACCACCTTGAGGTCCCTGTCCGCGCGCACGATTTCGAGGGATTCGAAGAACGCGTCGCACATCCCGGCGTTCCAGGCGTTGCGTTTCTCGGGGCGGTTGAGCGTGATGCGCGCGACGCCCGCGTCCGCGAGCCGATCGAGCGCGAGCTCGGGCCAGGATTTGAGGGGCTGCCAGGTATCTGTCATCGGGTTCTCCCGTCGCGGTCTTGTGGTTCCGTCTGCGCCAAGAAAACCACGGCGGCCCCCGCCCTGTCAGCGTCAATCCGAAGCGGCTTGGGCGGGGCGCCGTTCGTGGCGATAATGGTTCCGCAACGAGCGGTGCCGATTTCGATGGCGCCGCGGAGGGAGGACACGGCAGTTGATCGGAGCGCGCATCCGGCGGGTCGAGGGCCATCGCCTGGTCACCGGGCGGGGCCGGTTTACCGACGATCTCACGGCACCCGGCGCCGCGTTCGCGGCCTTCGTCCGCTCGTCCCACGCCCATGCCAACGTCATCGGGATTGATACCGGCGCCGCGCATGCGCTTCCCGGCGTGCTTGGCGTATTCGACGCGAACGACCTCGCGGCGTGGGGCGTGCGGGACCATCTCACGGGGGCCGAGGGGCGCTCGCGCGGGTTTCGCAACCGCGACGGCACACCCATGGCGGCGCCGGTATGGTTCCCGCTCGCGCGTGGGCGCGTACGCCACGTCGGCGAGCCGGTGGCGATGGTGGTGGCCGAGAATGCAGCCCTCGCCGAGCAGGCGGCGGAGGCGGTTATCGTGGACTACGACCCGCTGCCTGCCGTCACCGACGCCGCCCTTGCGCTGCGGCCGGGCGCGCCCCGGTTGTGGGACACCGTGCCCGGCAACCTCTGTTACGACTGGGGGCGGGGCGACATGGCGGCGGTCGACAGCGCGCTCGCTGGTGCCGCCCATGTCTCGCACCTCGACGTCGTGATCCCGCGCATCGCCGCCGCCTTCATGGAGCCGCGCGCGGCCCTGGCCGACTACGACGCCGCAACCGGCCGGTTCACGCTCCATGTCGGCTGTCAGGCGGTGCACGGGCTGCGCGCCAAGCTCGCCTATGGCCTCGGTGTGGTGGAAGGCGACGTGCGCGTGGTCTCCCTCGACGTCGGCGGCGCGTTCGGCGCGCGCAGCGTGATCTACCCCGAATACGTGCCGCTCCTGTGGGCGGCCCGCGCACTCGGCCGCCCGCTGCGCTGGCGTGCCACCCGCGCCGAGGAGTTCCTCACCACCACCCAGGGTCGCGACAGCGTGCTCGCGGGCGAGCTCGGCCTCGATGTCGACGGCAACTTCGTCGTCTTTCGGGCGCATAGTGTCACCAACATGGGTGCGCGCCATACCGGGAATGGGCCGTTCTCGGTTATGCAGAACCTCGCGCGGATGCTGTCGGGCGTCTATCGCTTTTCCGCCTGTGCCATGACGATCCGGGGCGCGTTCACCAATACGCCGCCCGTGAGCTCATACCG
Organism: uncultured Alphaproteobacteria bacterium; assembly: GCA_963732875.1. Classification (GTDB taxonomy): domain Bacteria; phylum Pseudomonadota; class Alphaproteobacteria; order SMXQ01; family SMXQ01; genus WHSO01. Next base: position 1,833,519 of record CAVTBD010000002.1, on the reverse strand, counting down.
CGGCGTGGGCCGCATGGAGGCGATCTACCTGCTCGAGCGCCTGATCGACCAGGCCGCGCGCGCGACCGGGCGCGACCGCATCGCGTTGCGTCGGCAGAACCTGATCGCTCCCGATGCCTTTCCCTACACGACGCCGACCGGCGCTTGCTACGACAGCGGCGACTACGCACGGGGCATGGATCTCGCGCTCGCCGCCGCCGACTGGGACGGGTTCGCTGACCGGCGCGTAGAATCGCAAGCGCGCGGCCAGTTGCGCGGCATCGCGCTCATCAACTTCATCGAGGGCGCGGGAGGCGGTGCCGGCGAGTATGGCGCGCTCGGTATCGAGGACGGCCGCATCGTGGTGCACGCAGGATGCGTTGCTCAGGGGCAGGGGCACCAGACCACGCTCGCCCAGATCGCCGCAGACCGGCTCGGTGTCGCGGTCGGGGACGTGGCCGTCGCGGCCTCGGACAGCGACGCCATCGCCGACGGGGTTGGCACGAATGCGTCGCGCTCGATGGTGCGCGCGGGCACGGCGCTGGCGGAGGCCGCCGAGAAGCTGATCGAGAATGGCCGCGCCACGGCGGCGCGTCTGCTGCAGGCGCGCGAGGACGCGGTGTCCTACGACGCGGGGCGCTACCGGGTGGCGGGATCGGATCGCAGCGCCGGCCTGTTCGAGGTGGCGGCGGCGATGGCGGAAGCCGGCATTCGCCCGTTCGCCGAGAGCCGTCATGAACACGACGCCGTCACCTATCCCAACGGTTGCCACGTATGCGAGGTCGAGGTGGATCCGGAGACAGGTGCCGTCGCCATTCTGCGTTTTACCGCCGTCGACGACGTCGGCCGTGCGGTCAATCCCGTGATCGTCCACGGCCAGTCCCAGGGCGGCATCGTGCAGGGCATCGGCCAGGCGCTGATGGAGGAGGTCGTCTTCGATACGGAGAACGGCCAGGCGCTCTCCGGCTCGTTCATGGACTATGCCATGCCGCGCGCGGCCCACGTGCCGTCGCTCGAGCCGATCGCCAACGACGTGCCGAGCCCGACCAATCCCCTCGGCGTCAAGGGCGCGGGTGAAGGCGGCACCACCGGTGCGCCGGTGGCCGTGATCAACGCCGTGCTCGATGCGCTCGTGCCGATGGGCGTTACAGGTATCGAGATGCCGGCGACGCCGCAAAAAATATGGGCCGCCATACGCATGGCGGCCCAAGGGGTTAAGGGGGAATAACGGGACCGCTTACGCGACCTTCCGGAGCGCCTCGCGGGGCGCGTTGGCGAGCCGCTGGGCGGCGGCGTCCCAGTCGAGCAGGTGGTCGACGAACGCCTTGAGGAACTTGCCGCGCTCGTTCTGGTAGTCGAGGTAGTAGGCGTGCTCCCACACGTCGCAGCACAGCAGCGGTACGGCGTTACCGACCAGCGGCGTCTCGGCGTTGGCGGTCGAGGTGACCTCGAGCTTGCCCGCCTCGAGCACGAGCCAGGCGTAGCCCGAGCCGAACCGGGTCTCGCCCGCCTTGGTGAAGGCGTCCTTGAAGCCGTCGACGCCGCCGAACGCGTCGTCGATCAGCCGGGTGAGGGGCTTGCCGGGCGCACCGGTGCCCTTCGGGTTCATCGAGCTCCAGAAGAACGTGTGATTCCAGACCTGGGCGGCGTTGTTGAACACGCCCGTCTGCTTGGCGTCGCCCGCGACCTTGGCGATGATCTCCTCGAGCGGCAGCTTTGCGAGCGCCGTGCCGGCGATCGCGTCGTTCAGTTTCTTGGCGTAGCCCTTGTGATGCTTCTCGTAGTGAAACGTCAGCGTGCGCTCCGACAGGTGCGGTTCAAGGGCGTTCTTGGCATAGGGAAGGTCGGGGACCGTGATCGTCATGGGGGTACTCCTTGTGACTGGGTTCTTCCTGCATCGGCGTGGCGGCCCATCCGGCACGGACGCGCTCCGCACCGCCCGGCCCGACGGGGTCAGGTGACGTAACGGGTGGGGCGGTCAGCGACGCCGCGCCCTGCCGGCGACGCTGAAGACCAACGCGATCACGAACAGGACCAGGAAGATGAAGAACAGGATCTGCGCGATGCCGGCAGAAACCTGTGCGATGCCGCCGAAGCCGAGCACCCCGGCGATGACCGCTACGATAAGAAATATAAGGGCCCAATAGAGCATGACAACCTCCTCGCGGCGTTTTTTATCAGCGGGATTCCGGCTGCACGTTTTTCAGGCAGCCATTCGCTCACTTGCCGGCGCTCACTTGCCGGCGCTCACTTGCCGGCGCTCACTTGCCGGCGTTCACTTGCCGGTCTTCGCCTTGTCGAGCGCCTTGTTGTAGCTATCCTTGAGGTCGTCGAGCGCGCCCGCGGCATCCTTCTTCGCCTTGTCCCAGGTCTTGGCGGAAGCCTTGCGGGCGGCGGCAAGCTTGCGGTCGGCGACCTTGCGCTTCTTCGCGATGTCCTTCTGCATCGCCTTCCACGTGCGCTTCGCGTCCTTGCCGCCGGTCTTCAGATTGGCGGTCGCCTTGTTGTACTGCTCGTCGAGGGACGTCATCTGGCGCTGGTACCAGTCGACGAAATCCTTCTTTTTCTCGACCGTGTAGTCCTTGACGGCGTCATAGGTGCTGGTGGCGCCGTCGGCGGCGTATGCCGGAAGCGCCATGGGCGTGAGCGCGACGGCGCCCGCAAGCAGGGCGCCGAGAATCGGGCGGCGGCCGAAAATCGAGCTGCGGAATGTCATCGTGTCGTCCTCCGTATCGTTGGCGTCATGCCCGTACCGGCGCCGGCGGCGCGACGGGCGATGTTGCCCCATTAACGGTGCCGCCCCCCTTTGGTTCCCCGCATCAGGCGGAACCTCGGCCGCCCGCCGCGCGTTGACTGGACAAGAGGGCGTGCCCCGGTTCCGCCCAAATCACCAGAAAAGGAGAATCTCGTGGCCGAAAATGCCAAACTCCAGGACCTGAGCGACGTGAAGAAGGACATCGAGGAGTTGCGCAGCGACATCGCCGCCCTCGGCAAGGACATGAAAGCGTTCGTCCGCAACGGCGCGGCGAAGCGTGCGGCGTCTTCGGCCGCCGATACCCTGCAGGAGCGTGCCGAAGCGGCCCTCGCCTCGGTCGCTGAACAGGGCCGCAACGCCGCCCAGTCGGTCGAGAAGAACGTCAAGGGCCGGCCGCTGGAAAGCCTGCTGGTGGCGTTCGGCGTCGGCGTCCTGATCGGACAGCTGGTCCGGAAGTAGCGATGCCGCCGGTGACGGGCGTGCTTGCCGAGGTGATTCATGCGGCCGTGGCGCCGCTTGCGCGCCGTGCGCTCTTCGCCGCGGTGCTCGCGCTGACGATCGTTCTGTCGCTTGCCTTCGCTCTCGGCTTCGCGGCGGCCGGACTCTATCTCGTCGTACTGGAGCAGCTGCGGCTGTCGGGCGCGGTCGCGGCCTTCATCGTCGCCGGCGTGTTCGCCGCCGTGGCCGTCGTGGTGGCACTGTGGCTCCGCTACCAGGCCGCGAGACATGACGCTTCCGGTGCCGCAAGTACGGCGGTGGAGGACATCGCCGCCCGCACCATGGCGACCCGGCCGGTCGCCACCCTTGCGGCCTGCGTCGCGGCGGGCGTGATCGTGAGCATCCTCGGCGCCGGGCCGCGCCGCTGAATACGGGGCCTGGCCTCACATCTGCCCTTTTATGACTCCGGTTGTCACAGAAATGTTCCAGCGATGCTGCGCCATTGCCCCGTCGCCGATGGGAGCCTTGGAGACAGACGCGGTTCGCCGCGCCTCTCTGGGAAACCACAACGACGGAGCCATGCCATGTCCACCCGGGCCGAGACAAACACCGTCTATAACAACATCGAATCGATTCTGCCCGACCTGCGCCGCTATGCCCGCGTGCTCGCGGGCGTCGGCGGTGCCGACGATCTCGTGCAGGATGCGGTCGTCCGCGCCCTCGCCAAATCGCACCTGTTCCACGAGGGCACCAACCTGCGCGCATGGGTGTTCACCATCATGCGCAATCTGTTCATCTCCGGCACCCGCCGGAACCGTCGCGAGGGGCCCGTCGTGGACCCCGACGACTCCGGCGTCGCGCTCTCGATTGCGGCGTGCCAGGAGGATTCCGTCATGCTGGCCGAGGTCGCCCGCATCCTGCCGGACCTGCCCGAGGGCCAGCGCCGCGCCATCGAGCTGGTCGCCGTTGATGGCCTTGCCTACGAGGACGCCGCGGCGGTCATGGGTCTCAACGTCGGTACCGTGCGGTCGCGCCTGTCGCGCGGGCGCGATGCCCTGCGCCGCCTGGCCGGCCCGCCGGAGCGGGAAGCGGCCTGACGGCCGGGGAGGCCGTCCACTTCATATGCGCGCCGCAAGGCGCGACGAACGTGTCTACGCCCGGCCCGTCGGCAGGGGGCTCGTATCCTGAAATGCCGTCATGCGCGCGATCAGGCGTTCGACCAGCGCCGCCGCCTGGCCGCGCGCCGCGGCCGAACCCCAGAGGTTTTCGCTTTCCTCCGGATCCTGCACGAGATCGTAAAGCTCCCACCATTCCGGACCATGGTGATAGCTCAGCCGCCAGCGTTCGGTAATCGAGCGTGCGCACGCGCTCGCGCACCTTGGCGCCGAACATGGGCACCATGCCGTCTTCCTCGATCAGCCAGTCGTCGGGCGCGGGCGTACCCGCGTCGCACAGGTCGCGCCCCTGCATGCCGTTGAACGGCGCGAGCCCGGCGCGCGCCAGCACGGTCGCCGCGATGTCGATGGTGCCGGCGAGATCGTCGCGCACCATGCTTGCCGCCTCCGCCGCCGGGTCCGCCACCAGGAACGGCACCCGCACCAGGCCGCGATAGTGCAGCAGGTACTTGGTCATGATGCCGTGATCGCCCATGTAGTCGCCGTGGTCCGACGTGAACATGACCACGGTGTTCCGTGACAGCCCCAGCCGTTCCACCGCCGCCATCACCTGCCCGACGGCATCGTCCACCATCGTGATCATCCCGTAGGTCAGCGCGATGATGACCCGCGCCTCGCGCTCGGTCACGGCGAACGGCCGCGTCGGCAGATCGCGTACCGCCGTGCCCGCCGCGAGCTCTGCGCGCATCTGCCTGAGCGGGGCGAGGTCGCCCTTGCCGAACGACGCCGGCAACGCGACCGAATCGGGATCGTACATATCCCAGTAGCGGCCCGGCGGCGTGAACGGATGGTGCGGATCGGGAAACGACACCTGCAGGAAGAACGGCCGGTCTGTGGCATGCGTTTCGAGGAAGTCGCGCGCCCGGTCCGCCACGTAAGCGGTGGGATAGAGATGCTCGGGCATGCGCGTGCGCCACGCCTGGGGCGCCGCGCGCGCGGGATCGGGCGCCGCGTTGCCGGGCCCGGTCAGCGTTTCCGGGGCCTCGCGACGCGCGGCGAGCCAGCGCAGGTAGTCGCCGCCGACCTGGTCGCCGTGGCCGGTACAGATGTCGGCGCGCGCGAAGCCGTAGAATGGCAGGCACACCCGGTGCCGGGGATCGTGCCACAGCATCATGTTCTCGGCATCGTAGTCCGCACCCTTGCGCAGCCGGCGGTCGGCCTCGCGCAGGGCTTCGGGCGGCGCGGTCAGGCCCTCCGGTGCCTCGAAGCCCACGGGCGCGGGCTTGCCGGTGAAATTCTGGAGGTGCGACTTGCCCACCAGCGCGGTGTCGTAGCCGGCGGCGGCGAGAAGCTCCACGAAGGTGACGTGGTCGTGGGACAGCGGGATGCCGTTGTGGCGCACGCCGTGGAGCGAGGGCATGCGGCCGGTCATCAGCGAGGCCCGGTTGGGCATGCACACCGGATTGGCGACGTGGAACCGGTCGAAGCGCGTGCCGCGGCGCGCGATCGCGTCGATGTTGGGGGTCCGCACCATCCCGTTGCCGTAGCAGCCGAGGTGGTCGGCACGGTGCTGGTCGGTGACGAACAGGATGAAGTTGGGCCTTTCCGCCATGGCCCGCCCAGAATATCGGAGGCGGGGCGAACGGCAAGCGCCGTCGTCCCGCGCCGGACCGGCCTTTACAGGCCGGTCTTTACAGGGGGGAGCACGGCGGCTAGCGTGCCCCCAAAACGGAGGCGATATCCCCATGGCGACGATCAGCAACGCGTTGACGGCGGACCTCGACGAGCTTGCCCGCGCGTGCCGGGTGCTGGAGCTCGAGGGCCATGGCGACCGGGTGGTCGGCCACATGGCGCTGCGCGATCCCGACGGGCGCGGCTTCTGGATGAAGCGCGCCGGCATCGCGCTGGGCGAGGTGGTGGACCGGCGCGACTTCGTGCTGATGGATTTCGAGGGCCGTCAGCTCGCGGGCGACGGCAAGCCCCACGGCGAATGGCCGATCCATTCCGAGATCCTGCTGCGCCGCCCCGACGTCAACGCCACTTCCCACACCCACCCGTTCTATGCCTCGATCTATTCGGCCTCGGACCAGCCGCTCGAGACCGTGGTGCCGCGCGCGACCACCCAGCCGGTACGCCCGCCGCGCTGGGAGGACAGCGCCGGCCTCGTCGGCACGCCCGAGATGGCGGCCTCCATGGTCGAGACCATGGGCAAGCACCATGCCGTGCTGCTGCGCAACCACGGTATCGTCACCTGCGGGCCGTCGATCCCGGATCCCGTGCTGGTCGCCATCGCGCTCGAGAAGATGTGCCAGGAAGCGCTCATCATCCACGGCTCGAACCTGCGTTTCACCTCGCCCGATGAAAGCGAGCTCCTGGAAAAGCTCGAGGAGGGAACCCAGCTCGACCCCGCCATCGTCGGCGGGCGCTCGCTCTGGGCCTATTACTGCCGCAAGCTCGCGCGCGCGGAAGCTGCGGGCAATCCGCTGTTCGCAAGCGAGCGGGTGCCGGTCGAGGGGCGCTGAGCCCGCACCGTTCCGGGACGGCCAGGCCGAATCAACATCGTCATTCCGGAAGCCAGGCGAGCCCGGAAAAGCGCGCTTTTCCGGTTGTGAGCCTTGCTATCCGGAATCCATGGTCGGCAAGGAGATGGATTCCGGGTCGCGCGAAGCCCTTGCGGAGCAAGGCCTTCGCTTGCCCGGAATGACGACGAAAAATGAATGTCGATTGAACCTAGAACGGCTCTGGAAAATTAGAACGGTTTATCGCCGATCACGGCGACGCGCTCCATGTGGCGCCGGTTGGGGTAATAGTCGTTGGCGGCGTAGTGCTGGGTCGAGGTGTTGTCCCACAGCACGATCGTGCCCGGCTGCCAGCGCAGGCGGAACTGGTATTCCGGCACCTGCGCCTGGGTATAGAGGAATTCCAGCAGGGCGCGGCTCTCGCCTTCCTTCATGCCCTTGATGCGGATCGTGAACTGCGGGTTCACGAACAGGATCCTGCGGCCCGTCATGGGATGGGTGCGCACCACCGGATGGGTCGGGTTGGGGTAGAGCTCCTCCATGCGCTGCAGCTTCGCCTGGTCGGCCTCGCTCCGGGTGAACAGGCGGCGGAAATTCTGGAAGTCGTGGATCGCCTCGAGCCCGTCGATCAGGCTCTTCATGGTGTCGCTCAGCCCGTCGTAGGCGGCGCACATGTCGGCCCACAGCGTGTCGCCGCCGACCGCGGGAATCTGGAGGCAGCGCAGGATCGAATACCTGGTGGGGCACTCGCGGAAGGTGGTGTCGGAGTGCCACACGTCGGTGGACAGCACCGGATTGTCCTTGTGGTTGTCGAGCACCATGATCTCGGGAAACTCGCCCTCGGGCCGGAACGGGTGGACCTCGAGCTCGCCGAAGCGGCGGCCGAAGGCGACGTGCTCGGCGGTGGTCAGGTGCTGGTCGCGCAGGAACACCACCTTGTGCTCGACCAGCGCCGCCTCGAGCGCGGCGAAGGTCGGCCCGTCGAGCGGCTTCCCGAGGTCGAGGCCATGGATCTCGGCGCCGATGGTGGGGCCGATCGGCTCGATCGTGAACGGGACGTTGCGGGCGTCGGCGGCAGTGGCGAGTGTCATGCAGTCCCCGTGGGCGGCGGATTCCAAGCGTGCAAGCCTAGTCCAGGGGTGCCCGCGGTGGCAAGGGCAGCCGCGCCTTGCCCGGCCCGCCGTCATGCCGTTATCCTGTTGTCCCGCCAACGGAAATTCCCATGCCGCAGCCCCTCCGCCTGACCTTCGCCTCCGGTCCCTACGACCGTTTCGCCGCGCTCCATGACGGCACCGTGCGGATCGAGGGCGCAACCCTCGATCCGGTGGCGCTGTGGCCGCCGCGCCTGATCTTCGACCGTGTCGCCGGAAAGCGGGAATTCGACATCGCGGAGTTCTCGTGCTCGGAGTTCATCGCGCTGACCGACTGGGGCACGAACCCGTTCGTCGCGATTCCGGTGTTTCCATCGCGCGTGTTCCGCCACGGCTTCATCTGCGTGCGGCGCGACGGGCCCGTGCGCGCGCCCGGGGACCTGGAAGGAAAGCGCGTGGGCGTGCCGCTCTATACGCTCACCGCCGCGATCTGGATTCGCGGCCTGCTGGAAAACGAGTACGGCGTCGATCTTTCGCGCATCCGCTGGGTGCAGGGCAATGTCATGCAGCCGGGCGCCCATGGCGATCCTTCGGCCTCGCCCATGCGTCGTCCGCCCGAAATCGAGATCAACAAAAGTGAGAAGAGCCTCGCCGAGCTTCTGGTGGCAGGCGAGATCGACGCCATCCTCGGCACCTTCGTCGACGAGGCCGTCAATTCGCATCCCGACATCGTGCGCCTGTTTCCCGACTACCGCACCCGCGAGCGCGACTACTTCCGCCGCACCGGGGTATTCCCGATCATGCACCTGATGACCATTCGCAGGGAGGTACACGAAGCGCACCCCTGGCTCGCAGCCCGCTTGTTCCGCGCCTGCGAGGCGGCCAAGGCCGCGGCGCGCGCAAAGCTCGCCTCGCAGAACGGCCAGCACGTGATGCTGCCGTGGCTGCTCGACGACCTCGGCGAGGTCGAGCGGCTGTTCGGCGGCGACGCCTGGCCCTACGGACTCGCGCCCAATCGCGCGGCGCTCGGGACGCTGATGCGCTACATGCACCAGCAGGGCTTCATCGCGCGGCCGATTCCGGTGGATGATCTGTTCGTGGCGATTGACGGCGCGGGTTCCTGAAACAGGACCGCCCGGCACGGGGCCGGGCGGGAAGGGGCGGGATCGGCGGTGCGGAGGGGGGACGCACCCGGTTCACGCTCCGGGACCAGACCAAGACAGATACTCTGGTCCCATTCGCCGGGCTGGGGGGCAGCCCTGGAACGTGCCGGTGACGGGCGAGGTATCAGGGGAGGCCCGTCCGCCGATCCCGAGACTTGTGCCGTCATCTTGGCGTCCGCCGGTTAAAGCCAGCGTGGAGCCAGCATTAACAAGCGGTAATGTTCGGGCGCGTCCGTATCGGCAAGTCCCGTCAGGAGGCCTTGGGCGTTTCCTGGGCAGGCGGCTTGGCGGCGCCGTCCGGTGCCGCGCCCGCCGTGGGCAGGGTGAAGCGGGCCCGGAGGCCGGGCCCGTTATCGGTGAGCTCGAGCTCGCCCCCGTGCAGCCGCGCGACGGCGGCGGTGACGCTGAGGCCGAGGCCCACGCCTTCGGTGCCGCGGCTGGCGTCGCCGCGGTAGAACCGTTCCGTGACCCGGCCGCGCTCGGATTCCGGGATGCCGGGGCCGGTATCGGCGACCTCGATCTCGATACCGTTGTCGCGCCGATGTGCCGCGACCGTGACCGTGCCGTCCGCGGGCGTGTACTTGAGCGCGTTGTCCACCAGGTTGCCGACCGCCTGGGCGAGCAGGTAGGGATCGCCGGTGGCGGTGGTGCCGGGCCCCGAGTTGTCGATCAGCGCGATCCCGCGCGTCTCGGCCGTGGGGCCATAGAGCTCGACCACGTCCTCGATGATGTCGCCGACGTCTATGGTGGTGAAGCCCGAGCGGCGCACGCCCGAATCGATCTCCGCGAGACGCAGCAGCGCGTCGAACATGCCGATCAGCCGGTCGATGTCGCCGATGGTCGCCTCGACGGTCTGCTGGGTGCCGCCCTCGGGGCGCGGATGGCGCAGCAGCTCTTCGAGCCGCGCGCGCGCCTCGGCGAGCGGCGTGCGCAAATCATGGGCGATGGCGTTGGAGACGTTGCGCACGCCTTCGATCAGCGTCTGGATCTGGTCGAGCATCTTGTTGATGGTATCGGTGAGATGGTCGAACTCGTCGTCGGTGCCGCGCATCGGCACGCGCCGGCTGAGGTCGCCGCGCACGATCGCCGCGGTGGTCGCGGTGATCGAATCGATACGCGTGAGCAGGATGCGCCGGAGCGTGTAGCCGCCGAGGGCGCCCAGCACCAGCACCAGCACGCCGTCCCAGATGAGGCCGTTGAAAACGCGTTCCTCGCGTTCCTCGCGTTCCTCGATGTCGCGTCCCACCAGCAGGCGGAATCCACCCGGCAACGTCGCGCGCAGGATTCGTGTCGCGCGCAGCTTGCCGTCCCGCACCAGCTTCATCTCGTGCCAGCCGACACCCTGGTCGGCCTGCAGCGGCCAGGCGGTGAGGTTGCCCGCGACGGGATTGAGGAACGGATCGGTCAGCAGGTAGATCGCCTTGATGTCGGGCGCCTTGGCGACGCGGTCGTTGACCGCCTGGGCCGCGCCGGCGACGCCGAAGGCGTCGAACTGGTCGGCGATGGCGCGGGTGTCGGCGAGGATCACCGCGTTGATCTCGCGGTCGAGATAGCCGACGTTGCGCCACCAGATGGACGCGAGCAGGAGCATGGAGGAGATGCCGAACAGCAGCGCATAGCCGATGGCGAGGCGGAAGGAAAGCGAACTGAGGACGTGGGTCCTGGGCCTAGTCATCCGCCGACAGCATGTAGCCGGCGCTTCGGATGGTGTGCACCAGGGGCTTGTCGAAGCCCGCGTCGATCTTCTGGCGCAGCTTGCTGATGTGGACGTCGATCACGTTGGTCTGGGGGTCGAAGTGATAGTCCCAGACGTTCTCCAGCAGCATGGTGCGCGTGACCACCTGTCCCGCGTGGCGCATCATGAACTCGAGCAGCTTGAACTCGCGCGGCTGCAGGGAGACCGCCTCGCCCGCGCGCGTGACCTTGCGCGACAGGCGGTCGAGCTTGAGGTCGCCCACCGCCAGCACCGTTTCCGCCCCGGTCCCCTGGGCGCGGCGCACCAGCGCGCTCAAGCGCGCCTCCAGCTCGCCGAACGAGAACGGCTTGGTCAGGTAGTCGTCGCCGCCCGACTTGAGACCCCGGATGCGCTCGTCCACGGCGCTGAGCGCGCTCAGGATCAGGATCGGGGTCTGGTTGCCGGTCTTGCGCAGGGCCTCGACGATGGCGAGACCGTCGACCTCGCCCGGCAGCATGCGGTCGAGAATGATCGCGTCATAGGATTCCGTGGAGGCGAGAAACAGCCCGTCGCGGCCGTTCTTGGCCTCCTCGACGGTGTGCCCGGCCTCTGTCAGACCCTTGCGGATGAACTGCAGGACGGGTTCGTTGTCTTCGACGACCAGGTATTTCATTCGCGGGCTGGCGCTGGTTCCGGCTCAGGGAAGCGGGCGGAAGCGGCGCACCGAGTGCCGCCTCCGCCCCGCCTTCCGGTCATGCCTTGTCTAAAGGCAGGGCCAGATAGTAGGTGGTGCCCCGGCGCATGACAAGCAAGGCGACCGCCTGCTTCTTGCCGGCCTCTGCGGCGTGGATCTTGGCGACCGCGTCGTCGGGCGAGGTGACCGACTTGTCGCCCACCTTGACGATCACGTCGCCGGGCTGGATGCCGCTCTTCTCGGCGACGCTGCCCGGTGCGACGCGCGCCACCACCGCGCCCTTGACGTCCTTGTCGAGACCGAGCTGGCTGCGTGCGTTGTCGGTCAGCGGCGCGAGCGCGAGTCCGATGTGGCCGCTGTTGGCGCCGCTGTCGTTGCGGGCCACCTTGCCCTCGGCCGGGTTGTGGCCGATCGTCACCGCGACCTCGCGCTCCTTGCCCTTGCGCAGCAGCTTGAAGCGGGCGGTGCTGCCGGCCTTCAGGTCGGCCACCGCGATGGCGAGGTCGCGCGGCTTTCCGATACTCTTGCCGTTGATCGAGAGCAGCACGTCGCCCTGCTGAAGCTTGGCGTGGGCGGCGGGCGAATCGGGCGTGACCGAAGCGATGATCACGCCGGCCGCCTTGTCCATGCCGAGCGCCTTGGCGAGCATCGGCGTGACCGGTTGCATGGCGATGCCGAGCCAGCCGCGCTCGACCTTGCCGTGCTCGCGCAACTGGTTGATCACGCTCACCACGGTCTTGGAGGGGATCGCGAAGCCGATGCCGATGTTGCCGCCGTTGGGCGTGTAGATGGCGGTATCGATGCCGATCACGTGGCCCGACTGGTCGAACAGCGGCCCGCCCGAGTTGCCCGGGTTGATCGGAGCGTCGACCTGCAGGTAGTCGGCATAAGGATTGCCGTCGAGGTTGCGCCCGCGCGCAGACACGATGCCGGCCGTCACCGTGCCGCCGAGGCCGAACGGATTGCCGACGGCGATCACCCAGTCGCCCACCTGGGCCTCGTCGGAATCGCCGAACTGGACGAACGGCAGCGGCTTGTCGGCATCGATCTTGAGGAGCGCGAGGTCGGACTTCTCGTCGTGTCCCTTGAGCTCGGCCGGGTACGACTTGCCGTTGTCGAGCGTGACCACGATCTTGGTGGCGTGGTCGATCACGTGGTTGTTGGTGACGATGTAACCGGCCGGATCGATGACGAAGCCCGAACCGAGCGCGTGGGTCTCGCGCTCGCCGCCCTGGTTGCCGAACTGGCCTTCGAAGAACTTGCGGAACATCTCGCCGAACGGGGAGCCCGGCGGGAAGTCCGGCATCTGCTGCTGGACGCTGGGGCCGTTGTCGGTGACGGCGGTGGTGGCGATGTTGACCACCGCGTGGCGCACCTTCTTGGCGAGCGCGGCGAAGCCGGCGGGCTTGGCCACGGTCGACTTGGCGAGGGTGAGCGGTGCCGGCGTCGCGGCCGCCGCCTCGGCGCGCGTGAACGACCACACGGCGGTGCCGCCGGCAACCAGGGTGGTGGTCATCAGGACCGCGATCGTGGCGCGCACGCGCCGCGTCAGCGTGATCCCGGGAGTGTACTTCGACATGGTCTGTCCTCCTTGGCGAGGAAGGGAATGGGTTTCGGCCCCGGCCGCGCCGGGACCCGATGTCCGGCAATATGGTGCCCGCGACCCTGTGTCAGGGTTTGCGGGGCATTAATTTTTGTTTAGGGCCCGGTCGGCGGGAATCCCGGATTCTCGTACGGAAATAGGGCGGTTTGGCCGGTGATGGGCCGGCCCGGAATCCCGCGAAGCCAGTGTTCGCCTGCCTTTTCGGGCTTTTCCGGCCCCCTTTTCGTTTCCGGGCCGGTTCGCGTTATAAGAACGAACCTTGATCATCCCGTGACGTGTGGAAAGGACGGCCGACATGAGCGACAGCGACGACCTGCCGGGGCTCTCAGGGGCGCGCCTCAAGCGCCGCCTTGCCGGGGGCGAGGTGATCCTGTGCGCGACCGTGCGCTATTCCCGCACCATCGAGATCGCCCAGATCGCCAAATTGGCGGGCTACGACGCGCTCTATTGCGATCTCGAGCATTCGACGCTGGCGCTCGACGACGTTGCCCAGATCGCCCAGGCCGCGGCGCTCGCGGGCGTGGTGCCGTTCGCGCGCGTGCCGTGCCATGACCATCACTGGATCAGCCGGGTGCTCGACGGCGGCTGCCACGGCGTGATCGTGCCCCACGTGGACGACGCGGCGACCGCGCGCGCCTGCGTGGATGCCTCGCGCTATCCGCCGCTCGGCACCCGCTCGCTCGCGGGCTACGGGCCGCTCGCCGGGCTCTCGGTCGGGATCGAGGAATCGTATCGCCTGATCAACGGCAACACCGTGCTGGTGGTGATGCTGGAAAGCCCGGAGGCGATCGAAAATGCCGAGTCCATCGCGGCTGTCGACGGCGTCGACATGCTGCTGATCGGCACCAACGACCTGTGCGCCGAGATGGGCATCCCCGGCCAGCTCGACGATCCCAAGGTGCTGGATGCCTACCGCCGCACCGCCGCCGCCTGCCGGAAGCACGGCCGGGCGCTCGGCATCGGCGGGATCAAGGAAGGCCCGGTGCTGGAGGAGATCGTCGCCATGGGCGGCAACTTCATCATGGGGCGCGTCGACGGCGTGCTCTTGCAGCAGGCCGCGACCGCCGAGGTCAAGGCGCTCCGGGCGATCGCCGCGAAGAAGAACTAGTCCCTCAGTGCCCCAGCGTCGGGTGGCGCGTGTTGGCGGGCGCCGTGCCGTCGATCAGCACGAAGGCGAGGCGGCAGGTCTTGTCCGAGCGGTTCTCCCAGCCGTGCCAGGTGCCCTTCTGGATCAGGATATCGCCCTGCCTGAGCCCAACTTCCGCGTCGTCGTCCATCTTCATCACGCACTCGCCCTGCAGGACGATGCAGTAGTCGACCGAATCGGTGCGGTGCATGAAGGCGGGCTTGTGTGGCACCAGCTCGAGGATGCGCAGCACCGTGCCGTGCTCGGGCGGCGGCAGCGGGCGGTCCTCTTGGGCGGGGTCGCCGGTGACGTCGGGATCGGCGGGCGTGCCCTCCGTCGCCCACATGACGCAGCCCGAATGGCCCGACGGCATGACCTTGACGTTCGACATCGGGCCGTCCTGCTCGACGACGGCCCGGCCGTCCTTGTCGTGGCCGATGACGACGCGGCGAATCTCCATGATGCTCTCCCTGTTGTCCTGTCGTGCGGGCTCAGGCGCCCGTGGCGGCGTCATAGTAGCTCAGGTCGATATAGCGCGACGCATCGGTGAGCGCGGCCCCGCCGCCGTAGCGCGAGCGCAGCTCGAGGACGGTCGCGATGCCGTCGGGCAGCAGCTTGGCCTCGGGCGTGAGGCCCGAGCGCGGATTGAGCAGGTTGTCCATCACCTTGGGCGCGACCGGCGGCTTGATCGCCTCCATGTTGGCGAGCAGCACGTCGGTTGCCGCCGCGCGGTTGGCGGGATCGAGCGTCCACGCGAGCCCCTTCAGGTAGCCCTTGACGAAGCCCGTGACCGCATCGGCGTTGTCCTTGGCCCAGCCGCGCCGGGCGGCAAAGCAGCCGCCCTGGTAGCACGGGAACATGCCGGTGCTGGTCTCGACCACGTTGAAGCCCTGGGCGCGGGCGATCGAGGTGAACGGCTCGATGGTGAGCGTGCCCGCGTGGGTGCCGGCCTTGACCGACTCCCAGCGCTGGGGCGTGGCGCCCACCGGCACCATCTCCACGTCGTCGCGCGTGAGCCCGGCGCGCGCCAGCATCTCGTAGAGCACGAAGGCGAAGCCGGTGGCGAGCGCATCGAGGGCGAGCGTGCGGCCCTTGAGCCCGGCGATGGTCTTGACGTCGGGGAGCGTGACCAGCGCCAGCTCGATCTGGGTCGCGCCCATGAAGGCGAAGAAGTCGGGGGCGGGTTCGATCCTGACCGCGCCCTGGCCTTCAGAATAGGCGACCACGTTGTCGAACGCGGTGCCGGCGATCTGGAACCTGCCGGCGGCGAGATTCTCGGCCTGGAACGACGAGCTCGGCGTGGTGGTGAGGTCGACTTTGACCCCCGCGGCCTCGAACCAGCCCTTCTCGTTGGCGACGAACACCGGCAGGTTGGGGGCACCGGGGAAGCAGATCAGCTCGATCGGGGTCATGTCAGGCCTTCTTCCGTGCCGCCTTCGCCTTCCGGATCGCCCGCCATACCGTGAGCGGCGTGGTCGGCATGGGAAGGTCGCGGATGCTGTAGTCGGAAAGCGCGTCGACGATGGCGTTCACCACCACCGACAGCGCGGGCGTGGTGCCGCCTTCGCCGCCCGCCTTGATGCCGAGCGGGTTGGTGGGCGACAGCACCTCGGCGATCTCTGTGACGAAGGATGGCATGTTGTCGGAGCGCGGCATGCCGTAGTCCATGAACGAGCCGGTCATCGGCTGGCCGGTGGCGGGATCGACGTAGCAGTGTTCCCACATGGCCTGGCCGACGCCCTGGGCGATGCCGCCGTGGGTCTGGCCGTGGACGATCAGCGGATTGATGCAGCGCCCGACATCGTCGACGGCGGCATAGGCGACGAGCTCGACGCGCCCGGTGTCGGGGTCGACCTCGACCTCGCACACGGCGCAGCCGTTGGGGAACACGGGATCATGCATCTCGTTGTCGCGGCTGACCGCGAGCCCGTCCGTGAGGTCGTCGGGCAGGTGCAGGCGCGGGATTTCCCGGGCGAGGTCGAGGATGGCGATGGAATGGTTGGTGCCCGGCACGAAGAAGCGCCCGTCCTCGAATTTCACTTCGCCCGCGTCGCAGTCGAAGGCGATGGCGGCGATGCGCCGGCCCTTGGCGATCAGGTCGTCGGCGGCCATCGACATCACCGTGCCGGCGTGGCGCATGGAGCGCCCGGAGTGAGAGCCGCCGCCCGCCTTCACCACGTCGGTATCACCGAGAATGATGTTGACCGCCGCCACCGGCACGCCGAGCCGGTCGGCCACCACTTGGGAGAAGCTGGTCTCGTGGCCCTGGCCCGAGGGCTGGGTGCCGATCACCACGTTGACCGCGCCTTCGCCGGTCACCGACATGTCGGCGCGCTCGCGCGGCGAGCCGATCGAGGATTCGACGTAAGGGGCAAGACCGAGCCCGCGCAGCCGACCGCGCTTCGCGCTTTCGGCCTTGCGCGCGGCGAACCCGTCCCAGTCGGCGATCCGGAGCGCCGTATCCATGGCCTTTTCGTACTCGCCGCTGTCGTAGCGTGCGCCGATGGCGTTGGTGTAGGGCATCTGCCCGGGGCGCACGAAATTCCTGCGGCGCAGCTCGACCCGATCGAAACCGAGCTCATGCGCCGCCGTGTCGATCAGGCGCTCGAGCGCGAAGTTGACCTCGGGCCGTCCCGAGGAGCGGTAGGCCTGGGTGCACATGGTGTTGGTGAACACCGCGCGGGCGCGCAGGCTTGCGACCGGAATGTCGTAGGAGCCGGTGATCAGCGCCGAGCCCTTGCCGAGCGGCGACAGCGAGACGCAATGGGCGCCGACGTTGGAGACATTGTCGGCCTTCAGGGCGAGGAAGCGGCCGTCCCGGTCGAGCGCGAGCGCCACGCGCGTCACCAGGTCGCGGCCCTGGTAGTCGCTCAGGAAGGCTTCCGAGCGCGTGGCGACGTATTTGACCGGACGCTTCAGCGTGCCCGCCGCCCACAGCACCAGGCCGAACTCGACATAGGCGCGGTTGCGCGAGCCGAAGTTGCCGCCGACGTCGAACGACAGCACGCGCAGGTTGGCGGGGTCGATACCGATGACCTCGGCGAGCTCGCGCTTCTGGCGCAGGGCGCCGCCCGATCCCGCCCACAGGGTGTACTTGCCGGTCGCGGCGTCGAAGTCGGCGAGCGCCGCACGCGGTTCGATAGGCACCGCCGTGACGCGGTCGACGTGGAAGTCCATGGCGACAACGTGGTCGGCCGCCACGAAAGCGCGCTCGGTCGCGTCCCTGTCCCCGAACCAGGTGTCCACCAGCACGTTGTCGGCGACCTCGTCCCACACGGCGGGCGCGCCTTCGCAGGCCTTCGCCGTCTCGGTGTTGAACGGCAGCTCCTCGTATGCGACCGCCAGCGCCTCGGCGGCGTCCTGGGCCTGGTGCTTCGTCTCCGCGACCACCATGGCGACGGCCTCGCCCACGTGGCGCGCCTTGTCGGCGGGCAGCAGCGGGTGGGGTCCGTCGAACACCGCGCCGCCGTTCGGGCCGGCGAGCTTCATGTCGTATTTGGTGGAGGGCAGCGGGCTGTGCGGGATCGGCTTGAAGCCGGCGTCGGCTGCGTCCCTGCCCGTGAACACGCCGAGCACGCCCGGCATGTCCTTCACCGACTCCTTGTTGATCTCCTTGATCAGCGCGTGCGGGTACGGCGCGCGCACCATCGCCGCGTAGACCTGCCCGGGACGCGCGAAATCGTCGCTGAAGCGTCCCTGACCGGTCAGCAGGCGGGCGTCCTCCTTGCGCCGGATGGGCTGGCCGATGGCCCGGAACCCCTTGGCATCCGGAGCATCCAGCTCGCGTTCGAGGCTTTCATGGTGATGGTCCTTGGGCATTTCGGCCTTGGTCAAGACGTTGATTTCGAAGCTTTACGGCAGCTTCAAGGATGGACTTGCATTTATGTCATACATTATGATCACCGCATAAAAAATGAAAAATCCGGCATGCGGGTGGCCCGGTCAGTGACCAGCCCGACAGCCTGTCGCAGCCCCGCGACAACGGGCAGATGGGTATCGTTCCGGACATATCTAAATGATCCGCTCCAATAGATCGGGGGGCGCGTAGCGATTGGAGGCATGATGGCGGACACGGTGGCGAAGACGAAGATCCGGGCCGAGGACGGTGTGAAAGCGGGCAAGGGGGCGGCATCCGCTACGGCGCTCCCCGCGCGGGGCTATCGCGATCTGCAGGAGCACCTTGCCGCCCTGGATGCGGCTGGGCTGCTGGTCACCATCGACGCCCCGGTCAACAAGGACACGGAACTGCATCCGCTGGTGCGCTGGCAGTTTCGCGGTGGGCTCGACGAATCGGAGCGCCGCGCCTTCCTGTTCACCAATGTGACCGATGCACGCGGCCGGAAATTCGACATGCCCGTGGTGGTGGGCGCGCTCGCCGCCAATGCCGATATCTACGCGATCGGCATGAACGCACCGATCGAGGAGATCGGCGCGCGCTGGGAGCGCGGCGTGAAAAATCCGATCTCACCCAGGATCGCGGACGAGGCTCCCTGCCAGGAAGTCGTCTGGACCGGCGACGACCTCGTGGGCGAAGGCAAGGGGCTCGACGCCCTGCCGGTGCCGATTTCGACGCCGGGCTTCGACGTGGCGCCCTATTTCACCGCGACCAACGTGGTGACGCGCGATCCTGAGACCGGTGTGCAGAACATGGGCACCTACCGCGCAGGGCTTAAATCCTCGAACCGGCTTGCCGTGCGCATGGCGACGCGCGAAGGCGGCGCCGGCGGCTACTATCACTGGCTCAAATACCAGGCGAAAGGCGAGAAGCGCATGCCGTGTTCGATCGCCGTCGGCTGCCCGCCGGTGGTGGCCTATCTCGGCCCGCAGAAGCTAGGCACCCATGTGGACGAGGCCGATGTCGCGGGCGGCATCGCCGGCGCGCCGATCAACCTGGTCAAGTGCAAGACCAACGACCTGCTGGTGCCGGCCGAAGCCGAGATGGTGATCGAGGGCTGGATCGATACTACCTATCTGGAGCCGGAGGCGCCGTTCGGCGAATCCCATGGCCATATCGCGCTCGAGGAATTCAACATGATCTTCGAGGTGACGGCGGTCACCATGAAGAAGAGGCCGGTGCTGGCGTCCATCATCTCCCAGGTCACGCCGTCGGAATCGAGCGTCATCAAGCGCGTCGCCTACGAGCCGATGTTCCTCGCGCACCTGCGCGACCAGCTCGGCCTGCGCAGCGTCAAGCGCGTCAGCCTGCACGAACCGCTTACCAATATCCGCAGGGTGATCTTCCTGGTCATGGATCGTGCCGCATCGCGGTCCGAAGTGTGGCGCGCGCTCTACGGCGCCGCCGTGCTGCGCGCCGATTGCGGCAAGTGCGTGATCGCGGTGAACGAGGACATCGACCCCGACAACGGCGACGCGGTGTTCTGGGCGATCGCGTACCGCGCCAACATGCTGACCGATGTCGACGTGATGCACCATCGTCCGCGCGGCCACGGGCCCAAGTCGGGCAACAACATCAACGAAGACGGCTCGCTCCTGATCGACGCGACGCTCAAGGGCGACATGCCGCCGCTGGCGCTGCCCAAGAAGGAGTACATGGAAAACGCCAGGGCACTGTGGGAACGGCTCGGCCTGCCCCAGTTGAAGCCGCAGGCGCCATGGCACGGCTACAGCCTCGGCGACTGGTGCGAGGCCTGGGACCAGGGTGCCGCTCGCGCGGTCGCGGGGGATTATGCCGAAAACGGTCGCCGCGCGGCCCAGCGCAGGATTTCCGGGATTTCCCCGGAAACGGAGGTGCGCGAAGTCGAGGGCGACCCGCAACCGGATTGAGCTGTATTCGAGGAGGAAATCCGCGAAAGGCCCGCAGACGGCGGGTCGCCGCCAACAAGAAAGTTCCAACGATAACCAACCCCGCGAAGGGGTGAAGCAGTTGAGGCTTAACACGGCAACAAACGGGAGAAGAAGCATGCGCGGATACCATCCACTCGCGTCCCTGACCTGCGGCGCGCTTGCAGTCGCGGCGCTCGCGGCGGGCACCTTTTCACCGACGGCGGCGAAAGCCAATTCGGTTTCAGACTTCTACAAGAACAAGACCATCAAGATCCTGGTCGGCTATCCGCCCGCAGGGTCCTACATGGCCTATGCCCAGCTCGCCTCCCGGCACTGGAAGCAGTACATCCCTGGTCATCCCAACGTGATCGTCCAGAACATGGCCGGTGCGGGCAGCCTGGTCGCCGCCAACTACTTCTTCAACGTGGCGCCCAAGGACGGCACCATGGTGGGGATGTTCGCCGACACGCTGTCGGTCAGCCAGCTCCTGTTCCCCAAGAAGGCCAAGTTCGACGCCCGCAAGATGCCCTATATCGGGCGCTTCACGCCGGTCAATCCGGTGCTGATGGTGAACGCGGGCCAGGGCGTGAAGACCTTCAAGGACACGCTCAACCACGAGCTGGTGGTCGGCTGCACCGGCGCCGGCTCGCAGAGCTACATCATGCCGCGCGCGATGATGCATGTGCTCGGCGCCAAGTTCCATATGATCTGCGGCTACCGGGGCTCGGCGGCGATGACGCTGGCAATGGTACGCGGCGAGATCCAGGCCCAGTCGAGCGCCTGGGCGAGCTGGCGCATCCGCTATCTCGACGAGATCAAGCAGGGCAAGCTGATCCCGCTGGTCCAGGTCGGCCTCGAGCGCGAGAAGGAGCTGCCGGACCTGAAGCTCATGCACGAGCTCACCAACGATCCGGAGAAGAAACAGATACTGAAGTTCCTCTCCATCGGCGGCTCGATCGGCCGGTCCTTCAACGCGCCCAATGGCATCCCCGCGGATCGGCTGGCCGCGCTGCGGTCGTCCTTCGCCGAGATGGTCAAGGACCCGAAGCTCCTGGCCGATGCCAAGAGGGAGCATGCCACTATTGGCCCCATCACTGGCGAGGAACTCGACAAGCTGACCGCAGAGGCGCTGGCAACTCCGCCCAAGCTGGTCGAGGAGGGGCGTGTGGCCATGCAGGGCTTCAAGAACAACTGCAAGGTCAATTGCGGTTCGTCGGAGAAGAAGAAAAAGAAAAAGAAGAAGTAGTCGGTATCCGGCCCCGCGCCCCCGCCTTGTGGCGGGGGCGCGGCGGGCGAACAGAAGGAGCGGCGTGAATGTCCCGCGTTTCGATGACCGTCAACGGCAAGCCGGTCGAGGCCGAGGTCGAGCCGCGCACGCTCCTGGTGGAGTTCCTGCGCGAGCACCTGCGCCTTACCGGCACCCATGTCGGCTGCGATACCACCCAGTGCGGTGCCTGCACCGTCCACCTCGACGGCGACGCGGTGAAGTCTTGCACCGTGCTGGCGCTCCAGGCCGATGGCGCCGACGTGACCACCATCGAGGGCGTGGCCAGGGACGGCAAGTTGCATCCGCTCCAGGAGGCGTTCCATACCGAGCACGGGCTTCAGTGCGGCTACTGCACGCCGGGGATGATCATGAGCGCGCTCGACCTGCTCCGGCGCAATCCCGACCCGAGCGAGGCCGAAATCCGCCATCACCTTGCCGGCAACCTGTGCCGCTGCACCGGCTACCACAACATCGTCCAGGCGGTTCGGGTGGCCGCTGCCGCCATGGCCGGGCGGGGTTAGAGCGTTGTTTCCCAAGGCTGAACGGTGTTCCAGTTGCCGCTGGACCGGGGGTTTCGGGCCGCTATGATGGCGGCGGGTGGGGAATCAGGACGAGCACACGGGTAAAGATGGGAACCATGACCGCAACCGACTCCACCGCCAAGCTGCCCTCCGTCAAGGCCGAGTTCGCGCCCCTGCGCCAGAAGATCATCGCCGCGTTGCGACGCGCCATCGAACTCGGCGTGCTGCGCCCCGGCGAGCGCCTCGTCGAGAAGGACCTGTGTTCCCAGCTCAACGTCAGCCGCACCTGTCTGCGCGAAGCGTTGCGCGAGCTCGAGGCCCAGCGCGTGATCGCCAACTCGACCGTGCGCGGCCTGATGGTGACGCCGATCACGCGCGAGGACGCGATCAACCTCTATCGCGTGCGGGCCGCACTGGAGGCGCTGATCGCCGAGCAGTTCATCGAGCGTGCCGGCGCCGACGACCTCGCCGCGTTCCACCGCGCTGCCGAAGGTCTCAAGCACGCTTACACATCCCACGATCTCGAGACCATCCTCGACGCCAAGAAGGACTACTACGACGTGTTCTGCGCCGGCGCCAAGAACCCGGTGGTATTCGATCTCCTGATGTCGTTGCACCTGCGGACCAGCCAGTTGCGCGCGGCCTCGCTCGCACGCCCGGTGCGCCAGAAGCAGAGCATCGCCGAGATCGACACCCTGCTGTCGTGCATCGAGAAGGGCGACGTCGCCGGCGCCACCGCGGCGGCGCGCCGGCACGTCGAGAACGCGGCCAAGTCGTCGTTCGAGGCCCTGGGCGAGAAGCTGGCCGAGGAGGCCGCGCCCGGCGCGCGCCGCGCGGCCCGCGGCTGACATTCCCGGGCATCCGGGCCGAGGTCCGACGCCCGGAAAAATTCAGTTGCGGAAATGGCGGCTAATCACCTCATCTCCCGGTTGTTACCCTCCAAGGCCCGAGACACAGGGGCTCCAAGCCCGGCCCGCCCGCCCGCCCGTCCTACTACGGGCCTACGGGCCGCGGCGGCAAGAACCAAGACAGGGGAAGCGCACATGACGGTCACCGACAATTTCAATGCCAAGGAAGCCGCGCCCGACACCAAGAAGTTCGACCGGCCCAAGGCGTTCTTCGATCAGTGGCAGGCGGGCGAGGGAATCCCGATCTACAACCTGTTCCACGTCGACGACATGATGAAGGTCGAGCTCGGCCACTGGGAACGGTTCGGCTGCATGGGCGCCTTCGTCAACCTCGCCGACCCGTTCATCACGTCTTCCATGATCATCGAGATCGCGCCCGGCGGGAAGTCGAAGCCGGTGCAGCACATGTTCGAAACGTGGTGTTTCGTGATCGACGGCGACGGCGAGACCATCATCAGCCAGGAAGGCAGCCCGACCAACACCGTCACCTGGGGCAAGCGCGCGTTGTTCGGCCCGCCGCTCAACACCACCTATCAGCACGTCAACAAGAACCCGAACAAGCCGGCGCGCATCCTGATGGTGACCAACGCGCCGTTGACGCTCAACCTCTATCACAACGATCGTTTCGTGTTCGACAACAGCTTCGTGTTCGACGACCGCTATCAGGGCGAGAACAGCTTCTTCAATGGCGAGAGCGAATACCTCGGCGGGCGCGTGACGCGCATCAACCTGATCCCCGACACGCTCCAGTTCCGTCTGCTCAACTGGAAGGACCGCGGCTTCGGCGCGAAGTCGTTCCACATGTCCATGTCGGGACACACCATGGCCTGCCACCTCTCGGAGTTCGAGGTCGGCACCTACAAGAAATGTCACCGCCACGGGCCGGGCGCACACGTCATCATCCTCGCCGGCGAGGGCTACTCGCTCCTGTGGAAGGAAGGCGACGAGCCGACCCGCGTCGACTGGAAGGAGAACTCGCTGTTCGCGCCGCCCGAGTGGTGGTTCCACCAGCACTTCAACACCGGACCCGAGCCCGCGCGCTACCTGGCGCTCAGGCGCGGCGGCAGCCCCGAGCACCCGATCCGCCTCGGCATGACCGGCGGTGGCGGGGCGCCCGACCAGATCGAGTACGAGCAGGAAGACCCTTCGATCTACGACATGTATCTCGAAGACCTGAAGAAGAACGGCGTCAAGATTCAGCAGCCGCGCCCGAAATACGCCGCCAAGGCATGACGCGAACGCCGCCGGTTCAGGCGGCGAAGCGTCGCGTGAGGTCGGCGAGCGCCACCAGAAGGTCGCCCACGAACTTGCGCGTGGTCTCGTCGGTGAGGTTGACGTCGGCGTCGAACCGGCTCGCCGCCTGGCCGATCATCACCTCGGGCTTGTTCACCACCTTCATGTCGAGGAACACGCAGCACTGGCGCAGGTGGTACTGCGCCCGTGCCGAGCCGATGACGCCGGGGCTCGCCCCCATGATGGCGCAGGGCTTGCCGCCGATCGGCGGTCCCGGCGGGCGCGACGCCCAGTCGATCGCGTTCTTGAGCACGCCCGGAATCGAGTAGTTGTATTCCGGCGTCACGAACAGGATCGCGTCGGCCGCTGCGATCTGCTCGCGCAGGCGTGCCGCGGCCGCGGGGTAGCCCTGTTCGCGCACGTCCTCGTTGTAGAGCGGCAGGTCGCCGATCTCGCCCTCAGTGACGGTCATGCCGGGCGGCGCCAGCTCGATCGCGGCGCGCAGGGCGCCCCGGTTGAAGGAGGCCTTGCGCAGGCTGCCGCACAGGCCGAGAACGGAGATTGGCTTGGTGTCGTCCATGTCTTATTCCTCCGGTAGCGGGATGAATTCGTCGTCTCCGGGCACGCGCGCGAACCGGTTCCCTTTCCAGTCCGCCTTGGCCCGTTCGATGCGGTCCCGGGAGCTCGACACGAGGTTCCACCAGATATGGCGTTCGCCGTCGAGCTTTGAACCCCCGATGGCGATGGCCCGGGTATCCTGCGCCGCGGTGACGGTGACGTCCGTGCCGTCGGCCAGTACCGCCATCTCGGCCGGTGCCACGGCGGTGTCGCCGATCGCGAGCGCGCCCTCCACCACGTAGAGCGCGCGCTCGCCGAGGGATGCCGGCAGCACGAGGTGCGCGCCCGCCGAAAGCGTCGCGTCGAGATAGAACATGTCGGAACAGGTCGCGACCGGCGAGTCGGTGCCGTCGATATTGCCCGCGATCACGCGCAGGGTGCCGCCCGGAATCTCGATCACCGGCAGCGACGCCGCGGGATGATGATGGAACGCGGGTGCGGCCTCCTCGTGAGACTTGGGCAGCGCCACCCACGACTGGATGCCGTGAAGCCGCGGGCCCTTGGCCTTCTCCTCGGGCGCGGTGCGTTCGGAATGGACGATGCCGCGCCCGGCGGTCATCCAATTGACGTCGCCCGGACGGATCGGCTGCACGAAGCCGAGACTGTCGCGGTGCACGATCTCGCCCTCGAACAGGTAGGTGACGGTGGCGAGGCCGATGTGCGGGTGCGGGCGCACGTCGACGCCCTTGCCCTCGGGGAAGCGCGTCGGCCCCATGTGGTCGAGGAAGATGAACGGTCCCACCATGGGCCGCGCCGCGTAAGGCAGCACGCGGCGCACGGTGAAGCCGCCGAGGTCGCGCTCGCGCGGCCGGATGATGCGTTCAACGGCTTCTGGCATAGCCTTTCCTCCTTCGGCCGCGGTCACGCGGCCATGTCGAACAGCAGGAACTCGGCCTCCGAGGTCGCCGTCACCGCGACGCGGCTCTCGTCCTCGATGGCGAGCCCGTCACCGGCACGTGCCATCTGGCCATTGACCTCGACCGTGCCGCGTACCACCTGGACCCAGAGTTTACGCTCGGGGCGCGTCTCGTGGGTGACGGTCTCGCCCTCGTCCAACACGCTCGCATAGAGGTCCACGTCCTGGCGGATGGTGAGCGCGCCCTGGCGGCCGTCGCGCGAGGCGATCAGGTGCAGCTGACCGCGTTTTTCCTCGGTCGCGAAGTGTTTCTCCTCGTAGCCCGGTGTAAGACCGTCCTCCTCGGGCAGGACCCAGATCTGCAGCAGGTGCACCGGGTCGGTCTGCGAGGCATTGAACTCGCTGTGGCGGATGCCGGTGCCGGCGGTCATGCGCTGCACGTCGCCGGGCCGGATCACCGAGCCGGTGCCGGTGCTGTCCTTATGCTCGAGCGCGCCGTCGATGATGTAGGTGACGATCTCCATGTCGTTGTGCCCGTGGGTCGGGAACCCCGCCGCGGGCCGGATGTGATCCTCGTTGATCACCCTGAGCGGCCCGAAGCCCATGTGGCGCGGGTCGTAGTAGTGGCCGAACGAGAAGGTGTGCCGGGTGTCGAGCCAGCCGAAATTGGCGGCGCCGCGTTCCTCGGCAAATCTGGGCGTGAGCATGATGCCCTCCTGACGCTTGACTGATGGCGGCTGGCGGCCGCCAAGGGGTTGGGCCCATAGATAGGATCACGGCAAGACGTGGACAATCCATCTATTCATGGATTAACTATCCACGAACAGTGGACAATTGGAGGGGCCGTTGGACAAGCTGGAAGCCATGCGGTCGTTTGCCGGGGTGGTCGCCCATGGCGGTTTTTCCGCCGCGGCGCGCGCCACCGGCCTGTCGCGCTCGGCGGTCAGCAAGCACGTGATCGAGCTCGAGGCGGCGCTCGGCGTGCAATTGCTCAACCGGACCACGCGCCAGGTGCGCCCGACCGAGGCGGGGCTCGCCTACTACGAGCGCGTGCGCGCGGTGCTTGCCGAGATCGAGGAGGCCGACATCGCGGTCTCGCGCCAGCGCGACGAGCCGCGCGGGCTGATGCGGCTCAATGCGCCGATGTCGTTCGGTACCCTGCACCTCGCCCCCGCGCTTGCCGACTTCATGGTGCAATACCCGGATCTCCAGGTGCAGATGACGCTCAACGACCGTTTCGTCGATCCGGTGGCGGAGGGCTTCGACGTCACGATCCGCATCGCCGAGCTCGCCGATTCGAGCCTGGTCGCGCGCCGCATCGTCGACGCGCGCCGGGTGATCTGTGCCGCCCCCGCGTATCTCGCGCGCCGCGGTACGCCGCGCGAGCCCGACGACCTGCGCCGTCACGACTGCCTGCATTACGGCTATCTCGCCACCGGCGCCCAGTGGAAGCTGACCGGCGCCGGCCGCGACTACTGGGTGCCGGTGACGGCGCGGCTGTGCGCCAACAATGCCGACGTGCTGCGGACCGCCGCCCTCAAGGGGCTCGGCATCGCCTTCCTGCCGACCTTCGTGGTCGGCATGGACCTGCAGGAAGGCAGCCTGGAGACGGTGCTGACCGCGTTCGAGACGCCGCCGGTCAGCGTCTACGCGCTCTATCCGCCGAGTCGCTACCTGTCGGCCAAGGTGCGGCTGATGATCGACTTCCTGGTGGCCCGCTTCGGCGACCGGCCACACTGGGACCTGGTCGGCTGACGGGCCCAGAAAGAGAAACAGAATGTTTCCACCGGGCAACTTCTCTTTTCGCGCCGTTTGGAGGATGATTCACGCGTTGCATAAGATAAAAATCGGCCTGCGCCGGGCGTGGGCATTTCAGGGGGAAGCATGAAGGTCCCGGGGGGATACGACGCGCTCAGGCGCTCTTTCGCAATCCGGGACTACCGGCTGTTCGTCATCGGCAACCTGACCTCCAACGTCGGGCTGTGGACCCAGCGCGTGGCGCTCGGCTGGCTCACCTGGGACCTGACCCATTCCACCGCCTGGCTCGGCGGCATCTCCATGGCGGAAGCGGTGCCGACCCTCGTCCTCGCGCTGATCGCCGGCACGGTAGTCGATCGCTTCGACTACTTCCGGCTGCTGCGCCTCACCCAGACGCTGTCGCTCGCCTATGCCGTCGCGATGGCGGTGCTGGTGCTGACCGGCCTCATGAACATCTGGCTGCTGGCGGCCCTCGTGTTCGTGCGTGGTGCGGTGTCGGCGTTCAACCGCCCCTCGCGCATGACCGCCGTCTATTCCCTGGTCGGGCGCGACCTGCTGGGCTCGGCCGTCGCGGTCAACTCCATCATCTTCAACATCTCGCGTTTCGCCGGCCCCGCCGTCGGCGGCGGCCTGATCGTCGGCGTCGGCATCGGCTGGACCTTCGTCGTGGTGGCGGGGATGTTCCTGGTGTTCAACATCATGATCCGCCTGATCCATGCCCAGGGCGCGCCGCCCGCGCGGGAGCAGCGGCCGTCCATGCTGGCGGAAACCATCGAGGGGCTGCGCTACATGGCGGTCCATCGCGGCATCCGCATCCAGATGATGGTGATCATCATCGTGAGCCTGCTGGCCAAGCCGATCAGCGACCTGCTGCCGGGCTTCGCCGGGCGCATCTTCGAGCGCGGGCCCGACGGCCTCGCCATTTTCCTCAGCACCTACGGCTTCGGCGCCATGCTGGGCGCGTTCTGGATCGCAAGCCGGGGTCGCGGGCTCAAGGGCATGACCACGCTCAGCATCGGCGCGGTACTGGTCTCGGCCGCGTTCCTGCTCCTGTTCGCGCTCGCGCCCGCATTCTGGATCGCCTGCGTGGCGATCGGCTTCATCGGCTGCGCCTTCATCGTCCAGAACGTCTCCAACCAGACCCTGATCCAGTCGGCTTCCGACACCGCCATGCGCGGCCGCGTGATCAGCAACTACGGGCTGGTGAACCAGGGGCTGCCCTCGTTCGGCACGCTGCTGTCGGGTGCCATCGCCGAGCACATCGGCCTGCGCCTGCCGATCGCGGCGGGGGCGGTGCTGCTGGCGCTGGGCTGGCTGTGGCTGTGGCGGATGCGGCACGGGCTCGCCGCGATCATGGAAACCGACCCGGTTGCGGAAGAGGCCGGATCGGACAAGAATGCCGCCGGCACCTCTCGGGCGTGACGCGGTCCACGCCGCCGCCCTTTTTCGGCCATATCGGGGCCCGATAATGGTTCCCGCAAGAAACAGGCCCGCCGGTCCAGCGGCGGGTGCGTAGGAGAGGACATGAAGATCCCAGGGGGATTGGGTGCGCTGCGGCGCACCTTCGTCATTCGCGACTACCGCCTGTTCGTCATCGGCAACTTCTCGTCCAGCGTCGGTCTGTGGACCCAGCGGGTCGCGATCGGCTGGCTGACCTGGGAACTCACTCATTCCACCGCCTGGCTCGGCGGCATCGCCATCGCTGAGGCCGTACCCAATTTCGCCTTCTCCCTGATCGCCGGCACGGTGGTCGACCGCGTCAACTACTTCAAGCTGCTGCGCATCACCCAGTCGTTCTCGCTGCTCTATGCCACGGTGATGGCGGCGCTCACGCTTACCGGCCTTATCAACATCTGGGTGCTGGTGGGCCTCACCGTCGTGCGCGGCACCATCATGACGTTCAACCGCCCCTCGCGCCTGACCGTGATCTATAACCTGGTCGGGCGCGACCTGATCGCCTCGGCGGTGGCGCTCAACGCGATCATCTTCAACGCCTCGCGCTTCATCGGCCCGGCCATCGGCGGCGCGCTGATCGTCGCGGTCGGCATCGGCAAGACCTTCACCGCCGCGGCGTTCATGTTCTTCGTGTTCACGGCGACCCTCGCCCTCATGCGTCCCGTGGTCGACGACACGCCGGTCGCCGAGCGCCGCTCGATGCTGGCCGAAACCATCGAGGGCCTGCGCTACATCATGGCGCACCCCGGAATCCGCGTGCAGATGGGCATCATCGTCGGCGTCAGCATCCTCGCCAAGCCGATCACCGACCTGTTGCCGGGCTTCGCCGGTAAGGTGTTCGCCACCGGTCCCCACGGGCTCGCACTGCTGATGAGTGCGCACGGCATCGGCGCGATGCTGGGTGCGACCTACATGGCGAGCCGCGGCCGCGGGGTCCAGGGCATGACCGGCCAGACCATCACCGGCATGCTGCTGATCGCCCTGTGCCTGATCCTGTTCGTGGCGGTGCCGGCGTTCTGGATGGCGCTGATCGCGATCGGCATGGTGGGATTCGTGTTCATTTCCCAGAACGTCGCCAACCAGACCCTGATCCAGTCCGCGGCCGACCAGCGCATGCGCGGACGCACCGTCAGCACCTATGGTCTCGTCAACCAGGGCGCACCGGCGATCGGCACGTTCGTGTTCGGCGCCGTCGCCGAGCATGTCAGCCTGCGCGCGCCGGTCGCGGCGGGTGCGGCCCTGTGCGTCGTGCTATGGTTCTGGGCCTGGCGCAAGCGGCGCGCGCTCGCAGCCTGCCTCGAGGTCGACCCGGACACCTTCAAGCGGTCGTCGCGGGGCAATGCCAAGAACGAAGACGACGGGAGACCTCTGTGAAATTCACCCCCCTGATGACCACCAGTACCGGCAGCTTTCCACGCCCTCACTGGCTCGCCGAGACCAACCGCAGCCGCGCCACGTTCCGGCTCGAGGGTGACGACCTGCGCGAGGCCCAGGACGACGCTACCATCGTCGTGCTGCGCGAGCAGGAGAAGCTCGGTATCGATCTCCTGACCGATGGCGAACAGCGGCGCGAGAGCTTCGTCTACCACGCGGCATCGACCTGGGACGGCGTCGATTTCGTGACGCTCGGCGACAAGGACGTCTACCGCAACCGCCATAACCCGCACACGGTGCCGCGTATCGTCGGTCCCATCAAGCGCCGTTCCGCGGCAGCGGTGTACGACACGCACGTCGCCAAGGCCAATACCGACCGGCCGGTGAAGATGGCGGTCGCGGGGCCGATGACGGTGATCGATTCGACGCTGGACACCTACTACAACGACGAGGCCGCGCTCGCCATGGACATCGCCGTCGCGGTGAACGCGGAGCTGCTGGAGCTCCAGGCGGCGGGGGCGGATGCGCTGCAGATCGACGAGCCCGCCATGACGCGCTACCACGACAAGGTATTCTCCCACGGGGCCAAGGCGCTCGACCGCTGCCTCGACGGCATCACCGTGCCGACCTTTGTGCATCTCTGCTATGGCTATCCCGGCGGCGACACGCCACAGCACGAGCACACCTACCCGGAACTGCTGGACGCCCTCATGGACACCCGCATCGGCGGCTTCACCGTCGAATTCGGGCGCAGCGACTTCGATCCGGCCGTGCTTGAGGCCTGCGGCGACCGCCTCGTCATGTTCGGCTGCATCGATCCCGGCAACACGCCGGCGCCGAGCGTCGAGGACGTCAAGCGCCGGGTCGCCGGCGCGCTCGATCATCTCGCGCCCGAGCGCATCCTGCTCGCGCCCGACTGCGGGCTGATGACGATCTCGCGCCAACTCGCCCACGACAAGCTCGCGGCGATGGTCGAGGCGGCGCGCCAGTTGCGCGAAACTCTGTAAGAGGCGCGAAAAACACGCCCTTTCCCGAGCCGTCGTCCGGTGTAAACTGCCTGTCACAAGATCAAGCCGGCGGGGCCATCGCCCCAGCCGACCTCCGGGAGGTAGTGCGACGTGAAGGCCGTGACGGGGGCGCCGATCCCCTTCCGCACGCAGATGCTGGTCTACCTTGTGGCTTTCTTCGCCGGAAGCCAGACCGTTATCGTCGCCGTGGTGATGCCGCTATGGGCGCTTCAGCTTGGCGCGACTCCCGTGATGATCGGTCTCATCATTTCGGCGCGCCAGGTGCTGGTCGTCGCGTTTTCGATCCACGGCGGCGCACTGCAGGACCGGTTCGGCCCGCGCAACGTCATCATGGTGGTGGCGCTGCTGGGGGCCGCGATATATCTCCTGTTCCCGGTGGTTCCCGCTGTCTGGGCGACCATCGCCCTCCAGATGGTCTCTGGCTTCCTCGAAGTCACGGGCTGGATCGGCGCCCAGGCGCTGGTCGGCATCCTGCTCGAAGGGCGGGCGATTTATGCGGGTCGCATGACGGCCTGCACGCGCCTTGGAAGCTTCTGCGCACCGATCCTGTCGGGCCTCGCGTGGCAGTACTTTGGTTCCACGGTCGCCTTCATGGCGATCGCGGGCTGGGTGTTCATGGCCGCGATGACGGCGTTTCTGCTGCCCCGGATGCGCCCGGTGTCTGTGCCCCAGCCCGCGCCCCGTGCGCCCGCCGCCCAGCCCCTGCCGCGCAAAGCCATGACGTCGCGCCGGAGCGTCCTTCCGAAGCTGTCGGACTACGTCACCACGTTCCGCCTCCTGGCGCTGCCGGCCGTGGCGCTGGTGATTACCTGCACCTTCATGCGCCAGACCGGCTCGGGCATCCAGAACTCGTTTTACGGCGTATGGCTCAAGGAAATAGGCTTCACGGCGTCGACGATCGGCTTCCTGCTCGGTCTTTCCAACGGCGTCTCCGCGCTCGCGGCGCTCACAGTGGGGTGGGTATCGGAGCGGGTGTCGCGCCACTGGCTATTGATCGGAATGACGATCCTGGCGGTCACGGCGATTGCCATCACGCCGTTGCTCGGCAGCCTGGTGACGCTGGCCGTGTTCATCGGGCTGCGTGGTTTCGGGCAGGGCTACAATTTCCCGCTCATGCTGACGATCTCGTCGCAGGCGGTGGGGCCACACCTCCAGGGCCGCGTGGCTGCGCTGCGCATTTCGTTCAACAAGTTCGGCGGTTCGCTGGTGCCCCTCATCATGGGCGCGATCGCGGAGTTCGTCGGCCTCAGGTCCGCGTTTTTCCTGGTGGGCGTGGTCGGCGTCGTCGCCCTCACCGGCCTCGGTGTGTGGGCGACCCGCTCGCCTGCTTTCCGCGACGAGCCCGATTCAGATGCAGTCCCGGCCGATCAGTCGGCGAGGTCGGGCGCCATCCGGTAGGCGAGCCTGAGCGCCGAAGTCCAGTCCTTGCCGCCGCCCGAGCGCCGTGACGCGTTGCGGCGGTCCTGGTCGGCCATGTAGGCGATCACTTCGGGCGCGATGTGCACCAGCTCGGCGCCGCCCGCCATGGCCGCGACCTGAGCCTGGCACGCCATGTTGAGGTTGTGGTGCGCCACGAACACCTCGCCGATCGATCCCCCGCATACCAGCGAGCCGTGGTTGCGCAGGAGCGCGATCTTCCTGTCGCCGAGATCGCGGATCAGCGGCGCGCGCTGCTGCATGTCGAACTCGTAGCCGCCGAAGTCGTGGTAGGCGATCTTGCCGTGGAAGCGGATGCCATGCTGGGTGATGGGCAGAAGCCCGTCCTTCTGGCAGGCGACACCGATGATCGCCGGGGTGTGGGTGTGGAAGATGCAGAGGACGTCTTCGCGCACCGCGAACAGGCCGGCATGAATGATCAGTCCGCCGCCGCGCAGCGGCTCGTCGAGGCCGGGCTGGCGCGGCTTGCCATCGAAGTCGTACTTCTCGAGCGACGACGCGGTCACTTCTTCGAACAGGGCGTCGCCCGCCTTGATCAGCATCGCGTCGGGCTCGCCCGGTACGCGCGCGGTGAGATGGTTGTGGGTGAGATCGGTGATCCCGGCATGAGCGAGCAGCCGGTGGGCGGCGGCCAGCTCGACGCGGCACTGCCATTCGGCCTCGCTGACCCGATCACGCACGGATTCCCTGGCAAAAGCTTCGATGCTCATCGGCTTTCCTCCACTGCGGCCCCGGCCGGTCCGGGACGGGGGCCTGATTATCGCGTTTCTTGTGGTTTGCCGGAAACGATACACCCGGTTCGGTGGGCCCGTCACGCCTCAGCCGAAGCTGCCGCCGCCGTTGACGTTGACGATCTCGCCGGTCATGTAGCTGGCGGCGTCGGAAGCGAGGAACACGGCCACTTCCGCGATCTCGGCGGGTTGGCCCATGCGACCGACCAGCGCGCGCTGGGCGACGCCGGCCTTGGCCTCGGGCGAATAGTCCGCCGTCATGGCGGTCTCGGTGGCGCCGGGGCTGACGGCATTGACGCGCACGCCGTGGGGCCCGAGCGAGCGGGCCAGCGCCCGTGTGAGGCCGACGATCGCCGCCTTCGATGAGACGTAGGCCGGGCCGCCGCGCCCATGGCCGCCGACGCCCGACGAGTTGATCGAGCCCGAGCCGGTCA
The DNA here is from genome assembly GCA_963732875.1 of uncultured Alphaproteobacteria bacterium. GTDB lineage: Bacteria > Pseudomonadota > Alphaproteobacteria > SMXQ01 > SMXQ01 > WHSO01. The sequence goes on along the minus strand of CAVTBD010000002.1, from coordinate 1,799,957 downwards.
GCACGATGGCACCGCCGCCATGCCCGGCCATGTGCGCGCCCGCCGCCTGGGCCATCAGGAACGAGCCCGTGACGTTGACGGCGAGCACGCGGTTGAAGATGTCGGCATCGAGCTCGCGCCAGGTTTCGGTGGCGTGGATCGCGGCGAAATGGAGCAGCGCGTCCATGCCGCCGAAGCGCTCGACGGTGGTGGCCACCGCGGCGCGGCAGTCGTCCGCGTCCGATACGTCGCAGCGGAGCGCGAGGAAACGGTCTTCGTTGGCGGTCACGGGTATGGAGATGGCATCGCGGTCGGCGGCGGCCACGTTCCAGCCGCGCGCCAGCAGCAGTTCGGCGGTGGCGCGGCCGATGCCGCTGGCGGCGCCGGTGACCAGCGCGGTCTTCGCCGTCATGGTTGCCCCGGACTCTGCGCCGCCGGAAAATCCACATGCTCGGGCCGGAGCCCGTAGCCGATCATGCGCGGCACCAGCCGCTTGAGCGGCCAATGGGCGAGCGCCAAGGGCAGCCACGACGGCGGCGCCAGCGGCTTGTCGCTGTGCAGCACCGAATCGATCACGCGCTTCTGGGCGATGCGCTGGAGCTTCTGGGTGACGACGGTGGGGCGCCAGCGCCGCCGCTGCACGGCGGCGAGGTGGGATTCCGTCACCTTGCCCTCCCGCAGGGGCCGCGCCAGCGCGCGCGCGGCGGCGACCGCATCCTGCACCGCGAGGTTCACGCCGACGCCGCCGATCGGCGACATGGCATGGGCGGCATCGCCGATCAGCAGCAGGCCGGGGCGGTGCCAGCGGTCGAGCCGGTTGACCTCGACCACCAGCGTCTTGACCTCGTCCCACGACGTGATGGCCGCCATGCGCGCGGGTTCCATGAAATCGGCGATCTCGGCGACCGAGGCTCGGAACGCGTCGAGGCCCTGGGCACGCACCGCATCGCCCGATCCCTTGGCGATGACATAGGCCATCTGCCAGTAGTCGCCGCGGTTGATCATCACCATCATGCGCCCGCGCAGGAGCCGGCCGCCGGTCTCGGCCTGGTCGCTCTCGCGGCGCGGCAGGCGGAACCACAGCACGTCCATGGGTGCGCCAAAGGTGCGCGGCGCAAGGCCCCAGGCGGCGCGGATGGCCGACCCGCGCCCGTCGCAGGCGACCGTGAGGTCGGCGCGGATGGTCCGGGTTTCGCCGTTCCGGCGGTAGACCACGCCCGCCGTGCGCTCGCCCTCGCGCACCACGTCCACGGCTTCGGCGTTCATGTGGAGGTGGAAGCCCGGATAGGCCCGGGCCTTACCCACCATGAAGTCGAGGAAGTCCCACTGCGGCATGAACAGGATATAGGGGTGGCGCACGCCCAGCGCGGCGAAGTCGGCGAGGGTGAGCGAAGCGTCGCCGACCCGTGCCGTCAGCCGGCGCTCCTTGAAATGGGGCAGGGCCAGGAACTCATCGGCCCAGCCCAGGTCTTCCATCAGCTCGATGGTCGAGGTGTGGATGGTGTCGCCGCGGAAGTCGCGGAGGAAGTCGCCGTGCTTCTCCAGCACCGTGACGTCGACGCCCGCGCGTGCCAGCAGCAGGCCGAGCATGACCCCGGCCGGCCCGCCGCCGACCACACAGCAGGTTGTGGTTTCCTCGTTTCCGGACATGGCATCCCCCTACGTGGTTCCCCGCAAGTGGTGTAACACGTTTCGCCCCCGGGGCGTGAGCCGCGGGGGCGACAAGGGTGGGGAAGCGCTGCTTTGTCTAGAACGTGGCGGCGCCCCAGGCCTTGGTCTTCTCGTTGTCGGGATCGTAGAGCTCGGGCTCCATGCGCAGGGCCGCGCCGTTGGCCTTGAGCGTCTCCTCGTATTCCTGGCGCAGGTAGGGATCCTCCATGTCGTAGGGGATCGCGTTACCGCCCGCGCGCATGTCGATGGCACCCGCGTCGATCTGCTTGGCGCCCGGCAGGCCCGGCTTGCGCCCGCGTGCATTGTTGGGGCCGAACCAGGCGGTCAGCCTGAGCGGGTCCTTGGAGATGCCGAAGTGCTGGTGGAACCAGTCGCCGCTCATGGGCGCGGCCGAGACCATGCCGACCGGCTCGTAGTCCTGGCGCCTGACCTGATCGGCCTTGCCGTCCTTCCACGGGGTCGGGCCGAGCTCCTTGGGCCAAGTGTAAGTGTAGCCCTTACCCTTGATGCAGATCAGCACCGCCGCCGAGCCGTGATAATGCGCCTTGGAATAGCGCCCGGTCTCGTGCTGGCCGAGCCACAGGTAGAAACGGTTGCCGGCCATGTGCGGCTCGATGCGGCGGTAGCCGGGCGAGCGCCGGTTATCGAGCGGCAGCTCGCATTCCATGATGTCTGGGATGATGTTGGTGCGCCGCATGGCGAGGCCGCGCACCGGATCGGGAGCGAGCTCGTCGCGCGGCTTGAAGTAGTCGTCCTGGCCGTCGTAGCGGTCGCGGAACACGTAGGAATTGTTGAAGATGAAGTCGGTGTTGCCATAGAGGTTGATGGCATTGGGCGCCGACGTGCCCGCGAGCAGGATCGCCGGGCTCGAGGCCGCGTTGATGATGCGGTGGCGGGTATTGAGCGGGATCGCGAACAGCGAGCCCTTCTGCCACTCGAACACCTGCTTCCTGCCGCCCTCCTGCCAGATCTCGGTGGTGCCGCGGCCCTCGACCACGAGGTACTGCTCCTCGTAGAGGTGCTTCTCCTCGTTGAGCGCGCCGCCGCCCGGCACCTCGACCACGTAGCTGCCCCACAGGCCCTCGGTGCCGTAAAGTTGGATATAGCTGCCCTTGCCGCCGAGCCGCTTCCACGGCTTCATGGGCAGGTCCTGGACGCGGTGCACGCCGATGTCGCGGTGGACCGGGATGCCTTCCTCCTCCATGAACTTGTCGTAGGGCATCTGAGGCGTGGCGAAGGTGCCGAGGCCGGCCTTCTTGTCGGTGGAGGTGATCTCGTGCCAGTGGCTCGCGGCTTCGTCGTGGGGCATTCCGTGTTCTCCCGAGGGGTTCTTCGTCGTTGGCGGGGCGCCGGAGCGCCCCCTAGAGCCTGATCGGCTCAGATTGAGTTAATCCGAACCGACCCTGCTCCAAGGCCCGGTTTTCCGGGCGCGCCAATGGTGCCACCGGCGCCCCCGCGAGGCAAGGGAGGCGGGGCGGTCCGGGGCGCTTGTCCGGCCCGAAAAGCCGTTTTAAAATTTGCAAATGCGGCGGTATGCCCCGTCGCGCGTCCCGGCATAAAAATCACAATCGGGGCGGGGAGGACACATGGCCACCATCGACGCCGACGCCCACGTCATCGAATCGCCCGTCACATGGTCCTACATGCGCGAGGACGAGCAGGCGTTCCGCCCGCAGATCTTCGTGCGCGACGTCAACGACGGCGCGCCGGTGCGCTCCAACCAGCGCACCGACTACTGGGTCATCGACGGCAAGCTGTGCTCGCGCAACAACGTCGGCAAGGACGTGCCGGCGGAAGCGCGCGACATGCGCGACATCACGCGGCGCCTGACCCACATGGACGAGATCGGCATCGACGTGCAGGTGCTGTTCCCGTCGCTGTTCCTGCGCCCGATCACGCGCGAGCCCGACGTCGATTTCGCGCTCGCGCGCAGCTACAACCGCTGGCTCGCCGACATCTGGAAGCGGGCGCCGGACCGCCTGCGCTGGGTGCTGGTGCCGCCGCTCCTGTCGCTGGTGGACGCGGGCAAGGTGCGCGCCGAGCTGGAGTACTGCAAGGCCAACGGCGCCTGCGGCATCTTCATGCGCGGCATGGAATGCGACCGGCTGCTGTCGCACCGCTACTTCTTCCCGCTCTACGAGATGGCCCAGGAGCTCGGCCTGCCGATCTGTCTGCACGCGGGCGTCGGCGCCGAGGCCTACCACGACCTGCTGCAGCCGGTATCGTCGCTGATGACCTTCAAGTTCCCGGTGATCGGCTCGTTCGCGAGCCTGCTGCAGGAAGAGGTGCCGGCGCGCTTCCCGGAGCTCTGCTGGGGCTTCATCGAGACCAGCGCCCAGTGGGTGCCCTATGTGCTGGGCGAGGCGCGGCTGCGCCTCGCGCGCAAGGGCCACCAGGCCAGGAATCCGATGGCGGGGCTCAATTTCTACGTCACCACCCAGCGTACCGATAATCTCGCCTGGCTGCTGGATGAGATCGGCGACGACAACCTGGTCATCGGCACCGACTACGGCCACCGCGATTCCGCGACCGAGGTCGAGGCGCTCAAGCGCCTCGCCTCCGATGGCAGCGTGCCGAAGGAGTTCGGCCAGGAAGATTCTCGAGACCAACCCGGCCCGGCTCTACGGGCTGGCGTGACAGGCGGACTGCAAATCAGCAGCGCACAACAGAAAGAGGACACGGCCATGAGCGACGGCCTGCACAGCAAGGGCATCCTGCATTTCACCATCTCCGTGCGCGACCACGTCAAGGCATCGGAATTCTACGCCGAGCTGCTCGGCTGCGAGATCGAGCGCGTCAGCCAGCACTTCGCTTTCATGAAGGCGGGCGGCGACTACTTCGTGCTCTACAAGAACCCGGAGCACGTGGCGCCGAACGGGCCCAGGGGAACGCGTTTCCACCACGCCTTCATCGTCACGCCGGAGGAATTCGACCGGGCCCGCGACATGATCGTTGCACGCGGCATCGAGGAGCTTCAGCCGGGCACCCAGAACCACCGCAGCTTTCCCGGGCGGCACATCTATTTCCACGATCTCGACAGCAACGGCGTCGAGATCACCGACGTGACCGCCTGAACCCGCAACATCAAGAACGCCAAGAACGGAGGGACCCCGCCATGACCGCCCTGCTGCTGCCCAAGGAGATACCCTCGCTGCGCGACCGCGTCGGTGCCGAGGAATGGACCGCCCGGGTCGAGCTCGCCGCCGCCTACCGGCTCGCCTCCCATTTCGGCTGGACTCACCTCGTCAACAACCACATCTCGCTGCGCGTGCCCGGCACCCAGGACCAGTACCTGGTCAATCCCTACGGACTCCTGTACGAGCAGGTGACGGCGTCGAGCCTGATCAAGATCGACATCGACGGCAAGGTGCTGCAGGAGACCCCCTACGAGGTCAACCGCGCCGGGTTCGTCATCCACAGCGCCATCCACATGGCGCGCCACGACCTGCTCGCGGTGATGCACACCCACACGGTGGCGGGTGTCGCGGTGTCGTGCCTCGACTGCGGCCTGCTACCGCTGCACCAGGGCGCGATGCGCTTCTACAACCATGTCGGCTATCACGACTTCGAGGGCATCGCCCGCGAGCTCGACGAGCGCGAGCGCCTGGTACGGGACCTCGGCGACCTCAAGTGCCTGATCCTGCGCAATCATGGCCTCGTTACCGCGGGCGCCAACCTGGGCGAGGCGTTTCATCTGATGTACCACCTGGAGAAGGCCTGCGCGACCCAGATGCAGGTGCTGGCCTCCAACCAGAAATACAGCCTGCCGTCGAAGGAGGCGTGCGAGCGCACCGCGGCGCAGTTCTATCGGCCCGGCCGCGTCATGGGCGAGCGCGACTGGCCGGCGCTGCTGGCGCTCGCCGAAAGCCTCGACCCGTCCTACCGCCAATAGGGCGCCGGGTCTGCGCAAAAGGCCCGGTCCGCGCAAACGGAAAGGGCGGCCCTGTGGGGCCGCCCTTCGCGCATTTACGTTGGACCGCGACTACTTCTTCAGGATGTTCGCGATCTTGTCCCTGACCGACTGGGGCGTGGCATAGAGCTTGGTGATGATGTCCAGCAGACTGGCACCGGTCACCGGCTCGACGTCGAGCTTCTGCTTCTTCGCATCGGCCCGGAACGCCGGGTCCTTCATGGTCTCGTCGAACGCCTTGCGCAGGGTGGCGGTAGTGTCCGCCGCCATGCCCGGGGGGGCGACGAACGGACGGCCGATGTTCTGGCCGGCGTAGATGAAGGTCAGCGCCTGCTTCTGTTCCTCGGTCTTGGCGAAGTCGAACACGAACGGCGCCTTGATCGCCGGGTCGGGCTCGAGGGCCGCCTGGAACAGGATCTTCACGGTGCCCGACGGGATCCACTTCGGGCGCTTGCCCGAGACGCTGTCGTAGCTCTCGCAGATACCCTGCATCTCGCCCCGCTCCATGGCGAGGAACACGTCGGATGAGCTCTTGTAGCCGCCGACGACCTTGAACTTCATGCCGAGCAGCGCCTTGAGCACCACCGGGTAGGTGTGGGTGCCGGTGCCGACGCCGGTATCGCCGACGATCAGCTCCTTCTTGAACAGGTCCTGCACGGTCTGGACCGGCGCGCCCTTGAAGGCGATGCACACGTTGGTCTCGCTGGTCGGGCTGCCGAGCCAGGTGAACTTACGCGCGTCGAGCTGCGCGCCCTTGACGCCGGTGAGCGGACCGAGTGCCGCGTCGCGCGCGATGATGGCGATCGTGGAGCCGTCCTTGGGGGCGACGGTGTAGATGAAGTTGGCGGCCTTGAGGCTGCCGGCGCCGGGCATGTTCTTCGCGACGAGGCTCGGCTTGCCGGGCAGGTGGTCGCCGAGGTGACGCGCGACGGTGCGGCCCCAGCGGTCGTAGCCGCCGCCCGGACCGAAGCCGATGATCATGTCGTTGGCGAAGGCCGGCGCGACGAAGCCGCCGGCCATGGCCGCGGCCATCGCCAGAGAGCGGATGTTCTTCATGAAGAGGGTCTCCTGTTGCTCATACGCTGTACTTGTGACGCGCGCAATCTGCCACCCGGCAACGCCACAGTCCACGGAAAGCTGGCCTCTCCATACGTTGGTATAGAGCATATGTTTGTATGAAGCGGCGCACCCTCTGGCCAGGGGGCGAGTTGCGTGCTTCACTCGAGCTCCGAAGCAACATTGCGGGTCGGCGTGGTTAATAAATCCCGAACAGAGTCAGGGGGGGAGAAGGGGATCGTCCTGGTCCATTCCTCCGACCTGCATATCGGCGACGAGGAAACGACACGCCTGTGCGGCGGGGATTCCACGCGCGTGCTGGCGCGGGTGCTGGAAGCCGCCGTGGCGGTCGCGGCCGACGTCGTGCTGCTCGCCGGCGACGTGTTCGAGAACAACCGCGTGCCCGTCCCCCTGGTCGAGCGCACTGCGGCGCTCCTCGCCGCCGCGCCGATGCCGATCGTGGTGCTGCCGGGCAACCATGATCCCCTGGTGCCCGACGGGGTGTGGCGCGCGCGCCTGCTGACCGACGGCACCGGCGTGCACGTTCTCGGCGTCACCTGCGGACGCGTGAGCACGTTCCCCTCCCTCGGCCTCGAGGTATGGGGCAATCCCCATCGCGATTACGACGACATGGTGCCGCTGCGCGCGCCGCGGCGCCGCGGCGCGCGCCACCATGTCGCCATCGCTCACGGCCATTACGACCCGGTGCCCGACCGTCGCCGCCGGCCGCGGCCGGCGTGGCTGATCGGCGACGCCGAGATCGCGGCCACCGGCGCGGACTACCTCGCGCTGGGCCACTGGAATCAGACGATCCGGGTCGGTACCGGACCTGTCGTCGCCTGTTATTCCGGCTCGCCCGAGGTGGCGCGGTCGGTCAACGTGGTCACGTTGGGCGGCGGCCCGCCGCGCATCGCGCCCAAGATGCTGGCGCCGTTCGACGCCCCGTGACGAGAAAAAAGGCCCCGGAATCGCTTCCGGGGCCTGTCTCTTCGGTCGCGCCGTTGCGGCGACTACTTCTTTTTCTTCTTCTTCGCCGACTTGGGCGGCAGCATCACCTTCTTGGCCTTCTCGACCACGGCGGATGGCGTTGCATAGAGCTTCACCACCAGTTCCTGCACCTTCTCGCCCTTGGCCGGATTGACCGCCAGGCGGGCACGGATCGCATCCTTCTCGTAGGCGGGATCTGTGAAGGTCGCCCACATGGAGTCGCGCAGGGTCTTGACGCGGTCCTTCGGCGTGCCCGGAGGCGCCATGTAGGGGCGCCCGAAGACCTGCTGGGTGACCAGCAGGGTGGCCATCTGCCTGTCCTCCTCCGTCTTCATGTACTTCCAGAAGTCCGGCACGCCCATCTTGGTCAGCTTCTTGTCGGGCTCCGGCGCCATCTGAAGGAGCACGTTGACCGCGCCCTTCTTGCCCCATTGCGGACGCTGGGACAGCAGGCTCGACCAGTCGAAGCCGCACAGCCCCTCGACCTCGCCGCGCTCGACCGCGAGCAGGATGTCGACCGAGCCCTTGTAGCCCGACACGATCTCGAACTTGCTGCCGGCGGTGGCGTTGAGGAAGATCGCATAGTCGCGGGTCGACCCGCCCGCCTGGGAGGCGCCGAGGACGACTTTCTGCTTCATCGCGTCCTCGAAGGTCTTGATCTTCGACTCCTTGCGGGTCAGGCACACGCGCGAGCCGGAATCGGCACTGCCCAGGTATTCGAACTTGGTCGGGTCGTAGCGGCCCTTGAGCCGGGGATCGAGCAACGGTCCCATGATGGCGCCCGGGTAGAGCGCACCGATCACCAGGCCGTTCTTGGGCGCGATGGTGTAGAGGTAGGCCGCGAGCTTCGCGCTGCCGGCGCCCGGCACGTTCTTGTTGATGATCGTCGGATGGCCGGGAATGTGGCCGCTCAGGTGGCGGGACACGGTGCGGGCGTAGGTGTCGTAGCCGCCGCCGGGATTGCCGCCGATCTGGAAGTCGATCTGCTTGCCGGCGTAGAAATCCGCGGCCCGCGCGGGCACGGCGGCCATGGCAAGGGCGGCGGCCGCGCCGAGCGCGAACGTCAACGTGAGGGTCCGATGCATGGTTGTTGGTCCTTGTGTCTTTCTGGGGGGGAAAGGTCCCAGCGGTCGTGGGGCTTCTTGTGGTGACGGCCGGACATTAGCCCATCGTCCTTTGTCGGACAATTACACAAGTGCCTTCGCCGGTTCCCCGGTTTTTCCCGGTCCCCGTGCTCCCATGGATATAAAACCTGAGTGCCGTGCCCGGTCGGCCGGTAACTTATGGTTAACGATATTTATGCTTAAATTTCAGCTCTTAAGCGCGCCCCTTGGGGGGGAGGGCCCGGAAACGGGCCCGTGAACGGGAGCCGACATGCCTACCATGATAATCAGGACCGTGGCCCTGCTCGTGGCCGCCATCGTGCCGGCGACAGCCTTCGCCTCGGGCTTCGCCCTGCGTGAGACCAGCGCCTCCGGCCAGGGCACTGCCTTCGCCGGTGCCACCGCCGCGGCCGAGGACGTGAGCTACATGGCCTTCAACCCGGCCGGCCTCACCCGTCATCCCGGCGATCACGGGATTTTCACCGTGATCGCCATCGCGCCGAGCGCGGAATTCAGGAAGGACAGCGCGACCACGGTGCTCGGTGGCACGATCGGTGGCGGCAACGGCGGCTCCGACGTGGCGCCGGACGCACTCGCGCCGGCGCTCTACCTGTCGCACCAGTTCTCGCCGCGCCTGTTCGGCGGCGTGTCCCTGACGGTGCCGTTCGGCCTCAGCACCGACTACGATTCCGGCTGGGCCGGCCGCTACCACGCGCTCAAGACCGAGCTCACCACCTACGACCTCAACCCGGTGGTGGCTTACAAGGTGACGCCTGCCCTGTCGCTCGGTGGCGGCGTGCGGATCGCCTATACCCGCGGCGTGCTGTCCAACGCGGTCGATTTCGGCACCCTCGATGCCCTGCCCGTCGGGTCCGGCGGCTTCGGGGGCGCCAACGGCGGCACCCCGACCCAGGACGATGGTATCGCGACCATCGAGGGCGACGATCTCGCGCTCGGTTACAACCTCGGCGTCCTCTACGACATTGCCCCTGGCACGCGGATCGGTGCCGCCTATCGCTCCGAGCTGCGCAACCGGCTCGACGGCGCGGCGGATTTCAACAACAGCGCCGTTGGCAATGCGATTGCCACGTCCTCCAATGCCTTCGTCCGAACCGGCGCCAGGGCCAACCTCAATCTGCCGGAGACCGTCTCGTTCGGCGCCTATCACGAGGTCGATCCACGCCTCACCGTGATGGCGGAGGTGGCCTGGACCCATTGGAACCGGATGCGGGAACTGCGCGTCCAGTTCGATAACTCGCACCAGAGCGACAGCGTCATCACCGAGAACTGGAGGAACACCTGGTTCTTCGCGGTGGGAGCGACCTACCAGATGGACGACCACTGGAAGCTGCGGGGCGGCCTCGCCTACGACCAGTCGCCGGTGCCCGACGCGACCCGCACCCCGCGTATTCCGGACGAGGACCGCAAATGGGTCAGCGTCGGCGCGAGCTATCAATTCTCCCCCGATGCGACGGCGGATATCGGCTATACTCACTTGTTCATCAACAACCCGTCGATCCAGTTGAGCACGTCGGACACGAACAACGCACTCAGGGGCAACCTCAACGGCAGCTTCGACGCGGCGGCCGACATTCTGGCGCTTCAGGTGCGCGTGCGCTTCTAGATCGGCGGCTCCGCCGCGGGTTGGCCAATCGGCCCGGTCCCGGCGGTAACATGGGGACGTGGTGGAGCCTCCGACGTGTGAGTGACGTTCGACGAGAAGTGCAGGCGCTCGATCCGCAATCGCGGCGGCGCGTGCGCATCGCGCAGGTCGGCCTGCTCTACGACTTCCCGCAGCGGCTCATCGCCCACGTCGTCAACGCGGCCCTGGTGGCCGCCGTGATCTGGGGACAGGTCGCGCACGTCCTGCTGGTCGGCTGGGTGGCGTTGGTGTTCGTCGTCGCGGGCGGGCGCTACCTGCTCGGGCGGGCGTTCCGGCGGCGCGATCCGGGCAAGGACATCGAAAAGTGGGGCCGGTACTTCATCGTCGGCTCGACGGCGTCGGCGTCGCTGTGGGGCGTTGCCAGCATGATCGTCTGGCTGTCTCCCGAAATCTGGAACCACGTCTTCATCGCCTTCGTCATCGCGGGAACCTGCTCCGCCGCCGCCGCCATGACCTATCCCCTGCTGCCGGGCCTCTACCTGTTCCTGGTGGGCGCGGGCGCGCCGCTCGCGGTCAACTTCTTCCTGTACTCCTTCGAGGACATCTACATCACCATGGGGCTGATGTCGGTCCTGTTCATCTTCATGCTGGCCGGGCAGGGGCGGTCGGCACACAGGATGCTGCTGCATTCGCTCACCCTGCAGGAGGAAAACCGGGTGCTGGTCGCGGAGCTCTCGGGGGCGCGCGACCATTTGGAGCAGCGCGTCCACGAGCGCACCGCCGAGCTCGATCGTACCAACGAGACCCTGCGCACCGAGATGGCCGCGCGCATCGAGACCGAGAGCCGGCTGCTGCAGGCCCAGAAGATGGAGGCGATCGGCCAGCTCACCGGCGGCATATCGCACGACTTCAATAATCTGCTGGCGGTGATCCAGGGTAATGCCGAGCTGCTCTCGGAGTTCTCGGGCGGCGAGGCGGGACGGCGCGAGATCCAGGCAATCCTCCGGGCGAGCGATCGTGGCGCCCAGCTCACTCAGCGCCTGCTCGCATTCTCGCGCAAGCAGACCCTCCAGCCCGAGGCGGTGGACGTCAACACGCTGATCGGTTCGATGACCGAGATGCTGGGGCGTACCCTCGGCCAGGGGGCGGGCGTCGTGTTCACCCCGCAGGCCGGGCTGGAGCCGGCTCTGGTCGATCCCAACCAGCTCGAGAACGCGATCCTCAACCTCGCCATCAACGCGCGCGATGCCATGGGCGACGGCGGCACGGTGCGCATCGGCACGGCGTCGGTACTGCTCTCCACCGACGCCGAGATCAAGGCGGCCGGCACGTCACCCCAGCCGATCCCGCCCGGTCGCTATGTGGTGATCGCGGTGAGCGACACCGGTATCGGGATTCCCCAGGAGAAGCTCGACAAGGTGTGGGAGCCGTTCTACACCACCAAGCCGGCCGGTCAGGGGACCGGCCTCGGTCTCAGCATGGTGTACGGTTTCATCCAGCAGTCGGGCGGTCGCGTGACGATCCAGAGCGAGGTCGGCCGCGGCACCACGGTACGGCTGTTCCTGCCGCGCGCCGCACCCGCGGAGCGGCCCACCGATCTGCCGACGGACGTCACCGGCGTGCCCCGGGGCAACGAGTACGTCTTCGTCATCGAAGACGACGGCGAGGTGCGCGACCTGGTCGAGCGCTATCTGCAATCGGCTCGGCTACCGCGTCGAGACCGTGGCCGGCGCCGAGGAGGCGTTCGACAAGCTCGCCGCGCATGGCAAGCCCGACCTCATCCTGTCGGACGTGGTGCTGCCGAGCGGCCATCGCGGCCCGGCGATCGTGGCGAGCGTGCGCAACCAGTTCGGGCCGGTTCGTGCGATCTTCATGAGCGGCTACGCCGCCGGCGCATTCACCGACACCTCGGGCCTCGAAGGCGCGGTCCTGATCAACAAGCCGTTCGAGCTCATTCTTCTGGCCCGCCGTATCCGGGCGACCCTCGATGGCCCCGAGCCGTCCTGACCGCGTCCGGCGTCGCCGGGGACGGGGAGGGCACGGCCGGTGAGCCTGCCCGCCGAGGACCGCGTGCCGCTCCGCGTCGAACTCGCCGTCTACGGGATCGGCGCGTTCTCGACCACCATGTATTTCATCGCCGTCACCATCGTGCCCTTGTGGGTGGTGCGGCTCGACCTGTCGCCGTTCGCGCTCGGCGTCGTGCTCGGCTGCCGCCCGTTCCTGCCCCTGTTCCTGTCGATCCATGCCGGCGCCCTGATGGACCGCATCGGCGGGCGCCGGGTGATGCTGTTCTTCACGGCCATCGGGTTCCTCGCGCCGCTGTTCTATCCGCTGATGCCGTGGGTGGCGGCGGTGATCGCCCTGCAGCTCCTGTGGGGCCTGTCGGATTCCATGGGCTGGCTCGGCGCCCAGACCCTGATCGGCCAGCTCATGCAGGGCCGTACCCGTTACGCTGGGCGGCTCTCGGTCATCAGCCGCGTCGGCAACATCATCGGGCCGCCCATGGCGGGCGCAGTGTGGGACCTGTCGGGCCCGTGGGGTGCCTTCGTGATCGCGAGCCTGTGGGGCCTCGGCGCCTTCGTCTCGGCGCTCGCGCTGCCGACGCTGCCGGTCCATGCCACGGTCCGCGACGAGGTGCCGGTAGCGGGCCGTGGCCGCATCCGCAGCCTGCGCGAACTCCTGCCCAATCCCGCCGACTACATCGCGGCGTTCCGCCTGCTCGCGATCCCGACAGTCGCGATCACCGCGTCGATCGGCATGATGGTGCACCTCGGCAACAACATCCAGTCGTCGTTCTACGTGGTGTGGCTGAACGAGACCGGGATTTCCGGCACGCTCATCGGCATCCTGTTCTCGCTATCTTCAGTCACCGCCAGCGTCGGGCCACTGCTGGCGGCTCCGCTGTCGCGCGTCGTGCGTCATTACTGGCTGCTGTGGTCGGTGGTGTGGGCGGGAATCGCGCTGATCGCGATCACGCCGATGCTCGGTACCTTCGTCATGCTGGCGCTGATCCTGTGCGTGCGCACGCTGCTCAACGGCATCCACCAGCCGCTGGTGATCACCCTCATGCTGCGCACGGCGGGCACGGGCGCCCACGGCAAGGCGATCGGCCTGCGCGGGACCTGCAACCGCATCACCTCGGTCGCGGCGCCGGTGCTGATGGGGGCGATCGCGCAGTTCGCGGGGATCGAGGCCAGCTTCTACGTGCTGGGCGCGCTGGCCAGCGCGATCATGATCGCCATCGCGGTATGGATGACGCGCCATCCCGAGATCCACGAGAACGCGCGCGAGGGGTGAGGGCTCAGGCCTTGGCGTGGCCCTTCCCGTGCGCCGCGGCCTCGCTCTTGAGGAACGTCGGGTGCGGTGCGGGCCGGCCGGTTTCGTCGACGTGGACGAACACGATCTTGTCCACTTCGGTGATCAGCTCGCCGGTCTCCTTGTTGCGGACCTGGCAGTGCACCGTCACCGAGCTGCGGCCGAACGCGAGCACCTCGCAGCCGATCTCGACGATGTCGCCGTTGCGCGCCGAGGAGACGAAGTTGACCGTGGACATGAGCTTGGTCACGAGACTAGTCGAGCCGATCTGGCAGGCAGCGAAGATCGCCGCCTCCTCGTCGATCCATTCTAGCACGCGGCCGCCGAACAGCGTGCCGCGAGGGTTGAGATCGGGCGGCTTCACCTGCTTTCGGGTGCGGTATTCCAGGGCCATGGACGTCTCGCGGCTTTCGGGATGGGAAGCGGCACCATTCAATACCCTGGGGCGGACGGTGGGAAGTGCCAATCGCGCAAACCTCCCCTGCATGACCGCTAGAAGGTGACCCGGTAGTTTAGCTGCGCACCGTAGATGTCGGTCTCGATTCCCGATTCCTCGGCGTAGCGGTAGCCGAGGCTGAGGTTAAGGCTGTCGTCGAGAGCATAGCCGGCGCTCACCTGGGCGAGCGTGTCGTCGGTATTGCCGGAGTTGGTGGTTTCCGTATCACGCGCTGTGCGCGACAGCGCCAGGTTCCAGCGCCGCCAGTTGAACGACGCCCCGGTGGTGAGGTAGGTGACGTCGGTGCCGGGCGTGCCGTTGCGGTCGGTAAAGCCGACCCATTCGAGCAGCGGCCTGACCGCGACCGTGCCGAGCGCGAACGCACGCGTGAGCGCGCCGGCATATCCCTTTTCCTGCGTCTGGCCGGCTGTATCGGTACCACGCACCGTGAAGGCAACGTGATAGCCCAACCGCGGTAGAGCCTTGAATCCGTCGCCTTCCAGCGCGACGGAGAACGACGAGAAGTCCTCGGTGTTGCCCGGGCCGCCATCGGAATGGCGCACCCGGCTGCTTTCCGTGAGTCCCGCTTCCGACAGCGCCGTGGTGTCGACGAAGAACGTTCCGACGGTGAAGGTATGGCGCCCTGCGTCGCCGCCACCGAACCTGAAATCGCCGGCGACGCCGACCTGCCGGGCCAGCTCGTAGTCGCGGGCGAAGTCGGCCCCCCAGATTCCGGGTGCCCGGTCCCAGGCGATGCCGAACTTCTGAGCGAACTTGCCCGCGCGCAGGCCGATCCGGCCCCGCTCGTAATCGAGATAGAGCTGGTTGGCATAGAGTCCCTGATCGGTGGGGGAAACAGCGCTTTCTGGCTCGGCATCGCGCAGGGATTCGTCGGGGCCGGGCGGGAGCTGGAACGTCAGTTGCGAGCGGACCGAGAGTCCGGGGGCGAGGCGCCCGTCCGTCGCGGCATTCGCCTTGAAATACCTGCCGCCGGGCAGTGTCGCCGAATTGCCGGATGGCATGCTCCAGTCGTCGCGGGGTGTGGCGCGCGGCGCGTTCCTGACGCCGCTCGGCCCGGCCTGTGCGCCCTCGGCCAGCACGAATGTCGCCGCGGCCATAACAAGGACGCCAACGCACGTGCAGAATCGGCTGCGGACGTGAAGCAGGTTGGGCGTCCTTCTCTGGCAGACTGCCGCACTTGCGACGCCCCGACGCTAGTCAAAAATGGTTAATAGCTTGCTACCCGCTGGACCGCGGGCCGGGAGAGGGGGTCAGGCTGTGAGGTCGCGATAGAGCGCGAGGGTCTCGGTAACGACCGTATCGGTGCCGAAGCGCACTTCGGCGAGGCGCCGGGCGCCGGCGCCAAGGCGCGCGCGCAGGGTCGCGTCCCCGGCCAGTGCGGCGACGGCATCGGCCAGTGCGACCGCGTTGCGCGGCGGCACCAGGAGGCCGGTCTCGCCGGGCCGCGCCACATCGCGCAGCCCCGGCCCGTCGGCGGCGATCACCGGCCGGCCCGCCGCCGCCGCCTCGATCAGCGCGAGCGGCACGCCCTCGCCGTAGTAGGACGGCAGCACGGCGATATGGCTTTGGGCCCACAGCGCCGCGACGTCGGCGACATGGCCGAGATGCTCGACGGTGCCCTCGGCGTGCCAGGCGGCGAGCTCGGCGGCCGGGATCGCCGAGGGGTTCTCGGGGTCGGGCATGCCCGCGAGTGTAATCCTGACGGGCACGTTGCGCGTGCGCAGGATGCGCGCGGCGGCGACCAGCTCGCGCACGCCCTTCTCGGCGATCATGCGCGACACCATGACCGCGCGCACCGGCCCCGACGGCTCCGGCGTCGGGTGGAACCGGACGAGATCGACGCCCGAGCCGCGGATCACGGCGAGGCGCTCGGGCGCGACGATCCCGCGTTCCGTCAGCGCGCGGCCGTCGTCGTCGTTCTGCACGATCACGCGGGTGTGCGGCCCGTCGAGCAGGAGGCGCAGCACCAGCGTGATGAGCGGACGCAGCACGCGCGCCTTGAGGCGCGTCGAGGAGAACACGAAGCCGAGCCCGGCGATGGCGTTGACCGTGCCGGGCACGCCCGCGAGGCGCGCGGCGAGGGAGCCCAGCATCGCGGGCTTGAGCGCCACGTGGTGCACCACGTCCGGCCTGAAGTCGCGGTAGGCGCGCCGGATGCGCATGAGCGCCGCCGCCAGGTGGAACGGGTTGAGGCTGCGCCGCGACAGCGCGAGCGGGTAAAGCGCAAAGCCCTCGGCGCGGATCGCCGCGCCGTGATCGGCGACGCGGCAGGCGACCGCGACCCGCCAGCCCGCGTCGCGCAGGGCGCGCGCGACCGGCAGGCGATGGGAACAGAAGTACCAGTCCTCGGTGACGAGAAACATGACCCGGCGCGCGGGCGCGCTCACGGTTGCCACCGCTCGCGCCAGGCCTGGAACATCAGCACGGTCCACAGCTGGTAGGACCAGTTGCGCCGTCCGGTGAGGTGCTCGTGCCAGCGCCGGATGACGGGTTCGGGCGCGAGCAGCCCGCCCTCTGCGAGGCGGTCGCGGGCGAGCAGGCCTTCCGCCCAGTCGCGCAGCGGCCCGCGCAGCCAGGCCCCGATGGGTACGCCGAAGCCCATCTTGGGACGGTCGATCAGGGCACGCGGCACGTGGCGGTCGAGCACGCGGCGCAGCAGCCACTTGGAGACGCCGCCGCGGCGCTTGAGCGACGGCGGCAGGGTCCAGGCGAATTCCACCACGCGGTGATCGAGGATCGGCACGCGCGCCTCCAGCGACACCGCCATGGAGGCGCGGTCGACCTTGGTGAGGATGTCGTCGGGCAGGTAGGTCGCGGAGTCCAGGTATTGCATGCGGCTCAGGAAATGCGGCAGGTCGCGGGCAAGTGCCGGGTCGCGCGCGGCGTCGGCGGCCTCGATGGCGCCCGGCACCAGCGCCGCCGGGTCTTCCCACAGCGCGGTCACGGCGCGGTAGACGTCGTCGTCGTCGCCGGCGCGCAGCACGCGGGCAAGCTTGGCGATCTTGTCGCCGGTGGCGGGCGGGCGGCGCGTGGCCGGTATCAGCCGGGCAAGCATATCCCAGGTGGCGGGCGGCACGCCGCCGGCGGCGCGGCCGAGCGTGCGGCGCAAGGCGGCGGGCAGGAACGGCAGGCGCGCGGTGCCGGCGACGCGGTAGCGGTCGTAGCCCGCGAACAGCTCGTCGCCGCCATCGCCCGACAGCGCCACCGTGACATGGCCGCGCGTGAGCTTGGACAGGAGATAGGTCGGGATCGCGCTCGCGTCGGCGAACGGCTCGTCGTAGATCTCGGGCAGCAGCGGGATGACCGCGCGCGCGTCGTCCGGCGTCACCGTGAGCTCGGTGTGTTCGGTGCCGAGATGCCGGGCGACCGCCTTGGCATGGGCGGCCTCGTCGTAATCGGCCTCGCCGAAGCCGATGGTGAAGGTCCTGACCGGCCCCTGGGCGCATTTCTGCATGAGCGCGACCACGGTCGACGAATCGATGCCCCCCGACAGGAACGCGCCGAGCGGCACGTCGGCGATCATGCGCAGGCGCACCGCCTCGGTGAGCCGCGCCTCGAGCGCGTCGGTCGCTTCCTCGGCGCTGATCCTGACGGGCGCGCGGGCGCCTTCGACCGCGAGCCGGCGCAGGTCCCAGAAGCCGCGCTCCTTCGCGACGCCATCGAGGCCGAAGCTGATGATGTGACCCGGGCGCAGCTTGTGGAGGTTGCGGTAGATGGTGTGGGGCGCCGGCACGTAGCCGAGCCGCATATAGGCCGCGAGCGCGTCGCGGTCGATCTCGGCCACGAACGCGGGATGGGCGAGGACCGCCTTGATCTCGGAGGCGAACAGGATCATGCGTCCGGCGCGGCCCCAGTAGAGCGGCTTGATGCCGAGCCGGTCGCGCACCAGCGTGAGCCTGCGCTCGCGCTTGTCCCACAGCGCGAAGGCGAACATGCCGACGGCGCGCGTGACGGCCGCGTCCACGCCCGCATGCGCGCAGGCTTCCAGCAGCACCTCGGTGTCGGAATGGCCGCGCAGGCGGGCACCGTGGCCGGGCAGCTCG
Organism: uncultured Alphaproteobacteria bacterium; assembly: GCA_963732875.1. Classification (GTDB taxonomy): domain Bacteria; phylum Pseudomonadota; class Alphaproteobacteria; order SMXQ01; family SMXQ01; genus WHSO01. The sequence goes on along the minus strand of CAVTBD010000002.1, from coordinate 1,781,833 downwards.
CGCGCGATCTCGGCGAAATTGTAGATCTCGCCGTTGAAGGCGATGACGAAGCGCCCGTCGGCCGAGGTCATCGGCTGGGCGCCGGTCTCGCTGAGGTCGATGATGGCGAGGCGGCGGTGGCCGAGTGCCGCGCCGCCCTGGCCATCGGCGAAGGTGCCGCTGCCGTCGGGGCCGCGGTGGACGAGCGTCGCGGTCATGGCCGCCGCCGCGTGCTCGAGCGCGCCGGCGGGCTGGCCGCGGCTCAGGTCGAACAGGCCGGCGATGCCGCACATCAGGCGGTACCCGCCGGGATGCCGGTGAAGATGTCATGGATGGTCAAAGCGATGCGGCGCCCCATTCGCTGCCGCGCGGCGATACGCGACAGGGTCGGGCAGATATTAACGGCTTTGCGGGAGCGGGCAAGCCGCGCCGGGCCGAACCCGGGGCACGGCGATGGGTGCTAGACGCGGATGTCGAGGCGGTTCGCGCTCGTCAGGATCTCGACGGTGGAATCGCGGCGCATGATGTAGGCGCGCGCGCCGGCCTGGAAACGGTCGAAGCCGGGATCCTCGGGCGTCACTTCCTGGGCGATGTGCTGGGTGAGATAGGTGGACGACGGTGCCCCGTCGCGGAGGTCCGGCGCGCTGTCGCCTTGGAACGCGTCGAAGCCGCCGGCCGGGCCCGTGCGGGCGGCCTTGTCTGCGGTGGTGCGCTCGAACGCGGCGTGCGTGTCGCGGTCGACGCGGCTCGCGCCCGCGACCTGGCCGAGCGGCGCCGCGCCGCCGGAGCGGTTGCCCTGGGGCGGAATGACGATGGTGGCCTTATGGCCCGGCAAAAGGCCGGCGACGCCTGCGTTCTGCAAAACCGGTCTTCCCTGGTGAGTGTTGTCCGTTTTATCGACAATTTATTTAAAAAATACTTCGATCGCCGTCAATGAATTTTTAATTAATGCTTGAGCTCGTGTTAACCATAATGGGAACATTTCTTCAACGTCTTCAAGTATAGGCAATTTTTGCCTAGCGGATACATGCAGAAATTCGTGCGCCAACGGCCGCCGCTTGCCGGGGAACGGACGGATGCTAAGGTGCACCGCAATCCGCTTTCACCCCCGCCCGCACACGCAGGAACCCTCATGGCCGGAACGCCCAACGATCTTTCCGCCTACTGGATGCCGTTCACCGCCAACCGCCAGTTCAAGGCGGCGCCGCGCCTGCTGGCGGGCGCGTCGGGCATGTATTACCGCACGGCGGACGGGCGCGAGATCCTCGACGGCACCGCCGGCCTGTGGTGCGTGAACGCCGGCCATTGCCGGGCGGAGATCGCCGACGCCATCGCCCGCCAGGCCCGCGCGCTCGACTACGCCACCGCGTTCCAGATGGGACACCCGCAGGCGTTCGCGCTGGCGGCGCGGCTCGCGCGCCTCGCCCCCGGCGACCTCGACCACGTGTTCTACGTCAACTCGGGGTCGGAAGCGGTCGAGACCGCGCTCAAGATCGCGCTCGCCTATCATCACGCGCGCGGCGAGACCGGGCGCGTGCGCCTGGTCGGGCGCGAGCGCGGCTATCACGGGGTCAACTTCGGCGGCATGTCGGTGGGCGGGATCCCCAACAACCGCAAGCAGTTCGGTCCGATGCTGCCGGCCGTGGACCATCTCCCCCATACCCACGACCTCGCCCGCAACGCGTTCTCGCGCGGCCAGCCCGCCTGGGGCGCCCATCTCGCCGACGCGCTCACGGACGTGATCGCGCGCCACGGCGCGGACACCATCGCCGCCGTGATCGTCGAGCCGATGGCCGGCTCGACCGGCGTGCTGGTGCCGCCGCAGGGCTACCTCGAGCGCCTGCGCGCGATCTGCGACGCGCACGGCATCCTGCTGATCTTCGACGAGGTGATCACCGGCTTCGGGCGGCTCGGCGCGCCGTTCGCCGCCGGGCGCTTCGGCGTCGTGCCCGACCTGATGACCACCGCCAAGGGGCTCACCAACGCCGCCGTGCCCATGGGCGCGGTGTTCGCGCGCAAGTCTGTGCACGACGCCCTGATGACCGGGCCCGAGGCCGCCATCGAGCTGTTCCATGGCTATACCTATTCCGGCCATCCGCTGGCCTGCGCGGCGGCGCTTGCGACCCTCGACATCTACGAGAAGGAGGGCCTGTTCGCGCGGGCGCGCAGCCTGGAGCCCCATTTCGAGACGGCGGTGCACCGTCTCGATGAGGTGCCCGGCGTGATCGACGTGCGCAACATCGGCCTCGCCGCCGGCATCGAGCTGCAAGCCGCGCGCGGGCGCGCCCGGCGCGCGCGCCTACGACGTGTTCCTGAAATGCCTTGCGGACGGCGTGCTCACGCGCCAGGCGGGCGACGTGATCGCGCTGTCGCCGCCGCTGATCGCGTCCGAGGCCGAGATCGACCGCATGGTGGACACCTTGCGCCCGCGATCCGCGCTACTCCGGACTGAAAGAACTAGCGGCGGGGCGTCCTGCCGGCACGCGCGCCGGCGTCGGCGATCAGCGAGCGCAGGCGCGTTTCCAGGGCGTCGAGGCGGGCGGCGACGGCCTTGGCCGTGGCGCCACCGCGCGTCCTTGTCGCGCCGCGCCGTGCCGGGACACCTTCCGCGCCGACGCGGTCGAGCGTCCGGGCGAGGGCATCGGCGACGCGCCGTCCCGCCGGGCGCTCGGCGAGGCGGATCAGGCGCGCGAGCACGTCCTCGTCGAGCACGCCGCGTCCGACCAATTCGTCCTCGCACAGGATCTGGGCCAGTACCTGGCGCGTGACATCGGTGCCGCCGCGTGCCGTGATGACGCGAATCTGCTCGCCCGCGCGCACGCGCCGGGCGATGTCGGCGAGCGTGATGCAGCGCGCCGAGGCGGTGTCGTACAGACGCCGGTTGGCATATTTGCGGATGACGGACGCACGTGGCGCCGCCTCGCCCGAAACAGGCATGGGTCCCTGGCCTCCCTGTCGCCGGCACCCCCATGCGCCGGCGGGCCGCCATTGCAGCGGATTCGGCCGCGATTCGCAAGTCCTTGAAGAATCAGTCTCCGGCCGGGCCCCCGGGCGGGGCCAGCTCGAAGCCCGCGAACTCGAACGCGGGCGACACCGTGCAGCCGACCAGCGTCCACGCGCCCGTGCTTTCTGCGGTCTGCCAGGCGCGGGACGGCACGATCGCCTGGGGCACGTGGCCGCCGGCGACGTCGCCGCCCAGCAGAACCGGCAGGTCCCGCCCCTCGGCCCGGATCGTCAGGCGGAGCGGCGCACCCGCGTAGAAGTGCCAGATTTCGGTGGCGTCGACCCGGTGCCAGGCCGAGACCTCGCCGGCGGCAAGCAGGTAGTAGATGGCGGTGCCGGCGCCGCGCCCGCCCGCATGCGGGGCGTGGCGCCAGGTCTCGCGGAAGTGGCCGCCTTCGGGGTGGGGCGCGAGGCCGAGCGCCGCGATCACGCGGCGCGCCTCGTCCACTGCCCCGCCGGTCATGGCCGTTATTCCTTGACCTCGGTCGCGGCCATGTGGGGCTCCTTCTTGTAGCCCTCGTACCACTTGGCGAGGCCATGATGATTCTTGCGCCAGTCGTCCTCGGACACGCGGTCCATGAAGTGGCACATGCAGGCGAGCATGATCGGGATGATGGTGGGCGTGCCGGTATAGGCGGCGAGCTCCTTCTCGATCGCGCCGAGGCCGAGGTCGATCTTGCGCTTCTGGCGCTCGTCCCACCACTTGGAGGGCTGGCCGTCGGGACGCCGGGTCTCCATGCGGCGCAGCACGATCGCGTCCATGAGGCCGTGGATCACCGCTTCCTGCTGCAGCACGCGGCGCTCGCCGGCCTCGTCCTTGGGGTAGAGACGCGTGCCGCCCTTGAGCCCGTCGAGGTAGCGGCAGATCAGCCGGCTCTCGATCAGCATCTCGCCCTCGTCGGTCATCAGGCCCGGCACCTTGTTGAGCGGGTTGAGCTTCTCGTAGGCGGCCTGGTCGGCGCGCGCGTCCACCAGCTCGAGCTTGTCGGTGAGTCCCTTGGCATGGGCGGCGGCCCGCACCATGCGGACGAAGGGCGAGGTGGGCGACTGGTACAGCTTCATCTTGGGTTCTCCCCGTGTAGGACGCGGCTTGGGTGCCGCGTGGTTGTCGGAAGGGTATGCGGATGCTTCTTGTCCGGAACCCGTCAGAACCGGTCCTTGCGCGCGCGCGTCTCGGCGAACACCGCGACCGGGTCGGCGCCCTTGAGCCCGATGGCGGCGGCGAGCGCGGGATCGGCGGCGCGCAGGAACGGATTGGTGGCGCGCTCGGCGCCCATGGTGGAGGGCACCGTCGGCGTGCCGTTGGCGCGCAGCCGGTCGACCTCCCTGGCGCGGCGCCTGAGCGCGGCGTTATCCGGGTCCACCGTCAGCGCGAAGCGTGCGTTGGCCTGGGTGTATTCGTGGGCGCAGTAGACCCGCGTCGCGTCGGGCAGGACCGCGAACTTGGAGAGCGAGGCCCACATCTGTGCCGGGGTGCCCTCGAACAGGCGGCCGCAGCCCATGGCGAACAGGGTGTCGCCGCAGAACAGCGCGTCCGAATCGGCGAACCAGTAGGCGATGTGCCCGCGGGTATGGCCGGGCACGTCGAACACGCGTGCGGTCTGGGTGCCGAGCGCGACGGTATCGTCCTCGCCCACCGCGATGTCGATGCCGGGGATGCGGTCGCGGTCGGCTTCGGGGCCGATGATGACGCAGTCGAAGGCTTCCTTGAGGGCGAGGTTGCCGCCGGTATGGTCGCCGTGGTGATGGGTGTTGAGGATATGGGTGAGGTGCCAGCCGAGCTCGGCGCATCGGGCCGCGATCGGCTCGGCATCGGCGGGATCGACCACCGCGACCGTGTCGGTGTCGGCCTCGCGCACGAGCCACAGGTAGTTGTCGCGGCGCGCGGGAATGCGCTGGATCTCGAGCTTCGCCATGACGCGAGGATAGCACCCGGCCGCGTGCGCCGCCAACCGGGCGCCGGAAACGAAACGGGCGGGACCCGAAGGCCCCGCCCGCGAAATAACCGGCGGTTGCCGGGCTACTTCTTCTTTTTCTTCTTCTGGCCCGGCAGGATCGCCTTGGCCTTGGCGATGATGTCGGTCGGCATCGCGTAGAGCTCGGCCAGCGCCTCCTGCGCCTCCTTCGCCGTCATCGGGGTAATCGGGCGGCCGGTCTTCTTCGATTCGGCCAGCAGCTTCGGGTCCTTCATGGTCGCGTTGAAGGCGTCGCGCAGCTCCTTGAGACGGGCTTCGGGAACCTCCTTGCGGGTGATGAACGGACGGCCGATCTCGCCCGCCGCGGTCAGCAGCTTGACGATCTGCTTCTTCTGGGCGGTCGAGGCGATGTCGCCGGCGTAGGGAATGCTCGGGTTGAGCCCTTCCGGGTCGAGGGCGAGGACTTGAGCAGCCACGTGACCTTGCCGTCGCGGACCCAGTCGTCGGGCACGCTGGTCCAGTCGCCGCAGTCGCCGTCGAGCTCGCCGCGCTCGATCGCGATCTGCTTCTCCTTGGAGCTCTTGTAGCCCTTGACCTGCTTGAGCGGCGCGTCGAACACGCCGAGCAGCAGCGCCTGGTTGAAGTAGGAGGCCGAGCCGACGCCGGTGAGGCCGTAGTTGATGTTCTTGGCCTTGTTGAGGTCGGCGGCGTTCTTGATGCCCGGGAAGCGCGCCTTCCACACGTAGCACACCGAGACGTCGCGGTTCATCGACCCGATCCAGGCGAAGTTGCGGAAGTCCACCTTGATGTTCTTCGGCGGATTGACGATCGAGTTGGTGATCTGGCCGAAGTTGAAGATGACGACCGAGGTGCCGTCGGTGGGGGCGACCGTCTCGAGGTACTGGACCGCCTTGAGGCTGCTGGCGCCCGGCATGTTCTGCACGATCACCTGGGGATGGCCCGGGATGTGCGGGCCCCAGTGGCGCGCGAGCAGACGCCCGTAGGCGTCGTAGCCGCCGCCCGGCCCGAAGCCGACCGTGACGCTGATGTTCTTGCCCTTGTAGAAGTCGTCCGCCTGCGCCGTGGAAACCTGGGTGAGGCCCATCGCCATCACCGCCGCGGCAAGCAGCGTTCCACGCATAACGATGTTCATCGCTGATTCTCCTGCCCTGTCCTTGGAAGAACGGCCGGCCCGGAGAGGACCGTCCGCGCGTTTATGGCGGCGACTATAGCCGGAACGGGGCCGGAATGCTTGCTTTATGTCGCTTTCCCGGAGGGGGACGCGGCCCCGACATGGGGCCTGTGCTAAGCTGGTTTTATGTGGGTGGACGTGGTCGATCTGCGCGATTTCTATGCCTCCAGCCTGGGCCAGGTGGCCGGGCGGGCGGTGCGCGCGCGCCTGCGTGCGCTGTGGCCCGATGCGCGCGACTGCCGCCTGCTCGGGCTCGGCTACGCGCCGCCGTTCCTGCGCCCGTTCCTGGACGAGGCCGAGCGCGTGGTCGCCGCCATGCCCATGGGGCAGGGCGTGCTCCACTGGCCGCGCGGCGCGCCCAACCAGGCGGTGCTGGTGGACGAATGCGACCTGCCGTTCCCCGACAGCTTCTTCGACCGCATCCTGCTGGTGCATGCGCTCGAGAATGCGGAAAGCCTGCGCCCGATGCTGCGCGAGGTGTGGCGCGTGCTGACCGACGCCGGGCGTATGATCGTGGTGGCGCCGAACCGGCGCGGCATCTGGGCGCGCATCGAGCGCTCGCCGTTCGCCCACGGCCATCCCTATTCGGCCGGACAGCTCTCGCGTCTGCTGCGCGACAACCTGTTCACGCCGTCGCTGGCCGACGGCGCGCTGTTCGTGCCGCCGTCGCGCTCGCGCATGGTGCTGGGCTCGGCGTCCGCCTGGGAGAACCTGGGCCAGCGCTTGCTGCCGCGCTTCGCCGGCGCCGTCATCATGGAGGCGACCAAGCAGCTCTACGCGACACCGGTCGAGACCGTGCGCGGGCGCCGGCGCAAGGCTTATGCCGGCGCGGGCAACATGCCCGCCGCGCCGGGCCATCGCAGCATGGAGAGTTAGGCTGGCTCGCCCAGCAGGAACACCGCCTGGATCGCGAACAGGTTGGCGAGGCCGCTTCCGGGGTCGGTCTCGCGCGGCGTGCCCGAGCGGTTGACCGCGTAGCAGCGTTCGATGCGCACGCCCATCTCGCGCGCCAGATCGACGAAGTCGCGGATCGTGCAGGGATGGATGTAGGCGGTGTCGTACCAGGTCTCGTCGGGATGCACGGCGAACGGCTCGCGCCCCCGGAACATGAAGCCGAGCCGGTTGCGCCAGTAGCCCGCGTTGGTGATCGACACCACCGCCTGGGTACCGATGCGCAGGAGTTCCTCCAGCATCCAGCGCGGGTCGTGGACCGCCTGCAGGGTCTGGCTCAGGACGACGCAGTCGAACGCCTTGTCGGGGTAGTCGGCGAGGTCGGTTTCGGCGTCGCCCTGGATCACCGACAGGCCCTGGTTGAGGCAGGCCGCGACCCGCTCGCGGTCGATCTCGATGCCGCGCGCGTCCGCGCCCTTGAGGCGGGTGAGGTAGTCGAGCAGGGCGCCGTCGCCGCAGCCGACGTCGAGCACGCGCGCGCCCGACGGCACCAAGTCGGCGATCAGCTGCAAATCGACGCGGATGTGCCGGGTGCTGCCGTTGGCGCGGCTGTAATGAGGGATGCCGCCCGGGCGGGCCGTGTCCGTGCTCATGGCCGGTGAAGCCCCCGGTGCTCTGCCGCGCCCTCGAGGAAGCCGTGGACGATGCGGTGGTAGGCCGGGAGGTTGAGCAGGAACGAATCGTGGCCCTGATCGGTCTCGATCTCCACGAACGAGACGTTGGCGCCGACCGCGTTCAGCGCCTTCACCAGCTCGCGGCTCTCGGCGGTCGGGAACATCCAGTCGCTGGTGAAGCTGACCACGCCGTAGCGCACCCGCGTGCCGCGGAAGGCGTCGGCCAGCGCGCCGCCGTGCTCCTCGGCGAGGTCGAAATAGTCCATGGCGCGCGTGATGTAGAGATACGAGTTCGCGTCGAACCGGTCGACGAAGGTGATGCCCTGGTGGCGCAGGTAGCTCTCCACCTGGAAGTCGGCGTCGAAGCCGTAGGTGACGTGCTCGCGCGCCTGCAGCGAGCGGCCGAACTTGCGCGTCAGTGCCGATTCCGAGAGATAGGTGATATGCGCGCCCATGCGTGCGACCGCGAGGCCGCGGTGCGGGCTCTTGCCTTCTTCCAGGTAGCGTCCCGCGCACCAGTCTGGGTCGGCCATCACTGCCTGGCGGCCGACCTCGTGGTGGGCGATGTTCTGCGCCGAGGTGCGCGCCGCGGTCGCGATCGGCATGACCGAGAATACGCGCTCCGGGTAGCGCACGGCCCAGTCGAGCACCTGCATGCCGCCCATGGAGCCGCCGATCACGCAGAACAGCTGGTCGATGCCGAGATGATCGATCAGGAGGCGCTGGGCGTTGACCATGTCGCCGATGGTGATGACCGGGAAGTCGAGCCCCCACGGCTTTCCGGTCGCCGGATTGAGGTCCTTGGGCCCGGTGGTGCCCATGCAGCCGCCGAGGATGTTGATGCAGATCAGGAAGTAGCGCTCCGGGTCGAGCGGCTTGCCCGGGCCGATCATGGTGTCCCACCAGCCGGCCTTGCCGGTCAGCGGATGGGTGCCGGAGACGTACTGGTCGCCGGTGAGCGCGTGGCAGATCAGGATCGCGTTGGAGCGGTCCGCGTTGAGCGTGCCCTGGGTGGTGTAGCCGATGGCGAGCGGCCCCAGTGTCGCCCCGGAATCGAGGGCGAGCGGCGTCGCCTCGGCGAGCGTCACGGACAGCCCCTCCAGGGCCTCGCCGTCTGCCGCTGCCGCGCCCTCGGGGGCCTGGCCTTGTCCTGACGCCATAACCGTTGCTGCCTCGCGACTCCCCGGGTGTCCAGAAGGGCCGAAACGGCCCCGCGCGTCCCGCCGGAAGATAAGCCTGGAAGGAGCCGATTGCTAAGGAGGAACCCCGCCGATGTCAACGTTTTCTTTGATTTTACAGGCTCTTGCCATTAAGACTAGCGACCTGTTTTCGGGGCCCTCCGCGCCCGCCGGCGCGCGGGTCCCGTTTCGATGCCACTTCGGAAAAGCGAACCCATGGCGGAGCCCGGCCCGACCCTGAACGATCTGCGCGGCGAGATCGACCGCCTCGACGACGCATTGCTCGACCTGCTGACGCGGCGCGCCCGCATCGCGGCCGAGATCGCGCCGCTCAAGGCCGGCGTCGGCGCGCCGCTGCTGCGCCCGGGCCGCGAGGCCGAGGTGCTGCGCCGCCTGGTGGCGCGCGCCGGCGATGGCGTCGATCCGCTCGCCGTGGTGCGCATCTGGCGCGAGATCATGTCCGCGGCACTGCGCCTGCAGGGCCCGTTTTCCGTCGCCGTCAGCGCCCCGGAGAGCGGGCCTTCCTGTTGGGGCCTCGCGCGCACCCAGTACGGCGTGTCGACGCCGATGACCGGCGCCGCCGGGCCGGTGCAGGCGCTCGCCCTGGTGGCCTCGGGTAGCGCCAGCGTCGCCATCGTGCCGTTCCCGGGGGTCGAGGAGCCCGACCCGTGGTGGTCGCGCCTCGCCACTGACGGCGCCGGCGTGCCGCGCGTGGTCGCGCGCCTGCCCGTGGCCGAAGGCCTCTCGCCGCTCGGCAGCGCGCGCGACGGGCTCGCGGTTGCCGCCATGATCCCTGAGCCGTCGGGCGACGACCGCTCGCTGGTCGTCATCGAGACGCGCGAGCCGATGAGCCGCACCGCCATTACCCGGGCGCTGGCGGACGCCGGCTTCATCGTGCATTTCGCCGCCTCGCGCGGCGCCGGCGGCAATCTCCATCTCGCGGAAGTGGACGGCTTCATCGAACCGGCCGCGCCCGCGCTCAGGACGCTTTCGGGCAAGCTCGGCGATACCGCGCGCCACGTCACCGTGATCGGCGCCTATGCCGTGCCGCTGAAACTCGAGGGGATAGGGAGGCAGTCGTGAGCGAGCGTCCCATCGCGCCGCGCCCGGGCATCCTCGAGATCGCACCCTACCAGGGCGGCCAGTCGAAGATCGAGGGCAGGGCGCAGGTCATCAAGCTCTCCTCCAACGAGGGCGCGCTCGGCCCGTCACCTCTAGCAGTCGCCGCGTTCGAGGATGCGGCGGCATCGCTCGCGCGCTACCCCGACGGCGGCTCGGTCGCGCTGCGTCAGGCGATCGGCGCGCGCTTCGGCCTCGACCCCGCGCGCATCGTGTGCGGCGCCGGCTCCGACGAACTCCTCGGCCTGATGGCGCGCGGCTACGCGGGCGAGGGCGACGAGGTGCTCTATTCCGAGCACGGTTTCCTGATCTATCCCATCGCCGCCCGCTCGGTGGGCGCGGTGCCGGTCAAGGTACCGGAGAAGAACCTGACCGCCGACGTGGACGCGCTCGCCGCGCGCGCGGGCAACCGCACGCGCCTGTGCTACATCGCCAACCCCAACAACCCGACCGGCAGCTACCTCGACGCGGCCGCGCTCCGGCGCCTGCGCAAGGCACTGCCCGCGGGGGTGATCCTGGTGATCGAATTCGGCCTATGCCGAGTTCGTCACCGCGGACGACTACGACGCCGGCATCGCGCTGGTGAACGACAACGACAACGTCGTGATGACGCGCACCTTCTCCAAGATCTTCGGGCTGGGCGGCCTACGCATCGGCTGGGCCTACGGGCCCGCCCATATCGTCGATGTGCTCAACCGCCTGCGCATGCCGTTCAACGTCTCGACCGCGGCCCAGGCGGCGGGCATCGCCGCGCTCGCCGACCGCGACCATTTCGACAAGGCGGTGCGCCACAACGCGGCCATGCGCGCGAAGATGACGGACGCCCTGCGCGCGGCGGGCCTCACGGTGCCGCCGTCGGCGGGCAATTTCGTGCTGGCGCGCTTTCCGGGCGGTACCGCCCGGGCGGAAGCGGCCGACGCCTTCCTGAAAGCGCGCGGCATCATCGTGCGGCGCATGGCGGGCTACGGCCTGCCGGACAGCCTGCGCATCACCGTCGGCCTCGCGCCCGAATGCGAGGCGGTGTGCGCCGCGCTCGCCGAATTCATGGCGGAGAAGGACGCCGCCCATGGCTGAGCCCGCCAAGCGCCCGCGCGAAATCGCGCCGGAAGCCCGCTTCGGGCGGGTCGCCATCATCGGCCTCGGCCTGATCGGCTCGTCGCTCGCCTGGGCGATGCGCCGCGACGGCCTGGCGACGGAAATCGTCGGCGTCGCGCGCACGGCGGAGACGCGCGCCAAGGCGCTCGAGCTCGGCTTCATCGACCGCGCCGAGGAAGACCCGGCCAGGGCGGTCGAGGGTGCCGAGCTGGTGGTGATCGCGACGCCCGTCGGCGCCTGCGGTCCGGTCGCCGAGGCCATTGGGCCCGCCCTTCAACCGGGCGCCATCGTCACCGACGTCGGCTCGGTCAAGCAGGGCGTGATCGCCCAGATCGCGCCGCACCTGCCCGCAAACGTCCATTTCGTGCCGGCCCATCCGGTCGCCGGCACCGAGAACTCGGGCCCCGAAGCGGGCTTCGCCGAGCTGTTCGAGGGGCGCTGGTGCATCCTCACCCCGCCGCCCGGCACCGACGAGGCCGCGGTCGCGCGCGTCGCCGCGCTGTGGCGCGCCGCCGGCAGCCTGGTGGACCGGATGGACCCGCGCCACCACGACATGGTGCTCGCCATCACCTCGCACCTGCCGCACCTGATCGCCTACACCATCGTCGGCACCGCGACCGAGCTCGAGAACCACCTTCAGCAGGAGGTCATCAAGTTCGCCGCCTCGGGCTTCCGCGACTTCACCCGCATCGCCGCGTCCGATCCGGTGATGTGGCGCGACATCTTCCTCGCCAACAAGGAGGCGGTGCTGGAGATCCTCGGCCGCTTCGACGAGGACCTGACCGCGCTCCAGCGCGCGATCCGCTACGGCGACGGCAAGGCGCTGGAGGACTGGTTCACGCGCACCCGCGCCATCCGCCGCGCCATCGTCGAGGCCGGCCAGGCGTAAATCGCTCACGGCACGCCCGCGCGTTTTCCCTATTTCGTCATGCCCGGGGTCGTGCGAGCCCGCATTCGCATGACACCCGGCCATCCATGGTTGTTTTTTCCGGATGGCCGGGAACAGATCGCGAGGCACGGCGGCCTCCGCCATCTGGAAGGTGACGTACCGGCCATGAGCGGCGACCTTGGCCGCGATCTCGACCGGCTTCTCCGGGATCGTGGTCGGCGACGAATTCTGTTAAGGGGAAGCCGCTACCAGCGGATGGTCGGCATGCGCGCGAGCCGCGCCGGGCCGACGAAGATGGTGTGCTCCTGGATCGAGATCGGCACGCGGATCTCGGCGGCCTCGCCCGGCGCGTTGCGGCGCGCCATCAGCGACAGCAGCAGCTTGACCGTCTCGGCGTCCTGCTCGCGGATCAGCCCCGCCGTCACCAGCGCGTTGGCGGTCTCCTCGAAGCCGCTCATGCGCGCGGCGAACGAGGCTTCCGGCTGCAGGCCGGGATCGAGGGTCATCGTGCCCGAGCCGTCCACGTGCAGCGGTCCCCACTGGAGCGCGAGGTTGCGTACCTCGATCGAGCCGCCGCCCTCGCGCCAGCGCGCGAGGTTCTGGCGGTTGACCGGCACCGGCAGGTCGGACAGCACCTGCACCTCGGCGGAAAGCTTGTCGAGCTTGGGGCCGAGGAACCCGGCGAGCTTGTCGGGCAGGTCGACGCCGGAAAGCTCCAGCAGCATGCCCGCCGAGGGCTCGGTGTTGGCGGCCTTGTGCTCGGGGTAGAGGAACAGCTGCAGGTTGGCGCCGTCGGCCGCGAGGCGCGAGCCGGTGGTGACCTCGCGCGCGGTCAGGCCCGCGGGCGCGATCCTGAGCAGGTGCGGCTTGCCGTTCTCGCCCATGCGGATCTCGCCCGGCGCGGACACCGCCTTGACCTCGAGATCGAGCGGCAGGCGGCCGACGTGGAAGCGCAGCTTGTGGGTACCGGCAAGGTCGAAGGTGGCGTCGCGGCTCAGCCACGGCGAGAGGTGCACCAGCGCCCTGTCGGCGCGCCATTCCCAGGCGCCCTGGGAATCGCGTCCGGCCACGGTGATGCCGCCGAGCGCGGCGTCGAAGCGGAACGGGAAGCCGGTGATGTGCAGCGTATCGACCCGGAACGTGCCGCCGTCGCCCGCGAGCGCGCGGCCGGTCGCGGCGATGTGCTCGCGCACCAGGTTGGCGCCGACGAACCACAGGCCGGTCAGGCCGGCGACGGCTACCAGGAACAGGGCGAAGGCCCAATAGACGATGCGCGGGGAGAAGCGGCTTGCCACGAGTTCGAGTCACCGGGGTTACATGAGCGGCGGCGGCGCGCGGTCGCGCGCGGCTGGTTTGGCACTCTAGCGGGAAAGGGGAACGGGATAAAGCGCCCGCCGGGCGCGACGGTACGGGCGATGACGGCACGCGATCTCTGGATCTTCGGCTACGGCTCCCTGATGTGGAAGCCGGGCTTCGACTTCACGGCGCGGGCGGACGGCCTGCTGCGGGGCCGCCACCGCGCGCTGTGCGTATGGTCGCAGGTGTGGCGCGGCACCCTGGAGCGGCCCGGCCTGGTGCTCGGCCTCGACCGCGGCGGCGCCTGCCGCGGCCTCGCCTACCGCGTCGCGGCGGCGGAGGCGAAGGACGTGCTCGCCTATCTCGACGCGCGCGAGCGCGTGACCGAGGTCTATCACCGCCGCACGGTCGCGCTCACCCTCGGCGACGGGACGCGCGTTGCGGCGGAGACCTACGTGGTCGACCGCACCCATCCGCAATACGCCGGGCGCGTCGAACCGGAACAGGCGGCGCGCATCATCCGCGTGAGCCATGGCGAGGGCGGCAGCAACGTCGACTATCTCGAGAACACGATCCGCCACCTCGACGCGTTCGGCCTCCCGGACGGGCCGCTGCACGCGCTGGCGAAACGGGTGCGGGAGGGGTGGTGATTGCCAATGACTTGTTAAAGTCGCACTCAGCAATCGCGGAGCAGCTTCAGGATGCCATTGTTTTATTCCTGGACGGCGTTGTTGAAGAAGCGGCGCGCGGCGGCGATCTTGTTCTCGAGGTCGGAAAGATCCTCTGGAGCCGGTATGGAGTTCGCCTTGAGGTTGGGATGGACTCCGACAGCTCGAACAGCTGGCGCAGCGCGCCGGTCAGCATGTTCTCCGCCGCGCCCTGGGCCGCCGGGCCCTGGGCCGCCATGGCGGAATTGCGTGCCTTGACGACCGCTTCGAGCGTGCCGCTTTCGTGCGCGGCGTAGCCCTTCACGGTCTCGACCAGGTTGGGGACCAGTTCGTGGCGCTGCCGGAGCTGCACGTCGATGTCGGAAAACGCCTGTTGACCCGTTGGCGCATGGCAACGAGGCCGTTTAGACCAAGGCGATCCACGCGACGACGGCGACGATCACCCCGATGACGACCCAGGCGGTTGTGGACATGCCACGTGCTCCCCGGTGGTTGGCCCTGTCTGGCGACGGGCACTCTATCGCGGAACCGTGCCCAAACGGAACCGGAAGCTGTCCGTCCGCCCGGTCCGGGCGGAGCTAGCGCCCTACGCGCATTTGGAGTGGCCGCAGGAGAGGCACAGGTCGCAGCCTTCCTGCTTGATCATCCCGGCCTCGCCGCACTTGGGGCACTGGCGCAGCGCCGTGACCCTGCCGCCCGGCCCGCCGCCCGCGGCGGTGGCCTTGAGCTCGGCCAGCTCGCGCGCCTTGGCGGCGATCTCGCCCTTGCCCTGCATGAAGCCGATGTCGATCAGGTGGTGCTCGATCACGTTGCCGATGGCCGCGAGCAGCGAGGGCACGTAGCGCCCGTCCATCCACTGGCCGCCGCGCGGGTCGAACACCGCCTTCAGCTCCTCGACCACGAACGAGACGTCGCCGCCGCGCCGGAACACCGCCGAGATCATGCGCGTCAGCCCGACCGTCCAGGCGTAATGGTCCATGTTCTTCGAGTTGATGAAGATCTCGAACGGGCGCCGGCGCCCGTCCTGGATGATGTCGTTGATGGTGATGTAGATGGCGTGGTCCGATTCCGGCCACTTGAGCTTGTAGGTCTGGCCCTGGAGCGCGCCCGGCCGGTCGAGCGGCTGGGTCATGTAGACCACGCCGCCCGCCTCGAACGGATCGTGGTGGCGCGCCGGCGGCGCGCCCAGCGGCAGCTCCTCCTGGCCCTCGTCCTCCAGCGCCCTGCAGGTCGGCCTCGGCCTTGGCGGCCTCCTCGGCCTCGGCGCGCTCGGCGAGCCTCGGCCGCCACCTCGGGCTCGGGCTTCCTGACCTCCAGCACCGCGCCGGTGACGTCGTTGGGGCGGTAGGTGGTGCAGCCCTTGCAGCCCAGCTCGTAGGCCTGGGCGTAGACGTCCTTGAACGCCTCGAAGTCGATGTCGGCGGGCACGTTGATGGTCTTGGAGATCGAGCTGTCGACGTACTTCTGGATCGCCGCCTGCATGACCACGTGCTCGGGCGGCGTGAGCCGCTGGGCGTCGACGAAGTAGGACGGCAGCTCGGCCTTCTCGCCGAAGATGCGGCGGAAGAGCCGGTAGGCGTAGTCGGACACCTCCTCGTCCTTGCGCGAGCCGTCGGGCTGCAGGATGTGGCGGGTGTAGGAGAAGCTGAACACCGGCTCGAGGCCCGAGGAGACGTTGTCGGCGAACAGCGAGATGGTGCCGGTCGGCGCGATCGAGGTGAGCAGCGCGTTGCGGATGCCGTGCTTCTCGATCGCGGCGCGCACGTCGGCGTCGAGCTTCCCGATCATCTCGCCGGCGAGGTACTTGTCGGCGTCGTAGAGCGGGAACGCGCCCTTCTCGGCGGCGAGCTCGGCCGAGGCGAGGTAGGCGGCGCGCTCGATCTCGCGCATCCATTCGCCCGCGAGCCTGATCGCCGCGTCGGAGCCGTAGCGCGCCCGGCACATGATCAGCGCGTCGGCGAGCCCGGTGACGCCGAGCCCGATGCGGCGCTTGGCGCGGGCTTCCTCGGCCTGGGCGTCGAGCGGGAAGCGCGAGACGTCGATGGCGTTGTCGAGCATGCGCACCGCGAGCGGCACCACCTCACGGAGGCGCTCGATGTCGAGGCGCGCGTTCTCGGTGAACGGTTCGCGCACCAAGCGCGCGAGATTGAACGAGCCCAGCAGGCACGCGCCGTAGGGCGGCAGCGGCTGCTCGCCGCACGGGTTGGTGGCGGCGATGGTCTCGGCGTAATGGAGGTTGTTGGCGCGGTTGATGCGGTCGATGAAGATCACGCCCGGCTCGGCATAGGCGTAGGTCGCGCGCATGATCCTGTCCCACAGCTCGCGCGCCTCGACGGTGCGGAAGGTGGTGCCGTCGAACTTCAGCTCCCACGGCCCGCCGTCCTTCACCGCCTGCATGAAGGCGTCGGTCACCAGCACCGAGAGATTGAACATGCGCAGCCGCCCGGGCTCGCGCTTGGCCTCGATGAAGGCCTCGATGTCGGGATGGTCGCAGCGCATGGTGCCCATCATGGCGCCGCGGCGCGAGCCCGCGCTCATGATGGTGCGGCACATGGCGTCCCACACGTCCATGAACGAGAGCGGCCCCGAGGCGTCGGCGCCGACGCCCTTCACCGGCGCGCCCTTGGGGCGGAGCGTCGAGAAGTCGTAGCCGATGCCGCCGCCCTGCTGCATGGTCAGCGCGGCTTCGCGCAGGTGGGCGAAGATGCCCGACATGTCGTCGGGGATGGTGCCCATGACGAAGCAGTTGAACAGGGTCACGTTGCGCCCGGTGCCGGCGCCGGCGATGACGCGCCCGGCGGGCAGGAACTCGAAGTCCCGGAGCGCGCCCTCGAAGCGCTCGGCCCAGACCGCGCGGGCTTCCGGCGCCTCGCCCTCGGCCAGCGCATGGGCGATCCGGGCCCAGGTGTCGGCCACGGTCTTGTCCACAGCCGCCCCGGTGGCGTCCTTGAGGCGGTACTTCATGTCCCAGATCTGCTGGGAGATGGCCGAGACGGCGGTCATGGACGGCTCCGTTGGTTACGCGTTGGTCGGCAAGCACGGCGGCGCCCGCGCGACTATCTGCGGCGGCGCTGCCGGTTTCCCCCTAACAGACTGAAAAACAATCCTAAAACAAATCAACCGGGGGTCGAGGGCAGGTATTCTAGGAACCGGTCCGGCTCCCGTCAATCTAATGTTCCTGTTCTGTTTCCACATCCGGTCCGCCGGGCAAGCCTTTGGGCGCGTGCCGGTATTCGGCTTATGCCCGTTATCCCCACGGAACGGGGGATAGCTCGTCCACCGGGTTATCCACACCAGAAATCGGGCCGGGCGGTCGTGACGTCAAGGGCGCGGCCGCGATGTGGGGCGGTGCAGAAAAAACTTGTTCTGTTTTTGTTCTTCTGCTATGGTGCCTGAGTCGTATTCATTTGTCGGCGTCCGGACGCTGGCCAAGAGTCCGACAGGCCGTCCGCCCCGTTGGGTGGAAGGCCCGTATCGGAGAGTGCGCGGGCGCTTCCCAGCCAAGCTGCGGCGCTTTCACCCTCTTTCCGGTATACCGCGCGTCGCAGCGACGGCGGGAGGAAGGCTTAAAAGATGTGGGCGGACTAAACGCTGAAATCCGAACGGGACACCCCGCGGCAGCTCCCCGACCCACCCCTTACCTCCCAGGGATTCCAGGCGCCAAGGTGGTGTTTCAGCGCCGACGCCCGCGCATGTCCGAACCAGGACGTGCGACCGCGAGCCCGTGTCCGATTCCCGGCGCGCTTGCCGCCCGCCTATTCCACTTCCGCCGTCAGGCGCCGCGTCGCCCCCTCGATCGCCGCTTCCAATCGCTCCATGAACGTCGCCGCGCGCGAGGCCCGGCGGATCGCCGGCAGGAACTCGACGGTGACGGTGCCGGGCCGCTTGCGGAACGCGCGCCGGCCCCAGGTCAGCCCCGAGTTGAGCGCGACCGGCACCACCGGCACGCCCTCCGCGAGGTAGAGCGCGGCGATGCCCGGCTGGTAGGGGTGCGCCGCCGCGTCCGCGTCGGGCGCGGTGCGGGTGCCCTGGGGGAACACGAACACCGGCCGCCCGGCGGCGAGCGTCGCCTGTACCCGCCGCACCATGGCGCGCAGCGCCGTGGCGCCGGCGCCGCGGTCGACCCACACCGTGCCCGCGCGCCATGCGTACCAGCCGTAGAACGGCACGAAGCGCAGCTCGGCCTTGGCGACCGGCGCGATGTCGACGAAATGGGCGGGAAAGAACAGCGTGTCCCAGGCCGACTGGTGCTTGGCGGCGAAGATGCACGGGCCTCTGGGGCACGTTTTCGAGGCCGCGCACCTGCCAGCGGATGCCGCAGATCGCGCGCGCGAGCCACAGCACGGTGCGCGACCACCAGCCGCCGGCATGGCGCATGACGCGCGCGGGCAGCACCAGCAGCGGCAGGAAGGCCAGGCCGAGCACCGCCGACCAGGCGATGAAGGCGACGTTGAAGGCGAGCGAGCGGATCAGGCCCATCGGCGTGCGGCGGCGGTGCCTACCACGGACGCATCAGCGCCACCAGGTACTTGCAGTATTCGGTGACGACGAGCTGGAACGTGCCGGGCCAGTTCCACCAGCCTTGGGCCTTGAACTCCCGGTTGAACACCGGGTGGGGGATGATGCGCAACTTGGGCATGGCGCGCCGGAACTCGAGCAGCGAGCGCCGCATGTGGTAGCTCGACGTGACCAGGCGCAGCGAGGTGTAGTGCTCCTCCGCCATCCAGCGCGCGGTTTCCTCGGCGTTGCCCTGGGTGTCGTCGGCGGTATGGCCGAGCACCATGCAGCAGTCGAGGTTGGAGCCGCGGTGGCGTACCACGCGCAGGATCTGCGCCACGTCGACGCCGCGATAGACGCCCGAGACGAACAGCTTGCGCGCCTTCTGCTCGTCGAGCAGCCGGATGCCGGTAGACAGCCGCCCGGTGCCGCCGGTCAGCACCACCACCGCGTCGGTCCGGGTGGTGGTGTCGGCGACCTCGCGCGGGATGTCCTCGGCGAACCAGATCAGGCCGGCGGCCCACAGCACCGTCGCCGCCAGCGCCGCCAGCGCCCAGCGCGGCAGGGCGCGCGCCGCCGCGCGCGGGGTCGCGTCGGCCTCGCTCACGGCAGCGCCCGGAGCGCGCGCATGACGGTGACGCGCGCGGTCGCCATGCCGATCACGGCGACGCCGAACGGCACCGCCGCCAGCGCCGCCCATTGCGCGGGCATGAGCGAAAGATCGGGCAGCATGCCCGAGCCGAGCGCGCCGGCGACGCGTCCGATCACCAGCACGGTGACGGCGGTGAGCACCAGGCCGATCACGCCGCCGCGCAGCGCGAGTTCCAGCGCCTGGCCCTGGAACTGGCGCGCGACGTAGCCGTCGGCGGCGCCGATCAGGTGCAGGAGCTCGATGCTGCCGGCGTGGATGGCGAGCCCGGTGCGGGTGATGAACACCACGGTGGCGATGGCGGCGAGCGCCACCAGCACGACGATCGAGAGTGCCACCAGCTCGACCGTGTGGGCGAGCGCGATCAGCCCGTCGAGCGCCTTCTTGTGGTCGTCCACCACGGCGCCGGGGGCGGCGTTGCGCACCAGTGCCGACAGGCCCTCGACGTCGGGGGCGGCGTCGGCGCGCACGCGCACGTCGATCAGGCGCGGCAGGGGCAGGTCGGCGGCGAGCGTGCCCGAGCCCAGCCACGGCGACAGCAGCTGGCCGGTCTCGGCGCGCGTGAGCGCATGGGCGGATGCGACGCCGGGCGTGCCGCGCAGCACCGCGAGCGCGGCGGCCACGGCCCTGTCGGTCGCCGCCGCGCTGGCGCCCGCGGGCACCTGCACCGTGAGCGTGCCGGTGAGCCCGGTATCCCAGCGCTCGACCGCATCCGACAGGCTCATCATGCCGGCGAGCGAGAGCCCGGCGAGGAACACGATCATCGCCAGCAGCCATGGCAGGAAGCGGCGCGCCGGGTCGGCATGGAGCGCGAGGTCGCGGTTCATCCACAGCACGTCAGGACTGGCCCCCGACGATGGTGGGACGCGCCGGCGCCGCGCGCGGCGGCGCACCGGTCGAATCGAACGGTCCGGTCAGCTCGCCGCCCGACAGGTGGAAGCGCGGATGGGCGCCGCGCCGGATCAGCGTCTCGTTGTGGGTGGCGATCAGCACCGTGGTGCCGAGCCGGTTGAGCTCCTCGAACAGGCGCAGCAGGCGCACGGCGATGGAATCGTCGACGTTGCCGGTGGGCTCGTCGGCCACCAGCATCTGCGGGCGGGTGATCACCGCGCGGGCGATGGCGACGCGCTGCTTCTGGCCGCCGGAAAGCGTCGGCGGGAAGGCGTCGATGCAGTCGTCGAGCCCGACCCAGTCGAGCAGCTCGTGGGCGTGCTCGCGGATCTCGGCGCGCTTGGCGCCGGCGACGCGCAGCGGCAGGGCGACGTTGTCGAGCACGCTCAGGTGGTCGAGCAGGCGGAAGTCCTGGAACACCACGCCGATGCGCCGGCGCATGGCCGGCAGCGCCCGGCGCGGGAGGGTGGCGACGTCGGCATCGAACAGGGTGACGAGGCCGCGCGAGGGGCGGCAGGCGAGGTAGATCAGCTTGAGGAGCGAGGACTTGCCCGCGCCCGACGCGCCCGACAGGAAGTGGAACGAGCCCGGCGCGAGGTGGAAGCTCACGTCATGGAGAACCTCGGGGCCGAGGCCGTAGCGCATGCCGACGTTCTGGAAGCGGACCACGTTCTGTCCCAATTGTGCCGGGCGTGCGCCCGGCGGGTACACCGACCCTGTTTATATACACCCAAGCCCCGGACCGCGCGGCACGAAATGGCAACATCGGTGGGCCGGGCCGGGAACCTCAAAAACGCCACATTGAAACAGGATTTTCAAGGATGCGGTTGAGTCGCAACGTCGCAACAAGGGTAGGCGCCTTGCGCCGGCCGGGACAACCGCCTATAAAAATTCCGCTCCAATCTGGAAATAGACATGATCATTACTTGTCCGTCCTGTTCGACCCGGTACAAGCTGGATCCCGCGCAATTCGGGCCCGAAGGACGCCGGGTCCGGTGTACCAACTGCTCCCACGTGTGGACGCAGATGCCGGCCGACGACCTGCCCAAGCCGGTCGCGCTGGAGGCCGGGCGGGGGGACAACGACGCGCCGCGCTACGGCGGGCCGGGCACGGCCATGCGCCAGCGCCT
Source organism: uncultured Alphaproteobacteria bacterium (assembly GCA_963732875.1). Taxonomy (GTDB): domain Bacteria; phylum Pseudomonadota; class Alphaproteobacteria; order SMXQ01; family SMXQ01; genus WHSO01. Next base: position 1,760,766 of record CAVTBD010000002.1, on the reverse strand, counting down.
CGACGCGAGCCGGCGTACCCCCGAGCCACCCCGCAAGGGCGCCCGCGCGGGCTGGATCGTGCTGATCGTGATCGTGCTCGCCGCGGGCATCGCCGGGGCGCTCGCCCGCGACGCCGTGGTGCGGGCCTGGCCGCCGGCGGAACGGCTCTATACCGCGATCGGCCTTGCCCCGGACAAGCCGGGCGCCGGGCTCACCATCAAGGTGATCGAGCACCGCCGCGACGTCGAGGGCAAGACCGCCGTGCTGATCGTCAAGGGCGAGGTCACCAATACCTCCCAGACCGTGCGCGACGTGCCGCACCTGCGCGCGAGCCTGCGCAACGCGGGCGGGGCCGTGCTCATGAGCTGGACCTTCGCCACCGCCCAGGCGCGCCTGCTGCCCGGCGAGACCGCGCCGTTCGTCACCCGCATCGAGAACCCGTCGTCGGAGGCGGCCGCGCTCAACATCGACTTCGACGACGGCGGAAACTAGCCCATGGCGCGGATCCTGGTCGCCGAAGACGAACGTGCCGTGCGCGAATTCGTGCGCCGCGCGCTGACGCACCGGGGTCACGAGGTGACGCTGGTCGAGGACGGGCTGGAGGCGCTGGGCGTGCTGCGCGACAACGAGTTCGACCTGCTGCTGACCGACATCGTCATGCCCGGGATGGACGGCATCGCGCTCGCGCTCAAGGTCGCGCGCGAGAACCCGGCGCTCAAGATCCTGCTGATGTCGGGCTACGCCGCGGAACGCCAGCGTGCCCATAACCTCGACGTGCTGATCCACCGGGTGATTTCGAAGCCATTTTCCTTGCGCGAGATCTGCGACGCGGTCGACGAGACGCTGGCCGGGTAGAGCGGCGCCTGACGCCCCGTCTTATTTTCGTAAATCCCTAGAACCGGCGCAACAGCCGCTCGATGTAATCCATCTCGACCGGCGGGCGGCCGAGCTCGCCGGCGCGCCGGCGCAGCTCCTCGAGGATCTCGCGCGCCCGCTGGGTGTCGGATTCGTCGGGGATCTGCACGTCGTCGTTGGCCGACTGGCCCATGTTGGGCACCGGCCGGCCGAGCGGGTCGACGGTCATGGGCATGCGGCCGGCCTGCCGGCGCCCGCCACGACCCTGGCCCGGGCCGCGACCCTGGCCGTAGCGCTGCATCAGCTGCTGCAACATCTGGCCGGCGCCCTTCTGCATCTCCTCGAGCGCCTTGCCCTGGGGCGGCACCGCCTGGCCCGGCTGGTTCTTGTTGAGCTTGCCCTCGGCGTCGCGCATGGCGAGCTCGGCGTCGCCGAGCGACTTCGGCACCTTGCCCTGCATTTCGCCGAAGCGGCGCAGCAGGTCCTGGAGCTGGCGCTGCAGCTCGCCCTGGCGCTTCGCGGTGTCGCCCGACTGGGGCTGGCCGTTGCGCATGCCCTCCTGGGACTGGCGGAAGGTGTCGTCCATCAGCTGCTGCTGGCGTTTCATCATGTCCTGGAGCTCGCGCATCATGTTCCAGGCCTTCTGGTCGCCCTGGCGGCCCTGGTTCTGGGCGAATCGGCCGTTCTTCAGGTTCTCCAGCATCTCGCGCAGCATCGACAGCATCTGGCGCGCGGCGTCGAGGTTGCCGGTCATGGCGAGCTCCTGGGCGCGGTCGAGCATGCGCTGCAGGTCCTGGGGCGTCAGTGTCTGGGTATTGGGATCGAACGGCTGCTGCGCCGTCTGGGGCATGTCCTTCATGCCCTTCATCATCTCCTTGAGGAATTCCGCCATCGCCTGCTGCAGCTCCTGCATCAGCTTGCGGATCTCGGCGCTGTCCTTCTTGTTGAGCGCTTCCATCAGCTTCTTCTGGATGTCGCGCATGCGCTTCTCGGCGAGCGAGAGCTGGCCGTCCTCGAGCCTGAGCGCCGTGTCCCACAGCAGCTTCTGCACCTCGTCGATGACGCCGAGGCCGGGATTGTCCCGGAGCCGGTTGCCCGCCGTCTGGATCGCGAGGAACGCCACCTTGTCGTTGTTGTAGGCGCCCGGGATGGTGGACAGGTTGGTGAGCTCGTCGGCGACGTCGTCGCGCGACTCCTCGGGGTCGAGCATCAGCCGCTTGCGCAGCAGCACCAGCGCACGCGCCACCGGATTGCGGAAGTAGCGCTCGGGCAGGGTAATGGTGACCGGATCGGTCACGCCCGGCTGGTTGGCGCCGTCCCGGGCCAGCACCTGCATGGTGACCTCCATGCCGGCCCACGGGTTCGCGGTCAGGTCCTGGTAGCTGGTCTCGTGGATGGTGGTCGCGCCGCCGCCGGGCAGCGCCAAGTCGATCACCTGGGGCGCGTTGAACTTCTCGAGGGCGGCCTGCTCTTCGGCATCGTCCTCGTCGGGATCGGTGTCGATGGGCGCGCGCCGGATGTAGAGCTTGGCGCCGGCCAGGCCGTAGTCGTCCTCGCCGTCGACGGTGATGCGGAGCGCGCCGCGCGCCGACTGGGCGGGGGCGTCGGCGAAGCGGATGGTGGGCGGGCGGTCGGGCTTGATGCGCACCGGCCAGCTCGCGACCCGGCTCACGCCCTGGCGCACGGCGAGCAGGTCCGCGGCGGCGTCGAGGCCGATGGTGCCGGTTGCCTTCCAGGTGCCGTCGGCGACCGGCTTGAAGTCGATGGCGCCCTTGCCCACCCCGAGATGGGGCGTGCCCCAGCCGCCCGATAGCTGCGCCAGCACGGTCGAGCCCTCGGGAATGACGACCGGCGCCGCGCTCGCGGACGCGCCGCCGATGGCGGGCTTCGGCTTGTCGTCCCTGGTGGCGGCAGTGGCGGTGCCGCCCGAGGCGAGATGCAGGTTGCGGTCGCTGCCGTCGCTCTTGCCGGCCGACAGGAAGATCGGCGCCATGCCGGTATAGGCGGGCGGCGTGATCCAGATGTCGACCACCGCCGGGCCGTTGCCGGCACCGCCGACGCCCGGCGCCAGCGCGCGGGCGATGCGGTTGAAGCCGTCGCCCCAGGCGGTGACCACGCCGATGGCGAGGATCACCAGGAGCGCGCCGCGCAGTGCCCAGGGGTCGAGCCGGGCGAGGCCGGGGGTGGGCATGCCGATGCGCAGCGCGCGGATGCGCTCGAGGGTGCGCTTGCGGTGCAGCGCCCACAGCGCGCGCGACTGGGGGTCGTTGTGCCCGCCGGCGATGTCGTCCTTCATTAGGGCCAGCGGCCGGTGGGCGAGGCCGCTCGCGGTCTCAATGCGCCGGCGCGCCGGCACGACGCCGGGGAAGCGCAGCGCGCCGAGCCCGCGCCACAGCGCGAACCCGATCGCGGCCCCGAAGGCGGCGAGGATAAGCCCGTGCAGCCACTCCGGCAGCGCCGGCAGGACGTCGAACAGGGCGAGCGTCACGAACACGCCGCCGAGCCCGAGCGCGGGCCATAGCGCGGGCCAGGTGCGCTCCCACATCAGCGCGAGGCGCGCCAGCCACAGCTTGCGGTCGAGATGGAGCTGCGCCAGATCGGGCGCCGCGTCGGCGCCCCCGGGCTGCCCGGAATGGGGCTGCTCGGAACCGGTGTCGTTACTCCGGGTGTCGTTACTCATGGTGCGCCCGATACCTCTTCGGCCGCGTCGCCCGTCCGGCGTGCGCGGCATCCTGGCGGCGTTCCCGCCGCGTGGCCCGGCCTGTCCCCTCTCCCCCGAGAGATCCGGGCGCCGGAGCCCGGGCGTCAGGAAGCTACGCCAGCCAGTCAGGTACCCTGTCCAGCCCGATTAGTTGTTCTATTGTTTGGCGGGGCCGGATGACGGCATAGGCGTCGTCCTTGACCATCACTTCGGGCACCAGCGGCCGGCTGTTGTACGTGGACGACATCACCGCCCCGTACGCCCCCGCCGACCGGATCGCCAGAAGCTCGCCGGAGTGTAGCACGGGCAGGGGCCGTTCTCGCGCGAAAATATCGCCGGTCTCGCACACCGGGCCGACCACGTCGACCGGCGCCACCGGGGCGCCTTCCGGCCGTTCCGCGACCGGGACGATGCGGTGCCAGGCGTCGTAGAGGGCCGGGCGGATCAGGTCGTTCATGCCGGCGTCCACCACCACGAAGGTGCGTGCCTCGCCCGCCTTGACGTAGAGCACCCGGGTCACCAGCACGCCCGCGTTGGCGGCGATCAGGCGGCCCGGCTCCAGCACGATCTCGAGGGCGAGATGGCCGACCGCGTCGCGGACCATGGCGGCGTACTGGTCGGGCGGCGGCGGCGTCTCGTCGCGGTAGGGCACGCCGAGCCCGCCGCCGAGGTCGAGGCGGCGGATGTCGTGGCCGGCCTTGCGCAGGGTGCCGACCAGCCCGGCCACCAGCGCGAAGGCGGCGCGGAACGGCGCGAGGTCGGTCAGCTGCGAGCCGATGTGCACGGCGACGCCGACCACGTCGATGCCGGGTAGGGCGGCGGCACGGGCGTAGATCTCGGGCGCGCGGGCGATGTCGATGCCGAACTTGTTTTCCTTCTTGCCGGTGGTGATCTTTTCATGGGTCTGGGCGTCGACGTCGGGATTGACCCGGATCGCGATCGGTGCGCGCCTGCCGAGCGACGCCGCGACCTCGGAGATGAGCGCGAGCTCGGGCTCGGATTCGACGTTGATCTGGCCGACGCCCTCGGTGAGCGCGAGCGCGATCTCGCCCTTCGATTTGCCGACGCCCGAGAACACGATCTTGCCGGGCGCCATGCCCGCCGCCAGCGCGCGCCGGAGTTCGCCTTCCGAAAGCACGTCGGCACCCGCGCCGAGCCCGGCGAGCAGGCGCAGCACCGCCTGGTTGGAGTTGGCCTTGACCGCGAAGCACACGGTCGCGTGCTGGCCCTCGAACGCGTCCGCGAAGGCGCGGTAGTGGTGCGCGAGCGTCGCCGAGGAATAGACGTAGACCGGCGTGCCGACCTCGTCGGCGATGCGCGCGAGCGGCACGTCCTCGGCATGAAGCGCGCCGTTCCTGTACGTGAAATGATCCATCCAGTGGGGCCGGGCGTCAGTAGGTCGAGGGGTCGGGGTAGGTGCGCGGGAAGGTGTCCTTGGAGCCCGGCGGCGGTTCGACCGGTCCGCGCTTGCCGCAGGCGGCGAGCGTGCCGGCCAGCGCGAGCGCCAGCACGAGGCCAAGCGCCGCCATCGCGGCGGCGCGCCGCCGCCCCGTTCCGTGCCTGCCTGTGCCGGTGTGAGTCCCGTTCATGGCGTCACTATAGCGCCTTTCCGCGCCGCGCGCCCTTGCCCTTGCCCCTACCCTTAGTAGGCGCCTTGCCGAGGAAGCGCCGTTCGGCGGCGCGCACGGCGGCGCGCACGCGTTTGGGCGCGGTGCCGCCCTCGCTCACCCGCGAGGCCGCCGAGCGCTCGGCGCCGAGCACGGCGAGCACGTCCCGGGTGATGCGCGGCTCGATCGCCTGCATGTCCTTGAGCGGCACCTGGTCGAGGCGCAGGCCGCGCTCCTCGGCGAGGCGCACGATCCGCCCCGAGACCCCGTGGGCCTGGCGGAAGGTGAGGCCGGCGGCGCGCACCAGCCAGTCGGCGAGATCGGTGGCGGTGGCGTAGGCCCCGTCGGCGGCGGCGCGCATGGCTTCGGCGTTCACGCGCATGTCGGCGACCATGCCGGTCATCACCTCGAGGGTGAGGGCGAGCGTGTCGGCGGCGTCGAACACCGGCTCCTTGTCCTCCTGCATGTCTTTGGAGTAGGCGAGCGGCAGGCCCTTCATCACCACCGTCAGCGCGGTGAGCGCGCCCATCACGCGGCCCGCCTTGGCGCGCACCAGCTCGGCGCCGTCGGGATTGCGCTTCTGGGGCATGATCGAGGAGCCGGTCGAGAACGCGTCCGACAGGCGCACGAAGCCGAACCGCTCCGTGGACCAGATCACCAGCTCCTCGGCGAGGCGCGTGAGATGGCCGGACGCGATCGCCGCGGCGGCGAGGAATTCCAGCGCGAAGTCGCGGTCCGAGACCGCGTCGAGCGAGTTCGCCATGGGCCGGTCGAAGCCGAGCGCCTTGGCAGTCGCCTTGCGGTCGATCGGGAACGAAGTGCCGGCGAGCGCGGCGGCGCCCAAGGGGCATTCGTTCATGCGCCGGCGTGCGTCCGCGAAGCGGCCGCGGTCGCGCCCGAACATCTCGACATAGGCGAGCAGGTGATGGCCGAACGTCACCGGCTGGGCGGTTTGCAGATGGGTGAAGCCCGGCATCAGCGTGGCTGCATGCTCGCCGGCGCGCGCGATCAGCGCGGCCTGGAGTGCCGTCAGGTGCGCCTCGACGGTATCGACGGCGTCGCGCACCCACAGCCGAAAGTCGGTCGCGACCTGGTCGTTGCGCGAGCGCGCCGTGTGCAGGCGCCCGCCCGCGTCGCCGATCAGCGTGGTCAGCCGGTCCTCGACGTTCATGTGGATATCCTCGAGCGTCGTGCGGAACGCGAAGCGGCCCGAATTCGACCTCGTTCCAAACGGCATCGAGTCCCTTGAGGATGGCCTTGCCGTCCTTCGCCGGGATGATCTTCTGCGCGACCAGCATGCGGCAGTGCGCGCGCGAGGCGGCGATGTCCTGGCGCCACAGGCGCTGGTCGAAGCCGATCGAGGCGTTGATGCGCTCCATCGCTTCGGCCGGGCCCGCCGTGAACCGTCCGCCCCACAGGCGGTTGGCCGGCCGGCTTGCCCCGTTGTTCTTGCCCTTCGCCATCGCTCGTCCTAAGTAGTGGTGATGCCGTCACAATCCGGAACGAAGTCGGGAAACGGCGCACGCCTGCGCGTGGCCACGCTCGCGGTGATCGCTGCCGCCACCTTCGCGGCTGTCCTGTTCCCGGCCGTCCGCAACGACGGCCCGGTGCCCCGGATCACAGGGGAAATACAATACTTTAAGCTCAAGCGAAACCCCGCCGCGGTGCCCGACCTGGCGATCGAGGACGGCGCCGGCCAGACGGTGCGCCTGGGATCGTTCCGGGGACGGGTGGTGGTGCTCAACTTCTGGGCCACCTGGTGCGCGCCCTGCGTCCACGAGATGCCGTCCCTGGACGTACTGGCGGCGCGGCTCAAGGGGCCGCGCTTCAGGCTGGTGGCGCTCAACGAGGACCGCGGCGGCGCCAGGGTGGCGGCGCCATTCCTGGCCCGTCTCAAGCTCAACAACATCGCGCTCTATACCGATCCCGACGGTGCCGTGCAGCGTGCCCTCGGCGTCGCGGGGCTGCCCACCACGGTGGTGATCGACGCGCGCGGGCGCGAGGTTGGGCGCATAATCGCGCCCGCCGACTGGAGCGCACCGGAAGCGGTCGCGCTGGTTCGCGCCTTTATCGACCGGGCGCGTTAGCGCCCGACCACTAGCACCAGATGAAAGGCGCGGGCGTAAGCGCGACGCCGCTGCTCCAGGCCTCGCGCTCCGGCAGGATCGCCGTGTCCGGCCATAGTCCGGTCGCGAGCGCGCGGGCGTAGGCGTCGGGCAGGCCGGTCCGGCGCATCTTCGCGGCCGCTGCGCCGTGGTCGTAGTCGAGCGCGATGGGTTCGAACCGCACGGCGCGGTCGCCTTCCGCCGAGATCACCGAAAACCAGACCCGCGGCGTGCCGTCGTTGGCGGGCAGGCCGAGCGCGCCCGCGTTGTGCCAGAGCGACCATCCGGCCGTCACCGTGAACGGGATGCCGGCATGGCCCGCGAGCACGGCGCCGTCGGCATCGAGCGTCGCCAGTTCCTCGGCGATGGCGTCGGTATTGGACGCGAACAGGTAGCGGTTGATGCGGCGCAGGCCCCCGTGGGTCGTGGTGAAGACATGCCCGGCGAAACGGAAGGTGATGATGCGCGGCAGGCCCGCCATCCAGGCGCGGCTTTCCAGGGAGACGCGGGCACGGGCGTAGCCGTACCAGTCGCCGGCGAGGGCGTCGCAGGTCGAGCCCGCGACGAAATTGCAGCCGCAGTCGGCGGCGTCGGCGGCGAGCGCCTCCTCGACGTTGCCCATGACGGTCGCGATACCGCGTTCCCTGAGTGCAGCTAGGCACGGCTCGGGATCGGCGCCGTAGCCGGCCACGTCGCCGGTGCAGATCATGTGCGCATCGGGAATGCCGCGCGCGCGGGCGGCTTTGAGCAGGGCGTCGAGCGCCTCGAGATTGGAGAGCGGCCCGCCGAACACGGCGAGCGGGCCGTCCAGCTCGCCGAGATCGCGGCGGAACCGGAAACGCTCGGTAGCCGTGGCCAACGGGACTAGCGGGTCGGCACGGGCTTGTCGCCCGAATAGTCGTAGAAGCCGCGCCCGGTCTTGCGCCCGAGCCAGCCCGCCTCGACGTATTTCACCAGAAGCGGGCACGGGCGGTACTTGGAATCGGCAAGCCCCTCGTTGAGGGCCTGCATCACGCCGAGACAGGTATCGAGGCCGATGAAGTCGGCGAGTTCGAGCGGGCCCATCGGGTGGTTGGCGCCGAGCCGCATGGCCCGGTCGATCAACTCCATGGTGCCGACGCCTTCGTAGAGCGCGTAGATCGCCTCGTTGATCATCGGCATCAGGATGCGGTGCACCAGGAAGGCCGGGAAGTCCTCGATCCGCACCGGCTCCTTGCCGAGCTTCACGGTGAAGTCGCGCGCCGCCTTGAAGGTGGCGTCGGACGTCGCGATGCCGGGGATGATCTCGACCAGCTTCATGGCCGGGACCGGGTTCATGAAGTGGAGCCCGATGAAACGGTCGGGCCGGTCGGTCGAGGCGGCGAGGCGCGTGATCGAGAGGGTCGAGGTGTTGGAGGCGATCATCGCGTCCTTGGCGAGGTTCGGCACCAGCGCCGTGAACGCTTCGCGCTTGGCGGCCTCGCTCTCGCTCACCGCCTCGATCACCAGGTCGCGGTCGGCCATGGCCTTGAGCGCGGTGCCGGTGTGGATCAGCTTGGCCGCCCTGTCGGCCTCGGCCTTGCCGATCTGGCCGCGCTCGGCGCGCCGGCCGAGCGTGCCCTTGATGCGGTTCATGGCGGCGGTGAGCTGGGCCTTGTCCTGGTCCACCATCTGCACGTCGAACCCGGCGAGCGCGCAGACGATGGCGATGCCGCTCCCCATTTGACCCGCGCCGATGATGCCGATCTTGTTCATGGGTGTGGCTCCGTGGTGGCTGGGCTCAAGCGGCCCCGGCCTTGGTTTTCTCGAGGGCAGTCTTGAGCTCGGGCAGGACCTGGAACAGGTCCCCGACGATGCCGTAGTCGGCCACCTGGAAGATGGGCGCTTCCTCGTCCTTGTTGATGGCGACGATGACCTTGCTGTCCTTCATGCCGGCGAGGTGCTGGATCGCGCCCGAGATGCCGACCGCGATGTAGAGCTCCGGCGCGACGATCTTGCCGGTCTGGCCGACCTGGAAATCGTTGGGGACGAAGCCGGCGTCGACGGCGGCGCGCGAGGCGCCTACCGCGGCGCCGAGGATGTCGGCGATCTCCTCCAGCAGGTGGAAGTTGTCGCCCGACTGCATGCCGCGCCCGCCCGAAATGACGACGCGCGCGGCGGTGAGCTCGGGACGCTCGGAGCGCGACAGCTCGGCGCCGGCATGGACCGAGAGCCCGGCGTCGCCCGCGCCCGTGACGTCCTCGATCGGCGCGGCGCCGGAGCCCGGGGCGGCCTTCTCGAAGGCGGTGGCGCGCACCGTGATCACTTTCTTCGCGTCGGACGACTGCACGGTCGCGAGCGCGTTGCCGGCGTAGATCGGCCGCACGAAGGTATCGGCGTCGACGATCTCCGCGATGTCGGACACCTGCTGGGAATCGATCAGCGCGGCGAGCCTCGGCATGACGTTCTTGCCGAAGGTGGTGGCGGGCGCGAGCAGGTGGCCGTAGTCGTCGGCGAGTCCCTTGAGCAGGAGCGCGACGTTCTCGGCGAGGCCGTGGGCGTAGGCCGCGTCCTCGGCCACCAGTACCTTGGCGACGCCGTCGATCCCGGCCGCCTGTTCCGCGGCGGCGCGGCAGTCGTCGCCCGTGACCAGCACGTGGATGTCGCCGGCGCCGGCGCCCGCGAGCTTGCGCGCCGCGCCGATGGTGGCGAGGGTGGCGGGCGCGAGCGCGCCGCCGGCATGTTCCGCGACGACGAGGACGGTCATCAGATCACCCCCGCCTGGTTGTGCAGCCTGTCCACCAGCTCGGCGGCGCTCTCGACCTTGACGCCGGCGCCGCGCGCGGGCGGCTCGGCGACCTTGAGCAGTTTGAGGCGCGGGCTCACGTCGACGCCGAGCTCGTCGGGCTTGATCTGGTCGATGGGCTTCTTCTTCGCCTTCATGATGTTGGGCAGCGACGCGTAGCGCGGCTCGTTCAGGCGCAGGTCGGTGGTGACCACGCAGGGCAGTTTGAGATCCACCGTCTCGAGGCCGCCGTCGATCTCGCGCGTCACCCTGGCACGGTCGCCCTCGATCGCGATCCTGGAGGCGAAGGTGCCCTGGGCCCAGCCCAGCAGCGCCGCCAGCATCTGGCCGGTCTGGTTGGCGTCGTCGTCGATCGCTTGCTTGCCGAGCAGGATCAGGCCGGGCTGCTCCCTGGCCGCGACCGCGGCGAGCAGCTTGGCGACTGCGAGCGGCTCGAGCGGCTGGTCGCACGGGATGTGGATGCCGCGGTCGGCGCCCATGGCGAGCGCGGTGCGGATGGTCTCCTGGGTCGCCTGCGGGCCGGCGGAGACGACCACGGTCTCGCTCGCCGTGCCGGCCTCCTTGAGGCGCACCGCTTCCTCGACCGCGATCTCGCAGAACGGGTTCATGGCCATCTTGACGTTGTTGGTCTCGACGCCGCTGCCGTCCTGGCGCACGCGCACCTTGACGTTGGCGTCGATCACCCGCTTCACCGCGACGAGGACCTTCATTTTTCTCCTTCCCGGGGATTCAAACCGTGCCGGGCAAGGTACCGGTCGTGCGGGGAAGGGTCAACGGCCCCCGGGGCGCCCGTTTGCGGCCCGGAAGTGCGATCGCGCCGGAGCAGACGGCGCTAGCGGGAGGCCTGCCACATCTCCCACATCGGGGATTTGTGGGCGCGGTTCCGGAGCCGTTCCATCAGCCCCGCGAGGCCGCTCTGGTGCAGGATGGACTGGAATTCCGAGCGGATCATCTTCGCCAGCGACAGCCTGCCCGCATGGACGTCGACCAGGGCCAGCCGGCAGGTGGCCGGCCGCACGTAGATTTCGATATTGCTGAACCTGGAGGAGCCGGCGTCCTGCCCCGTCGGAGCGACCACCGTTTCGCCGTTGTCGGCGGTGCGGGCGATCATGCCGTCGTGCCAGGACCGGCTCGCCTGGGCGGCCAAGTCGAGATAATTGTCCATGAAATAGAAATGGAACAGGGCGACATATTGGGCCCGCGCGGGTTCGCTCGCCGTATCCCACGACGGACCAAGCACGGCACGGGCCAAGGGACGTGTCGTGAAGGTGGCATTGAACGCCTTGAAACGCGCGACGCGGTGGGCCTGGTCGTCGGCATCGGTGTTGGCGGTGAGGCGGTGGAAGAAGCTGTTGACCGCGGCGGCCGGCCGGGAGTCGCAGGGGCCATGCTTGGCGGTGACGCCGACAGAGGCGGCGTCGCCGTCCTTCGCCGCGGTGCCGGGGCTCGCCGCGAGGGGCGGGTTGTAGGCGGACTGGTGGTCCGTGGTGTCCTGTGCTGTCGCGTGAACCGGCAATAACAATACGAAACCAGCCGTCAGCAGGGCCGGCACCGCTGGCGGGACGCGGATGTGGAGGGCCATGCTTCTCCCCTCTGCCGGATGGTATTCAGGTAATTAACGGCGGAGAGGTCGATTGGTTCCCGTCCCGGCTCATGGGCCGGGGAGACGGGCTTCAGCGGTTGGCGCCCGGGCGCCACAGCACGTCGGTACGGCCGTCGTCGTTGGCGCGGCGCGCCATCACGAACAGGTGGTCTGACAGCCGGTTGACGTAGCGCAACGCCTCGGGATTGACGGTCTCGGCGCGCGCGAGGCGCACCATCAGGCGCTCGGCGCGGCGTACGACCGTGCGTGCGAGATGGAGATAGGCCGCGGCCTCGCTGCCGCCCGGCAGCACGAACGAGGCGAGCGGCGCCAGGTGCTCGTTCATGGCGTCGATCTCGTCCTCGAGGCGCTTGACCTGGGTCGCGGTGACGCGCAGCGCCACCACGCCCGCGCTCTCGCCCTTGCGGCCGCCCTCGGGGATGCACAGGTCGGCGCCGAGGTCGAACAGGTCGTCCTGGATGCGGCCCATCATGTCGTTGTCGCTGCCGGCGAGGTGGAGCCGCGCCACGCCGATCACGGCGTTGGCCTCGTCCACCGTGCCGTAGGCGGCGACGCGCAGGTCGTCCTTGGGGCGCCGCTCGCCGTCGCCGAGCGAGGTCTCGCCGTCGTCGCCGCCGCGCGTGTAGATCTTGGTGAGCCTGATGTTGGCCATGGGCCGCTTCCCTCAGTGCTTCATCAGGAACAGGAACAGGACCAGCAGCATGATCGCCGCGAACTGCAGGATGATGCGCCACTGCATCAGCTTGTTGGAGCGGCGCGGGTCGTGATCCCTGCGAAACATGTTGATGATGCCGATTGCGAGCACCACCAGCACGGCGATGGCGGCGGCGGCGATCAGGAAGGGCAGGACGACGGTCACGTAAGATGCCTTTCTCAGTTGCGGTCGGACAGGAGCGCGCGGGCGATCACCTGGGCCTGAATCTCGGCCGCGCCTTCGAAGATGTTGAGGATGCGGGCGTCCAGCAGCAGCCGGCTCACCGGGAACTCGACGGCATAGCCGTTGCCGCCGAACACCTGCACGGCGTTGTCGGCGGCGGCCCAGGCGGTGCGCGCGGCGAGCAGCTTCGCCATGCCCGCCTCCATGTCGCAGCGCCGCCCCGAATCCTTCTCGCGCGCGGCGAACAGGGCGAGCTGGCGCGATACCATGACTTCCGCCGCCATCCAGCCGATCTTGCCGGCGACGCGATCGAAGGCGGCGATCGGCTTGCCGAACTGCTTACGCTCATTGGCGTAGCCGACGGCCAGCTCGAGCGCGTTCTGGGCGACACCGTTGGCGCGCGCGGCGGTCTGGATGCGCGCCGATTCGAAGGTCGCCATGAGCTGCTTGAAGCCCTCGCCGGGGCGTCCGCCGAGCAGGTTGGCGTCGGCCACCTCGAAGCCGTCGAAGGAAAGCTCGTACTCGCGCATGCCGCGGTAGCCCAGCACCTCGATCTCGGTGCCGGTCATGCCGGGCGCCGGGAACGGATCGGACTCGCTGCCGCGCGGCTTCTCGGCGAGGAACATGGAGAGCCCGCGCCAGCCGGGCTCGTCGGCGTCGGTGCGCGCGAGCAAGGTCATCAGGTCCGAGCGCGCGCCGTGGGTGATCCAGGTCTTCTGGCCGGTGACGCGCCAGCTATCGCCGTCCCTGACCGCGCGGGTGCGTAAGGACCCGAGGTCGGAGCCGGTATTGGGCTCGGTGAACACCGCGGTCGCGATGATCGCGCCCGCCGCGATGCCGGGCAGGAAGCGCGCCTTCTGGTCGTCGGTGCCGTGGGCGCCGATCAGCTCGCAGGCGATCTCGGAGCGGGTCGGCAGCGAGCCGACGCCGATGTAGCCGCGCGAGAGCTCCTCCGTCACCACCGCAAGCGCGATCTTGCCCATGCCGAGCCCGCCGTGCGCTTCCGCGACCGTGAGGCCGAACACGCCGAGCCCGGCAAGTTCGTCCATTACCGCATCCGGGATCAGCGCGTTGGCGCGGTGCCAGTCGTTGGCGAACGGCGCGATGCGCTCGTCGGCGAAGCGGTGGAACTGCGCGCGCACCATCTCGAGGATCTCGTCGCCGAGGCCCCAGTCGCCGAAACGGCCCTCGGCGGCGAGCGCGGCGATGCGCCGGCGCGTGGCGATGCCGTTGCCGGTCGCGATCAGGGCGCGCACGGGCGCCGCATCGAACGATGCCAGCGCGTCGTCGCCGAGGCCGAGGTCGGCCGGGCGCACGATCTCGCCCTGTGAGAGCGCGATGCCGCCCCGGAGCTGGGCGAGGTATTCGCCGAACGCGGCCTCGGCGATCAAGGCCTCGACCTCGCCAAGGGCGTCGGCGTCGTCGAGGCGGCGGGTCCAGGCGAGGGTCTGGCGCAGGGCCGCGACGTAGGTGGCGGTCCATGCCAGGCCATGGGCGGCGAACTGGCAGGCATCGAGCCCGTCGCGCCCGGCCTGTGCGACCGTTTCGCCGACCCTGGCGCGCGCCAGGGCGAGGTAGCGCTCGGCGGCGTCGAGCCCGGCGGCCAGCGTCGCCCGCCCGCCCGCAACGGTGAATGGGCTATTGCCCGCCTCGCTTGTGCTCGCGCTGCGCTCATTGGCTCCCGATGTCTTGGCTTATACCTGAGGGATGGGGCCGCTAGAATGTGCCGGAGCCCCCGGGCGCGTCAAGGAAGGCCCGCCCGATCCGTTGCCCGTCACCCGTGCCGCCGAGGAGCGCCTGTTTTGGATCAAGATACCGCCGCCCGCCCGCCGCGCCCGCTGTCCGGCCCCGCCTTCGGCCCCGCCGCGGGCGGCGAGGCGACCTGGCTGGTGGTCGTGCTGCACGGGCTCGGCGCCGACGGGGCCGACCTGATCGGCCTCGCGCCCTATATCGCCAAGGTGCTGCCGGGTGCGCGCATCCTCGCTCCCGACGGGCCCGAGCCGTGCGACATGGCGCCCATGGGGCGCCAGTGGTTCTCGCTGCAGGACCGCGACCCGATGACGCTCTATGCCGGGCTCGAGCACGCGCGGCCGGATGTGGATGCGTTCCTCGACGAGAACCTGGACCGCCTCGGCCTCGCGCCCGACCGCTTGATCCTGGCGGGGTTCTCTCAAGGCGCCATGACCGCGCTCCACGTCGGCCTGCGCCGCTCGCCCGGCCCCGCGGCGATCCTCGCCTTCTCGGGCGCGCTGGTCGGGCGCAACCGGCTCGCCGAGGAGATCGCCGGCCGGCCGCCGGTGCTCATCGTCCACGGCGAAGACGACGTGGTGGTGCCCGTCGACAGCGCGCGCGATGCCGAACGCACCCTGCTCGCCGGCGGCGTCGACGTGCAGGCCCATGTCCTGCCGGAACTCGGCCACGGTATCGACGAGCGCGGCCTCGGCCTCGCGGTCAAGTTCCTGGGCCGCGTCGCGGGTTCACGCTGACTTCATAACCGGGGCGCCATATCTGGAAGGGATTTCCGGCCGTTACCACCGGATATGGTGGGTAGCGGGGGCCCATTCTTGCGCGTGTCATAAAAACGTTGTACCCATTTCAGCAGGGCTCCGGCAGTGCGGAGCCCGCAGCTTAAGAGGAGTTGGCCCTGTTCGCGTCGCCCGAAAGCTGTCCGGCCCTGGTGCTGAACGCGGACTTCCGTCCGCTGAGCTACTTCCCGCTTTCGGTGTGGCCGTGGCAGGAGGCGGTGAAGGCGGTGTTCCTCGACCGCGTCAACATCATCTCCGAATACGATCGCGTGGTGCACAGCCCGAGCTTCTCGATGGCGCTGCCCTCGGTGATCTCTCTCAAGCAGTACATCCACACCTCGCGCCGCCCGGCCTTCACCCGGTTCAACGTGTTCCTGCGCGACCGCTTCTCGTGCCAGTACTGCGGCATCCGCCGTCCGGCCGAGCACCTGACCTTCGATCACGTAATCCCGAAGTCGCTCGGTGGCGAGACCAGCTGGTGGAACGTGGTCGCCGCGTGCGAGCCGTGCAACCTGGAGAAAGGCGGCTTCCTGCCGCGGGAGGCGGGGATGCTGCCGCTCCACGCTCCCAAGGAGCCGACCGTCAAGGAACTGCAGATGAATGGGCGGGCTTACCCGCCCAATTTTCTGCACGAGAGCTGGCGCGACTACCTCTACTGGGATTCCGAGCTCGAGACCGGTTAGGACGCTCCGCCGCCTTTCCTACAAGTGCTTGCCATCGAACCGGGTCACGTCGAGGGCGTCGGGATCGACGTCGTCGAGGCAGCGCACGTTGATCGCCACCACCGCCTTGCCGTCGGGCCCGATGCCGCGGGCGAACAATTCGATGCCGCATTCCCGGCAGAACAGGTGCTGGATGTTGCGGGTGTTGAACCGGTATTCCGTGAGCGCGTCGGCGCCCGACACCAGGTTGAAATTGTCAGGCGTGGTGAAGGTGAGCAGGCTGCCGCGCTTGGCGCAGAACGAGCAGTTGCACGACGAGCACGCGGGAAAGATCGAGGTTGACCTCGTAGCGCACCTTGCCGCAGTGGCAGCCGCCTTGGTATTGCGCGAGCGCCATGTCAGATCCTCTCCGACAGCCAGATCGCGAGCCGGGTGCCGGCCTTGATCGCGGTCGTCAGCGGCTCGTGGCAGGGCGCGCCGGCGGCGCCTTCCGACAGCGCGGTGTCGCGGTGGGCCTGCTCGTCCTCGCGCGCGGTTGCGATCAGCGACCTGAGTGCCGCGTCGTCCTCGCCGAGCGCCGCTTCCTGGCGCGCGTAATGGTCGATGATCACCTCTTCCACCGCTTCGGTGCAGGCCATGGCGGCGCGGCGCCCCATCAGCGCCGTGGCCGCGCCCAGCGCGAAGCCGGCCACGTGCCAGACCGGGGCGAGCGCGGTCGGGCGTACCCGGCGCGCGACCATCAGGCGGTCGAGGTCGTCGAGATGGCGCTTTTCCTGCTCGGCCATGTGGCGGATCGGCGCGGTGCCGGCGCGCGCGCCCAGCACCGCGAGCTGGCCCGCGTAGATGCGCGCGGCGCCGTACTCGCCGGCCTGGTCGACGCGGATCATGCGGGCGACGCGGGTATCGCGGCCGCCGTCGGCGGGGTGGCGGGTGGTATCCATGGCGACCTCCTCGGTCGTGACGAACTCAGGGCGCGGGCCGTAGCAGCCCACGCGCGATCCAGGCGGCGAACAGCGCGAGCGCGGTCGCCGCGAACGCATTATAGCCCGCCATCGAGATTCCCGCGAACGACCAGGCGATGGCATCGCAGCGCACCACCGCGGTGCCCTGGAGCTGGCGGGCCAGCTCCTCGACCGTTCGGGCGGCGCCGGTCTTGCCCGAGCAGCTCGCGAGCCCCTGCCACCAGTGGTGCTCGACGCCGACATGGAACACGGCGATGGCCGCATCCGCCGCCATGGCGAGCGCAGCCAGCGCGGCCAGCGCGGCGAGCAGGCCGCGCGGCACGCCCGGCACGCGGGCGAGGCCGATCCCGACGCCGGCGATCCCGATCAGTACGGCATAGGGGTAGCGCTGCCACAGGCACAGCTCGCACGGCCGGAGCCCGCCCAGATACTGGAAGGCGAGCGCCGCGGCGAGGATGGCGACGGCGGCGGCGAGCAGCAGGGCGAAGGCGAGGCGGGGCGCGGGGCGGTCCATCACAGGACGTATTTTACCAGAACGAATCCGCCGAGCAGCAGGATGAAGAAAAGCGTCGCGAGCTTGCCGAGGTGGCGTTCGATGAAGCCCTCGATCGGTTCACCGAAGCGCCACAGGAGCGCCGCCACGGCGTAGAACCGCGCGCCCCGTGCGAGCGCGGCGGCGACGGTGAACTCGATCAGGTCGAGGTGCGTGACGCCCGAGGCGATGGTGATCACCTTGAACGGGAACGGCGTCACCGCCGCTCCGGCGACGATCCAGATGCCCCATTCATTGTAGCGCTGGGTGAAGTTGCGGAACGCGTCGGTATAGCCGTAGAACGCGAGCAGCGGCTTGCCGACGGTCTCGAACAGGAATGCACCGATGGCGTAGCCGGCGAGCCCACCCACGACCGAGGCGATGGTGCAGATCAGCGCGAAACGCCAGGCGCGGCTGCGGTCCGCCAGCACCATCGGGATCAGCATGACGTCAGGCGGGATCGGGAAGCACGAGCTTTCGGCGAAGGCCACGAGTGCGAGCCAGCGCTCGGCGTGGCGGTGCCGGGCGAGCCGCATGGTCCAGGCATAGAGACGGTGGAGCATGCGGGAAAACGCTACTTGAGCCAGTCGGGGTCGGGCATGTCCTCGAATGCGTGCCGCAGCGCGCCGCCCCAGTAGTCGCGGATGAGGTAAAGGTACGCGTCGCCCTCGGCAAGCTGCATGCGCAGGCCGGATTTTAGCGAGTCGCGCTGGTAGGTGAGGATGTCGATGGGCGGCCCGACCGAGATGTTGGAGCGCATGGTCGAATTCGAACGACAGGATCGCGCACTTGATTGCCTGCTTGAGGGACGATTCGAAGGTGATGGTGCGGTCGATGATCGGCTTGCCGTACTTGTTCTCGCCGATCTGTAGATAGGGCGCCTCGGGCGAGGCCTCGATGAAGTTGCCCGCCGAGTAGATGTTGTAGAGCCGCGCCTCGCCGCCCTTGATCTGGCCGCCGAAGACGAAGGCGGCATTGAACTCGAGCCCCTGCTCGCGGAGCGCGTCGCCGTCCACCTCGTAGACGTTGCGCAAAGACGCGCCGACCATGCGGGCCGCGGCGAACATGGTCGGCGCGGCGAACAGGTCGCGCGGGCCGTCGCTGTTCAGGTCCTCATTGAGAAGCCGCACCACCGACTGGGTGATGGCGAGGTTACCGGCCGCGAGCAGCACCATGAAGCGCTCGTCCGGCTTTTCGAACACCGTCATCTTGCGGGCGACGGAAACCTGGTCCACGCCCGCATTGGTGCGCGAATCGGAGGCGAACACGAGCCCCTCCTGGAGCAGGAATCCGACGGCATAGGTCATGGGTTTGGATTCTCCGGCAAGCTGGCGCGCGCGCGTTGGGGGATTGAACGAACCCGGCGGGGAAACGGACGACATCAAAGCGTAAGCAACTCCGACACGACCATCCTCGGGACCGGCGCCGCCCGGCCGCTGTGCGACGCGGGCGGCAGTCTATACCTATTGGCTCATGGCCGCGACATGGACATTGACGTCGAGCCGCTCGGCGCCGCCGCCGCGGCGCACGCCGCGCACCGGCGCGCAGGCGGCGTAATCGGGGCCGATGGCGATGCGGACATGGGCGTCGTTGGCGCAGATCTCGTTGGTGACATCGAAGGCGACCCAGCCGAGCCCGTCCACCCAGGCCTCGGACCAGGCATGGGAGGCGGTCTCGTCGGCACCGTCGCCGGCGACGTGGACGTAGCCCGACACGTAGCGCGTCGGCACGCCGAGGAAGCGCGCCGCGGCGACGAACACGTGGGCCTGGTCCTGGCATACACCGGTGCCGGCGGCGAGCGCGGCGGCGGCGGTGGTCTCGACGTCGGTGGTGCCGGGGCGGTAGACGACCGCGCGCGCCACCGCGCGCGATAGCTCGTGCAGGCCGTCGAGACGGTCGGCTTTGATGCGCGCGCGCAGGCCGGCGGTGAAGTCCTGGACGTTGCCGGCAGGCTCCGTGAGCGGCGTCGGGCGCAGGTAGAGGATGGGCGACACCCGGTCGTCGTCCCCGAGCACGCCGACGGTGTCGTAGGATTCGACTTCGCCCTCGACCGTGACCGCGACCTCGTCGTGGAGCGTGTCGATCACGAGCACGTGCATCAGGTTGCCGAACGCGTCCACGTGCTGGGTGAGCCGCCCCGGCGTGCGCAGGCGCCAGCGCTCGACGTGCTGGCTCGCGTCGCTCCAGGGCGTGAGGCGCAGGTACTGGATCGTGTAGCGGGCCGGCTGGCTGTAGCGGTAGCGCGTGATATGACTGATCGACAGACGCATGGATGGGCCGGTGGGCTACTGCGCGACCAGGTAGGCGGATTGTATCTCGCCGGAGAGCCGGTTGTTGCGGATGATGAAGTCGGACAGGAACTCGTGCAGACCCTGCTGGAACACGGTCTCGATGCGCCCGTAGTGCAGCATGGCGTGGATCTCGCCCCCCTGGCGGGCAGCCTCGGCGCCGCGCGGCCCCTCGATCTGGCCAAGCAGGTCGACCACGTCGTTGAGACACGAATGCAGCGAGCGCGGGAAGGCGTCGTTGAAGATCAGCAGGTCGGCGATGTTCACCGGCGTGATCACCTGCTTGTAGGCGTGGTGGTAGTTGCGGTACGCCGAGACCGAGCGCAGGAGCGCGCCCCACTGGAAGTAGTCGATGGCGCTACCGATGTCGGAAACGGTCGGCAGCAGGATGTGGTATTTCACGTCGAGGATGCGCGCGGTGTTGTCGGCGCGTTCGATGAAGGTGCCGAGCCGGAGGAAGTGGTAGCGCTCGTCGCGCAGCATGGTAGCGACCGCGGAGCCGCGGAACAGGTGCGAGCGCTCCTTGATCCAGTCGAAGAAGTTGCGGTAGCCGCGGCTCGCGAGGCGCGTCGGCGTCAGCGCGGAAATCTCGAGCCAGGTGGAATTGAGCGCCTCCCACATCTCGGTGGTGATGCCGACGCGCTCGGCGCGCGCGTTCTCGCGCGCGGCGCGCACGGTCGAGTAGATGCTCGACGGGTTCTCCGGATCGAGCGTCATGTGGCGGATGACGTTGGCGGCGGTCGCCTCGGGAAAGCGCGAGTGGAACCCGGCAACGTCTCCGGTGATCTGGAGCACCGCCTCCCACTCGCCGCTGGTGCCCTTGCCGTCGGCGTCGGCGGGCATCAGGCCCATGCGGTCGGACACGTCGAGAATGCGCGCGGTGTTCTCGGCGCGCTCGACGTAGCGCGACATCCAGTAGAGGTGATCGGCGCTGCGCGCCAGCACGATGGTCATGACGTGCCTCCCGCGCCGGCGCGCAGCACCCATGTGTCCTTGGTGCCGCCGCCCTGGGAGGAGTTGACCACCAGCGAGCCCTCGCGCAGCGCCACCCGGGTGAGCCCGCCGGGCACGACCGTGACCGCGTTCGGGCCCATCAGCACGTAGGGCCGCAGGTCGACGTGGCGCGGCGCGATCCCCTTGTCGGTGAAGGTCGGGCAGGTGGACAGCGACAGCGTCGGCTGGGCGATGAAGTTGGCGGGATCGGACAGGATGCGCTGGCGGTAGGCGGCGATCTCGGCCTTGGTGGCGGCCGGGCCCACCAGCATGCCGTAGCCGCCGGCGCCGCCCACCTCCTTGACCACCAGCTCGTCCAGGTGGTCGAGCGCGTACTTGAGGTCGTCGGGCTTGCGCAGGGCGTAGGTCGGCACGTTGGAGAGTATCGGCGTCTCGCCCAGGTAGAACTCGATCATGTCGGGCACGTGGATGTACATGGCCTTGTCGTCGGCGACGCCGGTGCCGATGGCGTTGGCGAGCGTCACGCCGCCGGCGCGGTAGGCCGACAGCAGCCCGGGCACCCCCAGCATGGAGTCGGCGTTGAACGCCAGCGGATCGACGAAATCGTCGTCGATGCGCCGGTAGATCACGTCGACCCGCACCGGGCCATGGGTGGTGCGCATGAACACCTGGTCGTCCTTGACGAACATGTCCTGGCCCTCGACCAGCTCGACGCCCATCTCGTCGGCCAGGAACACGTGCTCGAAATAGGCCGAGTTGTAGATGCCGGGCGTCAGCAGCGCGACCGTCGGCCAGCTCACGCCGCGCGGCGCGACCGCGCGCAGGTTCTCGAGCAGCAGCTCAGGATAGTTGTTCACCGGCAGGATGCGGTTGCCCGAGAACAGCGACGGGAACAGCCGCATCATCACCTCGCGGTTCTCCATCATGTAGCTGACGCCGGACGGATTGCGCAGGTTGTCCTCGAGCACGTAGAACTCGCGCTCGCCGGTACGCACCAGGTCGATGCCGGTGATGTGAACGTAGATATCGCCCGGCACGTCGAGGTCCTGCATCTCTGGGCGGTAACGCGAGTTGGTCAGCACCTTCTCGGCGGGAATCCTGCCGGCCTTGATGATCTCCTGGCCGTGGTAGATGTCGTGCAGGAAGGCGTTGATGGCGCGCACGCGCTGCACGCAACCGCGCTCGATCACCGACCATTCGTCTTGGGTAAGCACCCGCGGAATCAGGTCGAACGGGATCAGGCGCTCGTTGGAGGCGCCGGTGCCGTAGACCAGGAAGGTGATCCCCATGCGGCGGAACAGCACTTCCGCCTCCTTGCGCTTGGCGCTCAGCTCGCGCCTGGAGATGGCATGGAGCCAATTGGCGATGGCATCGTATGATTGGCGCACCGCTTCATCGGTGCCATGCATTTCGTCGAAGAATTTACCTGCCGCCATGACCCTCCGTACCGTGCCGGTGTGGTTCCCGATCTCCTTGAATTTGCCCCGTAAATGCCCTTGGAAAAGGCTTGCGCGCGCGGCCATTAGAGCCCGATTCGCGCGGGCAGCGCAAGCCGGCCCCTTGACGGCGGCGGTCGCGCGGACGGAATCGCGCGCGGGGATCAGTCCCAGTTGCTGGTGTTGACCGGCAGGACCTCGCCCATCCAGATGGCGTGGTCGGTGTGGTCCTTCTTGTGGTCGCCGGTGGAATCGGCATGGACCAGGATGGCGAGCCCGTCGCGGTGGATCGCGAGCCACGGCACGAACCGGGCGAACAGGTCGGCGGCGAAGGCGACCTGATACATGGCGCGCGTGTGGGGCCCGACCAGGGTGTCGTGCCAGCGCCCGATCAGGGCATCGGGAAAGGCGGCGGCGATCTTGTCGCGCAGCCGCGCGGCCCGGTCCTTGGTCGTGGCCGGGTCGTAGTAGATGTGCGCGTGCCACGCAGCTATGACGGCGGGATCGAGGGAGGCGGTATCCGGTTTCGCGTCCATGGCGGCAGACTAGCACGCCGGGCGCGACGGCGGGCAAGCGCACCGTCGCCCATGTTGCCGCCCGCGGGACCTGCCCGTAATGTGTGGCCCCGTAATGTGGGGTGGATGGACACACACGAATGGCCAATCGCTGCTACTGCGGACGGAGCGCCGCCTATCCCTGGTGCGACGGCTCCCACGCCTACACGACACTGCCGGCGGACCCGGCGGCGGCAGAAGACGTCGCCGACCCCGCGCCGGCGGCGCCGGCCCCGGCGGCCGATCCGCCGCGCCGCTCGCTGGGCGTGGTCCTGCGGCGTCTTATCGGCCTGCGTTGACGGGGGCCTGCGCCGACGGAAGTTTGGGCTGACGGGACGCCGCGCGTGTTGCCGCGCCGCGCACGAGCGCCTATCTTCCCGCGCGGGCCCCTGTGGCGGAACCGGTAGACGCGGCAAACTCAAAATCTGTTGTTCGCAAGGACGTGGGAGTTCGAGTCTCCCCGGGGGCACCATCCCATATCTTTGGGCTAAGGTTCAAACTCCAGCGTGTCAGAAACGCCGACGATGCCTCTTGCGTTTCTGACACGGTTCGTAAATGCTGATGTATTATTACTTACATACCTATTTGATTTAATTGCTTGCGGAGTTCTGAGGCCCGGTTCTACCGCCGGGGTGCGAAACGGCTGACGTAGAAGACAAGCTGCGGAGCGGGAGCATGCCGGGGTCATTACGGGAACCGCACGGTGGGGCGGCGGACATCTCGGGCACGAGAATCCTCGTAGTGGAGGACGATTTCCTTCTGGCCGAGGTGCTGGAACAGTCGCTGTGCGACATGGGCGCAGAAGCGGTAGGGCCGGCGACCAGCCTGGAAGAAGGCCTGGCGTTGATCGAAAGCGAGAGCTTCGATCTTGCCCTGCTGGACGCGAGCCTGCGCGGACGCAGCGTCCATCCGCTCGCGGAAGCGCTTCGTGAACGCGACATTCCGTTCGTGTTCCTGTCCGGTTACCGCAAGCTCACGGAACTCCAGACGCGGTTCCCCGATGTCCCGGCTTTCGAGAAACCGACCAATTTCGAGGCGTTGCAGACCGCTATCGCCGCGTTGCTGGTGGAGCGATCCCATAACAACGCTGATGAACGGGCCGACGGTCGGCCCGATGATGGTATTTGACCGGACACGCCTTTGTTGAACGGCCGGTTTGTGGAATCGCGTGCTTTGGTACGGGTAGTCGAGTGCTTATGATTTAGTAGCTTACATTTGGCCGCCAGTGAAAATTAATGCCTTTTCACTGCATTGGAACTTTGGCATCATTCAAGTCCGGACTACATACCGGGATAATATGGAGATATGAGCTTTTGTTGCTTCGCGCACGTCAGGTGCGGTGGGATGGTAACATTTGTGTTGTAAGTCAGTAGCTTAGAGTATTCTAACGCCGCATTCTCCGTAATGGTGGGTGGCGTCAGGAGAGTGGCCGGAGGACACGTGACCGCAGGGGATATGGGGATATCCCGTGCGGTGTTGCCGCACCGGAACCGAAGAGGACGTGCAGGGCTAACAGAATTGAACACGCCGGTGCGGAGGGGGGCCGCGGTGGCGTTGGGAGGTTTTCTATGCCTGATGCGGGAACTCTCGAGTCCTTGGACAGCCGTCAACTTCTTGAAGCGCTACGTGCCTTTCGCAAGGGCGATTTCACGGCGCGCCTGTCCCTCAGTTACACGGGAATAGAGGGCGAGATCGCCCAGGCCTTCAACGACGTCGTCGAGCTCAACTACGAACTCACGAAAGAGCTCACGCGCCTCGGCACGGCAGTGGGCAAGGAAGGCAAGATCAACCAGCGTGCCCGCATGGCTGGTGCCAGGGGCGGTTGGCAGAGCTCGGTCGATGCAGTCAACGACCTCATCGGCGACATGACCCATCCCACCGTGGAGGTCGCGCGGGTTATCGGCGCCGTCGCCAAGGGCGACCTCACCCAGCGCATGAATCTCGATACCGATGGTCGTCCTCTGCGCGGCGAGTTCCTGCGCATCGGCAAGGTCGTGAACACCATGGTGGACCAGCTTTCGTCGTTCGCGGCGGAGGTGACGCGCGTGGCGCGCGAGGTGGGCACGGAAGGCAAGCTCGGCGGCCAGGCGAAAGTGAAGGGCGGCGCCGGCACGTGGAAGGACCTGACCGACAACGTGAACCTGATGGCGACCAACCTGACCAGCCAGGTGCGCAACATCGCCGAGGTGACGACCGCGGTCGCGCGCGGTGACCTGTCGAAGAAGATCACGGTGGACGTGCGTGGCGAAATCCTCGAGCTCAAGAACACCATCAACACCATGGTGGACCAGCTTTCGTCGTTCGCGGCGGAAGTGACGCGCGTGGCGCGCGAGGTGGGCACGGAAGGCAAGCTCGGCGGCCAGGCACGGGTGGAGGGCGTGGGCGGCACGTGGAAGGACCTGACCGACAACGTGAACGCCATGGCGACCAACCTGACCGGTCAGGTGCGCAACATCGCCGAGGTGACGACCGCGGTCGCGCGCGGCGACCTCACCCAGACCATGATGCTGGAGATCGACGGCCGCCCGTTGCGCGGCGAGTTCCTGCGCATCGGGCAGGTGGTCAACACCATGGTGGGAC
Source organism: uncultured Alphaproteobacteria bacterium (assembly GCA_963732875.1). GTDB lineage: Bacteria > Pseudomonadota > Alphaproteobacteria > SMXQ01 > SMXQ01 > WHSO01. The sequence goes on along the minus strand of CAVTBD010000002.1, from coordinate 1,735,781 downwards.
AGCTCTCGTCGTTCGCGGCGGAAGTGACGCGCGTGGCGCGCGAGGTGGGCACGGAAGGCAAGCTCGGCGGCCAGGCGCAGGTGAAAGGCGTTGCCGGCACGTGGAAGGACCTGACCGACAACGTGAACCTGATGGCGACCAACCTGACCAGCCAGGTGCGCAACATCGCCGAGGTCACGACCGCGGTCGCCAACGGCGACCTGTCGAAGAAGATCACGGTGGACGTGAAGGGCGAGATCCTCGAGCTCAAGGACACCATCAACACCATGGTGGGGCAACTTTCGTCGTTCGCGGCGGAAGTGACGCGCGTGGCGCGCGAGGTGGGCACGGAAGGCAAGCTCGGCGGCCAGGCGCAGGTGACCGGCGTTGCCGGCACGTGGAAGGACCTGACCGACAACGTGAACGCCATGGCGACCAACCTGACCAGCCAGGTGCGCAACATCGCCGAGGTGACGACCGCGGTCGCGCGCGGTGACCTGTCGAAGAAGATCACGGTGGACGTGCGTGGCGAAATCCTCGAGCTCAAGAACACCATCAACACCATGGTGGACCAGCTTTCGTCGTTCGCGGCGGAAGTGACGCGCGTGGCGCGAGAGGTGGGCACGGAAGGCAAGCTCGGCGGCCAGGCACGGGTGGAGGGCGTGGGCGGCACGTGGAAGGACCTGACCGACAACGTGAACGCCATGGCGACCAACCTGACCGGTCAGGTGCGCAACATCGCCGAGGTGACGACCGCGGTCGCGCGCGGCGACCTGTCGAAGAAGATCACGGTGGACGTGAAGGGCGAGATTCTCGAGCTCAAGGACACCATCAACACCATGGTGGGGCAACTTTCGTCGTTCGCCTCGGAAGTGACGCGCGTGGCGCGCGAGGTGGGCACGGAAGGCAAGCTCGGCGGCCAGGCGCAGGTGACCGGCGTTGCCGGCACGTGGAAGGACCTGACCGACAACGTGAACGCCATGGCGACCAACCTGACCAGCCAGGTGCGCAACATCGCCGAGGTCACGACCGCGGTCGCCAACGGCGACCTGTCGAAGAAGATCACGGTGGACGTGAAGGGCGAGATCCTCGAGCTCAAGGACACCATCAACACCATGCTGGACCAGCTCAACTCCTTCGCCTCGGAAGTGACGCGCGTGGCGCGCGAGGTGGGCACGGAAGGCAAGCTCGGCGGCCAGGCGCAGGTGACCGGGGTCGCGGGCACGTGGAAGGACCTGACCGACAACGTGAACGCCATGGCCACCAACCTTACCGGTCAGGTGCGCGGTATCGCGGACGTGGTGACCGCGGTCGCCTGCGGCGATCTCACCCACAAACTGGCCGTGGACGCCAAGGGCGAGATCGCGGCGCTGGCCGATACGATCAACGGGATGATCGACACGCTCGCGACCTTCGGCGACCAGGTCACCAACGTCGCGCGCGAAGTGGGCATCGAAGGCAAGCTCGGCGGCCAGGCACGCGTGCCCGGCGCCGCCGGCCTGTGGCGCGCCCTCACCGACAACGTGAACCAGCTGGCCGCGAACCTGACGACCCAGGTCCGCGCCATCGCCGAGGTTGCCACGGCGGTGACCAAGGGCGACCTGACCCGGTCCATCACGGTGGAGGCGTTGGGCGAGGTCGCGGCGCTGAAAGACAACATCAACGAGATGATACGCAACCTCAAGGATACCACGCTCAAGAACACCGAACAGGACTGGCTGAAGACCAATATCGCGCGCTTCACCCGCCTTCTGCAGGGCGAACGCGATCTGGTCACGGTTTCCAACCTCGTGCTGTCCGAGCTCGCACCGCTGGTCGAGGCGCAGCAGGGCATCTTCTACGTGGCGCGCAAGGAGGAGGGCGCGGCCGGCGAAACGGTCCTCGAGAGGTTCGCGAGCTACGCCTTCAAGGCGCGTCGGGGGGGTGCGAAGTCGTACCGCCTGCGCGAGGGCCTGATCGGCCAGTGCGCGGTAGAGAAGCAGCGGATTCTGCTGACGTCGGTGCCGGACGACTATGTCCGCATCAGCTCCGGCCTCGGGGAGGCGAAGCCCCTCAATATCGTCGTCCTGCCGGTCCTGTTCGAAGGCGATATCCAGGCGGTGATCGAGCTCGCCTCGTTCAGTGCCTTCAACGAAACCCACCTGTCGTTCCTCGACCAGCTCATGGAAAGCATCGGCATCGTTCTCAACACGATCGAAGCCAACATGAGGACGGAAGGACTCCTCAAGCAGTCCCAGCGCCTGACGAGTGAACTGCAGGCCCAGCAGGAAGAGCTGCGCAATACCAATGAGCGGCTGGAGCAGCAGGCCGCTTCCCTGCGGCAATCCGAAGAGCTTCTCAAGCTGCAACAGGACGAGTTGCGTAACACGAACGAGGAGCTCCAGGAAAAGGCCAGGCTGCTCGCCCTGGAGAAGAAGCAGGTCGAGGCGACCAACCGGGAAGTCGAGATGGCCAAGATGGCGGTCGAGGAGAAGGCCGAGCAGCTTGCGCTTACGTCGAAGTACAAGTCCGAGTTCCTGGCGAACATGTCCCATGAGCTGCGTACGCCGCTCAACAGCATGCTGGTGCTCTCCAAGCTGCTCGCGGACAACCGCGATGGTGTCCTGACCGGCAAGCAGGTGGAGTTCGCCAAGACCATCCAGTCATCGGGCAGCGATCTCCTCTCGCTGATCAACGACATCCTGGACCTGTCCAAGATCGAGTCCGGCATCATGACGCTGGACATCGGCGAGCTGAGGTTCGATGCATTGCGTAACTATCTCGCGCGGACGTTCGACCTGGTCGCTTCGGAAAAGGGCATCAGCTTCCGGATCGAAATCGACCCGGAGCTTCCCGAAAGCATCTTCACCGACGAAATGCGGCTCCAGCAGATTCTGCTGAACCTCCTTTCCAACGCCTTCAAGTTCACCGCGGAAGGAGAGGTCATCGTGCGCATCGTGCAGGCCGCGGGCGGCTGGAATCTGGAGCATCCCGTGCTCGGCGGTTGCGAGCACGCGGTCGAATTCGCGATCTCCGATACCGGCATCGGCATCTCGCCGGAAAACCAGAAGATCGTGTTCGAGGCGTTCCAGCAGGCCGACGGGTCCACCAACCGCAGGTACGGCGGCACCGGCCTCGGGCTTTCCATCTCGCGCGAGATTTCGGGCCGGCTGGGCGGCGAGATCGTGCTGGAAAGCACCCTCGGCGTGGGCAGCACCTTCAGACTTTACCTGCCGCTCCATCCGATGGCGCGGCACGCCGCCGACCGCGCGGGCGATGCGCACCACGGCAGCGACCGTGTTCTTCTGACTTCCCCGAAGGCCGCGGATTCGCCGATGCCGTCCCCGGAGGACGAGCCGGACGACCGGACCAGCCTCGACGATACGACGCCGACCCTGCTGATCGTGAGCGACAACAGGAACCTTTCGGCAGAGGTGCTGGAGGTGGCGCGCGCACACGGCTGGAAGGGAATACGCGCCCCGCGCAACTGGAGCGTCATGGCGTCCATGCGGCGGTTCAGGATCGACGCCGTGGCGTTCGACATCGGCGACGACGACAGCGATGGCTGGGCCCTCCTCGACGGCCTCAAGCGCTCCCCCGAGGTGCGTCATCTGCCCGTCAACGTTTTCGTCGCCCATCACCGGCGTGCCCGGGCGCTCGATATGGGGGCGTTTTCGGTCGCCTCCGTGCCGCTCGATTCCGATGCCCTTCCCCTCGTCTTCGGGAGGCTCAAGGACTTCGTTGCCCGCCCGCAGCGGCGCCTCGTGGTCATCGCGGAGCCGACGACCGACGAGGCCGGCACCGGTCGGGCGTTCCGGGGCTGGGACGTCGATATGGAGATGGTCACGCCGGAAGGGGTGAAGGAAGCGTTCGATCGCGACGACGTCGACTGTGTCGTCATCGATCTGGTATCGGCGCCGGATGCGGAGGCGCGGGCCGATTTCCTCGCGCGGCTGCCACGCCTGAGGCGGCCCCGTTCCCCGGCCTCCGTGATATTGGCACCGCACGGGAACGTCGAAGCCGAGGGCATCACGGCATGGACGCGGGATGCCAACGTCACGACGGTGAGCACCGAAATCGAACTCGTCGACGCGGTTTCGCTGAGATTGCATCTCGATCCCGACGATCTGCCGGAGGAGGCACGGAACGCGCTCAGGTTGCTCGAATGTTCTGACCGGACACTCGCCGGCACCAAGGTGGCGATTATCGACGACGACATCCGGAACATCTATTCCCTCACGAGCGTCCTGGAACAATTCGCCATCGACGTCGTTTATGCTGAGGATGGCCGGAGCGGCATCGGCCTTCTCCGCGAGCATCCCGACGTGGACGCGGTTCTGGTGGACATCATGATGCCGGAGATGGACGGCTACGAGACCATGAAGCGTGTCCGGGAAATGGAGCAGTTCGCGACGCTGCCCCTGATTGCCGTGACCGCCAAGGCCATGCCGGAGGATCGCGACAAGTGTCGGGATGCCGGGGCCAGCGGCTATCTGGCCAAGCCGGTGGAGCCCGCCCAACTCATCTCCACTTTGCGCGCTTTCCTGTTCCGGGAGACCGGGCCCGGCGGTACGGATGCCCGCGAGGCTGACGTCGGCATGAATTCGGAAGAAGGCGTCGACTGACGATGACGGTATCCGGCCTCAGGCAAGGACAGGGTCGCGGCGGTTCGCCCGCGCGGCCTGCGGTCCTCGTGGTTGACGACGATTCTGCCGCCCTGTTCACGCTCAGCGAGGCCCTTGCCGATCTCGACGTCGAGGTGGTCGTGGCAAATTCGGGCGCCGACGCGTTGCGCTATGTGCTGCAGCGGGATTTTGCGCTGATCCTGCTCGATGTCCGCATGCCCGACATGGACGGTTACGAGGTCGCTGCGGCCATCCGGGAGCGCGGAAAGTCGCGGCGCATTCCTCTCATTTTCCTGACCGCGATCGCGCCCGAGGAATCGCACATCTTCCGTGGTTACGAGGCGGGCGCGGTTGACTACGTCTTCAAGCCGTTCGACCTGCACGTGCTGCGCAGCAAGGCGCGCGTTTTCATCGAACTCTATCGCCAGCGGGAGCAGGAAAAGCATCTTCTCGAGGAGAATCTGCACATACGCGCCGCCATGCTGGAGACCGAACGTCGCCTGCGTTCCAGCGAGGCGCGCGAGTTGTTGGTCATTCGGGCGCTGCCGATCGCGCTCTACGAGGTAGAGCAGGCTGCCGCCGGTGCGCGCAGGTTCATGAACGACAAAGTGATCCGGTTGACCGGTTTTCCCGCGTCGCAGTTCTGGAAAACGCCGGAATTGTGGATGGAGCGCGTGCACCCGGACGACGCCACGGCGGTGGCAGAGGCGCTGGCACGGGGCGGGAACTACTCCATCGAGTACCGCTGGCGGTGCGCGGACGAGGCATACCGCTATTTCGGCGATCATGGCGTCGTGATCGAAGGAGCGGCCGGCGAGCCGACGCGGGTGGTTGGCGCGGTGCTCGATCAGCACGAACGGCGCGCGCTGGAGCAGCAGCTTCTGCAAGCCCAGAAGATGGATGCCCTCGGCAAGTTGACCGGAGGTATCGCACATGATTTCAACAACATGCTTACCGTTGTCATCGCCAGCCTGGATTCGGCACTGCGTCGCGAGGCGCTTCCCGAGCGCGCGGAGAAGCGGATCGGCTCCGCGCTGCAGGGCGCGCTCCGCTGTGCCGATCTGACCGAGCGGTTGCTGGGATTCGCTCGGAATCAGCCCTTGTCGCCGGTGCCGCTCGATCTTAACAGCGTCGTCCACGGGCTTACGGAGCTACTCGAGCGGACCTTCGGCGGCGGGATTGAGATCGCCTTCGACCTGGCGGACGATCTATGGCCGATTTTCGCCGACCGTACGCAGATGGAAGCTGCGGTGATGAATTTGCTGGTCAACGCAAGGGATGCGATGCCGGCGGGTGGGCAAGTCACCGTGAGCGCATTCAATGCCGGGCGGGCCGACATTCCCGGGCTCGGGGACCGGCCGGGCCAGGATGCCTTCGTCGTCCTCGAGATAGCGGATACCGGCGTAGGCATGGCCAGGGAAGTCCTGGCACGCGCCATCGAGCCGTTCTTCACCACCAAGGAGGTGGGGCAGGGCACCGGACTGGGACTCAGTACCATCTACGGGTTCGTGAAGGAGTCCGGCGGACAGCTTCTCATCGACAGTACGCCCGGCGAGGGAACCCGTGTGCGCATATGCATGCCGCGCAGCGAAGTCGTGCTGCCGGCCGATGCCGATGCCGCTGTCACAACCGTGGAATCCGCCGGCGGCCGGATTCCACGGTGCTCATCGTCGAGGACGACAGCGAAGTCCGGGTCGCAATTTCAAAGACCTTGCGCGAGCTCGGCTATCAGGTGATCGAGACAACCCGGGCGGAGGAAGCGCTGCACACCTTGCAAAGCGCGCCCCAAGTGGACCTTCTGTTCGCCGACCTCATGTTGCCGGGACGGCTGAACGGCTATCAACTCGGTCGGGAGGCCACGGCCCGCCGGCCGGGCCTGCGCGTGCTCTATACCTCGGCCTATGCGGCCGGCGTCTGCGACCGGCCCGAGGAGATACGCCCGTTCCTGAAGAAACCCTATCGCGACCACGAGCTGGCGCGGGCAGTCGCCGAAGCCCTGGCCGCCCCGGCGACATCCGCTCCCTAACATCAACAACTTTAATGCATTGCTCAGGATTCGCCCGGGGGCGGCCCGCTCGTGTCCGTGTGCGTGACGTAAGGAGTCAGGAAGGCGTTAGAGCCTGATCGGCTCAGATCGGAACGATCTTGAGCCGTGAATCAGGCTCTATACTTCAAATCTAGAGCAGGATTCACGGTTCAGATTTAGTCAATCCGAACCGACCCTGCTCTAGTAACAAGAGTTATCCGCCCGACAACCGATCAGGGTTACGTCCGGCGCGTGCTCGATATCAGCCGCCGTGACGGAAGTCCGGGTAGAGCAGCATGCCGCCGTCGACCGGAACCGTGATGCCGGTCACGTAGCCGGCCAGGTCGCTGCACAGGAACGCGACGGTGCGGCCGATCTCGTCGGGCTCGCCGACGCGGCCCATGGGAATTTTCGCATCGAGATCGGCAAGGCCCTTCGGGTCCTGCCACACGTTGGCGTTGATCGGGGTCTTGATGGCGCCGGGGGCGACGGCGATCACGCGGATGCCGTCGGCCGCGACCTCCTGCGCCAGCGTCTTGCTGAACATGCTGAGGCCCGCCTTGGCGGCGGCGTAGGCGCTGTATCCGGCCCAGGGAATGAACTCGTGCACCGAGGTGGTGTTGATGATGACGCCGCCGCCGCGCATGCGCATGCGTGTCACCGCTTCGCGCGCGCAGTAGTAGGCGCCGACCAGATCGACCTCGAGCACCTGGCGCCAGGCGGCGGGATCGCTGTCGGCGCATAAAGCGCGTGGCCCGTCCATACCGGCGTTGTTGACGAGAATATCGATGCCGCCGAAATCCTGATCCATGAGATGGAACAGTGCCGCCACATCGGCTTGACTGGACACGTCGGCGAGTTGAACGGCGGCGGCCCTGACGCCGTACGTCCGCGCCGCGGCGGCGATCCTTTCCGCCGCCTCCGGCTTCACCTGATAGGTGATGGCGACGTCGGCGCCGGCTTCCGCCAGCGACGCCGCGGTCGCCGCGCCAAGCCCAGAATCGCCGCCGGTGATGAGAGCTGCTCGTCCACTCAGATCGATGGGGATCATCGTGCCGTCCCTTCCTCAGTCCACAATCTGCATTTCATAGTCCTTGCCTTCCCATGTCTCCGAATCGAGCCGGAAAAACGTGAATTGAACGGTCTCCCCGGCGGTAAGCGCCGTCACGGGCAGATCTGCGATATGCAGGCCGAGCCCGGTGTTGCGGGTGTCGATGTCCCGGACTTCTTTCCAGCCATTGATGCCCCAATGCACCCGCGCCGGCACGGTAAGCGCGACGGACAGCGCGTTGCCCGCGCGCAGGCGACGCGGGCGGTAGCTGGGCCCCCAAATGTCGTAGTCGATACCAGGGCGCACGCCGCCATAGCGGGCCCAGGTGGCCGCGGGGCGATCGACCGGGCGGCCCAGCAAGCGGCTGTAGCACAGCTTGATGAATTCGCTGTGCGCCCATACCAGCGGCATGGCGGAACCGCTCGGTCTGCCGGGCTCCAATCCGAATTCGGGCACCGGTGCGCTGTCCCATACCTGCTCGGGAAGCAGTCCGAGGGAGCTGCTCATCGCCATCAACGCCTCGATATAGGGCAGGGCGTCCTCGCCCGCCGCGAGTGCATAGTGTCCGCGCTCGCCGGTCAGCAGAGGCCAGCCGCGCCCATGTCCCGTACCGTCGAATGGGCTGCCGTCCTCGTGCTCCCCGTAGCCGTCGTCGTTGTAGCGGTGCCAGACCGGACCGCTTGGCGTGTCGGTCTTCAGTAACTGGTCGGCGACTTTCAGCGTGTCGACGATGCAGGGATCGTCCGCCCGCCTCAGGCCGTAGCGCACGAGTTGCAGGAAATCGGTGGAAATCTGGGCGCTGGCCGGCAAGTCCGGATCATGGGCGAGATTCTTGATCTGCACGTGCTCCGATGGGTTGCCGGCTTGCGTCAGCACGTCGGACGGTACCGTGCGGATGTAGTATCCGCCCACGCCGACCCGGCGCGCCGTCGGCGTGTCCCGGACGAAGGTCCAATCCTCCAGACGCGCGTTCCACAGATCGGCCAGACGCAACGCGAATTCACGGGCCTCTTCATCGAGAAAGGCGCTTCCCTCGACCAGGGCGGCGATGGCGACGGCGAGCGTGAACGTGTTTATGCCGGCGTCTTCTTCCCAGCGATCCTGACTCGTTCCGGGGCCGTTGCGGGCGATGAAGCTCAGGGCATGCACGATCATGTCCTTGACCGGGGTCCCGTCGAGTGCCTGCCGCTCGTTCAGGGCCGATGCCAACAGCACGGGAAATGCCGTTTCGTCGAGCTGGACGCCGCGCCAGAACGGTGTGCCGCCCAGCCACTGGTTCTGGAGCCAGTGACCATCAGACTGTTGTGTCGCGATGAGGTAGCGCAGGGTGTCCCGCGCGTCGTCGTAGGCCTCCATGGCGATCAGGGCACCCGCCGTCTCGACCAGGTCGCGTGACCACACGAGGTGATAGCCGCCGCGGCTTTGGGAGGCGTCGCCCCAGGGCACCGACAGGCTCGCCACGGCCGCGCCGCAATAGGTTCGATCCTGGTGGACCTTCAGCACGGTCGCTGACAGTGTGAGCATGCGGTCGATGTCGGCGCGCGTCTCGGGGCGCCGGCCTTGTGCCAGCCATGTCTCCCAGGCGCGGCATTGTCCGTTCCATACCGCGGAAAAATCGGCCACGAGGGTCGATAGCGCGAGTGTCGCCGCGGCGATCTTGCTGGTGCTGAGGCCGAGCGCGAGCGTCGCCTCGGCGGGAAGCTCGCCGATCAGGGCGACCGCCCCCGGCCCGGCGCTGTCGTATTGCCACGTCATGCGGCCGTTCCGGTTGAAGTCTTGCCAGCCGTCGCTCGTCTCAAGGCATCCGACCGAGCATCGCCGCCAAGCATCGGCGCCGTCCCGGTCCACGGCCGACAGCGCCAGCGCGAAAGGTCCCTGCTCTGCCCACAGGACGGAGCGGCCGTTGTGCGCTGCGACAGACGCGATGTTGTTTTCCGCATCGCCACCGAGGCGTGCCGCCAGGAGTGCATAAGGCCGCAAGCCTTCATCGCCTTCCAGCCGATAGCGCAGCAGCAGCACGTCGCAACGTTGCGAAGGGCATATCTGCAGCGTGAAGGTGAAGCGCGGGTGGCGATGCACGATCTCCACCGCCGGCACCCCCGGTCTGGGCAGGGATATCTGGTAGTTGCCCAGGCGGCGCAGCTCGACCCAGAATCCCCGGTCGTCTGCGACGATGAATCCCAGGTCCTTGATCTGGGGAATGTCGATTCGTGGGTAATAGACTTCGGTGACGATGCCTTCCGCGACGGTGAACCACAGTCTCGATGATCCCAGGCTGGCGCCCACCATGTCCTTGCGGGCGGATGCCCAGGTCGGGCGCGAAGGCGTGATGGAGGGAGCTTTCATGAATATCGCCGATCTATTGCGCCGGGACGTGGAATACGCCATAGCGGTCGTGGTCGAAGTGGTGAATCTTGGCGACCTCGATAGTCTCGTGACGCGCGCGTGTATATCGATGGGCGGCGACTGCCAGCAGCGTCCCCGCCAGGGGCCCGAGCCAGTAAATCCACCAGTCGCGCCACTCGCCCGAGATCATCGCCGGCCCGAGACTGCGTGCCGGATTGGTGCTGGTGCCCGAGACCGGCGCTTCGAGCCACACCATGATCGCATAGAGAGGGGGGAAAAGGGCGGGCGTGAAGGCCCTGAGGGATCGATGCCGCAGAAACAGAAACAGTCCGAACACCAGGGCGAAGGTGGTCGCCGTCTCGCCCGCCAGGCCCCACCACGGGCCGTAAGCATCGCCCGGCACGGTCGCGCCATAGGCCACGCTGCGTCCGATGCCGCCCCAGGCGAACAACGGCAGTGCGCCGATGATCGCGCCGGCAAGCTGCGATACCACATAGCCCAGGGCGTGGCGCGTCTTGAGCCGGCCCGTCAGCCAGAAGGCGAGGGTGACGACCGGATTAATGTGGGCGCCGCTTTCCTTGCCGAGGGCAGACAGGGCGATCGCCGCGCCGGTCGTGCCGAACAGCAGGCCCGTCACGAGGCGCCGCCATGCGGCGCTCGGCAGCCACTCGAGCACCGGACTGCCCCGGCCGAAATCGAAAATCACGACCGAAAGCCCGATCGCGACCAGCAATGCCGTGCCGATCAGTTCCGCACCGAACAGCTTCCAGGGAAATGATCGACAGCGGGCATTCATGACGCAGGATTCAAATCCCTATGCCGCTGTTGGGCGTTCATGGCGGTTGCGACGCGGCCTGGACGGTAACGATATGGCCCCAGCGCGCGTCAGGAAGCATCAACATTAACAACTTTTAATGCGCCGCTCAGGATTTGCCGGGGGGCGGCCCGCTAGTGTTCATGGGCATAAGAAATCAGGAGGCGTTCATGACAAGAGTTATCCGCCCGACAAGTGATCAGAGCTACGTTTCGGAAGCCACCCGGCCAGGACGCGGCACTCTCCTCATCGTCGTGGCGCTGCTCGCCCTCGTTGCCATCGTGGCCTTCGGGCACCTGATTCCATTGCGGTTCGGCCTCGTGTGACGGAGCCGACTTGACGGGCGCGGCCCTTTTTAGGACCGCGCCCGTTTTTTCAGTCCCCATCTTCATCTTCATGACTTCGGCCGGGCCCCGTGCCCGGCCGCTTCCTGTCGCCAGGCGCGATGCCGGTCAGCGGCGCAGCAGCGCGCGTACGGCCGCGAGGGCGAGTGCGATCCAGCCGGCCATGAAGGCCATGCCGCCGAGCGGCGCGGTGCGGGTATCGATGCCGAAGGTGAGTGCCGTGAGCCCGCCCGAGAACAGCACGATGCCAATGGCGAACAGCGTCAGCGCGGCCAGGATGAGGGTACGGCCGCGCCCGGTCCGGTCGAGAACGAGTGCCGCGGCGATCATGGCGAGCGCGTGCCACATGGCGTAGCGCGCGGCGATCTCGGCGAGGGCGCGGACGGAATCGTCAAGGCCATGCGCGGCGAGCGCGCCGAGCGCGACCGCCGCGCAGCCGGCAAGCGCGGCGAACAGGATGGCGGCCAGGGCGGGGGCGGAAAGCGGACGGGGGGTATCGGCAGGGGCGGTCATGGGGGCAAAGATAGATTAAGCCGGGTATGCCGCAAGGCAAGCCCCATTTACCCCCATCCGGCAAGGGTTTCTTTCTCCGTCCGGGGCTATTCATCGCCGAAACGCGCGGCTAAGCTTGGCTTCGGTAACGGCAGGAAAGAACCAACAGGACGCGCCTCCCTTGGCGGGCGCCGCCGGTACCGGAAAGGGAGAGTCACGTGACCCAGGTCGAAGGGCTCAGCCATCTGACGATACATGTCACCGACCTCGACCGGTCGGAGGACTTCTATCGCGACATCATGGGGCTCGAGCCCATGGGCCGCGACCTCGTGGCCGACGACGGGCCGACCTCGCTGTTCCGCACCCAGTCGGGCCATCTGGTGGTGCTGGTCGAGGTGCCCTCGGTCGAGCCGTTCCGCGGCAAGACCACCTCGATCCACCATGCCTGGTATCTGACTCCTGAACAGCACGCCGCGGCGCGGGCGCGTCTCAATGAAAAGGGCTTCCCCATCGCCGACACGCGCGAGGCGATGCGCGCCATGGGCCAGAAGAGCTTCGACGTGTTTGACCCCGACGGGCACCGCTATCAGGTCCAGACCGTGGGCCCGGAGGCCTACACCATCCTCAAGCCCGAGGCCGGTCGGATCGATTGCGGCAATATCGCCGACTACGCGGTCGGCGAGGTGCGGTCGTTCAACGAGGGCAAGTTCTACCTGGTGCGGCGCGAGGAAGGGTTCCTCGCGCTGTCGCGCTGGTGCACCCACATGAACGGGCTGGTGCAGTGGAAGCCCAACCACTGGCATTTCTACTGCCCCTACCACAAGGCGACCTTCGACCGGCAGGGCCGCTCCAACAGCCATCATCCGTTCGACACGCTGGCGCCGCTGCGGCTCCATCCGGTGGCGATCGACGCGGCGGGCGACATTACGGTCGATACCGACGTGCTGCTGATGCGCAAGACCGCGTCGGCATCGGACGCGGTGCCGGCCGAGCCCGGCGCCGCCAGCGACACCGCCGCCTACGAGCACGTGTGATGGAGGATACCATGAGCGGCATGCACAGCCTCAACCACACCGCCATGCCGGTTTCCGACATGCAGGCGGCGGAAGCGTTCTACCGCGACGTTCTCGGTGCCACACCCCACGGCTGCACCTGCTTCGCGTATGAGGACGTCAAGACCGGCGCGGCGATCTTCAAGTCCTACGTGATCGGCGACTTCCTGCTGGCCCTGACGGTCGCGCGCAACCGGATGGACATGCCGCCCGCCGACCAGTTCCGCGGGGCCCACGGCTTCCGCCACGGCTTCCAGGTGTCGCGCGACAAGTTCGACGCGATCGTCGCCTCGCTCAAGGCGCATGACGTGCCGTTCCAGGGCCCGGTCGCCCAGCCCGCGAAGGGGCCGTTCGGCGAATCGATCTACTTCAAGGACCCGTCCGGCAATTTTCTCGAGTTCGTATGGCGGCGCGACGAAGGTGACCTGCCCAAGAACCGCAGCTACCTGAGCCCGGAGTGAGCGCGGTGGCGAGCAACGGTTTCGCGGGCCTGTCCCATCTGGTGATCGAGGTCACCGACCTCGACGCGGCCGAAGCGTTCTACCGCGACGGCCTGGGATTCAGCGTGGTCGGGCGCGACGCCTGGCCCGAGGCCGGCGCCAACGCCGTGCTGCGGGCGGGCGAGAGCCATCTCGTGCTGGCGCGCAATCCTCACAAGACCGATATGTCGGCGACCGGCGTGCACCAGGGCTACCGCATTTCGGCCAAGGGCCGCGTGGCTGCGGCCGCGCGCCTCGCCGAGCTCGGCTTTACGGTCGAAACCTACCGCGAGGACCGGCCCGCCGAGGCGGACGATAATTTCTACGTGTTTGATCCCTCGGGCAATCGTGCCCAGTTGGTAGCCGCCAAAGACGCGGCAACTGGCGACGGAGTCAGCGGCATCGACCACGCCTGCGTGCAGGACTACGACATGCAGTGGGCCGAGGCATTCTACCGCGACATGCTCGGCCTGCCGGTCGAGCACGTGACCGGCCTTGACACCGAGGACTACGTCCGCGCCCAGGCGTGGGGCAACGAGGCGGCGGCGATGGCGCCCGGCTGCTGCCGGCTGGTCAAGTACTACCGCGAGATCCCGGGCCAGAACCGGATGCAGCCGCGGCCTTCCCTGCAGATGTATTTCACCGCCGGCACCGGTACCATCGGCGTTTACATGGCCATGGAGGACTACGCCGAGCCGCCCGAGGCGCAGTTGATCGGCACGCCGCGCACCGGCCTCGCCGTGGCCCGAGGCGGGCTCGACGGTCTCGCCCGCCGGCTCGAGGCGCGCGGGTGCGTCTTCGCCGGGCCGGTCGACCACGGCGGCAACGGGCCGGTCGCGCGCTCGCTCTACATGCGCGACACCGGCGGCAACTTCATCGAATTCTGCGAGGGCCAGGCGCGGGCCTGACAGACCGGTTCACCGTCGCGCCGTCACCAACAAGAACATATCCGAAGGGCAGGCAACGCATCATGACCAAGACCGTCACCGACCCCGTGGGGCAGGGTCAGCTTTATCCGCAATTCTCGCTGGCCGAGCGCGACCGGCGCTGGAAGCTCGTTCGCTCGCTGATGGCGAAGGAGGACCTGCCGGTCATCGTGGTGCCCAACAACACCGGCCACTCGACCGACTTCCAGTCCTCGGCGCGCTGGCTCAGCCACGTCGGCGGCGGCGGTGACACCGAGGTCGCGGTGACCTTCCCGCTCGAGGGCGAGCCGTCGGCCTGCGTCAACCGTGCCCATACCGACTGGGCCGCGCCCATCCAGTTCTGGACCACCAAGCTCTACAACACGCGCCGCAATACCGTGTCGGGCGTGCTCGAGCACCTGAAGGAGCTCGGCACCACCAACGGCAAGGTCGGCGTGGTCGGCCTCGGCGTCGGCACGCGCACGCCCATGGGCACCATGCTGCACGGCTTCTACACCCAGATGCGCGACGCCTTCCCCAACGCGCAGTTCGTCGATGCGACCCATATCCTGGAGGAGGCGCGCTACCAGAAGAGCGAGGAGGAAATCGCCGCGCTGCAGAAATCCATCGACATCATCGAGAAGGGGATCGAGGCCAAGGTCGCCGCCGCAAAACCCGGCGCCATCGACTGGCACGTGTGGGCGGCGGTGCAGTCGGCGCTGCTCATGAGCGGCTCGGAGATTCCGGTCCATTGCAACTGGGTGTGCGCGAAGAATCCGGGCGGCACGCTCACGCGCCCCACCTTCCGCAAAATCGAGAAGGGCGACCTGATCGTCAACGAGATCGAAGCTTCCTGGATCGGCTACCGTGCCCAGCAGGTACAGCCTGTGTTCGTGCAGGAGGTCGATCCCGTGCACAAGGAGCTGATCAAGGTGCAGGGCGAGGTCTACCGGCGCCTGCTCGAGATACTGAAGCCCGGCGTCACGGTCGGCGAGATCGCGGAGAAGGCCAAGGAATTCACGGCCAAGGCGGTGCCCGCCAAGGGCCCCGCCGCGGGCGCCACGGGGCGTCTCAACATGCACGGGCGCGGCCAGGGCGACGACGGCCCGCTGATCACGCCGAGCCAGGTGCGCCCCGAGCAGCTCGCGCGCCAGCTTCGCGAGAACATGGCATTCATCTTCAAGCCGGCCGTCATCTCCGCCGACGACAATTACGAGTCGGTATGGGGCGACACCATCATCATCACGCCCAAGGGCGGCCGCCGGCTCGGCTCGCGTCCGCACGGCCATCTCGTTTCGGGACTGTAAGGGGGAAAGCGTAGATGTCGACGCAGGTATTCGATCCCACCGGCGCCTACGAGGGCGTCGCCGACCTCAAGCGCCTCAAGACCTTCTACGAGGACTGGCAGGAGCGCGAGGGCATCCCGATCCACAAGACGTTCCACGTGCGCGATCTCGCCACCGTCGAGGTCGGCCCGTGGCGGCGCTTCGGCGGCGCAGGCTGCTTCATCAACCTCGCCGACTGCCATATCGTTGCGGCGGCGATCCTGGAGATCCCGCCGGGCGCCACGCTCAATCCCGTCAAGCACATGTTCGAGACCTGGTGCTACGTGGTGCACGGGCGCGGCGAGACCACCTTCGAGCAGCCCGGCGTGGCCGGCGGGCGCGTCGAGTGGAGCGACCGCGGCCTGTTCGGGCCGCCGCTGAATACCACCTACCAGCACCGCAACCTGGATGCGCACAAGCCGGCGCGGCTCCTGATGGTGACCAACGCGCCGGTCACCATGAACCTCTACCATTCGGAAGAGTTCATCTTCGAGAACCCGTTCGTGTTCAAGGACCGCTTCCGCGGCCAGAACGACTTCTTCCAGCCGATCTCCGACTACATGCGCCCGACTTATCTCGGCGCCAGGGTGCTGCGTTCCAACTACGTGCCCGACGTGCTCGACATGGCGCTCGCGCACTGGGCGCTGCGCGGTCATGCCGCCAAGACGGTGCACCTCTCCATGAGCGACCACACCATGGCGGCGCATGTGTCGGACTTCGAGGTAGGCACCTACAAGAAGGCGCACCGCCACGGCCCCGGCGCCCACGTCATCATCCTGCAAGGGCAGGGCTACTCGCTTCTGTGGAAGGAGGGCGAGCCGCGCGAGCGCGTCGACTGGGGCCCTGGCACCATGTTCGCGCCGCCGGAATGGTGCTTCCACCAGCATTTCAATACCGGCACGGAGCCGGCGCGCTACCTCGCGCTCCGGCGCGGCGGCAGTCCCGAGCACAAGATGAAGATCGGCATGTCGGGGGGCGAGAAGGCGGAGGGTCCCGACCAGATCGAGTATGAGTACGAGGATCCCGCGATCTACGAGGAATTCGCCGCCGAGCTCGCCGGCAACGGCGTCGAGGTGCGACAGCCGCGGCCCGTCTATGACACGGGCCCGCGCCCCGACTTCAAGGACCTGTGACGCGCACCAGTGCCGGCCGTCCGCCGGCGGGGAGGGAAGGATGCTGAAACCGCTTGCCGCACTGACCGCCGCCGTCGCCGTGGCGGCCGCGCTCGCCGCCGTGCCGGTGCGGGCCGACGACCTGCCCAGGGCCACAGGGGCGATACTCAAGGCGCTCAAGCTCGATCCCAGGATCCTCGCCGGGTCCGAGCAGGAATACCGGGTGCCGGCCGCCTGGCTCGACGGCGCGAAGAAGGCGGGGCCCCTCAAGGTGATCGGCACCTGGGACGCGGCCCAGTACCGGCGCTATATCGCACCGTTTCTGGAACGCTATCCCGGGGTCAAGGTGAACTACATCCGCGCCGGGCGGCAGGACCGCGCGGTCAAGCCGCTGATGGCGTTCAGGGAGGGCCGCTACCTCGCCGACGTGATCTCCGGGCTGAGCAACGCCTATTTCGCGTTTCGCGACGCGAACGCGCTGATGAAGATCACGGACCTGCCCAACGCCAAATTGCTCGACGCCGACCTGCGCGATCCGGCCGGCTATTGGATCGGCCACCAGGCCAGCTACTGGTGCGTCGCCTACAACACCAACAAGGTCAAGAAGGCCGACCTGCCCAAGACCTGGGACGGCTTCCTCGACGCGGCCAAGTGGGGCAACGGGCGCATCGGCATGGGCAACCGCGCCAACCTGTGGTTTCTGCAGTTGTGGAAGGCCAACGGCGCCGCCTGGGGGCGGCACTACATGGACACGCTGTTCAACAAGGTGAAACCGCAACAGCGCAAGGAAGGCATGAATGCGCTGGTGGAGCTGGTGATCGCGGGCGAGTTCTCGGTCACCATCCCGTCGGCCATGTACCGTGTTTCCCAGTACGTCGATAAGGGCGCCCCGATCGGCTATCACTGCCCGGAGCCGGTGCCGTCGACGGTACAGACCGTGGTGGCGCTGCGTGGCAATCCGCATCCGGACGCGGCGCGCATTTACATCAACTGGATGCTGTCCAAGGAAGGCCAGATCGCGCAGTACTACGCGATCCAGGCGTCCTCGGTGCGCGACGAGCTGCAGATCCCCGAGCTGGTCGCCTTCCCCGAGCAGCTCAAGGGAAAGAAGAAGTCGTTCCGCGATCCCCAGCTGCTGCACGACGTCTGGCCGCAGGTGCTGGCGACGTGGCGCGCGAACTGGGACAAGGCCGCGGGCGGCGGCGGGGCGAAGACCGTGAACACGCGCCTCGTCAAGGTGATCCGCGGCGGCCGCCAGCTCCAGTTCAAGGCGGGCACGGAAACCAATACGGTGAAGATTTCACAGTCGCGCACCGCCATGCGCGTCGGCGGCAAGAAGGCCGGGCGCGGGGATTTCCGCGCCGGCATGCAGTGCACCATCGTCTATCCCGCCGACAAGGGCGAGGCGCGCGAGGTCATCTGCAAATAGACAACAAGCGGCATGGCATCGCACCGGCGCCGGACAACAGGAGGGCTTCACCATGAACCTGACACTCAACCGCACAGGGGGCAACCGCACAGGGGGCAACCGCGCACGGGGGCTGTGGCTCGCGGCGCTGGTCGCGGCCACCGTCGCCGCCGCGGTCGCGGCCGTGCCGGCGGCGCGGGCGGACGACCTGCCCCAGGCGACCAAGGACATCCTCAAGAAGCTCAAGGTGAGCGACTCCGTGCTGTCGGGGCTCGACAAGGAGCTCGCCGTGCCCCAGGCCTGGATCGACGGCGCCAGGAAGGAAGGCGCGCTCAAGCTGGTCGATACCCACGGCGAGCGCGAGTTCGAGGAGATGATCGCGCCGTTCAAGGCACGCTATCCGTTCATCAAGATCAACTACGCGCGCGGCGCCTACCAGGCCCGCACCACCCGGACCATGATCGCGGTCAAGGCGGGCAACTACACCAGCGACGTGGCGGCCGACTTCGGCGGCTACTACGAGCAGTTCCACAAGGAGAACATGCTCGCCGACCTGCGCGAGCTGCCGACCTTCACCACCGTGCCGGAAGCGGCGCGCGGCAAGGACGGTACCTGGATCTCGCACCGCCGCCAGTTCTGGTGCGTCTCCTACAACACCAACCTGGTGAAGAAGGCCGACCTGCCCAAGACCTGGGACGGGTTCCTCAACGATCCGCGCTGGCGCGGCGGCAAGCTCGGCATCGGCAACCGGCCGCAGCTCTGGATCCTGATGCTGTGGAACTACTACGGGCCGGATTATGCCAAGCGCTACATGGCGCGCCTGTTCAACGAGGTGAAGCCGCAGCTCCGCAAGGAAGGCATGAACGCGCTCGTGTCGCTCACCATCGCCGGCGAACTTTCGGTGGCGATCCCGTCGTCGGAGTTCCGCGTCAGCCTGATGCAGAAGCGGGGTGCGCCGGTCGGCTACCATTGTCCCGAGCCGGTGCCGGCGTCGGTGGCGGAGCTCGGCATCCTCAAGGGCAACCCGCATCCCAACGCGTCGCGCCTCTACGTCAACTGGCTGCTCTCCAAGGAAGGTCAGGTGGCGCAGTTCTACGCGTCGCACTCGGTCCCGGTCCACAAGGACCTGCAGCTGCGCGAGTTCACCCCGTTCGCGGACGAGATTCTCGGCCGCAAGATCGCGTTCCGCGCGCCCGAGCTGATGGGCAAGGTGAGCGTCGAGGTGCAGAAGATCTGGGGCGAGCACTGGGCCCATGCGTCGGGCGAGGGTCCGGAGCGCACCGTCGACATCAAGGTGAGCGCGGTGCGCAAGGGCGGCGCTCAGGTCGATTTCAAGGCTGCCGGCAAGCCCGAGACCACCGGCGTCAGCGGCTCGCGCACCAAGATCACGGTGGCGGGCAAGAAGGTACGGCGCGGTGCGATCAAGCCGGGCATGTCTTGCAAGCTGACCTATCGCGGGTCGGGCAGCGAAGCCTCGACCATCGCCTGCCAGTGACCCTGCCCCGGTAGCCGCACCCGGTAGCCGCGTTCGTCCCCCACGCGAAGCCGCCCCGCCGCCCTGACGGCGGGGCGGTGCGCGGTCCCCGGTTTGCGGGCGGGGGGCCTGCGCCTATACTTGTGCCATGCCTGTTCCGCGCTACAAGGCAACCCGCTGGCCCGCGCTCTTCAGCATGGGATTCCGTCCGTTCTTCCTGCTCGCCGGCCTGTGGGCGGCGGTCGCGATGGCGGCGTGGCTCCTGCTGCTGTGGCGGGGCGCGACGCTGCCGACCGCGTTCGATCCCGTGACCTGGCACGCCCATGAGATGCTGTTCGGCTTCGTGGTCGCGGCCATCACGGGCTTTCTGCTCACCGCCGTGCCCAACTGGACCGGGCGCATGCCGCTTCAGGGCGGACCGCTCGCAGGTCTCGCGCTGTTGTGGTGCGTGGGGCGCGCGGGCGTCGCCATTTCCGCGATTATCGGTTTCGTCGCGGCCGCCGTCCTCGACTGTGCGTTCCTCGCCGTCGTCCTCACCGTCGTGCTGCGCGAGGTGATCGCGGGGCGCAACTGGCGCAACCTGCCGGTGGCGCTGGTGCTCGTGGCTCTCCTCGTTGCCAATGTGATGATCCATGGCGGCCTGTCCGGCGATACGGACATGGCCTGGGCCGGGCTGCGTCTCGCCGTCGCCGTGATCGTCATGCTGATCTCGCTGATCGGCGGGCGCATCGTGCCGAGCTTCACCGGCAACTGGCTGAAGAAGGCGGGCGAAAGCCGCCTGCCGGTGCCGTTCGGCCGGCTCGACAAGCTGGTGCTGGCCGTCTCCGCCCTGGCCCTGCTGGCCTGGGTGGCGGCGCCCGAGGCCATCGCCGTCGCCTGGGCCCTGATCGTCGCGGGCGTGCTGCAGGCGGCCCGGCTCGCCCGCTGGGGCGGCGCGCGCACCGGCGGCGAGGCTTTGGTTTGGGTGCTGCACCTCGGCTACGGCTGGGTGGCGCTGGGACTGGTTCTCGCCGGCACGGGAATCCTCGTTCCCGACCTCGGGCCGAGCGCCGCGCTTCACGCGCTCACCGCCGGGGCGATGGGGACCATGATCCTCGCCGTCATGACGCGGGCCACGCTCGGCCATACCGGCCGCGCGTTCGCCGCCGACGGCGTCACGGTCGCGGCCTATCTCCTGGTCAGCGCGGCCGCGGCGCTGCGGATCTGCGCCGGCCTGTGGCCGGCTGCCGGGATCGAGCTCCAGATAGCCGCCGGCCTGTGCTGGATCGCGGCCTTTACGCTGTTTCTCCTGCGCTACGGGCCGATGTATCTGGCCGCCCGCGCAGCCGCGTGATCGCCGTTTCCGAAACGGCGGCACCGGCGTATATCCATGCCATGAACGAGAAGGACCTTCTCCGCGCTCTCAACCGGGCCGTCACCGACGGCCGCGTGTCGGTGGCGCTCGACTGCGTGCGCCTGCAGCACACCGATTCGCCGATCGCGGTGCAGGCCGATCACAACCGCTGGCTCTATGCCGTCACCGCCGCGACGGTCGGCGCGGGCCTTGCTTTCGGCTGGATCCGGGGCGCCGTCGCGCTGGCGCTCGGCGTCGCGGTCTACTTCGGGGTCGGCCGGCCCTGGGTGCACCGCCGCATGCGCGCGCGCTTCTTCGCGACCACCCTCGATGACATCGCGGATTTCAAGAAGATCTGGCATCTGCGCGGGGTGACGTTGACGCTTACGGCGACCGGGCTCGTGTGCGCTTCGCCCGATGGTGACTGGCGCCGCTTCGCGCTCGATTACCTGATTGCACCGGCCCTGCCGGCGCCTGATCAGGCGGTCGCGGCGCGCGTGTCCCGTGCCTTGTCGCGAACGGTGCGGGTCGCTGGGAAGATCACCGTCGCGAACGTGCCGGTGCCGGGCGTGCTGTCGATGCGGAGCTCGCCGCCATGCAGCCGCACCAGCGAATGTACCAGCGCGAGGCCGAGGCCGGTTCCCGCGAACCGCTTGTGCAGCGGGTTGTCGAGCTGGACGAACGGCTCCACCGCGCGGGCGACGTCGGTTTCCGACATGCCGATGCCGGTGTCCCGCACGGTCATGAAGATGCGGTCCTCCCCGTCGCAGCCGGCGGTAACGGTGATGCGCCCACCTGCGGGCGTGAACTTGACGGCGTTGGACAGGAGGTTGAGCAGGATCTGGCGCAGCGCGCGCTCGTCGGCCATCAGGCGCGGCAGTTGCGCCGGAACGTCGACGGTCAGTCCTATGCCGCTGGCATCGGCGCGTGCGTCCACCAGCCGCGCCGTGCGCGTGATGGTGCGCCGGAGCGCGATCATGTCGTCGCTGATCTCCATCTTGCCGGCCTCGATCTTGGAATGGTCGAGGATGTCGTTGATCGAGACTGAGCAGGTGCTTGCCGCTGGTGAGCACGTCGCCCGCCAGCTCGGCGTATTTGGGATGGCCGATCGGGCCGTAGAGCTCCGACGTCATGATCTCGGAGAAGCCGATGATGGCATTCAGCGGCGTGCGCAGCTCGTGGCTCATGTTGGCGAGGAACGCGCTCTTGGCTTTGTTGGCCCGCTCGGCCTCCTCTTTTGCGGCGGTCAGCTGCTCGACCGTGCGTTCGAGCTTGGCGGTCTCGACGGCGAGGCTCTCGGTGACGCGGTTGTACTGGATGGCGACGGCCTCGACCTCGGAGCCGATCTCGATCGGCACCGGTCCGGTGACGCGCCCGAGCCGGCGGTGATGGTCCATCTCGGCGATCAGGCTGTGGAGCGGCGAGCCCGCGCCGTGCTCGGACAGGCTCAGACCCATCTCCTCCTCGCGCCGCGACACGCGCAGGCGGAACATGCGGTCGACGAGCTTGAGCACGCCGTAGGTGACCGGAAAGGCGAACAGGCCGCAGGCACCGATTCCCATCGCCTGCACGCCGAGCTGCATCAGCCGGGTATGGCCGTGGGGGAAGGCGGCGACGTCGCCGAACAGGGCGACCGCGAGCGTGCCCCAGATTCCCGCGAACAGATGTGCCGGCACGGCGCCGACCGCGTCGTCGATGCGCGCCGCGACCAGCAGGCGCAGCCCCGCGACGCAGACGGCGCCGCCGATGGCGCCGATCAGCACCGCCGAGGACGGCGTGACGATGTTGCAGTTGGCGGTGATCGCGACCAGGCCGGCGACGGTGCCGTTGATCAGCGCGCCCACCTCGGCGCGCTTCTTGGTGATGTAGCCGAAGGCGAGCGCGGCGAGCCCGCCCGCGCAGCCGCCGAGCGCGGTATTGGCGATGATGTGCGGCACGCGGTCGGTGAAGGCGAGGGCGGAGCCGCCGTTGAAGCCGAACCAGCCGAACCACAGGATGAACACGCCCAGCGTCGCGAGCGGCACGTTGTTGCCGGGCATCGCCGCGTCGCTGCCGCGCCCGAAGCCGAGCCTGGGCCCGATCACCACGACGGCGGCGAGCGCGACCCAGCCACCCACCGAATGCACCACGGTCGAGCCCGCGAAATCGAGGAAGCCCGCGCGCGCGAGCCAGCCCGCGGTCTCGCCGGTGGCGGCGCCGCCCCAGGCCCAGTGGCCGAACACGGGATAGATGAGGCCGGAACAGATCACCGTGACGATGATGTAGGCGGAGAACTTCATGCGCTCGGCCACCGCGCCCGAGACGATGGTGGCGGCCGTGCCGCAGAACACCATCTGGAACACGAAGAACGCGTTCTCGCTCATGGTGGCGTTCTCGCCGAACAGCCAGCCGGTGGTGCCGATCCAGCCCGCGCGCGTCGCGCCGAACATCAGCGCGAACCCGACCGCCCAGAACAGGAGCCCCGCGACCAGGAAGTCGACGAGGTTCTTCATCGCGACGTTGACGCTGTTCTTGGCGCGCACGAAGCCGCTCTCGAGACAGCAGAAGCCGCCTTGCATCGCGAACACGAGGATGGTGGAAATGAGAAGCCACTCGGCGTTGATTTGCGCCTGCACGATCCGCACCCATTTGACAGGGCGGCCTGTGCCTCGAATTAGGCCCCCGATAACGATAACTGGAGGAGAAACCTAGGGATTTTCGGTTACCAAATGGTAAAGCGGAGATCGCGTACCGCTTTATGTCCGCGCGCTGGACGCGCGCCGCAGGGCACACTACCTTGCCTCGAACATAAGCAGACAAAAATCGACAGAGAGGAACGTTGAACGAGCTGCATCATTTCATAGCAGGCAAGCGCGTCGCCGGGACCAGCGGACGCTTCGGCGAGGTATTCGATCCCGCGAGCGGCAAGGCGACCGCGCGCGTGCCGCTCGCTTCTGCACAGGAATTGGGCACGGCCATCGCTGCCGCCGCGAAGGCTCTGCCGGCCTGGGCGGCGACGCCGCCGGTGCGGCGCGCGCGCGTGATGTTCCGATTCAAAGCGCTGATCGAGAAGAATGCCGACGAGATCTGCCGTCTGGTGACGGCCGAGCACGGCAAGGTGCTGTCGGATTCCATGGGTTCGCTCACGCGCGGGCTCGAGGTCGTCGAGTTCGCCTGCGGCATGCCGCATCTGGTCAAGGGCGAGTTCGCCGAGAACGTCGGCAGCGAGATCGACAGCTGGTCCCTGCGCCAGCCGGTCGGCATCTGCGCCGGCATCACGCCGTTCAACTTCCCGGTCATGGTGCCCATGTGGATGTTCCCGATCGCGGTCACGGCCGGCAACTGCTTCATCCTGAAGCCGTCGGAGAAGGTGCCGTCGGCGGCGCTGCGTCTCGCCGAGCTCGCCACCGAGGCGGGCCTGCCGCCGGGCGTGCTCAACGTCGTCAACGGCGATGCTGAGGCGGTGAACGCGATCCTCGCAGCACCGGAGATCGGCGCGGTCAGCTTCGTCGGCTCGACCGCGGTCGCCGAGCACGTCTACCGCACCGGCACGGCGGCGGGAAAGCGGGTGCAGGCGCTGGGCGGCGCCAAGAACCACATGGTGGTGATGCCGGATGCCGACATGGATCAGGCGGCCGACGCGCTGATGGGCGCCGCCTACGGCTCGGCAGGCGAGCGCTGCATGGCGGTGTCGGTCGCCGTCACCGTGGGCGCGGCGGGCGATGCTTTGGTGGACAGGCTCGCGCCCCGGGCGCGCGCGCTCAGGGTCGGACCCGGCACCGACCCCGACGCGGAGATGGGCCCGCTCGTGACCGCCGCCCACAAGGCGCGCGTCGAGGGCTACGTCGCCAGGGGCGTGGAAGAAGGCGCGACCCTGGTGGTGGACGGGCGCGGCCTCGCGCTGCAGGGCTTCGAGGACGGATTCTTCACCGGCGCGAGCCTGTTCGACCACGTGACGCACCGACATGAGCATCTACCGCGACGAGATCTTCGGCCCGGTGCTGTCGGTGGTGCGGGCGGCGGACTTCGACGCCGCGCTCGCGGTCGTCAACGGCCACGAGTACGGCAACGGCGCCGCCATCTTCACCCGCGACGGCGACGCCGCGCGCGCGTTCGCGGCGCAGGTGACGGCGGGCATGGTCGGCGTCAACGTGCCGATCCCGGTGCCGATGGCGTTCATGAGCTTCGGCGGCTGGAAGCGATCGCTGTTCGGCGACCACCACATCCACGGCATGGAAGGGGTGCGCTTCTACACGCGCCTCAAGACCGTGACCGCGCGCTGGCCCGGCGGCATCCGCGCGGGCGCCGACTACGTCATGCCGACGATGAAGTAGGCCGCATCACCGAGACGGTGATGCGTCCGCGGTCTGCTTCAATATCCGTTCCGGATCGGCGCGCTCGGGCCCCTTGAGCCCGGCGATCTCGCGGATCAGCTTGGCGAGGATCGCCTGGTCGAAGTTCTTGAAGGTGGTGGCCGGCATCATGAAGGCGCCGTTCCCGCCGATCACGTGGTCCTGGTAGTAGAGGTCGAGGTTCTGCGGCGGCGGTCCGCCCCAAGGGTTGGGATGGTCGTCGATGATCGGCAGGCCGTTGATGGTGATGCCCTGGGCCACCGCCTCGTCGCGCGCGAGCACGACCGGGCGGCCGCGGTTGTTGGGCCCGTCGCCGGAGATGTCGATGACGCGCCGCGTGCCCGCATAGGGGCTCTTTTTGAACAGGATCACGCCGTAGTCGATTGCCGCCGAGAGCGAGGTGCGCCGCTCGGTCACCACCGGCTCTTCCGAGATCGCCGAGACGAACGCCTGGGCCGAGGCGGCATCGTGGATCAGGGTCCAGTTGGCCACCACCTTCTGCCAGTGGGGCCCGGCCCATTCCAGGTAGAGCACCGCGATGCGCCCCTTGCCGCCCGACTGGATCGCCCGCACCACGCGTGGATCGGAGAGCGCCTGCAGGTAGCCCCGACGCTGCAGCGCGGCCTCGTCCTCGTCCATGGAGCCGGACACGTCGGCGGCGAGGATGAGCTGGAGATCGACCTCGGTTCCGGCCGGGATCTGGGCGCGCGTGGGCGGGGCCAGGACGGCGGCGGCGGTGAACAGCGCGATGACGAGCAGGGCGCGGAATGGACGCGGCACAGGGGCCTCCCTTCCTGGAACGGCCCATCATCGGGCCGTGCCCGCCCGCCGGTCAAGTGAACAACGATCAACGATTCTCGTCGTAGTCGAGCACCTGGCCGATGCCCGCGGCCGCGGCCTTGCGGTAGAGCATGGCCGACGCGCCCATGTATTCGAGGCTGGTGCCGCCCGAAAGAAAAAGCGTGATCTCGTCGTCGCTGGCGCGGCCCGGAATCCGGCCCGCGAGCACGTCGCCGATGGCGCCGGTGACGTGGTCGCGCGAAATTTCACCGGCGGCGAGCGGGATCAGGATCTCGCCCTTCTCGTTGAACGCCTGGTCGAGGTCGTCCACCACCACGCGCCCGAGCCTGAGGGTCGCCGTGTCGATCTCGCGCGCGTCGGGATCATGGGCGCCGATGATGTTGCAGTGCGTGCCGGGCGCGATCCAGGACGCATCGAGGATCGGCGTCTTGGCGTTGGTGACGGTCACCAGGATGTCGACGTCGCGCGCCGCTTCTTCTGCGCTGGCGACCGCGCGCGCCTGGAGCCCAGGCACAGCGTCCTTCGCCCAGGCGGCGAAGGCCTCGCGGTTCTCCCGGGTCGTGCTGAACACGCGCAGCTCGCGGATCGGCCGCACTGCGGCGAGGCCGAGCACCTGGGTGCGGGCCTGGGAGGCCGAGCCGAGGATGCCGACCCTGGCGGCACCCTTGCGCGCCATGTGCTTGGCCGCCATCGCCGAGGTAGCGCCGGTCTTCATCTTGCCGATGATCGAGCCGTGCAGGATCGCCGGCACCTTGCCGTTGGCGGTGTCGTAGAGCGTCACCCACAGGTTCATGCCGCCGTAGCCGCCCGAATAGAGTGAGGCGCCCATGACGCCGACCCCCTTGAGGCAGCCGCCGCCGATCTTGAGCGAGGCCGGGCGCTTCCTGCCGGGCAGCTCCACTTTGAAGCTGGTGCGCGGCAGGATCTCGAACCGGCCCTCGCCCTGATCGGTGTAGGCGGCCTCCACCGCGGCGATGAAATCCGCCATGGTGGCGGTGCCGTCATTGATCATGCCCGCGATGTGCTTTTCGTTGAGGAACAAGGTCATGGTGCTGGCGGTCCCCGCTGTTATGGTTGGGGCAAGAATACCACCCGCCGATGCCCTTGCCAGCGGCGCGGAAAAGAACCGGAGAGGCGCGATGGATTACCAGCGCATGATCGAGGATATCGGGGGCGAGGTCCGTCCCCTGTTCGCCCGCGGCCGGGTGGCCGATTACATCCCGGCGCTCGCCTGCATCCCGCGCGACAAGTTCGGCATGGCGGTTGTCACGGTGGAGGGCGAGGAGGCCGTCGCCGGCGATGCCCGGGAGCCGTTCTCGATCCAGAGCATCTCCAAGCTGTTCACGCTTACGCTTGCGCTCCGGCACGTCGGCGAGAAGCTGTGGAAGCGGGTCGGGCGCGAGCCGTCGGGCAGCGCCTTCAACTCGCTCGTGCAGCTCGAATACGAGCACGGCATCCCGCGCAATCCGTTCATCAACGCGGGCGCCCATGTGGTGACCGACGCGCTGATGGGCGCGCGCCCCCACCTGCGCGACACGCTGCTCGCCTTCGTCCGCGAGCTCGCCGGCAACGACGCGATCGCCTACGACGACGTGGTGGCGCGCTCGGAGGCCGAGACCGGCTTCCGCAACCGGGCGCTGGCGAATTTCCTCAAGGCCGAGGGCAACCTCCACGCCGCGGTGGACGACGTGCTCGATCTCTATTTCCACCAGTGTGCGCTGGCCATGAGCTGCCTCGACCTCGCCCGCGCCACGCTGTTCCTGGCCCACGGCGGGCGCGGGCGGGACGGCGCGCGCGTGGTGTCGGTCGCCCAGGCCAAGCGGATCAACGCGTTGATGCAGACCTGCGGCACCTACGACGCGGCCGGCGAATTCGCCTTCCGCATCGGCATTCCCGCCAAGAGCGGCGTCGGCGGCGGCATCGTCGCCGTCGTGCCGCGCCGCCTCGCGGTCGCGGTGTGGTCGCCGGCGGTGGACCCGCTCGGCAATTCGGTGGCGGGTGCCCGCGCGTTGGAGCTGTTCTCGGCCCGTACCGGCCTCAGCGTGTTCTAGGCCGGGTCGGCGCGGCCTTGCCAGTGCCGCCGTGCGGGCCGACAATGCGGGAAAACGACATCGGGCCGAGGGAGGCCGCCATGAGCCACGTTCCGCCGACCATCGAGGATATCCTCGCTTCAAAGACCGCATCCGCCATGCCGCCCGCCGAGCTCACGGACTCGGCACGCCTGCGCAACCATTTCCAGGCGATCGACAACATGGCGCGCGTGTTCGCGATCCGGGGCGGCGAGAGGGTCGTGCTGCTGACCGATCCGCTGCTGGACCGCCGCGTGGTGGACGCGATCTCGGGGATCGCCCGGGCGCGCGGCGCCACGGTGCGCGAGTCCGTGGCGCCCACGACGCAGCTCACCGACTGTCCGCCCGAGGCGCGCGCGCTGGTGGAGGACGCCGACTTCGTGGTCGGCACCTGGTACGCCTCGGTCAACGCGCCCCTGTTCATGAAGCTGCGCAAGGAGAAGGGCCAGCGCTGGGTCAAGATCACCTATTTCCGCAACCTCGACGCGCTCGAGACGCCCCAGGGCCGGTTCCCGCCCGAGCTGGTGGGCGAGATCACCCGCGCCAACGCCGCGATGTTCCCGCGCGACCGGTCCTTCGACATGCGCTTCACCGATCCGCGCGGCTCCGACGTCACCATCAGGTTCACGCCCGAGATGGTGTCGAACATGCTCGACACCAACCGCTGGCGCGGCTCGACCACCGCCGAGGAGCCGGGCTGCTACGTCCATTATCTGCCGGCCCACGGCCCCAACATCTATGACCGAGAGGCGTTCAAGCGCGAGAAGGGGCGCGTCGCCAAGATGGAGGGCATCCTCTATCCGCAATGGGCGGTCGGCTTTCCGCGCCCGTTCGAGGAGAAGATCGGCGTCGAATGGAAGGACACGGAAGTCGTCGCCGTGCACGGCAAGTCGCGCGAGGCCGACGTGCTGCGCGAGATGGTGGTCGGCGGCAAGGTGACCGAGCTCGGCTGCGGCCACAACCCGAAGGCGCCGCGCTTCACCACCTATCCCGCCGGGCCCAACTCGGCGGGCGCGCTGCACTGGGGCATCAACTATGCGACGCCGTCCAATTACCTGCGCCGCGTGGTGCCGAACTGGGAGGAGCCGCCGCTGCACATGGACCTTGCCACCTTCGATACTACGGTGAAGCTCGGCAACACGACGCTGATCGACAACGGCTTCCTGATGGCGCTGCGCGCGCCCGAGGTGGTCGCGGCTGCGCGCCGCTACGGCGACCCGGTCGAGCTGCTGGAAAGCTTCGTCGAGTAGCGGGCGCAAATAACGCCGGTCCCGGCGGCACGAATCGGGCGCCCATGCGTTAGTGGGGAAAGCCCGTCTCGGCCATCGGTACAGGATTATGGTAGCCCGCCCCTCCAAAACGCCGCGCGTGCGGCTGCGCAAGTCCTCCCGCGCGCTTCCCCGCAACCTCCAGGGCATGCTCGATACCCTCGCGGCGCTGGCGCAAGGCGAGGGCGACATCGCGGTCGCCGACGTCCACCGCGAGATCGGCCAGCGCTCGTTCGGCCCGGCGCTCCTGGTGGTCGGCCTGATCCTGGTGACGCTCGCCACGATCCCGCTGGTGCCGACCACCTGTGCGGCGAGCGTGCTGCTGATCGCGGGCCAGCTCCTGATCGGGCGCGGTGGCGGCATCTGGCTGCCCCGGGTGATCCTGCAAGCGCCATCTCCCCAAGGAGAAATTCCGCAAGGCGCTCGATGCGGCGCGACCGACGGCGCGCGTGGTCGACCGGATGATCTGTCCACGCCAGTCGTGGCTGACCGAGCGGCCGGCGATCTACGTCGTCGCCGGGGCGTGCGTCGTGATCGCGCTGCCGATCCCGCTGCTCGAGCTGGTGCCGTTCGCCTCCCACGTGCCGGGGCTCGCGTTCTCGATGTTCGGCCTCGCGCTCACCGCCCACGACGGGCTGCTCGCGGCGTTCGCCTTCGTGGTGAGCGCGGGCACGCTCTATATCCTCGCGGTCAACATCGGCCCTCTCGCGGCTAACTTCGGCTTTTCCGTCTAGCGCGAACCGCGCATTCAGAACGTGTCCTGCATGAAGGCCTCGTCGAGCCAGCGTGCCGCCGCCATCATCGCCGCGTCCGCGCCGTTGAAGCCCTGCAGCTGGAGCCCGAACGGCAGGCCGCCCACCGCCATGAACGGCAGGCTCACGACCGGGTTGCCGGCCAGCGAGGAGGCCCACTGGTAGACGGAGGAGCCGGTGGAGCCGTCGGTCACGGCCGGCGGGCCGCCGGTGGCGGACGGCGAGACCAGAAACAGGCCCTCGGCGCGGCACGCCGCCAGCTTGGCGCGGTAGGATTCGCGAAAACCCAGCGCCTCGTGATAGGTCGCGCGCGCGACTTGGCCGCGCTTGAGCCCGCGCTCGATCACCCGGTCGGAGTAGGGGCTGTTCGCGGCACCCTTCGCCTGCTCCAGGTACATGATCAGCGGCCAGCGCGATTCGTAGTCGGCGATGGCGTCGAGCGCCTCGGCGGCGGCTTCCATGTCGGCCTCGAGCGCGCGCGTCGCCGCGTCCTCACTTGCGCCCGCGACCGCCACGCCGGTCCCGGCGATGCCGCCGAGCAGCGCGTCGCAGGCGTGCTGCGCCACGGCCTCGGTCGCGCGCCGGCCGGGCCCTTCGAGGCGCACCAGGCGCTTGGGCTTCACCGCCGCCGGCAGCTCGGCCGGCCCCTCGATCCCGACATGGCCGGGATGCGGCCCCGCTTCCTCCGACAGCCAGCGCGCCACCGCCCAGGCATCGCCGAGGTGCGCCGCGAGCGTGCCGACATGGGTATTGGTCTCCTGGCCGCCGCCGTCGCCGCCGCGATGGATGGTGCCGTGGCCGGGCTTGAAGCCGAACACGCCGCAATAGCTCGCGGGCCGGGTGAGCGAGCCCTTGCCCTGGGTGCCGATGGCGACCGGCACCAGCCCCGCGCCGGTGGCGGCGGCCGAGCCCGACGACGAGCCGCCGGGCGAGCGGCTGGCGTCCCACGGGTTGACCGTGGCGGCGGGCCGGCCGAAGCCGAGCTCGGGGAGCGCGGTCTTGCCGACGATCACGGCGCCGCCCTTTTTCAGCGCGTGCACGATCGCCGCGTCGCGCCACGCGGCATGGGGCGCGCCCGGCACGCCCCAGGTGGTGGGCAGGCCGGCGACCTCGAAGATGTCCTTGAGCGCGATCGGCAGGCCGTCCACCGGCGAAACCGGCTTGCCCGCGCGGTAGCGTGCGTCGGCGGTTTGTGCCGCGGCGCGGGCACGGCCGAGGTCGAGCACGGTGAAGGCGTGGAGCGCGGGCTCGCGCGCCTCGATCCGCGCGATATGGCGCGCGAGATACGCGCTTGGCGTGTCGCGCCCGGCGCGAAAGTCGGCGCGCGTCTCGCAGAAGCTCTTCGCGCGCGGCGCGCGCGGATCGTATCCGTCAGCCATCGGCGGCGGCGGGCTCCCACGCCGTGAGCAACGCGCGCTTGCGCCGGGGTTTGGGGAAGATCGCCGGCGTGCGGCAAGCTTCCAGCGCGTCTGCCGGCGGCAGGCCGCCCTGCCACGCACGCGCGATGAAGCGGCAGCCGCTGTAGCGGGCGGAGGCCTCGGAGGCGAGCGCGACGGCGAGCGGCGCGATGTCCTCGGGCTCGTACACCTTGCGGCCGGCCGCGCGCGCCTTTTCCACCGCGCCCGGGCGCGAAAACGTCGTCGCGGTGAAGCCGCCGGGCAGGATGACGTTGGCGGTCACGCCGGTGCCGAGGAAATCCTGCGCCCAGCAGATGGTCATCGCCTCCACCGCCGCCTTGGACGGGCCGTAGGGGGAATTGCGCGCCTCGTGCATCGAATCGATACTTTTCGAGACGTTGATGACGCGTCCCCAGCCGGCCTCGACGAGGTGGGGTGCGGCGGGTTTCGCCATGTGGAAGGGGCCGCACACGTTGACCGCCATCACCTTGTCCCAGCCTTCCGAATCCGTTTCCCAGAACGGACCGTGCTGGCCGGCGGGCTGGGCGTTCTTCATGCCGAGACCGGCGTTGTTGACGAGGATGTGCAGCGCGCCGAATGTCTCGACCGTCCGCGCGACCGCTTCGGCGCAGGCTTCGGCGTCGCGCACGTCGGCGGTGAGGCCGAGGCCGGCGCCCTTGCGCCCGGCGATCCGATCGATCTCTTCCGCTGCCTCCCGGGTTTCATCGGGTGACGACCCCGACGTGACGCAGATGCCTGCTGCGCCCGCGCGGGCAAAGGCGCGCGCCATTTCGCGGCCCATGCCGCGCCCGCCGCCGGTGACGATCGCCACCTTTCCCGCAAGTACCTGATTCGCCATGGTTCCTCCCGATCCGCGCGCCCGTGTCGATGCCGGGCGATTGATCTCACTCTAGTCAAGCCCTATGAAGGGAACAAACGAAATACACTGTTGCCCGCCGGGCCGCAGTCAACGGGGAGAAGCCATGCCGGTCCGCATCGTGCGGTACTGCCGCGACTATCACGACGTCGTCGACGCGGCGTTCCTGCGCGACTTTCCCGAGATCGACTCGGTGCGCCCGGCGACCGTCGCCGAGCTCGAGGCGGCGCTCGACGGCGCCGAGATCTTCCACATCAACGATTCCTTCTTCACGCCCGAGGTCGGCCGCGCCATCGCGCGTCATGGCAAGGCGTTGCGCTGGATCCAGTTCACCACGGTCGGCACCGACCATGCCGAGGCGGCGGGCCTGCCCGGCAACGTCACCGTCACCAACATCGGCAACGTGCGCCAGACCATCCTGTCGGGCCACGCCATCGGTCTGATGCTCGCCTGCATGCGCGGCTTCCAGCACTACGAGCCGTTCCGCCTCGCCCACCAATGGGGGCGCGACGAGATGCTGCCCCACATGATCTCACCCGAGGGCGCCACCATGGTGCTGTGCGGCATGGGGCGCATCGGCCAGGACATCGCGCGCAAGGCGAAGGCGCTCGACATGGAGGTGATCTGCGTCACGCGCGCGGGCGCGCCGGCCTCGCCCGACATCGACCGGGTGGTCGCGCGCGAGGACGTGCGTGCGGTGCTGCCCGACGCCGACGCGGTGATGATCGCCATGCCGCTCGACGAGGACACGCGCGGCTTCATCGGCGCGGGCGAACTCGCCCTCCTGAAGCCGTCGGCGGTGCTGGTCAATATCTCGCGCGGGCCGGTGGTGGACGAGGCGGCGCTGATCGCCCATCTCGCGGCGGGACGCATCGCCGGCGCCGGCCTCGACGTGTTCGAGGACGAGCCGCTGCCCGAAGACAGCGGTTTCTGGGACCTCGCCAACCTGATCATCACGCCCCATCTCGGCGGCCAGGGCGGGGACGACCAGTGGGTGCGCCTGTCCGCCCTTGTTCGCGAGAACACCCGCCGGTATCTTGACGGAAAGCCCCTCAAGAACGTGATCCGAGAACCCGCCGGGGCCTGACACTGACTGCACAGGGAGAACCGCCATGAAGACCGCACCCGACCACGTCATCGACGCCCCCACCGGCACCATGGAACGGCTGATGGAGAAGATCGGCTTCGACGCGGATGCGAAGAAGCCGACCGTGTTCACCATGGAGAGCCCGATCCCGGAGCAGGGGAACGACCGCACCTACTTGGCGCACACCGACCGCATGTCGATCTTCCTCAACGTCTATTCCCCCGAGGACGGCGAGAACATCCTGCACACCCACACCAACGAGGACCATGCCTTCGTCGTCCTCATGGGCGCCGCCGAGTTCGTCGGACCGGGCGGCGAGACCTCCATGGTGAAGAAGCACCAGGGCATCATGCTGCCGCGCAACTGCCTCTATACCTTCACCGCGTCGGGCGGTGAGCCGCTGGTGATGCTGCGCGTCGGCGCGACCGTGGACGCGTCCAAAAGCCCCTACGGCCGCGTGCTCGGCGACGGCACGCCCATGATCGGCAACTCGTCGAAGAACAACGCCATCCCGTGCGTGTTCAAGCCGGGAGCCTTCTTCCGCTGAGCGCCGCCCGGCCGATGGCCGAACGCGGCATCAAGGTCGTCCAGTTCATCCAGCCCCACCACGACATGGTGGACGCGGCGTTCCGCGCATCCTTCCCCAAGGTGCGCTTCGTCAATGTGGACGGGGTGCCGGCGCTCGCGCGCGAGATCAGTGATGCCGACGTGCTCACCGTCACCAATCCCTGGTACGACCGCGAGGTGGCGGAGATCGTCGCGGCCAGCCGCGCAGCGCCTCAGATGGGTCCAGTTCGCCACCGTCGGCATCGACGGCGCGCCCGAGGACGGCTTTCCCGAGGTGTCGCCATCACCAACGTGCGCGGCGTGCGCACGGGCATTCTCTCGTCCCACGCCATCTGCCTGATGCTCGGCGTCATGCGCGGGCTCGCGCCCTACCGCAAGTACCGCCGCGCGCGCCAGTGGGCGCGCGACGAGATGTTCCCGTGGCTGGTGCCGACCGACGAGGGCACCATGGTGCTGTGCGGCATGGGCGACGTCGGGCACGCCATCGCGCACAAGGCCAAGGCGTTCGACATGACCGTGATCGGCGTGAGCCGGGCCGGCGCCGTGGGTGGCGATTTCGACCGGGTGGTACCGCGCGACTCCTTGCGCGACGTGCTGCCCGAGGCCGACGTGGTCATGCTGGCGACCGCCTACGACGCGGGCACGCATCACATGATCGGTGCGCCCGAGTTAGCGGCGATGAAAAAGACCGCCGCCGTGGTCAACGTGGCGCGCGGCGCGCTGATCGACGAGGCCGCCCTGATCGCGGCACTGCGGGAAGGCCGCATCCTCGGCGCCGGCCTCGACGTGTTCGAGACCGAGCCGCTGCCCGCCGACAGTCCGCTGTGGGACATGGACAACGTGCTGATGGACCCCCATGTCGCGGGCCAGGCGCGCGGCGCCGAGCGGGAACGCATGCGCGAATTGTTCGAGGACAACATGCGCCGCTTCCTCGACGGGCGGCCGCTGCGCAACCTGGTCGATTCCGCCGGCAACCCGCTCACGCTCTGAGGCAAGTTTCTTCGAGTTTGAAAAGTCCCCCTCACCCAGCTCCGGGTAGGTTCGGCTTCGCCTCGCCAACCCTTTGCAACCCTCTCCCCCCTCTGGGGGGAGAGGGAAGGGTGAGGGGGGCGTTCCCACCTAACGGAAACATGCTTTAGGGCGTCACGGGACGCGCCTCACTCGGGCTTCATGGCCTCCCAGTCGAGCACGCGGGTGAGCGGCTTGCCGGCGAAGTAGCGTTCCATGTTGTCGGCGATGATGTCGAGCAGCCGCCGGTTGTTGTCCTTGTCCGCGCCGGTGCCGGCGATGTGCGGCGTGACGATGATACGGGGCTCGTCCCACAGCGGGCTGTCGGCGGGCAGCGGCTCGTCCTTGGTGACGTCGAGCCCGGCGCCACCGATGCGGCCCTCGCGGCAGGCGCGCACCAGCGCGTCCTCGTCGATCAGGTCGCCGCGCGCGACATTGGCGATGATCGCGGTGGGCTTCATGGCGGCGAGCGTCTCGTCGTTGATGAAGTTCACGGTCTCGGCCACCGCGGGCATGGAGAGCAGCACGAAATCGGCCTTGGCCAGCGCTTCTTTCACGCGCTCGCGCGGGAACACCTCGTCCACCAGTGCGTCGGGCTGGTAGCCGCGCGACACACCGACCACCTTCATGTGGAACGCCTTGGCGCGCCGCGCCGCCTCCTGGCCGGTCGCGCCCATGCCGATGATGACGAGCGTCTTGAAGGTCATGGCGATGACCGAGGGCGAGACCTCGTCGCGGATCCATTCGTGCTTCTTTGCCGCCGCCTCGGTGTCGCGCATGCGCCGGCCCACCGACATGAACAGGTAGAACGCGTGCTCGGCGAGCACCGGCGCGCCGAGCCCGGCCGAGTTGGTGACCGTGACGCCTTTGGGGAAGCCGCCCGAGCGTAGCGCCTTGTCGATCCCCGAGGTGGTGAACTGGATCCACTTGATCTTCTTCTGGTTCTCGTTCACCGCCTTGACCATGTCCGGGTAGTAGGGGCGGTTGGAGGTGACGAAGATCTCGGCCTCGGGAATCTCGCGCGCCAGATCGCCGAGCTCGCGGGTCACGACGATCTCGTGGCCGGGGAAGCGCTTCTGCAGCGGCGCGATGTCGAACCGCTTGCTGATGAGGTGGAACACGATCTTCATGGAGGGCCTCCCGTTTTGATTTTGCGCCGATTTTAGACGAGACTTGCGTCCTGTTAAGGGAAAAGGCCCCGACAAACAAATAGGGAGGACACCATGGCGGGTGGACGGCTGGAGGGCAAGACGGCCCTGGTCACGGGGGCGGGGGGCGCCATCGGCGGCGCCATCGCGCGGCGCTTCGCGGCCGAGGGCGCGGCGGTGTGCCTTGGCGACATCGACCTGGAAGGTGCCGAGAAGAACGTCACCGAGATCGAGCTCAAGGGCGGTCGCGCGGTCGCCTGTCCGCTGGACGTCACCGACCCGGCCCAGGCCGAGCGCGCGGTGCAACTCGCGGCCGAGAAGTTCGGCGGGCCGACCGTGCTGGTCAATGTCGCCGCCGGGCCGACCCATGACGGCAGCGTCGTCGAGCTGGCCCTGGAAGACTGGACCCGGGAGCTCACGGTCAATCTCACCGGCTATTTCCTGATGGCCAAATACGCGCTCCCGCGCATGGCCGAGGCGGGCGGCGGCGCCGTCATCAACATCGCTTCCCAGCTCGGCCAGATCGGCGTGCCGCGGCGCGTCGCCTACTGCTCGTCCAAGGCGGCGATCATCGAGCTCACCCGCTGCATGGCGATCGACCACGCGCGCGACAATATCCGTGTCAATTCCATCTCGCCCGGCGCCATCAACACGCCGCGCTCCATGTGGCGCTACAAGACCGAGGAAGAGGCGATCCGCGCGCGCGGCAAGTTCTACCTCACGGGCAGGCCCGGCAAGGTGGACGAGATCGCCGCGGGCGCGGTGTATCTGGCGTCGGACGAGGCCTCGTTCTGCACCGGCATGGACCTCTTGATCGACGGCGGCTTCCTCGCCTTCAAGGGCACCACGGCGGATCTGTAGGGGCGAAGAAGGGTGGTGGTTCCACCCTCGGGCGCGACACGACTCTTGATGGGGAGTAAAATTAGCAACAGTAATTCTGAACCCCCTTCATCTTGCTTGGGAACGCGACGTCAATGGTCAGCTTTGAACAGGAAAGAGCGCGGGCCGAAGAGCTGCTCTTGCGGCTCCGCCTCGACCTTTCGACGCCAGTCATCAATCCTAACGAGCAAGGCAAACCCGATAAGGGCGTCGATTGTGTGGCCAATTTGAAGGATGGACGAAAGATTGGAATTCAAGTCACGGAACTTGATCCATGGTCGGCACCTGGTACACGCGGCGACGAAAGGAGGCTCGCAGCGGACGGCCAATATGGGATGTTTGCACAGAACAGCCCGGACATTGTTCTTGGTGCCATCCGTTGTACGATCGAGCGCAAGGTAAAGATTGCGGCTTCGCACGAATTCGATTGGCTCAGTGAGGTGTGGCTGTTGGTCTGTACCGGTATTCCCGAAAGTCCCGTTGCAACATTCGCCCCGACAGGTGCTTTGCGCCCGGAGGATATCGAGCGGAGAAGTGCGGAAATTCTCCGCGAGTCGAAATATCACTGGTGTTTCCTGCTTCCTCTGCTCGGTATAGAAAAAGCGTTTTATCAGCGTCAGCGTGGCAGGGTTTGGGAGAAATCGGTAGAACTCTCCGACATCAGTCAACAGCCACGCGGTCGATACGTACAGGATTTAATTGCCGCGTGCGATGCGGGAGAGGTGGAAGAGTTCGACCGATTAACTCGACAGGAGGTCAAGCGGGCTTTGCGCGATGTTCGGTGTAAATAGCCACGACTTTCCGAAAGCGTCCGTATGACAGGACAAAATGTGTCCACCTCAGTTTGAAGCGAGGAAAAAACCATGGGTGAAGAGATCGCCGTCATTGCGATCATCCTTTTGGCTGTTGGGTGGTGGGTTTGGCGGGCTTCCCTCGACGTTCGGCGTTGCTCGGACGAGCTGAGCAGTCTTTCCAAAAGATTAGAAGGCGCCGAACAAATATTGGAAAAAATGGATGATCACCTTTCCGACATTCACATGATTGCTAAGGCATACGAGCTTCGGATGGAGGATGAAGATCGGCAAGCTGCCAAAGAGGCGCGCCTTGCCGAAATGGAACGGCGCACTGCCGATAAACGAAAGCGTATTGCCGAGGATCAGAAACGTGTTGCGGAGCGTTGGGGGCCAAAGGGTACGAGAAAGCTTCCGTGATTGCCCCTGTTAGGTGGGCAGTTTTTGTGTCTGCCGCAATTTTTCGCGTCTGAGCGGAAGATTCCACTTGTTCTTGTTATGTTCCTATGTTAGTGTAGCTATCGTCGAATTCGATCGCCGACCGTCCTAGGGAGTCGGCCAAGGATCCGGCAGGCTTTCCGCCCCGTCGGGCGGGAGGCCCGTATCGGAGAGTGCGCGGGCGCTTCCCAGTCGGGCTGCGACGCATTCCTTCTCTGGTCGACCTCGGGAGCACCCCTCGTGCCCCCACGCGTACCCCGCGTCGCAGCAAGGCGGGGGGAAGGCTTAAGAGCCCGGACGACTTGCCGCCACCCAGTAACCCCCGGCGGCCCTCCTCCGACCGCCCCTTCTCCCCAGGGATTCCAGGCGTCAGGCTGGATGCCGGCCGAGGCCCGCGCATGTCCGAACAAGGACGTGCGAACCCCTCCCTTTATCCAAACCCCGAAACCGCTCCTGCGAAAAATGCCTGGCGCGTCATTGCGACGCCGAGCGTCGCGAGGCGGAAGCAATCCAGTAGGGGCCACGCGCAGTCTGGATCGCTTCGTCGCTACGCTCCTCGCGATGACGACATGAGGCGGCCCAAACGAATCGCGTCTTACGCCCCGCGCTTGCCCGAGAGCGCGCGGTGCAGGAACTCGAAGCTGCGCTGATAGGAGAGATCCGACGCCTCCTTCTGGGCGGCGGGCACGTCGGCGTCGGGCGTGATCTGGGCGAAGCTGTGGCCCATGCCCTCGTACCAGTTGACCTCGCACGGTTTGCGCCTTCGCTCGAGCGCGGCGGTGAAGGCCTCGAGTTCGACCCGGGGCGTCGAATGGTCGTCGGTGCCGATGTGGTACTGCATCGGGCCGTCAAGCCCGTCGAGCTCGCTCTCGTCGGGGAACAGGCTGTGGTGGTAGATCACGCTCGCCTGGAACGCACGGCTGCGCGCCGCGGCCAGGATCGCGAGCCCGCCGCCGAGGCAGAAGCCCATGATGCCGACGGCGCCCTTGTCGCCGACCCATGGCAGCGAGCGCAGGAAGGCGGCGGCACCGACGATCCGGCTGACGGCGGCGTCCACGTCCAGCGCGTTCTTGGCGCGCAGCCGCTCGGCGTGGCCGTCGAGGGCCTCGCCCATGTAGTCGGGCGAGAGCGCGACGAAGCCCGCGCGCGCGAAGCGCCGCGTGATCTCGCGCTGGGTCCAGGTCATGCCGCCCATGCCCGACAGCAGCACCACGCCCGGCAGCCCCGTGCCGCGCGCCGGGCGCGCGAGGAAGCCGTCGGTATAGACGCCGTCGGTGTCGTAGCCCGAATGCATGGCAAGGATGCTGGTGTCGTCGGCCATGACGTTGGTGGTCCCCCTGTGTTGCGGCCGCCTTCGGGACGGCCCCGGGCGTTGTGATGTGGTTGCCGGCCACTATAGAATTGGCCGAAACGGTTTCAAGGCGAACGAGGGAGAAACGGCGACATGGCCGGCGCGCGCAATCTCGGGGGCTTCCCGACCACACGGCCGGAGCTGCTCGGCACCTTCGGCATGGTCGCGTCCTCCCACTGGCTCGCCTCGGCGGCCGGCATGGCGATGCTGGAGCAGGGCGGCAACGCCTTCGACGCCGCGGTGGCGGCGGGGTTCACCCTGCAGGTGGTCCAGCCCCACATGTGCGGACCGCTCGGCGAGGTGCCGATCCTGT
This sequence comes from uncultured Alphaproteobacteria bacterium, assembly GCA_963732875.1. Lineage (GTDB taxonomy): Bacteria > Pseudomonadota > Alphaproteobacteria > SMXQ01 > SMXQ01 > WHSO01. The sequence continues at coordinate 1,695,960 of CAVTBD010000002.1, read as the reverse complement.
TCTCGAAGGAGGGCGGTGCCGTCACCATGCTGGCGGGCCAGGGCCCGGCGCCGGCGGCGGCCACTATCGCGGCCTACCGGGACGCCGGCTTCGACACCATCCCCGGCACCGGCCTGATGGCGGCGACCGTGCCCGCCGCGTTCGATACCTGGATGATGCTGCTCGCCGACCACGGCACGCTTTCGCTCGCGGACGTTTTGGCGCCCGCGCTCGGCTATGCCGAGACCGGCTATCCCGTGCCGCCCATGGTGGCGGGTGCGATCGAGTCGGTACGCGAGGTGTTCGTCACCGAATGGCGGAGCTCGGTCGAGGCCTATCTGGTGGGCGGCGAGGCGCCGCGTGCGCGCATGCTCTACCGCCTGCCGCAGCTCGCCGCGACCTATCGGCGCGTGATCCGCGAGGCGGAAGCGGGGGGTGGTGGCCGAGAGGCGGTGATCGCGCGCGCCCGCGGGGTGTGGAAGGAAGGCTTCGTCGCCGACGCCGTCGATCGCTTCTGCCGCGACGAGAAGATGCTCGATTCGTCGGGCGACTATCACGGCGGGCTGCTCACCGGCGACGACATGGCGCGCTGGAGCGCGCCCTACGAGGCGCCGCTCACCTACGACTATCACGGCTACACGCTGGCCAAGGGCGGGCCGTGGAGCCAGGGGCCGGTGGCGCTGCAGACCCTGGCGCTGATCAAGGGCTTCGATCTCGGCGTCCTGGACCCGCTCGGCCCCGACTTCGTCCATACCGTGATCGAATGCGCCAAGCTCGCCTTCGCCGACCGCGAGAAGTTCTACGGCGATCCCGAATTCGCCAAGGTGCCGATGGACGTGCTGCTGTCGGATGCCTACAACGACGCGCGCCGCAAGCTGGTCACGGAACGCGCCTCGCTGGAATTGCGACCGGGCGACGTGCCGGGCTTCGGCGCCAAGCGCATCCTGGTGGGCGACGGCGCGGGCGGCGCGGGCGCGGGCGCGGGCGAGCCCGGCGCCGTGCTGGACGCCGCGTTGAACAAGGGCGCGCGCTCCGACACGGTGCACATCGACGTGGTCGACCGCTTCGGCAACATCGTCTCGGCGACGCCGTCGGGCGCCTGGCTGCAAAGCTCGCCCGCCGTGCCCGGCCTCGGCTTCCCGCTCGGCACGCGCGCCCAGATGTTCTGGCTCGACGCCGACCATCCATGCGGCCTGGCGCCCGGCAAGCGGCCGCGCACCACGCTGTCGCCGTCGTTCGCGCTCCGGGACGGCACGCCCTACATGGCGTTCGGCACGCCCGGCGGCGACATGCAGGACCAGTGGCCGCTCACCTGCTTCCTGCGCCACGTCCATTTCGGTCTCAACCTGCAGGAGGCGATCGACCTGCCGCTGTTCGAGACCCTGCACTTCCCCAACTCGTTCTGGCCGCGCGACGCTTATCCGGGCCATCTCGGCGTCGAGGGCGGCTACCCGGAAGCGACCGTGGCCGAGCTCAAGCGCCGCGGCCACCGGGTCGAGGAAAGCCCGCGCTGGACCATGGGCCGCGTGCTGATGGCGGCCAACGACGGCAGCCTGCTGCGCGCCGGCGCGACCTCGCGCTTCATGCAGTCCTACGTGGCCGGCAGATAAGGAAGAGGCCGGCGTGCGCCGGCCTCTCTGAGGGATGGGTCCGGAACCTAGCCGTTCTTCTTCTTTTTCTTCTTGCCCTTCTTGCCGCCTGCCTTCTTCGACGCATCGGTCTTGTGGGGCACGATGGCGGCGCGCACCTTCTCGCGCAGCGCGTCGGGCACGTCGACCACGTCGGCCACCAGCTGCTGCAGCTCAACGCCGGTCATGGCGTCGATGTCGGCACGCTCACGCTTGGCGTCGGCCATGAACTTCGGGTCCTTGAGGGTCGCGTCGAACGCCGCGCGCAGCGCCGCGACCCGGTCGGCGGGCACGCCTTGGGCGACGGCGATGGGACGGCCCACCACCACGGCCTTGGAGACGTAGGTGAGGATCGCGGTCTCCTCGGGCGTCTTGCCGAGGTCCTTGAGCAGCGCCACGTTGGGCAGCGCCGGGTCTTTCTCCAGCCCGACCTGGATCAGCGGGCGGATCAGCTTCTTCTCGACGAGGCGCGGCGTCGCCGACACCCAGCTCGCCCACGGGTTGGTGCCGCGGCCTTCGAGCTCGCCCCGCTCCATGGCGAAGTTGATCTCGGTACCCGACTTGTAGCCGTAGATGATCTTGAGCCTGGTGCCGAGCACGTTGTTGTAGACGGCGGGCAGCTGCACCGAGGCCGAGCCTGCGCCGGTGCCGCCCATGGTCACCACGCGCTTCTTGAGATCGTCCACGGTCCTGGCGGGCGAGGTGTGCCACACCACGAACACCTGGTTCGACTTCGACATGTTGCCGATCCAGTTGAACGCCTTCATGTCGGCTTCGAGCTTGGTGCCGAGCTTGAGGCCCTGGTACATGGGCAGCGCCTGGCTGACGATGGTCAGGATCGAGCCGTCGCGCGGCGCCACCTTGGCGACGTAGTTGGCCGCCTTGAGACCGCCGCCGCCCGGCATGTTGACGTTGACCGCGCTGGGATGACCCGGGATGTGGCGCGTCATGTGGCGCATCAGCAGGCGCGCGTAGAGGTCGTAGCCGCCGCCCGATGCGGTGCGGATGATCATCTTGATCTGACGGCCCTGGTAGAAATCGGATACCGCGTCGGCGGACGCGGGGCTTGCCGGCAGGCCGGCGAAAACCGCCAGCCCGAGGGCCGGCAGGGTCATGACTGCCTTTTTCATGGGTTACCTCCCAGAGGGCGCGCCCGCCGGTTGCGGCCGCGCCCGTTGCGTGATGGCCGCATCCCCGCCTCCCGTCGTTGGCACGGCGCTGGGCCGCGTGCGGGAGGTTCCGGGCATGGACCGGATGAACGGAGACTAGCCCGCCGTTCGGGGCGGGGGAAGCGCGATGGGCCATGGGCCGGGTGCCGATGGCGGCCAACGACGGCAGCCTCCTGCGCGCCGGTCCCATGCGGCCGGCAGATAGAAAAGAGGCCGGCGTGCGCCGGCCTCTCCAATCGAAAAGATTCCCGTCCTTACTTCTTCTTCTTGCTCTTCTTCTTCGCGCCCTTGAGCCTGCCGTAATAAGCCCCGGGCGGTGTGATCGCGGTACGCACCTCTTCACGCAGCTCGGGCGAGACATCGACGATATCGGTGACCAGCTTTTGCAGCGCGACACCGTCCGTGGGGGCCACGTCGGTACGCGTGCGCTTGGCCTCGGCCAGGAACGACTTGTCCTTCATGGTCGCGTCGAACGCGGCGCGAAGTGCCTTGACCCGGTCGGCGGGCACGCCCTGGGCGGTCGCGAACGGGAAGCCCGTCATGAACGCCTTGGTCACGTAGGTGAGGATCTCGGTCTGCTTGGGGTTTTCGCCGAGGTCCTTCAGCAGGGGCACGACGCCGGGCAGCTCCGGGTCCGCCTTGAACCCGACCTGGACCATCGGCCGGACCAGCTTGTCCCGGACCAGTCGCGGTGAGCTCGCCACCCAGCTCGACCACGGATTGGAGCCGCGGCCCTCGAGCTCGCCCTTCTCCATCGCGGCATCGATTTCGTTGCCCCCTGGGTAGCCCGTGATGATCTTGAGCTTGGTGCCGAGCACGTTGTTGAGGACTGCCGGCAGGATCACCGACGGCGAGCCCGCGCCGGTGGCGCCGATGTTGATCGTGCGCTTCTTCATGTCCGCAACGGTATGGGCCGGCGAGGTGTGCCAGACGGCCAGCACCCGGTTCGCGGTCGATATCACGCCGATCCAGTTGAACGCCTTCATGTCGGCCTGGAGTTTGCCGCCGAGCTGGAGCCCCTGATACATCGGGATGGAACCGCTGACGATGGTCAGCACCGAGCCGTCGCGCGGCGCCACCTTGGCGACGTAGTTGGCGGCCTTGATGCCGCCACCGCCCGGCATGTTGACGTTGACCGCCGTCGGCGTGCCGGGGATATGGCGCGGCATGTGACGCATCAGCAGGCGTGCACTTAGGTCGTAGCCGCCCCCCGGCGGGGTGCGGATAATCATTTCGATCCGGCGGCCCTGGTAGAAATCAGACACCGCGTCGGCCGACGCGGGGCTTGCCGGCAGGCCGGCGAAAACCGCCAGCCCGAGGGCCGGCACGATCATGACTGCCTTTTTCATTTGGTCAGCTCCCAGAAGGCGCGTCCGCCTGTTCCGGCCGCGCCCGTTGCGTGATGGCCGTGTTCCGGTCCCTCGTCGTTGGCATGCGGGCCGTGGTCCGCGTGCGTGAGGGTCCGGGCTCGGGCCGGTAAATGATGGAAAAGTCTAGCCCGTCCGAGGCGGCGGGGAAAGCGCGACGGACGCGTGCGGGACGCCTGGAGCCCGATCGGATCGGAACGATCCGAACCGACCCTGCTCTAGGTGTCCAGCGTCTCCTTGCAGAACAGGGTTTCGGGCGGGTAGGCAGAGTCGATCAGGCCCTGGTCGTGGGAGTATTTGATGAACCGCTCGATGTTCTTGTAGTTGCGCTTGAACCCGTTCTCCCACGGGTCGCGGACGAACAGCTGGCGCTCCTCCTCGAAGTAGTGGCGCCCCCAGGCGAGCCGCGACCAGTTGGGGTCCTCGTAGTAGCTCTCGGCGATGTCCTTGGCGTCGTTGAACAGCTTGAACACCGCCATGGCGACCCACGGGTTCTTGTCGACCACCTCCTGGCGGATGGCGACCACGTGCATGATCGGGTAGTCGCCGACCTTCTCGTAGTAGGCGAGCTCCTCGGCCTTGCAGTCGGCGAACAGGCGCCGTGCCTGGGTTGCGCCGGATACCACCGAATGCGGCGGGTGGGGCAGGAAGAACGCGTCGATCTCCTTGGTTTCGAGCGCGCGGCCGAGGTCCTGGCGGTCGCCGATGAAGTCGAGCTTCACGCCCTCCTTCACCTTGAATTTCACCTTCTCCTCGGTGGTCAGCAGCCAGTGGATCTTCTCCCATGGCACGTCGTAGTAGAACTTCATGTCGCCCTTGGCCAGCAGCGACAGCGTGGTCTGGAACGACGACAGCGCCACCTTCTTGCCGATCAGGTCCTTGGGATGCCACAGGTTGGATTTGGGGTGCACCCACATCTGGCTCTGGCTGAACAGGCGCCGCGGGAACACGGGAATGCCGGCGATCGGCATGCCGCGGCCCTTGGCCATCAGGTAGCTCGACATCGAGAATTCGGCGACGTCGAACTCCTTGCCGTGCAGCATGCGGCCGTGGCGGTCGGTGCCGTCGCGCAGCGTCACGCTCTGGCCGACCTGGAACACCTTGAGCTCCATCCCGTCGGGCACGGGCACGGTGCTGTCGAAGAACGGGAAGTGCCGGTCGTAGCGTTCGATGCCGACGGTGAGCTTGAGCTTGTCTGCCATGTGAGCGTCCCCCTGAGGATGTTTTCTTGGTTGCAGGCGCGTGGCGATACGGGGTCCCGCGATCAGCCGTCGAACGGGCGCACGACCTTGACCCAGTTCTTGTTGAGCAGGTGAATCTGCTCGTGCTCGTCGATGAACGGGAAGAAGGGCAAGTCCGCGTTCAGAAGATCCTGGATGCGCGAGGTCGCCTCGATGAACACGTAGCCCTTCATCACGGACCCGTCGCCCAGCTTCAACTCGACGTATTCCCGGACTTTCGGGATTTTGGGCATGCGCGCCATCGGCGGTCATCCTTCTGGTCTGGCGGGGTATTAAGGGCGGTTCGGGGCAGAGAATAGCCGCTTTGCGCGGTCCCGAACAACACCGCTTCCCGGCCTCGCGCTGCGCCCGGGGCGGGAATTGACCCTGCGCCGCCGCTGGGGTTGAATGGCGCCGCCTCAGAACAAGGGAGAACCGGCACATGAAACTCAAGGACAAGGTCGCCATCGTCACAGGCGCCGGGCGCAACATCGGGGAGGCGGTCTCGCACACCTTCGCCCGCGAGGGCGCCAAGGTCGCCGTGGTCGACCTCGACAAGGCGCGCGCGGACAAGGTCGCCAAGGACATCGTCGCCGCGGGCGGCATGGCCCAGGGATTCGTCGCCAACGTCGCCGACGAGGACGCCGTCAAGAAGCTGGTCGCCGACGTGGTCAAGGCGTTCGGCCGCATCGACATCCTCATCAACAACGTCGCCATCTCGGACAACCAGCACATTCTCGAGATCTCCAAGGCGGACTGGGACAAGGTGATCGCCGTCACGCTCGGCGCGCCGTTCCTGATGGGCAAGTACGTCGCCCAGCAGATGGTCGCCCAGGGCGGCGGCGGCAACATCCTCAACATCGCCTCGACCTCGGGCTGGCGCGGCCGGCCGCGCGCCATCGCCTACACCACGGCCAAGGGCGGCGTGATCAACCTGACCCGCTCCATGGCGGTGCAGCTCGCGCCCCACAAGATCCGCGTCAACTCCATCTCGCCCAACAAGATCGGCTCGCCCGTGGGCAAGGAGGAGTTCGACCCGACCCGGCCCGTCAAGAACCTCGCGGAGCGCACCGGCGTGCCCGAGGACATGGCCAAGGCCTGCCTGTTCATGGTGTCCGATGATTCCGACTTCGTCTGGGGCGAGAATCTGTTCCTCGACGGCGGCACCATGGCCATGGAACTGACCTGAGGCGTCTACCGGCCCTTGTTTCCCTTGCTTTCCGGCGCGCGCCTTCCTATTGAGGGCGCATCCGCCGGGGGCGGGCGCGGGGGCGCCCCGGCCCCCACCCAGGCCCTGTTGTGAGGACCCGTCCCGCGCCATGCGCATCATCCGACATACCGACCCCATGCCCGCGGACGCCCGCGGCGCGGTGGTCGCCATCGGCAACTTCGACGGGGTCCACCGCGGCCACCGGGGGGTGATCGCCGAAACCCGGCGCATCGCCGCCGAGCTCGGCGCGCCGTCGGCCGTGCTCACCTTCGAGCCCCACCCGCGCCGTCTGTTCCAGCCCGACGCCGCGCCGTTCCGGCTGTCCTCGCTCGCCTCCAAGGCGCGCGCGCTGGAAGCCCTCGGCGTCGACCTGATGTACGTCTACGCGTTCGACCGTGCCTTCGCCCAGGTGACGGCGGAAGATTTCATCGGCGATGTGCTGGCGGGCCGCCTCGGCGTGCGCCACGTGGTGGTAGGCGAGGACTTCGCCTTCGGCCATCGCCGTGCCGGCAACGTCGCGCTGCTGCGCGCGCGGGGGCCGGCGGCGGGCTTCGGCCTGACGCCGGCGCCCAAGGTGCTGGAGGGCGACGCCGTGATCTCGTCCAACACCATCCGCGCCGCCCTGCGGGCGGGCGATCCCGCCGCCGCGGCGCGCCTGCTCGGCCATTCCTGGGAGATCGAGGGCGAGGTAGTCCATGGCGACGCGCGCGGGCGCGAGCTCGGCTTCCCGACCGCCAACGTCGACATGGACGATTACCTGCAGCCCGCCAGGGGCATCTATGCGGTGCGCGCCGGGTTTGAGGAGGACGGGCGCACGCACTGGCACGACGGCGCGGCGAGCTTCGGGCTCCGGCCCCAGTTCGCGGGCCAGGACCTGCGCATGGAGGTGTTCCTGATGGATTTCGCGGGCGATCTCTATGGCCGGACGCTCCGGGTGCGGTTCCATGCTTTCCTGCGCGGCGAGCGCAAATTCGACGACGTTGCGGCGCTGGTGGTTCAGATCAAGCGGGACGTGGCCGACGCCCGGACCGCGCTCGCGGCGGATTCCCGCTAAAAAGCGTGCCACCGGGCCGCTCCGGAGGTTGACTGGGGCTCCGGATTGGCTTTCCATGCCGCCGTCCCGTGAACCCCCGTGCGAAAGCCCCCCGTCCAAAAATCATGAGCGGCGATTACAAATCCACCGTCTTTCTTCCCAAGGCCGACTTCCCGATGAAGGCGGGCCTGCCCGCGCGCGAGCCAGAGTGGCTGGCGCGTTGGGAGAAGATCGGCCTGTGGCGGCGCCTGCGCGAGGCCGCGAAGGGGCGCGAGAAGTTCATCCTCCATGACGGGCCGCCGTATGCCAACGGCAACATCCATATCGGCCACGCGCTCAACAAGATCCTCAAGGACGTGATCAACCGCACCCGGCAGATGGAGGGCTTCGACGCCAACTACGTGCCGGGCTGGGACTGCCACGGCCTGCCGATCGAGTGGAAGATCGAGGAACGCTACCGCGAGGCGGGCAAGGACAAGGACCAGGTGCCGGTGCTCGACTTCCGCGCCGAATGCCGTGCCTTCGCCGCCCGGTGGATCGACGTGCAGCGCGAGGAGTTCAAGCGCCTCGGCGTGATGGGCGAGTGGGACAACCCCTACACTACCATGACCAACGAGGCCGAGGCCGCGATCATTGCCGAGCTCGGCAAGTTCGTGCTGAACGGCGGGCTGTTCCGCGGCTTCAAGCCGGTGATGTGGTCGGTGGTGGAGAAGACCTCGCTTGCCGAGGCCGAGGTCGAATACGAGGATCATACGTCGAACACCGTGTGGGTGCGGTTCCCGGCGGTGACCGCGCCGCGCCAAGAGCTTGCAGGCGCCTCGGTCGTGATCTGGACCACGACGCCGTGGACGCTGCCGGCCAACCGCGCCGTCGCTTACGGCGCCGACATCGACTACGTGGTGCGCAGCAGTCACCGAGAACACCTGATCGTCGCAGCTTGCCGCTTGCAGAATCTGACTTAACTCCTGAAGAAAAGGAAGCGGCTCAGGTTTCCGGAATCTCTGATGAAAAATATGCAGAAGAAAAAACCAAAATCCTCAAAAAGGATCGCGAGACAAAGTTTCTTGATGGCACGAGAAAGCTAGTTTTCGCGAAAGCGCTCACAAATGAGTTTCTGAATGCTGTTGGGGCAGCAGATTCGATGTTGTCGCTGAAGTCAAAGGCCGCGAGCTTGCCGGCACCGTGCTCGCCCATCCCCTGCGCGGCTGGGCGGGTGCCAAGGGCGGCTACGACTTCGACGTGCCGCTCGCTGGAAGGCCACCATGTCACCACCGAGACCGGCACCGGCTTCGTCCATATCGCGCCCAGCCACGGCGCCGACGACTTCGAGATCGGCCAGAAGTTCGGCCTTGAGACGCCCGAGACCGTCGGGCCCGACGGCATCTACACCGACCGCGTGCCGGGCTTTCAGGGCCTCCACGTGTTCAAGGCGGACAAGCCGGTATGGGAGGCGATCGAGGGGCAGGGCAACCTGCTGGCCCGCGGCAGGCTCACCCATTCCTATCCCCATTCGTGGCGGTCGAAGGCGCCGCTGATCTTCCGCGCGACGCCGCAGTGGTTCATCTCGATGGACACCAACGATCTGCGCCGCAAGGCGCTCGCCGCCATCGACGCGACCCGGTTCGTGCCGACCCAGGGGCGCAACCGCATCCGCTCCATGGTCGAGGACCGGCCCGACTGGTGCGTCTCGCGCCAGCGCGCCTGGGGCGTGCCGATCACCGTGTTCGTCTCCAGGCAGTCGGGCGAGCCGCTGCGCGACGAGCGCGTCATGGCGCGCATCGTGGAAGCGGCACGGGCGGGCGGTTCCGACGTCTGGTTCTCGGCCGATCCGTCGCGCTTCCTCACTCCGGAATACGACCCCGCGCAGTACGACAAGGTCACCGACATCCTCGACGTGTGGTTCGATTCCGGCTCGACCCATGCCTTTGTGCTGGAGGCGCGGCCGGAACTGGGCTCGCCCGCCGACCTCTACCTCGAGGGCTCGGACCAGCACCGCGGCTGGTTCCAGTCCTCGCTGCTGGAATCCTGCGGCACGCGCGGCCGCGCGCCCTACAACGCCGTGCTGACCCACGGCTTCATCAACGACGAGCAGGGCCGCAAGATGTCGAAGTCGCTCGGCAACGCGACCGCGCCCCAGGAAGTGTGCGACCAGTACGGCGCCGATATCCTGCGGCTGTGGGTGGTGGCCTCGGATTACACCGAGGACCTGCGCGTCGGCCCCGAGATCATCCGTTACCAGGTCGATACCTACCGGCGGCTGCGCAACACGCTGCGCTACCTGATCGGCGCACTCGACGGATTCGGCGAAGGCGAGCGCGTCGCGGCCCTCGACATGCCCGAGCTCGAGCGCTGGGTGCTGCACCGCCTCTACGGCCTCGACCGGCTCATGCGCCAGGCGGCGGCGGACTACGACTTCCACCGCTTCTACGCGCAGCTCCACAACTTCTGCGCGGTCGACCTGTCGGCGTTCTACTTCGACATCCGCAAGGATTCGCTCTATTGCGACGCGCCCGGCTCGGCCCGGCGCCGCGCCGCGCGCACGGTCATGGATCACGTGTTCATGTGCCTGACCGCCTGGCTCGCGCCGGTGCTGTGCTTCACCGCCGAGGAGGCGTGGCTCGCGCGCTTCCCGTCGAACGACGACAGCGTGCACCTGCGCATCTTCCCCGACGTTCCCGCCGAATGGCAGGACGACACGCTCGCCGCGCGCTGGGACGTGATCCGCGACGTGCGCCGCGCGGTGACCGGCGCGCTCGAGATCGAGCGCGCGGAGAAGCGCATCGGCTCCTCGCTCCAGGCGCATCCCGCCGTGCATGTCACCGCCGGCGTGCGCGCCGCCTTCGACGGGCTCGATCCCGCCGAGCTGTTCATCACCTCGGGGGCCACGCTCACTACCGATCCCGCGCCGTCGGGCGCCTTTACCCTCGCCGACGTGGCCGACGTCGCGGTGGTGCCGGGCCGCGCCGACGGGACCAAGTGCGCGCGCTGCTGGCGCGTGCTGGAAGAGGTCGGCCAAGGCGACCCCGATGACCTGTGCCGGCGCTGCGCCGACGTGCTCGCGTCGGCCGGTGCGTGATCCCATGACCGTGGCAAACATCTCGTCCGCCCGATGCCTCCGGCGCGCCGCCTTCGCCGTGGCGGCGAGCACGCTTGCCGCCGACCAGGTTACCAAGTGGTGGATCGTCCACCAGATCATGCCGCCGCCCCGGGGGTTCGCCATCACGCCGTTCTTCAACGTGGTCATGGTGTGGAACCGGGGCGTGACCTTCGGTCTGTTCGGCCAATGGGGTTTTGGCGGCGGGATCGCGACCCGCTGGGTGCTGGTGGCGGTGACGCTGGCGGTGGTGGCGCTGCTGGTCGCCTGGCTCGCGCGCCTCGACCGGCCCCTGCCGGGGCTTGCGCTCGGGGCCGTGATCGGCGGGGCGCTCGGCAACCTCGTGGACCGCGTAATCTACGGAAAAGTGGCTGATTTTCTCGATTTCCATGCCTTTGGCTGGCACTGGCCGGCGTTCAACCTGGCCGATTCGGCGATCGTGTGCGGTGTTACCGCCCTGTTGCTGGATACTTTCATCGGCCGTCGCGAATGAGTACATTGCTGGTCAAAGCGACCCAGGGAGGGGTCGGAGGACTTGTATCTATGACACCGATCATCCGGACCGCCGGCCGGCTCGCGGGCGTTGCGCTCGTTGCGCTCTCGCTTTCCGCCTGCGGCAGCGTGCGCGAAGCCGTGGGCATCGATTCCAATCCGCCCGACGAGTACCAGGTGGTGGTGCGCGCGCCGCTCTCCATGCCTCAGGACTACGGCCTCAAGGCGCCCCAGCCCGGCGCCCAGCGGCCCCAGGAGGATACCCTGCGCGACCGCACCAAGCAGATCGTCCTCGATTCCGAGGGCAAGGGTTCGAAAAAGGTCGAGCAGGAAAAGATCGCCGGCGTGACTCCGGCGGAAGCGGCGTTCCTGCACAAGGTCGGCGCCGATCAGGTCAATTCCGACATCCGCCAGATCGTCGAGCGCGAAAACAGGACCATCAGCGAGGAGAACAAGAGCTTCGTCGAGGGCCTGCTGTTCTGGAAGAAGAACGAGGAGCCGGCCCGCGTGCTCGATCCGAAGGCGGAGCGCCGCCGCCTGCAGGAGAACGCCGCGCTGGGCAAGCCGGCGACCGCCGGCCTTACTCCCGAGATCGAACGCAAGAAGTCGAAGAGCCTGCTCGATAGCATCTTTTAATCGTAATAATATATACTACGTTATGTAGCGTACGGTCCGTCGTGGACGACGCCAAGGCTTCGCCCCGCCGGACCCTAATTTTGCCCCGCCCCTATGACCGCCGGGGGCGATGTCTCCCCGCCATGGCCGGGAGCAAGGGCCGGGTGGTCGTCCTCTTGAGGAGCGCGCTTCCATGACGCTCAGTCCGGTTTTGGCCGCAGGCCCCCTGCGCGGGTCCGTGTCGCGTTCGGCACGGGCTTTGTTTATGGCACTGTCTCTATCGCTGCTCGTGCTGGCGGCGCCGCTCGTCGCGCGCGCCGGCGTGTTCAACCCCGAGACCTTCACCCTCGCCAACGGGCTCAAGGTGGTGGTGATCGAGAACCACCGCCTGCCGGTGGTGCGCCAGATGGTGTTCTACCGCGTCGGTGCCGCCGATGATCCCCAGGGCAAGTCGGGCCTCGCCCATTACCTCGAGCACCTGATGTTCAAGGGCACCAGGATGGTGCCGCCCGCCGAGTTCTCCAAGATCGTCGCGCGCCATGGCGGGCGCGACAACGCCTTCACCACCGCCGACCAGACCGCCTTCTACCAGACGGTCTCCAAGGACAACCTCGAGCTGATCATGAGGATCGAGGCGGACCGCATGCACAATCTCATCATTACCCCCGATCAGGCGGTGCCCGAGCTGCAGGTGGTGATCGAGGAACGCCGCATGCGCACCGACAACCGGCCCGCCGCCCAGCTCGACGAGCAGGTCTCGGCGGCGCTCTATCTCAACTATCCGTACCACACGCCGATCATCGGCTGGATGCACGAGGTCGAGAAGCTGACCGTGGCCGACGCGCAAGCCTTCTACAAGGCCCATTACGCCCCCAACAACGCCATCCTGATCATCTCGGGCGACGTCACGGTCAAGGAGGTTCGACCGCTCGCCGAGAAGTACTACGGCGTGATCCCGGCAAATCCCGATCTCGAGCCGCGCCACCGGCTGCAGGAGCCGCCCCAGCGCGCCGCGCGCCGCGTCACCATGACCAGCAAGCGCGTCAACGAGCCGCGCCTGTCGCGCGACTACCTCGCGCCGTCGCACCACAACGGCGCGACCAAGTACGCCTACGCCCTCGAGGTCCTGAGCGACATCCTCGGCGGCGGCACCACGTCCCGGCTCTACCGCCACCTCGTGATCGAGAAAAAGCTCACGCTCGGCGTCAGTGCCTATTACGACGGCGACGTGCTCGGCCCGGCCGACTTCGGCTTCGCCCTGCGGCCCCGGCCCGGCGTATCGCTCGCCAAGGCGGAGGCCGGCCTCAATGCCGAGATCGCGCTCCTGCGTGGGAAGGGTATTACCGCAGACGAACTCGCCACCACCAAGAAGCGCCTACTCGCGAGCGCCGTCTTCGCCCGCGACGGGCTGCGCCAGGGCGCGAGCGCGATCGGCACCGCGCTCACCTCGGGCCAGAACATCGATGCCGTCGAGAAATGGCCCGAGCGCATTTCCGCGGTCACGGTCGCCGAAGTCAATGCCGCGGCGCGTCACGTGTTCCGCATCGAGCGCTCGGTGACGGGCACGCTCCTGCCGCGCAAGCCCGACGGCGAGCGCGACGAGGACGTGATGCGCGAACCCCAGCAGATCAGCCGCACGCCCAAGGGAGCCCACTGATGAAGCCCGTCGTCCGGTCGCTCCGCGCGGCGCTCGCCGTCCTCATCCTTGTCCTCGCCGTCACCGCCCTGCCGCGCGTGGCCCATGCCATCGACATCAAGGTGGTCAAGACGCCGAAGGGCGTCACCGCCTGGCTGATTCAGGACAGGACCGTGCCGCTCGTGTCCATGCAGTTCTCGTTCCGCGGCGGCTCGGTGTTCGATCCCAAGGGCAAGGGCGGCCTCGCCGAGATGACCTTCAACCTGCTCGATGAGGGGGCGGGGCCGTACACTTCGGCCCAGTTCCAGAAGCAACTCGAGGACAACTCGATCTCCATGCGCTTTGCCACCGGGCTCAATTCCTTCGGCGGCACGGTACGTTCGCTCAACGTCAACCGCGACCAGGCGTTCGATCTGCTGCGTCTCGCCCTGACGCAGCCGCGCTTCGATCCCGAGCCGATCGCGCGCGTGCGCAGCCAGATGCTGTCCGAGGTGATGCGCGAGGCCGAACAGGCCCGCAGCATCGCCGAGCAGACATGGAACAAGGCGGTATTCGACGGGCACCCCTACGGCCGCGACGTGGACGGCAACAAGAACACCCTGCCGACCATCACGGCCGACGACCTCCATGCCTTCGTCAGGGCGCACCTCGCGCGCGACAACCTAGTGATCGGCGTGGTCGGCGATGTCACGCCGGAACAGCTCGCGCCGCTGCTCGACCGCGCCTTCGGCGACCTGCCGGCCAAGGCCGCGCCGCGCGACCTGCCCAAGGCCGCCTTCCACGACCAGGGCAAGGTGATCGTGGTCAAGCGCGACATTCCCCAAACCGTGGTGGCGTTCGGCCAGAAGGGCGTGGAGATCCATGATCCCGATTTCTTCGCCCTCAACGTGATGAACTACATCATGGGCGGCGGCGGGCTGACCTCGCGTCTCGCCGACGAGATCCGCGAGAAGCGCGGCCTCGCCTATTCGGTCTACACCAGCGTCCTGAACTACGACCGCGCGCCGATCGTTCTCGGCTGGGTCGCCACCCGCAACAGCAAGGTCAAGGAATCCCTCGACCTGGTGCGCGCGGAATGGACCCGCATGGCGACCCGGCCGGTTTCCCAGGCGGAGCTCGACGACGCCAAGAACTACCTGATCGGCTCCTACTTCACGCGGCTCAACTCGACCATGCGCATCGCCCAGCTGCTGGTCGGCATCCAGCTCGACCGGCTCGGCATCGATTATCTCGACCGGCGCAACAAGCTGATCGGCGCCGTGACCGTGGCCGACGTCTCAAGGGTGGCGAAGCGCGTGCTCGATACCGGCAAGCTGACCGTGGTGATGGTCGGCGATCCCGAGGGGGTCACCGCGACCGCAACGCCCTGACGCCGGGCCGCGTCCGCCCGCCGGTTGCCTTGGCGAGGACGGGTGGTAATCTGGGTGGCCCACTCATTCAGGACCGCCCCATGCCCTATTCCCAGGATATCTCCGCCTGCCTCGCCGACCGGATCGGCGCGGGCGGGCTCCCCGCCGCCGATTTCGAGCGCGGCCTCGCGCGCCTGGCGCCGTCCCTCGATCGGCTCCGGGGCGACCGCAAGACCGGTGCCCTGCCGCACCTGACCATCCCGGCGCGGCGCGGCGACCTCGGCCCGGTCGGCGAGACCGCGGCGCGCTTCCGCGAGAGCCTCGACGACGTGCTGGTGCTCGGTACCGGCGGTTCCAGCCTCGGCGGCGCCACCCTGGTCGCGCTCTCCGCCGATCGGACGGCGCCCCGGCTTCATTTCCTCGACAACGTCGATCCCGAGGGGATCGACGACATCCTCGCCCCGGTCGATCTCTCCCGCGCCGGCATGCTGATCATCTCCAAGTCGGGCACCACGGCCGAGACCCTGTCCCAGGCGCTCATGCTGCTGCCGCTGTTCATCGACGCCGTGGGCGAAGCAGCGTTGCCCGACCGCGTCACCGTGATCTCGGACCCGCTGCCCGCGGGCAGGCCGGAGACGCCGCTCCGGCGCCTTGCCGGAAAGCTCCATCTGCCGGTGCTCGACCACGAGCCCGGCATCGGCGGGCGCTTCGCCGCGCTCACCAACGTCGGCCTGCTGCCCGCCGCCATCGCCGGGCTCGATCCCGTCATGGTGCGCGAGGGCGCGGGCGCGGCGCTTGCCATGACCCTCGATGCCAAGTCGCCGGGCGCGGCTCCGGCGGCGGCGGGCGCCGCGCTGGCGGTCGGGCTGATGGAGGCGCGCGGCGTCACCCAGACCGTGCTGTGCCCCTACCTCGACCGGCTCGGCCCGCTCGCCCTGTGGTACCGCCAGCTGTGGGCGGAAAGCCTCGGCAAGGACGGCCACGGCACCGATCCCATCGCCGCGCGCGGCACGGTCGACCAGCACAGCCAGCTGCAATTGTGGCGCGCCGGCCCCGCCGACAAGATGTACACCTTCGTGTTCGGCCGCCCGGAAGGCACCGGCGCGCGGCTCGACACCGCGCTCGCGGGCCAAGCCGGGCTCGAATACCTCCACGGCCGCACCATGGGCGACCTGCTCGCCGCCGAGCAGGAGGGCACCGCCGAGACCCTGATCGACGCCGGCCGCCCCACGCGCATCCTGCGCATCGAGCACGCCGACGCGCGCGCCTGCGGGGCGCTGATGATGCATTTCATGCTGGAGACCATCCTCGCCGCCGACCTGATCGGGGTCGAGCCATTCGACCAGCCCGCGGTCGAGGACGGCAAGCGTCGCGCCCGCGAGCGTCTCGCCGCCATGAGCGGGGGCGGTGCATGACCATCCGCCTGCTGCCGGAGGGCCTGGTCAACCGCATCGCCGCGGGCGAGGTGGTGGAGCGGCCGGCCGCGGCGGTCAAGGAGCTGGTCGAGAACGCCCTCGACGCGGGCGCGAGACGCATCGACGTTGCCCTGCGCGAGGGCGGCAAGAGCTTCATCGCGGTGACGGATGACGGCGGCGGCATGGACGCCGACGAACTGGCATTGGCCATCCGGCGCCATGCCACCTCCAAGCTCGCCGACGACGACCTCACCCATATCGCGACGCTGGGCTTCCGCGGCGAGGCTCTGCCGTCCATCGGCGCCGTGGCGCGCCTCACCATCACGTCCAAAAAGGGCGCCGACGCCCATGCCATCGCGGTCGAAGGCGGCACGGTCACGGGTCCGCGCCCGGCGGCACTCGCGCGCGGGACACGGGTGGAGGTGCGCGACCTGTTCTTCGCCACGCCCGCGCGGCTCAAGTTCCTCAAGGCCGACCGCACCGAGCGCGACCACGTGATCGACGTGGTGGTGCGCCTCGCCATGGCCCATCCCGACGTCGCCTTCACGGTCACCGATGGCGACGACGAGAAGCTTTCGGTGATGGCCGCCGGGCGCGACCTGTTCCCGGCGCGCCGGCGCCGCCTCGCCGATGTGCTCGGCGCCGAGTTCACCGACAACGCCCTCGATATCGAGGCCGCGCGCGAGGGCCTGGCGCTCACCGGCCTCGCCGGCCTGCCGACCGCGGCGCGCCGCACCGCCGACCGCCAGTATCTGTTCGTCAACGGCCGCCCGGTGCGCGACCGCCTGCTGCAGGGGGCGGTGCGCGGCGCCTACCAGGACGTGCTGGCGCGTGACCGGCACGCCGCCGTCGCCCTGTTCCTCGACGTCGATCCCGCCTTCGTCGACGTCAACGTCCATCCCGCCAAGACCGAGGTGCGGTTCCAGGACGCAGGCTTGGTGCGCGGCCTGATCGTGGGCGCGCTGCGCCATGCCTTGGCCGGTGCCGGCGTGCGTTCGGCGACCACGGTGTCGGAGGCGGCGCTGGGCGCATTCCGACCGGGTTCAGGCCCGTCCCTGCCGCCGCGCCCTGGTTTCGGTGGGCGCGGCCTTTACGAGGCCGCTGCCGCGTTCCAGGCGCCGGTGGGCGAGGGCTTCGCCGGTCTCGCCCCGGCGGCACCCCAGGCCATGCCGTCGGCTGCTGTGCCCGAGTCCACGCCCGCCGCCGACTACCCGCTCGGCGCCGCCCGGGCGCAGTTGTTCGACACCTACATCGTCGCCGAGACCGCCGACGGCATGGTGATCGTCGACCAGCACGCGGCCCATGAGCGCCTCGTCTACGAGCGCATCAAGCAGGCGCTCTCGGGCAAGGGGGTCGCGCGCCAGCTGCTGCTGATTCCCGAGGTGGTGGAGATGGAGCCGCGCGCGGCCGAGCGCCTGCTCACGCGCGCCGACGAGCTTGCGGCACTGGGCCTGCTGGTCGAGCCGTTCGGCACCGGCGCCGTGGTGGTGCGCGAGACCCCGGCGCTGCTGGGCGAGGTGGCGGTGGCGCAGCTGCTCAAGGATCTCGCCGACGAGCTCACCGAGCTGGGCGAGGGCCACGCGCTTACCGAGAAGCTCGAGACCGTGTGCGCGACCATGGCGTGCCATTCCTCGGTGCGCGCCGGGCGCCGGCTCAACGCCCAGGAGATGAACGCGCTTCTGCGCGAGATGGAGGCGACCCCCAACGCCGCCCAGTGCGGCCACGGCCGGCCCACCTTCGTCGCGCTCGACCGCGCCGACATCGAGCGCCTGTTCGGGCGGCGCTAGCTATCCCCTTCCATACCGGTGAACCGCATCAGCACGAAGCGCGCGGCGCCGAAGCTGCGCTCGGCGAGCGCCTCGAAGCCCGCCGGCGGCACGAATTCCTCGCGGTCGGCGACCTCGATGATGACGAGCGCGCCGGGCGCGATCCAGCCTTTGGCGGCGAGCGCCTGCAGCGCGCGGCTGCCGAGCTTCGAGCCGTAGGGCGGGTCGAGGAACACGAGGTCGTGGACGGCGCGGCCGGCGCGCGGGCGCACCGCGTCCATGCGCACGATATGGGCGGTCTCGCGCTCGCCGAGAGCCCGCGCGTTCTCGCGCGCGGCCTCGACCGCGTTCTCGTCGAGATCGAGCAGGGTCGCCGACGCCGCGCCGCGCGACAGCGCCTCGAACGCGAACGCGCCGGTGCCGGCGAAGGCTTCCAGCACGCGCGCGCCCGCGATTACCGAGCCGCCGTCGGTGCCGTAGCCGCCATGGGCCAGGATGTTGAACAGGCCTTCGCGCGCGCGTGCCGCGGTCGGACGCGTGGTGCGGCCCTTGGGCGCCTTGAGGCTGCGGCCTTTATGGCGTCCGGCGACGATCCGCACCCGCTCTCTCCCGGCGGCGCCCGCTTCCCTTGCCCGGCCTGGGGGGACGTGGTTTGTCGTCACGCGGCTTTGCCTTGGCGGTGCCCGTCATATCCTTGGGGGGAGCCCCCGGCATGAGGTGGCCGGTCTGCTCGATGAGCACCTTGCGCGGCACCTCCTCGATGCTGCCTTCCTCGAGATTGCCGAGCTGGAACGGGCCGAACGACACGCGGATCAGCCGGTTCACCGTAAGTCCAAGATGAGTGAGAATCTTGCGCACCTCGCGGTTCTTGCCCTCGCGGATGCCGATCATGAGCCAGGCATTGTCGCCCTGGCGGCGCTCCAGGGTCGCCTCGACCGGGCCGTAGCTGATGCCCTCGAGCGTGATGCCTTTCTTGAGCCGGGCGAGGGCGGCCTCGTCCACGGCGCCGAAGGCGCGCACCCGGTAGCGCCGCAGCCAGCCGGTCTCGGGCAGCTCGAGCGCGCGGGCGAGCGCGCCGTCGTTGGTGAGCAGCAAAAGCCCCTCGGTGTTGAAATCGAGGCGCCCGACCGTGACCAGGCGTGGCAGGCCCTTGGGCAGGTCGTCGAAAATGGTGGCCCGGCCTTCGGGATCGCGCGCGGTGGTGATGCGCCCCTTGGGCTTGTAGTAGCGGAACAGGCGCGCGCGTTCGGGCGCGGGTAGGGACTGGCCGTCTACCGTGATCTTGTCGGCGGCGGTGACGTTGAGCGCGGCGCTGGTGATCGCGGTGCCGTTGACCGTGACGCGTCCCGCCGCGATCAGGCGCTCGGCGTCGCGGCGCGAGCAGATGCCCGCCCGCGCGATGCGCTTGGCGATGCGCTCGGGCGCCCCCGCGGGCGGCAGGTCCGGCGTGGCGCCGGCGGCGGTCCGGGGCTCTTCCATGATTACGCCTCGCGGCAGGCAGCGATGAACGCCGCCATCAGCTTGCCGTCGCCCGGATCGATCAGGAATTCGGGATGCCACTGGACGCCGATGCAGAACGGCCGCGACGGGTCCTCGATGCCCTCGATCACGCCGTCGGGCGCGCGCGCGTTCACCACCAGCCCCGGGCCGACCTCGGCCACCGCCTGGTGGTGCGCCGAATTGACCGACATGCGCGCGGCACCGACGATGGCGGCGAGCCGGGTGCCGGGGACGATCTCGACGTCGTGGCTCGATTCGTCGCGCGGGTTGGGCTGCTCGTGGGCGAGTGCGTCCGGCACCGCGTCCGGGATGTGCTGGATCAGCCCACCGCCCAGCACCACGTTGAGCAGCTGTTCGCCGCCGCAGATGCCGAGCACCGGCTTGCCCGCATCCAGCGTCGCGCGCGTCACCGCGAGCTCGAAATCGGTGCGCCCGGTCTTGACCGTGACGCTCTCATGGCGTGCGTCCGCGCCGAACAGGGTCGGGTCCACGTCGAACGCGCCGCCGGTCAGGATCAGGCCGTCGATGGCGGCGACCATGTCGGCGACCAGCCGCGGCTGGTGCGGCAGCGCGAGCGGCAGGCCGCCCGCGGCCGCGACCGCGCCGGTGTAGTTCTCGCGCAGCGCGTACCACGGAAACTTGGAATAGCCGCCCGGCTCCTCGCGGTCGAGGGTCAGGCCGATCACCGGGCGCGACGGGGTCGTGTTCATGGGGCGCAGAGTAGGGCCGTTCACCCTTGCAGGCAATGCGATCCCGGGCCAATCTCGCGGCCATGCCGAGGCCCGTCCGCCCCAAGCCCGACTACATGGCCATCGCGCTCGCCTGGGCGCGCCGCGGCGCCGCGCGCGGCGAGGTGCCGGTGGGCGCGGTGATCGTCGACGGCGCGACCGGCGACGTGATCGCGCGCCGCCACAACCTGACCGAATCCCGCAACGACCCGACCGCCCATGCCGAGATGCTGGCGATCCGTGCCGCGGCGAAGGCGCTGGGCGAGGCCCGGCTTGCCCGCTGCGATCTCTACGTGACGCTGGAGCCATGTCCGATGTGTGCCGCGGCGATTTCGTTCGCACGTCTGCGCCGGCTCTATTACGGCGCGGGCGATCCCAAGGGGGGCGCGGTGGCCCACGGCGCGCGGCTGTTCGCCCAGCCGACCTGCCACCATAGGCCCGAGGTGATCGAGGGCCTGCGTGAATCGGAAAGCGCGGACCTGCTCCGCGACTTCTTCCGCAAGCGACGCTAGCGCCTGTCCAGTTCCGGATAGTGGCGGAAGATGCCGCTCTCGTCGAACGGCAGGCGGCGGTCGGAATCAAGATAGGCTTTCACGTTGGGGCGCGCCGCGACGCGCTCATGGAGCGCCCTCGTGCGCGGTAGCTTGTTCTCGAGCCGCGCCATGGCGTGGGGAAAGGCGTAGCGCAGGCCTTCCACCACCTGGAACAGCGACAGGTCGGCGTAGCTGAGCCGCGCGCCGGCGAGCCAGCCGCCCCTGGCCGGGCTCTTCGCCAGCACGTCCTCGAAATAGCCGAGGAACTTGGGCGCGCGGGCGCGCAGGAAGTCCGCTGTGCGCCGCTTCGCCTCGGGTTTCTGGTCTTCGTAATAGAAATTGGGGCCGAGCGGGTGGTGGGTGTCGTGGATCTCCACCACGAAGTCGGCGAGGGTGAGTTGGAGCTGGTGCACCCACAGCCGGCCCGACTCGGAAGCGGGCGCGAGGCCGTGGCGGGGGCCGAGCCACAGCAGGATGTTGGCGGTCTGGGCGATCACCAGCCGCCCCGCCTTCAGGAACGGCGGCGCGAACGGCGGATGCGCAATGTCGCCGCCCTCCATCAGGCGCATCAGCGCCTCCATGCCGTCGGGCGTGCGCGCGACGTCGTCGTAATCGGCGCCGGCCTCCTCGAGGGCGAGGCGCACGAACTCGCCGCGTCCCTGGATTCCGGGCCAGTAGTAGAGCTGGTAGCGCATGGCGGCCCCTCCCCGGTGGCCTCCCATCCGGGAAAGGCTAGCGCGGGAAGGGCGGCAACGCCAGAGCGTGCCGGAAAGGGGGTGCGGAAAGGCGGGAAAGCCTACTTTCCCAAGGCGCGCCAGCCGATATCGCGGCGGCAGAAGCCGCCCGGCCAGTCGATGGCGTCGACCGCCCGGTAGGCGGCGGCCTGGGCCTCGGCGAGGGTCCCGGCGCGCGCCGTCACGTTGAGCACGCGCCCGCCGGTCGCCACCAGCCTGCCGTCCCGGGTCGCCGTGCCGGCGTGGAACACGGTGACGCCCGGTATTGCTTCGGCCGCCTCCAGCCCGCGGATCTCGCTGCCCTTGTCGTAGGCGCCGGGATAGCCGTTGGCCGCCATCACCACGGTGAGCGCGGGCTCCTGGTACCAGCGCAGGTCGAAGTGCTTGAGCCCGCCCTCGGCGGCGGCGACCAGGCCGGGCAACAGGTCCGACATGAGCCGGACCATCAGCACCTGGCACTCGGGATCGCCGAAGCGCACGTTGTATTCGATCAGCTTGGGCCCCTCGGCGGTGATCATCAGCCCGGCGTAGAGCACGCCCTTGTAGGGGCAGCCCATATCTTTCATGGCCTTGAGCGTGGGCGCGATGATCTCGTCCATCACGCGGCCGGCGATGGCATCGGTGACGACCGGTGCCGGGGAATAGGCGCCCATGCCGCCGGTGTTGGGCCCGGTGTCGCCGTCGCCGACACGCTTATGATCCTGGGCCGAGGCGAGCGGCAGCGCGGTCTCGCCATCGACCAGCGCGAAGAAGCTCGCCTCCTCGCCTTCCAGCCATTCCTCGATCACGACTTCGGCGCCGGCGGCGCCGAAGCGGTTGGCCTCGAGCATGTCGGCGAGCGCCGCGTCGGCCTCCGCCACGGTGCGCGCCATGATCACGCCCTTGCCGGCGGCGAGGCCGTCGGCCTTGATGACGATGGGCGCGCCGACCTTCTTGAGGTAGGCGCGCGCTTTGGCGAGATCGTCGAAGCGGCCGTAGGCGGCGGTCGGGATGCCGTACCGGGCGCAGATGTCCTTGGTGAAGCCCTTGGAGCCCTCGAGCCGCGCCGCGGCGGCGGTCGGGCCGAAGGCGAGCACACCGTCTTCGGTCAGCGCGTCCACGAGGCCCGCCACCAGCGGCGCCTCGGGGCCGACCACGACGAAGTCGATGGCCTTCTCCCGGACGAACCTGCGGATGGCGGGGATGTCCTCGGCCCCGATGTCGACGCATTGGGCCTCGCGCGCGATCCCGGCATTGCCGGGCGCGCAGTAGAGCGCGTCGGCCAGCGGCGAGGCGGCGATCGCCCAGCACAGTGCGTGTTCGCGCCCGCCCGAACCGATCACCAGAACCCGCATGGTTTGACTCCCGTCCCTCCTTGGCCCATGACGGAGGCTCTTGTAACATCTTTGCTTCTGCTTTGAGAGAGTTTCATGGCCGATTCCCTGCTCCCGCCGGAAGGCCCGGCGGCCGGCCCGAATCTCCCGGTCTTCTCGGTCGGCGAGATTTCGACGGCGATCAAGCGCACCCTCGAGGATTCGTTCGGGCGCGTGCGCGTGCGTGGCGAAATCTCGGGCCTGCGCCGTCCCTCCTCGGGCCATCTCTACCTCGACCTCAAGGACGCCGACGCGGTGATCGCTACCGTGTGCTGGCGCGGCACCGTGGGGCGTCTCCCGATCCGGCCCGAGGACGGCATGGAGGTGATCGTCACCGGGCGCATCACCACCTACGGGCCGCAGTCGCGCTACCAGCTCATCGTCGAGGACATGGAGCTCGCCGGCGAAGGGGCGCTCCTCAAGCTGATCGAGGAGCGCAAGAAGCGCCTCGCCGCCGAGGGCCTGTTCGACGAGGACCGCAAGAAGGAGCTTCCCTATCTGCCGGACGTGATCGGCGTCGTCACCTCGCCCTCGGGCGCGGTGATCCGCGACATCCTGCACCGGCTCAACGACCGCTTCCCGCGTCACGTGGTGATCTGGCCGGCGCTGGTCCAGGGCAAGGGCGCGGCCGAGCAGGTGGCGGCCGGGATCAAGGGCTTCAATGCGCTGCCGGAAGGCGGCCCGATCGCGCGCCCCGACGTCATCATCGTCGCGCGCGGCGGCGGCTCGCTCGAGGACCTGATGGCGTTCAACGAGGAGGTGGTGGTGCGCGCCGCCGCGGCCTCGGAGATTCCGCTGATCTCGGCGGTCGGCCACGAGACCGACGTGACCCTGATCGACTTCGCCGCCGACGTGCGCGCGCCGACGCCGACGGCCGCCGCCGAGATGGCGGTGCCGGTGCGCATGGAGCTCTTGGTCCAGGTGCGCGACCAGGGCGCGCGGCTGACCGCCGCCGCCACGCGCCGCGTGACCGATGCCACCGAACGTGTCGCGCAGCTGTGGCGCATCGCCGGCAACCCGCGCCGGTTGGTGGAGGACGCCACCCAGCGCCTCGATGATCGTGCCGAGCGCCTGCGCCAGGCGGCCGGCGCGCTGGTCGCCGCGCGCGACGGACGGTTCCGCGAGGCCGCCGCGGGCCTGCGCCCGCGTGCCCTGCAACTGACCCTGCGCCACGGCGCCGAGCGCGTCCAGGCGGCGGCGCGCAGCCTTGCGCGCGAGGGGCGCCGCGCGGTCGCCGACGGCGAGATGCGCCTCGGCCAGCTCGCGGCGCTGCTTACCAGCTATTCCTACGAGAACGTGCTCGCGCGCGGCTTCGCCGTGGTGCGCGACGCCGACGGCGTGCCGGTGATGGCGGCGGCCGAGACCCGGCCCGGCATGGCGGTCGAGATCGGCTTCCGGGACGATACCGTGCCCGCCGTGATCGGTGGCGCGCCCGCCAAGGCCCGGCCCGCCCGGCCTAAGTCCAGGCCGAAGGCCAAGGCGGGCGGACGACGGCCCGCAGGGGACGCTGCTGTGAAGAAGCGCGGACGCTGGAGCGAGCCCGACATCGCCATCGTCCTCGCCCTGGTGCTGGCGCTGGTGCTGATCGTGCGCGCCATGGGCGGGTTTTAAGTTGAAGCGGAGATAGCTCCGGCGAGCAGGCGGTCGAGTGCCGCCCCGTCCTCGAACACGGCTTCCACCTCCACCACCGCGACGCGGGCCCGGGCGTCCGCGGCCAGCCGCACGTGGTCCTTGGCGGTGGTGACGGCGCGCGCGCCAAGTGCGTCGGCCTCGTGCAGGAGCGCTTCGACCTCGGTCGCCGTATAGGGATAGTGGTCGGGGAAGACGCGGAAGCCGGCGACATCGCAGTTCATGTCTTTGAGAGTGATGCGGAACTTGTCGGGCCGGCCGATGCCGGCGAAGCCGTAGACGCGGGTGCCCGAAAGCACTGTCGTCGCGGGCACGAGGCGGCAGGCGAGCACCGGCACGGACGGCGCCTCGGCGGCAACGAGGGCAGATATCCCGGCGCGGTCGGCACCGACGATGACGACGCCCTGGGCGCGTTCGAAGCCGTCCGCCACCGGCTCGCGCAGCGGGCCCGCCGGCATCACCCGGCCGTTGCCGAAGCCGGTCTCCCCGTCCACGACCACGAGCGAGAGGTCCTTGGCGAGGCCCGGGTTCTGGAAGCCGTCGTCCATGACGATCACGTCGGCGCCCGCCGCGACGGCGGCACGGGCGCCCGCCGCCCGGTCGCGTGCAACCCAGGTGGGCGCCGCGCGGGCGAGCAGCAGCGCCTCGTCGCCGACATCGGATGAACTGTGGCGCGTAGGATCGACCCTGAGCGGCCCGGCGGCGCTGCCGCCGTAGCCGCGTGTGAGCAGGTGCACGGCACGGCCGCACGCCGTGAGGCGTTTCGCTATGGTGATCGCCACCGGCGTCTTGCCGGTGCCGCCCGCGGTCAGGTTGCCGACGCAGATCACCGGCACTCCGGCACGAACGGGATGGGCTAGCGCCCGGCGCGCCCGTCCGGCGATCGTGTAGAGGCAGGCGAGGGGGGAAAGGACGGCGGGCCAGGGGCCCCGGCCGCCGGTCCAGAACTCAGGCGCCTTCATGGGGCTGGGCGGCCCGCGGAGACGGCTGGCGCGGAGCTCTGCCGCGGGCGCGCACGGCGATGCTTGCCATCAGCGGCTCGAGCTGGCCGAGCACGTTGGCGAGGATGCTGTCCTTGGCGGTGGCGAGCGCGCGCGCCGTCGCCGCAACCTCCTCGCGCAGGGACTGGTCGGTGAGCAGCCGCGACAGCGCCTTTACCAGCTCCTCGGCATCGGCGACCTCGTTGACCGCGCCGCGGCCCGACATTTCCTCGACGATGGCGCGGAAGTTCTCCATGTGCGGCCCGTGCAGCACGGCGCAGCCGAGCCGCGCCGGCTCGAGGATGTTCTGGCCGCCGTGGGGGATCAGCGAGCCGCCGATGAAGGCGACCGAGGCGGCGCGGTAGAACAGGCCGAGCTCGCCCAGCGTATCGGCGACATAGATGCCGATCCTGTCGGTGACGGGCTCGTCGGCCTCGCGCCGCGCGACCGTGAAGCCGAGACCGCGCAGCTTGGCGGCGATGGCGGCGCCGCGCTGGGGATGGCGCGGCACGATGATGGTGAGGAGGCCGGGGACCTGGTCGGCGAGGCGCTTGTGCACGTAGGCGGCGATCTCCTCCTCGCCCTCGTGGGTGGAGGATGCCACCCAGGTCGGCCGGTTCCCGGTCATGTTGCGCAGGGCGCGCAGGCTGCGCTCCTCGAACGGCAGCGGCCCGGCGGCGAACTTGAGGTTGCCGGGCGTCGTCACCGCCGGTGCGCCCAGCGCGCGCAGGCGCTCGGCCTCGACCTCGTCCTGGGCCATGACCAGCGAGAAACCCTGCATCAGCCGCGCGCCGAGCCCCGGCATGCGGCGCCAGCGCGCGAACGAGCGCGCCGACATGCGCGCATTCAGGAGCACCATCGGGACGTTGCGCGCCTGGGTCGCGAACACGAGATTGGGCCAGAGCTCGGATTCCACCCACATGGCGAGGTCGGGATGCCAGTGGTCGAGGAAGCGCCGCACCCAGGCGGGCCGGTCGACCGGCACGAACTGGTGCAGCGCGCGCGCAGGCAGGCGCTCGGCGAGGAGCCGCGCCGAGGTCACGGTACCGGTCGTCACCAGCACGTTGAGCGCGGGATAGCGCGCGAGCAGCCCCTCGATCAGGCGCAGCACCGACAGCGCCTCGCCGATGGAGGCGGCATGGACCCAGACGAGCGGTCCCTCGGGCCGCGCCACATTGGTGCGCCCGCGCCGCTCGTCCAGGCGGTCGGGGTCCTCGCGTCCGCGCGCGCGGCGCCGGGTGAGCAGCATTTCGATGAACGGCTTGCCGAGGGTGGTGGCCGC
The DNA here is from genome assembly GCA_963732875.1 of uncultured Alphaproteobacteria bacterium. Taxonomy (GTDB): domain Bacteria; phylum Pseudomonadota; class Alphaproteobacteria; order SMXQ01; family SMXQ01; genus WHSO01. The sequence continues at coordinate 1,669,249 of CAVTBD010000002.1, read as the reverse complement.
GGCATAGAGGAAGCCGGCAAGGCCGGCGCGGGCAACGGAGGTGCGTTGCGCCGTCATGTCAGGCGCGCCCGCCGGCGATGACCACGGGCGTCACGCCCTCGCCCTCGTGCTGCATGCGGTAGAGCCGGGCGTAAGTGCCGTTCTTGGTCATCAGCTCGCCGTGGGTGCCCTGCTCGACCACGCGGCCGCCGTCGAGCACGTAGATCAGGTCGGCGCCGACGATGGTCGACAACCGGTGCGCCACGACCAGCGTGGTGCGGCCCTCCATCAGGCGCTCGAGCCCGGCCTGCACCAGGCGCTCGGATTCAGAATCGAGTGCGCTGGTGGCTTCGTCGAGCAGCAGGATCGGTGCGTTCTTGAGGAGCGCGCGGGCGATGGCGATACGCTGGCGCTGGCCGCCCGACAGCGTGAGGCCGCGCTCGCCCACCACGGTGTCGAAGCCGTTGGGCAGGCGCTCGATGAAGTCGCGCGCGGCCGCGGTCTCGGCGGCGGCGACGATGTCCGCGCGGCTGGCGCCCGGGCGGCCGTAGGCGATGTTGGCGGCGACCGTGTCGTTGAACAGGCAGATTTCCTGGCTCACTAGCGCGAGCGCGGCGCGCAGCGAGGTGAGCGTGACCTCGCGCACGTCCTGGCCGTCGATGCGCACGGCGCCCGCGTCCACGTCGAAGAAGCGCGGGATCAGGTTGAGGATGGTGGTCTTGCCGCTGCCCGACGCGCCGACCAGGGCGACGGTGCGGCCGGCCGGCACATCGAGGGTGACAGCGTCGATCGCCTTCTTGGGCGGCTCGTAGGAAAACGTGACGCGGTCGAAGGTAATGCGCCCTTCGGTGACGGCGAGCGGCTTTGCCCCCGGTCGATCGACGATCTCGGGCGCGATATCGAGCACGGTGTAGATGCGCTGGGTTGCGGCGAGGCCTTCCTGCAGGTTGGCATTCATGGCGGCGAGCCGCTTCATGGGCTCGTAGGCGAGCAGCAGCGCCGTGATGAACGACATCAGGTCGCCCGCGGTGCGCCCGCCGCCGATCACCTGCCAGCCGCCGTAGAGGATCACCACGAGGACGGCCGCGCCGCCGAGGGTTTCCATGATCGGGTGCGACAAGGCGCGCGTGATGCCGGCCTTGAGGTTGAGGCGGAAGATGGTGTCGGCGGCCTTGCGGGCACGCCCGCTCTCGTAGGCCTCCATGCCGTAGGCCTTGACGTGGCGCGCGCCGGCGAAGGTCTCCTCCAGCAGCGTCGTGAGCCGGCCCCATTCCGCCTGGGTGTTGGCCGAGACGCGGCGCATACGCTGGCCGATCTTGATGATCGGCACCACCGCGAGCGGGAACACGAAGAACGAGCACAGCGCAAGCAGCCAGTCGCGCTCGAACATCACGCCGATCAACGCGACCAGTGTGATCGCGTCCTTGCCGATGCCGATGACGACGTGGCTCGCCGCGCCGCGCAGCAGGTTCACGTCGTTGGTGAAGCGCGAGATCAGCGTGCCGGTATGGTTCCTGTGGTAGTAGGCGAGGTCGGCGCCCATCAGGTGGTCGAACATGCGGATCTGCATGTCGGCGATGACGCGCTGGCCGACGAAGGTCATCAGCGAGGTCTGGCCGAAGGTGGCGGCGCCCTTGACCATGAAGATGACGAGGATGGCGACCGAGACCGCCACCAGCATGTCCCGGTCGCGCGCCACGAACACGTCGTCGATCACCGGCTTCATGATGTAGGCGATGGAAGCGGTGGACGCGGCGACCAGGGTCATGCACGCGAGCGCGGCGCACAGCCGGCCGATGTAGTGATGGATGTGGTCGTGCCACAGCCGGCCGAGCAGGTGGCGGCTGGACGGGTCGAGCGCCGGGGTGGTCGCGTTCAAGCCTTTGGAATCCCTTGAGTTCGGGCGCCGGTCATGGGGCGGACCATAGCATGCGGCGGAATCCCGACGCCAGCGTCGCGGTTTTCCGCGCTTTTCGGCTTATTTGCCGGCGACCGTCATGCCCTCGATGCGCAGCGACGGTGCGTCGGTGCCGGAGCGGAATACCAGGTCCGAGGCGGCGGCGAGGTTCCGGAACATGTCCTTGAGGTTGGCGGCAATGGTAATCTCGCTCACCGGGTAGGCGAGCGCGCCGTTCTCGATCCAGAAGCCAGCCGCGCCCTGGGAATAGTCGCCGGTGACGGCGTTCACCCCCATGCCCATGAGCTCGGTGACCAGAAGCCCCGCCTTGATGTCGGCGATCAGCTCCGCGAAGGTGACCGCGCCTGGCTCCATGTAGAGATTGGTGGGGGCGGGGGATGGCGGCGAGGAGGTGCCGCGCGCGGCGTGACCGGTGGTGGCGAGGCCGAGCTGGCGCGCCGAGGTGGAATCCAGCAGCCAGGTCTTCAGGACGCCGTTCTCCACCAGCACCGTGCGGCGGTTGGCGACGCCCTCGCCGTCGAACGGCTTGGAATGCAGGCCGCGCCGACGGTGGGGATCGTCGACGATGGTGATCGCGCTCGGGAAAATCTCCTTGCCCATGGCGGACTTGAGGAAGCTGGTGCCGCGCGCGATGGTGGGTCCGGCGATCGCGCCCGCGAGCGCGCGCAGGAGACGCCCGGCGAGGCGGTTCTCGAATACCACCGGCACCCTGGCGGTCGCCGCCTTGCGTGGGTTCAGCCGGCGCAAGGTGCGCTCGGCCGCGCTGCGGCCGAGCGCGGCGGGATCGCCGAGGTCGGCGAGATGGGTTTTCGATTCGTAGTCGTAGTCGCGCTCCATGCCGGTGCCGCTGCCGGCCAGCACCGAGACCGATATGCCGGCATGGGTCGCGGCGTAGGCGCCGGTAAAGCCATCCGAATTGGCGAGCGCCACATGGCGACGCGACCAGCCCGCCTCGCCGCCTTCCGAATTGGTGATACCGGAATGGGCGCGCGCGGCGTCCTCGGCGGCGGCGGCCATCTCCTGCAGCCGCTCGGGCGCGGGCTCGGCGGCGTCGGCGATGTCGAGGTCGGGGATGTCGCGGGCGAGCAGCGCGGGATCGGCGAGGCCGCACCACTTGTCGTCGGGCGCGGCACGGACCATGGCGAGGGCCTGCTCGGCCAATCCGTCGATCCCTTCGGGGCGGAGGTCGGTGGTGGAGGCCACCGCCTGGCGCTTGCCGAGGAACACGCGCAAGCCGAGATCGGCCGATTCGGCGCGCTCGATGCCTTCGGGCTTGCCGAGCCGGTGGGCCACGGAAATCGCGGTCGAATCGACCACCACCGCGTCGGCGGCGTCGGCCCCGAGCGTCTTCGCCCGCGCCAGCACGGCGGCGAGAAGATCGAGCCGGTTCTGCGCGGTAACGGGGGCGGGGGCCTTTGTGGCGGTATCGGCGGGCATGGACGGCTTCCGGCTGCGGTGGCGGGTGCGTCCTATATAGGCGAGGGTTGCCGCCGCATAAAGGCCCGCGGCCGTGCTATGGTCGGGCGATCCCCGCCCGCGAGCCCGCCGTGCCCGATCCCGACCCCGCCGCCGATCTCCTGCTTCCCCCCGCCGGACCGACCTTGCACCGGGTGCTCGGCCTGTGGGTACTGGTGTTCTACGGGCTCGGCAGCATCATCGGCGCCGGCATCTACGTGCTGGTGGGCGAGGTGGCGGCGACGGCGGGCCATGCCACGCCGTTCGCCTTCGTCCTGGCGGGCGTGCTCGCGGCGCTCACCGGCCTCTCCTACGCCGAGCTCTCGGCGCGTTTTCCCGAGGCTGCGGGCGCGGCCGCCTACGTGCACGAGGCCTTTGCCCTGCCGTGGCTGTCGCGCGCGGTCGGCTTCGCGGTGGTGGCGGTGGGCCTGTTCCTCACCGCCAGCCTTGCCCGTGGCGCGGTCGGCTACATCGACCACTTCGTTGCGCTGCCCGAGACCCCGGCCGCGCTCGCGCTGATCGCAGGCTTCACCGCGATCGCCTGCGTCGGTGTCGCCCATTCCCTGCGCCTCGCCGCGCTGATGTCGCTGGTCGAGATGGGGGGCCTCGTCATCGTGATCGCCGCCGGCGTGCCGGCGCTGCCGCATCTGCCCGAGGTCGCGCCGCTGATGGTGCCGCGCAGCGTGGCGGGGTGGGAGGGCGTGCTCGCCGGCGCGTTCTTCGCCTTTTTCGCGTTCCTCGGCTTCGAGGACATCGTCAACATGGCGGAGGAAACGCGCGATCCGGAACGCACCCTGCCGCGCGCGATCCTGCTCGCGATCGTGCTGTCGACGGCGCTCTACTTCCTGGTGGCGGTGGTGGCAGTGCTGGTGGTGCCGATGGACGACGTTGGCCGGCTCACGCGCGCCGCTCGAGGCGGTGATGGCGTCGGCTGCCTGGGCGCCCAGCGGGCTTATGGCGGCGATCGCGCTGGTGGCGATCCCCAACGGCATCCTGATCACCGTCGTGATGCTGGCGCGCATCCTCTACGGCATGGCGCGGCGCGGCTGGCTGCCGGCCGGGCTCGCGCGCGTCAACGGGCTCACCCGCACGCCGCTGCGCACCACGCTGGTGGTGGGCGGGCTCGCGCTCGTGCTTACCTGGGGCGTGGGGTTCACGGGCCTCGTGACCCTGACGAGCGCGGTCAACCTGGTGGTGTTTACCACCGTGAACCTGGCGCTGTGGCGCCTGCACCGGGTCCATCCCCATCCCGGCATCCGGTTCCGCGCGCCGCGCTGGGTGCCGCCCGCGGGCGCCGCCTGCGCGCTGGGGCTACTGGTCACGGAACTCCTGCGCTAGAGCAGGGTCGATTCAGATTGACTCAATCTGAACCGTGAAATCCTGCTCCGAATTCTAAAGTGTAGAGCCTGATTCACGGCTCAGGATCGTTCCGATCCGAGCCGATCAGGCTCTAGGAATCGGTGCGCGGCTTGCCGCGCCCGGGCCGCCCCGTGCCGGGCAGGCCGTAGTCCTTCCACTTGTGCGTCACCGCCTCGACGATGTCGTCCGCCATGCGGATCGGCTGGCCCCACTCGCGCGCGGTCTCGGGGCCGATCTTGTCGGTGGCGTCGAGCCCCGCCTTGCCGCCGAGGCCGGGGACGGGCGAGGCGAAGTCGAGATAGTCGATCGGCGTGTCCTCGATGATGGTGATGTCGCGGCCCGGGTCCATCTTGGTGGCGACCGCCCACATCACGTCGGACCAGTCGCGCACGTCGATGTCCTCGTTCACGACGATCACGTATTTCGTGTAGAGGAACTGGCCGAGGAACGACCAGATGCCCATCATCACGCGCTTGGCATGGCCCGGGTACTGCTTGCGGATCGAGACCACGGCGATGCGGTAGCTGCACGCTTCCGGCGGCAGGTAGAAGTCCACGATCTCCGGGAACTGGCGGCGCAGCATCGGCACGAACACCTCGCCCAGCGCCTGGGCCAGCACCGAGGGCTCGTCGGGCGGCCGCCCGGTGTAGGTGGTGAGGTAGATCGGGTCCTCGCGCATGGTGACGGCGGAGACCGTGAACACCGGGAAGCGCTCGACCGAGTTGTAGTAGCCGGTGTGGTCGCCGTAAGGCCCCTCCGGCAGGGTCTCGGCTAGGCTGACGTGGCCCTCCAGCACCATTTCGGCGCTGGCCGGCACCTTGAGCGGCACGGTGACGCAGTCGGCGAGCTCGGTGCGGCGTCCGCGCAGGAGCCCGGCGAAGGCGTATTCCGAGACCTTGTCCGGAATCGGCGTCACCGCCGCGATGGTGGTGGCGGGATCGGCGCCGATCACGACCGCGACCGGCAGCGGTTCCGACGAGCGTTCGGCATGGGCCGCCATGTGGCGCGCGCCGCCGCGGTGTTCGAGCCAGCGCATCAGGGTCTTGTTCCGGCCGGCCACCTGCATCCGATAGATGCCGAGGTTGGCGTCCTCCGGCTTCGCGCCGGGCGCCTGGGTGACGACCAGCGGGAAGGTGATCAGCGGCGCGGGTTCGCCCGGCCAGCAGGTCTGGATCGGGATCTTCGCGAGATCGACGTCGTCGCCCCTGAGCACCACCTCCTGGCACGGGGCCTTCGACACCGTGCGCGGGTTCTTGGAGAGCGCGAGGCGGAGCGTCGGCAGAAGCTCGATCGCCGCGCGCAGATTGGCGGGCGGTTCCGGGCTGTTGAGGAAGGCGAGCGATTCGCCGAGCGTGCGCAGCTCGGAAAGCTCGCGCCCCATTGCCCAGGCGACCCGCTCCCTTGTGCCGAACAGGTTGGCGAGCACGCGCCGGGGCCAGGGCGCGGCATAGGGGGCACCATCCGAAGCGAGGTTCTCGAACAGCACCGCCGGGCCGCCCTCGGCGATCAGCCGGGTGCCGATCTCGGTCATCTCGAGCCTGGGCGAGACCGGCGCCGCGACATGGGCGAGCGCGCCGCGGGCGGCGAGGAACTCAAGAAATTCGCGCAGGCTCTTGTATTTCATGGCGGCGATTTTACGTTAATTTAACGGTGAGTCCTCAGTCTTTCCCCGGCGCCGCGCACCCGGCTGGGAAAGGGGCATGGACGTACGCGCAAGCGTGCGGCTCGAGCCGTGTCATAGTCAGGAGGCCAGGTAATGGCAAGATACTGGGTGGTCGGCGGAGAATACGAATCGACCGATTTCAAGGTGCTGAAGGCGGGCGGGCAGGAGCTCCGCGCCGGGCCCTTCACGTCTTACGAGGACGCGCTCCGCAAGTGGGCCGAGCTCGCCTGGAAGTCAGTGGATTCCTGCAATATCCGTTACCGCATCGAGATCGAGAACGACGCTGCCGCGTGACGCGACGGTGCCGGCCACCTGGGGCTTGTCTCGCATCGTCCCTCGCCGCACAATCGCCGCCAGAGTTGACCTGCCCGCGCGCCGCGCGCGGTGCGGCGAGTTGTGGGATGCGATGCGCGCACTGACTTTCCTGTTCCTGATCTTCGCCGGTTTCGCCGTGGCCGCCTGCACGCCGGAATCGGTACACAGCCTCCCCGACGCCAACCGGATCGCGCCCGACCAGCGCCTGGTCGGCACCTGGCACGCCCATATTCTCGGCAACGAGCACGTCGCCGTGGTGACCGCGAGCCAACCCGGCCGCCTCGACGTGACGCTGCGCTCGATCACCGATACCGCCGCGAAACAGGGCCTTGCCCCGCGCGAGACCCACCATGTGCTGCGCTTCTACGATCTCGGTGGCGTGCGCGTGATCGCCGAGCAGGGGCCGAGCCTCGCCGAACCCGAGCGCCGGGTGTTCCGCTTCGCCAGCTACAGCTTCGCCCCCGACGGCTCGGTGACGCTGCTCTATGCCGATCAGAAGGAGATTGGCAAGTTCGTCTTCTCCCTGCGGCTGCCCGGCGACATCCGTTCCCGAGACTCGCTGTTCCCCGACATCCTCATGACGGCAAGCTCCGAGCAGATCACGGCCTTCATGCGCAACATCAAGCCCGCCGTTCTCTACGACGTGAAGTTCGGTCCTTTCGCACGCGAAAAGTGATGATCCCCGAACTCGCCCGCGGCCCGGGCGGCCCACGCCAAGGCCTATCCGTTCGGCCATCCCGAAGAGTCCTACCTGTTCCGGGACGGTGTTGCCGAGCCGCTTGCCGTCGCCGATCTCGCGCGCCTGGTCGAGGGGCGGGTGCCGGTGCTGGCGTCGGGCTCGAACGCGGCGCCGGCCCAGCTCACGCGCAAGTATGCCGGCGCGGCCGATGCCGTGATCCCGGTGACACGCGCGCGCCTCGCCGGCTTCGATTCGGTCTACAACGCGCATATCGCCGCCTATGGCTCGGTCCCGGCGACGCTGTTCCCGTCGCCCGGCACGGTGCTTACCACCTTCGTCACCTGGCTCGACGGACCGGCGCTCGCGGTGATGCACGGCACCGAGCAGCCCGGCGTCAACTACCATTATACGCGGCTGTCCGGGATCGAGGTCGGGGTGGAGGGGCTCGGCACGCTCGACGAGGCCTATGCCTATATCTCGGTGGCGGGCTGCCTGATCCACGAGGACGGGCCGATCGGCCTCGCTGAGGTGCCGGCGCAAGGCCGCCGCTTCCCCACGCGCACCCAGCCCGAAATGCTGGCGCTGGTGCGCGACCTGACCGCACCCGGCACCGAACTCGATGCCTTCATCGCGGAGACCGTGGCCGACGCGCATCTGCGTGCTGAACGCTCGGCGCGGCTCGCCGCCACCGCGCGCGCCTTCGCCTATTCCGGGTTCGAGGTGATCGCGGTCGCCGCTCAGGCCGTTTCCAGCCGGTAGATCACGGTCGCGCGCATCTCGCGGTCCTCGAGCTCGAGCGAGGTCGGCACGTGGTAGCGCGCGATCTCGGCAAGGCCCGCCTCGGGCAGGTAGCTGCGCCCCGGATCGGCGAGCCATACTTCTGACCCCGCCGCCACCGCTTCGCCGAGCCATGCCGTCATGCGCGCCGCCATGTCGCGCTGGTAGCATACGTCCCCGGCGAGGATCAGCGTATCCCCCGGCGGCGGCGTGGCGAGCGGATCGCCTGTGACGACCGACACGGCGACATCGTTGGCGGCGGCGTTCACCCGCACCGCGGCGCACGCCATCGGGTCGATGTCGGCGGCGGTGACCTTGGCCGCGCCCGCCAGCGCCGCGGCAATGGCGGCGATCCCGGACCCCGCCGCCACGTCGAGCACGCGTCGCCCCACCACGGCGTCCGGGTGGTCGAGCAGGTAGCGCGCGGTTGCCGCGCCGCCCGGCCAGGCGAACGCCCAGTAGGGCGGCTCGATGCCTTCCGCCTGCAGGGTCGCTTCGCTCGCGTGCCAGATCGGCGTGATCTCGTCGGCGAGATGAAGGCGCACTTCCGGCACCAGCGGGTGATGGGAAAGCCGTGTGTTGGCGTCGATGAAGCGCTCGGCGTCCTCGGTGCCGGTCATGACGCCGTCGCTTGTCCCGCAACGAGCGCCGCGAGCAGCAGCCAGCCGAACAGCCGAACTGTGCGGAACTTGGTGAGGCAGTCGGCGGGATCGTCGAGATCGACCGCCCAGGCCTGCCACAGGAGCTGGGCATAGACGATGCCGAGCACCGGCCAGAACAGCCAGCCGAGCTCGGCAAGGTAGCCCGCGCCGCCGAACAGCAGCACCGCGATGGTGTAGAAGGCGGTGAACCACGGCTTGGCGTTGTCGCCGAGCCGGAGCGAGAGCGACTTCACGCCTGCGGCCGCATCGTCGGCACGGTCGGCGTAGGCGTAGATGGTGTCGTAGCCGAGCGTCCAGAAGAACGCGCCGGCATAGAGCAGGAACGCCTCCGGCGCGAGCGCATCACGCAGGGACGCGAACCCCAGGAGCGCGCCGAAGGTCATGGTCAGGCCGAGCCATGCCTGCGGCCAGTAGGTGATACGCTTCATGAACGGGTAGGTGACGACGAGAGCGAGCGAGGAGATCGCGAGCACGATGGTGAACCAGTTGAACACCAGCACCACCGCCAGGCCGAGGGCGAGCTGGAGCGCCAGGAACACGAGCGCCTTCGGCACGCTGACCGCGCCCGAGGCGACCGGGCGTGTGCGCGTGCGGGCGACGCGCCGGTCCACGTCGCGGTCGATGATGTCGTTGATGGTGCAGCCGGCGCCGCGCATGATCACCGCGCCCACGGCGAACAGGGCGGCATGGACGAGCAGGCGGCCCCAGTCGAGCAGCCCCGGGCTCGCCAGCACCAGTGACCACCAGCACGGGAACAGCAGGATCCACGCGCCGATCAGGCGGTCGTAGCGGCCGAGCCGGAGATAGGGCAGCGTCCAGACCGGCGCGAGCCGCGCCACCAGCCCGTGCTCGGGGATGTCGCTCGCGCTCTTGGGATTTGTCTCGCTGGTTGTCATGCCTGTAGTCTTAATGCCGCACTCTCATCGTCACAAGCAGACGCACGGATAACCATGCCATGACACAGGCGCGTGACACAGCCGCCGCTCCGCCGTCCGCGGTCCGCGCCCGCGTGTTCGTGGACGCACCCTTGGCCGCCGGCGCCGAGGTCGCCCTCGATGCCGCCCAGACCCACCGCCTGCGCAACGTGCTGCGCCTCGCGCCGGGGGACGTAGTGGCGCTGTTCAACGGCCGCGACGGTGAATGGACGGCGGCGATCATGACACTCGCCAAAAATGGCAGCCGTGTGGCGGTGGTAGAGCGACGCCGGCCGCAGCGCGCCGAGCCCGACCTGTGGCTCCTGTTTGCGCCGGTCAAGCACGCGCGCATCGACTACCTCGCGCAGAAGGCGGCTGAACTCGGCTGTTCGCGCCTGCAGCCGGTGATGACCGAGTTCACCATGGTGAGCCGCGTCAACACCGAGCGTCTCGCCGCCAACGCGCTGGAGGCCGCCCAGCAGACCGGCCGGCTTTCGGTGCCGGACGTTATGGAACCGACCACGCTGGCGGCGGCGCTCGACGGCTGGAATTCGGGGCGGCGTATCATGATGTGCGACGAATCGGGCGGCGGCGTGCCGGTTGCAACGGCGCTCGCCGGCGTGGAAAGGGGCGGGCCGTGGGCGGTGCTGATCGGCCCCGAGGGCGGCTTCGCCGCGCGGGAGCTTGACGGGTTGCGTAAACTGCCCTTTGTTATGCCGGTCAGTCTCGGTCCCCGTCTGCTTCGTGCCGACACGGCCGCGGTCGCGGCGCTCGCCTGCTGGCAGGCGGTGCTCGGCGACTGGTCGGACGCTACCCCCGGCGCGTGAGGCCGCGCCGGACCCTCGCACACAGACAGCATCGCCCATATATACAGGGGGCTCCCGTCGGGGCCCGCATTCAGGAAACCGCCCGAACCCCGCAAGGCCGCTACCCGCGCATGTCCGGTCCTCCCAAATCATCCGGCGAGCCGATCACGTCAAAGGATCAGCTCGTCGCCTATCTCGCCGCCGGTTCCAAGCCGCGCGCCGCCTGGCGCATCGGTACCGAGCACGAGAAGTTCGCCTTCGCCCTCGACGATCTGCGCCCGCTGCCCTACGACGGGCCGCGCTCGATCCGCGCCCTCCTGGAAGGGCTCACCCGGTTCGGCTGGCAGGCGGTCATGGAGGACGGCAAGCCGATCGCGCTCACCAAGGGGGGCGCCTCGGTCACGCTGGAGCCGGGTGGTCAGGTCGAGCTCTCGGGCGACACGCTGGAAAACCTCCACCAGACCTGCCGCGAGGTGCACGAGCATCTGTCCCAGGTGAAGGAGGTGGCGGGCGAGATCGGCGCCGGGCTGATCGGCATGGGCTTCAACCCGAAATGGACGCGCGCGGACACGCCGTGGATGCCCAAGGCGCGCTACGACATCATGCGCCGCTACATGCCGACCAGGGGCAGGCTCGGCCTCGACATGATGCTGCGCACTTGCACCATCCAGGTGAACCTCGACTTCGCGTCCGAGGCCGACATGGTGAAGAAGTTCCGCGTCGGCCTCGCGCTGCAGCCCGTTGCGACGGCGCTGTTCGCCAATTCGCCGTTCACCGAAGGCAGGCCCAACGGCTTCCTGTCGTTCCGCAGCCAGATCTGGACCGATACCGATCCCGACCGCTGCGGCATCCTGCCGTTCGTGTTCGAGGACGGGTTCGGCTTCGAACGCTACGTCGACTATATGCTCGACGTGCCGATGTATTTCGTCTACCGGGACGGCCGCTACATCGACGCCGCGGGACAGTCGTTCCGCGACTTCATGGCGGGACAGCTGCCGGCGCGGCCGGGCGAGATCCCGACCATGGGCGACTGGACCGACCACATGACCACGGTGTTCCCGGAGGTCCGGCTCAAGCGCTACCTCGAGATGCGCGGCGCCGATGGCGGGCCGTGGCGGCGCATCTGCGCGCTGCCGGCGCTGTGGGTGGGCCTGCTCTACGACGACGCGGCGCTCGCCGCCGCCTGGGACCTGTGCAAGGACTGGAGCGCGGCGGAGCACGACTACCTGCGCCGCGAGGTGCCGAGGCAGGCGCTGGCGACGCCGTTCCGTGGCCGGCCGCTCCTGGAGCTTGCGCGTGAGATGGTGGCGATCGCCAAGGCGGGGCTGAATGCGCGCGGGCAGCTCGACGATTCCGGCACCAACGAGGCGCATCATCTCGCCGCGCTCGACGACACCATCCAGCGCGGCACCACGCCGGCCGAGGTCAAGCTCGGCCTTTATAACGGCCGCTGGGGCGGCAGCGTCGATCCGGTGTTCTCCGAATACGCCTATTGATAGCGAAGCTCAGTAATCGAGCGTGAGCGTGCCGTCCTCGACGCGCCAGCGCTTGAACCGGCTCAGCGTCGAGACGCCGAGCAGCGACGTGCCGAGCGGCACCTCGTTGACCGAGGCCTGCACGTCGCGGAACGTTACCGGTCCCAGCCGGAGGCTCTCCAGCGTCACCGGCGCGCCGCGCACGACGCCGTTGGCGGTGCGGAAGCTCTGGGTGAAGCCGAGCCGCGCGGGATCGATGCCGACGCGGAGCGCATCGCGCGGATCGAGCACGGTCCCGCCGGCGCCGGTGTCGACCAGGAACCGCACCTCGGTCCCGTTGACGAGGGCGCGCATGTAGAAGTGCCCGTCGGCGGCGCGGCGCACGGCCAGGTGCCCGGCGCCGCCCTGTACCCGGTCCGGCATGAGCTCGCCGGTGACGCGCTGCCACGCCTCCAGGAACGGGTAGCGGTAGCTGTAGCCGAGCACGAGCAGGGCGCCGATCGCGAGCCAGACGAAGCCGGCACCAAGCGCGCCGCGAAAGCCCACCCGCCGGCCATGGATCAGCCCGGCGCCGATCAGCGCCGCCAGCAGCACGGCCTGGATCAGCCATGCCCGGTCGCTCCTGTCGTCGGGCAGGCGTCCCGCCCCCGAGGCGAGCCACGCAACCAGCGCGGCCAGCGCCACGGCGAGGATCACGAACCAGGCCCAGGGCCCGAGCGGTCGGCGGAAAGGAGCCATGGCCTGCGTCCGCGTCAGAAATCCAGCACGAAGGCGACCGCGCCCGAGGCGGTCTCGCGCTTGCCCCAGTGCTTGAAGCGCGCGAGCACGTCGCTGCCGAGGATCGAGACGCCGGCGGCTTCGTCGCGCACCAGCACCTTGACCTTGCCGAAGGTGAGTGGGCCGATTTTCATCTCGGCCACGGTCGCGTCGGCGACGTCGGCGTAGGCGAACAGCACGTCGCGGCTTTCGTAGACGCTCTCGGGCTTGATCTTGGCGCGTTCGGCATCGCGTGGCTCGAGCATGGTGTGGTCGGTGTATTCGACCACCTTGAACAGCACCGGCACGCCATTGACCCCGGCGGTAAGGTAGTAGCTGCCGTCGAAGCCCGGCATCAGGACCAGGCTATGGGCGTCCTCGGTGACCGGCTGCGTCGGGGTCGGTGCGCCTGCCGGCGGCGGCGCCTCGTCCTCCTTGACCACTGGCCAGAACAGGTAGGCGAGGCCGCCCGCCAGCGCGGCCGTGGCGGCGAGACCGAGCAGGCGGCGACGGCGCAACCGGTGGCCGTCCCAGTCGTCGTCGGGGCGTGAGGGGTAGGGGGACGACACGGCGTCAGAAAGTTAGTTAAGTCTGATGCTCATATCCAACTAAGCCTATCAAAGTGAGGGCAGGCATCGTTGGTAAATCGTTTTCAGATTTGATTTTCTGCCAGTCACGTATTACGGCCTCCGGATCTAACATTCCTATGGTGAATGCATTGGTAATGACGTTGCCCGAAACTTCGTCTTTAAAACCAGAAATTTTTGGAACCGGCAGCATGCCAAAATAAAGTTCCTGAGAAACATGTATAGATACTGTTAAATTTACAGGAACAAGCATTCCATAGCCGTTATTTACCATTACTTTTGGCTCATCAAAAATATTAAGGTTTTCGTGATCTCCAATTTCAATAGGGAAATGGCCTTCATTCCATTTCTGGAATGCCACCTTAAGCGGTATTCCGAGTTCTTTTTTGTCGCAGTCGAACGCTGTTAATTGAGCATAAAAGTCATGGGGCATTTGGAATGGTACGGGGGCACTGCAGGTTATGCTGAAAGAAAGAGCGGCACTTCTGTAGTCGCAAATGGCTGGAATGTTAGCCTTCACGGTCCACTTGTGCGGGTCAGTGTCGATAGGGCTGAAAAGGTCCATTTGAAGTTTGGTCGCGAGCGTTTTTGCTGCCTCAGAAAACCCCTTAGGGCAAACTAATACCCCTTTCTGAGCCCCAACGTCCTTCAGAAGCCCCGCGAAGGTCTCAACGCCTTTAACATCAACGGGGCGGGCGTGGTCCTTGCAATCAATGACGATAAGAATTTCGTACTGGCCGATTTTTTGACGTACCACAACGTCAATTTGCCGCTTTGTGCCGCTATCCCTGCCATCCAATTTGATGTCATGTAGAACTTCGGCATCAGGCGCGAGAAGAGACTGAATTTTTGCGACGAGTATCTCTAGATTACGTCCGTCATTAGCCACAATTCAGGCCTTTGTTTTTCAGGCGGCGGTGCCGCCGACCGTGAGCGCGGCGATCTTGAGCGTCGGCTGGCCGACGCCGACCGGCACGCCCTGGCCGTCCTTGCCGCAGGTGCCGATGCCGGGATCGAGCGCCATGTCGTTACCGACCATGGTGATGCGCGTGAGCGCGTCGGCGCCGTTGCCGATCAGCGTCGCACCCTTGACCGCGGGGCCGATTTTCCCGTCCTCGATCAGGTAGGCCTCGGAGGCCGAGAACACGAACTTGCCCGACGTGATGTCGACCTGACCGCCGCCGAAGTTGACGGCATAGAGGCCCTTCTTCACGCTGGCGACGATCTCGTCCTTTCCGTGACTGCCGTTCAGCATGTAGGTGTTGGTCATGCGCGGCATGGGCCGATGGGCGAAGTCCTGGCGCCGGCCGTTGCCGGTCGGCTTCATGCCCATCAGGCGCGCGTTCATGCGGTCCTGCATGTAGCCGACCAGGATGCCGTCCTCGATCAGCGTGGTGGCGGAGGTGGGCGTGCCCTCGTCATCGACCGTGAGCGATCCGCGCCGGTCGGCGATGGTGCCGTCGTCCACCACGGTGAGGCCGGGTGCCGCGACGCGCTGGCCGAGCATCCCCGAGAACACCGAGGTCTTCTTGCGGTTGAAGTCGCCCTCGAGCCCGTGGCCGATCGCCTCGTGCAAGAGGATACCGGGCCAGCCCGGCCCGAGCACCACTTCCATCTCGCCCGCGGGTGCGGGCACGGCGCCGAGCTTGACCAGTGCCTGGCGCAGCGCCTCGTCGGCGGCGTGGCGCCAGCTTTCGGCGGCGATGAAGCGACCGTAGCCCTCGCGCCCGCCGGTCCCAAAGCTGCCGGTCTCCTGGTTGTCGCCGTCGCCCGCCACCACCGAGACGTTGAGGCGCACCAGCGGGCGGACGTCGGCGACGCGCTCGCCGCCGGCGCGCAGGATCTCGACCACGCGCCATTCGCCGGTGAGCGACACCATGACCTGGCGCACGCGCGGGTCCCGGGCGCGGAGATAGGCGTCGATGTCGGCGAGCAATTTTGTCTTGGCGGCAAATTCGACCTCGGCGAGCGGATTGATCTCGCCATAGAGGGTGCGGTTGGTGCCGGGCGGCGGGGCGGCCAGGGTGCCGTCGTGGCCGCGCGTCACCGCCGCGACCGTGTCGGCCGCACGCGCGATCGCCGCGTCCGACAGCTCCGAGGCGTGGGCGTAGCCGGTCGCCTCGTCGGCGATGGCGCGCAGCCCGAAGCCCTGGGAGGTGTCGAAATTGGCGGCGCGCAGCCGGCCATCGTCCCAGGCGAAGCTCTCCGAGACCGCGTATTCCAGGAACAACTCGCCATCGTCGGCCTTGTGCAGCGCGCGTTCGAGCGCACGCTCCGCGCCCGGGCGGGTCAGGCCCTCGCGGTTGAAGAACAGTTTGTCGGCGGTCTCGATGTCGGACATGGCGGCTTCCCGGGCAGGATCAGGGTACCCCTACAATATAGGAAGCCGACGGCCCGCCGCCACCCGGTGCCGTGCCGTCACCAGGAGCCGCACCGTCACCAGGAGCCGTTGGCCTTCCACTTGCCCGCCTTGAACGAGGCGATGGCCTTGTCGAGGTCCTCGAGCTCGTCGCACTCGAACGTACAGATGTCCTTGAGCTCGGCCCGGACCTTCTCGGCGGATGGCAGGTCGCCCTTGTCGAGATAAAGCTCGCCCAGGTACTCGTGCGCCCCCCGGTGGTCGGGCTCGATCGCCAGCGCCTTGCGGTAGAACGCGAGCGCATCGTCAAAACGGCCCTGCTTGCGGTTGGAATAGGCGAGCAGGTTCCAGGCGTTGGCGTTCCTGGGTTCGGATTTGAGCACCTCGTTGAGGAGGGCGATGGCGTCGCCGTAGTGCCCGGCGTCGATTGCCTGCTTGGCGCTCTGGTACTTGTCGCGGTTGATGTCGGACTTGGTGGGCTGGTCCTCGAAGCCGCCGATGGCGCGGGCGGGGCCGGCGGAAAGCACCAGCGGCAGGGCGACGGCGGCGGCAAGGATCGGCACGGCGAGGCGCCGGGCGCGCAGGAACTTTCGGGAAACGCGAGACGCGATCATGGGAGGGCCTCCTGTGGCATGATCGAAGAGGCGCGATGGTAACGCCGTCTGCATCCGTCCACCCATCACATTGCCGCGAGCGGGCGGTACCCCGGGAGCGTCGCCAAGTGCCTGTCGTTGCGCGGGTTCCGGAGACACGCCACAATCTTGCGAAAACGCCAGGTTTCGGTTGTTTCCCCCCGGTTCCGTGGTGTAGTTTGCGCGTGCTTGAGGGAAATACCCCTTCAAAGTTTGGGTACATTTTCAGCTGAATTCAGACGGGAAAAAAAGAATGCGGTTCAACCGGATACTTGCATCGGCCTTGGCCGTTTCCGCCGGGGCTGCGGGGCTGCTCGTCGGCATGTTCGCGCCGGCCCTGGCTCAGGCGCTGCCCAAGGAGCCCAAGGAAGCGGCCAATGCCTGGGAACTCGGCTACCAGCCGGCGGTGACACCGGTGGCCGAGCGGATTCACGAGTTTCACCACGTCGTCCTGATCATCATCACCCTGATTGCGGTGTTCGTGCTGGGGCTCTTGGTCTACGTCATGGTGCGTTTCAACGCGAAGTCGAACCCGACGCCGTCCCGCACCACCCACAACACCCTGGTCGAGGTGCTGTGGACCGTGCTCCCGATCATGATCCTGGTGGGCATCGCCATCCCGTCGTTCAAGCTGCTCTATTTCATGGACCGCACGTCAAAGCCCGACATGACCCTCAAGGTCACCGGCCACCAGTGGTACTGGTCCTACGAATATCCCGACAACGGCAAGATCGCCTTCGACAGCCTGATCATCCCGTCCGATCAGCTCAAGCCCGGCCAGAAGCGCCTGCTCGAAGTCGACAACCGCGTGGTCGTTCCCGTCAACACCAACGTGCGCGTGCTGATCACTTCCGACGACGTGATCCACTCCTGGGCGGTGCCGGCCTTCGGCGTCAAGACCGACGCCAATCCGGGCCACCTCAACGAGACCTGGTTCCGGGTCGAGAAGCCGGGCGTCTACTACGGCCAGTGCTCGGAGCTGTGCGGCATCAACCACGGTTTCATGCCGATCGCCGTGGAGGCGGTCTCCAAGGCCGAGTTCCAGAAGTGGGTCGCGGCCAAGACCAAGAAGGCGGCCGCCGACGCGCCGTCCAAGCCAGAGCAAGTCAAACTCGCGCGTTCCGCGGTCCCGTCCGCGGCGGGCAACTGATTTAAGTGAGAGGGCAGTCATGAGCGACCATACGACGGCTGCGGGCCACGACCACGGTCACACCCCCTACGGCATCAAACGGTGGTTATATTCCACCAACCACAAGGACATCGGCACGATGTACTTGATCTTCGCCGTATGCGCGGGGGTGATCGGAGGCCTCGCTTCGATGGCCATCCGCGCCGAGCTCCAGGAGCCCGGCATGCAGATCTTCGGCACCGATCACCAGCTCTACAACGTGATCGTCACCGCCCATGGCCTCCTGATGATCTTCTTCATGGTCATGCCGGCGATGATCGGCGGCTTCGGCAACTGGTTCGTGCCGCTCATGATCGGCGCGCCCGACATGGCGTTCCCGCGCATGAACAACATCTCGTTCTGGCTGCTGATCCCCTCGATCCTGCTGCTGCTCGGCTCCGCCTTCGTCGGCGGCGGCGCGGGCACCGGCTGGACCATCTACCCGCCGCTGTCGTCGTCCCTCGGTCATCCCGGGCCCTCGGTGGACATGGCGATCCTGAGCCTGCACCTCGCGGGCGCCTCCTCGATCCTGGGCGCGATCAACTTCATCACGACGATCTTCAACATGCGCGCGCCGGGCATGACGCTCCACAAGATGCCGCTGTTCGTGTGGTCGGTGCTGGTGACCGCGTTCCTGCTTCTGCTCTCGCTGCCGGTGCTGGCGGGCGGCATCACCATGCTGCTCACCGACCGCAACTTCGGCACCGCGTTCTTCGACGCGTCGCGCGGCGGCGACCCGGTCCTGTTCCAGCACCTGTTTTGGTTCTTCGGCCACCCCGAGGTCTACATCCTGATCCTGCCGGGCTTCGGCATCATCAGCCAGGTGGTCTCCACTTTCTCCAAGAAGCCGGTGTTCGGCTACCTCGGCATGGCCTACGCCATGGTGGCGATCGGCTTCGTCGGCTTCATCGTGTGGGCGCACCACATGTACACGGTCGGCCTCGACGTCGACACGCGCGCCTACTTCGTGGCAGCGACCATGGTGATCGCCGTCCCCACGGGCGTGAAGATATTCTCGTGGATCGCCACCATGTGGGGCGGCTCGATCAGCTTCAAGACGCCGATGCTGTTCGCGATCGGCTTCATCTTCCTGTTCACCATCGGCGGCGTCACGGGCGTCGTGCTGGCCAATGCCGGCATCGATATCTCGCTGCACGACACCTACTACGTGGTGGCGCACTTCCACTACGTGCTGTCGCTTGGCGCCGTGTTTGCCATCTTCGCGGGCTACTATTACTGGATCCCGAAGATGAGCGGCCGTCCCTATCCGGAGTTCCTCGGCAAGCTGCACTTCTGGCTGATGTTCATCGGCGTCAACCTGACGTTCTTCCCGATGCACTTCCTCGGCCTCGCCGGCATGCCGCGCCGTATCCCGGACTACCCCGACGCCTACGCCGGCTGGAACCACGTCGCCTCGATCGGCGCCTACATCGCCGGCATCAGCGTGCTGGTGTTCCTGCTCGGCGTGCTGCGCACCTTCACTACCAAGGAGCGCGTCGGCGCCAACCCGTGGGGCGAGGGCGCGACCACGCTGGAATGGACCGTCTCCAGCCCGCCGCCGTTCCACACGTTTGAAGAACTGCCTCGGGTCCAGTAGGACCGGGGCGCGCGGCGGGAGACGGCGGTGTCGGAAACGGCCATGCCCATCAAGGGCGCGGTGGTTGCGGAGGGCGGCGTGTTCGCCCCTTCCGTGTCCGATTTCGTCGCGCTCTTGAAGCCGCGGGTGATGTCGCTCGTGGTGTTCACCGGCCTCGCCGGGCTGGTGGCCGCCCCGGGCACGCTCCATCCGGTGCTGGCTGCGGTGGCGCTGCTGTGCATCGCCGTCGGTGCCGGGGCGTCGGGCGCCATCAACATGTGGTACGACCGCGACATCGACGCCGGTATGGCGCGCACGCGCAACCGGCCGCTGCCGGCGGGCCGCATGGACCCTGCGACGGCGCTCGGCTTCGGCGTGACGCTCGCGGTCGGCTCGGTCGCGCTGATGGGACTTGCCATCAACTGGCTCGCGGCGGTGATCCTCGCCGTCACCATCGCCTTCTACGTGTTCGTTTACACCGTCTGGCTCAAGCGCCGCACGCCGCAGAACATCGTCATCGGCGGCGCCGCCGGCGCGTTCCCGCCGATGATCGGCTGGGCCGCCGTGACCGGCGACATCACCGTCCTGCCGGTGCTGCTGTTCGCCATCATCTTCTTCTGGACGCCGCCGCACTTCTGGGCGCTGTCGCTTTACAAGGCGGGCGAGTACGCCAAGGTCGGCGTGCCGATGCTGCCGGTGGTGGCGGGCGCGCGCGAGACCCGGCGCCAGATCCTGATCTATTCCCTGATACTGGTGCCGTTGACGCTCGCCCCCTGGGCGCTGCATCTCGTCTCCATGATCTACGGCCTGCCGGCGGCGTTCCTCGGCCTCCTGTTCCTGGCCGGCGCCGTCAACGTCTGGCGCCAGGGCAGCGACCGCGCCGCCAAGGCGCTGTTCGCCTATTCGATCCTCTATCTGTTCCTGCTGTTCGCGCTGGTGATCGCCGACGCGCTGCTGACGGGCGCCGCGCGGGGGCTGGCATGATGGCCGCCGACCGTCCCACGGGCCATGAGGACGAACGCGACGAGCCGTCCGAGCTCGAGCGCAGGCGGCGCGCGCGCAACTACGCGCTGCTGGCGGTGCTCGGTGGCCTCGTGATCCTGTTCTACGTCATCAGCATCGTGAAGATGAGCGGGGGCCACTGATGGCGCGCCGCCGTATCGTCCTGTCCTATACTTTCTTCCGCGCCCAAACGACGGCGCGGCGCGAAACCCGCGCCGTTCCGGCCATGGCACGGGAAACATTTGAACCTTGGAACGTGACGTAAGGAGCCGGGGGTAAACATCCATGAGCAACGCACACGCAGCGCACGACAGCCACGCGCCCAAGCATCCCTACCATCTGGTGGACCCGAGCCCGTGGCCGATCGTCGGCGCCATGTCGGCCCTCGTGCTGGCGGGCGGCGCCGTCTGGTTCATGCACGACGGCCCGATCTGGGTCATGCTGGCGGGCTTCGTTGGGATTCTCTACACCATGGCGCGCTGGTGGATGGACGTGGTGAATGAGGGCGAGCGCCGCGGCTTCCACAACCCGATCGTGCGCATCGGCCTGCGCTACGGCATGGCGCTGTTCATCGCTTCCGAGGTGATGTTCTTCTCCGCCTTCTTCTGGGCCTTCTTCCACGCCAGCCTCACCCCGAGCGCTGTCATCGGCGGCGTGTGGCCGCCCAAGGGCCTCAAGCCGTTCGACCCGTGGGAGCTGCCGTTCCTCAACACCCTGATCCTGCTGACCTCGGGCGTCACCGTGACCTGGGCGCACCACGCGCTGATCGAGAACAACCGCCGCGACGTGATCCGCGGCCTTGCGCTCACCATCGTGCTCGGCCTCTCGTTCACCTGCATCCAGGCGTTCGAATACAGCCACGCCGCGTTCGGCTTCAAGTCGGGCATCTACGCCTCGACCTTCTTCATGGCGACCGGCTTCCACGGCTTCCACGTGATCGTCGGCACCACCTTCCTGATCGTGTGCCTGGTGCGCGCCATGAAGGGCCACTTCAAGCCCGACCATCACGTCGGCTTCGAGGCGGCCGCCTGGTACTGGCACTTCGTCGACGTGGTATGGCTGTTCCTGTTCTTCTGCATCTACTGGTGGGGCGGCCGGTAGCCAACATGTGTCGGGATGGACGCCGTGGCTGAGCCGCCGCGCCCGTCCGTCTCGCCTTGGCGCGCCGGGCTCGCGTGCCGCTGCCCGGCCTGCGGCAAGGGCCGCCTCTATTCCGGCTTCCTGACCATCGCACCGCGCTGCGACGTGTGCGGCGAGGACCTCGCCCGGCTCGAGCAGGGCGATGGCCCGGCAGTGTTCGTGATCCTGATCCTGGGCTTCGTCGTCGTGGGCGCGGCCCTGTTCGTGGAGGTGCGCTACGAGCCGCCGTTCTGGCTCCATGCCGTGATCTGGCCGCCGCTGATCCTGGGCGGCGCGCTCGCCATGCTGCGCCCGCTCAAGGGCGTCATGGCCGCACTTCATTACCGTCATCGAAAGGGCGAGGTTGAGCGTTAGTGCACGCCGCGTGAAGTCCTGGATCGGCAACCTCGCCGTGCTGGCGGCGCTGGCGACCCTGATCGGCCTCGGCACCTGGCAGCTCGAGCGCCGCGCCTGGAAGCACGCCCTGATCGCTCATATCGAGGCCCGTATCCATGCCCCGGCCGTCGCCCTGCCGGGGCGCATCGACGATCCACGCCCCTGGGACTACCGCCACGTGCGTGCCACCGGGCATTTTCTCCACGACCACGAGCTCCATCTCGCCAACCGGGTGCGCGACGGCGAGGCCGGCGTCGACGTGGTGACCCCGCTGGTGCGTCCGGACGGCGACGTGGTGCTGGTCGACCGCGGCTGGGTGCCGCTCGACCTCGCCGATCCCGCTAGGCGCGCGCAGGGCCAGGTGCCGGGGACCGTCACCGTCGCCGGCATCGCCCGCATCCCCGCCGGGCCGGGCTATTTCACGCCGCCCAACGACCCGGCGCGCGGCTTCTGGATCACCGCCGACATCAAGGCCATGGCCCGCGCCATGGGCCTCGGCCCGGCCCTGCCGGTAGTATTGGAGGCCGACGCCACCCCCAACCCCGGGGGCTGGCCCAGGGGCGGCGGTACCCGGGTCACGCTCCGCGACGAGCATCTGCAATACGCCATCACGTGGTATTCTCTGGCCGTGGCGCTGGTGGTGATCGTCCTGGTCTCACGCCGGCGCCGCGCCACCCGACCCGGACCGAGGGCATGACCGCACCTGTAACGCCATACCGGGAGCTCGAAGCGCGCTTCGAGCGCCTCGCCAAGCTTCGCGACGTCGTCGAACTGCTGCACTGGGACATGGCGACCATGATGCCCGACGGCGGCGCCGAGGCGCGCGCGGGCCAGCTCGCCGCCCTCAAGGTGGTGGCCCACGAGATGGCGACGGAACCGGCACTCGGCGACTTCTTCGACGCGGCCGCCGCCGACGGCACGCTGGATGCGTGGCAGCAGGCGAACCTCGCCGAGATGCGCCGCGGCTGGCTGCGGGCCACCGCCGTGGACGGCAGGCTGGTGGCGGCGCTGTCCGACGCCAACGCCCGGTGCGAGATGCTGTGGCGCGAGGCCAAGGCCAAGTCCGACTACGCCATGGTCCTGCCGGCGTTCCGCGAGGTGGCGCGGCTGGTGCGCGAGCGCGCGGCGATGCTGGCGGACGCGCTCAGGCTCGACCCCTACGACGCGCTGCTCGACGGCTACGAGCCCGATGGCCGCGCCGACGACATCGATCCGGTGTTCGACCGGCTGGCGGCGTTCCTGCCGGGCTTCCTCGAGAAGGCGCTGGCCGCCCAGGCCGCGCGTCCCGATCCGGTGCCGGTGCCGGGACCGTTTCCGCTGCCCGCCCAGCGCGTCCTGTGCCGCCGCCTGATGGAGGCGGTCGGCTTCGACTTCCGGCATGGGCGCCTGGACGAGAGCCATCACCCGTTCTGCGGCGGCGTGCCCGACGACATCCGCCTCACCACCCGTTACGAAGCCGACGACTTCATGCCCGGCATCATGGGCGTGCTGCACGAGACCGGCCACGCGCTCTACGACCAGGGCCTGCCCAGGGACTGGCGCCACCAGCCGGTGGGCGAGGCGCGCGGCATGTCGGTGCACGAGAGCCAGTCGCTGATGATCGAGATGCAGGCGTGCCGTTCGCGCGACTTCATCGCCTTCGCGGCGCCCTTGATGCGCGATGCCTTCGGCGGCTCGGACCCGGCCTGGGACGCGGACAACATCCACGCCCATTACATCCGGGTCGAGCGCTCGATGATCCGGGTCGACGCCGACGAAGTGACGTACCCCGCCCACGTCATCCTGCGCTACCGGCTGGAGCGCGCCCTGATCGCGGGCGACCTCACCCTCGATGACCTGCCCGGCGCCTGGAACGACGGCATGAAGGATCTGCTCGGCATCGTGCCCGCCAACGACGCCGAGGGCTGTCTGCAGGACCTCCACTGGTACGCGGGCTCGTGGGGCTATTTCCCGACCTATACGCTCGGCGCCATGACCGCGGCCCAGTTGTTTCGGGCGGCGTGCGCGGCGGTGCCGGAAATCCCGGCGGCGCTGTCGAAAGGTGACTTCCGGCCGCTGCTGGGCTGGCTGCGCGCGCACGTCCACGGCAAGGGCTCGTCGCTGTCGACGCGCGCGCTGCTGACCGAGGCCACCGGCAGGCCCCTCGACCCGGCCGCGTTCGAGGCCCACCTCGCCGAGCGCTACCTTGCCTGAAGGGCAATGGAATGGGTTCAATCGGGCGGGAGAGTGCTCTAGTCTCTAGCCCCGGTCGTTGAGGCCCCCCGGCGCGGGGGCGAAGGAAGGTCCGTTGCGTTACATCTCCACCCGCGGGCAGGCGCCCACCCTCGATTTTGCCGACGCGCTGCTGGCCGGGCTCGCGCGCGACGGCGGGCTCTACGTGCCGGAATCCTGGCCCCAGGTCACGGCCGCCGAAATCCGCGCGCTGGCGGGCCTGCCATACGACGAGGCCGCGTTCCGCATCACCTGGCCGTTCGTGGGCGCGTCTATCGAGGAAGATACTTATCGCGGCATCGTCGCCGATACCTACCGCGTGTTCGACCACGCTGCCGTGGCGCCGCTCAAGCAGCTCGCGCCCAACCTGTGGCTGATGGAGCTGTTCCACGGGCCGACCTTGGCGTTCAAGGACTACGCCATGCAGCTCCTCGGCAACCTGTTCAACTACGTGCTGACCACGCGCGGGCGGCGCGTCACCATCGTCGGCGCGACCTCGGGGGATACCGGCTCGGCCGCCATCGAGGCGTGCAAGGGGCGCGACGCCATCGACATCTTCATCCTGTATCCGCATAACCGGGTATCGGAAGTGCAGCGCCGCCAGATGACCACGGTGGACGCCCCCAACGTCCACGCCTTCGCGGTCGAAGGCACGTTCGACGACTGCCAGGCGATCCTGAAGGCCCTGTTCAACGACATTCCGTTCCGCGACGAGATCGCCCTGTCGGGGGTCAATTCCATCAACTGGGCCCGGATTCTGGGCCAGATCGTGTACTACTTCGTTGCCGGGGCCGCGCTCGGCGCGCCCAAAAGGCCGATGGCCTATGCCGTGCCGACCGGCAATTTCGGCAATATCTACGCCGGCTACGTGGCCCGCGAAATGGGCCTGCCCATTTCCCATCTTGTATTGGCCACCAACGCCAATGATATCCTGTCGCGCATGCTCGAGACCGGCACCATGAAGCGGGGGAGCGTCACGCCATCGCTGTCGCCCTCCATGGATATCCAGGTCGCCTCCAACTTCGAACGCTTCCTGTTCGACCTGCTGGGGCGCGACGGCGCGCGCGTGGCGCAGCAGATGGCACGCTTCCAGGACACCGGCGAGCTCGACCTCGCCGAGGAGCAATGGGCCGAGGCCACCGAGGTGTTCACCCCGTTCCGCCTCGACGACGCCGGCACGGTCGCCGAGATCGAGCAGACGCTGGCCAACACCGGCGAGGTGCTTGATCCCCATTCCGCCATCGGCGTCGCCGGCGCGCGCGCGGGCGTGCGCGATCCCGAAGTGCCGATGGTGGCGCTCGCCACGGCCCACCCGGCCAAGTTTCCCGACGCGGTCAAGCGCGCCACCGGCCATGCGCCGGGGCTGCCGCCCCACATGGCGGACCTCTATGCGCGCGAGGAGCGCTTCGCCGTGATCGCCAACGACGTCGATATCGTGAAGGCGGAAATCCGTGCCCGTCTCGCTCAGGGAGTGCGCGCATGAGCGTCCGGGTCACCCGCCTCAAGAACGGCCTTACGGTCGCCACCGACCATCTGCCTTCGGTTGAGACGGCGGCCATCGGCGTCTGGATCGGCATCGGCGCGCGCCACGAGACGCCCGAGATCAACGGCGTCTCCCACATGCTCGAGCACATGGCCTTCAAGGGCACCAAACGCCGCACCGCCGAGGACATCGTCGACGAGGTCGAGAGCGTCGGCGGCCAGATCAACGCCTATACCTCGCGCGAGAACACCGCCTACTACCTGCGCGTGCTGGCCGGCGACGTGCCCATGGCGATCGACATCCTCGGCGACATCCTGCAGAACTCGACCTTCGACCCGGTCGAGCTCGAGCGCGAGCGCGCCGTCATCCTCCAGGAGATCGGCCAGTGCGCCGATACCCCGGACGACGTGATCTTCGACCACTTCCAGGAAGTCGCCTACCCGGGTCAGTCGATCGGCCGGCCGATCCTGGGCTCCGAGGAGCGCGTCGCCGCGCTCGGCCGCGAGGCCATCGCCGGCTACATGACGGCAAACTACAGCGCCGACCGCATGGTGCTGGCCGCCGCCGGCAAGGTCGACCACGACGAGGTCGTGCGCCTGGCCGAGGCTGCCTTCGCGGGACTTCCCGCGTGCGGCCGGACGGCGGGCGAGCCCGCCCTTTATCGCGGCGGCGACAAGGTCCAGAGCCGCGACCTCGAGCAGGTCCATATCGTGCTCGGCTTCGACGGCGTCTCCTACGACGATCCCGACTACTACGCATCGAGCGTGCTGAGCTCGGTGCTGGGCGGCGGCATGTCGTCGCGCCTGTTCCAGGAGATCCGCGAGAAGCGCGGCCTGGTCTATTCCATCTACACCTTCGCCTCGTCCTACCGCGACGGCGGCCTGTTCGGGGTCTATGCCGGCACCGGCGAGGACGAGGTGGCGACCCTGATGCCGGTGCTGGTCAAGGAGCTCAAGAAGGTCGGCAACACCGTCACCGCCCACGAGATTTCGCGCGTCAAGGCGCAGCTCAAGGCCGGGCTCCTGATGGCGATGGAGAACACGCGTGCCCGGGCCGAGCGGCTTGCCCAGCACATCCTGGTCTACGGCCGTCCGGTGCCGCCCGAGGAGATCGTCGCGCGCATCGACGCGGTCGATGCCGACGCGCTCGCGCGCGTGGCCGCGCGCACCTTCGCCAGCATGCCGACGTTGGCCGCCATCGGCCGGGTCGGCTCGTTCGCGTCGCTGCCGCCGGTCGGCGACGTGCTGGCCGCCGCGGAATAGGAGAAGGGGCCATGTTCGATCTGTTCCGGGGCGGGCTTGGTCTTCCCAGCGACGAGCGGATCGAGGGTCGCAAGGTCTATATCCGTCCCCCCGGCGAATACGACTGGTCCGACTGGGCCCAGATGCGCGAGGCCTCGCGCGACTTCCTCACGCCGTGGGAGCCGACCTGGCCCGCCGACTGCCTGACCCGCGCCGCCTATCGCCGCCGTCTGCGCCACTATGCCGAGGAATGGCACCAGGGCGCGGGCTTTGCCTTCTTCATCTTCGCGGCCGACGACGACGGGTTGCGCGGCGGTATCACGCTGTCCAACGTGCGCCGCGGCGTCGCCCAGACCGGTACCCTCGGCTACTGGGTCGGCAAACCCCATGCGCGCCAGGGCGTGATGTCGGACGCGATCCGCTGCATGCTGCGCTTCGCCTTCGACAACCTGCGCCTGCACCGGGTCGAGGCGGCGTGCCTGCCGCGCAACGAGGCGAGCCAGGGCGTGCTGCGCAAGGCAGGATTCCGTGAGGAGGGCTTCGCCCCCAAGTATCTCCGCATCAACGGCGAGTGGGAGGACCACCTCCTGTTCGCAATCCTCGAGCACGAGGCCGCGGGCGCGCGGGCACGCGAAGGGTTGGCCTGGGGCCGACGCTAGAATTCTACGATAAGCGGAAGATCAGGCGTGGCCGGCGTCGCCGGAGAGCAGCGCCGCGCTGACGCCGAGCTTGGCGAGCGCGCTGTCCCATTTGTGGTTGAGATCATTGCCGAAGATCAGGCCGTCGTCGGCGGGCGCGGTGAGCCAGCCGTTGGAGGTGATCTCGGAGTCGAGCTGGCCCGGTCCCCAGCCGGCGTAGCCGAGCGCGAGCAGGCTCTGGCGCGGGCCGGCGCCGTTGGCGATGTCGCGCAGGATCTCCATGGTCGCGGTGAGACCGACGTTCTTGGAGACCAGCAGCGTCGAATCCTGGACGTAGTCGGAGGAGTGGAGCACGAAGCCGCGCCCGGTCTCGACCGGGCCGCCGAACATGATGCGAATCTGCTGGGCCGGATGGGGGGCCTCGATGTTGAGCTGCTTCAGAAGATCCGGGAAGGTGACGCTCTCGATCGGACGGTTGATCACGAGCCCCATCGCCCCGTCGGCGGTATGGGCGCAGACGTAGATTACGGTGCGCGCGAAGCGGGGGTCCGCCATCTGCGGCATGGCAACCAGTAACTGACCCGTCAGGTAGCCATCCTGGGGCCGCGTGCGATCGGTGTCGCTCATGGCCATCACCTGGTAAGCCAAAAGGCTCAATGCAAGATTATCATAACGCCAAGGTGATTATAATTGATGAATGTCGGGCGCCGGGCTTGCTAAAACGGGGCCCTTCCGGAGCCGCGCCTGCCCTTATGCCCGGCCCGGCCGCAAACGACGCCATGGCGATCATGCATCCAGTATTCCGGTTTTTGCGCCTGCTCAGCGCCTGCCTCGTGGCGCTCGTCGCGCTTGCCGTCACGCCCGCACGGGCCGCGGACGTGGCGGCGGCTTCGCCGTGGGCGCGCAACGACCATGCCGCAGTGCGGCTGATCGCCGGCCAGGACCGCGTCGGCAAGGACGGACGGGTGCGGCTCGGCCTCGAGTTCGAGCTGGCGCCCGGCTGGCACATCTACTGGCGCGCGCCGGGCGACGCCGGTGTGCCCCCTCGTGTCGACTGGGCGCGCTCGAAGAACCTGGCGGGCGCCGAGACCCGCTGGCCGCTGCCCAAGCGCTTCACCATCTTCGGGCTGACGACCTTCGTCTATGGCGGCCACGTGGTGCTGCCGATCGACGCGCACGTCACCGACAGGACGGGCGGGCTCGCGCTCGACGGCCACCTGAGCTACCTCGCCTGCGAGAAGATCTGCATTCCCTACGAGGCGGAGCTGTCGCTCGACGTGCCCGCGGCCGGTGGCGATGCGCAGCCGACCGCGTTCGCCGCGCGCATCGCGGCGTTCGCCACCAGGGTGCCGCCGCGCATCGACGGCCGCGTTGACTCCTCGCCGCTCGCCGTGACCCATGCCGCGCTGGTGCGCGGACGCGACGGGCTTTCCCTCGAGGTGCTGGCGCGTGCCGACCGCCCATTCGGCAATCCCGAGGTGTTGGTGGAGGGGCCGTCCACGCTGCGCTTCGGTGCGCCGGTGGTGGAACGCGGCAAGGACACGCGCATGGCGCTGATCCGTCTGCCGGTCACGGTCGCGGGCGAGGCCCGTGCGGTGCCCGAGCACCCGCAGCTGATCGTGACGCTCGCCGACGGCGGCCGTGCCGTGTCCCAGGCCGTGACCGCCGACAGCAGCGCCGCCGCCGAGGCCGGCATCGGGTTGGCCGCGATCCTCGCCATCGCGTTCCTGGGTGGCCTCGTGCTCAACCTGATGCCGTGCGTGCTGCCGGTGCTCTCGCTCAAGCTGCTGGCGGTCATGGGCCACGGCGGCGGCGAGGCGCCCCTCGTGCGGCGCGGCTTCCTCGCCACCTCGGCCGGGATCGTTGCCTCGTTCTGGCTGCTTGCGGGCGCCGCCGTGGCGCTCAAGGGCGCCGGCGCCGCGGTCGGCTGGGGCATCCAGTTCCAGTCCCCCGCGTTCCTCGCGG
The DNA here is from genome assembly GCA_963732875.1 of uncultured Alphaproteobacteria bacterium. Taxonomy (GTDB): domain Bacteria; phylum Pseudomonadota; class Alphaproteobacteria; order SMXQ01; family SMXQ01; genus WHSO01. Next base: position 1,640,114 of record CAVTBD010000002.1, on the reverse strand, counting down.
TCATGGCGGTGGTGGTGACGCTGTTCGCGGCCAATCTGTTCGGCTTCTTCGAGATCCCGCTGCCGGGCTTCGCCGGGCGGATCGCATCGCGCGCTCCCGAGGACCGCGGCAGCCTTATCGGTGCCTTCGCGACCGGCGTGTTCGCCACGCTCCTGGCGACGCCGTGCTCGGCGCCGTTCCTCGGCACCGCGCTCGGCTTCGCGCTGACGCGCGGCGCCGCCGACATCTTCGCCGTATTCACCATGCTCGGGCTCGGCCTCGCTGCGCCTTATCTCTTGGTGGCGGCGTTGCCGGGCCTCGCCGTCCGCCTGCCGCGGCCGGGCGCATGGATGGCGCGGCTGCGCGTCGTGCTGGGCGTGGCACTGGCGCTGACCGCGCTGTGGCTGGTTTCGGTATTGTGGGCGGTGTCGGGGCCCCGGGGTGCGCTCGGCGCCGGCATGGCGCTTGCGCTACTGCTCGCCGTGCTCGGCGCGCGGACCCGGATCGCCGCCCTGCATGGTGCAGGAGGTCTTGCCGCCGTCGTGCTCGCTACCGTCCTCGCGGTGGCCGCGCCGGTGATAGGATACGGGGACGCTACCGTGGTGGCACAGCGCGACTCGATTCCGTGGCATCCGTTCGACAAGGTCGATCTCTATAACCGCGTCGCCCAGGGGCAGCTGGTGTTCGTCGACGTCACCGCCCAGTGGTGCGTCACCTGCAAGGCCAACAAGGCGCTGGTGATCGAGCGCGGCAAGGTGGCGGCCGCCCTGCGCTCGGGCCGGGTGGTGCCGATGATGGCCGACTGGACCCGGCCGGACCCGAAGATCTCGGCCTATCTCAGCAGTTTCGGGCGCTATGGCATCCCGTTCAACGCGGTCTACGGGCCGGGCGCACCGCGCGGCATCGCGCTGCCCGAGATTCTGACCCAGTCGGTGATCTTGGCCGCGGTCGAGCGGGCGTCGGGCCGCCGTGCCGCCGCCCGGGCGCAATAACCCCACTCGGCGGGGGGTGGATTTGCCCTGGCCTTTGCCCGAAAATGCGCCGCGAACCAAGGGGCCGCCGCGCGCCGTGCGGCCCTAATCACACGTCATCGGGAGAGCCAGTTATGACCATCAAGGTGGGCGACAAGTTTCCCTCCGTTACCCTGCAGCACAAGACCGCCGACGGCATCCAGTCGGTCAACACCGACGATTTCCTCAAGGGCAAGAAGGTGGTGCTGTTCGCCGTGCCCGGCGCCTTCACGCCCACCTGCTCGGCCAAACACCTGCCCGGCTTCGTCAAGAACGCCGACGCCATCAAGGCCAAGGGCGTGGACGAGATCGCCTGCGTCGCGGTCAACGACGCCTTCGTCATGGACGCCTGGAGCAGGGACCAGCATGCGGACGGCAAGGTGACCCTGCTGGCCGACGGCTCGGCCAAGCTCGCCAAGGCGCTCGGCCTCGATCTCGACCTCACCGAGCGCGGCCTCGGCATGCGCTCCCAGCGCTATGCCATGATCGTCGACGACGGCAAGGTGTCGCTGCTCAACGTCGAGGAAGCGGGCGCCTTCGACAAGTCGAGCGCCGAGACCATCCTCGCCGCGCTCTGACCTGGCGCCGTTCCCGAATGCCGAAGGGGCCGCCCATGGGCGGCCCCTTTGCCTTGCCTGCTCTAAATTCAAAGTGTAGAGCCCGATTCACGGCTCAAGGTCGTTCCGATCCGAGCCGATCAGGCTCTAGCGGCGCGGGATGGCGCCGCGCGCGAGCGCGTCGGCGCGCTCGTTTTCGGGATGGCCATCGTGTCCCTTGACCCAGTGCCAGTGGACCTCGTGGCGCCGGGCGGCGGCATCGAGCCGCTGCCACAGCTCGGCATTCTTGACCGGCTTCTTCGCCGCGGTCTTCCAGCCGTTGCGCTTCCAGTTGCAAATCCAGCGGGTGATGCCGTCCTTCACGTACTGGCTGTCGGTGTGGATGTGCACCGTGACCGGGCGGGTCAGCGCTTCCAGCGCCGCGATCGCCGCCATCAGCTCCATGCGGTTGTTGGTGGTGGCGCGCGCGCCGCCCGACAGCTCCTTTTCGGAGCCGTTCCAGCGCAGGATCGCGCCCCAGCCGCCCGGGCCCGGGTTGCCCGAGCAGGCGCCGTCGGTGAACACCTGGACTGTGGATTGCTCCATCACGCGTCTCAGTCGTCGAGGCCGTAGGCGCCCGGGCCGGTGAGCCCCTGGTGGAAGCGCAGCTTGGCGAGGTATTCGCGCGGGTCCTTGCGCGTGACGCGCGCCCCTTCCGGATGGTTGAACCAGTCGTAGAGCCGGGTCAGCAGGAAGCGCATGGCGGCGCCGCGCGCGAGCCAGGTCAGCGCCGCGAGCTCCGCCGCATCGAGGGGGCGAACGCGCTGGTAGCCCGCCAGCATCAGGCGCGCCTTGGTGATGTTGAACGAGTTGTCCGGCTCGAAGCACCAGGCGTTGAGGCAGATGGCGATCTCGTAGGCATAGGCGTCGGTGCAGGCGAAGTAGAAGTCGATCACGCCCGACAGCTCGTGGCCGATGAAGAACACGTTGTCCGGGAACAGGTCGGCGTGGATCACGCCGGTCGGCAGGCCGACCGGCCAGTTGCCATCGAGCGCGTCGAGCTCGTCGGCGATCAGCCCGGAAAGCCCCGGTGCGATCTCGTCGGCGCGCCCGGCCACCTGTCCGAACAGCGGACGCCACTGGTCGAGCCCAAGGTCGTTGACGCGCTCGCCGTCGAACGCGGCGCCGGCGACGTGCATGCGTGCCATGGCTTCGCCCAGCTCGGCGGTATGGAACGGCTGGATGCGGCGCGGCCAGACGCCGGAGAGGAAGGTCACGATGGCGGCGGGCCGCCCGGCGAGCCGGCCGAGCGCCTGGCCGGCGCGGTCGTGGATCGGCGTCGGGCAGGCGAAGTCCTCGGCGGCGAGGTGATCCATGAGGGCGAGGAAGAACGGCAGATCGTCCGGCTTCACCCGGCGCTCGTAGAGCGTCAGGATGTAGTTGCCGGTCTCGGTCTGCAGCAGGTAGTTGGAGTTCTCGACGCCCTCGGCGATGCCCTTGTAGGAGAGCAGCCGCCCGAGGTCGTATCCGGCGAGGAACTGTTCGAGCTCGTCGTCGCCGACTTCCGTGTAGACGGCCATGCCTAGCCCGTGAGCGCCTTGGGCAAGGAGAAGGTGACGTTCTCCTCGCGCACGGTGACGTCCTCGACGGTGACGTCGAAGCGGTGCCCGAGCGCCTCGATCACCTCCTGAACCAGCACTTCCGGCGCGGAGGCGCCCGCCGTGATGCCGATGGTGGCGACGCCCTCGAGCGCGTGCCAGTCGATGTCGGCGGCGCGCTCGATCAGCACCGAGCGCGTGCAGCCGAGGGACGCGGCGACCTCGACCAGGCGGCGCGAGTTGGACGAGTTGGGCGCGCCGATGACGAGCAGGGCGTCGGCCCTGGGCGCGATCGCCCGGACCGCGTCCTGGCGGTTGGTGGTGGCGTAGCAGATGTCGGCCCGGCCCGGTCCCTCGATGTTCGGGAAACGGCGCTTGAGCGCGGCGATGATCGCCGCCGTGTCGTCCACCGACAGCGTGGTCTGGGTGGTGTAGGCGACCTTGTCCGGGTCCGGCACGGCGACCGCCTCGGCATCGGCGACCAATTCCACCAGCGTGACCGCGCCTGCCTGCACCTGGCCCATGGTGCCTTCCACCTCCGGGTGGCCGGCATGGCCGATCAGCAGCACGTGGCGGCCCTGCCGGACCCGGTGCTGGGCCTCGGCGTGGACCTTGTTGACCAGCGGGCAGGTGGCGTCGAGATAGTCGAGCCGGCGGCCCTGGGTCTCGTCCACCACCCGCTGCGGCACCCCGTGGGCGGAGAAGATCACCACCGCGCCGGGCGGCACCTCGGCGATCTCGTCGACGAACACGGCGCCCTTGGCCTCGAGCTCCTCGACCACGTGGCGGTTGTGGACGATCTCGTGGCGCACGTAGATGGGCTCCTCGCGCGTCCTGAGCGCGGCCTCGACCATCTGGATCGCGCGCTCGACGCCCGCGCAGTAGCCGCGCGGATTGGCGAGCAGCACCCGCAAGGGGGGGCGTTGGGCGGTTTTGGCGGCGTCCGTCATGGCGTTCCGGGGCGATCTCCAAGGGGGCGTTCCCTGCCCCCAATATGGGGCCAGACTATAGGGGATTCACGCTGTTTTCCCAAGGCGGCGAAGGGTAGTATCGGGCCCCCGGCGGCGCGCGTCCGCGCCCCCGGGCCGTCAGTCCAGAGGATTTCCGTGATGTCCGAGCCCGTGATCGCTCGCAAGAACTACTACGAGGTCGATCTCGACCCCGGCACCGAATACTGGTGGTGCGCCTGCGGGCGCTCGCGGAGCCAGCCGTTCTGCGACGGCTCCCACAAGGGCACCGGCCTCACGCCAAAACGCCTCGTCGTGGGCGAGCCGCTGACGCTCTACCTGTGCGGCTGCAAGCGCTCGACCGATGCGCCCTACTGTGACGGCACCCATGCGTACCTCTAGGATCACGGTCGCCGCCGTCGCCGCCCTCGCGGTGGTGGCCGCAGGCTGCAGCGTCATCTATCCCGACCGCAAGAAGGGCCCACCGTGCCCCGGCGGCGTCATCGTGCGCGACCTCTCGCACATGACCGTGTTTCGACCCGGCGCCGGGCGCGACATCACCGATATCGTGTTTGAGGCCCGTCTCCCGCACATCACCGTCGCCTGCAAGTACGACGACCAGGGCGTCGAGGTCCAGACCGCGCTCACCCTTATCGGCGCGCGCGGCCCCGCCAACACCACCCGCACCGCGAACCTGAGCTACTTCGTCGCGATCCTCGATCCCAAGAACAAGATCATCGCCAAGAAGGTGTTCGCGAGCGACCTGCGCTTCCCGCCCAATGTCGACCGCGGCAGTACCACCGACGAGCTGGTCGAGCGGATTCCCGTCGGCAAGGGCGTGTCGGCGGCGGAATATGTGGTCGTGACCGGGTTCCAGCTGGATCAGAACCAGCTCGCCTACAACCGGGCCAATCCCGACACGCGGCTCCTGGGCCCGGCGCCGCCGCGCAACGAGGCGCCGCTGGTCGATACCGGCGGAATCGACACGCGCTCGCTGCACAATCAGTCGGATAACGCGCCGCGCAGCGGCGGCCCGCCCGAGTAAGCACGATAATCGCTGTGGATAACTGGCGGGGCGCGGTTGACCTGCCATCGCCCCCGGCTAAGATGACCGTGTGACTGAACACGTCATGTGAACCCTGCGGGAGAGACCGGTCGGGCGAAGGCCCGGACGGCGCCGAAGGAGCAACGGCCTCGGAAACTCTCAGGCAAAAGGACCGCAGGGGGATGGCACTCTGGAAAGCAGGGAGCGCCTGGAGCAGGGTCGGTTCAGATTGGCTCAATCTGAACCGTGAATCCTGCTCTGGATTCAAAGTGTAGAGCCCGATTCACGGTTCAAGATCGTTCCGATCTGAGCCGATCAGGCTCTAGGCGCTCCCTCACCGAAGAAGTAAGCGGGCCGGTTCCGTGACCGGCCGGTGAATCTTTCAGGTCCTGGGACAGAGGGGGCGGCGGAAACCGGCGATTGTCGGAGGCCGCCCGCGACAGGGAGAACCAGAGTGCCCAGTGCCGCCCATCCGGACAGCGCCGCCGCCCTTGAGCGCACGCCCCTCCACGCGCTCCATCTCGAGCTCGGTGCCAGGATGGTGCCGTTCGCGGGCTACGACATGCCGGTCCAGTACCCGGACGGCATCCTCAAGGAACACCTGCATTGCCGCGCCGCCGCCGGCCTGTTCGACGTCTCCCACATGGGCCAGGCGGTGATCGCCGGTGCCGACCGGGTCGCGGCGCTGGAAGCGCTGGTGCCGGGCGACGTCGCCGCGCTCAGGCCCGGGCGCATGCGCTACACCATGTTCACCGACGACGCGGGGCGGCATCCTCGACGACCTGATGGTGACGGCGGGCGACGACCGCCTGATGGTGGTGCTGAACGCCGCCTGCAAGGCCGCCGACATGGCCCACCTCGGTGATGGCCTGGAAGGCGACGCCCGCGCCGAGCTGCATGACGATCGTGCCCTGCTGGCGCTCCAGGGCCCGGCCGCGGTCGCCGTGATGGCGCGCCTCGCGCCGGGCGCCGAGACTATGGCTTTCATGTCGGCGGGCGCGCTTACCGTCGCCGGCATCCCGTGTGTCGCCTCGCGCTCGGGCTACACCGGCGAGGACGGCTTCGAGATTTCGGTGGCCGCCGACCGCGCCGAGGACCTTGCCCGCAAGCTGCTGGCCGAGCCCGAGGTCGCGCCCATCGGCCTCGGCGCGCGCGACACGCTGCGCCTCGAGGCCGGCCTTTGCCTCTACGGCCATGACATCGACACCACCACCACGCCGATCGAGGCGGGCCTCGCCTGGACCATCTCCAAGCGTCGCCGCACCGAGGGCGGTTTCGCCGGGGCCGCGCGCATCCAGAAGGAGCTGGCCGAGGGTCCCGCGCGCCGGCGCGTCGGCATCCGCCCCGACGGCCGTGCGCCGGCCCGCGACGGCACCAATATTACCGATGCCGCCGGCAAGGCCGTGGGTGCGATCACGTCGGGCGGCTTCGGCCCGAGCGTGGGCGGGCCCATCGCCATGGGCTACGTCGCCTCGGCCGCGACCGCGACCGGCACCGCGCTCAACCTCGACGTGCGCGGCAAGGCGCTGCCGGCGCGCGTCGCCGATCTTCCCTTCGTTCCCCACCGCTACCACAAGGCCTGAGCCTCGACGGAGACACACCCATGCCCGAGACCCGCTACACCAAGGAACACGAATGGATCCGGATCGACGGCGGTCTCGCCACCGTCGGCATCTCGTCCTATGCCCAGGAGCAGCTGGGCGACGTGGTCTATGTCGAGCTGCCCGAGGTCGGCCGCAAGGTCGGTACCGGCGACGACATGGCGGTGGTCGAATCGGTCAAGGCCGCGAGCGAGGTCTATGCGCCGGTGGATGGCGAGGTGGCTGAGATCAACGAAGCGCTCTCCGCCAAGCCCGAGACCATCAACGAGGACGCCGAGGGCGCGGGCTGGTTCGTGCGGCTCAAGGGCGTGGACGCCGGTGCCTTGGGCGAGCTCATGGACGAGGGCGCCTACCGGAAATACGTCGCCTCCCTCGACTGACCGCGATGTTCGTGAATCATCCCCCTCACCCAGCTTCGGCTACGGCACGGTTTTTAGCCGCGCTAAGCCTTCTCAGCCCTCTCCCCCCATCGGGGGGAGAGGGAAGGGTGAGGGGGGAACACTCCATTTTGGGCCTTTTCGGGTAATCCCATGCGCTACCTCCCTCTTACCGATACCGACCGCCGCCATATGCTGGCGACCGTCGGCGTCGCTTCCGTCGACGATCTGTTCGTGGACGTGCCCAGGGCCGCCCGCCTGCCGGGCCCGGTCGACCTGCCGCCCCACGCAGGCGAGATCGAGGTCGAGCGCCAGCTTCGCGCGCTCGCGGCGAAAAACGTGCCGGCGGGCGAGGCGGCGAGCTTCCTCGGTGCCGGCGCCTACCGTCACTTCATCCCGGCGGCGGTCGATCACATCATCCAGCGCGGCGAGTTCCTGACCTCCTACACGCCCTATCAGCCCGAGATCAGCCAGGGCACGCTCCAGTACCTGTTCGAGTTCCAGACCCAGGTGGCGCTGATCACCGGCATGGAGATCGCCAACGCCTCGCTCTACGACGGCGCCTCGGGCGCGGCGGAGGCTGCCCTGATGGCGCGGCGCGTGACGCGCCGGGGCAAGGTGGTGGCCTCGGGCGCGCTCCATCCCCACTGGCGCGACACGGTCGCGACCGTGCTGCGCTGGTCCGATGCGACGCTTACCGCCGCGCCGCCCGCACCCGGCGGCGACGAGGACCTTGCCGCCCTGATCGACGACGATACCGCTTGCGTCCTCGTGCAGAACCCCGACGTGTTCGGCCATGTGCGCGACCTCGCGCCGCTCGCCAAGGCGTGCCAGGCGAAGGGCGCGCTCATGGTGGTGTGCGTCGCCGAGGCGGCGTCCCTTGGGCTGATCGCGCCGCCCGGCGCCATGGGCGCCGACATCGTGGTGGGCGAAGGGCAGGGGCTTGGCCCCGGCCTCAACTTCGGCGGGCCCTACCTCGGCCTGTTCGCGACCCGCGAGCGCTTCGTGCGCCAGATGCCGGGGCGCATCGCGGGCGAGACCCGCGACGTCGACGGACGGCGCGGCTGGGTGCTGACGCTGTCCACGCGCGAACAGCACATCCGGCGCGAGAAGGCGACGTCGAACATCTGCACCAACTCGGGCCTGTGCGCGCTCGCCTTCACCGTCCACATGGCGCTCTTGGGCGAAGAGGGCTTCACCCGGCTCGCGCGCCTCAACCACGAAGCCGCCTGCCGCATGGCCGACCGGCTCGCGGCCGTCAAGGGCGTCACCGTGCTCAACAAGGCGTTCTTCAACGAGGTCACGGTACGCCTGCCGGTCGCGGCGGCACCGCTGGCGGATGCGCTCGCCGGGGACCGGGTGTTCGCGGGCGTGCCTGCATCAAGGCTCTATCCCGACGCGTCCGGCATGGAGAACCTGCTGATCGCCTGCGCCACCGAGACCACCACCGCCGACGATATCGCGCGCCTCGGCGCGGCCCTGGAAGGAGCGCTCGCATGAGCGACGACCCCAAGCATCGCGGCCCGCGCCGCGCGTCCGGCACCCCCTCCGGCATCGTGGACGCGGCTGCCGCCGACATGATGGCAACGGTCTCGGGCAATCGCGCGCTTCAGATCGAGGAGGCGCTCCTGTTCGAGCAGGGCACCCCCGGCCGCGCCGGCGTGGATCTGCCGGCGCCCGAAGGCATCGCACTCCGCATCGGTGGGCTCGCGCGCACCGGCGCCATCGGCCTTCCCGGCCTCAGCGAGCCCGAGGTGGTGCGCCATTTCACGCGGCTGTCCCAGAAGAACTACGCCATCGACGCCGGGCTGTTCCCGCTGGGCTCGTGCACCATGAAGCACAACCCCCGGCTCAACGAGAAGACCGCGCGCCTGCCCGGCTTTGCCGACCTCCATCCGATGCAGCCCACGGCCACCATCCAGGGCGCACTCGAGTTGATGGACCGGCTCACACACTGGCTCACGACGCTGACCGGCCTGCCCGCGATCGCGCTGCCGCCCGCCGCCGGCGCCCATGGGGAGTTGTGCGGCATGATGGTGATCCGCGCCGCCCATGACGCCGCCGGCGAGACCCGGCGCCGCGTGCTGGTCCCGGAATCGGCCCACGGCACCAACCCCGCCACTGCCGCGCTGTGCGGCTATTCGGTCGATCCGATCCCGGCGGATACGCGCGGGCGGGTCGACGTCGCGGCGCTCAAGGCCAAGCTCGGCCCCGACGTCGCCGCGATCATGCTGACCAACCCCAATACCTGCGGGCTGTTCGAAACCGATATCCTCGAGATTGCCGCCGCCGTTCACGGGGCGGGCGCGTATTTCTACTGCGACGGCGCCAACTTCAACGCCATCGTCGGCAAGGTGCGCCCGGCCGACCTCGGCATCGACGTGATGCACCTCAACCTGCACAAGACCTTCTCGACGCCCCATGGCGGCGGCGGTCCCGGCGCCGGGCCGGTGGCGCTCGCCGAGAAGCTCGCGCCCTACGCGCCGCTGCCCTGGGTGGTGTCGGGGCCGGACGGCTTCCGCCTGCAGGAACGCGCCGAGGGCGACGCCGCGGGCACGATCGGGCGCCTCAAGGCGTTCCACGGCCAGATGGGCATGTTCGTGCGCGCCTACACCTACATGCTGAGCCATGGCGCCGACGGGCTCCGGCAGGTGGCGGAGGACGCGGTGCTTGCCGCCAACTATCTGCTCGCCGCGCTCAAGGACACGCTGTCGCCCGCCTTCGACGGCCCGTGCATGCACGAATGCCTGTTCGACGACGACGCGTTCAAGGACTTCGACGTCTCCACCCTCGACTTCGCCAAGGCGCTGATCGACGAGGGCTTCCACCCGACCACCATCTACTTCCCGCTGGTGGTGCACGGCGCCATGCTGGTGGAGCCGACCGAGACCGAGCCGCTGGCCGAGCTCGACCGCTTCGTCGCCGCGGTCAGGGGGCTCAAGGCCCGCCTCCAGGCGGGCGGCGCCGAGCGGCTCCGTACCGCGCCGCATTTCAGCCCGCGCCGGCGCCTCGACGAGACCCAGGCCGCGCGCAGCCCGGTGCTGCGTTGGTCGCCGCCACGGCCGCCGGCGGCGGCGGAATGAAGGATTCGCCGCAAGCGGCGGAGTAATCCGAGAGACCCCGGCCGTCGTGCCGGGGTTTTTCGTTTCGCCCCGGCGCCTCTCCCTTGTGAGCAATTTGTGATCGCTGCAACGCGCGCGGGCACCGGGCGTTTCCGACGGGTCACGATTGTTTGCTTTGGGGCGTGGGCCGGTCGTGCCCATGTCGGTCATGCGCCAATCGAGTCGTGTTCGTTGTGCGCGGCGGGTGGGGTCCGCCGTTCCCGGGGAAGGGACACAGAGGACACAAGGAGTCGTTTTATGAACCGCATCATCACTGCCGTTTCCCTCGCCGCCCTGATGGGCGCGGCTACCGCCACCTCGCTGTGGGCGGGCGGTCCGCCCGACGGCGGCTATCCTACTCAGATGCAGTCCGGCCAGTCCCAGGCGGCGCCGCAGGCGACCCCCACGGACAACGCCGCGTCGGACAGCACCATGCAGGATCAGGGTGGTACCGACGCCATGGCCGCGAACCCGTCGGCGGGCACGCCCGCGCCCGACGAGGAGACCTTCCACGGGCTCCGCATCGTGCGCGAGTATCCTGATTCCAGCATCGACAGCGACGGCGTGCAGGCCGGCCATATCGGCGCCGAGCCGAGCTCCAGCGAGGGCACGCTGGTGGCCGAGATCCTCGGCGCGGGGCCTTCGGTGGCCGAGGTGCCGAGGGATACCGGCGAGTAGCGCTTCTCCCCGCGTGGTGCGGCGCCGCCTTTCCTGCACCGTGTGGGGAAAGGAAAAGCCCCGGCCATTGGCCGGGGCTTTTTTCCGGTCCGCTGCGCGCGGCTAGTTGAACTTGGCGGGGATGTCCGTGATCGCCTGGTCCACCAGCGCGTCGCCGCGGGCCTCGTCGAGGCGCTCCTGCAACAGGCGCCGGGTCGCGGCCAGCGCGATCTCGACCGCCTCGGCCTTGACCTCCTCCACCGCCCGGGCCTGGGCCTGGGCGATCTTCTCGTCGGTCAGCACGGCGTGGCGCTTGAGGGTGTCGGCCAGCGCCTTCTCGGTATTGGCGGTGACGCGCCTGGCCTCCTCCTCGGCGTGGTGGAGGATCTGCTCGGCTTCCTTGGCGGCGTCGCGCTGCTTGCGCTGGTAGGCGGCGAGCGTCGCCTGGGCCTCGTCGCGCAGGCGGCGGGCCTCTTCCAGCTCTTCCTCGATCTGTGCGGCGCGGGCGTCGAGCCCGCCGGTGAGGCGCTTCCACACCGGCTTGGCCAAGAGCGCGACGAAGATTACGAAGGCGACCGTGAGCCAGGTCTCCGGCTCCTGCCAGAACGAGGCTTCGTGGGCTGCGCCCGCGGCCTCGGCGGCTTGTGCCACGGCGATGATCATGCCCGTGCCTTTCTCGCGGCGTCCGCCGCGGCCCGTGCCGATGCCTCATCCACGACGAGCCCGGCGACCTTGCTGGCGGCGAGCTGAGCCACCTCGGCGGCGATGCCAGCCGCGTCGGAGAGGGCGCTCGATCGCGCCTCGGCGATCGCGGCCTCGGCCGCCTGGGTCTTGCCGCGCAGCTCGGCGGCGAGCTTTGCGACCTCCGCCTCGGCCCGCTGCTTGGCGGCCTCCCCGGCCGCCGCGATACGGGCATGGGCGTCGCCGCGCGACTTGGCGAGAACCCCCTCGTAGGCCTGGGATACGGCCTCGGCTTCCTTCTCCAGGTCCTCCGCTTTCGCGAGGTTGTCCTCGCGGCGGCGGCGGCGCTCCTCCAGCACGTCACTGATGCGCGGCAGCGCGACGCGCGACATCAGCAGGTACAGGACGAGGAAGCTGATGGCGAGCCAGACGAGCTGCGGCGGGAAGGTCGTGACGTCGAGCTGGGGCATGGGCCGGTATCTCCGTTAGACGGGGCCGGTCGCTTAGAACGCGAACAGGATCAGGAACGCGATCAGCAGCGCGTACAGCGCGACCGCCTCGACCAGGGCGAAGCCCAGCATGGTGGTCGGGAAGATGGTCGCCTGGGAGGCCGGGTTGCGGGCCACCGAGCTGATGAAGGAGGCGAACACGTTGCCGATACCGATGCCAACGCCCGAAAGGCCGATGACCGCAAGACCGGCGCCGATCAACTTCGCGGCTTCAACACTCATGTTTCAATTCCTTTTCGTATCTGACGGTTGTGAAAAAACGGCCGACCTAGTGGAGGTGCAGCGCGTCGCTGAGGTAGAGGCAGGTGATGATGGTGAACACGTAGGCCTGGAGCACGGCGACGATCACCTCGAGGGAATAGAGCGCGATGATCACGATGAGCGGCGCCACGCCGAACACGCCAAGGGCCACCACGAAGCCCGCGAACACCTTGAGCATGGTGTGGCCGGCCATCATGTTGGCGAACAGTCGCAGGCTGAGCGTCACCGGGCGGGCGAGGTAGCTCAGGATCTCGATCGGCACCAGCAGCGGCATCATGTAGGCGGGCACGCCCTTGGGAATGAAGAAGGTCAGGAACCGGAAGCCGTGCTTGACCATGCCGATCACGGTCACGCCGGCGAAGATGGTCGCCGCCATGGCGAAGGTGACGACGATGTGGCTGGTGACGGTGAAGGAATAGGGGAGCAGGCCGAAGGCGTTGCAGAACAGGATGAACATGAACAACGTGAAGATGAACGGGAAATAGGCCCGTCCCTCGTGGCCTACGTTGTCGCGCACCATGCCGGCGACGAACTCGTAACTGAGTTCGGCCATGGACTGCCATCGGCTCGGCACCAGCGCGCGCCGGCGCATGCCGAGCACCAGGAAGGCGGTGACCGCGGTGATGGCGATAACCATGAGCAGCGAGGAGTTGGTGAAGGAGGCGTTGACCCCGCCGATGTGCACGGGGGCGATGGTCTGGATTTCGAACTGATGAAGGGGCGTTGCCACGGTCTTTCCTGTTCCCCCGCTAACTCTTGCCGCCGGTCGGGTCGTCGGAGTCGTCTCCGTCCCGGCTATTGCCCGGGGCGAGACTGAGATTGCTCACCGCCCGGTAGACATTGAGGACGCCCGCCGCGGCCCCAAGAAAGAAAAATACGATCATCAGCCAGGGTTTGGTTCCCAACCAGCGGTCGAGTCCCCAGCCGATGAATACGCCGACGGCGAGCGTGCCCACCATCTCGATGCCCACCCGGAGCGCCATGCCGCCGCCGCTCATGTCGGCGCGACCGTGCGTCCTGGCCCCCGGCTCCTCCCCGCGCCTGCGCGCGGCGGCGAGCCGTGCTTTCAGGTCCGCGAGGGATTTCCCGGATGGGTGCGGGTCCCGATCGGTCATCCCGTCCTCGGTGATGGCGTCGCTGGTTCCAAAAAAAAGCCCCCGAAACCGCCCGAAAGGGCCGCGTCGCCCGGCGAAAGCGCGGGCACCTTACGGGCCGGGGCTAGGGCTGTCAAGGCCCAAAACCCCGGCATTAAACTACTGATAGAAAAGCAAAAAACGCGTGTGCGTCAGGCGATCGCCTTGAGGTGGGAAACCCCCTGCAGGTCGACCGAAACGAGGCGAGAAACGCCGCGCTCCGGCATGGTCACGCCGAACAGCCGGTCCATGCGCGCCATGGTGATGCGGTGGTGGGTCACCAGCAGGAACCGGGTGTTGCCGGAGCGCGCCAGCTCCTCCACCAGGGTGCAGAAGCGGGTCACGTTGGAATCGTCGAGGGGCGCGTCCACCTCGTCCAGTACGCAGATCGGCGCCGGATTGGTCAGGAACACGGCGAACAGGAGCGCGATGGTGGTGAGCGCCTTCTCGCCGCCCGAGAGCAGCGACAGCACCTGCAGGCGCTTGCCCGGCGGGCTCGCCATGATCTCGAGGCCGGCCTCCAGCGGGTCGTCGGACTCGGTCAGCTCCAGGTGCGCGCGGCCGCCGCCGAACAGGCGGGTGAACAGATCGCTGAAATGCGCGTTGACCTGCTCGAAGGCGGCAACGAAACGCTGGCGGCCCTCGCGGTTGAGCTCGCCGATGCCGTGGCGCAGGCGCGCGATGGCTTTCACCAGGTCTTCGCGTTCGGTCTCCATGGAGGTGATCTGCTCGCCCAGCTCCTCGGCTTCCTGGTGGGCGCGCAGGTTGACGGGGCCCATGTTGTCGCGCTCGCGCAGGAGGCGCTCCAGGCGGTGCTCGGCCTGCTCGGCGTCGGGCAGGTTGTCGGGCTTGAGCTCGCCGATGGCCATCAGCTCGTCGAGCGTGGCTTCGAGCCGCTCGGCGACGCGCTCGCGCAGCGCGGTGATGGTCTGGCGCGCCTGCTCGACCAGGCCTTCGGCGCGCACGCGGTCCTCGCGCGCGGCCGAGAGCGCGCTTTCCTTGGCCTTGAGTGCCTCGTCGGCGTCCCTGAGGGCGCGTTCGGCGACGGCCAGCGCGTCGGCGGCGACGCCGCGCGCCTGTTCGGCGGCCTCGACCTTGTCGCCGAGGCCCATGCGTTCGGCGGCGATCTCGGCCGGGCGCGGGGCGAGGGCGGTCACTTCGGCCTCGGCGGCCGCGCGGCGGCTCTCGAACTCGGCGACCTGGGCGCGGGCCCCCTCGGCGCGCCCGGACCAGGACGCGATCTCGCCCTCGATGGCGGCGAGCCGCTGGCGCCGGGCCTCGGCCTCGCGCGCGAGCAGGTCGTAGGCGCGCTGGCGCTCGGCCAGTGCCGCGCGCATGTCGTTGACGTCGCGGCGCAGCTCCTCGAGCCGGGCGCGGTGCTGGTCGGTGTCGGCGAGCGCGGCCTGGGATGTGCGCACGTCGGCGAGCTCGCGCTCGGCCTCCTCGATGTCGGCGCCGAGGCGCTGGATGGCCTCTTCCGCGGCCTGCAGGCGCGAGTTGGTCTCGGCGGCCTCGTGGATCAGGCGGCCGCGCTCCTCGCGCTTGGTCTCGAGGTCGGTCTCGAGGTCGCGTGCATGGGCGCGCAGGGTGCGTTCGCGCTCGGCCGCTTCCTGGCTGTCGGCGGCGGCGCGCTCGAACGCGGCCTTGACCTCGGCGAGGCGGCGCTCGGCGGCGGCGATGTCGCCCTGGATCACGGCGAGGCGGTTGCGTTGGGCGAGCCGGCGCGCGGCGGCGGTAGCCTCGTTGTCGGCGACCGTGAAGCCGTCCCAGCGCCACAGCCGGCCGTCCCGGGAGACGAGCCGCTGGCCGACCGCGAGCTGCGCGGCGAGACGCTGGCCGGTTTCGGCATCGGCGACCACGCCCACCTGCGACAGGCGCCGGGTGAGCGCGCCGGGGGCGCGCACGAAGCGCGCGAGCGGCTCGACGCCTTCGGGCAGCGCGCGCGGCTCGGCGAGCGGGCCGAGCGTGCGCCAGTGCACGGGGGCGGCTTCGTTGGCGGGCGCGGCGAGGTCGTCGCCGAGTGCCGCGCCGAGCGCGTCCTCGTAGCCCGAATCGACCGACACCGCGTCGATCAGCGGCGGCCACAGGTCGTTCTCGTCGGTTGCGAGCAGTTCCGTGAGCGCGCGTGCCTCGGCCTTGAGGCGCGCGGTCTCGGCCTCCTCGGCGCGGAGATTTTCGCGGGCCGCACGCTCGGCGTCCTCGCGCTTGGTGCGGTCTTCCTCGGCGGTGGCGACGCGGGCGCGCAGGTCCTCGAGCGCCTGGCGGGCGGTCTCGATGGCAGCCTCCAGCACCGCCACTTCCTCGCGGTTGCCGGGCTCGGCGGCGATGGCGGCGCGGGTCTTCTCGGCCTCGGCCTTGCGGTCGTTGAGCCGCGCCTTGCGCGCCTCGATGCCGATCAGGCGGTTGGCGAGGTCGGCGCGGCGCGCCTCGGCGGCGGCGACGCGCTGGGACAGCTCGGACAGCTGGGTCTCGACCATCTGGGCCTCGATGCGCGCGGCCTCGAGCGCGGTCTCGGCCTCGGTCTCGGCGGCGGCCTCGGCCTCGGCGGCCTCAGTCAGCTCGGCACGCTCCGCCTCGAGCCGGCGTACCGCGCCCTCGGCATCGGCGAGCCGGCTTGCCTCGCGCGCGCGGTCCTCGCCGTACTGGGCGACGCGCCCGCGCGCCGCTTCCAGTTCGCGGGTGACGCGCGCCTCTTCCTCGGCCAGCGCGTCGCGCGCCAGCGTCAGGCGCTGCAGCGCGGCGGCGGCCTCGGCTTCGGCCTGGCGCAGCGGCGGCAGGGCTTCCGATGCCTCGGCCTCGCGGGTCGCGGCGGCGGCGGCCTCCTGGGTCAGCTCGCCCACGCGCCGCTCGGTGGCGGCGAGGCGCTCGCCGCTCTCGGCGGCGGCGGCTTCGGCCGCGGTCCAGCGCAGGTGCAGCACGGCGGCCTCGGCCTTGCGGATCAGGTCCGACAGATTCTTGTAGCGGGTCGCCTGGCGCGCCTGCTTCTTGAGGTTCTGGAGCTGGGATTCGAGCGCCGCGATCACGTCCTCGAGGCGCTCGAGGTTGCCCTCGGCGGCCTTGAGGCGCAGCTCGGCCTCGTGGCGGCGCGAGTACAGGCCGGTGATGCCGGCGGCCTCCTCCAGGATGCCGCGCCGGTTGACCGGCTTCGCCTGGATCAGGGCCTCGATCTGGCCCTGGCTCACCAGCGCGGTCGAGCGCGAGCCGGTGGCGGCGTCGGCGAACAAGAGCTGCACGTCGCGGGCGCGCACGTCCCGGCCGTTGACCTGGTAGGCCGACCCGGTGCCGCGCTCGATCTTGCGCACGATCTCGAGCGCGTCGGCGTCGTTGAACGCGGCGGGCGCGGTGCGCGACGAATTGTCGAGATGCAGCGCCACCTGGGCGAGGTTGCGGGCGGGCCGGTTGACGGTGCCGCCGAAGATGACGTCGTCCATGCCCTCGCCGCGCATCTTGCGCGCCGAGATCTCGCCCATGCACCAGCGCAGCGCGTCCACGAGGTTGGACTTGCCGCAGCCGTTGGGGCCGACGATGCCGGTGGTGCCGGGCTCGATCAGGAGCTCGGTCTCGTCGACGAAGGACTTGAAACCGGAGAGTGAGAGCTTGGAGAACTGCACGCGCGGACCCTTCCCCTACTTGGTGGTGGACTTGGCGAGAAGCGGATCGACGATGGCCTTGAACTCTTCCAGGGTCTGCTCGCCGGGATGCTTGGTGCCGTTGATGATGAAGGTGGGCGTGGCGTCGACGTCGAACACTTTCTCCGCCAACAGGCGCTGGTCGAGCACGGCATGCTGCACCGTGTCGTTCTTGAGGCAGGCGGAGACGTCGGCCTCGCTCATGCCGGCGAGACCGGCGACCTTGGCCATGGCGGAGATCGGATCCTGCGATCCGGCCCAGCCCTCCTGGCGGTTGAAGAACAGGCTGATCATGGCGAAGCGGCGGTCCGGCCCGGCGCAGCGCGCCACCATGGCGGCGGCGAGCGCGGCCTTGTCGAGCGGGAAGTCGCGCATGACGAAGCGTACTTTGCCGGTATCGACGTAGGCGGTCTTGATGGCGGGAAACATCTTCTCGTGGAACTCGCGGCAATGCGGGCAGGTGAGCGAGGCGTACTCGAACACGGTCACCGGCGCATCGGCCTTGCCGAGCGCCAGGTCGTCGGCCTGCACCGCCTTGGTCCTGGCGATCTCTTCCGGCGTCGCCGTTTCGGCGGCCGGCTTGGCGTCCTTGACGGCGGTCGCCGCCGGCGCCGCCGGCGGCGGCTCGCCGCGCCACTGGTAGAGCGCGACCCCGCCCACGACGAGGACGGCGACTGCCCCCAAAATCAACAACATATGACGCATCAATGACTCCCTTGCTACAAAATATAGCGTCCGCCTCGCCGGGGCGTAAAGCCTTGAGTTACAACTATCCACAGAAATGAGACGACGCCGGGACAGCCCGGCGGTGGACGTGTCAGCGCCGCTTGCGCGGTTTCGCCTCGGCTGCCGCGCGCGCCCGGGCGAGGCGGGTGAGCGCGTCCTTGAGCGGGCCCTCGCCGACCGCGCCGATGGCCTCGGTGACCGCCGGGCCCGGCTCGACCCCGGCGTCGTCGGGGACGGCGCCGGCCCCCTCGCGCGGCACGACCCGGCCGTGGTGCAGCTCCATGCGGGCGATGGCGCGATAGCCGAAATGCCCGTTGATGCGCTCGATGATCTGCGGCGCGAGATGCTGCACCTCGGGCGCGAATGCGCCGGTCACCACCAGGTGCAGGGTGCCCTCGAGGCGTTCGCCCCGCGGGAACACGATGCGCGACGGACGCGTGTGGTCGCACAGCGGCCGGCCGACGATGGTCGGCCAGTCGGTGACGATGGCGGCCTCGGCGAAGCCGCGCCGACGTAGCGCAGGCGTGGTGACGCGGTTGACGCTCTGGCCCAGCGTGGTCATGCCGCGGCGGTACTGGGGCGTCTTGTCGTCGGCTGCGGCCATGGGGTTCCGGCGGGTCGGGGAAGGGCGGCGGGCAGGCTCTGGTGTCGTGGTTCAGAAGTTCGCTTCATATTCGGGGCGGCCTCCTGGCGAACTTCTGAACCGGAACGACACCAGAAACTATATGTTTCCAGTGTGGTTAGGGATTTGAAGTTCCTTTTGACGCCGCCCCAAATAACGTCAGGAACTTCAAATCCGCCACACTGGCGCGCGCACCCGGCTCGCGCCATGATGGACCGGAAATGACCGCCCGCAAAGCCCCGCACCGGAACAAGCCGAAAAAGATCGCGCCCGCGTCTATGGCAGATGCGCCGGTGCCGGACCCCGGGCGCCACGCCCGCGACCTGCTCGCCTGGTACGACCGTTCGCGCCGCCGTCTGCCGTGGCGCGCGCTGCCGGGCGAGACGCCCGATCCCTACCGCGTGTGGCTGTCGGAGATCATGCTGCAGCAGACCACGGTGGCGACGGTCGGGCCCTATTTCGAGCGCTTCGTCGCGCGCTGGCCCGACGTGGCCGCGCTCGCCGCGGCCTCGCTCGACGACGTACTCGCCGAGTGGCAGGGGCTCGGCTACTACGCGCGTGCCCGCAACCTCAAGAAATGCGCCGAGGCCGTGGCGCGTGCGCACGGCGGGCGTTTCGCGGCCACGTCGGCCGGGCTGCAGGAACTTCCCGGCATCGGGCCCTATACCGCCGCGGCGATCGCCGCGATCTCTTACGACGAGCCCGCGACCGTGGTGGACGGCAACGTCGAGCGCGTCATCGCACGCCTGTTCGCCGTTGAGGACCCGCTGCCGGGCGCCAAGCCGCGCCTGCGCGCGCTCGCCGAGACGCTCACGCCCCGGAAGCGCGCCGGCGACTACGCCCAGGCGATGATGGACCTCGGCGCGACCCTGTGCGCGCCGCGCAATCCCGCCTGCGTGCTGTGCCCGGTGGCGGCGGGCTGCGCCGCGCGCGCTCAAGGCATCGCCGCCGAGCTGCCGCGCCGCGCCCGCAAGGCGGCGCGCCCGACCCGGCGCGGCACCGCCTGGCTCGCGCTCGACCGCGACGGCGCGGTGCTGCTGCGCCGCCGCCCCGAAAGCGGGCTTCTGGGCGGCATGTGGGAGGTGCCGTCCTCTGATTGGAAAGAAGGGGGCGACGGGCGCGAGGCCGCGGCCGAGGCCCGCCCGCCCGCCGCCGCCGAATGGCGCGACGCGGGCGAGGTGGTGCACGTGTTCACCCATTTCCGGCTCGAGCTCGCGGTCAAGCGCGCGACGCTGAAAGCGTCCGACGCGCACCGTTTCGGCACGGGTGCGCAATGGGTCGCGCGCGACGCGCTCGCGTCCTACGCGCTGCCGACGGTGATGAAGAAGGTGATCGCGGCCGGAAAGACCTAGGTGTTTAAGCCTCGGCGGCGTCGCCCGCGTCGGCGCCGGCCGCGGGGATCAGGCCGCTCGCGACCAGGTCGGCGCGGATCTGCTGGCGCAGGAGGTCGATGGGCTTGGCCTTCCCTTCCACATCGAAGTGCCAGAAGGTCCAGCCGTTGCAGGCGCTGAGGCCCTGCACGTGGGCGCCCACCTTGTGGATCGAGCCGGTGATGTCGGCCGAGACCAGCGAGCCGTCGGCGCGCACCTTGGCCGTGTGGCGCCCGCGCGCGTCGGCGAGAATATCGCCCGCGTTGAGCAACCCGCGCTCCACCACCCAGCCGAACGGCACGCGCGGCTCGCGCTTCTTGGCGCTCACTTCCAGCGTCGCGGGATCGGCGGGCTGCACCTGGGCGATGCGCTTCCGGGCGAGCGCGGCATAGGACGGGTCCTGCTCGATGCCGATATAGCCGCGTCCGAGCCGCTTGGCGACGGCGCCGGTGGTGCCGGTGCCGAAGAACGGGTCGAGCACCACGTCGCCGGTCCGGGTCGCAGCGAGCAGGATGCGGTAGAGCAGCGCCTCCGGCTTCTGGGTCGGGTGCGCCTTGGCGCCGTCCTTCTTGAGGCGCTCGCCGCCCGAGCAGATCGGCAGCAGCCAGTCCGAGCGCATCTGGGTGTCGTCGTTGGCGGCCTTCATGGCCTCGTAGTTGAAGGTGTAGCCCTTGGCGTCCGGCGACTTGGCGCACCACAGCAGGGTCTCGTGGGCGTTGGTGAAGCGCCGCCCGCGGAAGTTCGGCATCGGGTTGGCCTTGCGCCATACCACGTCGTTGAGGATCCAGAAGCCGAGGTCCTGCAGGATCGCGCCGACCCGGTAGATGTTGTGGTAGCTGCCGATCACCCACAGCGTGCCGTCGTCCTTGAGCACGCGCTTGGCCGCCGACAGCCAGCGCCGGGTGAAGCGGTCGTATTCGGCGAAGTCCGAGAACCGGTCCCAGTTCTCCACCACCCCGTCGACGCGGGTGTTGTTGGGGCGCACCAGCTCGCCCTGCAATTGCAGGTTATAGGGCGGGTCGGCGAAGATCATGTCCGCCGATCCTTCCTTGAGGCAATTCATCACCTCGACCGAATTGCCGACGAGTATTTCGCCGACGTTTGTCGCGCTCTCCCTGGTCATGGCCGCGACGATGAGTCACCCTTGTCCAAGGGTCAAGAAATTTTTTAGTGGAATCAAAGGCTTAGACTAGATCGTGGAATTGCCGGATTCGGGCACACCAGATATTGTGGCCGAATCGAGCAGGCGGCGGATGGGTGCGAAGCTGCGGCGGTGGTGTTCGGTGGGCCCGAGCCGGGCCAGCGCGGCCTGATGCTCGGCGGTGCCGTAGCCCATGTGGCTGGCGAAGCCGTAGCCGGGAAACAGCGCATGCAGCTCGGTCATCATGCGGTCGCGCGTCACCTTGGCGACGATCGAGGCGGCCGCGATCGAGAGCGACAACCCGTCGCCCCTGGGCACCGCGCGGGCGGGGCAGGGCAGGGGCGGCAGGCCGGTGCCGTCGACGATGGCGTGATCGGGCGCGCGGCCGAGTGCCACGCACAGTCCCTCGACCGCGCGCGTCATGGCGGCGAAGGTCGCCCGCAGGATGTTGAGGCGGTCGATCTCGGCGACGCTCGCCGCGCCGGCCGCGAACCACAACCGGCCGGCGGCGCATTCCTGCGTCAGGATGTCGAACATCACCTCACGCTTCCGCGCGCTCAGCCTCTTGGAATCGTCGAGGCCTTTGAGCAGGCTATCGGGCAGGCAGGCCGCATCGAGCACCGCCGCCGCCGCGACCACCGGCCCCGCCCAAGGTCCGCGCCCGGCCTCGTCGATGCCGCACACGATACCGCCGAGCGTGGCTTCGATGGCGAAGTCAGGCATCGCGCGCCGGCCTCAGGCCGTCGTCGTCCCCGTCCTTGTCCGGCGGCGTTGCGCCGGGGGAAGGCGGCGCGGGATCGTTGGCGGCGGCGGGATGCCTGGTGCCGCGCTTGCGCGCACGTCGCGCCTTGACCCGCCGCGCGACCCCATCGGCGCCATCGCGCGCGGCCTTGGCCAGCGGGCGCATGCGCGCCGCCGCGCGCCGCCAGCGGCCGCGGTAGAGGTAGGACAGCATCAGGCCGAGGGTCGCGCCGCGCCGCGTCGCGACCAGGTGCAGGCGCCGCGCGGTGGCGAGCCACAGCGGGCTGAACAGGAGCGACAGGGCCACCACCGCCACCACCAGCGGCGCCTCATCCTCGGGCACGATGCCGGCATCGCCGCCGACCGCGGCGAGCAGGAACGAGAACTCGCCGATCTGGCCGAGCAGCACGCCGGCGAGGAAGGCGCGCGGCCACGGCTGGCCGAGGACGCGGATCAGGGCGATGTTGAGGGCGGTCTTGACCACGGTCACGACCACCAGCCACGACAGCACGCGGCCGAGGTTGTGCCAGATGAAGTTGAGGTCGATCAGCAGTCCGACCGAAAGGAAGAACACCATCATCAGGAGCCCTTCGATCGGCTTGGCAGCTTTGCTGATGTCTTCGGCCCCCTTCGCGTTGCCGAGCACGAGCCCGACGATGAACGCGCCGTAGGCGGCCGACACGCCGAACAGGCCGGCGAGCGCGGCGGCGGCGAGGCAGCAGGCGATGGCGCCGACCGGGCGCAGCTCGGGGTGGGCGGCGATGCGCTCGGCGAACGGCAGCGTGACCGGTCCCTTGCGCGCGAAGTAGACGATCAGCGCGGTCAGCAGCACGCCCGAGACGATCACCTTGGCGATACCCGCGACGGACATGCCGTCGCCGCCCATGTCGCCCACGATCAGCATCATCGGCACGACGGCGAGGTCCTGGGCGATCAGCACCGCGACCGCGATGCGCCCGGTCTCGGTGTCGCGCTCGCCGGTGTCCTCGATCATCTTGATGGCGACGGCGGTGGACGACAGCGCCGCGGCGAAGGCGAGCAGCACCGCGAACGGCCACGGCCAGCCCATCACCGCCGCGATGCCCCAGGCGATGGCGAGGAAGCCCGCAATCTGGCCGAGCGTGATCAGGAGCGCCGTGCGCCATACCTTCATGAAGGCGGCGACCGGCAGCTCGAGGCCGACCATGAACAGCAGCATGAGGACGCCGAGATCGGCGAGCAGGCGGATCTGGTCCTGGTTGGCGACGAGGCCGGCGGCGGTCGGGCCGAGCAGGATGCCGGCGAGGATGTAGCCGACCACGGCGGGCTGGCGCAGGCGCGTCATCAGCATGCCGCACAGAAGCGCCGCAAGCCCGACGACCGCGATCCCGGTCAGGTCCGTGTGTCCCGCCATGGCGCCATCCTAGCATGGCGATGGTGGCACGACCGTGGCGAGGTTGTGAGGTTTGTCCCTAGAACAGCCTGAGCTGGTCGCCCTTGCGCGCGGGCGGCGCGAACTTCGAGCAATCGAGCCTGCCGTTGTCATGGGCCCGTTCGCGCCCGAGGCCGAGACGCCGCACCGCCATGTTGAAGCGCGCGGCGATCAGCGCGGCGTAGGGCCCCTGGCCGCGCATGCGCGAGCCGAAGTTGGGATCGTTGAGCTGGCCGCCGCGGGTATCCCTGACCAGCGACAGCACCTTGCGTGCCCGGTCCGGGTAATGAGCCAGCAGCCATTCGGCGAACAGCTCCTTCACCTCCAGGGGCAGGCGCAGGAGCGTGTAGCCGGCCTCACCGGCGCCCGCGTCCCTGGCGCGGGCGAGGATCGTCTCCATCTCCCGGTCGGTCAGCGCCGGGATGATCGGCGCCACCATCACCCCCACGGGCACGCCGGCTTCCCTGAGCGCGGTGACGGCGGCGAGGCGCTTCTCGGGCGATGTGGCACGCGGCTCCAGCTTGCGGGCGAGTTCCGCGTCGAGCGTGGTGATCGAGAGATGGACCCTGGCGAGGCGGCGTTTCGCCATGCCGGACAACAGGTCGAGATCGGCCAGCACCGCGTCCGACTTGGTGACGATCGAGACCGGGTGGTTGCACGACGACAGCACCTCGAGGATGCCGCGCGTGACGTGCAGCTTGCGCTCGGTCGGCTGGTAGGGATCGGTGTTGGTGCCCATGGCGATCGGCTTGCAGGTGTAGTTCCTGCGCGCGAGCTCGCGTGCCAGCAGCCTGGGCGCCTCGGGCTTGGCGAGGATGCGGGTCTCGAAGTCGAGCCCGGGCGAGAGGCCGAGATAGGCATGGGTCGGCCGCGCGAAGCAGTAGATGCAGCCGTGCTCGCAGCCGCGATAGGGATTGATCGAGCGGTCGAACGGCACATCGGGGGAATTGTTGCGGGTGAGCACGGCGCGGGTCGCGTCCATCATCACCTGCGTGCGCGGGCGCGTCTCTTCCCGGGACGCCGCCTCCGCCCGGTCGAGGGTGCCGGCCAGCGCATTGTCGCGCGCCGCCTCGGATTCGATGTTATCGCGGGCCGCGCCGCCCCAGCCGTCGTCGGCCCGCACCCTGACTTCGCGCTCGAAGCGTCCGGTGGGGTTGGAAACGGCGCCGCGGCCCTTGAGCGGTCGCGCGCCGGCGAGGTCGGGTAACTGGTCCATGCTGCATCATGGCCGGAAAACGTGAACAAAGCAAGAACATTATAATGACGGCGCCATGACAGCACCATAAAGCCGTTTGTTCACAGTCCCCCGATAGCCTGTGGAAAAGCGCCGTACGCCCTTGAATTCCGGGACAAAGGGGCTTTGCGTAACGACCCGGCCCCCTATATAAGCCAGCGCAGGAGGGCCGCGATGCGGATCGAGGAGACCAGTACCGTGCTGAGTATCGTGATTCCGACGCTGAACGCGGCGGCCCATCTTCCCGCCTGTCTCGCCGCCATCGAGGACGGCCGGCGCACCGCCCATGACCTGGGCGTGGTGGCGCCCGAGCTCGAGGTGATCGTGGCGGACGGCGGTTCCTCCGACGATACGGTGGCCATTGCCGGGCGCGCCGGCGTGCGCGTCGTCACGGCGCCTGCCGGGCGCGGCTCCCAGCTCGCTGAGGGCGCCAGGGCCGCCAACGGCGACTGGCTCCTGTTCCTTCATGCCGACACAAGGCTCGCCGGCCCGTGGCTGTGTGCGGCGTCGGGCTTCGTCAACAACCCGGCCAGTCCCGGCCGCGCGGCGGCGTTCCGCTTCGCCCTCGACGAGGCTGCCTGGCCCGCACGCGTGCTGGAGACGCTGGTGGCGTGGCGCTGCCGGGTGCTCGGCCTGCCCTACGGCGACCAGGGCCTGCTGATCTCGGCCGCGTTCTACCGCACGCTGGGCGGCTTCCGTCCCGATCCGCTGATGGAGGACGTGGACCTGGTGTGCCGCATCGGTTCCGAGCGACTGCGCCTGTTCTCGGTGCCCGCCGTGACCTCGGCCGCGCGCTACCAGAAGGGCGGCTGGCTGCTGCGCCCGCTGCGCAACCTGTCCTGCCTCGGCCTCTACTTCCTCGGCCTGCCCACGCCCATGATCGCGCGGCTCTATGGCCGCTGAAGGCCCGAAGGGCGGTGCCTGAGGCACGCCACCTGGTCCTGTTCCTGCGCGCGCCGCAACGGGGCGCGGTCAAGCGCCGCCTCGCGCGCGGCATCGGCGATCCCGCCGCCCACCGCTTCTATCTCGATACCGCCCGCGCCCTGATCCGCCGTCTCGGAACGGACCATCGCTGGCGCACCGTGCTGGCGGTGACGCCCGATGGCTTCGCGCGCGGCGCCCGGTTCTGGCCCGCACGCCTGCCGCGCGTGGCGCAGGGGCAGGGCGACCTCGGCCGGCGCATGGCGCGCGTATTCGAAAGACTGCCGCCGGGCCCGGTGGTGATCGTTGGCGGCGACATCCCGGCGATCCGGCCCGTCCCACATCGCCGATGCCTTCGCCGCGCTTGCGCGCCATGAGGCCGTGTTCGGCCCGGCCGCCGACGGCGGCTACTGGCTGGTCGGCCTTGCGCGCCGGCGGCTTGCCCCGCGCGCCTTCGCGCGCCGCCTGTTCCGCGCCGTACGCTGGTCCGGGCCCCACGCGCTCTCCGACACCCGCGCGAACCTGCCCGAGGGCGCCGAGGCGCCGCCGCTTGCGATGCTCGAGGACGTGGACGATGCGGCGGCCTACGGACGGTTGCGGCGCGCGCGCTGAATCTTTCACGGAACGGCGCTAGACTTTCCGCCTCGCCGCCGGTCGCGGCAGGGGGCCGGAGGGTCGCGCATCATGGGATTGAACGTCGGCATCGTCGGTGCCGGGCCGGCCGGGACGGCCGCCGCGCTCGCGCTGGTCCGGGCCGGGCATCGCGTCACCATCTTCGAGAAGGCGCGGCCGCCGCGCGACAAGGCGTGCGGCGACGCGCTCATTCCCGACGCGGTGCGCTGCCTGGAACGGCTCGGCGTGTTTGCGTCCATCGCGCCGCAGCTTTTCAGGGTGCCGCGGCTCCGCATCGTCTCGCCCGCCGGGCTCACGGTGGACGCGGAAGGGCCGATCTACACCTGCCGGCGGGCGCGCTTCGACACCCTGCTGCTCGACGCGGCGTGCGCGCTCGGCGCGGCGCTGGTGGTCGATGAGGCCGTCGCCGTCACCCAGGACGATGAGGCCGCCCAGGTCCGCTGCCGCGACGGCAGCATGGCACGGTTCGATTTCGTGATCGGCGCTACGGGTGCGAGCGCGAAGTCGCTGGCGCTTTACGGCGTCGACTATCGCGCGCGGCCGTCCGCCTACGCCATGCGCCAGTACCTCGTGCTCGCGCGGCCGCACGGGATGGACTGCATTACCGTGTTCTACAACCGCGAACTGCTGCCGGGATACGGGTGGATCTTTCCGCTCGGGCCGCGCGAGGTCAACGTCGGCGTCGGCGCGCTGGCGACCGAGCGGAAAGGGCGCGTTCCCGACCTCGACGATCTCTACCGGCGCTTCATGGCGGCGAGCGAAACCTGCCGCGCGGTGTTGGCCGATGCCACCGAGCGCGGCCCCTTGCGCGGTGCGCCGCTGCGCACCGGGCTCACCGGCACCGGGTATGCGAAGGGCCGGGTGCTGCTCGCGGGCGAGGCGATCGGCGCGACCTATGCGCTCACCGGCGAAGGCATCGGCAAGGCGATGGAGACGGCGATCCTCGCCGCGGACACGCTCGATGCCGCGTGGCGCACGGGCGCTGCCGCCGATGACGTTGCCGTGGGTTACGCGGCCGGGCTGGAACGGCAGATGCGGGCGAAGTTCGCGAGCTACGACCGGGCGCAGCGCTGGATGTCGTACCCGTGGGTGATCGACTTCCTCGCGCGCCGGGCGCGTAAGAAAGTCGGCGTGCGCAACGCGCTGTCGCAAATCCTCGCCGAGACTCTCGATCCGACGACAATTCTATCGGCGCGCGGCCTCGCGGCGCTCGCGCTTTCGGGCTGGAAATAGATTTAGGCTACTTCTCGCGCAGGCGCGGCATCAGCTCGACCAGGTTGCACGGGCCGTGGCGCGAATCGAGCTGGAACTTGAGGATATCGTCCCAGCCGTCCTTGCACGCGGACGGCGAGCCGGGCAGGGCGAAGATGTAGGTGCCGCCCGCCATGCCGCCGACCGCGCGCGACTGCATCGTGGACGTGCCGACCTTCTGGTAGGAGATCATGCGGAACAGTTCGCCGAAGCCCTCGATCTCCTTCTCGAAGATCGGCTTGAGCGCTTCCGGCGTGACGTCGCGCCCGGTGATGCCGGTGCCGCCGTTGGTGATGATCACGTCGATGTCGGGATCATCGACCCAGGCGCGCACCTGCTGCTGGATCAGCGGCACCTCGTCCTTGATCACGCGGCGCGCGGCGAGCCTGTGGCCGGCGCCCTCGATGCGCGCGATCAGGGTCTTGCCCAATTCGTCGGTGGCTTCGTCGCGGGTGTCGGAGACCGTGAGGACGGCGATGTTGACGGGGATGAACTTGCGCGTTTCGTCGATGCCGGGCATGGCGGTGATCCTGTGGCGGCGGTGGGGCGGGCCCGATCAGGCCCCTAGAGTGCTAAGCGACTGAATTGACTTTCCTCGTCATTCCCGCGAAAGCGGGAATCCACGTTTTATCAAGAACTTGGACCCCCGCTTCCGCGGGGGTGACGATTTGATGTAAAGGCAAACCCCTAGCGCTGTTCGGCGACGCCGAGGCCGGGGCCGTCCAGCCCTACATAGACAGGCCAGTGCCCGGCCGCAAGGGCGTCCAGCGACGGCGCGTCCTGGCCGAGCCGGGCGCGGTACATCCACAGGTTCTCGAACACGCGCTGCACGAACAGACGGGTCTCGCGCACCGGGATCGCCTCGATGAACACCAGCGGGTCGGAGCCGTGGCGCACGTCGCGCTGCCACTTGGCGAGGTTGCCGGGCCCGGCGTTATAGGCCGCGACCATGAGCACGAGATTGCCCGACACCACGTCGCCGGAGAGCAGGTGGTCGAGGTACTTCTGGCCGAGCGCGAGGTTGAGGCGCGGATCGTAGAGCTTGGCGCCCGCCCGCCCGCGGAAGCTGTGTCCGTTCTCGGCCATGAAGCGCGCGGTCGCGGGCATGAGCTGCAACAGGCCGCGCGCGCCCGAGCGCGAGCGGGCGCGCACGTTGAACGCCGATTCCTGGCGCGCGATGGCGTAGATCAGGGCGCGGTCGATGGAATAGCCGGTCTCCGGCGTCCAGTGCGGCAGCGGGTAGAGTGCGGCGTCGAGCTCCTGACCGGTGGCGCGCAGCAGCACGCGGCCCGCGCGCAGGCTGGCGCCCGGCATGTCGGCAGCGTCGGCGAGCGTGATCACGGTGCGCAGCAGCTTGGGCGATGCGCCGACGCGCAGCGCGCGCAGCTCCATCCCGGCGCGTTCCTCCTCGCCCACCTGCACCAGCGCCAGCACGCGCCGGCCCGCCTTGACGTTGGTGAAGCCGACGACGTCGGCGTCGCTGATGTCGGGCAGGCGCCAGTCGAAGCGCGGCGCGTCGCCGCGGATGCGTGCCGCGATCAGGCCGTAGAAGGCGCGGTCGAATCGGGCGGCGCGGTCGAGGAACGGTCCGACCTCGGCCATGCGTCCGCCGCGCAGCGCCGAGCGCCCGGCCCAGAACGCGGCGGCGGCCTGGTCGGCATCGCCGGCGGCGGGGGATTTCGCCATGGCGGCGAAGTAGCCCATCGCCGCGTCGTAGCGGCCGAGGCTGAAGGCCGTGAGCCCGGCCCACCATTGCGCGCGCGGGGCGGCGGCGCCCGAGCGGTGCGCGGCCCGGCTCGCGAGCTCGAAGGCTTGGCGGGTGTCGCCGTGGCGGAACCAGCCGGCCGCCACCAGGGCGCGGGCGCGGTCGACGCCGGCCGTGCCGGCGGCGCGCTGCACCGAGGATTCGTCGAGGTAGCGCTCGGCCTGGCTGAGGCGGATGTGCTTCACCAGGTAAGCGACGTGGCGGTAGACGTGGCGTTCGCCCGCGCGGCGGCGTAGCACCGCCGGCGCGTCGGTGGCGGTCGGGTCGATGTTGTCCGACGACACCGCGAAGCGCGCGCGCGGGCGCGGCGGCGCGGCGGCGCCACGCGGCTTGCGCCGGAGCGCGAGCGCGTAGATGCGCCCCGCCTCGGGCAGGTCGGCGTAATGGCGCAGCCAGTCGCGCAGCTCCGGGAAGCGCGTGCGGTAGCCGGTCGGGTGCAGGTAGCGCTGGGCCAGCACGTGGCCCATCAGCACCTTGTCCTTGATCTCGCGGATGCGGCGGTCGGCGAGGCGCCACTCGGCCTTGTCCTGGAGCCGGAACACCTCGCGGTAGAGCGCCGCATCGCGGTCGCTCAGCACGTCGGGCAGGATCAGCGAGGAAGCCGCGGGCCGGGTCGCGTCGGGGTTCGGTGGCACCAGCCGGGCGGTATCCTCGCCCTGGTCGTCGGCGCGGGCGGTGGCGGCGGGGAGCGCCGCGAGCAGCGCGAGAAGAAGGAGAACGGCCAGCCGCCGGGGCACGGAACCCCGGCGTGGACGCCCGGCATCCGGGCCTTCCCCCCTCTCTACGGCTGATTTCATCGCGCGTTCATAACCCGTCGTGCGGGCCCGGGCAAGGCCGGACCTTAAGGATTTGGGGGATATTTAGGACAAGAATCTTAAGGAGTCGGGCCGGTTTCGGCGTCGAGACGCCGCTTGATCTCGATCAGGTCGCGCCACGCGGCGCGCTTCTGGCCGGGCGAACGCAGCAGGAACGCGGGGTGGTAGATCGGCATGGTCGGCACCGGGTGGGACATGCGCGCGGTCTCGAACGCGAACCAGCGCCCGCGCATCTTCATGATGCCCTCGCTGGTGGCGAGCAGGGTCTTGGCCGCGGTGCCGCCCACCAGGATGAGGACCACCGGATCGACGAGCTCGATCACGCGCTCGACGAACGGCAGGCAGGCCGAGACCTCGGCCGGGGTCGGGTTGCGGTTGCCGGGCGGGCGCCAGAAGATGGTGTTGGTGATCAGCACTTTCGTGCGGTCCAGCCCGATCGATTCCAGCATGCGGTCGAGCAGCTTGCCCGCCGGGCCGACGAACGGCAGGCCGCGCCGGTCCTCCTCGGCGCCCGGCGCCTCGCCCACCATCAGGATGCGCGCCGCCGGGTTGCCGTCGAAGAACACGAGGTTGGTCGCGGTCTGCCTGAGCGGGCAGCCGTCGAAGGTCTCGAGCGCGGCGCGGATGTCGTCGAGGGACTTGGCGTCCGCGACCCGCGCGTAGGCCGACGCGTCACCCTGGGGGGCAGTTACTTTCTGTCCGGTAACCGGCGCCGGCGGCGCGGCGGGCGCCGGAGCACGGGCGGCAGCGGCGGGTGCCTGTGCGGGTGCCTGCGCCGAAGTCTGTGAAGCTCTGGGCGGCGGGGAAGGCTGTGGCGCGGGTGCGGCGCTCTCGGCGAAGCGGTCGAGCGGCTGCGCGCCGATCGCCTCGTCGGCGCCAGCCTCCACCTGCCACCTGAGGGCCTGGAAGAGATCGTCCTCGCCCGCCATGGCCGGACCCTAGCACGGGGGCGTCATGGCGCGAAGCGGCGCGGGGGGCTGGAAATCCGCGCCCGCGATGCCGATCTATGGAAGCCGGCCGTTTTTCACACGTCGTTTTTCACACGCTCATCGCCCGTCATCCGCTACCCTCCCGCACCATGCAGCCCGTCATCTCCGTCTCCCACCTGTCCAAGACCTACGCCACCGGCTTCCGGGCGCTCAAGGACGTGAGCCTCGAGATCCGGCCGGGCGAGATCTTCGCGCTGCTGGGCCCCAACGGCGCCGGCAAGACCACCCTCATCAACATCATCTGCGGCATCGTCACGCCCGGCGAAGGCACGGTCATGGCCGACGGCCACGACGTCATCCGCGACTGGCGCAAGGCGCGCGAGCTGATCGGCCTCGTGCCCCAGGAGCTCACCACCGATGCGTTCGAGACGGTGTGGGCGACGGTCTCGTTCAGCCGCGGCCTGTTCGGCAAGCCCGCCAACCCCGCCCATATCGAGACGGTGCTGAAGGCGCTGTCGCTGTGGGAGAAGAAGGACAACCGCATCATGACGCTGTCGGGCGGCATGAAGCGGCGCGTGCTGATCGCGAAAGCTCTTTCCCACGAGCCGCGCATCCTGTTCCTCGACGAGCCCACCGCCGGCGTCGACGTGGAATTGCGCCAGGACATGTGGGAGATGGTGCGATCCTTGCGCGCGACCGGCGTCACCATCATCCTCACCACCCATTACATCGAGGAAGCCGAGCAGATGGCCGACCGCATCGGCGTCATCAACAACGGCGAGATCATCCTGGTGGAGGACAAGGCGGAGCTGATGCAGAAGCTCGGCCGCAAGCGCCTCACGCTGCACCTCTACGAGCCGCTCGCCCGCGTGCCAGACACGCTTGCCGCCTTCAGGCTCGCGCTGTCGGAGGACGGCGGCGAGCTGGTCTACACCTACGACACCGAGGCCGAGCGCACCGGCGTCACGTCGCTGCTGGCCGCGATCACCGAGGCCGGCATCCGGTTCAAGGACCTCCAGACCGAGCAGAGCTCGCTCGAGGAGATCTTCGTCAGCCTGGTGAGGAACAGCAGATGAACCTCCACGGCATCGGCGCGATCTACCGCTTCGAGATGGCGCGCGCCCGGCGCACCTTCCTGCAGACCATCGTCTCGCCGGTGATCTCGACCACGCTCTATTTCGTCGTGTTCGGCGCCGCCATCGGCACGCGCATCACCGACATCCACGGCGTCTCCTACGGCGCGTTCATCGTGCCCGGCCTGATCATGCTGTCGCTCTTGACGCAAAGCATCGCCAACGCGTCGTTCGGCATCTACTTCCCGAAGTTCGCCGGCACCATCTACGAAATCCTGTCGGCGCCGGTGTCCTACATCGAGATCGTGATCGCCTACGTCGGCGCCGCCGCCACCAAGTCGCTGATCCTGGGCCTCATCATCCTCCTGACCGCGAGCCTGTTCGTGCCGCTCCGGATCGCGCATCCGTTCTGGATGTTCGCCTTCCTGGTGCTGACCGCCGTGACCTTCAGCCTGTTCGGCTTCGTCATCGGCATCTGGGCCGACGGCTTCGAGAAGCTGCAGCTGGTGCCGCTCCTGATCGTGACGCCGCTCACCTTCCTCGGCGGCAGCTTCTACTCGATCTCCATGCTGCCGCCGTTCTGGCAGAACGTGACCCTGTTCAACCCGGTGGTCTATCTCATCAGCGGCTTCCGCTGGTCGTTCTACGGCGTCGCCGACGTGCCGGTCGCCGTCTGCCTCGCCATGACCGGGCTGTTCCTGGTGATCTGCCTCGCCCTGGCGGCGTGGATCTTCCGCACCGGCTGGCGCCTCAAGAATTAGGCGGCGGCCGTTTCTTCTTTTTCCGTCACCCCCGCGCCCGCGGGCGAACGCCCGCGCTCTTTGGTTTGCGCGCCGGCTGGGCGCGCCGGGGGTCCATGACGCCCAATGGATTCCTGCTTGCGCGGGAATGACGAAGAGGAGGGTGCGCCTTTCCCCATGGTCACGCCGGGGACACGGACGATCGGCTATCATTTCCCACGTGCGCCCTTGACTCCCATTTAGTCCTAATTTAGGACTTACAGGTATCGCGTAGCAACGAGCGTGCGACGGGCGCCAACGAGCGCACAGGCATCACGGAGACCCATGCCCCAGGTCCATTTCACCGGCAACCTGCAGCGCCACCTCGACGTGGCCTCGGCCGAGGTCGCGGGCGCGACCGTCTCGGATTGCCTCAAAGCCGTGTTCGCCGCCAACCCGCGCCTGCGCCACTACCTGCTCGACGATCAGGGCCGGCTGCGCAAGCACGTCAACGTCTTCGTCAACGACACGGCGGTCACCGACCGCGACCGCCTCTCCGATCCCGTCGCACCCGGCGACGCGCTCTATGTTTTCCAGGCCCTTAGCGGCGGAGCCGCGGAACCAAACGAACGCGGAGGCTCACAACAGAAAGGTTGCGGAGGCTGACCATGCCCCAGGTTCTTCACGTCGCGACCCGCAAGGGTCTCCTGAGTTACGCAGCCGCCGGCAGGGGCGCATGGCGCATCGCCAGGACGTCGTTCCTCGGCGAGCCGGTGAGCGCGGTGATGCATGACCCGCGCGACGGCGCGCTTTACGCCGCGCTCGACCTCGGCCATTTCGGCGTCAAGCTGCACCGTTCCGACGACGCCGGCGCGAGCTGGCAGGAGATCGCGCCCCCCGCCTATGCCGAGGAGAAGGATCAGCCGCCCATCGATCCCATGGCGGGATGGCCGCCCCCGAAGAAGCAGGGCCCCTCGGTCGCCCTGATCTGGACGCTGGTGCCGGGCGGCGCCGACCAGCCGGGCGTGCTGTGGGCCGGCACCGTGCCGGGCGGCCTGTTCCGCTCCATTGATCGCGGCGCGAGCTGGCAGCTGGTCGAGAGCCTGTGGAACGATCCGTCCCGCGCGCACTGGGCCGGCGTCGTCTACGACCAGGCCGGCATGCATTCGGTGCTGGTGGACCCGCGCGATTCCAACCGGCTCACGGTCGCCATCTCGACCGGCGGCGTCTGGCGCACCGAGGATGCGGGCAAGAGCTGGACGCTGTTCGGGAATGGCATGCGCGCCGAATACATGCCGCCCGACAAGACCCACGATCCCCTCAGCCAGGACGTGCATCGGATGCAGGCCTGCGCCGCGCGCCCGGAGACGGTCTGGGTACAGCACCACAACGGCATCTTCCGCTCCGACGACGGCGCCGCCACCTTCACCGAGATCACGGCGGATGCCCCCTCGCGCTTCGGCTTCACCGTCGCCGCGCACCCGCAGGACCCGAAGACGGCGTGGTTCGTGCCCGCGATCAAGGACCAGTACCGCGTCGCCGTGGACGGCAGGCTCAGCGTCATGCGCACCCGCGACGGCGGGCAGAGCTTTCAGACCTTCTCCGACGGCCTGCCGCAGGCGGACTGCTTCGACCTGATCTACCGCCACGGGCTCGACCTCGATGGCGCCGCCGAGCACCTCGCTATGGGCTCGACCACCGGCAACCTGTGGGTGGGGCGCGAGGACGGCGAGAAATGGACCCACGTCGCCGGCCACCTGCCGCCGATCTACATGGTGGCCTGGGGCGCGCAGGGTTAGGTTCAACCGACATTCGTTTTTTGGCGTCATTCCGGAAGCTTAGGCGAGCCCGGAAAAGCCGGCTTTTCCGGGACGCGAGCCTTGCTGTCCGGAATCCATGGCCGGGAATGCGATGGATTCCGGGTCGCGTGAAGCCCTTGCGACACAAGGGCTTCGCTTGCCCGGAATGACGGTTTCGTGGTGAATATCGACCCTGCTTCAGGCGGCGGCGCGTGCCCGAAGCGCGCGCCATTCGCGGCAAATACCGGGCGATTGAGCCTCAATCTCCGGACGAAGAATCTTCGGGAACCGGAATCGCGATGCTAGCGTTTTTCCCTCGGAGCGGCCGTGCCGCCGCCAAACCGGGGGGAAGACACATGAAGAAGCTCGTTCCCGCTTGTGCGCTCGTGCTGCTGGCGCTCGCCACCGCGTCGTGCGGCCAGAAGCTCGTCACCGATTCCCTGAAACCCGCCCAGAAGAACACGTCGGAAAGCGTCGCCTCGGCGTCGTCGGGCGCGCCCTATTGCGGCGTGAACACCAGCGGCGCCAACCCGCACGTGCCGGCAAAGGGCGCGGTGGTGGTGGGATACGCGCGGCTCTACGATTCCGGCACCAACCCGCTGCCGTGCTGGTCGTGGTCGAGCGCGGTCTACCGCGGCGCCTTCCGGTTCGAGCTCGGCCCCTACATGGGCAAGAATATCCTCTCGGCCGTCCTCAACCTCGGCTTCGGCCAGTCGCAGTATTCCTCGGGCGGCACCGCCTCCAACGGCGGGCTCTGGGTCAAGTCCATCGGCCTCGCCACCTCCCAGTGGTGGACCCGGCCGAGCCCCTATATCGTCAAGAGCCAGGGCGACCTGTTCCCGTGGCAGCCGATCCCGGGCATGCCGAATTTCCCCTACGGTCTCCACCCGGCCGCCGCGCCGGATTTCCCGATCCGGTCGGCCGGCTACTACAGCTACCAGGTCGAGGTCTCGAACGTGGTCCGCGACTGGCTCGACGGCAAGCAGCCCAACCTCGGCTTCGTGCTGATCGGCCCCAACGAAAGCACCGTGTCGGGCAGCAGCGACACGGCGCTGTCCTCGCTGGCCACCATCGGCCTCGACATCACTTACGCCGTGCCGAAATAGGGCGCCATCCCGAAGTAAGAGATTCGACCGTTTGGCCGACACCGCCCGTTGCCGGTCTGCATGGTGTGGCCGGGGGGCGAAGGCCGGCATTGGCGGGCACCCTTCCATGTGTTACATTGTACATTGTTCGTAACATCGGGAGGGCGCCATGCCCGAGACCACCTTCACCTTCCGCGTGGACGAAGCTCTGAAGAAGACCTTCGCCGAGACCGCCAAGGCCCAGGACCGCACGGCGGCGCAGCTCCTGCGCGTCCTCATGCGCGACGCGGTCGAGCGCGGGCAGGCCGCGCGCGAGCACGATGCCTGGTTCCGCGCCGAGGTGGAAAAGGGCCTGCAGGAGGCCGACGACCCGAACACGAAATGGATTCCGCACGAGGAGGTGATGGCCAGCCGTCGCCATTGGCGTGCTGAGACATTGAAGCGCGCGCGTTCCAAGAGCGGCAAGCGCGGGTGAGGATTGAATGGCTGCCGGCGGCGCGGCAGGATCTCGAGGGGCAGTTGGACTACATTGCTCGGCGTCATCCAACCGCCGCCGTCAATATGGACCGTGCCATAGAAACGGCTGTCGCGAGGCTTGCCGATTTCCCGGAAAGCGCACCGCAAGGCAGGGCGCCGGGCACGCGCGAGCTGGTCGTTCCGGGCACGCCGTTCATCGCGGTCTACCGGATCGCCCACGGCCGGGTCGAAATCCTGCGCCTTCTGCACGGCGCGCAGATGTGGCCGCCACAATAATCCCCACTGGTGGCGATTGGTGCGTTCAACTTAAGAGGCTGGTGTGGCGATCCCAAGCGCGCAAACGAAAATGAAAGCGCTCGTAGTGGCGAGGTTGCTGCTCGGCGATATCGACAGTTGGGATGCCTTTAGGCGAGAGCGAGAGGTAGCGGATCGTATTTCAAATCGGCGCACCGCGCGTAGTGTCGCTTCTCAAATTGGAAAAACCTATCGTGGTCTCTCAATTGAAACACGGAAGTTTATTGCTAACAACTTTGCGCGTTGCGATTACGATGAACTGGCGCGACTTTGTGACGCCGTGGAGCCGGGAGTTGGTCTATATCTTCGATTAGATGAGTTCGAAAATTCCTTTTTCCCACTTGCTCTATCAGTTAAGCAAAGATTCCCTTTCTACGCCCATGTCAGCATTTCTATTTATGGCTTGCAGTTTGAATTTCCTGAGCATCATTTCGTCAACGATTTGCGCGAGGCATTTGATAGTTTGAGGGAGACATGGGAACGAATCGATGCGCTTGGTTTGAATGATTCGAACGTAAAGCAGAAGCGCGAAGATGTCGGGCCACTCCTCATTAGAGAGAAGTTTATTAGCCGTAGTATGGTGAGCGCCTCATTCAGTTTAATCGAGGCATTTCTGAGTGGCTTGTTCTATTCGGCACTGAAACTGCGTCGTCTTGGCAAGGTGGTTTGCGACGAAAATTTCTTGCATTATGCGGAGAAAAAAGAGGGTGCCGCGCTAAAGGATCGTCTGGATCATATCGTTAAATTCGCTTCATCTGGGGCGACGGATGTTCGATCCGAACCGTTCAAGTCCTTTGTCGATATTGCTAAGTCATATCGAGATGCCATTCATCATGCTACGCCGTTTGAACGCAAAAAGAAAAATTTGGACGCAGGCCAGCGGTTGTTGATGTTGTATGAAGTTAAATCCGATGTCGCCATTTTGTGTGCTCTCCTGTCTCTTGCTTCCATCTTGAAGATATCATCGTGGCTTTATGGTGAAGGGGATACGGGCGAGATCGCCACAAGATGCAACGAATTAAACCAGCAGATTGCTTCTTATGCTTTAGAGCAGGGCATGGCGAAATTAGATGCTGGCATTTCTTAAATGAAATGTACGCGCCCATTTGCCCTCCCCGTCCAACTGCGCTAAGTCGGAAGCGCCGTAAGTCACAAGTCGTTGCAGGGGAGCGCATTCGGTAGGCCCATGTCCGGGGACACCTCCAGGGAATCCATGGAATTCGACGTGGTGATCGTTGGCGCGGGGCCTGCCGGGCTCTCGGCCGCGATCCGCCTGCGCCAGCTCGCCGCCGCGGCCGGGCGCGAGCTCTCGGTGTGCGTGGTGGAGAAGGGCTCCGAGGTCGGCGCGCACCTGCTCTCGGGCGCGGTGCTGGAGCCCTCCGCCCTCAACGAGCTGATCCCCGACTGGCAGGAGAAGGGCGCGCCGCTCCTGACGCCCGCGGCGCGCGACCGCTTCCTGCTGCTGACGAAGCGCCGCGCGCTGCGCCTGCCGACGCCGCCGCAGATGCGCAACCACGGCAACTACATCATCTCGCTCGGCAACCTCGCGCGCTGGCTCGCGGCCGAGGCCGAGGCGCTGGGCGTCGAAATCTTCCCGGGCTTCGCCGCCGCCGAGGTGCTGTTCGACGCCGCCGGCACCGTCGCCGGCGTCGCCACCGGCGACATGGGCGTGAACAGGGACGGCACCCACGGCCCCAATTACCAGCCCGGCGTCGAGCTGCGCGCGCGCCACACCCTGTTCGGCGAGGGCTGCCGCGGCTCGCTCTCGAAGCAGCTCATCGCGCGCTTCGGGCTCGCCGACGACAGCGCGCCCCAGACCTACGGCATCGGCATCAAGGAGCTGTGGGAGGTCGCGCCCGAACAGCACCGCCCGGGCGAGGTCGTCCACACGGTCGGCTGGCCGCTCGACCATGCCACCTACGGCGGCTCGTTCCTCTATCACCTCGAGAACAACCAGGTCGCGGTCGGCTTCGTGGTCGGGCTCGACTACGAAAATCCGTATCTGTCGCCGTTCGAGGAGTTCCAGCGCTTCAAGACCCATCCCGCCATCCGCGACACGTTCGAAGGCGCACGGCGCATCGGCTACGGCGCGCGCGCGCTGAATGAGGGCGGGTTCCAGTCGGTGCCGAAGCTGACTTTCCCGGGCGGCGCGCTGATCGGCTGACGCGGCGGGCTTCGTCAACGTGCCCAAGATCAAGGGCATCCACAACGCCATGCGCTCGGGGATGCTCGCCGCCGAGGCGGTGTTCGAGCTTCTGGGCGACGAGGGCGCGGCGGAAGCGCCCCTTGAAGCCACCACCTACCGCGCGCGGCTCGACGCCTCGCCGGTGATGACGGAGCTGCGGGCGGTGCGCAACATCCGCCCGGGCTTCCACCGGGGCCTTCTGCCGGGCCTCGTCCATGCCGCGCTCGATACGTATCTGTTGCGCGGGCGCGCGCCGTGGACGCTCTCCCACGGCAGGCCGGACCACGCGACCCTGACGCCGGCGGCGAAGGCGCAGCCCATCGACTACCCCAGGCCCGACGGGGTGCTGACCTTCGACCGGCTCTCCTCGGTGTTCGTCTCCAACACCAACCACGCGGAAAACCAGCCGTGTCACCTGTTGCTCACGGAACCGGCGCGCGCCATAGCTGTTAACTACAGGGAGTATGCGGCGCCCGAGACGCGCTACTGCCCGGCCGGGGTCTACGAGATCGTGGGCGCCGAGGCGGGCGATCCGCGGCTCCAGATCAACGCCCAGAACTGCGTGCACTGCAAGACCTGCGACATCAAGGACCCGACCGGGAACATCACCTGGGTGCCGCCCGAGGGCGGTGGCGGGCCGAATTACCCGAATATGTAGGTAGGGCCGCGGCGTGACCGGGCCGGCGTGACGGGGTTGGTGTGACCAGCTTGAAGCTGTTCGTGGTGAGGTTGA
The DNA here is from genome assembly GCA_963732875.1 of uncultured Alphaproteobacteria bacterium. Taxonomy (GTDB): domain Bacteria; phylum Pseudomonadota; class Alphaproteobacteria; order SMXQ01; family SMXQ01; genus WHSO01. The sequence continues at coordinate 1,601,126 of CAVTBD010000002.1, read as the reverse complement.
ATGTCCCCCTCACCCAGCTCCAGGTAGGCTCGCGTTCCGCTCGCCAACCTTTCTCAACCCTCTCCCCCCGCCACGTGCGCAGCACGCATTCGCGTGACCGGGGGCGAGGGGCCAACTAATAACTAACCCTCTCCCCCAATTGGGGGGAGAGGGAAGGGTGAGGGGGGGGGCGTCCACCGGATCGCGCTGGGCGCCCGTCACGGGCCCAACAGTGGATTCCCGCTTGCGCGGGAATGACGAGAGAGGGTGAGGGGGCGGCCGCCTGACCGCGGCGTGCTTGTGTCCCTTGCGTCATGGGCCCTTGCACCGCGCTCGTGCCGGGGCCGATATGTCACGTTGTGGCGGGAGCGTGCATGCTATAGTGCCGCGCGGATGTCGGGAGCGGCGTGCTCCTGTTCCTGCTCCGTCATTCCCGCGTAAGCGGGAATCCATATGGACCCCCGCTCCCCGCCTCCGCGGGGACAGGCTTCGCGGGGGTGACGAGGGTTAGGCAAGGGGGCGATCCCCGGCAACCGGCGCAAGGAGGTGTCGGACACATGTCGATCACGCGTATTTTCCGCCGTTCCCCCGGTCGGGGCGCCCGCATCGGGGCGGCCGCGCTGGTGCTGGCGCTGGGTGCGTGCTCGAACGCGACCCGCGCCGAGGGCCCCGCGCCGGGCAGCGAGCTGGCCAGCGCCGAGACCCCCGGGGACGCCCTCGTTTCCAATCCCTACGGCGACTTCCTCGCCGCGCGCCAGGCCGAGCGCGACTTCGACGCCGACCGCGCCGCCAGCCTCTACGCCCGCACCCTCGAGGCCGCGCCCGGCAATCCGGCGCTGCTGCGCCAGGCCCTCAACCAGATGATCGCCGCCGGCCGCCTCGACGACGCCGCCAAGGTGGCGCACAGCTTCCTCAAGGTCGAGCCCGACGGCGTCATCGCCGGGCTCACGCTCGCCGTGCAGGAGCTGCGCGCGGGCGATACCGGCGCCGCCGAGAAGCGGCTCGCCGCCATGCCCCAGCACGGGCTCGGCGGCTACTTCGTGCCGCTCGCGCTGGCCTGGACGCGGGTCGGGCTCAAGGACTTCGACGGCGCGCTGCAGGCGCTCGAGCCGCTCGCCAAGCTGCGCGGCGGCGAGGCGTTCCACGACTACCACGCGGCGCTGATCCTCGACCTCAAGGGCGACGAGGCGGGCGCCCACGAAGCGCTGGCGCGGCTCGCCGCCGGCGGCTACGCCGGCTACAGCCGCATCGTCGAGCTGGCCGGCGCCATCGAGCAGCGGCGCGGCGACACGGACGCCGCGCGCGCGATCTACAAGGAGGCGCTGCAGCACCAGCCCGAACTCGATCGTGATGGAGACCGCGCTCGCCCGGCTCGACGCCGGCAAACCGGCGCTCCGGCTGGTGTCCAACGCCAACGAGGGGGTGGCCGAGGCGCTGGTCAACATGGCGACGCTGCTGTCCCAGGAAAACGTGCCCGAGATCGCGATGATGCTGACCCAGATGTCGCTCGCGCTGCGGCCCGGTTTCGACGCGGCGCTGCTGCTGCGCGGCGACATCTTCGAAGGCGCCGGGCGCGATACCGACGCCGTCGCCAGCTACGACCGGGTGGACCGCGCCTCGCCGCTGTCGTGGTCGGCGCGCCTGCGCTCGGCCCAGCTGCTCGACCGCGACGGCAAGACCGAGGTCGCCATCGCACGCCTGCGCGACATGGCCGCCGAGAAGCCCGGGCGCAGCGACGCCCTGGTCGCGCTCGGCGACCTGCTGCGTTACAAGAAGCGCTTTCCCGAGGCGGTCGACGCCTACGACGCCGCGTTCAAGCGCATCAAGGACCCGGGCGAGCGCAACTGGCCGCTCTACTACGCGCGCGGCGTGGTGCTGGAGCGCGCCCACCAGTGGGACCGCGCCCAGGCCGACTTCCTCAAGGCGCTGGAGTTCCGCCCCGACCAGCCGATGGTGCTCAACTACCTCGGCTATTCCTGGGTGGAGCAGGGGCGCAACCTCAAGCGCGCGCTCGCCATGATCGAGAAGGCGGTGCGGCTCCGGCCCAACGACGGCTACATCGTCGACAGCCTGGGCTGGGCCCATTACCAGCTCCACGACTACGGGCGCGCGGTGCGCTACCTCGAGCACGCGGTCGAGCTCGCATCCCAGGACCCGACCGTCAACGACCACCTGGGCGACGCCTACTGGCGCGTCGGGCGCCACCTGGAGGCGCGCTTCCAGTGGCAGCGCGCCCTCGTGCTCGGCCCCGAGCCCGAGGACGTGGCGCCGATCGAGAAGAAGCTGTCGCGCGGGCTGCCCCCCGCCGGCGTCAAGAAGGAAGCGGCCGGACCCGAAGGGGGCCGCGACGGCGGCGGGTGAGTCCCCGAGAGCATTATTCACCAAGTTTGAATCATCTGCGCCGGAGCGATTTTCCGTTCCGGGCAGGAGCGGGGCGCGGCGCGTACCGGGAGTACGGGCAAGCCCCGCGACGAACCCGGGGCGGAAAAGCGCCCGGCCCTTCGGGTTGCGCCGCGGCGGGCGCCCGCGTCGTTACGCCGCTTGCCCGATGTCCCAGCATCGCGCTTCGCAGCGTGCCTCGCGGCTCACCTCGCCGCGACACAACGCAGGTGGTTCAAACTTGGTGAACAATGCTCTAACCGTCGCCGCCCCGGCCAAGCTCAACCTCTACCTCCACGTCACCGGACGGCGCGCCGATGGCTACCACACGCTCGCCTCGCTGATCGCCTTCGCCGGGCTTTGCGATACCGTGACCGCCGAAGACGCGGCCCCGGGCACGTTCACGCTCGTCCTTGACGGGCCGTTCGCCGTGCCCGACCTGCAAGGTGGCGACAATCTCGCGCTGCGTGCCGCCCATGCTCTCGACAAGGCCACCGGCGGCGGCCACGGCTGCGCCCTTCGCCTCACCAAGAACATCCCGGTCGCCGCCGGCCTCGGCGGCGGCTCGGCCGACGCCGCCGCGACCCTGCTCGCGCTCGCGCATTTGTGGCGGGCGGACGGCGCGCCGCTCGCCGGGATCGGCCTGGCATTGGGCGCCGACGTGCCGGTGTGCCTCGCCTCCGCGCCGAGCCTCGTCACCGGAATCGGCGAGGGGCTGGCGCCCGCGCCCGAGCTGCCGCCGATGGGCCTGGTGCTGGTCAACCCGCGCGTCGCGGTCGAGACCCGCGCCGTGTTCGCGGCCTACGACGCCGATCCGGCACCTGTCCGCGAGGTACCGGGCACCCTGCCGGCAGGTACCCCGCGAAATGCCGTCGAGCTGTCGCGCTTCCTCGCCATGACGGCCAACGACCTGACCGCGGCCGCGCGCGGAATCGCCCCCGAGGTTGCCCGCGTGCTGGCGGCGATCGCCGCCGATTCCGCCTGCAGGCTCGCGCGCATGGCGGGCTCCGGCGCCACCTGCTTCGGGCTCTACGACGACCGGAATGCGGCCAAGGCCGCGGCCTTGCGGCTCGCAGACGGCAATCCCGGCTGGTGGGTGTGGTCGGGCGGGTTCCGCTCGGGACGCTAGCCCGGACGTCGGGCCGGCCGGGCGTCAGCGCGACCTGTCGTCGACCTTGCCCGCGACCTCGCGCAGCTGGCGCAACAGCGCGCGGCTCGGCCGGCCGTCCTCGGGCATCCCCCCCATCTGCTGGAACAGCCTGATCGCGGCCACGGTCTGGCGGTCGACGGTGCCGTCGGCCGGGCCGGGGGCGAGGTCGAGCTGGGCCAGCAGGCGCTCGATCTCGGCGATCTCGGGACGCGTCAGCGCCGCGCCGGGCGCGGGAACCGGGGCGGACTCGCGCCGGATCGGCGCGTTGGGATCGGGCGCCGGCGGCAGGGATTTGATCGAGTTGGCGGCGGCGGCGAGCGCCGTGATCCTGTCGGCGGCGGCCTTGGAGCCGGCCTGGGCGGCACGGCGGTAGTACTCGAGCGCGCGCGCGGTACTCTTGCGCACGTCGAGGCCGAGCTCGTAGATCTGGCCGAGTGCGTAGAGCGCATCCCGGTTGTCCTTCTTCGCCGCCTCGCGGTACCAGCGCGCCGCCAGCGCGTAGCTGCGCGGCACGCCTTGCCCTTGGGCGTAGATCGCACCGAGCTCGTAGGCGGCCTCGGTGATGCCCTGCTCGGCGGCGGCCTGCATCCAGAAGAACGCCTGGGCGGGATTGCGCACGAAGCCGGTTCCGGTCTCATACAGCCGGGCGAGGCGGTACTGCGCCTTCGGGTTGCCGGCGGTCGCGGCCGTGGCGAGCCATTCGCCCGCCTCGCGCACGTTCTGGGGGACGCTGTGGCCTTCCAGCAGCGCGACCCCCAGGGCATAGGCGGCGTCGGTATCGTCCCGGTTGGCGCGGTCGCGCAGCGCCAGCGCCTCGGCCGGTGTCGACGGCAACGGCGCGGTTTCGACGAAGGTGGGCGCCGCCAGCGCCGGCAGCGGCACCGCGGCGCCCGGCGGCGGGGTCTGGTCTGCGCTCGGCGGCGGCGTGGCGACTTTGACGGTGCTGGTGCCCGGTACCGGGACGGTTTGCTCCTGAGACTGCCACAGCCACAGCCAGATGCCGGCGCCGATCACCAGCAGGGCGACCGCTCCGATGGCGGCGGTGATGCGCGGCAGGCGGCGTTCCTCGGGCGGGTGGTAGTGCTCGGCGTCGACGTGGACCACGTCGCCGGCGTGGGGATCGCGGCCGGGTATGTCCTCCCGATGGGTCGGATGGACGACCTGCTCGGCTTCCTCGGCGAGGCGGTCGACCTCCTCGCTGAGCGGGCGGATCAGGTGATCGATGTGTTCGTCGGAATGGGTAACGCGTTCTTCCAGCCGGGCGAGCGCGGCACTGATCCTGGCCGTCTCCGCGTCGATATCGTCCGGCGGCTCGGGACTGTTCTCGATCGCTTGCGCGATCCAGGTGCCGAGCGACATGCCTGCGCGCTCCGCAGCCGCCTGGGCGGCACGGCGCATGCGTTCGTCGACGCCCTCTACGCGCCAGTCCATGCCCTTGCCACCCGTCTCCACCCTATCCTTGCCCGCTTGAGCGGGACATCCTTGCCCGCCTGAGCAGGACCCGTTCTTGGTTTTGGCGCAAGTTTCATGCCCGTTCGTGGGTCGATTATGCACCCGCGGGCAGGGCCTTGCGCCCTTCATGCGGGTATTAACGTCAATTATGGGTTGGCGGTTCCCTTGCGCGAGGGCGCCAAAGTATTACTCATTCGGTCGTATTCCGCGTTCCGGCTTCAGTCGGAGAACAGGCGCGAGAAGAAACCCTGCTTGCGTCGCTCGTGTCCCCCGCTGCTCAGGCCACGCGGGCCGTCCTCCATCTGCTCAAGCCGCTCCGCCATGCGGGCCATGGCGCGCTCCAGCGGGCTCGATTCGATCGCCTTTGTCTCCCTAACGTCCTCGATTCGCTCGGACAGATCTCGCACTTTTTCTGCCAGCGGCTCGATCACTTGGGCGGTGCGCTGCTCGGAGGCCTCGATCTTGGCGGCGAGCCGGTTGATGCTCTCGAGTACCGCCTCGGTGGTCGGTGCCGGCGGGCGCGGACCGGTGCCGGCCGGCCCGCCCGGGTTGGCACTGGGTGTCGGACCGTGAAACGAGAACGACGGCGACTGGGACGGCGGCGCGTCGCCGACGTTGCCGTCGGGACGCATGGCGGGACCGCCGGAGCGCAACTGCTCGGCGGCGGCCTTGCGGATAGTATGGGACAGCCAAGTGCCGATCGGCATGCCGGCACGCCGCGCGGCCAATTTGGCGGCCTCGCGCGCTTCCGGCTCTACGCCCTTGACACTCCATGGTGACGACGGACTCATCAGGTCCTACCGGCGGCATCCCAAGTCATATTCGGTCGGGCCAGAAGGTACAGAAATCAGTGAAGTATGTAAATGGATTGGGAGTATTTCGGCCGATATAGGTATTCCTACGAAGGGATGACTGTAAAGACGACCCCGCCATACCGTAATACCCGCATTCCACTGCTAGGCACGAACGGCAAACCTGGGCCGGCTAGTCGGTCGCCTCCGGCGGCGCACCCGGCGCCGATTTTTCGGTGAGCAGGGCGTGCTCGATCGCGTCCTCGAGCCAGTGTGCCAGGGTCATCCCACGCCGCGCCGCCTCGTGCTCGGCGCGGGCGACGGCGGTGCCGGATACGCCTTCGATGATCCAGGGATCGGGGTCGGCGGGCTGGGGAGGGTCGTCGCTCAAGAACCGGTTCCGCCGCGGTGGATGGGTGGCGGGGCGAGCATAGCGTCCCTTGGGCGCCGCGTTAAGCCCTACCCGAATTTGCCGCCCGAATGCGCCCGCCATCCCGAAAACGACCGCGCCTGACGCAGCCCGGCGCCCAGGGGGCGGTATTGCACCCCTGCGATCAATCGGCGTAATGTGCCGCCGCAATTTCGGGCGATGTCCGGGCAACGCCCGCGGACGGACTTGGGGCGTGGCCAAGCGGCAAGGCAACGGGTTTTGATCCCGTGATCGCAGGTTCGAATCCTGCCGCCCCAGCCAGTTAGCTTTCATTTGCGCGCCTGAGGCGCGTTTGGGAAAGCTTTCGTCCCCGCGAAGGCGGGGACCTCGAAAACAAAACGGGCGGCCCCCCTTTACGACAAGGGACGGCCGCCCGTTTCGTACGTGTGAGGTTGGGCTCTAGAGGCCGAGCTTGGCGCGGGTCGCCTTGTCCAGGCGGCCGCTGGCCTTGAGACTGTTCTTGGACTGGTAGTCCTTGAGCGCGGCGCGGGTTGCCTTGCCCATCTTGCCGTCGACCTTCAGGCTGGCGCCGTTCTTGTTGAGCGCCTCCTGCAGGGCCATGACGCCCTTGTTGGCGGCAGACTTGCCCTTCTTCACGGACTTCTTGGCTTTCTTGGCGGGAGCCTTGTCCATCATCTTCTGATCCTGCGCCGCGACCGGGGTCGGGGTGAAGGTGCCAAGGCCGAACATGCTCGCAACGGCAAGCGCGACGGCTGCGGAAACGATCTTCTTCATGTGTGGTGCTCCGTTGAACGCGAGGGAGATATTCCCCGCTGACGGATTCCTGCGCCGCGCGCGAAAAAAGTAAAGGGGCAAAATGCACGCGGCCGGCTGCGGGAATGCCGGAGGCGGGGTGGCCCGTCAGGCGGTGGGAAGCCGGAGGCGGGTCTAACTCGTCGATATAGACCGGGCCGGCGGGGCGGTTATTCCGGCGCCGGGGCGGGTGGTCGGCGGGGGGTGGTCAGTCCGAAGCCGGGCCGGCGGATGGCTATTCGGAAGCCGGGGGCGGGTCGGCGGCGTCGGGCGGGAGGAGGGCCTTCTTGCGCGCCTCGAACTCGGCGTCGCGCGCCGCCTCGCCCGCCTTGCGGCGCTCCCGGGCGGCCTTTTCCTTGGCCGCGTCCCCGGCTCGTTCCTGGGCCTTTTCCTTGCGCTGTTCGCGCCACCGGTGCTCGCGCTCGGCGGCTGCGGCCGGGCTGTTGTCGTCGGCAGCAAGCCGGACTGCGGCGGCGCGGGCGGGCGCATGGGGGGAGATTCCGGCGAAGGCGGCGGGCAGGCATGCCGCCGCCAGCAGCAACGCGGCGCGCAGGGTGCGGGACAGGAAACGACTGTGGGTCATGACGGAACTCCTCGCCGGCTGCTCGAAAAACGGGCAGGGACGGCGCAACGGGTCCCCTTGGAGATAGGGTGCGCGGGGCGGCGCCGCCAGTCCCCCGCCGGTGTTCCCCTGCGAGTCCCCCGGGCGCCTATTGCGCGGCGGCCGGGTTCCAGGCGCGCGACGCCGGGTCGCGCAGCGCGATCACCATCTCGCGCACCCGGTCGCGCACCTTCTCGCCCTCCGAGCGCATGAGATCGGTCCAGGTCACGTCCCAGTCGAACCAGTCGAGGATCGCTTTCTTGTAGGCCGGGCGCGCCTTCAGCCGCGCGTACCAGTCGGCGACCCGCGGGCGGTCATCCTCCCACAGGAACTCGAGCGCGCAGCACTGGAGCCGTTCCATGTAGGGCGCGAACGCGACGTCGGCGAGCGAGTAGTCGCCCACCAGCCAGTCGGGCCCGCCGCCCGTGAGCGCCTCGCCCGGCCCGGTGCCTGCGAGCGTCTGGTCGATCTGGTCCATCAGCATGTCGTAGCGGCGCATGGCGGTGCGGAAGTGGAGGTTGTCGATGCCGTCCTCGAACGAGGCGATCTTGCGCGCCTGCTTGTAGGGATCGAGCGCGCCCGAGATCTGGTTGCCGTGGGCGGCCACGTGGCGGTAGGCGATGGCGGTGGTGACGACGCCCGCGGCGGCGTGGATGTTCTCGTCGGTCATGCGCGTCCACACGCGCATCCGGGCGAGCCGGTAGGGATCCTTCGGCCGCAGCGGCGGGTCGGGGAACACGTCGTCGAGGTATTCGTTGATGACGTTGGATTCGACCAGCACCTTGCCGTCGTGCTCCAGCATCGGTACCAGGCCGAACGGGTTCTTGGCGACGTAAGCCGGCTGGTGCTGGTCGCGCTCGCGCAGCCGAATGATCTCGCCGTCCCAGTCGAGGCCCTTCTCGACGAGCGCGAGCCGGGTCTTGGCCGCGCACACCGACGTGTGGTGGTGGTAGAGATAGAGCATGGCCGCCTCCTGCTTTCGTTGGCCGTTTTTATGGGCCGTTTTCATGTTGGCCGTATTCGACCACGCGGGGGCGCAAAAGCAAAGGGGCGGCCCCCTGTCACAACAACAGGCGGCCGCCCCTCGCATTCAAGCGATACGCGAAGCTTACTTCTTCGGCTCGTCGAGCACCCACGAGAACTTGTCGCGGGTCTCCTTGGCCAATTCCTTCGACGGCATGTTGACGTGCGGGAACTGGTCGCGCCAGTGGAACGGCCGGCACGCGTCGATGATGGCGCGGCTGTTGGTGAAGTCCCGGGTCGCGCGCTGCTCCGGCGTGATGCGCGGATCGAGCGGGGTCGACCAGGCGTTCTTGACGATGTCGATGGAGGTCGCGGGATCGGACCGCGTCACCATCGCCCACATCACCTCCTCGAGGTTCGAGGGGTCGATGTCGTCGTCCACCACGACCACGTACTTGCCGGCATAGGCGCCGACGTGGCACTGGCAGGCGACGTGGCCGGCCTGTCGGGCGTGGCCCGGGTAGCGCTGCTTGATCGCCACGACCACGAACATGCGCGCGGTGCCGACCTCGTCCGCCCACACGCCGGTGATGTCGGGCACGCCGGCGGCCTGGATCGAGCGCTTCAAGAGCGCCGAGCGGGCGACCGCACGGTAGCGGGCGAGCTCGTCGGGCGGGCGCTGCGGGGGGCAGCCCAGGATGATCGGGTCGTTGCGGTGGTAGATCGCCTCGATGTGCATGATCGGCTCGGGGCGGTGGTCGGAGGCGTAGTAGCCGGTCCACTCGCCGAACGGGCCTTCCTCGCGGAATTCCTTCGGGTCGATGTAGCCCTCGATGACCAGCTCGGCGTTGGCCGGGAACGGCAGGCCGGTGACCTTGCCCTTCACGCATTCCATCGCCTTGCCGCGGTAGCCGCCGACCAGGTCGTACTCGCACAGGCCGTAGGGCACCTCGGTGGAGGCCATCAGGAACATCATCGGGTCGCCGCCGACCACGATTACGGCCGGCATCTTCTCGCCGCGCGCCATGTACTTGTCGCGGTGGATGCGGCCGTGCTTGCCGGGGGAGATGTAGAAGCCGACGGTCTTCTTGTCCTGGATCATGACGCGGTAGGTGCCCGTGTTGATCCACTTCTCGTCGGGGTCCTCGGTCACGTTGTAGGAGCCGGTGCCGATGTAGCGCCCGCCGTCCTCCTCGTGCCACTTGGGCGTCGGGAACTTGGTGACGTCGATGTCGTCGCCGGTGATGATGTTCTCGAACACCGGGCCGTTCTCGACGATCTTGTGCGGGATCGGCTTCTTGGTCTCGGTGATGTCGGCGAGGCCGTCGGACAGCTCGAGCTTCGACATCTCGGCCGGGAAGCCGACCGTCATGCCGCGGCGCTGGCCGCCGAAGAAGTTGGTCAGCACGCGATAGCTGGGATCGCAGCCCGGGACCTCCGAGAACAGCGCGCACGGCGCCGGGTCGGTGTGGTGCAGGAGCTCGGTCACCATGCCGATCTCCTTTTCCCAGCTGAGGCCCTTGAGATAGCGCATCTCGCCGAGCTTGTCCGCCTCGGCGATCCACTCGCGCAGATCGTCGTAGGTGAACCGGTGTTGCAGAATTCTTTCCTGCCATCAGTGTCTCCGTTTCGTTTGCCTGGTTATCGTCTCGTTCGTCCGTTACTCGATTTTCAATTCACGCGCTGACGCGCCGCGACCGGGCGGCGCCGAGCGCCGCCACCGGATCGGCGGCGACCGATTGCTCGAGGTTGTCGAGCATGCGCACGATCAGGTCGCGCGCGAGGCGGGCTTCCTCGGCGGAGAAGCCCCGCATCAGGATGGTCTCGTAGTCCTTGAAGTAGACCGGCTGGTGCTCGAGGCCGAGCTTGCGCCCCTTGGGCGTCAGGCTCACGATCACCGAGCGCGCGTCGGCCGCGTCGCGGCGGCGCACGATCAGCCCCGCCTCGCCCATGCGGCCGAGCAGGCGCGACAGCGTCGACAGCTCGACGCCGGTCAGCCGCGCCAGCTCGTTGACCGAGCGGTCGCCGGCCAGTAGCCGGAACAGCACGCGCACGCCCTCGATCTTGAGGCCGAGCGGACGCGCCCACTTGTTCACGCGCGCTTCCACCTGCCCGACGATGCGGTGCATGAGAAACGGGATCGAACGATCCTCGGTGTCGTGACTGTCCATCTCGATAGGGCTTCGGATTGCGCGGCTCTGCCTGTCTTCGGAGCCCGTTTCCGGGCGCGGTGTTCACACGGGCTTGTTCCCCGCCCGATGGGGGCGATTCATGCACCCATTTAGTTGCAAATGCAACGATTGAATTGACAAGGGATTTCAGGGACTTCGTGGGCTGACCCCCCTTTCGTCATTCCCGCGAAAGCGGGAATCCATTATGCGGCTCCGTGGACCCCCGCTTTCGCGGGGGTGACGAGAAAAAGAATCTGAGAAAGACGGAGACGAGCGGGTGCGTTGCATGTCCGGGGCGGACATGCGCGGGCATCGGCGCTGAAAACACCACACGGCGCCTGGAATCCCTGGGAGGTAAGGGGTGGATACGGGGAGCTGCCGGGGGGTGTTCGGGACCGGATTTCAGCGTTTAGTCCGCCCACATCTTTTAAGCCTTCCTCCCGCCGCTGCTGCGACGCGGGGATGGTACCGGAGAAACTGAGCGTCGCAGCTTGGCTGGGAAGCGCCCGCGCACTCTCCGATGCCGATGCCCTCAAAGAGGCCACCGGGCCGGACCCTTGGCCGGCACCCTAGGAAGGCCGGCGAACAAATACAACTCCGCCTTTATAGCATGAGAACAAAAGAAGAACAAACGGAATCTGCGAGGCTGAAAAGGGACACTAAGACGCTTAATTGTCTTGGTGCTTTAGCATTAGCTCAACGTCCGTTATTAGGGAGTCGAGATTTTCCCTAATAGCAGTAACGATGTTTTTGTCTGCTTGTTCCTGCTGCGCATCTACCATGCCCTGAAAACTGGCACGAAAAATTGACAACATAAGTTCAGGGCTAGATGTGTTCACAATTTGATTTCTGAGTAAGAGCGTCACCGCCAACCGAATCGCGGCGACGTCAATAATCATTTCTCGAAATGCTGCGCGGAGATCATCAGTCATTTTTTACCCCCCTTTAAGGCGGACGAGTAACCACACTTTCGCTCGCGATGTGGTCATCTTCCCGGTGGCGCGCTTTCCTCTCAACAGCTCGCCGATAGGCGAGGATCGCCCTTAGCACCCCCTAGAACAGCCCCTTCCGCACCAGGTTGAGGCCGATCACCACCATGGTGCCGAGCAGGATGCGCCGGAAGCGGTCCTGGTCGATGCGCCCGCGCAGCCACTGGCCCACGGCGAGCCCGGCGAACACCGGCACGAAGGTGGCGAAGCCCGGCGCGATGTGGTGGGTCTGCAGCACCCCCAGCGTGACGAACGAAATTCCGGCCGGGATCAGGGTCAGCAGGTACACGAGGCTGATCGAGCCGATGAACTCGTCCTTCTCCATGTGCAGCGCGACGTAATACATGATCACCGGCGGCCCGCCGATGAGCGCGAGCCCGCCGAAGAATCCGCCCGCGGCGCCAGCGAGGATGCCGGCCGGGCGCTCCCAGCGCGGCGGGATTCGGAACGTCGGCTTGAACAGCGAGAGCAGCGCGAAGGCCGCGACCGCGATACCGAGCAGCACCGAGATCGCGCGCGCATCCAGATGCACCAGCGACGCCGTACCCACCCACACGAACAGGCACAAGAACAGCAGCAGCGGCCAGAACCGCTTGAACGCGCTCACCATGTAGCCGCCCTGGATGAGCTGGAACAGGTTGGTGGCGAGGATCGGGAAATAGAGGATCGCGACCGCGTCGCGGATCGGCATGAAGGTGGACATCAGCGGCATCGCCACCATCGGCAGGCCGACGCCGAGCACGCCCTTGGCGAAGCCGCCGAGCAAGAGCGCGACGACGGCGACGGCAAGCGCGACGGGGGCGAGATCGGGAATGAACTGGGGCACGGGCGCTCCGGGGGCGGGCTCGAAACAGGGAACGGCCGACACTGAGCCCATTTGGCCCGCCGCCGTCAACCCCCCAAGGCCCGCGCATATTCCGGTGGGCATAGTCCGTCATGTGCATGCGGTTGCGCGCCCCGCTCGATTGCGCGACAGTGCGCGCGACCGAGACAGCACCCACTGGGCCCCGCATTCGCCATGGCCACCACCGAACCCGACATCACCGCCTGGATCGGGCGCGAGGAGCGCGCCGCCGACGTGATCGCGCCGATGCGCGTGGCCGAGCTCGCCGCGACGCTCGACCGCGACGACTCGTTCCCCAAAGGCGGCGCGCCGCTGCCGCCGCTCTATCACTGGCTCTATTGCGCCTTCCTCGGCCTCGTTCCGACCGGGGCGCTCGGCACCGACGGCCACCCCCGGCGCGGCGGCTTCCTGCCGCCGGTGGCGCTGCCGCGCCGCATGTGGGCGGCCTCCGACATCACTTTTCATAGTGATCTCTACGTGAGCGAGACCGTCGAGCGTGTCGCCACGGTCGAGAACGTGGAGCAGAAGTCGGGGCGCAGCGGGCCGCTGGTGTTCGTGACCGTGCGCCACGACTACGCCGGACCGCGCGGGCTCGCGCTCACCGACCGCCAGACCATCGTCTACCGCGAGGCGCCGGAGCCGGACGCGCGCGGCAGGGTTGCGCCGGGCAAGCCCGCGTCCAAGGACGCGGCGTTCTCGCGCAAGGTGACGCCCGGCATCGCCATGCTGTTCCGCTATTCGGCACTGATCTTCAACGCCCATCGCATCCATTTCGACCGTGCCTTCGCCATGGAGGAGGAGGGCTATCCCGGCCTCGTCGTCCACGGGCCGCTGATCGCGACCCTGCTCGCCGACCTGGTGCGGCGCGAACGGCCGGACGCGCGCTTCGCGCGCTTCGCGTTCCGTGCCGTCAAGCCGCTGTTCGAGGGCCGGGTCATGACGGTTGCCGGCGCGGACGGCGAGGCCGGCACGCTCAGGCTGTGGGCGGCCGACGACGCGGGCGATCTCGCCAGCGAGGCGACCGCGACGCTGGCGTGAGACGTGAACGCCGGATCATGAAATCCGACGTGAAATTAAATCGCCTACCCCACCTAATTAAATCGTCAACCCCGCGCCGCGGGCGAATGCCCGCTCTCTTTGATTTGCGCGCCAGTTGGGCGCGCCCCGGGGACCAAGTTCTCATGGATTCCCGCTTTCGCGGGAATGACGATATAAGTTGTCCAAACTGGAAACACTTCAGGGGGACGACAGGACGTGAGCGCACCGAAAAGCATCGTCATCATCGGCGCGGGGCACGCCGGCGGCCGCGCGGCGGAGGCCATGCGCGCGGCGGGCTATGCCGGGCGCATCGCGCTCATCGGCCGGGAGACCTGGGTGCCTTACGAGCGCCCGCCGCTCTCCAAGGAATTGCTCGCCGGCGTCCTGGAGGTCGAGAAGACCTACCTGAATGCGCCCGAGTTCTACGACGACAAGGACATCGAGCTGCATCTCGACGTGGCGGCCGAGGCGATCGACCGCAAGGCGCACGAGGTCCGGCTCGGCGACGGCAGGACCATCCCCTACGACCGGCTGCTGATCGCGACCGGCGGCCGCGTGCGCCGGCTTGCCTGCCCGGGGGCCGACCTCAAGGGCGTGCACTACGTCCGCGACCTCGGCGACACATTGGAGTTGCGCCCCGAGCTTGCCGAGGGCGCGCGCGTCGCCGTGATCGGCGGCGGGTTCATCGGCCTCGAGGCGGCGGCGACCGCGCGTAAGCGCGGCTGCCACGTGACCGTGATCGAGCTCGCCGACCAGGTGCTGGCGCGCGTCGCCGACCCGGCGGTGGGCGCGCTGGTCGCCGACATGCACCGCGCCGAGGGCGTGCACGTGGTCACCGGCGCCTCGGTCGAGCGGCTCGAGGGCGAGGACCGCGTCGCCGAGGTGATCTGCACCGACGGCGAGACCGTCGAGGTGGACCTGGTCGTGGTCGGCATCGGCATCGTGCCCAATATCGAGATCGGGCGGGACGCGGGGCTCGAATGCGCGCCCCAAGGTACTCAGGGGGGAATCAAGGTTGACGAATACGGCCGCAGCTCGGACCCGGAGATCTACGCCGTGGGCGACGTCGCGTTCCACTACAACCCGATCCTCAAGCGCCACCTGCGCCTCGAATCCTGGGCCAACGCCCAGAACGGCGGGATCGCGGTGGCGCGCAACATGGTGTCGGAGCCCGTGCCCTACGCCGAGGTGCCGTGGTTCTGGTCGGACCAGTTCGACCTCAACCTGCAGATCGCGGGCGCGCCCGAGACATGGGACCGGCTCGTGGTGCGGGGCGACCCGGCGGCGAAGAAGGGGATCGTGTTCTACATGACCGGCGATCACGTGGTCGGCGCCAGCGCCTTCAACCTCGGGCGCGAGATGCGTTTCTGCCGCCAGCTGATCGAGACCGCCAAGCCGGTCGCTGACGCCGACCTCGCCGACGAGGGCAAGCGCCTGCGCGACGTCGTCGCGTAGCCACCGGCCAAGTCCGCTTTCCTTACCACGTCATTCCGGACGCGGCTTTCGTCCAAATCCGTTTCCCCGCGTTTGCGGGGGCGGGATTTGGCAACGAAAGTCAGCGATCCGGAATCCAGTGATCGCGGCCTGAGCCTGACCGGCGATGGATTCCGGCTCGCAAGGCTCGCCTTCCGGCAATCTGTGGATTGCCGGGCTCGCCTAACGGCCGGAATGACGATCTCAGGGTAGCCTAACCCCAGCCGGCCGCTCGGTCTTGACAGGGCGGCGCGAAAAAAGTAAGAAGTCTAAGCATTTAGTCGGAGGGTCCGGCCAAGGGCCCGTAACCGCTTGATCCATAACGGCTCTGGGCGCGTTCCCCGGTCCTGGGGGGCGTCTCCGGAGCTTTGCACAATGTAGCCCGGTGTCGAGCCGGCAAAGCCAGTGGGGAGAACAATGGCAGAGTCCCATCTCGTTGCGAAAACCGGCGACATCGCCGAGGACGAGGCGAAGAAGGTCATCATCGGTGACGAGCACATCGCGGTGTTCAACCTCGGCGGCGAATTCTACGCCACCGACGACATCTGCACCCATGCCTATGCGTCGCTCTCGGAAGGCTACGTCGAGGACGGCTGCGTCGAATGCCCGCTGCACGCCGGGCGCTTCGACATCAAGACCGGCAAGGCCCAGGGCGTGCCGGTGACCGAGGACATCAGGACCTACAAGGTCAAGGTCGACGGCGACAACATCTACGTTGAAGTCTGAGCGGCGTTGCGTCCCAAGCGGCCTTAGCGGAGAGAGGCAGCCATGAGCGAAGCGAGCAAACTGCCGGAGCCCGAGACCATCGGCCCCGATGTGATCCCCCGGATCGACTACGAGGATTTCGCCCACGACCTCAAGGAGAGCCTGCGGCCCAAGGTGGAGCGGCTCGGCTACTGCGGCGAGATCTGGCAGATCGGCGCGAACGTGCCGAAGTCCACCTATTACTTCTGCGAGCTGACGGAAGCGCTCAAGGAGGAGATCGACGCCAAGCTGGTCGAGCTGGTGGCGCTGACCGCGGCCGGCGTCATGGGCAACATCTACGAGAAGAACCAGCACGAGCGCCTCGCCGACAAGCTCGGCTACGGCCGCGACTGGATCGCCCAGGTCAACGAGCTGCAGGCCGAGAAGGGCAGGCACATGAGCGACGGCGAATGCGCCGTGCAGAAGTTTGCCATGGCGGCCATCTACCGGCGCGGCCACGACTGCCAGGAAATGTTCAAGGACGTGGTCAAGGCGGTCGGCCCGCAGCAGGCGACCGGCATCCTGTTCTCGGTTGGGCGCTGCGTCATGCACGCGCTGTTCCGCAACACGCTTGGCCTCGAGCCGCCGGTGACCTCGATCTTTGACGGGAAAGGCGCGAAATGAGCGCGCGCATTCCCCGCATCGAATTCGAGGACCTGGAGCCGACCCTCAAGGAGGTGTTCCGCCCGCGCGTCGAGCGCCTCGGCTACCTCGGCGAGTTCTTCAAGGTGATGAGCCACGCGCCCGACACCATGGGCGGCTTCTACACCATCACCGAAAGCCTCAAGAAGCAGCTCCCCGACAACTTCACCGAGATCGTGTCGCTCGCGCTGTCGTCGCGCCTCGGCAACCTCTATGAGCAGTACCAGAACGAGCGCCTGTCGCTGAAGCTCGGCCTCACGAAGGAATGGGTGGCCGAGGCGCTGACGCCGAAGACCGGCAAGGACAGCATCTTCACGCCCGAGGAAAAGGCGGTGCAGACCTTCGCCATCGCGGTGATGGCGAACAAGGGCCAGGGCGTCGATGCCGAGCTCGACGCGGTGATCACGGCGATCGGTCCCGAACGGACCGTGGCGGTGATGTGGCTGATCGGGCGCACGGTGACCCATGCGCTGATCTCGAACACGCTCAGGCTGGACCCGCCGGTGGGCTCGATCTTCGAGGAAGCCAAGAAGTCCAAGGCTTGAAGCGGCGCCGCGAATACTTACGTCTATAAGCAGGAAAAAGGACGACAGGAGATGGCCGAAATCAAGGTCCCCGACACCTTCCTCTGGATCACGGAGGCCGATGTCTGCAGGCTGATCGATCTGTCCGGCACGGTGGACGCGCTGGAGAAGGGCCTCATGCTGGAAGCGACCGGCAAGGCGGTCAACATGACCAAGACGCAGACGGTGTGGGGCTACGGCTCGCTCAACGTCACCGGCGCCCAGTTCCTCGGCGACCAGCTGGTGGGCGCGAAGGTGTGGTCGAACGCCAACCTCGGCGCCGCGCCGATCATCGTCATGCATAATTCCGAGGACGGCCAGATCGCGGCCATCATCGAGGCGTTCGCTTTGGGCCAGATGCGCACCGCCGCGCTGTCGTCGGTCGCCACCAAGTGGTGTTCCCAGCCCGACGCCGACGAGATGGCGATCATGGGGTCGGGCCACCAGGCGCTGCCCCAGGTTCACGCCATCGCGTCCGTGCGCAAGCTCAAGCGCGTGCGCGTGTGGTCGCGCACGCCGGCCAACCGCGACGAGTTCGTGGGCCAGCTCAAGAAGGCGTTCCCGTCGGTCGAGATCGTCGCCTGCGACACGGTCGAGAAGGCGGCGAAGGACTGCCCGATCATCACCACCTTCACGCGCGCCAAGGAGCCGTTCCTGGAGGCGTCCATGGTGTCCAAGGGCACCCACATCAACGCCGGCGGCGCCATCATCCCGACCAACGCCGAGATCGCCCAGGACGTGTTCAAGCGCTGCGACAAGATCGTGTGCGACAACCTCGCCCAGGTGCAGAAGGGCTCGCGCGAGCTGATGGAATACGTCAAGAACGGCGGCAGCTGGGACAAGGTAATTCCGATCTGCAACCTGGTGAACGAGCAGAAGCCGCGGCCCGCGGGCGCCGACATCACCATATACAAGTTCATGGGCATGGGGCTCGCCGACATGGCGTCGGCCACGGAGATCCTGAAACGGGCCCGCGCCCGGGGCGTGGGCACGGCCTATCCGCACCCCAAGCGGTCGCACCCGCGCCTGACCTAGTTGTTTCGGGCGGCAGGACGCCGCCCCCCGTACCCGCGTAGCTGACAGTTAAGTCCGTGACCAAACCGACGGAGAGTGACCATGACTACATTCCCTGACGTCAAGGCCAAGATGGTGGACGCTTCCGGCCGCCAGACGGCCGACGAGAAGACGTGGGGCGACCATTCGCTCGACCTGTGGGAGCCGTTCATCGTCCGCAAGGCGGAGATCGACTCCGAGGTCGCGCGCCTGAGCGCCCTCAAGCAGCCCAACAACGGCGTGCGCCGCACCTACTTCGTGCACCCGCGCGCCGAGGAAGGCACCAATTCCTTCACGCCCGGCATCGCGTGCTCGCTCGACGTGCTGCTGCCCGGCGAGGAAACCGCCTTCGTGCGCCAGAACGCGTCCGTGATCGACTTCCCGATCCTGGGCAAGGGCAAGATCGTGATGGAGAACCAGACCTTCGGGTTCGACCAGTACGACCTGCTGACGACGCCGGCGATGACCGTGCACAAGTACGTCAACGACGGCGACCAGGTGCAGGTGCGCCTGCGCTACTCCAACGCGCCGCTGTTGGAGCGCCTCAAGATCCACTGGCTCGACGAGGACCCGCCGATCCCGGGCGGCAACTCGGCCGCGGCCAAGGGCGGCGACGAGGCCGAGGACGGCAAGGAGCGCCCCAAGAGCCCGTTTGGCACGTTCCAGCTCACCGAGGACGGCGCCTACCTCAAGCCCTACGAGGAGCTGATCAACCCCGAGCCGATCGAGATCAAGGCGCACCAGTGGCCGTGGCGCCGGGTCAAGGAGGAGCTCGACAAGCTCGCGGCACTGGGCCCGAAGTACAAGGGCCGCCGGCTCTACCTGCTGTACGATCCGGTCACCGGGCGCACCAACGGCACCAACCCCAACTTCTTCTCCTGCATCACCATCCGTCCGCAGGGGATCGTGGACCGGCCGCACCGGCACGCGTCCGCCGCCATCAACTACTACTTCGGCGGCGAGGGCCATTCGGTGGTGCAGGGCAAGCGCTACGACTGGAAGGCGGGGGATTTAATGCTCTCCGCGCCGGGCTGGGCCATCCACAACCACGCCTCCGACGTGGGCCCGGTCTACGAGATGACCATTCAGGACATGCCGTTCTGCATCAACACGGACGCGCTCCTGTGGCAGGAGGACCTGAAGGGTCCGATTTCGCTCCTGGGCTCGCAGCCCGGCTTCGAAACCAACCGCTCGAAGGTGGCATAAAGTGATCAAGCTGAAGAAGGACTTCCTCAAGGGCTCGTACCCGCCCATCATCACGCCGTTCAAGCCGAACGGGGATGTGGACTTCGACTCGTTCCGCAAGTGCGTCGATTTCTCGATCCGCAACGGCAGCCACGGCGTGCTGATCTCCGGCACCACGTCGGAGCCCTCGACGCTCACGCTCGAGGAGCGCATCCAGCTCTACAAGGAAGCGATCGACGTCAACAAGGGCCGCGTGCCGGTGGTCGCCGCCACCGGCTCGCAGTCCGAGCGCGAGACGCAGATACTGACCGACGCCGCCGAGAAGGCCGGTGCCGACGCCCTGCTCATCGTCACGCCGTACTACATCCGCCCGCCCCAGCGCGGCCTCGCGCAGTACTACATCAACCTGTGCAAGCGCACCCGGCTTCCGGTGATGATCTACCACATCCCCGGGCGCACGGTGGTCTCGGTTACGCTGGACACGCTCAAGGCCATTACCGACAAGGCCGACAACATGGTGGGCATGAAGCACGCGGTCAACGACCTCGGCTTCGTCACCCACATGCTGGCGGAATTCGGCATGGACTGGCGCGTGTTCGTCGGGCTCGAGGACCTGTCGTTCCCGATGATGTGCGTCGGCGCCTGCGGGCTGATGAACGCGGTCGGCAACCTGCACCCGAAGAAGCTCTCGCAGATGTGCGAGGCGGTATTCAAGGGCGACCTCGCCACCGGACGCAAGCTCCACTACGAGCTGGCCGAGCTCAACGAGGCGGTGTTCTACGACACCAACCCGATCCCCATCAAATACATGATGTGGAAGATGGGGCTGATCGCCAAGAACAGCCACCGCCTGCCCATGGCGCCCGCCACGGCCGAAGTGGCCAAGCGGCTCGACGGCGTGATGAAGCGCGCCGGGCTCAAGGTCGCTAACGGCAAGGCCAAGGCCGCCTGATCGCCGCGTAACGCGCACCTCCGTTGGTCACGGAACGGGGCCCGGCCACATAGGTCGGGCCCTTTGTTTTTGGCCTTACCCGAACAGGTGGAACAGCACGCCCGCGAGTGCGCCGGTGAGCAGCGTCGCCATCACGCCGGCGGCGATCGACTTGAGGCCGAGCGAGACGATGTCGCCGCGCCGCTCGGGCGCCATGGCGGTGAGCCCGCCCAGCATGATGCCGAGCGAGCCGAAGTTGGCGAAGCCGCACATGCCGTAGGTCAGGATCAGCTTGCTCGTGGGCGACAGTTCGGCCGCCGGGATGTGCGACATGCGGAGATAGGCAATCAGTTCGTTGAGCACCACCTTGGTGCCGATCAGCTCGCCGGCGATACCGGCCTCCTTCCACGGGATGCCGATCGCCCAGGCGACCGGCGACAGGACCCAGCCGAACATGCGCTCCAATGATAGGGCCGCGCCTGCGACAGGAGGGGCGAGGGCGAGGATCATGTCGATCAGCGCGACCAGGGCGACGAGGACGATCAGCATGGCGACGATGTTGAGCAGCAGCCTGAGCCCGTCGGCCGTGCCCTGGGTCAGCGCGTCCATGGTCGATTGGTAGATTCCCGCCATCTCCACGCGGTCGGCCTCGGCACCGGGCTCGGCCGGCACCATCAGCCGCGCGACCACGATGGCGGCGGGTGCGTTCAGGATCGAGGCGGTCAGCAGGTGGCCGATGGCACCCGGCACCACGCCCTGCAGGAACTGGGCGTAGAGCACCATCACCGTGCCGGCGATGGTGGCCATGCCGGCGGTCATGACGACGAACAGGTCGGCGCGCGTGGCGCGCGCGAGATAGGGCTTCACCAGCAGTGGCGCCTCGATCATGCCGACGAACACGTTGGCCGCGGTCGCCACCCCCGCCGTGCCGCCGAGGCCGAGGGTGCGGCGCAGGCACCAGGCGAAGCCCGAGACCACCGCCGGCAGCACGCGCCAGTGGTAGAGCATGGCCGAGAGCGCGCTCACCAGCAGGACCAGCGGCAGTGCCTGGAACGCGAGAACGAAGCTCGACGCGCCGTCCTTGAGCGCGAACGGCAGGTCGCCGCCGCCGAGATAGCCGAACACGAAGCCGGTCCCCGCCGCCGTCGCCCGGGCGAGCGCGCCGACCACGCCATTGAGCGCGAGGAAGCCGTGGCGCACCACGGGGAACGCCAGCAGAAGGATCGCGAGCGCGACCTGCAGGCCGATCCCGGTCGCCATCCGGTGCCAGGCGATGGCCCGGCGGTTCTCGCTCAGCGCCCAGGCGAGCGCGAGCAGGCCCGCGTAGCCGATCATGCCCTGCATGCGGTGATCCCCCTCTTTTTAATCCCCGTCCGATGCTGGCCGTTCGCGCGTGGCGATGCAAGCGCGGGTTCGCCAAGCGAAAGGCCCGGCGCTCGCTTCCGGAGCTGCCGGGCCTTTTCTTGTTCGCGCCTTCCGGCGCTTCCTCTCCCAGGCGAAACTAGATCGGCGTGATGATGGATGCCGGTACCAGCACCGAATCGTAGATGCATATCTTTTCCTTGAACCTGAGGCGGCCGCCCTCGCGCACGATCTTGTCGAGATAGCGCCCGGCGTTGAGGATCTGGGTGTACTGGTTGGGCAGGGTCTCGAGCACCATGTAGTTGGCGCTCGCCTCGACCACGCCGCCCTGCTCGCCCAGCACGCGCGTGTTGGTGATCATGTGGGTGAGGTAGCGCTCGTGGTAGACCGAGGTCTCCTTGACCGCGTTGATGCGGTCGAGCAGGCCGCCGCGCTTCTCGGCGAACATGGTGCCGAGCGGCAGGCCGAGGTCCCAGTTCTCGCGGCTGATGAGCTTGTAGAGGCAATCCTCGGTGAACAGCTCGGGCCAGTCGTCGAGGTTGCCGTGGTCGAGGCAGTAGGAATAGGCGGCGTGCAGCTCCTCGATCTCGAGGCGCAGCATCATCTCGTTGCCGATGCGCGCGCTGGCGGCACCGCCGGCGCCGGCACGGCGCTCGACGTTCTTGCCGGCACGGCGCGCGGCCCCCTTGCGGGTCGCGGTCTTTCTGGAGGGGGCCTTGCGGGCGGGGGCCTTGCGGGTGGCCCGCTTCGGGGCGACCTTCTTCTTCGCCGCCTTTTTCCGGGCGGGGGCTTTCTTCCTGGTCGCCTTGGCCCGCTTCTTCGCGGGCGCGGCCTTCCTGCGCGGTGTGCGTGCCATCTGTCCTAGAGTCCCATGATCTGACGGTAGCCCTTGTAGAAGGCGCGGATCGAGCTTTCCGTCACCATGTGGGGCGTGTTCTCGGTGCCGCGCCCGCCCATCTCCACCACCGCCTCGGCCTCGGGATAGCGGTTGAGGCCCGACTGGGCCGATTCCATCACCTCCGAGTCGTCGACCGAGACGTAACCCGCCGGGCCCATCAGGTTGGCCTGGCGCAGACGGCGCATGGTCATCGCCGCGTCGTCGTCCTCGTAGCCGAAGAAGGTCCAGTGCAGTTCCATCTCCTCGGGCTCGAAGCATCGGATCTGGCGCATGGCGACCGTGTTCGACTGCTGCTGGATGATCAGGTTGGGGAAGAACGTGTGCATCACCACGGTCTCGTTGCCCTTCGACGCCCATTCCGGATAGGGCTGGAGCATGTCCGGGTTCTGCAGCTTGAGGTCGGCCTTGAGCTGGCGGATTTCCAGGTTGGCGTCGGTCACCTTCTGCTCGCCGCGCTGGGCGGCCTGGATCGCGTGCAGGCCGGTTTCGTCGTTCTCGACCTTGGACGGCGTGTCGGCGCGGAACAGGCCGAACGACACCAGGTACACGTGTAGCAGGCTGGCGTGGTAGGGGTCCTTGATGTTCTCGAACTTGATCTTCCAGTTGGCGCGGATGCGCTGGCGCTCGTAGCCCAGCACGCGCAGCTTGCGGCCGTCGAACACGCGGTCGAAGTACTTGATCATGAGCGGCCCGAAGTATTCCTCGAGGCTCGGCATGGTGTGGTCGAACGACGCGAAGATGACGCCGTTGCGGACCGCGACCTTGAGGGTCTGCAGGCCGTGGTCCTCCATGCGGAAGTCGTCGGGCATGCCGCCCTGCTTCTTGACGCCGCGCCGGAACGGCACGCCGATCAGCTTGCCGGTCAGGTCGTAGGTCCACTGGTGGTAGGGGCAGATCAGCTCCTTGACGTTGCCGTGCTCGCGGTAGCACAGCTTGACGCCGCGGTGGGCGCAGCGGTTGACCACCACGTTCACCTTGCCCTCGAGGTCGCGCATGAACACCACCGGCTTGTCGCCGATGAAGGTGCGGCGGAAGTCGCCGGGATCGGGAATCTCGGCCTCGAGCCCGACGTAGCTGTAGGTGCGCCCGCCGAAGATCAGGTCCATCTCGCGCTTGAAGATATCGGGGTCGGTATAGACCCAGAAGGGGACGCGCGAGACGCCCTCCTCGGGCCATTTGCGGTCGAGCAGGTTGTGGGTGGGAAGTGCGGTCGCCATGGCGTAGGTCCTGGTTGGGGCGCCGGGATTGTGCGGGGCGCGCGCCCGATCGGAGGTAGCTTAATACATAGATATCAAACGAT
Source organism: uncultured Alphaproteobacteria bacterium (assembly GCA_963732875.1). Lineage (GTDB taxonomy): Bacteria > Pseudomonadota > Alphaproteobacteria > SMXQ01 > SMXQ01 > WHSO01. The sequence continues at coordinate 1,577,435 of CAVTBD010000002.1, read as the reverse complement.
TCCCCGGGTTTCAAGGGTACCCCGGTCGCGCCGTGCCGGGCGCGATCCGAAAGCCCGGGGATTCGTCTGTCCGTCAGGCGGTGTCGCCCGCCCGCTTGTTGAGCCGCAGCCGGTTGACGAACACGGTTGCTGCCGCTAGCGCGAGCCCGGCGAAGGTCGAGACGTAGAACGGCGTGATCATGAACAGCCCGGCGACCACGATCAGCAGCCGGCTCCACCATTCGGCGCATACCGGCTCGTATTCCTCGATCGCCATGGCCAGCAGGATCAGCCCCGCCCCGGCGGTGGCGAAGGTGATCGCGGTCTGCCACACCGGCCCCTGCCACAAGAGCTCGGGCCCGTAGACGAAGGTGAACGGCACCACGAAGGCGGCGAGCGCGAACTTGACCGCGTGGCCGGCGATCGCCAGCGGGTTGTCCTCGGCGATCGAGCTTGCGGCGTAGGCCGCCACCGCGACCGGCGGCGTCAGCGCGCTCATCACCGCGAAATAGAGCAGGAACATGTGTCCGGGCAGCAGGTCGATGTGTAGCGGGCCGAGCAGCGGGCCGATCAGCACGGCGGCGAGGATATAGGCGGACGGTGTCGGCATGCCCATGCCGAGCACGATGGTAAGCGCGGCCGCCACCATCAGCGTCAGGAACACGTGGGCGCCGGTGATCATGTAGACGACGTGGGCGAACTTCCCGGCGAGCCCGGTCATGGTGATGCCGGCGATGACGAGCCCCGCCGCCGCGGTCGCGCCCGCAACCGGGACCATCCGCATGGAGGTCTCGGCCAGCACCTTATAGGCGCGCACCAGGCCGATGCGGGTGTCGCGCTTGACCGCCGCCACCGCGATCACCGAGAGCGTGCCGAACACCGCGACCATGGTGGGCGTGTAGCCGGCCAGCAGTGCCCACACCAGCACCGCCATCGGGATGATGAACAGCCCGCCCTTGCGGAGCGTCGTGCCGAACTTCGGGATCTGGTCCTTCGACAGCCCACCGAGCCCGAGCCGGTAGGCGCGGAAATGGACCTGGGAGAATACGCCGACGTAGTAGAGCAGCGCCGGCAGCAGCGCCGCCTTGGCGATGTCGACGTATTCGATGCCGGTGTACTCGGCCATGATGAAGGCGGCCGAGCCCATCACCGGCGGCATGACGCTGCCGCCGGTCGACGCCGCCACCTCGATCGCGCCCGCGACCGCGGGCTTGTAGCCGAGCCGTTTCATCATCGGGATGGTGATGGCGCCGGTGGTCACCACGTCGGAGGTCGGGCTGCCCGAGATCATGCCGTACAGGCCCGACGACACCACGGCGACCTTGGCCGGCCCGCCCACCTGGCGGCCCGAGATCGCGGCGGCGAAGTCGTAGAAGAAGTCCGATCCCTTGGCGTAGTAGAGGAACGTCCCGAACATCACGAACATGAAGGCGTAGGTCGCCGCCACGCGCGCCGGCAGGCCCATGATGCCATCGGTGGTGTAGACCATGATGTCGAGGAAATGGTTGGCGTCGATGTAGCCGTGGCCCAGCACGCCGCCGATATTGTGGCCGAAGAAGTTGTAGGCGACGAATACCAGCACCACGAGGGTGAGGCCGAGCCCGGTGGTGCGCCGGGTCAGCTCGATGGTGAGCAGGCAGATGATGGTGCCGAACAGGAGGTGCAAGTTGTCGAGCGGGAACAGCAGGCTGATGCGCTGCACCTCGCTGTCGGAGATCAGCACGAAATAGGTGCCCGACGCGAGGGCGAGCACGGACAGCACGATGTCGAACCAGGGCACGCGCTCGGTGTCGGAATTGGCGCCGGCGCCCACGGTCAGGAAGGCGAGCGCCATCATGCCCGACAGGAACACGGCGGTCAGCACCCAGGGGTCGATGATGATGTAGGTGGCGGCGACCGTGACGTAGACCGCGACCGCGAAGGCGAACGGCGGGATGACGTGTCCGAGCCAGCCGGTCGGGCGGCGCCGGCAGCCGACCGAGAACCAGGTGCCGGGATCGAGAAGGATGTGTCGCGCCATGGGGCGTCCTCGCGCGTCGCTGGGGCGTGAACGGACCGGGGCGGGACGGCGGTCTTGCCGCCGTCCCGCCGCCGGGCCGCGTTACGGGCGGGAGTGGTTACTCCAGGCCGGCTTCCTTGAACGCCTTGACGGCACCCGGATGCTGCGGCGCGACCGCCTTCTCCGCCACCGTCTGAGGCGTGGTCGCCTTCTTGAGCAGCCGGTGGGCGCTCTTGAAGGACTCGAGGTTGGCGAGGAAGCCCTTGACGATGTTGTAGGCCATGTCGTCGGACATCGACTTGTTGACCACGATCACGGCGCCGACGCACACCGAGGTCTTGTCCTCGGAGATGAACTTGTGCTCGCTCGCCTTGATCACGCAGGGCTGCCCGCCGTAGTCGTCGGCGACCTTCTGGGACACCTTCTTGCCGACGTTGATCATGGTGAGCGGGATACCGTTCTCCATCTCGCGGATGGCGGGATGATTGTAGGCGATCCCGAACACGACCGCGTCGATGCGCCGGTCGAGCATCAGCGAGGTCATTTCCTTGGATGCGGCACGGACGACCTGCTTGAACTTGTTGAGGGCGATGCCGCTGTCCTCGATCACCGCGATGCCGACGTCGCCGTCCATGTTGCCGGGACGGTTGAAGGCGATGCGGATGTTGCCGGCATGCTTCTTGAGGTCGGCCATGGTCTTGATGCCGTACTTCTTGGCGACGTCGCCGTTGACCAGCACGTAGGTGTACTGGAACCGGCTCTGGGCCGAATAGACCCGCAGCAGCGTGCGCAGGTCTTTCTGCGGCTTGCCCTTGAACGGGCCGGTGCCGCGGTAGGCGGCGGCCAGCTCCATATCGGCGGTGATGCCCATGGGGATCTTGCCGTCCTCGACCAGCTTGGCGTTGGCCAGCCCGCCCGAGCCGGTCTGGTAGGTGACGGTGGAGCCGGGATAGGCCTTGGCGAGCGCCTTGTCGACGCCCGCGCCGATGGTCGACCATAGGCCGCCCGGGCTCGCGCCGCCCAGCGTCAGATTGAAGGACTCGGTCATGGCGGGGGTCGCGGCAAGCAGGGCCGCGGCGACGGCGCCGAACAGAATCTTACGCATATGAACCTCCCTGTGTGGTTCGGGTGTGTGACAGGCTGTGAAAGCGTTTCCACCCCTTGCGGGATCGTACGGACGGTTGTTCCCGGTCCTGTTGCTCTCTCTGTTCTTCTCGTCTTGTGCCGTTCCCTCCGGGTGTTCTGGCCGGCCGTCAGATGCGGCTGCGTTCCAGCGTGGAGGGGACGAAAATCTCTTCCGGCGTGAGGCGCCGGCTGGCCAGTCCCTGATCGAAATGATAACGCAGGAACGCTTCGACCGTCTTGCGGTTTTCCGCGAGCCCGTAGGGCCAGAAGTCGTCCCCCATCAGGGCCTTGGTTTCCGCGGTATAGGCCTCCATCCAGGGGTTCGCGACGCGCGGGCTGTTGTCGTAGGCGACCTCGGGATAGGCCATGTTCTTGGCCGCCTCGAACGCCTTGAACAGGCTGTCGGGCAGCCACGGGTTCGCGGCGGCGAGGCTCTTGCGCACGCCGACCAGGTGCATGATCGGGAAGATGCCCGTGCGCCTGAAGTAGTCCTTCTCGGCGGTGACGTAGTCGGGCCATAGGCGGTCGACGTCCGGGTGCCCCTTGACGTAGCAGGTGGGCGAGCGCGGCGCGATCACGGCGTCGAGCTCGCCGGTCGCCAGCATCTCGGTGAGCGTGCGCCCGGCGGGAATGCCCGTGAGCTCGAGTCCCTTGACCGGCGTGACGCCGGTCTTCTCGGTGCGGCCGGCCTGCTCGAGGCCGCCCCAGCGCCATTTGATGTCGGTCGGCTTGACGCCATACTCGTCTTCCAGCACGCCGCGTACCCAGGTGACGGCGGTGACGGTGTATTCCGGCGTGCCGACGATCTTGCCCTTGAGGTCCCCGGGCTTCGTGATTCCGGACTTCTTGTTGATGAACACGCCCGAGTGGCGGAAGCGGCGCGCCGGGAACGCGGGAATCCCGATGTAGGGGCAGGTGCCGTTCGCGGTCATGGTCAGGTAGTTGGAGAACGACAGCTCGGTGACGTCGAATTCCTCGTAGTGGAGCGCCCGGTGGAACATCTCCTCGGGCTCGAGGTCGATCGCGGTGGCCTCGCACCCCTCGATCCTGACGCGGCCGTCGAGAAGGGGGCGGGTCCGGTCGTATTGCGACACCGCGACCGTCAGCTTCAACGTCATTGTCGGGAGTTCTCCCAGTGTGGCTCGGGTCTTGTGGCTTGTAACGATTCTAATCTCGCCCGCTGCGCGAAGTATCCCAAGCGCCTCCGGCAGGGTCAAGCGGGCTTCCGGGTCTCGAACACCACCCACAGCAAGGTCGCGACCAGTACCAGCGCGCCCGCCTGGTGGCAGGCCGCGAGCGGCGTCGGCACCACGAAGATCAGCGTGGTGATGCCGAGCGTCGCCTGCACCAGCACCATCACGAGGGCGGCGTAGACGGCGCGTGCCGCGCGCGCCGGCAGCGGCAGGGAGAGGCGCGTGGACGACAGCACCAGGGCCAGCACCGCGATCACGGTCGAGATCGCGAGCACGCGGTGGTCGAACTGCACCGTCGCCACGTTCTCGAAGAAGTTGCGCCATAGGGGCTTCAGCATGAGGATGCCGTCGGGCACCAGCTTGCCGTCCATCAGCGGAAACGTGTTGTAGCTGAGGCCGGCGTCGAGCCCGGCGACGAACGCCCCCGCCGCCATGGTGATGAGCGCGAGCACGAGGGCCATCAGCGCCGGACGGCGCAGGGCCTCGGCGCCGGCGGGCTGGCGCGGCAGGGTGCGCGTCATTACGACCCACAGCAGCAGCAGGTAGATGGTGACGGCGATGGCGAGGTGCGCGGCGAGCCGGTACTGGCTCACGCTCGGGCGGTCCACCAGGCCGGACCGTACCATGATCCAGCCCATCACCCCCTGGGCCGCGCCCAGCGCAAGGATGCCGGCGAGTTCCCAGGCGAAGCGGCCGCGCACGCGCCCGCGCAGCAGGAACCAGAGGTAGGGCAGGGCGAAGGCGAGGCCGATCAGGCGCCCCCACAGGCGGTGCACGTACTCCATCAGGTAGATCGCCTTGAAGTCGGCGAGCGTCATGCCGTAGTTGACGTCCTTGTATTCCGGGAAGTGCCTGTAGGCGGCGAAGGCGTCGTGCCAGTCGGCGGCCGTGAGCGGCGGGATCGCGCCCATGATCGGGTTCCAGTCGACGATCGAAAGCCCCGACTGGGTCAGCCGCGTGACGCCGCCCAGCACCACCATGACGAACACCATGACGATCATGACCATGAGCCAGATCGTGACCGCGTCGTAGCCGGGCACGCCGCCCCGGGCCCGGGGGGTGGTGGGAATGGGGCGGACGGTCGATATGGTCATGGCGGGAGCCTCCCGGAAGCGGCTGGCGGTTATGGCTACTGGAACAGCTTTACTGGAACACCTTTAGTGGAACACCACGGTCTTGGCGCCGTTGAGCAGCACGCGGCGCTCGGCGTGCCAGCGCACGGCGCGCGCCAGCACCGTGCATTCGATGTCGCGGCCGATGGCGATCAGGTCGTCGGGCGTCTGGGCGTGGCCGACGCGCTCGACCGACTGCTCGATGATCGGCCCCTCGTCGAGGTCGGGCGTGACGTAATGGGCGGTCGCGCCGATGATCTTGACCCCGCGCGCATGGGCCTGGTGATAGGGCCGCGCGCCCTTGAAGCCGGGCAGGAAGGCGTGGTGGATGTTGATGCAGCGCCCCGCCAGCCGCGCGGCGGTGGCGGGCGTCAGCACCTGCATGTAGCGCGCGAGCACCAGCAACTCGGCCCCGGTCCCGGCCATCACCGCGAGCATGTTCTCCTCCTGCGCCGCCTTGGTGGCGGGTGTCACCGGCAGGTGGTGGTAGGGGATGCCATGCCATTCCGAGAGCGCGCGCATGTCGTCGTGGTTGGAGACCACGGCGGCGATCGTGATCGGCATCTCGCCGAAGCGGTGGCGGTGCAGCAGGTCGTTGAGGCAGTGGCCCTGCCTGGAGACCGCGATCACCACCCTGAGCGGCGCCGCCGCATCGTGGAAGTGCCAGTCCATGCCGAAGCGCGCGGCGACCGGCGCGAACGCCCGGGCGAAGTCGGCCTCTGCCGCGATCCGTCCGGCCTCGAACACGATGCGCTGGAAGAACCGGCCCGTGTCGGCATCGCCGAACTGGGCGGCGGCAAGGATGTTGGCGCCATTCTCGGCCAGGAGTCCGGAGACCGCCGCGACGATGCCGGGACCGTCGGGGCAGGTGATGGTGAGAATCCGGACCTGCGCGGTGGTGGGAAGTGGGTTCATCGGCGCGGCGTCGCCCGTGCGGCCCCGAGGGGCTGTGGGCGCTTGAATGTGTTGTATCGGCTTGCCCCGTGTAATAGAGGAGGCGGCCCGACCGCGCCAGCCCTTTCCCCGCCCGTGACCATCCATTTTCACAGCCACAACGGCCTTGACACCGGACTCATTTACATCTAAAAAATGTTATAAGAAATAAACAACAATAAATAACTGTAAATTAAATGGAGGACCGGCCGCAAGGCCGGCGTTTGCTATGTCCGAAGTGCTCGAGCCGAACGCCACCGCACGCAAGGAAGGGATCGGCGCCTTTACCGGCATCTCCGACCAGGTGGAGCCGCTCGCCCGCCTCGCCGACGCCGAGGAGTTCCGCACCGCCTACGCGAGGCTCAAGTCGGGCGAATGGGACGCCGGCAAGTGGCAGGGCTACCGCCTGCGCTTCGGCGTCTACGGCCAGCTCCAGCCCAACGTCCATATGGTGCGCATCAAGGTGCCGGGTGGCATCCTGCCGTTCGCGTGGGCACGTACGGTGGCCGAGGCCAACCGCCGCTTCGCCGGGACCCATATCCACGTCTCGACGCGTCAGGACCTGCAGATCTACTTCGTCAAGCCCGACGACGTGCCCGACCTGCTCGAGTTCCTCTATGCGAACGGCATCACCACGCGCGAGGCCTGCGGCAACACGCTGCGCAACATGACCTCGTGCCACCTCGCCGGCTTCTGCCCGCGCGAGCATGTGGACGCGGGCGCGGTGGCGGAGCAACTCGCCCATTCCTGGATCCGTCATCCGCTGACCCAGCACATGCCGCGCAAGTTCAAGGTCTCGGTCTCGGGCTGCGAGACCGATTGCGGCTCGTCGCACATCCACGACATGGGCCTGGTCGCCACCCGCAAGGACGGCAAGCCGGGCTTCAAGGTCTATGCCGGCGGCGGCACCGGGGGCTTCGCGGTCCCGGCGACGCTGGTGGCCGAGTTCATCGAGGAACAGGACGTGCCCGCCGCCCTCGAGGCGCTGGCGCGTGTCCACCAGCGCTATTCCAACCGGCGCAACCGCAACAAGGCGCGCATCAAGTTCGTGTTGCACCGTTTCGGCCCCGAAAAGTTCCGCGCCCTGTTCGAGGAGGCCTTCGCCGAGACCCGCACCATGCCGCAGCGCCCGTGGGTGCCGCTCGACTGGCGCGAGGGCGACGCCGCCGCGCCGGAGCCGGTCTCGCCGGGCGGCGTGGTGGACGGCCATGACGGCAGCCAGAACGTGGTGGTGAACGAATCCCTCGGCCTCTACACCTCCGAGCAGCTCGAAGCGCTGGTGGACCTCGCCGAGGCCTCCGGCGCGCGCGAGCTGCGCACCACCCGCGACCAGAACTTCGTCATCGTCGGGCTCGCGCCCGAGAAGGCGGCGGAGGTGGTGGCGAAGGTGCGCGCCATGGGCTTCGACGTCGAGGACGCGCCCGGCAGCGTGCCCAACGTGGTGAGCTGCCCCGGCACCACGACCTGCGGCATCGGCATCACCGCGTCGCAGAACTTCGGCAAGGCGATCCAGGACACGGTGCGCGACTACGCGGCCAAGCCCAACGTTACGGTCAAGATTTCGGGCTGCCAGAACGGCTGCGGCCTGCATCACGTGGCCGATTTCGGCTTCCGCGGCATGGGCAAGAAGATCGGCGGGCGCAACGCGCCCCACTACCAGATCTACATCGGCGGCCACGAGCGCATTAACGGCCACATCGGGCTGAGCGGTCCGGTGGTGCCCGCGCGCCTCGCCGAGGACGCGCTCAAGCTGATGATGGACGGCTACGCCACCGGCAAGCGCGACGGCGAGAGCGTGCGCGACTGGGCGCTGCGCCTCGGCAAGGACGGCCTGCGCGAGCTGGTGAAGCCGATCGAGCCCCGCGTCAATCCGGACGACGAGGGCCTGTTCTTCGACTTCGGCGAGGACTGGGAATTCTCCCCGCCGGCCGGCCGTACCGCGGAATGCGCCGCCGGTATCCAGGACGACGACCTCCAGAAGGACCTCGCCGACGACGCGCTCGTCAACGTCGACCGCGCCCTTGGCGCGGGCGCCTTCGACAAGGTGCGCGGCTTCGCCGGACAGGGCTTCCGCTTCGCCGCCCAGCGCCTGCGCATCAGTACCGGCCTGCCGGGCGAGGAGGATGACGGCGACGATCAGGTGATCTCGACGCTGCGTACCGCCTACGGCATGGACGCCGACGTGATCGCCGGGCTCGACCGCCTGCTGGAGGCGCGCACCGGCGCCGACCGGGGCGGCGAGGCGGCGGCCTCGTCCCTGCGCGAGGCCCTGGCCTACTGGATCGACCTCGCCGACGAGGTAGTGGCGAAGCCCGTCACGTTCGGCGGCTTCGAGGTCGGCGCGCTCGGCGACTTGGGCGGCGCCGTTGCGGACTTGCTTAAGGGCGCGCCCGGCGGTAACTGAAGGGGATCATGATCCCCGTCGTCTTCGATCCGGTACGGCTGGCGGTGGTGGTGGCGGGTGCGGGTGACGCGCTCGCCCGCCGCGTCGTGTGGCTATGCGACGCCGGCACGGAACGGCTCCGCGTGTTCTGCGAGGCGCCCGACGCGGCCGTGGTCGCCGCCGCGGGCAAGGCACTCGAGCGCCGCCTGCCCGACGGACGCGATCTCGGCGGCACCTGCCTGATGTTCGTCACCGGCCTCGACGACGGCGTGGCCGCCGGCCTCGCCGACCTCGCCCACGCCCACAACGTGCCCGTGAACGTCGAGGACCGGATCGCGCTGTCGGACTTCCACGTGCCCGCCGTGGTGCGCCGCGGCGACCTCCTGCTGACAGTCTCGACCGGCGGCAAGGGGCCCGGCCTCACGGTGGCGATCCGAGAACGGCTGGAGCGCCGGTTCGGCCCGGAATGGGCGGAACGTGTCGAGTCGCTGGCCAGGGCCCGTGCCGGCTGGAAATCCGAGGGCGCCGGCTTCGGCGAGCTTCGCCGGCGCACGCGCGAATGGTTGGACCGACAGGGCTGGTTCGACTAAAACACGGCCACCCGGCGAGGGTGGCATCCCAGGAACCCCTCCCGCCGGACCCGCCCCGGTCCGGACCTGCAGACATGTTGGAAACGGTTGCGTGAGTATGACGGATCTGGCCCTCGGCTTCGGCCTCACCTTCGACGACCTTTACGATAACGCGGGACTCGCCCGCGTCGACGGGGCCTTCTGCGACCATCTCAAGGGTGCAGACGCGGAGCTCTATAACCGGCTCATGGCCGGCCGCGCCGATCCGACGGCGCTCGCCGACAAGGACGCGAGCCAGCTCCTGATCGACCTCGGCCCGCATCTGGAAGATTTCATTGGCCGCCTGTTCGGCATCGAGAAGGACGTGGCGGCGCTGGCCGCCCGCCACGACGCGCTGGCGCCGGTTTACCGTGTCAAACGTCTGTTCGTGCAGCGCCGCGCCGTGCGCAAGTACAAGCCCGAGGAGGCCGAAGCCCTCGACGGGCCCACCCTCGAAGTCAGGCTCACCAAGACCATCGGCCCGCTCACCGAGGAATCGTTCGCGCGCGCGGTCGAGGGCTGGCTCGCCGACGAGGCCGCCAATGGCGACCCGCTCGCGCTCGCCGAGGACTTCGCCGCCTGGGCCACGCTCTCGGCAATGGGCCGCAAGCGGTTCGCGTCGGGCGTCCTGTTCAAGACCCCGCGCAAGCTCGACATGATGAACCTGGTGCCGGTCGAGACCGAGGTGAAGGACGGCGTGCGCATGATCCGCCTCGATCCGCACCATGCGCTGCGCCACCGCGAGGGCTTCGCGCTGACTGATCCGGGCATGGACCTCAACCATGCGCTCGACCAGGCCAACTACTGCATCTGGTGCCACAACCAGGGCAAGGATTCGTGCGCGAAGGGCCTCAAGGACCGCAAGACCGGCGCGTTCCAGAAGTCGACCTTCGGCGTGACGCTGGCGGGCTGCCCGCTCGAGGAGAAGATCTCCGAGCTTAACTCGCTCAAGGCCGAGGGCCACTCGATCGCGGGCCTCGCCGTGGTCGTCGTGGACAACCCGATGGTCGCCGCCACCGGGCACCGCATCTGCAACGACTGCATGAAGTCGTGCATCTACCAGAAGCAGGAGCCGGTCAACATCCCCGAGATCGAGACCCGCACCCTCAAGGATGTGCTGGAGCTGCCCTGGGGCTTCGAGATCTATGCGCTGCTGACGCGCTGGAACCCGATGAACCTCGCGCGCCCGCTGCCGAAGCCCGAGACCGGCTACAAGGTGCTGGTGGTGGGCCTCGGCCCGGCCGGCTTCACGCTTTCGCACCACCTGATGAACGACGGCCACGCGGTGGTCGCGGTGGACGGGCTCAAGATCGAGCCGCTCGACGCGGACATTGCCGGCGTCGCGCTCGGCGGTTCGCGCGTGCCCTTCGCGCCGATCCGCGACGTCAACGCGCTCTACGAATCCCTCGACGACCGCGTGATGGCGGGCTTCGGCGGCGTCGCCGAGTACGGCATCACGGTGCGCTGGAACAAGAACTTCCTCAAGCTGGTGCGCCTCATCCTCGAGCGCCGGGCGCGCTTCGCCATGTTCGGCGGCGTGCGCTTCGGCGGCACGCTCACCGTCGAATCGGCATTGGCGGCGGGCTTCGACCACATCGCGTTGTGCGCGGGCGCGGGCAAGCCCACCATCCTCAACATGAAGAACGGGCTCGCGCGCGGCGTGCGCGCGGCCTCCGACTTCCTGATGGCGCTGCAGTTGACGGGCGCCGCCAAGGAAAGCTCGATCGCCAACCTGCAGGTGCGCCTGCCCGTGGTGGTGGTCGGCGGCGGCCTTACCGCCATCGACACCGCGACCGAGGCGCTCGCCTATTACCCGGTGCAGGTCGAGAAGTTCCTCGTGCGCTACGAGACCCTGGTGGCCGAGCGCGGCGAGGCCGCCGTGCGCCGCGCCTGGGGCAAGGAAGATCTCGAGATCGCCGACGAGTTCATCGCCCATGGGCGAGCCATCCGCGCCGAGCGCGACAAGGCGGCCAGGGAACAGCGCAAGCCCAACCTCGTCAAGCTGCTCAACGCCTGGGGCGGCTCGACCATCGCCTACCGCCGCTGGATGGTGGACAGCCCGTCCTACACGCTTAACCACGAGGAGGTGGAGAAGGCGCTGGAGGAGGGCATCCGCTTCGCCGAGGGCTTATCGCCGGTGGACGTCGAGATCGACGCCTACGGCCATGCGAAGGCGCTCAAGCTCGCGCGCATGGAGGCCGGCGACGGCGGGCGCATCGTCGATACCGGCCAGATCGTGGAACTGCCCGCGCGCACCGTGCTGGTGGCCGCCGGCACCCAGCCCAATACCGTACTCGCGCGCGAGATCCCGGGGCATTTCCAGCTTCACGGCAAGTGGTTCCAGCCGCTCGCCGAAGACGGCCGTGTCGCCGATGTCGAGCACCTGGCGAAACCTTCCGCCGTGCGCGTGCTCGCCTCGGTCGAGCCCGACGGGCGCGCGATCAGCTACTTCGGCGACCTGCATCCCTCGTTCGCGGGCAACGTGGTCAAGGCCATGGGCTCGGCCAAGCAGGGCTATCCCGTGGTGTCGCGCGTGCTGGCGCAGCGCGCGCCGACGCCCGTGAAACCCGCGGACCTGATGGCGCGCATGCGCACGGACCTGATCGCAACCGTGAAGGAAGTCAACCGGCTCACGCCCACCATTGTCGAGGTGGTGGTGCACGCGCCCGCCGCCGCGCGCGAATTCAGTCCGGGTCAATTCTACCGGTTGCAGAACTACGAGGTGCTGGCGCCGCGCACCGAAGATACCGTGCTCGCCATGGAGGGCCTCGCCATGACCGGCGCGTGGGTCGACCGCGAGCAGGGCCTGGTCGCGGTGATCGCCCTCGAGATGGGCGGCTCCAGCGACCTGTGCGCGTTGCTGCGCCCGGGCGAGCGCGTCGTGCTGATGGGCCCGACCGGCACGCCCACCGAGACGCCGGAGGGCGAGACCGTGCTGCTCGCGGGCGGCGGTCTCGGCAACGCGGTGCTGTTCTCGATCGGCCGCGCGCTGCGCGCGGCGGGCTCGAAGGTGCTCTACTTCGCCGGCTACAAGACCATGCAGGACCGCTACAAGGTCGCCGAGATCGAGGCCGCCGCAGACGTCATCGTGTGGTGCTGCGACGAGGGCCCAGGCTTCGCCCCCGACCGGCCCCAGGACCGCAGCTTCGTTGGCAACATCGTCGAGGCCATCACCGCCTACGGCAACGGCACGCTGGGCGCGCCGGAGATTCCGCTCGAATCGGTCGATCGCATCGTCACCATCGGCTCCGACGGCATGATGGCGGCGGTGGGCAGCGCGCGCCACACCGTGCTCAAGGACTTCCTCAAGCCCGGCCACACCGCGATCGCCTCGATCAACTCGCCCATGCAGTGCATGATGAAGGAGATCTGCGCCCAGTGCCTGCAGCCCCACGTGGACCCGGAGACCGGCGAGACCACGGTGGTGTTCTCGTGCTTCAACCAGGACCAGCCGCTCGACGTGGTGGACTTTCCGGCGCTGCGCCAGCGACTCGGCCAGAACCGCGCCCAGGAACGGCTCACCGCCCAGTGGATCGACCGCTGCCTGCGCCATCTCGATCTGCGCGAAAAGGCAGTGTGACGGCGCCGTTCAGGCGGGCGCGGGCACCGATGATGTATCAAGCGGTATGAATGATGCTTGATATATCATTTAGAATGCTATAAATCTTAAAAACAATATTTTATATCTCGAAGGATTTCGCAGGGTGATCACCGCTGCCCAGCTCCGTGCGGCACGGGCGCTTCTCGGAATCGACCAGCGCAAGATGGCCGAATTGTCGAGCCTGTCGGTACCGACGATCCAGCGGATGGAGGCCAGCGACGGCGTGATTCGCGGTAACGTGGATTCGCTGATGAAGCTGGTTTCGGCCCTCGATGCCGCGGGCATAGAGTTGATCGCCGACGGCGCCGTAAGTCAGAACGGGGGTCGCGGCGTGCGTCTGAAGGCGCCGCCCGCCATATCCGCTTCCGGTGACGAAATGCCGGAAACCGCCGCGACGTCGGAAAAGGCGCCGCCGTCCATGGGCGATGCCGAATAGAGAAGCCGTACGATGTCCGTCCTTGTCGTACTTTGGTGTGTCGCCGCGCTGCTCGGAACCGCGGTCGTCGCCGTCGTCGTGGCGCGAATGCCGCGGGCCGGCTACCTTGTGTACGGTGCCAGCGCGGCCGCCAGCGCGATCGCCTTCCTGGTCGCTCTCGGCCATCTGCTCGGGAATCCGGACGCGGCACCGGCGGTGACGCTGCCGCTCGGGATTCCGTGGATCGGCGCGCATTTCCGCCTCGACGCCCTTGCGGCCTTCTTCCTCGTCGTCGTCAATCTCGGCGGCACCGTCGCCAGTGTTTACGGCCTCGGTTACGGCCGGCACGAGGCCGTTCCGGCGCGCGTCCTCCCGTTCTTCGCGGCCTTTCTCGCGGGCATGAATCTGGTCGTCCTCGCGGACGACGCATTCTCCTATCTGCTGTCGTGGGAATTCATGTCGCTCGCTTCCTGGGCGCTGGTCATGGCGCACCATCGGGAGGCCGGAAACGCCCGCGCGGGGTATGTCTATCTGGTCATGGCGAGCTTCGGCACGCTCGCCTTGCTGCTGGCTTTCGGCCTGCTAGCCGGGACCGACGGCGGCTACGGGTTCGCTGCGATCCGCGGTTCCGCTCATGCGCCGCTCGTTGTGGCGCTGGTGCTGGCGCTGGTGCTGCTGGGTGCCGGCTCCAAGGCCGGTATCGTGCCGCTGCATGTCTGGCTACCGCTCGCCCATCCGGCGGCGCCGAGCCACGTCTCGGCGCTGATGAGCGGCGTCATGACCAAGGTCGCCATATACGCCTTCGTCCGGATCATGTTCGACCTGCTCGGCGGCGCGACCTGGTGGTCCGGGATGACGGTGCTGTTCCTCGGCGGGATAACCGCCGTGCTCGGCGTGCTCTACGCCCTCATGCAGCATGATCTCAAGCGCCTGCTCGCCTATCACACGGTCGAGAACATCGGCATCATCTACATCGGCCTGGGGCTTGCGCTCGCCTTCAAGGCCTACGGCATGGGGCTTGCGTCGGCGCTTGCGCTCACCGCCGCGCTGTTCCATGTCCTCAACCACTCGCTGTTCAAGAGCCTCTTGTTCTTCGGCGCCGGCGCCGTCCTGACCGCGACCGGCGAGCGCGACATGGAGCACCTGGGCGGCCTCGTTCATCGCATGCCGGCGACCAGCTTCTTCTTCCTGGTGGGCTGCGCCGCGATTTCCGCGCTGCCGCCGCTCAACGGCTTCGTCTCCGAATGGCTGACGTTCCAGGCCATCCTGCAGAGCCCCGAACTGCCGCAATGGGGCCTCAAGCTGCTGGTACCGGCGGTCGGCGGTCTGCTGGCGCTTGTCCGCGGCGCTCGCCGCCGCCTGTTTCGTCAAGGCCTTCGGCGTGACTTTCCTCGGCCGTCCGCGCACGGCGGCGGCGGCGGCGGCGCGGGAAGTGGACCGAGCGTCGCTCGGCGCCATGCTCGTTCTCTCGTTCCTGTGCCTGCTCGCAGGTATCCTGCCCGGCTTCGTGATCGACGGACTCGCGCCCGTGACGCGCGCGCTGGTCGGCGAACACATGACGGCGCAGGCAGGCATTCGGTGGCTGTCGATCGTGCCCATTGCCGAGGCACGCAGTTCCTACAACGGTTTCCTCGTGTTCCTGTTCATCGCGCTCTCTGCGTCCCTGGCCGCCCTTGTCGTCCACCGCTTTGCGTCCCGCGCACTGCGTCGCGTGCCGGCCTGGGATTGTGGATTCCCCGACCCGAGTCCGATGACGCAATATACCGCGGGAAGCTTCGCGCAACCGATCCGGCGCGTATTCGGCACCACGGTCTTCCGCGCCCGCGAAACGGTGGACATGCCGCAGCCGGGAGAGCTCCGGCCCGCATACTTCGTCGTCGATCTGCGCGACCTGGTTTGGGACTGGCTTTACGCTCCGATCGCGGGTGCGGTCGGCTTTGCTGCGACCCGGCTCAACCACCTGCAGTTCCTGACGATCCGGCGATATCTGAGTCTCGTCCTCCTCGCGCTGATAGCCCTGCTCCTGGTGCTTGCGATATGGCCGTGATGACCGATCTGCTCGTCCAGAGCGTGCAAATGACGTTGGTGCTCCTGCTTGCGCCGCTGCTGACCGGCTTCGTGCGCAAGCTGAAGGCGCGGCTCCTGCGTCGGCGCGGACCGTCCGTGATCCAGCCTTACCGCGATCTTCTGCGTCTGCTGCGCAAGGAAGTCGTGCTCGCGGACGGTGCCTCGTGGCTGTTCCGGGTCGCGCCCTACCTGATCTTCGCGTTCACCTGGGTCGCGGTCGCGCTCGTGCCGACCTTCGCCACGGGGCTGCTGTTCAGCTGGACGGCTGACCTTATCGCCATCATCGCGCTGCTCGGCAGCGCCCGGTTCTTCCTCGCGCTGGCCGGCATGGACGTCGGGACCAGCTTCGGCGGCCTCGGCTCGAGCCGCGAGGTCATGATCGCCTCGCTCGCCGAGCCGGCCATGCTCCTGATCGTCTTCAGTCTCGCGCTGGTCGCCGGCTCGACCCAGCTCTCGACAGTCGCCGCCTTCATGGGTTCGCCGGCCGTTGGCCTGCGCGTTTCCCTCGGAATGGCGCTGGTCGCCTTGATCATGGTCGCGATTGCCGAGAATGGGCGCATTCCGATCGACAACCCGGCGACCCACCTCGAGCTCACCATGGTCCACGAGGCCATGGTGCTGGAATATTCCGGCCGTCATCTCGCCATGATCGAGTTTGCCGCCTCGCTCAAGCTGCTCCTCTACGTCTCGCTGATTGCGAGCGTGTTCATGCCTTGGGGACTCGCGGCCGCGGGCAGCGGGCCGGCTGCCTACGCCATCGGCGGGGCCGCCTGGCTCTGCAAGCTCGCCGTCGCCGGCGTGCTGCTGGCGCTGTTCGAGACGGTCATCGCCAAGATGCGCGTGTTCCGGGTACCGGAGTTCCTCGGCGCCGCGCTCATGCTCGGCCTGCTCGGCACGTTGCTGCTGTTTGTCTCGCGGAGCCTGTGATGGCCGGCCTTGCATTCGATGTGGCGCATCTTCTCGCCGGCGGCCTGGTCCTGGTCAGCTTCGTGCTGCTGTACCAGGATCGCCTCTATGCGCTGCTGAACGTCTTTGCCCTCCATGCGCTCGTTCTCGCGCTCTCCGTCGCGTGGCAGGCCTCCATCCAGGACGCGCCCCACCTTTATATCACGGCGGCGATCGCACTCATCTTCAAGGCCATCGTCATCCCGACGGCGCTGCACCGCATCATCGAGCGGCTCGGCATCCACCGCGAAATCGAGACGGTGGTCGGTATCGGCCCGACGATGCTGGCCGGCATCGGGCTGGTGGCGCTGTCCATGGTCGTGATGCTGCGGGTCACGCCCGAGGCCGATCCTCTCGCCCGCGAGGATCTGGCCTTCGCGCTGTCGGTGCTGCTGCTGGGTCTTCTGATGATGGTCACCCGCCGTAATGCCGTCAGCCAGGTGGTCGGATTCATGTCCCTCGAAAACGGCCTCGTCCTTGCGGCGACCGGCGCGAAGGGGATGCCGCTCGTGGTCGAAATCAGCGTGGCGTTCTCGATCCTGATCGCGTTCATCGTCATCGGCGTGTTCCTGTTCCGCATCCGGGAGCGCTTCGATACGGTGGACGTCCGCGCCCTCGACCGTTTCCGGGGAGAACGGCAATGAGCCAGCTTTCCTTCTACGCGGTCGCCGCGATTCTGCTGATACCGGCCGGCACCGCGGCGCTGCTTGTTCTCCTGCCCAGTTACCGCCTGACCGCCCGCCTGAACGTTCTGGCGTCGTTCCTGACGCTGCTTGCGGCCGTTTCGCTTCTGTTTGCCGGGCGTCCTCAACCGGGACAGTATTTCCTGGTCGACGACCTCAACATCGTCTTCATCGTCATCAACACCTTCGTCGGTTTCACGACCAGCGTTTTCAGCGCAAGCTACATCGCCCATGAGCTCGATATTGGTCGGCTGACACCGACCTATCTGCGGTTCTATCACGCCATGTATCAGGTCCTGATGTTCGCGATGAACCTGGCGCTGATCTCCAACAACATCGGCCTCATGTGGGTGGCGATCGAGCTCGCGACGCTCACCACGGTCCTCATGGTTGGCATCTACCGCACCCACGAGGCGCTGGAGGCTGCCTGGAAGTATTTCATTCTCGGCAGCGTGGGCATCGCGTTCGCACTGTTCGGAACGATCCTGGTCTACATGGCGGCACGGCCGATCATGGGCGAGGGGCCCGACGCGATGGTCTGGACCGCCCTGATCTCGCGCGTCGCCGCATTCGACCCGGCGCTCCTCAATGTGGCTTTCGTGTTTCTGCTGCTGGGCTACGGTACCAAGGTCGGCCTGGCACCGCTCCACGCTTGGCTGCCCGACGCCCACGCGGAAGGCCCGACGCCGATCTCGGCCGTGCTGTCGGGCCTGTTGCTCAACGTCGCGCTCTACGCGGTGCTCCGTTTCAAGCTGCTGCTGGCGGCCAATCCCGGTGCGATCGCGCCGGGACCGCTGATGGTGACGATGGGCCTCACCACGCTGGTCTTCGCCGCGTTCATGCTCTACCGGCGGCGGGACATCAAGCGGATGTTCGCCTACTCGTCGATCGAGCACATGGGCATCATCGTGTTCGCCTTCGGCATGGGCGGACCGCTGGCCAATTTCGCCGGACTGCTGCACATGGTCATGCATAGCCTCACCAAGTCGGCGATATTTTTCGCGGTCGGTCATGTCGCCCAGGCCAAGGGCACGCAGAAGATCGCCGACATCGGCGGGTTGACGGAAACCCATCCCTGGCTCGGCTGGAGCCTCGTCGTGGGCGTCGTTGCCATCGTCGGACTGCCGCCCTTCGGTATCTTCATGAGCGAGTTCCTGGTGGTCGGCTCCACCTTCGCGCGGGAGCCGCTGCTGGCGATCCCGCTGGTATTCGGCCTGCTGGTCGCTTTCGGCGCCCTGCTGCTGCATCTCAACGGCTTGGCGTTCGGCGAGCCGAAAGGCGGCACCGCGCCGGTCAAGGCGTCCTATGCGCCGATGTTCGCCCATCTGGCCCTGGTGCTGACCGCCGGGATCTATCTGCCCGCGCCGCTGGTCGCCTGGTTCCAGCACGTCGCGGGCCTTCTCGGCTAGGGCCAATGGAGAAGGATATGGCGACGCTCTCAGACCTGATCTTGGAAGGCCATCCCGTACCCGCCTGCCGGCCGTGGCCGCGCACCATCGTTGCGCCGACGGTCTGGGAGGGGGTAGCCCGGCAGCTCTCCGCAGGGCACCTGACCCTGCTCGGCCTCTGGGGAGAGGCCGACGCCGTCCACATGGCGCTCTGGGAGGAGCGGGCAGGCGATGCCGGGATCGTAAGCCTCGCGTGCCCGGACCGCCGTTATCCGTCGGTCGGTCGGCACCATCCGCCGGCGTTGCGACCGGAGCGGGCGATTCGCGACCTGTTCGGACTGATGCCCGACGGCCTGCCCGATATGCGCCCATGGCTCGACCACGGGCGTTGGGGGGTGCGCGCGCCGCTTGGCGACCACACCGCAGCGTCGTCCGAGGCCACGGCCTATGCCTTCCTTCCGGCCGAGGGCGAGAGCCTGCACCAGATTCCGGTCGGGCCGGTGCATGCGGGCATCATCGAGCCGGGCCACTTCCGCTTCACCGCAAACGGCGAGACCGTGGTTCGGCTCGAGGAGCGGCTCGGCTATGTCCACAAGGGGATCGAGGGGCTTATGACCGGCGTCGACCTCGATCGGGCCGCGAAGCTTGCCGGCCGCACCTCGGGCGACAGCACCGTAGCGTATACCTTCGCCTTCGCCCGCGCCGCCGAGGCCGCCCTGGGCGTGGAAGCGCCGCCCCGGGCCGCGTGGCTGCGCGCCCTGATGGCCGAGCTCGAGCGTCTTGCCAATCACCTCGGCGATATCGGCGCCATCTGCAACGACGCCGCCTTCGCGGTGATGCATGCCCATTGCGGCGTGCTGCGCGAGCGCGTGCTGCGTGTTTCCGATGCCGCCTTTGGCCATCGCCTGTTGCGCGACCGGATCGTGCCGGGCGGTGTCGCCGCCGATCTCGGCCCGGACGGGGCCGGCGCGATTCGCGATCTCGTTGTCGAGATACGGCAGCGCTTCCCGCGCCTAGTGGGCCTCTACGACAACACTGCCTCGCTGCAGGACCGCACCGTGGGAACGGGCGTGCTCAGCCCCGGCCTTGCGCGCCGGTACGGCGCTGGCGGCTATGTCGGCCGTGCCTCGGGACGCGCGTTCGACGCGCGCCGCGCCTTGCCCTATCCGCCCTACGACAGCCTCGATTTCGATGTGCCGGTGCTCGACGCGGGTGACGTGAACGCACGCGTATGGTTGCGCATCCGGGAAGTCGAGCAGAGCCTTGCCCTCGTCGAACGGATCGCGGACGGGCTGCCCGACGGCAAGCTGCAAACGCCGCTGCCGGCCGGCGCCGGCGAGGGCATGGCGCTCGTCGAAGGGTTCCGCGGCGACGTACTGGTCTGGCTGCGGATCGCGGCCGACGGTACCGTCGCGCGCTGTCACATGCGCGATCCGTCATGGTTCCAGTGGCCGCTGCTCGAGGCGGCGATCGAAGGCAACATCGTTGCCGACTTTCCGCTGTGCAACAAATCGTTCAATTGCTCCTACTCGGGGCACGACCTGTGAGGGCCGCGCGATGCGACGCCTGCTGCTCGATAGCCTGATCCTGTCGCCGTTGACCGAGCCCGCGCCCGACCCTGATGAGGCGGCGCTCGCCGAGCTCGCCACGACGCTCGATCGTGCCGCGCGGCGGCGCCTCGGGCGCAGCCTCGCCATCCGCGAGGTCGATGCGGGCTCGTGCAACGGTTGCGAGCTCGAGATCCATGCCCTCAACAACGCCTTCTACGATGTCGAGCGGTTCGGACTGCGCTTCGTCGCCTCGCCGCGACACGCCGATGTGCTGCTCGTCACCGGGCCGGTGACGAAGAACATGCGAGAGGCCCTGGAGCGCACCTGGAACGCCATGCCCGGGCCGAAATGGGTGGTGGCGGTCGGCGATTGCGCGCGCGACGGCGGGTGCTTCGCGGGCAGCTACGCCGTGGCGGGTGGGGTGTCCGCGGTGGTGCCGGTCGATCTCCACATCCCGGGCTGTCCGCCACCGCCGGTCGAAATCCTCAAGGGCCTGCTCGCGCTCCTCGACCGGAGCGCCGCTGTGGGCGCTCGTGCCGGGCGTTAGGCGAAGCAGACGGGGGCCGGGCGTGGCGGCACCTGTCGCCACGTCCGGCCCCCATCTGGAACGCAGGGCGAACGCGGTACCACGTGTCTCGCGGCGTCACAGGGCGCGGGTTTTATCACGAAAGAAGTAGAAACGGGTGGGAACGGTCGCAAATAGCTGCAATTAGTGCAGTGGTTTCCGTCCCTTTTCATATCTATCATAACTTTCAACTGACGCTTTCGATCATGGACTGCACGCGGCCGCTCCCGCGTGGATGGGGACTTCCGGACCAGAGCGACGCGATGTCGGCCGCCGAAAACCAGGTAAGCGCGGACGCCGCGGCCGCAAAACGGGATCGCATGATCCTGGTGGGGGCGGTCGCCATCGTGGCGGCGACGCTCGCTATCGACCTCACGACCGTGCGCGGCTTCGCCGCCGGCATCGTCCCCCATGTCATCGCCATCGCCGTCACCGGCTGGATGCGCGACAAACGCGCGCCGTTCCTGGTGGCGGCGCTTGCCAGCGTCGCGAGCATGGTCGGCTTCGCGCTCACGGGCGGCGGCAACGCGACCATCATCTTCATCAATCGCCTGGTGCTGATCGCCGCGTTCTGGGTCACGGCCTGGATCGTGTTCCTGAAGCAGCGCGCCGCCGCGGGTCTGCATGACGCCAATGCCGCCCTCGAGGGCGAGGTCGCCCAGCGTACCGCGAGCCTCACCGAGCGCACCGCCGAGCTCGAGACCGCGCTTGCCGCGCGCCGTCTTGCCCAGAGCGCGCTCGCGGAGAGCGAGGAGCGCCTGCGCATCGTCACCGACCGCCTGCCGGCCCTGGTCGCCTACGTCGACCGCGATCTCGACTATCGTTTCGTGAACCCGCGCTACGCCGACCAGGCCGGCACCTCGCCCGGCGGCGCGGTAGGCCACGCCGTGCGCGAGGTGATGGGAGAGGCGGTGTTCGCTGTGGTTGGGCCGCTGCTCGCCCGAGCGTTTACCGGTGAGGACGTGGCGGGCGATGCCGACATGCCGTTCGCGACCGGCACGCGCACCATGCGTTACGCTTATGTGCCCCACCGCAACCTCTCGGGCGAGGTGGCGGGTGTGGTCGCGCTGCTGCAGGACGTGACCGACGAGCGTCGTCGTACCCGCGATCTGCACCAGGCCCAGAAGATGCAGGCCGTCGGCCATCTCGCCGGCGGCATCGCTCACGACTTCAACAACCTGCTCGCGGTCATCATGGGCAACATCGAGCTCGCCCAGATGCGCGTGCCCAACCTCGATCCCATCGCGCCCCGGCTCGACGCGGCGCTCACCGCCACCGAGAGCGGCGCGGAACTCGCCCGCCGCCTGCTCTCGGCCGCGCGCAGCGACGGCGAGGAGGGCACGGTGCTGGACGTGCGCCGCACCTTGGTCGCCATGCTCGACCGCCTGCGCACGGCGGTCGGCGGCACCATCGCCATCGAGACCCGGCTCGCCGCCGACCTGTGGTCGATCGTCGCCGACCCGGCGCTATTCGAGACCGTGGTGCTCAACCTCGCGCTCAACGCGCGCGACGCCATGCCCGACGGCGGCGCGCTCATGATCCAGGGGCGCAACCTGTCGCCCGTGGAGGTGGGTAACGGGGTTGGTTCCGCTGGTCCCGAGATCGCGCTCACCTTCGCCGATACCGGCATCGGCATGACACCCGAGGTCGCCGAGCGCGCGTTCGAGCCGTTCTTCACCACCAAGGAAGGAGGGCGCGGCACCGGGCTCGGCCTGTTCGCAGTCTATTCCTTTGCCGCCGCCGTGGGCGGGCACGCCGCGATCGAAAGCGCGCCCGACAAGGGCACCACCGTGACCCTGCGCCTGCCGGCGGTGGTATCGGCCGCGGCCGCGGCTGCCGCGCCCGCCGCGCCCGGGGCGGTGCCCACGGGCCGCGGCGAGACTATCCTGGTGGTCGAGGACAACGCCGAGGTGCGCCGCCTGGTGGAGGGCATGCTGGAAAGCCTCGGCTACCGTACCGTACTCGCCGCCGACGCCGCCGCCGGCCTCGCCGCCCTCGACCACCCCGGGCCGCTGCCCGACCTGCTCCTGAGCGACGTGATCCTGACCGGTGGTGTCACCGGCTTCCAACTCGCCGACAAGGCGCGCGCGCGCCATCCCGGCCTGCGCACGGTGTTCATGTCGGGCTACACCGCCGACGCGGAGCGCGCCGGCGTCGACCGGCCGCTCCTACGCAAGCCGTTCCGCAAGGACGACCTCGCCCGCTTCGTGCGCCGCGCGCTCGACGCGCCGCCGCCGGAATAGGTCACGTGGAATAAAAAAATGAGAACCCCGCCGGCCTGGGGCGCGGCGGGGTTCATCTGGCATATTCGCCATCTCCGGCCAGAGCCGGATCGAATGCGGGAGCGGCCGTACCGGTCTCCCGTGGGTAGGTCTGTCTATGTATGTCCGGTTCGGCCTTCCCGCCGGGATCCCTGTGGACGGTCCGGCCGTGGCTCCCGGGCCCTCGGGGCGTGGGAGCCGCTATCGACTGGTGGGTGGATCTTCCATGCGTTTCGCACCCTCCCTGGCTGTTGGTTGTTCCTGTGTCGGCATCGTGGCCGCCGAGAATGGGCCTGGTCCCGTCGGCCGGTTCTGGACCGCCGCCCCTTGCTCCAGGTGGGACGCGGTCCCGGCGCGCACCGGTGGGCACCGGCGGAGCCTCGGTCTCACCCGCGCCTCCATTGGCCATCGCCGACAGTGAAAGGCTAGACCCGCGGCGACGGTGGATTCAAGTGCCGTGCGATCACATTTTTGCCCGCGCGCCTGCGATGCGGCACCGGGATAGCGGAAGAGGCAGATGGTCATTTTTTGTTCCGTCATGCTCGCGCTTGGCGCGAGCATCCACGTTTTTTGCATGGATGCCCCGAACAAGTCGGGGCATGACGATGGAGGAAAGGGGCTCGCGGCCTAGCGGCCTTCGCGGCGCTTCATCTCTTCCTGCCAGTTGCCGCTGGGCTCGCCGATGGGCGGCGGCGCCTTGCCATCGAGCGCATCATCGAGGCTCTGGAACGACCCGTAGGGGTGTTCGTGCCAGCGCCCGCTCGCGTAGCGTTCGCGCGGGCAGTTGATATAGGCCTCGATCAGGTTGCGGTCGGGATCGAGGAAATAGATGCTGTGGGTGATGAGGTGATCGACTGTGTGGTGCACCGTCACGCCCATCTCACGCAGCCGGCGCCAGAATGCCTGCAGGGTGGCAAACTCGTCGGGGGCGAGTTCAAAGGCGAAGTGCTCCATGCCGATGAACGGCTCCGGCTCGACGCGCGGGCGCGGCGCCGCCGGGTCGGCGCTGGGTTCGAGCGCCAGCATGGTCACGCCGTCGAGGCCGAGATAGACGCGCTCCCGCGTATTGCCCGCGGGCGCGTCGCGTGCGATCTCGGTGAAGCCGAACAGGTCGCGGTAGAATTTCTCCGAGCGCGCGAGGTCGGCGGCGCGCAGCACGATATGGCTGGTCCGAAGAGGCGCAGTCTCGGTGGCGGTTGCGTTGGCGGCGTCCATGTCGGCCTCCATGAAATTACCGGTTCACTTTCCAGTGTCGTCATCGCCCGGTTTATCCGGGCGATCTATAGACGCCCCGGATGTGAAGCTTGTCCTTGGGCCGCGCTTCGCGCGATCCCGAGGGCCGGGGCATGACGTTTCAAATGGGAACGCGCGCTACACGGTGCGGCACCAGAACTCGAACGGCAGCCCGTCCGGGTCGCGGAAACGTACCGACCTGCGGCCCTCGCCCGCGACCACCTCGGGATGCACGCCCTTTTCGGTAAGACGCGCGACCACGCCGTCGAACGCGCCCGGATCGCGCAGCTCGTAGCTCACCCGCGCCATGCCGACCAGTTCGTCGGCGTCCTGCGCGGTGGCGCCGGGCTTGGCCGGGCGCACCAGCAGCATGTGGTGGTTCTCGTCGAAGCGCGAGGTCAGGAAATGCATGCCGCGCCGCACCACGCCCTCGCGGGTGAAGCCGGCGACCTCCTGGAAGAAGGCGGCGGTGCGTTCGGGGTCGCGGCAGCGGATCACCACATGCCCGGCCCGGCGGACCCTGAAACCCGGTTGCTGTGCGCTCATGACGGCCTCCCGAGGCTTGTTATTGGGGGAAGCCTAGCACGGCCCGGGCGCGATCCGGAAATCCCCGGATTCCCGCCGCCGTTGCCGCCGGTTTCGGGGGCGGGCGCGCGGGTCAGCTCCGGAAATCGGGCAGGCGGCGGATGAACAGCGCGATCGTGAGCGTGAGGGCGATCAGCGCGCCGCCGCAGACGTAGAAGCTGTCGATCAATCCGAAATGGTCGGCGACGACGCCCATCACCAGCGGCACCACCACGGCGGCGAGACGGTTCGACGTGGTGCGGAGCCCGATCGAGGTGCCCTGCACGCTCGCATCGACCGCGCGCGACAGGATGCCGAAGATCACCGGCTGGGTCAGGCCCTGGGCGAAGCCGCGCCCGAAGGTGGCGATCACCAGCAAGACGAAGATGCCGCCCAGGATCGGCGTGATCGCGACGAAGGTAATCGACATGACGACGAAGCCGATCAGCACCCAGTGGGGCTTGAAGAACTTTTCCCACCATCCCGCCATCAGCGCGCCTGCCATGCCGGCCCCTTCGGAGATGCCGACCAGCACGCCGATCAGGGTGCCGAAGTAGCCGATGTCCTTGAGATAGACGATGTAGAACGAGGTCTGGATGCCGGTCGAGGAATTGCGCAGGATCGTCATGACGACGATGAACGCGACCGCCGGGATCGACATCAGGGAAAACGCCCCGGCGTAGTCGCGCCAGTTGGGCAGCAGGTCGCGGAGCCGCGTGGGCGGCCGCGTGGGCGCCCCGTCCGCCGCTGCGGCGTTTCCGCGGGCCGCGCCCAGATCGTTGGTCTCTGGCACCTGCCGGAGCGCCAACAGCACCAGCAGCCCCGCCACGCCGATCGTGCCGAACGCGACCCACGGGCCGGACAGGTCCCAGATCGCGCCGACGATCACCGGGCCGAGCAGCGTTCCCAGCCGGGCGGCGACGGAGAAGCGCGCGATCAGCCGGGTCTGGCCTTTGGTGAAGCGCACGATCAGCGACTGCGCGCCGACCCAGACCGTGGTCTGGGCGAGGCCGGTGATGAGTTGCAGCGCGAGAATGCCGGCCAGGAACGGCAGCGCCGGATAGAGCGGGCAGGCGATCACGGTGGCGAGCGCATAGGCCATGGTGACCCGCCGCGTGCCGAGCCGGTCCATCAGCACGCCGCCGTGGATCGAGAACAGGAACGGCATCAGCCCCGACATGCCGACGGCGAGGCCGATCTCGCTGGTCGAGAGGTGCAGCCGGATCGCCCACAGCGGCAACGCCACCTTGAGCATCATGCCGACACCGTTGCTGGCGAAGCCGACGGCGTAGGTGGCGAGCAGGGCGGCGGTGGGAACCTCGTGCGCCGGCACGGGTGCCGACGGGCGCGCCTCAGCGGCGCGTGGCGGTTCGGCCACGGCCGTTCCCTTTCGAGGTCGAAGCGGTGTTGCAGGCGGTCACGTCAGGAAATCCCCAGGGCGTTTCTTGGTTATGGGGCCTACCCTAAACGTCGGTGCGCCTGTGGGGAAGATGCGCGCTCAGCCGCCCCGGCGGCGGGCGTGGCCGGGCTGGCTCTGCATCAGGCGGGGGGCGTTGAAGGTCCGGACCTCGGCGGGCGAGAGGAACCCGTCGCGGTCCGTGTCGATGTCGTCGAAGTCGGGGTTGGCCCGGTATTCGGCGCGCGAAATGCGGCCGTCGTGGTCATGGTCGAAGCGCTCCAGCCAGCTCTGCACGAACCGGTCGAGGGTGAGCGCGAACTGCTGCTCGAAGGTGAG
Organism: uncultured Alphaproteobacteria bacterium; assembly: GCA_963732875.1. Lineage (GTDB taxonomy): Bacteria > Pseudomonadota > Alphaproteobacteria > SMXQ01 > SMXQ01 > WHSO01. The sequence goes on along the minus strand of CAVTBD010000002.1, from coordinate 1,551,096 downwards.
CGGCGTCTCGCCCGAGGCCTTGAGCGTCTCCGACGGCGCGGCGAAGGCATGGACCGGGACCGGCCGGTGGCCCGCGGGGATGCGCTCGGCCTTGTAGAGCCAGCGAGCGCGGTAATCGCCGTCGGTGCGGAGGCCGGGCAGGCGTAACTGCCACACGACCTCCTTCCGCGGCGTGATCTCGATGATCTTGGTGCGCTCGACGAACAGGACGTTGCCGTTGGGCAGCTTGTGATTGTAGCGCACGGTCTGCACCGCGCGCTGGTCGGGGCGGAAGTCCCACACGTCCTTGCCCGCCGGCGTGATCTCGCGCAGCACCTCGGGCGTGCGCGTGTTCACGAGGATGTTGCCGTTGGCGAGGATCTCGGGATCGTGCGGCGTGGTGAACAGGCCCGGCAGTTTCCACACGATGTCGCCGGCGCGGTTGACCTCCACCAGCATGTAGAAGTTGCGCAAGCTGATCAACGTGTTGCCGTTGGCGAGCCGCACCGCCGAATTGGCGTGGGTGAAGCCCTCCTGGTCGAGGATGCGCCATGCGCGCCTGACGTGCTGCGCCGCGTGCCAGGCCCACACCACGTTGCATTTGGGGTCGAGCTCGCGCACCTCCGGGTCCGACGAATCGTCCCCCCAGGTCCACACCACCAGCGTGTTGCCGTTGGGAAGCCTGTCGGCGTCGTGGCTCGCGGGCCCGCTGCACGACCAGGTGATGCTGCCCTTGCGGTCGACCTCGTAGACGCCGTCCTCGCGCGTGAACAGGATGCTGTCGTGGACGGGGACCCATTCCACGTCCATGCCGCGCCCGCCGCGCCCGGTGTAGTCGGGGACGTCGTAGGACCACACGACCTTGCCGGCCATGTCCACCTCGACGATCCGCGTCTGGTCGCGGTCGCTCTCGTCGCCGAAGACGGTGGTGCCGGGATACGCCTTGTCGGGCTTGTAGACGTCGATCACGTAGTCGTCGGCCCGCACCGTCGCGGCCGGGACCGCCACCCACAGCGCGGCGGCGAACGCCGCCGTCCGCCGAATCCATCCTCCCCCCATGACCGCCTCCCCCGGGGCCGACAGTATGTTCTTTCGGGTAAGCTTGATCGCGCCGGGGGGCGGCGGTCAATCGGGATGTTGAGGGGCGCGATGTCGGGGGGCGGATCGCGCCGGAAGACGACCCTAGCCGGACTCGGACTGTCCCTTGCCCTCGAACCGGTCGTCGGCCTTGCGCAGGGCGTCGATCAGGGCGGCGACCTTGCCCCCGTTGCGGGAGATCACGGAGCTGAACTGCTGGCGATGGGTCAGCGGCATGCTGACGCCGTTGACCTTGAGGTCGATCACCTTGAAGTCGCTGCCCTCCTTGCGCACCCGGAGCGTCATCCCGGCCGTGGACCCGTCGGTCTTCACGATCACGCCGTTGACGTCGATGTCGCCGCTCTGCAGCTTCTGCTCGGTCTGCATCTTCACCTTCTGGCCGTCGTACTGCTTGAACAGGCCGGCGTAGTTGTAGGCGACATAGGTCGTGTAGAGCTGTTCGAATTCCTTCATCTGGTCGGGTGTCGTCCGGCGCCGGTACTGGCCGAGGACGAACTTGCTGACCGCCTGGACGTCGAACGAGTTGTGCAGCAGCTTGCGCATGCGCTTCACGCGCGCCGCGTCGCTGAGGCTGGAATCCGTCAGCTTGGCGATCGCGGTATTGCCGAGCTTCTGGGCGAACGTGACGGCGCCCGAGTTGGCGCGCGCCCCCGCCGTCGCGGTTGTGAGCAGCAGGCAGGCCATGGCCGCCGCGGCGAGAAGGCCCATGCGGCGGCGCGGCATTGGTGAAACCGGAGGACAGGATGTCGGCATGTGAATCGCTCCCTCGTCGGTGGATGGCGGCGCCGGTGTGGCGGCGCAGCGCGAAATCCGACAGGCCGTCGCCGGGGCCGGCCCGTCCGGTGGACGGACGGCCTCCCGCATGCGGTGTCGGACAGACAGGGAACAAACGCACCGGTCCGGGGACAGGTTCCATCCGGTGGGGGAATTCGCGCCGGCCCCGGTGCGCCGGCCCTCGGGCGGCACCGGGTGCCTGGAGCCTGATCGGCTCGGATCGGAACGATCCTGAGCCGTGAATCCCGCTCTAGCCGTGCCGGCCGTGGATCAGGCCGTGGACGAACCGCAGTTTCCCCATCACCTCGGGCGCCAGGACGAACGGATAGAGATCGCGCTGTCCCATGCTGTAGCTGAGGTTGTTGACGACATAGGTGAGCGGCAGCCAGGCCTCGGTCAGCGCGTCGAAGTCGTCCTGGCGGTACGGATCGAAATCGATCTCCGTCTTGTGCATCCGCATGCGGCCGACCTTGGGGTGGATGCGCAGGCCGAACGCCTCCGCCACCTCCAGGGTATCGACGATATGCAGGTAATGGGCCCAGGTTTCGGCGAAATCCTCCCACGGGTGAGCCCCGGCGTAGCTGCTGACGTAATGCTCCTGCCAGTCGGGCCGGGGGCCGTTCGCGTAATGCTCTTGAAGGGCCGCGCGGTAGTTGCGCCGTTCGTCGCCGAACATCTTCCGGAAGGCGTCGTGCCACACCCCGTTCCGCACCAGCCTGTCCCAGTAATAGTGGCCGATCTCGTGGCGGAAATGACCGAGCAGCGTCCGGTACGACTCGCCCATCTCGCGGCGGTGCAGTTCGCGCTGGACGTCGTCCGCTTCGGCGATGTCGATGGTGATCAGGCCGCCGTCGTGCCCGGTGATGACCTGGCCCTCCCCGGGCGCGGCGGCCCAGGAGCCGGCGAGGAACGCGAACGCGAGCCCCCGTTCGGGATCGTCGAACTTGCTGACCACAGGCAGGCCGAATCGCAGCAGGCCGTAGACCAGCCGGTGCTTGGCGGCCTCGAGCCGCTGCCACAGGAGGATGTTCGCCGCGATACTCAGATCGGGGATGGTGCGGTTGAGGCGGCAGGCGCGGCAGAAGGCGTCGGGCCCGTCCGCCGGGATCAGCCAGTTGCAGGCCTCATAGGCGGCATTGGCGCAAAAGCGGACCTCGCCGGAGGCGACGCCGACCGGCTGCCAGCGTCCGTCACCGCGGGGCGTGAGGGCCACCACCAGGTTGATATCGGACAGGTAGCCCAGCATGTGGCTGCAGCGTTCGCACCGCGTGTTCTCGAAGTACACGAGCTGGCCGCAGACCTGGCATTCGAACAGCTTCACGGGCGGGCTGCGCCCTTGAGCTCGCGGAACGTGACCATCCGCTCGCGGGCTTCGTCCCACAGCGCGTAGGTGAGCCCGGCGAACGCCTCGCGCAGGCCGATCGGCCGGATGCTCCGGAACGCCGCGATGCTCTCGTGGCATTCCCGCAGGCGGTAGTTGGGCACCCGCGGCGCCAGGTGGTGGACGTGATGGAAGCCGATGTTGCCGGTGAACCACCGCAGCACCGCCGGCAGCTTCAGGTAGGTGGAGCCTTCCAGGGACGCGGCGGTGGCGGTCCATGCCGCGCCGCGCGTCCAGCGGATCGTCCGCCCGCGGTGCTGCACCGCGAACAGCCACACCCCGATGGTCGCGGCCACCGCCATGGTCGGGAGCTGCACCATCGCCACCTGCCGGTAGCCGAGCGCCAGGCCGAGCCCGCCCAGCACCAGCGCCAGCGCCAGCGTGGTCAGGTGGACGCCCAGGCGCTCCCGTTTCCACGACCGGGGCATGTCGAACGGCAGCCGGTACAGCGCCATGAAGATCAGCGGCGGCAGCAGCAGGTTGGTGACGACGGGGTGCCGCGTGAGCCGGTACCGCAGCCGTCCCGCGGGACCGAGCGCCCGGTATTCCGCGACCGTCAGGCAGGACGAATAGATGTCGGCGCCGGTCTCGCGCCGGTCGAGGTTGTTCCACATCCCGTGATGGCCCGCGTGCTGGTGCCGCCATGAGAGATAGGGCGTCATCGTCATGACGCTGCAGGCGAAGCCGACGACGTCGTTGAGCCGGTGCGACGCGAACAGCGACTTGTGGCCGCAGTCGTGCTGGAGGATGAAGATGCGCACCAGGAAGCCGGCGGCGACGGGCGCCGGCGCCAGCGCCGCCCACGGCGAGACATGGGCGAGCGCGTACATGGCCGCGCACACGGCAACGAACCCGCCGAAGGAATTGGCGACCTGGAACAGGCTCTTGCGCAGGACCGGGGTCTGGAAGCCGCGCGCCACTTTATGAAGGTCGGGCTGGTTGCTCACGTATCGATTCTCCACGAGCGGTCCGTCCGACGCAAGGGTGGTGGCCGGCCTTTCGAAGTTCGGGCTTTCGAAGGCCGGGCTCTCGACGTCCGGGACGCCCGGACCGGTCATGCGCGGCCGTCCGGGTCGTCGTCCGCCTCGCCGGCTTCCGTTGCCGCGCGGGCTTCGTCCTCGCGTTTCAGCCGGGCGAGATCGTCGAGCACCCCGGCGATGATCCGCTGGCGCTCCGGCGCCACGGCATGGGGTGTGGCGGCGAAAAGCTGCAGAAGATACTCGACCTTCGCCGCGGCTTCGCCCCAGGTTGCCGCCGGGCGCGCGAACAGCGCGTCCTCGAACGCTTCCTGGCGCCGCCGCGCCGCCGCCTGGCCCGAGCGGATATCGGCGAGCAGGTCGCGGCGGATCTCGGCCTCCATGCGTCCCGTCTGGGAGCGGCGTCCGTCCAGGTCGACGGGTTGCGCGCCGCCGCCGTCGCTTCCGGCCTTGTCCTTCCCGGCCTTGTCCTTCATGGTCTTCTTCTTCCCGCCTTTGCCGCGCGGCAGGTCGTGGTCGTCGCGGGAACCGTCGTCGGGGCCGGTCATGGTGCGACACATCCATTCTGGCGCTTGATGTAAGGCGCGTTGCATTCCCAGTCGTCGCCGCCGTAGGTGAGGTGGGCGTTCGCCGGGGTCCGCACCGCGATGCATGTGTCGTTCTCGTCCCGGTAGCCGCGATCGCATTTCCATCCCTGCTGGTACGAAGGCTCGGACCAGTGGCCGTGCTCGGGAACCTTTATGGCGACGCAGCGCCCGTTCTCGGCCCGGTATCGCTGGAAGCAGTCCCACCCGCTGCCGTAGGCGGAATTGGTCAGGTAGGCATTGTCCGGCAGCGCGATCTTGACGCAGCGGTCGTCGGCGCGCTGGAAGCCCAGGTTGCATTTCCAGTTGTCGCCGAAGGAATTGAGATAGGCGTTGGCCGGCACCCGGATCGCGACGCAGGCGCCCTTGTCCTCGCGGAAGCCGTAGTTGCACGTCCAGCCCCGGTCCGCCGACCGGCCCGTGGCGTGGGCGTTGGCGGGGATCGTGATGGCGGCGCAGGCGCCCCCGGCCTCGTGGAAGCCCCGGTTGCAGGTCCAGCCGCCGTCGTACGTGTTCTGGTGCGCGTTCGGGGGCACCGCCGAGGCGCCCGCCTGTGCCCGTGCAGCATCCGGCATGGCGCCGAGGGTGGCGATAGCGAGCAGCGCGAAGCAACACCACGACGCGGCCGAAGGGTGCGCCGTGCGCGGTGAAGAGCGATCTGAAGGACGTGTGAAACTCCCGCGGCGACTTTGCCGTTATTTTCGATAATCTCCGATAGATATGGATATCGGCGCGGCTTTTACAAATAAAAACGTCGTTTCATTGGATTATTACGGCGGAAATTTTCATGAAACCGGCGGTTTTTTCTGGAAATGCCCGAAAATCCGTGCGCGGGGCCCGGTTGCTTTTCCCGCCGACGGGAAGGCCCGGGACCAACGCTCGAATGAGGGGGATGGATGGATGGTTGGAGACTGCTAGTGTCGGTCCGGGTTCCGAGGCCGCGGCCTTCGCCATATGCTAGTGCGTTCCCGTTCCCCCGATGACCGCCTCCCCCGGGTGAACCCGCATGTTCTGTCGGGTGAACTTGATATTGCGACGTACTAGGCGGTTAATTCGCAGCGCCTTCTGACCCGGTCGACGGATTAAAGTCTATAAGAGTAAAGGAGGCAATCGCAGGGCGGCTAGGTTTCTTCACGACCTTTTTTAAGATACTCGCATCCCAAACTGCTCCGATCACCTTGCCGCTCCTTAGAACCACAAAGTGTCGTTGCAATCTCTACAACATCCGTAACGTACGGTGACATTAAGCCCGTGAAGGTGGGCGTTATGCCGAGGTAGGGCGGAAGCACGCCAGAAGATGTGAATGCAGGTATCAATTAACTTCGAGCCCCTCATTCAAATTTTATTTTTTGTAAGTAATACTATACAACTAAAAAGTCTAAGGTGTCTTAATTTTTCTCAGTCGTTATTCAAAAACCCTCTCACTCCCTCCACCGCTTCCTTAAGCCCCACCCGCGACACCGGCACGCCGTCGGGGAAGGCGCGCTGGAAGCGCGACGGCAGCGCGCGGTCGAGCAGCACGAAGCAGCCGTGGTCGCCCGCGCGCCGGATCAGCCGGCCGAACGCCTGCTTGAGCCGGAGGCGCGTCAGCATCTCGTCGTAGGCGCGCCCGCCGAAGTGGGCCTTGCGCGCCTTGTGCAGGATGTCGGGGCGCGGCCACGGCGTGCGGTCGAACACGATCAGCCGCAGGCATCGCCCCGGCACGTCCACGCCGTCGCGCACCGCATCGGTGCCGAGCAGGCACGCGTCCTCGTCCTCGCGGAAGATGTCCACCAGCGTCGGCGTGTCCATGGCGTCCACGTGCTGGGCGTAGAGCGCGAGCCCGGCGTCGTCGAGCGCGGGCGCGATCCGCTCGTGCACGCCGCGCAGGCGCGCGATCGAGGTGAACAGCCCGAGCGCGCCGCCGTTTGAGGCCAGGAACAGCGCGCGGTAGGCGGCGGCCACCGCGTCGGCGTCGTCCTTGTCCACGTCGGTGACGATGAACACGCGCGCCGACGTGGCGTAGTCGAACGGCGAGGGGTGGCGCGCGCGCATCACGGGGCGCGGCAGGTGCATCGCACCCGTGCGCGCCTCGGCCGCCTTCCAGTCGGCCTCGATATCGCCGGTCGCGTCGGTGAGGGTGGCGGACGTCACCACCACGCCGTGGGCCTCGGTGTAGACCGTCTCGGCGAGCGGCCGGGTCGGGTCCACCCAGTGGCGGTGCATGCCGACGTCGGATTCGCGCCCGAACGCGCGCTCGATCCCGAACCAGTCGACGAAGTCGGCGGGGGTCTCCTCGTGCAGGGCGGCGAGCATGGCGCGCCACGCCGAGAGCGGCCCGGCGGCGCGGTGCTCGATGCTCCGCACCGCGCCCTCGATGCGCAGGCGCGTGGCCGCGTCGAGCTCGTCGGCGCGGTCGGCCAAGAGGCGCGCGAGGCGCTTCTGGATGCGCCCGAGCGGTTCCGCGATGTCGCGCAGCGAGTAGTCGAGGTTGGCGGCGGCTTCCATCACGCCGTCGCCGAGCGGCCGCGCCTCGGTCTCCAGCGAATAGCCGGCCTCGGCGCCGCGCGCGCGGGCCAGCACCTGCTGGCGCACGCGCGACAGGAACACTTCGGCGGTGCCGCGCGCGGTGCCGTCGGCCAGGCGCGTGAGCCAGCCGGCGCCGGGCAGCTTCTGGGCCGCGTGCGTCACGTCCACCAGGGCCTCTTCCGCTTCGCCGTCCAGCGCCGCGAGGTCGGAGATGCGGCGCGCGAGGCCGCGCGCGCGCGACCGGCGCCGGTCCTCGGCGCCCGCGAGCCAGCGCCGCAGTTCGGCGGTCTCGCGCCCCGTGAGGTGCGCGGCGAAGGCGGCGTCGGCGGCGGAGAACAGGTGATGGCCCTCGTCGAACACGTAGCGGGTCGGCACGTAGGCGTCGTCAAGCCCCGACAGCGCCGACTGGGCCATGACGAGCGCGTGGTTGGCGACCACGATCTCGGCGCGGCGCGCGCGGCGCACGGTGCGCTCGATGAAGCACTTGTGATAGTGCGGGCAGGCGGCGTAGATGCACTCGCCGCGCCGGTCGGCGAGCGCGATGGTGCGCGCCGCGCCCAGCAGCTCGATCAGCCACGCCGGGAAGTCGCCGCCCACCATGTCGCCGTCGCGCGATGCCCCGGCCCAGCGCGCCATCAGGCCGAGCGACGCGGCCTCCCTCGGGTCGAGCCCGGCGCGGGTGGCCGCGTCTTCCAGGTTCAAGAGGCACAGGTAGTTCTCGCGTCCCTTGCGCACCACCGCCTTGTGGGCCTTCAGCACCGGGTCGGGATAGAGCCGGGACAGCTCCTGGTCGATCTGGCGCTGCAGGTTGCGGGTGAAGGTCGAGATCCACACCGCGCCCTTGTTCTTCTCCGCCCACACGCTCGCGGGCGCGATGTAGCCGAGCGTCTTGCCGGTGCCGGTCTCGGCCTCGGCCAGGATCATCTGCGGCATGCCGGGCTCCTCGCGCGGCGTGAAGGCGTGGGTCAGCGCGGTGGCGTAGTCGGCCTGCTCGGGGCGGGCCTCCCCGCCGCGTCCTACCAGCTCGGCGAGGCGCTGGCGCGCTTCGTCGGGGGTGACGGGCTCGTGGCCGGCGGGCGGCTCGGGCGCCTCCTCGGCCCATTCCGGCAGGTCGCGCCACACGGCGAGCGGCGCGATGCCGCCCCGGGCGGGCTCGGAGTCGATCCCGAGCGCGGCCAGCAGCGGCGCGCCCCACGGCCAGCCGCCCGCCGCCATCAGGCGCACCAGGTCGGCAAGGCCGGGATCGTCGGCCGCCGCGTCGGCGGCCTCGGCCAGAAGCTGGCGCGCGGAATCGAGCAGCGCGCGGGCCTCGCCGGCGTGGCCGCCCCCTTCCTTATCTGTGGCGACCTCGATGCCGAGCGCGCGGGCGATGCCGCGCGGCGTCGGCACGCAGAATTGGGCGGGGCGGGCGAAGGCGTAGAGCTCGAGCACGTCGAGCGCCGCGAACGGCTGGGCGCGCAGGCGCCTGGCGGTGGCCGGCGCGTGGGCCAGCAAGGTCGGGCGCGCCTTGACCTCCGCCACGGCCTCACGCCGGGTGAGGGGACGCAGGTCTCCGTTGGGCTCCAGCATCACCGCGCCCTTGGGCGTGGCGACCAGGGCGGGCGCGGTGAAATCGATGGCCGCCGCGCGCGCGGGGCTCGCGGGGCTATCGGAGGGAAACTCGGGAAAGCCGTCTGACATGGCGCGAGTATAAGGGCGCGCTCCCGGCGCGAACAGGGCGGCTAGCCCTCACCCGGCTCGCGTTCGCTCGCCACCCTCTCCCACAAGTGGGAGAGGGGCTACGCGGCGGAAAGCCCCTCTCCCGCGGGAGCGGGAGAGGGAGGGGCCCGGCCCGCGGGGACGGGAGGGTGAGGGTGCTGCGTGCTGCGTGCGCAGCACGCGCTCAGTCGCCGTTTTTGTCGGGGGGCTTGCCGCCGCGTATCCGCTGGACGGCCTCGTAGGCGAGCAGGCCGACGCCGGCACCGGCGCCGCCCTTGATGCCGGCCAGCAGCAGGTTGGGCAGGCCCCACGTGCCCGGCGGGAGGAGCCGGTGCAGGCCCGCGATCGCGGCGAAAAAGCCGACGCCCGCGCATATCCACTGTCCTGTCGTCATCCTGCCGCCCATGGGTATCACCTCATCTCACTCGTCATGCCCCGGCTTGTCCGGGGCATCTCTAGACCAAGGTATCGTATAAGTCGATCCAGTCGGGATTGTCGGCTTCGATCAGGTTGACCTTCCATTGGCGCGGCCAGTGCTTGAGACGCTTTTCCCGGCGAATGGCGTCTCTGATATCCTCATGCCGCTCTGCGTAGACGAGCCGTTTGAGGCCGTATCGCTTGGTGAACCCCTCGACCAGGCTTTCGCGATGCTCCCATGCCCGACGCTGTATGTCGGAGGTCACGCCGACGTAGAGCGTACCGTCACGCCCGTTGGTCACGATGTAAACCCATCCCCCAGCCATGCAAAAACCGTGACGCCAATGGATGCCCCGGACAAGCCGGGGCATGACGGTGTTATTTAGGACTCGCCATGCCCCGCTTCATGCGGGGCATCCGGGCCCGGCCCGCAGGGGCGGGAGGGTGAGGGAGGCCCGGCGGCATTGACGAATCCGGCGCCGGACCCTAGTTTCCGGCCCCTGTAGAGCATCCGTGGAAAACCCTCGGGGAACACGCCCGACGGCCCCGACAAACGGCCGCCAAACCGGTACACTTCGACCATGCCCCATCCGCTGCGCGATCTTGCCATGGAGTCCAACGCCTGGCCCTTCGTCGAGGCCCGCAAGGTGCTCGCGCGGATCGGCGACAAAACGCCGGCCAAGGGCTACGTGCTGTTCGAAACCGGCTACGGCCCGTCGGGCCTGCCGCATATCGGCACCTTCGGCGAGGTCGCCCGCACCACCATGGTGCGCAAGGCGTTCGAGGTGATCTCCGACGTGCCGACCCGGCTGATCGCGTTCTCCGACGACATGGACGGGCTCCGGCGCGTGCCCGACAACATCCCCAAGCGCGACCACATCGAGAAGTTCCGCGAGCTGCCGCTGACCTCCGTGCCCGACCCGTTCGAGTGCCACGCCTCGTTCGGCGCGCACAACAACGCGCAGCTGCGCCAGTTCCTCGACACCTTCGGCTTCGACTACGAGTTCTATTCCGCGACCGAGTGCTACAAGTCCGGGCGCTTCGACGACGTCAAGATGAAGGTGCTCGAGCACTACGACGAGATCATGGAGATCATGCTGCCGACGCTGGGGCCCGAGCGGCGCGCGACCTACTCGCCGTTCCTGCCGCTGTGCCCGTGGACCAACCGCGTCCTGCAGGTGCCGGTGATCGCGCGCGATCTCGAGAAGGGCACCTTCACCTACCAGGATGCCGACGGCCAGACCTACGAGGTCAAGGTGCGTGGCGCCGACTGCAAGCTGCAGTGGAAGGTGGACTGGGCCATGCGCTGGACCGCGCTCGCCGTCGATTACGAGATGTCGGGCAAGGACCTGATCGATTCGGTGCGCCTGTCGTCGCGCATCTGCAGGATTTCTGGGCGGCACGCCGCCCGACGGCATGACCTACGAGCTGTTCCTCGACGAGAAGGGCGAGAAGATATCGAAGTCGAAGGGCAACGGCCTCACGGTCGAGGAGTGGCTGGCCTACGCGCCCCACGAGAGCCTCGCTTATTACATGTACCAGGCGCCCCAGCGCGCCAAGCGGCTCTACTTCGACGTGATCCCGAAATGCGTGGACGAATACCTCGCCCATCTCGCGAGCTTCCCGGGCGAGGACGACAAGAAGAAGCTGCAGAACCCGGTGTTCCACATCCATGCGCACGAGAAGGAGGTGCCGGCACCGGAGACGGGGCTCTCCTACAACATCCTTCTCAACCTCGCCTCGATCTGCAACACCGAGGACAAGGCGGTGCTGTGGGGCTTCATCTCGCGCTACGCGCCCGATGCCAGCCCTGCGAGCACGCCCATGCTCGACCGGCTGGTGGGCTTCGCGATCCGCTACTACCGGGACTTCGTCAAGCCGGCCAAGACTTACCGCAAGGCCACGGCCGACGAGATCAAGGCGCTGGAGGATCTGGCGGCGGAACTGCGCAAGCTGCCGGCGGGCGCGGTCGCCGAGGATATCCAGTACCAGGTCTACGAGGTCGGCAAGCGCCACCCGTTCACGGACCTGCGCGCGTGGTTCCAGGCGCTCTACGAGATCCTGCTGGGGCAGTCCCAGGGCCCGCGCATGGGCTCGTTCATCGCGCTCTATGGCGTCAACGAGATGGTCGCGCTGATCGACCGCGCGCTGGCCGGCGAGGACCTGTCGCAAACGGCGGCGTGAGGGGCCGCGGCCTGAAGCCGAATCTCCCTCTTCGCCGCTCTTTCCGCAAAACCCCCATCGTCATGGCCGGGCCTGTCCCGGCCATCCAAGCAGCTGCATTGCTTTTTGTCACCCCCGCGAAAGCGGGGGTCCATGTTATGCAAGTGGATTCCCGCTTGCGCGGGAATGACGGTGAGGGGGAAGTAGCTACCGCCGTCCCTGCGTCATCGCCCAGTCGAAATAGAGGCGGCGCGCGCGGGCGTAGAGCGGGCCCGGCTGCATCTTGCACTCTTCCAGTTGCGTGAGCGGCGTGACCTTGGCGTAGTTGCCGGTGGAAAAAATCTCGTCGGCATGGCGGAAATCGTCGAACGTGAGCGAGCACTCTCGCACCTCGACGCCGTCCTCGCGCAGCAGTTTTATGACGCGCTGGCGCGTGATGCCGTCGAGGAAGGTGCCGTTGGGGGCGGGGGTCGCGACGACTCCGTCCTTCGCCATGAAGATGTTGGCGGTGGCGAGCTCCGCGACGTTGCCGTTCGAATCAAGCAGCACGGCGTTGCCGAAGCCCGCGGCCCGGGCCTCCCTGAGCGCGCGGGCGGACTGGGGATAGAGGCACGACGCCTTGGCCAGCGTCGGCGCGCTCTCGGGCGAGGGGCGGCGCACCTTCGAGAGATGCGCGGTGAAGCCGCGCGGCTCGGGCATCGGCGCCTCGAACAGGGTGAGCACGAATTTGGTGGTCTCGGCCTTGGGGCTGACGAAGCCCTCCTCGGCGTACATCATCGGGCGGATGTAGAGCTCGGCGCCCTCGGGAAACTGCGCGATGCCTTCCCAGGCGCGGGCGACGATCTCGTCAACCGTCACCGGCGGCTCCAGGCCCAATACCTCGGCCGAGCGCACCACACGGGCGCAGTGGCGCTCGAGGTCGGGCGCGACGCCGGCAAACGCGCGCGCGCCGTCGAACACCACGGACGCCATCCACGCGCCGTTGGTCATGGGCCCCATGATGGGCGGGTTGCCCCAGGCCCACAGCCCGTCGATCAGGTGCAGCCCGTGGCGGTCCTGGCGGACGGGCGCCGCCGTGTCCTTTTCCATCGCCATGGGCCGGATACTCGCCCATGCGGGCGGCGCGCCCAAGGGGAGATTGTGGCCGCGCCGCGCGCCCTGTTCAGGGCCGCCCCTTTCCGCTAGGTTCGCGGCCATGTCCGGGAACCGGCACGACGTCGAGACCGTCTATCACATCGCCGCGGCCGGCGACTGGCCGCCCGCGGGCGCGGCCGCGACCTACGCGGGCGGGCCGGTGTGCCGGCGCGACGGCTTCATCCATTTCTCCACCCGCGATCAGCTTCCGGCCACGCTCGCGCGCTTCTTCGCCGGGCGCGACGACCTCGTTCTGCTCGCCGCCGATACCCGGCGTCTCGGCGCCGCGCTGCGCTGGGAGGCCATGGGCGAGGGCGTGTTCCCGCACTATTACGGGACGCTGCCGGTGGCACTGGTGCGCGACCTCGGGCCGCTCCGGCTCGGCGCCGACGGGCGCCACCTTCTGCCCCACCTGCCGTCGGCGACGGAGGCGACCCGATGAGCCTGTGGCCCCTGATGCGTGCCGGGCTACACGCACTGCCCGCCGAATGCGCCCATGAGGCGACGCTGCGCAGCCTCGCCGCCGGGCTCGGGCGGCTCGCCGGGCCGCGCGCGCGCGCCGCCGCCGATCCGCGCCTCGCCGTGACCCTGTGGCCGGGCACGGCGCACGAGCGGCGCTTCCCCAATACGCTCGGCCTCGCCGCCGGGTTCGACAAGGACGCGCGCGTGATGGCGGCCATGCTCGGCTTCGGCTTCGGCTTCGTCGAGGTCGGCACCGTGACGCCACGCCCGCAGCCGGGCAACCCGCGCCCGCGCCTGTTCCGCCTGCCCGAGGACCGCGCCGTCATCAACCGGCTCGGCTTCAACAACGGCGGCGCCGGGGCGGCTGTGCGCCGGCTCGCAGCGTTCCGCCGGCGCGGCGGACGCGGCATCGTCGGCGTCAATATCGGCAAGAACAAGGACGCCGCCGATGCGGTCGCCGATTACCGCACCGGCGCCGGAACTCTCGGCGAGTTTGCCGACTATCTCGTGGTCAACGTGTCGTCGCCCAACACGCCGGGCCTGCGCGACCTGCAGGGTGCCAGCGAGCTCGCCGACATCCTCGCCGCCGTGCGTGCGGCGCTGGCCAAGCTTCCTGCGCCGCCGCCGGTGCTGGTCAAGATCGCTCCCGACCTGAGTGACGCGCAGCTTGCCGACATCTGCGTGCTCGCCCGCGACGGCGCCATGGACGGGCTCACCGTCAGCAACACGACAACTGCGCGTCCCGCCACGCTCGTGAGCGCCAACCGGGGCGAGGCGGGTGGGCTCTCGGGCAAGCCCCTGTTCGAGCCCGCGACCCGGCTGCTCGCCGCCGCCTGGCGCGAGACCGGTGGAAGGGTGCCGCTGGTTGGCGTCGGCGGCGTCGACGGACCCGAGGCGGCCTACGCCAAGATCCGCGCAGGCGCGTCCCTGGTGCAGCTCTACAGCGCGCTGATCTACGACGGGCCGGGGCTGGTCGCGCGCATCCTCGACGGGCTGCTCGTGCGGATCAAAGCCGACGGCTTCGCCACGGTATCGGACGCGGTCGGCGCCGATCACCGCTAGAACTGCGCCGGCGCCCGCCGGCTCATCAATTGTTAACCATATTTCAAGACCTTGACGGCAGATTAGCGGTCTCGGCCGGCTGCCCTGCGCGCCGCCCGCCAACGGAGTTCCTTGCCCGTGCTGAAACACCTCGTGATCGCCGCCGCCTACGTCCTGCTCGCGCTCGCCGTGGCGCTGGTGTTGCCGGGTGTCGTGCCGGCGGTCGGCCTGGTCGAGGGCTGGCTCGCGGGCGCCGTCGTGCTGCTCGCCGGCCTGATCGGCCACGAGGCCTGGGCGCGCTCCGAGGCCGCCGCCATAGCGGAGGGCCGGCTCTACGCCTCGCGCCACGAGACGATGGGCACGCGCGACGAGGTCGATCGCCTGCGCGGCGAGATCATGCGTATCGACGGCCAGATCGCGGCGCTCGCCGAGGGCGGCGATTCCAAGGCCAAGGAGGACCTCGACCGGGTCGTCTCCGAGGTGCGCGTGCTGCAGAACCTGATCGAGCAGCTGTCCTTGGCCGGCGCCAAGGATGCCAGGCCCGCCGCGGACGGCCGGCCTGCCGACGCCGATCCGGGCAAGGTGCGCGAGGGCCTCGACGAAGACCAGATCCTCGACATCGTGCGCGAGGGGCTCAAGCGCGACCGCGTCGACCTCTACCTGCAGCCGGTCGTCAGCCTGCCCCAGCGCAAGCCCCGCTTCTACGAATGCTTCTCGCGCATCCGCGCCGAGGACGGCGGCGTGGTGCTGCCCGAGCAGTACCTCGAGCTCGCCAAGCGCGACGGCCTGGTCGGTGCCATCGACAACCTGCTGCTGTTCCGCTGCGTCCAGCTCGTGCGCCGCGCCCAGTCCCACAACCATTCGGTCGGGTTCTTCTGCAACATCTCGGCGAACACGCTCGCCGACCGCGCGTTCTTCTCGGATTTCGTCGACTTCATGGCGTCGAACACCGAGCTCGCGCGCAACCTGATCTTCGAGTTCCGCCAGGAGGACATCGGCGCCCATTCCGCCGAGATCGACGAGTACATCTCGCGCCTCGGCCGGCTCGGCTTCTACTTCTCCCTCGACCGGGTGCACGACCTGACCAGGCTCGACATCCCGGCGCTGTCCAGGAAGCGCTTCAAGTACATCAAGATCGACGCGGCCTACCTGCTGCACCGCGAGCCCGCGGGCGGCGCGGCGGTCGAGGCCGACCCGCTGGACGGCGACGCCGCCACGCTGGTCGGCGTCAACGTCCCCGCCCTCAAGCGCGTGCTCGACGTCCACGGCATCGACATGATCGCCGAGAAGCTCGAGAGCGAGCAGGATCTCGTGGAGTTGCTCGACTACCGCATCGACTTCGGCCAGGGCTACCTGTTCGGCGAGCCGCGGCTCTCCAAGGACGGCTGAGGGCCAAGGACGGCTGAGCCCCAGGGACGGTCGAGGCGGCGCCCTTTCCCCTTCACTTCCCCCTGCGCCCATGGCACAAGGGCGGCGCCCGTTCATAATGCTAGCGCTTGCCATGTCCGCTCCCGCCGATTCCCCCAACGCCCCGATCGCCGTGCTCGATGGCATCGGCGTGCTGATGGCGCATTACGACGGCATGATCCTCGACCTGTGGGGCGTGGTGCACGACGGGCGCTCGCCCTATCCCGGTGCGCGCGAAACGCTCGCCGCGCTCAAGGATGCGGGCAAGAAGGTGGTGATGCTGTCCAACGCGCCGCGGCGCGGCCAGGCCGTGATCGATCAGATGGCAGCCATGGGGATCGAGCGCGCGCTCTATACCGACGTGCTGTCCTCGGGCGAGCTCGCTTGGCGCAAGCTCAAGGCGCGCGACGACGACTGGCTGGCGGCCCTCGGCCGGCGCTGCCTGCACCTCGGGCCCGAGCGCGACCTCGGCCTGTTCGACGGGCTCGACCTCGAACGCGTCGCGGCACCCGAGGCGGGCGCCTTCATCCTCAACACCGGGCCGTGGCGCGACGAGGAGAAAGTCGCCGACTACGAGGACCTGCTTGAGGAAAGTGTGCGCCTTGCCATGCCGATGATCTGCGCCAACCCCGACATGGAAGTGATCCGGGGCGGGGTGCGCATCATCTGTGCCGGCGCGCTCGCCGAGCGCTACCGCGAGATGGGCGGTGACGTGCGCACCTTCGGCAAGCCCTACCGCGAAACCTACGATGCCTGCCTCGCGATCATGGGGCTCGCCGACAGATCGCGCCTGGTCGCCATCGGCGATTCGCTCGCAACCGACATCCGCGGCGCCAACGGCGCCGGCATCGACGCGGTGCTGGTGACGTCCGGTATCCACGGCGCCGAGCTCGGCCTTAACTATGGTGAGAAACCCGATGGCGCGCGTCTTGCCGCGGTCTGCCGGAAGGCCGGCGTGCGCCTCAAGGCCGCGATTCCGGCCCTTTCGTGGTAGAAGCGCGGAACGCGATTCGCTTTACGGCAAACCCGCCACCCTTTAGGGTTTCCCGACTGGGGAAGAACGGCGGACAACCGTGTCCGCGAGCAGGGGGGAACACCTCGGGCCCATGCGCCTGTCACGCTTTCGCATCGTCCTGATCGTCGGCTTCCTGCTGACGGCGCTATGGCTCTATCTCGCCGCGGCCTATGTCCAGGTCGAGATCGGCTGGGGCAACCTCATGTCGATGCTGCCCCACGAGATCGGCGCGTTCTTCGCCGGCGCCTTCGCGCCGCTCGCGTTCCTGTGGCTGGTGCTGCTCGCGCTCGGCATGCGCGCCCGCGTGAGCGACGCGGCCGATGTCATCGCGCGGCGGCTCGACGCCCTGATCTATCCGCCCGGCAACGCCGCGGAAAAGGTCAACGCAGTGATCACCGCCATCGAGGAAGGCCAGGCGCGTTTCCTCAAGGCGACCGATGCGGCCGCCGTCCTCACCGAGGACCGTGTCCGCACGGTCGCCGACGCGTTCGAGACCCGCCTGCGCGAGGGCGGCGATGCCGTCGCCGCCGCGGCGGAAGGGGCGGTGGGGCGGCTCGGCGCCGCGACCGAGGGGCTGGAAACCCGCCGCGCGGCGCTCGCTGTCTCCGCCGAGGAGGCGACCGCGGGCGTCGACGGCCTCCTGGAGAAGCTCGCCGCCCAGGCGCAGGCGTTCGACAATGCCGCCGCCGGGCTCAGCGACAAGGCCGCCGTGGTCGACAGGCTCGCCGCCGCGAGCCGCAAGTCGCTGGACGACGCGGCCGCCGCGCTGGAGAACCGCGCCGCCGATTCCACCAGCGTGCTCGCCGAACAGATGGCCAAGCTCACCGCCGCCATCGAGCAGGCGGCGGCGCGCACCGACACGCTCGCCGAAGGCAATCGCGAGCGCGCCGCCGCGATGCGCTCGGAGTTCGCCGCGCTCGCCGCCGAGGCGCAGCAGGCCGCCAAGGCGCTGGAGGCGGAAAGCGACGCGCTGGCCGAGGGCGCCGGCCATGCCGGCCACGAGCTCGCCGGCGCGGCGGAGACCCTGGTGGCGCGGGCGCGTGGCATCGTCGAGGCGGCGGAACGCGCGGTCCAGCGCGTGGGCGAGGTGTCCGACGATCTTGCCCATGCGGCGGAGATGCTGTCCGGCACCGCCGAAGGGGCGGTCGGCGACATCGGTTCGGCTGGAGAGGCGCTGGCTGCGCGCAGCACGGAGATCGAGCGCGCCGGCACCACGGCGCGCGCCCAGCTCGACCGCACCGGAGAGGGCTTCCAGAAACGGGCGGGGGAACTCGCGGCCGCCACCGACACCGCGGTCGCCCAGGTGCGCGCCGCCGGCGAGGTGCTGGAAGGCCAGAGCACGGCACTGGAACGGGTCTCCGAGTCCGCGCGCCAGCGCGCCGCCGAGGTGCGCCAGGTGCTGGAGGACCAGGTCAAGCGGCTCGACGAGACCGCGTCCCACACCACCACGCGGGCGCGCGAGGTCGGCGACGCCTACGTGCGCCAGGCCGATGCGCTGCGCGCCGCGTCCGATGCCGCCGCCGAGCGCGCCGAGGAGATCCGCAAGGCGCTCGACCGCCAGGCCCAGGCGCTGGCCGAGGCGTCGGCGGAGCTGGCCGCCAAGTCCGACGCCATCGACAAGGCGGTGGCGAGCGAGGTCGCGGCGCTCGAGCGCGCGGCCGAGGCCGCCGCCACCCAGGCCGACGCCATCGCCGCCACGCTCAGGCGCGAATTGGACCACATGGATGAGGCCGCCGCCGGCGCCGACCAGCGCATGCGCGCGTCCGGCGAGGCGCTCGCGCGCGAGGCCAAGGCGCTGCACGAGACCGCCACCGCCGCGGCCACCCAGGTCGAGGGCCTGCGCGCCGGATTCGCCGCCGAGAACAAGGACCTGCGCGAGGCCTCCGACCGCGTCGCCGAGCAGATGCACGGGCTCGGCGCGCTGTTCCGCCAGCGCGCGCGCGAGATCGAGCAGGCCGCCGAGGAGGCGCGCAAGCTGGTGACCGAATTGGGCGAGAACCTGGAATCCCAGAGCCGCGATTTCGCCAAGGCGCTCACCGCGGCGTCGGCGCGCGCCGACGACATCGTCAAGACCTTCACCCAGCAGACCGATGAGCTGATTACGGCCTCCAGGGCGGCCGGCGCGGAGGCGGAGAAAGTGCGCCTCAACGCGCTCGATGCCGAGAAGGACCGCTTCCTGCGCGCCTCGCGCCTGGTGATCGACGACCTCAACTCGCTCGGGGTCGACTTCACCCGCCTGATGGACAAGCCGCTCGGCGAAAAGCTGTGGAAGCAGTTCGCGCGCGGCGACAAGAGCGTGTTCCTGCGCACGATGCTGGCCGACGGCGACCAGCGCAAGCTGCAGGCCGCGATCCGCACCCGCTACGAGGACAATGCCGAGTTCCGCAAATACGCCGACCGCTACCTCGAGCTGTTCGAGAACCTGCTCGCCCAGGCGAGCCAGTCCGACCCCGAGAGCCTGCTGAGCTCGGCCTTCGTCACGGCCGACGTGGGCAAGGTCTACGTGCTGCTGTCGCGCGCGCTCGGGCGCATGAACTAGGCCGGTTTCCTTTGGCCAGGATCGCTTTATAGAATCGTCATCGCCCGGTTTAGCCGGGCGATCCGTCATGCGGACGTGTGCTTCGCACGACGATGCCCCGGACAAGCCGGGGCATGACGATATCTCACAACGGTCCCGCTGCGCGGGCCATCATGGAAGCAACCTGTCCTTTCCGAGGGAGACGAGACATGCACGCAGTTGTTGGTGACCGCGCCGTCCTGTTGATCGCCATGGTGCTCGCGGTGGTCATGGTCTCGGTCTGCGTGATGGTCCATTACGAGGCGTTGCGGCTCGCCTCGATCTTCATGCCCAAGCTCACGATGCGGCCGCGCAGGCGCATCCTGTTCCTGATCGGCGCCGCCTTCGCGGCCCATTCCATCGAGGTCTGGATCTGCGCGATCCTGTTCTACGGGCTGGCCTGGGTCGGGCTCGGCGGCCTTGCCGGGCAGTCGGGCCATACCTTTCACGATTTCCTCTACTACTCGACGGTGAGCTACACCTCCCTCGGCCTCGGCGACGTGTACCCGACCGGGGTGCTCCGGATGCTGACCGGCGTCGAGGCCCTGCTCGGCCTCGCCATGATCGCCTGGACCGGCTCGTTCACCTACCTCGCCATGGAGAAGTTCTGGTCGCTCCACCGGACGTGGGGGGAGTAGTTTCTTAATTTGGGAAGGCGACGGTTGATGGTGTGTCACGGTTGGCTTTCCCCGGATGTCGCTGAGTTTCAGTTCCGGTACAACAATCGGGAGAACGGGGGCATATTCGGGGAGGCAGTTAGGGGATGCTAAAGAGCCGATACAAAGTGCGTTCCATTGCCTTTGCGGTATTGCTGGGTTTGGGATTAGTCGCGCTAGCATTTGCTAACCCAAGCAAGCAGCCGGAACCACCCGCAAGCGAACAGCATAAAAACCCTAATGGTTTCTATGAAGGTCCATCCATCTTCATACGCTCTGTTCAATGGGTTGAGGACCGCGACACTTTTGTCGAGGCTGGTTCGACGGCGGTTATCGCCCTTTTTACAATCATCCTTGCTGTCGTTGGCATCTGCGAAATACGTCTGACGCGCGATGCTTTGAAACTCAGCCGCGATGAATTCATATCTACCCATAGACCCCGTTTGAGAGTCCGCGCGGTAAGAGCGGTAAACGCCGACAAGCCACTGCCGATTCAAATTCAGTATGAGATTGTTAATGTGGGAGATTCGGACGCGAGAATTCTTAGGAATGAAGTAACGGTCGAGGCTAAGGTTTCTGCGAGTGGCGAAGACCAGTTATGGGCGCGGGAGATAGGAGGCGCCCAAAAGATAGTTTCCGGGGAGGCTATCCTCGTTTCTAGAAAAACGGATGTCATATTTAATGGAGTCGGGGAGCTTTACGCCCGTGTTTGGCTGCAATATCTCGACGACAGGGGTGTGTGCCGCCGAACTCAAGCATACCGGACATATAAATTCGGCAGCTTCTACTTGGGTGGAGTTGAGCCACGTAGCCCAGATTACGAATACGAGGATTAGAACGCTGACCCGTTTTGCCTAGGGCAAGACCCAAGAACGGAACTAGTCAAGTAGTGCATAACCACCTGATTTAGGACACTGGTCATCTATTTGAGATAGCATCGGGAAGCCTCCCGCCCCTTGACGGGGGGGCGAAATCCCGGTAAACAGCCGCTTCCGCGCCCGGGCGGACCTTTGGTGCGCGCGGGACCAAGGGCTTGCGAGCCGTTCACAAGCCATTCAAAAGACACGGGAATTCATCATGTCACGTCGTTGCCAGATCACGGGCAAGCAGGTCATGGCCGGAAACAACGTCAGCCATGCCAACAACAAGTCCCGCCGCCGCTTCCTGCCCAACGTGCAGCAGACGTCGCTCCTGAGCGAGGCGCTCGGCCGCATGGTGCGCCTCAAGCTCTCCACCAACGCCATCCGCACCATCGAGAAGTCGGGCGGGCTGGATGCCTATCTCAAGGCGACCGCCATCACCAGGCTCGACCCGGCGGTGGCCCGCCTCAAGCGCCAGATCGAAAGAAAGGCCGCGG
The DNA here is from genome assembly GCA_963732875.1 of uncultured Alphaproteobacteria bacterium. Lineage (GTDB taxonomy): Bacteria > Pseudomonadota > Alphaproteobacteria > SMXQ01 > SMXQ01 > WHSO01. The sequence goes on along the minus strand of CAVTBD010000002.1, from coordinate 1,529,888 downwards.
CCGTCTGACGGCGTCCCCCGGGGAATGAAAAGGGCCCGCTCGCGGGCCCTTTTCTTTTGTCCGGAAAGGTGGGGGCGCTACTTGCCCATGATCACCTTCTGCACGGCCGCCTTCTGCTCCGCCGTCAGGCTGCCGACGACCTTCAGCACGTTCTTCTCCGTGGAAGCCGGCGCGCCGTAGTCGAGGTAGCGCTGGGTGCGCTCGCCCTCGGCGACCATCGCCTTGTCGGTCAGCACCTTCTTCACCGCCGCCTGCAGGAACGCGAGCCGGTCCTTCGGCACGTTCGGCGAGGTCACGAGGATGCGGCCGAGGCCGTCGAGCGTCGCGCGGAAGTCGAGCCACCACTCCTGCTCGGCGTTGGGCTTGATCAGCTCGAAGATGGTCGGCAGCTTCGGGAAGAAGCGCGACTTCTCGCGCGACATGGTGGCGACCGGCTTGGCGTCACCGGCCTGGACGTACTTGTTGGCCGAGGTGTCGGACACGTAGATCGAATCCATCTCGCCCTGGGTCACGGCATGGGCCGCCGCCTTGCTGCCCTTGTAGCCGCGGATGATCTGGCAGGTGAGCTTGAGCACGTGGCAGGTGATGGCGGCGCCGTCGCCGAGGCCGTCGGTCACGCCCGAGGCGGCCCAGCGCACCTTGACGCCGGGCTTCATGGCGTCGGCGGGCGCGTTGATGGGCGAGTTGGGCGTCGCCAGCCAGATCCACGGCGAGGAGCTGACGGTGGCGAGGTAGCCGAGCTTGCCGAGATCGAACCGCACCGCCTTCTGCTGGAGGATCTGCGCGAGCGCGGCACCCGTGCCGTTGACGATCATGGTCTGCAGGCCGTCGGGCGTGGCCACGGAGAGCCGGTTGAGGGCGCTGAGGCCGCCCGCGCCCGGCTGGTTCTCGACGATCACGGTGGCGCCGAGCGCCTTCGACAGGTGCGGCGCGATCATGCGGGCGTAGGCGTCGTAGCCGCCGCCGGGCCCGTAGCCGACGATCATCTTGACGACCTTGCCCTTGTAGAAGGCCTGGGCGTCCTCGGCCGAAGCCGTCCCGTGCGTGAAACCCGCGGCCGCGAGCGCGACCGCCCCGGCCACGAGGCCGAACCGTTTCCCTGTGAACATTACTCTTCTCCCTTGGAAAGAGCGTCGGCCGGAACAGGCCGCAACGCCATGCGCCGGAAATGCTACTCCAGGACGCCGTCCCCGTCCGGGGAAAAAAGCGAGGCCGATCCTGCTCCGGGTTCTCGGAGGTTTCCTTACTTTTCTTCCCGCATTTCTTTAGTCGTCATGGCCCGGCTCGTCCGGGCCATCCACGTGTTTTTTTACGCCTGGATGAAAGAACATGGATGCCCCGGACAAGCCGGGGCATGACGGACAAGGGAAGGGCCGGCCTCGGAGCGGGGCCGGCCTCCCTCAACGCGATGACATGGGCGCCCTGAACGAACGCTATGGCATACCGGGGTATTACTGCAGGTTCGCCTTGAGGAAGGGCACGGTCCGCGACCACGCCAGCTTCGCCGCCGCCGGATTGTAGCGGGCCGGGTTGGCGTCGTTGTTGAAGGCGTGCTTGGCGCCTGCGTAGACATAGACCTCGACCGATTTGCCATTGGCCTTCAGCGCCTTGACGAACGCGTCCTTGCCCGCGAGCACGCGCGGGTCTTCGCCGGCGTACTGGAGCAGCATCTTGGCGTTGATCTTGTCGATGTCCTTGGTCGGCTGGCGGCCGTAGTAGGGCACGGCGGCGAGCAGCTTGGGATCGGCGACGGCGAGCTGGTTGGTGCGCTGGCCGCCCCAGCAGAAGCCGACCGCGCCGACCTTGCCGTTGGAATTGGGGAGCCCGCGGGCAAACGCGGTGGTGGCGACCAGGTTCTTGACCACGTCGCCGCCCTTGAGCTTGCCGATCATCTCGCCCGCCTTGTCGCGGTCCTTGGGCGTGCCGCCGTCGGGCGACAGCATGTCGGGCGCGACCGCGAGGAAGCCTTCCAGCGCAAGCCGCCGTGCGACGTCGCGGATGTGGTCGGTGAGGCCTCGGTTCTCGTGGATCACGACCACGGTCGGCAGCTTGCCGCCCGCCTTGGGCATGGCGACATAGGCGCTCATCTCGCCGGTCGCGCCCTTGAACTTCATGGTCTCGGTCGTGAGCCGGTCGTCGTTGGCCGGCACCATCGCCGCCTCCGCGCCGGTGCCTTCGAGCCACGGCAGGATCGCCGCGGCCGCGGCGACACCGCCCGCGGTCGTGACGAGCTTGTGCAGGAACACGCGCCGGGGCTCGGCGCTGTGCACGTAGTGGTCATAAAGCTCGTAGATGCGCTGTTCCATGTGAGGAGCCTCCGTTGCGGCCGCCCGGAACCGTCTGCGGGTCCTTGGACATGCCAGTCCGTCCACGGCGCCGGACGAGCCCGGCGCGCGACCGGGCGATGATGGCCGAGGATTGTGACCGGATTATGGTTCACGGAATTGTGAACGGGGCCGGAAGGCGTTGGTTTGCAAGGGGTTTCCGGAAGGGGAGGGATGCTGCTAGAGCATGTTGCCGTTAAGTGGGATCCCCCTCACCCAGCGTCGTGCGTAGCACGCATTCGCGTGACGGGTAGGCTCGCGTGCCGCTCGCCAACCCTTCTCAACCCTCTCCCCCCGCGTGCGGGGGGAGAGGGAAGGGTGAGGGGGGTGTTGCCGCATCCACCTAATCACAACATGCTTTAGTGATGCGCGGCGCGGCTCGCGATTAGCCCAACCTCGTCATCGCCCGGCTTGCGGGCGAATGCCCGCTCTCTTTGGTTTGCGCGCAAGTTGGGCGCGCCCCGGGCGATCCATGTTTTACCCGGCACTTGGACCCCCGCTCCCCGCCTGCGCGGGGACAAGCTTCGCGGGGGTGACGACTTAAGTGGAAGGGAGGGTGTCGCTAGTGCTGCGCGCCGCGGCCGGTGGTGGCGCCCTTGGCGCCGCTGCGGGTCCTGGTCTTGGTCTGGGACTTGTTGACCCCGCCGCGCCGGCGCTCGACCTCGTCGGGATCGACGTAATCTTCGTCGAACAGCTCGGACAGCTTGTCCATCATGGTCGAGCCGAGCTGCTCGGCGTCGACGATGGTGACCGCGCGCTTGTAGTAGCGGGTCACGTCGTGGCCGATGCCGATGGCGACCAGCTCGACCGGCGAATACTGCTCGATCCAGTGGATCACCCGGCGCAGGTGCTGCTCGAGGTAGTTGCCGGGATTGACCGAGAGCGTCGAATCGTCCACCGGCGCGCCGTCGGAGATCACCATCATGATCTTGCGCTGCTCGGGACGGCCGATCAGGCGGTTGTGCGCCCACATCAGCGCCTCGCCGTCGATGTTCTCCTTGAGGAGACCCTCGCGCAGCATCAGGCCCAGGTGCTTGCGGGTGCGCCGCCACGGCGCGTCGGCCGCCTTGTAGATGATGTGGCGCAGGTCGTTGAGCCGGCCCGGGCGCGCGGGCTTGCCGGCGTTGAGCCATTTCTCGCGCGACTGGCCGCCCTTCCAGGCGCGCGTGGTGAAGCCGAGGATCTCGACCTTGACCGCGCAGCGCTCCAGCGTGCGCGCGAGGATGTCGGCGCTCATGGCGGCGAGCGTGATGGGACGGCCGCGCATCGAGCCCGAGTTGTCGATCAGCAGCGTCACCACCGTGTCGCGGAACTCCATCTCCTTCTCCTGCTTGTAGGAGAGCGGATAGAGCGGGTTGATGACGACCCGGTGCAGGCGCGCCGAATTGAGCATGCCCTCGTCGAGGTCGAACTCCCAGGCGCGCGACTGCTTGGCCATGAGCTGGCGCTGCAGACGATTGGCGAGCCGGCTGATCACGCCCGACAGGTTCGAGAGCTGGTTGTCGAGATGGGCCCTGAGCCGGGTCAGCTCCTGGTCGTCGCACAGGTCCTTGGCGTCCACCACTTCGTCGAAGGCGGTGGTGAAGGCGGTGTATTCGGGGCGCTCGTTGGAGAGCGGGCCTTGGGGCGCCCAGCGGATGTCGGGCGGCAGGGTCTCGCCGTCGCCCATGCCCTCGCTGGTGTCCTCGACCGAATCGTCGGACATGCCCTGCTCGCCGTCCTCGGTCTCGTCCATGGACTGCTCGCCGTGGGTCTCCATGGATTCGGAATCCTCCGAATCCTGGCCCTGGGCCTCGGGGTTGGCGCTCTCGTCCTCGTCGCCCTCGCCCTCGGCGCTGGCTTCCATGTCGTCCTCGCCGTCCACGTCGCCGAGCGCGAGGTCGGAGATGAACTTGTTGAGCGCGAGCGCGAATTCCTCCTGGTCCCCGATGTTGTCCTTGAGCGCGGCGAAGTCCTCGCCGGCGCGCTCGGTCACCCAGTTGCGCCAGGAATTGACGATCGAGCGGATGTTGTCGGGCACGGTCTTGCCGGTGAGCTGCTCGCGCACGATCAGGCCGATGACCTCGGGCACGGGCACGTTCTCGAACTCGTTGACCCGGTCGAAGCTCATGGCCTTGCAGCGGTCGGCGAGCGCGGCATCGAGGTTCTCCGAGACGCCCTTCATGCGGGTCGCGCCGATCGCCTCGTAGCGCGCCTGCTCGACCTCGTTGTAGATCTTCCGCGCGGTCTCGCCGTGCGGCATCTTGCGGGCGTGCAGCTTGTCGTCGTGGAAGCGCAGCTTGAGCGCCATCGAATTCGGCGTGGCCGCGCAGCTTCGAGACCTCCGGGTCGGGCAGCGAGCGGGGCGGGGTCTGCAGGCGCGCGTGGTTGCCGCGGACGCGCGGCGGCTCGGGGGTGAACTCGACCTCGAGGTCGCGCTTGTGGCTGACCGCGCGCATGGCCGCGGCGGTGACGCGGCGGAACTCCTCTACCGGGCTGTCCTTGCTCATCGTTCTCGCGCCGGCGGCGGCCTACGCGTCCTTCGTCTCGCCCTTGCCGTGACGCGCCGATTCCGGCAGCTCCTCGCCGAAGCAGCGTTGGTAGTACTCGGCTACCGTGGAGCGTTCCATCTCGTCGCACTTGTTGAGGAAGCTGACCCGGAAGGCGTAGCCGAAGTCGCCGAAGATGCGCGCGTTCTCGGCCCAGGTGATGACCGTGCGCGGCGACATGACCGTGGAGATGTCGCCCGCCATGAAGCCCGCCCGCGTGAGGTCGGCGAGCGAGATCATGTTGGACACCACCTCGCGGCCCTTCTTGTTGTCGTAGGTGGGCGACTTGGCCAGCACGATCTTCATTTCCTCGTCGTGGGGCAGGTAGTTGAGCGTGGCGATGATGTGCCAGCGGTCGAGCTGGCCCTGGTTGAGCTGCTGGGTGCCGTGGTAGAGGCCGGTGGTGTCGCCGAGGCCGACCGTGTTCGAGGTCGAGAACAGCCGGAAGTAGGGGTGCGGGCGGATCACCTTGTTCTGGTCGACGCAGCGTGAGCTTGCCGTCCACCTCCAGCACGCGCTGGATCACGAACATCACGTCGGGGCGGCCGGCGTCGTACTCGTCGAACACCAGCGCGGTCGGCGTCTGCAGCGCCCACGGCAGGATGCCCTCGCGGTACTCGGTCACCTGCTTGCCGTCGCGCAGCACGATCGCGTCCTTGCCGATCAGGTCGATGCGGCTGATGTGGCTGTCGAGGTTGACGCGCACGCACGGCCAGTTGAGCCGGGCCGCGACCTGCTCGATGTGGGTCGACTTGCCGGTGCCGTGGTAGCCCTGGATCATGACGCGGCGGTTGTAGGCGAAGCCGGCCAGGATCGCGAGCGTGGTGTCGTGGTCGAACTGATAGGCGTCGTCGAGCTCGGGCACGTATTCGCTGCGCTGGCTGAAGCCCGGGACGGTCAGGTCCGTGTCGAGGCCGAAGGCCTGGCGGACGGAAACTTCGATGTCGGGCTTGTCGAGCGGGTGGACCGGCGTGTGCGAGTCACTGGTGATCGTGGTTGCCATAAAAAACCTGTATCTCGTCTTCTTGGATCGCGGGAAATGCCCCTGCCTTTATACACCAAGGCATTGTTTTAGTGTGGCATAGGCCTGATTGATTAATTTTAGCCGCTCTTCGGCCTGTTTGTCCCCCCCGTTGGCGTCGGGGTGGTGGCGCTTGACCAGCTCCTTGTAGCGGGCTTTGAGCGTCTTGGCGGTCAGCGGCGGCGCAAGTTCCATCACGTCGAGGGCGGCGCGCTCGCGCGCCTCGTCGCCGTTGGCGTCCGCCTCGCGGCGGCGGCGGGCCCGTTCCCGTGCGCCCGCCCGGGCGGCTTCCTCGGCGGCGGCCTCGTCGCCGAACAGGCCGAAGGCGTCCTTGAACCGGGCGAAGCGGTCGCGCGAGAACCGTCCGCCGAGCCGGCCGAGCGGCCAGGTCGGGCGCCAGCCGACCACGTCGTCGCGGATCATGGCCTCGATCTCGCTGTCGCTGCGCCCGGCACAATAATTCCAAGCCTTGTTGTACTCGCGGACGTGGTCCAGGCAGAACCAGTAGTGCTCGTCGAGCCGGTCGGGGGCACGCGGCGCCCGGTAGGTGCCGCCGGCCGCGCAGCCGGCATGGTCGCAGCGTCGTACCGCCTGATCCGTCTCGGATTCGAGCGCAAACGCTTCGGTGAAGCCGTTACGCCGCCGGGACCGTGGGGCGGCCTGATCTTGTGCCGATTTCCTGGGCATTAGGCAAATATGCTGTCTTGCGGGGACGGGCGCAAGGGCCTGCGGTGTCGTTCAAGGCTGCGAACGGGCGCCGTTTCCGGCGGTAATGGTGGCGATTCCGGCGACGATCAGGGCGAGGCCAACACCGTTGGCGAGCGTGATGCGCTCGCCCAGGGTGGCGGCCGAGGCGAGCAGGCCGACCACCGGCACGGCGAGGCTCGCCATGGCCGTGGTGATCGCCGGCAGCGCCCGGTTGACCGAGATCCAGGCCCATAGGGCGAAGGCGGTGGCGAACGGGCCGTTGTAGGCGAGCACCGCCCACAACCTGGGACCGGGATGGATGTCGGCCGGGCTCTCGTAGAGCGCTACCAGCACCGCCACCGGGATCGCCCCCAGCACCATCTGCCAGGGCGCGAGCTGGAGCGGGCTCAGGACGAACCTGTGGCGACGCACGTGCACGATGGTGACGGCCCAGGCAAGCGCGGCGCCGAGCAGCATGGCGTTGCCGGCGAGCTTGTGGTGATCGCTCCAGTCGAACGAGAGCGGATTGAACATCACTGCGATGCCGGCGAGCCCGAGGCCGAGTCCGGCGAGCCGTTTCGCGGTCAGTCGTTCGGCCATCACCATGGCGGCGAGCGGCGCGACCCAGATCGGCGTGGTGTAGCTGAGGATCGCCGAGCGTCCGGCCTCGACCCGCTCGAGGCCGAGATTGACCAGCGCCAGGAACGCAGCCAGCTGCAGCAGCGCCACCGACAGCACCACCGGCGCATCGGCGCGTCCGGGCAGGCGTATCTCGCCGCGCACGGCCAGCACCGCGAACAGGCACGCCGCACCCAGCACCATGCGCGCGAGTGCGAAGGTGAGCGGCGGAACGTCGGCGAGCGCCACTTTCATCACCGGCCAGTTGGCGCCCCATACCAGCACCACCAGCGCCATCAGGCCGAACGCGGCGCGCGCGCCGAGTGGCGCCCGCGCGCCCGCCGCGCCGACGCTCACGGCCGCGGCTCCGGGCACGCGGGCCTGGTGGTATCGGGAACGATGGCGGGAGGGGTGACGAAGCGCGGCGGGAGGATTAGCATGGCACCCATAATGACCGAAAAAGCGGATTTGGGAATTGCGGGCAAGCGGCAGGCTTCTGATGACGGGCCGGTCGCCGCCATCCTGCGTGCCAAGCTCGAACAGGCTTTTCACCCCGAACGCCTGAGCCTGGTCGACGAATCGCGCCTTCATGCCGGCCACGCCGGCGCGCGGTCCGGCGGGGAGAGCCATTTCCGGCTCGAAATCGTCGCGCAGGTATTCGCCGGCCTGTCCCGGCTCGAACGTCAAAGGCGCGTCAACGCCGTGCTGGCCGAGGAGCTGGCGGGCCCGGTTCACGCGCTTTCGGTGACGGCGCGGGCCCCGGGCGAATAGCCCACCGCCCTGCACAACGCCGTCAACGCCGCTACCTAAGGGATAGTTCCCTACGCCCCGTAGGGGCTATTCGCGGCTAGGTTGTATCTGCTACCATCGTTAAGTATTATTGAAGCTAGCGTAGAAACACTCTTTATCTTGGGGAGAACGCAAGGACGAAACTGACCGCCCGGATGAAGATTTGCGTAGGAGGGGAGACCAGGTGCATATCTGCAAGAACATAAACGTGGGAAACCGGCGGACCAGCATCCGTCTCGAGGAGGAAATGTGGGTGGCGGTCAACGAGTTGTGCCAGCGTGAAGGCATGACCGTCCACGAGCTGTGCTCGCTGATCGACAGGTTCCGTGGCGATAACAGCCTGACCGCCGCGCTGCGTGTGTTCGTGGTGGTCTATTACCGGTTCGCCGCGACCGAGGCGGGCCATGCCAGTGCCGGCCATGGTGCCGGCGCCAGCGGCCACGGCGCGGATCACTGGCGCCCGCTCATCGCCCAGGTGTTCCAGGGCTGAGAGGCTTCAAGGCCGGCTTATTTAGGGCCGGTGTAGAATTCCGGCCAACGCTCCCGGACGATCTCGCCGTCCGACGCGAAAGCGTGGCAGGTGCCAAGACGCGCCGGCTTGCGCCGTTCCGTCCCCTGCGCTTGTTCCATCTTCTTCTGGGCCCGGCTCGGCCCCATGGTCTGGTAGGCGACCGTGCCGATCGGACCCAGCATTTCGACCAGATGCACGCAGCCGCGCACGCCGCCCAGCAGCTCGCGCACGCGCAGGTTCCAGCCCGGCTTGATGCGCTCGCCCACCAGCACCTGATAGGCCGGCGCGATGTCGGGGCAGACCTGGTGCGGACCGGCGTCGATGGCGGCATCGACCTCGCGCACGGTCATGGTGTCGTCGACCGTGAGGCGCAGGCGCATGTTGTGGACCGCGGTGCCCGCCATAACCCGGCCGCGCCACGAATTGTCGAAGTCGTAGTCCTTGGTGTCGACGAGTTGGCCCTCGATGTCCCACAGCCCATCCTCGCGCTCGTATCCCTCGAGCGTGATGACGCGCTTGTGGCGGCGGGTGCGTGGCTTGGGCGCGCTGAGCGGCATGGACGGTCCCCGGTTGACTGCTGTGACGGGGCAACTATAGAGCCGCCCTTGCGCGCGGCACAAGGAAGCGCCGGGCGCGCTGGTGTGGCGCCTCACTAGCGGCGCACCGCCGGCTCGGGCGCGGTGATGCGGATGGCGGTGACGCGGTTGCCCTTGCGCCCGAGGATCTCGAAGCGGAAATCGTGGAACGTGAACACCTGCCCGGGCTCGGGGATCAGGCGTGATTCGTGCAGCACGAGGCCGGCGACGGTGGCCGCGCCCTCGTCGGGCAAGGTCCAGTCGAAGCGCCGGTTGAGGTCGCGGAGGGTGACGTCGCCATCGGCGATCACCGTGCCGTCGCGCTGCGGGCGGATACCGCGCCGCGGCACGTCGGTCTCGTCGGAGATATCGCCGACGATCTCCTCGAGGATGTCCTCCAGCGTGACGATGCCCAACAGGTCGCCGTATTCGTCGACCACCAGCGCGAAATGCTCGCCGCGGCGCCGGAACGCCTGGAGCTGGGACAGGAGGTCGGTCGATTCCGGGATGAACCACGGCTCGGCCGCGAGCTCGGCGATATCGAGGTTGGCGATGTCGCCGGCGTGTTCTTCGACCGCCTTGAGCAGCGCCTTGGCGTGCAGCACGCCGACGATATTGTCGGGCTTTTCGCGCCACAGCGGCAGGCGGGTGTAGGGACTCGCCACCACCTCGCGCACGATCTCGGCGGGCGGCAGGCCCGCGTCCACGGTCACCATGTTGGAGCGGTGCACCATCACCTCGCTCACTTCGACGTCGCCGAGGTCGAGGATCGAATGCAGCATGCTGCGCTCGTGGCGGGTGGCGCGGTCGCCGCCCTTGTGCAGCTCGATCGCGCCACGCAGTTCCTCCTCGGCGTAGCTCGCCACCGTGCCCTGGCCGAGGCGCACGCCGCCGAGCCGGAGGATGCCGCGCACGATCCATTGCACGGCGCGCGAGAACGGCGTGAACAGGACGACGACGAACCGCACTGCCGGCGCCACCGACAACGACATGCGGTCGGCGTGGGTGATGGCGTAGGTCTTGGGCAGGACCTCGGCGAACACCACGACCAGCAAAGTCATGGCCAGCGTCGCGTAGGCGAGGCCGGCGTTGCCGAAGATGTCGGTCAGCGCGCGGGTGGCGAGCACGGAGGCGAGAATGTTGACCAGGTTGTTGCCGATCAGCACCGAGCCGAGCAGGCGCTCCTTGTCGCGCCGGAGCCGGTTGACCAGCCCCGCGCGCTGGTCGCCGAGCCGTTCGCGCTGGTGCAGGAGCGGGCGCGAGGCCGCCGTCAGCGCGGTTTCCGCGCCCGAGAAGAAGGCCGACAGCGCGAGCAGCAGGACGATGATCGCGAGAACGGCGGCGAGCAGAAGATCCATCGCCCGGCCCTAGGCGGCGAGGCGGCGCTGGAGCAGGCGGCGCACCTCCTCGATGTCCACGTCGCGGCAGATCACGCCCTCGCCGATGTCGCGCGCCAGGATGAAGGTGAGCTTGCCGGCGCGCACCTTCTTGTCGTGGTGCATGTGGGTGATCAGCTTTTCCGCGTCGAAGCCGAAATCGGCGATCCCCATGGGCATGTCCGCCGCCTCGAACAGGGCGCGCAGGCGTGCCGCGCGTCCCGCCGGGCACAGGCCGATGCGCTCCGACAGTTCGAGCGCCAGCACCATGCCGAGCGCCACCGCCTCGCCGTGCAGCAGGCGATGGGAGAAGCCGGTTTCGGCCTCCATGGCATGGCCGAAGGTATGGCCGAGGTTGAGCAGCGCGCGCTCGCCCTGCTCGCGCTCGTCCACCGCGACGATATCGGCCTTGGCCTTGCAGCTGACCGCGACCGCTTCCTCGCGCGCGGCCTTGTCGCCGGCCACCAGGGCCGTGCCGTGCTCCTCCAGCCAGTGGAAGAAGCCGGCGTCGCGGATCACGCCGTATTTCACGATCTCGGCGTAGCCGGCCAGGATCTCGCGCCGCGACAGGGTGTCGAGCGCGCCGATGTCGGCCAGCACCATGCGCGGCTGGTAGAACGCGCCCACCAGGTTCTTGCCGTGGCGCGTGTTGATGCCGGTTTTACCGCCGACCGAGCTGTCGACCTGGGCGAGCAGGGTGGTCGGCATCTGCACGAAGTCGATGCCGCGGAGCGTGACCGCGGCGGCGAAACCGGTGAGGTCGCCGACCACGCCGCCGCCGAGCGCCACCAGCATGGAGGAACGCTCGACGCCGTGGTCGAGCAGGTCGCCCACCAGGCTTTCGAGATGGAAGAAGTCCTTGGTGTGCTCGCCCGGGTCGAGCACCACCGCGCGATGGCCGATCGCGGCGGCATCGAGGCTTCTCTCGACGGTCGCGAGATGGTGCGCGGCGACATTGCGGTCGGTGACGATGACCACGCGCCGCTGGGTCGCGTGCTCGCCGAGCAGCGGCGCGATATGCGTCCCGGCCGCGGCCAGCAGGCCGGTGCCGATGCGGATCTCGTAGGAGCGCTCGCCGAGCGCGACGTCGATGGTGCTGTGCTTGTCCATGCCCTGTCCGGGTACCTTACATCATTGCGGTCGTGACGCGGGACGCGCGTGGCGTCCGCGCCGGCCCCGTACCGGCCCGTGCCGGCGCCGGCTGCGGCCGTTGCCGCCCGGCGGATCGGGCGGCAGTGCCAGCGGCCCGATGCCGAGCCGCGTCTCCAGCGCCGCGATCACGCGCTCCACCACCTGCTCGGGGGCCTCCTCGCCGGTGTCCACCGTGACGTCGGCCTCGGCATACACAGGGTAGCGCTGGTCGATCAGCGTGGCGAGAATCTCGCGCGGATCGCCGTTCTTGAGGAGCGGTCGCCCACCCCGGCGCGAGGTGCGCTTGACCAGCGTATCGAGATCCGCCCGGAGCCAGACCGAAATTCCCCGCGCGTGCACCGCGGCGCGGGTTTCGGAGTCCATGAAGGCACCGCCGCCGGTGGCGATCACCCGCGGCGGCCCCGCGAGCAGGCGGACGATGACGCGGCGCTCGCCGGAGCGGAACAGCGCCTCGCCCTCGTGGGTGAAGATTTCCTCGATGGTGGCGCCGGCGGCCGCCTCGATCTCGCTGTCGGCGTCGACGAACTCGAGCCCCATGCGCGCCGCCAGCAGGCGGCCGATCGAGGTTTTGCCCGCGCCCATCAGCCCGACCAGCACGATCGGACGATCGAGGCGCGGTGCGGGCGTATCGGGGTGCGTATCGTGGTCGGCGGCAGGCATGGTCCCATTCCGGAGGCTCGGGCCGTCGCGGCCCGGAACGCGGCGCGCGGGGCCGGAAAGCCGGGCTGCCGCAAAATAGCCATAGTCGATTTTTAGTGTAAACCGAATAAGATGCGGATGCCCGCGGCCCCGGCACGCCCCGTGTCATGCCTTGGGCTGTATATAATCAGACAGGAGCGCGGACCGGACCGCATCAGGCTGCCAAATGAACATGATATCCCGCATCATCATTGCCGTTCTCGCCGTCATCGTCATCGGCGGGGCCGTATTCCTCGCGACCTGGGACATTCCCGCCCCATCAGCATCGGTCGAGAAGGTCATCCCCAATGACCGCGTGCTGCGCTAGGTACCCGTTTGCGCCGGCGGTCGCGCTGGCGCTCATCATGGCCGCTGCGGTACCCGTGCACGCGCAGGACCGCGCGCCCGGCACCAGCGGCGCGCCGGTCACGCTGGCGCCGCCCCAGTCGCTGGCGCCCCAGCCGCTCACGTCGAATTCCGCATCGGGCGCCACATCGGGCGCCACGGCGGGCCCTGCCTCGGGCGCAGCCGGTGCCACCGCGGCGCCGGCGCAGGGTGCCGTGGCCGATGCCGGCAGCGGCATCAAGGTCGACACGCTCAAGGCGATGGATCCCAACTCGGTCGGGCTGCTCGACGAGAGCTCGGGCGGCTTCGGCATCGGCATGTGGCGCGGCACGCCGCGCAGCCTGGTGGAAAAGCTGCTGCCGGGCCTTACGCCCGCGCCGCGCTCTGCGGTCGCCCGCGCGCTGTTCCGCCGTCTTCTCCTGACCGCCGCGGAGACTCCCACGGGGCCTGCCGCCAAGGGCGCGCCGAGCCTGCTCGCGACCCGCATCGGCCGCCTGCTCGCCGAGGGCGACGTGGTGTCGGCCGAGGGCCTGCTGCGCGTGGTGCCGGCACGCACGGACGAGGAGGCGATCCTGCGCGACCGTGCCGAGGTCGCGTTCCTGATGAACGACAACGCCGGCGCCTGCACCGAGGTGCGCAACCGCTTCGGCGAGTTCAGCGACACGTTCTGGGCCAAGGCGCAGGTATTCTGCCAGCTGCTCTCGGGCGACAGCCAGGGGGCATCGGTCGGCGTCGGCCTGCTGCAGGAGCAGGGTGTTGAGGACGCGCCGTTCTACGCGCTCGCGCGCATTCTTGGCGGCGAGAAGGGGGTCGCGGTGGGCGGCCTCGATCGGCCCGAGCCCCTGCATATCGCCATGATGCGCGCGGCACGGGTACAGATTCCGGCCTCGGTGGTAAGCGACGGCGCGCCGGACACGCTGCGCACCGTGGCGCTCAGCCCCAATGCCGATCTCGAGACGCGGCTCGCGGCGGCCGAGAAGGCCGAATCGCGCGGTGCCCTCGACACCGAGGCGCTGCGCCAGCTCTATCTCTCGGTCAACTTCGCACCCGACGAGCTGTCGGGCGCGCTGAGCAACGCCGGGAAGCTCTCGCCGGCACGTGGCCGGGCGCTCCTCTATCACGCCGTGCGCGGCCAGACCGTTGCTTCCGCCCAGGCCGAGATCGTGGCGCGGGCGTTCGCGCTGGCGCGTGCCCAGGACCAGCTGCCGCTCGCGATCCGGGTGTTCCTGCCGGTGCTGCGCGGCATCGATCCCAGCAGCGACCTTGCGTGGTTCGCGGTGCCGGCCGCCGGCGCGCTCTATTACGGCGGCGTCTACGACGTCGCCGCCAAGTGGTATGCGCTCGCCAAGGCCGATCCGGGCGCGGCGCGCGGGCCAGCAAAGGACGGTGCCAAGGACGGCGCCAAGGGCGCTGCCGCCATGCCCGCCGACGTCGCGTTGTGGCCGCTCGCGGCCTTCGCGGCCCTGCCGGTCCGTGGTGAGAGCGAGGCCAAGCCGGCCGAGGTCGCCCAGGCCGCGACCGACCAGACCACCGTCATCTCGGGCGCCGCGCCGCCGGTAACCACGGTGGTTGCCGGGGCGCCGCTGACGGCAAGCGAGCCCGCTGCCGGGTTCGACGCGGCGATGTTCGGGCGCTGGTGGAAGGCGATGGATTCGGCCGGCGACGAGGTGCGGTTCGACCGCGCTGCCCGCCTGCTCGCGCTGATGCAGGCCCTGGGTGCCAAGGTCGACGACGACGCGTGGGCGAAGCTGGTGGGCGCGCCGTCCGCGCCCGCCGACTTGCCGCCGCTCGGGCTGGTCGAAGGATTGCAGCGCGCGGCCATGGCCGGACGCACCGGGGAGACGGTGCTGCTCGCGCTCGCTACGCTCGGCGCCGAGGCGCCGGCCAAGGCGGATCCCCGCCGGATCGTGCCGGTGGTCAGGGCGCTGGTCGAGGTGGGTCAGGAAGAGGCGGCGCGTTCGCTCGCTATAGAGACGGTTTTCGGCGCCGGGGTATGAAAAGCCGAAGGGTAGTATCAAGCGTTTGAGAGGGGGCGTGATGTCCATGGCGCGTCGGCGCGCGAATGTTGCAGAACCCAAGGCGGTGGGTCCGCATCTCGATGCCTTCACCGAGATGCTGGCCGCCGAGCGCGGCGCGTCGATCAACACGATCAGCGCCTATCGTCAGGACATTACCGATTTTGCCCGGTTCCTGGACGGCGAGGGCGAGATGCTCGCGACCGCCGACGTCGGCACCGTGCGCCGCTACCTCGGTCGGCTTTCGGAGAACGGGCGCAACGCGCGCACGGCCGCGCGGCGCCTGTCGGCGCTGCGGCAGCTCTATCGCTTCCTGTTCTCGGACGGCGTGCGCACCGACGATCCGACCGCGGGCATCGACAGTCCCCAGCGGGGCCGGTCGTTGCCGCGCACGCTGTCGGAGGAGGAGGTTGAGCGCCTGTTCGCGGTGGCGCGCACGCGCCAGGGCCGTCCCGGCGTGCGCCTGCGTGCGCTGCTCGAGGTCATCTATGCCACCGGCCTGCGCGTGTCCGAGCTGGTCGGCCTGCCGCTCACCGGGCTGACCTCCGACGGGCAGTTCCTGCTGATCAACGGCAAGGGCGGCAAGGAACGCCTGGTGCCGTTGTCGGAGCCCGCGCGCCGCGCCATCAACGAGTGGATCGCGCAGCGCCAGGTGCTGGTAGGGAATGTTCACAACAAATGGCTGTTCCCGACCGGCGCCGCGGACGGGCATCTCACGCGCCAGCGCTTCGCCCAGTTGCTGAAGGAGATCGCAGTGGAGGCGGGGCTCGACCGCCGTGCCGTATCGCCCCACGTGCTGCGTCATGCCTTCGCCAGCCATCTGCTTGCCCATGGCGCCGACCTGCGCGCGGTGCAGCAGATGCTGGGCCATGCCGATATCTCCACCACCCAGATCTACACCCATGTCCTGCAGGGGCGGATGCAGCGCCTGGTCCAGGAAAACCACCCGCTGGCACGGCGCGGACGCCCGCGCAACCACACGGACCGGGGTGCCGCCTGAGCCCGATTCCGGCGCGCGGCGTTTGACAAACACGCCCCGTCAAGGCATGTAGGGCGCGAATTTCCCGGACGCCAGCCACCGCAGGTCCATGCCCACTTTCCTGGAATTTGAAAAGCCGATCGCCGAGCTCGAGGGCAAGATCGAGGAGCTGCGCCATCTCGATGCCGGCACCGACGTTTCGATTGCCGACGAGATCGCCAAGCTCCAGGGCAAGGTCAACCGCCTGCTCAAGGAAACCTACGCCAAGCTCACGCCGTGGCAGAAGGTGCAGGTGGCGCGTCATCCCGAGCGTCCCCATTTCGTGGATTACGTCAGGGGGCTGGTCGCCGACTTCACGCCGCTCGCAGGCGACCGCGCCTTTGCCGAGGACGCGGCCATCGTCGGCGGTCTCGGACGGTTCCGGGGTCGTTCCGTGGTGGTGGTCGGCAACGAGAAGGGCCACGACACCGAATTGCGCCTGAAGCATAATTTCGGGATGGCGCGGCCCGAGGGCTACCGCAAGGCCCGGCGCCTGTTCGATCTCGCCGACCATTTCCATCTGCCGGTCATCACCCTGGTCGACACGGCGGGCGCCTATCCCGGCATCGGCGCCGAGGAGCGCGGCCAGGCGGAGGCCATCGCGCGCTCGATCGAATCGTGCCTGTCGCTCCGCGTGCCCATCGTCTCGGTGGTGATCGGCGAGGGCGGTTCGGGTGGCGCCATCGCGCTCGCCGCCGCCGATCGCGTGCTGATGCTGGAGCACGCGGTCTATTCCGTGATTTCCCCGGAAGGCTGCGCCTCGATTCTGTGGCGCACCAACGAGGCCGCCCAGCAGGCGGCGGAAGCCTTGCGGCTGACCGCCGAGGACCTCAGGAAGCTCGGCGTGATCGACGCGGTAATCGAGGAGCCCGTGGGCGGTGCGCACCGCAACCGCGCCGACGCGATCCGCCGGACGGGCGACGCCATCGCCGCCCAGTTCGCTGAGCTCACCGCCGTCGAGGGCGGCGCCCTGCGCGCGCGCCGGCGCGAGAAGTTCCTCGACATGGGCAAGGTCGGCCTCGACTAGGCCGCTGCCCGGTTATTCCCGGTTTTCTATCTGAAAAAGCCGTGCCGCCCGGAGCCCGATCGCCTCGGATCGGAACAATCTCGAGCCGTCAATCAGGCTCTACTCTGCTCTAAACGCGGCTGCGTCTCACGCGAGCTTGCCGTGGCAGTGCTTGTACTTGCGCCCTGATCCGCACGGGCACGCCGCGTTGCGCGACACCTTGCCCCAGGTGGTGGGATCGTCGGGATCGGCATTGGCCCCGGAAGCATGGCGCACGGTCGCCGGCCGGTCGATCACCTCGGTGCCCGCCTCGCCGTAGCCGTCGCCGCCGAGCGAGGGATCGCTGCGGCTCTCGTGCATCTCAGTCGCCTCGGGCTCGAGGTCGATCTCGTCGGGGTTATTGAAGCTGAGCTCGAGGTGGCACATGACCTGGGTCACGTTTTCGCGCAACTGGTCGAGCATTTTCTCGAATAGGGTGAACGCCTCGGTCTTGTATTCGTTGAGCGGGTCGCGCTGGCCATAGGCACGCAGGCTGATGCCCTGGCGCAGGTGGTCGAGGGTCAGCAGGTGGTCCTTCCAGGTCTGGTCGAGTATCTGCAGCAGCAGGCTCTTCTCGACCATGCGCATGACCTCGGCGCCGTAGTTCGCGGCCTTCTCCGCCATCTTGCGGTCGGCGGCGGCGGTGAGGCGCTCGCGGATCTCCTGGTCGGCGATGCCTTCCTCCTTGGCCCAGTCGGCGACCGGCAGGTCGAGGCCGAGGATGCGCAGGCCTTCCTCGTGCAGCAGGTGGGTATCCCAGTCCTCGGGATAGGCGCGCTCGGGGATCGCGCGCGCGACCATGTTCTCGACCACCTCGTGGCGCATGTCGGAGATGGTGTCGGACACGTCGTCCGTCTTCATCAGCTCCTTGCGCTGCTCATAGACGACCTTGCGCTGGTCGTTCATCACATCGTCGAAGCGCAGCAGGTTCTTGCGGATCTCGAAGTTGTGGGCTTCCACCTTCTCCTGGGCCTTCTGGAGCGCCTTGGACACCCAGGGGTGGGTGATCGCCTCGCCCTCTTCGAGGCCGAGCCGCTGGAGCATGGTGTCCATGCGCTCGGAGCCGAAGATGCGCATCAGGTCGTCTTCCAGCGACAGGAAGAACTTGGACGCGCCGGGGTCGCCCTGACGGCCGGATCGGCCGCGCAACTGGTTGTCGATGCGCCGCGATTCGTGGCGCTCGGTACCGATCACGTAGAGCCCGCCGCCGGCGAGCCCTTCCTTGCGGCCCGCCTCGATCTCGGCCTTGATCGCGGCGATGCGCTTGTCGCGCTCGGCGCCTTCGGGCACGTCCTTGAGCTCCTGGGCGACGCGCATGTCGAGGTTGCCGCCGAGCTGGATGTCGGTGCCGCGGCCCGCCATGTTGGTGGCGATGGTAATGGCGCCGGGCTTGCCGGCCTGGGCGATGATCTGGGCTTCCTGTTCGTGGTAGCGGGCGTTCAGCACGTTATGGGGAATCTTGCGCTTCTTGAGCGCGGCCGACAGCGTCTCGGACTTCTCGATGGAGACCGTGCCCACCAGCACCGGCTGCTTGCGGTTCCGGCACTCCTCGATCTGCTCGATGATCGCCTCGATCTTCTCGTGCCCCGTGCGGTAGACCTCGTCCTCGGCATCGATGCGGACGCACGGCAGGTTGGTCGGAATCTCGAGCACGCCGAGCTTGTAGATGCTCTCGAACTCGGCTTCCTCGGTGAGCGCCGTGCCGGTCATGCCGGCGAGCTTGGGATACATGCGGAAATAGTTCTGGAAGGTGATCGAGGCCAGCGTCTGGTTCTCGCTCTCGATCTTGCAGCCTTCCTTGGCTTCGAGCGCCTGATGCAGGCCTTCCGAATAGCGCCGGCCTTCCATCATGCGGCCAGTGAACTCGTCGATGATGATGATCTTGTCGTCCTTGACGATGTAGTCGCGGTCGCGCTGGAACAGCTTGTGGGCGCGCAGCGCCTGATTGGCGTGATGCACGAGGGACACGTTCTCGATGTCGTAGAGCGAGCCGATGGTGAGCAGCCCCGCTTCGCGCAGCATGTTCTCGATCCTCTCGGCGCCCGATTCGGTGAGCGTCACCGCCTTGACCTTCTCGTCCATCTCGAAGTCGGCGGCGTCGAGGCGCGGGATCAGCTTGTCGGCGGCGATATAGAGCTCCGACGAATCCTCGACCGCGCCCGAGATGATCAGCGGTGTGCGCGCCTCGTCGATCAGGATGCTGTCCACCTCGTCGACGATGGCGAAGTTGAACGGCCGCTGCGCCATCTCGTCGAGATGGAACTTCATGTTGTCGCGCAGGTAGTCGAAGCCGAACTCGTTGTTGGTGCCGTAGGTGATGTCCGAGTGGTAGGCGGCGCGGCGCTCGTCGTCGGAGAGCCCGTGGACGATGACGCCGACCGTGAGGCCGAGGAAGCGGTAGATGCGCCCCATCCATTCAGCGTCGCGCGCGGCGAGGTAGTCGTTGACCGTGACCACATGGACGCCCTTGCCCTCGAGCGCGTTAAGGTAGACCGGCAGCGTCGCCACCAGGGTCTTGCCCTCGCCGGTGGCCATCTCGGCGATGGCGCCCGAATGCAGCACCATGCCACCGGTGAGCTGGACGTCGAAATGGCGCTGGCCGAGGGTGCGCTTGGCCGCCTCGCGCACGGTGGCGAAGGCGTCCACCAGGATATCGTCGAGGGTTTCGCCCGCCGCCACCCGGCCGCGCAGCCAGTCGGTGCGCGCCTTGAGCGCGTCGTCGCTGAGCGCGGCGACCTCGGATTCGGCGGCGTTGATGGCCACGACATTGGGTTCGAAGCGCTTGAGCACGCGCTCGTTATGGGTATTGAACAGGCGACGGGTGAGGGCGGAAAGCATGGTTTTCCCGGTTGGGGCCGGACGGACGCAGCCGCCGGGCCATAGGACGTGCAAGACAGATAGAGTTCGAGGCCCGGCGTGTCAATGTCGCGGCGGTCCCCGGGGCCCGGCAAAATCGGCCCCAGGGGCCGGAATCCGCTGGGATTTTGGCGCGTCCGTGCTACCTTCCCGCCGCCCGGGCCGCTTGGCCCGGGGCCGTGCCGGCGCCGGTTGCGCGCCGCCTAGAGCAGGGTCGGTTCGGATTGAACTCAATCTGAACCGTGAATCCTGCTCTGAATTCTAAAGTGTAGAGCCTGATTCACGGCTCAGGATCGTTCCGATCCGAGCCGATCAGGCTCTAGGAGAGCCTCATGACCACCCCGTTCCGCATGGCCGCCGCCGCCCCACTTCGGGCGCGTGCCGTGCGCGCACCGCTCACGGTGCTGATCGCCGTCCTCGCACTGCTGTGCGGGCACCTCGCCTATGCCCAGCAGGCCGCTCAGCCGGGCCCTCAGCTGGGCGTGCCTCCCAACCCCGATGCCGTGGTGGCGCGGGTCGACGGGGTCGCGATCCTCGCCTCCGACGTCGCGGAGGCGCTGCGCCGGCTGCCGCCCGAGTACGGCAATATGGCGCCCGATGCCCTGTTCAACGCCGTGCTCGACCAGTTGATCGATCAGCAGATCGTGGTCAAGCAGGCGCGCGCCCAGAACCTGCAGAACGACCTCGAGGTGCAGCGCACCATGCGCCAGCTGGAAAGCCGCGTGCTGGAGCAGTTTTACTACCGCGCGCTGATCCAGAAGCAGGTCACCGAGACGGCGCTGCGCCGGCGCTACGAGCAGGAGAAGTCGTCGCTCACCCGCGAGAAGCGCGTGCGTGCGCGCCACATCCTGGTCAAGACCCGGGAGGAGGCGATGCAGATCATCGCCGAGCTGCGCAAGGGCAAGGATTTCGCCGAGCTCGCGCGCGAGAAGTCGATCGGCCCGTCCCGGACCCAGGGTGGCGACCTCGGCTATTTCACCCGCGCCCAGATGCTGCCGGCGTTCTCGGCGATGGCGTTTTCCTTGCGCAAGGGCGAGGTGTCGCGCGTGCCGGTGCAGACCAAGTACGGTTGGCACGTGATCAAGGTCGAGGACATCCAGGAGGCGGCACCGCCTTCGTTCGAGGAGGTGCGCGAGGAGCTGCGTTCCAAAATGAACGACGAGGTGATCGAGGCCGAGCTCAAGCGCCTGCGCGCCGGTGCCCGGATCGAGCATTTCGGTACCGACGGCAAGGCCGCCCCGCCCGCGAGCGAGCCGGCCGCACCCGCGGCCGGGGGGGCCGCAGGCAACTGACGCCCCCTATTGGCAAGTCGCGCCATCTCGGCTATCCCCTACGGCGTGTCCGGTAGCCCCCCTCGGGGCCCCACGTGCCATCCGCAACGCCCCTGACCCGTCCCGATACCCGTAACCCGCCCCGAAACCCGCCCGAAGACGCCGCCATGCCGCCGATTTCGCCTCTCGCGCCCAAGAAATTTCCCCGCCTGCCGACGGTCGCGGGCGTGCGCCTCGCCGCCGGGGCCTGCGGCATCAAGAAGAAGGTGCGCTCGGACCTGATGGTGGCGGAGCTGGCCCCGGGCACGCGCATCGCCGGCATGTTTACCAGGTCGCTGACCGCCGGGCCGACCGTGCGCTGGTGCCGCGACGCGATTGCAAACGGCCGGGCGCGGGCGATCGTCGTCAACGCGGGCAACGCCAACGTGTTCACGGGCCGCCGGGGCGCGGCCGACGTGCGCGCGACCGCGAACGCGGCGGCGAAGCTGATCGGCTGCGAGCCGTCCGACGTCATGGTCTCGGCCACCGGGGTGATCGGCGTGCCGCTGCCCATCGACAAGATCACCCGTGCGCTGCCGGCGCTGGTCGCCGACCTCGAGCCGGGTGCGTGGCAGGGCGCCGCGGAGGCGATCTGCACCACGGATACTTTCCCCAAGGGCGCCGGCGCGACCGCGAAGATCGGCGCGACCACCGTGCGCATCGCCGGCTTCGCCAAGGGCTCGGGCATGATCATGCCCAACATGGCGACGATGCTGGCCTATGTCTTCACCGATGCGGCGCTGCCCGTGGGCGTGCTCAGGCGCCTCCTCAAGGAGACCTGCGACCGCTCGTTCAACGCCATCACGGTCGATTCCGACACCTCGACCTCCGACACCGTGCTGCTGGCCGCTACCGGCAAGGCCGGTGCGCACAGGAAGATCACGCGCCTCGACGATCCGGCGCTCAAGGACTTCCGGGCCAAGCTCCAGGCGGTGATGACCGATCTCGCGCACCAGATCGTGCGCGACGGCGAGGGCGCGACCAAGTTCATCACCGTGACGGTGACGGGTGCGGCGTCGGACCGCGCGGCCAAGGTCATCGCCATGTCGATCGCCAATTCGCCGCTGGTCAAGACCGCCATCGCCGGCGAAGACGCCAACTGGGGCCGCATCGTCGCCGCCGTCGGCAAGGCGGGCGAGCGTATCGACGCCGACCGGCTCACGGTCAGCGTCGGCGGCATCCGCATCACCGAGAACGGCGCGCCGCGCAGGAACTACCGCGAGGCGCCGGTCGCGCGCCACATGAAGGGCCAGTACATCGACGTGGCCGTCAACGCCGGCCTCAAGCGCGGGCCCGGCACGGCGACGGTGTGGACCTGCGACCTGACCCATGGCTACATCACCATCAATGGCGACTACCGGTCCTGACCGCCCGGCCGGCGGCGGCGCGCTCGCGACCGAGCGGCTCGTCCTGCGGCCGGTTGCGGAAGGCGATTTCGCCGAAATCGCGACGCTTGCGGGCGATGCCCGCGTCGCCGAATGGACCGCCCGGATTCCCCATCCGCTCGAACGCGACGACACCGTCGTCTGGCACGGCACCCTCAACCGCCGGGGGTGCGGCGCCGGGGAATACGCCTTCGCCGTGCGCCTTAAGGCGGACGACACGCTGATCGGCTGCATCGGGCTGACGGTCGCCGACGATGAGCGGAATGCCGAGATCGGATATTGGATCGGTATTCCGTATTGGGACAACGGCTACGCGACGGAGGCGGTGCGCCGCATGGTCATGTTCGGTTTCGGCGCGCTGCGCCTCGCGCGGATCGAGGCGCCCGTGTTCGCCGGCAACGCGCGCTCGGCGCGCGTCCTGGAAAAGGCGGGCTTCGAGGCGCGGGGGCACGCGAAGCTCGACGCGCCCGCGCGCGGCAAGGCCGTCGATGCCGTGCTCTATCGCATGGAGCGCGCCGATTTTGCCCGCGTCGCGCTGTCGCAGGCGGTGGGGCGGGCATGAGCGGGCTGCTGCTGGTCGCCGCCGCGGCACTGATCGATGCCGACGGGCGCGTGCTGATCGCCAAGCGCCCGGAGGGCAAGGCCCTGGCCGGCATGTGGGAGTTCCCGGGCGGCAAGGTCGATGCCGACGAGACGCCGGAAGCGGCGCTGGTGCGCGAGCTCCGCGAGGAGCTCGCCATCGAGGTGTGCGAGACGTGCCTGTCGCCGCTCACCTTCGCGTCCCATGCCTATCAGGACTTCCACTTGCTGATGCCGCTCTACCAGTGCCGCAAGTGGGAGGGTATTCCCCGCCCCCAGGAAGGCCAGGAGATCCGCTGGGTGTTCCCGAACCGGCTCTATGGCCTGCCGATGCCGCCCGCGGATGCGCCGCTCGTGACCGCGCTGGTCGACATGGCGCTGCGCTAGGACACGTCAGTTCTGGTGCGGCAGGGAGCGCCCTTCCGCCGGATTGAGCGAACGGATGTAGGCGCTCAGGTCCTCGACGTCCTGCCGCGACAGGTTGAGGTTCGGCATCGGCGGATGGGGATTGGAAATCCAGTTCTTGAGGAAGCTTTCGGTCTTGGCCGGATCGCTCGCCAGCGCGACGAACGGGGGCGCGGCGTCGCCGCCCCTCGTGCCGCGCCCAATCATATGGCAGGAGCTGCACCAGCGCTCGGCGATCTGGCGTCCCTCGCGGGCGTCCCCTGCCGCAAGGGCATTGGACAGCGGCACGACGACCAGCGCCACGACCAGCGCGGCTGCGCGAACGGGATGAACCATGGTGTTACCTCGCAGGGGTCGAACTCGGGTCTCCACCCTTGATCGGCAGCCTAGCGCCGGTGGTGGGGGCCGTAAACGGGCTCATGGTCGCGGCCCGAAAATGTCCCGATCGCCGCCGTCCCGACAAAATGTGTCCGGATAAAGACGGAATCTACGTCATTACTACTATAATTTTGTCAAAATATCGCCATTCCTGTAGTAAATGACATAATAAAACACCAATGTGTACTTGGATTTCCTGTTGTTTTTATTACCGGCGAGCATAGTATTTCAGTCATCCGGTGCGGCTCGGTCCGCCCTGGAAGCGGCGGGAGAACCGCCGCAACCTCATCCACGGAGACTTCGGATGACCAAGACAGTCCTGGCGGCGCTTGCCGTCCTTTTCACCCTGTCGACCCCCGCGTTCGCGTCGATTACCGGTGACCACCGCGCCGTCGTGCAGCAGGAAGAGCCCGCCTCTTCCCCCGAGCAGCCGGCTGGCGAAGGTGAGGGCAGCGGCGGCGGTGGTGACTAACCATCGCCTGCAGTCTCCGCGGGTGACCGCAGCGTGGTGACGGTGAGCGGTTAGCTCCCGTCCCCGTGGTCCCCCGGAAGCTCGAGAGCCGGCGCCGTCTTCGTGACGGCGCCGGTTCCGTTTTTTGGGTTTCAGCTACGTCCGCTGCCGGGCGCCTTGTCCCCGGCCGGGCGCTCCACGGCGCCAAGCTCGTCGGCGAGCCTAGCCGCCGCCGATCCCGGCCTGAGCGGTTTCTGCTGGCCCGGGCCCGGCGCCCAGCCCGCCAGCCATACGATCTCGAAGGTCGCGCTGACGCGCCCGTCGGCGTCTCGCGGATAGCGTTGGGCGGCCTCCAGCAGGGTCGTGCGCCGGGTAAAACCCTTGCGGCGCTCGGTGACGGCGCCGGCCTCGCCCATGCCGCGCAGGTCGCGCATCAGGTGCAGCGGGCTTTCGAAGCTGACCCGGATCGTGTCGGCGTCGGCCACCGGCAGGGCGAAACCCGCGCGCGCGAGCAGGTCGCCGGCATCGCGCACGTCGGCGAACGGCGAGATCCGCGGGCTTGCGCCGCCCTCGGTCGCGAGCTCGGCCTCCATCAGTGCCGCGCGCAGCTCGGCCAGCGTGCCGGTGCCCATCATGGCGGCGAGGAACAGCCCGTCGGGGGCGAGGCAGCGGCGCGCCTGAACCAGCGCGCCGGGCAGGTCGTTGACCCAGTGGAGAGCGAGATTGCTCGCGATCAGGTCGAAGGCGCTATCTGCGAACGGCAGGGCCTCCTCGTCGCTGGCGACCACCCGTGCGCGGGATCCGAGACGGGCCTGCGCCCGCGCCGCCATCTCCGGGGCGAGGTCGCAGGCGGTGACGCGCGTCGTGCCCGGCCGTGCGGCCAGCGCCTCGGCCAGCGCGCCGTCGCGGCAACCGAGATCGAGCATGCGGGCGAAGCGCCGGTTGATGTCGTCGAGCCGTTCGGTGAGCCGGTCCGCCACCTCGCGGAACAGGAAGTCGTGGGCGTCGAGCGCCGCCGCCGCGCGGGCGCGGTGCGCGCGCACGGCACGCCGGTCGAACGGGGTGGGGGTTCCGGTCATGGCGCATTCATGCCATGTTCCGGACGGCCTTGAAAGACGGGGCCGCGTGTGCCCGGCCCCCTCCCGACGATCCCCCTGTCCGGAACCTCCCATGTCGTCTCCTGTCTCGCCCGAATACGTTGTCCTCATGGCTCGCTACGGTGCCTGGATGAACGGCAAGGTCTACGACGCCTGCGCGCGACTCGACGATGTCGAGCGCAGGCGAGACCTCGGCGCTTTCTTCGGCTCGGTGCACGGCACGCTCAATCACCTGCTTTACGGCGATCTCGCCTGGTTCGGCCGGTTCCGTCACGGCGCGGTCGCGCCCATGCGACCCGATGTGATCCTCCATGAGGATTTCGCCGCTCTACGGGAAGCGCGCGAGCGGCTGGACGGAGAGATATCCGCCTGGGCGGTGACGGTCAGGCCGGACTGGCTCGCCGCGCCGTTTCGTTACGTCAGCTTCGTCGACGGCGCGGAACGGGTGCGGCCCGCGTGGTTGCTGGTGGCGCATATGTTCAACCAC
Source organism: uncultured Alphaproteobacteria bacterium (assembly GCA_963732875.1). GTDB lineage: Bacteria > Pseudomonadota > Alphaproteobacteria > SMXQ01 > SMXQ01 > WHSO01. The sequence continues at coordinate 1,504,258 of CAVTBD010000002.1, read as the reverse complement.
CAGACCCATCATCGCGGCCAGCTCATGACGCTTCTGACCCAACTGGGCGAGGATGTCGGCGTGACCGATCTGGCCGCCATGCCGGAAGGCGGCACGGACATTTGACACGGCGCGGGTGCGGCGCTCCAATCGTCCCATGACGGGTCTGACGGAATTCGGCGCGGCACTGGCGCGCCCGGCGATGCGCAGCCTGCACGGGCTGCTCGACCTGGTGCTGCCGCCGCAATGCCTTGCCTGCGGCGCGCTCACCGGCGGCGAGGGCGCGTTGTGCGCCGATTGCTGGCAGGAGATGAGCTTCATCTCGGCGCCGCTGTGCGCCGCCTGCGGCTATCCGTTCGAGCTCGGCGCCGCCGGTGCCGCCGGCCTATGCGGCGCGTGCCTTGCGCGCCGCCCGCTCTATGACCGGGCGCGCGCCGTGTTCCGCTACGACGACGCCAGCCGCGGCCTGGTGATCGGCTTCAAGCATGCCGACAAGACCCACGGCGCGCCCGCCTACGGCGCCTGGCTGGCGCGGGCGGGCGCGGAGCTGGTTGCCGACGCGGAGGTGATCGCCCCGGTGCCGCTCCATCGCCGCCGGCTGTGGACCCGGCGCTACAACCAGGCGGCCCTGCTGGCTTTCGCGCTGGCGTGCCGGGTGGACAAGCCCTGCATCCCCGATCTTCTGGTGCGCACCCGCGCGACCCCGCCCCAGGGGCGGCTCGGGCGCCTCGCGCGGGCGCGCAACGTGCGCCGGGCGTTCGCAATCAACCCGCGGCGCCGGACGTGGCTCGCCGGCCGGCGGGTGCTGCTGGTGGACGACGTGCTGACCACCGGTGCGACGGTGGAGGCGGCGGCGCGTGCGCTGTGCGACGGTGGCGCCGCGGCGGTCGACGTGCTGACGGGTGCGTCCGCAGTAGGGCGGCCATGCCCCGCCCGCGCGGCCCGGCCCCGTGACAGGCGGGCCCGGCCAGCCTATATAGAAGGCCGGTTGGTTATGCCCCCTCGGGGGGCGGGATTGGTCGCGGAACATGCCGAAAATCGAAGTCTATGCCTCCATGTGGTGCGGCTACTGCCAGCGCGCCAAGGCATTCCTGAAGCTCAAGGGCGTTTCGTTCACCGAATATGACGTGGACATGGAGCCCGGACGGCGCCAGGAGATGATGGCGCGCGGCGGCGGCTATACGGTTCCGCAAATCTTCGTCGACGACAGGCCGATCGGCGGCTGCGACGACCTGCTCGCGCTCGACGCCGACGGCAAGCTCGACGCCCTGATCGGCACCCAAGGCGCGACCCATGGCGGCTGAGGGCAGGTTCCGGCTCGCCTGCGTGCAGGTCAACGCCCAGGACGACATGGCGGCGAACATCGCCGCCGCCGAAGGCTTCGCTCGCGCGGCGGCGAAGGATGGCGCCAGCCTGATCGCGTTTCCCGAGAACGTCGCCTTCATGGCGCCCGACGGCAAGGGCGTGCGCGCGGCGGCGCGCGGCGAGGAGGCGCATCCCGCGCTTACCCGCTTCCGCGCGCTGGCCAAGGAGCTCGACGTGTGGCTGCTGGCGGGCTCGCTCGGTATCGCCGGCGCCGACGACACCGGTCGGGTCGCCAACCGCAGCTTCGTGATCAACGCGCAGGGTGCCGTGGTCACCCGTTACGACAAGATCCACATGTTCGACGTCGAGCTGCCGGGCGGCGAGAGCTATCGCGAATCGGCGACCTTCTGTCCCGGCGCCGAGGCGGTGCTGGTGGCGACGCCATTCGGGCGGATCGGCCTCACGGTCTGCTACGATCTGCGCTTCCCCTATCTCTACCGCGCGCTGGCGCGGGCGGGGGCGGAACTGCTCGCGGTGCCGTCGGCGTTCACGCTGACCACCGGCAGGGCGCACTGGCACACACTCCTGCGCGCGCGCGCCATCGAGAACGGCGCCTTCGTGTTCGCACCGGCCCAGACCGGCACCCATCCGCGCGGACGCAAGACCTACGGCCATTCCCTGATCGTCGATCCGTGGGGCGAGGTGCTCGCCGACGGTGGCGAAGAACCGGGGTTCGTGGCCGCCGACATCGACCTTGCCATGGTGGCGCGCGTGCGCGCCCAGATTCCCTCGCTCACCCACGACCGGACCTTCACGGGGCCGGTATAGCGGCGGTTCCGGGGGTGTTTTTCCATATTTGACAGGCGCTTGCGTCCCGCGGCATCGCGGGAGCCGAGGTTGACCTGGTTTTTGCCGCAGCGTACCCTGCCAAAAAACCACGCGGGACGCATATGGTCCCGCAGGGGGGCACTCGGCTGGGGCACGCGCAAGCGGTCTTACCGCCGATTGTATTTCCGATATCGCCCTGATGGTCACAGCCGACACCCGTAATGCCGGCTGATGTGACCATGTATCGGGTGGTTTCGGGGGTCTTTCGGCCGCCACGTGACCCTTCCGGTCTTGTCGAGGAGAAGCGATGGTTCGCTTGCAGAACATAAGGAAGTACTTCGAGTCAGACTGGGGACCGGTCGCGGCCGTCGATGGTGTCAGCCTGGACCTGCAGCCGGGCCGGCTTCTGACCCTGCTGGGCCCGTCGGGCTGCGGCAAGACGACGACGCTGCGCTGCATCGCCGGTCTGGAGAAGCCGGACGAGGGGGTTATCCAGATCGGCAACGAGACCGTGTTCTCGAGCGCCGAGGGCATCGCGCTGCCGGCCTATCGCCGCCGCATCGGCATGGTGTTCCAGAGCTACGCCATCTGGCCCCACATGTCGGTGTTCGCGAACGTCGCCTTCCCGCTCGATGGCATCGGCCTCGGCAAGAAGGAAGTCACGCGCCGCGTCGAGCAGGCCCTCGACCTCGTCGGCCTTCTGGAACTGGCGCAGCGCCCGGCGCCGCAGCTGTCCGGCGGGCAGCAGCAGCGCGTCGCGCTTGCCCGTGCCCTGGTGGCGGAGCCGGAAGTGCTGCTGCTGGACGAGCCCTTGTGCAACCTCGACGCCAAGCTGCGCGTGAGCATGCGATCCGAGATCCGCGCCCTGCAGCAGCGCCTCGGCATCACCACCGTCTACGTCACCCACGACCAGCAGGAGGCGCTGGCGATCTCGGATCAGGTCGCCGTCATGTCCGGAGGGCGCATCGTCGAGATGGGCGCGCCGGGTGAGCTGTACGAGCGCCCTACGGTCCGGTTCACGGCCGAGTTCATCGGCACGGCCAACATGGTGCCGATTGCCGGGTCGCTGGCGCGCCTCGACGGCGCGCGTTGGCAGGCCGGCTGTTCGTTCGGCAAGGTCGATATCGAGGGGAACAACATGCCGTCGGGCGACCATCTACTGCTGATGGTCCGCCCCGAGCATCTCCAGGTTTCCACAAGCAAGCCCGGTGACGCAGGCAACACATGGCCCGTGCACGTGGAGAGCGTCACGTTCCTCGGCAACTTCACCGAATGCACCCTGACCCTCCAGGGCCTCGAGTTCACGGCGCAGATACCGGGGATGGCGTTCCTGTCCGCGGGGCAGGACGTGTTCCTCCGGCTGCCGCCCGACAAGTGCACCATCGTGCGCGACGTACCGGTCGCCGCTGCTGCGGCACCGGTCGCCGCGTGACCGGCCCACGCTTCCGAACAATCACGTAAAGCCCACCAACTATTACAAGCGAACAGAGGAGGTTTTTCATGAACGGCTTATCCGGAATATGGCAGCGCAAGGCGCGGGGGCTCGTCGCAGTTCTCGCCGGGGCGCTGATGTCCGCGGCGGCGATCGCGCCGGTCCTTGCGGCCGACAATCTCGGCCCGGCCGGCCAGACCGGGGCTACCGCAGAGCTCGTCGCGGCCGCGAAGAAGGAAGGGACGCTCATCTTCTACGGCGTGGCGCAGCAGAACGCCTACGACAAGATATTCAGGGAATTCATGAAGGATTACCCGGAGATCAAGGTCAAGGCGACCCGCATTAAGAGCGCGAACTTCCTCGAGCGCGTGCTGCTCGAGTACAAGAGCCATGAGATCAAGGCGGACCTCCTCCACGCGGCCAGCGAGATGGCCGAGCTGGAGTCGGCCGGCGCGATCCTGCCGTACCGCGGGGTGGACGCGTACCAGCAGGCCCACTACCTCTACCCGGCACCCAAGGATCTGCCGGGCCTGGTGACGGATGCCATCCTCACCAAGACCGCCGACTACAACACCAGCGCGCTGACCAAGGACCAACTGCCCAAGTCGTGGAACGACCTGACCGATCCGAAGTGGAAGGGCAAGCTCGGCCTCGACATCGAGGGCTACGAGTGGTTCGCGGCCATGTGGCAGTCGCTGGGCCCGGAGAAGGCCGACAAGCTGATGAAGGGGCTCGCCCCCAACGTCGTGCTGCGCGAGGGCGCCACCCACATCATGGAGTTGATGGTCGCCGGCGAGTTCCCGATCTCGCTCGAGGCCTACGGTCATCGCATCGTGGACTTCCAGAAGCAGGGTGCGCCGGTAGCCATCATCCGGCCGCAGCTTCAGCCGACCGTCGTGATCCCGTCCTTCTGGGCGGTGGTCAAGGGCTCGGCGCATCCCAACGCGGCCAAGCTGGCCCTCCACTGGCTCGCTTCAGACCGTGGCCAGGAAGCGCAGGCCAAGGCCGGGCGTATCCCCGTGCTCAAGGGCTTCAACCACCCGGTGCTGAAGTGGCTGAACGAGGAAGGCGGCATCAAGACCTTTATCGTCGAGCCGAAGACCATCAACTACACGGAAGTGGCGAAGCGGTTCAATTCGTACTTCGTCCACGGCAACGTCGCGAAGAAGAAGAAAAAGAAGAAAAAGAAGAAGTAGGCATCGTGCGCCGGACGGCGTAACGGCCGGGAAGCCCACCGCTCGATGGTAGCGGTGGGCTTCCGCTTCTTTCACGCTTGAGTGATTTTCAGAGGGGGTCAGGTGCGTGGCGGACAAGTATGAGCGGCCCTATGACGAGATCCGTTCGATCCTGCTCGAACGGGCACGGCATGGCCGCAATCCGCTCGACAACGTGGAATTCGAGCCGGCGCGGCGGGTGCTGGAACAGTTGTCCTCGACCGACCGCGACGCGTGGGCGCGCGCCTTCATGGCGGCGGCGGCACCTTACGAGGAACGGGCGCGGCGCGCGGCTGCCGACGGCGACGACCGCGCGGCCGCCGAGAACTGGCGGCTCGCTTACGGCTTCTATCGTGTCGCGCGCTATCCGGCGCCCAATTCGCCCGAGAAGAAGCGCGCCTACGTGAAGTCCCGGGAATGTTTCCTGAAGGCCGAATCCTGCAAGGCCATACCGACCGCGCGTATCGCGATCCCGTTCGCCGGCCGGCCCGGCGAGGGGCGCGAGATCGTCGGCTACCTGCGCGTGCGGGAAGCGGATGATGGTGCGGCGCGACCGCTCGTGATCATCTGGGGCGGGATCGATTCGTTCAAGGAGGAGCGGCGCACCGACCGCTACCTCAAAGCGGGCCTCGCCACGCTCGCCATCGACATGCCGGGCGTCGCCGACGCACCGATCGCGGGATCGGAGGACGCCGAGCGCCTATGGGACCCGATCTTCGCCTGGGTGGCGGGGGAGGGCGGCCACGATGCCGGCCTCGATGCCGCCCGTGTCGGCGTCGTCGGCTGCTCGACCGGCGGCTACTGGGCGACCAAGCTTGCCCATACCCATCGCGCGTACCTGCGCGCGGCCATCAACCACGGCGGTCCGGCCCATCATGCCTTCACCGGCGACTGGATCCACAAGGCTGCCCATGGCGAGTATCCGTTCGAGCTGGCGGAGACGCTGGCCTGCGCCTTCGGCCGCGCGAGTTTCGAGGAATGGCTCGCCTATGCACCCCGGCTGTCGCTCCTCGACCAGGGCGTGCTCGACATGCCGTGCGCGCCCTTGCTGTGCGTCAACGGCGTCGATGACTTCGTCTTTCCCATCGCCGACCATTATCTCCTGCTGCAGCACGGCGAGCCCAAGTCGGCCCGGTTCTTCCCGGGCGGCCACATGGGCCACGGCGACGGCCACGACGTCACGGCGACGCTGGTCGGCTGGATGGCGGCCCGCCTGGGCGCAACGCCGGGTGGCAGCGAAAACATGACCAAACCCGATCGCAGGGAGAGAGCAGCGCATGGCGTCTGACACACCCACCCTCGGTACCGCGCCGGGGGCGCCGGTCCCTCCGGGCCTGTCCACGGGGGCTTCGCCGGCGCTCGCCGGCAGGCGCGGAGGCCTGGACTTCAGCCGCATCATTCTGTGGCTGGTGGTCATTTTCCTGATCTACCAGATCATCGTGCCGCTCGCGTTCCTGCTGTGGGGCAGCCTGAAGAGCAGCCGGCCGACCGACGCCGACTATCTATCCCTGGCCCTGACACTCAAGAATTACACCGGGGCGCTGAGCGGCCCGGAATTCTGGCAGGCGATGGGCAACACGGTCATCTATGCGTTCGGCTCCACGGCGCTCGCCGCGGCGCTCGGGGTGGCGCTCGCCATCGTCGTGGCGCGCACGGACGCGCCGTTCCGCAGCGCGATCTCGACGCTGGCCTATGTCCGCATCATCATTCCCGGCCTCCTGACGGCGATCGCCTGGGTGTTCCTGGGCAGCCCCAAGATCGGCATCCTCAACACCCTCTACCGAAACACGTTCGGCGCGTCGGGGCCGCTGTTCGACCTCTACAGCATGGGCGGCATGATCCTGGTCCAGGGGCTCGATACCTTCCCGCTGATCTATCTCACGGTGGCGGCGGCGCTCCGGTCGATGGATCCGGCGCTGGAGGAAGCAGCCTTCACCTCGGGTAAATCGCTGTTCTACACGTTCCGGCGCGTGACGCTGCCGATGATCAAGCCGGCCATCGTGGCCTCGTCGATCCTGGTGTTCGTGTTCAACCTCGAATCCTTCGAGGTGCCGCTGGTGCTCGGCCTGCCGATCAGGAAATTCGTCCTCAGCACCGAAATTTTCTTCAAGACCACCTACGTGCCGACCGACTACGGCGCCGCCGGCGCCTACGGCGTGATGCTGCTGGTGGTGGCGTTGGCCGGCGTCTACCTCTACCAGTACCTCACGCGCCGCGCCTATGCCTTCGTAACGGTATCGGGCAAGGCGTTCCGGCCCCGCACCATTCCGCTCGGCCCGTGGCGCTGGCCGGTCGCGCTCGGCGCCCTGTTCACCGTGTTCGTGGCGGTGATCCTGCCGACGCTGGTGCTGCTGTGGGCGTCGTTCCAGCGCTTCTTTCAGCCCCCGTCATGGCGCGCCCTGCAGAACGCGAGCTTCGCCAACTACGAGCAGGTGGTCGCCAACTCGACCGTACTGGAGGGCGTCAAGAACAGCCTGATCCTCGGCGTCGGCGCCGCCACGGCGCTGGTGCTGATCGTCAGCATCATTTCGTGGATCGTCTACCGCACCAAGGTGCCGGGACGGAAGAGCCTCGACTTCCTCGCCTTCGTGCCTCAGGCGGTGCCCGCCGTGCTGTTCGGCGTCTCCATGCTATGGCTCTATCTGGTGGTGCCGATCCCGATCTACGGCACGCTGTGGGTAATCCTGCTCGCCTACATCACCCGCTACATGCCGCACAGCATGCGCATCATCTCGGTCGGCATGCTGCAGTTCCATCCCGAGCTGGAGGAGGCGGCCTATGCCTGCGGCGCGTCGTGGTGGCGCATGTTCCGGCGCATCCTCATGCCGCTGTTGCGGCCGGTGCTGGTGACCTCATGGATCTGGGTCACGATCCATGCTTTTCGCGAGCTCGCGATCTCGTCGATCCTGTCGGGGCCCGATACCCGGACCGTGGGCGTCGCCATCTACAGCCTGTGGACGGAAGGCTCGTTCGGCCTGATCTCGGCCTTCGCCGTCATGGTCATCGCACTGCTGATCGTCGTCGCCTACGCGGCGGAGATCATCGGCCGGCGGTTCGGCGTTTCCGGGGTCCGCTGAGCGTTCGCCGTCCGGGCACCGTTACAGCGTGTGCTCGATCATGCCGGCGGCGACGGTCGCGTTGGTGCGCGAATCGATCACGATGAGCGCGCCGGTCGTGGTGTTCTCGGCGTAGGGATCGAAGGCGACGTCGTCCTGCAGGCGGATGCGGGTCTCGCCGATCTCGTTGACCGTGAGCGGCGTGTTCCCGGCCACCCTGTCGAGGGTATTGACGTCGATGCGGTACTCGGGCGCGGCCACCCGCGCGGCCACCGTCCGGGTGCCGACGCGCACCAGATAGGGCGCGCGCGGGTCCTGGGGGGCCGCGTCGAGCCAGCACAGCGTCGCCGCCAGCTCGCGCGCCTCGCGCGGCGGCGCCTCGGCGGCGGCCAGCAGCATGCCGCGTCCGGCGTCGATGTCGTCGGCGAGCGTGATCGTGACCGACTGGCCGACCACCGCTTCCTCGGCGGCACTCGACGGCAGCAGAATGCCGGTGACGGTGCTCTCGAGCGTGCCCGGCGCGACCCTGATCCGGTCGCCGACGCGCACCCGCCCCCGGGCGATGCGGCCCATGTAGCCGCGGAAGTCGCGGGTGTCGGTCCCCTGGGGCCGGGAGGCGAGCTGCACCGCCATGCGGAACGGCCCGTCGCCGCGCAGCGCCGAAGCCGGCACGTCGTCTTCCAGCACGCCGAGGAGCGGCTTGCCCGCGTACCACGGCGTCGCGTCGGAAGCATTGACCACGTTGTCGCCGCGCTTGGCCGAGACCGGCACGAAATGGCGCGAGGCGAAGGCGAGCCTGGCCGCGAAGGCATCGATCTCGTCGCGGACCCTGGCGAAGGCGTCCTCGTTGAAGTCCACCAGGTCCATCTTGTTGACCGCGAATACCACGTCGCGGATACCGAGCAGCGCCGCGATGCAGGCATGCCGCCGGGTCTGCACGGTCATGCCGCCGCGCACGTCCACCAGCAGCAGCGCCGCCGTCGCCCGGGACGCGCCCGTGACCATGTTGCGGGTGTACTGCTCGTGGCCCGGCACGTCGGCGAGGATGAAGCTGCGCCGGGGGGTGGCGAAGTAGCGGTAGGCGACGTCGATGGTGATGCCCTGTTCGCGCTCGGCGGTGAGCCCGTCGGTGATGCGGGCGAGGTCGATGCTCTCGTGGCCTTCGCGCACGGCGGTGGCCGCCAGCGTCGCGAGCTGGTCGACGGTGAGCGCGCCCGCGTCGGCGAGCAGGCGGCCGATCAGGGTCGATTTGCCGTCGTCGACGCTGCCGGCGGTGGTGAGACGCAGCAGGTCCCGCCCGGCGCTGTCGGATGATCGGGACATGATCAGAAATAGCCGGCGAGCTTGCGCCGCTCCATGGCGGCTTCCGACACCGCGTCGTCGAGGCGCGTGGCGCCGCGCTCCGAGGTCTTGGTGGCGAGGGTCTCGATCAGGATGTCTTCCGGGGTCGCCGCCGTGGAGGGGACCGGGCAGGTGCAGGTGATGTCGCCGACGGTGCGGAACCGCACGGTGCGGGTGACGACCGTCTCGTGGGGCTTGAGCGGGATCAGCGGATGCACCGGCACCAGCCGGTCGTTGCGCTCGACCACCTCGCGCTCGTGGGCGAAGTAGAGCGCGGGCAGGGCGACATCCTCGCGCGCGATGTAGCGCCACACGTCGGCCTCGGTCCAGTCCGAGATCGGGAACACGCGCATGTTCTCGCCCGGTGCGATCCGGCCCTGGTAGAGGTCCCACAGCTCCGGGCGCTGGCGGCGCGGTTCCCAGCCGCCGAAGGCGTCGCGGAACGAGAACACGCGCTCCTTGGCGCGGGCCTTCTCCTCGTCGCGCCGCGCGCCGCCGATGCAGGCGTCGAACCGGAATTCCTCGATGGCATCGAGCAGGGTCACGCTCTGGTGGCCGTTGCGCGATTCGCCCGGATCGCGCAGCACCACGCGGCCCTGGGCGATCGAGTCCTCGACCGAGCGCACCACCAGCCGCGCGCCCGCCTTTTCGGCGGCGGCGTCGCGGAAGGCCAGCACCTCGGGATAATTGTGGCCGGTATCGACGTGCAACAGCGTGAACGGCACCTTGCCGGGCCGGAACGCCTTGACCGCGAGGTGCAGCACCACGGCGGAATCCTTGCCGCCCGAGAACAGCAGGGCGGGACGCTCGAACTGGGCGGCGACCTCGCGCAGGATGTAGATGGATTCGCTCTCGAGCGAATCGAGGTGCCCGGGCACGGGCAGGGCGGCGGCGGTCAAGTCTGCGCTCGCCCGGCGGCGGAAATCGTAATCGTCCACGGAACTGTCCTTGACGCTGATGCTGTGCCTCAACCCTTGGCGACATGGAGGCCGCATTCGCGGCCTTCCGTGTTCTCCCACCACCAGCGTCCGGCACGCTCGTCCTCGCCGGCCGTGATCGCGCGGGTGCAGGGCGCGCAGCCGATGGACGCGAAGCCCTGGTCGTGGAGCGGGTTGTACGGCACCTTGCGGTCGCGGATGTACTGCCACACGTCGTCCGACGACCACGCCGCGAGCGGGTTGAACTTGTAGAGGCCGTTGTCCGTGTCCCAGCCCTTCTCGGCCGTGTCGGCGCGGGTGACGGACTGGCTGCGGCGCAGGCCGGTGATCCAGGCACCCTTGCCCTCGAGCGCGCGGGCGAGCGGCTCGACCTTGCGGATGTGGCAGCATGCCTTGCGCGTCTCGACGGCGTTGTAGATGCCGTCCGGTCCCTCGGCGATCAGGAAATCCTGCAGCGCGGCGGTGTCGGGCACGAAGGTGTCGATCCTGACGCGGTAGCGAGCGCGGGCGCGCTGGACCAGCGCATAAGTCTCCGGGTGCAGCCGGCCGGTATCGAGCATGAACACGCCGACCGGCAGGCGGTCGCGCGAGATCAGGTCGAGCAGCACCATGTCCTCGGCGCCGAACGAGGAGGCGAGGACGGCCGGGCCGTGCTCCTGCGCCGCCTCGGCCAAGAGGGCACGGGCACGCTCGATTCGGGCGATCAGGTCCTGATCCGTCATGGCGTTACCTCGATAAAAAACCGCATATTCAGTGTAGAATATATATATCAACTCATTAAAAATGTAAAAAGAAAATAAAAACATAATTTATATGTGAAATAGAAGGCGTCACTTGGCGTATATCCTGTCGCCCCGTGACACCCTTGTCCGACTTCCGGGCACGTCCCATGTACGTTCTACAGGCTTGATCTGCGGTAATTTTTCAGGGTATCGGTGACGCCCGATGATCGTCTTCTCTCTCCAGTGCGGGCATGACCACGGCTTCGAGGCCTGGTTCAAGGATGCCAGGGCTTATGCCAGCCAGCGCCGGGCGCGCAAGATCGCGTGCCCGCGGTGCGGCGACACGCGCATCACCAAGGTGCCGGCGGGCGCCCACGTGGCGACCGGGGCCGCGCGCGAGACGCCGCTCGCGCCCTCCGACGGCGCCAAGGCGTTCCGCGAGGCGCTGGAAGCGCTGCACCGTCACGTCGCCGAGACCTGCGAGCATGTCGGCCCGCGCTTCGCCGAGGAGGCGCGCAAGATCCACTACGGCGAGAGCGCGGCGCGCGACATCTACGGCGAGGCGAGCAACAGCGAGGCCGATGCGCTCGCCGACGAAGGCGTCCCGTTCGCGCGCGTGCCCAAGCTGCCGGAAGGCGACGCCTGACATGTTCATGGTCGGCCCCTACCTGTTTTCAGGCGATTCGCTTGAGGGCTACCTGGCGGCGCAGCGCGCGGCGGCGATCGCGGCGCTGAAGGAACGCGTGCCGGCCGGTGCGTCGGCAGCCAGGCGTGACGCCGTCCTGCGCGAGGTACATGCGCGCTTCCGCATCCCCGTGACCAACATGAATGTCGAGGACGCTCATTTCACCGCCGAACGTCCGTTGACCGGGGAGGAGCGCGAGGCGATCGGGGTCGCGCCGGAAGACGCCGACAAATACAAGGCGATCTCGATCGCGATTCCCTATGCCGGCGACGCGCACCTGTTCACCTGCACGCCGACGATCTATTCGGCGCACCAGCCCCAGGCCGAGGTGAAGGACGGCGAGCTGCATGTCACCTATTTCCTCAACGAGATCGAGGAATTCCAGCTCGAGAACAACTTCAAGCGCCAGATCGCGCTGATCGACCGCACCCTGGAAGTCACCCAGTGGCAGGCGATGGCCTACAACGAGCAGCTCATGGATGCGCTCTCCGGCGCGCTCGCCGGCGCCTGACCGCCGTTATTCCTTCACCGCGAATATCAGATAATTGACGCCGGTATCCGTACCGAGGCGCCAGCGCCCGGACAGCGGGTTGTAGACCATGCCGGCGGTCTCGCGGACCGCAAGGCCGCTCGCCGCGATCGCCTCCGCCAGCTCGCCGGGGGTCAGGAACTTGTTCCAGTCGTGGGTGCCGACCGGCAGCCAGCGCATCACGTATTCCGCGCCGACGATCGCCATCAGATAGGAGCGCAGCGTCCGGTTGAGGGTCGCCGCGACGAAGGTGCCGCCCGGCGCCACCAGCGCCGCCGCCGCATCCAGGAAGGTGCCAAGGTCGGCGACGTGCTCGACCACTTCCAGCGCCAGCACCACGTCGAAGCGCGCGCCTTCGGCGGCCAGTGCCTCGGCCGTGGCGGTGCGGTAAGTAACGTCGAGCCCCATCTGGGCGGCATGGGCGCGCGCCGTGCCGATGTTCTTCTCCGCCGGATCGATCCCCGTGACCGTGGCACCGAGCCGCGCCATGGGCTCCGCCACCAGTCCGCCGCCGGTGCCGATGTCGAGCAGGCTGAGCCCGTCGAGCACCCGCGCCGTCGCGGGGTCGCGCCCGAAATGGGCGGCGACGTGGTCGCGCACGAAGCGCACCCGCTCCGGGTTGAACCGGTGCAGCGGACGAAAGCGCCCGTCCGGGTCCCACCATTCGGCGGCGAGCGCCTCGAAATGGGCGACCTCCGCGGCGTCGACCGAGGACGGCGTGGTGGGGGCGGAACGGGGGTCGCGCGGTGGCGTGTCGGAAGAGGAAATCATATCAAAGGGATGTTGTCTCGCGGTCGGGCCTTTGGCTTGCCTGCCCGTCGGTTACAGAGTATGAATTGGCGCCCTTTCAAGGGCAAGCCGCGCTTTCCCGCGCGTTTGCGCGCGATTCGAGAGGCGTCGGGTGGCCCCGGGCAGGGGGATGCCCAGAGCACTTGGGAATATTGCATGGCCACTATCGTTCAGAAGTTCGGCGGCACCTCGGTGGCGGACATGAACCGTATCCGGGCCGTCGCGGATCGCGTCGCGGCGACCGTCCGGGCGGGCGACCGGGTCGCGGTGGTGGTTTCCGCCATGGCGGGCGTCACCAACCAGCTGGTCGGCTGGGTGCGCGAGGCGTCGGGCGACTTCGATCCGAAGGAATACGATACCGTCGTGTCGACCGGCGAGCAGGTGACCACCGGGCTGCTGGCGCTTGCCCTTCAGGAGCGTGGCATACCCGCGCGCTCATGGCTCGGGTGGCAGCTGCCGATCTACACCGACGGCGTGCACGGCCGCGCGCGCATCACCGGTATCGAGACCACGGAGCTGCGCGAGGGGCTCGACGCGGGCGCGGTGCAGGTGGTCGCGGGGTTTCAGGGGCTTGCCGGCGGCGCGCGCGTGACCACGCTCGGGCGCGGCGGCTCGGACATCTCGGCGGTGGCGCTTGCAGCGGCGCTGCAGGCGGAACGCTGCGACATCTATACCGATGTGGATGGAGTCTATACTTCCGATCCGCGCATCGTTGCCAAGGCCCGCAAGCTGGATAAAATTACCTACGAAGAGATGCTCGAGATGGCGTCGCTCGGCGCCAAGGTTCTGCATACGCGTTCCGTCGAGCTCGCCATGAAGCACGGCGTGCGCCTGCAGGTGCTGTCGAGCTTCAACAACGAACCGGGCACGCTCGTTGTCGATGAGGATGAAATCGTGGAACAGGAACTGGTCAGTGGCATCACCTACTCGCGCGACGAGGCCAAGATCACGCTGGTCCGCGTGCCCGACCGGCCCGGCGTGGCGGCCTCGATCTTCGGCCCCCTGTCCGATGCCGAGATCAACGTCGACATGATCGTCCAGAACGTGTCCGAGGACGGCAAGGCGACCGACCTCACCTTCACCATCCCCAAGGGCGACCTCAAGTCGGCCATGCGGGTGGTGGAGAGCCGCAAGAGTGAGCTCGGTTACGCCGCGCTGGTGCCCGATCCCGACGTGGTCAAGGTCTCGGTGATCGGCGTCGGCATGCGCAGCCACGCCGGCATCGCCAAGACCATGTTCGAGACCATGGCCGCCAAGGGCATCAACATCCAGGTGATCTCGACCTCCGAGATCAAGATTTCCGTCCTGATCGCGGAGGAATACACGGAACTGGCGCTGCGCGCGCTGCACACGGCCTATGGCCTCGATGCGGGATAGACGATGGAGCGGGCGGCGGCCGAAGCGAGACTGAACCAGCTCTGGCAGCGGGGGCGGGACTTCCTCGGCTCGCGCTACGCCATCATGGGCGGCGCCATGACCTGGGTATCCGAGCATGGCCTGGTGGCGGCCATCTCCAACGGCGGCGGGTTCGGGGTGATCGCCTGCGGTTCCATGACGCCCGCGCTCCTCGCCGGGGAGATCGCGGCCACCCGCGCGCTCACCGACAAGCCGTTCGGCGTCAATCTCATCACCATGCATCCGGAGCTCGATGCGCTGATCGACGCCTGCATCGCGGCGCGGGTGAGCCACGTGGTGCTGGCGGGCGGCCTGCCGCCGTCCGCGGCGATCCGCAAGATCAAGGATGCCGGCACGCGCGTGTTGTGTTTCGCGCCGGCACTGGCGTTCGCCAGGCGGCTGGTCCGGCTCGGTGCCGACGCTATCGTGATCGAGGGCATGGAGGCGGGTGGCCATATCGGCCCGGTCTCGACCTCGGTGCTCGCCCAGGAGATCCTGCCCGAGCTTCACGACGTGCCGGTGTTCGTCGCAGGCGGTGTCGGCCGGGGCGAGGCGATCGTCAGCTACCTGGAGATGGGCGCGTCGGGCGTGCAGATGGGCACCCGCTTCGTCTGCGCGACCGAATCGATCGCCCATCCAAAGTTCAAGGAAGCCTTCATCCGGGCGAGCGCCCGCGACGCGGTGCCGTCGGTCCAGATCGACCCGCGCTTCCCGGTGATCCCGGTGCGCGCGCTGGCCAACAAGGCGACCGAGCGCTTCATGGAGCGCCAGCGCGAGGTGATCGAGGCCCACAACAAGGGCGCCATCGACCAGAAGGCCGCCCAGCTCGAGATCGAGCGCTTCTGGGCCGGCGCGCTCCGGCGCGCGGTGATCGACGGCGACGTCGAGAATGGCTCCCTCATGGCCGGGCAATCGGTCGGCATGGTCACGAAGGAGCAACCCTGCGCGGATATCATCCGCGAGTTGATTGAACAGGCTATCGCCGTGCTGATGACCCGCTATCGATCGGAGGCCGCGGAATAATGCAACCGGTCCCGACCGTTGTGGGGCCTCGCCGGCTGCTTCGACGGATCAGGGACGTCATGGCGAGCGAAGCGGGGGCCCAGGAGAAGCTGGACCAGATCGTCCGCATCATCGCCGCCGATATGGTCGCCGAGGTGTGCTCGGTCTACGTCCAGCGCGCGGGCGAAGTGCTCGAGCTGTTCGCCACCGAAGGCCTCAATCCGGAAGCCGTGCACCACACCCGCCTGCGTGTTGGCGAAGGCCTCGTCGGCGAGGTGGCGGCCCACGCCCAGCCCCTTGCCCTGAGTGATGCCCAGTCCCATCCCGCCTTCGTCTACCGTCCGGAAACCGGGGAGGATCCCTACCACTCCCTGATGGGCGTGCCGATCCTGCGCCAGAGCCGCGTGGTCGGCGTCCTGGTGGTGCAGAATCGCACCCGGCGCAATTACGCCGAGGAAGAAGTCGAGGCCATGCAGATCGTCGCCATGGTGCTGGCCGAGCTGGTGGCGGGCGGCGATCTCGTGAGCCCGGAGGAGACCGCGCCGTCTGAAGGCAACGCGGTCCTGCCGATGCGCCTCGACGGGGTGCAGATCGGCCCCGGCGTGGCCATGGGCCGGGCGGTGATCCATACGCCCGACATCGCCATACGCCAGTTCGTCGCCGAGGACCCCGAGGTGGAACTGAAGCGCCTCGACGAGGCGGTCGCGGCGGTGCACCGCAATCTCGACCGCATTTTCGGGGCGGGCGAGCTCGCCCACGAAGGCCAGCACAGGGACGTGCTCGAGGCCTACCGCATGGTCGCGGACGACGCGGGCTGGCTCAACCGCATCCGCGACGCGATCCAGTCGGGTCTCACCGCCGAGGCGGCCGTCCAGCAGGTGCGCGAAAACACGCGCCTGCGCATGAGCCAGATCAACGATCCCTATCTGCGGGAACGCCTGTCCGATCTCGAGGACCTGGCGCTGCGTGTCTTGATGCAGCTGACTGGCGACGGCAACCACAATGGCGAGGAGGAGCTTCCCGAGGACACGGTGGTGGTGTGCCGCTCGATGGGCCCGGCCGAGCTGCTCGATTACGATCCGAGCCGGATTCGCGCCCTCCTGATGGAGGAAGGCTCGCCCACCGCCCATGTCTCGATTGTCGCCCGTGCCCTCGACATTCCCGTGATCGCCCAGGTCAAGGACGTGCTGAGCCGCGTCCAGCAGGGCGACGTGGTGATCGTGGACGGCGACAACGCCCAGGTGTTCCTGCGCCCGTCGGACGATGCCCAGCAGGCATTCCAGGAGACCCTGCGGCTGCGTGCCGCCGCAAAGCTGGCCTTCGCCCAGTTGCGCGATGCGCCTGCCGTGACGCGCGACGGCACCGAGATGTCGCTCACCATCAATGCCGGCCTGGAGCTCGACGTGCCGCAGCTCCATGCCACCGGCGCCGACGGCATCGGCCTGTTCCGCACCGAGATTCCGTTCATGGTGCGCGCGGCCTATCCCGACGTCGCCGCGCAGACCGCGCTCTATCGCAACATCTTCGATCAGGCCGAGGGCAAGCCGGTGGTGTTCCGCACCCTCGACGTTGGCGGCGACAAGACGCTGCCCTATTTCGAGAACGAGGCGAGCGAGAACCCGGCGCTGGGATGGCGCGCGATCCGCATTTCGCTCGACCGGCCGGCGATGCTGCGCCAGCAGGTGCGTGCGCTGGTGCGCGCGGCGAACGGCCGTCCGCTTTCGGTGATGTTCCCGATGATCGCCGAGGTGGCGGAGTTCGACCGGGCACGCCGCGTCCTCGACATGGAACTGGCGCGCGAGGAGGCGGCGGGCGGCAGGCTGCCACGCCAGCTGCGCGTCGGTGCCATGGTCGAGGTGCCGTCGCTCCTGTGGCAGTTGCCGGCACTGATGGAGAAGGTCGATTTCCTGTCGGTCGGCTCGAACGACCTGATCCAGTTCCTCTACGCGACCGACCGCGGCAACCCGCGCCTCGCGGACCGCTACGACACGCTGTCGCCGCCGATCCTCAGCGTGTTCCGCAGCCTTGCCGCCGCCGCCGCCAAGGCCGAGGTGCCGATCTCGGTCTGCGGCGAGATGGCGGGCCGCCCACTGGAGGCGATGGTGCTGGTGGGACTCGGTTTCCGGGCGCTTTCCATGAACGCGAGCGCCGTCGGGCCGGTCAAGGCCATGGTGCGGGCGCTGCGGCTGCGCCCGCTCGAGGACTACCTCAAGGGCCAGCTCGGCATCGTGACCCATTCGCTCCGCGACAAGCTCAGGGCGTTCGCCCGAGACCACGGCATTCCGGTCTAATTGGCCGGCATAGCTGGCCGGTCCAGCGGGCCGGGATAACCCGCCCGGGCGGCCCCATTGCCATATCGAGATTGCGCCCGCCTGCCCAAGTGCGCTAACAAGTTCCCTGACAAGATACTGTTTTTACGGGGAATCCGGCGGGTTCCCTGCGCCCCGGGGCGGGCGTCGCGCCGCTGGAGCAGGGTCGGTTCAGATTGAATTAATCTGAACCGTGCATCCTGCTCTGAATTCAAAGTAGATATCCTGATCCACGGCTCGGGATCGTACTGATCCGAGCCGGTCAGGCTCTAGGGGAGCCGAGATGTCAGACGGACCATCCAGGCGCAAAGTCCTGTTCGACGAGCCGCACGGCGAGGACAGCGCGTTTGCTGCGGCGATGCGCGGCGAGGCGACTGTGGGCGAGGTTCTCGCCCACATGCGCGCCGCACGGGGTCTGGAGCTCGCCGACGTCGCCAACCATCTCCGTATCCGCGAGCCGTTTCTCGCCGCCATCGAAAGCGGTGACTTGAGCCGCCTGCCCGGGCCGACCTACGCGATCGGGTTCATACGCTCCTACGCCAATTTCCTCGACCTCAACGGTGAGGAGGCGGTGCGCCTGTTCAAGAACGAGCGCGATGGCGAGGGCGGAAAGGCCGAGCTGGTCTTCCCCGAGCCGGTCGCGGAAAGCCGTATCCCCAAGGGGGCGATCCTGTTTCTTTCTGTGCTGCTGGCCGCGACCGCTTACGGCGGCTGGTATTATCTCACCTCGCGCGACATGACGCTGGCGGACCTCGTCCCCGAGGTGCCATCGAACCTCGGCGGCGAACAGGGCGACCGCACCGGTGCACCGGTGACCGCTGGCGTACCGGTTGTGCCGCCCGCCGCCCAGGATGCCGCCAAGGCGTCCGCCACGCCATCCGCCACGCCGCCGGTTGCTGCGCCCACTGAGGAGAGCAAGGCTGCCGCTGTTCCTGCCGCGTCGGCGCCTGCCGTAACCGGGGCCGCGCCGCAGAAGGCACCGGCGGAAACGGCTTCAGCGGCACCGCCGGAGACCGCCAAGGCGGCGCCCGAAGCCGACAAGCAGCCTGCGCCGGAGAAGAAGGCGGAGGCGCCGGCTGCGGCCGCACCGGAGAAGGTTCCCGCTCAGATGGCCTCCGCGATGCCAAAGGCTGAAATCAAGCCGCCGTCCAAGCCTGCCGAGATCGCTGCCGCGACCCCGCCCGCCGCCGAGAAGGCCGAGAAGAAAGAGCCTGCGCCTATGCCGGCGACCGCTCCTGAACAGGCGTCGGCCGCGCCGGCGCCCACGGCCGAGAAGGCCGAAAAGAAGGAACCTGCGCCTGCGACCCGGACCGCAAGCCTGTCCACCGAGATCGAGCTGCGCGCCAAGGCCGACAGCTGGATCCAGATTCGCGGCCCGGGCGGGCGCGTCGTGCTGATGCGCATCCTGCGTACCGGCGACACCTACAAGGTGCCCGAGGAGAAGGGGCTTACCCTGATGACCGGCAATGCCGGTGCCATCGAGATCACGGTGGACGGCAAGCCGGTGCCGGCGATCGGTCCCTACGGCGCCGTGCGCCGCGACGTGGCGCTCGATGCCGCGCGCCTCAGGGCGGGCACGGCGGTGGCCCGCTAGGCTTCATCCCTCATCGTCATTCCCGCGCAAGCGGGAATCCATGTGTTTCGGGAATGGACCCCCCGGGGCGCGCCCAACTGGCGCGCAAATCAAAGAGAGCGAGCGTTCGCCCGCGGGCGCGGGGGTGACGAATAAAAATGGGATGTGCCCGCAGGTTCCGCTTGTTCTTGTTATGTTCTTTTGCTATAAAAGCGGGGTCGTATTCGATCGTCGACCTGTCCGGATGCTAGCGCCGGAAAAGTCGGCCAAGGGTCCGGCCCGGTGGTTCCCTGTCGGAGCTATCGGCATCGGAGAGTGCGCGGGCGCTTCCCAGCCGGAGGGCTGCGACGTTTCTGCCTCCTCAGGTGCACCTCAGTAAACCGCTTAGCGTCGCAGCAAGGCGGGAGGAAGGCTTAAAAGATGTGGGCGGACTAAACGCTGAAATCCGAACGGGACACCCCGCGGCAGTTCCCCGACCCACCCCTTACCTCCCAGGGATTCCAGGCGCCAAGGTGGTGTTTCAGCGCCGACGCCCGCGCATATCCGAACCAGGACATGCAGCGTTCCCCTATGTCCCTGAGAGACGGCCTGCCGCAGGCGTGCGGTCAGGAACCGCCAAGCCCTTGGAACGGCACCATATCTCCCGGAATTTCTTGATTTTTAAGGTGCCAGGGCGCAGTTATTAAGAGCGCGGCGCCGCCTGGTGCGCCGCCCCGAAGGACCGCCATGACCATCCGTCCCTATCGCGAAATCCGCCGCCGCAAGAGCCGCCAGATCCACGTCGGATCGGTCGCGGTGGGCGGCGATGCGCCGATCACGGTCCAGTCCATGACCAACACGCTGACCACCGACGTGGCGGCGACGGTGGCCCAGATTCACCGCCTCGAGGCGGCCGGCGCCGATATCGTGCGGGTTTCCTGCCCCGACGCGGAGTTCGAGCCGGGCGTTGCGCGACATCATCCCCCAGGTGAGCGTGCCGATCGTCGCCGACATCCATTTCCACTACAAGCGGGCCATCGAGGCCGCCGAGGCCGGCGCCGCGTGCCTGCGCATCAATCCGGGCAACATCGGCTCCAAGGAGCGCGTGCGCGAGGTCATCAAGGCCGCCCGCGACCACAACTGCTCCATGCGCATCGGCGTGAACGCGGGCTCGCTGGAGCGCCACCTGCAGGAGAAATACGGCGAGCCCTGTCCCGAGGCGCTGATCGAGAGCGCCCAGGACCACATGCGCGTGCTCGAGGACAACGACTTCTTCGAGTTCAAGATTTCGGTGAAGGCGTCCGACGTGTTCCTCGCGGTCGCGGCCTACCAGGGCCTCGCCGAGGTGTGCGACTATCCGCTGCATCTCGGCATCACCGAGGCGGGGGGCCTGCGCACCGGCACGGTGAAGTCCGCCATCGGCATCGGCTCGCTGCTGTGGGCCGGGATCGGCGATACCATCCGCGTGTCGCTGTCGGCCGATCCGGTCGAGGAGATCCACGCCGGGTTCGAGATCCTCAAGGCGCTGAATTTGCGCCATCGCGGCGTCAACGTGATCGCCTGCCCGTCGTGCGCGCGCCAGCAGTTCCAGGTGATCGATACGGTCGCCAAGCTCGAGGAGCGGCTCGCCCACATCACCACGCCCATGACGCTCTCGATCATCGGCTGCGTGGTCAACGGGCCGGGTGAGGCCAGGGAGACCGACATCGGCATCACCGGCGGTGGCAACCGGACCCACATGGTCTACATGGCCGGCAGCCCCGATCACAAGGTGAGCGAAGCCGACATGATCGACCATATCGTCGAGCTGGTGGAAAAGCGCGCCGCCGCGATCGAGGCGGAAACGGCGAAAGCCGCCGCCGATTCCCCGGCCGATTCCCCCCGGCATCCCGCCGCCGCGCATTCCTAGAACGGAGACCGGGTTTTGGCTTCCCTGCAGCCGGTTCGCGGCACGCATGACCTCCTGCCTGAAGACGCGCGCAAGCACCGTCACATCGTCGACACGGCGCGCGCCCTCGCCGAGCGCTACGGCTACGAGGAGATGGCGACCCCCGTCTTCGAGTTCACCGAGGTGTTCAAGCGCACCCTCGGCGATACCTCCGACGTGGTCACCAAGGAGATGTACACCTTCGAGGACCGCTCCGGCGACAGGATCACGCTCCGCCCCGAAGGCACCGCCGGGATCGCGCGCGCGCTGATTTCGGGCGGGCTCGGCCAGAGCCTGCCCCACAAGTTCTTCTACTGGGGCCCGATGTTCCGCCACGAGCGGCCCCAGAAGGGCCGCTTGCGCCAGTTCCACCAGATCGGGGTGGAGCTGCTCGGCGTCGCGGCGCCGCTCGGCGACGTCGAGGTGATCGCGCTCGGCGCCCAGATCCTCGAGTCCCTCGGCATCCTCGCGCGCACCACGCTCGAGCTCAACACGCTGGGCGACACGGAAAGCCGCGCCGCCTACCGCGACGTGCTGGTGAAATACCTGTCGGGCCACAAGGACAAGCTGTCCGAGGACAGCCGCGAGCGGCTCGGCCGCAATCCGCTGCGCGTCCTCGACTCCAAGGACGAGGGCGACAAGCGCGTCGTCGCCGACGCGCCCGCCTTCGGCGACTACCTGACCGATGCCGCGCGCGATTTCTTCGCCCGCGTCACCGACGGGCTCGACGCGCTCGGCATCGCCTACCGGCTGAATGCGCGTCTGGTACGCGGCCTCGATTACTACTGCCACACCGCGTTCGAGTTCACGACCGAGGCGCTCGGCGCCCAGGGCACGGTGCTTGCGGGCGGGCGCTACGACGGGCTGGTGGAGACCATGGGCGGTCCCGCCACGCCGGGCGTCGGCTGGGCCGCGGGTATCGAGCGGCTCGCCATGATCGCCGAGGGCGCCGGTGCGCCGCCGCGCCCGGTCGCGGTCATTCCCATCGGTGCCGGTGCCGAGGGCGAGGCGCTCAAGCTGACCCAGCGCCTGCGCCATGCGGGGCTGGCGGTCGATCTCGGCTTTTCCGGCAACCTCAGCCGGCGCATGAAGCGCGCCAACCGCCTCGATGCCTCCCACGCCGTGATCCTCGGCGAGGACGAAATCGCCAAGGGCGTCGCTACCGTTCGCGACATGAAGACGGGCGAGCAGGAAACCATCCCCCTCGACCAGGTCGGGGACCGGCTCGCCGGGCACCGTTAGCGTCGGGGCGCCCCATGGCCGGGGATACCCAAGCCGCCACGCCCGCCGCCGTTCCGACCGAGCACCAGCTCGTCGTCACCGGCGTCAACCATCGCACCGCCGGGCAGGAGTTGCGCGACGCGCTGTTCGTCGAGGACCGCGAGCTGCCGGACCTCTATGCCCGCCTGAGGGCGCAGGGCGCCGCCGAGGCGGTCGTGCTCGCCACCTGCGACCGGGTCGAGGTGGTGGCCGTCGCCGACGCGCCCGAGGCGGCCGCACGCCGCATCCAGCGCCTGATGGCCGAAGGGGCGGGCCTGCTGCCGGGCGCCCTCGAAGGCGCGTTCTTCACGTTGACCGGCCCCGACGCGCTGGTGCACCTGTTCGCCATCGCGGCCTCGCTGGAGAGTCAGGTGGTGGGTGAGCCCGAGGTGCTGGGCCAGGTCAAGGAGGCGCACCGGCGTGCCGTCGAGCTCGGCGCCGCCGGTCCGCGTCTTTCCCGCGTCATGGAGGCGGCGTTCGCCGCCGCCAAGCGGGCCCGCAACGAGACCGCCATCGGCGAGCATGCCGTTTCCATCGTCTCCGCCGCCTGCCAGGTCGCGCGCGAGGTGCTGGGGCGGTTCGACGCGGCCCGTGCCGTGATGGTGGGCGGTGCCGAATTCGGGGTCGCGGTGATCGAGCGCCTCAAGGGCGAGGGGCTGCGCCGGATCACCGTCGCCGATCCGCTGGCGCCGCGTGCCGACGCGCTTGCGGCACGGCTCGGTGCGCACCAGATCGCCATGGCCGATCTCGGTGGGGCACTCGCGGGCTTCGACATCGTGCTGGCCGGCCTCGGCGCGCGCGCGCCGTCGATTTGCGCGGCGGACGTGGCGGCGGCGCTCAAGGCGCGCCGGTTCCAGCCGATCTTTCTGCTCGATGCGGCGGTGCCGCCGGACGTGGAGGCGGGCGTGCGCGATATCGACGACGCCTATCTGTTCGACCTGCACGACCTCGAGCGCATCGCGCTCACCGGCCAGGAGAAGCGGGGGCTCGCCGCCGCAGAGGCGCGCCGGATCGTCGAGGATGAGGCCGCGGCGTTCGTCGCGGCGGAGGGCGGCCGAACCGCCGGGCCGGTGGTGACCGAGCTGCGCGCCCATTTCGAGGACGTGCGCGAACGCCTGCTGCGCGAGCAGCCGGGCCTCACCGCCGACGAGGCGACGCGCCTGCTGGTCAACCGGCTGCTGCACGCGCCCTCGCGCGCGCTGCGCGACATTGCCGCCGAGAACAGCGGGGCGGAGACACGGGCGGCGCCCGTGGCGGGGCTGCTGGCGCGCCTGTTCGGGCTCGGCCGGGATACGGGAAACAAGGGCGGCGGGTCGTGATGACCTTCGCCGCGAAAGCAGGAGACAGACGGTGAGCGTCGAGCATCGTGGAGGGGAAGGATCACTGGCCGGGCTTCGGGACAGGCTCGACCAGGTGGTGGCGCGGCACGTGACCGTGGGCGAACGGCTCGCGGCCGGCGCCGGCCTCGACAGCGAGGAGCGCAAGAAGCTCTCCAAGGAGTATTCCGACCTGACCGGAATCGTTGCGGCGATCCAGGAATGGAACAGGGCGCATACCGAGCTCGTCGCACTGGAAGCTATGATCGACAATCCCGGCGAGGATGCCGAGGTCAAGGCCATGGCCGAGGACGAAGTCGAAGCCCTGGAAGCGCGCCTGCCCGGGCTCGAGCAGGCGATCCGGATCGGCCTCCTGCCCAAGGACGAGGCCGACGCGCGCAACGCCATCCTGGAAATCCGCGCCGGCACCGGCGGCGAGGAGGCGGCCCTGTTCGCCGCCGACCTGTTCCGCATGTACCAGCGCTATGCCGAGAAGCACCGGTGGAAGTTCGAGATCATGGAGCTCTCGGACGCCGACAAGGGCGGCTACAAGGAAGCGGTCGCCAACATTTCGGGTCCCGACGTGTTCGCCCGCCTCAAGTTCGAATCGGGCGTCCACCGCGTCCAGCGCGTGCCCGAGACCGAGGCCCAAGGCCGCATCCATACGTCCGCCGCCACGGTCGCCGTGCTGCCCGAGGCCGAGGAGGTGGACGTCGAGATCAACGACAAGGACCTTCGCATCGACGTGTTCCGCGCCTCGGGCCCGGGCGGCCAGTCGGTCAATACCACCGATTCGGCGGTCCGCATCACCCACCTGCCGACCGGTCTCGTGGTCTCGCAGCAGGACGAGAAGTCGCAGCACAAGAACAAGGCCAAGGCCATGAAGATCCTGCGTGCGCGCCTCTACGAGCGCATGCGCGAGGAGCAGGACGCGGCCCGCGCCGCCCATCGCAAGTCCCAGGTGGGCAGCGGCGACCGCTCGGAGCGCATTCGTACCTACAACTTCCCGCAAGGACGCGTGACCGACCACCGTATCGGGCTCACCCTGCACAAGATCGACAAGGTGATGACCGGCGAAGCGCTGGACGAGATCGTCGATGCGCTCACCGCCGAGGATCAGGCGACCCGGCTCGCCGCCATGGAATAGGCCGTGAACGCACCCGTCCGTCTCGATGATTTGGTGGCCGCTGCGACGGAAACGCTGCGCGCTGCCGGGCTGGAGGCACCGCGGCACGAGGCGCGGTCGCTCGCCGGTGCCGTGCTCGATCTCACGCGCGAGGCGATGCTGGTGGCGCCCGACCGGGTTCTGGATGCGGCGGTGGCCGAACGCTTCCGTGCCGCCGTCGCGCGCCGTGCCGCCGGCGAACCGTTCGCGCGCATCGTCGGTCGTCGTGAGTTCTGGAGCCTCGACTTCGACCTCTCGCCCGATACCCTGGTGCCCCGTCCCGAGACCGAGGGCGTGGTCGAGGCGGTGCTGGCTGCGTTGCCCGAGCGCAACATGGCGGTCTCGATCCTCGATCTCGGCACCGGCACCGGATGCATCCTGCTGACGCTGCTGTCCGAGCTTCCCAACGCGCGTGGCGTCGGGATCGACATCGCCGAAGGCGCCGTCGTGACCGCGCGGGCCAACGCAACACGTCTTGGTCTTTCGGCGCGCGCTGACTTCCGTGTGGGAGACTGGCTCGCGGATATCGAAGGCCCGTTCGACGTCGTCGTGTCCAATCCGCCCTATGTCGCCGATGGCGACCGCGCCGGTCTCGCCCCCGAAGTACGCGACCACGATCCCGCGCGTGCGTTGTTCGCCGGTGACGACGGCTGCGATGCGTTCCGCGCCATCGTGCCGATGCTGCCGCGCGTGCTCGCGCCGGGCGGTCTTGCGGTATTCGAGTGCGGCACCGGGCAGGCCGAAAAAGTCACGGAATTGCTGGCGCGCGCCGGGTTGAAAGAGACACGCATCCGCACCGACCTGGCGGGCCACGAACGCGTCGTCGTCGCCCGCGCCGGCGGCCTTAAGGGGGCGTTAACCGGCCTGAAAAAAAGAGTTGGAAAAGGCGGCGTTCCCGTCTAGTTTGCCTTTGACGGGCGCCTGCATGGGGTGCGGCGCTCTCACCCCCAGAGGTTCTATCCTTCGCCGGCAGGTGGCCGCGTAGCGGCTGCCGCAACAGGCTGACAAAGATAGCACCGGGGTCGAACCCGACATAACCGCGATAGAAACCGCATGAGACAGGTACCGAACGGCAAGCGATCCCGTAATCGCCCCGGCCGCAACAATCGGCCATCGAATTCCAGAAATCAGACATTCGACTCGAGCGGCCCCGAGGGCAAAGTCCGCGGCAGCGCCAATCAGGTCTACGAGAAGTATCTCGCGCTTGCTCGCGACGCCCAGTCCGCGGGCGATCGCATCGCCGCCGAGAACTACTTCCAGCACGCCGAGCATTATTTCCGCATCGTGACGGCCAGCGGCCAGCAGATGCGCCCGCACCCGATGAACGGCGTCGGTGACGAGTTCGACGACGAGAACGAGGAGATGAACGGGCAGGCCAACGGTCCCCACCATCATCCCCAGCAGCAGCCACAGCATCATCCCCAGCATCAGGCCCAGCCACAGCATCAGGCCCAGCCCCAGCGCGATGCGCAGGCGTCGCAGCCGGTACCGGGCCAGGGTCCGCAGCCGGATCATCCCAAGACCCCGGCCGAGCTCGCCCAGGCCGCGGCGGCCAATGCCGAGGGACGCGGGGGACGCGAGCGCGGCCGCCGGCCGGCCCGTCGTAATGCCGACGATGACACCAGCGCCGAGGCGACGTCCTAGCCGTTCGAAGAGCATTTGATTTGCTGACGGCGCGCCCTTTATGGACGCGCCGTTGCGCTTTGCGGAGGGGCACGCCCTTGCCGCGGCCCAAATCCATCCCATATAAAATTTGCCCCACAATCCGAGGGGGTTAAGGGTTCCAACAATCCCAGCCGCCACACTGGTGGTCGCGCGCTGCCCGTAAGGGGGCGCCGGGGGGAGGAGACTGGATATGGATTTGGAGAAGTTCACCGAACGCTCGCGCGGCTTCCTTCAGGCTGCCCAGACCCGCGCCGCGTCCCTCAATCATCAGGAACTGTCGCCGGAGCACCTCCTGCGGGTGTTGCTCGACGACGAGGAGGGGCTCTGCGCCAACCTCATGACGGCCGCGGGTGCCGATCCCGGGGCCGCGTCCAAGGCGCTCGATGCCGAGCTCGCCCGCCGTCCCAAGGTGGAGGGCTCCGGGGCCGGACAGGTCTATCTCGGGCGGCAGACGGCGGCGGCCCTCGACAATGCCGAGACGATCGCCAAGAAGGCGGGGGACTCCTACGTCACCGTGGAGCGGCTCCTGCTGGCCCTCGCGCTCGCCACGGGCACGCCTGCCGCCAAGATTCTGGCCGATGCCGGGCTCACCCCCCAGAAGCTCAACGCCGCCATCAACGACATCCGCAAGGGCCGTACCGCCGACACCCAGACCGCCGAGCAGGGCTACGACGCCCTCAAGAAATATGCCCGCGACCTGACCCAGGTGGCGCGCGACGGCAAGCTCGACCCGGTGATCGGCCGCGACGAGGAAATCCGCCGCACCATCCAGGTGCTGTCGCGGCGCACCAAGAACAACCCCGTGCTGATCGGCGAGCCCGGCGTCGGCAAGACCGCCATCGCCGAGGGCCTCGCGCTGCGCATCGTCAACGGCGACGTGCCGGAAGGCCTCAAGCGCAAGCGGCTCCTGTCGCTCGACCTCGGCTCGCTGATCGCGGGTGCCAAGTTCCGCGGCGAGTTCGAGGAGCGCCTCAAGTCCGTCCTGCAGGAGATATCGTCCGCCAACGGCGAGATCATCCTGTTCATCGACGAGCTGCATACCCTCGTCGGCGCAGGTGCTGCCGAAGGCGCCATGGATGCTTCCAACATGCTCAAGCCCGCGCTCGCACGCGGCGAGCTCCATTGCGTCGGCGCCACGACGCTGGACGAATACCGCAAGCATATCGAGAAGGACGCGGCGCTTGCGCGCCGGTTCCAGCCGCTGTTCGTGGGCGAGCCGACGGTCGAGGACACCATCTCGATCCTGCGCGGCATCAAGGAGAAGTACGAGCTTCACCATGGCGTGCGCATCTCGAATTCATCGCTCGTCGCGGCGGCGACCCTGTCGAACCGCTATATTTCCGACCGTTTCCTGCCCGACAAGGCGATCGACCTGGTCGACGAGGCGGCAAGCCGCCTGCGCATGGAGGTCGATTCCAAGCCCGAGCAGATCGACGAGCTCGACCGGCGCATCATCCAGCTCAAGATCGAGCGCGAGGCGCTCAAGAAGGAGGACGATCCGGCCTCCAGGGACCGGCTCAAGGCCCTGGAGAAGGACCTCGGCGAGCTGGAATCCCGTTCCAAGGTGCTGACCGCCGAGTGGGAGGCGAGCAAGGAGAAGCTCGCTTCGTCCCAGAAGATCAAGGAGGCGCTCGACCACGCCCGCTCCGAGCTCGAGATCGCGAGCCGCGAGGGCAACCTGGCGCGCGCGGGAGAGATCACCTACGGGATCATCCCCGAGCTCGAGAAGAAGCTGAAGGCGGCCGAGGTTGCGGGCGCGCCCTCCACTGTGAAGGAGGAAGTGACGCCCGAGAATATCGCAGCCGTGGTGTCGCGCTGGACCGGCATCCCGGTCGACAAGATGCTGGAGGGCGAGCGCGACAAGCTCCTGCAGATGGAGGAGAACCTCGGCAAGCGCGTGATCGGCCAGAAGGCCGCGATCGAGGCTGTCTCCAACGCCGTGCGCCGGGCGCGCGCCGGGCTTCAGGACCCGAACCGGCCGATCGGCTCGTTCATGTTCCTGGGGCCGACCGGCGTCGGCAAGACCGAGCTCACCAAGGCCCTGGCGGAGTTCCTGTTCGACGACGATACCGCCATGGTCCGCGTCGACATGTCGGAATACATGGAGAAGCACGCGGTCGCGCGTCTGATCGGCGCGCCGCCGGGTTACGTCGGCTACGAGGAAGGCGGCGCGCTGACCGAGGCCGTGCGCCGGCGTCCCTATCAGGTGGTGCTGTTCGACGAGATCGAGAAGGCGCACCCGGACGTGTTCAACGTGCTACTGCAGGTGCTCGACGACGGACGGCTGACCGACGGCCAGGGGCGGACGGTCGATTTCACCAATACCCTGATCGTGATGACCTCCAACCTGGGTTCCGACATCCTGGCCGACGAGGCGAGCGCCGACACCGATCCCGACATCCTGCGCGACCGGGTGATGGAGCGGGTGCGCGGTCATTTCCGCCCGGAGTTCCTGAACCGGCTCGACGAGATCCTGCTGTTCCACCGGTTGACCCGGGCGGAGATGGGGGCGATCGTCGAGATCCAGCTGCGTCATCTGGAGAAGCTGCTGGCGGACCGCAAGATCGCGCTCGATCTCGACAAGTCGGCCCGCGACTGGCTTGGCGAGGCCGGTTACGACCCGGTGTACGGCGCGCGCCCCCTGAAAAGGGTAATCCAGCGCCATCTGCAGAACCCGCTCGCGACCATGATCCTCGACGGCACCATCGCCGACGGGGAGACCGTCAAGGTCGCGGCCGGCAAGGACGGGCTCAAGATCAACGGCAAGGTGGCCAAGGCCGCCTGAACACTTTCGACATCCTGGAAAAAAGGGGGCGCGGACTCGGTCCGGGCCTCTTTTCCGTGGGCGGGCTAACTACCGGGTCCGGATCGGTTGTGGCGGAGACAGCCTCGGTTACAATGCCGTGCCGTCATATGGGATGATTGTGAAAAATGGGACGGGTTGTGGGTAGCCGGGACTCTTGAAAGTTCTTCACATCATTATTGGCCTTGGGTCCGGGTGCGCCGAGGGTATCCTCGATTTAGTTAACCTTGGGGTGAAGGGGCGTATAGCCTTGGGGAAATTGTGGCGAGCGCGCATTGAACGGGATTTCAGCATCACCGTCATCGCCGAACTCTATCTCGCGCTCTATCGCGAGGTGTTGGGGAGGGGGACCCGTTGATGGCGGTGCTCCCTCGCATCGGCGGATGGCTGCCGTGGTGGGCCAAGATCGCGGCCAAGCTCGCGCTCGCACGTCTGCCGCTGGGTAGGCGCACGTGGCAGTCGCTCGGCCTGTTCGCGCCGGGCGAAATGGACGACCCGAGATATGCCCTCAGTGTGTTCGACACCCATTTTCAGGCCGCCGGCCGGCCCGCGCCGGGTTTCGCCTTCCTCGAGCTCGGGCCGGGGAACTCGCTCGCTTCCGCCGTGATCGGCAAGGCTTACGGCGCAGCCCGAAGCTGGCTGGTCGATGCCGGCGCCTACGCCAGCCGCGACATGGGTGTCTATCGCCGCCTGATCGACCTGTTGCAGCAGGAAAGGCCGGGGGTAGACCTCGATGGTCTGGCACGGGCCCGTGATATCGGCGCGCTGCTGGCGGCCGCCGATGCCACCTACCTCGAGCATGGCCTCGCCAGCCTGCGCGCGGTGCCGGACGGGGTCTGCGATCTGGTGTTCTCGCAGGCGGTGCTGGAGCACGTGCCGCGGGCCGAGGTTGCGGCGACCCTTACCGAGATCCATCGTATCCTCAAGCCGGGCGGTGTCAGCACCCATCAGATCGATTTCCGCGATCATCTCGGTGGCGGGCTCAACAACCTGAGATTTTCGGAGCGCCTGTGGGAAGTGCCGTGGTTCGCGCGCCGCTCCGGTTTCTATACCAACCGCCTGCGGCTCTCGGAAATGACCGGAATAATGGCTAAGGCGGGCTTCGACGTGACCGTGCGCAGCGCGTCCCGATGGGAATGGTGTCCCCTGAAGCGTCACCAACTCGCGTCAGAATATAAGGCGATGTCAGAGGAGGACCGGGTGACCTGGGAGGCTTTCCTGGTTCTTAGGAGCGTGGGTGAAAGGCGAGAGGCGTCGCTACGGCCCGCCGCCGATCCCGAGCGGTACCTTCTGGCCCGATCCGGTCTTGTGGTGGACCTTGGCTTTGGTCGTCTTATCCGGGACGTTGTCGGCGACCGGCGGCAACTGCGCCATGGCCTGGTCGATCTGGTCGCGGACGGTGAGGAACCGTTCGCGCTCGTGGCCGTGAAGCGTGCGCCCGGTGGGCAGCTTCACCGACAGGGGATTGACCTGGATGCCGTTCTTCAGCACCTCGTAATGGAGGTGGGGTCCGGTCGAGCGGCCGGTGGTGCCGACGTAGCCGATCACCTGGCCCTGGCTCACCCTTGAGCCGCGATGGAGGCCCTTGGCGAAGCCGCTCATGTGGGCATAGGCGGTGGCGTAGGTGGTGTTGTGCCGGACACGGATATAGCGCCCGTAGCCGCCCCACCAGCGGATGTCCACGACGACACCGCGGCCGGCCGCCATGATCGGCGTGCCGCGGGGGGCGGCGAAATCGACGCCCTTGTGCATGGTGGTGAAGCCCAGGATCGGGTGGTGCCGGCGCCCGAAGGTGGACGACAGGCGCGCGCCGTCGATGGGGGTGCGCATCAGCGCCTTGCGGGTGCTCTCGCCTTTGGAATTGAAATAGTCGTAGGTGCCGTCGTCCTGGCGGAATCGGTAGATGGCGAGCTTCTTGCCCGAGAGCGTGAGCGCGGCATAGAGCATCTTGCCGGAGCCGACCACGTTACCGTCGGCGTCCTTGATCCGGTCGTAAAGCACGTCGAAGCGGTCGTGGGGCTGGATATCGCGCTGGAAGTCCACGTCGTAGGACATGGCGCGGATCAGCTCGACGATCACCGGGGCCGGCACGCCGGCACCGACGGCGTCAGCATAGAGACTGTTTTCGATACTGCCCGAGCCGCGGGTCTGTTCGTGGGTGAGCTTGGCCTTGGTGGCGTAGGATTCGAAGCGATTGTCCCAGGTCCGGTTGACGCCTACGGTTTTTTCGATCGAGGGCATGAACTCGAGCTTGCGGAACGAGGCCGCGCCGGCCTTGTCGGTGGTCGGCGGCTGGAACGTGAGCGTGAGCTCCAGGCCCGGCAGCAGGTCGCGGGGGTCGAATACCTTGCGCAGCGCGGCCACGGCGGCGTGGGCATCATCGCTCGGTACCTTGGCCCGGGCCAGCACCGCGATCAGGGTATCGCCACGGCGCACGGAAATGTTCTTGAGAAGCGCCTTGGGGGGCACCTCCGGGGCATTGTCGGGTTTGGACAGGGCCAGCACGTTGGCGACCGGATCCAGCGCGGCCTCGTGGTCGGCGGCTTCCGGGGCCGGCGGCTTCGGCGCGGGCATCAGCCACGGGCCGAGCCACAGGGCGACGACCCAAGTCAGCGCGCCAAGCGCGGCGACCACGGTAAGGCCGGGAACGGGAAGATGGGAAATGAGGCGCGGGAAGCGCGAGGGCGTCGGGAGCGGGGGAAACGTTTCGGAAGCCATTAGTACCCGGTTACGTTGCGGTTACGATTCGACCCGACGCGGTCACCCGCGCCAGTGGGACGAAACTATGACCTCCCGTGGCCAGGACGCCTCTCGGTGCCCGTCGCCGTCCCGAACATGCTGAAGTCGCTTGCCATTGTCAATCGTAAGGATTGAGAAACCATGAATATCGACCGCGCTATCTGAGGTCGGCCGATAGGCAGATACATGCTTGGTATGGGCTCCTTTTAATGCGGGGTTTCAGGCCAGAACGTTCGATCTAGGGGGTAGTTCTCGTGGTTGAGGAGAGGACTGACAAAATCCCGCAGATTGCCGCCCTTGAATAAATGGCACGGAACCCCCGCTGCCTGTGCAGCCATCATATCAATATCCTTGTCGCCTATCATAACGCAGTCCCCAGGTACAAGTTGCCAAGCCCTCAGAAACGACAGAATCATGCCGGGATTGGGTTTGCGACGGGCACAGTCCTGGCGGTACTCAGGTCGGACAGCGGCTGGGTGGTGAGGGCAATATTCGAAGTGATTAATATGAGCACCGACGGTGGCGAGGTCTTCGTTCATCTTGGCGTGCAGGGTGGCAATGGCCGTCTCGTCGTAATACCCGCGCGCGACGCCTGCCTGGTTGGTCACGACGCAGACGAAATACCCCCGGTCGTTGGCCATGCGGATCGCCTCCCGTGCGCCGGGAATCCATTCAAATGCGTTCCAGTCATGGACATAGCCATGATCGACGTTCAGCACACCGTCGCGGTCGAAAATGATGGCGCGGTGATGGAGACGTCGTGGCACTTCGACCTGCGCACGCGCGAAGTCATCGGGCACGCCCATGTCGATGAAATAGGCGTCCGAAACTACGCCGGCGAGCGCGCCCGACCGTGCCAGTCCCGGGAAGACGTCGTTCTCCAGGGACTGCGGTGTATCGGCGGCGGCGGGGACAAGGTTACGTCCCAGCACATAGACGCCACCGTTGATCAGGCACGGCTTGCCATCCTCGTGGGTGTCGCCGAAACGAGTGATGTGTCGCCCGTCTAGGGTGACTGCAGAATAGCGTCCCGGGGTCGTAATGGACCGCAAGGCGATGACGCCGGCGGCATCGCCGATCCGGTCGAGGTCGCGCCAATTGAAATCGAATAGTGTGTCGCCATTGGCCATCAGGAAGCGATCGTCGAGCAGGTCTGCTGCCGCAGCCAGGGCGCCGCCGGTGCCAAGCGGCGCTGCTTCTATGGTGACGCTAATGGTTGCGCCAGGTGGCGGGTTTTTGGAGTAATGCCGTTCGATCCTGTGGCCGAGGTAGCCAGCCAACAGGACGATATCGGTTAACCCGAGGCGGACCGCTTTTTCAATAAGGTAGTCGAGAAACGGGCGATCACCGACCTTCAGCAAAGGCTTCGGCGTATCGTCGGTGATGCAACCGAGACGGGTTCCCCGTCCGCCGACGAGAAAGACCGCCTGTTTCAGCACATCGCGTCCTCGATCAGCCCGCAGATCATATGGCCGACGGCGATATGCATTTCCTGAATGTGATTGGTTTCGGACGAAGGTACCAAGATGCAGAAATCGCAGGCATCCTTCATCTTGCCGCCGTCGGCGCCGGTCAGACCGATCGTGATGACGCCCATTTCACGGGCTACGGCGAGGGCGGTGATCACATTGGCACTGTTGCCGCTGGTCGACAACGCGAACAGCACATCGCCATTGCGTCCGATGCCGCGAAGCTGGCGGGCGAAGACCTGATCGTAATCGTAATCATTTGCGATGGCAGTCAGGGCCGAGGTATCCACAGTCAGAGCGAGCGCCGCCATAGGCGCGCGGTCGCGTTTGTATCGTCCCATCAGTTCGGCAGCGAGGTGCTGGGAATCAGCGGCCGATCCGCCATTGCCACAGAAGATGACCTTACCGCCGGCCACCAGCGTGGTGGTTGCCACTTCGGCGGCGCGTACGATGGCTGGTGCCTGCTGCTTGAGCGAGCCGAAATTGGCGGCAATGGCATCGCAGGCTACAATAACACTTTCGACGTTGACCATTTTTACTCTCTTAGAGCCCGGTCATTGGTAGATCAAGGTCAATTTGGTAACGCCGGTGGGTTCTGCGCCATATAATGACTGCCCCGATACCCGGGTTCACCCGGTCGTTTGGCTTTTCCCGGTGTGCGGAGATCAGGATAAACAGCAGTGAACAGCTTGCCCTCGGTCAGTGCCGTCGTTCCCGTCTACAACGATGCCGACACCCTCGCCCGTGCGGTTGCCAGTATCCTCGCCCAGTCGAGCCCGGTGACGGAAATCATCGTCGTGGACGATGCCTCGACCGACGATCCGGGCGGGGCGCTGGCGCCCTTCAACGCGCAACCAGTCCCGGTCCGACTTCTGCGCCACGGTGTCAACCGCGGTGCGTCGGCCGCGCGCAACACCGGTATCCGCGCGGCCTCCGGCGACCTCGTTGCCCTGCTCGACGGCGACGACGCCTGGCATCCCGATAAGATCGAGCGCCAACTGGACTCCTTGGATCGTGCGGGCGCGGCGGTCTGGGCCTGCGTCGGTGGCTTCGCGCTCTACCGTGCCGGTCGGTCGGTGCCCGAGATCTACCGGCTAGCACCGTTTGCTTCCCTTGGACAAGAGATGGCCTGGGGCTGCCGCCTCTCGCCCGGCTCGACGCTTATGGTGCGGCGCGCGGCTTTTGAAACGGTCGGCTATTACGACGAGGTGCTGCGCCGGCTGGAGGACTGGGACTGGCTGATCCGCCTCGCGCAGCACAGCGAGATCGCGGTGGTGGAAGACCCGGTCGCAGATATTTATCTGTCTTATGCCCGTGGACCTGCCAACACGGTACCTACCTTTGCCGCAGTTGATCATATCCGGGCCCGTCACCATCGTTATTTCGCCTCTCTCGGCGCGGTGCCCTTGCAGCGCTTTCGCGCGACCTTGGCACTGGAACGAGCCGCGGCCTGTGTCCGTGCCAAACGCAAGGTCCATGCCGTGCTTTTCATGCTGGCGGCTGTGCTTGCCTGGCCGTTTCAGCGCCGTGCCTTTTTCAACCAGCTGTTGCGCGGATTTTCGCCCTTTCTGCGGCCGCCGGCAGGAGCTTGACGGACGCAGGGAAATCTCGACGGAGGACGCCGTTTGGGCTAACCTTTACCGGCCTCGGCGGCGGCGAATGTGGTGTAAATAATACGTAAAATCAATTTGTTAGGTGCCTCTTGGAAAGCCATCACACGAGTAGGTATTTCGACGAGGTCGCCAAGATCGCGTCGGCTATCGATCATGGCACCATTGAAGCCCTGGCGGGTGAGTTGGTGAAGTTGCGCGAACGCGGCGGGCGGTTGTTCCTGATCGGCGTCGGTGGCAGCGCCGCCAATTGCGCCCATGCGGTCAACGACTTCCGCAAGTTGTGCAATATCGAAACCTATGCACCGACGGATAACGTGTCTGAGCTGACCGCGCGCATCAACGATGAAGGGTGGGACACGGTCTTCGCTGGGTGGATGACGACGAGTTCGAGCCAGTCACAAGGACGCGGTGCTGGTTTTTTCCGTCGGTGGTGGCAATCTCGAGAAGAACGTCAGCCCCAATATCGTCGTCGCTCTCAAGACGGCCAAGGCGAAGGGCATGAAGATCTTTGGCGTGGTGGGCCGCGATGGTGGCTATACGCGCGAAGTGGGCGATGTGGTGGTCGTTGTGCCGACCGTCAGCGACGCCCGTGTCACACCCCATACGGAAGCCTTCCAGGCGGTGGTCTGGCATTGCCTAGTCTCGCATCCCGCATTGCAGGCCAATCCGACCAAGTGGTGAGGACGTGGCGGAGGTGCTATGCCGCTAACTGAGGCCAGCGTGCCGCGCATAATGGGAGCGCCCGCCGTATTTCTAGACCGTGATGGCGTATTAACCCGACCGATCATGCGCGATGGGCGGCCCTTCGCGCCGGTCAGCTTGGCTGAGTTTGAAATCCTGCCCGATGCCGCAGCGGTAGTTAGTCGCCTTAGGGATGCCGGCTTCCGGCGAATTGTCGTCACCAATCAACCAGATATCGAGCGCGGTATGTTCCCGGCTTCAGTTCTGGAGGAAATGCACGCGCGACTGCGCACCGCGCTGCCGCTCGATGATATCCTCGTATGCCGTTGCCAGGAAAGCCACCCGGGGTGCGATTGTTATAAGCCGCGGCCGGGAATGCTGCTCGAAGCGGCCAGGCGTCATAATATCGTTCTTGCCCAGAGTTATATGGTAGGTGACCGTTGGCGCGACATTGGCGCCGGTAAGGCCGCCGGGTGTCGTACTGTATTCATAGATCACGGATATTTGCACGACCGCCGTCCCGAATTGCCGGATTGCAGGGTGGCGAACCTTGTTGAGGCATGCGAATTTATTTTATCTACGCGGGATAATCGGACGGATTAGGGGGGCGAAGCATGAGCGTGGGAAACCTCAAGGTTAAAATATATGCCGATGGCGCCGACCTCGCGGGCATCAAGCGTCTTTACGCCAATCCGGTCATCAAAGGGTTCACTACCAACCCGACCTTGATGAAAGCAGCCGGCATCACTGATTATCGGACCTTTGCGAAGGAAGTTCTGGCCGCAGTACCCGACCGTCCGGTGTCACTTGAGGTTTTTGCCGACGATTTCGACACGATGATTGCTCAGGGGCTTGAGATCGGGTCTTGGGGCAAAAACATCAACGTCAAGATTCCCGTGGTCAATACCAAGGGCGCCTTTACCGGTCCGGTAGTGGAAAAGCTCAGCAATGCCGGCGTTCATGTCAACGTGACGGCGGTCTTCACTCTGGAGCAGGTCAAGGATATCCTCGCTTGTCTCGCGCTCGACGCGCCGGCCTATGTGTCGATCTTCGCCGGGCGTGTCGCTGACAGCGGCATTGATCCGGTGCCGCTTATGGCAGAAGCCGTACGCACGCTTAAGACCCACCCGCGGGCAGAACTGATCTGGGCAAGCCCACGCGAGCTCTACAATATCTTTCACGCAGATCAAGTCGGCTGCCAAATCATTACGGTGACCCACGAGATCCTTGCCAAGCTCGCCCTTGTCGGCAAGGACCAGACCCGATATTCACTCGAGACCGCCCAGATGTTTCATCGCGACGCTTCCCAGGCGGGATACGAAATCTAAACCCGCGCGCCGGTGTAATGAAGTATGAGGATCAAAAAGTGAGTTCATCAAGCGCTTCCCTGCAATTCAAGAATGTCCTTGTCACCGGCGGCGCTGGCTATGTCGGCCATGTGTTGACGCCAACGCTGCTCGCCGACGGCTATGCGGTCACCGTTTTTGATACGCTCTACTTCGGTTCCCGCCTCGCGCCCCATCCAGCCCTTAAGGTGATACAGGGGGATGTTCGCGACGTGCCCGCCTTTACCGAGGTGGTAAAGGGGGCGGACGCGGTCATCCATCTCGCCTGCATTTCCAACGACGCGAGTTTCGAGCTGGATGAGCGCCTGTCGACGACGATCAATCTCGAAGCCTTCGAGCCGATGGTGATGGCGGCCAATCGGGCAGGGGTCAAGCGTTTCATCTATGCCTCGACCAGTTCCGTCTACGGCGTCAGCGACGTGCCTGATATTACCGAGGATCACCCGCTGGTGCCGCTGACCCTCTACAATAAATATAAAGGCATGTGCGAACCGGTGTTGTTCCAACACCGGTCGCCTGGCTTTGAGTGCACGGTCATCCGCCCCGCAACGGTATGCGGCTACAGCCCACGCTGCCGGCTCGATCTCAGCGTCAATATCCTGACCAACCATGCGTTCAATAAGGGCGCCATCACCGTCTTTGGTGGCGGCCAGAAGCGTCCCAACCTGCATATCGGCGATATGGTCGACGCCTACCGGTTGCTCCTTGCCGCGCCAGCCGAGAAGATCGATGGCGAGGTCTTCAATTGCGGATTCCAAAACTACACGATCATGGAAATTGCCGAGATCGTCAAAAAGGCCGTTGAGGGCGAGATGCCTGAAAAAGGCCCCATTGAAATCAAGGTAACGAGTTCTGACGACAACCGCTCGTACCACATCAATTCGGACAAGATCCACCGCGTGCTAGGTTTCACCCCAAAGCGCACGATCGAGGACGCGGTACGCGACCTTTGCGAGGCCTTCCGCGCCGGCAAGCTGCCCAATAGCTTCGACGACGATTCGTACTACAATGTCCGTACCATGAAGGCGCGGAAGGTCGTATGAGCAAGCCGCTCGCCGTTGTTACCGGCGGCGCCGGATTTGTCGGCAGCCATATGGTCGACCTGCTAGTCGACCGCGGCTTCCGGGTTCATGCCATCGACAATTTGGTGGGTGGGCGTCGGGAAAACCTCGCCCGGCACGCAGGCAATGTCGATGTCCACCTGATCGAGGAAGACATCCGTGCTCTGGATCCGGGTGTTGGTCTAGGTGCGGATATCTTCGACGGTGCGACTTACGTCTTTCACTTCGCCGGGATCGGCGACATTGTGCCTTCTATTGAGCGTCCGGTGGAATACATGTCGGTCAATGTTCAGGGCACGGTGCGGGTTCTTGAATGTGCCCGCCATGTTGGAGTGCGTAAGTTAGTCTATGCGGCTTCGTCGTCCTGCTACGGGCTGGCCGAAGTGCCGACACGCGAGGATCACCCGATCAACCCGCAGTACCCTTACGCGCTGAGCAAGTATCAGGGCGAGCAGGCGGTCTTCCATTGGCATCAGGTCTATCACCTGCCAGTCAATTCCGTGCGCATCTTCAACGCTTACGGCACGCGGGTGCGGACATCGGGCGCCTATGGCGCGGTCTTCGGCGTCTTCCTGCGCCAGAAGCTGGCTGGGACGCCCTTCACCGTGGTCGGTGACGGTAGCCAGCGGCGTGATTTCGTCTATGCGACCGACGTCGCGCGCGCATTTCTGGCGGCGGCGGAGACCGATCGCAGCGGGCGTGTGTTTAATCTTGGCACCGGCAATCCGCAATCGGTCAATCGGCTGGTCGAACTTCTTGACGGTCCCGTTATTCATGTGCCCAAGCGGCCTGGCGAGCCCGATTGTACCTGGGCCGACGCCACCCGCATCACGACGGAGCTAGGCTGGCGGCCGGAAGTCAGCTTTGAGGCGGGAGTGGGGGAAATGCTTGCCAATATCGACTACTGGCGGGATGCGCCGTTGTGGGATACTGAATTGATTTCAAAGGCCACCGAAACTTGGTTCCGCTTTCTGGGAGACAGGCCGAAAAATGGATGAAGCAAGCCACAGGTTTCTCAGCCACAAGATCAAGTCGCCCGAGGAGCTGGCACAGATTTTAGGTGCGCCGCCGCGACAGAAGAAGGTCATCATGTGCCACGGGACCTTCGACATCGTCCATCCCGGCCACATCCGCCATCTGATCTACGCCAAGACGCACGCCCAAATCCTGGTCGCGAGTCTGACCTGTGACGCCCATATCAAAAAGGCGAATTTCCGTCCATATGTCCCTGAGGACCTGCGCGCGATGAACCTTGCGGTGCTGGAGTTTGTCGATTACGTCATCGTCGACCGCGATCCCGTACCGCACCGCAATCTCGAGATCATCAAGCCCGACTTTTTCGCCAAGGGCTACGAATACATGGATGGGGGTATCCATCCCAAAACCGCCGAGGAAATGAAGATCCTCGAATCCTACGGCGGCGAAATCCTGTTTACGCCAGGCGATTTCATTCTGTCGTCCTCAGCGTTGATAGAACTGGCTCCGCCTGATATCGCCACCGAAAAGCTGATGGCCGTGATGGACGGCGAAGGGCTGAGCTTCGAAGACCTACGCGAGGCCCTCGACAAGATGATCGGGATGAAGGTGCATGTCGTCGGCGACACCATCGTCGACAGCTATACCAAGTGCAGCCTGATCGGCGGCGGTACCAAGACGCCGACCCTCAGTGTCCGCTATGAGGAAAAGGAAGATTTCGTTGGTGGTGCGGGCATCGTCGCCAAGCACCTGTGCGCGGCGGGGGCGGATGTCACCTTCACGACAGTCCTCGGAAACGACAGCTACAAGGATTTTGTCCTTGACGACTTGACCAAAGCGGGGGTGCGCTGCGAGGCAATCATTGATCCGTCGCGCCCGACGACTAACAAGAACGCGATCATCGCCGATAGCTATCGCCTGCTCAAGATCGATACCCTGGACAACCGCACGATCTCTGACAAGTTGGTGGAACAAATCGCCTCGAAGCTTCGGTCGGGTGGGTCGGACGTGGTGGTATTTTCGGATTTTCGCCATGGTATCTTTAATGCCCAGACCATACCCATCCTGTCGGCGGCTATCCCCGCGACCTGCTTCAAGGTGGCGGATAGCCAGGTCGCCAGTCGCTGGGGAAATATCCTCGACTTCCGCAATTTCGACCTGATCACTCCGAACGAGCAGGAGGCGCGCTTTTCCATGGGCGACCAGGATTTGGTGGTGCAGATGCTGGCCCACGAGTTATTCCATCAGGCCGGATGCCGGACCTTGATCCTCAAGATGGGTAGCCGCGGCCATCTCATCTATCGGACACGCCCTGCTGGTGATCCGCGCACCGTCGTCGGCCTCGACAGCGTCGCAGGCAGGGTTGTGGATGCGGTTGGTGCCGGCGATGCGCTGCTGGCCTATGCGGCTCTCGCCCACAAGGCGACGGGCAGCGACGTCATTGCGTCCATCCTGGGTGGTATTGCGGGTGGCATCGAATGTGAATTCGACGGCAACGTGCCGGTGACGCCGCAGGCAGTCGTGGAAAAGATCAACCTGCTGGAGAAGCGGGCGCACTTCGCGTCCTGATCGCGGGCGCCGATGCGGGTTGTAATTGCCGGGCTGGGAGTTCAGGGGCGCAAGCGCCGTGCCGTCGCCGGGTCTGACGTTGCGGCCGTCGTCGATCCCGTACAGGAAGATGCCGATTATCGCCATATTTCCGACGTGCCGCTCGCCGATTACGACGCGGCGCTCTTATGCACCCCCGATGACGTCAAGATCGAACTGATCGCCTATCTTCTTGCCAATGGCAAGCATGTGCTGGTGGAAAAGCCACTAATGGCTGAAGACGATGCCGACCTAGCGGCGCTCGCAGCTCTTGCCCGCGACAAGCGGGTTGCCTGCTACACCGCCTATAACCACCGTTTCGAGCCGCATTTCGTTCGCCTTCACGAGGTGCTAGCCGCGGGCGAACTCGGGGAAATCTATAGCCTGCGTGCCTTCTATGGCAATGGCACGGCCCGATTGGTACGCGATTTGCTATGGCGTGACAGTGGCTCCGGCGTACTGCGAGATCTCGGTTCGCACCTGCTGGATGCTGTGGTCTTTTGGCTGAGCAAGAGGCCGGCCTTCAAAGTGGTGGCTGCCGAGCGATTTGAGAACCGTGCCTATGACCACGTCGTTGTCGCGGCGGCTGGAACTCCGCTCATCCAGCTCGAGATGACTCTGCTGATGTGGCGCAATCATTTCACCTGCGACGTCATTGCAGAAAAAGGCAGCGCCCATATCAACTCGTTGTGCAAGTGGGGGCCCGCGACCTTCACGCTGCGTCGCCGGGTGTTGCCCGCGGGCCGCCCGCAGGAGACGCTTATTCCTCTTGAATGCGCCGATCCGACATGGGCACTGGAATATGAGCATTTCAAGAGGCTTTGCCGCGCCGGCATCAACACCCTCGACAACGACATTTGGATTAATGATACCCTGAATGCGTTGGCGCGTGATGCGGGTTGTCGGGAGAAGGCTTCATGAGTG
Source organism: uncultured Alphaproteobacteria bacterium (assembly GCA_963732875.1). GTDB lineage: Bacteria > Pseudomonadota > Alphaproteobacteria > SMXQ01 > SMXQ01 > WHSO01. The sequence continues at coordinate 1,462,651 of CAVTBD010000002.1, read as the reverse complement.
CCGTTGCGTCGTCTCGGATCGGTTTCGCCGGACTTACCCATCTTGGAATCAATTCGGCAGTCGCCGCTGCCGAACGGGGCTTTCAGGTTACCGGCTTCGATCCCAATGTGGCGGTGGTGCGTGCGCTGGGCGAAGGACGATTTCCGATCCACGAACCAGGGCTCGCCGAGGCCGTGACCCGTAACGCGGCGCGGCTCACCTTTACCTCCGACCCGGCTGCGCTGGAGGCGCTCGACGTTTGCTACGTCGCCCCCGACGTGCCCACAGACGACGCGGGTCAGAGCGACCTTGCCTGGCTTGGTGCTCTTATTGCCAGGGTCGACACATGCCTTGCCCCCGATGCGGTGATGGTGGTTCTCAGTCAGGTGCCGCCCGGCTTCACACGGTCGCTGTCGCGCCCCGTCGCGCGCCGCTATTACCAGGTTGAAACGCTCGTCTTCGGGCAGGCGTTCCAGCGGGCAGTCAATCCTGAGCGCTTTATCGTCGGCTGTGACGACCCTGCACGGCCGCTGCCGCCCGTCTATGCTGATTTCCTTGCCGCCTTTGGTTGCCCGGTGCTGCCGATGCGTTACGAGAGCGCCGAGCTCGCTAAGATCGCCATCAATATGTGCCTGGTCGCCTCCATCAGCACCGCCAATACGCTGGCCGAACTGTGCGAGCGCATCGGGGCCGACTGGGCCGAGATTGTCCCAGCGCTCAGGCTAGACCGCCGCATTGGCCAATACGCCTACCTGACCCCTGGCCTCGGCATCTCTGGCGGCAATCTCGAGCGCGACCTGACCACGGTCATGCGCATCGGTGCGGCGAAGTGTACGGATACTGGCATCGTCGCCGCTTGGGTCGCGAACAGCCGCCACCGGCGCGACTGGGCCCTCGACGTGCTGCGCGAAACGGTGCTGGCGGAAAAGCCAACCGCACACCTAGGCGTCCTTGGCCTCGCTTACAAGCAGGATACCGCCTCGACTAAAAATTCCCCGGCGCTTGCCCTTCTGGCGGCGCTGCCCGACTGCCGATTTACCGCCTACGACCCGATGGTCGCGGCAGACAGACGCTGGCATGGGGCGCTTTCTCAGGCGCCCGATGCCCTTGCCGTCTGCGACGACGCCGATGCCCTGGTAGTGGTGACACCTTGGTCCGAATTCGCCAGGCTCGACCCCAAGGTCGTTGCCGTGCGGCTCAGCGGCCGGCTAGTGGTCGATCCCTATGGCATGCTCGACGGGGCGGCCTGCCGCGCCGCCGGGCTCGCATATTACCGGCTGGGCGAAGGCCGCGTGGCGGGAAGCTAGGATTTTTCCGGTGTCTTTCCTCGCTACTGAGGGCCTGCCGCGGATTTCCCAGCGCCGTACATGGAGCAGAACACCGAAAAAATCCCACGGTACGGTATTTGGTTGGTGCGCCAACTCCTCGAATGAAAACAAACGCATGCCGTCGCCTTCATGGAGGCGCATTTCGGCGACCTCGGCACTGGCCACCGGCACTTCGAAGAAGGTCTTGTGAATGGGGCCAAAGTTGGTGATCGGGATTCTGTAAGAAATTTCAGTGAACCACGAAATGTGCCGTGGCGAGAATTCCAGTTCTTCGATCAGTTCGCGCCGCAAAGCCTCGATCGGTGTCTCCTGCGGTTCAATGTGTCCGCCGAACAGGCCCCAGTGGTTTGCCAGATGCAGTTCGGGAATGTTGCTGCGCAATTGCATCAGGTAACGATGTTCTGGCGTTACAAGAAGAGCGGCAGCCCCTTCTAGCGCATAGGTTTTAGACCGCCCATCGCACTGTCCATCGCCTCGGGGGCTGTCGCTCGACATGATATTCCTTACGTCGCGCGGAGGAGGTGTCAGCCTTCAAATGAAATTAGTATGAATGGGCGCCGGACCGCTGGGTTGCTTGAGCGTGACGATGCCTTTGGCGTGCGCATCCAACGCCTCATTCACCTTGTGCTGCAAACAGAGCGTGCCGCACATCTTTTGAGCGTTGAATTCGAGCGAGGCAAGGTAGTTCATAACTTCCCAATAGTGATCGCTGGCCCAGATATCGCGAAACCGCTGTTCGCAAACATTACCCAAGTGAAATTTCTTGTACCTGTCATTAAAGAACTGGCTGCAGGTGGTGACCAGCCCGGTTCCCGACATCTGTAAGAAGAACGGCGGGCCATAGCAGCGCTGGTAGGAGCGATGTCCCTTTGATTGAATTTTCGACCACTTGACCACGACCTTGTATTCTTCGTCGGAGTAGCTCTCTGCTTCGCGTAGGGTATCTTCAATTGCAGCATAGCCGTCATAATTAACCCCCAGCGCGCCGTCTTCGTTGTCGCTGCAATGTTTCAGCACCAAGTAGTCAGGCCTTAAGTCCTTGCCGAGCTTGGCAAGCGGTATGATTTGGTCGTGATATTCGGGCATGACCACCATCTGCATGCCGATGGTGACTTTCAGATTGTTCTTCTTTTTGATCTCGACCATGTCGCGGATGTTCTGGCAAACCCGGTCGAACCATTCCTCCTTAACGCCCATGATCTCGGCGTAACGCTTGCTCTCCCCAGCAGAGAAATTGACACGCAAATAAGTTAGGTGTGGAAGAATTTCTTCTGCGCGGCGCTTGGTGACCAGAAAACCGTTCGTGGCGGTAGCCATCGAAATACCTAGTTTACTACCTTGCTGAATGGTGTCGATATAGAGAGGAGAAATTGAACTTTCGCCGTCGCCCACTAGGCTAATTCCTCGCACGCCGAGCTCCGCCGCATCCTCGAGAAAATCGAATACGACCCTGCGGTCCATTTTCCGGCCCTCGTTCTCCTGCAGCATGGCGTAGCAAAAGTGGCAGCCATAGTTGCAGGACCGGGTCAGGGCGATATCGAAGGTAATGGGCGCGATGCGTTCTCCGCGCTGCCAAGCTTCTATACGGTCCATGTGCCACATGACCTTGGTACCGTCCAGGATCATTTCAGGGGCTTCAGCGGTCATCGGATTTCCTTGATTGCTATGGCAGTCGAGGATCGCTGCCCGCTAGGAACAACGGCAAGCGATCCCTTATTCATGCCTGGCCGAATCCATGACTGGCTGGGGGCCGAGGCTTCTTGCTCTTTGCATCACTATCAAAACAGCCAGTCTGATACAATACGTACTAACTTCAAGCGCCGCGTCCTAGAGCCGGCGCAGGGGGCTCTTATCACGAGCTTCTTCATTATAAACCTCGAGAACAGGCTCCACCCGGTCTTTGAGGGCCCGTTCCAGCCGCATCATTAGGAGGGGCTTGGTTAGCCACGCTATATTTGAGGAAAATTCAATGAAAACGCGCACTTCGTAGCCGCTGAGATTCTTTCCGAGTTCTCGGAATACCAGGTCATTCTCTGCGAGGTCGCTGGCCTCGCGGAAATCCGTGATCGTGGCCTGGATGCCATCGATCTTGGTCCCTCGGTCTACGCGCATCCAACTTTCGGCGGGCCGCGACTTATAGAAATTTATGCCCGGCGCATAGCCTGTTTCCTCGCGGTAGGAGGCATAGATCTTTCGGATCAGGCGAACCGGAAACTCCAGGTCCGGGCCAGCATTCACGGTTCGCATGATGCCGGCAACCGGGCGGTGGAGGCGACGGTCGCGCAGGGCATGGAGCAGCCTTTGCCCGGAATGCTCGTAAGCCTCGATCAGCGGCAATCCTTCGACACTCCGGCAAAAGACATCCATGATCGCGCGTCTCAACAAGGACTTTGCGTTTGCGTGACGGGCCCTGATCACTTGGTGGGTGGCTGGATCGATAGCCAAAGTGAGGGTCGTGTCGTGCTCGGCGAGGGAAAGGGTCACGGTGCCCTTGGGCGCCGTGGCATCGCCTTCGTGTGTAAGGTCATGGGCCGCTGCGGCCAAGGCGCTGCGGAATGTCGGCGGCGCCGCAGCGAAGGGTGCTAAGGCGGCGTCCAGGTGAACCGTCAACTGCTCACCCGTATGCTCGGTTTGTCCGTACTCGGCGGCCAGACTAGTGATTCGGTCCGCCGCAGCCTTTGACATCGCCGTGGAGAGGTCAATGATCACTTCACTATTTCCCGCGACCTGGGAGGCTTGAAGGCGGGTGAGGACCTTTGCCACGTATGATTTGTCGGGCGCAAGGGGAGGTGCGCCGATGCGACCCGAAGGGACGTAGGAGTCCGACGGCTCACCGCCGCGTGAGGCTGCCGCCGAACTCTTGATGCGTCGCTCAGGTCGAAAGGCTTGAAGGTCGTAAACATGTAATACGACCGCGTTGTTCTGCTGTTCCGTCGTTACCCGCCCGACACGGCTGATTTCGGCCACGAGGCCGCTGATTGGGCACATCTGAAGAGTTGAGGCGCCGACGCGGATGGAAATAGTGTGCCGCCCGGCTTCGTAGGCTGCGTCCACCATCTGAGAAATGCCCTTGAGGGGATCGCTATCGGGAACCCAGAGTTCGAGATAATCTTCGTCGGGACGATTGCCGCGCAGCTTATTTACCAGGTTGTATTCGAATTCCTCGACCAGCTTTTCGTAGTCCAGGATGATCGTCGTGGCCCCCGACTCTTGGCTTTCCGTCGAATGATCGCTCATGCGGATCCTATCTATTTCACGGCAAGCGCAATCAGATAATGCGCCATCTTGTCGAAACCCGTGTGGACCATTTCATCGTTCATGGAAAATAGAAACACACGGGAAAAGTGTTGTTGCAGCGCTTCGCGCAGCCGGTCAGGTTCATAAAGATTGATATGGCCGGCTTGGCTGTGGGCAGAAGCATAGGCGCTGGCAAAATCATTAGGGGTCCCAATCACGGCAACACCACGATCGGACAGCGAGGCTGTAATCCCCGCAAGGAACGTATCGGCCTTGTCGGGTTCGATGTGTTCGATCACATCAAGACTGACCACGCCGTCGAAGGGGGGCGTCAGTGGGGCCGCCCTCACGAAATCAAACGCCCGGAACTCGATTCGTCCCTCGTCGGCGGGACGCACTTTTTGCAACAAAGGCACGAGAGTCTTGTTCGCGTACTCAATCTGCACGGTGTCGAAATCGATGCCCTGTATTGTCGCCTTCGTATCGGAAAGCAGTATCAGCGTTCCTATGCCGTCGCCGCAGCCGATGTCGGCAATTCGTTGGCAGTCCCGTAGCATCTTTGCGGCGAATTTATACCGCGACAGGAAAAAGCACAGGCGTTTGGGATCGAGTACATAACGATCAGTGCTAACCGGGCCGAGCTTCAAGGTTTCGCCCGTCAGCAAGGCGATGACGCTATCCCACGCGGCGCGGGTGCTGTCGGTCATCCTTTCGGCCCCATCCGGTATCAGGCCTTCGCCACACTCACGCAGGCGGCAACGATATCATCATTCGTCGGATAATACCGGGCTTCCAGAGGGCTGCTCGTCGGTACATGGCTGTGCGGCCAAGTGACGCGCTTTGGGGCGGCTTTTAATTGGGGGCCGATGGCCTCGGCAACCTGCGCCACGATTTCTGCGGCGGCACCATAATGCAGCCACCCCGGCTCCACGACGACGAGACGGCCCGTTTTAGCGGCTGATTTGACGACGGCGGCGCTGTCCAGTGGCATCAGGCAGCGCAAATCGAGGACTTCGGCATCGATTCCCTGGGCTGCGAGAGTTTCGGCCGCCGCGAGACTATGAGGCACCATCGAGCCGAACGTTACTATACTGACATCTTTTCCCATGCGGCGAATCAAGGCTTTCCCAAGCTCGATGAAATAGGGATCGTCGGGCACGTCCTCTTCCATGGAATAAAGAGAACGCCCTTCGATAAAAATCGTCGGATCGTCGCTCATGATGCTGGACAGCAGCAGGCCCTTGGCATCGGCGGGGGAGCCGGGAATGACGACCTGCAGCCCAGGGATATGGGCGAACCAGGTGTGCAAGCTTTTCGCGTGTTGCGGGCCCTGGCCCCAACCCTTGCCGACGATGGCGCGGATGGTAAGCGGGACCTTGGACCTGCCGGCCGACTTGAAATGCCAGAGGCTGATCCAGTTGACGATCTGATCCATGGTGTAGACCATGAAGTCTAGGCGCTGGTGCACCAAGAGCGGCCGGAGCCCATTGATGGCGGCACCCGCGGCCATGGCGGTCAGGGCCTGTTCGGAAACAGGCGTATCGAAGACGCGCTTGGCACCGAACATGTCCGCAAGACCCAAGGTGCTACCGAAAATGCCTGCCTTGCTGTCAACGCCGAGTCCGTAGAGGAAGACGGACTTCGTCCATTTCCATGGCCTGGCGCGATGCATCGTTGATCGCCTGGCCGAAATTCCTGCGGCTTACCTTCCCTGTTGGGGCGCCTAATTTACTGTCCTGACCCGCCATTTTCGTCGTGCCGGGGCGCCTTATAGGCACCGCGGCAATTCTCCTTCTGCAGATTGCTAGTAAGGCTTGAGCTTCGTTTCGTTCTGACCACCGACAAAGGCGGCCGTCCCGTGTGTCATGCGAGTGACCAAGGGGCTCAGTTTATTCGACCAGTTGCAAGCCAGCGCTTCTTCATACCCGGGAAACGGCGCGGCCTTTGCTTGCGTGATCGCAGCCTTGACCTGTAGGTCGACTTCTTCCTCGACCGAGGTGAGGGCACCCTCGTCCTGGCCAGCGTCGACCATAGCTGCGCGAAGCGTGGCAAGGGGATCACGCTGTTTCCAAGCTTCCAGCTCTTCCTGGGTGCGATAGCCGAGAACGTCGTCATTTTCCGGCCCCACATGACCACAGGTGCGGTAGGTGTTGACCTCGATGCAGAAGGGGCCGTTACCGGCCCGAATATCCGCAGTGATTTCGGTCAGTTCCTGAAGAAGGCCGGGCGCGTCGTTGCCGTCTAGAATCTTGGAGGGCACCTGGAAGGCTGCTGCCCGCTCGGCTAGGCTCCTCGAACGGGTCCTGACATCGATCCTCGTATGAGCCGAATAAAGATTATTTTCGCAGACAAACAGGATGGGCAAGCGGAACACTGCGGCGAGGTTGAGGGCTTCGAATACGATGCCTTCCTCCATTCCGCCGTCGCCGATAACCCCAACCGTTATGTCATTGGTTCCATTGTATCTTTGTGAGAACGCGGCGCCCGTGGCCATGGCAAACATGCCGGAGAGAATGGTGCCGCTATAGAAGTTGTAGCCCTCGTGGCTCAACTCCTGGGACCCGGCGAGGCCGCCGTTTGATCCGGTGGCCTTGCCGTAGAACTCAGCGACCATGGCCTCCACAGGCGCACCCTTGGCGAGGTAGTAACCATGACTGCGGTGGTGGCTCATCACCACGTCACCCGATTGAAACAGCAGTGACAGGGCGGCCGGCGTGGCCTCTTGTCCAACGCAGAAATGTATTGGGCAACGCATCTCGTCGGCGGGATGGTACTCCTCCATGAGGATTTCCTCAGTTCGCCGTATCAGGCGCATCACGCGAAAGAGCTGGAAACTGGTGGTAGGTTCATTTTTCATCGGATGTCATCTTATGGGGAGGGGTGCACTCAAGGGGATGAAAAGTGGCTAGCGTGAACACGTAGATATGCAGATATTATCGAAAGTATTGGACCAAATTTTGCTTCGTCTGGCCAGCTTAAAGCACCACCCGAATTCTCAATTTTTCGATGTTTCGTCGCCAGTCAGTTTCTCGACGACAATATCCCCAGGAAGATTCCTGAGGTTGATACGGCGCATAGTGTATAGGTCTGAGTCATTGAGTTCGTGAATCGCGGCTTGGAATCGTGGATCGGACCAAGGGTCGAAACTCGCGCTGATGGTTTTGCCGGTCAGGCCATGGGCGGCGTCGGACAGCAGCCATTGCACGCAGGCCACCGGGACGTTCATAGGAACATAGCCTTCATTGAGCTTGGCGACGGTCATGGCGTGGAAGTCGTCGCCTGCCCGTTCGGGACCAGCCGAGAGGGTGGCGTCATGAATTTCCGTTTTGACGAAGCCGGGAGCGATGCCGTTGACGGTGATACCCATCGGCGCCAATTCCACTGCCAGAGTCTCGAGTAGGCGTACGATGCCTGCCTTCGAGGCTGCATAGGCGCTATAGCGGGGCAGAGGGTTGAAAGCGCCGCCGCCGGAAAACCCGATAACCCGGGCACCCGGGCGCCCCATCAAAAGGGGCACGAAATGATGCACGCTCAGGAATGTGCCGAAGAGGTTGGCACGCAGGGCCGCCCACCAGCTGTCGGGCGCCACTTGGTGGGCGGGCCCGATTACGCCATATGCCCCGGCGCAGCAGATGAGGGCATCGGTGTACCCCACGTCGTCGGCGACCATCCGGGCAAAGGCTCGCACGTCCTCCTCCTCGCCGACATTGACGCGCAGATACCGTGCGAGGCGGCCGTTATCCGTAACCTCCCTCAGTTTGTCTTCGCGCCGGGCGCACACGAAAAGCCGGTGGCCCTCGGCGGCAAGCACCGGGGTCAGGGCGGCTCCGATGCCGGAGCTCGCACCTGTCAGGACGATAGTCTTGGGGGCCATCGTCCGGGTCCGGTTAGGCTCACGATTATCTCCCTCGATATCTCTAAACCTATAGGAATCGGCTCAGCCGAGCCAAGCGGCATGATGACGGTAGCGATTTTCCAGTGACGTCGCCTCTGCTAATATTCGCTTGATCGTTTCTTGGGCCGCCAACTCCTGCATTCTCCATAAATGCTTCGTCGGCGTTTTCACGGGTATCTCGATGGGGCACATAAAATACATTTCGCGCAGGGGATCGAGGGTACAACTCAGCCAGAACGCGACTTCTTTTTCGGAAAACGGATTGGACAGGAACGGTTTTGGCGGCACGATGAGTGGGTTGGTATCGACATCAAATAGGCAAATATCCCGGTTATTCACTGGGTGTAGAGTGGCGATATCGTCAAGATGGCGTAAAAGAAACCTGCCATCTACAGGGTCAATGGATGGGCCGGGAATGGGCTTCAGGTATCGGGCGCGATAGGTGTGTGGGTGATAATGATTTGCGTAGGCGAGGACCCCTTCGTCCTCGACTTTCCAGCATAAGAAGAGCGGGAAACGAGCAAAATCCCGAGATTTGACGAAACACTGCGTAGGTAAAAATTTCCGCAGAATTGTCGCAAAGTCATTGCCAGTGATGCGCAAAAATCCATCGCCGCCGCGGTGCAATTTCTCGATCCAGTCCAAAGTTTTATCGACGGGTAGGCGGAACCCGGCGCTTGAAACGCAATGCGCGCCCGCCTCGAGGAGCTCGTCCGACTGCGTAAGAAATGCATCATTCACCAGATTGTCGCCGCAGATAATGGTGGCATCGCAGTCAAGTCGTCGCGACGCTTCGAGCGAGGCGTACGAAGCATTCGACATCAGTCCGAATTTTACGTGGCATGTGACTTCGAAAGACGGATTCTCGAAGTGCTCCAATAGTTCCTGTGGATACACGACTATATGGAAACGGCAATGACGACACACGGCCTCATAGACCGGTGTTTGCTTCAAGGCCTCCGCTCCGGCGGCATCCGTGAAGAAAACGATGTGGACATCCTTCTTTTCGGAAAGGGCGGGGAGATTTCCTCCGGCCATTAGCGCAGATAGAGTGTATCGGCACGCCAGATCGACATAATGGCCCCCCCATGCCACAAGACCGACTACATGCCCGCGTCGGCTTTGATCCCGCGATTTGGCGATCGAGCCCTCGATGCTGGATACCTGCGCCTGAAACTGCTCGAAAAGGGTCTTGAAAAAAAGTGCCAGGGCATAGTCAGGCTGCCGCGCAAGAATTTCGTTCAGCAGCGTGATATTGGTCTCGCTATCCGCATATCTCAGGGCGCAGATCAAATAGAAGTACCAGATACGTTCGTAATCAGGGAACTCTTCGAAGGTGCGTCGATAGGTTGCCAACGCCCCGTCAGCGTCACCTACCGCTAACTTCAGGTCGGCAAGCTTCTGTCCAATTGTCGGCAGCGCGGCGTACGAGAACGCTTGCTCCAAGAGTTCTATGCATTCGTGTATCCGGAATTTATCCTGATCGTATTGCGTCGTGGCTTGGCGATAGAGCGCGACGGCTTGCACGATATCCAGCCTTTCAGTCGCGGTTGCTTTTGCGACTGCGCATTCGATTTCGTTCGGTGGGAACGCGTAGGACCTGGAAAACCACTCGGGGACGGCGTTTGAAAAGCGAAATGAAACGTTACCGATCGCGATTTCGGAAGCAAGATACTCGCGTCCTTTTATTACCCTGAGGTAGAGCAGGCGCGGCGAGCACAGATAATCCAGTCCCCGATGGAAAACGTGCTCATAAAATAGAATTCGGTCTTGACCGAGGAGACGGATCGCGAGATGCCGAGGGTGTCGTAGGTAATATAGAAGGCGTTGCCTGTAGTAACTCATGTGGAAGATTTGGTTATAAAACAGAATTCGTTCATTACCGAAAACACGGATCTCAAGACGCCGGGGGCGTAGCAGGTAATACAGAAGGCGCTGGGCATAGTATTTCACGATTCGGAAAATGTATTATCTATCAGGCCACTCATGATCTCCCGCATCGGACGTTCGTTCCGGAAATTGCTTCTGAATTCTTCCGCGCGCATTGGCGCATCGTCCATGCCGATCAGATTCTCGCACGATTGAACGTAGTTCGACGAGTCCGCGGTGTGCAGGTAGTTCTCATAAGGATCACCAAGTGATGTTCGTTCCGCCATCGCAACCGCACAGTTGGAAACAAGATAGCAAATGCGACCGACTGATGGTTGAGGCCATTTGTCATGTTGCTTCAGCACGAGATTGATCCTGCTGTTTTCGACAATGGAATTTCTGATGAATCCGGGGGTGTTATAGGTATGAACGACCGTGTGACCCCTTTGCTTTAGTGTCGTAAGAATTCTTATCCGATGCGGCGTCAACAACCCGAAAAATACAAAGTCTATGTGGCGCTCTCTCCAGGGACGCATCCGAAGCTCGCGAATAGCTTCGGAATAGCCTAACGGCAGGTACAGGCATTTTTCATGACCGATGAGTTCTCGATAGTTCGCAAGGCTTGGCTCGTGCATCACCCAGACGAACTCCGCATTTTGTCCTATCTCTCTTAAGGCCGCTATGCGTGCGCCCGCGGCGCGGGCGTTTATCCGCATATTTTCGAGGATTTCCGTGCAAATCAGCCCGTACTGGATTCCGGAGTCGCGCAGGGTATGAAAATAGGCCGAGGACTGAGCGTCGAAATAGTCATAAAAGATGTTGATTTCATCGTTCGTCACTTGGTCGAAACTCAGACGTGCATTGTGACCAGCCTCCTCCAGGCCACCCCGTATGATCAGGGTATGGTCGCGCGTTGTGTTGATGCCGTGGGCCGGGTGGTTGCCAAGCACGATATTGAATTTCATATGGCATCAACCTGCGATTTTCTCGTGGTAGTCCTTCAACACGTCATCCAATGGGCCGAATGAGACAAGTTCTCCGGCAAAGAGAAGAACGGCCTTATTGCAAATATTACGCAAAAGTTCCTCGGAATGGGAGGCCAGGACTACGATATGGCTGCTTTTGGTCAGGTTGAGTAGACGCTCCTGAGCCTTATGCACGAAGCTTGCGTCGCCCACCCCGATCCATTCGTCCATCAGGAGTATATCGCGTTGGATCGACGTCGAAATTGTGAAGGCGAGCCGAAGCGCCATGCCTGCCGAATAGGCCCGCATTGGCATGTCTAGGTACGGGCCGAGTTCGGAATAGTCCGAAACTGATTCGACCATTTCATCGATCTCTCGTCGGCGAAGACCCATGATGTAACAGCGCCGCCGGAGGTTCTGCCGGCCGGTCAAATCGTGGTCGAAGCCAAAGCTGACATCGAAAAGGGTGTTGATTGTTCCCTCCGCAGTGACGCGTCCGAACGTCGGCTGGTAAATTCCGGCAAGGGTCCGCAGCAATACGCTTTTGCCGGCGCCGTTTGGACCGATCAGCGCCACGCGGTCGCCGGGTTCCAGAGTAAAAGAGACATTCTTCAGGCCGCGAACCGACATATGATTGTGCGGATCGAGCTGAATCGCACCGCCGAGCCGGCGTTTCATGAGGCTCAGCCGGAGCGAGCGACGGCGGTGATCGTAGATCGGGAAAAATAGCGAGACATCGTTCGCGGAAATGCGTGTCATTTCAGCTCGGGCGTTCTATTGATGGTTGGTAGTTAGGGCCGCGTCAGGAAGGGCCCCACTGCGGCTTTAGTGTGGATGCCGGCTCCCGACTCAGGTATGAAGTACCGAATCTTTCACCGCGGTGTAAACAGCGAAATATCTGTAGGGCCATTCGTGTGACAAATACTGAAGTCATTGGACAGTTTACTCACGATGTGTGCCAGAGTTTTCGGCTTTGGCAGAGTTGGGCAGCGTTGAGTTGGGATGATATTCGCTCCCGCTATACCCGCACAATTCTTGGCCCCTTCTGGTTGACGACAGGCATGGGCATGACCATCCTCGTCATGGCCGTGATCTATCCGAGGATGTTTCACGTCTCGGCCGGATCGTACCTTCCTTATCTGACGACCGGTTTCCTAGCGTGGTTCTTCATCCTCAGCATTGTAACTGACGGCTGTAATATTTACATCAACGCCGCGCCCATATTACGCGAAGTTCGACTGCCGATCACCTTTCATGCGTTTCATATGACTCTGAAAACACTGATCATATTCGCCCACAATTTTGTTATCTATCTGATTGTGATGATTTGTTTCCCAAGGCCCTTGGGGTGGTCGTTTCTTTTGCTCATACCCGCGCTCGTAGTCTACGCCATAAGTGGCGTGGCACTCGCTACTATCTTCGGGATGTTGTCTGCCCGGTTTCGCGACGTCCCGCCGATCATAGGTAGCGGCATGCAGGTATTGTTCTTCCTCACGCCCGTGTTCTGGGACCCTTCATCGATGAGCAGCAGGCCAGCGATCATCGATATCAATCCCTTGTACCACTACATTGAAATCGTCCGGGCACCGCTTCTTGGTACCGTCGCTTCTGCTGCTGACTGGGCCGTCGTCCTAGGCTGTACCCTGGGGCTGTGCGTGCTGGCGGGCGTCGCGATTGGCCGGCTGCGTCACCGCGTGGTTTTCTGGCTCTAGTTCAAAAGCTCGCTGCCTTGCCGTCGCTGACGGCGATGCTGGCGCAGTCGACTTGCGCCGGACCATCGTCTGGTAAAATGAAAAACGTTTGTCGAATCGCAGCCGAGGCTGCCGTCCCGGAGGAGTGATGAAGGTTTCGATGGTCACTACGGTGCTGAACCGTGCCGACCTGATCGCCGAGGCCCTTGCTTCGGTGGCCCGGCAAGAGGGCGTCGAGATCGAGCACATCGTCGTCGATGCCGGCTCCACTGACGGCACCCGTGAAATCCTTTCCGAGTCTCCGGGCCTGCGCGTCATCGACTTGCCCGGTTCGACGCCGGAGGAGGCCATCAATGAAGGCATCCGGCGCGCCACCGGCGATGTCATCGGACTGATCATGAGCGACGACCGGCTGGCACCGGGAATCCTCCACGATGTTGCGGCTGCCTTCGTGGCGGACCCCGCTTGTGACATCGTTTCGGCCGGGGCGGCATTCTTTAGTACCGACGCCGCGGGCCGAGACGAGGTGCTGCGTACCTTTGACCGGCGTCCGGCGATCGATCTCGACTATGTCATCGTGCTGCTGGGGCCGCTAATGGCCTGCGCCCGGTTCTATCGGCGCGCGCTGTTTGACCGGGTCGGCATCTTCGAGCAGACCTATCGCACCTGCAACGATCGCGATCTGCTATGGCGGATGATCGTTGGCGGGGCGCGTAACGTGTGTCTGGAGCGTGTTGCCTACTTCTACCGCTCCCATTTGGGATCAACGACCATAGGCGGAGACGACGCAACCGGGTTCAAAATCGCGCTCGATCATCTCGACATGGCCGAATTCTTGGCTGGCCCGCCCCGACCTGCCGAAGGAGCGGCGGTGCGAACTTGGCCGTTTCCATGCCGTGGAAGCGACGCGGGGAGCCGTGCGGGCTTTCAAGACGCAGCGGTTCCGGGAGGCTATTAATGTCGTTTGGCGTGGCTCTTGCCGCTCGCCCGTATTTCTCCTTGTTGGATTGCGCGAAATTTGTCGCTTGCGCCGTCGCATCGCCGCACGTTGAGCCGGTGTACCCTGCTGGACCGGCGGTAAAGCTGCGGGCTTTTCGCTCCATGATATTATCTTCGGAGCAACCGGCAGCCAAACCCGGGACAACAAGGGTGAGAGCGGACGCCTTGTCATGAAACCGTCGTTACTGGAGCGCGGAAGGCGTTCGGTAAGCGCATTGTCGTCGAAGGCACGCAACAACCCGGATTATGCGGGGGCGGTCCTGTCGGGCTACGGCTTCGTCCTGCTCCAGATTCTCCTCCAGGTCTTCTTGATTCCGTTCTACTTATCGACGCTCGGAACCTACCTGTTCGGCCTACTGATGATCGTGTTCGGCATTGTGACGATGGCCAACTGGGGTATCCGTTGGCTGCAGGGCAGCGTGTTGGTGGCTTTCGCGCCTTATGCTGCCCGGAACGACGTTACTGCTTGCGGTCGCCTTGGGGCCAGTCTCTATCTGGGGATCGCGGGTTTCACGCTGATCGCCGTAGCCACCGCGATTCCCGCGCTGGAAATTATGGCGTCGCGGGAGGTCACCGCTTCGCCTGACGGCGCCGCAGCCTGGCAGGGCTTGTCGCAGGCGCAACTCTGTGCCGGCCTTGCTTCCTATCTCCTTTGCCAGATGGGCTTGACCGTCGAGCTCTGGATTCTTGTGGCGATGCGGCGTCAGGTTCTGACCAATACTCTGAACGTCGTAAGTCTGCTGGTTTCAGTTTCGCTCGTGATCATCTGGCTGTCATCCGATGGCGGCCTGCCCGGGGTCATGGGTTGTCTTGCGGCCGGTTCGGCGACCGGGTGGGCCCTGGCCATTTTTGCGCGGCGGAAGCGGTTGCACATCGTGGTGCGCCCGACGCATTTCCGCGGTGCGTCGGCCCGGTTTCGCAAGGAAATCATCGGGCGCAGTGGCGGGGCATTCTTCGCTTATGGGATGTTGGTGCTGCTGATGTCATCGGATGTGCCCTTGATCGGCTTTCTGCTGGGGCCAGCGGCGACGACACAATTCGTGCTGTCCTGGAAGGTCGCCGAGGTTGCGGTGCTGCTGTTATGGCGCATGGTCGATCATCTCAAACCGGAGATCATCATGATGCAGCAGGCCGGCCAAAGGGATCGGCTGTTTCGGGTCTATGGTCAAACCTTGACACTGATACGTATCCTCGCTGCGGCAGCCGGACTCGGTTACGGCATCCTCGGCCGCTGGGTGGTGGGGCTATGGGTGGGCGTTGACCGTGCGCCGACGAACTGGTGGCCCTACGCGCTGGCGGGCCTGTCGCTGTTTTGGCTGGCCACGGCCTATGTCCCAGATGCGTTTGCTTACTCCCTCGGCTGGGTTGGCCGATTGGCGCGTCTGAAGGCGGTCGAGGTCCTGGCCAAGCTGGTGGTGCTGGTGGCGGTCCTACGGTGGGCCGGTCCGTTCAGCCCAATGCTTGCCGTCGGTCTCGTGCATCTGAGCGGCGTTGCCTTGGCCTATATCGTTCTTGGCCGCCACCTCATGGCCGATGTCGCGCCGAAGGCATGAACCAATCGCCGTGTCTGGCTTGGTGCATCACGGGGTCGGGAACGGTAACATAGGTACGACGGTGCCCATTGACGAGGATGCATGCAGGAGGGATGCGATGAAGGTCGGTGGCAGGCATTTTCGGACGATCTGGCCGGTGGAGAACGGCGCGGCGGTGGAGATTATCGACCAGACGCGGCTTCCCCATTCGTTCGAAGTGTGCCGCCTTACAACTCTCGACAATTTCGCTGCGGCGATCCGCACGATGAAAGTGCGCGGAGCGCCGCTGATCGGGGCGACCGCGGCCTATGGTCTCGCGCTCGCCTTGCGTGCTGATGCTTCTGACGCGGGGCTCGAGGCGGCGGTGACGGCGCTGCGTGCCACCCGTCCGACCGCGGTCAACCTGGCTTGGGCGCTCAATCGCGTGTCCAGCAGGGTCCGCCTCCTGCCGCCCGCAGAGCGTGCCGCAGCGGCGCTTGTCGAAGCGGCTGCCGTCGCCGATGAAGACGTCGCGATTTGCCGCTCCATCGGAGAACATGGTTGCGCCGTCTTCGAACGTCTTGCTGCTGGATCGGTGGGGCGCAGGCTCAATGTCCTAACGCATTGCAACGCGGGCTGGTTGGCAACCGTGGATTGGGGCACTGCTCTGGCACCAGTCTATGCTGCCCATGACGCTGGTATTCCGGTCCATGTGTGGGTGGATGAGACACGCCCCCGCAATCAAGGTGCCAGCCTGACTGCCTGGGAGCTCGCCGAACATGGCGTCCCGCATACGGTGATCGCCGATAATGCGGGCGGTCACCTAATGCGCGAGGGTCGGGTGGATCTTTGCATCGTCGGTACCGACCGTACTGCTGCCAATGGGGACGTCTGCAACAAGATCGGCACCTATCTCAAGGCTCTGGCGGCCGTCGACAATGGCGTACCCTTCTATGTGGGTGCGCCGGGGCCGAGCATCGATTTTGCGCTAGCCGACGGGCGCCAGATTCCGATCGAGGAACGCGCGGGCGAAGAGGTTTCGCACATCGAAGGCTGCGATGCCACAGGCCGCAGGATTACTGTCCGGCTGACGCCGCCGGCGAGCTCCGTAGCCAATCCGGCCTTCGATGTCACGCCTGCGCGCCTGGTCACCGGGTTGATTACCGAACGTGGCCTATGTCCAGCTTCGACGGAGGGATTGGCCGCGCTCTTCCCCGAGCGCGCGGTGGGTGCGGCGGCATCATCGTGACCATGATAAGAGGTAAAGAAACGATATGAAGAGCAAGTGGTCCGACAAAGAGGCGAAATCCTACGTTGCCCGTTACGGCAACCAGGGGATCAACGCCGACCTGGCGCTTCGGGTCTATACCTCGCGCCTGCTCGGCCGTGATCCTGCGCTGGTGCTGCATGGCGGCGGCAATACGTCGGTCAAGACCGTTGTGCCCGACCTGATGGGTCGGGATACGGACGTCCTCTGCGTCAAGGGTTCCGGTTGGGACATGGCCGAAATCGAGCCAGCGGGCCTACCTGCCGTCCGCCTGGAGTCGATCCGCGAACTGCGCACCCTCAATTCACTGTCGGATGAGGATATGGTCAATGCGCAGCGCATAAACCTGCTCGATGCACAGGCCCCCACGCCGTCGGTCGAAACCCTGCTGCATGCTTTCCTGCCGGCAAAATTCGTCGATCACACCCATTCGACGGCGGTGCTAGCTATCAGCGACCAGCCGGATGGACAGAAAATCTGCGCCGACCTCTTCGGCGACTGCATGGGCTACGTGCCCTACATCATGCCAGGCTTCGCGCTTGCGAAGAAGGCGGCTGAAGTGTTCGAAGAAGATACTTCAATCAAAGGGCTGATCCTCGAAAAGCACGGCATCTTCACCTTCGGTCCCACTGCACACGAGGCCTATGAGTGCATGATCGCGATGGTGTCGCGGGCGGAAGCCCGCATTGCGCGGGGCCGGCGCAAGGTCTTTGCGGCCGCGCGCCTTCCCGCGAAAATTGCCCCAGTGGAGGAGGTGGCGCCCATCCTGCGCGGCCTCTGCGCGGTGCGTGCGGGGGGGAATTTGGGTCGCATACTGCTCGATTTCCGGGTCTCCCCTGCCATCCTTGCCTACGTCAACGGGCGCGAACTCGCCCGCTATTCGCAGCAGGGCGTGGTGACGCCCGATCACACACTTCGAACCAAGAACGTTCCGGTTATCTTGCCGGTACCCAAGGTGGATGGCCTTGACGACTTCCGTGACGGCGCGGATCGCGCCATTGCCGGGTTCGTGGCCCGCTACCATGGCTATTTCGCGCGCAACAACAACCGCGTGGGGAGTATCAAGATAGAGCTCGATCCCATGCCGCGCGTCCTTCTGGTGCCGGGCCTCGGTCTGTTTGGCGTGGGCGCGGGCAAGGGCACGGCTCGGATCGCCGCAGATATAGCTGTCAGCACGGTGGAGACGATTACAGACGCGGAGTCGGTCGGTCGATATGAGGCGCTCCCCGAACGCGACCTATTTAACATGGAATACTGGTCGCTTGAGCAGGCCAAGCTTGGTAAGAGCGCGGAAAAGCCGCTTGCCCGCCAGATCGTGGCGGTCACCGGGGGTGCGTCGGGCATCGGCCGGGCGACGGCGCGGGCTTTCAAGGCCCAAGGAGCAGAGGTCGTCATTCTGGACGTGGACGGGAAGGCTGCGGATACGGCGGCGCGCGATATCAAATGCGCCGCTGTAGCCTGCGACGTAACCAAGCCTGCATCCGTGGTAACTGCCTTCAACAAGATCGCTCGGGATTACGGCGGCCTCGACATCGTCGTGTCCAACGCTGGGCGGGCCTGGCAGGGCCGCATCGGGGAGGTGCAGGAGCAGATACTTCGCGACAGCTTCGAGGTCAATTTTTATGGCCACCAGCGCGTTGCACAGGCGGCGATCGCCATTATGCGGGCACAGGGAACCGGCGGGGTTCTGCTATTTAATGCCTCGAAGCAGGCGGTCAACCCCGGGCCGGATTTCGGCCCCTATGGTCTCCCCAAGGCCACAACACTAGCGCTCATGCGCCAGTATGCCGTCGATTACGGCCGCGACGGCATCCGCGCCAACGCGGTCAATGCCGATCGAATCCGCAGCGGCCTGCTGACCGAGGCGATGATCGCGGAACGCTCTAAAGTGCACGGCCTCACGCGCGAAGCCTATATGGGCGGCAACCTGTTGCGCCGCGAGGTGACCGCCGACGATGTCGCACGGGCTTTCGTCGAGCTGGCGCTTGCCGAAAAGACGACCGGCGCCGTACTTACGGTGGATGGTGGGAACATTGCCGCGGCGCTCAGGTAGGCCGCCCGGTCATGCCGCCCGCGCGACGGTCTCCATCGGCGATAACTTGCGGCCATTCCGGCCGAAAAATAGGGAATCCGGCGCCTGGGCGTCAGAAGGCGTGGCCCTCGCCCCCGTCAACCGGGATGCACGCCCCGTTCAACAAGGACGCCTGACGCGAACATACGAAGGCGACCACTGTAGCGACCTCCTCGGGCGTTCCTAGGCGGCCGAGCGGATAATCCGCCCGTATCCGTTCCTCGAAGGCTGCGCGGTCGCGGGCGCGTTCGGCTTCCCATCCCGTACCCGGGATCATGATGGATCCGGGCGCGACGGTGTTGAAGGTTAACCCGTCACGCACGAGGTCGGGCATGCGCGAGAGTGACTTGATCATCGCGATCTGGGACGATTTGGCCATCGTGAACCAAGGGCGGCCCAACCCTTCGCGGCCGTGCACAGAGGCGATGGCGACGACCCGGCCCCATTTGTTCCGTCGCATGCTCGGAATCGCCCAACGGGTGAAGGACACGGCCGCGCCCGCGTTCTTACGGTAAACCTCATCCCAGACTTCGGGCGCCGTTTCCTCGATCGAGGGCTTGCCCCAGCGGCCGCCACCGCCGACGTTGTTGATGAGAATGTCGACGCCGTCCCAAGCATCGTCGATCGCGCGCGTCACCCGGGCGATGTTCTCGGCCTTGAGGACATCCGCCGCCACCGCCAGCATGTGATGGCCATGCGCCTGTATTTGTGCGGCCGCCGCGTCCAGGCGGGCCTGTGTCCGCGAGCAGATGGCGACATCACAGCCGAGACGGGCCAAAAGGTCCGCCACGGCTAGTCCGATGCCGTGGCTACCACCGGTGATCAGGGCTCTCTTGCCCTCAAGCCCATAGGACAGTCCGGTCATCGGCGCGTCGGTCTCCAGATCGTCTGTGAATAGCCTTCCAGCACGAGACTGCCGAAAAAGGACCGCTTGCGCTTGATGATCTCTGCTTGGCCGAGTGCTTGCAGGCTGTCCAGGCGGGTCTGGAAGCCTCGCCAGAAATTGCGCAGCTCATGCGCCCGGATCGCAAGAAGATCGACAAGGGAAGAGGGGTCGTACCAGTCGTAGGTCGGCTCGACGAAGACGCAAAGCTCGGGCCGCTTGGCCAGAAGGAAGTCGATGAACGGGGGATGGGCGGTGCCCGTCTGCTCGAGCGCGCCGACGGTGAGGACCGCGCTGTTCGGCGGGACCTCAAGCGAAGCATCCGGATTGAAGAAGTCGAACAGCCGCCCCTCGACATTCCAGCCGTGAATCCGGCGCATCTCCTCGACGATGTTGCACGACGGTTCGGCCCAGTCGAGACCGATGATCTTCTTATCGGGGAACATCTGTGCCAGGCGCGCGACGTTGATGCCGGAGCCACAGCCAAACTCGAAGATGGTGTCGTAAGGGCCGAAATAGGTCGTGAACAACCATTCCTGGAACACCTTGTACCAGCGCAATTCGAATCCCGGCGCGGCCTCCCTGACGAAATCGCCACGCAGCCGCATCGGCACACCCTGGCGAATGTATTTGGGGGCGAGCGCCTCGACGGTGCCCTTGGACTTCTTGAAATCGTCCAGGTTTTCGGCCCAGCCGCGTACCCATCGGGCCTTGTCGCCCTGGATGACGATGGAAAATTCGCGCTTCTCAAGACGGTCCATGAAATCGACGACGACCGAATCGCGATCGTCCTTGCCGAGAGTTGTGTACTGCCAATCCCCGTCCTTTATCAATTGCACGCAGGCCGGGGGAAGTTCATCTACGGAAGTGCCGAACAGGTCGGCAAAATCGTCAACGGTAAGTGTCTCAGTCGAAGCCATTTTTTTCCTAATCCGGGTCGTGCTTGGCCAGTTTCGGGCCGCGGTACCTGCCGGTGGCCCCGAACCGACCGGGACAACCATGATCGATAGAGGTACATCCTTTGCGTGGCCACCGCCAGTCTGGTTGTTTTCCCCCGTGCCGGGCCGGCGACGCGCGGCGCCAGCACCGACAGGGGCACCGTAGGCGGACGATTGTCGCATATCGGATGTGCGGGTGCGGCGTTCTCGGCCGCCGCCGGACCAGTGAAAGTCTTGCCGAAACCACGCCAATTTGAGTATGGTCCCGCAAAGTTTTTTGGTTGCCACCCGATGACGCGCCGCGTGCCCGGCCGTGGCAGACATCCCCCTCGGGATTATCCCTTGGGGAAGAGACAGGTCAGAGACAGGAGTGGCGTCTCCATGAACGTGCAGAAGACGGATCTGGAGGGCGTGCTTGTTATCGATCCTCCCACCAATTTCGAGGATCACCGTGGCTGCTACGTTGAAATCTACAATCGGGAACTTTACCAGGCGGCCGGAATTGACGTCGATTTTATTCAGGACGATATCTCCGTTTCGCACCGCCATGTACTTCGCGGACTGCATGGCGACCGGAATACGACCAAGCTGATCTCGTGCCTTGCCGGGTCCTTCTATCTCGTGGTCATCAACAACATTCCCGAAAGCCTACAGTACCGCAAGTGGCAGGCCTTCACCTTGTCGGAAGCCAACCGCAAGCAGGTCCTTATCCCGCCCGGCTTCGGAAACGGGCACCTCGTTCTCTCGAATATGGCGATATTCCATTACAAACAGAACACGCAGTACGACCGCGGGAGCCAGTTCACCTTGCTGTGGGATGACCCGGAGCTCGGCCTCTGGTGGCCGACGATGAACCCGATCCTCTCGCTCCGGGATTCGGGGATTGAGGGTTGACGTCCGGGAATCGCAGCCGGACGTCAATTTTCGCGATGAAATAGCCATGTTCAAAGACCGCAAAGTCCTTGTGGCCGGAGGGTCCGGCTTTTTGGGCGGCGCCTGCGTCAAGCGGCTGTTGTCCGAGGGTGTCCATGTCCGCGCGACTTGGCGGACGAAGGCGCCGGCCTGGCAACATCCGCGTCTCGAATGGCGGCAAGCCGACCTTGAGGACGCGCAGGACTGTCGGGCCGTCGCGCAAGGCATGGATTTCGTCTTCATGTGCGCGGCGAATACCTCCGGGGCCGCGCAGATCGTATGCCGTCCGTTGATTCACGTAACGCCGAATGTCGTCATGAATGCCCGGATGCTGGAGGCCGCTTACGAGGCCGGCGTCCGGAAATACCTTTTTCTGAGCAGCGCCGCAGCCTATCCGCCGTTCGACCGCCCGTTGGCCGAAGACGACATGTTCTCGGCCGACCCCGCCGACGTCTATTACCCGGTGGGATGGATGAAGCGGTACGCGGAGATCCTGTGCCGGACCTACGCGAAGCGGTTGGCGCGGCCCATGGCAACGGTCGTCGTGCGGCCGTCAAATGTCTATGGTCCGGGCGACAAGTTCGACTGGGAGCATTCCCATGTGACGGCGGCGCTCATCCGCCGCGTGGTGGAACGGCATGATCCGATGGAAATCTGGGGGAACGGCGAGGACGAACGCGACCTGATCTACGTCGATGACTTTATCACCGGGGTACTTCAGGCCTTTGCCGTCGCCGAGGACCACCTTACCATCAATATCGGCTCGGGCCGGATGTACTCCGTCAAGGAGGTCCTGTTCAAGGCGATGGAGGTCGATCATCATGCCGGGGCTGAGGTGCGGTTCGACCCATCGCGGCCCCGTACGATCGGGCGGCTGGAACTCGATATCGGCCTTGCTCGCCGTCTCTTCGATTTCCGGGCCGAGACCGAACTGGCGGAGGGATTGCGTCGGACGATAGACTGGTATCGAGGCGAATTTCCTGCGGAGGGGTCCGGGACCTGAGCCTGGTTGGCTGAGGCCGATTGATCTCGGAGACGGAGACATGAGTCGGGAGTGTGGCAGACGGCCTTTCCATCGTCCCGTTCCGACGGTCAGTGAAATTCTAGAGGAGTAACATGAAAGTACTGATCACGGGTATCACGGGTATGGTGGGCAGCCATATGGCCGAATTTATCGTCGCCGAGCACTCGACCGTGGACGTTCACGGCCTCGTCCGGTGGCGCAGCCCGCTAGACAATATCCGCGCGGTGCAGGACAAGGTTAAGCTGCATCTCGGCGACCTGCGCGACCTCAACTCCCTAGTCAAAGTGATCGGGGATATTCGTCCCGACTGGATTTACCATCTCGCGGCCCAGTCCTATGTGGATGCCAGCTTCGTGGCGCCGGCAGATACCCTGAACGTAAACATCATCGGGACCACGAACCTATTGGACGCGATACGGATCATAGGCATCGATCCGCGAATTCACATCTGTTCCTCCTCGGAGGTTTATGGGCAGGTCGAGAAAGACGAAGTGCCGATCTCCGAACGCAACACATTGCGGCCCGCCAGCCCGTACGCGGTATCGAAAGTGGGCGAAGACATGATTGCCCAGCAGTATTTCATGTCATATGGCATGCACCTAGTGCGCACGCGCATGTTCACCCATACCGGGCCGCGGCGCGGCGACGTGTTCGCCGAAAGCTCTTTTGCGAAACAGATCTCTGAGATCGAACTGGGCATACATCAAGGTCCTATCCGCGTCGGAAACCTCGATAGCGTGCGTACGTTGTCGGACGTACGCGATGCGGTGCGGGCGTATTGGCTGCTGCTGGAAAAGTGCAAGGCGGGCGAAGTCTACAACATTGGCGGCGAGGAAGTCATGACCGTCGGCGAAATTCTGGAGACCCTCATGAGCCTGTCGTCGGCGAAACTTTCTTACGAGGTCGATCCAGCGCGCCTGCGCCCCTCGGACGTTACGCTTCAAATTCCCGACGTTTCTAAGTTCCGTGAAGCGACGGGGTGGCGTCCCACGATTTCGGCCAAGCAGACCTTGTCCGATCTTCTGGACTATCATCGTAGTCGAGTGCGGCGGGAAAGAGGGCAGTGAGCGAACGATGAAGTTCATATTCTCCAGGACGCCCCTTCGCATTTCGTTCTTCGGCGGCGGCAGCGACTACCCCGACTGGTATCTGAAGGAGGGGGGCGCTGTTCTTTCGACGACCATCGACAAGTACATTTACATTTCGGGTCGGTACCTGCCTCCCTTCGTGGGTGTGCGGCACAGGATCGTGTGGCGGCACGTGGAACTGGTGGACAGTATCTCTGAAATCTTGCATCCGGCGGTCCGCCAGGGCCTTCAGTTCCTCGAGTTCGACGATTCACTGGGGCTCGAACTGCATTATCAGAGCGACCTCCCGGCGCGCTCCGGGATGGGATCCAGCTCCGCCTTCGTCGTGGGCCTTATCCGGGCGATGCTGGCACTCAGGGGACAAGAAATCGCCCCTGCGGAACTCGCCCGTATGTCCATTGAGCTCGAGCAAAAACATATGAATGAGACCGTGGGTTCTCAGGATCAGGTGGCGGCCGCATACGGGGGATTTCAACAGGATTCTGTTCCATACCGACGGAGGGATCGCTGTCGAACCGACCGCCCTCAAACCGTCGCGGGAGAGCGAGCTGTTGTCGCACCTCATGCTCTTCTATACGGGCGGTAGCCGGTTCGCTTCGGAAGTGGCTAGGAGCGTCGTGCAGAACTTGGGCCAGAACGTCGCGCAGATCCGCCGGCTGCGGGCCATGGTCGACGAAGGTTTCGAAATTCTGAAGAATGGTAGCATCGTTTCCTTCGGCGAATTACTGCACGAGGGATGGATGATCAAGCGCGGGCTCAGCAGTGAGGTCACCAGTTCGCGGATTGATGACCTTTATGATCGTGCAAGGGCCGAAGGGGCGGTCGGCGGCAAGCTTCTGGGCGCGGGATCTACCGGCTGCATGCTGATATTCGCTGCGCCCGATCGGCACGACGCCATTCGCAAAGCGCTGCCCGATTCCTGCATTCATATTCCTTTTAAGTTCGACAAGACCGGTTGCCGGGTCATCGACCTCAACCATATGTAGGATCACCCGGAAATTGCGACGTAGGACCGTTTTTGAAACCCCTTATTTTTCCATCTCCGAGATTCCGGCGCATCCGGGTGGCGACTTGTCGGTTCCCTACTATTGTCTGGATCGGAAGGGAGGGGTCATTTGCCTCCTTCTGAGCCCGGAGGGCGACGTTCTCTTGGCGAAACAGTACCGGCCTCCGCTTGGACGCCACACGCTTGAACTTCCCGCCGGTGCGGTCGAGCCGGGGGAAAGTCCCGAACAGGCCGCCGCGCGCGAGGTCGAGGAGGAGGTCGGCTGTCGCTGCCGGTACCTGCTAAAACTCACGCCGTGCCGCGTGATGATCAATAGGGAAGACGCCGTAGAACACTTCTTCGTCGGCCTCGATACCGTCCGTATCGATGGACATGTTACGGCAGAGCCGATCGAGATGCTCCGGCTGTCACGTGGGGAATTCCGTGATTTTGTCGTTTCCGGCACCTTCGACCAGACCGTGGCTCTAGGGGCGCTTTACGTGGTGGAAAAGCGTTACGGTATAGACCTTCTAGGCGCCGATATAACCACACTCAAAAAGGTGCTTTTGGACGGTTCACCGCCGCCCACGGGGACCGGCGCTTGAAGCGGGGTCCTCAGGACGTTATAGAAAGAGGGGGTGCTTGGGGGCGACGTGAGGTGGATGTCGCATGGGTGGCACACGGGTGGCTGGTGCCGGCACCACGTTTTTGAAAGACAGGATTTTATTGATGAATGCCTCGATAACGGCCGGTCATGTGAAAGTCGGGCTTGTTCAGGTCAACAACAGTTTTTCTGGGCAGAATTATTTGCCCTATTCCGTCGCCTGCCTTCAGGGCTATGCTCAAAAAAATGCTGAGAATCCGGGTCGTTATGCATTTTTGCCGCCCGTCTACAAGCGGATGCCGATCAACGCCATCGTCGATCATCTCGCCAGCGCGGACGTCGTCGGCTTCAGTACCTATGTTTGGAACGGCCAGATCTCTCTCGAAGCAGCGAGCCGGCTGAAGGCGAAGCATCCTGAGGTTCTGATGGTATTCGGTGGTCCCCAGGTTCCGGATGCGGCCGAGGACTTCCTGCGCGCCCATCCCTTCATAGATGTCGTCGTCCATAACGAAGGTGAGCAAACCTTTCTCAACCTCCTTGCGCGCTATCCGGCCAACGACTGGACTGGAATGACCGGCGTTAGCTATATCGACGTTGATGGAAGGTTCCATGCGACTCCGCCGACGCCGCGCTTTCGCGATCTGGTCGAGGTGCCTTCGCCCTTCCTGAACGGCATCTTTGACGAACTCATGCGGGACAACCCGACAGAAAACTGGATCGGGCTGTGGGAGACCAATCGCGGTTGTCCCTTCCAATGCACCTTTTGCGACTGGGGGTCGGCGACGGCGGCGAAGGTCACGAAGTTCGGGGAAGACCGCCTATTTGCCGAGATCGAATGGTTCGCGGATAAGAAGATAGAATACATCTTCGTATGCGATGCCAATTTCGGTATCCAGAAGCGCGATATAGACATCGTAACGCGGGTGGCGGAAGTCCGCGCTAAGCGCGGGTATCCGCACGGTTTCTCTGTACAGAACACGAAGAATGCCACCGAGCGCGCCTACATAACGCAGAAAATACTGTCTGACGCCGGCATGAACAAAGGGGTTGCGCTATCGATGCAGAGCCTCGACCAGGTGACGCTCAAGAATATCAAGCGGGACAATATCTCGCTCGAAACCTATCTGGAATTGGCACGCCGCTTTACCCGAGACGGAGTGGAGACCTATTCAGACCTTATCCTCGGTCTGCCAGGGGAAACCTACGAGTCCTTTTGCCGCGGCGTGAACAGCCTGATCGAAGCCGGCCAGCACAACCGCATCCAGTTCAACAATCTCTCGGTGCTGCCGAATGCCGAAATGGGATCGGCTGCCTATCGTAAGCATTTCGGCATGGTCACCGTCCGCTCCGAGATCATTAATATACATGGTGCGCGCGAGGAACTTGACGACGACGTGCCGGAATACCAAGACCTGGTCGTGGAAACTGCATCTATGCCGGCCGCCGACTGGTGCCGTGCGCGCGCCTTCGCGTGGATGGCGGCGTTCCTGCATTTCGACAAGCTTTTCCAGATGCCCCTGATCGTATCGCGGGAGAGCACGGGGATTCCCTACCGCGATATGATCGAGGCTTTTTTGATGGCGGATGCATCTCGTTATCCCGTCATCGGAGAAATATGCGAGCTGTTCTTCTCAGAGGCGAAGTCCATCCAGCAGGGCGGCCCCGAATATGTGTTTTCGCGCGAATGGCTGGGCATCTTCTGGCCGGCTGATGAATATGCATTTATCAAACTTACGGCCGAGGAAAAGCTCGATGCCTTCTACACGGAGGCGGCCACTCTTCTGGAAGCGCTAGTCGCGATGAAGGATTCCGTCGTTGCGCAAGGTGCGCTCCGCGATGCGATCCGCCTGAACCGTGCTCTGATTTCACAGCCCTTTGTGGAAACCGATATTGTGGTGGTCACCGACTACAATGTGCTGGAATTCTGCGATGGAATCCGCCAGGGGATTTCGAAGCCGCTGCGGCTCGCCCGCACGGTAGTCGAGATCAATCGCTCTCGTTCCTACTACGCCGACATGCAGACCTGGTGTCGCGAGGTGGTCTGGTGGGGCAATAAGAAAGGGGCATACCTTTACCGCAACCGAGCCAAGACGCCGGACGCCCAGATCGCTGGCCACTTCTAGGCCCGTCGACATCTGTTTGAGCGGCAGAGCCAGTTCGAAGGGAAACGGTTTCGTGGTTCAGGTTCGAAAACGGCCGCTCGGCCGGAGCGGTATCATGGTTTCCGAGATCGGATTCGGCGCTTGGGGAATCGGGGGCGCGACGCCGGGCGCTACGTCCTACGGCGCCACCTCCGACGAAGTTTCTCTGCTTGCCCTGCGAAAGGCACTCGACCTCGGCATCGATTTCTTCGACACCGCCAATGTCTATGGCGATGGGCACAGCGAAGCGCTTATCGGCTGCGCCATTCGAGACCAGCGGCGCGATCGCGTCACGGTGGCAACGAAGGGCGGCATGACACGCTTCGGCGCTCGGCCCGACTTCTCGCCGGATGCGCTCGAACGGTCGCTACATGACAGCCTGCGTCGGCTCGGCACCGGTTATGTCGATCTCTTTCAGTTGCATAATCCGGATATCGTGGAGCTGCGGAACCGTCCGGAGATTCTGGCGACGCTCGCACGGTTTCAAACAAACGGCTGGATCCGGGCCTTCGGTTTCTCGGTCGCGACGCCCAATCAGGGTATGGCCATGCTTCGAGAATTTGAGGTCGCCTCCCTCCAAGTGAACCTCAACATGCTGGATCTTCGGGCGAAGGACGTCGGGCTTCTCGCCATTGCGGCCGACTGTGGAGTGGGGATCATCGCCCGGACGCCGTTGTGCTTTGGGTTCCTGGGGACCATGACGGAGGCACAGCTCGATTTCACGCCCGACGATCACCGCTCCCGCTGGCCGATGCCGGAACGGCGTGCTTGGCTAGCCGCGGCGAATGAGGCCTTTGCATCCTTGGGGCAGTTGGAGGAGGGTGCTCGGCCGGTGACCGCCCTGCGTTTTTGCTTGTCGTATCCTGCGGTAGCTACCGCGATCGCGGGCATGATGACGCCGGTGGAGGTTGCGACGAACGCACAGGCAAGCATCGCTGGGCCGCTCTCTGCGGCACAGGTAGCAGCCGTCGAGGCGAACTATAGGGCGCTGGGTTTGGACAAGGGGCCGCCCGTGGCTACCCAATTCGCGTCTTGATCGGCTACGCGGTGAGGCCAGCGACGGGGCCTAAGTCTTGGTCTGCCCGCGGAAGAGAACACGGTCGAACGGTCCTGTGATGAGCCGTTCTGGAGTGCCTTGCGGCCGCATTCTGCGGCCGGTTCCTAGCGTGCCACCCGGCTATGTAGTTGAAGCGGTGAAGGATAGATACTAGCATTTGGGGGTCAACTATCCTTGGCTGGAGGTCCCGCCAAGGCCAGTCCGCCCATCCGGAATTCAGCCCGTGGAAGCGGGTTGGGAAGCCAGAGCCACCCTTTCCCACGCAAATGAAAAACACATGACCGAAACACAGGCAGCCAGAGTGTCACGCCACGAGCATATGTTTCGTCAGGCGCTCCGCATCCGCCTCGTGGAAGAAAAGATCATCGAACTCTACCCGAGCGACAAGATCCAGAGCCCGGTGCATCTCTCCATCGGACAGGAAGCTGTCGCGGTCGGCGTTTGTGCCGCGCTCGAAAGATCGGACTTGTTGTTCTCGACATACCGCTCGCACGCATACTATCTCGCGAAGGGTGGTGACCTTTCCCGCATGTTCGCCGAACTCTATGGCCGGACCGGGGGCGGGTCGGGCGGCAAGGCGGGGTCCATGCACCTTGCCGCGCCCGAGGTCGGCATGATGGGGTCGTCAGCTGTCGTGTGCAGCACCCTACCGCATGCTGCCGGCGCAGCCTATGCGGCACGCCTGCGCAAGACGGGACAGGTGATCGTGTGTACGTTCGGTGACGGCGCCACTGAAGAGGGCGTCTACCACGAAACCCTGAATTTTATCGCGCTGCACAAGTTGCCGGTCATTCTGGTGTGTGAAAACAACGGGCTTGCGGTCCACACGCCGCTCAGCCAACGGCAGTCCTACGTCATAGGAGACCATGTGCGGGCATACGGTATTGCTGTTTCCAAACTGAAGGACGGAATGGATTTTGACGCGGTTTCCGATCACATGAAGGATGTCGTGGCAGGAGTCAGGGCCGGAAAGGGACCGCATTTCGTCGAGATCCATACCGCGCGTTATATGGAGCATGTTGGCCCGGGGGAGGACTTCGATGCTGGCTATCGTTCCCGGGACAGCATTGATCAATTTCGCAAGCGGGATCCGTTGCTCAACGACCATCCCCTCGTACAGCGTTTCACGCCAGAGATCGCGCAGGAAATCGCGGAAGCTGTCGCTTTCGCTGAAGCCAGCCCGGCGCCGGGTCTCGAAAGTCTGCTGACTGACGTGATATAGGAATGGGGTCCACACAGACTAGACCGGGAGTTGTCATGGGGGAAGCCGCACAACAGGCGACTGAGCAACCCGTTCATACGTATCGTGAAGCCTTGTACAGCGCGATGCGGGATGCGCTGGCGAAGCACGACAATACAGTTATCATCGGCCAGGGCGTTGCCGACCACAAAGGCATCTTCGGTACGACCACCGGACTTCTGGACGCTTACGGCGCTGAGCGCGTGATCGAAACCCCGCTGGCCGAGGAGGCGGTGACCGGCATCTGCATCGGTGCCGCGCTCAACGGCCTGTATCCCATCAACACCCATATCCGAGCAGACTTCAGCCTGTTGGCATTCAACCAGATCGTCAATCTCGCGGCGAAATACAAATACATGTTCGGCGGCCTGTTTGAGGTCCCGATGCTGATCCGTCTCGTCGTTGGCCGCAGTTGGGGACAGGGCGCACAACATTCCCAGAGTCTTCAGTCGCTGCTGGCGCATATTCCGGGTTTGGTCGTCATCATGCCGTCGACGCCACGTACGATTCTCGATTCCTATGCGTGGGCGATCGAGAATCATCGCGGGCCCGTCGTCTCACTCGAGCATCGGCTGATGTACGACCTCGGGTTCTCCGACACCGGATGGAGCGAAGTTGTCGGCGCCACGCCGTTTTCTTCGCGCCGTATCCGACAGGGTAGGGATGTTACGGTCGTTGCCACCTCCATCATGACGCTCGAGGCTATGCGCGCGGCAGATCATCTGGCCGGGCACGGCATAGATTGCGAAGTCATTGATCTTCACTGCGCTTCGCATCCCGACATCGACATGATTCGCGAAAGTGTTGCCCGCACCGGACGCCTGGTGGTCGCCGATACGAGTTGGATTCCCTATGGCGTCTGCGCCGAAATCTGCCGGTTCATCGCCGAATGGGATCCGACGGTTCTGCAGGCGCCGGTCGTCACACTCGGTATGCAGCCGGCCCCCTGTCCGACCGCCAAGTCGTTAGAGGATTTGTTCTATCCGAACCTGGCGGACCTGAGTGCAGCCATCATCCGCGCCGTCAAGGGCACCGGGCCAGGCGATATCCCGATGCCGACCGAGCGATCGATGTCGGACTTCTACAAAGCATTCAAGGGGCCATTCTGAGCGCCCTCTCTTGTGCGTCACATACTGTTCATCGGGAAAGACGAGATGTCGCAGATTCCGAGTGTTGAGCTCTATCGCAGGCTGTTTTTCGTGCGCCGTTGCGAAGAGTACATCATAAAGCATTACAGCGAAGATCAGATGAGGACGCCCATGCACATGTCCATGGGTCAGGAGTTCATTCCTGTCGGCATTTGCACTGGGCTGGAGGGACGCGGCGATATCTTTTCATCCTATCGCAGTCATGCTGCTTTCCTCGCGCAGACCATGGACAGCGACATGTTCTTCGGTGAACTTCACGGCCGCGTGACTGGCTCTGCCGAAGGCAAGGGGGGGTCCATGCATCTCTCGGCGCCGGAGAAGGGACACATCCTGTCGAGTGGCCTGGTCGCGGGGCCGATATCGGTCGCGGTCGGAACGGGCTTCGCTAACCGCCGACTGCAAACCGGGCGGACGTCGGTCGTTTTCTTTGGTGACGGCGCCACGGATGCTGGGACGTTCTGGGAAAGCCTGAACATCGCGAGCCTTTATCGCGTCCCCATGTTCTTCGTGTGCGAAGACAATGGTCTTGCGGTGCACACCTTTCCCCAGGAGCGGCGTGGCTACCGTTCCATTCTTGGGGTCGCGGAACAGTTCCGCTGCCATGTCTTCAGCGACGAGTCCAACGACGTGGAAGAGGTCTACAAACTAGCGCGCAAGGGGCTGGATGCGATGGCGGCAGATCCCGCACCCGTGTTCATGAATATCCGGTGCTGCCGTTACCTCGAGCACATCGGGATCACCGACGATTGGCATGTCGGCTACCGACCGAAATCCGAGTACGATGAATGGTTCGCCAAGGACAGTCTTGCTGTGCAACGCAACCGGCTGATCGGCTTAGGCATGGGCGAAGCAGACGTTGCCACCCTAGAAGATGAACTCGACAGCCGCATCCGGGCCAGCGTAACCACCTCGGCGCAAGCTCCAAAACCTGGCCCGGACCGTCTCTACCATGGTGTCTATCATGAGAAAGCTTAGTTATCAGGGCGCCATCCGCGAGGCCGTAATCCAGGAGATGACTCGCGACGAGACAGTTTTCGTTTATGGCATTGGCGTTCCTAGCCACGCCAAAGTCTTTGGCACCACGGACGGCCTCGTGGAGGCCTTCGGGACAGACCGCTGCTTCGACACGCCGATCGCCGAGGATTCCATGACCGGCTTTGGCCTCGGTGCCGCGCTACGCGGCCTGCGTCCGATCCATGTCCATATCCGCATCGACTTTCTGATGCTGGGCATGAGCCAACTCGTCAATAATGTCTCTACCTTTACCTATTCGACCAACGGTCGTGGCAAGGTGCCCCTGGTCATCCGCGCGATCATCGGCCGCGGCTGGGGGCAAGGGTACCAGCACAGCAAGAGTCTGTTCAGTTACTTTACCCATATTCCCGGTTTGAAGGTGATCGCGCCGACCACGCCAGCCGATGTCAAGGGCTTGCTTACGGCGGCCATCCGCTGTGACGACCCCGTAGTATGTTTGGAACACCGCTGGCTCTATTGGGCGGAAGAAGACGTTCCGGAAGAGCCCTACGAGTTACCGCTTGGTGTCGGCCGCATTCTGCGTCCGGGCACTGACATTACCATCGTTGGCATTTCCTGGATGAACGTCGAGGCGTTAAAGGCGGCGGAAATTATGGCCCGGCGCGGCGTTGCGGTGGAGGTTATAGATCCCCGCACGCTGGCACCGCTCGATACCGACTTAATTGTCGAGTCTGTACGGCGCACCGGCCGCTGTCTCGTCGCCGATTGCGACTGGGTCTATAGTGGATTCAGCGCCGAGATCGCCGCGCAGGTCTCGGAGGCTTGCTTCGGTGTGCTCAAGGGTCCTGTAAGGCGTATCGGATTTGCGCAAACACCTTGTCCGACAGTGCGTGAGCTTGAGAACGAGTTCTACGCCAACGCCGAGGATATCGTGCGCGAGGTCGAGCGCATGCTCAGTCTCGAGATGGCCGATCTGTCGGGCGAAGACTTCTACAGTCACGAGCGGCGCTTCAAAGGCCCGCTCTAAGAATCGGTTCCGGCGGTAGCCCCTACCTTCTGCCCCTCTCTAACAGGGGGCAGCGGAGAGGCTGCTGGCCTCGCGGGATATTCGCAGTGACATTGGATGGGCGGGAAAATATCGGTCCGGGTTGTCAGTATGGACGTTTCGCGCTGAGTGCACGCCCGGCGATCGCGTCGAATTGTGCGAGTACGGCAGGATCGCGCGGCTCGGGCGCGGTGATGAGAGCATTGTCGCAGGCAGTGTGGCAGCCTTCGGCGCAAACCCCAAGCGAGTCACCGAGCCCGGGCGCCACGCGCGGACCAGCCCGCGTGCCTTGTCGGCGTTGGCGAGCAGCCCGCCGATCACCGCCTCGCGCGCCAATTTGGCCTCGGGCATGTTCGTCATGCCGATGATGTGAGCGGCGCCGGCCCGGTATCAAAGACTTCTGACGCATCGCCGGCCCCCCCACCCCATACGACAGACTGGCCCAGACTTTCTCGCCGCCGTCTGCCTCGTCGCTACCGTCTGCTACTGGCTATGAGTCCGGTTCCTAGGGTCTAAACCCAATCAGGTTCTTGATTTTGTTGTGAAGGGTTGATTTAAAAAGTCTCCAGATTGAAGGAGGCTTTTGGGATGTCGGGATTGTTCTGGTTGTCGGATGCGGCTTGGGCGGCGATCGAGCCGTATTTGCCGGCGAACCAGCCGGGAGCGCGGCGCGTTAATGACCGGCGGGTGATCTCTGGCATCGTGCACATGCTGAAATGCGGTGGTCGTTGGCAAGATTGTCCGCGCGACTACGGTCCCCCAACGACAGTCTATAATCGCTGGAACCGATGGAGCAGGCGCGGCGTTTGGGCGCGCATCCTGGCGGCACTGACCGAGGAAGGCTGGATCGCCGAGGGCGGCCAGGACGGTGGCGATAAGCAGGAAGAATCCGAGCGGCTTCTCCGAACGGAACAGGTGAATGATCGTGAGCAGAATGCGAAAGCCGTCACGCCAGGTATTGAGCTTGCTGCTCGAGCCTTCCGGGCGGCTGGCATAGGGTACCTCGATCTCGGCGACCGGAAGACGCAGGCCCAGAGCGTGGATGGCGAGCTCGACCTCGGTTTCGAAGCCGGTGGCGAGCGCCGGAAAGGATTTGACGAAGCGGCGCGAGAACGCCCGGTAGCCCGACAGGACGTCCTGAAAACCCGCGCCGAAGATCGCGCGCAGGATGGAGGTCAGCACATGGTTGCCGAAGCGGTGCCCCCTGCGATAGGCGTCCCGTCCCTGCGCGACGCGGCGGGCGACGACCATGTCGTTCCCGCCCTCGCATACCGCTTCGACCAGGACGGGGGCTGCGCTGGCATCGTAGGTGGCGTCGCCATCGACCAGCACGTAAACGTCCGCATCGACATCAGCGAACATGCGTCGAACCACGTTGCCCTTGCCCTGGAGGGTTTCCCGGCGGACGATGGCGCCCGCCTCGCGGGCATTCTCCGCGCTTCGGTCCGTGGAATTGTTGTCGTAGACGTAGATCAGCGCTCCAGGAAGTGCTGCACTGAAGTCAGCCACGCATCGGGCTATGGTCTGGGCCTCGTTGTAGCAGGGGATCAGCACGGCAACCCGCTGATTATTTACGACCATTCAGCTTTTCTCATGTCCTGCCAAGTAATGGGTCCTGAGCCTAGTTAAATTCACGCGGCCTTGGTCGGGATATGCTTCACTTCCTCGGCCAATGCCGCCGCTGCCTTGATCAGGTCGTGCCGCATCTGCATCCCGAGCCACAGGTCAGGTCCGTTGCCACAGAACTTACCGATCCGCACTGCCATCTCAGGCGTGATCGGGGCCTTCTCCGCGAGGATCTTGTGGAGCATCTGACGGGAAATACGCAGCTCGGCCGCTACCTGCGAGATCGGCATACGGAGGGCCGGGAGTACGTCCTCGCGCAGGACCGCCCCGGGGTGGGTAGGAGTGCGAACGGTGGTGCTCATCGTGGTTTCCTCTCGTTCAATGATACTGCTCCAGGTCGACGTCGATGGCATCGGTGCCATCCCAACCGAAGGTGACGCGCCACGGGCCATTGATACTCACCGCGTAGCGTTTGGGCTTCCCTTGCAGGCCATGAAACCCGAAACCCGGGACGTTCATGTTTTCCGGCGCCGCCGCAGCATTCAAAGCGTCCAGGAGGCGCAACAGCTTGGCGACCTGATCCTGCCTCACCCGGCGCGATCGCCCGTTTCGGTGCAGCTCTTTGAGGCCCTTGTGCCGACAGCCCTTGATCATGCCGGAATGTAAAACAATACGTTACTAATGTCAACTATTAGTTGACGATCGGTGATGGTAGTCGTGCCCC
Source organism: uncultured Alphaproteobacteria bacterium (assembly GCA_963732875.1). Lineage (GTDB taxonomy): Bacteria > Pseudomonadota > Alphaproteobacteria > SMXQ01 > SMXQ01 > WHSO01. The sequence continues at coordinate 1,427,509 of CAVTBD010000002.1, read as the reverse complement.
CGCCAAGCGGCCAAAGAAAAGCCCCGCCCTGCACGAGGTAAGGACGGGGTTTTTATGGATGCGGTACAGACCGGCAGGTTAGTTGCTGATCCTTGTTTTGCATTTTTCCTGCGCCTCTTGGACTTCACATGGAATTCTTCGCGCGTATGGCGCGCCTTTTCAGCGGCCACTAGCCAATTAGGCGCGCGCCCACGGCCGCTCCATGTATTTCCATCGGCGTCACAATACTTCATCGGGGCCTTCACAGCGCTGGTGCGGCGAGCTTGCGGGCTGAACGGCCCGGGCATGTCTGGTCCTATGACTTCGTCACGGACCGCACTCATGACGGCTGGGCGTTCCGCATGTTCGGGCATGGTCAGCGCTTACCAAAGCCGGGCAGCCGTATCCCTCTCGGTCAACTTTGTTGTCCGTAACCTTTGAACCGCCTGAGCACGTGTTTCATCTCGGACGTGGGTAGCAGGCGAGGTTGGCCAGCGGAGAGCGCTAGCAGGTACTGGCGGGCGAGGCTCTCCACCTCTTCGGCTAATGCCAGTGCGGCATCGAGATCGGTACTGCAGGCGATTAGCCCATGATTAGCGAGCAGGCATGCCCGGCGATCCGCGAGCGCCTTGACTGCGTTCCGCGACAGTGCCGCAGTGCCGAAGGTGGCGTAAGGCGCGCAGCGGATGTCTGCGCCGCCTGCCACGGCTACCATGTAGTGGAACGCCGGGATCGCCTTACCCAGACAGGCGAGCGCGGTGGCATGGGGTGGATGGGCGTGAACCACGGCGCCGAATTCGGGCCGTGCCTTCAGGATCGCAGCGTGGAAGCGCCATTCCGAGGATGGTTTGCGGCGGGGGCGGGCGCCGCCCAGAGGCTTGCCCGCGAAATTGAGGGCGACCATGTCGCCGACTGCAAGCCGGTCCGGTGTGATGCCGGTCGGCGTCACCAGCAAGCCCTTGCCCCACCGCACACTGGCGTTGCCGGCATTGCCGGTGTTGAGGCCGCGCCGCGCCATTTCGCCCATGACGTGGACAAGAGCCCGGCGCAGATCCGCGACGCTCACGGGCATTTCGTACCGAGCACGCGCCCGGCGATTGCGTCAAGTCGTGCGAGCACGGCGGGGTCGCGCGCCTCAGGCGCGGTGATGAGCGCGTTGTCGAGGGAGGTGTGGCAGCCCTCGGGGCAGACTGCTGGCGCGTCACGGAGTGCCGGTGCCGCCCGTGCCACCAGCCCGCGCGCCTTGTCGGCATTGGCGAGCAGAACGCTGATCACCGCTTCGACCGTGACGTGGTCGTGGTCCGGATGCCAGCAGTCGTAATCGGTCACCATTGCGACGCTCGCGTAGCACATCTCCGCCTCGCGCGCCAACTTGGCCTCGGGCATGTTGGTCATGCCGATGACGTGGGCACCGCCGGCCCGGTGCAGCTCCGATTCGGCGAGCGAGGAGAACTGGGGCCCCTCCATGGCGAGATAGGTGCCGCCACGCACTACCGGGACGCCTTCAGCGCGGGCCGCCGCCTCGACTACGTCGCCGAGGCGCCGGCACACCGGCTTGGCCATCGAGACGTGCGCCACCATGCCGGTGCCGAAGAAAGAGGATACCCGGGTGAAGGTACGGTCGATGAACTGGTCGACGATGACGAAAGTGCCCGGTGCGAGGTCCTCACGCAGGGATCCGACCGCGCTGAGCGAGAGGATCTCCGTGGCACCCGCGCGCTTGAGCGTGTCGATATTGGCGCGGAAGTTGATCTCCGACGGCGGGATGCGATGGCCGCGTCCGTGGCGCGGGCAGAACACGACCTTCTTGCCGGCAAGCTCGCCGAACAGGAAGTCGTCGGAGGGCTCTCCGAACGGGCTCTCGACGCGCTGCCAGCGTGTGTTGGTCAGGCCGGGTATATCGTAGATCCCCGATCCGCCGATGATGCCGAGAACGGAGGTGCTTTTTTCGATCAATGTCACCACTACCGTATTGGAAGCCAAGGCGATCTAATGTGAGGGACGCAGCGGCCTGAAACAAGCGCTTTGCAGCTCCGCGGGCACTCGGAGTTCCCTGCAAATCGCGGAAGACGAGGGTTCGAATTCCTACAGATTACACGATGCTGGTGTCATTCGGCCGCGCGGGCGGACCGATGACGTAGGCCGAGGTATCGACACCGGTGGCGCGATCGGGCTGCTCGTCGTCGCCCTCCAGGTGCCCGGGCGCCGGTTCCCCCTCCATGGGGGCCGGTGAGGGTCTCTCGAGCCCCGACGAGGCGTCATCGCTATCACCAGCCCGGTCAGTCCCCCTTGAACGGCTCCAGAGCGCCAGGGCGGCGATTTCGGCATCGATGGCACGGCCGACCCAGAAGGAGCGCTCGTCGCCGCGGTCGTGGAGCTCGCGGTGGTGAAGGGCGCAGAGAGGCACCGTCCACTCGTCGCTGGTCTTGAGCCCGCGGGCGCGCGGCTGGACGAAGGCCAGGTGATGGGCATGGGCGGGCAGGCGGCCACACACCAGGCACGGCTGCGCCGCCACGAACCGGAGATGCTCGCGATCCCGGATGCGGCGCGGCGTGGCGATGGCAAGCCGGCTCTTGTCGACGTGGCCGGCAGGTGAGGGCGGAGCATCATCATTGCCCCCGGTGTTATGAGAATCGCCGCCCGCCAGAGACGTGCCGACAGCGGCCGGCGGAAGCCGGGCAGGAGGTCCGTCATTACTGCCGGAGGCAGGGGCTGTGCGGTCCTGCTCGGCGTCGAGCGCCCGGACCCGCTCCCGGCACAGCCGGGCGAACACGGCGGTGTAATGGGCCCCGGCCCGGTCAACCAGCTCGCGGTGGCGCTCGCGGATGGTCCGGAGCGTGGTCTCGTTGAGCCGCCACAGGTCCTGCACCTCGGGCACCGTGCGCAGGGTCGCGAGCTCCTTGCGCAGCTCCGAGTAGACCTCGCGCGCGGTGTTGCACACCGTCATGCGCCGCTGCGGTGAATGCACCGGCCATTGTTCATCCGGGCGCGGTGCGTCCTTGGGCTTCGAGACGCCGCGCTGCTCGCGGTCGTAAAGCGCCAGACCGAAGCGATTGCCGAAGGTGACCAGGGCCCGCTTCATGGCATCGGTCTCGGCCTCCTTGAGGGCCTTCTCGTGAGCCTCGCCGGGGGTGGCACCGGTACCCGTTCCATAGCCGCAGCCCTCGCGCACCACGCGGTGCTCTCCAGCCCGGACCGTGACCCGGACCCGGGCAAGGTAGCTGCAGGTGGGCGTGCCACCGGCCTTGCCCTGCCAGACGCAGGTGAGCTCGAGGGTCTCCCGGTCCCAGCCGTCGAAGCCGAAGATCCGGTTGGCCTCGGCAATGGTGAACCAGCCCTCGACGAAGGAGAGCTCCCGGCCCTGCACCTCCCGGGTAGAGACATGGGCAGCGTCGAGTTTCCCCTTGAGGGCCTTGATCTGGGTATCTGCGAAGCCGCTCATCATTTGGTCCTCACGGCGATGGTGGCGGGGCCGTTGCGCAACGCCGCGCCCGCGACGCTGGTCCCGCCCTTGATTGCCTGCAGCAGCGCCTGGCGATCGAGCCTGGCCGGCTGGGGCCGCCAGTAGGGCTCAGGGATGGCAGCCTCGTCGGTTACCAGCAAACCGGGCTGGGAGGGGCGGAGGGTAACGGTGAGATCGGGGTGCACCATGCGCGGGATGCCGGCCCGGTCCATGGTCTCACCAACGATCTCCCGCTTGACCTCGGCACGATGTGCCAGGCGGGCGGCCCGATCCCTCATATCGGCGGTACGCCGCCGCAGGGCCTCGACCAGGGCCTCGTCGTCGAGCGCCGAGCGCACCAGCTCGGCCAGCTGGTCCTGGAGGTTGGTCAGCCCCTCCAGGGTATCCTGCAGGGTCTCGTCGTCGGCCTCCGGGAACTCGGCCCGGAGCCGGTCACGGAGATAGTTATGGGTTACGAGCTCGCGCTCGAGGGCGGGATTGGTGGTCATCGGATTCCCCTGAAACGGTGGTGGTTGGACCCACAGCACCGCTTCCTTTGCGGGGGAAGTCAACGCAACAGAACACTACAGAAAACAAGCTTATCCTGGCTGTTGTAGTGGCCGGAAATGACGGACATGTCGGGGATAAGAGGCCCGTTCCGGCCTGAGCGCCCGCTTCTGTCCCCGACACTCCCATGACACCCCGTCCATAGTCGCCGGCTATCCCCTGGTGGCGTCGGCAATTCGGCGAGATGTGCACCGGGTTGTGCACGCCGCCGGCAGCTCTCGTGGTGGCATCCGGAACCGACTTGATGGGCGCCGTGAAGGAAGCAATGAATGCAGGCATGGCAGGGACGTCAAATACTACCGGAACATTGGTTGCCCGGCTCTATGCCAGGTTGACCAGCTGTTTGCGGGCCGCCAACCAGCCCGGATCCGATGAGGAAATAGCAGACCGCCTCGACGAGGCGTTCCGAGTAATGACGCTGCTGGCTCAGGCTCCGGCCGAGATCGAAGCCGACGTCGACCTGAAATTTGCAGCCCTCTGTGGACGGTTGCGCGAGGATCTTGATCCGGAGGACCGCGGCGCTGTCCTGACCTATCTGCTCGCGGAATCACTAAGGGCGGACTGCGGTGCGTACCATACAAGCGAGACCACTCATCAATAGCGCCATGAGCAAAAGATGCTTCGTCATAAATAACCAGGTCGGGCGCAGTGTGATTAACATGAGCCATACGAAGCGTTAGGCCTGCCCAACAGCCGCTTTGGATTGGTTCGAAAACTCCGTGTGGGAGGACAACGCGAATGGGCACCGAGGTCACAGCGGCGAATGGCCGAACAACTAAAACCGATCGTATCGTTAATCGATGAAACCGCTTCCACCCCAAACAACGCCGGGCATAATCCGCAGCGACTCGCGCGTCAGATAGTTTTCTTTCAAATATGCAAGGCCTTGAATCAAGCTATCGACTTGATCGTCGTGCTTAGCTTTGGGAAAGGTGAGAAGTTCGTGAATCAGCGGCTCCACCCACGGCTGGTCGTCGGGCATGATGACGCGACCACCCGCAAAGATTGGAGTTTGGCGCTCTGCCCGGTGCCACTTGCTTTTTTGGGGAGGCACAGCAAGGACGCTGTACCGGCTGTTCTCGCCGAGCTCCTGAATGAGACCTATTCCACTTCCCGCATCTTCGATCAAGACGACGTCGGCGCGATGGGCGTTGGCTTGTTTTCGCACCAATTTAACCAGCTCGGGAAAGGTCCAGCGTCCGCGCAAAACGTCTGCAATGTAGTATTTGTTGTGGAGCGCATAGATGGTAGTGCAGACGCTGTAGTCGTTGTTATCGCCCGCCTTGCTGGCCGTATCCCAGCTCTGCAGAATGAACTCCGGTGTCTCTTTAATCCTTTCGTAGCTCTCGAAACGCAGGTGCTCGGACTTGAACAGGTTTCCTTCACGCGGGCGGGGGGCCTGCAAGTACTGGGTTGCGAAATCCTGCTCGCCCACCTCCTTTCGCGTCTCTTCCAGGCTCCTGAGGGATTCGAAATTGGGATGTAAGGCTTCGCCCTTATGCCAGTCATGATACCGGTCCGGCCCAATCTTTACCCTCTGGTCCGCGGGGCAGATGGCCGGTAGGCAAAGGTGACGATACCCGCCCTTTTCGAGCAACAATCCTGTCAGGTCAAATTCGTGCAGGCGCTGCATGACCGTGATGAGCGCGCTTAACTCTTTGCGGTCCATGCGGCTGTACACCTTCTCGGCGAACCGCGTCAGGATTTTGGCGCGTTCGTTGTCCGAGCGGGCCTGCTCGGGGCTCATGGGATCGTCGAGAATGATGGTGTTGCCGCCGCGCCCGAGCGTCGGGCCCAGGATCGAGGCGGCATAACGGCTTCCCCCGGATGTCGTTGTGATTTCGAGCTCGGTGCTCTTGTTAATCCTCGTCAGTGGGAATGCGCGCTGATACCAGTCGGATTCCATGATGATGCGGGTCTGCCGGGATAGGTGCCGCGCGAGATCGTCCGAATAGCTCACACACAAGAGACGGTGGCTCGGATCTTGGCCAAGGCGCCAGGCGCTGAAGGCGACCGAGACGATCGTTGATTTGAGCGAGCGGGGACAGATATTGATGATTAGGCGGCGTTGTCGGCCCGCCTCGACTTCTCCGAGCTCATGGATGATCGCATCAATGTGCCAGTTATGGACATACGTGTCGGAGGGGTAGAGCGTCCTGAAGACGGCTCGGAGGTAGAGATCGAAATTGGTGCGGAGCGCGTAGGCGAGAATTTCCCGATCTGTCATTGGCTCTGTCCTCCCTTGCGCGATCGCCGCGTGAGCCGGCGTTCTGCGAACAGATCGAGGAGCTCCTCTTCGAAGCCGTTGAGCGCTGCGTCATCGCTGTGATCGTCGAGCTGATCCAGCTCCCGGGCCATGGAGAGGATCAGGACAGCGAACTTATAGTTCCCGGTGCAGGCCTGGTTCACGGCCTGGCTGATGGCGAGATCGTATTTGCTGACGCTTTTACGCTCGCCGTTCTCGACCACATCGAGCGATTTCTCGAGGGCTTCGCGCAGCCGGGTGCGAAAGTTCTTGGTCCCCTTACGCTTGCCGCTCAGGTTGCCGGACTGCTTCGGCTTGAACTGGTGTTCCTTCGGAGGCTTACCGTATCCCACCACGTAGTCACCCTTGGTCCGGGCCTGTTTCCGCTTGGCCGCTTTGACCTTGGGCGTGCGCGGGGCCAGCCGATCGTTATCGCTGCCCTGCGTGGACTTTATGCTTGCGCGTCTGCCTTCCATGTTGTGCTCCTGCGTTTATCCCCTCAGAGATTTCAGTCCTGTGAGCCGGAGCCCAGGCGATCGCGGGCCATATCTGCAAAGGTCCGACCGGTTTCAGCATGAATTGCCGTCAAGCCCGTCAGGGCCGATAGCCGGCCGAGCGCGATGTCGACGTACCACGGGTCGAGCTCGATGCCGTAGCCACGCCGGCCGGTTCGGTGGGCGGCCAGCAGCGTGGTGGCGCTGCCGGCAAAGCTGTCGAGTACAACGTCGTGACGCTTAGTGCAGTCGAGGATGGCGTCCGCAACCATGCCAACCGGTTTCACCGTCGGATGGGCCGCGAGGTCGCTGTCGCGGTCTTTGTGAAGTGCTGTTGCTCCGGGATAGAGCCAAATGTTCGATCGCGTTCTGCCGTGCTTGCCAAGCTGGATATTGTTGATGTGCGAGGCGCGACCATTCTTCCATACGAATACGAGCTCGTGCTGGGAGCGATACATCGAGCCCATGCCGGCATTGGTCTTGTTCCAGATGCACAGGTTTTTGAGCTCGGAGAAGACCTCTTCCCCCGCCGCGAGGTTTTCGCCCATGTGACGCCAGTCAGAGCAGACGAAATGCAGGGCGCCGTCGACACTGGCGGCGGCCTGATAGCCCAGCGACTTTTTAAGGAACTCGATGTGCTGTTCGCGGCTGAACTCGCCCGAGCCCATGGCGAACTCGTCGTGGACGCGATAACCAAGCCCGGAGACATTGTGCCTAATCCGAAGGTTGTACGGCGGGTCAACGAATCCCATGCGGGCCAGAGCGCGGGCCATGAGGCGCTCGAAGCTCGCCTTCTGGGTGGAATCGCCGCAAAGGATCCTGTGTTCCCCGCAGATCCAGAGATCGCCCGGCTGCGTCACCGCGGGGTGGGTCCGGTCGATCGCGGGCACCTGATCGATTTTGTCCGGAGCCGGTGCGGTGGCATCAAGGACGAGTTGATCGATCTCGGCGATCTCGAAGCCGGTCACTTCCAAGTCGAGGTTGATGTCGAGTTCTTCGATGTAGGCGATTTCGGTTGCCAACATGTCATTGTTCCAGCCGCCCAGTTCCGCGAGGCGGTTGGTCGCGAGCACGTAGGCGCGCTTTTCGGCCTCGCTCATGCCGAGCAGCCGGATCACCGGCACCGTCTCCATCCCGAGTGCCTTCGCGGCGGCAAGACGACCATTGCCGCCCAGTACGGTGTTGTTCTCGTCTATGGTGAGCGGGTCGCGGAATCCGAGGTGCTCGATGGCAGATTTGATCTTGCGAATCTGCCAACGCGGATGCTTGCGCGGATTGCGCGGATCGGGGTGGAGTGCTGCCACAGGCATTTCGCAAAATTCGAGCGGCGGGTATGGGCGGGCATCGGTAGGGGGGCTCGCGGGTCGGTTCGGAATCTGGGCCATCGGGGAACTCCGGGTTATCCTATCGCCCTTACGCCGATTTTTTTAAAACGTCAAAATGTTTTTAATATCAATCACTTAGTATCACATCTGTGATACACGGCTTTTGTTTCACAGGCGTGATACGCATGACGTATCACAGGCGTCATACAGACAAATCACCTTGCCTGTATGACGCCTGTGACACGGGAGGCAAGCAGACCTCCTTATAATTCAACAGGTTCGCGATACCGCTCTGCAGCGCCAAATCGGTCTCATATTAAATCGAAAAATTCCATTCAGTACGGACACATTTTCTTGTCAAAAAAAATTTTGCGATGGCACCGCGCAGACGCGCGTCATCTCCGTCTCACTGGTTGGAAACATCCGCGCAGAAGACATCAGCGCTCTGCTAATCGGGGAGGATCAGCAATTCTAGGGGACGATGATGGCCCGGATCAGAACGGGTCGACGGACTTTCCCGTGTATTTGTCGACGAACCCCCACCTGGACACATAGACCGGGATCGGCTTTTTGCCCTCGGGCGCAAGCAGCGCGTAGCAGACGCCCGGTGATATGCGCTGGACGAACACAATATCCATTCCCGCGGGCACATAGGTGCAGCCGATCGCGGCAAGCATCTCCCGCTCGCGCCCCATAGGTGCGCTGCTCAGCACGTGAGGATAACTCTCCGCGCCACTCGCAGTTTCACAGGCCCACGCGCCGGGCCCGGTTTTGTATTCATCCGCCTGAACGGCGCCCGCAGTGAGCAGTATCAGCCCCACCCCCGCTATCGCCTGTCTCATCGCCATCCCTCCGAACCCCGGCTCGTGATAATCCCGTTTTGGGATTATTCCAATATAGGATTAGCTCTGATTGCGCTTGGGATCAACCCGGTGCATCAGCATGCGAAAGTCCTTGTATTCGGTGGGGCAAGCGACCCTTATTGAGCGGTTGGCAGAGGCCCGTAGAAAAGCCGGATTAACCCAGCGGGCCTTGGCTGAACGGCTCGGTCGGCCACAGTCCTTCGTCGCCAAATATGAAGGCGGTGAGCGCCGGCTTGACGTGGTGGAACTCGTCCAGATCTCGCGCTCACTCGGGATCGATCCGGCTGCGATAGTTCATGTGGTGGCCCGGGCGATGCACCGATCGGCGCCCTGAAACTCGAGAACCCAGAACGAGCGGTTCTCTGAGGGCGAGATCAGCTGCAAGTGACGAGAAATTCCCTGCCCCGAACCTGGGGAATTTACCGGTTAGCTGTTGAGAATAATTGCTGATATTCGGACTCTCCGGTGCCGATTGGCATGCCTTTGGCGTAATTCACTGTAAATTTCACTGCTGCCAGGGAATCTCGATCTTGTCGCGCCCCCGGCAACCCGCCGGTAGTGCAGCGAGAGCCGGTGCGCACGCTCTTCCGGTGATCGGGAGGAGGGGGTATGGTCGCGCCGGCTAGAGATTTCGAGAGGCTGTTTTCATGGGCGAACCGAGGACCGACGCGCAAGCGGAGAGAGTGACCGCGACTGGTGCCAGCCAGCCCGGAATTTTTAGGGCGCTCTCCCCGGAAATGAAGGCCCTGTGTGCGGCCGCCGCGGTGATGCCGCTGGGGTCGATCTATTTCCCGCTCGGGCTCACCTGGCTGGCGCTGGCGGTCGCGCTGGGTCTCGCGGGCTTGTCGCTTCGGCGCGGCGCATTCCTGGCGAACCGGAACCCGTGGATCATCGGCTTGTTCGTCTTGTTCCTCGCCTGGTGCGCGCTCAGTAGCCTCTGGTCCATCGATGTCGGACGAAGTGTAAGACGCCTGCCGGATCTTGCCGCCGTGCTGGGCAGCATCGTCTTTCTGGTCGGCGCGGCGCCCAAACCCACGCGCGACGAAGGCCGTGCCCTGGCTCTTGCGCTTGCGGCGGGATTCGCGCTCGCGCTCCCGTTTCTGTTCGTCGAACGGTTCACGGGCACCCCGCTGATGCATTTTCTGGGTCATCATCCGGAAGCGGCCGGATATTCCCCCTGGGTGCCGTTCAAGCGGGGCGTCTCCGTCATGGCGGTCCTGGCGTGGCCTGCGATGGTCGGGCTCGCAACATTCGGCCACCGCAAGTGGGCAGGGCTGCTCGCCGGGGCTGTGTTCGCATCCATCTGGCTCGTCGAAGACTGGACGGTGCTCCTGTCGTTTCTTGCGGGGGGTGTCGCCTGTGCCCTGGTGGCTCTCTGGCGCCGTCCCGTGCTGCATCTCCTGAGAGTGGCGGCGACGTTATGGATATTCGCGACACCATTTCTGGCCCAGGCCGTTCTCCCCATACTCGATCTCGACGGCATGGTGAACCATGTGAACGTCTCGGTGCTTCACCGGCTCTATATCTGGAGGTTCTCGTCGGGACAGGTCGTAGAGCATCCGTTGCTCGGGTTTGGTGCGGACACCGCGCGCTCGGTTCCCGGCGGCCATAAGCAGGTCGTGCTTTCCACGAATCCCGTTCACACCGGTGACCAGATTTCGCTCCATACCCACAACGTGCCTTTGCAGGTCTGGCTCGAGCTCGGCGTGGGCGGCGCCAGCCTGGCTGCGGCATTTGTCTGGGTGCTGTTCTCCGTGCCGCTTTCGATCAGCGGACGGGCTGCTTCGGCATTTGTGGCGGGCGAGCTAGTCACGGGGTTTGCCGTCCTCAACGGAACATTCGGCGCATGGCAGGTCTGGTGGCAGGCCGGGTTCGCCTTGGCCGCGCTGTTCACTGTCGTATTCATGCGAACTTCGTTGGCCCAGGGAATTGCTGGCTGCGGTGGGGCTAACAAGACGTCTGGCCAATCCAACGCTGGTCGGTCCAGCAAGGACCCGGGATCGCAATGGGTCGGACAAGACCACGGCTCTTTTGCTGTCTGACGTAGCGGAAAGCGGTACGTCTTTTCTTGACGAGCGTACCGCCGCCCGGTACGCTTGCTTCCCGTGATCAAAAGCTTCGCCGACAAGCGCACGGCGGCATTGTTTGCCGGCCATGCGGTCCGAGGTTTGCCTCACCAGAATTCAGCGCCGCGCTCGGGCGAAGCTCCAGGCGCTCAATGCGGCGAAGCATCTGGGTGATCTCCGCGTCCCGCCAGGCAACCGCCTCGAAGCCTTGAGCGGCGCGAGGTCCGGACAACACAGCATCCGCATCAATGACCAATGGCGGATCTGCTTCGTATGGCGCGATGACGAGGTCCAGGATGTGGAGATCGTCGATTACCATAAGGGATAAGGCCATGACTATCAGGCGCGAAGATTTGGATGTGGGACGAGTTCGACCTCAAAGAGGTGACAACGGGGAAGCGCGTCCCGCCATCTCATCCCGGCGAGATCCTGCGTGAGGATTTTCTCGAGCCGATGGGCATTAGCGTCTACGCGCTCGCTAACGCGATCAAGGTGCCCCGCTCCCGCGTCAACGATATTGTCCGCGGCCGCCGGGCCATCACCGCCGACACGGCGCTCCGGCTCGCCCGGTACTTCGCCACCAGCCCTGAGTTCTGGATCAACCTGCAGGCGCATTACGACCTGGAAGTCGCGAAAGATACTTCACGCCGGCGGATTGAGAAGGAGGTCGAACCGCACGCGGCGTGAGCCGGACCCCAGGCGCCAATCTGGCGCCGCATCCCGGCGGAGACGCTCGAACGTCTCTGGACCATGCTCGCGCATAATCACGGATGTTGTCAGCGTGAGCGCAACAGGCACAGGCCATTGCCGTCCCAGAACACGATTTTGATCAGGGTGGCCTTGCGACCGCGGAACACGAACAGATGGCCCGTGAACGGATCCTGCCGAAGCACCTCATGCACCAGCCGGGCCAGCCCGTCCATCCTCTTGCGCATGTCTCGCGGGCTGGGGGACGATACTATTGCCGATCACGTCACCGCGGCGCTTCTCGCCTTCAGGGCTTCTTGGCATTTCTGGCACTCTGAATGTCGAGAATCATATCCGTTTCGCGTGCGAGCAGATCTCCTTCGTCCAAGAACATACCTTGAGCCGCCAACCCTCCAACCTTAGCAGATTCAGCCTCTAGGTCCGATATCCACTGGAGTCGCACCTTTATCTGAGTGAGCCGCGCTTCTAGCGCCTCGTCGCCAATTTCAAAAGTCATGCGATTCTCCCAATGCTTTCCGCTAAGCATATAGGAAGCCGGTCACGGTTTCGATAGGGCGTCAAAGGGGGGGCGGGATTTTAAACTGAGCCAGTACCGGAACCGGGCTAGAGGGGGGAGCGATTCGGCGCAGAGCGCGTTTCCTGCGTGGCTTGCCGGACGACAGTGTCGCGTTCGTGGCGGCCTCCGTGCAGTTGCACGAAAGGGCCAATCGACCCACGGCCGTGGCGTTTCTCGAGGCCCTGCTCGAAGCCGTTCCCTACAAACTCCATACGATCCTCACCGACAACGGCATCCAGTTTGCCGATCTGCCCCGAAACAGAGATGGCTGGACAGGGCGGTATCGGGTTCATCGCTTCGATCAGATCTGCCGCGCACATAACATCGAACACCGGCTCACGAAGCCGAACCATCCCTGGACCAATGGCCAGGCCGAGCGAATGAACCGCACCATCAAGGACGCGACCGTCAAACGCTACCATCACGACAACCACGATCAGCTACGGCAATAACGGGAAGGTGCCGGCTCATATATGTGTTAACGTGCGGACAGAATCCATCGAGGCCGATGAGTACCTCATTGCGCCGTTTGCATCTGAGCTTATTGGCTTAACGCGCTCACAGCGCGCGGCAGAAAGGTCCATTTGACACCACTCATCCGTTTTGCCGCCGGGCACGCGCCATCGGCGTCACCGTGGGATAATGAAGAGACCATTCGCGAAGAGCTTTTCAGCATCGAGCGCCTAGAGGAACATGCGCGGAGCCTTGCCTTTGCGCAGTTGGTGACGCCGAAGCCGGCCAAGGGCCGTCCGCTATTGGGGCGGCTCGTCGACAACGCCGCGATCCTGCTCAATGCCCATCACGCTATTGCCAAAGCGATCGACGAGGGACACGCGATCACGCCGGCGGCGGAATGGTTGATCGACAACTATCATCTAGTCGAGAGACAGATTCGCGAAATTCGCTCCGATTTGCCGCCCGGCTACTACTGGCAACTCCCCAAGCTCGCCGACGGGCCGTTCGCGGGATATCCACGCGTGCTTGGCGTGGCATGGGCCTTCGTCGCTCACACGGACAGCCGCTTCGACTCCGAGATGTTGTGCCGCTACGTAGGGGCCTACCAGGAGGTCCAGCCTCTGACGATCGGCGAACTCTGGGCGGTTGCGATCACATTGCGGATCGTACTTGTCGAGAACCTTAGGCGCATCGCCGCGCGGATCGTGCACAGTAGCATTGCACGTGCGGAGGCGGACAGTCTCGCCGACCGATTGTTGGGTGTTGGCAGGCGTATTGCCGAACCGGTTGCGGTGGTGCTTGCGGGTCATGTACACGCGCCGGTACCGGGGGCGCTGGCAGTCCAACTACTGCACAGACTGCACGGCCATGACTCTAATATTATTCCGGCGCTGAGATGGCTTGACGAGTCCTTGGCGGGGCAGGGAACGACGGCTGACGCGGCCGTGCGCGAAGAACATCAGAAGCAGGGCGCCGCGACCGTCACGGTGCGCAACATCATCACGAGCCTGCGCCTCATCTCCGAAGTAGATTGGACGGAGCTGTTCGAGCGTATCAGCCTCGTCGATAGAGTGCTTGCGGCCGGCGACAGCTTTCGAGATATGGATTTTCCAACGCGCAACCTGTATCGCAGTGCTATCGAGGATCTGGCGCGTGGGTCGAACCGCCCGGAGCTCGACATAGCGCACAGAGCCGTTCTCGCGTCGAAGCGAGATGTGACTGAGGACGCGTGTGCGGAGGACGACCGCCGGGGCGATCCGGGTTATCACCTCCTCGCCGGGGGGCGCTACGCATTCGAAGCAGCGGTCGGATTCAAGCCGCCACTGAGTACTTGGCTCGGACGCTTGATCCAAGCACTTGGTATTGGGGGCTATGGGAGCGCCATCACCGTGCTTGCCGGAGCTCTCCTCGCGCTACCACTGTTTGCCTTGGCCGCAGCGGGACTTGGCGGGGTATGGCTGACTTTACTCGGCGCTCTGGGTGCGATCCCCGCTATCGATGCGGCGGTCGCGCTCGTGAATCGCTGCGTAACGAAAGGCCTGGGCGCGACGCTTCTGCCCGCGTTGGAACTTCGCAATGGTATTCCTTCGCAGTTGCGCACGCTTGTCGCCGTGCCAACGCTACTCACCAACCAAGAGACGATTGAAGAGCAGATTGAGCGTCTGGAAATTCATCACCTCGCGAGTTTGGGAGGCGATGTCCATTTTGCGCTGCTTTCCGATTGGACCGATGCTGCGACAGAGCACGCCGAAGATGACGGGGCTCTCCTCGCGGTTGCGGCGGAGGGGATCGCTCGACTCAACCGGCGCCATGGCTTGGCGCCCGGCGGCGACCGCTTCCTTCTGCTCCATCGCAGACGGGTCTGGAACGAAGGCGAAGGGCGGTGGATTGGCTGGGAGCGTAAGCGTGGCAAGCTGCACGAATTGAACCGGCTCCTGCGTGGCGCCGCCGACACCACGTTCCTGAGCGTAAATGGGCAGCCGCCCGCCGTGCCCGGGGATGTCCGCTATGTCATCACGCTCGACGCCGATACGAAGCTGCCGCGCGACACGGTTCGCCGGCTGATCGGGAAGATGGCGCATCCGCTCAATCGGCCCCGCTTCGATGCCGTGGCCGGTAGGGTTACGGAAGGCTATGCCGTGATGCAACCGCGCGTCACGCCGTCGCTGCCCGTCGGCCGCGAGGGCTCGCTCTTCCAGCGCGTCTTCTCGAGCATGGGCGGTATTGACCCCTACGCCGCCGCTGTTTCCGACGTGTACCAGGATTTGTTCGGCGAAGGCTCCTATACCGGCAAAGGCATTTACGACATTGATGTGTTCGAGGCTGCTCTCGCCGGCCGGGTCCCGGACTCGACCCTCCTGAGCCACGATCTATTTGAGGGCGTCTTCGCCCGCACCGGACTTGCCACCGATGTCGAAGTCGTCGAGGAGTTCCCCGCTCGTTACGACGTTGCCGCCCTGCGCCACCACCGCTGGGCGAGAGGCGACTGGCAGCTCGTCCCGTGGATCATCGGCCTTGCATACACTGGCGCCCGCGGGATTGCGCGTGGCGGCATGCCGATGATAGGCCGCTGGAAGATGATCGACAATCTGCGGCGGACGCTATCCGCGCCGGCAGTCGTTCTCGCCTTGCTGGTCGGATGGGCATTGCCGTTCGATGCTGCGGTACTCTGGACCGTCTTCGTCCTGTCGACGATCGTGATTCCCACCTTGATCCCCGTCATCGGGGCTATCGTGCCGCGTCGCCCGGGGATCACGCTCCGCAGCCATCTCAGCGCGCTCGGCAGGGATACTCGCCTCGCTTTGACCCAGTCGGCCTTGCTGATCATTTTTCTAGCCCACCAGTCATGGCTGATGGGAGATGCAATCGGGCGGACCCTGGTCAGGCTGCTCGTCACCCGCCGACATCTGCTCGAATGGGTCCCGGCGGCCCAAGCAACGATCGGTCGTCGGCTCGATTTTTTCGGCTTCTATCGTCGGATGGCCGGCGGGGTCATCATCGGCGTTGTGGCCGCGGTCGTCGCGTGGCTTTTAGGGCACGAGATATGGCCGGTAGCGATGCCGTTCGCGGCGCTCTGGATTGCGTCGCCCGCTGTCGCCCGCTGGGTAAGCCTGTCTCCCCGCATCGCAGGTCGACTTCCCGTGTCGGACTCCGACGCTCTCGCCTTGCGGTTGATCGCCCGCCGGACCTGGAGGTTCTTTGAGATCTTCGTCACGCCGGCCGATCACATGTTGCCGCCGGACAATTTCCAGGAGGACCCGGCGCCGATGCTCGCGCACCGCACCTCGCCGACAAATCTTGGCCTCTATCTCCTGTCGGTGGTGTGTGCCCGCGACTTCGGATGGATAGGAACCATCGAGGCGATCGAGCGACTAGAGGCGACGCTAGCGACCATGAGCAGCCTCGCGCGCTTCCGTGGCCATTTCTACAACTGGTATGACACGCAGGATTTGCGGCCGCTCGAACCTCGGTACGTCTCCTCCGTCGACAGCGGTAACCTGGCCGGACACCTTATCGCACTCGCCAATGCGTGTCGGGAATGGCGCGGTCTACCGCTCGCGAATGCACGGCGTCTTGCCGGCATTGGAGATGCACTCGATCTTGCACGCGACGAGGCGGACCGCCTGCGGGATGGACGCCGAACGCAGACGGTGACCTGGCACCAGTTCGATGACACGTACACTCTGCTCGCGGCCGGCGTGCGACAGGGGGCCACGGATGGGAAGGATATCGCGGAACGACTCGCGGGGCTTTCCGTCCAGGCCGAGACTATCACCGATATCGCTCGCGCGATTGCAATCGAACGAGACGACGATACCGGCGCGGATATGCGGTTCTGGGCAGATGCGATCCGGCTCTCGGTCGAGACCCATCGTCGTGACCTCGGTCAGTCGGCAGCTGCAGCCACCGTTATGCAGAGGCGTCTCACGGACCTTGAAGAGACTGCTCGGGCGACAGCGCTCGCGATGGAGTTCGGCTTTCTGTTCGATCGCGAGCGCAAGCTTCTCTCGATCGGCTACCGGGCACCAGAAGGGACGCTCGATCCGAGCTGCTACGATCTCCTCGCTTCCGAGGCCCGGCTCACGAGTTTTTTTGCGATTGCCAAAGGCGACATCCCGGTCCGCCATTGGTTCCACCTCGGTCGCGCGGTGACGGCGGTCGCCCACGGCGCTGCACTGATCTCTTGGTCTGGATCGATGTTCGAGTATTTGATGCCGTCGCTCGTCATGCGCGCACCGGTCGGCAGCCTCATCGAGCGCACGAGCCGGCTGATCGTGCGCCGCCAGATCGACTATGGGGCAAAACTCAGCCTACCCTGGGGGATATCCGAATCTACGTACAACGCGCGTGATCTGGAATTCACATACCAGTACTCGAACTTTGGCATCCCTGGTCTCGGGTTGAAGCGTGGTCTCGGCGAAAATGCCGTCGTCGCCCCCTATGCGACCGCGCTTGCAACGATGGTCGATCCCCACGCCGCTGCCCGCAATTTCGACCGGCTTGCCGACGCTGGCGCGTGCGGCCGCTATGGCTTCTACGACGCCCTGGACTATACGCCGATCCGGTTGCCCGAAGGGGGCGAGAGCCCGGCCATTGTGCGGAACTTCATGGCGCATCATCAAGGCATGACGATCATTGCCATCGCCGATGCGTTGCTGGATGGCGTGATGCGACAGCGATTTCACGCTGAACCCATCGTCCAGGCAACGGAGTTGCTCCTGCAGGAGCGCACACCACGTGACGTCGCGATTATCCGGCCTTGGGCAGCAGAGGCAAAGTCCGCTGCCAAGATCCGCGATACTGGCGCACCCGGCGGCCGGCATTTTGCCACCGCGCATGACGCGACGCCGGCCACGCACCTGCTCTCGAACGGACGCTATGCCGTGATGTTAACGGCTGCCGGCTCGGGTTACAGCCGATGGCAGGACCTGTCTGTGACTAGGTGGCGCGAGGATGTCACGTGTGACAATTGGGGTTCGTACGTGTTCCTCAGAGACGTTATTAGCGGCGACGTTTGGTCGGCAGGTCTTCAGCCGAGCAGTGCGGAACCCGACGACTATGCTGTCACGTTCGATGAGGGCCGCGCCGAGTTCGTGCGTCATGATGGAACGCTGAACACGACCATGGAGGTGCTGGTATCGGCGGAAGACGATGGGGAGGTCCGCCGCGTTTCGATTTCGAATTCTGGCAGTAACGTGCGAGAGATTGACGTCACTTCCTATGCCGAGCTCGTCCTGGCGTCCCAGGCCGCTGACATTGCTCATCCGGCCTTTTCCAAGTTGTTTGTCGAGACCGAGTATCTCCCCGCTGTTGGCGCAATCCTGGCAACGCGTCGACGGCGCGGGCCGAATGAGCCTGATATCTGGGCCGCGCATCTTGCTGTCGTCGACGGTGAAGCCGTGGGCAAGCCGGAGGTCGAGACCGACAGGGCCCGCTTTCTCGGCCGCGGCTGCGGCGTCCAAAAGCCGATCGCGGTGATCGACGGTCGACCGCTCTCGAACACGGTCGGCACGGTGCTCGACCCCGTCTTCGCCCTGCGCCATCGGGTGCGTGTCGCACCCGGCGCAATCGTGCGCATTGCTTTCTGGACCCTGGTTGCGCCATCGCGCGAGGCAATACTCGACCTCATCGACAAGCATCGGGACATCACCGCTTTCGAGCGAGCGGCTACGCTGGCCTGGACGCAGGCGCAGGTGCAGCTTCACCACCTCGGCATCGACGCGGGTGAAGCGGGCTTGTTTCAGCGTCTCGCGGGACACCTACTCTATACCGCGCCCACGTTGAGGCCGTCTTCCGACACGATCCGGCGTGACAGCGGCGAACAGCCGAAGCTCTGGACACAGGGCATTTCTGGAGATCTGCCGATCGTGCTTCTGCGCATCACTAACACCGAGGACCTAAACATCGCGCACCAGTTGCTACAGGCCCACGAATATTGGGGGATGAAGCAGCTCGCAGTCGACCTCGTCATCCTGAATGAGCGCGGAGCCTCCTATGCTCAGGACCTCCAGGTCGCGCTCGAGACCCTGCTCCGAGAGAGCCAGTCGCGACCGCAGGTGGGCGTGAAGGGACCACCAGGCAGCATCTTCATCCTCCGGGCCGATTTGATTTCGGCGGAAATTCGGGCCCTTCTCGCGTCGGTAGCGCGAGTGGTGCTCGTCGCCGAGCGCGGGCGTCTTTCCGATCAGCTCGACCGAGTACAAGAGACCGGTGCGTATGTCCGGTCGACCTCAATGCGCGCTCTCTCAAATCCTCAACCACCGAGCGCGCCTCCTTCGCCGGACCTCGAGTTTTTCAATGGACTCGGCGGCTTTGCCGACGGTGGACGGGAATATGTGGCGATCCTCGGCCCGGGTCAGTCGACTCCCGCCCCATGGATCAATATCATCGCTAATCCCGCCTTCGGATTCCAGGTCGCGACCGAAGGCGGCGGTTTCACCTGGTCCATCAACAGCCGCGACAATCAGCTCACCCCCTGGTCAAACGACCCAGTCTCCGACCGCTCGGGCGAGGCGTTCTATCTACGCGATGACGACACGGGTGAGTTGTGGAGCCCAACCGCTCTGCCAATTCGCGACGAGGCGGGGACGTATATTGTTCATCATGGCCGGGGGTACAGCCGGTTCCGGTATGCGGCACATGGAATTGCGACCAATTTACTCCAATACACGCCAATCGACGATCCGATCAAGATTTCACGCCTCGAAATACGCAACACGTCGAACCGCACGCGGCATCTTTCGGTGACCGCTTATGCCGAATGGGTCCTTGGGCCGTCGCGGACAGCTTCGGTTCCTTTCGTAACGACGGAGATCGATTCCGACACCGGCGCGATGTTTGCGCGCAATCCATGGAATTCGGCCTTCGGGTCGCGTATTGCTTTTGCCGATTTGGGCGGCCGCCAGACGGACTGGACGGGTGACCGGCGGGAGTTTATTGGCCGTAATGGAACGCTCGCAAGTCCGGCAGCGCTTGCCGATGCGACGCCGTTCTCCAACAACGTCGGGGCCGGTCTCGACCCCTGTGGTGCGCTGCGGACAACCGTCCAGTTGCCTCCGAACGGAACCGTCGAACTTGTCTTCTTTCTCGGCGAAGCCGCAAGCGCCGAAACCGCGCGGGATTTGATCGTGCGCTACCGCAGGGCCGATCTCGACGCCGTGCGGTCCGAGGTCAGCGATTACTGGGACAACGTTCTTGGCGCGATCCAAGTGAAAACGCCCGATCGGTCTATGGACATTATGCTTAACGGCTGGCTGCTCTACCAGACGCTCGCTTGCCGCGCCTGGGCCCGTTCAGCCTTGTATCAGGCGAGTGGCGCCTACGGCTTTCGCGACCAGCTCCAGGATGGGATGGCGCTCGCAAACGTGCGGCCAGCGATGACGCGCGAGCACCTGTTGCGCGCGGCGGCTCGGCAGTTCATCGAGGGCGACGTCCAGCATTGGTGGCTGCCGCATTCCGGCCAAGGCGTGCGCACTCGGATCTCCGACGACCGTGCGTGGCTCGCCTACGCGGCGGCCCACTATGTCCACGCTACCGGAGACGCCGCTGTTCTTGACGAGTTGGTACCTTTCCTGGAAGGACAGAGCCTTGAGGCGGGTGAGCACGACAGCTTCTTCGAGCCAACGGTTTCCGACGAGAGCGCTAACTTGTTTGAGCACTGTGCCCGCGGCCTCGACCAAAGCCTCGCGGTCGGCGGCCATGGCTTGCCGTTGATCGGCACCGGCGACTGGAACGACGGCATGAACCGCGTTGGCGAGAGAGGGCAGGGCGAAAGCGTCTGGCTGGGCTGGCTGCTCCACACGACGCTCACTGCTTTTGCCACCCTCGCCGATGCGCGCCATGAGACGACCCGCGCCACGACATGGCGCGCCCACGCCATGGCACTGCAGGCATCATTGGAGCGTGAGGCGTGGGATGGCGACTGGTACCGGCGCGCCTGGTATGACGATGGTACGCCGCTCGGTTCGGCGACGAGCGATGAGTGCCGAATCGATTCGATTGCGCAGTCCTGGGCGGTGATTTCAGGTGTGGCGAACACTGAGCGCGCCGCTCGTGCCATGGCGGCGGTCGATCGGGAGTTGATCCGCTCCAAGGATGGATTGGCGTTGCTGTTTGCACCGCCGTTTGACAAAACAACGCTCGATCCCGGCTACATCAAGGGCTATCCGCCTGGAGTCCGTGAGAACGGCGGTCAATATACCCACGCTGCTGTATGGTCTGTGATGGCGTTCGCGGCACTTGGGCAGGGTGATAAGGCAGCTGGATTGTTCTCGCTTCTCAACCCCATTAATCACGCTCGCACTCGGGCAGACGTGTACAGATACAAGGTAGAGCCTTATGTCGTTGCCGCTGACGTCTACGCCACGCCGCCTCATGTTGGGCGTGGCGGTTGGACTTGGTATACGGGCTCGGCCGGCTGGATGCAGCGCGCTGGCGTGGAGAGTATTCTTGGGCTGCGCTTACAGGGCGAGGTCTTACATCTTGATCCATGCATCCCGCGGGGATGGGCGGGATTCGAGATAATGCTTCGGCACGGCACGGCACGGTATAATATCCGGGTCGAAAATCCGGATGGCGTCGGGCGTGGCATAGCCTTTGCGGCCATCGATGGAGAGACCCTATTGGAGCAGCCGCTTCAGCTAAGGCTTGCCGATGACGGCGCCAAGCATCGGCTGCAGGTGCGTCTCGGGTGATGTGCGCGCCACTACCAGCGCACGTCTGAGGGAATGGCCCCCGAGAGTGAGCTACTCCTCGGAAATCGAAGAGTGACGTAAGCTGGGGGTTCATGGGCCGGTCGCGGCACTGTTTGTGCTCACCCCGCGAAATGGACACGACAGGACGCGGGCGTGGCAAACTGCTGCAAGGATAGTTGCATCATGCGAACCGCCGTCGGTGATGCTTACGCTGACGCGGGCTCCACCGTTACGGCCACTTCTAACGCTTCGAACGCCGACGCATCGCCGATGAAGCTGCCGGAAACGGGCATTGTCTGGCGGATATGGCGCGCCACGGCAACCGGGATCAGATTGTACCCGCCGACGCTGCGATTGGTCGGATCGAACATGATCCAGCCTGCGCCGGGTATGTAGACTTCCGCCCAGGCATGAGTCGAGCCGGCACCGGCGGAACCGATTGCCTCACGGTTAGGGTCGTACAGGTAACCGGACACGATCCGAGCGCCGAATCCCAGGCTGCGCACAGCATCGACGAACAGCACCGCGAGATCGCGGCACGAACCGCGGCCGCGCGCCAACGTTTCGACCGGCGTCTGCGCGGCCTCGTCGTCGCGCCCCTCGTAGACGATCTGTGCAGCGACGCCGTTGCTGACATCCTTGAGCAGTGACAGCGTGTCGGTGCCCACGCCGGCCACAAAATCCTGCGCCCATTCGCTTAACCGCCCGGCGGAGTCGAGATACGCTTGCAGCCGCAGCGCGCCGAGATCGGTCATCTCCTCCTCGCTCAGTAGGAACGGATAGGTGGAAGCCGAGGCGGCGATATCGAAGACCGGCCACTCGTCGACATCGAGCGCCAGTTCGGCGACGCTATCGATGACCAGCGCATCCGCCGGCTCTGCGAAGGTCGCCGTCGCTACGGCGTTGCCAGGGACGTCGTGCGCCCAAGTCACCGTAGCAGCAGGAGAAATCTCTAAATTATGCGCGTGCACCCGCAGGGTGGGGCCCTCCCGCGGCCGCAGCATCAGCCGGTGCGGCCCGAACGCCATCGATGCGCGGTATCGGTAGGTGGTACGATGATGCACCGTCAGCAAAACTGATTGCGGCTGCATTCTACAAACCATTTATTTATATATGGCGGGCTCGCTCGATAGAACAATGGGTACATCTTCATGGGGAGGGAGACAACGGCGCCGTTAGTGGCGGGGCGGGGGAAGGGTCACAGCTGTGCGATTGCGCACCGAACATCCCCGCGTGATCGGAAGGTACGGGGCCTCAATATCTCCGCCCGAGGCACGTACACGCTTTCTAAAAATTATCCCCATCATCATCTCGATGCTCTTTCAGCACCCTTGCGACATCGTCACGCATCGCAGCGGCCAACGTAACCTCGCCATGGAATTCGAGCTGCTCCACAGCGACCGAAAACAAAAGGTCGGAGCCGCAGCCGGTCAGTTCATGCGCAATTCGCTCGATCTCCCTAAGTATGACCGTAAGTACGTCAATCCTGTCAGCTTCGATTTTCTGTTTTTTGCAGTTCGTTTCTATATCTTGAATGAACTGGTCCACGAGCATGGCACCGCCGACCAAAAGGTTTAATTCATCAAGTTGTTTCCCGTCGGCCATATTTATCTCCAAAGGTTCTTCCATCTTTTAAAGGCGGCGCAAATTTGATTGCCATAAGAATTGCAGCCTGATCGCCGCCCCAATCAAATTCCGACGACCGCGCAGCAGTTAACGTGTCAATGCCCTCGCACCCGACAGGAACGGCCTTTCAGCGCAGGAATCCTGCCTCACGATAGTACTTGAGTGTCCCCGGGTGTATCGGCATCAGCGACTCGCTAGGCACTATACTTTTCTTCGTCCGCCCGGACAGGATGGAGGCGTAAAAAAAACGGCGAAATTCTTGAATACGACCTTGACCACGGCATAAACGACACCATCTGGCTGCTGCGCCGACGCGACGAGCAGAGTCTGGCAGCGTATCGGCCAGATTACCTTTATATATGTTGTCTAGGATTTCCTGGCACGTTGATGCCGTCAGTCAGGGCGTTCACTCCATCGCCTACTTATTTTGTAAGCGTCCGCTACTCGCACGTTGGGTAGGGCGTGGCGGCCCGCGGTGTCTAGTTCCGGGGGAGGAGGTCGTCGATCCGGCTCACCGGATGGCCATTGATCGGAGTTGCATGTTGAAAGAACGTCTCCGCCACGCTCTCATAGATCAGGCCCAGACCGGAAAAACCACGACGTACAAAGATCTCGCCGACCGCCTCGGACTTGAGCCGCCGCGGACGATTCATCGTATCGGTGAGGCACTCGAGACCCTCATGCAGGACGACGTGGCCGCCGGTCGCCCAATCTTGGCTGCACTTTGCGTCAGCAAGAAGCGGTCCGGCATTCCCTCCCGTGGGTTCTTCCTGGCGGCCCAGGTTCTGGGGGTCTTTTCTGGCGATCTGGCGGGCTTGGAGGCACGTGCCTTCCACGCGATCGAGCTGAAGCGTGTGCTTTCATTCTATGGTGGCCAGCGTCCGCATCTGGTGCCCGTTGCTCCGTAAGGAATACAATCGAGATCCGAGGCATCGACCAAGTCCAGCAGGAGACCATGAGCTTCTTTGAGGGCCTGAAGAGAGAGGCATCCGCCGAGTGGCGCGCCTTTACCGAGCACCCCTTCACCACGGGGATGGCCGATGGCACCTTGAATGAGGCGGCCTTTCGTCACTACCTTGTTCAGGACTACCTGTTCCTTATCGAGTTTGCCCGCGCCTACGCGCTCGCCGTCTACAAATCACTTCAACTGGCTGATATGCGCGAAGCTGCGGCCGGCCTGTCGGCGATCCTCGACGTCGAGATGAACCTTCACGTGAAGCTCTGTGCTCGCTGGGGTCTATCGCCCGACGAACTTGAGCAAGCGCGTCCCGCTGCCGAGATGCTGGCCTATACGCGCTATGTGCTTGACGCGGGCATGCGCGGCGATCTGCTGACGCTCCGAGTGGCGCTTGCGCCCTGCGTGGTCGGCTATGCGGAGATAGCGGCACGGCTCGCAGTGCGACCCTATGCGTGCGCTGCAACGAACCCCTATCGCGTCTGGATCGACGAGTATGCCGGCGCGCCATACCAGGAGGTCGCGGCGAAGGCGCGGGCGCACCTGGACCACCTCGCGGATCTCTATGCCACGCCCGCGCGCGAGGCCGAGCTGATCGTAATCTTCAAGGAAGCGACCCGGCTCGAGACTGACTTCTGGGAAATGGGCTGGCGCGCCGGCACGCCTATTGAATAGGCACTTCCGCCACGACGTGTTCCCCCGGCGTAAAGCCAGACGTCGGTACGCCGACGCCCGTGGATGCCCAGATTCACGTTGTTGAGGAGCTCGACCTGCTTCGCGCGGGGCGAGATGCCCTTCCGCTACGCCGTAATACCCCACAGGAACACACCCTGCTCCAGCCGCTTGGTGAACAGGCACAGGCCGGTCCCGTCCCAGAACACGGTCTTGATCAGGTTGGCCTTGCGTCCCCGGAACACGAACAGATGACCCGTGAACGGATCCTGGCGCAGCACCTCCTGGACCAGCAGGGCCAGCCCGTCCATCCCCTTTCGCATGTCCGTGTAGCCCAGTGCCAGATGAACCTTCACACCGGGAGGGAGCAACACGGTCATCGTGCTGCCTCCCGATCGGCGCCGGGCGCATCGGCGATCTCGACGTCAACAAAGACCGGCGCTGCCGCCTCCTGCCGCCAGCGGCACAGCACGCGCCGCGCGATGCCGTAGCGCCGTGCTACCTCCGAGACGTTCGCATCGGGCCTGTCCGCCTCGGCCAGGATATGGCGACGGTCAGCCACGCTGAAGCGACGCCGATGGCCCGTCCGCGCCGGCGCAACGACCGGAGCCGGCGACGCCGCGGAACTGGGATAAGTCACGTGACTTAGGGTGTGACTTAAGGTGTGACTTAAGCTGTGACTTACGCCGCCGCGCCGCCATAGCAGCTTGCGCGCCGGCGCCTGCGGCTCGGCCCTGAACTTCGTTCGCCAGTTCCCGAACGCCTTCAGCGAAAGGCCGTGCGCTTCGCAATATTCCCGCTGATTCAGGTCGCTGCGCTGCCACGCCTCGTGATGCGCCCGCCAGAACGCCTCCCCGTAGCGCGCCCGGGGCACCGCATCCTCCGCCATTTCGATCTCCTCTCCGTTCCAAACACGAAAAGGAGAACAGATCGCAACCGGCCCACCCGCGCCAAGGGTGCGTTCCCTGCACGCTTACTCAAATTCCCTGATCCGGATGACTGAATTCCCTGTTAACGCAAAAATTTTCCCTGTTCCATTACGTAGGGAATTTCCTCCTAACCGATTGGAAAATAGCGGTGATTTTGGCATTATCTCGGCCTGTGAGGCCCCAATTTTGAAAAATTCCCTGTATTTTCCCTGTTAACAGGGAATTCCGGTCTTATCGCTGCCCGCCGGCAATCCGCCGATAGAGCGCCCAGGGCAGGTGCTTGAGGAGCAGCGTCACCGGCGCCCACCACCACGGGAAATGGCGCATGAAGGAGCCGTGTCCGAGGGCGTCCACCACCCGGTCGGCGAGCCGTGTCGGATCGACCTTGGGCAGGGGCGTGCGCTCGTCCTTCATGGCGTCGCTGTCGAGGAAACCCAGTGTCCAGAACTGGATCGAGACGGGCGTGCCGCGCGCGACCAGGCGCAGGCTCTCGAAATAGGACTGGAGGGCGCGCTTCATGGCGCCGTAGACGAGGTTGCGCCCGCGTCCCCGCGCCGCGGTGACGGAGCCGAACCCGACCACCGTGGCGCGGCCCGAGGCCAGGCGGGACCATAGCCCGCTCACGGCCTCGGCGGCGGCGAGGACGTTGACCCCGGCGATCTGGCGGATGGTCTCGGGTGGGCAGTCGAGGCCGTCGCGCACCGACATGCCGATCGGCAGCAGCAGGGCCTCGATGCCCCCGGAGGCATCGGCCGCGGCGGAGACCTTCTCCAAGTAGGAAGGGTCCCGGGCGACGTCGGCTGCGATCGTGGCGGCGGTGATCCCGTGGCGCTCGCGCAAGCCGTCCGCCAGCGCATCCAGCGCCCCCGCGTCGCGCGCGACCAGTATTAGCCCACGGCCGTCGGCGGCGAGTTGTTCCGCGAGCGCGCGGCCGAGTCCGCCGGTTGCGCCGATGATCACATAGGCCATCAACCTTCCCCCTCAAATGGTGGCGGATGATACCACGGCCTCGGATGGAGGAGAGCCGGGACGGCCGCTAGACCCGCTGCGCGCCGTAGTAGAGCGTCACCACGTGGCGCGCCTCGGCGAAGAACAGCCAGCGCTCCAGAAGGATTCCGGCGAGGGCCGAGAGCGCGGCCAGCGTGCTCGCGGCGAGCGCGAGCCCGGTGCCGCTACCGGCCACCAGCACGGCGGCCTCGGTCAAGGCGAGGGGCAGCAGGAAGGCGAGCACCTGGGCCGTGCGCCGGAGCCTGACCGCATGGCGCCGGGCGATGCGGAAGCCCATCTCGCGCATCACGAAGTTCTCCTGGGTGTGCGGGCTCTCCAGCAGCCGCACCCGGGTATCCGGGCCGCCGAGCCCGGTCGCGGTGGCCGGTGTCGGGCCGCCCTCGTGGCGGTCGAGGCGCCACCAGTAGAGACCCTTGACGATCCAGGCCACGAGCACGGTCGCGAACGGCAGGTGGGTGATCGCCGGTACGTCATGGCCGAAGGCGCGCGCGAGGGCGGCGAGCGCGAGTGAGGCAGTGGCCAGCGCCAGCACGAGGTAGCCCGGCGTCACCAGCGGATCGGCCCAGGCGCGAATGGTGGGCAGGCTCTGGTAGATCATGCCGGTCGAGATCACGGTAACGAGCGCCAGCAGCCCGGCGAGCCCGGCGGCACAGACGTAAGGCGCGCCCAGCCGGGCCGCGAAGATCCAGCCCGCCGCGAACACCAGCGCCGGCACGAAGGTGGCGACGGCGGCCACCCCTTCGCGCGACAGCCACGACGTGCGCCACTGGCTGAAGGCGCGCCAGGCGCGTTCGGGATGTCCGAGGTGGAGCGTCGAGGACAGCAGCCCCGCCGTGGCCGAGGTAAAGGCAAGTACCATGACGGTGAAGGCGAAGCCGGAATCGGCCGGCAGCAGGCCGAGGGCTGCGAACGCGCCGGTGAGTACCAGAAGGCCGAAGCCGAGGCCCGAGGACACCGTGAAGAAGATGACGGAATAGGCGGGATGCACCGGCGGGACCTCAGCGCGAGAACAGACGGTCGACGAAGCGCAGGAACGCGCCCGGCGCCTCGCCGCCCGTAGCTTCGCGGGGCCCCTCGGCGGCCGCGCCGTGGGCGTTGGTGCGGGCGCGCGGCGGCAGGTAGCGGTTGGTGGGCTTCATGCCCATCTCGGGCATCAGCGCATAGCCGCCGCGTTCCGCCACCAGGCGCGAGACCTCGGAGTCGGGGTCGCCGAGGTCGCCGAAATGGCGTGCATGCGCCGGGCAGGTCGAGACGCACGCGGGCACGCGTTCGGCCTCGGGCAGGTGCTCGTTGTAGATGCGGTCGATGCACAGCGTGCATTTCTTCATCACGCCGGCGTCGTGGTCGTATTCGCGGGCGCCATAGGGGCAGGCCCAGGAACACAGCTTGCAGCCGATGCACAGGTCCTCGTCCACCAGAACGATGCCGTCGGCCTCGCGCTTGTAGGACGCGCCGGTGGGGCACACGGTGACGCAGGCGGGCGTCTCGCAGTGCAGGCACGAGCGCGGGAAATGGACGGTGCGGCCGGCGTCGCCTTCGCCCACCTCGAAGGCATGGATGCGGTTGAACCACACGCCGGTGGCGTCGGCGCCGTAGGGGTCCTCGTCGGTGAGCGGCGCCGAATGGCCGCCGGTGTTCCATTCCTTGCAGTTGACCGCACAGGCATGGCAGCCGACGCAGGTGTCGAGGTCGATCACCAGCCCGAGGCTCTTGTCGGTGCGTTCGGGCAGCCCGGTCACGGCAGCGTCCTGCGCAGCGGCGTCGTGCGGGGGTGGAAGCCCTCGCCGTAACGCAGCTTCCCGGGCGCGGGCTCGAGTCCGGGCGGGCGGGGCACGGGGGCGAAATCGGGGGCGCTGTCGCCGGCTTCCTCGGGCGCGGCCTTGCGCACGCGCACGCGCAGGTCGAACCAGGCGGCCTGGCCGGTGACCGGGTCGGAGTTGCTGAGGTGTGCGGCGCCCGGCAGGAATTCCGGGATCAGGTGGTTGAACAGCACCGCGCGGGTGACCTCGGGCGCGTCGTGGGCGAGGTTCCAGGCGCCCTTGCGCTTGGCGATGGCGTTCCAGGTCCACACCGTGTGGCGCTCGACCCCGTCCATCGGGCGCGCCTGGCCCTTGATGCGCCCGGTCGCGCTCTCGACCCAGATCCAGTCGCCGTCCCGGATGCCGAGCGCGTCGGCGGTCTGGTGGTGCAGGTAGATGGCGTTGGCGCCGTGGATCTGGCGCAGCCAGGCGTTCTGCGATCCCCAGGAATGATACATGGCCATCGGGCGCTGGGTGATGGCGTGGAGCGGGAAATCGTCGCCTGTCGTGAGGGCCGCCTCGCCGAGCGGCGCGTACCACAGCGGCAGCGGGTCGAAATAGCGCTCGATGCGCCCCCGCAGGTGATCGGGGGGCTGGACCGCGCCGTGGCCGCGCGCCGCCAGGCGGAAGCGCTGCAGCGGCTCGCTGTAGAGCTGCAGGACGATCTGCTCGGCGGCTTCGACGAAGCCCATGTCCTTGGCCCAGGCGAGGTAGTCGCCGTTGGCGTGGCGGTTCCACTGCATGTGTTCAGGCAGCTCCATGGACCAGAAGCTGCCATGGGCGACATAGGCATCGAGCTGGTGCGGGTTGGGCGCGCCGCGGCCCTGAGCGGTGCCGTCCGCCCCGCGCCAGCCGGCCAGCATGCCGATCCCGGGGCGGCGCTCGTGGTTCACCATGTAGTCGGGGTAGCCGCCGGGATAGCGCGCGCTGCCGTCCTCCTTGACGAGGCCGGGCAGGCCGAGCCGCACGCCGAGGTCGATCAGCACGTCCTGGAACGGCCGCACGTCGCGGTCGGGCGCGATCACCGGGTGGCGGATCGCGTCGCCGGGCCCCTCGGCCGACGAGATCGGCCGGTCGAGCAGCGAGATGCAGTCATGGCGCTCGAGATAGGTGGTGTCGGGCAGCACCAGGTCGGCGTAGGCCACCATTTCCGAGGCATAGGCGTCGGAATAGATGATGTGCGGGATGCGGTATTCGCCGCTCGCAGGGTCGCGGTCGGTCAGCATCTCGATGGTGTGTCCGGTGTTCATCGACGAGTTCCAGCTCATGTTCGCCATGAACATGAACAGGGTATCGATCGGGTAGGGATCGCCCGCATGGGCATTGGCGATCACCATGTGCATCATGCCGTGGGCGGCGAGCGGCGCTTCCCAGGAATAGGCCTTGTCGATGCGCAGCGGCGTGCCCGCGTCGTCCACGAGCAGGTCGCCCGGCCATACCGGAAAGCCGAGCGGCGTACCCGCCATGGGTGCGCCCGGGCGCACCTCGTTGGCCTTGCCGGCGGGGCGGATGCCGGGCGGGCAGGGCTTCGGGAACGGCGCCTTGTAGCGGAACCCGCCCGGGCAGTCGATCGAGCCCAGCAGCATCTGCAGCACGTGGATCGCGCGGCAGGTATGGAAGCCGTTGGAATGCGCCGAGATGCCGCGCATGGCATGCATCGAGACCGGCCGACCCGTAATGTGCTCGTGGCGGCGCCCGGCCCAGTCGGTCCAGGGATGGTCGAGCACGATTTCGTGATCGAACGCGGCCTCGGCGATCTCCTGCGCCATGCGCCGGATCGCCGCCGCGGGCACGCCGGTCGCCTTGGCCGCCGCCTCGGGAGTGTAGGCGTCCTCCATGCAACGCTTCGCCAGCAGCTCGAACGCGGGCCGCGCCGTGATGCCGTCCTCGATCTCGACCGCGCCCGAGAGCCGCACCCGGATGTCCGAGCGCAGCGCGTTGGCCGGCTTGCCGGTGCGCCCGTCGATGGCGAGCGGCTGGCCGTCGGCGTTGCGCGCAAAGGTGCCGTCGTGGCGGCTGCCGGGCGCGTCTACCACCAGCCAGGGCGCGTTGGTGTAGCGCGCGAGCCAGTCGTAATCGACCCGGCCGGTGCGGATCAGCTCATGGCACAGCGCCATGACCAGGAGCCCGTCGGTGCCCGGCCGCACCGCCACCCATTCGTCGGCGATGGCGGAGTAGCCGGTGCGCACCGGGTTGACCGAGACGAACTTGGCGCCGCGCGCCTTGAGCGTCGCGAGCCCGCCCTTGATCGGATTGGAATCGTGGTCCTCGGCGACGCCGAACATCAGGAAATAGCGGGTGCGGTCCCAGTCGGGCTCGCCAAACTCCCAGAACGATCCGCCGATGGTATAGAGCCCGGCGGCCGCCATGTTGACGGAGCAGAAGCCGCCGTGGGCGGCGTAGTTGGGGGTGCCGAACTGGTTCGCCCACCAGCCGGTCAGCGCCTGGGACTGGTCGCGGCCGGTGAAGAACGCGAGCTTGCGCGGGTCGCTACGCCGGATGTCGCCGAGCCACTTGGTGGCGAGCGCCAGCGCCTCCTCCCACTCGATTTCCTCGAACGGGCCCTCGCCGCGCGGGCCCACGCGCCGGAGCGGCTTCCTGAGCTTCGCCGGCGAATTCTGCTGCATGATGCCGGCCGAGCCCTTGGCGCACAGCACGCCTTTGTTCACGGGATGGTCGGGATTGCCCTCGATGTAGCGGATCTGGCCGTCGCGGAGATGGACCCGGATGCCGCAGCGGCAGGCGCACATGTAGCAGGTCGTCGTCTCGACCCTGTCCGAGACCGGCGGCGAAGTATCCACCCCATGGGTGTCTTCCGCTCTGTTCTCGACCTCTTGCACCACCTGAACGTCCGCCCCGGATACCTTGTTCTTGTCGCTCAAGCGATAGAGAGGGGGCGGGATGTTGTCAACGCCCGTCGGTACCCAGGCTGGGCGCCGTCCCGGAAAGCCGCCCCGACAACGAAAAACCGCCTTCCCGTTGAACGGGAAGACGGCTTTCCGGGTGAAACGGGAGGCAAGCCCCCCGTTCAGATAGTTAGAACGAGCGGCCGATCGACGCGATCAGCTTCTCCGAATGCTTCTGACCGTAGGTGGTCAGCTGGGACTGCGGAAGGTCGCTGTTGATGTACTGGACCTTGACGGTGAACCCGGCCATGCCCGTGCTCAGGCCGACCATGTAGTCGGTGTAGTCGTCGAAGCCGACACCGGTGTTGTCCGAGAACCACTGATGACCGGTGTGCAGGTTGACGGTGAAGTACTTGCCGGCTGGCACGTCGACGTTGGCTTCCAGGTACTCGGCGTTACTGGTGGTGGTGCCGGTCCAGTCGGGGCTGTAGCTGAACTTCACGCCGCCCGAGGCGAAGCCGAAGTCCTTGCTGACGCCCACGTAGCCTTCCCAGTAGTCGAGCTTCTTGTCGGAAGAGGCGGACGGATAGTGGTACAGGATCGCCCCGACGTTGAGGCCGATCTTGTTAGCGCCCAGATTACCCGACCAGCCGCCGTAGAAATCGGTCTCGATGTTGCCGCCGAAGTTGATGCTCGACGCCCAGGTGCCGAGATAGACACCGGAATCATGCGCGAAGTCGAAGCCACCCTGGACGGCGGGGTTGCCGTCGCCCGACTGGGTGACGCCACGGAACAGGTATTCGGTGGTGAGGCCGACGTTGGCGCTGAACTTTCCGCCGAGGTCCTTCTCGGAGAAAAGATCGTCGGCCTTGGCGACAGGCGCAAGGCCGATCAAGGCAGCCATCGCGGCGAGCAGGATCTTGGTTTTCATGTGCGTTTACCCTCGTGTTGCAACACTCAAAGATACGGGCCTAAAAGCGGCCCATTGGGAATTTGGGCCCATCCCAACGGACCACTGTCACCCGCTCAATAGTTTGCAAGCGGCGCGCCAAAAGTCACCACGCGGTAAACGGAATGTAATAATTATTTTAAATCATATAGTTAAGGTGGTTTTGGATGGGTTCTGAGCTATTCTTGGGCAGCCTGTTTGGTTGACATTCCGCCTATAAAATAGTCATTCATAAATAAATGCCTCATTTTAAGGCTCTCATTCGATTGCCCGACCGATGTGCCTGGGACGGATTTCCTGCCTTTGCATCCCCCGGTTGAAGCCACGCACGGCGTTTGCGAGGGGTTGATCCCGAGCCGACCATATGAAAATGGGGGCGCCGCGATACGCACCCCCTCCCGGAAGGCTGGCGATCAGCCGTCGAGAAAGCCTCAATAACGGGCGCGGCGCCGTGCCCGCGCCGTTCCCGCCGTCACGCGGACCGGCGTAGGAGGTTGACCCGGGACCGCTGGTCGAACACGAGCTTGCCGTCTTCCCTGCGGGCTGCGGCCATGAACAGGGCGCGGATCTCGTCGCCCCTTTCATCGAGGACGCGGGCGCGCTTTTCACCCGCCTCGCGCTGCTGGCGCTCGTATTCCGCGAAGTCCTCGAAGACGCGCCGGGTCCGGTAGGTGATCTCCTCGACCGGAACGAAGCCGAAGGCGCCGGCTTCCCTGATCGTCGCGAGCGCCTTGTCGCGCACCTCGCGCTCGTCGTTGACCAGCTTGGTCGCCTCGAAGAACGGCCCTGCCGCCACCGGCTCCATGACGTAGAGCACGCCGCCCGGCCCGAGCACGCGCGCCGCCTCGCGCAGCGCGGCCTCCATCCTGTCGGGGGCCACATGGTGCAGCGAGTTGGAGAACACGACGATGTCGAGGCTTCCGTCCTCGAACGGCAGGGCTTCGGCGCGGCCGTTGATCCATTCCACCGCGACGCCTTCCTCTCGCGACTTCGCGGCGGCGCGGTCGAGTGCCACCTGCTTGACGTCGATCCCCGTGACGGTGGCGCCCGACTGGGCGAGGAAGCGCGTGAAGCGGCCTTCGCCGCAACCGACGTCCACGGCCTTCTTGCCCGGGATGTCCAGCAGTTCGCTTGCGACCGCGACGTTGGACGAATAGCGCTCTTGTTCGGTGTCGGTCATTCTATTAGCCTCCCGCCCGGTCCTGCCGATCCTCGTTCGCGAGATACGAAACGCGGCCGAATCTAGACGGTTTCCCGCTGGAGGCATAACGGTTTGAGCAGCACCGCTCCTGTCACCGTCCGCGATGCATTCGCCCCGCTCGGGGCCATGCTTGCGATGCAGACGATGATGGCCATGGCGGCGCTCACGGCGCCGGTGTTCGCGGTGCCGCTCGCCGCCGATATCGGCGTGCCGGCGGGCTGGGTCGGCCTCTACATGTCATGCGTGTTCGCCGTCTCGATGTTCTCCGGCGTGCTCGGCGGCGGTGTGGTCGAGCGGCTCGGCGCGGTGCGCGTCGCCCAGATCTGCCTGGTGGTGGCCGGTGTCGCGCTCGCTGTGATGACGCTGTCTGTGGTGCCGTGGGTGATCGTGGCCGCGCTCATGATCGGCTTCGCTTACGGGCCACCGACACCGGCCAGCTCGCACGTGCTCGCCCGGGTCACGCCCGCCCGGTGGATGCCGATCGTTTTTTCGATCAAGCAGACCGGTGTGCCGGCGGGCGGCGCGCTCGCGGGCGCGCTAGTGCCCCCGATGACGGTTGCGTTCGGCTGGAAGGGCGCGGCGCTCGCGGTCGGCGTGGCCTGCGTTGTGCTGGCGCTCGCCCTGCAGCCGCTGCGCGGCCGGATGGATGCCGAACGGCGCCGGACCTGGCGGGGCGGGCGCGATCTGGCGGGACCCCTGTGCCTCGTGCTGCGCACGCCGTCGCTGCGCCGGCTCGCGTTCCTCGCGTTTTCCTATTCTGCGGTCCAGATGTCGGTGATGGCCTATCTCGTGACGTTCCTGGTGCAGGTGGTGCGCCTCGACCTCGTGACGGCGGGCGCCGCGCTCGCCGCGACCCAGATTTCGGGCATCGTCGCGCGCATCGCGTGGGGCGCGGTTTCGGGAATCGTGCTGTCGCCGCGCGTGCTGTTGACGCTTCTCGGCCTGGTCATGGCGGGGGCCTCGGCCCTGTTCATGGGGTTCGGCCCGGCCACGCCCCATTGGGCGATCTACGGGGTCGGCGTGCTGTTCGGCACGTCGGCGATCGGCTGGAACGGTGTCATGCTGGCCGAGCTCGCGCGTATCTCGCCGCCCGGCAAGGCCGGCGCCGTCACCGGCGGCGCCATCTTCATCACCTTTGCCGGGGTCGTGACCGCGCCGGCGCTGTTCACGGCGATACTGGCTACCGGCCTCGGCTACGGCGCGGGCTTCGCCATGCTGGCCGTGTTGTCGCTGAACGGGGCGGCTCTCGCCTTCCGCCACCAGGGTCAGTCCACGGCGGAATCGAGATAGCGGGCGAGCCCGAGCATGGTCGGGCAGGGATGGCGGATCAGCCAGGTGGGGATCGGTGCGAGCCAGCGCCGGAACCGGCCCTTGCTTTCGAACCGGCGCCGGAACAGGCGCGCATCGAAGGCACGCCCGAGCTTCGGGATGACGCCGCCGCCGACATAGATGCCGCCGCGCGCGCCGTAGAGGAGCGCGATGTCGCCGGCGAAGCTGCCGGCAAAGGCGGAGAACATGGCGACGGCCGCGCGCGCGCGCGCATCATTGCCCGCGAGCGCACGGTGCGCGACTGCGTCGGGGGCGAGCGCCGGGGCGTCGGCCGCCCCGTCGAGCAGCGCGAGCGCCGCGTGGATATTGGCGAGCCCGGGGCCGGACAATACTCGTTCCACCGAGACGTGGTCGAAGCGCTCGCGCAGGACGGCGAGAACGTCGGCCTCGCGGGTTTCCCCGGCGGCCATGGTGGCGTGCCCGCCCTCGGTCGCCAGCACCTCGGGGCCGCCGTGGGCGCCGGGCACGTAGCACGCGACGCCGAGCCCGGTACCTGGCCCGAATACGGCCTTCGGCAGGGCGGGCGCTCCGCGCCCACGCCCGATCCTGGCCCCGATCTTGGCGAGATCGCACGGCTTGAGGACGGGCAGGCTCCAGGCCAGGGCCTCGAAATCGTTGAGCACCGCGAGCCGGTCGAATCCGGCGGCGCGCCTGAGCCGCGCGCGCGAGAACGACCACGTCGTGTTGGTGAGACGGATGGTGTCGCCGGTGACCGGGCCGGCGATGGCGATGGCGGCTTCGGCGGGACGGGGGGCGTCGCGAAACAGGCCGAGGTAGTGGGCGATCGCGGCGCGCGGGCCGGGATGATCGCCGGTGGCAAGCGCCCGGTAGCGCGTCGGCGCGCGCCCCGGACGCTGCAGCGCGAAGCGGGCGTTGGTCCCGCCGATGTCGGCGAGAAGGCGCAGGCCGGGCGCGCTCAAAGGGTGAAGGGCGCGCGCCGCAGCACGCGCAGGAAGTTGCGGCGCCAGACGGACACGTCGTTACGCCGGATCACGTTCATGGCGGCCTGCCAGCGCGCGCGCCGCTCCTTGAGCGACATTTCGAGCGCGCGCCCGAGCGTCGCCGCCACCTGCTCCTCGTCATAGGGGTTGACGATCAGGGCGCTGGTCAGCTGCTCGGCCGCGCCGGCGAAGTGCGACAGCACCAGCACGCCCGGATCGGTCGGGTTCTGGGAGGCGACGTATTCCTTGGCCACGAGGTTCATGCCGTCGCGCAGCGGCGTGACCAGGCCTACCTGGGCATGGCGGAAGAAGCTCATCAGCGAATCGCGCCGGAAGCTGCGGTTGAGGTAGCGGATCGGCACCCAGTCGAACTCGGCGAACTGGCCGTTGATGCGGCCCGCCTCCATCTCGAGGGTATGGCGGATCTCGGCGTACTGGCTGACGTCCTCGCGCGAGGGCGGCGCGATCTGGAGCAGCACCACCTCGGCGCGGCGCTCGGGGTACAGCCGCAGCATGTATTCGAAGGCGTGAAAGCGCTGGACAAGGCCTTTGGAATAGTCGAGCCGGTCCACGCCGATGATCAGGTTACGACCGCGCATGCTCTGGCGGATGCGCTGGGCCTGGCCGGCATTGGACGGCGCCTTGGCCATGGCCGCGACGTTATCGGCATCGATGCCGATCGGGAACCGGCCCGCATGGAACACACGGCGGAAGGCACGGATCAGGCCGCTCTCCGAGAATACGCCGCGGGTCTCGAACTTGATGTAATGGCTGAAGGTGCGCAGGTCGACCGCCGACTGGAACCCGACCACGTCGTAGGCGCACATGGCGGCGACGATGTCGCGGTGGTTGGGCAGCACCACCATGACCTGGTGCGATGGAAACGGTGTGTGCAGGAAGAAGCCGATGCGGTTGCGCAGGCCGAGCTTGCGCATCTCCTCGGCGAGCGGGATCAGGTGATAGTCGTGGACCCAGACCAGGTCGTCCGGCTGCAGCAGGTCCCGGAGCGCGGCGGCGAAGCGGGCGTTGACCCGGCGGTAGCCGAGATAATGGTCGCGGTGGAACTCGGCGAGGTCGAGCCGGTAGTGGAACAGCGGCCACAGCGCGGCGTTGGAGTAGCCGTTGTAGTATTCCTGATAGTCGCGCGGGCTGAGATCGAGAGTGACGTATTCGATGCCGCCCGAGCGTGATCGGTGCGGCTCCTCGACCGGGTCCTCGGTGACGTTGCCCGACCAGCCGAACCACAGTCCCCGGGACTCCTTGAGCGCGTCGACCAGGCCGACGGCGAGGCCGCCGGCGTGGGTGCCGTCGCCGGAGGCTCGGGTGACGCGGTTGGAGACGACGACGAGCCGGCTCACAGCGCTTCCTCCCAGCTTCGGCTGAGGCGCATCGCCGAACTGATCAGCCCGACCATGGAGTAGGTCTGCGGGAAGTTGCCCCACAGCGTGCCGTCCTTGGGATCGATATCCTCGGACAGGAGGCCGCAGGCGTTGCGCCGTGCGAGCAGATTGTGGAACAGGGCGCGGGCCTCGTCCTTGCGGCCGAGCGCCACGAGCGCGTCCACATACCAGAAGGTGCACACCAGGAACGCGGTCTCGGGCACGCCGAAGTCGTCTCGGGCGACGTAGCGGTAGATGTAGTCGCCGCGCTTGAGGTGCTTCTCGATGGCGGCGACCGTGCCGGCAAAGCGCGGATCGTCGGCGGCGACGAAGCCGAGCTCGTGGAGCAAAAGCAGGCTCGCATCAAGGTCCGAACCGCCGAAGCTGGTGACGAAGCTGCCGAGCGCGTCGCTCCAGGCGTCCTTGAGAATCCGCTCGCGCAGCCGGTGGGCGTGGTCGCGCCAGTAAGTGGCACGGTCGTCGCGCCCGAGCCGGGCGGCGATGCGCGCGAGCCGGTCGCAGCCGGCCCAGCACATCACCGCGGAATGGGTGTGGACGCGTGCGATCGAGCGGTATTCCCAGATGCCGGCGTCGGGCTGGTCGAAGCGCTGGACGCACTGCTCGCCGACCTGCTCGAGGCGCTCGAACATGCCGTGGCCGCCCGGATGGCGCAGGCGTTCGTCGAAGAAGAAGTGGGTGCTGGCGAGGATGACGCTGCCATAGACGTCGTTCTGAATGTGCACGTAGGCCTGGTTGCCCACGCGCACCGGCCCCATGGCGCGGTAGCCCGAGAGCGTGTCGACGATGCGTTCGTGCAGCCGGGTTTCGGTGCCGACGCCGTAGACCGGCTGCAGAAAGCCGTCGGCGCTGGAGGCCACCACGTTGGTGATGTAGCGCAGGTAGGATTCCATGGTCTGGGTCGCGCCCAGCCGGTTGAGGGCGTTGACCACGAAGAACGCATCGCGCAGCCAGCAGTAGCGATAGTCCCAGTTGCGCCCCGAATCGGCGGCCTCGGGGATCGAGGTGGTCATGGCGGCGATCACCGCGCCGGTCTCCTCGAAGGTGCACAGCTTGAGCGTGATGGCGGCGCGGATCACGGCTTCCTGCCATTCGAACGGGATCGACAGGTAGCGCACCCATTCCAGCCAGTAGTCGATGGTGCGTTCCTGGAAATCGCGCGAGAGCTCGGGCAGCGACGCCGTGATGGTCTCGTCCGGGCCCAGGATCATGGTGATCGGGCCTTCGAGCACGAACGGAATCTCCTCGCGTACCATGGCGAGCGGCGCGTCGGTGGTGAGCCGCGCGGTGCCTGCCGTCATCAGGTAGCGGATGTGGTTGGAGCCGTAGGTGATCTCGGGGCGGCGCGCGCCGTAGTCGCTGGCGGGGCGCAGCCGGATCGTGATGCGCGGGCTGCCCGAGAGCGGCCGGATGCGGCGCACGATCATGGTCGGGCGGTAGACGCGCCCGAACTGCTTGAAGCGCGGCGCGAAGTCGGTGATCTCGACCGCGCCGCCGCCCTTGGCGCGCAGCGTGGTGGTCAGCACCGCGGTATTGCGCACATAGGACTGGTGGCTCTCCTCGAGGCCTTCCAGGTGGACGTCGAAGAACCCTTTCTCGCCGTTGTGGTTGTCGATCAGGCTGCAGAACATGGGATCGCCGTCGAAGCGCGGCAGGCAGGCCCAGGTGATGCGCCCGTTGCGGTCGATCAGCGCGCCGTGGATGCAGTTGCCGATGAGCGCGAGCTCGAGGCTCTTCTCCGTCATGGGGCCTCCCCGGCGGCGGGGCCTGTGGCGGGCCCGGCGAGCGCATCGGCGGCGGCGGCGAGCCAGTCGTGGATCGCGGCGACGCTGGCCCCGGCATGGACCGCGCAGGTGGTGCGGCCGTCGCCGACCCTGATCGAGATTCCGTGCATCGCGTTGATGGTAGCAAATCCGTCCTCGTCGGTAACGTCGTCGCCGACGAACACCGGCACGCGGCCCTGGAACGGCGCTTCCGCCATGAAGGCGCGGATCGCGGCGCCCTTGTCGCCGCCCTCGGGGCGCAGCTCGATCACCATCTTGCCGCGCTGGAGCGCGAGCCCGTTCTCGCGCTCGTCGGCGAGGCGCCGGGCGAGGGCCTCGGCCTCTTTCGCGACGCCAGGGGCGCCGCGGAAGTGGAGCGCGAGGGCGGCCCCCTTGTCCTCGACCAGGGTGCCGGGATGACCGGCGGCGAAGGCGGCGAGGGCTGTACGGGCACGCGCGAGCGCCGCGCCGTCCCGCGGCGCCATGGTGACGTGGCCGTCGGCGGCGCGCCGCTCGAGCCCGTGCAGGCCCGCGACCGGCAGGTGCAGGGGCGCGAACAGGCGGTCGATGTCGGCGATGGCGCGCCCGCTCACCAGCGCCACAGCGCCGCCGGTGGCCGCGATCAGGCGCGCGAGCGTGTCGCGGGTGTGGTCGGCGATGGCGACTGCGCCCGGCGTCGGCGCGATGTCGGCGAGCGTGCCGTCGACGTCGAGGAAGAAGGCCCAGCGGGCCCCGGGCGCGGGAAGGGGCAGGGAGTCCGGCATGGCTGCCGTCAGCGGAAAACGGTGGGACGGACGGTCACGATCATCACGTGGTGTAGCGGCTGGTGCGGCGCGCCGCAACCCTCAACGCGCCAAGACCGGCCGCAGACCTCGCGTTCAGCGCGCGATGTTGTCGGCGAGCTCTTCGCGTTGTGGCGCGGCCAGGGCTTCGAGACGGGCGCGGCGGCGGGCTTCGAACCGGGCGATCACGTCGCGGCGGTGGATCTCGGCGGCGCGGCGGCGCTCGGCGTTCCACAACGCCATCACTTTGCGGCGATAGTGGTTCTGCAGGGCGGGCGTGGACGAGTGGTAGAGGCCGACCGCGAGCGACCACGAGCGGCGCGCATGGAACAGCCGGTCGAGCATGCCCGCGGCGTAGGCGACGTTGGCGGCGGGGTCGAAGGCCTGTTCCAGGGAGGCGAAGGCGTGGGGGTGGTAGGCCAGATTGATTTGCATGCAGCCCACGTCGATGTTGTGGATGCCGCGCTTCCTGAGCCGTTTCACGAAGGCGACGGCGGCGTCCTTGTCGGCAAAGAACCAGTTGTTGGGCCCCGACGTGACGGTCCAGGGCCAGGCAAAGATTGCCCGGTCGGGGCCGCGCCAGCGCCCCGATTCGGCGACCGCCACGGCCGCCAGCAGCTGGCCCGGGATGCGCCGCGCGTGCTCCTCGGCGGCGATCGGCCGGGCGCAGAGTTTCGCTTGCGGATCAAGCGGTTGCGGCGCGCGCAGGGGGGCTGCGCCGGCCGGCGAAAGGGCGGCGGCGAGGGCCAGCAGGGCGGCCGCGAGGGCGGCCCGCACGAGGCGGTGAAAGGCGGTCATGCCGGCACCGCTGCAAGGGCCGCGCCAGAACCGTGCCGGCGGGCTGCTTGCGGGTTGCTTGAGGGCAGGGTGCGGGCAGGGTGCGGGCTTCCTGTGGGCTTCCTGCCGGGAGGATGACGGTGTCACCGTCGGTGTCATGCCGGGTGCTTGCCGTCCCTCGCGGGCGAGAATGAGGGGTTTCGCGGGGGGCCTGTGGGGGGTACGTGGCGGCGGCGGGGCCGTCTCCGGTATCCCGATGCCGGTCCGCCCTGCCGTCACCCCCGGCACAACTGCCTTTCCGGGAAACCGATAAGTCTTATATAAAACACTTGACCCCGCCGGGCCGCCATGGCACAACACTCGGGCGACCGCGGCCCGGACCGGGGTCCGGTCGTAAATACCCTTCTTGGGCGTTTCCTCCCTACACTAAAGGCCGCACTTCGGTGCGGCCTTTTTTTGTCCGGATTCCGGGTTGGAGAGCGCGCCGGCGGTCCCGCCAAAAACACATGGATGCCCGGATCAAGTCCGGGCATGACGAAAAAAGAGGATCGGAGAAGGCGTCAGCCCCGGGGGGCGGGGGCGATACGCGCGCACAGCCCGTCGAGCGACGCCATCAGCGTTTCCACGTGGGCGGTGAGGGCGTCGATGCCGGGCAGGCGCGCATACGTTTCCTCGTCCATGTAGAGCGCGCGGTTGGTCTCGATCTGCAGCACGTGCACCCCGGCGCGCGGCCGGCCGTAGTGCACCGTGGTATAGCCGCCCGAGTACGGCATGTTGCGCGTCACCGTGTGGCCGCCCCGGGCCAGCACCGTCTCGGCGTGGTCGGCGATCGCCGCATCGCACGCCGCGCCGAAGCAGTCGCCGAGCACGAAGTCGACGCGGGGCTTGCCCGGGTCCGCGTCCATCGGCCCGCCGACGGACGGCATCGAGTGGCAGTCCACCAGCAGGCACCAGCCGAACGCCGCGCGGGTCGCCTCGATCAGGTCCTGCAGCGCGCGGTGATAGGGGCGGTAGAGCCGGCTGATGCGCTCGGCGGCCTCGGCGAACGAGAGTTTCTCCCGGTAAATCTCCGCCCCGGTCGCCACCACGCGCGCGATCGTGCCGAGCCCGGCGACCACGCGGGGGCTGTGCACGTTGACGTAGGACGGCAGCTTGTCGGCGAACATGTCGGGGTCGAGCTCGAACGGCTCGCGGTTGGGGTCGAGATAGGCGCGCGGGAACAGCGCCTTGATCAGCGGCGCGCCGAAGCGCGGCGCGGCGCCCCAGATCTCGTCGATGAAGCTGTCCTCGGACTTGCGCAGCGCCGCCGCGTCGAGCTTGGACGCCGCGATGAAGCTTTCCGGGTAGTCGGTGCCGCTGTGGGGCGAGGCGAACACGACGGGCAGGGTCTGGCGCTCGGGCCGCACGACCTCGATCACGCGCCCGGCCTCGGCGTCGCTGTCGGGGCGCGGCGCGGCGCCGGTGGTGGCGTCGCGGAGGGTTTCGGACATGCTGACCATGGTCACGCTGGTTTAGCCGAATCCCGTGCCCCTGTCACGGCCGGGCTCGGCATGACGGTATTGCGCGGCAGGCGGGGAGGGCAGGGAGCCGGCCCCTCTCCCGCACGCGGGAGAGGGTGGCGCTCGGCACGAGCGCCGGGTGAGGGCGGTGCTTCCGGCACGGCATCCGGAAGCCCGAACGTCCCCCTCACCCAGCTTCGGGTAAGCGCATGCTGCGCTAACCCTGCGCATCCCTCTCCCCCTGAAGGGGGCGAGGGGCTGGATTTTTCGGTTATGCATGCGCGTGCGGGAGAGGGGCTACACTGCCTTGTCACCCCCTCCCGTCTCGCCGCTACAAGCAAAACCGTCATGCCCCGCTTTATGCGGGGCATCCATGGATGGCCCGAACAAGTCGGGCCATGACGAGAGAGAGAGTGTTACGGGGATGTGCAAGCCGGAGCGGGGCCTTTTCGTCCCCTCCCGCCTTGCTCCGCCCGCGCCGGCGATTTACCCTTCGGCAACCCTATCCGGCGATCATGGGCGCCCGGCCACCTGACAAGCGCCCGATCCGCCGCCCCGCCCGAGAGGACCCCCTGCCGTGAGCCGCATCCTGCTTGCCGAAGACGACACCACCATGCGGGTGTTCCTGGCCAAGGCGCTGGAGCGCGCCGGCCACGACGTGTTCGCGGTGGGCGACGGGCTCGAGGCGCTGGCCGCCGCCAGGACGGTGCAGTTCGACCTCTTGGTGGCGGACGTGGTGATGCCGTCCCTCGACGGCTTCCAGCTCGCCGCCCGCGCGCGCGCCGCGCACCCCGAGCTCAAGGTGATCTTCATCACCGGCTTCGCCGCGGTCTCGCTCAAGGCGCGCGAACAGGACCTGTCGGGCGCCAAGGTGCTGTCCAAGCCGTTCCACCTGCGCGAGCTGGTGGACCGCGTCCACGCCGCCCTGCGCGAGCGCACCGGGACGTTCTGACGGGGCAGTCCCTTCAAACCGGAGCCGTCATGGCCGGACGAAAACTCGTCATCCCCCACAAAAACTCGTCATCCCCCCATAGCCGTCATGCCCCGGCTTGTCCGGGGCATCCATG
Organism: uncultured Alphaproteobacteria bacterium; assembly: GCA_963732875.1. GTDB lineage: Bacteria > Pseudomonadota > Alphaproteobacteria > SMXQ01 > SMXQ01 > WHSO01. The sequence continues at coordinate 1,384,575 of CAVTBD010000002.1, read as the reverse complement.
GATGCCCGCTCCCCGCCTGCGCGGGGACAAGCTTCGCGGAGCATGACGAGGAAAAGAGGGCGGCGCACCTTGGCCTGCTCCGCCGAAGCAGCCACTTGGCTGCGAAGGCCGGGCGAGCCGGAAGCCAGGGGCCGTAATCCGGGCTCCTTCAGCAGGGGGTCGGGCGTTTCCAGGATGTCTGATATGGTGAACGCATCAGGGGTGCGGGAAACTCGGAGGGGCGAAAAATGCACAAGAACATGAGCGCCGTGCGATGTGCGCTTTTGGGAATGGCCGTGCTTCTAACGTCGGGGACGGCGGCGCTGGCCGATCCGACGATGCTTGTGTGCGACTTGCAAATCGATCCGGCTTTCGGGACACAAACCGGACCAACCGTTATTACGTTGAACGAGGGGCAAGGCAGCGTCGTCGTGAACTTTTCAGCATGGAGACTGGGAGGAAATGGCCCGAGAAGTAGTGTAATACCCGGGTCGTCAGCGGGGCCGCTACCGGCTAAATTCGGCGCCGACACGATTACCTAGTCGGATTATTCTCGTGATAAATCTTTCTATCAGGAATATGGGAACTTTGTTTTAAATCGTGTAACCGGCATCTTCGATAACAAGACGTCACATATGCACTGGACTTGTCATCCGGGCCGGAAGCAGTTCTGATCGCCGGGCGGATACTGCTTCCTGCTGTCGTTCCCCGAGCCGCTCCCCGGGGTGTCGGGCAACTTCCCGGAGGTGGCTCAATGCGCCGCCGGTGCCGGAAATCTTACCGGCATTTTGGCCGCGTGCTGCCGTCGCCGTTGCAACTCTGGTCGCTGTTGCAGAACCAGGGATTTTTCGGGTGTCCGCAGCAGACCGCATCGCGGGGGGCGCAGACGTAATATTTCGCATCGTAGCTCCAGCAACATTTCGGCGTCGATCCCGAACAGCGGCACGTCGCCGCGAAGACGGATCCGTAGGGAAAGGCCGTCGCCGTCGCCGCGAAGGCCGCGCTCCTGACAAATGCCAGCATGAAGCGACGGCGCGGCCCGACCGGAGACTCCGGAGGGGCGGCCCCGCCGTTCCCGATACCCCTACGGACGTTTCCGTTTCTGGCCGATCTCAGCGCGAATGCCGCGACGTGGCCGAGCCACAGCAACGTCAGGCAACCCGCGGCAACGGCGCTCGCGCCGGCAAGGCCGACCCCGGCCGCCGCAACAGCGAGCACGCCGGTCACGCCCCAGGCCACCAGCATGACGAGAAACGATTGCCGCATGCATTTGGGACAATGGCCGAGTTTGGGGCCGAGTTTGGCGGCCAGCGCCTGGATGGCGGCCTTGACGAGCGCGTTCATGGAAATCCCCTTTTGCTGACGGATGAAACGGGTGTGGAATTGTTTTTCGTGCCGGAACGTCCGGCCTTTTGTGCCCGAGCTATTGACGCCGACACTCTCGCAGCGGATGTATTCTCCCGCCGACCGATTCGAAACAGACATAAGTGCCCGACAGGCTGCAGCCAGGGGACCAGACATGAATGGCGGAAACTTTTTCGGAATAATTGGCATCCGCCTGCAGGTCCACGCCCATGCCCGATGCGTAACAGAAGCTCTTCGACATGGGATTGTTTACCTTCGTCGAGGCGGGGTTCGGATAATTTGCGCTGAGCGCAAGTTCGGACGCCCCGACCTTGATGCCGCCCGAGAGAGTGTAAAGCGCGCTCGAGGCGATGATGGTCGATACCTTGCCCGCGGGAAGATCGAGATAGGCCGTGAGACCGGGCCAGCTGTAACTGGCCCATCTTCCGTTATTGCCGGTGACCGATTGGGAAGGCTCGCCCAGCGTTCGGTAGAGATCCTGGGTGGTCATGCCCAATGAGACCGGACCGATGCGGTGCCCCGGCACGATGAGGTGATCGTTTCGGGTTTGAGCAAATGCCGAAGGAACGCAGAAAAACGATAAGACAAAGCAGGCAATCAAAGCTTTCTTCGCCACCGACATCGCTCATTACCCTTCCTGTTTCAGGATCGGATCCTGCTTCGCGTACAGCCCCTCGTCGTTCTGGCCGGGGCGCGTGGCGTGGAAAGCAGGAACCGATCGTCAGCTTTGCGCGACCGTGAGAGGCCGGGAATTCGAGCCGGCTCCCGGCACCGGGGCGGCAAACGCGGGGCGGGCCGGCGCGAGGAGCGTGAACCGGCGGATGGCAGGAAACCGTTTCAATTCGCGCTCCCATGCGTCGTCGCCAAAAAGCCCGCTGGCGGCATTTTCCCGTCGGCGAGCTTCATCAATCTGAGGATATTTCGGTCGGCTTGCAAGCGCCTTGGCGGCTGGACGGGGGTGTCCGGGCGGCGTGTTTTGCCGCTCGCAAAGGCTTGCAAATGGCCCCTGAACGGCTATAACCAGCCCCCGGTGAGGGCGCGTAGCTCAGCGGGAGAGCACTACGTTGACATCGTAGGGGTCGCTGGTTCAATCCCAGCCGCGCCCACCATTCCTTTTCAAGGACTTCAGGCTGTTTCGCTCTCGGAGGTTTGTGCCGACGCTGTAGGCGCGAACACCCGGTCCGGGACCGCCCACATATCAGGCCGCGTCTCCGGTCGCATCGAAGCTGATCCTGAGGCGGGTACCCGTCGCGCGGGCGAGCTTCTCCAGCGTTTTGGTGGACGGGCGCGTACGTCCGCTCTCCAACCGGGCAATGACCGACTGCGTTGTCTTCATCCGCTTGGCGAGTTGCTCCTGTGTGAGACCGGCGCGTGTGCGGGCCTCGATGACGGATCGGGCCAGCTCGAACTCCGGACCCAGCTTGTCATAGGCTGCCCGGTACGCCGGATCGTGGCGCCACTTCTTGTGCAGGTCGCTTGCCTTGCTCATTCCAGAATCTCCTTGGCGCGTTGCAACGCCAGATCAATTTCCCGTCGGGGCGTCTTCCGGGTCTTCTTGATGAAGACCCGCACCACGACGACACGCTTGTCCTGGACGGCGACATAGAGCGCGCGGGATATCCCGTCCCTGCCCTTCATACGCATTTCCCAAAGTGGGCCTGTCAGGTGCCTGACGTGCGGCGCGCCGACACGCTCAAGGCCGACCGCGGCGATCAACTCGCCGATGCGCACGAACCGCGCCCGCATATCGGCGGGCAGAGCCTCGAGCTCCTTGTCCACGGTCGCATTCAGGGTTTCTACGGTCCAGTCCATGGACGCCATGAATATAGCAATTCTGCTATGATTCCAACAAGAGAAATCCCCTGCGAAACTGCGCGCGCCGCACGCCGATGCGCTATAACGCGGCCTGCTCCGCCGAAGCAGCCGCCAGGCTGCGAAGGCCGGGCGCGCCGGTCTTCCGGCGGACCCCGGCCGCCGGAGCGCGGCCCCGCCGCGAGGCGGACCCGAATGGTGCCGGCCGCCGCACGGCGGAAAAATGGTGAGGGCGCGTAGCTCAGCGGGAAAGCACTACGTTGACATCGTAGGGGTCGCTGGTTCAATCCCAGCCACGCCCACCATTTCCTTGTTTCCACCGATGTTTTAGAAATCTACTCTGTCGAGTACGTTGGCGCCCTGTTGATGTCGGCCGACGGATTCATCGAGCACCTGGCCGGAGGGGCGGAATGCGGATCGACATGACATCGAGTGAGGCGGAAGAGCTGATGGATCGGACCTACAGCGGGGGCAGCCCGCCGCTGTCGGTCAACGCCAATCGGCGGAACGCCAATTCGCTGGACTGGTGGCTGTCGAGTCCCAGAGACGAACGCCCGACCCATCCCCGCAAACAAGCCGCGGTTCGGTGCTACCTTGCGTATGCCCGTCGCGCGCATGCTGCTCCGCCGCCAGGATCGTTTCCTGCGGTGTTCGATTTTTCCGATGGCGTGAGCCTCCGCCCGGACAAGGGACTGATCAAGGCGTTGTACCGCACCCACCTGACCCGCGCGGAGGAGGAAAATGGCGCGCTGATATTCACGCTTACAGCCCAAGGGCGGGAACAGTTTTCAGTGGAAGGTCGATAATCGGGGGCGGCATGCGAAAGAAAAGCATCAGAAAAGCGGTAGAAGAGTTTCAGGTGAAAGCCAATTCAATCGATGAATTCTGCACGCGCGTTTCCGGCGCGCTGGGCGAACATGACGTGTCATGGTGCTATGAATACGCTGTTATCCGCCTATACCGGGACTTCGAGGACCTGATGCTCAATTGCCTCGTGGCGCTCATCAACAACGACACGGAAACCCTTTCGAAAAGAACCAATATCGACTTCCCGAGGCACCTGTCCGTGAATGTCTGCGAATACTTGATCGTCGGAAACGGATTTTTCGATTTCAAGGGCCGCGATGGCCTTATCTCGACCTTAGGGAAATATCTGCCGAAGGATCATTGGCTCGTGGATACGGTCAAGGATCGACGGTTCCGGCCCGCCCTTGACCGCCTTGCCGCGCTCCGGAACTATGCCGCGCATGACAGTTCGGTCTCGAAGAAGGCTGCGATGGATGTCACCGAACACCAGAGATCGGATCGGCTGGTTCGTGGTTGAAGTCCGGTGGGCGATATAGACAGATTTCCGATGGGCTCAAGGGACTGTCACGCGACATCGCTGCGACAGCGCCCCACTAGCAGCAATAATGGGAACAAAGGTGAATATCCCCCATAAGCAGATCATCGGGCTTTTGCAAGCAAGGTTGTGCCGCTTGCTCCATTCCCCAGCCCGGCGCCATACTCCCGTTCATAACGATAAGAAAACCGGCGCCCGCACGCACGCCGGGCCTGCGCGTCCCGCGTCCCGTCCCGTACAGCATCGCAACGAACAATTCCCCGGGAGGTCTTCGATGACGAGGCGTATCCGCATACCCGTTCCGTCCGCGCGCCCCACATGCGCGTTCCGCCGTCCCGGCACACGCCGCCGAAGCCGTTGCCGCGGCCGCGCTCGCCGTTGTCGTCGGCGCGGTTCTCGCCGCCACCCCGGCCCGGGCCGAGTTCACGCTCCAGGGCAGGACCGCGACGCTGCTGGTCGGCAACGGCCTCGGCGGCGGCGGCGACACCTATGCCCGCACCTTCACGCCCTACCTGTCGAAGTACCTGCCGGGCAAGCCCACCATCATCGTCAAGAACATGTCGGGCGGCGGCGGGCTGCAGGCGGTGCAGTACCTCTACAACGTGGCGCCCCATGACGGCACCTATATCGGCACCACGCCGGGCGGGCCGCTCAAGGAGCCGTTCATCGGCACGCGCAAGGTCGACTACGACCTGCGCAAGTTCCAGTGGGTCGGCGCCATGGCCGACGAGGTCACCACCTGCGTGGTGTGGCACACCTCGCCCGCGAAGACGCTGGACGACGCGCTCCGGACCCAGGTGACGCTCAGCTCCACCGGCCCGGCGTCCAACGCCAACATCATCCCGCAGCTCCTCAACAGGTTCCTCGGCACGCAGGTTCAAGACCATCGCCGGCTACAACGGCGGCACGTCGCTCTTGGCCATGGAGCGCGGCGAGGTCGAGGGCCGGTGCCTGTCGATCGGCGCGCTGCGCGCGGCCCGGCCCGACTGGATCGCCAAGAACATCATTCGCCCGCTGGTGGTGATGAAGAAGTCCGACGACCCGTTCTTCAAGGCGGCACCGGCGGCGGTGGACGCGATCAAGGACCCGGCCAACCGCCAGGCGCTGCTGTTCTTCAATGCCTCGGACGAGATCCAGTATCCCTACATGCTGCCCCCGGGCGTGGCCCCGGACGCGGTCGCGGCCTGGCGCACGGGCTTCGCCGCGGCCATGAAGGACCCCGGCTACCTCGCCGATGCCAAGCGCCGCCACCAGGAGCCCCGATCCCCATACCGGGCCCCAGGTCGCCGAGGTGATCGCGTCGCTCTACGCGACGCCGGCCGACGTGGTCGCGCGCGTCGCCGACGTCACCAAACGCTTCGCCAAGAAGAAGAAAAAGAAGAAGTCGAAGAAGTAAGGAGTAGGGGGGCGGCGCGTCAGCCCGGAAGCCGGGGGTGCCCGCGTGTCATGCCGGCACCCCCTTTTCCTTTTTCTTCGTCATGCCCCGGCTTGTCCGGGGCATCCAGGGCCGCGCGAATTGCCCGTGGATGCCCGCAGAAAGCCGGGGCGATGACGAGATTGAGGCTACCATCGCCCTAGCTCACCATCTTGAGCAGCCACGGGCGAGCGCTTGACCGCGGCCATCTTCGCCGCGACCGCGTCGAGGCCGAACACGTGGCCGGCGCGCGCCCGGATGAGGACCACCAGCACCACCGCGTAGACCAGGTGGAACTCCATGATGTAGTTCTGCGTGTTGTCGACGTAGGGGAAGTCGAGGTGGGCGAGGTAGTAGACCACCATCAGCAATGCGCCGAACGGCGCGCTCGCGCGCACCGCGAGGCCCGCGATCAGCGACAGGCCGATCAGCAGGTGGCCCCATTCCACCAGGAAGTTGGTGACCGGCAGCACTTTGGGCGTGGTGAACCACGCGAAGAAGTTGTGGAAGGTCTTGGTATGGGCCAGGAACGACGCGGCGCTCCAGTTTGGGTCGGCGAGCTGGTGGCTCGCGGCGTAGAGGAAGGTCCAACCCATGGCGATGCGGAAGAACAACACGATCAAACGGTCGCAACTCGGACTGGGGCATGTCGTCACCTCTTTTTCTTCGCTGTTATTGTTGTTGCCGGCCACCCGGAACGCGGCAGCGGAATGTTAGGCTCGGTTTGCTTTTACCTTTACCTTGAACCGTCACCCCCGCGCCCGCGGGCGAACGCCCGCTCTCTTTGATTTGCGCGCCAGTTGGGCGCGCCCGGGGGCCCATGTTGCTGATGAGCGTGGATTCCCGCGTGCGCGGGAATGACGATGTAAGCGATTTAGTCTAGGCCCTTGGCCGCGCCGAGGAAACCACCTTCGCGCGACAGGATGCTGACAGGGAGCAGGGGGTTATGTCCTTGGTCGGCTTGTCCGGATAAGGATCGTCATTCCCGCGCCCGCGGGCGACCGCCCGCTCTCTTTGATTTGCGCGCCAGTTGGGCGCGCCCGGGAATCCAGCGACGGCACCATGGACCCCCGCCTGCGCGGGGGTGACGAAGAAAAAAGGACCAGCGCCGGGCGAGGGAGGGAGTATGCCCTGCCGCTCAGGCGGTGCGGGCGTGGTGGGAGGTGCTGGCGGGCAGCACGCGCCAGCCCGGGAAGCGCAGCGTCGCGGTGGTGCCGGTGCCGACCGTGCTGTCGAGATCGAGGCTGCCGCCGTGCTTCTCCATCAGGCGCGCGGTCAGCGGCAGGCCGATGCCGGAACCGTCGCGCGCGGCGACCCGCGAGGTGCGGCCGCGGTTGAACGGCGCCATCACCCACCTGATCTCGTCGCGGGGGATGCCGGGGCCGTCGTCGATCACGGCAATGGTCAGGTCGCCCTCGGGCGTGACGCGGGCGCGGGTGATCACCGTGCCGCCGCCGTCGGAGAACTTGACCGCGTTGGACAAGAGGTTGAGCACCGCCTGCTTGACCCGGGTTGCGTCGGCGCGCAGATGCGGCAGGTCGTCGGGCAGGTCGAGCACCAGGCGCATGTTGTTGGCGGCCGCGCGCTCGGTCATCAGGCGATGGCACAGGCGCAGGATGCGGCCGAGCTCCACCTCGCCCTCGGCCAGCTCGAGCCGGCCCATCTCGATCTTGGCGACGTCGAGGATGTTGTTGAGCAGATCCAGGAGGTGCAGCCCCGCCTCGCGGATGTCGGACAGGTATTCTGCGCGCTTGTCCACCGACAGCGCGCCGACGCGGTCGGCCATGAGCACGTCGGAGAAGCCGATGATCGAATTGAGCGGCGTGCGCAGCTCGTGGCTCATGTTGGCGAGGAATTCGGTCTTGGCCTTGTTGGCGAGCTCGGCCTCGGTCTTGGCCGCGATCAGCTCGCCCTCGGCGCGCCGGCGCCGGCGCATGTTGACGACCAAGCAGCACGATCACCACGCTCTGCAGGCAGGCCAGGGCGAGGCCGAGCGCGATCCAGTAGCGGTATTCGTCGAGCCGCGAGACCGGCCGGTCGACGAACACCGTGTCGGCGGGGAAGGCGCCCGCGCCGAAGCCGAGCCGCTTCGCCTCGGCGTAGTCGATCTTCATGACGTTGGGGCTGCGCTCGACCACGGGGATGGCCGAGATCGGCTCGCCGGTGAGCACCCGCCCGGCGATGTCGCCCGCGGTCTCGCCCTGGCGCTCCTGGTCCACCAGCTCGCCGCCCAGCACGCCGAGGCCGAGGCCGTGGCACTGGTTGGTGAAGATCGGGCCGTGGAACACCGCGCGGATGCGGCGCAGCACGTCGAGGAACTCGTGGGCCTCGCCGGTGTGGTCGCGGTAGGCCGAGCGCAGCAGCACCGGCTCGGACGGCGGCAGCTTGGCCAGCGCCGCGTAGAGCGCGTCGTAGCTGTACTTGGTGAGCGACAGCATCTCGACGTGCGTGCCGAGCTTGTGCGCCTCCTCGCCGATCTCGGTGCGCGCGAGCGCGCCGACCTCGGTCGCGTCGGTGATCACGTGGACCGCCCGGCGGCGCGGATAGAGCTTCGCGATCAGCCTGAGGGTGTCGAGCGAGGAGATGTCCTCGACCACGCCGGTGATGCGCGGGTTGAGGTTCTGCTGCACGGCGAGGTCGCGGTTGTTGACGCCGAGGAACACCACCGGGGTGTCGTGGAGCAGGCCCGCCTGCTCGGCGGCGGTGAACGACAGCGCCGCGTCGTCGCCGGCGATCACCAGGTCGTAGGGCGGAAGCTGCGGCAGCTTGCGCGCGAGCGCCTCGCGGAAGCGCGGCACCTGCTCGTTCTCCGGGAACCGCTTGGTGTCCATGAACTCGATGTCGAGGATCAGGTTGTCGGCCTCGAAGCCGTGGCGCGCGAGGCCCTTGCGGATGCCGCTGACCTGGGGGAAGAACGACGGGAAGGCGGGATGGTAGGAGCTGATGAACAGCACCCGGGCGTGCTGGGACGCGGCACGCGCCGGCATTGCCGCTGCCGCGAGCACGGCGGCGGCCGCCACAATCATCAGCAATCCCTTGCGCAGGAACATGTCGCGGCTTTCGGTTTCCCTGGTCCGGCCGGGAGAAACCCTAGAGTGGGCCGCGAGTGGTTAACGACAGGTTGATACGGGCATATGCCTACGCCATTCCCTTTGCGTGGGTTGCGATAATGCTGCCCGGTGGACGGGCATGTGCCCGGCGATTGGGCGCCCGGGCGGGCGGCTTCAGCGGGGGAACTGCTCGAGTATCCAGACGACCAGGCGGCCGGTCAGCCCGACGCACACCAGGAACAGGCCGGCGGAAGCGAGGAAAACACCAAGGGTCACGATCTGCCTCACGGGGTTGTACCTGTAAGACAGCGCAAGTCCCGGGCCAATTCCCGCGGGCGGCGAAAACAGGACGGAATGGGAGTCAGGCGGGCGGTTTGCCGGCGGCGAGCGGGTTCGCGAGCAGGCGCCCGAAGCCCTGGTCGGTATCGGCGCGGAACGCCGGAAGGCCGATCACCATGGCCTCGTGGCCGGCGGCGGGCCGCTCGCGGTAGGTGCCGAACAGCCGGTCCCACAGCGACAGGCAGAAGCCGAAGTTGCTGTTGGTCTCGGCGCCGATCACCGAATGGTGCACCCGGTGCATGTCGGGCGTGACGACGATGGCGCGGATTGCCCGGTCGGGCGTGCCGGTGAGATAGATATTGCCGTGGTTGAACATGGCCGCGCCGTTGAGGATCGCCTCGAACGCGATCACGGCCGCGACCGGGGCGCCGAGCGCGACCACCGCGGCCGCCTTGACCAGCACCGACAGCACGATCTCGCCGGGATGGAAGCGCAGCGCGGTGGTGAAGTCGACGTCGAGGTCGGTGTGGTGCATGCGGTGCAGCCGCCACAGCGCCGGCACCCGGTGCATCGCCACGTGCTGGCCGTAGATGACGAGGTCGAGCGCCACCACCGAGGCGGCGAGCGCGAGCCCGGCGGGCGCCGCGACCGCGTTGAACAGGCCGAGGTGTCGCACCGCCGTCCAAGCGGCGATACCCGCCACCACCGAGGCCGGGAAGATGACGCGTACCAGCACCGTGTCGAGCGCCACCATGGCGATGTTGACCGGCCAGCGCCGCCGGCGTCCGCGCGCCAGCGGCCGGCGCGGCCGGAGCGCCTCCCAGCCCGCCAGGACGCCGGCAATGGCGAGGAACGCGGCGAGGCGCAGCACCGGCTCGTGGGCGGTCAGGAAGTCGGACACCTGAAGCTCGGGCATGGAAATTTCGTCAGTCTTTTCCGTGATTTATGCCGCAGGCTATCACGTTTCATGCCGGTTGCATGCTTAGGGATTTATTAATATGGCTCAAATACCATTTAACGCAAATGCGGGTGTTGGCAGCGGGATGAGCCTGCCGTCGGCGGCCGCGCAAGTCCGCCGCGCCTGGATGGGGAAGGGTTCGGTGACGTCCCGAATCAAGTAGACCGGATCGTCATGAGCGTTACCCAGGCCTTGAAGCATACCCTGCCCGTCCATGCCGACGACGGTGCCGTGCCGCTCAAGCTGCGCCTGCGGGCGTGGTGGCACGGCGCCTCGGTGCAGGAGGTTCTGGCGGCCGAGGCCGAGCGCGGCGGCGGCGATAACGCGGCCGTGCTCGAGTTGATCGGCGCCGTGGTCGAGGAGCCCGAGCCGGAAGGTCCGGGGGCGTTCTGGTCCAATTCGCGCATCGCCGTGACCGAAATGCTGTTCGGCAACGGCGAGATCGTGCCGGGCGGCACCGAAGGCACCCTCGACATGATCGGCGCCTTCGGCCTCGGCCAGGAGGTCAACGTGCTCAACATCGGCGCCGGCCTGGGCGGCTCTGCCCGGGCCATCGCCTCGGAATACGAAGGCTGGGTGACGGCCTACGAGCCCGATGCCGCGCTGGCCGAGGCGGCTCTGGACCCGGCGCGCCTGCGCAACCTCAAGAAGACCACCGGCGGCTCCTCGCTCAAGCCGATGAAGGTCCGGATGAAGCTGTCCGACAAGGCGACCATCCAGCACGCCGATCTCGAGACCCTCGAGATCAAGCCCGGCGTCTACGACTGCGCCTTCTCGCGCGACGTGCTGTTCACGGTCGCCAACAGGTCGCGCCTGGTGGAGGGCATCTTCGAAGGCCTCAAGCCGTTCAGCCCGTTCGTGTTCACCGACTATTTCGTCGCCGAAGGCGCCGCCGATGACCCGCGCGTGCTGCGCTGGATGCAGAGCGAGCCCCACCCGGTCCATCCCTGGACTTCCGCCGAGGCCGAGAAGATGCTGACCGCCATCGGCTTCGACCTCCGGGTCGCCCAGGACATCACCGCCGGGCAGCGGTGCGACATCTTACGGGGCTTCGGCGCCTTCGTTGCGGCCCACGAGAAGTCCGGGATTCCTGGCGATATCATCGAGGCGCTGCTGGGCTTCGCCGAGCTGTGGGGCAACCGGGTCGCGGTCATGGACGCGGGGCTGGTCACCATCCGCAAGTTCGTGGCGCTCCGTCCCAAGGGCGTGTGAGACGTTCGGTTCCAGGCCCCCTGCCGGGCCCCGTCCGGCGCGGTTGACAGGCCCCGTCCGAGCCCGTATGTTCCGCCCCGCGCCGCCGGGGAAGCCCGGCCGGCACCGCCATGAGGACACGTCGATGAAGATCCTGAACTCGCTCAAGTCGGCCAAGACCCGCGACAAGAACTGCCGCATCGTTCGGCGCAAGGGGCGGGTCTACGTCATCAACAAGAAGAACCCGCGCCTCAAGGCCCGCCAGGGCTGATCCGCCGCATCCGCGGAAACGACGGCGCCGGCCATCAGGCCGGCGCTTTGCTTTTGGGGCGGGCGCTTCCGGAGCGGAGCCGCCCCTATTCGTGATGCACGGTGTGGATGCGCAGCACGTTGGTCGAGCCCGGCGTACCGAACGGAACGCCGGCGGTAACCACCAGCTTCTGGAGATTGCGCGCGAAGCCCTCGCGCTCGGCGATGCGCGAGGCGTGCAGCACCATCTGGGAGAACGTCCGTACGTCGGTGGCATGGACCGCGTAGACGCCCCACGCGACCGCCATGCGGCGCGCGGTGTCGAGCTTCGAGGTCAGGCACAGCACCGGCACCGAGGCGCGCTGGCGCGAGGCGCGCAGGGTGGTCGAGCCCGACGAGGTGTAGGTGACGATCGCCGCCGCCGAGATGGTGTGGGCGACCTGCCGCGCCGCCGCGGTGATCGCGTCGGCGTCGGTATGCTGGGTCTCGACCCGGGTGCTTTCCATCAGGCGGCGGAAATGCGGATCGCGCTCCACCCGGCGGATGATGCGTTCCATGATCGTCACCGCGGCGCCGCCGTGGTTGCCGACGGCGGTCTCCGCCGACAGCATGACCGCGTCGGCGCCCTCGTAGATCGCGGTGGCGACGTCGGAGGCTTCCGCGCGCGTCGGCGCCGGCGAGCTGATCATCGATTCCAGCATCTGGGTCGCGACCACCACCGGCTTGCCCGCCTCGCGCGAGCGCCGCACGATGTATTTCTGCAGGCTCGGCACGTCCTCGGGCGGCATCTCCACGCCGAGGTCGCCGCGCGCGACCATGACCGCGTCCGACAGCGCGATGATGCTGTCGAGCGCCTTGATCGCCGACGGCTTCTCCAGCTTCGCCATGATCCCGGCGCGGCCCTTCACGATCTCGCGCACCTCGGCCACGTCCTCGGGGCGCTGGATGAAGCTCAGCCCGACCCAGTCCGCGCCATTGGCGAGCGCGAAGCGGAGGTCCTTGCTGTCCTTGTCGGTCAGCGCCTTCACCGGCAGCAGCGTGTTGGGCACGTTGAGGCCCTTGTGGTCCGACAGCGTGCCGCCGATGAGCACGCGGGTCTCGGCGAAGTCGTGCCCGACCTTGTCGACGCGCAGCCGGATACGGCCGTCGTCGAGCAGAAGATGCGTCTTGGGCCTGATCGCGGCGAACACTTCCGGGTGGGGCAGGGCGACGCGGCTTTCGTCGCCCTCCTTCTTCGCCTCCATGTCGAGGCGGAACGGCGCGCCCGTCCTGAGCGCCACCTTGCCTTCCTCGAACGTGCCGATGCGCAGCTTGGGCCCCTGCAGGTCCATCAGGATCGCGATCGGCCGGCCGTACTTGTGCTCGACCTTGCGGATGATCTCGACCAGACCGGCGAGGTCTTCGTGGGTGCCGTGGCTGCAGTTGAGGCGGAATACGTCCGCGCCGCGGCGGTGGAGGGTTTCGATCTGGCGGAACGACTGGCTGGCCGGCCCGAGGGTGGCGATGATCTTGGCACTGCGAAAGCGCTTCATGGGGCGAGACTACGCCGGGTCCATGACACTTTCCAGTACGTCTTTGACTCGTATCGCTTTTTCATGCCGTCGCATTGATCAGGACGGCACTGCCCCGGTATGATCGCGACACCACATCCTGGGGGACGCTTCGCATGGACATGCCGTTGCCCGACAAGGCGGTGATCGCGCGCCGCGCCGAGATCGCCCGGGCGCTCCGCCGCCTGATGCCGGACAGCCTGGTGATCGACCGGGCCGCCGAGCTGTCGGCCTACGAGAGCGACGGGCTCACCGCCTACCGCCAGCAGCCGCTGATCGCCGCGCTGCCCGGCACCCGCGCCGAGGTTGCCGCGGTGCTCGGCTTCTGCGGGCGCGAAGGCATCAAGATCGTGCCGCGCGGCGCCGGCACCTCGCTGTCGGGTGGCGCCCTGCCGCTTGCCGACGGGATCACCCTCGGGCTCTCGCGTCTCAACCGCATCCTCGACGTCGACATCGCCAACCGCACCGTGACCGCCGAGCCCGGCGTCACCAACCTCGCCGTCACCCATGCGGTGCGCGACAAGGGCTATTACTACGCGCCCGATCCGTCGAGCCAGGTCGCCTGCACCATCGGCGGCAACGTCGCCGAGAACGCGGGCGGCGTGCATTGCCTGAAATACGGACTCACCACCAACAACATCCTCGGCCTCGAGGTGGCGCTGCTGACAGGCGAATCGGTGCGTCTCGGCGGCAAGGGGCTGGATGCGCCCGGCCTCGACCTGATGGGCGTGATCGCGGGATCCGAAGGTCTGCTCGGCGTGGTCACCGAGGTCACGGTGCGTATCCTGCGCGTGCCCGAATCGTCGCGTGCGCTGCTCGCGGGCTTCGCCCGGGTGGAGGATGCCGCGCGCTGCGTCGGCGACGTGATCCGCGCCGGCATCATCCCGGCCGGCATGGAGATGATGGACCGGCCCGCGATCCACGCCGCCGAGGCATACCTTTCGCAGGGCGCGCCTTCGCGCGACGGCGCCGTCTACCCCCTGGATGCCGAGGCGCTGCTGATCGTCGAGGTGGACGGGCCCGCCGCCGAGGTCGCGGTCGCTGCCGGACGGGTCGAGGAGATCGCACGCGCGGCCGGCGCCACCAGCCTGCGCGCGAGCGGTTCGGAAGAAGAGCGGCTGCGCTTCTGGGCCGGGCGCAAGGCGGCGTTTCCGGCGGTCGGGCGGATCGCGCCCGATTACTACTGCATGGACGGCACCATCCCGCGCGGGCGCCTGCCGGAGGTGCTGACCCGCATCGGCGAGATGTCCGCGCGCTACGGGTTGGGCGTCGCCAACGTGTTCCATGCCGGCGACGGAAATCTCCATCCCCTGATCCTGTACGACGCCAACGCGCCGGGTCAGCTCGAGAGGGCCGAGGCGTTCGGTGCCGAGATCCTGCGGCTGTGCGTCGCGGTCGGTGGCGTGCTCACCGGCGAGCACGGCGTTGGCGTCGAGAAGCGCGACCTGATGGGCGAGGTGTTCAGCGCCGACGATCTCGCCCACCAGCAGCGCCTCAAATGCGCGTTCGACGCCGACGGATTGCTCAACCCCGGCAAGGTGTTCCCGACACTGCACCGCTGCGCCGAGCTCGGCCGCCTGCACGTCCACGGCGGACGCCTGCCGCACCCCGACATCGAGCGGTTCTGACATGGCGGATTCCGTGATCGCGCCCGACAGCGAGGATGCGCTCCGCGACGCCGTCGCCGAAGCGATGACAGGGAACCGCACGCTCGCGGTCGCGGGCGCCGCCACCAAGCTCGGCCTCGGCCGTCCGGTCGCGGCGGAAACGGGGCTGTCTCTGGCGCGCCTCGCGGGCATCACCTGGTACGAGCCGGGCGAGCTCGCGATGGAAGCCTGGGCCGGCACGCCGCTCGCCGAGATCGAGGCGGAGCTTGCGCGCAACGGCCAGCGGCTCGCGTTCGAGCCGCCCGACCTCGGCCCCCTGTTCGGTGGGCCGGCGGGGCGGGGCACCATCGGCGGCGTGTTCGCCTGCAACCTGTCGGGCCCGCGCCGACCGTTCGCGGGCGCCGCGCGCGATCATCTTCTCGGCGTGCGCGCGGTGAGCGGGCGCGGCGAGCTGTTCGCCGCCGGCGGGCGCGTGGTCAAGAATGTCACCGGCTACGACATGGGCAAGCTGTTGGCGGGCTCGTTCGGCACGCTCGCGGTGCTGTCGCGCGTCACCTTCAAGGTGATGCCGCGCCCGGAGGCCGAGCGCACGGTGCTGCTGTTCGGCGAAGCGCCCCATGAAGGGCTGGGCGCGCTGGCGCTGGCCGCGAGCGAGCCGTGGGAGATATCGGCGGGCGCCCATGTCGGGGCCGCCGCCGCCGCGCGCTCGGCCGTGTCTTATGTCGCAGGCGCGGGCGGGCCGGTCACCGCGATCCGGCTCGAGGGTGCGCGTGGCGCGGTCGCCGAACGTGCCGGGGCATTGCGCCGCGAGCTTGCCGAGATCGCGCCCACCGAGGAGCTGCACACCCATAATTCACGCGCGTTCTGGGCGGAGTTGCGCGACGGCGCGCTGCTTCCCGCAACGCCGGACGGCATGCTGTGGCGCCTGACCCTGCCGCCCGCCGATGCCGCCTTTGCTCTCGACCGGCTGGCTGCGGCGACCGGTGGCGAGATGCTGTTCGATTGGCTCGGCGGGCTGGTGTGGCTGGCGGTGCCGAAGCTCGAGCCCGGCGACACGCCGCGCGAGCTTGCCGAACGGGTGCGTGCCGCCGCCGCTCACGGCGAGGGCCATGCCGTGCTGTGGCGTGCATCCGACGCGGCGCGCGCGCGCATTCCCGTGTTTCCGCCGGAAAGCAGCGCGCTCGCCGCGCTCACGCGGCGCATCAAGGGCAACTTCGATCCGCGCGGCGTGCTCAACCCCGGTCGCATGTACGAGGGCGTCTAGATGCGCACCGGTTTCAGCGAAGAGAGGCGTGCCGAGCCGCGCATCGCCGAGGCCGACGTGATCCTGCGCGCCTGTGTCCATTGCGGCTTCTGCGCGCCCGCCTGTCCCACCTACGCGGTCACCGGCGACGAGCTCGACGGGCCGCGCGGCCGCATCTGGTTGATCCGCGACATGCTGGAAAGCGGGGACGCGCCCGCCGCCGAGGCGGTCACGCACCTCGACCGCTGCCTCGAATGCCTCAACTGCATGCCGGCCTGTCCGTCCGGCGTCGATTATCGCCGCCTGATCGACATTGCCCATGCCGAGATGGAGGAGAAGGCGCACCGACCGTTCATGATGCGCGTACTGCGCGCGCTGCTCGCCCGGACCCTGACCGCGCCCGGACGCACCGCGCGCCTGTTCCGCCTCGCGCGCGCGGCGCGCGTATTCGCGCCGCTGCTGCCCGGACCGTGGCGCGCCGCGCTCGGGATCGCGGCGACGACAACGCCCGCCGCGTGCCCGGGGCCCGCGCCCGGGGTTTATCCGGCAGAGGGCGTGCGCCGGGGCCGCGTCGCGATCGTCGCGGGCTGCGTCCAGTCGGCGCTCGCGCCCGGAGATCAACGGCGCGCTGATCCGCCTGCTCGCGCGCCACGGCATCGAGACGGTGGTGTTGCGGGACGCTGTCTGCTGCGGCGCCATCGACCATCACCTCGGCCGCATGGACGCGGCGCGCGCCCATGCCCGCGCGGCGATCGCCGCGGTCGAGGCCGCGCAGGGGGACGGCGCGCTCGATGCCGTGATCCAGACCGCTGCCGGCTGCGGCACGATGATGAAGGACTACGGGCACCTGTTCAGGGACGATGACGCGTGGCGCGACCGTGCCGGTGCGGTGGCCGGGCTCACCCGCGACGCCTCCGAATACCTCGCCGGGCTCGACCTCGCCTTTGCCCGCGTGCTGCCGCCGCTCACGGTGGCGTGGCAGGCGCCGTGCTCGCTCACCAACGGTCAGCGCGTGACCGGTGAGCCGGTGGCGCTGCTGCGGCGCGCGGGCTTCGCCGTCTCGCTGCCGGACGACGGCGGTTCCTGCTGCGGCTCGGCCGGTACCTACAACGCGCTCGAGCCGGCGCTCGCCGAGACCCTTGGCGCGCGCAAGGCGGCGGCGCTCGCGGGCCTCCACGCCGATCTCGCGGTCTCGGCCAATATCGGCTGCATGACCCAGCTCCGGCCCCGGCTCGGCGTGCCGCTGGTACACCTGGTCGAGCTCATGGACTGGGCCACCGGCGGCCCGGTTCCCGAGGCTCTCGGCGGCCACGGGCTCGAGCACTGACGGGCTTGCGCCGTTTGCTATAATGGCAGCCAAACCCGCCCCTTTGTCGGGGGCCAATTTTCGGGAGAGCATCATGGACAAGCAGACCCAGACCGAGCTGGAGGCCGCCGCGTTCCGCACGCTGGTCCAGCACCTGCGCGATCACACCGAAGTCCAGAACATCGACCTCATGAACCTTGCCGGGTTCTGCCGCAATTGCCTGTCGAAATACATGGTCGCGGCCGCCAAGGAGCGCGGCGTCGCGCTGGACTACGAGCAGGCGCGCGAACTGGTTTACGGCATGCCCTATGCCGAGTGGAAGGACAAGTACCAGAACGAGGCGACGCCCGCGCAGCAGGCGTCGTTCCAGGCGAAGCAGTCCGCCAACTGATCGGTCCTCGCGCCGGCAGGCGTATCCGTCGGCGCCACCGCCGGCCGTCAGCGAGGTAAGCGACATGGGTGGTAACTTGCCGAAGTGGCTGCCGACGCTGGTCCTGCTGGGTCTCGTGTTCCTGTTCATGGTGTTCGTCGGCGTCCAGTACCAGGGACAGGACATCGTCGCAGCCGGTGCCCTATTCGCGGGTCAAGGCGCTGCTCACCCAGGGCGAGGTCACCTCGGTGACGCTGCGCGGCAACCGCCTCACCGGCACGCTCAAGTCGCCGGTACCGCTGGTCGAGGGCCAGAAGCCGGTCAAGAGCTTCGTCTCCGAGGTGCCGGCCTTCGGCGATCCCGAGCTTCTGCCCGCGTTCGAGAAGTCGGGCGTCCAGGTGACCGTGCTGCCGGCCGAGGCGACCGGCGGCTGGCGCTTCCTCGCCGGGCTCCTGCCGTGGCTCCTGTTCCTCGGCGTCTACTGGTGGTTCTGGCGCCGTACCTACCGCAACATCGCCGGCGGCCTCGACGGCCTCGGTGGCGCCGGCGGCATCCTGAGCAACCCGCGCCAGGAAAAGGAGGTCGCGGTGCCCAAGGTAACGTTCGCCGACGTCGCCGGGCAGGACAACGCCAAGCGCGAGGTCTCCGAGCTGGTGGACTTCCTCAAGGACCCCGAACGCTACACCCGGCTCGGCGCCGAGGTGCCGCGCGGCGTGCTGCTGATGGGCCCGCCCGGCACCGGCAAGACGCTGCTGGCGCGCGCGCTGGCGGGCGAGGCGGGGGTGCCGTTCTTCTCGATCTCGGCCTCCGAGTTCATCGAGGTGTTCGTCGGCGTCGGCGCCTCGCGCGTGCGCAAGATGTTCGACGAGGCCAAGGCGCGCCAGCCCGCCATCATCTTCATCGACGAGCTCGATTCGATCGGCCGGGTGCGCGGCACCGGCTTCGGCGGCGGCCACGACGAGCGCGAACAGACCCTCAACCAGATCCTGGCCGAGCTCGACGGCTTCGAGGGCCACGAGGCGGTGATCGTGCTGGCCGCGACCAACCGGCCCGACGTGCTCGACCCGGCGCTGCTGCGCCCGGGCCGCTTCGACCGGCACGTGACTCTCGACCTGCCCGACAGGAACGCGCGCGTCGCCATCCTCACGGTGCATACCCGCAAGGTCCCGCTCGCCGCCGACGTCTCACTCGAGACCGTGGCCGCCGGCACGCCCGGCTTCTCCGGGGCCGACCTCAAGAACCTGTGCAACGAGGCGGCCATGGCGGCCGCGCGCGAAGGCCTGAGCTCCGTTTCCATGCGCCATTTCGACGAGATGCGCGACCGTATCCTGCTCGGCACCGTGCGCACCATGGCGATCCAGCCCGAGGAGCGCCACCGCCTCGCCGTGCACGAGGCCGGCCACGTCACGGTCGCCTATTTCCTGCCCGAGGCCGATCCGCTCTACAAGGTGACCATCATCCCGCGCGGCCGTGCGCTCGGCGTCACCCACCAGTTGCCGTCGGAGGAGCGCCACACGCTGCTCGAATCCTATCTCAAGGACCGGCTCGCGGTGGCGCTCGGCGGGCGCGTCGCCGAGCACGAGCTGCTGGGCTCGATCTCGTCGGGCGCCGACGACGACATCCGCACCGCGACGGCGCTGGCGCGCGCCATGGTGTCGCGCTGGGGCATGTCCGACGAGCTGGGGCCGGTGGACCTCAGGGACAGCGACGAGCATCCGTTCCTCGGCCGCGAGGTGGCGCTGCCGCGCCATTTCTCCGAAGCCGCGGCGGGCGCCGTGGACCGGGCCGTGCGCACGCTCCTGATCGCCGAGGAGACGCGCGCCCGCGAGGTCATCGACGCCCACCGCGCCGGCATGGAGAAGCTGGTGGCCGCGCTGGAGGCCGAGGAATCCCTCGACCGCAGCCAGATCGAGGCGGCGCTCGGCCCGGCCCCGCCCAGGAAGCAGCGCGAACAGGCGTCCGCTCTCAAGGAAACCGCGCCCCTGCGTCCGATCGGCGCGCCGCGCGACGATGAGAGCAGGACGGGGACCGCCTGAAGACGGTCCCCGCCGGGTTCATTTCTGCAAAAAGTGGGTGAGAGGCCCTAGCTCGCGTCCAGCATGCGCTGCACCGCGAGGCGCGCGCGCTCGGCGACGTCGGCCGGAATCTCGACCTTCGGTTCCAGCGTTTCGAGCGAGCGCAGGATCTTCGGCAGCGAGATCATCTTCATGTAGGGGCACAGGTTGCACGGCCGGATGAACTCGACCTCGGGCTCCTCGGCGGCGACGTTGTCGCTCATGGAGCATTCGGTGACCATGAACACGTGCTTCGGCTTCTTCGTGCGCACGTAGTTGATCATGGCCGAGGTGGAGCCGACGAAGTCGGCTTCGGCCAGCACGTCGCCCGGGCACTCGGGATGGGCGATCACGGCGATGTCGCTGTAGGCGCTGCGGTAACCGCGGATCTCCTCGGCGGTGAAGGCCTGGTGCACGACGCAATGGCCTTTCCACGGGATCACTTTTACTTCGGTCTGGGAGGCGACGTAGCCGGCGAGGTATTCGTCGGGCGTCATGATGACCTCGGGCACGCCGAGGGATTCGACGATCTTCACGGCGTTGGACGAGGTGCAGCAGATGTCGGATTCGGCCTTCACGTCGGCCGAGGTATTGACGTAGGTCACGACCGGGCGGCCCGGATACTTTTCCTTGAGCGCGCGCACGTCGGCGCCGGTGATCGAGGTGGCGAGCGTGCAGCCGGCGCCCGCGTCGGGGATCAGCACGGTCTTTTCCGGATTCAGCAGCTTCGCGGTCTCGGCCATGAAGTGCACGCCCGCGAGCACGATCACGTCGGCGTCGGTGTTCTGGGCCATCTGCGCGAGCGCGAGCGAATCGCCGACGAAGTCGCCGACGCAGTGGTAAATCTCCGGCGTCATGTAGTTGTGCGCCAGGATGACCGCGTTGCGCTCCTTCTTGAGGCGGTTGATCGCGGCCACGTAGGGCGCGTGCACCGGCCACTCGATCTCGGGGATGACGTGGCGGACGCGCGCGTACTGGGCCGCGGTCTCGCGGCCGATGGCGTCGGTATACTCAAGGGTCTCGTTCAGGCTCATGCGCCGGAATGCCTCGGTCTTTCGGTCTGTGATGGGTGGCCCGCGCCCCGGCGGGGATCGTCCTTCTGGCCCTTAATGTAGGCATCGCCGGGGCCCTCCCGCAAGGGCCGGGATGCCGCAAAACCGGCCTTTTTACCGGTCCTGCGCGGCGCGCACGCGCGCTTCCAGCGCGGGCGCCATGGCGCGGAGCAGCGTGCGCGACCACAGCCAGGCCACCATGCAGATGGCACCGGCGCCGGCCACCGCCCAGGTCAGGCCGGTGCGGCTCGCCACCCAGCCGACGACGATGGCGCCGATCGCGGGCGTGCCGCGCCACACCAGCGCGTAGAGCGACATCACCCGGCCGCGCATCTCGTGGTCGACCGCCATCTGCATCAGCGACTGGGTGCCGGTGCCGGTGACCACCTGGGTGAAGCCAACCGAGAAGATGAACACGAGTCCGAGCCAGAAGCTGCCGGCCAGCGCAAACGCCGTCGTCGCCGCGCCCATGATGAAGGTCTGGAACACGACGACGCGGGTGAGCCCGACCACCGGCCCGCGCTGGGTCAGCCAGATCGCGCCGATGAAGCCGCCGGCGCCGGTCGCGCCCAGCAGCCAGCCGAGGCCCTGGGCGCCGCGCCCGAACACCTGGTCGGCGAAGCCCGGCAGCATCTCCGCGACCGGACGCGACATGGCGGACGAGATCGTGAGCAGCGCCAGCATCGGGCCGATCCCGGCATGGCGTGCGACGTAGACGAAGCCTTCGCGCAGCTCGTGCCACATGCCCTTGCGCTTGCGCTCGATCGGCTCGGCGTACATGCCCTTGACGCGCAGCAGGTTGAGACTGTGGGCGAGGAAGCAGGCGAAGTTGAGGAAGAACAGCGCCGCCACGCCGAACGGGGCGATCAGCAACCCGCCGAGGGCCGGCCCGAGCGTGCGGCCGAGGTTGAAGATGGTGGAGTTGATTGCGACCGCGGTGGCGAGGTCCTCCTTCGGCACCAGGGTCGGGTAGAACACCATGCGCGCGGCGGTCGAGAACGGTTGGTTGAATCCGGTAATCAGGGCGAAGCCGAACAGAATCCAGATCTGGATCGCCCCGGTCGCGGTCATCAGCCACAGCGCCAGCGCATGGACCATGATGATCGCCTGGGTAATCCACATGATCCGCAGCGGGTCGGTGCGGTCGGCGGCGACCCCGGCGAACGGCGCCAGGAACACGGCGGGTAGCAGGTCGGCGGCGGCAATGGCGCCGAGCCAGGTGGGCGAGTGGCTGAGCTCCCACGCGAGCCAGCCGATGCCGGTACGCTGCGCCCACAGGCTGATGAGCGCGGGCACCAGGGTCATGTTGAACAGGCGGTGGTCGCGATGGCGCAGCGCCACCACCACGTGGGCCCAGTTGTCGCCGAGGATCATGCCGCCCCGGCCCTTTCGGACGCCGGCGCCGCATCCGGGCCGCTCGGTGCCTCGACCTCGAGGGCGGCGCGCACCCGCGCCGTGCGCGGCGCGATCACCAGCCACAGCACGACGCCCGCGGCGGCGGACAGGCCGACCGGCCAGGGCAGGCCGGTGTAATCGGCGATGGCGCCGATGGCGAGCGTGCCGAGCGCCGGCGCGCCCTGCTGGATCACGGTGTAGATCGACATGACGCGGCCGCGCCTGCTGCCTTCCACCGCGTTCTGCATCAGGTTGAGGGTGCCGAGCGAGACGTTGTTCATGGCGAAGCCCGCCGCCACCAGCAGCACCACGCCGGCCGCGAAGCTGCCGAGCACGGCGAACAGCACGCATGAGACGCTCATGATCAGCACGTTGACGAATACCACGCTGGTCATGCCCCTGACGCCGTCGCGGGCGAGGAAGAAGAAGCCTGACAGCGTCGCGCCGAGCCCCATGGCCGAGGTCAGCCAGGCAAGCCCCTCGGCGCCCTGGTGGAACACGCCGTCGGCGTAGCCCGCGAGCAGGTCGGGCAGGGCCCGGCCGGTCAGCGCGGTCACCGCGAGCACCGTCAGCACCGGGCCGATGCCGGCATGGGTGAAGGCGTAGCGCGCGCCCTCGGCGATATTGCTGGCCATGCTGCCCGACGCCTTGACCGGGTTCTCGATGCGCACGTTGCGCACGCGCAGGAGCGCTGCCAGGAACACGACGAAGGAGAGCGCGTTGAAGATGAAGGCCGGCCCGACGCCGAGCTTGACGATGATTAGTCCCGCGACCGCCGGGCCGACGAAGCGCGCCACGTTGAAGATCACGGAGTTGATCGCGATGGCCGGCGTCAGGTCCTCGCGCGGCACCAGGTTGGGGACCAGCGCGAGGCGCGAGGCGGTGTGGAACGACTGCATCACGCCGAGCACGAGGGTGAGGCCGAACACCACCCAGATATGGGCGAGATGGGCGTAATAGACGGCGACCATCGCGACCGCCTGCACCAGCATGGCGGCCTGGGACCAGATCGAGAGGCGCAGCCGGTCGACGCGGTCGGCGATGTCGCCCGCGATCGGCGCCGTCAGCATCACGGCGAACATGGCGGAGAACGAGATGATGCCGAGCCAGGCGTAGGAGCCGGTGATCTCCCATGTCAGCCAGCCGAGCGCGACGCGCTGCACCCAGGTGCCGACCAGGGAAGTCACGCTGCCGATGGTGTAGTAGCAGTAGCCGGAATGGCGCATGGTGCGCACGAAGCCGGTGAGCGGATTGACGACGTTCATCGCGCGCTCCGCGGCGCGGCATCGTCCCGGCGCGCACCGCCAAGACGGCGCGGCTTCATCCTGACCTGACCCATGTTCCTCCCCGTGCGGGGTGTTCTTGTCATTCCGCCGCGAGCCGTCCGCGCCCAGGCGTCCCGAGCGCACCCAGCAGCGCCGCGCGCCGCTTTTCCGCCGCTTCGAAGGCGGCGGCGCGGACCGGCCCGAAGCCGCGGACCGAGAGCGGCAGGCGGGCGAGCTCCACGCAGGATTCGAAGGTGGCAGGCGCGAGAGCGGCCGCGATGCGGTCGAGGTCCTGTTCATACCCCGCGCGGTGGCGGCGCTCAAGGGTGCGGTCGGCGGAGCGCCGGAACGGATCGAGCGGGCCGCCGCGCAGGCTCCGGAAACCAGCCAGCAACCCGAGCACGGGCGCGAGCCACGGCCCGAAGGCATGTTTGGTTATGCGGCCGGTGCGGGCATCGGGACGCGCCAGCCAGGCGGGGGCGAGGTGGTAGTGCACGCGCACCTCGCCTTCGAAGGCCGCGGCGATCTCCTGCGCGAACGTCCCGTCGCTGTAGAGGCGCGCGACCTCGTATTCGTCCTTGGCGGCGAGCACGTGGAAATAGCCCTCGGCGACGGCGCGGGCGAGACCGTCGCGGCCCGGCGCGCGCGCCTGCGACAGCGCGGCAAGGGCGGCGACGCGCTCGCGGTAGATTTGCGCCAACGCCGTGCCGCCGTAGCCGGCGAGATGCTCGGCGCGCACGCGCACCACTTCCTCGAGGGAGGGCGGCGTCTTGGCCCCGTTGCTTTCCTCCAGCCCGGCCGCCTTGCGCACCGCCGCCATGTCCACGGCGGCGCGCCGGCCCCACAGAAAGGCCTGGCAGATTCGCCTCGGCGCCGGCGCCGTTGAGCGAGATCGCGCGCAGGAGCGAGTCTTCGCTTACCGGTATGAGCCCGGCCTGCCAGGCGAGGCCGAGCAGCAGCACGTTGGCGGCGATGGCCTGGCCGGTGAGCCGTTCGGCGAGGCGCCTGGCGTCGGCGGGCGTCACCTGCGTGGCGCCGGCGCGCGCCGCCAGTGCGCCCAGGAGCGAATTGGCGGGGAACGGCAGCGCGGGATCGGCGAGGAACGCGCCGGTGATGGTCTCCTCGGTGTTGACGACGACGCGCGTGCGCCCGGGCACGACGGCGGCGAGCTGGGGCGTGTCGGCGGCCACCACCATGTCGCAGCCGATCACGACGTCGGCGCGGGCGCGGCCGATGCGCGCGGCGCCGACGTGGCCGGCATCGCGCGCCAGCGTGACGTGGCTCGCCACCGCGCCGCCCTTCTGGGCGAGGCCGGTCTGGTCGAGCACCACGGGCGCGTGCCCGTCGAGATGCGCCGCCATGGCGATCAGGTGGCCGATGGTGACCACGCCGGTGCCGCCGATGCCGGCGACCAGGATGCGCCACGGCGCGGCGAGGGTCGGCATGACGGGCGCGGGCAGGTCCGCGAGATGCGCCGGCACTTCGGCGGGCGCGGTGCGGGTGCGGCGGCGCGGGCGGCCACCCTCGACGGTGACGATGGCCGGGCAGAAGCCGTCGACGCAGGTCTCGTCCTTGTTGCAGGTGGCGAGGTCGATGCGGCGCTTCTCGCCGAGCGGCGTCGCCACCGGCACCACCGACAGGCAGTGCGAGGCGCGCTGGCAGTCGCCGCAGCCTTCGCACACGCGCTCGTTGATGAACACGTAGCGGGCGGGGTCGGCGAGCGTGCCGCGCCGGCGGCGGCGGCGCTTCTCGGCGGCGCAAGCCTGGTCGAAGATCAGCACCGAGACGCCGGGCACCTGGGCGAGCTCGGCCTGGGCGCAGTCGAAGCCGTCGCGCCCCATCACCGCTGTGCCGGGGGGGAACGGGTCGCCCTTGGGATAATGGTCCGGCTCCTCGGCCACCACGACGATGCGCGCGACGCCTTCGGCGGCGAGCTCGCGGGCGATCGCGGGCACCGATAGGTTGCCCTCGACCTTCTGGCCGCCGGTCATGGCGACCGCGTCGTTGTAGAGCAGCTTGTAGGTGATGTTGACGCCGGCCGAGATCGCGGCGCGGATCGCCAGCAGCCCCGAGTGGTAATAGGTGCCGTCGCCGATGTTGGCGAATACGTGGCCGGTCTCGGTGAACGGCGCCTGGCCGATCCAGCTGGCGCCCTCGCCGCCCATCTGGGTGAGGGTCTGGGTGTGCGGCTCCGACCATAGCGCGAGGGTATGGCAGCCGATGCCGGCGAGCGCACGCGCGCCGTCGGGCACGCGGGTCGAGGTGTTGTGCGGGCAGCCCGAGCAGAAATGGGGCGGGCGCCGGAGCGCCGGGCGCGGCAGCGGCGTCGGCTCGGCGTCGTCGGGTGCGGCGAGGCCGAGATGGGGCGCGAGCGCGGCGGCGACGGCATCGGGCGCGATCACGCCCGCGAGCGGGAGCGCGAGGCGTTCCGCGCCGGTCCTGCCGACGATGGCGGGCCGGGCACCGGCGGGGGCGTCGTAGAGGATGTCGCGCAGCTGCGGCTCGATCAGCGGACGCTTCTCCTCGACCACGATCACGCGGTCGAGCCCGGCGGCGAAGGCCTGCACGCCCTCGGGCTCGAGCGGCCACACCAGCGCGGGCTTGTAGAGCGCGATGCCGCGTGCCGTGAGCGCCCGTTCATCGAGGCCGAGCCGGTCGAGCGCGTCGCGCAGGTCGCCCCACGCCTTGCCCGCGGCGACGATGCCGATGCGGCTTTGCGGCGTGCGGTGGAACGTGCGGTCGAGGCCGTTGGCGCGCACGAAGGCGAGCGCCGCGTCGCGCTTCGGTCCGGCGAGGCGCGCCTCCTGGTCGGTGACCCGGTCGGGCCAGCGGATGTGGAGATCATCGTCCGTGCCATCCGGCGTGTGGTACGCGAAGCGTGCAAGATCGGCGTCCACCGTCGCCGCCTGCTCGATCACGTCGGACGGGACCTTGAGCGCGACCCACAGGCCCGAGGCGCGCGACATGGCGATGCCGGCGACCGCAAGTTCGAGCACGTCCTGCACCGAGGCGGGGGCCAGCACCGGGATCTGCGCGTCCATGAACGCGACTTCCGACTGGTGCGTGGTGGTGGAGCTGACCCCGGCGTGGTCGTCGCCCGCGACCGCGAGCACGCCGCCGAGCGGCGCGGTGCCGGCGAGGTTGGCATGCTTGAGCGCGTCGCCGGCGCGATCGACGCCCGGCCCCTTGCCGTACCACATCCCGAACACGCCCTCGGTGGTCGCGCCCGGGAACAGGCCGACCTGCTGACTGCCCCAGATCGCGGTGGCGGCGAGCTCCTCGTTGACCCCGGGGGTGAAATGGATGTTGGCCGCTTCGAGCGGTGGTGTCGCCGCGGCGAGCTCGCGGTCGAAGGTGCCGAGCGGCGAGCCGCGATAGCCCGAGACGAACCCGCCAGTGGCATGGCCCGTGGCCCGGTCGAGGCGGGCCCGGGTGAGCAGGGCGCGCACCAGCGCCTGGGTGCCGGTCAGGAATACCCGCGTGTGGCCCGGATCGAAGCGGTCTTCGAGCCGAGGGGCGCTCACGGGCGCCGCCGGCGGCGGCACGGGCTCGGACATGGGGGACCTCCTCGCCCGTCTAGGTACCGCGCCGGGCGCGCGGGCGCAACGGCGGCGGGGATGATTTATCGCCCGGGGCGCGCTATATGTCGGGGCCGAACAATCGCAAAGGCCCTGATTCCATGTCCGTTCTCGTCACCGGCGCGGCCGGGTTCATCGGCTACCACGTGAGCGCCGCACTGCTGGCGCGCGGCGAGACCGTGATCGGCATCGACAACCTCAACGACTATTACGACGTCGCGCTCAAGAAGGCGCGCCTGGCAAAGCTCACGCCCGACGGAAACTTCACCTTCGAGCAGCTCGATATTGCCGACGAGGGCAACATGGTCGCGCTCGCGCGCAAGGCGGGGGACGTGACCGGGGTGATCCACCTCGCGGCTCAGGCGGGCGTGCGCTATTCGCTGCGCGAGCCGCTCGCCTACGCGCACGCGAACCTCACGGGGCACCTCAACATCCTCGAGATGTGCCGGCACATGGAAGGACTGAAACATCTCGTCTATGCGTCGTCGTCGTCGGTCTACGGCGGCAACGTCAAGCTGCCGTTCTCCGAGGAGGACCCGGTCGACCATCCGGTGTCGCTCTATGCCGCGACCAAGAAGGCCGACGAGCTGATGAGCCACGCCTACAGCCATCTCTATCGCCTGCCGGCGACCGGGCTGCGGTTCTTCACCGTGTACGGGCCTTGGGGGCGTCCCGACATGGCCTATTACGGCTTCACCGAGGCGATTCTGCGCGGCGAGACCATTCACGTGTTCAACCACGGCGACATGAAGCGCGACTTCACCTACATCGACGACGTGGTGGGGGGCGTGCTGGCGGCGCTCGACCATCCACCGGAAGGCAAGGGCGACTCTGCGCCGCACCGGATATTCAACCTCGGCAACAACCGCGCCGAGGAACTGATGCACTTCATCGCCGTGATCGAACAGGCCGTCGGCAAGAAGGCCGAGATCCGCATGGCGCCGATGCAGCCCGGCGACGTCAAGGAAACCTATGCCGACATCGGCGCGATCCAGCGCGAGCTCGGCTTCGCGCCGAAAACCCCCATAGAGCAAGGGATTCCGCGCTTTGTAGCGTGGTTCCGGGAATACCATCAGTTGTAGCTAGGCCGTTCCGTCTAAACGCTTGCGCGTGCGCGTTAACTGCTCCTTAAGCAGTTTCCCCCAAATTTTCGTGAGTTTCGCCGGATGGGGTTTCCGTCACGCGTCTTGCGGGCGGCGCCGGCGAAGGGGCGGGAGCTGAAGATGCAGGTCGAGCAACTCAAGCGGGTACTGGAGCTTCACGCGCGCTACCTCAAGGGGCAGACGGGCGGGCGCTGCGCCAACCTTCAGAACATGGACCTCTCGGGTGGCATGCTCGACAAGGTCGACCTGCGCACGGCGCAGGCATCGGGCGCGCGGCTGCCCGATGCGTCGGTCAGGCTCGCCAATCTGTCGAAGGCGGACTTCTTCGGCGCCCATTTCGAGCGCGCCGACCTGCGCCGCGCCGACCTGCGCGGCACCGACCTGCGCGGCGCGTTCTTCGTCGAGACCAAGCTCGCGGGCGCCGTCCTTGAGGACGCCGACCTCCGCCCGGGCGCGATCTACGATGCGGGCCAGGGCACTATCGACGATTCGTCCATCTTCAAGGACGGCCAGCGCGTCGCCAACCTCTCCGAGGCCGACATGCAGGACGCGAAGATGGCACGCGCCAACATGCAGGACGCGGTGCTCTACGCGGCCAACCTCAAGGGCGCCGATCTCTCCGGCGTCAACTTCACCAACGCCAACCTGCGCAATGCCAACCTCGAGGGTGCCAAGGTTACCGGCACGCGCTTTGCCGGCGCGCAGATGACCGGTGCGAATTTCCGCGGCGTCGATCTCGATACTGCCGACCTGCGCGGCGCCTATGTGCTGGACGCGCGCGTCGACGGCAAGTCGCATGTCGAGGAAGCCGGCTTGACTGGTATCGACGCGCAGAGCGAGACCGGGCGCATCATCGCCGAGCACCAGGCCTGGATCGACAGCCGCGGCAAGTACGGCCAGCCCGCCGACCTGTCGGGCAAGTCGCTCGCCAACATGACGCTGCGCGGCATGGATTTTTCCGGCGCCAAGATGGTGGGCGCGGTGCTCTACCGCAGCGACCTCACCGGCGCCAAGTTCGAGTTTGCCATGCTGTCGCGCGCCAACCTGATCGAAGCGCGGCTCGGCGATGTGAGCTTCAACGGCGCCGACCTCACCGATGCCAAGCTGGCCCAGGCCGACCTGCGCGGTGCGCTGTTCAAGCCGAAGGAACTGATGACCGGGGACGGCAAGGCCACTGGGCGGTTCCTCGCGCCCAACCTGACCCGGGCCGATCTCACCAAGGCCGACCTGAGCGGCGTCGACCTGACCGAAGCGACCCTCGACCGTACCGTGCTGGCAGGTGCCAACCTCACGGACACCAAGCTGCCCGAGCGCTACGCCCGCCTCGCCAGCCGCCCGCCCCGCGCGGCCGGCTAACCCTCCCTTTCGGCCTTCGGGGCTATGGCCTTGGGCCGCCCGGAATGGTAGAAATAGCCGCATCAGCCGCCGGAGGGAATCCGGCGGTTTTTCATGCAGGGAGACATTCCATGACAATCTCGCGCTTCATGCCGCGCCTGGGCGCGCTCGCGCTCGCGGTGGCCATCGTCCCCGCCGCGGCCTCCGTGGCGAACGCCGATTCGGCCGCGGACTTCTACAAGGGCAAGACCGTCACCATCAAGGTCGGCTTCGGCGCCGGCGGCGGCTACGACACCTACGCGCGCGTTCTGGCGCGCCATTACGGCAACCATATCCCGGGCCATCCCACCGTGGTCGCGAGCAACATGCCGGGGGCGGGCGCGCTGATCGCCGCCAACTACATCTATAACGCGGCGCCCAAGGACGGCACCGACATGGGCCTGGTCGGCGCCTCCACGGTCATGGAGCCGCTGCTCGGCAATCCGAAGGCCAAGTTCGTCGCCAAGAACTTCACCTGGATCGGCTCCATGAGCAAGGACGTGGCATTCTGCGGCCTCGGCAAGGCGGCGGGCGTCAAGACCTTCGACGAATGGCGCAAGTCGGGCAAGACGCTGACCTTCGGCGCCACCGGCCCGGCCGCGATCACCTACCAGCACCCGCTGATCATGAAGAACGTGCTCGGCGCCAAGGCCAAGCCGCTCGCCGGCTACAAG
The DNA here is from genome assembly GCA_963732875.1 of uncultured Alphaproteobacteria bacterium. GTDB lineage: Bacteria > Pseudomonadota > Alphaproteobacteria > SMXQ01 > SMXQ01 > WHSO01. The sequence goes on along the minus strand of CAVTBD010000002.1, from coordinate 1,354,365 downwards.
GGCACCAAGGAAGTGAGCCTCGCGCTGCAGCGCGGCGAGGTGGACGGCCTGTGCGGCCTGTTCGTGTCCTCGATCCAGGCGCAGTACCAGAACCTGGTGGATACCAAGCAGATGATCCTGGTGATCCAGATGGGCCCCGAGAAGACCAACGTGTTCGGCAACGTGCCGAGCGTCTACGACTACGCCAAGTCGGACATCGAGAAGCAGGTGCTCGACGTGCACTTCGGCCAGCTCCTGCTGGCGCGGCCGTTCGTGGCGCCGCCGGGCGTCCCGGCCGACCGCGCCAAGGCGCTGCGCGCGGCGTTCATCGCGGCGCTCAAGGACCCGAAGCTGCTGGCGGACGCGGAGAAGACCCACGTCTCGATCGACCCGGTGTCGTCGGACCAGGCGCTCGCGCTCCTGAGCAAGTTCGCGGACTTCCCGAAGAGCGCGATCGACGCCGCCAAGAAGGCGATCGGCCGCTGAATTCGGCTGCGTGATGTGAAGGGGCCCCCGCTTGCGGGGGCCCTTTTTCGTTGGCGTTTCACCCCTGTCGGTAGAGCGCCTCGAGGCGGGCGCCGTAGCGTTCCTTCAGCACGTGGCGGCGCAGCTTGAGCGTCGGCGTCATCTCGCCATTGTCGACCGTGAACGGTTCGGCCACCAGGATGAAGCGGCGCACGCGCTCGATCGGCGAGAGCTGCGCGTTGACCCGCTTCACCACCTCGGTGATGTGGGCGTGGAAGCCGTTGTCGGCGACCAAGTTGGCGAGGCTGGCGTCGTCGCGGGCATTGTCGCGCGCCCAGGCCCGGGCGGCGGTCTCGTCGGGCACGATCAGCGCCACCAGGTGCGGCCGCTTGTCGCCGTAGACCATGGCCTGCACGATCTCGGGCGCGAGCGTCAGGAACCCCTCGACCCGCTGCGGCGAGAGGTTGTCGCCGCCGGAATTGACGATGATGTCCTTCTTGCGGTCGGTGATGCGGAGATAGCCGTCCTCGTCGAACGCGCCGATGTCGCCGGTATGCAGCCAGCCGTCCCGGATCGCGTCGGCGGTCGCCTCGTCGTTGCGCCAGTAGCCCTGCATCACCGCCTCGCCGCGCACGCAGATCTCGCCGTCATCGTCGAGGCGCGCCTCGAGGCCGCGGAACACCGGCCCCACGGTTTCGACCCGGATGCGGTCGGGCGGGTTGCACGCGATCACCGGCGAGCATTCGGTCTGGCCGTAGCCCTGCAGGATCTTGACGCCGAGCGCGAGGAAGAACCGCCCGACCTCGACGTTGAGCGGCGCGCCGCCCGAGACCATGAAGCGGAGCCGGCCGCCGAAGCGCGCACGGATCTTGCGCCGCACCAGAAGCGTCAGCAGTGGGTCGATCAGGCGCTCGCCCAGGGTGAGCGTGCCGGGCGCGGTGAGCCGCTTGCGCCCGATCGCAAGCGCGCGCTCGAACAGGCGCCGGCTGAGCGGCCTGGCGCGCGCCATCGCGGCGGTGATCCGCGCCTGCAGCACCTCGTAGAGGCGCGGCACCGCGGTCATGATGGTCGGGCGCATGTCCAGCATGTCCTGGGCGAGGCAGTCGATCCCGCCCGCGTACCAGATCTCCGCGCCGATCGAGATCGGCAGGAACTGTCCCGCCATGTGCTCGTAGGAATGGCTCAGCGGCAGGAACGAGAGGAAATGCTCGAGCTTGAGGTGCACGGGCGCGAACAGCTCCTGGGCGCCCTCGCAATTGCTCAGGATGGCGCCGTGGGACAGCATCACGCCCTTGGGCGCGCCGCCGGTGCCGGAGGTATAGATGATCGCCGCTGTGTCGTGGCGCTTGCCGAGATGCGCCGTGGCCGGCGCGGTGACGCCGAGCAGCGTCTGCCAGTGGTGGATCTCCGCCGGCAGCGCCTGTCGGCGCGCCACCTCCTCCATGGTGATGACGTTGCGGCAGGCAGCGCGTGCGCGCCACGGCGGGCAGCAGGCAGGCCGCCAGCGCCTCGGTCGATACGATCGCGGCCACCGCGCCGGAATCGGTCAGCACGTGGACATGGTCGTCGGCCGTGTTGGTGGTGTAGCCCGGCACCGCGACGGCGCCGGCGGCGAGGATGCCGAGCTCGGCCATCAGCCATTCCGGCCGGTTCTCGGCGACCAGCATGACCCGGTCGCCGGGATGGACGCCGAGCGCGCGCAGCGCGCCGGCGAGCCGCAGCACGTGGTCGCGCGCCTCCGACCAGGTGACGGTGGACCAGCCGCCGTCATCGTCGCGCGCATGCAGGAAGGCGTCGCGCGCATAGGCTTCCGCCTGCGCCAGGAACATGGTCACGAGCGTTTCCTGCCGGCCGAGGTCGATGCCCCGGCTGTGGGCACTGGCGGGACTCACGGCTTTCCCTTTCGCGATGTGGTGCGCTCCCTATAATGCGGGTTCTACCGTATCCGGCCAAGCGCCGCGCGTCACCACCAGGGAGAAACCGATGGCGAAATCCGCCCGGGCCGATTTCAGGACTTCCAAGCCTGCCAGGCGCCAATCCGTCAAGGGCGTGCCCGCGTCCGCCGCGCGCCCGCCGCGCTGGAACCTCGACCATCTCTACCAGGGGCCCAACGCGCCGGTTCTGGCGCGCGACCTGCGCGACGCCGACCGGCGCGCGGGCGCGTTCCATGCGCGCTGCAAGGGCCGGCTCGCGCGCATGTCGGGCGCGCATCTGGGCGCCGCGGTCGCCGAATACGAGGCGATCGACGAGCTTCTGTCCAAGATCATTTCCTATGCCCAGCTGCTCTATTCGGCGGCGGTGACCGATCCCAAGGTGGCGCAGTTCTACCAGACCACGAGCGAGCGGGTGAACGCGGTCTCCGCGAAGCTCCTGTTCTTCACCCTCGAGATCAACCGCCTGCCCGACAAGGTGCTCGCGGTCAAGCTGCGCGCGCGCAAGCTCGCCCATTACGCGCCGTGGCTGCGCGACGTGCGGGTGTGGCGCGCCCACGAGCTCGACGACGACATGGAGAAGCTGCTCCACGAGAAGGGCCCGAGCGGACGGGCCGCGTGGAACCGTCTGTTCGACGAGACCATGGCGGGGCTGCGCTTCCCGGTCGCGGGCAAGAGCCTCACCTCGGCCGAGGCGCTGTCGCGCCTGTCGGACCGCAAGGCCCCGGTGCGCAAGGCCGCCGCGCTCGCCGTCGGCAAGGTGCTGGGCGAGAACGTGCGCACCTTCGCGCTCATCACCAATACGCTCGCCAAGGACAAGGAGGTCGAGGACCGCTGGCGCGGCTTCGCCCGGCCGGTATCGTCCCGCAACCTGTCCAACTACGTCGAGGACGAGGTAGTGGACGCGCTCGCCTCCTCGGTGCGCAAGGCGTATCCCAGGCTCAGCCACCGCTACTACCGCATGAAGGCGAAGTGGATGGGCAAGCCGCGCCTCGACTACTGGGACCGCAACGCACCCCTGCCCGAAGGCGGCCGAGCGCACCATCTCCTGGGGCGAGGCCAAGCGCATGGTGCTGACCGCCTACGAGGCGTTCTCGCCGACCATGGCGGGCACCGCGCGGCGCTTCTTCGACGAGCGCTGGATCGATGCCGAGTCGCGCCCGGGCAAGGATTCGGGCGCGTTCTCCCATCCCGTGGTGCCGAGCGCGCACCCCTACATCCTGATGAACTTCCAGGGCAAGAGCCGCGACGTGATGACGCTCGCCCACGAGCTCGGCCACGGCGTCCACCAGGTGCTGGCGGCCGGGCGCGGCCATTTCATGTCGCAGACGCCGCTGACGCTGGCGGAGACCGCCTCGGTGTTCGGCGAGATGCTGACCTTCCGCCGCCTGCTGCAGGAGGAGAAGCGACCCGGCGCGCCGGCGCACCCTGATCGCCGGCAAGGTCGAGGACATGCTCAACACCGTGGTGCGCCAGATCGCGTTCTACGAGTTCGAGACCCGCGTCCATGCCGAGCGCCACAAGGGCGAGCTGACGGCCGACGCCATCTGCGACATCTGGCTCGCGGTGCAGCGCGAGAGCCTCGGCCCGGCGATCCGGCTCGACGGCGACTACCGCTACTACTGGACCTACATCCCGCACTTCATCCATTCGCCGTTCTACGTCTACGCCTACGCGTTCGGCGACTGCCTGGTGAACTCGCTCTACGCCACCTACGAGGCGAAGCCGATCGGCTTCGAGGCGAAGTACCTCGACATGCTGCGCGCGGGCGGGATGCTGCGCCACCGCGAGCTGCTGAAGCCGTTCGGCCTGAGCGCGGCGGACCCGGCGTTCTGGAACCGGGGCCTGGCGATGATCTCGGGTCTGATCGACGAGCTGGAGGCGTGAATCAGGGCTTCCCGCCCGCCGCCACCGTCTTCATCCAGGTGGCGATCTTCGCCACCACCTCGCGCTCGATGCCCTGGTAGCCGTGGGCATGGTGCGGCCCGCATTCGTCGCCGCGCCACGGCCCGCCGCCCTCGACCATCTCGATCCTGACCGAGGGCGCGGCGGTGAACTTCTTCGCGAGGTCGGGAATGTCGTCCGGTACGCATACGTAGCAGGCGTCGTCCTTGTTGTGGACGAACAGCACCGGCACGCGGATCGCGCCGAGGTCGACGTCGGGTACCTTGTCCTTGTTGCCCTTGTTGGTGTCGCGCGTGACCGAGGAGGTCAGCACGATGCCGGCGATCAGGCCCGCCTTCAGATGGGCGGCGACGCCCGCCGCCGAGATCGTGCCGCGGCTGGTGCCCACCAGGAACACGGGACCGCTCGAGAATGTCCGTATGTGGGCGATGACCGCGGCGATGTCGCGGGCGTGGTCCTCGCTGGTGCGCCAGCGGCTCAGGTTGCTCCGGTCCGACGGCACGTCGGGCGCGGCGAAGTCGAACCCCTGCGCCGTGTAGAGGCGGCGCGTGCGGATCACGAAGTTGCCGGTGGGATTGCCGCTGCCGTCCCAGCCGTCGAGGTTGACCTTGCCGTCGCCGCCGGTGAGCAGGATCGCGACCGGCGCGGTCGCGCCCGCGTCGGCGCTTTCGAGCAGCTTCACCGTGACGCCGTCGCGGGTCGGGATCGTGACGACTTTCTCCGCCGCGCGCGCGGGCACGGCGGACACGGCCGCGGCGACCAGCGCCGCGAACAGCAACCATTTCATATTCCGCATGGCGGAACCTCCCCCGGAAATCGCGGCACTGTCCCATTGCACCGTGACGCCGTCAATCGGGGCCGTGGCCGGGCGCCCCAGGACAAACGACCTTGGCAAACGCTTGGTGATTGGGCATTGTGACCCCGGGTCGAGGGACGGCCGAAAGCGATAAAGGGGGATTGCCGGCGCAATGAAATTAGCCATCCCGAAGGAACGCGCTGAGGGCGAGGCACGGGTCGCGGCTTCGCCGGAAACAGTCAAGAAAATCAAGGGTCTGGGTCTCGACGTGGTGGTCGAGGCGGGGGCCGGCGCGGGCGCGCGTATCGGCGATTCCGCCTATGCCGAGGCGGGCGCCGAGATCGCCGCCGACGAGACGGCCGCGCTCGCCGCCGCCGACATCGTGTTCAAGGTGCAGCGCCCCGCGCCCGACGAGATCGCCATGATGAAGCGGGGCGCGGTGCTGATCGCCATGCTCGCGCCGCTGGCCAACAAGGATGATGCCAGGGCCTACGCCGGGGCGGGCATCACCGCCTTCGCCATGGAGCTGGTGCCGCGCATCACGCGCGCGCAGTCCATGGACGTGCTGTCGTCCCAGGCCAACCTCGCCGGCTACAAGGCGGTGCTCGAAGCGGCGGCGCACTACCGCCGCGCCTTCCCGATGATGATGACGGCGGCGGGTACGATCGCGCCCGCGCGCGTGTTCATCATGGGCGTCGGCGTCGCCGGGCTGCAGGCCATCGCCACCGCGCGCCGCATGGGCGCCGTGGTGTCGGCGACCGACGTGCGCCCGGCCACCAAGGAGCAGGTCGAAAGCCTCGGCGGCAAGTTCGTGATGGTCGAGGACGAGGAGACCAAGGCGGCCGAGACCGCCGGCGGCTACGCCAAGGAGATGTCCGACGACTACAAGCGCAAGCAGGCCGAGCTGATCGCCGCCACCATCGCCAAGCAGGACATCGTCATCACCACCGCCCTGATCCCGGGCCGTCCGGCGCCGGTGCTGGTGAGCGAGGACATGGTCAGGACCATGCGGCCGGGCTCGGTGATCGTTGATCTCGCGGTCGAGGCGGGCGGCAACTGCCCGCTCTCCGAGAAGGGCAAGGTGGTCGAGAAGCACGGCGTCACCCTGATCGGCTATGCCGATCTGCCGAGCCGGCTGGCCGAGGACTCGAGCCTGCTCTATGCCCGCAACCTATACAATTTCCTCGTGCCCCTGATCGACAAGGAGAAGGGCGCGCTCGCCATCAACTGGGAGGACGAGATCGTCAAGGGCGCCGGGCTCACCCGCGACGGCGCCGTCGTCCACCCGCTGCTCACGGGAGGCGCCTGATGGAAGCCGCTGCTGCCGTCGATCCGTTCGTTTTCCGGCTCGCCATCTTCGTGCTGGCGATCTTCGTCGGCTATTACGTGGTGTGGTCGGTGACGCCCGCGCTGCACACGCCGCTGATGAGCGTCACCAACGCGATCTCGTCGGTGATCATCGTCGGCGCGCTGATCGCCGCCGGGCCCGCCGGGCTGCACCTCTCCAAGATATTCGGCCTGATCGCCATCGCGCTCGCCTCGGTCAACATCTTCGGAGGCTTCCTGGTTACCCAGCGCATGCTTGCCATGTACAAGAAGAAGGAGCGGAAATAACCATGTCCGCGAACCTCTCCGCGCTGGCGTACCTGCTCGCATCCGTCCTGTTCATCATGGCGCTGCGCGGGCTGTCGAGCCCGGTCACGTCGCGCAAGGGCAACCTCTACGGCATGACCGGCATGGCCATCGCCATCGTCACCACGCTGGCGAGCCCGGGCGTCCTGTCGCTGCCCGAGATCGGCGTCGCCATCCTGATCGGCGGGCTGATCGGCGGCGTGATCGCGCGGCGCATCCAGATGGCGGCGATGCCGCAGCTGGTCGCCGCGTTCCACTCCCTCGTGGGCATGGCCGCGGTGCTGACCGCAGCCGCGGCCTTCTACAACCCGGCGGCCTACGGCATCGTCGATGCCTTGGGCGTGCTCAAGGTGTCGAGCCGGATCGAGATGTCGCTCGGCATCGTCATCGGCGCGATCACCTTCTCGGGCTCGGTGGTGGCGTTCTCCAAGCTGCAAGGGCTCGTGTCCGGCAACCCGGTCACCTTCAAGGGTCAGCACCTGCTCAACCTGGCCCTCGGCCTGGTCGTGATCGCGCTGATCGTGATGTTCTGCCGCGACGCGAACCCGCAGTGGTTCTGGCTGATGACCGGGCTCGCCTTCGTGATCGGCTTCCTGATCATCATCCCGATCGGCGGCGCCGACATGCCGGTGGTGATCTCGATGCTGAACTCGTATTCCGGCTGGGCCGCCGCCGGCATCGGCTTCACGCTGGAGAATACGGCGCTGATCGTGACAGGCGCCTTGGTCGGCTCCTCGGGCGCGATCCTCAGCTACATCATGTGCAAGGGCATGAACCGTTCGCTGTTCAACGTCATCCTCGGCGGCTTCGGCGGCGAGGCGGCGGCGGGCGGCCCCAAGCGCACCGGCGACCGGCCGGTCAAGGCGGGCTCGGCCGACGACGCGGCCTTCATCATGAAGAACGCGGGCAAGGTCATCATCGTGCCGGGCTACGGCATGGCAGTGGCCCAGGCCCAGCACGCGCTGCGCGAGATGGCCGACAAACTCAAGGCCGAGGGGGTCGATGTCGCCTACGCCATCCACCCGGTGGCGGGGCGCATGCCGGGCCACATGAACGTGCTGCTGGCGGAAGCCAATGTGCCCTACGACGAGGTGTTCGAGCTCGAGGCGATCAACTCCGCGTTCCAGACCGCCGACGTCGCCTTCATCATCGGCGCCAACGACGTCACCAATCCGGCCGCGCGCGACGATCCCCAGAGCCCGATCTACGGCATGCCGATCCTCGACGTGGACAAGGCCAAGACAGTGCTGTTCGTGAAGCGCTCGCTGTCGCCCGGCTACGCCGGCGTCGACAACGACCTGTTCTACCGCGACAACACCATGATGCTGTTCGCCGACGCCAAGGCCATGTGCGAGGACATCGTGAAAGCGCTGTAGCCGGCGCGCGCCGGAAGAACGCCATCGCGGCCGGTCCTTGGGGGCCGGCCGTCGCGCATCCGGGATCAGGCGATGCGGCGGCGCTCGGCGAGGAAATCCTCGACCAAATCATGGGACATGGGCTTTGCGATCAGATAGCCCTGCAGCTCGTCGCAATCCATGTCGCGCAGGCGCTCGGCCTGGACGTCGGTCTCGACGCCCTCGGCCACGACCTTCATGCCGAGGCTGTGGCCCATGGCCACCACCGCGCGCACGATCGACAGGCTCTGCGGGTTCGCATCGAGCCCCATGATGAATCCCCGGTCGATCTTGATCTTGTCGAACGGGAAGCTCTGCAGGTAGCGCAGCGACGAAAAGCCGGTGCCGAAATCGTCCATGGAGATGCGCACGCCGAGCGCCTTGAGCGCGTGCAGGGTCTCGAGCACCTGCTTCCGGTTGTCGATCAGGATCGATTCGGTGATTTCCAGGTCGAGCCGGCTGCCGGGCAGGCCGGTTTCCTCGAGGATCCGTTCGACGGTCTCGGCGAGGCCCGCACGGCGGAACTGGATCGCCGAGAGGTTGACCGCGACGCGCACCGGCGTTTCCCAGGCGGCGGCGGCGCGGCAGGCGGTACGCAGCACGTATTCGCCGAGCGGCACGATCAGGCCGGTCTCCTCGGCGACGGGAATGAAGTGCGCGGGCGACACCTGGCCGAGTATCTCGTCGTCCCAGCGCACCAGCGCCTCGAACCCCACCGTGGCGCGGGTGCGGGCGTGGATCACCGGCTGGTAGGCCACGGTCAGGCGCTCGTCGGCGATCGCCTGGCGCAGGCCCTTTTCCATCGCGTGGCGCGCCTCGAGCGCACGGTTCATGCCGGGCTCGAAGAACTTGAACGTGCCCTTGCCGTCGCTCTTGGCGTCGTACATCGCGGTGTCGGCGTTGCGCACCAGCTCCTCGATGGACTGCCCGTCTCCCGGATAGAGCGCGATGCCGACGGAGGGGGAGACCACGACCTCGCTGCCGTCCAGGTGGACGGGCCGGGAGATGTTGCGGAGCAGGCGCTCGGCGAGCACGATCGAATCCTGGGGCTGCTCGGGCGCGGTCGCGACCAGGGCGAACTCGTCGCCACCGAACCGCGCGACGATGTCGGAATCGCGCAGGTCCGCCTGGATGCGTCGCGCCAGTTCCACCAGCAGCCGGTCGCCGCCGCCGTGGCCGTGCAGGTCGTTTACGGTCTTGAAATTGTCGAGGTCGAGCATGAACACCGCGAACCGGCCGCCGTGGCGTGCCGCCTGCGCCCGCACCTTGTCGGCAAGCTCGACGAACAGGCGCCGATTGGGCAGGTCGGTGAGCGGGTCGTGCAGCGCCTGGTGCTCGAGCCGGGCTTCGGCCTCCTTGCGCGCCGTGACGTCGCGGATCGCCAGCACCTGCCCCGGCGAGCCGTCGGGAAGCTGCAGCGTGCTGCCGCATACCTCGGCGGTGAACGTGCGGCCGTCGCGGCCGGCGAGCGCCACTTCGGCCGGGGCGTCGGCCGTCTGGGCGAGCCATTGTCCGACCTGGGCGCGGGGCGCACCGCCGAACCAGGAATAGATCGATTCAGGCTCGGGCCCGCCATCGAGCGCCAGCAGGCGCCGGGCCGCCGCGTTGCTGTCGAGGACGGCGCCCTCGCGATGGATCACCAGGCCTTCCAGCGCGCTGTCCGACAGGACGCGGAAGCGCTGGGCCAGGGCGAACAATTCGCGCGAGTGACGGCGGTCGAACAGCGCGCCCGCGAGGCCGACCGCGAGCAGCGCGATGGTGGTCGCGGCTATCAGCGTCGCGAGAGTCTCGCGCGACAGTTCGGGCGTCGCGTCGCCCAGCCACGGGCCGGGCTCGATGCGTACCGCGCCCATGGCGGTGAAATGCAGCAGCACCACCATCAGGACGAAGCAGGTGAGCGCGAGCGCGCGGTTGCGCCGGCCGTCGCGGGCGAAGGCAAAGTAGAACGACAGCCCGCCGAACAGGAGCGAGAAGGCGACCGAGGTGATGACGAGGTCCGGATCGTAGGCGATCCGGCCCGGCAGGCGCACCGCCGACATGCCGACGTAGTGCAGGACGATCACGCCCGTTCCAGCCACGAGCCCGGCCATGATCGCCGTCCATTCCCGGCCGGCGCGGGGCAGCGCGATGGCGAAGCCGCCGCCGATGCCGACGATCCCCGCGAGCAGCGAGCCAAGGGTGGCGTAAAGGGCATAGGACATGGTCAGCCCCTGCTCGAACGCCAGCATCGCGACGAAATGGGTCGACCATACCGTCGCGCCGCTGCATAGGGCGAGCAGGGCGAGCCACTTGGCGCGGTGACGCGCCTCGCGCGCCCGGTCGACCATCACGAAGGTGGTGGCGCTGCCGAACAGGCAGATCGCCGCCGCTACCAAAACCAGGCGGTAATCGTGCTCGAAGACAAGACAGTAGTAGACCTGTTCCATGCGGCTTTACCCGATCCTCATGGCCCCGCTCGCACGGAAATTGGCGGGAGCGACGCAAATACGCCATGGAACCTACCGGGTCGACCTTAACGGGCTGTTAAGCCGCTTGACGATGCTGTTGCCGACTGTAGCGCTGGGATTTGGCCGGGTGCCGCGCTGCCCGCGGGCAACAAAAAAGCCGCCCTCGGCCCTTTCGGGGCGGGACGGCTTCCGTGGCGGCCGGTCCTTTTGGGCCGGCCTGCCTTTCGAGGACTTTAGTAGCCCTCGCGCTCCATGCGCTTGCGCAGGAGCTTGCGGTAGCGGCGGACGGCTTCCGCCTTCTCGCGGGCGCGCTTCTCCGAGGGCTTCTCGTAGTTGCGGCGCATCTTCATCTCGCGGTAGATGCCCTCGCGCTGCATCTTCTTCTTGAGCGCGCGAAGAGCCTGATCGACGTTGTTGTCCTTGACGGTAACCTGCACGGGACTTCGACCTTCCTTCCGGATCGGGTTCAAAATTCTCTGGGACAGAAGGCTGAGCCTCCCGCCGGAACGGGGGCTTGTAGCACTTCTGCTACCGCTTGTGAAGGGCAAAGGCGCCTTGGCGCGCCCGAGCGCCCGGCCGCAAAACCCCGGTTTTCCAAGGCGTTGTCGGATATGCAGCGGCGCTTTGGGCATGGGCGTCATGCCCAAAGCGCCCTTTACCTGCGCCCTGCCCGCGCCCATATTGCCGCCATGGCCATACTGAAGATCGCTCGCATGGGCAACCCGGTGCTGCGCGCCCGGGCCGAGGAGGTGGCGGACCCGACCGTGCCCGCCATCCGGGCGCTGGTGCGCGACATGGTGGAGACCATGGCGGATGCCGGCGGCGTCGGCCTCGCCGCGCCCCAGGTGCACGTGCCGCTCAGGCTGGTGATCTTCCATCTGCCGCCGGCGCGCCTCACGGCCGAGGAAGCGGCCGATGCCGGGGATACGGCGACAGGGGAGGACGCAGACGACAACCCGTTCGGCCCGCTCCATGTCCTGATCAACCCGGTGATCACACCGCTCTCCGAGGATATGGCACCGGGCTGGGAAGGCTGCCTGTCGGTGCCGCGCATGCGTGGCGTGGTGTCGCGCTCCACCCATATCCGCTACCGTGGCCTCGGCCTCGACGGCCATGCCTTCGAGCGCGAGGCCAAGGGCTTCCACGCCCGCGTCATCCAGCACGAGTGCGATCACCTCGACGGCATCCTCTATCCCATGCGCATGGCGGACCTGCGCCTGCTCGGCTTCAACGACGAATGGGAGCGCCATCCGCTCGGCCTGCCCGGCGCCAATGCCGCCTCCGAGCAGGCGGCTAAGAATGAAGCCTCCGAGCAGGCGGCAAAGAGTGATTCCGCCTCCGAGCAGGCGGCGGAGTAGGGCGATGACCACGACGCCGTCCGAGCTGGCCGCCGCGCGCGACAAGATTCTCCGCGCCACCCTCCAGCACGTGCCGTTCGACGGCTGGAGCGCGCGCGCGCTCGAGACCGGGATTGCCGACGCCGGCGTGATCGGGCCGGTGGCGCGCCTCGCCTTCCAGGGCGGCCTCGCCGAGCTCGCCGAATACTACAGCCGGTTCGCCGACGAGCGTATGCTCGCGGCCCTCGACGACGGCGCGCTCGCGGCCATGAAGATGCGCGAACGCATCGCCCACGTGGTGCGGCTGCGGCTCGAGCAGGCCGGGCCCGAGCGCGCCGCGGTACGCGCGCTGATGTCGTGGCTCGCGCTGCCGGGCAACCAGGCGCTCGGCGCCAAGTGCCTCTACCGGGCCGTGGACGCCATGTGGTACGCGGTCGGCGATACCTCGACCGATTTCAACTTCTATACCAAGCGGGCGATCCTGGCCGCGGTGCTCGCCGCGACCGTGCTCTTCTGGCTCGACGACGAAAGCGAGGACCGCGCCGGCACGTGGGCGTTCCTCGACCGCCGCATCGACGAGGTCATGGGCATCGAGAAGGCCAAGGCGCGCCTGCGCGAGGTGGCGGCGAAGCTGCCCGATCCGTTCCGGATCCTGCGCGACGTGTTCCCGGGCGACCGCCCGCCGGGATCCTGACCGATCCGTCCTGCCGACAGGGCCCGACCCATGCGCATGCGTCTTTCCTCCCTCGTCATTATCGTCGTGGTCGCGCTCGTCAACGCGGTGCTGATGGCGGCGCTGCACCGTCCCTACGGCGGCGCGCTGGCCTGGGACGGGGTGCTGCGCGGCGTTTCCTTCAGCCCCTATTCGCGCGGCGAGAGCCCGGTCCAGAACAAGCACCCGACCCCGGCCGAGATCGAGAACGACGTCGCGACCCTGCTCGGCCTCACCCGCTCGCTCAGGACCTATACCGTCGCCAACGGCTTCGACGTGATTCCCTCGATCGCCGCGCGCTACGACATGAAGGTGACGCTGGGCGGCTGGATCGGCAGGGACGAGAAGGCCAACGCGGCGGAGATGCAGAAGCTGGTGCTCACCGCCTGGCGCAACAAGAACGTCGAGCGCCTGCTGGTGGGCAACGAATCGCTGCTGCGCACGGACGTCACGGTCAAGCAGCTCATCGATTACATCAAGGGCGTCAAGCGACGCGTGCGCATCCCCGTATCCACCGCCGAGCCGCCCCATATCTGGCTCAAGTATCCCGAGCTCGCGCGCGCGGTCGACTATATCGGCGTGCAGCTCCTGCCGTACTGGGAAGGCGTGCCCCTCAAGCAGGCGGTCGCCCACGTGCTCGACCGCTACTACGAGCTGCAGAACACCTATCCCGACAAGCCCATCGTCATCACGGAAGTGGGCTGGCCGTCGTTCGGCAAGGCGGTGGGCGCCGCCGAATTGGGTGTCGTCAACGAGGGCCGGTTCCTGCGCGAGTTTCTCAATACCGCGCACCGCGCCGGCATCGACTACTTCGTGATGGAGGCCTTCGACCAGCCGTGGAAGGTCAACATCGAGGGCACCGCCGGCGCCTACTGGGGGCTGCTGGATGCCGACCGCAAGCCCAAGTTCCCGCTCGAGGGCGAGATCATCGAGCGGCCCCAGTGGATCAAGCTCGCCGCGGTGTCGGGCATACTCGGCGCGCTGTTGCTGCTGATCGTGCTGCCGCGCGCGGGCCACATGCCGCGCAGCGCGCGCGTGTTCCTCGCCTTCCTGCTGCAGGGCACGGTCACCGGCCTTGTGCTGTCGGCCGACCGCATCCTCTACCAGTACCTCCAGCCGGCGGAGGCGGCGGGGCTGATCGCGCTGATCGCGACCCAGGTCCTGCTGTCCTTCACGCTGGCTTCCGAGGGCTTCCAGTTCGCGGAGCTGAGCTGGCCCGGCGCGCTCGCGCGCCAGTTCGCCCACAAGGGCCGGCCGCCCGAACGATGGCGCAAGGTGTCGCTGCACCTGCCGATCTACAACGAGCCGCCCGAGCTCGTGATCGAGACGCTGGAAAGCCTCGCCGCTCTCGACTACCCGGCGTTCGAGGTCATCGTCATCGACAACAACACCAGGGACCCGGCGGTGTGGCGGCCGGTGGAAGCCGCCTGCGCCCGGCTCGGCCCCCGCTTCCGCTTCTTCCACTTCGACAAGCTCGCGGGCTTCAAGGCGGGCGCGCTCAACGTCGCCCTGCGCGAGACCGCGTCCGATGCCGAGATCATCGGCGTGGTCGACGCCGACTACCTCGTCTCGCCCGACTGGCTGTCATCGCTCACCGGCTATTTCGACGAGGAGCGCGTCGGCTTCGTCCAGGCGCCCCAGGACCACCGCGAGTGGGCGCGCCATCCGTTCCACGAGATGATCAACTGGGAATACGCCGGCTTCTTCCACATCGGCATGGTGCACCGCAACGAGCGCAACGCCATCATCCAGCACGGCACCATGACCCTGATCCGGCGTACGGCGCTGGAGAAGCTCGGCGGCTGGGCGGAATGGTGCATCTGCGAGGACGCCGAGCTCGGCCTGCGCCTGATGGACGCGGGTTTCGCCAGCGTCTATGTCAACCATCCGTTCGGGCGCGGCGTCGTGCCCGACAGCTTCGCCGGCTATACGCGCCAGCGTTTCCGCTGGGTGTTCGGCGCGGGCCAGATCCTGCGCCATCACTGGAAGAAGCTGCTGTTCGGCTACCATACGCGGCTCACGCGCGGCCAGCGCTACCACTTCGTCGCGGGCTGGATGCCGTGGATGACCGACCTGCTGCACCTGGTATTCATCGGCGCCGGCCTGCTGTGGTCGGCCGGACTCATATTCTTCCCCAAGCGCTTCGACTATCCGCTTGCGCTGTTCGTGATCCCGGCGCTGACCTTGTTCGGCCTCAAGATCTTCGCCGCGCTGTGGCTCTATACCCGGCGCGTGCCGTGCACGCTGTGGCAGCGCATCGGTGCCGCTATTGCCGCGCTCGCGCTGTCGCTGACGGTGGCGCGCGGCGTGCTCGCCGGGCTCGCGTTCAAGAAGGCGGTGTTCCACCGTACGCCCAAGCGCCGCGACAGCCCGGCGCTAATCGAGGGCGTGCGCATGGCCGGGCGCGAGGCGCTGCTGACCCTGCTGGTGTTCGTCACCGCGGGCGGACTGATCTGGACCGGAGCCTTCACCACCATCGAGGGCACGCTGTGGGTCGCCATGCTGGGGGCGCTGGTGCTGCCCTACGTGTGTGCGGTCGTGCTGGCGGTAGCCGCCGCGCTGCCCGCGCGCGCGGTCGCGGCCGTCATCGAGGAGCCGACCCGGCTCGCCGCCGAGTAGAGGTTAAGGGGCCTTCGGCCCCGATCCCTTCGGGTACAGCCAGGTGACGTGGCCCATCTTGCGGCCGGGCCGGGCCGCGCCCTTGCCATAGAGATGGATCTTGGCGCCGGGATCGGCGATCAGCGTGTCGAAGCGGTCCACCTCGTCGCCGATCAGGTTCTTCATGGTGGCGTCCGAATGGCGCGACGGATCGCCCAGCGGCAGGCCGCATACGGCGCGCACGAACTGCTCGAACTGGCTGGTGACGCAGGCATCGATCGTCCAGTGGCCCGAGTTGTGCGGGCGCGGCGCGATCTCGTTCACCAGCACGCGGCCGTCCCGGGTCACGAACATCTCGACCGCCAAGAGCCCGACCAGGTCGAGCGCCGCGGCAATGCGCGCGGCGATGCGTTCGGCCTCGCGCGCGATCCCCGGCGCGATGGCGGCGGGCGCGAGCGTGACGTCGAGGATGTGATGGCTGTGGCGGTTCTCGACCACGTCGAAGGCGGCGGTCCTGCCGTCGAGGCCGCGTGCCAGCACCACGGACACCTCGCAGGCGAAATCGACGAAGCCTTCCAGGATGCCGACCTCGGCACCCATGGCGCGGTAGGCCTCGGCGGCGTCGGTCTCGGCGTCGATCATCACCTGGCCCTTGCCGTCGTAGCCGAGGGTCGCGGTCTTGAGTACGGCGGGCCGGCCGATCTCGTCGAGCTGGCAGGCGAGGTCGTGGGCCGTGCCGATACGCATGAACGGCGCCGTCGGTGCGCCGTTGGCGTTGAGGAAGGTCTTTTCCTTGAGGCGGTCCTGGGCGATCTCGAGGCAGCGCGCGGACGGCCGCATAGGCACCAGCCCGGCCAGCACCTCGGCGGTGCGTGCGGGCACGTTCTCGAATTCGAAGGTGGCGACGTCGACGGCTTCGGCGAAGCGCGCGAGCGCCGCTTCGTCGCCGTAGTCGGCGACGGTCTCGGCGGCGGCGACCTGGGCCGCCGGGCTGCCCGCGTCGGGCGAGAAGATGTGGGTGCGGTAGCCGAGCCGCGCCGCGGCCATCGCCGTCATGCGCCCGAGCTGGCCGCCGCCGACGATGCCGATGGTGGCGCCGGGCAGGATCGCGTCGGTTCGGGCGGCGGTCTTGGCGCCAGTCTTGGCGATCGGATATCGGTCGTGCTCACGGGATGGGGCGGCTCACTCGTCCTTGGGCTCGGCGGCGACCGCTTTGGTCTGGACATCGCGGAAGCGGTCGAGCGCCTTGGCGAGCTTCTTGTCGGACAGGGCCAGCACCGAGGCCGCGAGCAGCGCCGCGTTGACCGCGCCGGCCTTGCCGATGGCCAGCGTGCCGACCGGCACGCCGCCCGGCATCTGCGCGATCGACAACAGGCTGTCCATGCCCTTGAGGGCATGGGATTCGATCGGCACGCCGAACACCGGCAGCGGTGTCATGGCGGCGGCCATGCCGGGCAGGTGGGCGGCGCCGCCCGCGCCGGCGATGATCACCTTGAAGCCGGCGGCGCGCGCGCCGCTCGCGAACTCGTAGAGCCGCTTGGGCGTGCGGTGGGCCGAGACGATCTTGCGGACGTGGGGAATGCCGAGGGTCTCGAGGATGTCCGAGGCGTGGCGCATGGTGGCCCAGTCGGACTGGCTGCCCATGATGATCGCGACGACGGGTTTCGGTGCGGCCATGCGGCTCCCCTGTTGGCCGGGGCGGCCCTTGCGGACCGGTTCCCCGGGATCGGGAAAGCGGCCATTATATGGACCGGCGGCCCCTTGGCAACCGCCATGGGGCCTTGCCGTGGCGCCGGAAAACCGTGGGGAGCGAGGAGGTTACGGCCTCCGCCACGGGCCCCGGTGAAGAATGTTAACGCGTGGTTAGGGAATGCGCGGTAAACCTTCCTTAACCGTACCCCGCGTACCCGCTTTCCGGTTCCGGCGGTGCCGGACGGCGTATAGTCAGACCACAGGGACAAGAGACCAGCGGTGAAGATAGGCAATTCCAGGTCGGTCGGCGGCGGCGCGAAGATCGGTGGTGTCGGCGCCGCCCGCGGCCCCGCGACCTCCGCTCCCGTGACCGCCTCCGGCGCGGTCCAGGACACCACCTCGATCCTCGGCATCCCCGAGGCGGAGTTCACCCCCAAGGTGCGCCACGCCATCATGACCCTCCTCAAGGAGGTCGATACGCTGCGCCACGATCTCGATCAGAGCAAGGCGCGCATCGCGCACCTGGAGAAGCTTGCCGACGAGGATTCGCTCGTGCCGGTTGCCAACCGGCGCGCCTTCGTGCGCGAGCTGTCGCGCATGCTGTCCTTCGCCCAACGCTACGATTCCCGGGTCAGCGTGCTGTACTTCGACATCAACGACATGAAGCGCATCAACGACAGCCTGGGCCATGCCGCGGGCGACGCGGCGATCACCCACATCGCCGGCATCCTGACCGGCAGCGTGCGCGAATCCGACGTGGTCGGCCGCCTCGGCGGCGACGAGTTCGGCGTGATTCTCGCCAACGCCGACGAGGACGCGGCACGGCGCAAGGCCGAGACGCTCGCCCGCACCATCGCCGAGACCCCGTTCGACTACAAGGGCAAGCAGGTGCGCGTCGAGATCACCTACGGCGCCTATTCGCTCAAAGGCGACGACGACGCCTCGGCCATGCTGGAGCAGGCCGACAAGGCGATGTACGACCGCAAGGGACAGCGCGAAAGCGCGACCTGAGCCGTTCGGCGGCTTCCCCCGCCGTCTTTTCCACGCCCTTCCTGTCACGCGCCGGTCAAGCGCACCGTTGAAGATCGTCCGGAGTTGGGCGACCCTGTAGGGGCGCCGTTCCGGCGCCGTGTACAGGCGGGAGACAGGCATTGGCGGACAGCAAGCGCATCGGCATCATGACCACGGGCGGCGACTGCGCCGGGCTCAACGCGGTGATCCGCGCGGCGGTGCATCGCGCCGTCGGCGGCTACGGCTACGAGGTGCTGGGCATCCGCTACGGCACGCTCGGCCTGATGAGCAATCCGCCCGACGTCGAACCGCTCACGCCCGGCATGTTCGCGGGCGGCCTCCTGCGCATGGGCGGCACCATGATCGGCACCACCAACCGCGGCGACCCCTATGCCTTTCCCATGCCGGACGGTAGCGTCATCGACCGCTCGACGGACGCCATCGCGGGCTACCGCAGGCTCGGGCTCGACGCGCTGATCGCCATCGGCGGCGACGGCTCGTTCCGCATCGTCGACCGGCTGGTCAGGGACGGCGGCCTCAACGTGGTCGGCATCCCCAAGACCATCGACAACGACGTGGTCGGCACCGAGAACGCGATCGGCTACATCACCGCGGTCAACGTCGCGACCGAGGCGCTCGACCGGCTCCAGACCACGGCCGCGTCCCATGCGCGTATCATGATCCTCGAGGTGATGGGACGCGATGCGGGTCACATCGCGCTCTCGACCGGCATCGCGGGCGGCGCCGACGTCATCCTGATTCCCGAGATCCCGTACCGGCTCGACGCGCTGGCCGGGCGTGTCCGGGCGGTGCGCGAGGCCATGGACCGCGATTTCGCCCTGGTGGTGGTGGCGGAAGGTTGCCGCACCGCGGACGGCCACGCGGTCACGCTGACCGATCCGGAGGGGCGCCACCGCTACGGCGGCGTCGGCATGTACCTGGCCGACGCGCTGTCCCAGGCGACCGGCTGGGAGAGCCGCTGCACCGTGCTCGGCCATGTCCAGCGCGGCGGCACCCCGTCCACCACCGACCGGGTGCTGGGGGCGGCGTTCGGTGTGCATGCCGTGGACCTGGTGGCGGCAGGCAACTTCGGGCGCGTGGTGGTGTGGCAGAACCGGGGCGTGCGTGATATGCCATTGGCCGAGGTTGCCGCGGTGACCCGCGCCGTCGACGTCGAAGGCGACCTCATGCGCACCGCGCGCGGCCTTGGCATCTCGTTCGGCGACGTTTAGTTAACGACATCAGGAAACAGATGATATGGCGACACGGGCCATCGACTTTCCCGAGCATCCGTTCTGGGACTTTGCGCTCGCGGTCTATCGCGCCAAAGACGTGTCGGCGGCGTGCCTCAATCTGCAGGAACGTCACGGCATCGATATCAACCTGATGCTGTTCTGCCTGTGGCTCGGCGAGTTGGGCCGCGGTGCGCTCACCGAGACCGAGATGCTGGCGGTGATGGCCGCCTCGGACCGCTGGCACAAGGTGGTGGTGAAGGGCCTCAGGCTTGTGCGCCGCGCGCTCAAGGACGGATTTGCCGACGCGCCGGCCGAGCTGCGCGACACGCTGCGTGCCGAGGTGCAGGCGACCGAGATCGACGCCGAGCACCTTGAGCAGCTGATCCTCGCTGGCGCCGTGGACCGTACGCCGGACCATGCCGGCGCGCCGGCGGTGGAACGCGCGGCCCACGCGGCGGAGACCTTCGACCACTACCTGCGTGCCGTGGACGGCCGGTTCTCGCCCCACGACGCGGTCGACTTCGCCCATATCCTCGGCAAGGCGTTCAAGGGACTCGCGCCCGACCAGGCGCTCGACGCGGCGGAAATCCTGATGCGCTGAAGAATCTGCCGCGCGGGCGGAGAGTTGTCTTGGCGGCGCCATCCATTTGGGTTTAGCATTTCATCCTGAAGACTGGTCCCGTGCCGCAGGCCGGGCATTTGGTCTCCTGGGTTCGCCCGGCCAGCCGACGGCACGATCAGGCTTCTCTCAGCCAAGGAGGTGCCTTATGGCCGATGCAGAACTCGTCTCTCAGCTGAAATCGGAACATGCCAATCTCGAGTCCGCCATAAAGCAGGAGCTGGCGCGCTCTTGGCCGCGCGACGACGCCCTCGTGGAGCTCAAGCGAAAAAAGCTGCGAATCAAGGACGAGTTGTTGAAGCTTCACGCCGCTTGACGGCACGCAAAAAGAACGCGCCCTCACCAGTGTGGTGGATTTGAAGTTCCTGACTTATTTGGGGCGGCGTTGAAAGGAACTTCAAATCCATAACCACGCTGGAATCACATGGTTTTTAGTGTCGTTTCGGTTCAGAAGTTCGCTAGGAAGCCACCCCAAAAATGAAGCGAACTTTTGAACCACGACACGAGAGCAAGGTCGGTTCAGATTGGATCAATCTGAACCGTGAATCCTGCTCTAAGTTATTTAAAGTATAGAGCCTGATTCACGGCTCAGGATCGTTCCGATCCGAGCCGATCAGGCTCTAGGGCGCGTTCGCATTTTCAGTCACGACAACAGGACATGCCGCCGATCACCGACGGCTGGGGACGATGGCTACAGCCCGCCCTCGCGGTGCCCGTCGTCACCGTCATGTGCCGGCGCCATCGGCGCGTCGGCCGGTGCCGGGGCGAACGGATCGGCCGCGGGGGTCTCTCCGGTCGCGTCGGCAGGTTCGTCCGCGCCTTCGGCGGGCAGGGCCGCCGCAGCGGCTTCCTTGGCGGCCTCGCGTTCGCGCCGCGCCGCTTCGCGTGCGGCGCGCTGCTCGGCCCGGGCCACGCGCCGGCGCGCGGTCTGCACCGCGGCGAGCAGGTCCTCGTAGGAGCACATGCCGATGTCGACCGGATCGACCGGCTTGATGTTCGCGCCCTTCCAGTGGGAGCGGTCGCGCACCGCGTTGATGGTGCTCTTGGTGGTGCCGACCAGCTTGGATATCTGGGCGTCGGTCAGCTCGGGATAGTGGCGCAGCAGCCAGGCGATCGCGTCGGGACGCTCCTGGCGCTTGGCGATCGGCGTGTAGCGCGGCCCCTGGGTTTTGGGCGCCGGGCGCGGCATGGTGGCCTCGGCCATCTCGAGCCGGGCATCGGGATCGGCCTCGCAGCGCTTGATCTCTTCGTCGGTGAGCTGGCCGTTGGCGATCGGGTCGAGGCCGACGATACCGACCGCCACTTCCTCGTCGGCGATGGCCTGGACCTCGAGCGGATGCAGCCCGCAGAACGCCGCGATCTGGTCGAAGCTGAGCGCCGTGTGCTCGACCAGCCAGACGGCCGTCGCCTTGGGCATGAGCGGGAGAACCATAGTGCCTCCTTAGGATGGATACGCCCGGACCCCATTTCCGGGACCCGGGCCTGATGCCGCGCCCCGGGCGTTGCAAGAGGGGGCGGTGGCAATTGAATTTCATCCATCATATAGTCCCTTACCGGCAGGGACAAACCCCCTTTGCCATAATTTCCGCAGCCGGGAAGCGCCGATGGCCGCCGAAGAGGACGAGCTCCAGCCCAGGAAACCCGCGGGATTCCAGCCGGTCGTGCTGGATTCGCTGTCGATCGTGGAACTGCGCGCCTACATCGGTGCGCTCAGGGGCGAGATTGCCCGGGCGGAGGCCGACATCGCCCGCAAGCAAGGGGTGCGCGGCGCCGCCGAGGCGGTGTTCCGCAAGTAGCCGGGGCGTCTGCCCGCGGCCGGGGCAATACTTAACATTCTGCAGAAAAAATTTGTGGTTTGTTAAGGACGCGTTAACCATTTGCCCCTAAATTAGGCATCAGACATTCCTCGTCATGGGTTTGTCCATTGGACGTTCCGTCCAATCCTTTTGACGCCTCCCTGTTAAACTCAAGCCGCCCTCCGGGGCGGCTTTCTTTATGTTACGCATATCCGGGCACGTGCGAAACTTTCGCTAATTTCTCCATGTGCCGTTAATGTTTGTGTAATGTTTGCTTTGACTCGGGCCCCCGGCGCCGCTAGATTTTCCGGCGACCAAGCAAGTTTAACAGGTCGAGGCTCAAAAGAAGGAGCCGCCCCAAGCGGGAGGACGCGGGGGGCGGCTCTCGACTTTTGGGCCTTCGCTTTATGCGGGGCCCGGTACGGCGGCGTCAGAGCAGGGTCGGTTCAGATTGACTCAATCTGAACCGTGAATCCTGCTCTGAATTCAACGTGTAGAGCCTGATTCACGGCTCAAGATCGTTCCGAGCTGAGCCGATCAGGCTCTAGGCCGCCTTTTCACCGATCGCCTTGGGGCCGTCGCCCTTGCGGATCTCGATGGTGCGGGGCTTCGCCTCCTCGGGCACCACGCGCTCGAGGTCGACGTGCAGCAGCCCGTTCTCGACGCTGGCACCGCTCACGCGCACCGAGTTGGCGAGCGCGAAGGCGAGCCGGAAGGCGCGCCCGGCGATGCCGTGGTACAGGTACTTGCGGGCCTTCTCGTCCTTTTCCTCGCGCTGGTTCTTGCCGGTGATGGTGAGCGTGTTCTCCTTCACCGTGACGTCGAGGTCGCCCTCGCCGAAGCCGGCGACCGCGACCGAGATGCGATAGGCGTTTTCGCCGGTCTTTTCGATGTTGTAGGGCGGGTAGCTGGCCTCGCCATGGGGCACGAGCGCGCTCTCCATGAGGCGGCTCAGGCGGTCGAAGCCGACGCTGGAACGGAACAGGGGTGAAAAGTCGAAACCGGTCATATCCATATCCTCCTTCAGAAGCAACATGGGTTGAGAGATGGCCGCCGTCCCGCCGGTCGGCCGGGGGCGGCCCGAGCGGCCCTCATGGGCGCCGCTCGTCATTGATTTAGGTGCCGGCCGGGCCGATTCAAGAGCCGCACGCGGCACCGGGGGTACAGACGTTAACCATATGAAAGAACAAGGTAAATTTCGCCTTTCGGCGCGCTCCGGTCTTGCCTCGCCAGACCGGATCGGCGATGCTTGGGGCAATAAAACAAGGCGCGCGCCATGCGCGCACGGGGCATCGAGGGACCATGGAAGCGGCGACGGCCTTCTTCGACCGCACCTACGACGAGACGTTCGATCTGCTGATCGAAGCGCGCGACTACATCGCGCGCGGCCAGCAGGTGGACTGCCAGTACGTCACGGTCGGCGGCCAGGCGCGCATGGCGGTCGAGACCTCGCGGCTGACCTCGCGGCTCACCCATGTCATGGCCTGGCTGCTCGCGCGCCGCGCGGTCCACGCCGGGGAGATCACGCCCGCCGAGGCGGCGCGCCCGCCCTACACGCTCGAGCGCAGCGAGCGTCTCGCCGGCGACGACGACCCGCTCGGCGAGGTGCTGCCGCCCGCTCTCGAAAGCCTGATGGAGCGCAGCCAGCGCCTCTACGTGCGGGTGTCGCGCCTCGACGAGCTGGTGCGCCGCGACCACGCCGACACCTGAGCACACGGCTTTCCGGAAAAGTCACCCCGCCCCAACGAGAAAGGCCGGCCCTTTGGGCCGGCCTTCTGCATATTGGGTTGTGTACCCGGACTACTTGAGGCCGAGACCCTGGAAGCGCTTGTTGAACTTGGCGAGCTGGCCGCCCGAATCGATCAGGCGGTGCACGCCGGTCCAGGCCGGGTGCGACTTGGAATCGATGTCGAGCTTGAGCGTGTCGCCCGGCTTGCCCCAGGTCGTACGGGTCTTGTAGGTGGTGCCGTCGGTCATCACCACCGTGATCTCGTGGTAGTCGGGATGAATATCCTGCTTCATCGCCCGTTTCCCGTGTGAAAGGCCCCGTGTGAGAGGCTAGGGCGCGGCCCGGGGCCGCGCGGAAGGCCGTTCTATATCCAATGGCGCCCGGGATTGCAAGGCCTGTCCGCCCCTGGCGGTAGGACGCGGCGGCCGGGGCCGGGAAGGGCGCCCGGGCCGGGCCCGGCCTAGCGCTCGGTCAGCTTGAACTCGATGCGCCGGTTGCGGCGGTAGGCGTCCTCGGTATGGCCCGGGTCGATCGGCTGGTAGGAGCCGAAGCCCGCCGCCACCAGGCGCTCGGGCGGCACCCCGTCGGCCACCAGCGCATGCACCACGGAAAGCGCGCGGGCGCTCGAGAGCTCCCAGTTGGACGGGAACTGGGGCGTGCTGATGGGCCGGACGTCGGTATGGCCGTCGACGCGCAGCACCCAGTCGATGCCGGCCGGGATCTTCCCGGCGAGGTCGAGCAGGGTCTTGGCCAGCTCGGCAATCTGGACCTTGCCCTCGTCGCCGAGCGTCGCGTCGCCGCTGCCGAACAGCACCTCCGACTGGAACACGAAGCGGTCGCCGACGATGCGGATGTCCTTGCGGTTACCCAGCACCTCGCGCAGCTTGCCGAAGAACTCCGAGCGGTAGCGCGACAGCTCCTCGACCTTGCTCGCGAGCGCGGCGTTGAGCCGCTTGCCGAGGTTGGCGATCTGGACGTTCTGTTCCTTGCTCTTGGCTTCCGAAGCCTCCAGCGCGGCGCTGATGCGCGCGAGCTCGTTGCGCAGCGCGGCGATGTTGTTGTTGAGTCGGTCCACCTCCGACTTGCGCGCGTTCGACAGCTCCTGCTCCTTGGTGAGCTTGCCCTGGCTCTCGCTCAATTGCTTCGAGACCGTGCCGAGCTGGGATTCGCTCGCGGCCAGCTTCTGGCGCGCGTCGTCGAGGTCGGACTGGAGCTGGTTCGCCTTGTCGCGCACTTCGGAGAGCTGCTGGCCGAGGCTGGAGACCTGCCCGCTCAGGCTGTCGCGCGCGGCGGTGGACGACTGCAGCTGCGCCGACAGATCCGCCACCGAGTTGCGCAGCTCGGCGCTCGCCTGGCGCTCGAGGGCGAGCATGTCGGCGAGCTCCGAGACCTGGGTCTCGAGCCGCTTCATGGCAGCGTCGCGCCCGGCCAGCTGCTCGGTCAGGAAGAACTGCGCGAGGATGAACACCGACAGGACGAAGATGATGACCATGAGGAGCGTGGACAGCGCGTCCACGAACCCCGGCCAGATGTCGAGGTGGTGCTGGGGGCGGCGGTGCTGGGCGATTCCGGCCATTCAAGCCTCCGTCAGATCGAGGGCCCGGCATCTCCCTCACCCAGCTCCGGGTAGGCTCGCTGTCGCTTGCCAACCCTTCTCAACCCTCTCCCCCCGTCGTGCGAAGCACGCATTCGCGTGACCGGGGGGAGAGGGAAGGGTGAGGGGGGCGTCATGGGGAACGCCGGTACGTGTGTCGTGGCCATGCGCCCTATTCCCCGCTGCGGGCGGCGGACTTTTCCGCCGCGGCGGCGACGGTGCGGGCGAGGATCTTGATCTCGCTCCTGATCTCTTCGGTCGCCTGGGCGCGGCCCGAGGCCACTTCCTCCAGCAGGCGCGCGAGGTAGATCTCCATGTTGCGGATATGGCCGCGGGTGGCGTCGTCGAGCCCGTCGCCGCCGGCGCGCGCCGGGGCCTCGGCGAGCTTCGCCAGGATCGGCTTCAACTCGAGCTGACCCTCGGCGAGGCGCGCCAGCAGGCCCTGCTCGGCGCGCATCTGGTCGGTGAGCGTGGACAGGCGCTCGTGCAGCTGCATCAGTGCGGTGTTGGCGGAGATGCGGCTCTCCTCGCCGCGCGCGATGGTGCGCTGCAGGCCCTCGAGCCCCTCGGCGGTCTGCTCCAGCAGCGCCTCCAGGTAGTCGGGCACGGTGCCCTCGCCGCCCGACACCGGCGACGGGCCGGTGAGCCGCGTCAGCCCCGACAGCCATTCCTCGAGGTCGTTGTAGAAGCGGTTGAGCGCCTGGCCCGACTGCAGGTCGAGGAAGCCCAGCACCAGCGATCCCGCGAGGCCGAACAGCGACGAGCCGAACGCGGTCCCCATGCCCGAAAGGGGCGCCGCGAGCCCCGCCTTCAGGTGGCCGAACATCTCGTTGATGTCGCCCGTGCCCATGCTGAGGTCCTTCACCACGTTCGACACCGAGGCGATCGTGATCAGCAGCCCCCAGAACGTGCCGAGCAGGCCGAGGAAGATCAGCAGCCCGATCAGGTAGCGCGCGAGCTGGCGCGATTTGTCGAGGCGCGACGAGATCGAATTGAGCAGCGAACGCATCGAGCTCGCCGACAGGCGCAGCGTTCCCTCGCGGTCGCTCAGCAGATTCGCCATCGGCGCGAGCAGGTGCGGCCGGGGCAGGGTGTCGCCGCCCGGGCGCTCGCGCCCGCCGCCCTGCTCGCGCAGGCGGCGGAAGGCGGTGATCCAGGCCGCCTCGTGGCGCAGCACGAACACCTGACGCAGCGCATAGACGATGCCGAACGCGAGCACCGCGAGAATCAGGCTGTTGAGCGGCGGGTTCGACAGGAATGCGTGGTGGAGCGGTCCGATCAGCGCCACGGAGACACCGGCGACGACGATCAGGAACGCAGTCATGCGGAAGAGGTAGGGGCCGAACCTGAACATGCTTCCTTCCGTTGGCCCTCACCGGGCCGTTGGCGTCTTGCGGGTCCTCGAACCGACGGGGGCCGGGCCCCCGTCGTCTCCGTTCTCACCGGCGCCACCCATACTGGCGGGCGGCCGTGTCATCCATCGGACATCGGACCGCGTCCGCCGGTCCGGCGTTACCGGGAAATCAGAGTCACGTCGACGCGATCCGCGGGGCCCGAGGGCACCTGGCTGCCGAGCGCGCGCACGTCGATGCGCGTCGCTTGTACGCCCTCTTTGATCAGGAACGAGCGCACCGCCAGCGCGCGGCTGAGCGAGAGGCGCCGCGCCCGCGATTCGTTGTCCTTGTCGCCGGTGGCGTAGGCCTTGAGCTCGACGCGCAGTGCGGCATTCGCGGTCAGCGCCTGGGCCGCGGCCTTGAGCGTCGCCTCGCCGGCGCTGGCGAGGCTCGCCTGACCGGCCCCGAACGCGATAGCGCGGGTGACGCCGGGCGCGAAACCGCCGCCCGACGTGGCTGGGGGCAGGGACGCGGTCTGGCTCTCGCTCTTTTTGGTTTCCGGCGCGGGCGGTGGCGGCACGCTGCCGGATTCGACGCCCTCGCGCGGCGCCGGGGTGATCGGCGGCAGGTCGGGCGGCAGGGGCGAGGCGCTGCGCGACGCCTGGGGCGGCTCGGGCACGGTCGGCGGCGGCGGCGGAGTGACCGAGCCGCGCGCCATTTCGGGGGCCTTGGCCGGCGCACGGGTCTCGGGCGTGCTCTCGGGCGCGGGCGGCGGGGTCATCGGCGCGCGGCGGCGCGCTCGCCACCTTGGGCGGGGCGGGGGGCGCCGCGGGCGGCGCGGCGGTCTCGGGCATGGCGGGCGCGGCCGGGGCCTCGGCGGTCGCGGACGGCGGCGCCGGCCTGGGCTTGGGCCGCACGCTCGCAGGCGGGCGGCGGACGCGGCGCGCCTTCTTGCGCGGCGGATGCAGCTGGATCTCGGGCCGGATGCAGGCGGATCGCCTGGTCGGGGCCGAGCCGGCTGCCCGGGAAGCGCAGGTCGCGGCCGCGGTCGGGCGCGCCGAGGTCGTTGAGCACGGAGAGATCGACGGTGACGCCGCCGCTGGCGCTGCCGACCACGGTGGTGCCGTCGTCGTCGTAGCCGCCGGCCTGAGCCAGCACCGGGCGGGGCGCGGCGATGGGCACGAGCAGCGTCACGGCGAACGCCGCGGCGACGAGGCGCGCGCGACTGCCGCGCTGCGGCCGGTTGATCCTTCTTCCGGGATTCATCTGGGCGACGTCTCCTGCCTGGTGCTGCGCATGGCGGGCATTAAGCCATTGACCCCGGGGCGCTTTTGGGGCGCCGGGGTCCCGCAACAATAAACCAAGGCGCCCCGGTGGAACAACCGCCTTGCCGCACCCCGTATGCGCCGGCGTCCCGACGCCGAAAGGCGTCAACGCGCCTTATTGAGGACCGAGCGGATTTCGCTGTGGATATGGCCATTGCTGGCGAGCATCGAGCCCGAGGCCATCATGCCGTCGCCGCCGTCGAGCTCGCTCACGTAGCCGCCCGCCTCCTTGACCAGGACGATGCCGGCGGCGATGTCCCAGGGCGACAGGCCGACCTCCCAGAACGCCTCGTAGCGTCCGGCGGCGACCCAGGCCATGTCGAGCGCGGCCGAGCCGAAGCGCCGGAGCCCCGCGACCCGGCCCATCAGCGGCGCGGGTCTCGCGCAGGTGCTGGTCGGCATCGGTGCGGTCCATGCGTCGGCAGGCCGGACGCGATCACCGACATGGGGAGGTCGCGCCGCGCCGATACCCTCAAACGTCGGTCGTTGAGATAGGCGCCGGCGCCCTTCTCGGCCCAGTAGGTGAGGTCGTGGATCGGGTCGTAGACCACGCCCGCGACGATCTCGCTCGACAGCTTGCCGCCGATCACCGAGCGCCCCTCGACGCCGATCGAGATGGCGAAATGCGGGATGCCGTGCAGGAAGTTGGTGGTGCCGTCGAGCGGGTCGACCACCCAGCGGTACATGGCGTCGTCGTCGCCGTGGAAGCCCGATTCCTCGGTCAGCATGGCGAAGTCCGGGCGCACGCGCGCGAGCTCCTCGCGCAGCACGCGGTCGGCCTTGTGGTCGGCCGTCGAGACGAAGTCGCCCGGGCCCTTCTGGGAAACCTGGAGCTGCTCGACCTCGCCGAAGTCGCGCACCAGGCCGCGCCCCGCCTTGCGGGCGGCGCGCTCCATCACGTTGATGAGGGGGGACTTGACCGCCATCACGCGGCCACGTTTTCGCCGCGTTCAAAAACCGCCGTCATGCCCCGGCTTGTCCGGGGCATCCACGGGCTGGCCGAGGCGGTTGCCGTGACGACAAATGGATCGCCCGGACGAGCCGGGCGATGACGGTTTGAATAGGCGATGTGGTCCACGCGGTGCAATCCATCAGTCCTTGGCGCGTTCGACGTAGGAGCCGTCGGCGGTGTTGACGACGATGCGGGTGCCCGACGCGACGTGCGGCGGCACCATGACGCGGCTGCCGTTCTCCAGGATCGCCGGCTTGTAGCTCGACGACGCGGTCTGGCCCTTCACCACCGGGTCGGCCTCGACGATGGTCATGGTCACGGTCTGGGGCAGGGTGACGGAGACCGGCTGGCCCTCGATGGTCTCGACCATCACCACCATGCCCTCCTGCAGGAACTGGGCGGCGTCGCCGACCTGATCGCGCGCCATGGTGAACTGGTCGAAGGTGGCGCTGTTCATGAAGGTGAGCGCGTCGCCGTCGGCATAGAGGAAGGTGCACTCGGCCTCGTCCACCATCGCCTTCTCGACCGTGTCCTGGGTGCGCCAGCGCACGTTGGTCTTGTTGCCCGAGCGCACGTCGCGCATCTCCACCTGGATGAAGGCGCCGCCCTTGCCGGGCTGGATCAGCTGGATCTTGAGGACGCTCCACAGCTTGTTCTCGTGGTCGAGCACGTTGCCGGGGCGGATCAGGTTGGCGTTCATCTTCATGGGCGGAAAACCGGGTCTCGGGTGGCGGTGTCGGGGTCGAAGGAAACGGCCCGGACCGGGGGAACCGGACGGGGGCCGAACGGGGCGGGAACCTAGCAGCTTGCCGTCCGTCCGGCAAGGCGCGGCGGGGTGTTCCCGGCAGCCTTTTCCTCTCCCGTCATGCCCCGGCTCGTCCGGGGCATCTGGCCGTGTCGCCGTTGCTGGATGCCCCGCATGAAGCGGGGCATGACGATAAGAGAGGAGGAGGCTATTCCCCCCGCGCCGGATAGGGATGCTCGTGGCCGTCGGGGTCGGTGACGATCCATTGCCCGGGGGCGGCGCCCTGCGCAGGTAGCCCGGCCCGACCGGCACCTTGCCGTGGCCGCCCGGGATGTCGAGCACGTAGGTCGGCTGGGCGATGCCCGACAGCCGGCCGCGCAAGCGCCCGCATCAGCGCCCGGCCCGCGCGAGGCCGCTGCGGAAATGCCCGGTGCCGCGGGCGAGGTCGGGATGGTGCAGGTAGTAGGGCTTGATGCGGTTTGCGGATCAGCGCGCGGATCAGCTTTTCCAGTGTCGCCGCGTCGTCGTTGACGCCCTTCGAGCAGCACGGTCTGCGCCAGCATCGGGATGCCGCGTCCACCAGCCGCGCACAGGCGCGCCGTCGCCTCGGGCTCAGCTCGGCGGCGTGGTTGCAGTGCAGCACCACGTAGACCGCGTCTCGCCGCAGTGAGCGCGCGACCAGTTCCGGCGTGACCTGGCGGGATCGGCCACCGGCAGGCGGGTGTGCACGCGGATAGTCCGACGTGCGGGATCGCACGCCGCCGCCGCGACGATCTGCCTGCAGCCGCCGCGGCGACAGCGCCAGCGGATCGCCGCCGGACAGGATCACCTCGCAGTTTTCACGTGGTCGCGGATGTAGTGAGAGCGCGCGGCGAGCTCGGGCCGGCGTCAGCGCGTCGCCGCGCCGACCGACTCGCGCCGGAAGCAGAAGCGGCAATAGACCGGGCAGGCCATCACCGGCGTCAGCAGCACGCGGTCGGGATAGCGATGCACGATGCCCTCGACCGGCGAATGGGCTGTCGTCGCCGATGGGATCGGCAAGCTCGTCTGCGCCGGTGTGCAGCTCGTCGGCGCTCGGCACGAACTGGCGTGCGAGCGCGGCGCGGTCGTCGCCCGCCGCCCCGTCGATCGTTGCCGCCACGTGCGGCGTCACCGCGACCGCATAGCGTCCGCGACCCGCGCCGCCGCCGGGGCCTCGCCCGCGCCGATCAGCCCGGCCTCGCACAGGCTCTCCGCGTCGCGCAGCGTCCCCGTTTTCTTCGTCATTCCCGCGCAAGCGGGAATCCACGTGTTCTCACGGTGGCTGGACCCCCGCTTTCGCGGGGGTGACGATTCAATGGATGCGACGTCGTCGGGACGGTGCTTCGGATTGGTCATGGCTTCACTCACTCCGTCATGGCCCGGCTCGTCCGGGCCATCCATGAATCCCATCCGCCGTGTGGATGCCCCGGTCAAGCCGGGGCATGACGAAAAAGGAAGGCGGGAGTTGTCGCGGCGATGATTTGGATTGGTCATGGGCGTGCGCGCGGCCGGTTTGGCATAGTGGGGCTATGAATAGCCCGAACCCGGCCTTCATGCACGGCCCCGCGCGCGGGTTCATGCCTTGGCCTGTCCGCGCCGCGCCGTCCGACGTGCCGCCCGGCTTCCCGCCGACCGGCCCGAGGAGGCGCCCCCGGGCCTGCCGCCCGAGACGCCCCCCGGCCGCCCCGAGGAGGCCCCGCCGGCCTGCCCCCGGAGACGCCGCCCGGGCGCCCCGCCGAGACCCCGCCGCCCGAGCCCGAGCGCGGCTGACAACGCCGGCCGTGCCCGGCATAGTGCGGGCCATGACTGCGCCGACACCGCCTTCCGTTCCCCCCGCCGCGCCACGATGGTGGGACCGCGACGCCTTCGCCCGGCGCCGCCCGTACCTCGCCGCGCGCGCGCACCTTCACCGCCGCCGTGCGCGGCTGGTTCGCGGCCCAGGGCTTCGCCGAGGTGGAGACCCCGGCGCTCCAGGTCTCGCCCGGCCTGGAGCCGCACCTGCGCGCCTTCAAAACCGACCTGCACGAGCCGTTCGAGGACGCATCGCGCCCGATGTATCTTCACACCTCGCCCGAGTTCGCCATGAAGAAGCTGCTGGCGGCGGGCGAGCCGCGCATCTTCCAGCTCGCGCGCACGTTCCGCGACGGCGAGCGCTCGGCCACCCATCATCCCGAGTTCACCATGCTGGAATGGTACCGCGCGGGCGACGATTGCAATGCGCTGCTGTCCGATTGCGGGGCGCTGCTGCGCGCGGCATGGGAGGCGGTGCCGGAGCCTCTGCGCGGGCCGGGCCTGCGCCGGCACGGCAGGACCTGCGATCCTCGCAAGGGCGTGCGCGCGCTCTCGGTCGCTGCCGCGTTCCGCAAATACGCCGGGCTCGACATCCTCGCCGACCGCGCCCGACCCGCGCCACCCGGACACGGAGTTGTTGCGCAAGGCGGCCACGGCGGCGGGCCACAAATTGCCCGAGGGCGGCGAGTGGGAAGACCTGCTTCTTCCACATCTTCCTCGCGCGCATCGAGCCCAACCTCGGCATCGGCGCGCCGACCGCGCTGGTGGACTGGCCCGTCTCCATGGCGGCGCTGGCGCGGCCCAACCCGGCCGACCCGCGCCTCGCCGAGCGGTTCGAGCTCTACGTCGCGGGCGTCGAGCTCGCCAACGGCTTCGGCGAGCTCACCGACGTTGCCGAGCAGCGCAGGCGCTTCGAGGCCGACCAGGCGAGGAAGCGCCGCCTCTACGGCGAGAGCTATCCGATCGACGAGGATTTCCTGGAGGCGCTCGCGCGCATGCCGGAAGCGTCGGGTATCGCGCTCGGCTTCGACCGCCTCGTCATGCTGGCGACCGGCGCCGAGCGGATCGAGGACGTGCTGTGGGCGTGGGTGGGGTGAGCCGACTCAGAAGTGACGTTCGAACTCCAGCAGCCACTTGAAGGCGCCGTCGGGGCTGCCTTCACTGGTGAGCCCGAACAGATAGCCGGCCTCGTACTTCAGGATGCCGGCATCGCCGAGGTCGAACTTTCCGAGGAAGACCGGGCCGATCTGGTGGCGCTGCGCGCGTGACGAATCCGGGTGCGCGATCTCGCCGAAGTCGCCGTAGGCCTCGATGGCCGGCTCGAGCTTCGGCATCAGGCGCCATTTCGCCCGCGCGGCATACTTGAACTCCGTGGACTTGTGGGCATTCGTCCCGATCTCGTTCTCGAAGATCGGGTTGACGGTGAACGTCAGCGGCCCGACGTTCTTCTCGGCCAGGATCTTCCATTCGAGCGCGTTGGGCGCGCCCGGCTGGGTCGCCTGCTCGTATTCCACGTACAGGCCGAGGTCGAGCCACTGCTGGCCCTGGGGGAAGAGCTGGAAGATGTTCTCCCACGCCGTCGCCGTGAACTTGTGGTTGCCTTCGGCTTCCTTTTCGACCACGCCGATCAGCGCCGTGTGCCAGTAGGACGTCGGCGTGTATTCCAGTTCGTAGTGCTGGTTTTCCGCGCCGCGCTTGGCGGGATCGCTGTCGATGGCGACGTTGCCCCGCGCTTCGAAGGCGATCTCGCCTTCCTCGACGATCGGTGAATAGACCTTCAGGTCCTCGGCCTGGGCCCGATGCAGGATGCCCGGCGACCACATCGCCAGGACGGCAGCGGCGACGGCGGCGGCCCGTGTCGGAACGCACGTCGTCTGTTTGCGCGGCAGGTACATGATTTCCCCCAATGATCAGGATGATGATGAAGTCGGACTGAAATGCGGTCCGGGCGCGGTAGCGGACGGACCGGAACGGAAGCGGCTACTTCGCCACGATCCGGCCCTTGGCCGTCTTCTGATGGAAGTCGCCGAAGAACGGGTAGGTGCCGGCGTCCAGCGGGCCGATGTAGACGATGCCCTTGCTGTTGCCCGCGATGACCTTTTCCCGGTTGAGCTCGTAGCTCTCGAATTCCTCGGCGGTGGGATCGGCGTTATGGACCACGAGCCTGATTTTCCGGCCGGCGGGAACCTGCAGGGATTCCGGCTCGAAGCGGTGATTGCGGATGGTGAGCTCGAAGCTCGGGTCGTCGGCCATGGCGGCGGGCGACACGGCGATGGCCAGTCCCAGCGCCAGCGTCGCGAGGGCGAGACGGGGGAGAAGCCGGAAGGCGGGATGCATGGAAGCCTCGTTTTTTGCAAATGAGTGTCAGTTGCGTGTCTCTATAGCAACTGCGAGGCATTTGCAATAGAGCTCCGAACATCGACGGTTTCCGGCTGCCGACGCGCCGAAGCGGCCGGAAACGTCACCGGGCAAGGCCTTCCGCCGTTCCCGCACGGCGGTTACCCTCACGAAAAGTTGAACGGTGGAAAGTGTCCCGCCGTTGTGGCGGCGGCGCCGAGGCCGACGGGAAGCCGGTCAGCGCCCGCCGCCGGGCACCGGGCCGCCGGCGAACAGCGAATTGATCAGCGGGCATTCCGGCACTTCCGCGCCGCTGCAGCACTTCGTCGTGTCGGCCAGCACCCGCTCGATGCGGCGCAGGTCCGCGACCTTCCGCCGCACCTCCTCGAGATGGACCTCCGCGATCGCCTTCACGTCCGCGCACGACACCGCCCGGTGGTCGACGAGGTCGAGCAGGCCCCTGATGCCGTCGATGGAAAAGCCGAGCTCGCGCCCCCGGATAATGAAGCGCAGGCGGTCCTCGTCGCGTCCCCGGTACCGGCGATAGCCGTTGTCCGCGCGCCCGGGATCCGGCATCAGGCCGATCTTCTCGTAGTAGCGGACCGTTTCCATGTTGCAGCCGGTCCGGCGCGCCAGCTCTCCGCGGGTCATGTTCGTTTCACGATGTGTTGATCTCCCCATCCGGGCGACCCCCTTGAGCCTGTAGTAGCTACAGGCTTTATGGTGGCCGGGACTGGACGAAATTGCAAGGGGCCGCAGGGTCAACGGGCGCGACCGCGCGGCCCCGGACCGAAAGGAGACGACAATGCATGTCCATCGGCTAACCCCGAAGGAATGGGCCTGGACCGTCGCGGTCGGCGTCGGCGTCGCCGCGCTCACGGCGGCGATCTCGGTCGCCGCGCTAAAGGCCGGCATCTCGCCGTTCCCGAAGCCGGTCGCCCTCGCCTTCGCCGAAACCCTGCTGGGCAGAACTCTCCCGCTGCCCGTGGGGCTGCTGTTCCACACCGCCTGGGTGGTCCTGTTCACCGCCGTCTACGTGGTGCTGTTCCGCGACGCGCTCACTTTCGCGCGCGCGTTCTGGCTCGCGGCCGGGCTCTGGGTCCTGGCGCTGGTGTTCTTCTTCCCGCTGGTCGGCTGGGGTTTTCTCGGCCTGGCGGTGACGCCCAGGCTGATCGTGGCCGCGGCGGTGCCGCACCTGCTGTTCGCGATCTTCCTGTGGGGCCTCTGCCGCCTTGCCTTCGGCCGGGGCGCCGCCGAAGCCGGGGAGGCGCGCCATGTCGGCCCCTGAGACCGGGGCGGCAACGCCGCCGGCGGACCGCTGGGCGCGGCAGGCGGCGGGCGCCCGGCTGCTCGCCGCGGGCGGGGTGCTGGGCGGCGTCCTGGCGTCGAGTTGCTGCATCGTGCCGCTGGTGCTGGTCACGCTCGGCGTCGGCGGCGCGTGGATCGGCAACCTGACGGCGCTCGCGCCCTACAAGCCGTATTTTCTGGGGGCGACGGCGCTGTTCCTCGGCGCCGGGTTCTGGCTCGCCTACGGCCGGGCGGGGACGGCGAAGGCGTGCCCGGCGGGCCCCGGTCGCGGTCGCCCGGCATCGGTGATGGCGACCCGGGCGGCCCTGTGGACGGGAACGGTGCTGGCGCTGCTCGCCGCCACCGTCGGTTGCTGGGCGCCGTTGTTCTATTAGGAGATCGACATGGGGAAACGACCAATGATCCTTGCCGCCGCGACGGCGCTGCTGGCGACCGGCCTTGCGCTGCCGGGCACGCTTGCGGTCGCCCGGGCGGCCAGCCCGATGCGGCCGGCGGCGGCCCACGAGCGGACCGTCACTTTTGCCGTCGGGAACATGACCTGCGCGCTGTGCCCCGTGACGGTGAAGAAGGCGATGGAACGTGTCGCGGGCGTCAGGTCCGTGGCGGTCGATTTCAACACCCGGACGGCGACGGTCGTGTTCGATCCGTCGCTGGCCTCGGCGGCGGAGGTGGCGGCGGCTTCGACCAACGCCGGCTATCCGGCACGGCCGGCGAAGGTCGGGAACTGATGGAGCTTCGCGCGACCATCACCTGTCCCGCCTGCGGCCATGCGGAGCGGGAAACCATGCCGACCGATTCCTGCCAGTTCTTCTACGCGTGCAAGGGGTGCGGGACCGTGTTGCGGCCCCGGCCGGGCGATTGCTGCGTCTATTGCTCCTACGGCTCGGTGCCGTGCCCGCCGGTCCAGGCGGCGCGCGCATCCGGCACCGCCACGGGCTGCTGTTAGGCAGCGCCCTCGGCTTCGACCGCCGCGTCATGCGGGCGACCGGCGCGGAAAGGATCGAGGACGTGCTGTGGGCGTGGGTGGGGTGAGGGAGCTTACTTAACTGCTCCGTTGGTCACGTCTGGTTGTTGGCGATTTCTTCTATCTGTTTTTTGCAACGTTCGACGGTGCTGGACTGTGCGAGTGCGGGAAACATGTTGAGGAAAGCTAAAACACCACGAAGGTGCGCTATTTTTGCCTTTGAAATTTTTGGATCTTTTGTCGCGTTATGAAACTCTGCCCGAATGCGTCTACGCAATTCGCGAGGAGGGGCAGCTTTTTCGTTAACTACTAATCCCGTGACTCGTTGCTGGCTGTGAGCGCTGGCAATCCTTGTTTTTGTCTTGTTGAGATTTAGCCCGTAATTTTGCAGCAATAGCAAATGAGCACTCTCAATAATGTCTTTAATCGGTTGCTTGTCATTGCCACTGAAGGTCATGTCATCTGCGTATCGGCTGTAACTGATGTCTTTGGATAGCGCTAGAAGGGTCATATCTTCATCGAACCGATGTAGATATGCGTTCGTAAGAACTGGGCTTGTCGGAGCCCCTTGGGGGAGCGCGCCACTTTTACATACCAATGAAGAAAGAAGCTTTGCTTCTCGGTGTTTGAACCCGTGTGTTTGAAGAAACGTATAAATTTCCTGCTGTTTTATGGATCCGAAAAAATTAGAAATATCTATGTTTGCTACAAATCTTTTTCCTACATGAATCTCGGCGTTAGACAGGATGGATTTGCCTGCTCTAAAGTCCGACTCGAAACTCATTTCTGTCGAGCGAGGCGGCGTGTGAGCAGCATGACCGAGGCGGCGTAGAGGAAGGCTTCAGCGGAGGCGATGGTTGCTTCGACGTCCTTGGCCAGCCTTCGGTTGCGGTTGATCCAGGCGAAGGAGCGCTCGACCACCCAGCGTTTTGGCAGGACGTGGAAGCCAACCTGATTGGCGATCTTCTTGACGACCTCGATGGCGATGCAGGTGGCGTCCTTGACTCTCTGGGCGCCATAGGCGCTGTCGGCAAAGGCGAGTTCGACGAAGGGGAACGAGCGTCGCGATGCCTGTAGCAGCGGGATGGCGCCGTCGCGGTCCTGAACGTCGGCCGGATGAGCCTGGATTACCAGGATGCGCCCGTCGGTGTCGACCATGGCATGGCGCTTGCGGCCCTTGATCTTCTTGCCCGCGTCATACCCCCTGGGGCCGCCGGCTTCGACGGTCCTGACGCTCTGGCTGTCGATCACGGCCGCCGACGGGCTGGCCTGGCGTCCGGTCCGCTCGCGATCGATCATGACGAGATGGTGGTTGATGGTCTCGAACAGGCCCTCGCGGCGGAAGCGCAGGAACCAGCCGTAGACCGTCGTCATCGGCGGAAAGTCCGTGGGTAGCAGCCGCCAGGCGATGCCGCCCCGCAGCACGTAGAAGACGGCATTCATGATCTCGCGCATCGGCCATTGGCGGGGTCGACCGGTTCGGGCCGGTGGCGGCAGGAACGGCGCGATGATCGCCCATTCCGCATCGGTGAGGTCGCTTCCGTAACGCAGATGTTCGCGGCTATGCTGCCGCCGGGTGGTCGGGGTCCACATGAGGCTCTCCAAACTGGCTTCGACAACCGTTTGGAATCACATCCGAACCCGGCCATCCACCCCAAAACCGCGTTTCAAGACAGCCTCTAAAGGAATGAACGCTAGGGTGAACAGGAAAATGGGCGAACACATAGTCGGCCAAATACCACTGAATTACCTTTAAAAAGACCCTAGGACTTTCAATTGTCCGATACCCTCCGCTGCGCTTGCCTAGTTGAAATTCTCGATAGTGCCGGTCAGGCGCGTTAGCAATTTGCGAAATGATCTTGGGGGACACCCCTAGACATGCTGCTAGCCCTTCATAGTCGAACTCAAACGTATCAGCTGGAAACCCCGCAGCTGTTTCGCATTGGCGTTGTGTGCTGAACGACATCCATTCTGGAAAGGGACCGGAGGGTGAAGCAGGCGAGCCAGTAGTTGTGTCGAACTGCCTTGAGATGCGTGGCCAATAAACTTGGCCAGAAGGAACGCGCTGGCCAAGTTTATTGGCCACGCTTCCTTTTACGGGTGTGCCGTTGTCTGGAATCAGCGAATCGCCGACCAACCTCTGTGCTTCACCCCCCGATGCTAAAAATCTACGTCTGTGTGCAGATCTCAGCAAATAAAATCTGAATTTATCGCGAAGTTTTCGCTGCGCAACTGTCAGATACCTATGTCCTGCCAAGGTTAAAGAATATAAATCGCTTTCGTTCTCATATCGCGCAATCCGAATGACGTGTCCGAGTTTCTCCCGAGTTTTTAAAAACGAAAGGATGATTTCGGGGGTTGGCTTCGCACCGGCCTCGGGAAGCATCTTATTTAGAAGGCCGACAACTTCGGCTGGCGTAGTCGGTTGCAAGATGCCGACAGCCATTAAACTAATTTGAGCATTGATGACTTGTGTCATCGTCCACTCCCCAGCGGACGCCCTCGTTTATCGCTTGTAATAATTCCTCTGGTATTGCGAAGTCGTCGAACCACAAGAGACGGGTCGCATTTTGAAAAACTTACGTAATCGAGACGACCTTTTCCCCCGTCGACCGCCGCTGCTGGTCCCGCGTTCAGGTAGCTTCGCTTAGGTTCGAATTTTTTATCTACAAGCAGAATAAAGTCTTTATCTTTAAATGACCCATGTTTATTTGAAAAATGGGGAATTATATCCTTTACAAAACCACAAAATTTAGTTAGTCTCTCTGTATTGAACGGAGAGAGCCATGAACCCCTTGAGCAGCCCGCACTTTCACGACGCCGAAGCGGCCCGGAAGCACCTAGAAGCTATCCGCTGGCCTGAAGGCCCCGTGTGCCCCCATTGCGGGAACTACGACAGAATCTACGAGGTCAAGTCTGCCAAGGCACGAGCGGGCGTGTACAAGTGCGCCGAATGCCGCAAGCAATTCACGGTCACGGTCGGGACGCTGTTCGAGCGTTCCCATGTTCCGTTGAACCTGTGGTTTCAGGCTGCGTACCTTCTCGCCGGTAGCAAGAAGGGCATGAGCGCGCATCAGCTTCACCGCATCCTTGGCGTCACTTACAAAACTGCATGGTTCATGGCGCACCGCATCCGTGAAGGTATGCGCGAGTTCAACCCCGGTCCTTTGGGTGGGCAGAACAAAGTTGTTGAAGCCGACGAAACTTTTGTCGGCGGCAAGGCCAAGAACGCGAAGAAGGGCAAGCCGATCCCGAAAAAGGAGCCGGTGTTTTCCCTACTGGAACGCGACGGCAAGGTGCGCTCTACGCACGTTCCCGCCGTCAATCACAAGAACCTTCGCCCGGTGTTGGTCGCACAGGTTGATCGCAAGTCTTACCTGATGACCGACGACGCCATGCACTACAAGCGCATGGGCCAAGAGTTCTCTGGCCACGGCACCGTGAACCATTCCATCGAGGAATACGTGCGCGGCACCTTCTGGCACACGAACACGATTGAGGGCTATTTCTCCATCCTCAAGCGCGGCATCAATGGTGTGTACCAGCATGTCAGCCAGCAGCATTTGAAGCGGTATCTTGGAGAGTTCGATTTCCGCTACAACAACCGGAAAGTGACCGATATGGAGCGCGCCGAAATCGCCCTGAAAGGCATAGAGGGCAAGCGTCTGACCTACCGGGACTCGTCCGGGGCGGCAATGTGAAGGTTCATAAGAACCTTGACTTCCGTCGCCAGATAATGAGGCTGCTCCAAAGCAGGGAACGGCCGAGAGGCGGTTGACATGGTTGATGTCCCCGTCGCCAAAGAAGTCCTTATATGGGCGAGAAGATACCGCGGCCTTGAGCTTGATGCGGCAGCGGAGAAGCTTGGCCTTACGGTAGACGAGCTTCAAGAACTTGAAGCTGGCAAGCTACCTAATAAGACCCTGTTCAAGAAGATCGCGCGTGGTTATCGACTGCCAGAGGCTACGCTGGCGCGACGCGCGCCGCCCGATCATCTACCGCCGCCGCCCACTGACTATCGTACTTTCGAAGGTCAGCCACCGACACTCGGTTTCGACGCGCTGGTCGCGATAAGCGATGTGCGCGGCTTCCAGAAAAATGTTGAGGAAGTGGCGGAGGTAGACAATCAACCAAAGCCCGCCCTTCCTGCCTACACCTTGGACGGCAACCCGTGGGAACTTGGCGAACAGGAACGTCGCCGGCTGGGCGTTACTGCCGAAGAGCAGATTCAATGGGGGACAGCTCGGATAGCGCTGGCACGCTGGCGGGAAAAGATCGAGGCGGCAGGCGTCAATGTCTATGTAGAGACGTTCGACCTGAACGATTGCCGGGGTTTTAGCATTTACGATGAAGGGGCAAGTCCCGCCATCGTTATCAACCGCAACGATAAGGTTGATGGCGCGCGCATTTTCACGCTCGCCCATGAGTATGCACATATCCTGATTCGCCAGCCGGGCATTTCCGATTTCAATGACCGGAATCCAGTAGAGGCATTCTGTAACAAATTCGCCGCAGGCTTTCTCATGCCGCGCGACGTGCTCAGGCTAGCGCTACCGCTTTGGCCAAACGAGCCGGTGGAATGGGATGCAGAACAAATACGTCGCGCGGCCCGAGCCCTTAAGGTCAGCCAGCGAGCGTTGGCTTTGAGGCTTGAGCAGGCGAATCTCGCGCCCGGCGGTTTTTATGACCGATTTAAACAACGGCAAGGCGAGTTTGAACCTCAGCCGATTCCTGGTGGGGGCGGAGGCAACTATGTGCTCACGCAAATGAGCACACTCGGTAATCGCTATATGAGCACGATAATGCGTGCCCTTGACCACGGCAGCATTAGTGAGGTCAACGCCGCTGAAATGCTGCGGCTTGCGCCGAAACATTTTGACAAGGTCCGGGACCGCCTAGGCGGGCTCCCAGTGGACGGTGGCTAGGCCGCCCTACATCGTAGATTGCGATGTGCTGGTGCACATTCACCAGCGTATGGAAGATTCCGAGCGGATATTTGCAGAGATTGCCGTTCAAATTCAGGCCGGTACGGTCAAAAGCGTCTATCAAGTGATAGACGAAATGAAGAGGTTTCCCGAGTGCCATGCCACCTTTCATCCATTACGGGATGGAATGTTGGTGGACAATTACGCTCCTGAAATTTTTGTTCCGGCAGGGGAGATAATCACCCGATACTCGCGCCTCATAGATCAGGCGGGGACTAAGAATCCCGATCCGGCCGATCCATGGTTGATCGCAGCCGCGATGGCGCTCAGGGGCACAGTAGTTACCGACGAAACGGGCAACAGCCTGGCTAAAATCTCTGGCGTTTGTAGGGAGATTGATGGCGTGGAGTGCATTAACGGCCATGACTTTTTGGTTGAGGTGGGAATCCTCGGATGAACAGCGGCAAAAAAGATAATGCAACAGACTTTGAAAGGGCGGCCCGCGAAGCTGGCGAGGCTAAGCCTTTTGACGATGTTCTTCGGAAGCTGGTAAAACCCCAGCCGAAGAAAGAGAGGGGCGACGCTCTTGGGAAGCGCCGCCCCGGTACGCGTAAAGACTAGAGGATGCTACTTGCACTTGCGGGGGGTGCCCCGCTTGTAGCCCTTCACCGGCCGCGTCTTGGGCTTCCGGTTCGGGGTCGCGCACCCACACTTACCATTACTCTTCTTACTCGCCATTTGGTCCTCCATTGAGGCTCTCCGGGGCATGATCGCGCCCGGAGCGGGCTTGGCTGCCCGTGGCCCGATACAGGCCGCTAACCCGCCAAATGGCTTGGTTTCAGACGTACCACTTTCGTTCTGGTTTCGTCAAGTACACAATGCCCGAAAAATGCCAGCTAAAGAGCCCAAGTTCGCAAAAGCTTCCTGGGCCATCTGCAACTATAACAATGGCATTACATAGTTTATCTACGAATGTTATTTCAGAATCCTGTAGATTTATGCCAATTTTTTTAAAACGTGGGTCGTCAATAAGGTCGTCTTCTCCCAAGACGACCTTAAAATTTTCTGCCTCCAATGCCTCTTTTATCGCAGCACGAAGTTTCGCCGCCGCTCTCGGCTTTTTTCCATCGAGACTCGGGCCACACAAGAAGACTGTAAAAGAGACAGTGCTAGCTGCCTCCAGCCATTCTTCCGCATGTTGGCCAAAATCTTCAAAGGGATCCGACATGGTCCCGATGCCCCCCGTCCCCATACAATTCGTGCTTCAGAAAATGAATATTGTTTTTGAGCGACCGCTCAAAATTATTAGCTAGTTAATGGTGTTGCTTCAACCAGAGTGACTTCTACTTTCCTTAAGCCACCGCCTTGAACTTCTCCTGCACCTCCGCCTCGAAGGCGAGCAGCCTGGCCACGCTCGGCCATGTCTTCATGCGCTCGAAATGGGCGTCGCAGTT
Source organism: uncultured Alphaproteobacteria bacterium (assembly GCA_963732875.1). Classification (GTDB taxonomy): domain Bacteria; phylum Pseudomonadota; class Alphaproteobacteria; order SMXQ01; family SMXQ01; genus WHSO01. Next base: position 1,312,337 of record CAVTBD010000002.1, on the reverse strand, counting down.
CGTGAAGCGGCCGCGGTCGATGCCGAACTGGGTGGCGCGGCGGTAGCACCAGAAGAAATAGGCGTCGGCCGCGGTGAAGTGGTCGAAGAAGAAATCGCGCCCCGCGAGCATCCCGTCGGCGAGCCCGTACTCCTCGAACAGCAGCCCCCAGGCGAGGTGCGTCACCGAATCCTCGCTGCCGTCCGCGCCGCAGTACTTGGCGGGCGAGTTGATGCGGCTCAGGTGCGGGTGAATGCCCGACGCGAACCACGCCATCAGCGACACCGCCTGCAGTTCCTGCCACGCGTCAGTGGGCAGCAGCTTCGCCTTCGGGAACGCGCGCGCGATCCACTGCTGGATCGCCACGTTCTCGGTGAGCGTGCGCCCGTCCACGACGAGGGCCGGCACCTTGTGCTTGGGGTTGATGCGCAGGTAGTCGGGCGCCTTGTTCTCGCGCTTGCGCATGTTGACCGGGCGCGCCTCGAAATCGGCGCCGGCCTCGGTGAGCGTGATCCAGGGCACCATCGAGCAGGTGACGGGCGCGTAGTAGAGCGTGATGTCCATGGCGGTTCCCCCTGTTGGCGCGGCGCGGTCGTTGGGCGCGCGCGATTCTGGTTGCGGCCATCTTAGCCGCGCGCCGCCGGGGCGTCATGCGCGGGGTCTTCACAAGGCCGTAATCGTCATGCCCGGGCGTGTCCCGGGTTCGTTCATTCAAACCGTCATGCCCCGACTTGTTCGGGGCATCCATGTGTTTCTGTGGCGCTGGTTGGGAACAACTCGTGGATGCCCCGCATAAAGCGGGGCATGACGCAGGAGGAATGTTGGGGCGTGGCATCCGGGGGCCGGAAAGAAAAATGCCGGGCTCGCAGAAAAGGCTTGTTCTTCTTTTGTTCTTACACTATAAAGGCCGGGTCGTATTCATTCGTCGACCTGTCCGGATGCTAGCGCCGGAAAAGTCGGCCAAGGGTCCGGCCCGGTGGCTCCCTGTCGGGGTCATCGGCATCGGAGAGTGCGCGGGCGCTTCCCAGCCAGAGGGCTGCGACGTTTCCTACCTCCTCGGTGAGCTCACCTCAGTAAACCGCTTAGCGTCGCAGCAAGGCGGGAGGAAGGCTTAAAAGATGCTGGTGGGACTAAATGCTGCAAAACGGGCGAACATCCCCCACAGCTCCCCCGACCAGCCCCTTACCTCCCAGGGATTCCAGGCGCCGTAAGTGATGTTTTAGCGCCGATGCCCGCGCATGTCCGGTTCCCGGACATGCCACCCACCCGCTCGTCTCCGTTTTATGAAATTCCTTTTTCGTCACCCCCGCGAAAGCGGGGGTCCATGTTTTCGGAAGATTGGATTCCCGCTCCCCGCCTGCGCGGGGACAAGTTTCGCGGGAATGACGAGGAAGGGGGCGCGAGAATGACGGGTTAGTGTTGAGAATCCGCCGCAACGGCCGCGTTCATGGCCCCGACGCCGGTCGTTTTCGCCGCACGGCCACACTACTTGCGCGCGGCGTGCCAGACGCCGCCGTCGGCGCCGTCCCCGGTGACTTCGCCGGGCTCGGTGTCGCGGATGTAGCCGTAGAGGGGATGGCCCTTGTAGGCCCACTGGCGTTCGTCGCCGCGCGCGATCAGGGTGAAGCCGTCGTGGGCTTCAGCGCCCTTCGCCGCCAGCACCGGCGGCCAGGCCACCGCGCAGATTCCGGTGCAGGCCGATTTGCCCGGGGTGTCCTTGTCATAGGTGTAGAGCGTCATACCCCTGGCATCGACCAGCACCTCGCCCGCCTTGGTCGTGCGGGTCTCGCCCGGCCCCTTGGCGCCGAATTCGGGCGTCGCGCAGGCCGCGAGCGCCGCCGCGAGCAGGAGGGCGCACAGTATCTTCGTCCGGTTCATCATGGTTCGAACCTCCGGGTCGGTTTCGCGGGAAGACCGATTATCGGCACGGTCCGGGCGCGTCCGCCATTCAATCCTGCGTGACGGGGCCAAGCAAGGCGCGGCTCACGCCGCCGCCGGCGCCGCCGCGATGGCCGCGTTCATCGCCTTGACCCCCGCAGCCGCGCCGTCCGGGTGGTTCCACACCGCCGAGACCACGGCGAGGAAGTCGGCGCCCGCCGTCACCAGGGGCGCGCAGTTGGCGGCGTTGATGCCGCCGATGGCGACGCACGGCACCTCCATCAGGCCCGACCACCAGTCGATGATGTCGGGCGCGGGATGGCCCCTGGGGTCCTTGGTGGTGGTCGGGAAGAACGCGCCAAAGGCGACGTAGTCGGCACCGGCCTCGGCGGCCTCCATGGCGAGGTGGCGCGAATCGTGGCAGGTCACGCCGACGATGGCATCAGCGCCGACCACGGCGCGGGCCTCGCCGTAGGGCGTGTCGTCCTGGCCGACGTGGACGCCGTCGCAGCCCGCTTTCACGGCGAGATCGGGGCGGTCGTTCATCAGGAACGCGACCTCGCGCGCCCGGGCGACCGGCACCAGCCGTTCGGCCGCGCGCAGGACCGCGTCGTCGACCGGCGCCCTTGAGCCGAAGCTGGACGCAGGCGACGTCGCCGGCATCGAGCGCGGCGGCGAGGGTATCGGCGAAGGCGTCCGCGTCGAGCCGGTCGGGCGTGACGAGGTAGAGCCGGCACGGAGAGGTCATGGCATTCCCTGTGATGAAAACATGGATGGCCCGGACAAGCCGGGCCATGACGGATGAAGAAGATAGGGCCTGTTCACACCGTCGTCATGCCCCGACTTGTTCGGGGCATCCACGTGTTTTTGAACGGTCAGGCCGCCGAAGATGCCTTCGTGCCTAAGTCCTTCGGCTTTGCGGCATAGGCGCGGCGCACTTCCATGATCTCGAGCCGGTTGCCGCCGGGATCGCGCACGAAGAAGCGTTCCTGGTAGAAGTCGCGCTCTTCCGAATAGGCGGGCTCGGCCTCTTCCACGGCGACGCCCGCGGCCTCGAACGACTTGCGCGCAGCGGCGAGGTCGTCGACCTGGAAGCCGAGGTGGTTGCGCATCGCCTTGTTGCTCTGTCCGTTGGCGTTGCGCGCGACGCCGAGGTGCAGCTCGTAATAGGGATTCTCGGAGATGCAGAAGTGCTGCCCGGCCGGGCCGAGGCTGTCGGGCTTCTTGAGGCGCCGGAGGCCCAGCACCTCGCCGTAGAAATGCTTGGCCGCCTCTTCCTGCTCCGGCGGCACCTGGACGTTGAGGTGATCGACGCGCTTGATCAGGCCCATGATGGTCCTCCCGTGTTTCGCGCCCCGGTTGGCCGGGGCGATGGCGCCATTCTAGCGCAGGCGCGGGTAACGCCACTACCGTCATGGCCGGGCCGGACCGATTGCCCCATACCAACCGTCATGCCCCGGCTTGTCCGGGGCATCTCTCCGACAGCGGGCATGGATGCCCCGGTGATCCCCCGATCAAGTCGGGGGAGGGGCATGACGAAAGAGGAGGAGAAAAGGGAGACCCTGCAACGCAAACGGCCGGACCCTAGAGCAACCTGCGATCAGATGGAATCATCTGATCGCAGGATAAGTCGCTCGTCATCAATAAGTTGGCGCGTTGGGCTGCGCCCGTTCGGGCGCACAACGCGCTAGAGGGCCCGGCCGCGCCGGAAAACAGGCCCGAAGGCCTTGCTATTCCTTGCCCGGCTATTCCTTGCCCTGGTAGATGCGGACCAGGGTATCGAGCATGTCGAGGGCCGCCTCGCGCGGGCGCTGGAACGTGTTGCGGCCGATGATCGAGCCGTTGCCGCCGCCGTCGCGGATGGCGCGGGCCTCGTTGTAGAGCCCTTCGAGGTCCTTGGCCTCGCCGCCCGAGAACACGACGATGCGCCGGCCGTTGAAGCACGACTGGGCGACGTGGGCGACGCGCTCGGCGAGGGTCGCGCGCGGAATCTTGAAGTCCTCGTAGACCTTCTTGGCGGCGTCGAGCTCGAGCGCGTCGGTCGGCAGCTTGACCTTGATGATGTGCGCGCCGAGCAGCGCCGCCATGTGCGCGGCGTAGGCGCAGATGTCGAGGGCGGTTTCGCCGGTCTTCGACAGGTTGCCGCCGCGCGGGTACGACCAGACCACCACGGCGAGGCCGACCGCCTTGGCCTCCTCGGCCAGCTCGCGGATTTCCTCGAACATCTCGAACGCCGCGTCGGAGCCCGGATAGATGGTGAAGCCGATGGCCGCGCAGCCGAGCCGGAGCGCGTCGGACACCGAAGCGGTGACCGCCTGGTTGGCATCTTCTTTCAGACGCGACAGGGAGTTCGACGAATTGAGCTTGAGGATGGTCGGGATCGCGCCGGCGAAGGTGTCGGCGCCCGCCTCCAGGCTGCCGAGCGGCGCGGCGTAGGCGTTGAGCCCGGCGTCGATGGCGAGCTGGTAGTGGTAGTGCGGATCGTAGCCCGCCGGGTTGGGCGCGAACGAGCGCGCCGGGCCGTGCTCGAAGCCCTGGTCCACCGGCAGGATGACCAGCTTGCCGGTGCCGCCCAGCTTGCCCTGCATCAGGATGCGGGCGAGGTTGCCTTTGGTGCCGGGACAATCGCTCTCGTAGTTGGCAAGGATCTTTCTGACGCGCTGTGTGACTTTCATCGCGGACCGTTCTCCCTCGGGCGTGCTCGGAATGGATGGCGGCCGCGCCGCCCGCCGCGGCGCGCGCCTCGCTTCAGGAATAGCCGAGCGTCAGGGCTTTTGCAATCGCACGCGGTGTGGCCTTTTTCGGGCATCGGTGCCGGTTTTGCGGGCAAGGAAGGCGCGTGCCGCCGCGCCCGGGTCGGCTTGCGCCAGAAGATCGAGCATCGGCCCCGGCGCGCCCTCCAGCACGCGCACGCTGGCGGCGCGCCCGATCGCGCGGATTTTCGCCCGTACCACCGGCCGCGCCCGGGTGCGGATCGCCTCGGCGCGCTCGCGGATGGCGCCCAGCGCGCGGCCCGCGTCGGTGCCGCAGTCGAGCACCGCTTCCGCCTTCGCCGTCGGGAATTCGGCGCGCGCCAGCGCGATCACGGCGTTGAACCAGGCGACACCGCCCTGGCCCGCGGCGCCCGGCGCGCTTTCCAGCCGCACGCGCCGGCCGGTCTCGGCGGCCGCGGCAAGCGCCGCGCGGGCGTGGTCGAGGTTGTGGACGACGAAAGTCGGCGGTGCGGCGGCGCGCATTTGACTCAAGTTGTAGCATTCGTTTACCGGGTGGCAAGACATGGTGGGCGACCGTTGCTTTGCCGGAGCGCGGGATTTATCTTGGCGCATAAGGCAACATGTGGCGTCATCGTGATGCCGCGTCGCAACCGCTGGAGACCGGATGAGCGATCTCGCAACCGCACGCGAACAGCTGGAGCAGGCCATCGGCCGGCTCGAGGCGGCGCTCGCCAGGCGCGGCAGTCCGGCCGAGCTGGCGGCGGCGCTGGCCGAGGCCCAGACCGAATCGAAGCGCCTGCGCGAAGCCGCCGACACGGTGTCGGGACGGCTCGACGCCGCCATCGGGCGGCTCAAGGCGACGCTCGACCAGGGCGCCGGGCATTAGCGTTTCCGCAACGCAGGGGATCCATCCATGGCCGAGGTGAAGGTCAAGATCAACGGACGCACCTACGAGGTCGCCTGCGACGACGGCCAGGAAGAGCACGTGGCGCGCCTCGGCCGCTACGTCGACAAGAAGGTGGGCGAGCTCGCGAGCCAGATCGGCCAGATCGGCGACACGCGCCTGCTGGTCATGGCGGCGCTGATGATCACCGACGAGCTGTCGGAAGCCTACGGCGAGCTCGAGGATATCCGCGAGGGCCGCGCCGGCATGGTCGGCCAGGGCGAGGGCGAGGGCGCCGATATCGGCGGCGGGGAACAGAGCGCCGACGATATCCGGGCGCTCGCGCGCCGCATCGAGGATATTGCCGCCGGGCTGGAACGCGCCTAAGTATAAGTCGGACGGGGCTGCGCCGTTCGTCAGGTCACTATATTCCTGGGGCCGTTACTCTAGCCCTCGGGAGCTGTCCCTGCCTGGATCGAGGTCCAGGCACATGGCGCCCACCTTAAGATGAGGGCCACAGAGAATAAGCACGGCCGACGGCGGGGTGGCCCCGTTCCGATTCCGTCCGCATTCCCGCCTTCCCCGGCACGAGAGCACGAAAGGCCCGCGGTTGCCTCCCTCCGATTCCCCGCATAGCGGCGACGATCCCAAGCGGGACCTGCGCGCGGCGGCGCGCGCGCGGCGCGATGCCGCCCATGCCGTGTTCGGGGCGCGGATCGGGCCGGTGCTGACCGCCAACTTCATGGCGGCGTTCTCGCTCGGCGCCAGCGACAGCGTCGCCGGCTACGCCACCGTCAACAACGAGGTCGACGTCGTGCCGCTGCTGGCGGCGCTGGCTGCGCGCGGCCACGCCACCGCGCTGCCCGCCGTCGCGGCGCGCGGCCAGCCGCTCGTGTTCCGGTCGTGGCGCCCGGGCGACGCGCTGATACCCGGCTATATGAATATCCCCGAGCCCGCGCCCGAGGCGCCCGAGATCGTTCCCGCCGTGGTGCTGGTGCCGCTGCTCGCCTACGACGTCACCGGCCATCGCCTCGGCTACGGCGGCGGCTACTACGACCGCACGCTGGCGGCGCTGCGCGCGAGCGGGGCGGTGCGCGCGATCGGCGTCGCGTTCTCGGCCCAGGCGGTGGACAGCCTGCCCGGCGCCGCCCATGATCAGCGCCTCGACGCCGTGATCACCGAGCTCGGCGTCACGCGGTTCGGAAAGGCCGGGGCATGAAGCTTCTCTATTGCGGCGACATCATGGGGCGCTCGGGGCGCGCGGCGGTGTCCAAGCACCTGCCCGGCCTGCGCGCACGCCTCGGCCTCGACCTGGTGGTCGCCAACGGCGAGAACGCCGCCGCGGGCTTCGGCATCACCGCCAAGATCGCGGCCGAGCTGCACGATTCCGGGGTCGACCTGATCACCACCGGCAACCACGCCTTCGACCAGCGCGAGATCATGGCCTACATGGAGAGCGACACGCGCATCCTGCGCCCGGCCAACTATCCGCCCGGCACGCCCGGGCGCGGCGCTGCCCTCGTCACCACCCGGGGCGGGCGCGAGGTGCTGGTGGTCCAGGTCATGCTGCGCCTGTTCATGGAGGCGCTCGACGATCCGTTCCGCGCGGTCGAGGAGGCGCTCGCCGCCCACGAGCTCGGACGCACGGTGGACGCGGTGATCGTCGACGTGCACGGCGAGGCCACCAGCGAGAAGATGGCCATGGGCCAGATGCTCGACGGGCGCGCCTCGCTGGTGGTGGGCAGCCATTCCCACGTGCCGACGGCGGACGCGCAGATCTTCACCGGCGGCACCGCCTATCAGACCGACGCCGGCATGTGCGGCGACTACGATTCCGTGATCGGGATGCAGAAGGACGAGGCCATCGCGCGCTTCGTCACGCGCCTGCGGCGCGAGCGGCTGGAGCCGGCGCTGGGCGAGGGGACGATGTGCGCGGTCTATTGCGAGACCGACGACGAGACCGGTCTCGCGCGCCGGGTCGCGCCGGTGCGGCTCGGCGGCCGGCTCGCGCGGGCGGAACCGTAGTGTGGTGGATTTGAAGTGCCTGACGTTATTCGGAACGGTACCGAAAGGAACTTCAAATCCATAACCACACTACAATCAAAAGGTTTTAGGTGTCGTTTCGGTTCAGAAGTTCGCTGGGAGACCGCCCCGAACGTGAAGCGAACTTCTGAACCACGACACCGGGCTCCGCCCGGACGACCCGGGGACGCATTTACTGAAACTGCGAAGCTAGGACGCGCGCACCTGCGCGAGGTAGTTGTCGACCTCGGTGGTGAGCGTTTCGGACTGCCTGGAGAGCTCGGTCGCGGCCAGCAGCACCTCTTTCGCCGACTTGCCGGTCTCGGACGCGCCCTCGGACACGGCGGCGATGTTGGTGGCGACGTCGCGGGTGCCCGAGGCGGCCTCCTCGACGTTGCGGGCGATCTCCTGGGTTGCCGCGCCCTGCTCCTCGACCGCGGACGCGATCATGGTCGAGATCTGGTTGATCTCGCCGATCACCTTGGTGATATCCCCGATCGCGGCCACGGCGTTGCCGGTGGCGCCCTGGACCGCTGAGATCTGGGACGCGATCTCCTCGGTCGCCTGGGCGGTCTGGTTGGCGAGCGACTTCACCTCGGAGGCCACCACGGCGAAGCCCTTGCCGGCCTCACCCGCGCGCGCCGCCTCGATGGTGGCGTTGAGCGCGAGCAGGTTGGTCTGCTCGGCGATGTCGGAGATCAGCTTCAGGACCTCGTCGATCTTGCGGGCCGCCGCGGCAAGCTCCTGGATCTGGCCATTGGCGGTTTCCGCACGATCGACCGCGCCGCGCGTGATCGCATTGGACTGGGCGACCTGACTGCTGATCTCGGAAACCGACGCCGACAGCTCTTCGGCTGCCGGCCGCGACGGTCTGGACGTTCTTGGTCGCTTCCTCGGAGGAGGCCGCGACCAGGCCCGATTTCTGGGTCGTGATCTCGGCGGTCGAGGTCATGGACTGGGCGGTTGCGCGCATCTCGGTGGTCGCTGCCGAGACGGTGTGCACCATGGACTTGATGCGCGCTTCGAAGCTGTTGGCGAGGTCGAGCAGCGCCTGGCGCTTCTCGGCGCTGGCCTTCTGCTCCATCTCGCGGCGCTCGGCGGCGTGGCGCGCTTCCTCCTCCGCCTTCTCGCGGGCGAGGCGGGCATCCTCCGTGGCCTTCTCGGCGGCGGTACGCTCCCGCTCCTCGGCCATGCGGTCGAGGGCGAGGGCGTTTTCCTTGAAGGTGTTGACCATGCGCGCCATGGCGCCGATGTCGTCGCGACGGCGCTGGCCCGGGACCTCGATCTCGCGCTCGCCGGCAACCAGCCGGCCCATGACGCGGATCATGGAACCGAGCGGCTTCTCTACGCTGGTCTTGAACAGCACGATGATCAGCGCGAGCAGGACGGCCACCACGCCGCCCGCGATCGCGACCGAGCGCAGCAGCGAATCCTTCAGGTCCTGCTGCAGCTTGTCGGTACTCCAGGCGACGGCCATGGTGCCGACGCGGGTCTTGTCCTTGCCCTGGAACACGGGCACCACCATCACGACGTGATGGTCGTCGCTGTGGCGGGCCGTCTTGCCGGCGGCGAGCCTTGCCTTGTCGACGTTAAGCGCCTTGCTCAGGTCGTAATCGCGCAGCGCCTTGTTGTCGAACTCGGTGGTGGTCTTGCCGGCATTGTCGAAGGTACGGATGTTTGCGATCTGGGAGCCCGGCGCGGTGGCGAAGCCGCGATAGGCGTCTTCGATCGCTTCCTTGCGGTCCCAGCGCATGCCGCCGCCGGCGCGGTCGGCGAGCAGGGCGGAGATAGTTGCGTTGCCGGCCATGGCGAGGTCGAACGTCTGCTTCTGCGCGTCACGCGCCTGGAACCAGAGCATGGGGCCGAAGCCCGCGACCATCGCTATGCTCAGGAGCGCGGCGAAGCGGCGTCCGAGGCTCCAGAAGCCAGGCTTGACGGCAGGGGTGACGGCATCGGCGCCGGACGTGGCGGCCGGGGCCGAAGTGTGCTGGTGTTCGTTGCTCATTGCAAAAACCTGTTCCGATCCACGGTCTGTGGCGTAAGGGGCGATGCCCGCCGCCTTGCCGGCGGCGGGCATGAGGGTTCAGAAGCCCGCGGCCTCCATGTCGATGCCGACGGTGATCGCGCCGATCGCCTTCTTGGTGTCGGGGTCGCTGATGGCGACGCTGACCTGCGACTGGAAACGCTGGGTCGATTCGTCCTTCTCCACCTTGTCGATGAACACGGCGCCGGGGCCGGCCGGATAGGTCTTCTGCCACTTGGCTTCATCGCCCTGCCAGTAGTCGGAGGTGACGTCGCTCTGGCCGACGTTGAGGCCCTTGTCGTCCGTGACGAAGATCTCGGTGTAGAGACCCTTGCCGTCGACCTTCACCTTTTTGAGGTAGGCGGAGAGCGCGTTGCTCATGACCGAGCCGATCAGCGGCTTGTCGCCGGACTTGGTTTCGGCGCGCCACTGCTTGTCGAGCTTGTCGATCTGGGCCTGGGTCAGCCCGGCGTTCTTGGCGTTCTGCGCCTTGATGGCGCTGATCACTACCGGGTTGTTGAGCCACGGCATGATCTTGGTGTCGACGATGTTGCGCAGCGCCGCCTCATGGCTCGCGGCGGCACGCGCGCCGTCATGGCCGGCGACAGCGAGAGCCATGGCCACGGCAACCACGGTGAGGACTTTCTTCATGGAAAATCTCCTTGGATCCTGAATCCTGCAAGTGTTTGGAAATTCGGATTAAGTGGATGTACGGCAAAAAAACGCCTGGCCGGGTGCACATAACACTGCATGCACTTTGTCGAGGCGCATTACATGAAAGTTAGGTTTAAATTCCGTAAAATTGCCTAGATTAGAGGCATTCCAAAACGGCGGCTGTGCTACCGGAGGTCTGGCGGCAATGCGAAAAAAGCGGCGGCGCCACGAGCAGCGCCACCGCCTTGCTGTCCCGGCCCGCATTGGGGGGCGCAGCCGGGAAAATCGTCCATCGCACACACTTGGGGAAGCGGGCGGTGGCAACTCAGGCTACCAAGGGGGCAAGTCGATTGGGGGCTGGCTTGACCACCCGAACGCCCCGATCATGCACGGGCCGCGAGAACCAATATATAAGTTACTAAACTAAATTGGTTGAAGAAATATTAACAATACGCCGGTTGCCGGAGCGCTCGTGTCGGCGCCAAATTGCAGCCATATTGCCTTGATAGCCAAGGCACTTGTGCTGTGTTTCACCACAATATGTGGTAAAACACAGCACCTTTTCATCAGAACCTAGAGAGAATCTGGACGTTTTAACCTATGGCCGGGCATTCCCAATTCAAAAACATCATGTTTCGGAAGGGCGCGCAGGACGCGAAGCGTGCCAAAATCTTCACCAAGATCGGCCGGGAACTGACCGTTGCCGCCAAGGCGGGCGCGGATCCTGAGTTCAACGCCGCGCTGCGTGCGGCGATTGCGCTCGCCAAGAACAGCAACATGCCGAAGGACAACATCGAGCGCGCCATCAAGCGCGGCTCGGGCGGCGAGGACGGCGCCGACTACCAGGAGATCGCCTACGAGGGCTACGGTCCGGGTGGCGTCGCGGTGATCGTCGATGCGCTCACCGACAACCGCAACCGCACCGCGGCGGAAGTGCGCGTCGATCTTCTCCAAGCATGGCGGCAACCTCGGCGAGTCCGGCTCGGTCGCGTTCCAGTTCAAGCGCGTCGGCCAGATCGCCTATCCCGCCAAGGCCGCGAGCGCCGACGCCATGTTCGAGGCGGCGCTGGAAGCGGGTGCCGAAGACGTGGTCTCGGGCAAGGACGGCCACGAGATCGTCACCGCGCCCGAGGATCTCGCGGCAGTCTCCGACACGCTCAAGGAGAAGTTCGGCGATCCCGACAGCGCGAGCCTGACCTGGCTGGCCAGCGTCACCGTTGGCGTCGACGAGGAAAAGGCGCGCACGCTGTTCAGCCTGATCGAAGCGCTGGAGGACAGCGACGACGTCCATGCCGTGTCGACCAATTTCGAAGTCACCGACGAGATCATGGAGAAGCTGAGTGCATAAGGCGTTCCGTCCCGTCCCCGGCCGGGGGTTCCGGTCGTCATGAGGCTGATCGGCCTCGATCCCGGCCTGCGCGTCACCGGCTGGGGCGTGATCGAGGCGGTGGACGGGCGCCTGCGCCATATCGCCAACGGCGTCGTCCGCACGCGTTCGGGCGACGAGATCGGCGCCCGGCTGACGCGCGCTCTACGACGGCATCACGGCGATCATCGCCGAGCATCTGCCCGAGAGCGCGGCGGTGGAGGAGACCTTCGTCAACCGCAATCCGCAGAGCGACGCTGAAGCTCGGCCAGGCGCGCGGCGTCGTGCTGCTGGCGCCGGCGCGCGCCGGCCTGCCAGTCACCGAATACGCCGCCAACCAGGTCAAGAAGTCGGTGGTCGGCGCGGGCCATGCCGCCAAGCAGCAGATCGGCATGATGGTGCAGACGCTGCTGCCGGCGGCGCGTGTCGAAAGCGAGGACGCGGCCGACGCGCTGGCGGTCGCCATCTGCCACGCCCATCTCGCGGCGACCGCGGCGCGCCTGGCGCTGGCCGCCGACGTGCCGTGACGCCGCGCCGGGCGGCGGGAGCCGTGCCATGATCGCCGCGCTCACGGGGCCTCGTCGAATCGGTCGGCGAGGAAAGCGCCGATCGTCGACGTCGGCGGCGTCGGCTACCTCGTCTTTGCCTCGGCGCGCACGCTGTCTGCGCTGCCGCGTCGCCGGCGAGGCGGTCGCGCTCCTCATCGAGACCCATGTGCGCGAGGATCACATCCATCTCTACGGCTTCGCCGACCGAACCGGAGCGGGACTGGTTCCGCCTGCTGACGACCGTGCAGGGCGTGGGCGCGCGGGTCGGCGCTGGCGATCCTCTCGGTGCTCGGCCCGACCGAGCTGGCCCGCGCGATCGCGGCCCAGGACAAGGCGGCGGTGGCGCGCGCCAACGGCGTCGGGCCCAAGCTCGCCCAGCGCGTCGTCACCGAGCTCAAGGACAAGGCGGGTGCCCTGGAACTGCGTGCCGCGGCGCAAGTGCCGGCGACCGGCAGCCGGCAGGCGGCTGCCGGTGATGACGCGACGCGCGGCTGTGCCGGACGCGGTTTCGGCGCTGGTCAACCTCGGCTACGGCCGGACCGAGGCCTTTGGCGCGGTGATCGAGGCCGCGCGCGAGCATGGGAGCCGAGGCGGCGCTCGAGGCGCTGATCCGGGGCGGTCTGGCGCGGCTGGGCGCGGCGGCGTGAGACGGAGCGGATAGGCATGGTGCGGACCGACGAAAGCGACGACGATCGGCTGGTCGCGGCCGTGAGGCCGGTGACGGCGTCGACGACGCGCTGCGGCCCGAGCGTCTCGCCGACTTCGTCGGCCAGGAGCGCGTGTGCCAGAACCTGCGCGTGTTCATCGCGGCCGCGCGCGGACGCGGCGAGGCGCTGGACCATGTGCTGCTGTACGGGCCGCCGGGCCTCGGCAAGACGACGCTGGCGCAGATCGTCGCGCGCGAGCTCGGCGTCGGCTTCCGCGCCACCTCGGGCCCGGTGATCGCGCGCGCCGGCGATCTCGCCGCGCTGCTGACCAACCTGCAGCCGCGCGACGTGCTGTTCATCGACGAGATCCACCGCCTCAGCCCGGCGGTCGAGGAGATCCTCTATCCGGCGATGGAGGACTTCGAGCTCGACCTCATCATCGGCGAGGGGCCGGCGGCGCGCTCGGTGCGCATCGACCTGCCGCCCTTCACCCTGGTCGGCGCCACCACCCGCTCCGGCCTGCTAACGACGCCGCTGCGCGACCGCTTCGGCATCCCGCTGCGGCTCGACTTCTACGAGGTCGCCGAGCTCGAGAAGATCGTGCGGCGCGGCGCCGGTATCCTCGGATCTCACGCTGACCGAGGACGGCGCCCACGAGATCGCGCGGCGCGCGCGCGGCACGCCGCGCGTCGCCGGCCGCCTGCTGCGCCGGGTGCGCGACTTCGCCGCGGTCGAGGGCGGCGCGCGCGTGGATGCGAAGATGGCGGATACCGCGCTCACGCGCCTCGAGGTCGACGAGCGCGGCCTCGACCTGCTGGACCGGCGCTATCTCCTGGCCATGGCCGAGAATTACGGCGGCGGGCCGGTCGGCGTCGAGACGCTGGCCGCCGCCCTGTCCGAGCAGCGCGACGCGCTCGAGGAAGTGATCGAGCCCTATCTTCTCCAGCAGGGCCTGGTGCAGCGCACGCCGCGCGGCCGCATGCTGACCGAGGGCGGCTGGCGCCATCTCGGCCTGCGTCCGCCCGCCGCCGCGCGCCAGTTGCGCCTGCTCGATGGCGGCGAGGGCAGGGACGACGAGCAATGACCGTGCCTGCGCGCGATGCCGCTCCGTTGCCGGTACGGGAACATGTCCTGGCCGTCCGGGTCTATTAGGAAGACACCGATGCCGGCGGGATCGTCTATTACGCCAATTACCTGCGCTTCGCCGAGCGTGCCCGCTCCGAGTTGTTGCGCACCATCGGCATCGATCAGCGCGCGCTCGCCGACGAGACCGGCCTGCTGTTCGCCGTCCGGCGGGTGGAGGTCGACTATCTCGCCCCGGCGCGGCTCGACGACATGCTCGAGGTGGTGACCACCGTCACCGAGGCGCGCGGCGCGAGCGTCACCATGAGCCAGGACGTGCGCCGCGCCGGCGAGACCCTGGTACAACTCGCGGTCGTCGTCGCCTGCGTCAACGGACGCGGGCGCGCGACCCGGTTTCCACCGTCGCTGGCGCGCGCGTTCGCCGCGCTGGCGGACCATTGAGGAATTTGGTAACGCGTGCCTCGGCGATGGGCGGTTGCCGATCACGGATCTTGCGAGGCCTGGAGATAGGGAATTATGGAGCCATCTGCGATTGAAGCTGTAAACCTCGGTGGCCAGGCGGCCGTGAGCCTGTCGGTCTGGCACCTGTTCATGCAGGCCGACATCATCGTCAAGATCGTGATGGTGATCCTGCTGATGGCCTCGTTCTGGTCGTGGGCGATCATCTTCGAGAAGATCCGCCGGGTGCGGCGGATCGAGGCGGACGCCGCCGAGTTCGAGGAGGCGTTCTGGGCGGGCGGCTCGCTCGAACAGCTCTACGAGCGCATCGGCGGTCGGCCTTCCGATCCCATGGCGAGCCTGTTCGCCGCCGCCATGCGCGAATGGCGGCGCTCGACGGAGAAGGGGCTGCTGACCTCCGAATCGGCGCGCGAGGCGCTGCAGAGCCGCATCGAGCGAGTGATGACAACGACCATGGCACGCGAGACGGAGAGGCTCGAGCGTCACATGATCTTCCTCGCCTCGGTCGGCTCGACCGCGCCGTTCGTCGGCCTGTTCGGCACGGTGTGGGGCATCATGAACTCGTTCCAGTCGATCGCCATGTCCAAGAACACCTCGCTCGCCGTGGTGGCGCCGGGCATTGCCGAGGCGCTGTTCGCCACCGCCCTCGGCCTCGTGGCCGCCATCCCGGCGGTGCTCGCCTACAACAAGCTCTCCACCGATCTCGGCCGCTACGCCGGGCGCATGGAGGGCTTCATCGACGACTTCAGCGCGATCCTGTCGCGCCAGCTCCAGGAGAAGGGCTAGATGGCCGGCGGCATCGCGGCACCCTATTCGCGCCGGCGCGGCTCGCGCGTCGTCCGGCGCACGCCCATGAGCGAGATCAACGTCACGCCCATGGTGGACGTGATGCTGGTGCTGCTGATCATCTTCATGGTGACGGCGCCGCTGCTGACCGTCGGCGTGCCGGTCGACCTGCCCAAGACCAAGGCCAGCCAGATCACCGGCCAGGACGAGCCGCTGGTCATCACCGTCAACCGCGCGGGCAAGATCTATCTGCAGGAGACCGAGCTGCAGCTCGACGAGCTGGTGCCGCGGCTGCAGGCGATCACCCGGAACAAGCCCGACACGCGCATCTTCGTGCGCGGCGACAAGTCGGTGGTCTACGGCCGGATCGTTCAGGTCATGGGCACGGTCAGCACCGCGGGCTTCTCGCACGTGGCGCTGATCGCGGAACTGCCGACGGGCGGTTCCGGCAAGAAGTCAGGCCGCAAGTAACTCGGAGGAGAAGGCAAGGCCCATGCGCCGGAGCGTCATCTGGTCCGCCGCCCTTCACCTGCTGGTGCTGGTGCTCGTCATCGTCGGGCTGCCGCGCCTGTGGGACACCCATCGTGTGACCGACGAGCCGGTGATCCTCGACGTGGTCAATATCGACAAGGAGACCACCGCCAAGGAGATGCCGAAGCCGGCGGCCAAGGAAAAGCCGCAGAAGAAGCCGACGCCGGCGCCCGAGCCGCCCAAGGCGCGTCCCAAGATGGCCGACATTCCGCCGCCGCCCGAGCCGCCCAAGGTCGCAGAGAAGCCGGCGCCCGACGCCGAGAAGGTGCCGATCAAGCCCGCGCCCAAGCCCAAGAAGGAGCCCGAAAAGAAGAAACCGGCCGAGGCCAAGCCGGCACCGCCCAAATCCATCGCGCGGGCGCGCCCGCGCCACAAGCCGCCGCCGCCCAAGGACGACTTCCTGCAGTCGGTACTGCGCGACATCTCGCCCGAGGAGCGCAGCGAGACGCCTGACAAGAAGGCGAAGAAGGAGGAAGAGCAGCCGCAGCCCAAGAAGGTCGAGCAGCGCCGCGCGCCGCTCGATGCGGTCGCCACCACCAGCGAGATCGACGCGATCCGTCACGCCATCGAGCAGTGCTGGAACATTCCCGCCGGCGCGCGCGACGCCGAGAACCTGGTGGTCAGCATCCGTGTCTGGGTCAATCCCGACGGCACCGTGCGCGAGGCGCGCATCCTCGATCAGTCGCGCATGCTGCGGGAGCCGTTTTTCCGCACCGCCGCGGAGAGCGCGCTGCGTGCCGTGCTCAATCCCCGTTGCAGCCCGCTACCGATTCCGCCTAAAAAGTATGACCAGTTCAAGGAAATGGTCCTCGATTTCAACCCCAAGACGGCGGCCGGGTCATAATTCCGCCATATAACCAGCCTAAGAGCGCGAGGACATGACGCAAACCTACGGCCATCAGGCGATTTACCGGCATCACCGGCACCAGGCGCGTCTGCCATCTTCATTGACGCGCCTGATCGCGATCTGCGCGGTCGCCGTCGCGGTGCTCGCCACGAGCCTGCCCGCGCGCGCCGAACTGCGCATCGACATCACCCGGGGCAAGGTCGAGCCGATGCCGATCGCGATCACCGAGTTTCTCGGTAGCAGCGAGCGCGAGAACGACATCGGCCGCAAGGTCGCCGATGTCGTGACCCATGACCTCCAGTCCTCGGGCCTGTTCCGGCCGATCGACCCCAAGGCCTTCATCCAGAAGGCGGAAGCGCTGCGCGTCCAGCCCCGGTTCGGCGACTGGCGCCAGATCAATGCCCAGGCGCTGGTCTCGGGCGCCGCGTACGTGCAGCCCGATGGGCGCCTCAGGCTCGAGTTCCGGCTGTGGGACGTGTTCGCCGAGCAGCCGATGCTGGGGCTCCGCTATTTCACCGTGCCGGACAACTGGCGCCGCGTCGCGCATATCATCTCGGACGCGATCTACAAGCGCATCACCGGCGAGGACGGCTATTTCGACACGCGCATCGTGTTCATTTCCGAGACCGGGCCCCTGAAGCGGCGCGTCAAGCGCCTCGCGATCATGGACCAGGACGGCTACAACGTGCGATTCCTGACCGACGGCTCCAGCCTGGTGCTCACGCCCCGCTTTTCGCCGACGGCGCAGGAAATAACCTACCTGTCTTATTACAATAACAATCCGCGGGTATATTTGCTCAACATCCAGACCGGCCAGCAGGAGGTCGTCGGCGACTTCCCCGGCATGACCTTCGCGCCCCGCTTCTCGCCCGACGGCAACAAGGTGATCATGTCGCTCGCCCAGGACGGCAACTCCGATATCTATACGATGGACCTGCGCACGCGCCGCGTGCGCCGCCTGACCAACCATCCGGCGATCGATACCGGGCCGTCCTATTCGCCCGACGGTAGCCAGGTCACCTTCGAATCGGACCGCGGCGGCAGCCAGCAGATTTACGTGATGAATGCCGACGGCTCCAACGTACGCCGTATCAGCTTCGGCAAGGGCCGCTACGGCACGCCGGTATGGTCGCCGCGCGGCGACCTGATCGCCTTCACAAAGCAGCGCAAGGGCCGTTTCTTCATCGGCGTGATGCGCACCGACGGTACCGGAGAACGGCTCCTGACCGAGAGCTTCCTGGTCGAGGGGCCGACCTGGGCACCCAACGGCCGCGTGCTGATGTACTACCGCCAGACCCGCTCCACCAGTCAGGGCGGGGGCGGCGATTCGCGGCTCTACAGCATCGACATCACCGGGTATAACGAGCGCGAGATCGTAACCCCGACCGACGCCTCCGACCCCGCCTGGTCCCCCCTCCTGCCATGACAGACTCCCGTATGAGCGGTGAGCCGCGATTTCTACCTTGAGGGCAGTTGTCAGCTACTCCGTTGTGTTCTATAGTATTTCGCCGTTAACTATACCCGCTGGCGCCGTTTACTATGCGTTAACGGGTTCAAACCGAAATTAGTATCGGCCGTGAAGGGTCACGGTACGAATGATTTCCCGGCATCTTCCATCGAAGGGAATAAGAATATGGCTCTGCGATTCGTAAGCGTGTTGGCCGCGCTTCTCCTCCTCGCCGCGTGCGAGACGTCGCCCCAGGGAGCTGGTGGCGCTGGTGGTTCCGGCGGGGCGGGTGCTTCCACCTCGTCTTCCCAGCTTCCCGGCCCGCGCGCCGGCTCGGCCGAGGACTTCGTCGTCAACGTCGGCGATCGTGTGTTCTACGACTTTGACAAGTACAACCTGAAGCCCCAGGCGCGCGAGACTCTGCAGCGCCAGGCTGCATGGTTGAAGAAGTATCCCTCGGTAACCGTGACCGTCGAAGGTCACTGTGACGAGCGCGGTACGCGCGAATACAACCTCGCCCTCGGCGAGCGTCGCGCCAATTCCGCGAAGAACTACCTGGTCGCGCTCGGGGTGAACCCGAACCGCATCAAGACCATCTCCTACGGCAAGGAGCGTCCTGCCGTGACCGGCTCCAACGAGGCGGCCTGGGCGCAGAACCGCCGCGCCGTGACCGTGGTCAACGCCGCCGGCAGCTGACGCCGCGGAGCTTTGTGAATGTTGGGCGCCCGCCCGTCCCGGACGCTTGAGTCAAGGGAAGGGCGGGCGCCTTATTTGCGCCCAGAAGTCCGTTCATGTTGATTTCTATGGAACCGTTGCGCCGTCATCGCCCCGGAACCTTCCCGCGTCGCGTGGCGCTGATCCTCGCGACCGCCGCTGTCCTCGCCGTGCCCGGCGCCATGCCGGCCCGGGCCCAGGACGCCGCGAATCCCGAAGTCCAGTCCCTGACCAATCGCCTCGATCGCCTGCAGCGCGACATGGACGCCCTGCAGCGCCAGGTCTATCGCGGCGGAGGCACACCGCCCGCCACCTCGGGTGGATCGGGCGCGTCGGTTAGCGGTGGCGGGGGCGCGGTGGGCGAACCCGCCGAGCCCAACCTCGCCGCCGCCATGCAGGTGCGCCTCGACGATATCGAGACCCAGATGCAGTCCTTCACCGGACGGCTCGAGGAAACCAATCACGCCATCGCCGAGCTTCAGAAGAAGCTCGAGGTGCTGAGCTCCGACGTCGACCTGCGTCTCAAGGCTCTGGAGGCGCGCGGCGGCGCGCCGGGCACCGCCGCGGGCGCGGCGTCGGCTTCTTCCGGACCGCCGCCGGTGACCGCTGCGCCGTCGTCGCCGGGCGTGCTCGGCACGCTGCCGCTCAACGATGTCGGGAAGAACGGTGGCGCTGGCGCGAACCCGTCCTCCGAGGGAAAAGGCGACCAGACCGCCGCGGTGCTGCCCAAGGGCACGTCCGAAGAACAGTATCGCTACGCCACCTCGATGCTCGCCAAGTCCGACTGGGCCGGCGCCGAGAAGGCGCTCGATGCCTTCCTCGCGGCGCATCCCAAGGATCCGCTTGCGGGCAACGCCCAGTACTGGCTCGGCGAAACCTTCTACGCGCGCGGCGACTACAACAACGCGGCGCTGGCGTTCGCCAAGGGCTACAAGAATTTCCCCAAGAGCCAGAAGGGCCCGGACAATCTCCTCAAGCTCGGCATGTCGCTGGCCAACCTGAAGAAAACCAAGAGCGCTTGCGCGACCTTCGACCGGGTCGGCAAGGACTTCCCGAAAGCATCCTCCGCCATCAAGTCCCACGTCGCCGCGGAGCGCAAGAAGCTGCACTGCCGCTAGACGGTGCGACCGGATTCCGCACCCGGTGCCGTCATCGTCCAGGCGAAGCCTGACGGTACTACCGCGCGGCCCCGTGCCATTCCCGCATCTGAATTCGCCCGCGCCCTGGACGCGCTCGGTCCGTTCGAGCCGGCGCCCCGGCTCGCGGTTGCGCTGTCGGGTGGCGCCGACAGCATGGCGCTGGCGCTGCTGGCATTGCGCTGGGCGCGGGCCCGGCGCGGGCACATCGATGCGCTCACCGTCGATCACCGCCTGCGCCCCGCGGCGCGCGACGAAGCCCGTCAGGTGGCGCGTTGGTGCGCCGCGCGCGGCATCGCCCATCATGTCCTGACCTGGGACGCCGGCGCCGCTCGGCGCGGCCGCTCGGCGCTGCAGGCGCGCGCGCGCGCGGCCCGTTACCGCCTGCTGGAGGACTGGTGCCGCCGCATGGGCGTGCTCCACCTGCTGACCGCGCACCATCGCGACGACCAGGCCGAGACTTTCCTGCTGCGGCTCGGTGCGCACAGCGGGCTCGCCGGCCTCGCCGCCACGGCGCCGGTGCGCGAGAGCGCGGACCTGCGCCTGCTGCGCCCGCTGCTGGGGTTTTCGCGCGCGCGTCTGGAGGCGCATCTGCGGGCGTCCGGCCAGGACTGGATCGCCGACCCCTCCAACGCCGATACCGCCTACGCCCGGGTGCGCCTGCGCGCCCTGATCCCCGAACTGGCGGAAGAAGGCTTCGATGCCGCCGCCATGGCCGCCACCGCGGCCCGGTTCGGCGGCGCGCGCCACGCGATCGAGGGGTTGGTGGCGGAAACCCTGGCCCTGGCCGCCGCGCCCGATCCGGCGGGTTTCGTCACGCTCGTCCGTACGGCTCTCGTCGATGGCACGGCGGAGGTGGGGCAACGCGCGCTGGCGCGGGCACTGCAAGCGGTCTCGGGCGGCGTCCACGCGCCGCGCGGAGCACGCCTCGGGCGCCTGTTCGCGGAGATCGTCGACCGGGATTTCCGCAGCCGCACCCTTGGCGGCTGTCGCGTGCTGCCGGACGGGCCGGACCGTCTGCTGGTGTGCCGCGAGCCGCGTGCCATTGCCGCTCCCGTGCCCGTCAGGGCCGGGACGCTTCATTGGGACGGGCGTTTCCGCATCGGTGTTCGTGGGATCGGCCGTCCACGCCGCGCGATGCTGGGGGCGCTCGGGCCGGGCGGGTGGGCGGCGCTGCGCGCGGTGGCGCCCGACGTGCTCGAAACCGCCGTAGCGCAACGGATTCCGGTGCCGGTGCGGGCGACGTTGCCGGTGCTTTATGACACGCAGGGACCGATTTCGGTGCCGCACATCGGCTATAGACGCTCGGGCAAGGGGGCTGCTACCCTCTGGACCATCGCAGACATCCGGCCCGACGTGCCGGAATCCTTGGCCGGGCCGCGCTTCGCGATGACCGCCGGGAACTTGTGAAAGGACCCCCGCGACACTATCTATATCGGACCCGTTAGGGTCTTGGTGAGACCCGGTCGGATATGATCGGGGCAAAGTCGTTCCCCGTGGGTGGCTGATAAAGGATCTGGGCGTGAATCAGTTTGGTCGAAATCTGGCGCTGTGGGTGATCATCGGTCTGCTGTTGATCGCCGTGTTCAACCTGTTCCAGTCGCCGGGCAACCACGGCCCGCAGAGCCGGCTCGCCTTCTCCGATTTTATCTCCAACGTCGACCGCGGCCAGGTCTCCGACGTCACCATCCAGGGGCAGTCGATCGCCGGTCATTTCTCGGATGGCCGCGCGTTCTCGACCTACGCCCCCAACGACCCCGGCATGGTCGACCGCCTGACCAAGCAGGGCGTCAAGATTTCCGCGGTGCCGGTCGAGGAGCAGACGCCCTCGCTCCTGGGCGTGCTGCTGTCCTGGTTCCCGATGCTGCTGTTGATCGGCGTGTGGATATTCTTCATGCGCCAGATGCAGTCCGGCGGCGGCAAGGCCATGGGATTCGGCAAGTCGCGCGCCAAGCTGCTGACCGAGAAGGTCGGCCGCGTCACCTTCGAGGACGTCGCCGGCATCGACGAGGCCAAGCAGGAACTCGAGGAAGTCGTCGAGTTCCTCAAGGACCCGCAGAAGTTCCAGCGCCTCGGCGGCAAGATTCCGAAGGGCGTGCTGCTGGTCGGCCC
The DNA here is from genome assembly GCA_963732875.1 of uncultured Alphaproteobacteria bacterium. Lineage (GTDB taxonomy): Bacteria > Pseudomonadota > Alphaproteobacteria > SMXQ01 > SMXQ01 > WHSO01. Next base: position 1,290,508 of record CAVTBD010000002.1, on the reverse strand, counting down.
GCCGGGCACCGGCAAGACCCTGCTTGCGCGCGCCATCGCCGGCGAGGCCAACGTGCCGTTCTTCACCATCTCCGGTTCCGACTTCGTCGAGATGTTCGTCGGCGTCGGCGCTTCGCGCGTGCGCGACATGTTCGAGCAGGGCAAGAAGAACGCGCCCTGCATCATCTTCATCGACGAGATCGACGCGGTCGGCCGCCATCGCGGCGCCGGCCTCGGCGGCGGCAACGACGAGCGCGAGCAGACCCTCAACCAGTTGCTGGTCGAGATGGACGGCTTCGAGGCCAACGAGGGCGTCATCCTGATCGCGGCGACCAACCGGCCCGACGTGCTCGATCCGGCGCTCCTGCGCCCGGGCCGCTTCGACCGCCAGGTGGTGGTGCCGAACCCGGACGTGCTCGGCCGCGAGAAGATCCTGAAGGTCCACATGCGCAAGGTGCCGCTGGCCCCCGACGTGGACGCGCGCGTGATCGCGCGCGGCACGCCCGGCTTCTCGGGCGCGGACCTCGCCAACCTCGTCAACGAGGCGGCGCTGCTGGCCGCCCGCAAGGGCAGGCGCATGGTCACCATGGCCGAGTTGGAGGAGGCCAAGGACAAGGTCATGATGGGCGCCGAGCGCCGCTCCATGGTCATGACCGAGGACGAGAAGAAGCTCACCGCCTACCATGAGGCGGGCCACGCGCTGGTCGCGATCTATTCGCCCAAGCACGACCCGCTGCACAAGGTCACGATCATCCCGCGCGGCCGGGCGCTCGGCCTCACCATGTCGCTGCCCGAGAAGGACCGCTACGGCTACGCCAAGCTCGAGCTGCGCTCGCGCATCGCCATGATGTTCGGCGGCCGGGTCGCCGAGGAGCTGATCTTCGGCGCCGACAACATCACCACCGGCGCCGGCGACGACATCCGCCAGGCGACCAACCTCGCGCGCCGCATGGTCGCGGAATGGGGCATGAGCGAGAAGCTCGGGCCGCTGCGCTACTCGGACAACGAGGAAGAGGTGTTCCTCGGCCACTCGGTGACCCAGCGCAAGAACATCTCCGACGCGACCGCGCACCTGATCGACGAGGAAATCCGCTCGTTCGTCGAGGAAGGCGAGACGACCGCCCGCAAGATCCTGACCGATCACGAGAAGGAGCTGCACCTGCTGGCGGGCGCGCTGCTCGAATACGAGACGCTCTCGGGCGATGAGATCCGCACCTTGATCGGGGGCGGCACCATCAACCGCGAATTGAACGAGCCGCCCAGGGACGCCGGCCATCGCGCCACCGTCCCGACCTCGGGTGCCAAGAGCAAGCCCAAGGACACCCCGGACGGTCCCGCCATCACGCCGGAACCGCAGCCCGAAGGCTGAATGACGCCGCGTCGGAACGTCGTGTCCCGGGTCCGTTCGTGATCCCTCCGTCATGACCGCTCTGCAGGAGCTCGCTGTCGGCGACGCCGACCGCCTCTATCTGCGCCCGGTCGCCACGCTGGCGCCGGCGGGGCGCGCGGCGGCGCGCATCGGCGGGGCGTGGGCGGGGTTCGACCATGTCGAGGTGATCATCCGCGACGCCTGCGGCAACGTCGGCCGTGCCACCGGGGCACTCGAGGAGGTGCGGGTGTGGTCGCGCCATCAGGGCCGCGACGTGGGCCGGCGCGCCGATGCCGAGCTTGCCCGCATCACCCAGCCGCGTGCGCCGTTCGCGGGCGTCGCCATGGACGAACCGCGCATCATGGGAGTGGTCAACGTCACCCCCGACAGCTTTTCCGACGGCGGCGACTACGCCCGCCCCGAACAGGCGCTCGCCCATGCCCGGGAGCAGGTCGCGGCGGGCGCCGCTTTCCTCGATATCGGCGGGGAATCGACCCGCCCCGGTTCCGATCCCGTCGGCGACGAAGAGGAACTGATGCGCACCCTGCCGGTGATCAAGGCGCTCGCTCAGGCCAAGGCGGATGCCGTCGTTTCCATCGACACCCGCAAGGCGCGGGTGATGGAGCTTGCCGTCGGCCAGGGTGCGCGCGTCGTCAACGACATCTCCGCGCTGACCCATGACGACAAGGCACTCGCCACGGTCGCGCGCCTTGGCGTCCCGGTGATCCTGATGCACAGCCAAGGCGATCCCAAGACGATGCAGGAAAAGCCCGTCTACGCACACGCGCCGACCGAGATCTACGATCATCTCGCGGCGCGCATCACGGCATGCGAGGCGGCCGGCATCTCGCGCGACCGGATCGCGGTCGATCCCGGCGTCGGCTTCGGCAAGCTCATGGAGCACAACCTCGCGGTCCTCGCCGATCTCTCGCTCTTCCACGGCCTCGGCTGTCCGGTCCTGCTCGGCGTCTCGCGCAAGAGCTTCATCGGCCATGTCACCGGGGAGGGCGCGCCCAAGGCGCGGCTGCCAGGCTCCATCGCCGCCATGCTGTGGGGCGTGGGGCAGGGGGTCCAGATGGTGCGCGTCCACGACGTCGCCGAGACGCGCCAGGCGCTGGGCATCTGGCAGGCCATCGGCGGCGGCGCGTGAGGCGGTTCCCCGGGCCGCTTTCATCGTGCCGGGGAAGCCGGTAGACTGCCGCCGGGGCTTTCGCGGGGCATACGGAACCATGGCAGAACGCAAGTATTTCGGCACCGACGGCATCCGCGGCACGGCCAATGCCGCGCCGATGACCGCCGAGGTCGCGCTTGCCGTCGGCATGGCGGCGGGGCTGCAGTTCACCCGCGGCGATCACCGTCATCGGGTGGTGATCGGCAAGGACACGCGGCTGTCGGGCTACATGCTGGAGCCGGCGCTGACTGCGGGCTTTATCTCGGTCGGCATGGACGTGGTGCTGGTGGGACCGTTGCCGACACCCGCCGTTGCCATGCTCACGCGGTCCTTGCGCGCCGATCTCGGCGTGATGATCTCAGCCTCCCATAATCCGTATCAGGACAACGGCATCAAGCTGTTCGGTCCCGACGGCTTCAAGCTCTCCGACGAGGTCGAGAGCGCGATCGAGGCGCGCATGGACGCGGGCTGCACGGACATGCTCGCAGAGTCTCGCGCGCTTGGCCGCGCCCAGCGTCTCGACGACGCGGTCGGGCGCTACATCGAGTACGTGAAGGCGAGCTTCCCGCGCGGCCAGCGCCTCGACGGGCTCAGGATCGTGGTCGACTGTGCCCACGGCGCTGCCTACAAGGTCGCGCCCACGGTGCTGCACGAGCTCGGCGCCGAGGTGATTCCGCTGGGCGTGCGGCCGGACGGCTTCAACATCAACGACGCCAGCGGCTCGACCCATCCCGAGGCCATGTGCGCCGCGGTCGTGCGCGAGAAGGCCGACATCAGCATCGCGCTCGACGGTGACGCCGACCGCGTGGTGATGGCCGACGAGAACGGCGTCCTGGTGGACGGCGATCAGCTCATGGCCGTGATCGCGCGCTCCTGGCAGGCGGCCGGGCTGTTGCGCGGCGGGGCGGTGGTCGCCACGGTCATGTCCAATCTCGGGCTTGAAGAATATCTCGGTGGCCTCGGCCTCGGCCTGATGCGTACCCAGGTGGGCGACCGCTATGTGGTCGAGCGCATGGTGGCCGATGGTTTCAACCTCGGCGGCGAGCAGTCGGGACACATCGTGATGTCCGACTACGCCACCACCGGCGACGGGCTGATGGCCGCGCTCCAGGTGCTGGCCGTGCTGGTCGGCGCGGGCGGCCCCGCCTCCGAGGTGCTGCGCCCGTTCGAGCCGCGCCCGCAGCTGCTCAGGAGCGTGCGCGTGGGCGCGACCCTGCACCTGCTCGAAGACGCGGCGGTGCGCGACGCGATCCGCGCCGCCGAGGCGCGCCTCGGTGCCAGGGGCCGGCTCCTGATCCGCGAATCGGGCACCGAGCCGGTGGTGCGCGTCATGGCCGAAGGCTCCGATGAGGCGCTGGTGGCCGGCATCGTCGAGGAGGTTGCGGCCGTCATCGGCAACGTGGCGGCGCGCTGAGCGCCATGACCGCGCGCGTGCTCATCGTCGCGGGCTCCGATTCCGGCGGCGGCGCGGGAATCCAGGCCGACATCAAGACCGTGACCGCGCTCGGCGGCTATGCCGCGACCGCGATCACCGCACTCACCGCCCAGGACACCACCGGCGTCCATGGCATCCACCCGGTGCCGCCCGATTTCATCGCAAGCCAGATGCGCGTCGTGCTCGCCGACATCGGCGCCGACGCGGTCAAGACCGGCATGTTGGGTGATGCCGCGACCATCGAAACCGTGGCGGACGTGCTCGCCGAGTCGGCGCCCGGCGTGCCGCTGGTGCTCGATCCGGTGATGGTGGCCAAGGGCGGCGCACGCCTGCTCGACGCGGGCGCGACCGGCGCGCTCCGGACGCGGCTCCTGCCCATGGCCTTTGTCGTCACGCCCAATGTGCCGGAAGCGGAGGTGCTGCTGGGCCGCACCGTCGCCACGATCGCGGACATGGAGGCCGCGGCGCGCGATCTGTTGGCGTTCGGGGCGAAGGCGGCGCTGATCAAGGGCGGGCACATCGTGGGCGACACCGTGACCGACGTGCTGGCGACGCCGGCGGGCGTCGAGCGGTTTTCGGGACCGCGCATCGCCGGGCGCAGCACCCACGGTACCGGCTGCACGCTGGCTTCCGCCATTGCCTGCGGCATCGCCCAGGGCATGGCGCTGACTGATGCCATTAGGCGCGCGCGGGCCTACGTGGTGCGGGCGATCGAAACCGCGCCCGGCCTTGGTACCGGGCACGGGCCGCTTAACCACGGCCATACCGTCGCGCCGTTCGACGGGCGCTGACTAGGGCAGGAGCCCGTAGTACCAGGGCACGAAGGCGCTGAACACGAGCCACAACACCAGCACCAGCGGCGTGCCGACGCGCAAGAAGTCGCCGAAGCGGTAGTGGCCCGGCCCCATCACCAGAAGATTGGTCTGGTAGCCGATCGGCGTGGCGAACGAGCAGCTGGCGCCGAACAGCACCGCGAGCGCGAACGGCACGGGATGGGCGTGCATTCCCTGGGCGAGGCCGAGTGCGATCGGTGTGAACAGGATCGCGGTGGCGTTGTTGGAGAGTACGTTGGTGAGTACCGCTACCAGCAGGAACAGCACCGACAGCACCACGGCGGGCCCAGCCCCGCCGGTCAGTCCGATTACGCCGTGGGCGAGATAGGCGGCGGCACCGGTCTGCATCATCGCCGCGCCGAGCGCGAGCGAGGCCCCCACCATCAGGAAGATGCGCCGGTCGAGCGCGTCGGTCGCCTGGCGCAGCGTCAGCACGCCGGTCGCCAGCATCAGCGCTACGCCCACCAGCGCCGCGCCTGCGATCGGCAGGACGCCGAGCGCCGCCGCCGCAACCGTCGCGATGAAGATGACGCCCGCGGTCTCCGCCGCGCGCGCCGGCGGCAGCGGCTTGGTCGTGCCGTCGAGCACGATCAGCCCGCGGTGGCCGCTCAGGCCTTCAAGGGCTTCACGCCGGCCTTGGACGACCAGCACGTCGCCCTCGCGCAGCACGCTGCCGGTAAGGCGGCGGCGGATCATGTGAGAACGCCGCTCGACCCCGAGCACGAGACAGCCGAAGCGCGCCCGGAAGCCGGCCTCCTCCAGCGTCCGGCCGACCAGGCGCGCGCCCGGCGCGACCATGACCTCGGTCACCATCTGGTCGCGGCCGAGCCACTGCTTGCGCTCCTCCTCGTCCTCGGGAAGGTCTTCGCCGGACATGTTGAACATCAGGTGCGGGAAGGCGGTCTGGGCCGCACCCAGGGCATCGCGGGTGGCGAGGATCACGAGCGTGTCGCCGTAGCGGATTTCCAGGTCGCCGAACGGCGGCACGTGGGAATGCTCGTCGCGCTGCACCAGGATCAGGCGGCTGCCCCTGATTCCGAGCAGGTTGAAGCGTGCCTTCTGGCCGATCAGCTTCGATTCGTCGCCGACCGTGAGCTGGGCGATGAAGCGCCGCTGTTCGCCGATGACGAGGCGTCCCATGGGTGAGCGCCGCCGCCTGAGGAGACGCGGCGCTACCAGGGCGAGGTAGGCGAGGCCCGCCGCAGCCAATACCAGCCCGGGCACGGTGAAGTCGAAGAAGCCGAGCGGCTTCGCCCCTATCTGCTTGAGCGTACCTGACACCAGAAGGTTGGTGGATGAGCCCAGCAACGTGGTCATGCCGGCGAGGATGGCGGCATAGGAGAGCGGCATCATTATGCGGCTCGAGGAAATTTGGAAGCGGCGCGAGAGGGTTTCGAGGATCGGGATGAAGATCACCACGATCGGCGTGTTGTTGACGAAGGCGCTCCCGGCGAACACGGCCGCGAAGCAGATCAGGATCGCGAGCGTCGGCCGGTCGCCGGTAATGTCGAGGAACAGCTTGAGCACCCAGTCGAGCGCGCCCGCGCGCGATAGCCCGTGGCCCAGCACCAGGAGCGCCATCACCGCGATCAGCGCCGGGTTGGCGAAGCCTGCGACCAGCACGGTGGTGTCCAGCCGCGCCTTTGCCGCCTCACCGCCCGGCAGGGGGAACAGCTCGAACAGCAGGATCAGCGCGACCAGGATCAGGAGCGAGGTGATCTCGACCCGCAAGCGCTCGGAAGCGAATCCGAAGATGGCCAGCACCACCAGCAGGTAGGTCGCCCAGATGTGGAAGCTGCCCGCGATGGAAGCGGTCATGACGGCTCCGGGAACGGTGGTTCCGCCGTGCGAGGCGGCGGTGCCAAGCTACTCTAGCCGGGCGCCGGGTGCGGTGAAACCCCCGGGGTTCGGCTTGTCTGCCGGCGAAGCCGGGATGTCTGGACGAGGCGCCGCCGCCGGTTCGCGCCGCGCCGATTTTTTTCCCGTCCCCCCGTTGACGCCGGAACAAATAAGCGTAGTATCCGCCCCGGGCCACACCCCCCCAACGGGGTGCAACTATTCTGGAAGGAATAGCAACATGAAGCCGCAAGTCCGGCCGCGCGACCCGCGCTTTTCTTCGGGTCCCTGTGCAAAGCGTCCCAACTGGTCCCTCGACAATCTGAAGAATGCCAGCCTCGGGCGGTCCCACCGCTCGGCGGAAGGCAAGGCGCGCCTGAAAGAGGTCATCGACCGCTCGCGCGCGATCCTCGGCATCCCCGCCGACTGGCGCATCGGCATCGTGCCCGCCTCCGACACCGGCGCGTTCGAGATGGCGATGTGGTCGATGCTCGGCCAGCGCGGCGTCGACACCTTCGCCTGGGAGAGCTTTGGCTCGGGCTGGGTCACCGACATCGAGAAGCAGCTTAAGATCAAGGACCTGCGCAAGTTCGAGGCGGGCTACGGCGAGGTTCCCGATTTCGCCAAGGCTGATCCCGCCCGCGACACCGTGTTCACCTGGAACGGCACGACGTCGGGCGCGCGCGTGCCGAACGGCGACTGGATCAGGGACGACCGCCAGGGCCTGACGCTGTGCGACGCGACCTCCGCCGTGTTCGCCATGGACCTGCCGTGGCGCAAGCTCGACGTGGTCACCTGGTCCTGGCAGAAGGTGATGGGTGGCGAAGCGGCCCACGGCATGCTGGTGCTGAGCCCGCGCGCCGTCGAGCGGCTCACCAGCTATACGCCGGCCTGGCCGCTGCCGAAGATTTTCCGCATGACCTCGGGCGGCAAGCTGATCGAGGGCATCTTCAAGGGCGAGACCATCAACACGCCCTCCATGCTGTGCGTCGAGGACGCCATCGACGGTCTCAAGTGGGCCGAGGAGATCGGCGGGCTCAAGGGTCTGATCGCGCGCTCCGAGGGCAACCTCGCGGCCATCGCCGACTGGGTCAAGCGCACCGACTGGGTGGACTTCCTGGTCGCCGATCCCAAGGCGCGCTCGTGCACCTCGGTGTGCCTCAAGATCGTCGCGCCCTGGTTCGAGAAGCTCTCCGACGAACAGAAGGCGGCCGCGCCCAAGAAGATGGTCAAGCTGCTCGAGGACGAGGCCGCGGCGTTCGACGCGGACGGCTACCGTGACGCCCCTCCGGGCCTCCGGGTCTGGGCCGGCGCCACCATCGACAAGGCCGATCTCGAGGCGCTGTTCCCCTGGCTCGACTGGGCGGCCGAAACGGTCGCCAAGGAACTCGGCGCCTGACTCTCATATTTTTCCCGCGAGGATAGCAAGATGCCCAAGGTTCTCATTTCCGACGAACTGTCGCCCGCCGCCGTCCAGATCTTCAAGGATCGCGGCGTCGAGGTGGACTTCAAGCCCGGCATGAAGGCCGACGAGCTGATGGCCTGCATCGGCAATTACGACGGTCTGGCGGTGCGCTCGGCCACCAAGGTCACCAAGGACGTGCTGGCCAAGGCCACCAACCTCAAGGTGATCGGCCGCGCCGGCATCGGCGTCGACAACATCGACGTGGAGGAAGCCACCGCCTGCGGCGTGATCGTCATGAACACGCCGTTCGGCAACTCGATCACCACCGCCGAGCACGCCGTCGCCATGATGTTCTCGCTCGCCCGCGACATCCCGGCCGCCAACGCCTCGACCCAGGCCGGCAAATGGGAGAAGAACCGCTTCATGGGCGTGGAGCTCGCCGCCAAGACCCTCGGCATCGTCGGTTGCGGCAACATCGGCTCGATCGTCGCCGACCGGGCGCTCGGCCTCAAGATGAAGGTCATCGCCTTCGATCCGTATCTCACCCTGGAGCGGGCCAAGGACCTCGGCGTCGAGAAGGTGGAGCTGGATGACCTGTTCGCCCGCGCCGACTTCATTACGCTGCATACGCCGCTCACCGATTCGACCCGCAACATCATCAACGCCAACTCCCTCAAGAAGATGAAGGACGGCGTGCGCGTCATCAACTGTGCCCGCGGCGAGCTGGTGGTCGAGGCCGACATGGTGGCCGCCCTCAAGTCGGGCAAGGTCGCCGGCGCCGCCTTCGACGTGTTCCCGAAGGAGCCCGCCAAGGAGAGTCCGTACTTCGGCCTCGACAACGTGGTGTGCACGCCGCACCTCGGCGCTTCCACCACGGAAGCGCAGGAGAACGTCGCGCTGCAGGTCGCCGAGCAGATGTCGGACTTCCTGATGACCGGCGCCGTGGTGAACGCCCTCAACATGCCGTCGGTTTCGGCCGAGGACGCGCCCAAGCTCAAGCCCTACATGAAGCTCGCCGAGGACCTTGGCGGCTTCGCCGGCCAGCTCTCCCGGGATGGCTTCGATTCGGTGACCATCGACTACGACGGCCACGTCGCCGACCTCAACACCCGGCCGCTGACGGCCATCGTGCTCAAGGGCCTGCTCGCGCCGATCTCCGACGCGGTCAACATGGTCAACGCGCCGGTGATCGCACGCCAGCGTGACATCGACGTGACCGAGGCCACCCACGAACGTTCCGGCGACTACCACACCTTGATCCGCGTCACGGTGGAGGGGAAGGGCGCCAGGCGCTCGGTTTCCGGCACGCTGTTCGGTGGCGACAAGCCGCGCCTGGTCGAGGTCAACGGCATCCCCGTCGAAGCGGAAATCGGCCAGCACATGCTGTTCGTCACCAACCAGGACAAGCCCGGCTTCATCGGCTCGCTCGGCCAGACCCTGGGCGCCTCGGGCATCAACATCGCCACCTTCGGCCTCGGCCGCATCAAGGCGGGTGGTGACGCGGTGGCGCTGGTCAACACCGACCAGTCGGTGGACGACGGCACCCTCGACAAGGTGCGCAAGCTCGCCCACGTGGTGCAGGCCGAAGCCCTCGATTTCTGAGACTTCCCCGGGGCACGGCCGCCAAGGCCGTTGCCCCGGACCCGCAAACCCGCTAGAAGCGGGCCGGGGCCGCGCCCGGGTCCCGGTGCCACAGGCCGTTGTCCGCGGCCGCAGATCGGACCCCTGGATGAGTGACGCAGACGGAAAAGGCCTTCTCCCCCCGGGGATGAACGACATTCTCCCGCCCGACGCGGCGTTCGAGACGGCGACCGTCAACCGTCTGCTGCGCGCGTTCCGGACGGCGGGCTACCAGCAGGTCAAGCCGCCGCTGGTGGAGTTCGAGCAGAGCCTGCTCGCCGGTCCCGGTGCCGCCATGACCCAGCAGACCTTCCGGCTGATGGACCCGGTCAGCAACGCCATGCTCGGCGTGCGGGCCGACATGACGCTGCAGGTGGCGCGTATCGCCACGACCCGCCTCGCTCACGAGGCGCGCCCGCTGCGCCTGTGCTACGCGGGCCAGGTGCTGCAGGTGACCGGCTCGCAGCTGCGCCCCGAGCGCCAGGTGGGGCAGGCGGGCGTCGAGCTGATCGGTTCCGACAGTCCGCGCGCCGATGCCGAGGTGATCGCGCTCGCCCACGAGGCGCTGGCCACGGCCGGCGTCGAGGGCCTCTCGGTCGATCTCAACATCCCGACGGTGGTGCCGGCAATCACCCGCGCGCTCGGTCTTTCCGATGCGGAATCGGCGCGGGTGCGCGCGGCGCTCGACCGCAAAGACGCGGGCGAGATCGCGGCGCTCGGCAACGGCGCCTCCAGGCTGCTCGCCGCCCTGCTCAAGGCGGGCGGGCCCGCCGATCGTGCGCTTGCGGCGCTCGAGGCGCTCGACCTGCCGCCGGCGGCGGCCGAGGCATGCGGCCGGCTCGCCAAGGTGGTCGCGCTGGTGCGCGCCGCCGTGCCCGGTATCCGCCTGACTGTGGACCCGGTCGAAAACCGGGGCTTCGAGTACCACACCGGCGTCACCTTCGTGCTGTTCGCGCTCGGCGCGCGCGGCGAGCTCGGGCGCGGGGGGCGCTACCAGGCAGGGATGGGCAACGGCGCGGCCGAGGCCGCGACCGGCTTCACCCTGTTCATGGATACCGTGCTGCGCGCGGTGCCCGCGGCGCCATCGCCGGAGCGGGTCTACGTGCCGGTTGCCGCAGGCGCCGCCGCCTGCCATGCGTTGCAGGCGGAAGGATGGATCACGGTCGCCGGTCTCGACGAGGTCGCGGACGCAGCGGCCGAGGCCCGACGTCTCGGGTGCAGCCACGTGCTTGCGGCGGGCAAGCCGGTCCCGGTCAAGAAGGCATAGGGGAGACAGATGGCCAACGTCGCTGTTGTCGGCGCCCAGTGGGGCGACGAAGGCAAGGGCAAGATCGTGGACTGGCTTTCGGAGCGCGCCCATGTGGTGGTGCGTTTCCAGGGCGGTCACAACGCCGGCCATACCCTCGTCATCAACAACAAGACCTACAAGCTGAGCCTGCTGCCCTCCGGCGTGGTGCGACCGGGCAAGCTTTCGATCATCGGCAACGGCGTCGTGGTCGATCCATGGGCGCTGCTGGACGAGATCGCGGCGATCGCCGGGCAGGGGATCGAGATCACGCCCGAAGCGCTGCTGCTCGCCGACAATGCCGCCCTGATCCTGCCGCTCCACCGCAAGCTCGATGCCGCCCTCGAGGAGGCCAAGGGCAAGAACAGGATCGGCACCACCGGTCGCGGCATCGGTCCCGCTTACGAGGACAAGGTCGGGCGTCGCGCGATCCGGGTATGCGATCTCGTCGATCGCGAGACGCTGGAATCACGCCTCGACCAGCTGCTGTTCCACCACAATGCGCTGCTGCGCGGACTTGGTGCCGACGAGGTCGAGCGCGGGCCGCTGCTCGCGAGCCTGCTCGAGATCGCGCCGAAGATCCTGCCTTATACCTGCCGCGTCTGGGCGCGCCTCGACGAGGAGCGCCGCAAGGGCCGCCGCATCCTGTTCGAAGGCGCCCAGGGTGCGATGCTTGACGTCGATCACGGCACCTATCCCTACGTGACCTCCTCCAACACCGTTGCGGGACAGGCCGCCGCGGGGGCAGGGGTCGGACCCGGTGCGCTCGACTACGTGCTCGGCATCACCAAGGCGTACACCACGCGCGTCGGCGCCGGGCCGTTCCCGACCGAACAGGACAACGCCGTCGGCGAGCGCCTGGGCGAGCGTGGCCATGAATTCGGCACGGTCACAGGGCGCAAGCGCCGCTGCGGCTGGTTCGACGCCGTGATGGTGCGCCAGGCGGTACGGACCGGCGGCATTACCGGCATCGCGCTGACCAAGCTCGACGTGCTCGACGGCTTCGACGAGCTCAAGGTGTGCACGGGCTACCGCCTGAACGGCGAGACCCTCGACCATTTTCCGTCCTCGGTGGCAGGGCAGGCCGGGGTCGAGGCGGTCTACGAGACCCTGGAAGGCTGGTCCGAGAGCACCCAGGGCGCGCGGTCCTGGGCCGATCTGCCGGCGACCGCCGTCAAGTACGTGCGGCGCATCGAGGAGCTGATCGCGGCGCCGGTGGCGCTGTTGTCCACCAGTCCCGAGCGCGAGGACACCATCCTGGTGCGCGATCCCTTCGCCGATTAGGACGAAACAGCGGATTTGCCTCAAATCCCCCGGAATCCTTGGCATTCCGCCAGGGGAATTAACGTTCCGTTTGCCTTTCCTGCCTAGATTACTTCGCACGACTTACCCATTCCGCGAAGGCCAGGATGGCTCAACCACGTGTGCCGGCGGCGGCGGGACTACCGGGCGGCGTGGATGGCGTCCCGATCGTTCTCAAGGGCCGCTTCAACATTTTACCCCAGCCCCTCGCCGATCCGATCGGATCGCCGCGTGCGAAGGCGCATGGCGCGCGTGACCAGCTGAACGCCGACCACGCAATCTTCGCGCTGGTGTGCGATCCGGAATTGCCGCCGCGCCTCGATGCCATCGAGAAACTGAAGGATTTTCCCTCGCACGGTCTGGTCCGGCTGCTGGAGGCGGGCGTGGTGCCCTGGCCCGAAACGGGCAACCACCGATTCGTGCTGATCTACGAGCGGCCCCCGGGGCCGAAGCTGGTGATCGACCTCGATGTCGCGTTCGAGCCGCCCCTGACCGAGGGCGAGCTGATCACGCGCGTGATCGCGCCGGTCACCGATAGCCTGGATGCGTTGCATGCCATCGGCATGACCCATCGCGGCATACGGCCGGACAACATGTTCATCAGCCGCGAAAAGGGTGGCCCCGTGGCGCTCGGCGAGAACGCGTCCACGCCGCCGGCCTTCTGCCAGCCGCCCGTGTTCGAATCGATCCAGTCGCTGCAGGCCATGCCGGCGGGGCGCGGCGCCGGCACCATCGGCGACGATATCTATTCGCTCGGCGTCAGCGTGCTCATGCTCTACATCGGCCACGATCCGGCGGAGGGACGCGACCGCGACGCGCTGCTCCAGGAACGGCTCGATCGCGGCTCCTACAGCGTGCTCGCCAGCCGTCACCGGCTGCCGGCGGGCCTGCGCGAGGCGCTCCGCGGCATGCTCGAGGACCGGCCCGAGATGCGCTGGACCGTGGAGGATCTCCGGTCATGGCTGTCCGAGCGCCGTCTCAAGAACATCCATCATTCCCATCTCGACCGTGCCCAGCGCGCCTTTGCGTTGAACGGCAAGGGCTACCATCACCCCCGTCCGCTGGCGAACGCGCTGGCGACCGAATGGGACAATATCCGGCTCGAGGACAAGGGCCATGAAATCCTGACCTGGGTACGGCGCAGCATCGGTGACGACCTGCTCGGTGACAGCGTTCTCAATGCCATGGAATTGAGTGAGCGCAACAACAGCGAAGGCGTCGCCAATCCCGCCTTCGTCGCGCGCCTCGCGCTCGCGCTCGACCGTCGGGCACCGATCCGCTACCGCCAGATCGCGGCGCATGTGGACGGGCTGGGGTCCCTGATGGCGGTTCACTACGGTGACGTGGAGGCGCTGCGTGCCGTCACGGAAGCCCTCCTCGAGGACCTGCCTGGTTTCCGTCATCGCACGTCCAACGACGACGAGCAGGTGCCGCCCGCGATCATGCGGGCGATGGCGCGCGTCATCCGTATCCTCAAGAATCCGACCATCGGCCAGGGCGTCGAGCGCTGTCTTTATGATTTGAATCCGTTCCAGTATTGCCGCAGTCCGCTGATTGCCGATCAGAAAGTGATGCAGGTCCAGGATCTCCTGCCGGCACTGGAAAAGGTCTCGGGACGCAGCCATAACGGGCCGCCGTTGGACCGGCATATCGCCGCCTTCATCGCGTCCCATCTCAGGGTCGAACTGCAGTCGCTAATGGCCATGGCCGGCGATCAACGCGATCCGGAACGTGCGGCCCTCGGTATGCTCGGGGTGATTGCCACGCTTCAGGCCCAGGCCGGGCGCCAGGCGTTCCCCGGGGTTGCCCGCTGGATCGGCAACCACCTGGGCCCCGTCGTGGACAGCTTCCATCACCGGATGTGGCGGGAGAAGGTACAGAACGAGCTGCCGGGACTGATCGAGCGCGGCGACATTGCCGCACTGTACATCTATCTCGCCAACGGCGAGGCGCGTCAGCGCGACCGCAGGGGCTACGCCGAGGCGGTCGCCGAATATGCCCGTCTCACCGCGGAAATCTCGTTCCTGCGGAGCTACGGCATCAACGATCCGGTCCGGACCCAGGAATATGGTCATCAGATCGCGGCGGGTCTGACCGGCCTGATCAGCTTTGCGGCGATCATCTTCAGCTTTCTTCTCATGTGGTAGGCGGGCGCGTCATGAGCACGACGAATAGACAGGGAGCGCGGCGCGGCAGGGCGTCGGGCGGCTGGAATCCGGGGCAGATGGTATTCCTCGGCCTGTTCGTGGCCGGCATGCTGTTCGCGCTGCCGACCATGCTCGTCCTCACCCTGGGACTGCTGCCGGCGCTGGTCGCCTTCGTGGTCGACCTGCATCCGCGCAAATACGCCGCGCGCTGCGTGGGCTTCCTCAACTTCGCCGGAACCCTGCCGTTCCTGGTGAAGCTGTGGTCCGGACAGCACGACCTGATGTCGGCGATGAAGATCCTGACGGACGTCTACGCCTGGTTCGTGATCTATTCGGCCGCCGCGGTGGGCTGGCTGATCTTCCTCGGCATGCCGAACGTGTCGGGCTTCATCATGGAGATCCACGCGGCACGACGCATCCGCAAGCTCGAGGCAGAGCGCAAGAATCTGATCAAGGAATGGGGCGAGGAGATCGACCGTACCCGGCGCGAGAGTTGATTACGCGTCCGCGTGGACCGCTTCGCCCTCGACCACGGCGTTCTTCATGGCCTTCTGGAGCTTCTCGAAGGCGCGCACCTCGATCTGGCGGACGCGCTCGCGCGAGATGCCGTAGCGCTGGCTGAGATCCTCCAGCGTCGTCGGCTCGTCCTTGAGGCGACGTTCCGTCAGGATGTGGCGCTCGCGCTCGCTCAGTCCCTTCATGGCGCCGAGCAGCAGCTGGTGACGCTGCTGGTATTCCTCGCTGTCGCCGATAATGGTTTCCTGGCTCGCGCTGTCATCCACCAGCCAGTCCTGCCATTCGCCGCCGTCGCCGTCGGCCTTGAGCGGTGCGTTGAGCGAATGATCGGGCGCGGCGAGGCGACGGTTCATGGTGATGACGTCGTCCTCCGACACGTCGAGACGGTCGGCGATCAGCTTGACCTTTTCGGGCGGCAGGTCGCCTTCCTCGAGCGCCTTCATCTGGCCCTTGATCTTGCGCAGGTTGAAGAACAGCTTCTTCTGCGCCGCCGTGGTGCCCATCTTCACCAGCGACCATGAATGCAGGATGTATTCCTGGATCGAGGCGCGGATCCACCACATCGCATAGGTGGCGAGACGGAACCCGCGGTCCGGGTCGAACCGCTTGACCGCCTGCATCATGCCGACGTTGCCTTCGGAGATCAGCTCGCCGACCGGCAGCCCGTAGCCGCGGTAGCCCATGGCGATCTTGGCCACGAGACGCAGATGGCTGGTCACCAGCCGATGCGCGGCGTCGACATCGCCGTCCTCGCGCCAGCGCTTGGCGAGCATGAATTCCTCTTCCTTCTCCAGCATCGGGAACTTGCGAATCTCCTGGAGATAGCGCGACAGGTTCCCTTCGGGAGAGATGACGGGGAGATTGCGGAGATTACTGGCCATGAACGGTACGCTCCTTCTGGAGGGACACTAACCGGCCCCTCCCGGTGTCGAAACTTAAAAGGAGTTTATACCTTACCAGATCGGTATGAAATAAAAAAATTACAGGCTCTCTAATAGTTTTTTCAAATCATTGAAATAAGAAGGAAATATGGCCTCAAACCGGAGCGCCTCGCCGCTGCGCGGGTGGCGGAATCCCAGGAGGTATGCGTGCAGCGCCTGACGCGACGGCACCGCGTTGCCGTCACCCGGGATCCGCCGGCGCCCGCCGTAGAGTGGATCGCCCACCACCGGATGGCCGATATGGGCCATGTGCACCCGGATCTGATGGGTGCGCCCGGTCTCGAGGCGGCACTCGACCTCGCTCGCGCGTTGGCCCACGGTCTCGATCACCTTGTAGCGGGTGGCCGCCTCGCGCCCGCCCGTGCGCAGCACCGCCATCTTCTTGCGGTTGCGCGGGCTGCGCCCGATGTTGCCGATGATCCGGCCCGCGCGCGGCGCGGGCACGCCCCACACCAGGGCGCCGTAGGCGCGCTCGATGGTGCGCGCCGTGAACTGGGCGACCAGCGAGTCGTGCGCGAGCGCAGTCTTGGCGACCACCATGACACCGGACGTGTCCTTATCGAGGCGGTGCACGATGCCCGGGCGGCGCACGCCGCCGATGCCGGTGAGGCTTGTCCCGCAGTGGTGGATCAGGGCGTTGACGAGCGTGCGGTCGGGATTGCCGGGGGCGGGATGGACCACGAGGCCGGCGGGCTTGTCGACCACGATCACGTCGTCGTCCTCGTAGAGGATGTCGAGGGCGATGTCCTGGCCTTCCGGGATGGCCGGCGCCGCCGGCGGCACCGTGACATGGTAGGTGGTGCCCGGTTTGACCGTCCGGGACGGGTCCAGTATCGTCACGCCGTCGGCGCTGACGGCGCCCGCGCCGATCAGCGCCTTCAGGCGCGAGCGCGACAGTGCCGGAATCCGTGCCGCGAGGAAGGCGTCGAGCCGCCCGCCCTCGCCGGGTGCGGCGGTCACGTCATGGAAATCGGGCGGGGCGCCGCTCATGCCCGGGAGAGTGGACAAAAACATGCGCGCGCTCAAGGCCCTGGTCATCATCCTCGGCATCGTCATCGTGGTCGGCACCACGGTCCTGGTCACGGTCATCATCCAGCGCGGCTCGCGCCTTGCCGGTACGCCTGCGCAGGCGCCGGTTGCCTCCGCGGCCAGCACGGTGCCCGGCGGGCGTGGCGTCCCATGCGCTTGCCCTGCCGGCGGGCGCCAGGGTGCTGGAAAGCCGGCTCGGCGAGGGGCGCGTGCTGCTGCGCGCGGCGTTGCCGGACGGCGGCGAAGCCCTGTTCGTGTTCGACGCCGCGACCGGCAAGCCGGTGGCGCGCTACGACATCACCCGCGACGGCGGGCACTGATGCGGCTCGCGATCGCGCGCCCGTTACTCCAAGCCATCGACGACGCGGCCCGCGCCGCCTATCCCAAAGAATGCTGCGGCCTGCTGATCGGTACGCGCGACGGCGACACCGCCAAGGTCGCGCGTGTCGTTGCCGCCGCCAACGTCGCCGCCGAGCCGGCCCGGCGCTTCGAGGTGGACCCGAAAGTGCTGCTCGCCACTTACCGTGCCGCGCGCGATGGCGGGGAGGAGGTCCTCGGCCCCTACCATTCCCATCCCGACGGGGAGGCGCGGCCGTCCGCGACCGACGCGGCCCGTGCCCGGGACGCGGGCGGAGCAGGGGAGGCCTGGCTGATCGTGCCGGTGGCGGCGGGCGTACCCGGCGCGCCGCAGGCGTTCGTGTTTGGCGGCGAGAGCTTCACGGAGGCCGCGCTCGAGGTCGCGCCGTAAGCGGGGGTCCGGGCTTCTCGGCCCCCGCGGACGGCACCGCGAATGGGCTTGATCGCAGGCGCCCGAGCGGCTAGATATGGCGCCTTCCCGGTCCCACCCGGCCGGACGCACGGGTCCCCTTCGTCTAGTGGCCTAGGACTTCGCCCTCTCACGGCGGCAACAGGGGTTCGAATCCCCTAGGGGACGCCACACCCTCCCGAAGCCTTTGAATTTATGAAAGCTTTGGTTTTCGTGGTTCTTGGCGCAGAGGCCGATGGCCCCCCACCAGCGTTTGACACCAAATCTAATTCGGACCTATTTTTTTCATGTAGCGGTGGAGCAGTATTTGAACAGGGTTACGAATTCCTGTTCTCGTTGCCATTGCGGGTTGGTTTGTGACGCCGGGCCTATTTATTTTTTACGCCGTTACAGCGCGAAGGTGAAAATCGATCTGGCTTTTGAAAAGGGGCGAAAAATGCGTTCGGTCGATTCGAAAACGGATTTTCTAATTCTTGCTGCTTGCGGCCTGTATTTGACGTTATGCAATTTTGCAAACGCGGAGACGATTTTTTTAAGTTGTCAGGACCCGAAAACTGGCAGCCGAATGCCCGTCACGATCGATTTATCGAACAGGACCGCGAATAATGCTGCGGCCACAATTAATGGAACCGCTATCGATTGGACTGAAAAAAGGTCGGTGGATACGTCGCTCGACCCGAAAAATGCTGGCGCGACCAGCACAGTCGGATTTCACATAGATAGAGTCAGGGGCATATTAACGGGCAGACCGTCTGTATGCCTGCCAAGCATGGGCGGACGTTGCCTCGCGATGAATCCGTATAGCTACAACTGTACCAAAACGGCGGCCCCGGCCACGAAATTTTAGCGCGGCGAATGGCTTTCGCATTTTCTCGAATTGTCCGGTTCCTGCTCGTCTCATCAGGCTCGAACTGTCAACGGAACCACAAGCAGCCATAGGTTCTCAGTTCTATCCCCTCGGGTACGCCAGCCTTGCCGGGCCTTCGACCAGCCCGACCTACCCTGCGAACGTATTCTCCAGCCTGCCGATGCCGTCGATGATCACGTCGACGCGTGATCCCGGCCGCATGGGCAGCGCGCCCGGGCCGGTGCCGCACGAAATGATGTCGCCGGGCGCGAGCGTCATGTCTTGAGAGATCAGGCTGACCAGCGCCGCCGGGCCGTAGAACAGGTCGCTGACGGGATAGTTCTGGCGCTCGCGCCCCTGCAGCTCGGCGCGGATGCGCGCGCCGGCCAGCGCGTCCGGCGTGATGGCGGTGGCGATGGCGGGCCCGAACGGCGCGAAGCCGTCGAAGCTCTTGGCGCGCACCCACTGGGGAAAGCTCGCGTCGGCGTGCAGGATTTCGAGCGCGGTGATGTCGTTGACGCAGGTGTAGCCGAAGATATGCGCTGCGGCGTCGGCCTCCGACACGTTGCTGCAGGGCTTGCCGATCACCACGCCGAGCTCGGCCTCGTAGACCACCCGCCCGTCGTAGCTCGCCGGCCTGGGAATGGTCGCGCCGGGCGCGAGATAGCTGTTGGGCGCCTTGATGAAGTAGAGCGGATGTGCGGGCTGCGTCAGGTTCTGCTTCCCGGCGAGGCTCCGTGAATTGTTCCACAACGCCACGATCTTGCCGGGCCGTACCGGGATCTCGAGGCGTACCGCGTCGAGCCGCAGCACGGCGCCGGTGGGCTCGGGCATGCCGAACATGTCGCCGGCGTGCACGCTGACCGACGTGCCGTCGTCGCTCAGCGTGCCGAAACCTTCGGTGCCGTCATGGGTGAAGCGCAGCCAGTGGGCCATGAGGAACCTCGTTGCCTGTTGGGAAAACCGCCGTGACCGGGCGAACCGCGACGGGGCAGTGTAGCGGATGGTCCGGAGAGCGGCCACCCTCGTACCCCTTCATCCGTGTATTCTTGCCGGGCCTTTCTTTAGCGGGCCCTTTCGTTAAAGTGTGCGCCGTCCGTACCGCGCGGCCGCGCGTGTCGAGTATCGGCTTGCAGGAGACAGTTGTTGGCGTTGTTCCGGAAGATGCGGAGCTCTTCCCCGGGCGCCGAGCCCAAGCGGTGGCCGGTGCTGGCCGCCGCCATGCTAGCCATGTTCACGGCCGCGGTCGAAGGCACCATCGTCGCGACCGCGATGCCGACCATCGTCGCGGAGCTGGGCGGTTTCAGCCTGCTGAGCTGGGTGTTCGTGGCCTACCTGCTGGCCCAGACCGTGACCATTCCCATCTATGGACGCCTGTCCGACGTCTACGGGCGCAAGCCCGTGTTCTTCTTCGGCATGGGGCTGTTCCTGGTGGGCTCGCTTCTGTGCGGTTTCGCCTGGGGCATGATCCCCCTGATCTGCTTTCGGGCGCTGCAGGGACTGGGCGCGGGCGCCATCACGCCGATCGCGACCACGGTGGTGGGCGACATCTATTCGCCGGAGGAACGTGCGCGCAAGCAGGGCTACCTGTCGAGCGTTTGGGGCGTGTCCGGACTGGTCGGTCCCGTTCTCGGCGCCTTCCTGGTCGAGAAGCTGAGCTGGTCGCTGGTGTTCTGGATCAACCTGCCGGTCGGTGCCGCGGCGATCGTCATGCTGGCGCTGTTCCTGCCCGAGCGCATGGAAAAGCGCCGTCACCGCGTCGACTATCTCGGCTCGCTCCTGCTAATCACGGCGGCCGGCACTTTGATGCTGGCGATGTCGGAGATGCGCAGCCTGTCCGGCCTGGCCCTGGCCGCCCTGACGGTGATCCCGGCGGGTGCCCTGATCGCCTTCGTCCGCCACGAAGGCAACGTCGAGGAGCCCATGATGCCGATCGACCTGTGGCGCGATCGCGTGATCGCGGTCGGCAACGCGGGTGCCCTCGCCATCGGGGCGGTCCTGATGTCAGTCGCGGCGTTCCTGCCGCCCTACGTCCAGGGCGTGATGGGCGGCAGTGTCGCCATGTCGGGCTTCATCCTCGCGACCGTGTCGGTTGGCTGGCCGCTCGCCAGCATCATCGCCGGACGGCTGATGGTGCGGACGTCGTACCGGTTGGCGGCGGTCCTCGGTGGGCTCGCGCTGGTCACCGGCAGTCTCGTCCTGGTCGCCCTCGATCCGTCGTGGGGGCCGCTGTGGGCGGGATGCGGTGCGTTCGTCGTGGGTATCGGGTTGGGCTTCTGCAACACCACGTTCCTGGTCTCGATCCAGGCGAGCGTCGACTGGGACCGGCGCGGCGTCGCCACGTCGTCGAACATCTTCTCGCGCATGATGGGCCAGGCGCTTGGGGCCGCCATGTTCGGCGCGATCCTCAACGGCGTCGTCTACCGGCGGCTCCCCGGCTCCGGCGACGCGGTCAACCGGCTGATGGACCCCGCCCTGCGCGGCGGCATGGAACCGAGCATGATCGACCGTCTGGTGAGAGCCGTGGCGGGCGGTCTCCACGATGTCTTTATCGTGGCGGCGCTGGTTTCCGTGGTGGCCCTCGTCCTGGCCGCCCTGCTGCCGGCGCGGCTGAGTCCGGGCAGCCATCGCCGCTAGAGCGATAGAACTGCTCGAAGCGGTATCTCGATGCGGGCTTGCAGGAAAATCAACGACTTGCGATGGGCCATCCGTTCCGGCGCGCCTGAATAAAGGGCCGTTTTCCGGTGTCTGTATGAATATCAGACAAAAAATCGCCCCGGTTGACGGGGCAGGAGGAAACCATGGCCCTCAAACATCTCACGGTTCATCTCGATCATGATCCGGGCCTGCCGGCTCGCATCGAAATCGCCACCAGGCTCGCGGCGTCGCACGGTGCCCATCTCACGGGGCTCTATCTGGACGCGCATGGCCAGCGCACCCGCGCCGGCTCCTACGGCATGGCATCCCTCGAGGTCACGCAGTTTGCCGATCTCAAGCAGCGGCTGCAGGAGATCGCCGCGTCCCAGAACGAGGAGCGGCAGCAGGCGCGGGAAGCGCTGATTGAACGCTTCAGGAACGCCGCGGCGTCCGCCGGCGTGAACATGGATCATCGCATCGAAACCGTCACCGACTCGACCAGCGCCGTCGCGCATCTCGTGAATTCCGCCCGCACCACCGACATCATGGTGCTCGGAAAGACCACGACCAACCCGAACATGCCGCACGACGTTCTGTTCGGTGGTGGCGCGCCGGTGGTCGTCGTCCCGCCTTCGTTGTCCGCCGGCGAGATCGGACGCAGCGTGATCATCGCGTGGAACGGAAGCGCCGAAGCGGGACGCGCCGTGCGCGACGCTCTCCCCATTCTCGAGAAGGCGGAGAAAGTCACGGTGCTCTGCATCGACGGCCAGGCGACCGGTGCCAATTTCCGCCCCGGGGACGAAGTGGCGGAGCATCTCGGCCGTCACGGAATCAAGGCCTCGGTCATCGAGGCGCCGCGCGGCCGGCAGTCGGTCGGGGAGGCCATCATGGCGCGGGCCCCCGATTTCGACACCGACATGCTGGTGATGGGTGCCTACGGTCATTCACGGTTCCGGGAGTTCGTGCTGGGCGGCGTCACCAAGCGGGTTCTCGAGCGGGCGGCCTTGCCGGTGCTGATGAGCCATTGAACCTTCCGGGCTCGCGCCGGCCGGCCGGCCGGCCTCGACGAATGCGCCTCGGAGAGGACGCATGCGGCACCGTCACGGCGCTTTCATCGGTGGGCCATTCCCGTGCCACACGGTGGTAATAGTCCGGCTGTAGGCCTAGCGTGATACCCGGCCAGCGTGCCGGAGTGCTCGACGCAAAGCTCATATCGCCGGGGGACCCACCACCATGACCGCTGCATCCGATATTTCCCGCCGTTCCGTCCTTGGCTTCCTTGCCGGCGCGCCGCTCCTGCCGCTCGCCGGGGTGTCGCTGTCCATGCTGGCGGGCTGTGCCACCCGCGGCAGCGGTCCGGTCCCGACCTCGGTCGCCTTCGTCGGCATGGGCGCGCCGGCCACCGCCGACGCCCAGGCCACCACGACGGTCGCGTCGGCCATGGAGGTCGCCTACAGCGACGGCAGCCGGAAGGCCTTGAAGCTCGGCTACCGGCCGCTGTTCCTGACCGGCGACCAGGTGCCCGACGGCAAGGGCGGCACCACGCTCGCGGGCGGCTACTACGACATCAAGGGCCGGCCGATCATGGACCGGAGCGGGGCGGCGCCGACCCAGTTCTTCTCGGATTGCCCGGACGGTTACAGCCTGCTCTCCCTGGACGCGGCCGGCGTGGCCGGGGTCAAGGGCAATACCGTGTTCGCCGTGGTGCAGTTCGAGTACACCTCGCGCGATACCAAGGGCGACAAGATGTACGGCCGCCTGCCGTCGCCGATCGCGGTGCTGACCCTCGACCAGGACCCGGGTACCGGTGCGCTGCGCCTGGTCAAGTACCACACCGTCGATTCCGCCAAGGCCCACGGTCTCTGGATCACCTGTGGCGCCAGCCTGTCGCCCTGGAACACGCACCTTTCCAGCGAGGAATACGAGCCCGATGCTCCCGCCGTCGCCGGCACCGGCTACGAGGCCGACAAGGGCACGCTCAAGACCGTCGCCGAGTTCAAGGCGTTCAGCAAGAACCTGCTGGGCGACGAGACTGCCGCCAATCCCTATCACTACGGCCACATCCCCGAGGTGACGGTCCATGCCGACGGCACCGGCACGCTCGTCAAGCACTACTGCATGGGGCGCATCTCCCACGAGCTGGTACAGGTCATGCCCGACCGGCGCACCGTGATCATGGGCGACGACGCCACCAACGGCGGCCTGTTCATGTTCGTCGCCGACCGTCCCGAGGACCTCTCGGCCGGCACGCTCTACGTCGCCCGGGTCACCCAGCAGCCGGGCGTCGCGCTCGACCGCGGCGGTGTGTTCGACCTGCGCTGGATCGAGCTCGGCCACGCCACCAGCGACGAGATCAGGCACCTTGCCGACACCCTGAAGCCCGACGACATCGTCGAGGCCCGCACCAAGGATCCCAGGGACGCCACCTTCACCGCCATCGGCTATGGCGGCAAGACGGAGTGGGTCCGTTTCAAGCCGGGCATGGAGAAGGCGGCGGCGTTCCTCGAGACCCATCGTTGGGCGCCGGTCGTGGGCGGCACGCTCGCCTTCACCAAGATGGAAGGCGTCACGCTGAATGCACGCGACAAGGTCGCCTACATGGCCATGTCCTACATCTACAAGTCCATGAGCGACGGCAAGAGCGCCATCAAGGTGAACGAGATCAAGGCGGGCGCGGTCTATCAGCTGTCCCTCAAGGGCGGGCAGGGCGACATCGCCGGCAACGCCGTCGCGAGCGACTGGGTGCCGGTCCGCATGGCGACGGTGCCGGGGCTGGTCGGGGTGGACCTCGCGACCCCCGACGCGCTCGGCAACAAGGCCGACCCGGAGCACATTGCCAACCCGGACAACCTCAAGTACTCCGAGCGCCTGCGCACCCTCCTGATCGGCGAAGACAGCGGCAACCACGTCAACAACTTCCTGTGGGCCTACAACGTCGATACCGGCAAGCTTGCGCGCATCCTGTCGTGCCCCGCGGGCGCCGAATTCGACCGGCCTGCAGGCGGTCGACGACCTCAACGGCTTCGCCTACGTCATGAGCAACTTCCAGCACCCCGGCGACTGGGAGAAGGGTCTCCACGACAAGGTCAAGGACACGCTCCAGCCGCTGATCGACGCGCGCTATCGTGGGCGTCGAAGCGCCGCCGTGGGCTACATCGAGGGCATGCCGGAACTGGGGCCGGACGACCGCATGGTGTGACGCGCCGTCACGTCGCCGGCGGCGGCGGTGCCAGGCCGCGCCGCTTCAGCAGCACCAGGAACACCGTCACCAGCACCAGCAGCGTGCCGCCGATGGCAAGGAAGCTCTTTTCGAGGCCGATCAGCGCGACCACGGCACCCATCAATGGCGCGACCACGGTCTGAACCAGCCGGTTGAGGGTCATGCGCAGGCCCACGACGGCGCCCTGGGAGCCGGGCGGCACCGCCGCCGAGGGAATCAGGATCATCAGCGGCTGGCCGATGCCCTGGGCCCAGCCGCGCAGCAGCGACAGCGCGAGCAGGGGTGGGAACGTCGCCACCAGTGGCGTGCAGGTGATGGCGGCGATGGCGGTCACCACCGAGGCATTCAGCAGGCGCACCTCGCCGATGCGGCGCATGATCCGGGTCACGCCCATGGTGCCGGCCAGGGCGGCAACGTTGCCGATGCCGATCAGCATGCCGATCAGCGTCGCGTTGAGGCCGACCTCCTTGAGATACGTGATGTAGAACGAGGTCTGGATCGCGCCGCTCGCGATGTTCAGCACCGAACCGATCGCCACCACAGCCACGGCCGGGATCGCCAGCAGCCGGAACGTGCTGATGTAGTCGCCCACGTGCGGCACCAGGTCGCGCGCGGCGAAGCGACGGCTGGTCGCGCGTTGAGCCGTGCTGCGCCGGGGCAGCAGCAGGGCGGAGATCAGCAGCAGCACCGACCACGAGAACATGATCCCGAAGCCGCCCCACGGGCCGAATGCGTCCCATGAGGCGCCCGCCATGAGCGGACACACCAGGCTGCCGAGCCGGTTGCTGAAGCTGAGCTGGCGGGTGAAGTTCGGGTTGCCCTTCATGGTCTGGCCGACCACGGTCTGGGCGCCGACCCAGCTCATGGTGGTGGTCAGCCCGATGACGAGCTGCAGGATGCCTGCCGCCCAGATCCAGGGCAGCAGGGGAAACAGGATCGGCAGCGTCAGGCCGACCAGGGCGAAGGCCAGCATCACCTGGCGCGGCCCGAGCCGGTCCATGAGCACGCCGCCATGGATCGACAGCAGGAACGGCAGCAGCGCGCGTGCCCCGATCACGAGGCCAAAGGCGGTGGGCGAGGGATGAAGGGTGATCAGCCAGAGCGGCACCACGACGTTGCTGGCGCCGTCCGAGAACATCCCGGCGCCATAGATCGCGATTCGCGTACTGAGAGGGATTTTGTGGCCGGACTCCTGGGCGGTCATCTTATCGTTCCCGGGCACCGGAAGGCCGGCCGGAGCCCGGGCGGGCGCCGCCGGCTGGTGCGGAATAGCTGGAGGGAGTGCCATTATAGCGCGGGTGTCTTGAAACGCCTCTGTTGCGGTAACATTCCGTTAAGCAAATTTTCTGCGAACCGCCTGAAATTTGTTGTTGATTTCCGGTTCGAAAAGCCCTATTTCGCGTTTTGCCCTAAGTCGCACGTGCCCGTGGGTGCTGGCACACCGTCCTCCGGTGGAGGACGAAGCACCTTAAAGCAACGACGGTGCGGGCTTTTTTGGTCTCAGTCGGTTGTCCAAAGACCGGCGACACTGAAGAGGCACACCATCCTTGCCCCATGTGCGGACCGGGGGTCATCCCGATCCAATCTAAGGCAGACAAACCCCCCGGGGGATCGATCCTTTATCGGTCTTGTCCCGGGAAAGTGCGGGTCCCAACCCGCGGGAATGACGTTTCCACCACGTCCTCCCGCAGAGAGGGGCCCCCATCGAGGCAACTGTTGGATTGGAGACGAAGCGATGGCTACCCAGCGCATCCTCGACTTTCTTGCGAACAAGCGGCCGGAAGGCCCCTGCCTGGTGGTCGACCTTGAGGTCGTAAGGCAGAACTTTGAGACCTTCGCGCGGGCGCTGCCCGAAACGCGCATCTTCTACGCGGTCAAGGCCAACCCCGCGCCCGAGATCCTGCGCCTGCTCGCCGAGCTGGGCTCGTGCTTCGACACGGCCTCGGTCGCCGAGATCCAGATGGTGCTGGACGCCGGCGCCACGCCGGACCGTATTTCCTACGGCAATACCATCAAGAAGGAGCGCGACATCGCGACCGCCTTCCGGCTCGGTGTCGACCTGTTCGCGGTGGACTGCATCGAGGAGGTCGAGAAGATCGCCCGTCAGGCCCCCGGTGCGCGCGTATTCTGCCGCGTGCTGACCGACGGCGTCGGTGCCGAATGGCCGCTCAGCCGCAAGTTCGGCTGCCGCAAGGACATGGCGGTGAAGGTGCTGGAGCACGCCCGCGACCTGGGCCTCCTGCCTCACGGCCTGTCGTTCCACGTCGGCTCCCAGCAGCCCGATACCGAGGCCTGGGACCGGGCGCTGGCCGATGCGTCGTGGGCGTTCAAGTCGCTCGCCCGCAAGCGCATCCGGCTCAAGATGGTCAATCTCGGCGGCGGCTTTCCCACCCGCTACCTCAAGGAGGTGCCTGAGGTGGGTGACTACGCCCAGGCGATCTTCGGGGCGATGCGCCGCCATTTCGGCAACCGTATCCCCGAGACCATCATCGAGCCGGGCCGTGCCATGGTGGGCGATGCCGGCGTCATCAAGACCGAGGTGGTGCTGATCTCGCGCAAGTCGGACGACGATCCGGTGCGCTGGGTCTATCTCGACATCGGCAAGTTCGGCGGCCTCGCCGAGACCATGGACGAGGCGATCCGCTACCCGATCACCACGCCGCGGGACGGCGATCGCGTGGAGCCGTGCGTGATCGCGGGCCCCACCTGCAATTCCATGGACGTGCTCTACGAGAAGACCACGTATCCGCTGCCGATCTCGCTGGAGATCGGCGACGAGCTGCTGATCGAGGCGACCGGGGCCTATACCACGACCTATTCGTCGGTGGCGTTCAACGGCTTTCCGCCGCTCCAGGCCTACGTCATCTGAGGGCGGCCCGATGATCCACCTCGAGATGGAAACGGGCGCCCACGTGGCGCCCCGGGAGGTCCTTCTGGACGCCTGCTTCGGGCCGGGCCGGTTCGCCAGGACCTGCGAGCTGATCCGGCGTGGCCGGGTGCCGGCCGACGGCCTCGCCTTCGCGGCCATGGACGGCGACCGGCTGATCGGTACCGTGCGGCTCTGGCACATCGATGCCGGCACTGCGGGCCCCGCGCTGCTGCTCGGACCCCTCGGCGTCGAACCGTCGCGCCAGGGCGAGGGCATCGGCAGCATCTTGATGCGTCACGCGCTGGCCGAGGCCGCGCGGCTCGGACACCGGGCCGTGCTGCTGGTGGGCGACGCGCCCTACTACGACCGGTTCGGCTTTTCCGACCGGTTCACCGGCGCGCTCACCATGCCGGGGCCGGTGGAGCGCGCGCGCTTCCTCGGCCACGAACTGATGCCCGGCGCGCTGATCGGCGCCCGCGGCGCGGTCGTGCCGACCGGCCTGCCGGAGATCGCACCGCTGACGGTCGCAGTGCCCGGGACCGTCGCGCCGATGCCCGTCGCTGCTTCCGACATGGCCATCTGGCCGGAGGTTTCCGCCGTCGCCGCCTGACGGCTATGATGCAGTTTTAGCGTAAGGACAAGGAGACGCCGCAATGACCGCTACGCCCCCAGCCGACTGGCCCGTTCATGCCCGTTTCGACGGCCCCATCGTGATGGTCGGGTACGGCTCTATCGGCCGCGGTACCCTCCCGCTGATCCTGCGTCATATCGCCTGCGACCGGTCCCAGATCACGGTGATCGATCCCGACGACAGCCACCGCGAGATGCTGGATGCCGAAGGGGTCGCTTTCGTCAACGAGGCGGTCACCCGCGAGAACTTCCGCGACCTGCTGACGCCGCTCCTGACCAAGGGGCCGGGCCGCGCCTTCGTGGTCAACCTGTCGGTGGACGTGTCCTCGGTCGCCATGGTCAACCTGTGCAAGGATCTCGACGCGCTCTACGTCGACACAGTGGTGGAGCCGTGGCTCGGCCACTACACCGACAAGAATCTCACCATCGAGCAGCGCTCCAACTATGCGCTGCGCGAATCCATGCTAGCGCTGCGCAGGAAGCGGCCGGGCGGTCCGACCGCGGTGAGCTGCTGCGGCGCCAATCCCGGCATGGTGTCGTGGTTCGTCAAGCAGGCGCTGCTCAACCTCGCCGCCGACATGGGCCGCAAGGTGGAAACCCCGTCCGACCGCGACGGCTGGGCGCGCCTGATGCGCGACCTCCGTGTCAAGGGCGTGCATATCGCCGAGCGCGATACCCAACGCGCCCGGACGCCGAAGCCGCGCGGTATCTTCGTCAATACCTGGTCGGTGGAAGGCTTCATTTCCGAGGGGCTCCAGCCCTCCGAGCTCGGCTGGGGCACCCACGAGAAGTCTCTGCCGCCGGAAGGCCGCCGCCACAAGGACGGCTGCGGCGCGGCCATCTACATGATGCGCCCGGGCGCCGGTACCCGGGTGCGCTCGTGGACGCCGACCGCCGAGTCCCAGCTCGGCTTCCTCGTCACCCATAACGAGTCGATCTCGATCGCGGACTACTTCACCCTGCGCGAGAAAGGCAAGGTCACCTTCCGCCCGACCTGCCACTACGCCTACCATCCCTGCGATGACGCCGTGTTGTCGCTGCACGAGCTCGCCGGGCGCCAGTGGCAGGCCCAGGAGGACTGGATCATCCTCGACGAGGCCGACATCATCGACGGCATCGACGAGCTCGGCGTGCTGCTCTACGGCCATGACAGGAACGCCTACTGGTACGGCTCCCAGCTCTCCGTCGAGGAGACCCGCCGCATCGCCCCCTACCAGAACGCCACCGGCCTGCAGGTGACCTCGGCCGTGCTGGCCGGCATGGTCTGGGCGCTGGAGAATCCCGACGCCGGCATCGTCGAGGCGGACGAGATGGACTTCGCCCGCTGCCTTGAGGTGCAGATGCCCTATCTCGGTCCGGTGATCGGCGCGTATACCGACTGGACCCCGCTGACGGGTCGCGAGGAAGGGCTCTTCCCGGAGACCCTCGACACTTCCGATCCGTGGCAGTTCGCCAACGTGCTGGTGCGCGAGACCGAGGTCGAGGGCTGGGAAAGCGCGGAGACCAAAACCAAGAAGATCGGCTAGCGGGAAACGGTACCCGCGTCCGGTCGTCCTAGACCGGCACTTCACCCAGAACCGTGGTGCGGTGCATGCGCCGGATTTCCGGCGCCTTCACGCCGCCGCAGGCGAGGTGCAGCGTCTGGCGGTTGTCCCACATCACGAGATCGCCCGGGCGCCATTTGTGATGATAGACGAAGCGCCGGTCGGCGATATGGGCGAACAGCGTGTCCAAGAGCGGCTGCGCCTCGGCATCGTCCATGCCCTGGATGCCGATGGTGAAGCGCGGCGAGATGTAGAGCGCCTTCTTTCCCGTGAACGGATGGGTGCGCGCGAGCGGGTGGAACGCGTCGGGCGGCGAGCGCTCGGCGAAGTACTGCGCGGCGTTCGGGTGCCGGGTCTGCTTTCCGGCGCGCGGGTTGCGGAAACGATTGAAGGTGTGGATACCGACGAGCCCCTCGATGCGCGCCTTCATGTCCTCGGGCAGGGCCTCGTAGGCGGCGGTCATGTTGGTCCATTCGGTGTCGCCGCCGATCTTCGGCACGGAGACCGACTGGAGGATGGTGTAGGCGGTCGGCCGGTCGACATAGGAATGGTCCGAGTGCCAGTCGCTGCCGGCGTCGGGGATGCCGACGTTGCGGCCGTTCACAACCTCGGTTGAGAGGATCAGCACTTCGGGCTGGTCCTTCATCTTGTATTCCGAGTTGATGTGGTACTGGATCTCGCCGAAGCGCCGCGTGAATTCCGTCTGCTGCGCGGGGTTGAGCGCCTGGCTGCGCACCGCCAGCATCTTGTGTTCGTGCAGCGCGTCGCGGAGACGCAGGAACGTGGCCTCGTCCATGGCGGCGGTGTCGATTCCGGTCACCTCCGCGCCCATGGCGGGCGACAGCGGCGTGACCGCCATCGGTCCCGTGGCGGACCCCGTCTCATTGATGGTTTCGGATGTCTCGGATGTCATGGGGCGCCTCCCGTGGCAGCCGGCCTTGCTCCAGGCCGTGCGTTTGCGGAAGTCTAGCAGGAAGGGAGGAGGCGGGCGATCACCGCTTCCGGCGGGAACCTCCGGAAGCCTTGCCCGCGGGCCGTGCCATCACCGAGATATAGCCCATGACGGAGGCGCCACGCTCGAACCGCAGGCGATCCTCGAAGCCCTTGATTTCCTTCAGTCCCGCCGCCTTGCCGGTGCGTCGCAGCCAGGCCGGATTATGGGCGTAGCGGCCGCTATCGGTCAGCTTCACCCCGGGACCGCGCCGCACTTCGGCGGTGAAGGCGAACAGGCCGCCCGGCCGCAGCGCCCGGGCGACGGCGCGGAACATCCTGGTCACGTCGCCCACGTAGATGATCACGTCGGCGCAGGTGATGATGTCGAAGACGGCCTTGCGTGCATTCAGGTACTTGGTGATCTCACCTATCACCAGCTTGTCGTAGACGCGGCGCTTGCGGGCCTCGCGGATCATCTTGGGCGACAGGTCGATGCCGACGAGGCTCCTGGCCCAAGGCCGGACGCGCGGGCCGACCAGGCCGGTGCCGCAGCCGAGGTCGGCGATGTCGGCAGGCGGCGCGTCGGGCGCGCGCACGGCCTTGAGCGCCTTCTCGATCAGCTCCGGCGCCTGATACTCGAGGTCGCCGACCAGAGACTTGTCGAAATCCTCGGCGTAGGAATCGAACTGGCGGCGCACGTAGTCGTCCGGCGCGTTTCTTGGGGCACGCCGGCCGCCGAGGGCGGCGATCATGTGCTTCGCTTCCGGGTCGTCGGGCTCGAGCTTCAGGTAACGGCGGTAGAGCGCCAGCGCCTTGGCGCGTTCAGAGCGCTCGTGCCAGTAGTCGGCGAGCCACCAGATCGCGTTGGGGCAATCGGGCTCGAGCGCCAGCGCCTTTTCCAGCGCCCGGCGCGAGGTCTCGTCCTGGTCCCGCTCGCGGGCGGCCTCGGCCTTGTTGCACAGCGCGACGACCTCCTCGGCCAGCGCCCGCTCGCGGGTGCGTCGCGCCTCGGCCTTGCGCCCCGCCTTTTCCTGCAGGCGGGCGAGCAGCGTCCAGGCGGGCTTGTGCGCAGGATGCGCCTTGACCAGGGTCTTGAGCACGGCGATGGCGTTGTCGCCGCGCCCGGCCTTGGCAAGGGCGCGCGCGCGCGTCATGGATTTGGCGAGATCGGGCTTGCGCGCCGGACGGGTCTTTTTCGCGGACATGAAACTCGGAACCATTGCGTGATTGCGTGACGGAGAAGCGCGCGGGGCCCCGCGCGCGAGCGCACCATAAAGGCGGCAAGGCAGGGGTGCAAGGGCGCCGGGCGTTTTCGCCGCGGCGCACCTTTTCACCACGCCTCCGCCCAAATTCGATGCAGCGAGCCGTCGTTGTGATCATGTGTGCGTGTCATGCCGATGCAACACGCGCGAATTCATGCCGTTCTCCTGTTTGTACGAGTTGGCACGCTTGTTGCTGATTGTTGGATAGGGTTGGCCGGACGTGGCGGGGCGGGGGAGCGCCGCCGCGCCGGCAACGATCAGGGAGTGTGTCAGGCGGCGAACGCGTCGCCGCGTCCTGGGAGCTTTGTAACAGTAGCAAGCCGTCCGCACGGGCCTTCGGGCCGGTGAGGACCGAACCCAGGAGTAGCGTAAATGACCATTCCCGCTTTCTTCCACACATCTGCCGGATTCCGGATTTCCGCCCGTTGCCTGATGACGGCATTGACTGTTGGCGCCGTGACCAGCCTCGCCGCCCAGGCCGCCGGCGCCGACCCGATCGCCGATTTCTACCAGGGCAAGGACGTCAAGCTGGTGGTGAGCTCGAGCCCGGGCGGCGGCTACGACACCTACGCCCGCCTGATCTCGCGCCACATGGACGGGTTCGTCCCCGGCAAGCCCAGCCTCGTGGTCCAGAACATGCCCGGCGCCGGCGGCATCAAGGCCGGCAATTATCTGTATATGGTCGCGCCCAAGGACGGCAGCGTGATCGGCGGCATCCAGAACAACGTGCCGTTCGCGCCGCTGCTGGGGCGCAAGCAGGCGAGGTACGACCCGCGCAAGTTCAACTGGCTGGGCTCGCCCAACAGCGAGGTGGGGCTGCTGCTGGTGTGGCATACCTCGCCGGTCAATTCGCTCGCGGACGCGACCAAGCGGGTGGTGCTGGTGGGCTCCTCCGGCGCGGCGTCCACGCCCGCCTTCTACGGGCGCATCCTGAACGCGGTGTTCGGCACCAGGCTCAAGATGATCGCGGGCTATCCCGGCCAGACCGAGGCGTTCCTCGCCATGGAACGCGGCGAGCTGGACGGCTATCCCTCGACCTTCTGGAGCAGCCTCAAGGCGATCCGGCCCGAGTGGATCAAGGACCACAAGGTCAAGCTGCTGGTCCAGTATGGCCGCAAGCCCGACCCTGAGCTGCCGAACGTGCCGGTTGCGCGCGATCTCGCCAAGAAGCCCGACGATCGGGCGCTGCTCGACGTCGCCATGGCGCCGCTGGTGCTGGGACGGCCCTACCTCGCGCCGCCGGGCGTACCGATGGACCGTGTCGCCGCCCTGCGTACCGCCCTCGCGGCGACCTTCAAGGACGCGGCGTTCCTGGCCGATGCCAGGAAGGTGCATCTCGAGGTCGCGCTTGAGCCGCAGACCGGCGCGGACATGGCCGCGCTGATCGCGGAGACCTACGCCGCGCCGCGCCCGGTGCTGGAACGGCTGGTGTCGATCTACAACGAAGGCAAGACCAGGACGCCGAAGACCAACTAGTGTCGTGGTTCAGAAGTTCGCTTCATATTCGGGGCGGCTTCTGGCGAACTTCTGAACCGAAACGACACTAGCAACTATATGATTCTAGTGTGGTTATGGATTTGAAGTTCCTTTCGATGCCGCCCCAAATAATGTCAGGAACTTCAAATCCACCACACTAGGGGGTCCCTCCCACGGGAGGGAAGGGGGCGGAACGCCGCGCGCGCACTTCAGGATCGGCGCGCGGCGTTTTCGCTTCCCGCTAGCTCGGTCAATGGTGGTGCTATTCCGCCGCGCCCGCTTCGCGCCGCCCTGCGCGCACCACGGCGTAGGTGAACAGCATGGCGATGAGCGTCAGAAGCGCAAATGCTGAAATACCGAGCGACCAGTGGATGCCGATCAGGCTGCCGCCGAAACCGACCGTGATGCCGGAGAACATCCTGAGTCCGTTGGCGGACATGTTGTAGAGGCCGATCACCCGACCGCGGATTTCGGCGGGCGCATGGAGCTGCACCAGCGTCTGCGCCATGGAACTGTAGGACAGGTTGAGGAAGCCGGCGGCGGCCATCAGCCCGACCGCGAGCGGATAGTAGCCGGTCATGGCGAAGCCGCCGATGGCGAGGCACCACAGCATGACCAGGATGAATGCCGAGCGCGGGTTCGCGGGCAGCAGATTCTTGCCTTCCAGCACGATGCCCGCCGTCAGGGCGCCAGCGGCGGAGGCGGTCAGCAGGATGCTGTAGAACAGGCCCTCATCGCCGTGGCCGAGGTCGTGGGCGAATTGGGGCATCTGCGCTTGGTGGGCATTGCCCACCAGGAACGAGGCAAGCCCTGCCAGCAGCGTCATGGAAATGATGATCCGGTTGCCGGCGATCATGCGGATCGTCTCGATCACATCGTAAAAGCCGCGCACGGCACGGCGACTCGGGGCGGGAGCATCCGCCGCACGGAACTTGGGACCGTAGGGCGCAGCGATCAGCCATAGCAAGAGCGGCAGGTAGATCATGGCATTGAACAGGATGCCGTAGGTCGGGCCCAGCGTCAGCAGGATGGCGCCGCCGATGGCGGGGCCCATCAGCAGCCCGAGCTGGCGTGCCGTGGACATGAGCCGGATTCCGCTCTGCAGGTTCCTGCCACCGACGATGTCGTGGATCAGGAGCTGCGCCGAGGGCGACCACAACACACCTGCCATGCCGTGGATCATCAGGATCACGGCGGCGTGCCATTCCTGCAGTGCGCCGGTCCAGAACAGCACGCCCCAGCTGATCGACGACGTCATGAACAGCGCCATGCCGAGCTGGATGATGCGCCGCGGATCGAACCGGTCGGCGAGGGCACCGGACCAGATCGAAAAGAGCAGGAACGGCGCCCAGTGCGATACCACCGCGAACCCCGCGAGCGCGGGAGAGTGGAACTTCTGGAAGATCATCCAGTAGCTGATCACGTGCTCGATGTTGTCGGCCATCATCGCCAGCATGGTGCCGAGAAGGTAGATGCGGCAGCCGGGATGATGCAGGGCGGCGAACGAGCGTTGCTTCGCCTCTGGCGAGGATTGGGCGTTTTCCGACATGTTTTTTTCCTTGGGACCGGACCCGGAGTATCCCCGCGTTTCCTGGGTGGGGCAAGCCCGCGGGGACTTGCGCCGGCCGCGCGCGTCTCAAGGCCGCGCTGCTGCCGGGGATCGGGTAGGATGCCGGGGTTCCGTCGGCTGGCGCCGGCTGCTAGCATGGCCACCATGCACTCGCACGACACCCACTCCCTGGCACCGTGGCGGCACGACCATCGCTTCGGCCTGCACCGCCGCCGCTCGGCGGAATCGCGCACGGCCAGCGTCGTCGTCATCACCGCAATAACCATGGTGGCGGAGATCGTCGGGGGCATTGCGTTCGGATCGATGGCGCTGCTGGCCGACGGGCTGCACATGGGTTCCCACGCCCTGGCGCTCACCATCAGCGTATTCGCCTATGTCTGGATGCGGCGCAAGGCGGGCGACACACGCTACGCGCTCGGCACCGGCAAGATTTCGGCCCTGAGCGGCTTCACCGGCGCCCTCCTGCTGCTCATCCCGGTCGCCTCGATGGCCTGGGAAAGCGTCCTGCGCCTCGCCACGCCCCGTCCGATCGAGTTCCGCTGGGCGCTCATCGTCGCGGTCGTCGGCCTCGTCGTGAACCTGGCCTGCGCCCTGATCCTGCAGCGCGCCGGCGACCATGACCACGGGCACGATCACGGCCGCGAGCATGAGCACGATCATGCACCCGGCCATGGTCGTCACGACGACCACAACCTCCGCTCCGCCTATATCCATGTGATGACCGATGCCGCGACGTCGGTGCTGGCCATCGTCGCGTTGCTGGCGGGTGCCCTGTGGGGACAGGTCTGGCTCGACCCCGTCATGGGTCTGGTGGGCGCGGTCGTGATCCTGATCTGGGCGCTCGGCCTGATGCGCGATACCAGCCACGTGCTGCTCGACCGCACCGCTCGGCCCGAGGTCCGCGAAGGAGTGCGCAAGGCCATCGAATTGGAGGGCGACAACCGGCTCGCCGATTTCCACGTGTGGTCGATCGGGCCTGGCATCCATGCCGCCGCGCTTTCCGTCGTCACCCACAATCCCCAGCCGGCCGACCACTACAAGGCGCTGATCCCCGAAGATCTCGGCATCAAGCACGTCACGGTCGAAGTCCATCGCTGCGACCAGTAGGCAGGTCGCCTCGTCATCACTTTCCCGCGACCGGGCCGCCGGAATGCTGGGCATGGCCCGGAAATCGGCCTAGGCTCGGGCGCTGCCGAAGAAGCAGCCCGTCACAAGCGTTGCCCGTAACAATGGCTTCACAGGGGAGGCTTTCATGATTCGCAAGTTGGCTTGCGCGTTTTTTGGCGTGCTGATTTTCCTTGGGCTTGTTCCGGCCCGGAGCGCCGCGGCCGATCCGATCGCGGATTTCTACAAGAGCAAGCACATGACCATCCTCATCAGCACGCCGCCCGGCGGCGGCTATGACGTCTATGCCCGGCTGCTCGCCCGTAATCTCGGCGGGCACATCCCCGGCCACCCCGACATTATCCCGCGCAACATGCCGGGCGCGGGCGGCATGGTGGTGCTGAATTACGCCTACAATCGGAGCCCCCGCGACGGCACGGTATTGTTCACGCTGCACTTCAACCTGCCGCTCTACCAGGCGATGGGTGGCAAGGGCGTCAAGTTCGATGCCGGCAAGATCATCGGTCTCGGCAGGCTGCTTGCCTCGAACGCGGTGATCGGCGTCTGGAACAAGTCGAAATCGAAGGTCCGCAACATCGACGAGGCGCGTCGATATCCGGCCGTGATCGGCAGTACCGGAGCGACCTCGAACTCCACGGTCTATCCGACCATCATGAACAACATGCTCGGCACCAAATTCAGGGTGGTGAACGGCTATGCCGGCGGTGGGCAGGTGTTTCTCGCGATGGAACGTGGGGAAATCGACGGGTTTGGCAGCTTTTCCTACCTTACGTTCAAGGCGGTCAAGCCACAGTACCTGACCCAGCACCTGTTCAGCCCCATCGTCCAGTTCGGTATGAAGCGGGAAACGGCATGGTCCGATGTGCCGACCGCCATCGACCTCGCCAAGACGCCGATCGACAAGCACGCCATGGAGGTGGCGGTGGCCGGGCCCGAAATCGGCTTTTCGTATTTCATGCCGCCGGCGGTTCCCGCGGATCGCGTCGCCGCGCTGCGCAAGGCCTTCGACGACATGGTCAAGGATCCCGGTTTCCTGAAGGAAGCGGCGCGCGAGAAGATGTACCTGCGCCCCGCTACGGGCACCGAGGTCGAGGCTATCGTCGCCAGCGTGCTGACGGCGCCGCACGAGGCGATCGAGCGCCTCCGCCAGTTGATGGTCCTCAAGGGTAGCGGCCGGTGCCAAGATTACACCGACAAGAAATTCTGCAGCAAAAAGCGCAAGGGAAAGAAATCCAAGAAGAAGAGCTGATCGCCGGGACACCGGTAGCGGGGGACGGATGCGATCCGTCCCCCGTTCGTGCGTGTCTTGGTGCGATGCCCAGCCACCATAGTCAGGAGATTCCATGAGCAACGAGACGGTCCTGCGCGACAAGCTCGCCACCTGCACCCGCATCTTCGCCATGCAGCAGCTGATCGGCCTGTTCGGCCATGTCAGCACCTACGATCCCGCGAGCGGGCGGGTCTACATGTCGCCCAGCATGGGGGTCGAGAAATCGACCGTGACGGCCGACGACATGCTGGCCGCCGATCTCGACGGCAAGGTGCTCGACGGGGACATGCGGTTGCCCATCGAATGGCCGATCCATACCGTCCTGCATGGGAAGCGCGACGACGCGCTCGCCATCGCCCATCTGCACGCTCCCTATGCGACCCTGTTCGCCATCGCCAGGCGCGCTTTCCGGCCGGTCACGCTCCAGGGCAGCATCTTCGCCGACGGCGTGCCGGTCTACGGCGAGCCGCAGCTGGTCAAGACGGTCGAGCAGGGCCGGGCCATCGCCGGCGTGATCGGCGGCGCGCGCGCCTGCCTCATGCGTGGCCACGGCATCGTCATGGTGGGGCGCGACGTCGAGGAGATGATGTATGGCGCCATGATCCTGGAGGACGAGGCGCGCAAGTCGGTCCAGGCCGCGACGCTGGGCGAGCTCGATTGCCTGACCGCCGAGGACTGCGCGGCGTTTGGCGCGGGCGCCGATTTCGGCACGCGCTCCCAGCGCGCCTGGCGCTATTTCTGCCAGCTCGAGGCCCATTGGGACCGCCAGGGCGGCACCGGCTGCGCCGCCTTCGCCTGAGCCCGGCGCGGTGGCCGTTGACGGCCGGGCGGGGCGGGCGCGAAGATGGCCCTCAATCAATCAAAATCACAGGCAACCAGAATCACAGGCAACCAGAATCACAGGAGGAGGCCCATGATCGATCCCGCCCGTCGCCCCGTGGAAGTCGGCGATCCCGACGCATCGATGGATTTCGAGGCGGCACCGCCGCCGTCGCGCTTCCAGCTGCGCACCCCGCTGCTGGACGCGGGCAGCCTGTCGACCGTGCTGGCCGAGACCGAGAATTTCCAGCTCAAGATCCGCTGCTACGCGCCGCGCGAAGGTGAGAACGCCATGCACAGCCACTACAACCAGGACCACAGCTTCGTGGTGCTGCAGGGCACGGCGCGCTTCTACGGCCCGCGCGGCGAGGTCTGGGACCTGACCCGCAACGAGGGCATCATGCTGTACGATGGCACCTGGTACTGTTTCGAGAACTCGGGCGAGGAGCCGCTGGTGGTGCTGCGTATTGCCTCGTTCATGCCGCACAAGGGCGATCCCGACAAGCGCCTCGGCGTCCGCGGCGAGCAGATCGAGCCGCACAGCGTCGAGAACAAGCGTCCCGAGAAGACCGTGCTGCGCGAAGGCGCCTTTTACGAGTAGGCGCGTCATGTCGGATTTCGGAACGTTCCGCACGGCTGCCCGCGTGCCCGCGGTATCCGGCCAGCCGGTCGTCGACCCCGCCGGTTGGGAGCCCGGGAACCTCGTCGCCAGCGACGACTGGATTTATGTCCTGTCGCCCACCGATATCGCCGAAGTGACCGCGGCGGCGGACGCCTATCTTGCCGACGGCGCGCCCCTGACCGAGATCGCGCGGGACAAGTTCCCGCTGCCGCGCTTCGCCGCGGCGCTCGCCGACGTGCGGCGCGAGCTGCAGGACGGGCGCGGCATCGTCGTGCTGCGCGGATTGCCGGTCGCGGACCTCGGACGGCGCCGGGCGGCGACCGCCTACCTCGGCATTGGCACTCATCTCGGCCAGCCGGTGTCCCAGAACGCGTTCGGCCATCTGCTCGGCCACGTGCGCGACTTCGGCAAGAGCTACGACGACCCCAAGGCGCGCGGCTACCAGTCCAATGCCGCGCTCGGCTTCCACTGCGACCACTGCGACTATGTCGGGCTCCTGTGTATGCAGACCTCGCAGAGCGGCGGCGAAAGCCGGGTGGCGAGCGCCGTCACCCTTTACAACCGGATACTGGCCAAGCGTCCCGACCTCGCGGCGGTGCTGATGGAGGATTTCTATTTCACGCGCCATGGCGAGGTGCCGGCGGGCCAGCCCCAGTGGTACCGCCAGCCGGTGTTTTCCATCCATGAGGGCTATTTCTCGGCGCGCGGCGTCTCGGCCTACATCCGCAAAGCCCAGGGCCTGCCTGGCGTGCCGCCGTTCACGCCGGCCCAGGAAGAGGCGATGGCGCTTTACAAGTCGATGGTGGAGGACTGCGCCGCCGACATCCCGTTCGAGCAGGGCGACATCCAGTTCCTGCACAACCACGTCATGCTGCATTCGCGCCGCGCCTTCGAGGACTGGTCCGAGCCCGCGCGCAAGCGTCATCTCTACCGGCTGTGGCTGAAGGACGAACACGCCCGGCCGCTGCCGGCCTCGGTGCGGGAGAATTTCAACGGCGTCTACGTGCCGGGCACGCGCCACCAGGTGGTGGTCGATCCGGAGCAGGCGGAGGAAGCCGCGGCCTGAACCGACCGGCTTGCGATCCTGTGAACGGCGCATCACAAAAAGATATTGCAACTCATTCGCATTCGCGTTATTTCAACGGGGATCCCGGTGCCGTGGCGGCTCGACCGCGCGGCGCCGGAACGGCCCTCGGGGCAGGGCCGAAGGGGAGAGAGACATGAGGGTGGACTACCGACATGAACGACGTGAAGAAGGGGGAGGGTGTCATGGCCGAGCCCGGCCGTGACCCCGCGCTTGCGGTTCCCGTGATCCGCAGCGAGGATTTGCTTGCGGGCGGGCGCGAGTTGGCGATTTCCCATGCCGGCGAGCTTTACCGCCTGCGCCGTACCCGCAAGGGGCGGCTGATCCTCACCAAGTAGCAGGGGCTTTCCGCGACGCCTCGGCCGGGGGCCCGGCGTCGCGTTCAATCTTCACCCCAGCCAGCCACTGCCGGCCCTTCCGCCGCCGGCGCCAGCCAGCCAGGACATCCGCGGCACGGACGGTTGCCACCGCCCGATGCCGTCATTGAACCCGGTCGACCGCCGGTGCGCGCTTGTCCGCGCGCCGGGAGAGGCCGCGTCGCCTCTCGGCTGGCACCGCTCGGGGCGCAGGAAAACAGGAACAGAAAAGATGACCGTCACTCGTGTTACCGAATCACCCGCCGGGATCGTTTCCGGGGTATGCCGACGTCGTCACGCGCGCGCCGCGTGGCTGGCGGCTGTCGTCATCGGCGGCGTGCTCGTTCCGGGAAGACCCGTTATCGCCGAGGACGCGGCCGGCATCAGGGGCGAGATGCATATCGAGCTCCACAACGACTGGACCGCCCACTCTGACGATCCCGACAACGAGCGCAACGATGCCAATACCAAGATCGAGACCTCTCTCGAAGCGCCCATCACGGATGCGTTCTCGCTCAAGTCGCTGCTGACCCTCGAGACCGTGCGCGATCCCGATCCGGGTCAGGACCGCTTCTTCGGCGACGAGGGCCTCTACGCCCAGGAGCTGTTCGGTGAATACCAGAAGGGCGCCTTCGGCTTTCGGGCCGGCAAGTTCGGCCAGAAGTTCGGCATCGCCTGGGATGCGGCCCCCGGTATCTGGGGTACCGACTTTGCCGAGGATTACGAATTGGCCGAGCAGATTGGCGTGGCCGCCGATTACCACTTCGGCGGCAAGGACAGCGGCGAGCACACGGTCACGCTCGGCACGTTTTTCGCCGATACCACGTTCTTGTCCCAGTCCGTCATCACCGGCCGTGGACGCGCGCGCAAGTCCGACGGCGGCGCCGGCAATACCGAGGACTTCTCCTCGTTCTCTCTCGGGCTGGAAGGCGAGAAGGTACCGGTGCTGTCCGGCCTGCGCTATCAGCTCGCCTACCTCCATCGCGGCGTCGCCGCGCCCGGCGAATCGGCGGAAACGGGATATTCCGGCACGCTATCGGTCAGGATGTCGGCCGGTGCCGTCGATATCACGCCGTTGGTGGAATACGTCTCGTTCCAGGACCGGGCAGGCACCCCCGGCACCGACGCACGCTATCTGACGACGTCACTGGGCTTCGAGATGGGGCCGTGGAACCTCGCGCTCTCGCGCACCGCCCGCGATACCGAGGCGAGCGCCGGCGCCGACGTCGACGACAGGCTGTTCCAGGTATCGGGCGGCTACACTTTCGAGAACGGCCTCGGCGTCAACCTGGGCTGGAAGACCACGCGGGAAGACGGCGTCGACAGCGACACCTACGGCCTGCTGGTCGACTACACGCTCAAGTTCTAGCGCCTCGCGGCTGTGGCGTGGCCGCGGTCGTGGCGCGGCGGTGGGCCCCGGGGCCTGCCGCCGCGTCGCGTTGCCTATTTGGCGGCGGGCTTGATCTGGATGTTGTTGTGGACTTCCTTCACGCCCTTGACGTCGCGCGCCAGCTGTCCTGCCAGCTCCTTCTGGTCGGCCGAATCGACGTAGCCGCTGAGCTGCACCACGTCCTTGAAGGTAGTGACGCCGATGTCGAAGACGCTCAGCTTATCGCTGCGAGCGATGGCCGTTTTTACCTTCGTGGTGATCACCGAGCTGTCGACATACTGCCCCGTGCTTTCCTGGGTGGTTGTTTCCGTGCAGGCGGTGATCGCGGGCACGGAGATTGCGATGGCCAAGGCCGTGGCAAGGGAACGAAACATGGTTCTCTCCGTTGTTCATCAGGTGTGATGCCCGATTAACGCGGGAGAGCCGCACGGGGTTCCACGCGGCAGGTTTTGTCCGCACGATCAGCACGTTGCGCACGCGCATGAAAAAAACGCCGGGCGGAAATCCGGCGCTTTTCCTGGGAAAGGTAACGGTGTCCGAGGGATCTATGCCTCGGCCATGATCTTGTCCTTGCGCGGATCGAACCGGAACCGCGGCACGTGGTCGAGGTCGCCGCCGGTGATGCGGATGACCCAGGCCTTCTCCGGATGAGCGGTGGAGTGGATCATGCCGGGCCCGTAGGCCTGAGAATCGCCCGGACCGATGCGGTACTTCCTGGCGATATCGAGTTCCGCATGGTCGGCGTTCTCGGCGTTGGTACGGCGCCATTCCACCATGTCGGTATAGCCGCGGCAGTTGGAATAGATCGCCCAGGAGTTGCCGTGGCTGTGCGGGTTGCCGCCCTTGCCCTCGCGCTGGACATGGGCCAGCACGTATACGTCGGTGTCTGGATCGTGCCACAGCTCCCGCTTGCCCGGGGGCATGTCGTCCTTGAACGTCGCGCCGACGAAATCCGGATTGGAGACCAGGTCCTTGAGCTTTTCCGCGACGCGGTCGAGGGAGGCCTTATCGGTCCCCTTGCTGATGATGTCGTGACAATCCTTGCAGAACTGTTCGAGCGTGTATCCCATCTCGATCTCCCGATTCCTCGCCCGGACGCCGATGGTCCGTGTGTTCATATTGTAGCTGGCCCAAGGGTA
Organism: uncultured Alphaproteobacteria bacterium; assembly: GCA_963732875.1. Taxonomy (GTDB): domain Bacteria; phylum Pseudomonadota; class Alphaproteobacteria; order SMXQ01; family SMXQ01; genus WHSO01. The sequence goes on along the minus strand of CAVTBD010000002.1, from coordinate 1,248,081 downwards.
GGCCAGAATCGGCCACTTCGGCAAGGACCCGCTCCCCCGCCCGCAAGTTGGCCGAAGCCGCATTCTCGGGGCAGGAGCCGCCTATTTGGTCATGTCGGCGGCCTTGGCGATCACCGCCTTGGGGGTTTTGTATATCTCGCGCACCGCGGCCTCGGCCGCCTCGCCGTCGAGCGGGCCGATCACCTCGCGTTTGCCCTTCTCCGCTTCGGCGAGGAAGGCCTTGTCCTTGACCGTCTCCATGAACGCGGTGCGCATCACGGCGAGCTTGCCCGCCGGCGTTTCGGCCGACATCACGAACGGACGGCCGATCTCGCTGGGTGCCAGGACGAGATTCAAAATCTGCTTCTGTTCATTGGTCTTGGCCATGTCGAGGATGTAGGGCATCTCGGGCATATCGGGTGCGGAAGCACGCGAGAAGCGGACGATCATGTTGATCTTCTTCTCGTGAATCCAGTTGGCGGGTGTCGAGCCCCAGGCGCCGCAGTCCCCGTCAAGCTCGCCGCGCTCGATCGCGATGCGCTGCTCGGCCGAGCCGGGATAGCCCAGCACGTGCTTGATCTTCGCGCCGAACATGTTGCGCAGCAGCGCGCCGTTGAGATAGGCGGACGATCCCGTCGCGGTGGCGCCCATGACGATCTGCGGACGCTTCAGCATGTCGTCCCAGTTCCTGATACCGGTCTTGCCCCAGAAGTAGCAGAGGCGGATGTCGGATGACACGCTGCCGACGAAGTGGAGCTTGGTGAAATCGACCTTCACCTTGTTCGGCTCGGTCAGCGCCTGGGCGATCAGGCCGGGGTTGAAGATGGTCATGACGGTGCCGTCCATCGGCGCGCCCGCGTCGAGGTAGCGGATCGCCTTCATGGACGAGGCACCCGGCATGTTCTGGACGATCACGACGGGCTTGCCGGGAATGTATTTGCCGATGTGCCGGGCGACGAGTTCGGCCATAGGCGTCGTATCCGCCGCCGGGAGAGAACCCGACCACCACCTTGACCTGCTTGCCCTTGTAGTCCTGCGCCGAAGCGATGCCGCCAAGGGGCGCGGCAAGGGTGACGGTTACCGCAATGGCGGCCAGTGAGCGAGTGAGCAGCATCCTTGAATCTCCACAGAAGGGGGCGAGCGCCGGTTTTGTCCGCACCCCGGCGCGGACCCTGCCGCCAAAGCCTAGCGGTCCGCAACTGGATTCTCCGTTGGATTGTGGCGGAATCACGGCGGGGTCGGACACCCGGCCGGGGCGGCCGCCGGCGGAGCCTTTGCTCTGGGCGGCGCCCTGTCCTATCCTTGTCACCGGTCCTTGTACATGGCCCCATGGAGGCGACGGCTGTAATGGCCGTTGCGACCCGAATGGAAGCGATAGAACCAAACCCTGAAGACTACGGCTTTGATCTGGAACGCACCCTTGGTGCGATCGTGGGATTGCGCGTCACCGTGCCGCCGGATGCCCACAGCGCGAGCCGGCTTGGTACCGAGCGCGCCGGCAACGGGTGCGTGATTTCCGGAGACGGGCTGGTCGTGACGGTGGGGTACCTGGTCACGGAAGCGGAGCAGATCTGGCTGATCACCGGGGATGGCCAGGTGGTCGACGCACATCTTGTCGGGCGGGATCACGAAACCGGTTTCGCCCTGGTGCAGGCCCTGCGGCCGCTGGGCGTGCCGCAGTTGAAGCTCGGTCGCTCGGCCAGCGTGCGTGTCGGCGATCGCATGGTGGTCGGTGGTCTGGGCGGCCTCAGTGCCGCGGTCGATGCGCGCGTGGTCGCCCGGCAGGAATTCGCGGGATACTGGGAATATCTCCTCGATGAAGCCCTCTATACCGCGCCGCCCCATCCCCATTGGGCCGGTACCGGCCTGATTTCCGCTGACGGGGGGTTGGTCGGGATCGGCTCGCTCTATGTCCAGCAGGTGACGCAGAACCGCACGCCAATCGACGTCAACATGATGATCCCGATCGATCTCCTGCCGCCAATCATCGACGATCTGGTGCGCTACGGTCACACGACCCGGCCGCCCCGCCCCTGGGTCGGCATGCAGGCGACCGAGTTCGGGGAAAATCTCGTCGTGGTGGGGTTGACCGAGGGCAGTCCCGCGGCCCGTGCGGGAATGCGGGTTGGTGACGTGATTCTCGGTGTCGGTGGCCATCCGGTCAGTGGCCTCGGCGATCTGTTCCGGCATATGTGGTCGGAAGGCGACGCCGGGGCCGTGCTGGAATTCGCCATCCACCGCAACGGCGAGGAGCGGGCCGTCCGCGTCCACTCCGAGGACCGCAACCGTAACTACAAGACTCCCAGGCTGCATTGATGTCTGTGTGCATGGCAGCCGGGTAACGACAGGGGGAAGATCATGCTCGACCAGCCGAAGGTGGCATTCCGGAACTGGCGCGACTACAGTCAGCAGGAGCTCGACGACCAGTACAACCAGCACAGCCTGGTTCCCGATTCATCGGCCTTCAAGGACCGCAAGATCAGGGAGAGCGAGAAGGCGCGGGCGAGCCTGCCGTGCATTCGCGATGTCGCGTACGGCCCCACCAGGAAGGAGGTCCTGGACATTTTTCCCGCGCCGAAGAAAGGTGCGCCGATCCAGGTCTTCATCCATGGCGGTGCCTGGAAGTCCGGCAACAAGGACGAGGTCGGCTATCCCGCACCGGTGTTCCATGCCGCCGGGGCCAACTACGTGGCGGTCAATTTTGCCTCGGTCCCCGACGTGATGATCGAGGAACAGGTACGGCAGGCGCGCGCCGCCATCGCCTGGGTCTATCGTAACGCCGAGACCTTCGGCGGCGACCGTGAGCGCCTGTTCGTGAGCGGTCATTCCTCGGGCGGGCACGTGACCGGAATGATGGTGGTGACGGATTGGGAAGGGGCCTATGGACTCCCGGCCGATATCATCAAGGGTGCCGCCCCGGTTTCGGGCATGTTCGACCTCGAGCCGGTGCGGCATTCCTGGCGCAATACCTACCTCCATCTCGATGAGGAACGCGCCCGCGCGCTCAGCGCCATACACCAGATTCCGGCAACGCCAATTCCTCTGGTGATCGCCTGCGGGACCGGGGAGCTGCAGGAGTTCCAGCGCCAGAGCCACGCCTTCGCCACGGCCTGGCGCGCGGCTGGCCAGAGCTGCGAGCTGATCGTCGTGGAAGGACGCCACCATTTCGAGATGGGCGCGGACTTCGGCGACGCCACGAGCCCCGTCACTCAGGCGATCCTGCGGCAGATGCGCCTCGCCTGAGGATTTTCGTTCAGGCCGAGGCCTTGGTCGGGGAGTCGTTCTCGCAGGCGAGAAGGCGGTCCGAGGGGAGAATCATCGTGACCTTGGTACCCTTGCCGGGCGTGCTCGTGATCGTCAGCGTGCCACCATGCAGTTCGGCAAGGGACTTCGCCAGCGGCAGGCCGAGGCCGGCGCCGTTGTAGCGTCGTGACAGGCTGCCCTCGATCTGACCGAATCGTTCCAATGCACGCGGAATGTCCTCCGACCGCATGCCGATGCCGGTGTCCGACACGGTGATCAGCATGTCGCCATTGGTGTCGATCGTTGCAGCGGTTTTTACCTCGCCACCGGCCGGCGTGAATTTTATGGCATTCTGCAGCAGGTTGAGAAGAACCTGCTTGATCTTGCGACCGTCCCCGCGCACCAGCGGCAACGGGCCCCAGATGGTGGAATGCAGCATGACGCCGTTGGCTTGTGCGGCATCCCCCACCAGAAGCTGGCAGGATTCCACGAGCGCCGGAATCTCGACGGTTTCCTCGTTGAAGGCCATCTTGCCGACCTCGATCTTCGAGAGATCCAGGATGTCGTCGATTAGGCTCAGCAGGTGAAGGCCCGATTCGTTGATGCTGTTGGCGTATTCCCCGTAGCGCGGATCGCCCAGCGGGCCGTAAATCTCGTTATCCATCATCTCGGAGAATCCGATCACGGCATTGAGCGGCGTGCGCAGTTCGTGGCTCATGTTGGCCAGAAACTCGGTCTTGGCGCGGTTCGCGGTTTCGGCAGCTTCCTTGGCCCGCATCAGCTCGGTCTCGACCTTCTTCAAATCGGTGATGTCGGAGTAGGTGGTGACGAAGCCTCCGTCGGGCATCGGCTCGCGCTGGGCCTGGATGACGCGGCCGCTGATCAGGCGAATCGGCGAGTGAATGCCGCCCTCGCGGATCTTGTCCATGCGGTCCCGGACCAGTTCTTCCACGTCGCCCGGCCCGTAATCGCCGCGTTGCGCGCGGAACCGGATGGTTTCTTCATGCGACACGCCTGGCCTGATCAGGTCGGCCGGCAGGTCGCCGCGCGCGTGAACGTACTTGTCGTTGTAGGCGATGAGCCGGAGGTCCTTGTCGTGAATCACGATTCCTTGGCTCATGCTGGCGAGCGCGGTCTCCAGGAGCTTCGACTTTTCCGCGGCTTCCTGCTCGGCGCGGCGCATCTGGGTCACGTCGGTGAAGGTGGCGACGAAGCCGCCGTTGGGCATCCGGCTGCGGTGCACAACCAGGACCTGGCCGTTGGGGCGACGGTGTTCGAGTTTCGATTCGGGGCAGGTCTCGATGTTGCGATGGAATTCGGCGAGAATCTCGTCGGTGTCCTGGTCGGCAAAATCGCCACGCTCGGCCAGGCCGCGGATGACATCGTCATAGTGGGTTCCGAGCGGCGGGAAGTCGTCGTCGTGGCCGAAGATTTCCTGGTACTGGCGGTTGCGGGTGATCAGCCTGAAATCCTGATCGAAGACGGCGATGCCCTGGGTCTGGGTGTTGAAGATCGCCTCTAGGAGAGCCGTCTTGCGCTCCAGCTCGCGTTCCGCCTTCCAGCGTTCGGTCACGTCGGTATAGGTGGTGACGAAGCCACCCGACGGCATCGGGGTGCGGCGCATGGTTACGACCGACCCATCGGGCTGGACTTGTTCGATGCGGTAAGGACTGGTATTCGGCACCCGGTCGAGGCGTTTGCGCACCAGCCCTTCGACGTCGCCGGGGCCGTAGTCTCCACGGGTCGCACGGAACCTCAGGACATCGGCAAGCGAGACCCCGGGCCGGGCGATTTCCGGTGGCAGGTCGAACATCTCCACCCAGCGGTGGTTGAAATTGGCGATGACCAGGTTCTCGTCCATCACGCAGATGCCTTGGCGCATGTTGTCCTGGGTGGCCTGGAGCAGGGCGGACTTGACCTTGGCCTCCTCGCCGGCGCGGACCTCGTTGGTCACGTCGGTGAAGGTGATCACGAACCCACCGTCGGGCACCGGCTTGCGATAGACGCTGATGATCGCGCCGTGGGGCGAGCGGTACAGGTTGTGATGGATACGTCCGTCGGTGGCGCCCGCCAGGCGAGAGGCGATCAGCTTGTCGCCGTCAATATCGCCGTAATCGCCGCGGTCGACCAGCGTCCGGAGTATCTCGCGATACTGCATGCCGGTCCTGATCTCGTCTTCTCCGAACCGGAACAGGCGCAGGTAGGCGCGATTGAACAGGACCAGCCGCATCTCGCGGTCGAACAGGAGAAGACCCTGGTTGATGTTCTCGAGCGAGGTCCGCAGCAGCCTGGAATTGCGTTCGAGCGCCAATTCGGCCTGGCGCAACTGGGTCATGTCCGTATAGGTGCTGACCACGCCGCCGTCCGGCATCGGTTCCCGCGTCTGGTGGATGATGCGGCCGTCGAACGTATGCCTGATTTCGCTCGACCCCTGCTTGTCCTTGAGTTGTCGCAACCGCTTCTGGGTCCGGATCTCGACTTCCGCCGAATTGTCGAAGTGGGTGGAAAGCGTGTGGTGAAGGATGTCGCGGTAGAGCACGCCCGTCTGCATCAGGCTGTCGGGCAGCTGAAACATCTTCTGGTAGCTGTCGTTCCATAGCGCGAGACGTTCGTTCTCGTCGATCACGCGGATGCCAATATTGATGCTGTTGAGAGTAGCGGCGAGCAGTTTCGCGTTGCGCTGCATCTCGAAGGTCGCGCGGACTTCGGCGGAGATATCCGTGAAGGTAATGATGAGCCCGCCGTCGGGCAGGTTGCGGCGGTATATGGCGATGATCGTCCCGTCGGCGCGGTGGCGCAGGTTACGCCATTCGGGGATGGTGTCGAGCTCGCCCATGCGCCGCGCGATGAACTCTTCGGCATCGACGGCCCCGTATTCGCCGCGCTCGATCATATGGCGCAGGATTTCCGTATAATGCCGCCCGGGCGCGAGCAGGCCCTCCGGCAGCCTGTAGAGATCCTGGTAACGCTTGTTGAAATGCAGCAGCCGGCGGTCGGAGCCGAAGATCGCGATGCCTTGGTTGACGTTCTCCACCATGGCGGTGAGGGTGTCCGAACGGGCCTTCTTCTCCGATTCGGCCCGCGCCCGTTCGATGGCGATGCCGGCGATCCACGACAGTTGCGCGATCATTTCGAGATCGGTCGCCGTCGGGTGTTTCACCGTCGGGTAATGAAGCGCGAAGGTGCCGAGCACCTCGTTGCCGGTTCCCAGGATCGGCTGGGACCAGCATGCGCGTATCCCGAAATGCCGAGCGAGCTCGCGACCGCCTTCCCACAGCGGATCCGTGGTCGTATCCGTGACGATGACGCGCTCGCCGCGATAGATGGCGGTACCGCAGGACCCGGCCCGGGGCCCCGGCTTGAGGGCCCGGACGGCCGTGATGTATTCCTCGGGAAGACTCGGCCCGGCAGCGATACGGAGATTTCCGGTCTTCGGATCCTTCAGGACGACCGAGGCCAGCACCTTGTCGTCGGCGCGCTGCTGCTCGATCATTTCGCAAACGAGGCGCAGGACCCGGTCGAGGTCCTCGCCTTTTGCCAAAGGTTCGAGAATTTGAGAGAGGTCGTATCCCTGCATCGCCCCGTGATCCGCCAGTTCCGGCCCGTTAAGGGCTCATCCCCCTGCCCGCGAAGCCGTCTTACGGATCGATCCAGAATGTCGGGGAATGGTAAAGAAACTCTAAATAATTTTACTCAATATTATTAGTTACATACAAGGTAATACATAGATTCTTATGCTTATACATTCGCCTGTCCGACCATGAGCGCGACGGCTTCGTCGGCGGTCAGGATCCGCGCCATGCGCGGGAAGATCCGTGTCATCAGGAAGTCGTTGTTGCCGTCGCGGTGGGAGTAGCAGCAGTCACGCACGATCACGATGCCGAAATCGAGGTCCCGGGCGGCGAACGCGGTGGACACGATGCCGACGTCGGTGGACCCGCCGGCGAGGATCACCGTGCGCAGCCCGCGAGTGCGGAACTGCAGCTCGAGGTGGGTCTGGAAGAACGCGCTCCAGCGGTGCTTGGGCACCATCACGTCGCCGGGGCCGGGGGCGACCTCGGGCGCCACCTCGGCGGCATGGCTGCCGTGGCGGCTCGACGGGTTGAAGGTCCGGTCGCGGCCGTTCCAGGGCCTGAGCTCCATGTCGGTGTCGGTCAGCCGCGTGGCGATGTCGGCGCCGTCGGCGGCGTGGTCGCCGGAGGCGTAGAACACCGTGAGCCCGTGGCCATGGGCGCCGCCCACCAGCTTCTGCATGTTTTCGCGGATATGCCAGTTGCGGAGATGGGCCTCCTTGGCGGAATCGTCGGGATGGAGGTAGCCGTTGAGGGCGTCGAACATGACGAGGCCAGCGTGGCTTGCGGCGAGACTCGGGTCGAGATCGATGTCGGCAGGCATGGGAGCTCCTTTACTTGGTTGGTAATCGTCAGGGGTCAGGCCGCCCCGCGGATACGGTCGATGACGGCGATCGGATTGATCGGCGGAGAGTCGTCGCGCCAGGCGACATGCCCGTCGGGACGCACCAGCACCAGGCGGCGCTCATAGAGGCGCTGGATTTCCGGCTCCGTCACGACGACCGATTGTAGCGGCACACCCCGCGCCGCGGCAGCCTGTTGGAAGTCTTCTCCGGAGGGGGCGTCGCGGCCGAGCCGCACCAGCACGAAGCCGCGCCCGTAGAGGTCGAGCAGGGGGCGGTCATCGGGAAGGCGGGCGTCGGGCGCACGGGCACCGGGGCGCGTGGTCGCGGTGTAGCTCTCGCGTTCCGGCGGCGGCACCGGTGTGCCGTCGTCCCAGTTGAGCGGCGAGGTGTCGTAACGGTAACCGATCTGCAGGCCGAACGAGGGTGGCTGCTGCATTTCGCGCGCGATACGCTCGGCGGTCCTGCGCCGCAACGCTTCTCCTTCCGGCCCGGACTCCATGATCGCTGGTGACGGCGGCCGCTTCATGTCGCCGAGGCGGAACCGCGCCGCGGCCTCATCGACGTTGCGCTTGCCCACCGGCAGGCGCTCGCTGGTATAGGTGTCGAGTAGGGCCTGGCCGGCCCAGCCCTGTAGCGCCGCTTCGAGCTTCCACGACAGGTTGGTGATATCGCCGATGCCCGTATTCATGCCGAAGCTGCCCGATGGCGTGAGCTGATGTACCGCATCACCCGCCAGGAACACCCGGCCAGACTGGTAGCTGTCGGCGATCAGGGCGCGTCGCACCCATTCCAGCACCGACAGGACCTCGTAGCGGAACGGGCGCCCGGCGAAGCGCAGCAGATCGGCGTCGATGTCCACCTTGCCCCAGCTTGCGGGGTCGAGCGAGCCGCGGACCTGAAAGCGCCACAGGTCGGTGCCGTTGATGGCGTTGACCGAGGCCCAGCGGCCCTCGGGGCCAATGGCAATGTAGCTGCGACCCTCGCCCTTGTCGTGGAAGGTGGCGAATTCTTCGGAACGGAACAGAACATTGGTGGAATAGGCCAGTGCCGGGGTGCCGTGCAGCCTGATGCCGAGCGCATCGCGGATCGGGCTGCGGGCGCCTTCGCAGGCGACCACGTAAGTGGCCCGGACGGTTTCCGACGTGTTTCGTGCGAGGTCGGTAAGGCGCACGTCGACGCCGTCCGGATCCTGATCGAGCCCGTCGCAGCGTATGTGATAGCGCAGCGTCACTGATGGAAGGGTCTCGACGTAGCCCCTGAGCACCGGGTCGAAAACGGTCTGCGGGCAGCGCTGGAACGGCTCGAGTGCGCCAGGGGGCGGAGTCACTTCGTCGAGCGGCGGCTGGGAATGGCGATGGATCAGGAAACCCGCGAGCGTGGTGAAGTAGATGTGGTCGTGGGGACGCTCCCGCGGATAGCCGAGTTTCCGAATCTGTCCGGCGATACCCCAACGCCGGCAGAACTCCATGGTCCGCATGTTGACGCCGTTGGTCTTGGGGTGGACGACCGTGCCGTCACCCTTTTCGACCAGCATGCAGCGGATGCCACGCCAGCCCAGTTCGGCGGCCATGGCGAGGCCAACCGGGCCGCCGCCGACGATCAGGACGGGAATGTCGTCGCCGGAGGCCGGCGTCGGTTCCTTCATGGGCTTTCCCTGCCGCTTGCACGTCTCTCTTGCCGTGCTTCATAGCCATCTAACGGCGGGTCGGCGCCTCCGTCAACGGCGGGGAGGGTGCAAATCACTCTCACGTTGCTGCCGGGTGCGTTGCCGGTCTAACGTCGCTGCGATGCATCGGGCTCCCGCGCGGTGCCACGCTCGAGAAACACTGGACGAGAGCTCCTGACGTCATGCCGAACCGGGTGCAATCGCCATGCAGGTGGCAGGCCGCCGCAATATTGTTCCTGAGCATCCTGTTCCTGGCGGGTTGCAGCGGCGCGCTGCCGACCTCTGAGCAGCTTACGAAGTCTTCCTGGAACTCGTTCGACGAGGTCAAGGCCGCCTACGACAAGGTGAGTCCGGGCGTTACGACCGCCGAGCAGCTGCGCGCCGCGGGGTTCGATCCCTATGTCAGTCCCAACGTTCATGTGCTGAGCTACCTCGATATTATGCGCCACTTCCTGACAAGCGACGCGATCAGGCCGGCCGACCTCGATCCCGCCGTCCAGGCCTGCATTCGTGCGCGCGAGGCCTGCACCGGCTACCAGGTCGCGTTCGAGCATATCCATCGCGAACGCAAGGGCTCGGCGTTCCTGGACCTGTTTAACTTCCGTCGCCAGACCTACGAGACCGGCTGGGAATTCAGCGCCCTGTTCGTGCTCCAGGGGGGCCGCGTGACCTACAAGCTGTGGTCCGGCATGCCGAAAATCGACCGCCGCATGGAGCAGGACAACCCGCTCGGTCCGGTGCAGGAGCCCGCGCCCATCATCCGTAACCGGATTCCCGGCGTGTGAGCCGGGCGGGCCTTTGCCTCCCCGGTCTTTGCCTCTATAACGGGCGGACCAAAACAAGACCTGTCTCGGGGAGGATAAAATGAAGCGGGTTCCGATCACCATCGCCATGTCGGATTACGACCACATGCGCGACTTCCGGATCGGCGAGGTACGGGCGGAAGGGATCGATCCGACCTTCCTGACCATGGAGATCCACGAGGTCTTCTCGCGCTTCACCTACCACCGCGAATGGGAGGTCTCGGAGCTCAGCTTCGCCAAGTTCATCGCCCAGGCGACGCGCGAAAATCCCGACATCATCGGCCTGCCGGTCTGGACCTCGCGCCAGTTCCGATTTTCGTCGTTCTACTACAACACGAAGTCCGGCATCAAAGGGCCCAAGGACCTTGCCGGCAAGCGCGTGGCGGTGCCGGAATGGGCGCAGACGGCCGCCGTCTACACGCGCGGTTGGCTCCAGCACGACGCCGGCATCGACCTCACCTCGATCGACTGGGTCCAGGCCGGCACCGAGCAGCCCGGTCGCGAGGAGAAGGTCGAGCTCTACCTGCCCAAGGGCCTCCGGCTCACCCGCATCACCGACAAGTCGATTTCCGAGATGCTTGCCTCGGGCGAGATCGACGCGGCCATGGTCGCCCGCGAGCCCAGGGTGTTCACGCGCGGCCACCCCGACGTGAAGCGGCTGTTCCCGAACTACCGGGAAGTGGAGGAGAAGTATTACGACGAGACCGGCATCTTCCCGATCATGCACATCGTGTGCATGCGCAAGGACGTGCTCGCGCAGCATCCCTGGATCGCGCGCAATCTCCTGATCGCGTTCGAGGAATTGAAGAACCGCGCGGTCGACCGCTTCCTCGAGATCTCGGTGTCGCGCTACTGCCTGCCCTGGGCGGTGGACCACGCCGAGCAGATGAAGAAGAAGTTCGGCGGCGATTTCTTCCCGTTCGGGATCGAGCCCAACCTCAAGACGCTCGACGCCTTCTGCCAGTACGCCTTTGAGCAGGGCGTCGCGCGCGTCCACGCCAAGCCGGAGGACCTGTTCCCCAAGGGACTCGACCTCTCGGTGCTGATCTAGGACGGAACCGGCGATGGGGGCGAAGCCGCAGGACCTGCGCCCGCCGCTGCGCGACGGTCGCGCGCCGCAGCTCAAGGCGCCAGCGGGCGCCTGCGACACCCACTTCCACATCTACGAGGCCGACATCCCGCTCAAGCCCGAGCGGCGTTACACGCCGGTCGACGCCGGGCTCGATCACTACCGCGAGACCGCAGCGAGACTGAGCCTCGCGCGCGGCGTGGTGGTGACCGGCAGCGCGATGCTCGACAACGAACCCTCGCTCCGCGCGATCGCCGCTATGGGCGGCGCGTTCAAGGGCCTCGCGCTGATCAGGAAGGACGTTGGCGACACGGAGTTGGAGCGGCTCGCCGCCGGCGGCATGACCGGGTTCCGCATCTCGACCAAGTCGGTCGGCGGCATGGGCCCCGCGCACCTCGCGCGCATGTGCGCGCGCGTGAAGGATTTCGGCTGGCACGTGGAAGTGCATCTCAACAGCGCAGACGAGGTGGTCGAGCTATTGCCGCAGCTCGCGAAACTGCCGATCCCTCATAGCCTCGATCACATCGCCAACCTTGGCCCCGACCATCCGCCCGGCAGCCCGACGTTCGAGGCGGTCGCGCGGCACCTCCGGGATTGCGAGGACGCGTGGCTCAACCTCTACAGCGTCTACAACCTGTCGCGCGCGGGGCCGCCGCATTACGAGGACATGGTGGAAAACGTGCGGGCCCTGATCGCCGCGCGCCCCGACCGGATCATCTGGGGTCTCAACTGGCCGCATCCGACCTTCGACGTGCCGCTGCCCGACGACGCCGACGTGTTCGATTTCCTGCTGGCGGTGGCGCCGGCGGAAGAGACGCGCCGCCTGATCCTCGCCGATAACCCGGCGCGGCTCTATGGATTCCCGCCGCCCTAGACGGTCCTCAGAGCAGGATCGGTTCAGATTGAGCCAATCTGAACCGTGAATCCTGCTCTAAATTATAGGTGTAGAGCCTGATTTACGGCTCAGGATCATTTCGATCCGAGCCGATCAGGCTCTAGTGGCCGAGGGTGAATTCGGCCGGCACGAAATGGCAGAAGCCGCCGCCGTTCTTCTCGAAGTAGCGCTGGTGGTAGTCCTCGGCCGGCCAGAAGGTCTTGGCCGCGCCGATCTCGGTGACGATCGGGCGCGGGAACTTCCGCACGGCTGCAAGACGGTCGCGCACGCGGGTCGCGGTCTCCTTCTGGGTCTCGTCGAAATAGAAGATCGCCGAGCGGTACTGGTCGCCCACGTCGGGGCCCTGGCGGTTGAGTTGGGTCGGGTCGTGGATGGCGAAGAACACTTCGCACAGCTTCTCGAACGAGACCACCTTGGGGTCGAACTCGACCAGGCACACCTCGGCGTGGCCGGTGCCGTGCCCGCATACCTCGCGATAGGTGGGGTTCTCGGTATGGCCGCCGGAATAGCCGACGGTCGCGTTCTCCACGCCGGGTATCTGGCGGAACGCGGATTCCACGCCCCAGAAGCAGCCCGCACCGAACATCGCCTTTTCCATCGCTACCTCCTTGGGTTTCCCCGGGTACGGGTACGAGTGTAGGAAGGCGGCGCGGGCGTGGCAACGCCCGTCGGGATCAGCTCAGGTCGACCGCGGCGCGGCCGGGGTGGGGCAGCGCCCGCCCCGCCCCCTTGGTCTTGGCACGCTTGAGGATCTCGATGCCGGCGGCGACGTCGGCGAGGCCGACGCCCATCCACTTGAACAAGGTGAGGTCGGTGCCGGCGGCGCGCTTGGCGCCCTTGCCGACGACGTCCTTGAGCTCGACCACGTCGTCCCAGTTGCCGCCCTGGCCGTCGTAGAAGGATTGCAGCTCGCGCGAATTGGCGCGGCAGCCCTCGAGGTTGTCCACTACCACGCGGTCGGCGCGCGCGACCACGTCGGCGCCGATCTCGGCGAAGGCGGGGATGATGGCGCCCGCCGCGTTGAGGTGCGCGCCGGACGCGATCATGCCGGCGAACAGGAACGGCTCCTTGGCGCGGGTGACGGTGGTGATGATCGGCGCGTCCTTGACGCAGTCCTCGACCGAGGCGGCTTCCACCACCTCGAACGGGTATTTCTCGCGCACGGTCGTGGCGAATTTGGCCCGGTTCTCAGGCGTCGGGCTGAACACGCGCAGGCGCTTGAGCGGGCGCACGGCGTGGACCGCCGCCATCTGGGTGATCGACTGCTTGCCGGTGCCGACCAGGGCGAGGTCGTCGACACCTTCCGCGGCGAGGTACTTGGTCGCGACCGAGGCGAGCGCCGCGGTGCGCATCTGGCCGAGCGCCACCGCCTCGATCACGGCCTTGAGCTGGCCATCGCTGGAGCCGTGCAGCAGAAGAAGCGGCGCCGACTTGCCGCCGACATTGGTCCAGACCTTGGCGCCCGAGAAGCCCGCGCCGGTGAACTGGGCGCCGGTGACGTTGAGGCTGCCGACGTCCCAGGCGGTCTGGCCCTTGCGCAGGTTCTTCGCCTTGCCCGCGTATTCGAGGCGCAGCGCTTCCTCGAGCGCGCCGATCACCCCCGACAGGTTGATCAGGGACACGACCTCCGCCTCGCTGATCCAGGTGAAGGTTTTGGGGGCCTCGTCCGCCATGGGCTGCTCCTTACTGTCGCGTTCGGGGCGTTGTAACGAAGGCGGCCGGCAATATCCAGCCCGGAGCCCCCGCCTTGACCTTCTAGTCACAGGAAGGTCTAAATTGGGCATCGGCAATGCTGCATGAAGGGACGATCCCATGAACATCGGCGAGGCGGCCCGCCGCACCGGGCTCACGGCCAAGACCATCCGCTATTACGAGGACATCGGCTTGCTCCCCCGGCCGGCACGGGCCGGCAACGGCTATCGCGACTACGGCATGGGGGCGCTGAACCGGCTGAGCTTCCTCAACCGGGCGCGCCGGCTAGGCTTCAACGTCGAGGAATGCCGCGAGCTGATGGACCTCTACGACGACCGCAACCGGCATTCGGCCGACGTGAAGAAGATCGCGCTGGTGCGCATCGCCGAGATCGACCGCCGCATCGAAGAGATGAAAGGGCTGCGCCGCGCGCTCCAGCACCTCGCCGACCAGTGCCACGGCGACGACCGGCCGGACTGCCCGATCCTCGACGACCTGGTGCGGTCCGGGGAACGCGAGCTGAACGTCTGAACGAAAACGGGCCGACCGTAACGAAAACGGGCGCCCTCGGGCGCCCGTTTCCTATTACACGCGGTATTCGCTACTTGCAGTCCACCGCCTTTGCCTCGGTGCCGGGCTTGAGATAGGTGAACGTGCAGGTCATGCCCGCCTTGATGTCGCCGCGGTCGGCCTTCTTGCCGGCGATGGTGACCTTGGTGCGCCCCCCGGACACGCTCGCGAACACTTCCTTGCCCTTGTAGTCGATGAACACCTTGCGGCCCTTGCCTTCGCTCTTGGTGACCTTGCCGGTGTGCTTGGCGAGCTCGATCTTCACCATCTTGCGCTGGCCCTTGTAGCGGATGAAGTCCTTGAGCTTGGCGATGATCGGCTTCGGCGCCGCGGCGACGTCGCGGATCATCTCCTGGATCTCGTCGCCGTCGACCGGCGTGATCTCGTACTTGGCCTTGCGGGCGTCGGCCAGGAACTTGGGATCGGCGACCATGGCCTTGAACGCGGCGCGCATGGCCTTGACCCGGTCCGTCGGGACCCCGGGGCCGTAAGTGTAGGGGCGGCCCATCACCTTCTGGGTCAGCATCAGCCGCCACAGGGTCTTGGCTTCGTCCACGGTCACGCCGGGCACCACGTGCTTGGCGTCGAGGTAGTCGAAGATCAGCGGCACGTCGGGCAGGTCCGGGTGCTTCTTGAGCGAGAGCTGGACGATGATGTTGAACTTCTGCTTCCAGTCGGGATAGCGCTGCACCACCGAGGAGAACGAGTGGGACTGGCCGGCGACCTCGCCGCGCTCGATGGCGAGGTCGATGGCGGTCGACGACGGATAGCCGAAGATGATCTGGAACTTGGTGCCGATGGTGTTGTTCATCAGCGCCGGATAGACCTCGGAATCGTTCGGCCCGGAGGAACCAAGGATCACCGGCGTCTTGAGCGCGTCGTCGAGGGTCTTGACCGGATTCGTGTGCCAGACCTTGATCACGCCCGCCTCGTTGTTGAGGCTGCCGATCCACTGAAACTTGATCGGGTCGAACTTCGGCCCCTTGTTGCCGAGGATCTGCTCGAACGGCGCGCCGCGCTGGGGGGCGCCGAGCACGGTGCCGTCCTGGGCGGCGACATTGTAGACGTAGTTGGCCGACAGGATCGAGCCGGCGCCCGGCATGTTGCGGACGATCAGGTCGGGATGGCCGGGCAGGTGGGTGCCGATGTGGCGCGCGAGCAGGCGGGCGTAGGCGTCGAAACCGCCGCCGGCGCCCGAGCCGACGACCACGGCGATCCGCTTGCCCTTGTAGAAGTCGGCGACGGAATCGGCACTGGCGGGGGTGACGGCGGTAGCCGCCAGGATGGCGGTTGCAAGGACAGCGGGCAGACGCCCGGCGGTGAGGGACTTCATGGCTTCATCTCCCTGTTGCGGGCCGGGCTGTCCCCGGTCTCGTTGATCGCCCGAGGATAGCATCTCCGCTCGGCCCCGCCCGCCAAAATAGGCGCAAAAAAACGCCCCCGTTGCCGGGGGCGTCCAGTCCGCTATCCGGGCTTCCTCAGCCCTTGCAATCCACCTTCATCGCTTCCTTGGCGCCGGGCGAGGGCAGGGTGACGGTGCAGGTCATCCCTTCCTTGATGGCGTCGCGCTTGGCCGCCTTGCCGTCTACGGTCACCTTGGTGCGCGAACCCGAAATTCCGGTGCTGATCGCCTTGCCGCCCGCGTTCACGGTGACGCTGCGGCCGCCCTCGCCGGTCTTGGTGACCTTGCCGGTATGGGTCGGCAGCTCGACCTTGGCGGTCTCGGAGACGCCCTTGAACTTGAGCAGGTCGTCCAGCTTGGCGAGCTGCTCCTTCGGCGTCCTGGCCATGTCGGCGACAATCGCCTGGATCTCGTCGCCGGTGACCAGCTCCACGTCGCGATGCATCTTGTCGGCCTCGGCCTTGAACTTGGCGTCCTTCGCGGTCGCGATGAACGCCGCTTTGAGGGCCTTGACCCGGTCGGCGGGCACGCCGCCGGCCAGCGCGAACGGCCGGCCCATGACGCGCACGCCCATCACCAGCTTGAAGTAGTTGGCGGCCTCCTCGGCGCTCATGCCGCCCTGCAGATGCTCGGGCTTGATGAAGTCGAAGATCACCGGGACGCCCATCTTGGTGAGCTCCGGCACCGGCTTGATGGTGAGCTGGACGATCGGGATCAGCGCGCCGCTGCGGATTCCGGGCCCGCCCTGCTCGCTGAGCGAGGCCCAGGACTGGCACACGCCGTCCACCTCGCCGCGCTGGATCGCGAGATGGACCGGCGGCGTCGAGGGGTAGCCCTTGATCAGCCGGAACTTGGCGCCGAGCACGTTGTTGATGAGGGCGGGGTTGATCTCGGTATCGTTGGGACCGGTGCCGCCCATGTTGAAGGAGTGGGTGAACACGTCCTCGAACGACTTGATGCCGCTGCGCTTGGCGATGGCGCAGGCGCCCGCCTCGTCGGCGAGGCTGCCGAGCCAGTTGAGCTCGGCCGATTTGAACTTGGGCCCCTTCTGACCCATGATCTCGACCATCGTCGCGTTGCGCTGCATGCCGGCGATCACCGTGCCGTCCTTGGGCGCGACATTGGCGACGAAGTTGGTGGCGACGATCGAGCCGGCGCCGTCCATGTTGCGGACGACGAAGCCGGGGTGGCCGGGGATGAAGCGGCCGTAGTGACGGGCGAGCAGGCGGGCGTAGGTGTCGTAGCCGCCGCCCGAGCCCGAGCCGACGATGATCTGGATGCGCTTGCCCTTGTAGAAGTCCGCGACGGCGTCGGCAAAGGCGGGGGTGACGGCAAGACTTCCTGCGGCGGCCGTCAGCGCGGCCGCCATCAGATATCGAAATCGCATGATTCCGCTCCCTGTTGGAGATGTTGGAGGGTTTTTGTTTTCCCGGAAGCTAGCTGCGATTCTGGGCCGAAAAATGGCAAGGGTCGGAAAGATGGGTATAAAAAAGCGCCCCCGTTGCCGGGGGCGCTCCAGTCGGATATCGGGACGTGTTCAGCCCTTGCAGTCCACCTTCTTCGCCTCGGAGCCCGGGGACGGGTAGGTGAAGGTGCAGGTCATGCCCTTCTTGATGGCCTTGCGCTTGGCCTTCTTGCCGTTGACCATGACCTTGGTGCGCGAGCCCGAGATTTTGGCCGAGACCTTCTTGCCCTTGTAGTCGATGGTGACCTTGCGGGCACCCTTGGCGATCTTGACCACCTTGCCCATGTGGTGGGCGAGGGCGATGTGGACCTTCTCGGTGATGCCGTGGAACTTGGTCACGTCCTGGATCTTGTCGAGGATGGACTTGGGCGCCGCAGCCATCTTCACGACGATGTCCTGGATCTCCTCGCCGGTCACCAGGCTCACGTCACGCCGCATCTTGGCCGCTTCGGCGAGGAAGCCCTTGTCCTCGGCGGTCTTGTTGAAGGCGGTACGCATCGCCTTGAGGCGGTCGGCCGGGACCTTCGGACCCATGGCGAATGGCCGGCCCATGGTCTTGGTCGCCAGCAGCAGGCGAAAGATGGTCTCGACCTCGTCCTTGGTGTAGCCAGCCCGCAGGTGGTCCTTGTCGATGAAGCTCGAGACCAGCGGCACGCCCTTTTCCTTGAGCTCGGGCAGGGGCTTCAGCGAAACCTGGGCCAGCAGCACCATCTTGCCCTCCTTATAGAGGTGCGACTGGTGTGTGAACGAGGCCCACGACTGGCTGACACCGTCGATCTCGCCGCGTTCCATGGCGAGATGGATTGGCGGCGTGGAGGGATAGCCCTTGACCAACTTGATCTGGGCGCCGAGCGTGTTGTTGAGGAGCGCCGGATAGAACTCGGTATCGTTGGGACCGGTCGAGCCGAACGCCACCTGCTTGCTGAATATCTGCTGGAACTTGGTGATCCCGGAACGCTTGGTGACGGCGATGATGCCGACTTCGTTGTTGAAGCTGCCGAGCCAGTTGAACTTGGTGGCTTTGAACTTCGGCCCATGCTGGCCCATGATCTGGACGATCGCGGCATTGCGCTGCAGTCCGCCGATCACGCTGCCGTCCTGGGCGGCCACGTTGTAGACGAAGTTGGCGGCGATAATTGAGCCCGCCCCTTCCATGTTCTTGACCAGGAAGTCGGGATGGCCCGGGATGTACTGGGCCATGTGGCGCGACATCATGCGGGCATATGTGTCGTAGCCACCGCCGGGCCCCGAGCCAACAATCACCTGAATTCGCTTGCCGCCGTAGAAGTCGGAGAGGTTATCCGCTTGGGCCGCACCAGCACCGATGCCAGTCGCGAAGGCAAGCGCGAGAGAAATGCTGCCTACGGTCCTAAATACTGTCATTTGTGAATACTCCCTGATTGCCGGAGATAACGGGCGTTTCCGGTATTTATGATTTTTCAGAAGGATAGCGATATTGATCTTGTGATCAAGCATCGCGAATCACTTTTCCATAATCAGTTTAAATTACTGAAAAATCGGGGAGAATCCGGCCAGGTGCCGCGGATTTCCTGCCGGACCCGCGCGTGCCGGAAAAAAGATGCTCCGCCGGCAATTTTCCCGCTTGCAATCCTTAGAAGTCTAATCTATAAGCTTAGAAAGCTAACGAATTAAATTCGTCAGCGCTGGATTTCCCAGCGGACCCATTCATGGCGCGGAGGCCAAGATGTCCAACCTCGAACCCAAATTCGTTGACTATTCCGGCTCGCAGTTTGCCGGCACGCACACCCACGGCGACCATTCCCTAGACCTGTGGGAGCCCATGGTCATGCCGAAGGAGGCGATCGACGCCGAGATTGCGCGTCTCGCCGCGCTGCCCAAGCCCGACAACGGCGTGCGCCGGTCGCGCTTCGTCCATCCGCGTTCGGTGGGCGAGAAGGCCCAGAGCTGGGCGCCGGGCGTCGACGTAAGCCTCGACGTGCTGCTGCCGGGCGAGCGCACCAAGGCGGTGCGCCAGAACTCGTCGGTGGTGAACTTCTGCATCCAGGGCGGCGGCACCATCGTCCAGAACGGCAAGACGACCGGCTACAAGCAGTACGACCTGGTCACCACGCCCAGCATGTGGGTGCACGAGTACGTCAACGACACCAGCGAGATCCAGGTGCGCCTGCGCTACTCCAACGGTGCGCTGCTGGAGCGGCTCAACATCCATTACGTGGACGAGAACCCGCCCGCGCACCGCGCCCGCAACGACGACCTCACGGTCACCGCGGCGGAAGAGGGCGAGTGGCATCATTCCAGGTTCGGCGCATTCCAGCTCAACAAGGAGGGCGCGTGGCTGATGCCCTACGAGGGGCTTGTGAACCCGCCACTGGCCAAGATCGTCTCCCAGCACTGGCCGTGGCAGAGGGTCAAGGAAGAGCTCGACAAGTATGCCGAGGGCCTCGGCCAGGACTACGAGGGCCGTCGCCTCTACCTGCTCTACGATCCGGTGACCGGCCGCGCCAACGGCACCACCACCAACTTCTTCGCCACCATCACGCACCGTCCGGCCGGCATCTCCGACCGTCCGCACCGCCACGTCTCTGCCGCCATGAACTACTACTTCGGCGGCGAGGGCCACTCGGTGGTGGAAGGCAAGGAGTACAGCTGGAAGTCGGGCGACTTCATGTTCTCGGCGCCGGGCTGGGCGATCCATGCCCATACCGCGGACAAGGGCCCGGTCTACGAGCTCACCATCCAGGACATGCCGTTCTGCATCAACACCGACTGCCTGCTGTGGCAGGAGGACATGCGCGGCCCGATCTCGCTGCTGGGTTCCCACGAGGGCTTCCAGACCAACCGCGACCGGCTGGCCAAGGCGAGCTGACGGGCGTGTGACCGCTTTCGGGGCCCGGGGGCATTTCAGGTCTCCGCCGGCTCCCGGCCCCGAAATCCTGCCGGACCCGGTTCGCCGGGTCCGGCATTTTTCGTCGAGCTACGCTACTTCGCCGCGGCCGAGCTCGCCGGTCTCGATGAATCGCGCGATGGCCTCGATGATGTCCTCGGGGTAGGGCCGCATGCGCTGCATCGAGTTGATCACGGCGAACTGCACGGTGCCGTCGGGCCGCACCAGGAACACCGCGGGCTCGCTGAACAGTGGCGCCTCGTCGGTGCGCATGCCGGTCGAGATGAACAGATCCCAGTCGCGCGCGCCTTCGATGGTCAGGCCGTAGGCGACGCCGACGTGCTTGAGCTCCCATTCCTCCCGGGTCCATTCCGCCTTGTCCTTGGGGTCCATGCTGACCGCGAACACGTCGACGCCGAGCGCGTCGAGGCGGTCGATCTTGGCGTCGAGCTCACGCAGGTTGCCGCGGCAGCGCTGGCAGAAATGGCCGCGGTAGAACATCAAGAGCTTGAACCGCCCCGGCGTGGTGGTGGCGAGATCGAGCCTGCCGCCGCCGGCGAGCGGCAGGTCGAGGGCGGGGGCGGGCTGGCGCGGCATCACGGTCATGGGAACGGTTCCTCTCCTTGGTGCGTATCTGGATGGCCGGTCGCGCCGGCATTGCCGGGGGAGAGTCACCGATCGTATCGATTTCGGCAACCGAAAGCGCCGGGGCACCGGTCAGGCCCCGGTTTCCGCCGGTTCGCGCTAACCCATTGGCTTTTGGGTCCTTTATCTGTAACAATTCGCCCGTATGGTGCCGGCCATCGGGTAGCGCTCCGGTGGCATTACCCATCAGCCAGGAGCCCACGAGGCAACGGGGCAGGAGGCGGGACATGGCAGCACGATTCGGTAACACGGCTCGACAGGCCGACGACGACACGACACCTCCGGCGATACGCACCCGCATGAAGGGCGCCCTCGTCAAGGTGCTCGAGAAGGCCAAGGGCGACGGCAAGGCGGCCCCCGGCAAGCGCTTCCCGCGCGCCGGCGGCTACGTCAGCCTGGCCCAGACCGGCCTCAAGAAGATGTTCAAGACCGACGCCTGGCGCATCGACCCGCGCCTCGACGTCGCCGAGCCGACCCCGGCCAGTGCCGACGCCGATCCGGTCAGGCTGGTGGCGATCGCCATCAACGAGCTCGGCCCGGCGTCCTACCGCGCCGCCATCTTCGGCAAGCCCATCACGGTCATGGTCGCCGACGAGGCCACCGCCGAGGTCTATCGCGCGGCGGTCGAGCTGTCGTGCAAGGATCGGCCGACCAACCACCTGATCCGGATCGCGGTACGCGGCCACTGATCGGTGCCGGGTTCCTAGAGGACCCGCCCCAATCCCTTCCACAGGAGCGCCAGCGCGCCCAGCATGAGCACGGCCTGGAACGCGCCGTAGAAGCGCCTGGCGTCGGCGCGGTTGAAGAACCGGATGCCGAGCCACGCGCCGGCCAGCGAGACAGGGACCAGCACCACCGATTCCACCATCAGGCGCCACGAGATCAGGCCGAAGGCGATGGCCACCGCGAAGCGCCAGAACAGGAAGGTGGAGCCCACCAGGATCGACGTGCCGCGCATCCGCGCGGGCGTCGGGCAGGCGAATTTCAGGTAGACGGAAAAGAGATACATGCCGCCGCCGCCGGCGATGCCGGCGATGAGCCCGCTGAGGGCGGACAGGCCGAAGGCGACGCCGATGTTGCGCAGGTCGATCCGGGTGGCGAGCCGGTCGAGCAGGCTGTAGCGATCCATCAGCGCGATGCCGAGCATGGCGACGCCGAGACAGACGGTGAGCCAGCCCGGCTCCAGCTTCTTGAACACGAACACGCCGGCGGCGATCGCGGCGAAGCCCGCGACCAGCAGCGGCAGCGCCATTTTCCAGTCGCCGTTGCGCACGCCGAACGGCACGATCTGCGCCTGCGCCCAGACCCCGGTCGCGAGGGCGAGCAGCACCGCATGGTGCGGCTCCAGCACCATCGAGGAGAACACGATGGCCGGCGCCACCGCGCCGAAACCGAGCGCGCCGCGAATCGTCGCGGCCGCGCCGTAGATGATGACCAGCGCCACGATCTGCGTCGCGCTCAGGGTATGGAAGGGCACCAGGTCGGGCGGGAACATGTGGGCGATCAAGGGGCGGTCCCGCTGGGGGGTGGGGTGAGGCGCGGCATGGGGGTAAGGAGATAGCGCCTCCGGCCGCGCCGGTCAGCAAGAAAGGCGGAGATGGCGCCTTCCGGTCGGATCGGGCCTGATTTATCCTGCGGTCGAATGACGCGGCGAACAGGCCGGTTTACCAGCCGCGTTCTGTATAATATTGTACGACATTATAGCTCCGGGTCGACGGCGGTCACCACGCAAGCGGCCGCACACCACGCCGCTTTCCCGCCCTCGGGGCGCCGCGACAGTCAAACATGAAGGCCAGAAAGGTTCTCCCATGGCTTCTGCAAATCCCACGATTCGCCTGGAATCCGACAACGCCGCCCTGCCGGAAGGCGTGCGCATCTCGCCGATCAAGTCGGCCGTCGGGTCGTACATTTCCGGCTACCGGTTCGACGGCGAGTCCGTATCCGACGGCTTCCGCTCGATCATGCGCGACCATCTCCACAACCGGGGCCTGCTCATGTTCGAGCCGGGTACCGTGACGGCGCTGAATTTCACGAAGTTCGCCGGCTTCCTCGGCGAGTTCTTCGACTATTCCGGGCCGCACACGCCGCGCGCGCCGGACAATCCCGACGCGACCATGATCCAGTCGGCCAAGGACGCGCACCTGCGCAATCATGTCTGGCATGCCGACGGCGGCTTCCGCGCCGACGCGCCCGCGTTCACGGCGCTGTTCGGCAAGCAGATCCCGGACGCCGGCGGCGACACGATGTTCGCCAATGCCGCTTTCGTCTACGAGCAGCTCGATCCGCTGTTCGCGCAGTATCTCGATTCGCTCAAGGTGATCCAGTCCCCGGACGCGACCGGGCACATCACCGACCGCTATCTCGATCCCGAGGAGGCCGCCGAGGCGCGCCGCCGCATGCCGCCGTTCGAGATGCCGCTGATACGCACCCATCCGGTCACCGGGCGCAAATGGGTGGCGATCAACGAATCCTACGTCTGCTACATCAAGGGCGTCAGCCGCGTGCACAGCCAGAACATCCTCGGCATCCTGTTCGACATGATCAAGGCGCCGGAATCGACCTGCCGGCTCGAATGGCAGCAGGGCGCGATGGCGGTGTGGGACAACCGGGTGGTGCAGCACCGCGCGATCAAGGACTACACCAAGACCGCGACGCGCATCCTGTATCGCTGCACCATGACCGCGTGAGGCCGATCAGACATGACTGATTCGCGTTCAGAGCGTTCTCATCGCCGTCGAAGATCTGGCGGCCCGGAAATCGGCCAAGGCGCCGCTCGTCATCCTCGACGTCAGCGACGACCTCGATACGGCGCCCTTGGAGCGGCCGGTCATTCCCGGCGCGATCGCCGTATCGCTCGCTGCCGATATTTCCGGCCCGGCGACCAAACAGGGCGGACGGCGTCCGCTTCCCGATCCCGCCGTGCTGGAAAAGACCCTTCGGGGCTGGGGCATCGGGCCCGATACGCTGGTCGTCGTCTACGACAACGCCGCGGGCGCCCAGGCGGGGCGTGCGTGGTGGACCCTGCGCTGGGCGGGACACGGCAACGTCCGCCTGCTCGACGGCGGCCTCAAGGCGTGGCAGGCGGCGGGGCACGATACCGCGCCGCAGCCGGCCCATCCTCCGGGCGGCGGCAGCATCACGGTGAAGCCGGGGTCCATGCCGACGATCGAGGCGGACGACGCGGCCGCGATCGCGCGCAAGGGTGCGCTGCTCGATGCGCGCGGCAAGGCCGCCTACGAAGGCGAGCCCGACAAGCCCGCCACCGGCCATATCCCCGGCGCCATCAGCGCGCCCTCGGCGGGCGCCATCGCAGCCGACGGCCGGTTCAAGCCGGACGCCGAATTGCGCGCCCTGTTCGCCGGCCTCGGCGCCGACGGCTCGAAGCCGGTCGGCGTCTATTGCGGCAGCGGCAACGCCGCTTCCCACGAGTTCGCGGCCATGTACGCCGCCGGCATCGAGGCGCCGCTCTACGTCGGCTCGTGGTCGGCCTGGA
Organism: uncultured Alphaproteobacteria bacterium; assembly: GCA_963732875.1. GTDB lineage: Bacteria > Pseudomonadota > Alphaproteobacteria > SMXQ01 > SMXQ01 > WHSO01. The sequence goes on along the minus strand of CAVTBD010000002.1, from coordinate 1,223,876 downwards.
CCGGCGATCCCGCGCGCCCCGTCGCCAAGGGGCCGGCGCGCGGCTAGGACCAATCGACATTCATTTTTTATCGTCATTCCGGGCAAGCGAAGCCCTTGTATCGCAAGGGCTTCGTGGGACCCGAAATCCATCTCCTTGCCGACCATGGATTCCGGATAGCAAGGCTCGCAACCGGAAAAGGATGCTTTTCCGGGCTCGCCTGAGCTTCCGGAATGACGGCCCAGTGGTGAATGTCGAATGAACCTTGGGCTGTTCCCGTCATGACCGCCGCGCGGCTATAGTCGGCTCCCGTACAGGCACGAGGCGGGAAGGGTGATGCTCGAGGCGTTCACCGACGGCGACGAATTCGACGACATCCGCGCCCAGGTGCGCGCCCTGTGCGCGCGCTTTCCCGGCGAATACTGGCGCGCCCACGACCGCGCGCGGACCTACCCGAAGGAATTCGTCGACGCGCTCACGGACGGCGGCTGGCTCGCCTGCCTGATCCCGGAGGACTACGGCGGCTCCGGCCTTGGCCTGCGCGAGGCGGCGGCGATCCTGGAAGAGATCCAGGCGTCGGGCTGCAACGGCGCCGCGGCCCATGCCCAGATGTACACCATGGGCACGATCCTGCGCCACGGCAGCGACGCCCAGAAGCGCGCCTGGTTGCCCGGGATCGCGGCCGGGCGGCTGCGCCTGCAGGCATTCGGCGTGACCGAGCCTGGCAGCGGCACCGACACGCTCGCGCTCACCACGCGCGCGGTGCGCGACGGCGATTACTACATCGTCAACGGCGCCAAGGTCTGGACCTCGCGCGCCGAGCATTCCGACCTGATGCTGCTGCTCGCGCGCACCACCGCCGCGCGAGGAGACGAAGCGGCGCACCGAGGGGCTGTCGGTATTCGTGGTCGATCTCCGCGAAGCGCGCGGCCACGGCGTCGAGATCCGTCCCGATCCCGACCATGATCAACCACGCCACCTGCGAGGTGTTCTTCGACGACCTGCGCGTGCCCGCGGCGAACCTGGTGGGCGAGGCGGGCAAGGGCTTCCGCTACATCCTCGACGGCATGAACGCCGAGCGCACCCTGATCGGCGCCGAATGCATCGGCGACGGCCGCTGGTTCGTCGAGCGCGCCGCCGACTACGCCAAGACGCGCCGGGTGTTCGGCCGCGCCATCGGCCAGAACCAGGGCGTCGCGTTCCCGATCGCGCGCGCCTACGCGAGCCTGCGCGCCGCCGCGCTCATGGTCGGGCGCGCCGCCGCCCTGTTCGACGCCGGCGAGCCGTGCGGCGAGGAGGCCAACCTCGCCAAGCTGCTCGCCTCGGAGGCCTCGTGGCAGGCGGCGGACACCTGCATGCAGACCTTCGGCGGCTACGGCTTCGCCGAGGAATACGACGTCGAGCGCAAGTTCCGCGAGGCGCGCCTCTACCGCACCGCGCCGATCTCCACCAACATGATCCTCGCCTACCTCGCCGAGCACGTGCTCGGCCTGCCGCGCTCGTACTGAGGTCATGAGCGGTCATAGGAGTAATTCAAATTCGTCATGCCCGGCCCTCGGGATCCGCGTCATCAATGTGCTTCCACGACGCGCGGCCCGAGGACAAGCTTCCGTCCGGGGCATCCACGTTCTTTTTGTGCCGATGAAAAGCAACTCGTGGATGGTCGCCCTTCGGCGACCATGACGGACGTAAGGGAGCAATAACGTAATGGCGGGGGCCCTCGACGGCGTCCCGGCGGTCGCGCTGGAGCAGGCGGGTTGACCGCGCGCGGCCGAGCGGTGACGCTACCGGGATCGATGACCGAACGGGGGATCAGGGACATGCGATATCTGCTGGGCGCCGCGCTTGCCGCGGCTTTTCTTTCATGCCGGGCACGCTTCGGCGGCCGAGACGCGCTGGACCATGGAATTGAAGCTCGACCGCGCCATCACTGGCGTCGCCGACGCCGCGGCCAAGCGCAAGGTGGGCGTGCTCGAAATCTCCGGCAAGGCCGAGGTCGCGGGCAAGAAAGCCGACGTCGCGATCTACGCCCTGATCGACTACACCAACGGCAGCGGCCGGTGGCAGGACTACATGACCTTCACCTTCGCCGACGGCTCGGTGCTGACGGTCTACGGCAGCGGCCTGACGAAGGCCGACGCGCAGGGCCTCAACAGCCGCTTCCAGGGACCGCTGACGGTGATCGGCGGCACCGGGCGCTACAAGGGCGCGCACGGCGGCGGCTCGGTGCTCGGCCAGCGCGCCAAATCGGTCGGCGACGACGTCATGATCCACTACGACGTGATGCTCGACATGAAGATGTGAGCGTTGTAGCCGCCATCGTGCGGCGATCGGTATTGCAAACATCCCCGTCATCGCCCGCTTCATGCGGGCGATCTCTGCGCGCAAAAAGATGCCCCGGATGTCATGCGAATGCGTGCTTCGCACGGCGCCGGGGCATGACGAAACGCGTGGTTCGGGAGCGGCCTACAAATACCCCTTGATCCGCGCCTTGTTGACGTAGTGGTCCCAGGCCTTGTCCTGGGAGCGCTGCTTGAGGATCTGCGGCTCGATCTTCTCCGACTGCTCGGGCGTGAGATACTTCGGCTTGCCCATCTGCGCGGCGAGCAGGTTGGTCTTCACCGCTTCTTCCAGGAACAGCACGAACAGCACCGCCTCCTTGAGGTCCTTGCCGACCGCGATCACGCCGTGGCCGCGCTGCAGGATGATGCGGTTCTGGCCGAGCTGGCGCGCCATCTCGGCGGCGCGGTCGTCGGACTTGGTCTGGCCCGGGCTCTGGTAGGTGGTGATCCTGCCGTGGAACGGCGCGCCGTAGTGGTGCACCGGCGCGAACGCGCCGTCCGTCAGTGTCGAGAACGCGACCACGTGGGGCGGGTGGCAATGGACGATGCCGCCCACGTCCGGCCGCTCGCGGTAGATCGCGGGATGGGCCTTCCAGTTGTTCGAGCCGTCCGCGATCCTGCCGACCACGATGTTGTCCTCGGTCACCAGCGTCGGGCTGGTCACTGGCATGGTCATCCAGGTCTCTTCATCGACGCGGCAGCTCACGTTGAAGGCCGCTTCCGACACGCCTTCGCTGACGAGGATGCGGCAGGCGGCGACGAAGTCGCGCTTCATCTGGGCGAGATCGACGGTGACTTGCGCTCTGGGATCGTCGGGCATCGCTGTTTCCTCCTGTTCCGGGCGGCCTTGGCGTGGCGGCTTTTATTGTTGGGGAAACTATAGAGCAATGTTCTGGAAACGGGGTCACATGCCCTCTCCGCCGCGCCAGCGGGGGAGAGGGAGGGGACCCGGCGAAGCGGAGCTTCGACGGGGAGGGTGAGGTGGTCGTGCCGCCTGAACCCACCTCACCCGGCACGCTGCGCGTCGCCACCCTCTCCGCCGCCGCGGCGGAGAGGGTTTCGTGCTCACATCTCCAGCACGATCTTGCCGACATGGGCCGAGGATTCCATGCGGGCATGGGCCTTGGCGGCGTCTTTCAGCGGGAACACGGAATCGATCACCGGGCGCACCTTCCCGGCCTCGATCAGCGGCCATACCTTGTCGCGCAGGCTGCGGGCGATGGCCGCCTTGAACGCGACCTCGCGCGGGCGCAGGGTCGAGCCGGTGAGCGTGATGCGGTTGCGCATCAGCGCCATCAGGTCGAGCGTCACCTTCGAGCCGCCGAGGAACGCGATCTGCACGATGCGCCCGTCGGGGGCGCAGGCCTTGATGTTGCGCGCGACGTAATCGCCGCCGACCATGTCGAGGATCAGGTCGCAGCCGCGCCCATCGGTCTCGGCCTTCGCCGCCTCGACGAAATCCTCGTCGCGGTAGTTGATGGCGCGCTCCGCGCCGAGCTTCACGCAGGCCGCGCACTTCTCCGCGCTGCCCGCGGTCGCGAGCACGGTCGCGCCGAACGCATGGGCGAGCTGGATCGCGGTGATGCCGATGCCGCTGGAGCCGCCGTGCACCAGGAAGGTCTCGCCCGCTTCGAGGCGGCCGCGGTCGAACACGTTGGACCATACCGTGAAGAACGTCTCGGGCAGGGACGCGGCCTCGGTCATGGTGAGCCCCTTCGGCACCGGCAGGCACTGGCCGGCGGGCGCCGCCGCGTATTCGGCATAGCCGCCGCCCGCGAGCAGCGCGCTCACCGCGTCGCCGTCGCGCAAGCCGGTCACGCCCTTGCCGAGCGCCGCGATCTCGCCCGCGACCTCGAGGCCGGGCAGCGGCGAGGCGCCCGGCGGCGGCGGATAGGCGCCCTTGCGCTGCAGCACGTCGGGGCGGTTGACGCCGGCCGCGCGCACCCGGATCAGCACCTCGCCGTCGCCGGGCTTCGGCACCGGCAGCGTCACCGGGCGCAGCACCTCGGGCGGGCCGGGCTCGGCGATGGCGACGGCGGTCATGGTTTCGGGCAGCGGTGCGGTCATGGCGAAAACGACTTCGTTGATGGCGGGAATCCGGGCGGGATGGCAATTGTGCGGCGCCGGGCCGCGCCTGTCCACCCGGCCGGGCGCGTGCCATGGCGCGGTGGACAGGCCGTTTTTCGCGGCGCTACAATGCCTTCCAATAATTAAAAGCGTCCCGTTCAAGAAACGGGGCCGACATGGGAGGCCTGAGATGACTGCATCCATTCCTGCGATCGACGCCGACGGTCACATCCTCGAGCGTCAGGAAGAGATCAAGAAGTACCTCGACAAGCGTTGGACCGGGCGCCATTCCGACCTGTGGCCGGGCGGCCAGACGTGGGACCTCGAGATCCGCGGCAAGCTGGAGCCGCCGTGCGGCTACGTGCGCGGCCTCAACTCGAAGCAGCAGCGCGAGCTGTGGAGCAAGATCTGCGACGACTTCGAGATCGACAAGGCGGTGCTGTTTCCGACCGGGTCGGGCAACATCGCCAAGTCCCAGGACCGGGCCTGGGCGCGCGACGCCTGCCGCGCCGCCAACCGGCACTTCGCCACGGACTACATGACCGACCGGCTGTTCCCGGTGGGCGCGCTGCCGATGAACGATCCGCAGGCCGCCGCCGCCGAGATCGAATACGCCACCAGGGAGCTCGGCCTCAAGGGCTTCGAGGTGGTGACCGACGGCATGCCGTTCGGCCTCGGCGACCCGTTCTTCGATCCGGTGTTCGAGACCGCCGAGAAGCTCGGCGCCACCATCGGCCTCCACGGCACGCGCCACTGGGCCCATGAATGGGGCGCGAACAAGCTCGCCACCTTCGGCGAGGTCCATGCCTACGCGTTCACCGCTGGCGTCATCCTCAACTTCACCTCGGCCATTTGCCAGGGCCTGCCGATCCGGTTCCCCAGGCTCAAGCTCGGATTCCTCGAGATCGGCGCCACCTGGCTGCCCTATTACCTCGACCGGCTCGACGAGCACTGGGAGAAGCGGGCCGAGGAGGAGATGCCGCTCCTGAAGAAGAAGCCGTCGCAGGTGTTCCGCGAGTCCTCGATCAAGGTCTCGATCGAGGGCAAGGAATTGCTCCTGCGCGAAACCATCGATTTCGTCGGTGCCGAGCACCTGATCTACGCCACCGACATCCCGCACTGGGACGGCGAGTTTCCGGAGAACCTGGAAGAGATGCGCGCCGCCAACAACCTCACCGCCGCCGAGAAGCAGGCGATCCTGCACGACAACGCGGCACAATTGTTCTCGCTGTAGCGAGTTGTGTATCTCGCCTTAGGCGAGTGGCGTAAGGCGTCCGCCGGGTTCGCCGGCGGGCGCGTCACCGAAGTCGAACAGCCATCGGGGCGGAGGACAACAAGCAAACAAGGTCGAGGACAGCCGTCCCCGCAGGGATGACCGTGCCGGCTCGCCGCCCCCCTGACCAGTGGAGGCTCCTATGAGTAACCTGTCTCGCATTCGTATCGCGTTGCTTGCCGTCGTGTTCGCGTTGGCGTCCTTCTTGGTCGCGACGTCCGCCCGCGCCGATTCGGCCGCGGACTTCTACAAGGGCAAGCACGGCACCATGATCGTCGGCTCGTCGCCCGGCGGCGGCTACGACCAGTATTCGCGCCTGCTGGCGCGCTACATCGTCGCCCATATCCCCGGCCACCCGGATATCGTGACCAAGAACATGCCGGGCGCGTCGGGCCGCAAGGCGCTCAACTACGTCGCCAACGTCGCGCCCGCCGACGGCCTGACCATCGGCATGGTCACGCGCAACACCCACTTCGACAAGCTGGTGAACGGCGACAACTCCATCAACGTCGATGCCACCAAGCTGACCTGGCTCGGCAGCGCCAACAGCGAGGTTTCGCTGTGCCTGAGCTGGCACACCACCGGCCTCAAGACGATCGAGGACCTCCGCACCAAGGGCATGACCATCGGCTCCAGCGGCCCGACCGCGACCGACGTGATCGAGGCGCGGCTCCTCAACAAGCTGGCGGGCACGCACATCAAGGTGATCCTGGGCTACCCGGGCTCGACCGAGGAGCATCTCGCCATGGAACGCGGCGAGCTGCAGGGCCGGTGCGGCGAGGGCTGGGACAGCATCGTGTCGCGCTACCCGCGTTGGCTCAAGAACAAGTCGATCAACATCCTGGCCCAGCTTGCGACCGAGAAGAGCCCCGAGCTGCCGAACGTGCCCCTGATCAACGAGTTCGCCAAGACCAAGACCGAGAAGCAGATGCTTCGCGTGTTCGAGATCCCGAACCTGATGGGCCGTCCGTTCTTCATGCGCGGCGGTATTCCGGAGGATCGGGTGAAGGTCATGCGCGCCGCGTTCGACGCCACCATGAAGGACCCGAAGCTGCTGGCCGACGCCAAGAAGCAGCACATGGCCATCTCCCCGGTCGGCGGCGAGAAGGTCTCCGAGATGGTGAAGGAGGTCTACGCCACGCCGGCCGATGCGCTGGCCCTTGCCAAGGAGATCATCAACAGCAAGGAAAAGATGGAGATCCGCAAGGAGCACTTCTACACGGTCGAGGCCATGCTCAAGTCGGTCAAGCCGAAGGGCAAGGGCGTCGCGTTCGAGGAGAAGGGCAAGATGGCCAACGCGACGATCACAGGCGGCAAGCACGGCACCAAGGTCACCATCGGTGGCAAGAAGGCCAAGGGCTCGAAGCTCAAGGTCGGCATGAACTGCGCCGTTACCTACGAGGGTAACCTGAGCGTCGCCAAGTCGATCGCCTGCAAGTAGGTATCGTTAGGTCAGGGCCGCGGCGCCGGGGTTTCGCCCCCCGGCGCCGCGTGTCGTTTCACGATTCAGGAATGGCCATGAGAGGGGAAAGACCATGACCAGGACAGACAGATTTATGCTCGTATGCGGCGCGGTCGCGCTGATCGCGGTGGGGGCCACGGCGGCGCGCGCCGAGTCCGAGGCCGGGTTCTACAACGGCAAGCAGGTGCGCATCGTCATCGGCTTCGGTTCCGGCGGTACATCGGACATCTTCGCGCGCACGCTGGCGCGCCACATGGGGCCGCATTTCCCGGCGCCGGTGACGTTTGTGCCCCAGAACATGCCGGGCGCGGGCGGGCTCAAGGCTGCCAACTACCTCTACAACGTCGCGCCCAAGGACGGCACCGCGTTCGGCACCTTCAGCCGCACCGTGCCGCTGGAGCCGCTCTTGGGCAAGAAGAAGAAAGCCGAGTTCGATCCGCTCAAGTTCACCTGGCTCGGCAGCCCGTCCAACGAGGTCTCGACCTGCGCGTCGTGGCATACCTCGCCGGTCAAGACCGCGGAGGACCTGCGCAAGCACCAGCTCATCGTCGGCTCCACCGGCGCGGCCTCGGTGGCGAGCGTGTTTCCCAAGCTGTTCAACGCAGTGCTCGGGACGAAGTTCAAGGTGATCCTCGGCTATACCAACAGCGTCACCGCGCTCAAGGCGATGGAGCAGGGCGAGACCCAGGGCTTCTGCGCCTGGGGCTGGGTGCCGATGCTGTCGAAGCACGCCGACTGGTACAAGGAGAAGAAGATCAACGTCCTGTTCCAGATCGGGCTCGCCAAGCACCCGGACCATCCCGACGTGCCGCTGGTGCTCGACATGGCGAAAAACGAGAAGGACCGCGCCACCCTCGAACTGGTGATCGCGCCCCAGACCTTCGCCCGGCCGTTCGCGGCGCCACCGGCGCTTGCGCCCGCCCGCGCATCAAGCCTGACCAGGGCGTTCGACGACACCGTCAAGGACCCGGCCTTCGTCAAGGATTCGGAGAAGCAGAAGCTCGAGATCCAGCTGGTGACGGGCGTGGAAACGCTCGCCATCCTCAGGAAGCTCTACGCCTCGCCGCCCGATATCGTGGCGCGTGCCAAAGTGGCCCTGAAGTAGCTAGAATAGAAATAATTGTCCCGAGAGAGAGACGCAGGAGGTCCCCATGAGCGCAACCGACGTCGTCATGTCGCCTGAGGAAGAGGCCCGCCACCGCGCGGCCGAGGCCAAGGTCCAGAGCTACAAGTACGTGCGCCCGCAGATTCCGGGCGACGCCAACAAGGGGCTGGTGCGCCTCGCCGGCACCGGCATGACCAAGGGCATCGTCCAGATCATCCAGGAAGGCGGCGAGAACACGCTGCACTACCACGACGGCATGGACAGCTTCTGGATGGTGATCAAGGGCCGGGTGCGGTTCTACGGTCCGGGCGACAAGCTGCTTGGCGAGTACGGGCCGATGGAAGGGCTGATCACCCCGGCGGGCGCGCGCTACTGGTTCGAGAAGGCGTCCGACGACGACCTCGAGCTGCTGCAGGTCGCGTCCTACGAGCAGGACGCGAGCAAGGCGCGCCGCATCGCGGTCGATGGCGACAAGCCCAAGACCAACCGCAACCAGTGGTTCGACGGCCAGAACGGCAACGCCCGGATCGACAAGACCCAGGCGTGACCGGCGGCGTGAGCGGGACGTGAGCGGCGACGCCGGCAGCGACCGGTTCCGCGCCGCGATCGCGGCGATCGACGCGGTCAACGCCGGCGACCCGACCCGCGAGTCCCACGATGGCGGGGAGGCGCCCGCGGCGCTGCTCTACGGCCAGCGCATGAGCGCCTGGCTGCTGCGTCTCGCGCCCGACGCCTCCGAGGCGCTGCGCCTCGCCGCCCGCGCCCAGCACATCGCCCGCTGGCGGGTGCCGCGCACGTCCTATCCCGAAGGGCGCGACGGCTATCTCGCGTGGCGGACAGCTCTCTACGACTTCCACGCCGAGCAGGCGGGGAACATCCTGCGTGCCGCCGGCTACGACGCCGAGACCGTGGCGCGGGTCGCCGAACTCCTGCACAAGCGCCGGCTCAAGCGTGACGCCGAGGTTCAGACCCTCGAGGACGCCGCCTGCCTGGTGTTCCTGGAGAGCCAGTTCGCGGCGTTCTCGCGCAAGTATCCCGACGACAAGGTGATCGACATCCTGCGCAAGACCGCGGCCAAGATGTCGGTGCAGGGACTCGCGGAAGCATCCCGGCTCGCCGGGCACCTGCCCGAGGACCGCCGCGCGCTCATATCGCGTGCGCTGGGATAGCCGGCTACTTCCTCGTCATTCTCGAGCGACCCTCACCCGGCTCGTTTCACTCGCCACCCTCTCCCGCGTGCGGGAGAGGGGCTTTCCGAATCTTGGCCCCTCGCCCCCGCTTTGCGGGGGAGAGGGTTGCGCAGGGTCGGCGCGATAGCGCCCTACCCGGAGCTGGGTGAGGGGGACGTCGGTTTCGCCCGGCGGCTTTTTTCTCGGCCCGCAGATTCCACTTGTTCTTGTTATGTTCTTTTGCTATAAAGGCGGGGTCGTATTCATTCGTCGACTGTCCGGGTCCTGCAGGACGGATCAGTCGGCCAAGGGTCCGGCCCGATGGCTCCCTGTCGGGGTTATCGGCATCGGAGAGTGCGCGGGCGCTTCCCAGCCGGAGGGCTGCGACGTTTCTGCCTCCTCAGGTGCACCTCGGTAAACCGCGTAGCGTCGCAGCAAGGCGGGAGGAAGGCTTAAAAGATGTGGGCGGACTAACCGCTGAAATCCGAACGGGACACCCCGCGGCAGCTCCCCGTACCACCCCTTACCTCCCAGGGATTCCAGGCGCCAAGGTGGTGTTTCAGCGCCGACGCCCGCGCATGTCCGAACAAGGACATGCGAATGCTCTCCCCTGTCCGCATAGCCCGTGGTTCATTTCCGCCTCCGCGTGGCGCCATTGGTCGCGCCCCCCTTGGTCGTAGGCCTTAACCCATCGTTGATGTTTTGGCGGCACCTTTTTCGGACGGCGCGACAAGGTCCGCGCCGAGGTCCGGGAGGATGGCATGGCGGTCACGGGTGGAGGCGGGGGACGCGAGCGCAGGCGGCATGTCCGCGTGCGCATCAGCGTGGAAGCGATGCTCGAGATCGGCGCCCTGCCGCCGCAGCCGTGCCAGATCTACAACATGTCGGTGGGCGGTGCCCTGCTGGAGCTGAGCCAGGGGGCGCGCCTGGGCGAGCCCGCGACGCTCCACATCGACGGCTTCGGCCCGGTGCGCGGTCACGTCGCGCGCGTCACCTCGACGGTGATGGCGCTGGCGTTCGAAGGCGGCGATGCACCGGCGCTCGCCGGGTTCATCGAAAAGCACATGGTGGGTCCCGAGGAACCGGAGACGGCGCCCGCGCAATCCGCCTGACCCCGGATTCCCCGAACTTCTTAGTCCCATGGCGGCGGCTGGAACGCATCGGCCAGGAAATCGATCACCAGCCGCGACTTCTGCGGCAACAGCGTGCGGTGCGGGAAGATCACCGAAATCTCCTCGGCCGGCGGCGCATGGCCCGGCAGCAGTGCGCGCAGCGTGCCCGCCTTGAGGTCGGGGCCGATGCAGTAGGTCGGCAGCAACGCCGCCCCGGCCCCGGCGAGCGCCGCCTGGCGCGCCGCCATCACGCTGTTGACCATGACCGGCCCCGTGACCTTGACCGTCACCGCGCCGTCCGGGCCGTGGAAGGTCCAGGCGGCGCCGCGCGGCATGGACGGCGAGCGCGTGTGCATGACGCAGGGCAGGCCGCGCAGGTCGTCCGGCCGCGACGGCGCGCCGTGGGCGTCGATGAAGCCGGGCGCCGCGCACAGCACCCAGCGCGCCGTGCCGATGCGCCGCGACACCAGGCTCGAATCGGCCTGGGCGGTGAGCCGGATGGCGAGGTCGGAGCCGCTCTCCACCAGGTCGAAGGTACGCAGCGACAGGTCGGTCAGGAACAGCGACACGTGGATGTTGGGATAGCGCGCGACGAAATCGGCGAACACCCGGCCGAGGTAGAGGCTGCCGAAGGATTTGGGCGCCATCACCCGGACCGTGCCCTCGGCCTCGCGCTGGCCCGCCGCGATCGCCGCCTCCTTGTCGCGGATCTCATCCAGCACCCCGGTGCAGAACCGGTAATAGTCCTCGCCCACCTCGGTCGGGCTGACGCGCCGGGTGGTGCGGTTGAGCAGGCGCGCGCCGAGGTGGCTCTCGAGCTGCATCACGTATTTGGTGACCACCGCCCGGGAGACGCCGAGGCCCTCCGCGGCCTGGGCGTAGGAGCGGCGGCGCACCACCGCGGCATAGGCCTCCATCGCCTTGAGGTTGTCCACGCGGCCTCCCGGTTCGGCACGGATAAGGCCATATTCTGGGGATGATTGTTCACGGTTTGCAAACAATCATTTTTTGAAAGGCCGATGGAACGGGCCTCCGGGCGGGCCTAGGATGGCCCCCTGTCGTGCGCGGCCGAGGGCCGGACAGGGACCCGGGCGCGCGCGGCTCAGCCGTTTCATCAAGCACCGTCGGCGCAGGCTGCGCCAACAACACGCCGACGGCAGGCCGGCCCCGCGCCGCCTGAATCGCAGCCCCTACAAGGAGGCCGTCAGACCATGACCGTTATCGACGTCGATTCGCACCTGCGCGAAGAATATTTGATGGACGAGGTGTTCAAGCTCGAAGGCGAGTTCGCCGACAAGACCCCGAAGAAGGTCAAGACCGGCAAGTACCCGATCGACAATGTCTTTGAGTATTCGTTCTTCCCGTGGACCAAGCGCGAGGAACAGTCCTACAACCACGACTGGGTCTATCACCCGGACGAGCACTACATGGACGGCGAGATGGCCGCGCGCCAGGTCGGCGGCTACGACATGGCGACCCGCCTGCAGCACAACGCGCGCGCCCAGGTCGACAAGCAGTTCATCTTCCCGACCGGCATCACCAACGCAGCCCAGGCCCCGGGGCCGCTCGGCGGCGCGCTGGCGCGGGCCTACAACAACTGGGTCTACAAGCTGTGCAAGGACTATCCGGGGGTGCTGTACCCGATCGGCGTCATGCCGGCGGGCTATCCGGAGGGCATGGCGGCCGAGGCCGAGTACTGCGTCAAGACCCTCGGCATGAAGGCGCTGCATCTGGCGTGCTTCACCAAGGACACCACGATGGACGATCCCGCCTACGAGAACTTCTACTCGGTGGTGGAAAAGCTCAACGTGCCGCTGTTCTCGCACCCGAACTCGCGCGGCCCGTCGCAGTCCAAGTTCAAGACCTTTACCCAGATCCATGCCCTCGGCCGGCCGTTCAACAGCTGCATGATCCTGATGGCGATGGTGCTGGGCGGCGTGTTCGACCGCCACCCCAACCTCAAGGTCGTGTTCTTCGAGTGCTCGGCGGAATGGCCGATGTACTGGATGCACCGCATGGACGACGATCACAAGTTCACCGACGGCGATATCTTCAAGGAGCACGGCATGGGCCAGATCGAGCACCTGCCGTCCTACTACATGAAGAAGAACTGCTTCTATACCTGCGAGTTGGACGAGAAGTACCTCGGCCGCGCGATCGAGGAGATGGGCCTGTCCCAGATCCTGTTCGCCTCCGACTATCCGCACTTCGATTCCGAGTACCCCAACACGGTGCCCGATATCAAGGCGCGGACCGACATCACCGCGACCCAGAAGGAAATGATCCTCGGCAAGAACGCCGAGGCGCTGCTGGGACTGTAATTTCCACTAGTCCCGACCTTATCCGGCGGGCCCCCAAGCGCATGATTTGGGGGCCCGCTTTTTTTGACCGCACCGCCGCGGACTTTCTGCTACCCTTCCCTTAAAGAAACGCCGGGTACCGGCGGAAAACGGCAAGGGAGGATGTCATGGCCGAAGAAATTCCACTCGAGATCGCGGGCGACAAGACCCGGGGGCTGTTCGCCAGGCCCGAAGGCAAGGGGCCATTCCCGGGCGTGGTCGTGTGCTTCCACAAGGACGGGCTCGACGAGTTCACCAACTGGCTGGTGGATGACCTCGCGCGCCACGGCTTCGTCGCCATCGCGCCCGACCATTACCACTGGCTGCCGCCCGGCGTGAGCATCGATGATCGCCGCGATCACCTGACCGATGCCAAGCTCGCCCAGGACCTCGCGGTCGCGCGCAGCTACCTCGAATGCCTAGACCAGGTCGACGGCGACCGTCTCGGCATCCTCGGCCATTGCATGGGCGGGCGCACCACGTTGCTCGGCGCGGCGATCGACAAGCGCTACAAGGCGGCCTGCATCTGGTACGGCGGCTCGTCGTTCAAGGCGCTCGGCGAGGGCGCGTCGCCGGTCGAGCGCATTCCCAATATGGCGGCCAAGGCCATGGGCTTCTTCGGCAACGACGACAAGAACCCGTCGCCCGACGACGTGACGAAGCTGGACGCGGCCATGACCGCGGCCAATGTGCCCCACGAGTTCCACCGCTACGACAGGACCGGGCACGGCTTCATGAATCCGTTCAATCCGAAGAACTACGTCGAATCCTCGGCGAAGGACTCCTGGGGCCGCGCGCTCGCCTTCCTCGCGCGCGAGCTGGGCGCCCGGGTCACGGCCTGACGCCATGCTCCGCTTCGCCACCACGACCGTGGGGGTGAGCCCCATGTCGCTGCTGGTGGCGATGCCCGACACGGGGGCGGGACCGTTTCCGGCGTTGGTGCTGATGCCGCACCGCGCCGGCATCGACCGCTTCACCATCGACCGCGCCGAGCGCCTCGCCGCCGCGGGCATCGCCTCGGCCGCGCCCGATGTCTACCACCGCCAGCCGACGACGCTGCCCACCACCGAGGGCAAGGACCGGCTCCGCGACGACGAGATCGAGGCCGACATCGGCGCGGCGCTCGCCCTGCTCAAGGGGGACGCGCGGTTGGACAGGGCCCGCATCGGCATTCTCGGCCACTGCCAGGGCGGGCGCACGGCGCTGGTGGGGCTCGTCACCTATCCGCAGGACTTCCGCCTGGGGTGCATCTACTACGGCGGCAGCGTGTTCAAGAGGATGGGTGGCGAAGGCCCGGCGCCGTTCGACCGCATGAACGTGATCCGCTGCCCGGTCGCGGGCTTCTTCGGCAACGAGGACAAGAATCCGTCGCCCGCCGACGTCGACCGGCTCGACGCCGAGATGACGCGCCTCGGCATCGCCCACGCGTTTCACCGCTTCGACGGCGCGGGCCACGCCTTCCAGGACTTCACCGACGCGCGCCGCGGGCGCGAGCCGCAAGGGGCGGAGGCGTGGGAGATGACGCTGGCGTTTTTGCGGAAAGAGTTCGCGCTCGCCTAGCCTTCCGAGTGGGATTCCCGGAACACCTGTTCGAGGCCGGCGCGGAACAGCACGGCATTGGCCTCGTGGACGTTATTGATCGGGCGCGGCAGGGCGAACTCGCGGTTGAGATGGGGCGTGAACCAGGTTTCCTCGCCCGGGCGCGCGCCGCCGCGCAGGAAATAGCAACCCGCCATCTCCAGGCGCTCGCGCAGGACGTCCTCGATACTTTTCCGCGGCCTCAGGCTCATCCGGTTCTCCCCTCAGGGGCGCTATCCTATGCACGCCTTGCGCGCGCGGCAACCGGGCGCCTATTCTGGCGTCCCGCTCCATTGACGCCGTGACGCCGCCGTTCCCATGACTCTCCGCATCGCCTCGCTGCTGCCCTCTGCCACCGAGATCGTCGCCGCGCTCGGTGCCGCCGACCAGCTCGTGGCGCGTTCCCACGAATGCGACTTCCCGGCCGGGATCGAGCGCCTGCCGGTGCTCACCGAGGCCAAGATCGATGCCTCCGGGCCGTCGGCGGACATCCACAAGCGCATGGAGAGCGCCGTCGCCGACGCGCTCTCGGTCTATCGCGTCCACGGCGACGAGCTGCGCCGCCTCGCCCCCGACGTGATCG
Organism: uncultured Alphaproteobacteria bacterium; assembly: GCA_963732875.1. GTDB lineage: Bacteria > Pseudomonadota > Alphaproteobacteria > SMXQ01 > SMXQ01 > WHSO01. Next base: position 1,208,867 of record CAVTBD010000002.1, on the reverse strand, counting down.
TGACCCAGGCCCAGTGCGAGGTCTGCGCGGTGTCGGAGGACGACGTGCGCAAGGTGCTGGCATCATGGGAAGGCGGCGGTGCCAGTCTCGTCAGCCTGACCGCCGAGAACTTCGCCGGAGTCTACGACGACATCCAGCGCGTGGCCGACGCGCTCGGCCGGCCCGAGGCCGGGACCACTGCGGTCGCCGCCATGAAGGAGCGCGTCGAGCGGATCGCGCTCGCGGCGTCGGACGCCGACTGGAAGCCGCGCGTGCTCTTGATCGAATGGATGGCGCCGCTGATGGCAGGCGGCAACTGGATGCCCGAGCTGGTGGCGCTGGCGGGGGCCGAGAACCTGCTGTCGGTGGCGGGCAAACATTCGCCCTGGATCGAATGGGACGATGTCCGCGCCGCCGATCCCGACGCCATCGTGATCGCGCCCTGTGGCTTCGACATTGACCGCACCATGGGCGACCTCACCGCGCTCACGGAACGGCCCGGTTGGAGCGACCTGCGCGCGCTCGGCGAGGGCCGGGTCGCGGTCGCCGACGGCAATGCCTATTTCAACCGCCCGGGTCCGCGCCTCGTGGACACGCTTGAAATCCTCGCCGAGTTCCTGCACCCGGAACTATTCGACTTCGGCCACGAGGGCCAGGCGTTCCGGCGGCTGTTCCCCGCCTGATCACGCGATCCGGACGAGATCCCTGAGCGCCTCCGCCGGATGTTCGGCGGCGTCCGACACGGTGTAGGTCTTGGCGACCCTGCCGTCGGCACCGACCAGCACCGACATGCGCGACGGGCGCTCCTGCAGGTCGCTGTCGAGCGCGCCGTAGGCGGTGCACACCTCGCGGCCGCTGTCTGACAACAGCTCGGACATCAGCCCGACCTCGTCGCCCCAGGCCTTGAGGTCGCCCGCCGCCGAGGTCGTGATGCCGAGCACCACGGTGTTGCGGTCCCCGAATTCGCCGGCGTGGTCGCGGAAGCTGCACGCCTCCTTGGTGCAGTTGCCGCCATAGGCGCGCGGGAAAAACCACAGCAGCACCGGCCGTCCCGTGTAGTCGGCGAGGCTGATGCGCTTGCCGGTGGCATTGGGCAGGGTGAAGGCGGGCGGCGTCGAGCCGACGGCGGGCAGGGGCATGGCTATTCTCCTCGTTCGTTCATTGTCCCGCGGGGAACATCTGCACGGAACGGCCGCGCCGGCGCGCCTTCGTTGACAGGACCGCGCCGAGACACGATCATCGGGCAAAATTATAAGACCGATCCGTCCAGGGAGTCCCGCTTGTTCCGTTCCCCCGCCCCGATTCTCAAGGCGCAGAGCGTCGCCATCGTCGGCGCCTCCGACCGCGCCAAATGGCCGTCCACCATCTGGCAGAACCTGCAGGAGGGCGGCTATGCCGGCAGGGTCTATCCGATCAACCCGCGCCGCGAGGAGGTGTGGGGCGTGCCGTGCTTCCCGGATTTCGCCGCGCTGCCGGAACCGGTTGACCTCGGCCTTGTCATCATCCCGGCCGAGGCGGTGCCCGCCACCATGGAGGACGGCATCGCGCGCGGCCTCAAGAGCGCCATCGTCTACGCCGCCAACATCGGCGAGGGCCGTGACCCCGAGATCGTGGCGCGTGGCCAGCGGCTCCGCGACATGTGCAGCGAGGCCGGCGTCACGCTGGCCGGGCCCAACTGCATGGGCGGCATCGCCGTGCGCGAGAAGCTGTTCGTCTATCCCAACGCCCCCATCTGCCGCCGCCCGCCGGGCTCCGTCGGCGCCGTGTTCCAGTCGGGCGGCACGCTCCAGTTCTGGGTGCAGACGGCGCAGACCCGCGGCATGCGGTTCTCCTACGCCATGTCGTCGGGCAACGAGCTCGGCCTCGACCTCGCCGACTACATCGATTTCTTCGTGGACGATCCCGAAACGAAAACCATCGTGCTGTTCATCGAAGGCATCCGCCGCATGGAGGCATTCAAGGAAGCCTGCGGCCGGGCGCTCGCGGCCGGGAAGCCGATCATCGCCATCAAGACCGGGCGCACCCGGCGCTCGCGCGAGGCGGCCCAGTCCCACACCGGCGCCGTCGGCGGCGACTGGGCCGCGTTCGAGGCGCTGTGCGAGCGCTACGGCATCACCGTGTGCCCGTCGCTCGACGACCTGACCGAGACCGTGCTCGCGTTCCAGCAGGGCCGGCTGCCCAAGGGGCCGCGCATCGGCGTGGTGACGACGTCGGGCGGCACCGTCGATCTTCTCTACGATTACGCCGAGGACGAGGGTGCGGTGATGCCGCCCTACGCCAAGGCGACGCTCGATCGCATCCGGCCCCATATCCCGCCCGAGATGACGCCCAAGAACCCGCTCGATTCCGGCATCCCAGCCGGCAACAAGGTGATGGCGCAGATCTGCGAGGCGGTGCTGGACGATCCGGCGGTGGACATGCTCGCGGTCGCGGCGCAGATCTCCACCGGGCGCGCCGACATCGAGGCGGGCGAGCCGATCCGGGCGCTGCTCGACTATTCCGACAAGCCGATCATCGCCTTCGGGCGCATGCGCTATCCGTTCAGCGACGCCAGCATCCGCTACCAGGACCACGTCGGCATCCCGCACCTGCAGGGCCTGTCCGAGACCCTGCGCGCGCTCAACGCGCTCGCGGCCTATGGCGCGAAGGCGGGCAAACCCGTGCCGAAGCTGCCGAAGGCCAAGGGCAAGGTCGCCGACCTCGACGGCAAGGCGTTCGAGAAGCTGCTCGCAGCCAACGGCGTGACGCCGCCCAAAAGCGCCTTTTGCAGAAGCGCCGCCGAAGCCGCGCGCGCGGCGAAACGCATCGGCTTCCCGGTCGCGCTCAAGGTGGTGGCGCCGAAATTCTCCCACAAGACCGAGGTCGGCGGCGTGCTGCTCGGGCTGTCTTCCGCCAGGGAGGTTGAGGCCGGCGTCAAGACACTCGCCGCGCGCATTCGTAAAGTGGATCGCAAGGCCGCCATCGACGGCTACCTGGTGCAGGAGATGGTCTCTGGCGTCGAGATCATCGCCGGCTGCCGCACCGATCCGGTCTACGGCCCGGTGGTGCTGGTGGGCGCCGGCGGCGTGCTGGTCGAGCTGATGAAGGACGTCGCGGTGCGGCTCCTGCCGGTGACGGCCAGGGACGTGCGCGCCATGATTTCCGAATTGAAGGCGAAGAAGCTGCTGACCGGCTTCCGCGGACAAGGCCCCGCCGACGTGGATGCGCTGGTGCGCGCCGTGGTCGGGCTCGGCCGCATTTTCCTGGATCACCGCGACCACCTTGCCGACCTCGAGGTCAACCCGCTGATCGTGCGGGCCAAGGGCAAGGGTGTCGCGGCCGTCGATGTGCGCCCCGTCCGGCGCACGGGTTAGAGCAGTGTCGTGGTTCAGAAGTTCGCTCCATATTCGGGGCAACCTCCCTGCGAACTTCTGAACCGAAACGACACTAAAAACTATATGATTCCAGTGTGGTTATGGATTTGAAGTTCCTTTCGATGCCGCCCCAAATAATGTCAGGAACTTCAAATCCACCACACTGGTGCCCCGTCCGGCGCGAAGGGAGATAAAGATGGATTTCGAACTGCCTGAGGAGCTGCGGCTCCTCAGGGACACGCTCCGGCGCTACGTCGATGCGGAGATGATCCCGATCGAGAAGGACACCTGCGACGGCGTCAAGCTGAAGCCCGAATACCGCAAGAAGTTCGACGAGGACGCCAAGCGCCTCGGCCTGTGGCTGATGGACGTGCCCGAGGCGTTCGGCGGCCAGGGCATGGGCGTGCTGGCGACCGTGGTGGTGACCGAGCAGATGGCGCGCACCATCGCGCTGCCGGCGCGCGGTGGCTACTTCACCGGCCCCAACGTGCGTTCGATCCTCTACGAGCTCTCCGACGAGATGAAGGCGCAGTACCTCTATCCCGTGATCCGCGGCGAGAAGAAGGCGTGCTTCGGCCAGACCGAGCCCGACGCCGGCTCCGATCCCGGCTCGATGCGCACGACCGCCGTGAGGGATGGCGACCATTACGTGATCAACGGGGTCAAGCGCTTCATCACCGGCGCGGGCGAGGCCGACTTCATCCAGCTCATGGCTGCGACCGACCGCTCCAAGGGCTCGCGTGGCGGCATCTCGTGCTTCATCGTCGACATGGACACGCCGGGCGTGAAGCTCGGCGCCCAGTACGAGACCATGATGGGCGACAAGCCGTGGGAGATCGTGTTCGACAACGTGCGCGTGCCGGCGGGCCGCATGGTCGGCAAGGAGGGCGAGGGCTTCAAGCTCGGCCAGCGCTGGCTCGGCGCGGGCCGCCTGCGCCACGGCTCGCGCGCGCTCGGCGTCGCCGAGCGCTGCCTCGAGATGATGACCGCCTACGCCAAGCAGCGCGTCACCTTCGGCAAGCCGCTCGCCGACCGCCAGGCGATCCAGTGGATGATCGCCGATTCCTTCGTCGAGCTGCACGCCGCGCGGCTGATGGTCTATCACGCCGCGGCCAAGGCGGAATTGGGCGAGGACTTCCGTCAGGAAGCCTACATGGCCAAGTACTATGCCGACGAGATGGCGTTCCGCGTCGCCGACCGCTGCATGCAGGTGCACGGCGGCATCGGGCTCACCACCGACCTGCCGATCGAGCGCATGTGGCGCCAGCAGCGCTCGTTCCGCATCACCGAGGGGGCGAGCGAGGTCATGAAGATGGTGATCGCGCGCGGCGTCCTGCGCGACTACGGTTAGCCCGAAACCCGCGGCCGGCAAGGCCCGGGGCCGCTTGCGCAGCCCCCGAGCCGGTTGCTACGCTGCGGGCCAATCGAACGAGCCTTCGTTACACACAACACAGAGACAGGGGAGTGCCCAGCCATGGCGAAGACCAAGGCCAAATCCGCCGCCAAGACCAGCAAGAGCAAGACCAGCAAGAGCAAGAAGACCGTCCGCAACCTTGAGACCGTGATCATCGAGAAGGAGGACGGCATCGCCTGGTGCATCTTCAACCGGCCCGAGAAGCGCAATGCGATGAGCCCGCAGCTGCATCTCGACATGAACCAGGCGCTCGACGAGCTCGCCATCGACCCCGAGGTCGACGTCGTCATCATCACCGGCGCGGGCAAGGCGTTCTCGGCGGGCCAGGACATCCGGCTCTACTTCCGCGGCACCACCGACGACGTCGCCAAGCGGCACAAGGCCAAGCATGCCTCCCACGCGTGGCGCTGGACCAAGCTCGCGTCCTTCCCCAAGCCGACCATCGCCATGGTCAACGGCTACTGCTTCGGCGGCGCCTTTACCCAGGTGTCGGCCTGCGACTTCGCCGTTGCGGCCGACGACGCCATCTTCGGCCTGTCGGAGATCAACTGGGGCATCCTGCCGGGCGGCATCGTCAGCTGGAACGTGGTCGAGATGATGTCGATGCGCGACGCCATGTACTACGCCTGCACCGGCGAGACCTTCAACGGCAAGCAGGCCTCGGCCATGCGCTTCGTCACCAAGTCGGTGCCGAAGGCCAAGCTCCGCGCCGAGACCGTCAAGCTCGCCAAACTCCTGCAGCAGAAGAGCCCGGCGGCGCTGCGCTACACCAAAGAAGGCGTGCGCGCGGTGCGCTACATGAGCGTCGACCAGGCGGCCGACTACCTCAACGCCAAGTCCGACGCGCTCAAGTACAACGACAAGGAGCGCTCGCGCGAGAAGGGCATGAAGCAGTTCCTGGACGACAAGACCTACCGTCCCGGCCTCGGCCACTTCGACCGCGCCAAGGATCTCTAGCGGCGGCGGGGCGCGGCCGTCCGCGCCCCTGCTTCCCGCCCGCGTCACCATGACCGTCACCATCGGCACGGTCGGCCTCGGCAACCTCGGCTTCGCCATGGCCGCGAATCTGCTCGCGCGCGGCCATCGCGTCGTCGGCTTCCGCCGCTCCGGGTCGCCCAGGTTCACCGAGGCCGGCGGCATCGCCGCCACGTCGGCGCGCGACGTCGCCTCACGGTCCGACGTGGTGATCACCAGCCTGCCCACGGCGGACGCCGTGGCGGACGTCTATCAGGGGCCCGACGGCATCGTCGCCTCGGGCCGCAAGGGGCTGGTCGCGTTCGAGCTCTCGACCGTGCCGCTCAAGGCCAAGCTCGCGGCCAAGGCCGCCATGGAGGCCGCCGGCATGGTGCTGCTCGACGGTACCGTCAGCGGCAATCCTCACTACATGGCGGACCGCACCGCCGCCATCTTCATCGGCGGCGAGCGCGCGGCCTTCGACCGCTTCGCCCCGGTCCTGCGCGACATCACCGGCAAGGTCACGTGGCTGGGCCCGTTCGGCGCCGGGCGCATCGCCAAGTTCGTGGCGCTCTACCTCGTGTGCGCCCATACCCTGGCGGCGGCCGAAGCGTTCGAGCTCGCCACCCGCGCCGGGCTCGACCGCAAGGCGGTGTTCGAGGCGATCGCGGGATCGAACGCGACCTCGGCCATGCTCGAGAGCCGCGGCGCCCTGATGCTGGAGCGCGATTACGGCAGCTTCGGCCAGGAGAAGGAAGGCCGCGACGCGGACGAGGGCGCCGGGCGCCAGCGCGGCATGGCGAGCCGGCTGCGCCAGATGGAGCGCCTTGCGCGTCTCGCCCATGACCTCGGCGGCGCCTATCCGCTCATGGACGCCATGACCGGGGCTTACCGGGAGGCGGTCGCGGCCGGCATCGGCCGCCACGACATCGCCGAGGTGTTCGAGCACCTGATGGCCGCGGAAGGTTCGCCGGTCGGGCTGGAGCGGGTGTTCGAGCTGCTGGAAGCCGCGGACTAGCTGCGAATTGTTGTCACAATGACCGATTTTCGCCGTCGCCGGGCGCGTGGTATAGTGCCCGCCACGCGACCCTTACAACACGCGATGAGGAGACGGAGATGTCGGTCAACGAGGTTTTGACGTCGGAAAATTTCGGCCAGTTCAAGCGCGGCGATGCGCGCTCGGATATCGCGGCCACGCCCGAAAAGCCGGTGTTCTTCCACCTGAAGGCCCAGATGCTGGAGCAGGGCCGCACCAACACGCCGGTCTGCAAGACCGACAACATGTGGACGGTACTCAAGGTTTATGCCTCGGGCGGCGAGAACGGCCTGCACATGCACACCAAGGAAGACCACATGTTCGTGGTGATGCAGGGCTCGGCCCGCTTCTACTACGGCAAGGACGAGCAGATCCATGACGTGGGCACCCATGAGGGCGTGATGTTGCCCAAGGGCTGCTATTACCGCTTCCACGCCACGTCGGACGAGCCCCTGGTGCTGCTACGCGTCGGCTGCCACACCGAAGAGGCGAAGAACGAGGCCATGCCGGACCGCCTCAACGTCAACGGCGGGCCGATGCCAGGCCATCACCCCGACAACAAGCAGGTCAAGACCGTCTACAAGAACGGCGCGTACTTCGAATAAGTCTCGATCGTTCCCGACGTCCCGCGATGCCGGCGCCTCACAGCGCCGGCATCAGCTTTTTCGTCCTGAGGAAATCGATCACCGCCCGGTCGAACGCGGCGGGATCGTCAAGGCAGCAGGCGTGCCCGGCGCCGGGCAGGACCACGTGGGTGCCGGACGGCACGCCCTCGGCGGTGCGCCGTCCGCCCGGCAGGGAGTTGTCGTATTCGCCGTTGACGACCAGCACCGGCATCTTCATCTCGCCGAGGCGCGGCGTCGAATCATAGCCGTTGCCCGCCTCGAACACCCGCGCGATGGCGGCGCCATCGAGGCGCGGCTGGCGCTCCACCCAGATGTTGAACAGGTAGTCGGCGAGCGGGGTCGCGGCGAAATCCTTCGCCACGGTCGAGCGCATGTGCCTGAGGTGATAGGCGGGAAGGTCGCGGCGATAGGCCGCCACGCGCTCCTTGTAGTGATCCGATACGCCCGCGTTGCCACCCACCAGGACCAGGGCGGAGAAGCGGTCGGGATGGTCGAGGCCGAGGTGGATGGCGATGCCGGAACCCACCGAGCAGCCGCCGAGGATCGCGCGCTCGATACCGAGGTCGTCCATGACGCCGAGCACGTCCTCGCCCATGTCCTGCTCGGTGAATGGCGCGTCGCGCTTCACCGACCGGCCGTAGCCGCGGATATCGACCGTGACGACCGTGAACCAGGTCGAGAAATGCGCCGCCTGATAGAGCCACAGGTCGTGGTCGAAGGTATTGGCGTGGATCAGCACCAGGGCCGGACCCTCGCCCGAGACCTCGTACCAGATATCGACCCCGTTGGCGCGGCTCAGCGGCATGGTGTCACTCGACCGCGAACGCGGCGGGCGTGATTGCACGAAGATTGAACACCAGACCTGCTCCCTCGCGCCCCCACGGAGGCGACGTAGATCCGCGTCCCTGCCGTGCGGCTGGGCCGCACCGACTCGCGCCGGACTGCGTAGTCCGTGCGCCTTTCGGACTTTTGTGGGGGACATTGCCCGGGAAGTCAATTGACATAACAAGCTACTCAGGCCCGGAATCCGCCGGGCCGCTTGCCCGTCCCGCGTTTATCCCGTTCAATCCGGCGGCGCCCCTCGTCACGCCCGCATCAAGGAGCCCCGTTGCGTACCCTCGTTTTCAGCCATCCCGACTGCATCGCCCACGATCCCGGTCCCGGCCACCCGGAGAGCCCGGCGCGACTCAAGGCCGTGATGGCGGCACTGCAAGGGATTGAAAATGCCGGCCTCGGTTTCGAGGTAGCCCCCGAGGCGAACGAGTCCGATCTCCTGCGCGTCCATAAGCCGAACATGGTGGAGGAGGTCCTGCTGACCATCCCTGCTGCGGGCTACGCCTATCTCGATCATGAGACCATCGTGTCGCCGGGCTCACGCGCGGCGGCCCTGCGGGCGGCGGGGGCCGGGATCGCGGCGGTCGACGCCGTGGTCGCCGGCACGGCGGTCAACGCCTTCTGCGCGGTGCGCCCGCCCGGTCACCATGCCACCCACAACCAGTCGATGGGCTTTTGCCTGTTCAACAACATCGCGGTCGCGGCTATATACGCGCGCGCGGTCCACAAGATCGCGCGCGTCGCCGTGCTCGACTTCGACGTTCATCACGGCAACGGCACCCAGGACATCCTGCGCGAGGCCGACGACACCTTCTACGGTTCCAGCCACGAATATCCCAATTATCCCGGCAGCGGCACCCATTCCGAGGACGGCCCGTGCACCATCATCAACGCGCCGCTGCCGCCCATGACCACGAGCGACGCCTTTCGTGCCGCGTGGCGCGATCTCATCCTGCCGGAACTGGCCGAGTTCGGCCCCGACCTGATCCTGGTGTCGGCCGGTTTCGACGGGCACCGCAAGGATCCGCTCTCGATGATGCAGCTCGAGGTGGCGGACTATGGCTGGCTTACGACCGAGATCCGGCATCTCGCGGAGCGCCATTGCGACGGGCGCCTGGTCTCCATGCTGGAGGGCGGCTATGACCTCGACGCGCTGGCGGCCTCGGCGCGCGCCCATGTCGAGGCGCTGCTCGCCCCGTAAAGAAGTCACGGTGCCGTGTCTTGCCCTTCCCGGGCACGTTTCCTAAACTGGCCCGGTTTTTACGACAGTGCCGGACGAAAGGAAGTGGGGCGCCATGGCCAGGGCCGAGAAGGGCGAGGGCAGGACCGACAAGGACATCGCGGCCATGAGCTTCGAAGACGCGCTGGGCGAGCTCGAGACCATCGTGCGCGAGCTCGAGGATGGCCGCGTCAAGCTCGACCAGGCGATCGCGGCCTATGAGCGCGGCGCCCGGCTCAAGGCCCATTGCGAGAAGAAGCTCGCCGAGGCCAAGGCCAAGGTCGAGAAAATCTCGCTCGGCCCCGCCGGCCCGGAAGGGGTCGAGCCCGCCGACATCGGCTGAGGCCGTCAGCGATGGCCGAGCAGACCGCCATGACGAAACCGACGCTCGCCGCAGAGCTGTCCCGCGTTGCCGCAGTCGTGGAAGCGGCGCTGTCCGAGCTGCTGCCGGAACCCCAATCCGGCCCCGAAGGCGTGCTGTTCGAGGCCATGCGCTACGCCACGCTCGGCCCCGGCAAGCGTATCCGGCCGTTCCTGGTCGTTGCGAGCGCAGCCATGTTCGGCGTGCCGGAAGGCATCGCCGTCCGGGTGGGCGCGGCGGTCGAGCTGATCCACAGCTATTCCCTGATCCACGACGACCTGCCGTGCATGGACGACGACGACATGCGGCGCGGCAAGCCCGCCTGTCACGTGAAGTTCGGCGAGGCGACCGCGGTGCTGGCGGGCGACGCGCTGATGCCGCTCGCTTTCGAGATCCTGGCCGATGCCGCCACCCATCCCGATGCGGCGGTGCGCGCCGAGCTGGTCGCGGGCCTTGCCCGTGCCGCAGGCGCGCGCGGCATGGTGGGCGGTCAGGTGATCGACCTTGCCGCCGAGAACCAGTCCCTCGACGCGGGCGCCATCGCCCGGCTCGAGCGCCTCAAGACCGGGGCGTTGATCGCCTATGCCCTCGATGCCGGTGCCGTGCTGGGCCGCGCGGGGGAGGGCGAACGCCGGGCGCTTGCCGCCTATGCTCATGACCTCGGTCTCGCCTACCAGATGGCCGACGACCTGCTCGACGCCGAGGGCGATTCAGCCGCCATGGGCAAGGCCGCCCACAAGGACGCGGAGCGTGGCAAGGCGACGTTCGTGTCCGCGCTCGGCGTCGCCAAGGCGCGCGAGCAGGCACGCGTGCTGGCCGACCAGGCCGCCGCCCATCTCGAGGTATTCGGGGCGCGTGCCGCGCTCCTGCGCGACATGGCGCGGTTCGTGGTCGAGCGCGGCAAGTGACGCGTCGGCTCTTTCCACCGTATTGGACATGACCATACCTGCCCGCGAGCGCCCGCGCCTCGACCAGCTTCTCGTGGATCGCGGCCTCGTGGAGACCCGCGCCCGGGCCCAGGCGCTGGTGATGGCGGGCAAGGTGTTCTCGGGCGAGCGCAAGCTGGAGAAGCCGGGCCAGCGGCTCGATCCCGAGGTCGCCCTCGCCGTGCGCGGCGAGCCCTATCCCTGGGTGTCGCGCGGCGGCCTCAAGCTCGCCCGTGCCCTGGAGCATTTCGCCCTCGACGTGACCGGGATGACCGTCCTCGACGTGGGGTCGTCGACCGGCGGCTTCACCGATGTGGCCCTCGCGGGCGGTGCGGTGCGGGTCTACGCGGTGGACGTCGGCAAGGGACAACTCGCCTGGAAGCTCCGCACCGACGAGCGGGTGGTGGTACTGGAAGGAATCAACGCGCGTACGCTTACGCGCGCCCAGATTCCGGAAGCGCCCGATGTCGTTGTGTGCGACGCGAGCTTCATCGGCCTCGAGGTGGTGCTGCCCGCCGCTCTGGCCCTCGCGCGCGAGGGCGCGACGCTGATCGCCCTGATCAAGCCGCAGTTCGAGGTCGGCAAGGGCCGCGTCGGCAAGGGCGGTATCGTGCGCGAGCAGGCATTGCGTGACGAGGTCGTCGCACGCATCCGCGCGTGGCTCGACGATACCATGCACTGGCGCGTGTTGGGCGTGACCGAAAGCCCGATCACCGGCGCCGACGGCAATGTCGAATACCTGATCGCCGCGGTCAAGACGCCCGACGCGGAGACCGTGCCGTGAGCGACCCGATCGAGCTTGCCATCGACGCGCTCGGCGGCCAGGGCGACGGCATCGGCCGCGCGGCCGACGGCTCACCCGTGTTCGTCGCCGGCGCATTGCCGGGTGAGCGCGTGCGTGCCGCAATCGAAGGCACGGTGGGCGGCGGCCGGCGGGCGCGCCTGGTCGACGTGCTGGAGCCGGCAGCCGGGCGGGTATCGGCGGTCTGCCGCCACTTCCTCGACTGCGGCGGCTGCGCGGCCCAGCACATGGGCGCCCATGTCTACGAGGACTGGAAGCGGGGCATGGTCGCGGACGCTCTCTCGCGCGCCGGGGTTGCCGCCAATGTCGGGCCGCTGCATCGCGTCCCGGGGGCGAGCCGCCGCCGGGCGCGGCTGTTCGCGGCGCGCGCCCGGGACCGTGCCGTCATCGGTTTTCAGGCGCAGGGCAGCCACCGCATCGTCGATATGGCCGAATGTCCGGCGTTGGTGCCGCGCCTGTTTACGCTGACCGGATCGTTGCGGGAGTTCTTCGGCCGAGAGCTGGCGCCCTCCGCGCGCGGCGAAGCCGAGGCCCAGGAGGTGGATGGCGCGCTCGACGTGGTGATCCGCCTGCCGGGAGCGCTCGACCGTGGCCTGCGCGAGCGTCTCGCACGCTTCGCCGGGGAGGCTGGGATCGCCCGGATCGGCTGGCAGCGCCTCGCCAAGGGGCGTCGCGCCGCGCTCGAGGCACCGGAGACCATCGCCGAGCTCGCCCCCGTGCGCGCGCTGTTCGGTGGTGTGACGGTACCCCTACCGCCGCTTGCCTTCCTGCAGGCCTCGACCGAGGGTGAACGCGCGCTGGTCGCCGCCGTGACCGCGCGCGTGGCCGACGGCGCCCGGGTGGCGGATCTCTATGCCGGAGCGGGCACCTTCACCTTTCCGCTCGCGGCGAAGGGCTGCACGGTGGCGGCCTTCGATGGCGCCGAAGAGCTGATCGCAGCCCTCGGTGGTGCGGCGCGGACGGCCGGGCTGGGCGCCCGCGTGACGGGGCAGGTGCGCGACCTCGAGCGCCGCCCGGTGATGGCGGCGGAACTCGACCGGTTCGATGCCTGCGTGTTCGACCCGCCGCGCGGCGGCGCCGCCGCTCAGGCGCGCGAGGTCGCGGCTTCGGATATTGCCTCGGTGGTGGCGGTGTCGTGCAACCCGGTGAGCTTCGCGCGCGATGCACGCACGCTGGTGGATGCCGGCTTCGAGATCGGTCCCGTCATGCCGGTCGACCAGTTCGTCTGGACTCGGCATCTGGAAGTCGTCGCGGCGTTCAGCCGCGCCTAAAAAAGGGGCCGGCGTTCAGCCGCGCCTAAAAAAGGGATCGGCGTTCAGCCGCCGGTTACTCTTCGGGCTCGGTGGTGAACAGGAGCGGGTAGTTCTTGCGCCGGGCTGCCTCGGTGGCCTCGGTCGCCTTGCTCTCGGCGACGTCCTGGGTATAGACCGCGACCACGCAGGCGCCGCGCCGGTGCGCCGTCATCATGACACGGTGGGCCTGATCCTCGCTCATGCGGAACACGCCCTTGAGCACCACGACGACGAACTCACGCGGCGTGTAGTCGTCGTTGAGCAGGATGACCTTGTAGAGGCGCGGCCGTTCCGTCTTGAGCTTGGGCTTCGTGCGCGGAACGGTAACGACGTCGCTCATGCGAACCTCCTGAACCGGATGATCGGTCGAGGGGTTTTACCTCTTGGGCATTCGATTTTAACGCAAGGATGGGCCGCGGTGAACCGGCTAGAGGCCGGCCGTGCCGCACTGGGCGCGGTGGCGCAGCAGGTGGTCGGCCAGCACGTTGGCCATCATGGCCTCGCCCACCGGCACGGCGCGGATGCCGACGCACGGGTCGTGGCGGCCCTTGGTGACGATCTCGTCGTTCTCGCCGTGGACGTTGACGGTCTTCATGGGCGTCAGGATCGAGCTGGTCGGCTTGACCGCGAAGCGCACCACGACGTCCTGGCCGGTCGAGATGCCGGCGAGCACGCCACCGGCGTTGTTGGACAGGAACTCGACGTCATTGCCCTTCATGCGCATCTGGTCGGCATTGACCTCGCCGGTGAGCTCGGCCGCGTGCATGCCGGCGCCGATCTCGACGCCCTTGACCGCGTTGATGCCCATCATGGCGGCGGCGAGGTCGGATTCGAGCTTGCCGTAGACCGGGGCGCCGAGGCCCGCGGGCACGCCCTCGGCGATCACCTCGATGATGGCGCCGGCGCTCGAGCCTGCCTTGCGAACGCCGTCGAGGTAGCCTTCCCACATCTTGGCGGTCTCGGCGTCGGGGCAGAAGAACGGGTTCCGGTCGACGGCGTTCCAGTCCCAGCGCGCGCGGTCGATGGCGTGCGGGCCGATCTGGATCAGCGCGCCGCGGATGCGCACGCCCGTGCCCAGCACCTTGCGCGCGACGCCGCCCGCGGCGACGCGCATGGCGGTTTCGCGTGCGCTCGAGCGGCCGCCACCGCGGTAGTCGCGGATGCCGTACTTCTTCCAGTAGGTGTAGTCGCCATGGCCGGGGCGGAACTTGTCCTTGATGTCGGCGTAATCCTTGGAGCGGGTATCCTCGTTCTCGATGATGAGCGAGATCGCGGTGCCCGTGGTCACGCCCTCGAAGGTCCCGGACATGATCCTGACGGCGTCCGATTCCTTGCGCTGGGTGGTGAAGCGGCTCTGTCCCGGGCGACGCTTGTCGAGCCACACCTGGAGGTCGGATTCCTGCAGCGGGATGCCCGGCGGGCAGCCGTCGACCACGCAGCCGATCGCGGGCCCGTGGCTCTCGCCCCAGGTGGTGACGCGGAACAGGTGGCCGAAGGTATTGTGGGACATGGGATTTCCGGCCTCAGACGGTGGCGATGTCGGGCGCGTCCACGGCTTTCATGCCGACCACGTGGTAGCCGGAATCGACGTGCAGGACCTCGCCGGTGACGCCGCTCGCCCAGTCCGACAGGAGGAAGGTGCCGGCCCTGCCGACTTCCTCGATGGCGACCGTGCGCTTGAGCGGCGCGTTGTATTCGTTCCACTTGAGAATGTAGCGGAAGTCGCCGATACCGCTCGCCGCCAGCGTCTTGATCGGTCCGGCGGAGATCGCGTTGACGCGGATCTGGCGCTTGCCGAGGTCGACCGCGAGCGCGCGCACGCTCGCCTCGAGCGCCGCCTTGGCGACGCCCATGACGTTGTAGTGCGGCATGACCTTCTCGGCGCCGTAATAGGTCAGCGTCAGCATGCTGCCGCCGTCGGGCATGATCTCGGCGGCGCGGCGCGCGAGCGCCGTGAACGAATAGCAGGAGATGTCGAGCGTGCGCGCGAAATTCGCCGATGATGTGTCGATATAGCCGCCGGTAAGCTCGTTCTTGTCGGAGAAGGCGATGCAATGGGCCAGGAAATCGAGTCCGCCCCAGCGCTCCTTGACGGCGGCGAACAGGGCATCGATCGATGCGTCGTCGGTCACATCGCAGGGCAGCACGATATCGGAGCCCAGCTGGGCCGCGAGCGGCTCGACCCGCTTCCTGAGGGCATCGCCCTGGTAGTTGAACGCCAGTGCCGCGCCGCTTTCGGCGGCCACCTTCGCGATCCCCCAGGCGATCGAGCGATCGTTCGCCACCCCCATCACCAGGCCCTTCTTTCCGGCGAGCAATCCGTTGCCTGTGGCCATTTTTCTCCTCTTGGTAAGCGTGGCCGGGACCGGCCGACACATGCGTCGATGCCGCGGCATCCTACACGAAAGAGGGGGGTGATCAAACTCTGGCCGGGCGCGGGTTTGCGGCCCCGTGCAACCGTGACGGGCGCGCCGGGGCTCAGCCCGAAGTGACCTTCCATGTGCCGTCCGGCTCGCGGCAGGCGGTGCCCTGCGTGGCGGCGGTGCTTCCGTCCTTGGTCTGGACCCGTTGCTCGAAGGAGCGGCAGGTCGCACCGTCGCTGGCGCGCGTTTCCTGCTTGAGCGGCGTGACGCTGCCGGAGTTTCCGCTGTCGGGGTTGGACCACGGTACGGCCTGTCCGACGGGACGCGTCATGGCCTTTTCGGCCGCCTTGGTCTGGAGCGCGCGGTCGCGCTCATCGAACCGGCGCCCGAGGTTGTTGCCGAGAAGGGCGCCGAGCGCGCCGCCCGCGACCATGCCCAGCGTGCGGCTGTTGCCCTTGCCAACCTGGCTGCCGAGCAGCGCGCCGCCGATCGCACCGAGGATCGTGCCGACGTTTTCACCGGTATGTGATTCCTTCGCGGCACCGTTATCCTTGCTGTCGGCGCCGTTGGGCCCGGCGCAGGCGAGCACGGGCAGCATGATGGCGGCGGCGGCAATGATGCGGAGGATTTTGCCGGCAAGCTTGGAAGTGGACATGAGCGGCCTCGTATCGGAAACATGCGAACGGTTTTCAGTCGCGCCACCGTCAGGAAAAACATCCTGCAGAGGCGGCTTCGATCGCCTATATTCTAGCGTATTCGCCGCGCGCGGGTGAGGGGGTCGCACGGGCGGCCCCTTCGATTTCGGAGAGAGATTCCAGGACAGTCATGCTGATCGATCAAGGCACTAACCAGTTCGAACGCGCCGATCCGTTCGTCCTGTTCGACGACTGGTACCGCGAGGCCTGGGCGAACGAGAAAGATGCCAACGCCATGGCCTGCGCCACGGCGGATGCCGCCGGCGTGCCGTCGGTCCGCATGGTCCTGCTCAAGGGGCGGGATGCGCGGGGTTTCGTATTCTACACCAACTTCGAGAGCCGCAAGGGCCATGAGCTCGGCCAGCGCCAGCAGGCATCGCTCGCATTCCATTGGAAGAGCCTGAAGCGCCAGGTGCGCATCGACGGCGTCACCGAAACCGTCACAAAGGCGGAAGCCGACGCCTATTTCGCCTCGCGCCCGCGCGACAGCCAGATCGCCGCCTGGGCTTCGCGCCAGTCCGAGCCCATGGCCGAGCGCTTCGACCTGGAGAAGCGCTTCGCCCGGTACGGCCTCGAATTCGAGGGCAGGCCGGTGCCGCGTCCGCCCCACTGGTCGGGTTACCGGGTGCTGCCCGAGACCATCGAATTCTGGATCGACCGTCCGTTCAGGTTGCACGAGCGTATCGTGTTCCGGCGTCGGGAGGGCGGCTGGAACGTGGAGAGGTTGTACCCATGAGCATGTCGCCGACACCCCGGGAGGAGGCGCGCCCGTCCCAGGCGCCGTCCCAGGTCGCCGGCGCTTCGTCCGGGACCTATGAGCGGATCCGGCCGGAAACGATCCGGCTCCTGCACGTCGCGACGGCAGCCTCGGTTGCCGCGGCTGCGATCCTGATCGCGGCGAAGACCGTTGCTTGGATAATGACGGGCTCGGTCAGCGTGCTGTCGACCCTGATCAACTCGCTCATGGACATAGCCGCTTCCATCGTCAACCTGATCGCGGTTCGCAACGCGCTGCGCCCGGCCGACGCCGAACACCGCTTCGGTCATGGCAAGGCGGAATCCCTCGCAGGGCTGGGGCAGGCCGCATTCGTCGCGGGCTCCTCCCTGTTCCTGATGATCGAGGCCGTGGACCGGCTGGTGACGCCGGCACCGATTGCGCGCCAGGGGATCGGTATCGCGGTGATGGTGTTCTCGATCGTCGTGACGGTGGCACTGGTGTCTTTCCAGTCCTATGTCGTGCGGCGCACCAAATCACTCGCGATCACGGCGGACTCGCTCCATTACAAGGGCGACGTGTTGATCCACGCGAGCGTCATCGTCTCGCTGCTGATCAGCGCCAACCTCGGCATCAACTATCTCGATCCGCTGTTCGGCATCAGCATCGCGCTCTACGTTCTTTGGAATGCTTGGGCGATTATGGAAAAGGCGCTGCAGGAACTGATGGATCGAGAGCTCGACCAGGCCGACCGCGACCGTATCATCGCGATCGCCCGCGCCCACAAGGAGGTTCGGGACATTCATGATCTGCGCACGCGCTCGGCGGGACCGCGCTCGTTCATCCAGTTCCACCTGGAGCTGGACAAGAACATCTCGCTGCTCCGGGCCCATGAAATCTCGGACGAGGTGGAGGCGAAGGTCCGGGCCGCATTCCCGGGGGCCGGCGTCATCATTCACGAGGACCCGGAAGGGGTGATGGAGCATCGTGCCACGTTCGAGGGCGAAGGTGAGCATTCCCACCAATAGGGCGACCCTCGCGCGGGGGGCTTGCAACTCTGCCGTGCGGGCGCCATTCTAGTAAAATCCATAAGCAACAAAGGGCTATGGCCGCCGCAGCGGTTGCCGAGCACCAGGGGAGAAGACCTTATGCCGATCAAGTCCATTCTGGTTCCGCTTGCCGACTCCGAGGGGGCCGGCGAAGTGTTAGATGCTGCGTTCGCCCTCGCGGGAACCTTCGGTGCCCACGTGAACGCGCTTCATCTCCGTGCCGACCCGACCCAGGCACTTGGCGATTTTGCCGGCGAGACCATCTCGCCGGCGTTGGTTGACCAGGTCCTGACCGCGGCGGAGAAGCGGGCCGAGACGACGGCGACGAAGACGCGCAAGGCGTTCGATGCCGCGGCCAAGAAGGCCAAGGCCGCGACCGGGAAGACGGCCGCCAAGGGTGCGTTGACCGCGTCCTACGAGGAAGTGACCGGCATGAGCGATTACGTGGTCGAGGAAAAGGGGCGCCTCAACGACCTGGTGGTGGTGCGCCGCGCCCGTGATGCGCGCGATGCCGGCGTTCGCGTGGTGGCAGAGACCGCGCTCATGGAGACCGGCCGTCCGGTGCTGCTGGTCCCGCCCAAGCCGCCGGCCAAGGTCGGCAGCAACGTCGCGATCGCCTGGAACGGCAGCCGCGAAGCGGCCCGTGCCGTAGGCGCGGCAATGCCCTTCCTGATGCGTGCCACCAGCGTCACCGCGGTCTCGGTCGGCGACAGCAAGTTGATCGACCAGAAAGGGCTGGTGGAATATCTCGCCCGCCACGGGGTCAAGGCCAAGGCGGTCGTGGTCAAGCCGGGCGCCGACACCGGCAAGGCGATCGTCAACGCCGCAGTCAAGGCCGGCGCCAACCTTCTGGTCATGGGCGCCTTCACCCACAGCCGGGTGCGCGAGCTTATCTTTGGTGGCGTGACCGAACATGCCCTGGAGAATTCTCGCCTGCCCGTGCTGATGATCCACTGACAGCGGAGAGATATCGGTGTCGTTAAAGAACATCCGCCTCGAGCTCGCGCGCACGCAAGAATTCCCGGAAGGCAGTGCGCGCCACGGCTATGAGTTCGTCCTGCCGCTCGATGGGGCGGGGCATATCGACGTCGAGGCCTGGCGCGCCAACAAGCAGGCCTGTACCGTGCGGCGGTTCTGGGGCGACGAGACGCCCGAGCAGGGCTACCTGATCCATACCCGCCATCGTACCTGGGCATTCTCCTACGAGCCGGGCGAGGAGGACGACGAGCCGTTCTTCAGATTCGAGGCGCATGTCTTCAAGGAAGGCGAGTACGTCTCCCTTACTGGCCACGATGGCGTGGTCCACCCGTTCAGGGTCGTGAGCGTGCGCTGACGGCGCGGGGCTGGCGGGCCGGCGTGAATTTCTCTAACCTCGCGCCATGAGCAACGGCCACAAGTCCATCATCGTCACCGGTGCAAGCCGGGGGATCGGCCATGCTACGGTCAAGAAATTCTCGACCGAGGGCTGGCGCATCATCACGTGCTCGCGCGACGTTGTGCCCGACGCATGCCAGCGGGATCCCAACTGGTCGGCCCATATCACCGCGGATCTGTCGAAGCCGGCGGATCAGGACCGGTTCGTTGCCGAGGCGCTCGAAGTCCTCGGCGAGGCGCCGCTCCACGGGCTGGTCAACAACGCGGGCATTTCACCGAAGACGCCCTACCGCGAGCGGCTCGGTTGTCTCAACGGCGACCTCGCCGCCTGGAAGGAGGTATTCGAGCTCAACCTGTTCACGCCGCTCCGGCTGGCGCGCGGGTTCGCCTCGGCGCTTCACAAGGGCCGCGGCGCGGTCGTCAACATCACCTCGATCGCCGGCCACGAGGTCCATCCGTTCGCCGGTTCCGCCTACAGCGTCTCCAAGGCGGCGCTGTCGGCTCTCACCCGGGAGATGGCCTCCGAATTCGGTGCCCTCGGCGTCCGGGTGAACGCGATCGCACCGGGCGAGATCGCCACCGATATGCTGTCGCCGGAAACCGAGGTGCTAATCCCGCGCATCCCGCTGCAGCGCCTGGGGACGCCGGAGGAGGTCGCCAACGTCATCCATTTCCTGTGTTCGGAGAAGGCGAGCTACGTCTCCGGCACGGAAATCTTCGTCACCGGCGCCCAGCACATTTTCTGACTTCGGGAATCCTAGCGTTCGCCCTCGGGCGCCTGCGCGGCCTGGACCTTGTTCGCGTCGTCGACGCCGGCGACCTCCCGGACCAGCTTGGTCAGGATCGCCGAGTTGAAGTCCTGGAAGCTGCGCGCGGGGATCGAGAACGAACCGGGTCCTCCCACCACGTTGTCGAGGTAGAACACGTCGAGCCCGGGATAGTTGCCGAGCACGGGCAGGCCGTTGACGGTGATGCCCTGGGCGACCGCCTGATCGCGCGCAATCGCGGCCGGAATGCCGCGGTTGGTGGGGCCGTCGCCGGACACGTCGATGACCCGCCTGGTGCCGTCGTACTGGTTCGACTGGAGCGACTTGGCGCCGTAGAGGATCGCATGTCCGACGGCGGTACCGCCCGAGAACAGCTCGCGCGGGGTCTTCTCGAGGCGGTCGGCGAAAGCCTGGATCGAGGCCGGGCTGCTGAGCACCGTCCAGTCGGCGATCGGCACCTGCAGGAACGGGCCGGTCCATTCCACGTAGGCGACAGCGATCTTGGCGAGCGGTCCCGAAGCGATCGCGCTCACGACGCGTGGGTTCCGGAACGCCTTGGCATAGCCGAGCCGCTGCAGGACGAACTCGTCGTCGTCGATGCTGCCGGACGCATCGACCATCAGGATCAGCTCGAGGTCGACCTTCTCGAGGGCACGCGCCGGCACGGCGTGCAGGCCGGCCAGCAGGCACGCCAGAAAGCCGAGCAGACGGACGAGCGAACCCGGACGGGAAGGAACGAAACGCGTGGCGATGGTCATGGTGGAAGCCGGTTCCCGTGGCGACATCGATGCTGTTACGCGGCGTGGTGACGCGGGTGGGCACGGGGCGGGGTTGGGGCTCTTCTCGGCTCTCCGGCATCGAGTTTAGGGAGCGGCCGAGGGCCGGTAAAGTCAAATCGCGGTGAGGGTTTCGGCGCTTGGAAGACGCCGGGGAAAGGGTCAGGAACGGGCCGCCAGGCCTTCGAACCATTTGAGGCTCGCCTCGATCTGGGAGATGTCGTGGTCGAGCCAGGCGACCAGGGTGTCGTCCGCGCCGGCCTCCCCCACGCGGCGGGCGCGCAGGCTGGCGAGCCGGGCGATCTCGCCCTCGAGTCCGGCAGCAATGAGCGCGATCTGCGCCTTGCGGCTGT
This sequence comes from uncultured Alphaproteobacteria bacterium, assembly GCA_963732875.1. GTDB lineage: Bacteria > Pseudomonadota > Alphaproteobacteria > SMXQ01 > SMXQ01 > WHSO01. The sequence goes on along the minus strand of CAVTBD010000002.1, from coordinate 1,187,979 downwards.
CCGGATCGAGCAGGCCGAGAAAGCGCATCTTGAGCGCCACTACCAGCTTGTTGATGTCGTTGAACGGCGTCCGCACGGTGGCGAGCAGCAGGGACTCGAGTTCGCGCCGGCCTTCGGGGGTGATGGCGAGGCGGGTGTCGGGATTGATCGCCTCGCCGCGCCAGGCGCCGCCGCCCACGGGCGCGATCAGGCCTTCGGCGGCGAGCAGCTGGATCGAGCTGCCCATCAGGTCGAGGTTAGGCCCCATGATGTGACTGGTGAAGTCGCGGATCGACGCGGCGAGCTGGGCATAGGCGAGCGGCTTCTCGGCCAGCATGCCGAGTGCCGCGAGGCGGACCGCCTCCTTCGGCATCAGGGAGTGGTCGGGATACATCGCGTCAGGCAGCCGAAGCGCGGGCGGTGATCTCGAGCCGTGCCCATACTTCCCGCAGGGCGGCGACGAGGTCATGCATCATCTCGTCGGAATGGAACGGCGTCGGCGTGATGCGCAGCCGTTCCGTGCCGCGCGGCACGGTCGGGTAGTTGATCGGCTGGATGTAGATGCCGTGGCGGTCGAGCAGTTCGTCCGAGGCGAGCTTGCACAGGCGCGGATCGCCCACCAGGACCGGCACGATATGGGACGGGCTGTCCATGACCGGCAGCTTGGCCTCGCGCAGCAGGCGTTTGAGGGTGGCCGCGCGCTCCTGGTGGCGCTCGCGTTCCCTGTTCGAGCCCTTGAGGTAGCGCACGCTGGCATGGGCCGCGGCCGCGACCGCGGGGGGCAGGGCGGTGGTGAAGATGAAGCCCGGCGCGAACGAGCGCACGGTATCGACCAGCGCGGCGGTGCCCGTGATGTAGCCGCCCATGACGCCGAACGCCTTGGCGAGTGTTCCCTCGATCACCGTGACCTGGTCCATGACGCCGTCGCGCTCGGCAATGCCGCCGCCGCGGGCGCCGTACATGCCGACCGCGTGGACCTCATCGAGGTAGGTCATGGCGCCAGCCTCGCGAGCGGCGGCGCAGATTTCGCCGATGGGCGCGATGTCACCGTCCATGGAGTAGACCGACTCGAAGGCGACCAGCTTGGGCGCGGCGGGATCGTCGTCGGCCATCAGGCGGGCGAGGTCGTCGGGATCGCTGTGGTGGAAGATGCGCTTCTGAGCGCCCGAGTGGCGGATGCCCTGGATCATCGAGGCGTGGTTGAGGGCGTCGGAGTAGACGATGCAGCCCGGCAGCACGCGTGCGAGCGTCGACAGCGTCGCCTCGTTGGATATGTAGCCCGAGGTGAAGATGAGCGCGGCTTCCTTGCCGTGCAGGTCGGCGAGCTCGTGCTCCAGCAGCACGTGATAGTGGTTGGTGCCCGAGATGTTGCGGGTGCCGCCGGCGCCGGCGCCGGAGCGGTGCATGGCCCGTTCCATGGCGTCCAGCACCACCGGATGTTGGCCCATGCCGAGGTAGTCGTTGGAGCACCACACCACGACGTCGCGGACGGCGTCGCCCTCGCCCTTGGTGACATGGCGGACCGCGCGCGGGAAGTCGCCCGCCTTGCGCTCGATGTCGGCGAAGACGCGGTAGTTGCCCTCCGCCTTCAGCCGCGCGATGGCATCCCGGAAATGCTTCTCGTAGTCCATGGTCTCAAATCTATCACAGGCCGGCGAACTCCCGCCACCCGGCGGATTCCGGTGCTCAGGCCGCGGCGATCCCGGGGGCGGCGGCATCGAGCGCCCGGGCGAAGCGGTCGAACATCTCGTCGATCTCGGCCTCGGTGATGACCAGCGGCGGGGAGAAGGCAAGCGAATCCCCCATGGCGCGGTGGATCAGCCCCTGCGCCTGGGAGGCCTGGGCCACGGCGGCACCGGCCCCGGCGGTGGGCGGGAACGGCCGCCGTGTCGCCTTGTCGGCCACCAGCTCGACCGCGCCGATCAGGCCGATGCCGCGTGCCTCGCCTACCAGGGGGTGTTCGGCAAAGGCGCGGAGCCGGGCCTGGAAGCGCGGCATCACGGCCTGCACTTGGGCGAGGATGCCGCGTTCCTCGTAGATCCGGAGGGTTTCGAGCGCTACTGCTGCTGGCAGAGGGTGGGCGGAATAGGTGAAGCCGTGGCCGAAGCTGCCGATCGCGGCGCTCTCATCGGCGATCGCCTGATAGATGGCGTCGCTCACCAGGAGCGCGGAAATCGGCGCGTAACCGGCGGACAACGCCTTGGCCAGCACCATCATGTCCGGCCTGATCTTGAACGTCTCGCTCCCGAACATGTTGCCGGTGCGCCCGAAGCCGCAGATCACCTCGTCGGCAATCAGCCAGATATCGTGCTTCTTCAGGATCGGCTGGATGCGGTCGAAGTAGGTCACAGGCGGCACGATGACGCCGCCCGCGCCCATCACCGGCTCGGCGATCAGGGCGGCGATGGTCTCGGCCCCTTCGCGCGCGATCAACGCCTCGAGCTCGTCGGCGAGGCGCTGGGCGAAGGCCTCCTCGCTCTCACCCGGCTTGCCCTCGCGGTAGAAATGCGGGCAGCCGGTCTGCAGCATGGGCGAGAGCGGCACGTCGAATGCGGTCTGGTTGACCGACAGGTTGGTGAGCGAGGCCGCCGCGATGGTGACGCCGTGATAGCTGCGCCGGCGCGCGATGATTTTCTTCTTCTCGGGCCGCCCCAGCGCGTTGTTGGCATACCAGGTGAGCTTGACGGCGCTGTCCACCGCTTCCGAGCCCGAGTTGGCGAAGAACACGCGCGCGAATGATGCTGGCGCCATGGCGATGAGGCGCTCGGCTAGCTCAATGGCCGCCGTGTGACTCTTGCCACCGAACAGGTGGTAGAACGGAAGCGTCTCCATCTGGCGCCGCGCCGCGTCGGCAAGGCGACGTTCGGAAAAGCCGAGCGAACAGCACCACAGGCCTGCCATGCCTTCGATGTAGGCGTTTCCGGTGTCGTCGAACACGCGCACGCCCTCGCCGCGGGTAATGACGAGCGGGCCCGTCCGCTCAAGCGTGCGCAGGTTGGTGTAGGGATGGAGGACCGCCCGCAGGTCGCGCGCGCCGAGGCTATTGGGCGGAGGCGCAGCCGATCCCCGGTCAGGCCCGGCCATAGACGTCCTCGAGGCGGACGATGTCGTCCTCGCCGAGGTAGCTGCCCGACTGGACCTCGATCAGATGAAGAGGTTCGTTTGCCCGATTTTCCAGCCGGTGGGGCGTGCCGATGGGAATGTCGATCGACTGGTTGGCGCTGAGCTCGATCCCGGCACCGTCGCGCGTGACCGTGGCGGTGCCGGAGACTACCACCCAGTGCTCGGCGCGCTTGGCGTGCTTCTGCAGACTGAGCCGGCCGCCGGTATTGACGATGATGCGCTTGACCAGGAAGCCGGCGGCCCGGTCGATCACCTGATAGCTGCCCCATGGGCGGTACACAGTGGTATGGGTGCTGGGTTCGGACCGGCCGTCATGGGCGAGCTTCTCGACCACGGTCTTGACGTCCTGGGCGGCATGCTTGGCGGCGACCAGGACCGCGTCGTCGGTCGCGACCACCACCACCTCGTCGAGCCCCAGCACGGCCACCAGCGGCTTTTCGCTGCGGATGTAGGAGCCGGTCACGCCACGCGCGATGACGTCGCCGCGCAGCACGTTGCCCTTGGCATCCTTGCGGTTGATTTCCCACAGGGCGGTCCACGATCCGACGTCGGACCAGCCCATGTCGGCGGGGACGACGACACCTTTTGCGGTCTTCTCCATGACCGCGTAGTCGATTGAGATGTTGGGCGCGGAGCCGAGCGCGGTTGCGTCAAGCCGGATGAAGTCGAGATCGCGCGCCGCCTTGGCAAGCGCCTCGCGCGCCGACGACAGCACCGCCGGGCTGGCCCGTTCGAGCTCCTCCAGATAGACCGATGCCTTCATCAGGAAGAGGCCGGAGTTCCAGAAGTGCCGGCCGGAGGCGAGATAGATTTCGGCGGTCTCCGCGTCCGGCTTCTCGGTGAACCGGGAAAGCGCGTAGCAGCCCTTCATTCCCGTCATGCCGTCGCCGCGCTCGATATAGCCGTAGCCCGTCTCGGCCCGCTTCGGCACGATGCCGAAGGTAACGAGGTGGCCGTTGCGTGCCGCCGGCAGCGCCGTCTTGACGGCGCGCAGGAAGGCGTCCGGCCTGGCGATGACGTGATCGGCCGGCGACAGCAGGAGAACACCTTCCGGGTCGCGCTCGGCCACCATCAGGGCGGCCACGGCGGCCGCGGGTGCCGTGTTACGGCCGACCGGCTCGAGCACGATGGCGTCGGGCACGATGCCGGCTTTGCGCAACTGCTCGCCGGCGATGAAGCGATGGTCGTCATTGACGATGGCGATCGGGGGCAGGAACAACTCGCCAACCAGGCGTCCGGCGGTCTCGGCCAGCATGGTTTCGTTGGAAACCAGCGCCATGAACTGCTTCGGGAACAGGCTGCGGGACATGGGCCACAGGCGGGTCCCGGTTCCTCCCGCGAGCAGCACCGGCCAGATGCGGCCTTCCGACGTATCCATTGCGGCCATGGCAGCCGTTTCCCCGTGTTGTGTCGGGCCTTGCTAGCGCAAATCCGAGGGCCGGACAAGGGTGCCGGGGTTCCCAGCGGTGGCCAAGGGAAACCAACGTGTCACTGGCGCCGGGCCTCGGCTTGGGGTTATCCTGCGGTCGCGATTGGGGCAACAACAACCAGAAATCAGGCAGGCCATGGCCCTCAAAGACATTCTCGTCCACATGGATTCCTCGCCGGCGGCGCCAGACCGCCTCGACTATGCGATTCGGCTGGCGCAGAAGCATGACGCACATCTGGCGGTGTTGTACGTCGTCGCCATCGCGCCGATCCACCAGTATACGGAGGCGGATCTCGGGCCCGAGCTGATCGAGGCTCATGACAGGTTCATGCGCGAATCGGCTGCCGCCGCCAAGAATATCTTCGACCACAAGACCACCGCTGCCGGCATCGCCGCCGAGTGGCGCCAGGCCGAGGGCGCGGTGCCGGAAATGGTGACGCTGCATGGACGCTATTCCGACCTCGTGGTGGTGGGCCAGCGCATGAAGGACCGGCTCGATGCCGGCGCCGCGCCTGAGCTGCCCGACCACGTGGTGCTCGACGCGGGCCGGCCGGCCGTCGTGGTGCCCCACGCCAAGCTGCCCGAGACCGACTCCGAGCGCGTGCTGCTGGCCTGGAACGCGGGCCGCGCGGCGGCGCGCGCCGCCAACGACGCGCTGCCGATCCTGGAAGCTGCCAAGGAGGTGCTCATCCTGAGCATCAACCCTGAGCCCGGCATTATGGGTCACGGCGAGCTGCCTGGCGCTGACATCGCCACCCATCTCGCGCGACACGGCATCAGCGGGGAGGTAGTGCAGGTCACCGCGGACCGCACCCAGGTCGCCGACGAGCTGCTCCGTCAGATCGCCGCCTTCAACGCCGACTTCATGGTGATGGGATCCTACGGCTCGTTTCGCCTGCGCGAGCTGGTGTTCGGCGGCGTCACACGGCGCATCCTCGATACCATGACGGTGCCGATCTATCTCTCGCGCTAGCGGGAGATGGCGCGCGGGTCGAGCGCGTCCTGCAGGCCGTCGCCGAGGAAGTTGAAGGCGATCACCGTCACGAAGATCAGCGCGCCCGGCCAGAACACGAGCTGCGGCGCCGACCAGATCAGCTCCTGCGCGCCCGTCAGCATGTTGCCCCAGCTTGCGATCGGCGGCTGGATGCCGAGCCCGAGGAAGCTCAGCACCGATTCCAGCAGGATCACGTTGCCCACCGAGAGCGTGGTGGCGACGATGATCGGCGAGATCACGTTGGGCAGGATGTGCACCGTCATGATGCGGAGCGGCCCTGCTCCGGCGGCGGAAGCGGCCAGCACGAACTCGCGCTCGCGCACCGACAGTGCCGCGCCGCGCACCAGTCGCGCCACCGTGGTCCAGCTCACCAGTGCGATGATCAGCACCATGCGGTAGAGGCTTACGTCGGCGTCCTTGGCGAGCGATGCCGGCAGGCCGAGCTTGGTCAGATCGACCGCGGCGAGCACGATCAGGAGCGGCAGCAGCGGCAGGGCGATCACGCCGTCGGTGACGCGCATCAGGGCGGCGTCGAGCCTGTTGTAGTAGCCTGACAGCAGCCCGACCACGGTGCCGATAACCGCCGAGGCCAAGGCCGCCGCGATCCCCACCGTCAGCGACACGCGTCCGCCATAGAGAAGCCGTGCCAGCAGGTCGCGGCCGAGCTCGTCGGTGCCGAGGGGATGGGCCAGGGACGGGCCAAGGAAGCGGGCGGATAGATTGACGACGTTGGCGTGGGTGCCGAGCGCCGCTTCCACCAGGGGCGTCCCCGCGGCGAGCAGCCCGAGGATCACCAGTGTTACCCCCGAGGCCACGGCAAGGCGGTGATCGAGGAAACGCCGGGTGAACAGGCGGAGCATGCCGCTTCCGGCCTGTGGCGTGCCGAGGGTCGTCGCCGGCATCGTCATGACCTCCCCTCCGTGCCACCACCATAGGAAATGCGCGGGTCGAGCCAGGCATAGGCGATGTCCGCGAGCAGGTTGGCCGCGAGCGTCACGGCGGTGGCGAACAGGAGCGTCACCAGCGCCATGTTGTAGTCGTTGCCCATGATCGAATCGTAGATGAGCTTGCCCATGCCGGGATAGGCGAACATGGTCTCGGTGATGAGGGCGCCCGAGAACAGCGTGCCGAACGACAGCGCGACCACGGTGACCACCGGGATCATGGCGTTGCGGAGCGCGTGGCGCCAGACGACGCGTCCCCTGGCCGCACCCTTGGCGAACGCGGTGCGGATGTAGTCCTGGCGCATCACCTCGATCATGGCTGCGCGCACGAAACGGGTATAGGAGCCGATCGAGAATACGGTGAGGGCGGTCACCGGCAGGATCAGGTGCCGTACGATATCGAGGAATCCGCCGCCGCCCACCGAGCGGATGCCGGAGGCCGGCAGTACCGGCCATATCACCGAGAACACGATGATCAGCATGAGCGCGAGCCAGAAGATCGGGATCGATATCCCCGCGAAGCATAGGAGGTTGATCGCGTGGTCGACGCGTCGGTTCTGGTGGAGCGCCGCGTACACGCCCGCCGGCACGGCGATGCCGACCGACAGCAGGAACGACAGCCCCATCAGGTTGATGGTGTTGACCAGGAACGGCCACATCACCTCGAGCACGGGGCGGGCGTAGAGCCGCGAGTTGCCGAAATCGCCGTGGAGCGCCGCGATCGCCCAGTGCAGGTAACGCTCCATGAGCGGCTGATCGAGGCCGTAGACCGCGCGCAGGCGGGCGGCGTCGGCGGGGGTGAGCCGCGGGTTGGAATTGATCATCAGGTCGATGGGGTCGCCCGGCATCAGGCCGATCAGGGCGTAGACCAGCAGCGACATCAGCACCAGCACGATGATGGACTGGGCGAGGCGGGCGGTGACGAACCGGCTCACGGCGCGCCTCCGGCAGGCGCGGGAATGGGGTTGTGGCAGGCGATGCGGTGCGTACCGGCCTCGTCCGCCGGTACGAGCGGCGGCATGGTTTCGCGGCAGGCGGCCACGGCGCGCGGGCAGCGCGGATGGAACGGACATCCCGGCGGCGGGTCGATCGGGCTCGGCACGTCGCCCGAAGCCACCGTCCCCGGCACGCGCTTGCCCGCGCCCGGCACCGGCACCGCGTCGATGAGCGCCCGGGTATAGGGGTGGCGCGGTGCCGCGAACAGGCCGGCGCGCGGGGCGATCTCTACCACATGGCCGAGATACATGACCGCCACGTCGTCGGCGAAATAGTCTACGACCGCGAGGTCGTGGGTGATGAACAGGAAGGCGAGGCTACGCTGTTCCTGGATGTCTTTCATCAGGTTGAGCACCTGGCTCTGGATCGAGACGTCGAGGGCGGACAGCGGCTCGTCGGCGATGACGAGCTCGGGCTCGACCACGAGAGCGCGGGCGATGGCGATGCGCTGGCGCTGACCGCCCGAGAACTCATGGGGATAGCGGTCGACATCGCGCGCGTTCAGCCCGACCTGGGCCATGACCTCGGCGACCCGGGCGCGGCGTTGCGCGCGGTTGCCGATGCCGTGGATGACGAGCGGCTCGGCAATGATGGTGCCGACCGGCAGGCGCGGGTTGAGCGATCCGAACGGGTCCTGGAACACCATCTGCATGGCGCGCCGGGCCCGCTTGAGGGCCCGTCCCGACAGGCGCGCGAGATCCTCGCCCCGGAATGCGACCCGCCCCGCGTCGGGCCGGTAGAGACGCGCGATGGTGCGGGCCGCCGTGGTCTTGCCGCAGCCCGACTCGCCCACCAGCGCCAGCGTGCGGCCGGCGGCGAGGGTGAAGCTGACATCGGTAACCGCATGCACATTTCCGGCGTTGCCGCTGAACAGGCCGCCCTTGAGCGGGAAGTGCTTGGTGAGACCTTCGACCGCGAGCAGCGTCTCGTCGCTCATGGGCGTGGGTCCTCGGCCTTGAAGCAGGCGACGCGGTGGCCGTCGCCAAGCTCGACCAGGGCCGGTTCGGCCGCGCGGCAGGCGGCGTCGGCGAGCGGGCAACGGTCGGAGAACGGGCAGCCCGGCGGCAGGGCAAGGGGATCCGGCACCGCGCCCCGGATCGCCGGCAGGCGCCGGGCCCGCGCGCCGATCCGTGGCACGGTATCGATCAGGGCGCGCGTGTAGGGGTGGCGTGGCGCGGCAAGAATCACCGGAGTGGCACCCTGCTCCACGATCCGGCCCGCGTACATGACCGCCACCTCGTCGGCGATCTCCGAGATCACGCCGAGATTGTGGCTGATGAACTGAATCGCCATGCCGAGCTCCGCCTGCATCTCCAGCATCAGCTCCAGAATCTGGGCCTGGATGGTGACGTCCAGCGCGGTGGTGGGTTCGTCGGCGATCAGCACCTCGGGACGGCAGGCGAGCGCCATGGCGATCATCGCGCGCTGGCGCATGCCGCCCGAAAGCTGATGGGGATAAGAGTTGTAGCGCCGTGCCGGCTCGGGAATGCGCACGCGGGCGAGCATGTCGAGCGCGGCTGCACGTGCTTCCTGCCTCGTTCCCTTGCGGTGCAGTATCCAGGCTTCGGCGATCTGGCCGCCCACGGTCAGCACCGGGTTGAGCGCGGTCATCGGTTCCTGGAACACCATGGAAACGCGCTCGCCGCGAATGCCGGTGAGGGCGCTCTCGTCGAGCCCGGTCACCTCGGTCGCACCGACATGGACCGTGCCCGTGGTGATGCGGCCTGGCGGCGGTACCAGGCCGAGCACGGCGAGCGCCGTCATCGACTTGCCCGAGCCCGATTCGCCGACGATGCCAAGCGTGCGGCCGCGGGGGATTTGGTAGCTTACGCCGGCGACGGCACGGACTATGCCCGCACGGGTGGGAAACTGCACCGAGAGGTTCGATACCGTCAGCGCAGGCGGTGGAGAGGCGATTACCTCCGCCGCGCTCATGCCAGGGTCCCGCAGGCGTTACTCAACGGGTCTTGGCCGCGTGCTTGGCCCGGTCATGGCGCTGATAGGCCGCTTCCAGCATCTCGGTGGATTTGCGGTTGTCGGCACCGGGGCGGCCGCCGACCGCCGATGCATCGACCTCGAGCGCGCGCAGGAGCGTGTCGGCCACGTCGAGCTTGCCCTCGTCACAGGCCTGGGCATGGGCTTCGATGATCTTGTCGCTGAGGCGGCGTCGCTGATCCATGGTGCCTTCCCTGTCGTAAGCCGGATTGTCCGGCTGGTTGGGCGAAGACTAGCGTGACGCGGGCGGGACGGGAACGGCGGATTTGGTTACTGCCCGCGCACGCCCCAGTCCTCGACCCAGTAGGTGGTCGGGTCCTGGTGCCCGGTCGGCACGATCCCGGTGAGCCAGTGGGGGACGATAAACGGATCGGCGCGGAAGAACAGCGGGATCACCGGCAGGTCCTCGGCGTAGATCTTCTGCAGCTTCGCCCACAGCACCCTGCGCTTTTCCTTGTCCAGCTCGACCTCGATGGCATCCAGCAGCTTGTCCACCTCGGGGTTGGAGTAGCCGGTGTAGTTCTGGCCGGACCAGTTGTTCTTGGCCGTGGTGATGTAGTCGGAATGCAGCATCAGGCGCGGTACGCTTTCCGGCGCCGACAGCCAGGCGAACATCGCCATGCCGGTGAACTTGCGTTTGGTCACGGTCTCGCCGAAGAACACGCGCGCGGGCTCGTTGCGGATGCGGATCTCGACACCGGCCTTGCGCCACTGGCTCTGAAGTACCTGTTCCACCAGTTCGCGCGTGCGATTGCCGGCCGTGGTCATCAGCTCGATCGAAAGCCGCTCGCCCTTGGCATTGGTGCGGATGCCGTCGGCCGCGCGTCCGCTCCAGCCCGCCGCATCGAGCAGCTTGTCGGCCTTGGCAAGGTCGTGGGCGTAGTGGGGCGTGTCCTTGGCGTAGACCCAGTCGAGCGGGCTGACGAAGGAGTCGGCCACGGGCTGGCGCCCATCGAACAGCTGCTTGTTGATCGCCTCGCGGTCGAGCGCATAGATCAGGGCGTGACGTACGCGCACGTCCTTGAGGATCGGGTTCTCGAGGTTGAGGTCGAGATGCTCATAGACGAGGCTCGGCTTGTAGGTGATGTCGAAGCCCTCGCCATGCCGCTTGGCGAAGGCGATGCCCTGGTCGAGGGACAGGCCGAGCTCGCCCGCGATGTAGTCGATCGAGCCCGACAGCAGGTTCGCTTCGAGCGCCGCGGTGTTCTCGATCACCTGCACCACGATCTTCTTGAAATGCGGCTTCTTGCCCCACCACGTCGGGTTCGGCTCCAGCACGATGCGCGAGCCTACGTCCTTCCCGGTGATGCGATAGGGGCCGAAGTAGAGGCCGGGATTGGTGGAATCGGTGTCGTAGGCGGTACGTTGACGGTACTGCTTGGGATCGGCGAAGTTCGTGCGCTCGATGTGCTCGGGCAGCAGGTACAGGGCATCGAGGGCGTTGTAGTCGTAGCTCAGGCGATCCATGTGCAGCGTGAACGTGCGGTCGTCCTTGATGTCGAGCTTGAGGATGCGCCGGTAGGTCTCGCCGTCGGCGACGCCGGAAGCGGGGTTCTTGCCGACCTCGATGGTGAAGGCGACGTCCTTTGTGGTGACGGGAACGCCGTCGCCCCAGGTGGCGCCTTTGTGGATGGTGTACGTCACGGCGACGCCGTTCTTACCGTTGGGCAGCTTCTCCGGGACCGCGAGGCCGTTTTCGATGGTCGGCAGGGTCTCGCACAGGGAGCAGATGCGCTTCCAGTTGGTGTCGACGTGGGTCAGCGGTCGGCTCGCCATGGCCAGCACGTAGGTCTTGGCGAGCATCGACTCGATGTTGGGGTTGAGGGTCACCGGATACTGGGTCATGCCGATGACCAGGGTGTCGTGGCTCTTGGCTTTTTCGCCGCCACAGGACATGAGGGCGGCCAGGGCGGCAAGGGCGAAGAGGGCGGCGACGGATCGGACGAGCTTCGGCATCAAGGGTTCCCCATAACGACCGGGCCAGACTAGCGGCGATGGTGCCGCCGTGCCAATGGCTACGGGCCTGATGGCGCTACCCGTGTCTGTCGGGAGCAGGGAGAGGGTTACGCCCCTTTGCCGCCATGGGCGGCCGACCAGCCGTGGGGATCGTCGAGATAGGCGCGCACGCCCGCGATCTTGTCGGGGCTGAAGAACTTGCCTTCTTCCGCGGCCGCGATCACGTCGGACCAGGTGGCGAGCCACACCAGCTTGACGCCCATGTCCTCGAGCGTGTCGAGCGCTTCCGGAAAGATGCCGTAGTAGAACACCACGAACACGCGATCGACGGTACCGTTCGCCTTGCGGATCGCGTTGACGAAGTTGATCTTGGAGCCGCCGTCCGTGGCGAGGTCCTCGACCAGCAGCGCGTGGCAGCCTTCCGGCATGTTGCCCTCGATCTGGGCCATGCGGCCGAAGCCCTTGGGCTCCTTGCGCACGTACAACATGGGCAGGTTCATCCGGTCCGCGATCCAGGCCGCGTAGGGAATGCCTGCCGTCTCGCCGCCGGCGACCGCCTGGACCGGTTTGACCGAACCCGCCGCGGTGATGGCCTCGACCGCGTGGCCGATGATGCGCGTGCGCTCGGCCGGATAGGCGATCAGGCGCCGGCAATCGATGTAGACCGGGCTCGCCCGTCCCGAAGTCAGGATATAGGGTTGTTCGGGCCGGAAATTGACGGCGCCGATTTCGAGCAGGATGCGGGCGGTGTCTTTGGCGGCGGCCTCTTCGCCATGGGTGCGGCCGGTGAGCGTCATGGTCATGGGGTTTTCTTTAGAGGGTTCTCGTGCGGCGCACAATTGCCATCGCCGCCCGGAGGGGACAGGACCCACCTATCATAATATGCAAAGAAAATGCTTTTTCGTGGACGAAATAAATGTATAATAAAAACAGTTACGAATACATAATTATTACTGTTTTTTGTGAAAATTTTACTCAAAGTTGGAGGGGGGTGCCATGACCACCGCTACCGCCACCGGTTTCCAGGCCGGGGCCCGGGCCAAACCGCGCGCCGGGACTATCCAGCGCTACGCCATTGCCACCTGGGCCTTCGCTTTCGCGGTGATGAGCTTCGGCCTGTGGGCGGTGCTACGCGATGACGACACGCCGAGCGCCTATTACATCGTCAAGCGGATCGATAGTGGCCGCTGTACCGTCACCCACGCGCCGCCCGAGGGCGGCGAGTTCAAGACCCTGTGGTTCTCGACCGTGCAGCAGTCGGCCCTTAAAAAAGTCCATGAATTCAAGGAGCAGCGCCGCTGCGGCTGACGCAATCCGGCGGGTTCGCCACGGCCCCTGCGCGGTGCTTTTTGAATAAAAATCAAGCCGTTACAAATAGTATTTCGTCACGGCAACGTGGATAATGTGGGTATTACTGAAATACCTGCAATTTTATCTTGTTGCCGGATACAGCATGACAACAGCACGGATTCGCCGCCGGGGCCTGCTCGCCCGACTCCGCCGCTCGCAGCGGGGGGCCGCGCTGGTCGAGTTCGGCTTCGTGTTCCCGATCCTGCTGATCGCCGTCACCGGTACCATGGAGCTGATGGGCATCCTGTTCGCGACCGCGCTGATGGAGGGCGGCCTGCGCGAGGCCTCGCGCTTCGGCATCACCGGCTACACACCTACCGGGGTGTCCCGCGAGCAGCAGATCGTCGACATCGTCAACCGGGACGGGATCGGGCTCGTCAAGGTGAACCTCGGCGACGTCTCCACCAAGGTCTATTCGACCTTCACCGACGTCGGCCAGCCCGAGCCCTGGGTCGATGCGAACGGCAACGGCGTCTACGACCTCGGCGAGTTCCTATACCGACGTCAACGGCAACGGCCAGTGGGACCCGGACATGGGCGCGGCTGGCGTGGGCGGTCCCGGCGATGTGGTGGTTTACAGCCTTACCTATGCCTGGCCGTTGCTGACCCCGGTGATGACACCGTTCATCGGCCAAGACGGCCATATCATGCTGCATGCGTCGGTCGCGGTCCGCAACGAACCTTATGACACGCCGCCGCCGCCGCTGCCGGCACCGTGAGACGAGACCATCATGGCATTCCCGTTCACGACCTTTCCGGTTTTGCCTGCCCGCAAGGCACAGCGCCTGCGGGGGTTGCTCGCCCGTCTGCGGCGGGCCTGCGGCGGTTCGATCGCCGCCGAGTTCGCCATGGCCATGCCGGTGATGATCCTGATCGCGCTCGGCGGCAGCGAGATCGCGCGCTATGCGTTGCTCAGCCAGAAGCTGGCTCGCACCGCGGTCACCATGGCCGACCTCGTGTCCCAGGCCGAGACCCTTACCGAATCCGACGTCACCCAGCTGTTCGCGGCGGTCACGCCGGTGATGGAACCGTTCACGGCGGGGTCCAACGAGGTCGTCATCGTATCTTCGATCGCCGCCACCGGCGGCAATCCGCCGAAGATCGGCTGGCAGAGGATGGGCGGCGGCACGCTGACGGGCGAGACCAGCAAGTTCGGCAGCGAAGGGGCCGACGCCGACCTGCCGTCGGGTTTCGTCGTGCGCGACGGCGAAAGCGTCATCGTCGCCGAGGTCTATTACGACTATGCGCCGTTGTTCACCGCCGGCATCGTCGGGGAGCAGGTGCTCTATCATCGCGCGATGTTCCGCCCGCGCTTCGGATCGCTCGCCGCCCTCTCGCCGTAGCAGGGCGATACCCGTAAGGAAAGGGCCCGCGCCGACACCGGCGTGGGCCCTGCCGTTTGCGCGGCACCGGCTTACTTCGACAGCCGGAGCTCGGACAGATTGTTGGCGACTTCCTTGAACACCTGCTCCAGCGTCGCGGCGTCCGGCGCGTAGTGATAGAAGGGCGAATCGGGGCCCGAGGCGATCTCCTTGAGGAGCGCCTGGCTTGAGGTGCCCGAGTTGGCGAACTGGATGGTGTAGATGATCACGCCTTCCGCCTTGACCGCGGCGGCTACGGCCCGCAGGCGGTCATCCATGGCGGGTTGCGCCGTGGAGCCGGTGCCGAACACCGCCTTGTAGCCGTCGCCCGAGCCGCCCACGTTCTCGCCGTCGGTCAGCAGCACGATCGCCTGCTGGCGCCGGATCTGGGGCGCGGGATCGGCTTGGTCGAACGGCTTGCCCGGCATGAGGGTGCGCCATGCCCAGCCGAGCCCCGCCGGCAGGTTGGTATTGCCGGTCGGGCTGGTGAGCGCGTTGATGGCGTCGGTGATGGTCTGCTTGACATGGGTCATGGGTGTGATGCCGTGCGAAAGGCACGGCGTGCATTCCTGGTTGTTGACCGCGCCGGAACATTTTCCCCAGCCGGACACCGGCTCGCCCTCGGGCCCGATCGGTTCCCAGGCGTTCCAGTCGCCGGTGCCGAAGGAATACTCATACTTCTTGTCGTCGGCGTCGGTGTCGGCGAGGCCGTCGTTGAGGAAGCGCGAATAGACGCACCCTTTCCAGCCCGTGGGCGGCGGGTTGATGAGCTGCACCGGGGAGTTGTTGGCGTAATAGACCTGGGACTGCGCGGTGCCCGTCAGCGGGTTGGTGAAGGTGGGGACCGTGACGGTCGTGGTCTGGGCGGGATCGAAGGTGATCCCTTCCTGGGTCACGTTGACCTTGGAGTTCCACGGCACGACGCCGATGTTGAGCAGGTCCTTCTCGCTGTCGGAGCCGAACAGGATGTCGACCAGCTCGAGGGCGGCGTTGCGAGCCGCCTGAATGCGCGACAACCCGCCGCCGGCATCGGTCGAGCCCATCGAGCCCGACATGTCGATGGCGAGCACGACGTCGAGCATGGTGGTCTCGCGCGTGACCTCGGTCGAGGCGGCGACGTTCATGGTGGTCTCACCCAGCACGCGCATAAAGGTGGTGGGGATCACGGCGCTCGCCGAGAGCGTCACCTTCTCGTTGTCGGGACTCACCGTGAAGTCAGGCCCGGTCACGGTCGCGCCCATGAAGCCCGGCGGAAAGTTGGCGTTGAAGTACATCTGGATGTCGGACCCGAGATTGTCCGAGAAGATCACGCGCCCGCCGGCGAGGCCGGCGGCGTCCAGCGCCTGGGAGAGCTGCGCCTTGACGAGGTAGCCGCGGGTCGTGTCCACGGCGAGGCCGAGGAATCCGACCAGCGGCACCACCGCCACGGCGAGGTAGGTCACTACTGCACCGCGCCGGCCCGCGCCGAGAGCCTTGAACAGCCGCCGGACGCGCCGGCCGAGGCGATCGATCCCGGCGAACCGGGGCTTGCGCGCTGTCTCGCGTTCCATGAGATCCGCTCCGTTGAACCGGCGGCCGCGAGGGCCGCGTGTGTGAGGAACGGGGGGATGCTAACAAAGTATAATTTCTACGACATCAAGTATTGATTTCGATTTTCTTCAAAGGCGGATCAAAGCCGCCGCGGACATGCGCAGGGCCGTTTACCGTTCTTTAATATAGGAAATCAGGGCATTTTTTGACGTGCCCGGTGGGCCTGTCGGGGACTGCCGCGGTGCCCGCCGCCTAAAATTTTATGCGTCTTTTCCCGGAAATAGAAAAGAAATGACGAGGATATTTACCAATTATATTAATTAACTCCAAAGCGATACTGTTTGACGATTTCGGGTGCCAAGCATAATTCTGTCATCGTTGCTGGGTGAGCCGATATCGGGCCCGGCGATGAGCTCTAACTTGGAGGAAGTACCATGATCACTACCATCCGCAATCTTCTGCGCGACGAGTTCGGCGCAACCATGATCGAGTACGGCCTCATCGCCGCTTTGGTCTCCGTTGCCGCTATCACCGCCCTGACCAGCGTGGGCACCTCGCTGAAGGCCATGTTCAACACGGTGTCCACCGACCTGCAACAGGCCGTCAGCCCGTAAACGACGCGGCGTTTTTTACACTGAGAGCATGATGCCTCCTGGGGGAGCGGGCCGCACGGCCACCCCACCGCCACACGGACCCGCTCCCCCGATTTTCCGGAGGCTTTTTCAAGGATGTGCTTTGCGTAACGCGTTTCCGAACGGACGGCGCCGTCGGCGGCAAGTTCCCGCCGCCACAACACATAAGAAGCGTGCGGCCGTGACAGTGGCAGGCGTCGGGTAACCTCTAACATGCGAGCCGCGCCGAACGCGCCGGCTCCGAACAGGCCCTCCGGGGCCGCAGGTGATCCGATGATGTTGAGTATGATTGAGCAGTTTCTCGTGGTGTCTTTCGCCGGCCTGCTGATCTGGGCGGCGACGAGCGATATCCATAATCTCGTCATCCCGAACCGGGTGTCGACCGCCGTGGCAGGGTTGTGGCTCGCCTGGGCGGCCGCCAGGCTGGCGGGCGGCAGTTTGGTCGGCCCGCTGGTGCTGTCGGCCGGGCTCGGCGCGGGCGCCTTCGCCTTGGGCGCGGCGCTGTTCGCCATGCGCTTCGTCGGCGGCGGCGACGTCAAGCTGTTCGCCGCGGTGACGCTATGGGCGGGGCCCGGCCTTGCCATGCCGTTCCTGTTCCTGACCCTGCTTGCGGGCGGCGTGCTGGCGCTTTCGGTCCTGCTGTTCCGCTTCACGCGCAATCTCATGATGCAGCCCGCCGCAGGTGCGCCCGTTCTCGCCGTTTCCGTCGCGCTGATGAGCGCGCTCAAGAGCACGGTGCCGTTCGGGATGGCGATCTCCGTCGGCGGCCTGTTCGTCGCCTACCGGCTGTTTTTCGGCGACATCCTTTTCTAGCGGCGCGTGGTGGCGTGGCACCCATGCCTCGCCGCCAGCAATGACCCGGAGGCCCAGGCCATGATCTTCAACATGAACATGCGGACAGTCCTGATGATCGGCGTCGCGCTGCTGGCGGCGGCGGCCACCGCATTGTTCGCGCGTGGCTGGCTCAACGCCCAGAAAGCGGCGATCAAGGGCGACAGGGGCTTCGCCTATTACGTGCTGGTGGCCAAGAACGACACGCCGGCGGGCCATTTCATCAAGGCCCAGGACCTGCGCTGGCAGGGCTGGCCCAAGGGCGCGCTGGCGCCGACCTATGTGCAGAAGGGCAAGCGCAAGCCCGAGGACTTCGACGGGGCCGTGGTGCGTACCGGGCTCGCCGCCGGGCAGCCGGTCACCGATGCCCTGGTCGTGCGCCCGGGCGAGCAGGGCTTCCTCGCCGCGGTGCTGGAGCCCGGCATGCGGGCGGTGTCGATCCAGGTCAACGCGATTTCGGGCATTTCCGGGTTCGTGTTTCCGGGGGATCGCGTCGACATGGTGCTGACCCATACCGTGCGCAGCGCCGACGGACGCAGCACCCATCACGTCAGCGAAACCGTTCTTCAGGACATTCGTGTGCTTGCCGTCGACCAGAAGACGGACGATCAGAAGGGCAAGGCTTCGGTTGCCAAGACCGTGACCTTCGAGGTGACGCCGAAGCAAGTGGAGAAGATCGGGATCATCGCCAGCATCGGCAGGATATCGCTCAGCCTGCGGCCGATCGCGCGCGAGGCCCAGCCCGAGGACAAGGGCAAGGATAAGACCAAGACCAAGGACAAGACCGCGCCGGTCGCCGCTGCCGTGCCGGCCGGCACGGGCGCGCGTCCCGGCGCCGTCGCCGATTCCGGCTCGTCTCTGGCCCCGATCTCCAGCGCCGAGGCGGCCGAGCCGCCTGCGGGCGCGACCGGTGCCGCGGGGGACCGCCCGGTGCAGCTGTTCGATGCCGCGGCGGCGGGCCCGGCCAAGACCGCGGCGCCCGTGGCGCCCGCGCCCAAGGCCGTACAGCGCCGTGAACGCCCTGGCATCACGCTCGATTCCGAGGTGAGCCGTGCGCTCACCTGGAACGACCGCGGCCAGAGCCGCACCGTGCGCGTGATGCACGGCGACAAGACCGAGGAACAGAAGTTCTAGGCAGGAACTTCTCGTGAGGGACCAGGAGGGACCATGATCCGCAACCTTGCCATACTTGCTGCCTTTGCCGGCGTCATGCTGACGCCGGTGGCGCATCCGTCGGCGGAGAAGGATCCGCGCCATGTCGAGACGATCGGGCCGGAGGAGAAGCTCCTGCCGATCGAGCTCAATAAGGGGCAACTGGTGCGCCTCGGCGCGGCCGCGACCTCGGTGTTCATCGCCGATCCCAAGATCGCCGATGTGCAGGTCAAGTCGCCGACGCTGGTCTATGTGTTCGGCAAGCAGGCCGGCGAGACCACCCTGTTCGCGGTCGACGGCCGCGACCGCATCCTCGCCAACCTGCGCGTCAGCGTCAGCCTCAACCTGTCGCACCTCAGGAGCGCGATCGGCACTCTGTTCCCTCACAATGCCATCGATGTCTCCTCGGTCGGCGATGCGGTGATGCTGTCGGGCGTGGTGCGCTCGGCCCGCCAGTCGGAGGACGCGCGCGCGCTTGCGGCGCGGTTCGTCGGCGGCGACAAGAACGTCATCAACCGTCTCTCGGTGCGCGCACCCA
This sequence comes from uncultured Alphaproteobacteria bacterium, assembly GCA_963732875.1. Classification (GTDB taxonomy): domain Bacteria; phylum Pseudomonadota; class Alphaproteobacteria; order SMXQ01; family SMXQ01; genus WHSO01. The sequence goes on along the minus strand of CAVTBD010000002.1, from coordinate 1,169,169 downwards.
ACCAGGTCAACCTGCGGGTGCGCATAGCCGAGGTCAACCGCTCCGTCATCAAGCGCATCGGCATCAACTGGGATGCACTGATCTCGGCGGGCTCCTTTGCCTTCGGTCTCGCTACCGGGAATCCCGCCTTCGCGGCGGGCCAGTTCCTCACACGAACCGATTCGACCGACTCGCTGGCCGCCGGCGTCAATACCGGCAAGCTCAGCATCAACGGCGTGATCGACGCGCTCGAGAGCGAGGGGCTGGTGACGGTCCTGGCCGAGCCCAACCTGACCGCCGTATCGGGCGAGACCGCGAGCTTCCTTGCCGGCGGCGAGTTCCCGATCGTCGTGCCCCAGCAGGGCGACACGCTTACCATCGAGTACAAGAAGTTCGGTGTTACGCTCGCGTTCACGCCGACCATCCTCGACCAGGGACGCATCAGCCTGAAGGTCCGCCCCGAGGTGAGCCAGATCAGCACCACGGGCGAGGTGCGGCTCAACAACATCGCCGTGCCGGCGCTCGCCACGCGCCGCGCCGAGACTACCGTCGAGCTCGCTTCCGGCCAGAGCTTCGCCATCGCCGGCCTGATTCAGAACAACGTCACCCGCGACCTGCGCAAGTTCCCCGGCCTCGCCGACCTGCCGGTGCTGGGGACCCTGTTCCGCTCCGACAAGTTCCAGCGCGACGAAACCGAGCTCGTGATCATCGTCACGCCCTATACCGTCCGCCCGGTCGCCACCGCGCGCCTGCAACTGCCGACCGACGGCCTGGTAGTGCCGTCCGATGGCAGCCGGATTGTGGACGGCGATGTCTACCAGCCCCAGCTCCAGGAGGCGCAGCCGGCGATCCGCCAGCGCCGCGGCAAGGCGTTGATGGGCAATGCCGGATTCACCCTCGAATAGGCCCCGGGGAAGCTTAAGGAGAGAGCAATGATCCAATACGACAGCCATGCCCGACTGCGCCGCGTCCGGCTTCTGGGTGCCGTGGTCGCCCTGGCCCTGCTGACCGCGGGTTGCGGCACCGACGCCACACCTTGGTCTTCGGCGGCATCGCCCAAGGCCAACCGCCTGGAACTGGTGCACCTCGACCACGACGTTGCCTTCGCACAATCGTCCGTGCAGATGGACAGGCCCGCCCTCGACAGCCTCGAGGCGTTTCTCGCGCGCAACCAGATCGGCTACGGCGATCGGGTCTACGTGGTCGCTTCCGCCGACCATCCCAACCCGATCGCGACCCGTCGTGCCCAGGGCATCGCCCAGTACCTCAATCGCCAGGGGCTCGACCCGATGGTGTTGCCGAGCGCCGAGTGGGCCGGGGCGCCCGCGCCGGGTGCCATCCGTGTGCTGGTGCATCGCTTCGTGGTGAACACGCCGAATTGCCCCGATTGGCGCAAGCCCGCCCACGCCGATTATGCCAATACCGTAGCGTCCAATTTCGGCTGCGCCACCGCCGTCAATCTCGGCATGATGGTCGCCGATCCCCATGACCTGGTGCAGGGCCATGACGAGGGCGATGCCGAAGGCGAGCGCGAGGCCGCCGCCGTCAAGCGCTACCGCGACGGCAAGATCACGCCGATCGATAGCTCCGGAGTGAGCAAATGAGCGAAGCGCTCAGCCTCGACCGTTCGGCCGCGCGGCCCGCGAGTCAGTCGTTCTCACGGGTGATGGCGTTTCTGTGCGACGACGTCACGCGCCAGACGGTGGTGCGGATCGCCGCCGATTCTGGCTGGCGTCAGCCCCTGGTCGAGGCCGGCGGCATCGGCGCCGCCATCGAGCATCTGACCGGCGGCCTGTCGCCGGACCTGCTGTTCATCGACCTGTCGGAGAGCGACAATCCGCTCGCCGACGTCAATTCGCTCGCCGACGTATGCGATCCGGGGACGCGCGTGGTCGCGTTCGGCACGGCCAACGACGTCAAGCTGTACCGCGGTCTGGTGGCGGCGGGGATGGTGGACTACCTGGTCAAGCCCGTCACGACTGCCGATATCCTGCGGGCGGTGTCCGAAGCGGCCGGCACCGCTGCCGAGACCCAGTCGCGACGCCACGGCAGACTGATGCTGGTTACCGGCACGCGCGGCGGCGTCGGCGCCACCATGTTCGCCACCTCCATGGCCTGGCTCGCCGCCGAGAAATTCGACCATAAGACGGCCTTGTTCGATCTCGACCTGCGCTTCGGCACGGGCGCCCTGACGTTCGACGCGGAGCCCGGCACCGGCGTCTCCGACATGCTGGCCGACCCCGACCGCATCGATCCGCTGTTCCTCGAGCGTGCCTCGGTGGGCGTCGGCGACAAGCTCGCCCTGTTCGCCACCGAGGCGCCGCTCGCCGCGGCTCCACCGATGCGGCCCGACGCGCTCAAGGTGCTGGCGGAAGAGCTGCTGCGCACGTACCAGTGGGTGATAGCCGACGTACCCCGCGACGCCGTCGCGAGCCAGCCCGACCTCATCTCGATCGCCGACGTGGTGGTACTGGTGAGTGACCTCTCGCTGGCGGCGATGCGTGACGCGCTCCGGCTGCGGGCGCTGGTCGCGGAATACGGTCCCCAGGCGCGGCTGCGCCTGATCGGCAACGAGACGCGCCCGCCCGCCAAGGGCGACCTTCCCATTGCGGAATTCGAAAAGACCCTGGGTCTGACGTTCACCACCCGGATCCCGCTCGACCGCAAGGCGATCGGCGATTCGGAGGGGCGCGGGCGGCCGGTTGCCGCCGGGCGGGGCAAGGCGGCTGCGGTCGTCTCGAAATTCGCCAGGGACGTGTTCGCGCCAGAGGAGTTGGCGGGCAGGAAGAAAGCATCCTGGGGCGGCAAGCTGTTCAAGGGTAAGAAGGCATGAGGGTTCGCAGTTTCGGGCGACGTTCCACACGTTCGGAAGAGATCGAGGAAGGCTTCGCAGAGCCGCCCGCCGAGCCGGCGGGCGCTGACGTCTCCTCGCTTGCCGAGGCGTCGCGCGCGCTGGCGGCACGCCGCCATGTGGCGACACTGGACGCCCCCGTGCCCGAAACCGCGCCGGAACCGGCTGCCGAGGACCAGCCCTCGGCCGACCCGGTCCCCGACGCCGATAGCGGCGCGTCCGATGATGCCGCGGGAGAGGCGGCAAGCGCGTTCGACCACTTGTGCGCCCGTGTCCAGTCGCGCGTGCTTCAGCGCGCCGATGTCGCGATCCTCGCGCGCTTGCCGCGGGGCGACCTCGCCCGCCAGGTCGAAATCCTGCTCGACGAGATTCTAGCCGAGACGAAAACCTCCGTCGATCCGATGGATCGCCGCCAGCTCGTGACCGTCCTCGTCACCGGCATCCTCGGCGACGGCGCCGTGCCCACCGGGAACGCTGCCGATACGCCGAAAGAGCAGGTGGCGACCTCGGCCGGACCCCTCGTTGCGCCACTGTCCCCTGAGCCTGACCCGTTCGCCGAAAGCGACGTTACCAGCGCCAAGGTGACCCCGCTGCCCACGGCACGGGCGCCGATCCAGGCGGCCAAGGCCCGCATCCAGACGGCGCTCATGGAGCGCATCGACGTGGCGGCGGCGTCACTGCTGCCGCGCAAGGAGCTGGCGCGCCAGATTTCCAACGTGGTGGTCGAAATCCTGGGCGAGCTCAAGATCCAGCTCAACCTGATCGAACAGCGCGACCTGGTCACCATGCTGCTCAACGACATGCTGGGGCTCGGGCCGCTGGAGCCGCTGCTGGCCGACGACGCAGTCACCGACATCATGGTCAACGGCCCGTTCCAGGTCTACGTCGAGCGCGGCGGCAAGCTTGAGCTGACCGACGTGGTGTTCCGCAACAACGCCCATGTCATGAACATCGCGACCCGCATCGTCAGCCGCATCGGCCGGCGCATCGACGAATCGCAGCCGCTGGTGGACGCGCGCCTGGAGGATGGCAGCCGCGTCAACATCATCGCGCCACCGCTCGCCATCGACGGCCCCAGCATCTCGATCCGTAAATTCTCCCGGCGCGAAATCACCCTCGACGTGATGGCGCGCCAGCACAACCTCTCGGACAAGCTCGCCAAAGCCCTCAAGATCGCCTCGCGCTGCCGCCTCAACATCCTGATTTCGGGCGGTACGGGCTCGGGTAAGACCACGCTCCTCAACGCCATGAGCCGCCTGATCGACCATGGCGAGCGTATCGTCACCATCGAGGACGCGGCCGAGCTTCAGCTGCAGCAGCCCCACGTCGTCCGTCTCGAGACGCGTCCACCCAACCTCGAGGGGACCGGTGAAATCAACATGCGCGATCTGGTGAAGAACGCGCTGCGTATGCGCCCCGACCGCATCATCCTGGGCGAGGTGCGCGGCGCCGAGGCGCTCGACATGCTGCAGGCCATGAACACCGGCCACGACGGCTCCATGTCCACGGTCCACGCTAACAATCCGCGCGAGGCGCTGACCCGCCTCGAAAACATGGTTGCCATGGCCGGCGTGCATCTGCCGAGCCACGCCGTTCGCACCCAGATCGCCTCCGCCGTCCACCTGATCGTGCAGGTCAGCCGCATGCGCGACGGCATGCGCCGCATCACCCATGTCGCCGAGGTCACCGGTATGGAAGGGGAAGTCATCACTTCCCAGGAGCTGTTCACCTTCGAGTTCGAGGGCGAGGGCGCCGACGGCAAGCTCCGGGGCAGCTTCCGCTCGTCGGGGTTGCGCCCGGCATTCCTGCAGCGGGCCGAATATTTCGGCCTCGGCCGCGCCCTCCTGGAGGCCATGTCATGAGCGGCGAGATGATCTTCGGTGCCATCTTCGTCGGCGTCTTCCTCGCCATGCTGTGCCTGGCGATCGCGCTCGGCGGCGGCGTCGGACGCGAGAAACGCAAGCGGATCGATGCGGTGCGCGACCGCGCCATGGCCCTCGCCGGCAGCAACGACCCCGAGGCACGCTCGCTGGTTCGCGACGACGGCGATGCGCCCGGCCTCGAGCGTACCCTCGCCGGGCTCCTGCCGCGCCGCACCCAGCTTCGTCTGCGCCTGCGCCGTGCCGGGCTGGCCATGTCGGCCGGTCGCTACGCGGCCGTCAGCGCGGGCGGTGCGCTGGTCGCGCTGGCCGCCCTGATGGTGGTGGTTGGCCTTTCGTTCGCGCTCAGCCTGCTGATCGCGCTCGCGCTCGGCGTCATGGTGCCTCACATGGCGCTCGGCATGATGATCGGCAAGCGCCGCATGCGCTTCCAGCAGCAGTTCCCCGAGGCCATCGACCTCATGGTGCGGGGCCTCAAGTCGGGCCTGCCGATCAGCGAGACCATCGTCAACGTCGGCCAGGAAATGCCCGACCCGGTGGGCACGGAGTTCCGGACCATCGCCGATGCGGTGCGGCTCGGCACCGGGCTGGACGAGGCGCTGTGGGACGCTGCCCGGCGCATCGATCTGGCCGAATTCCGGTTCTTTGCCATCAGCCTGTCGGTGCAGCGCGAGACCGGCGGCAACCTGGGCGAAACGCTGGCCAATCTCGGCGACATCCTGCGCAAGCGTCTGACCATGAAGCTGAAGGTCAGGGCGATGTCGTCGGAAGCGCGCGCATCCGCCTATATCATCGGCATCCTTCCGTTCGCGATGTTCGGGATATTCATGCTGCTGAGCCCCGAATACGCGTCGAAGCTGATCACCGACCCGCGCGGCATCATCATGACCTGCGTCGGGCTGTTCATGATCATGCTGGGGGCCGGGGTCATGTTCAAGCTGGTGAGGTTCGAGGTATGAACGCCGTTGTGGAATTGCTGCCCTTCGCCGTCGGGCCGGGAACGCCGGTCGCGCTTGCCGCGGTGGCGGCGTTCGTGTCCGTGATCGCGCTGTGGCAGGCGCTCAGGGTGCGCGACCCCGTCGCGCGCCGCGCCAAGTCGATCGCCACGCGGGAGGGCGAGCTGCGCTCGGCACTGCTCGGCCCGCGGCGCAGGACGGAGCGCAGCGGCGCCCAGTCGCAGGCGCTGATGGGGCAGGTGGTGGCGCGCCTCAAGCTGATGCAGGGCAACAAGACCCGTCAAATCCGTGAACGCCTGGCGCAGGGCGGGTTCCGCTCGCGCGAGGCGCTGGTCGGCTACCTGTTCTGCAAGCTGACCCTGCCGGCGGCGTTCGGCACGGTCGCGGTGCTGCTGTTCGAGGTGTTCCGGCTCTACAACCTGCCGCCCATGGGCCGCCTGCTGGCTGCCATCCTCGCCGTGGTGTTCGGCGCGTTCGGGCCGGAGCTGTGGATCAAGAACGTCATCAACAAGCGCCGCAAGTTGCTCGAGAAGCAGCTTCCCGATGGCCTCGACCTCCTCGTGATTTGCGTCGAGGCGGGGCTCAGCCTCGATTCGGCCCTCAAGCGCACCTCGGACGAGTTGGGGCGCGGCGCGCCCGAGCTCGCCGACGAGCTGACGCTGACATCGGTCGAGCTCGGCTTCCTGCCGGAACGCGCCGTGGCGCTGCGCAACCTCGCCCAACGCACCGGGCTCAAGTCGCTCGGCGCGGTCGTCAATGCGCTGCTCCAGACCGAGAAGTTCGGCACGCCGCTCGCCCAGTCGCTGCGCGTGCTGGCGGGCGAGTTCCGCAACCAGCGGCTCCTGCGTGCCGAGGAAAAGGCCGCGCGCCTGCCGGCGATCCTGACCGTGCCGACGGTGATGTTCATTCTGCCGGCCCTGTTCATCGTCCTGATCGGGCCCGGCATCCTCAACGTGATCGACAGCCTGAGGGGAATGTGAGTTTGCTCCCGCGCCGGTGCGGCGCGGGGCGAGGGCGCCCGCAAGAGGCGCATCCGACGCGAGGCGTCGAAACAGAAGGCCCGGCCGGTTTCCCGGTCGGGCCTCTGCCGTTGCGCCGCGGCGGATCCAGGGTACCGTCCGCGGCGCGACAGCTTCGTGCTAGAGCAGGGTCGGTTCGGATTGGGTCAATCTAACCGTGAATCCTGCTCTGGATTTAAAGTGTAGAGCCTGATTCGCGGCTCAGGATCGCTCCGATCCGAGCCGATCCCGCTCTAGGGCGCGGGTTCGACCGGCAGGGTGGGTGCGGCGGCCGGAGCATCGGGCTTGGCCGGCACCGCTGCCGCCGTCTCCGGGCCCTGCACTACGCGGCGCACGCCCAGTACCGTCTCGCGGCGGCGCTCGGCGGGCAGGCCGCGCAGCATCTCGTAATAGGCGATGTTGTTGCGCACCGTCGCCTCGTCGAGGTCGATGCGCAGGATCGCGCGCGCATCCCGGTTGCGCCCGGCGAGGCCGTAGACCAGGGCGAGGTTCTGGCGCAGCCGCGCCGTGGTGCGCCCGGCGCGCAGCTCGCGCGCGATCACGTCGATCGCTTCCTTGGTGTCGCCGGCGAGCGCCAGCGACAGGCCGAGATTGCCGGTGAGGCTGGCGTTGCCCGCATCGAGCTCGAGGCCGGCGCGATAGGCGTCTTGCGCCTCCTTGGCCTTGCCGATGACGTCGAGGGCTACGCCGAGGCCGTTGTAGGTGGCGGCCTCGGGCTTGATCTTGAGGGCTTCCCGGTAGCGGCCAATGGCGAGCTCGGGTTCCGACAGCGCCACCAGCACGTTGCCGAGGTCCCGTATGACGCGGGTATCGTGGGGACTCGCCGTGACCGTCTTCACCAGCACGTCGCGCGCCTCGTTGTAGGCGCCGACCATGGCCAGGGTCTCGCTGAGCTCGATCGAGACCGCGACGTCGTCGGGCGCGACCGCGTGGGCGCGCTTGAGCACGTTGACGGACGAGGTGTAGTCGCCGGCGGCGCGGGTCGCTTGGGCAACGCGCAGCAGCGCCGCGGCGGCACCCTGTGGCGGTGGCATCTCCTGTTCCTGGGGCGTCATGGCCGCCGAATCGGCGTAGGGGTCGTTGGCGCAGCCCGCGACCATCACGGCGAGGCCGATGGCCACCGGCAGGGCGAGGCGGACGCGGCCCGGAGGGCGCGCCCACGGGGGCAAGGTCATCATGGTTCGAATCCCTGGTATTTGAACGTGTCCTATCCTCGAACGGGGGCCGTTACCGGGGCGTAAACAATTGATAAAACTGGAAATGATATCGAGCCGGGGGCGGAAACCGGGGGTCGGAAAAGCAAACGGGGGGCCACAGGCCCCCCGTCTTCCCGTCCATCCGGGCCGCGCCTAGAGCCTGATCGGCTCGGATCGGAACGATCCCGAGCCGTGAATCAGGCTCTACACTTTAAATCCTGCTCTAGTCGGCGTTGATCGGCTTCTTCTTGTATTCGATACCCATGTAATGGGCTTTGTTCTTGTCGTAAAGCAGCTCGGCCACGTCGTCGGCGTGGAACAATTTGATGAGCTGGTCGACCTGGCCGAACATCGGCAGCAGCACCTTGCGCTTCTGCGCGAGGTCGAGCGCGATGTCCATGTCCTTTTCCTGCCAGGTGAACTTGGTCTCGTCCCAGCGCTCCAGCGTCCCGTTCTTGCCCGGGCACATCAGCAGCGTCTCGCGCATCTTCTGGCCGTCGATGCCGTAGGTCTTGGCCAGCAGGATGACTTCGAAGTTGGCGATGGAGTGGGCCCAGTGCAGCATGTTGTTGCAGGTCTTGCCGATCTCGCCGGCGCCGAGGTCGCCCAGGTGCGGCGCCGCCCGCGAGTAGCATTCGAGCACCGGCCGTGCCTTCTCGTAGTCCTTCTTGGCGCCGCCGCAGGTCGACATCAGCGTGCCGTCGCGCGCGCCGTCGAGGCCGTAGCATACCGGCGCGTCGATCACGCCGATGCCGGCCTTCTTGGCGATCTTGGCGCATTCGCGGACCATGTCCGGATGGCTGGTCGCGGTGATGACGATGACCGCGCCCTTCTTGCCGTCCCTGGCGATGTCGGTGACGACCTGCTTCACCTGATGGTCGTAGCCGACCATGACGATGAACACGTCGCAGGTCTGGGCCAGCTCCTGCAGCGACGTGACGGGGGTGACGCCGTGTTTCCTGGCACGGTCCAGCGCCTTCTTCTGCAGATCGAACCCGTAGACCTTGAGCCCCTTCTTCTTGCCCTTGGTTGCGACGTGGCGGGCCATCTCGCCGCCCATCTCGCCGAGCCCGACAAAACCGACATTCGTTGCCATCTGGATATCTCCCCGATGATTATGGGCGCCGGACGGCGCCGTTGTGCGGGGCGTGCGCCCCGGATTTCGGAAGGCCCCTGATTAGCATGGCCGCGCGCGGGCCCGCCACGGGAAACCGGCGCGGCGCGCCTTGCGTTGACGTTCCGGCGGGGCTCGGGTCTAATTCGCAAAACCCAATACGTGAGGAGAGAACCATGGCCCGCGACTTCGAGGACCACTGCTGGCGGGACGTCATCGACGACGACCTGATCGAGATTTACAAATCCTACGAGCGCGACCTCCATGTCGGCGAGCGCCCGGCGATCCTCGCCATCGACCTCTACAAGAATGCCTACAAGGGCGGCGACAAGCCGGTGATCGAGGCCAACCGCGAGAGCGCGGGCAGCTGCGGCGAGAACGCCTGGAAGGCGCTGGAGCCGACCCGCAAGCTGCTCGACGCCGCCCGCGCCGCCGGCGTGCCGGTGATCTACACCACCCGCCATGTCGACACGAGCGGCGTCAATTCCACCAACCGCGACAATCGCAAGCTCACCTCGGATGCCTACGACATCGTCGACGAGGTGGCGCCCCATGACGGCGAGCTCGTCATCTACAAGGAGCGCGCCTCGGCGTTCTTCGGCACGCCGCTGATCGCGCACCTCAACCGCATGGGGGTGCGCTCGATCATCGCCTTGGGCGAATCCACCTCGGGCTGCGTGCGCGCGAGCGTAGTCGATGCCTATTCCCACGGCTTCCACGCGGTAGTGGTCGAGGAATGCACCTATGACCGCTCCATGCTCAGCCACAAGGTCAACCTGTTCGACCTGCACCACAAATACGCCGACGTGATGCACGTGGAGGACGTGCTGAGTCATCTCGAGAGCATGAAGAAGAACGCCGCGGTGGCGTGAGCGCGGTTCTTCCTTATTTGGCGCCGTAGTCCTTCCTGGCCGCTTCCGCTGTGACGTAGCCCTCGGCGATGTCGCGTTTGATACGTTCGCGATCGCGCTTCGCGGGATCGCCGTAGCCGCCGCCGCCCGCCAATTCGAGGTACAACCGGTCGCCCGCCTTCAGCTCGAACCGTCCCGAGGCCGGCGTCACGCGCTCTTCGGGCGTGCCGACCTTGATGACGAAGCGGCTCGCGCGTCCCGCCTTGCCGCCGTCGATCCCCTGGGGCGGGCATTTGGCGCGGTCGTAGCGCCGGATCACGGTGCCGTCGGCGAGAAGCTCATAGGCGCGCCGGAACGAGAGCCCGCCGCGGTATTCGCCGGGCCCGCCGGAATCGGGAATCAGCTCGAACGCGGTGACGCGGCACGGGAATTCCGATTCGAGAATTTCGATCGGCGTCACGTGCAGGTTTGACAGATGCGTCGCGGTGCAGCTCGCGCCGTCGTGACCAAAACCGCCGCCGTAGGCCGAGCCCAGGATCTCGTACTGCAGGCTCGCCTGGCCGGGGCGCGCGCCGGCACCCCAGTTGATGCCCAAAGCGCCCGAGGAGCCCGCGTTGGCGACCGCGCGCTCGGGCCGGAAGTGCGCGAGCGCCTCCAGGATCACGTCCACCAGCTTGAGGTTCGCCATCTGGTAACTCGACACCGGCGCGGGTGCGGTCGCGTTGGTGATGGTGCCGGGCGCGTAGGCGAAGTCCACCACGTCGCGGCAGCCGTCGTTGAATTGCAGGTCCGGGCCGAGGCAGCCGACCAGCGAATAGAAGCAGCACGCTTCCACCATGGACGGGCGCAGGTTGATCGGCCCCTTGGCCTGGGCGTCGGATTTGGAGAAGTCGAACTTCACCCGGCCGTCCTTGACCGTCACGGTCACCGCCATGCGGATCATGCGGTCGAGCTCGATGCCGTCGGTATCCATGAAGCCTTCCGCCGAGGCCGAGCCTTCCGGCAGCTTCGCGATCTCGGCGGCGAGCTCGTCGGCGGCCCCCTTCAGGATGGCGGCGAAGGCTTCCATCACCACGCCCGCGCCGAAGCGGACCGCAAGCTCCTCCATGCGCGCGACCCCCATGCGGGTGGCAGCCACCTGGGCGCCGATGTCGCCCGCCACCAGCTCCGGCTGGCGCGAGTTGGCGAGGATCAGGCGCTCGATGTCGAAGCACGGCTCGCCCGCCGCCATGATGCGCACCGGCGGCAGCAGCAGGCCCTCGTGATAGATCTCGGTCGCGGTCGCGGACGTCGAGCCCGGCATGGTGCCGCCGACGTCGGCCTTGTGGGCGATCGAGCCGGAAAACCCGATCAGTTCCTGGCCGGCGAAGATCGGCGCGACGAACCCCATGTCGGAGACGTGCGGCAGGCCCGCGTCGTAGGGATGGTTGGAGACGAACACGTCGCCCGGGCGCATGGAATTGCCGAACACTTCCAGCACGCGCCGGCAGAAGTGGCGATAGACCGTGCCGTGGAAGAACATCGGCGGCGCGGTGATGAGCCGCCCGTCGCGGTCGAGGATGACGCACGAGAAGTCGCGCGATTCGCGGATGATGGTGGAATAGCCCGAGCGATAGAAATGGTAGTGCATCTCGTCCACCAGGCCCGCGACCTTGTTGCGCAGCACCTCGGTCGTGATGGCGTCGATCATGCCGCGCCTCCAACGCCGTAAGTCGTCATGCTCGGACTTGGTCCGAGCATCCACGATTTTTGTTTTTTCCGACAATCGATGACATAAAAACACGTGGATGGTCGTGCGTCGTGCGAAGGCACGCCTCCGCGTGACCACGACCATGACGGTTTGAGTGAACACATCATCACGGTGCGAACTCATCACGCATCTCTCATTCGGGTCAGGATCAGGTTACCCTGGGCGTCCACCTCGGCGCGCCAGCCAACCGGTATCACCGTGGTGGCGTCCATCTGCTCGACGACGGCCGGGCCCGCCAGCGTCGCGCCGCGCGCCAGCCGGTCGCGCTCGTAGACCGGCGCCTCGGTGCCTTCGCGGGCGTCGAACCACACCGTGCGCGCACCCTTGCGCGCAGCCTCGGGATCGGCGCCGGCGGCGGGGGCGGCAAGCTCGTTGGCGCGGTATTTCGGCACCGCGACCCGGGCGCGCACGCGGTAGCTCACCACCTCGACCGATTTCTCGGCGGCGGCGTGGCCGTGGATCTGCTCGTGGCGGGTATCGAACCGCGCGCGTGCTTCCTTGAGCCCGGCGGCGTCCAGTCTGGCGATTCCGTCGAGCGGCACGCGCAGCTCGTAGCCCTGGCCGGTGTAGCGCAGGTCGAGCTCGCGCAGCAGCGCGGCGTCAGCGTCGCCGAGTCCTTCCGAGGCGAGATCGGCGCGGGCGCGGTCTTCCAGTTCGGCGAACATCGCCTCGGCGTGGGACGGCTCCAGCCGCGCGAGCGGCGTCAATTCGGAGCGGATGTAGTCGTGGACCACGTCGGAGCACAGCAGCCCCAGCGCCGAGAACGCGCCCGGGCGCGGCGGCACCAGGATGCGCGCGATGCCGAGCTCCTCGGCCACCGATGCCGCATGCACCGCGCCCGCACCGCCGAACGGCAGCAGCGTGAACTCGCGCGGCTCGAGCCCGCGCTTGGCGGCGAACACGCGCACCTCGTCGGCCATGCGTTCGTCGACGATGCGCCGGATGCCGGCGGCCGCCTCGCGCACCGACAGACCAAGAGGACCCGCGATGTGCTTGTCGAGCGCGGCCTCGGCGGCCTTTACGTCGAGGGTTTGCTTGCCGCCGAGGAAGTAGCCGGGGTTGAGGAAGCCGCAGGCGATATCGGCGTCGGTCACGGTCGGCTGGTCGCCGCCGCGCCCGTAGCAGGCGGGGCCGGGATCGGCGCCGGCGCTCTCGGGTCCGACCGTGAGGAAGCCGCCCGCGGCGACGCGCGCGATCGATCCGCCACCCGCCGAGATGGTGGTCATGTCGAGTGCCGGGACGTCCACCTCGCGGCGCGCGACCGTGCCTTCGGTGACTTCCAGCGGCGCGCCGCCCTCGATGAAGGCGATGTCGGCGCTGGTGCCGCCCATGTCGAGGGTGACGAGGCCGGCGCCCGCGTTGGCGCTCGCTACCCAGGCAGCGGCCTGGGCACCGGCGGCGGGGCCGGACAGCAACGTATGCACGGTCTTCTCGCCGGTCTCTGCGGCGGCGAACGGCATGACGCCGCCGTTCGACTGCATCAGGAAGCGCTGCGGCGTCCGGATGCCGAGCGCGTCGAGGCCGTGGGACAGGTTGCGGATGTAGCGCGTCAGCACCGGCGCGAGATAGGCGTTGACCAGCGTGGTCGAGAGCCGCGGCCATTCGCGGATGCGCGGCAGCACTTCCGACGATAGAGAGACGTGGAGGGCGGGCGCGACCTCGCGCAGGATGTCGCGCGCGCGCGTCTCGTGGGCCGGGTTCATGTAGGAAAACAGGAAGGCGACGGCGACGGCGGCGACGCCGTCGGCCTGCAGTGCCTTGGCGGCTGCGCGCACCGCGTCCTCGTCGAGCGCCGTCAGGACGGTGCCCCGGTAGTCGACGCGCTCGGGAATCTGGTGAGTGCGGCTCTGGGGCGCGATCGGGGCGGGGCGGTCGTAGAAGTAGTCGAACGGGTTGCCGTCGCGCGCCTGGTTCTGGGTCTCCTGCACGGCGTTGAAGCCGGCGGTGATCAGGAGGCCCACCTTGGCGCCGCGCATCTCCAGCAGCGCGTTGGTGGTGATGGTGGTGCCGTGGGCGAAGAACGCGATGTCGCCGGGCGCGATGCCCTGGTCGAGGAAGCGCCTGACGCCATTGAGCACCCCGTCGGCGGGATTGGCGGGGGTGGAGGAAACCTTCTCGACGCGCGTCTCGCCGCTCGCGCCGTCGAGCAGCACGAGGTCGGTGTGGGTGCCGCCGACGTCGACGCCGAGGCGGAAGCGCGGGCCTTCAGTCTTTATTGCCATGGTGCCGGGCGGTCATGATGCGGTCCTGTTCCCTGTCGGGGCCGTCGTTGCCTCGCGGCCCCGGCGCCGGTGATAGAGCGCGCGGCGCCGGGACGCAACCCGGAAACGTCGCCGCGCCCCGTCTTGCGGGCCCGGTGCGGCGCGGGCTATTGTCGCCGCCACCAGATCGGGCCCGATGCCCCGCCCAGGGCCCATAACCGGAGGAGTGACATGGCAGGCACCAAGGTCAAGGTCGAGATCGAGCTGCGCGACTATCACCTCAATTTCCTCAGGGACCAGATGGCGAAGTACCGCATTCCCGACGAGGCCAAGGCGATCCGCGTGCTGCTCGACTACGCGCTGGTGGACGGCGATCTCGACAAGATCTTCGACCGCAAGAACATGCGCTGCATCGCCTGCGGCGGCGTCGCCGGCTGACGGCATTTCACATTTCAACATTAGATCGTCATTCCCGCGCCCGCGGGCGAATGCCCGCTCTCCTTGATTTGCGCGCCAGTTGGGCGCGCCCGGGAATCCAATGGACCCCCGCCTTCGCGGGGGTGACGAAAAAGAATCTGATCAAGCGGAGACGTGCGGGTGCGTGGCATGTCCTGGATCGGACATGCGCGGGCATCGGCGCTGAAACACCACCTTGGCGCCTGGAATCCCTGGGAGGTAAGGGGTGGGTCGGGGAGCTGCCGCGGGGTGTCCCGTTCGGATTTCAGCGTTTAGTCCGCCCACATCTTTTAAGCCTTCCTCCCGCCTTGCTGCGACGCTAAGCGGTTTACCGAGGTGCACCTGAGGAGGCAGAAACGTCGCAGCCCTCCGGCTGGGAAGCGCCCGCGCACTCTCCGATGCCGATAACCCCGACAGGGAGCCACCGGGCCGGACCCTTGGCCGACTATTCCGTGCTGCAAGCATCCGGACAGGTCGACGATCGAATACGACCCGACCCTTATAGCATTGAGAACATAACAAGAACAAGTTTTTTCTGCGAGGTGCCGTGTTTTTCTTTTTAGCCCATGGATGGCCCGAACAAGTCGGGCCATGACGCCACTTTAAATATCGTTGTCATGCCCCCGCGTCGTGCGAAGCACGCATTCGCATGACATGCGGGGCATCCACGTGTTTTTCTTGGGTGCTCTAACCCCAGACCTCGTCGGCCACCTCGACGATCAGCGCGAGCTTGCGCTTCTCGTCGTCCACCGTGACCTTGTTGCCGAGAACGTGGAAGCGAAGCCGCATTGCGGGCTGAGCGCGAGCTGGTCGACAGCGACGTATTTCGACGCCTCCTCGATGCGGCGCTTGAGCTCGTCCTTGCTTTCGAGCTCCGGCTTCTTGGTGGTGACGAGGCCGAGCACGATGGTCTTGCCCTTGGGCACGAAGCGCAGCGGCTCGAAGTTGCCCGCGCGCGGTGAATTGAACTCCATGAAATAGCCGTCCACGTCGATCTCGTTGAACAGGGTCTCGGCGACCGGCTCGTAGCCGCCCTCGGCGACCCAGTTGCTGCGGTGGTTGCCGCGGCACAGGTGCAGGCACACCACCATGTCGTCGGGGCGCCCGCGCACGGTGTCGTTCAGGAGTTTCGCGTAGGTGTGCGGCAGCCGGTCCGGGTCCTCGCCGAGCCGCGTCACCGCGTCGCGCAGCCTGGGGTCGCACAGGAACGCGAGGTTGACCTCGTCGAGCTGGACGTAGCGGCCGCCGAGCGCGGCGATGTCGGCGATCTCCTCGCGCCAGACGCGGGCGAGGTCGGTGAAGAACTCCGCCATGTCGGGATAGGCGTCCCGGTCCACGCCCTCGCGGCCCGAGCGGAAATGCACGATGGAGGGCGAGGGGATGCAGAGCTTGGGCGTCTCTTTCGTGTGCGCCTTGAGATAGGAAAAGGCGTCCCCGCAGATGCAACCGGACCGGCTCATGCGCCTGGTCACTACGGCGCGGTGCGGCGCGTGGGCGATCTCCTGTCCCGGCTGGTTGCGGAAATGGACCTCGAGCCCGCCCTGGATATCGATACCGTCGATGGCCAGCACGAAGTCGTTCCACCAGTGGCCGCGGCGGAAGTCGCCGTCGGTGATCGCATGGAGGCCGGCGCCTTCCTGCAGCGCGATCACGTCGTCGATGGCGGCGCTCTCGATCTCGCGCAGTTCCTCGGCGGTGATCTCGCCCGCCTCGCGCTTGTGGCGCGCGTCGATCAGCGTCTCCGGGCGGAGCATGCTGCCGACGTGGTCGGCGCGGAACGGCGGTCTGGTCCTCTGGGCCATGGGTCTCCCTGCGCGGTGCGATTGAAATCTTATCGGCATTTTCTATAGACGATGGGCGCGCGTGAGTCTCCCCCGCAGCGGCGAGGCCGCGCATCCTCGGACATGACGGCGTCTACTTGGACGTGTCGTCCCAGTAGCGGTGCCAGGTTACGAAGAAGTTCTTCTCGGTGTCGTTGCCGAGCAGCTCCGGACTGCGGAATGCGATCGGCTTGCCCTTGAGCTCGTCGGGGAACGACACGAAGCCCTTGTTCATCAGGTCCTTGTGGACCGGCGTCTCGGCGCTGGTGTGGAACTGCGACAGCTGGCCCTCCTTGCTCAGGAGCCAGTTCATGTAGAGCATCGCCGCTTCCTGGTTGGGTGAGCCCTTCAGGATGCCGCCTTCCGAGATCGCGACCGGCACGGGCGTCGGGCAATGCCAGGCCACCGGCGCGCCCTTCTTCCGCATATAGGCGACGCGGTAGTCGGCGGAGGCGACGGCGGCGTTGAACTCGCCCGCCGCGACCAGCGACACGAGCGCGTTCATGCCTTCCTTGCGGCGCTGGGGCCGCACCTCGGAGAAGATCTTGCTCATGTAGTCGGTGGTCCAGGCCTCGCCGCGCGTGCCCCACAGCGGCATCAGCCAGAGCTGGGGCAGGCGGCCCAGCGCGAGCTTGCCGTCCTTGAGCTTGGGCGCGGTCAGCAGGTCCTCCCAGCGCTTCGGCATGTCGGACTTCTTCATCAGGGTGGTGTTGTAGGACATGCACCAGTAGCGCGTGCGCAGGCCCGCCCAGATGCCGGTCTGGCTTCCCATGCCCTCGGGGATGTTCTTGAAGTTGGGCAGGACGCGCAGGTCGAGCAGCGCGCCGGCCTCGCGGAACAGATAGATCGAGCCGCCGATCCCGGTGATCAGGTCGGCGATGTAGTTCCCTTCCTTGAAGGCGATCAGCGGCTTCTCCACGCGGTTGGTGGAATTGCCGCGCGCATAGACCAGCTTGATGAACGGGTAGCGTTCCTGGAACGGCACGGACATCTTGCGGAATTCTTTGTTGTTCCAGCTGCCGTAGACGCGCACCGTGCCTTCCTTGCGTGCCTTGGCGATCCAGTCGGCGGGAACCTTCTGCTCTTCCTCCCAACCCTGGAGCACGTCGCCCTTGAGGTGGAGCGCCTTGATCAGCGCCTTGGTCGCGGCCGGCGTCTCGGCCGAGGCCGGCGCCCCGGCCGCGGCGATGGTGACGAGCGCCGCGGCGACGGCGGCGTGGCGGATTCCTGCCATGATCATGGTGATGGCCTCCCTTGCTTCCCGTGTCGGAGGCCTGTCGTCGTTGTATCGGGACGGCCCGGGCCCCCGCACGGCCGTTCCCCTGCCGAAAGGGTACGGGGCGGGGCGACCAGCCGCAATAACCAAGTATGGCGCTCGGGAGAGCGGGCGCGCCGTGGCCGCCACATTTTGGGCTTTTGCGCGTGGCCGAAGGTGATTACGATCCCCGCCGGCTTGTTTCACGGGCCCTGGCTTTCACGAGGCTTGGGCCCGGATCACGAAAACCGATGAATGAATGGCGTCGAAGGAGCGCAGCAGGAACATGAGTGAGGCAGACAGCGAATGGATGAAGGGGGTCAAGGCGGGCCTCAAGGCCGGCGGCCTGTCGGAAGACAATAACGTGGCGATGGGCATGGCGCAGGCGATGCGCGCCGGGCGCGAGGAGAAGAGCCTCAGCTTCAAGGACGGCCAGGAAATGGGTGCGGACGCCGCGCGGCGCTGCAAGTACCACAAGCGCTGAGCGCGATCTTTCCGAACCGAACGACGGAAAGGGCCGGGAATTTTCCCGGCCCTTTCGCTTTCACAGCCTGCCGTGCACGCGTTCCAGATGGCGCGCGTGCCGTAGCGGCCCGTGGCGAAGGATGCGGTAGGTCCACACCTTGGCGACGTTGTTGATGCAGAACCAGACGATCGCGTAGCCCCAGATCAGCAGCGCGTAGCGCCAGCCGATGGCGGGCACGAACCAGCCGTAGACCGCCGCCAGGGTTCCCACCACCTGGGTCGTTTCGGCGGCCACCACGAGGCGCCAGTTGGGCCATGGCCGCTGCCAGAACCAGCCGGCGTTGCGCGTGAGATAGATGGTCATGTGGCCCGCCACCAGCAGCTTCAGGAACATGAAGGTCTGGACCGTCGTGCGCGGCAGCTTCAGGTAGCGCTCGGCGATCCAGAACAGCCCGAACGACGCCACCACGCCGAGCAGGCCGAGCACCGTGCTCATGGTGAGGACGCGGTGCATGTCCCAGCGCACCGGGCGTTCCGCCACCGGCACGTTGTCGTAGGCGATCATCATGATCGGCAGGTCGTTGAGGATGGCGAGCAGAACGATCATGATCGCGGTGACCGGATAGAAGTCGAACACCAGGATCGAGAGCGTCATGAACAGCAGCACGCGGATGGTCTCGGCGATGCGGAAGATCGCGTAGCCGTTCATGCGCTCGAAGATGCGCCGCGCTTCCTCGACCGCGCGCGCGATCACCGACAGCCCGGGCGCGGTCAGCACCAGGTCGGCCGCCGCGCGCGCCGCGTCGGTCGCGCCGCTCACGGCGATGCCGACGTCGGCCTGCTTGAGCGCGGGCGCGTCGTTCACGCCGTCGCCGGTCATGCCGACGATGTGCCCGTCGCGCTGCAGGGTGCGCACGATCCGGAACTTGTGCTCGGGAAAGACCTCGGCGAATCCCTCGGCGGCCTCGATCCGGTCGCCGTCGTGGCGCCCGCCGTCCTTGCCTCCGTCATCGTCGCCGTCGCCGAAGATGTCGCCGGCCGAGACGATGTCGGTGCCGAGCCCGAGCTTGCGGGAAATCTCGCGCGCGATCGCGGCATGGTCGCCGGTCACCATGCGCACCTTGAGCCCCATGCGGCCGGCGGTGGCCACGGTCTCGGCCGAATCCTCGCGCGGCGGATCGGACAGGGGCAGGAGCCCGAGGAAGCGCCACGCGCCGGCGGCGTCGGTACGGGCGACGCCGAGCGTGCGGTAGCCGCGCGCCGCGAGTTGTTCGGTGGCGTCGTGGACGCGCCGCGTGGTGTCCGCGTCGGCCTCGACCAGCTCCAGCATCACCTGGGGCGCGCCCTTGGCGACCTTGAACTCGCCGCCGTCCCCGCTGGACCGTGGCCTCGGCCCGCTTGCGCACCGGATCGAACGGATCGAACTTGACGACCTTGTAGGCGTCGAGGTTCGTGCCTGCGGGCAGCCCCTTGAGCACCGCCGTGTCGATGGCATCGGGGGCCTCGCGCGCGCAGGTCAGCGCGGCGGCGGTCAGCAGCTCGCCGGCGTCCTTCGCCGCAACCAGCACCGGCTCGCCCAGGCGTCAGCTCGTTCTTGGTGAGCGTGCCGGTCTTGTCGGCGCACAGCACGTCCATGCCGGCCATCTCCTCGATCGACACCAGCCGCGAGACGATCGCCTTCATGTGCGCGAGCTTGGAGGCGCCCACCGCCATGGTGACCGACAGCACGGCCGGCAGCGCGACCGGGATCGCCGCCACGGTCAGGATCAGGGCGAACAGCAGCGTCTCCAGGAGGGGCGCGTTGCGGAACAGCGCGACCACCAGGATCAGGGCGACCAGGCCGATGGTCGTGAGGATCAGGAAGTTGCCGATCCGGAGCACGGCGCGCTGGAAGTGGGAGCGCTGCTCGGCGGTTTCCACCAGCCGGGCGGTCTTGCCGAAGAAGGTCGCCATGCCGGTGGCGGTGACGGTGCCCTTCATCTCGCCCTGGCGCACGATCGAGCCGGAATAGGCGTCCTCGCCCTGCTTCTTGTCGACCGGCAGCGATTCGCCGGTGAGCGCGGACTGGTCGACGCTGAGATAGCTGCCCTCGGTGAGCTTCACGTCGGCCGGCACGATGTTGCCGAGCTTGAGCAGCACGGTGTCGCCCGGCACCAGCAGGCGCGCCGCGATCTCCTGCCATTTTCCGTCGCGCAGCACGCGGGCGGTGGGCGCGAGGCGCTGCTTGAGCGCCGCGATGGCGTTGTCGGCCTTGTGCTCCTCGAAGAAGCCGACGCCCGCGTTGATCAGCAGCATCACCGTGATGATGGCGAAGTCGTCCCACTTCCGGGCGACCGCGGCGAGTGCGTCGGCGACCTCGATCATCCACGGGATCGGTCCCCAGAAATAGCCCGCGATCTTGGCGAGCACGCTCACGTGCTGTTCGCGGATCGCGTTCTCGCCGTATCGGGCGAGGCGTCGGGCCGCCTCTTCGCTGGTGAGGCCGGTGGCGGCGTTCGGGGGCGCGTGCGTCTCGGTGGCGGGCGCGGGGTCGGTCATGGCTCGGACCTTTCTACTGCACGATGCCGCACGGGAGCGGCAGGATCGGCCATGGCGCGAGATTACCACGATGCCCGGCTGCCGCCAGCGGCGCCGTGACATCGCCGGGCGGCCCCTCTAGAATTGCCGCCAAGGCACGGGGGGTGGCACGGCCGGCGGCGCCTCCCGTCATACAAGCGCCGGCACGGGAGGACGACATGCTCAAGGGAACAGGACTGGCGCGCGCCGTCGCGCTCGCTGCTGCTGCGACCGCTTTTACCGCCGCGACCGCCGCGGCCGACCCGGTCGCGGATTTCTACAACGGCAAGAGCCTCACGCTGGTCATCTCGACCGGCGTCGGCGGCGGCATGGACCAGAACGCGCGCGTGGTCGCCCGTCACTGGACAAACCATATTCCCGGCAAGCCCGGCATCGTCCCGAAGAACATGCCGGGCGCGGGCAACCTGCGCTCCACCAACTTCCTCTACGGCCAGGCGCCGCGTGACGGCACCGCGATCGGCACCATCATCCCGTCGTTCGTGCTGAACCAGCGGCTCGGCGGCAAGGGCATCAAGTATGATGCCGCCAAATTCCTGTGGATCGGCTCGTCGAACGCGAGCAACTGCCACGGTCTACGTCTGGCACACGACCGGCATCACCAAGCTGGAGCAGGTCAAGGACAAGCAGGTGATCATGGGCGGCACCGGCGTGAGTTCCTACACCACGCTCTATCCGGTGATCCTCAACAACGTGCTCGGCACGAAATTCAAGGTGATCATGGGCTACCGCAGCACCCATCAGGTCAACCTGGCGATGGAGCGCGGCGAGGTCCAGGGCCGCGCCGGCAACAACTTCAACAGCCTGATGGCGCGTGACGCCGAATGGGTGAAGGACCACAAGATCAACATCCTGCTGCAGATCGGCCAGGCGAAGGAGCCGGGCTTCGAAAACGTGCCGATGCTCACCTCCTTCGCCAAGGATGAGAAGACCCGCAGGGTGCTGCAGCTATTCTCCGACGAGATCGAGCTGGGCCGTCCGTTCCTGACCACGCCGGGCGTGCCGGCCGATCGTCTCGCGGCGCTGCGCGCCTCGTTCGATGCCACCATGAAGGACCCGGCGTTCCTCGCCGACGCCAAGCGCGGCGGCCTCGACGTCAAGCCAGCCGAGGGCGCGAAGCTGCAGAAGCTGGTCGCGGACCTCATCGCCACCAACGACGAGGTGATGGCGCGCGCCAAGGCCGCGCTCGATCCCAAGGCGACCATCGCCGGCAAGGTCAAGGGCGGCAAGGGCAAGAAGAAGAAAAAGAGGAAGAAGGAATAGACGGAGGCGGCTTATGTCAGCCCAGATCAACCACATGGCGATCTCGAGCCCGATCTATCCCTTCGTCGGGCGCTTCTACGAGGCCGTATTCGGGCTCAAGTGCTCGATCCATCGCCCGTACCACGGCGTCGTCTACAGCGACGGCTACGCCGGCATCAACATCAACCCCAAGCGCGACGGCTACTACGGCGGGCTCGACCATTTTGGCTTCGCGGTGGACGACGTCGAGGCGGTGCTCGCGCGCATGAAGGACAAGTGGTCCGGCGCCAACATCGTCAAGCGGCCCTCGACCCGGCCGTTCGCCGCCTATTCCGGCCACGATCCCGACGGCAACGTGTTCGACCTTGCCCAGCGGCGCGACGACACGCGCTCCAACATGTACGCCGAGACCGCGGCGGAGAACTGGAACCATGACCGCTACCTCAACAAGTTCGCGATCCGCACGCTGAACCCCGACCGGGTGGCGGAGTTCTACGCCGACGTGTTCGACCTCGCGCCCGTCAACCGGCCGAGCGCGATGCCGTCCCATCACCTGAGCGACGGGCGCATCACGCTGCAGATCATGCCGTGGGCAATCGAGATGTTCGAGGGGATGGCGATCAAGCGGCCGGGGCCGGATCACATCGGCTTCAGGGTGGAGAGTATCGAGGCGCTCAAGGCCGACGTGGCGAAGTCGGAGGGGGCCAACCAATACCTCGCCGTGCCGCAGCTCGGCGGCGGCAAGGAGGCCGAGGTGCGCCGCTCGATGCTGGCGCGCAGCGCCACCGGCAAGTACCAGCTGTGCGACCCCGATGGCACCTGGATCGACGTCACCGACGAATAGCCGCCTGCCGGCCAGCGATTTCCGCTGCCGTCCGTCCGGACTTGAAATATTATCCTATGCATCGGGCCGGGCTATCCGGCGTCAGGAGGGCTGCATGTTCTTCGGGGGTCGGTTCGTGCCGTTGCTTGCGTGCGTCGTCGCGCTGGTTCCGCTTTTCCTTCTGATGCCATCCTCTCCGGCGGGCGCGGCCGACTGCAAGGTCGCCAACCCCGCCCTCATGACCATGATGGTCGACCACAACATCGCCTCGTTGCAGCGCAAGCGCGGCAACGACGCCGTGGTGTCCGGGTTGCGCGCCAAGGTCGACGGGCTCAAGGCCTCGGGCCGCGATTTCGCGTCGCGCGCCAATACCCTGACCCAAGCCTGCCAGGCGCTGGCATCGGAATGGGCGCGCGTGAAACAGGCCCATGTCCAGTACGAGGCGTCGCGCAAGCCGCTGCTCGCGCGCCTGCAGCAGATCGACGCGCAGGGCCGGCAGCTCACCGCGCGGGACCGCGAAATTAAACAGGCGGCGCAGACGCTTCACGGCTTGGGGTGCGGCATGGGGAACAAGCTGCCGCCGGATAAATATGCCTTCTGCAAGCCGCGGAACGATCAGTTCAACGCGCAGCTTTATGCCTATCGCGCGCAGGTCGGCAACTACAGGACGGCCCGGGCCACGGTCGTGGCGCAGATCAAGCAGCTCGACGACGCCTACCGGAACCAGTGGAACGCGGCCAAGGCCCACGAGACCAAGCTGAAGGCCGATTACCAGTCCTACCAGGCGGCGGCCAAAGCATGGGAAGCGAACCTCAAGCAGGTGTGGGGCGAGAGCACCCAGGCGTTCAGCCAGGCGCCGCCCAAGACCGCGACGACCACGGCGCGGCCGCAGGGCGGCGAGCTCGGCAAGCTGTCGGGCCCGTTCGCTTCGGGCAACCCGTTGGGCGGGGCCGGTACCAAGCCGCTGCCGGGCGCCATGACCGTTCCCGGCGAGGGCGGCGCCAAGGGGCAGGCGCGCGCGGCCGCCATGACGGGTCAGCTCGGCGCCGGCGCCGGCAGCGGTGCCGAGGCTGCCCACCAGGCCGGGCGCGTGTTCGACCGCGGCGACGTCAAGGTCGGCGGTGCCGGCTCGGGCGGCGTGGTGGACGCGCGCGGGGTGACGCCGCGCGCGGTGCCCGAGAAGGTGCGCCAGACGCCGCAGTGGCAGGCCCTCGACAGCCGTGAGCAGGGCTACCGCACCCAGCAGGCCGAGGTGCAGAAGAAGATCGACACCATCCAGAAGCAGATTCAGTCGGGGCAGGGCAACAAGGGCGCGCTGCAGGTCGAGCTGGTGCACCAGCGCGACGCCTACGACAAGGCCCAGGCGCAGATCAACCAGGTCAAGGTGGAGAAGAAATCGTTCTCGATCAGCCTCGAGGAGAAGTCCGCGACGCCCAAGGCCGGCGGCACGACGGGGGGCGCCAGCGCGGTGCCGGCGCCGTCCGGTGGCCAGTGATGGCGGCCGGTGACGGCAGGTTGCGCGTGATGCGGCTATACGCGGTTCTCGTTCTTGCCGCCCTTGCGCTGACGCCGGGGCTCGCCCGCGCCCAGGTCGTCGCCTTGCGCCAGGTGCCCGACGGCGTGCGCGAGCCGGCGCGGCACCGGCTGACAGGAGAGCGCCAGGAGCTGCACGCGCGCTACCTGCGCCTTGCCGACGCGGGGCGTGCCTTCAATGGCCGCTGCGCCAGCGTCGACAAGGGTTCCGCCGCGGCCGCCACGTGCCGGGAGATGTACATGCACCTGGATGCCGCGCGGCGCGACTACAATGCCGCCGCGGCAGCCTTCAACCAGCATCTCGCGACCGCCATTGCCCACGACGCCGGCGCGCTGCGCGCCGAGGTGGCGCGGTTGCGTAAACGCCTGGCGGCGCACCAGCAGGCCCTGCGCAATCTCGGCTTCGAGACCACCGCCAAGCAGTTCGAGGACTATGCCGCCCTGTCCGAGGAGGGCAAGCTCGCGGCCTGGCGCCTTGCCACCAAGGCGGCGGTCGAGGTCAGCTTCGGTGCGGTGCAGACGGGCGCTCTCAAGTATCGTCCGGTCAACGTCAACCAGGCCAAGAGCATCGCCATGCGCCTGCGCGGCCTCGGCGTGACCAATCCCGACGTGCTCGATGCTGCCTACAACCTGCACAAGCTCAAGCCGGCCGAGATCAAGAAGTTCCTCGGCGCGCTCAAGGTGGTGAGCCTGCAGGTGATCGCCGGGGCCACCAGCCGCGACGCGGTCGAGGCCGCCGGGGAGGGGATCGCTGCGACGCTGTACTTTTTCGTCAAGGGCGAGGTTGGCCACCGTCTCGTCCTCGGCGAAATGCTCGCGAACGGGCTGGCGCTGGTCGCGACCTATTACGAGGTCAGCAGCGGGATCGCGCAGATGACCCGGGCGAGCGACCGGCAGCTCGAGGGGCTGCGCCCGATCCAGGCCATGATCACGACCGACACCGCGGCGCTGGTCGCGGCCAAGCGCGACCTCGCGCGCCTCGGCGCCGCGCCGTGAGGGCGTGATCCGGTTGTGGGGCATGGGCGGGGTCCGGCGTGGTGCCGGGTGAGGGATTTGAACCCCCGGCCTTCGGTTTACAAAACCGCTGCTCTACCGCTGAGCTAACCCGGCGTCCCGTCCTGCCGGGAACATAGCGGCGGCGGTGAAGCCGGGCAAGCGCGGCTCAGGCGACGGCGTTCAGGAGCGCGGCGGAGAGATCGCCGTCGACGGCCAGCAGCGAGGCCGCGGCGCGGTAGCTGGTGGTCGCCATGGTCAGGGTGAGCATCTCGGAGGCGAGATCGACCGCCGGCACGGCGGAATAGCCGGTCGGGCTGGTGGCGTCGGCGATCAGGGTGCTGGCGGGCGTCACCGGCACCACCCTGGCGGTGACGCCGCCGTTGGCGTCGCTGACGCCGATCACGGTTTTGGGCTGGTAGAGCGCGCCCAGGATCGCGCCGTCGGCGGTCGCGGGCGTGGTGTCGCCGGCATTGACGATGTTGTCCGCGGCGACGGCAAGGCGCGTCGCCTGAACCATCAGGCCCTGGGCGGCAATGGTCGAGATCGAAGACATGGCCCAGAATCGCCTGGCGCGTGGGGGCCTGGCAAGCCAAAAAACCGTTTCTAGATCAACAGATTGATTGGATTTTAGGCAAATGCCGGATGTGTCACGGGCGCCGGCGCGCGACCTCGTACATGGCGATCGCGGCGGCGACCGAGACGTTGAGGCTCTCGACCGCGCCCGAGATCGGCAGGCGGGCGTGGAGGTCGCAGGTCTCGGCCACGAGGCGCCGGAGGCCGGCTCCCTCCGAGCCCAGCACCAGGGCGACGCGGCCGCCGAGATCGAGCTCGGCGAGCGCCTTGGGGGCGTCGGCGGCGAGCGCCACGCACCAGAAGCCGGCTCCCTTGAGGGTTTCGAGCGCGCGGGCGACGTTGGTGACACGCGTCAGGGCGACGGTTTCGAGCGCGCCCGAGGCGGTGCGGGCGAGCGCCGCGGTGGTCTCGGCGCCGTGGCGCTCCGGCAGGACCACGGCGGCGGCGGCGAAAGCGGCCGCCGAGCGCAGGATGGCGCCGACGTTGCGCGGGTCCGTGACCTGGTCGAGCACCACCACCAGGGCGTCGGGGGCGTCGGCGAGGGTGGCGAGGACCTCCTCGAGGGCCACCGCCGGCAGCGGCGCGGCCTGGAGCGCGAAGCCCTGGTGCACGGCGCCCTCCGGCAGCAGCGCCGCGATCTCGCCGGCAGTGCGGATTTCAGGCGAAATCCCTGGATTCCGGCCGGTTTCGCCGAGCGCGTCCTCGGCTTCCCGGGTCAGCACCAGGCGATGCGGGCGGCGCGCCGGGTTGGCCAGCGCGGCCAGCACCGCGTGGCGCCCGTAGAGCCATTCGCCGGTCCCGCCGGTCCCGCCGGTGCGCGGTTCGGGGCTACGTGCCGGGCGGTCGGTCCGGGTGCCGCCGGGCTGCGATGCATGGGGCGCATGGCGGCGGGGTGTCTTGCCGGCGCGGCCCTGGCCGTGGGGCGGACCGCGTCGTGTCGGTTTTCTGGACATGGGAGTCCCGTTTCGTTGTCCGCGCGGAGGGTTGCACGAGGGCCCGATTGGTCCTATATTTTCGCTTCTATATCAACCGCCAACCGGGTTCTGCGCCGTCTTTGTTCGGACGAGCGGGCAGACCGGTGTCGCGTCCTTTTTATTAATTGACTTTGTTCGAGAAATTTCCATAGTGCGCTCTCCGCTTTTCCGGCCCTTCGCGAACCGCCGTCCCTTGTTACATCGGCAAGTTCTTGGGGGCGTGGCAGAGGAGGGGTGGCCGAGCGGTCAATGGCAGCAGACTGTAAATCTGCCGACTTATGTCTACGTAGGTTCGAATCCTACCCCCTCCACCACTCTCTCCGGGGGCCGGGCGCGGTAAGGAACGAGGAAGAGGATCACCTTCAAGAGCAGGAAGAATTCGGCGGGTGTAGCTCAATGGTAGAGCCCCAGCCTTCCAAGCTGGTTACGTGGGTTCGATTCCCATCACCCGCTCCAGACTTGGCGACCGGCCCGTGCTGCGGCCGGCGACACGAAGACCGAAAGCTTGAGGAATGGCAAGGATAGAGAAAGATGGCCAAGGCGAAGTTTGAGCGGACGAAGCCGCACTGCAACATCGGGACGATTGGTCACGTTGACCACGGCAAGACGACGCTGACGGCGGCGATCACGAAGGTTTTGTCGGAGTCCGGTGGTGCGACGTTCACGGCATACGACCAGATCGACAAGGCACCGGAGGAGCGCGAGCGCGGGATCACGATCTCGACGGCGCACGTCGAGTATTCGAGACGGCGAACCGGCACTACGCGCATGTCGACTGCCCGGGCCATGCGGACTACGTGAAGAACATGATCACGGGGGCTGCGCAGATGGACGGGGCGATCCTGGTGGTGTCGGCGGCCGACGGCCCGATGCCGCAGACGCGCGAGCACATCCTTCTGGCGCGCCAGGTCGGCGTTCCGGCGATCGTGGTGTTCATGAACAAGGTGGACCAGGTCGATGACCCGGAGCTTCTGGAGCTGGTCGAGCTGGAGATCCGGGAGCTTCTGAGCTCTTACGACTTCCCGGGCGACGACATCCCGATCGTCAAGGGCTCGGCGCTGAAGGCGCTTGAGGGCGACAGCTCGGAGATCGGCAAGCCGGCGATCGTGGCGCTGATGAAGGCGGTGGACGACTACATCCCGCAGCCCGAGCGTCCCAAGGACAAGCCGTTCCTGATGCCGATCGAGGACGTGTTCTCGATCTCGGGGCGCGGCACGGTGGTGACGGGTCGCGTGGAGCGCGGCGTGGTCAAGGTGGGCGAGGAAATCGAGATCGTGGGCATCCGCCCGACCACCAAGACGGTGTGCACGGGCGTGGAGATGTTCCGCAAGCTGCTGGACCAGGGCGAGGCGGGCGACAACATCGGCGTTCTGCTGCGCGGCACCAAGCGCGAGGAGGTCGAGCGCGGCCAGGTTCTGGCGGCGCCTGGGACGATCACGCCGCACACGAAGTTCGAGGCGGAAGCCTACATCCTGACCAAGGAGGAGGGGGGCCGTCATACGCCGTTCTTCACCAACTACCGTCCGCAGTTCTACTTCCGGACCACGGACGTGACGGGTCAGGTTCAGCTTCCGGACGGGACCGAGATGGTGATGCCGGGCGACAACGTGACCATGAAGGTCGAGCTGATCAGCCCGATCGCCATGGACGAGGGCCTGCGCTTCGCGATCCGCGAGGGCGGTCGCACCGTCGGCGCCGGCGTCGTCTCAAAGATCGTCGAATAGGGAGCGGACGAGACGGCACTCCGGCACCGGCCGGCGAGCGGTCCCGCGACCGCGGCCGCCGGCGCCGTAAAGGAGTGTAGCTCAATTGGTAGAGCGCCGGTCTCCAAAACCGGAGGTTGGGGGTTCGAGACCCTCCGCTCCTGCCAGCATTCAGGGACCGGCGCGCGGGCGTCGGTTCGGGTAACGAGTTCAGGATGGCGAAGGCATCACCGATACAGTTCGTCCGCGAGGTACGTCAGGAGATCTCCAAGGTCACCTGGCCGACCCGCAAGGAAACGCTCGTCACCACGGCCATGGTGTTCCTCATGGCGGTGATGGCGGCGATCTTCTTCCTGGTGGTGGACGAGGTCCTGTCGATCGGGGTCCGCTTCATCCTCGGGCTCGTGAAATAGGTAACGATAGCAAGGCACATGGCGCAGCACTGGTACGTCATTCACGTCTACTCCGGCTTCGAGAAGAAGGTCGCGGAGTCGATTCGCGAGCAGGCCGATGCCAAGGGCATGGGCGATCTCGTCGCCGAGGTTCTGGTTCCGACCGAGGAGGTCGTGGAGATGCGCCGCGGCTCGAAGGTCCAGGCAGAGCGCAAGTTCTTCCCGGGCTACGTGCTGGTGAAGATGGACCTGACCGACGACACCTGGCACCTGGTCAAGAACACGCCCAAGGTGACCGGGTTCCTCGGTTCCGGACAGCGTCCCTCGCCGGTACCGCAGCGCGAGGTCGACCAGATCCTGCGCCAGGTGCAGGAAGGGATCGAGCGGCCCAAGCCGTCGATCACCTTCGAGATCGGCGAGCAGGTGCGCGTGTGCGACGGCCCGTTCACGTCGTTCGCGGGCTTCGTCGAGGAAGTGGACGAGGAGCGCGCGCGGCTCAAGGTCGCGGTGTCGATCTTCGGCCGCTCGACGCCGGTCGAGCTCGAGTATTCGCAGGTCGAGAAGGCCTGACGTTCGCGTCTGTAACCGCGTACCCGCCCGGGCGTGCCCGGGCATTGTGTGGGAGGCCCGCCTTCGAAGTCCAGAAGGAGCCGCACCACGCCACCCTGAACCGGCGCTTCGGCGTCATGTGAGTAGAGAAAGGGAACACGATGGCAAAGAAGGAAACGGGCTACATCAAGCTCCAGGTTCCGGCCGGCCAGGCGAATCCGTCGCCGCCGATCGGTCCCGCGCTTGGTCAGCACGGCGTCAACATCATGGAGTTCTGCAAGACGTTCAACGCCCAGACGCAGGCCTTGGGCTTCGAGCCCGGCATGCCGATCCCGGTGGTCATCACCGTTTACCAGGACCGCAGCTTCTCGTTCGTCATGAAGACGCCGCCGGCGAGCTACTTCCTCAAGAAGGCCGCCAAGATCACGAGCGGGTCCAAGACCCCCGGCACCGCTTCGGCGGGCACGGTGACCATGGCGCAGGTGCGCGAGATCGCCGAGAAGAAGATGGTGGACCTGAACGCCCACGACATCGACCAGGCGGCGAAGATCATCGCCGGCTCGGCGCGGTCCATGGGCCTGCAAGTGGTGGAGTGACGGAGATGGCGAATATCGGAAAGCGCATGAAGAAGGCGCGCGAGCACGTCGATCCCGAGACGCTTTACGACGTCGTGCAGGCGGTAAAGCTGGTCAAGGACGGCGCCAAGGCGAAGTTCGACGAGACCGTCGAGATGGCGATCAACCTGAGCATCGACCCGCGCCACGCCGACCAGATCGTGCGCGGCGTCATCTCGCTGCCGCACGGCACCGGCAAGTCGGTGCGCGTCGCCGTGTTCGCCAAGGGCGACAAGGCCGAGGAGGCCAAGGACGCGGGCGCCGACATGGTCGGCGCCGAGGACCTGGCCGAGCAGGTCCAGGCCGGCAAGATCGATTTCGACCGCTGCATCGCCACCCCCGACATGATGGGGCTGGTGGGCCGGCTCGGCAAGGTGCTGGGCCCGCGCGGCCTGATGCCGAACCCCAAGCTCGGCACGGTGACGCCGGACGTCGTCAAGGCGGTCAAGGCCGCCAAGGGCGGCCAGCTCGAGTTCCGCGCCGAGAAGGCAGGCATCATCCATGCCGGCATCGGCAAGGCCTCATTCGGCGAGGCCGCGCTGATCGAGAACACGCGGGCGTTCTTCGACGCCATCATGAAGGCCAAGCCTTCGGGTGCGAAGGGCGTCTACGTCAAGAAGGCGTCGCTCAGCTCCACCATGGGGCCGGGCGTGGGCCTCGAGATTTCGAGCCTGAGCGAGTAGCCGGGCTCAACGTGATCCACCCCGGCTTCGGCCGGGGCGGGTAAGGGCGGATTGTCGCCGCCCGCCTGTCCGAGACTGCAGGTGCCCCGGACCCTCCGGGACTTAATTCTGCCTGCATAGACGGGAGTCAAACCCGGCGCTCCGGCCTAATTACTGGGAGCGTGGGCTTGAACTTCTGGGACAGGGGAGCGGACCCAAGGGGCGCCCCCGCGGGTCCAGTGTGGAACGTCGTTCGGGCCTGGCCCGCGCGGCATTGTACGGAGACGAAAGTGGACCGGACTGAGAAGCAGAACCTGGTCGCTTCGCTCAAGGGTACGTTCGAAGGGGCTAACCTCGTGGTTATCACCCGGCAGAGCGGCCTGACGGTGGCGGAATCTACCCAGCTCCGCCGCCAGATTCGCGAAGCGGGAGCCAGCTTCAAGGTGACCAAGAACCGGCTCGCCCGTCTCGCCCTTGAAGGCACGAAGTTCGCCGAGCTCGCGCCGATGTTCACCGGACCGACGGCCATCGCCGTGTCGCAGGATCCGGTGGCCGCGGCCAAGGTTGTCGTCAATTTCGCCAAGGCCAACGAGAAGCTCGTTCTCGTCGGCGGCGCGCTTGACGGCAAGGTGCTCGACATCAACGCGGTCAAGTCGCTGGCCGCGTTGCCGTCGCTCGATGAACTGCGTGCCCAGCTTGTCGGCATGCTGCAGACGCCGGCAACCCGTATCGCCCGGGTGCTCAACGCCCCGGCCGGCCAGGTTGCTCGCGTGTTCGCGGCCTATGCCGAAAAGGGAGAGGCGGCCTAGCCGTCCCGCAAAACAGAAGTTCAAGCCTATATATACGGAGTGAGATGAAATG
Source organism: uncultured Alphaproteobacteria bacterium (assembly GCA_963732875.1). GTDB lineage: Bacteria > Pseudomonadota > Alphaproteobacteria > SMXQ01 > SMXQ01 > WHSO01. The sequence continues at coordinate 1,137,880 of CAVTBD010000002.1, read as the reverse complement.
GCTGATATTGCAAAGATTGCCGACGAGCTTTCGGGCCTGACCGTGATGGAAGCGGCGGAGCTGTCGAAGATGCTCGAGGAGAAGTGGGGCGTGTCCGCCGCCGCGCCGGTCGCCGTCGCGGCTGCCGCGCCCGCCGCCGCCGCCGAGGAGGTCAAGGACACCTTCGACGTGATCCTGGCCGCGGCCGGCGAGAAGAAGATCAACGTGATCAAGGAAGTCCGCGCGATCACCGGCCTCGGCCTCAAGGAGGCCAAGGACCTGGTCGAGGGCGCGCCGAAGCCGGTCAAGGAAGGCGTGAACAAGGACGAGGCCGCCAAGATCAAGGAGCAGCTCGAGGGCGCCGGCGCCAAGGTCGAGCTGAAGTAGTTGCCTGCCGGGCTTTTTCGGCCCGGACCGAGTACGAAGTCGCAAGGGTTCCGGGGGCGCCTCCGGGACCCAAGCGGCGTCACGGCTTTTGGCCGTGCAGAGGGGCCGGGCGGCATGTGGCCGCTGGGCTCCGGGACATACGAGTTTAACGCGTCGTTCAAAAGGACCAGCATCCCATGGCGAAATCCTTCACCGGTCGTAAGCGCATCCGTATCGACTTCGGGCGTATCCCGTCGGCGGTACCGATGCCGAACCTGATCGAGATGCAGAAGACCTCCTACGACGAGTTCCTGCAGATCGGCGTGACGGCCGAGAACCGCACGCCGTCCGGGCTCCAGGAAGTCTTCAAGTCGGTATTCCCGATCAAGGATTTCTCCGACCGGGGCACGCTCGAATTCGTCAAGTACGAGCTCGAGGAGCCGAAGTACGACGTGGAGGAATGCCAGCAGCGCGGCCTGACCTTCGCCGCGCCGCTCAAGGTGACGCTGCGCCTGCTGGTGTGGGACGTCGACGAGGACACCGGCGCCCGTTCGATCCGCGACATCAAGGAGCAGGACGTCTACATGGGCGACATGCCGCTGATGACGCAGAACGGCACCTTCATCGTCAACGGCACCGAGCGCGTCATCGTCTCCCAGATGCACCGTTCGCCGGGCGTGTTCTTCGATCACGACAAGGGCAAGACCCATTCGTCGGGCAAGTACCTGTTCGCTGCGCGCATCATTCCCTACCGCGGCTCGTGGCTCGACTTCGAGTTCGACGCCAAGGATCTGGTCTACGTGCGCATCGACCGGCGCCGCAAGCTGCCGGTGACGACGCTCCTGATGGCGCTCGACAACGACGACACCGCCAAGCTGCGTGCCGAGCGCAAGGAGGCGGGCGAGCCGTTCAGGCCGGAGGACGCTGTCGGCATGTCGGCCGAGGAGATCCTCCGCTACTTCTACGACACGGTGTCGTTCACCTCGACCAGCAAGGGCTGGAAGACGGCGTTCGATCCCACGCGTGTGCGCGGCGTCAAGCTGGTGTCCGACCTGATCGACGCCAAATCCGGCAAGGCCGTGGTCAAGGCGGGCGAGAAGATCACCCCGCGCACGGCGCGCAAGCTGGTCGATGACGGCCTCAAGGAGATCCTGGTGCCGGCCGAGGAGCTGGTCGGCCGCTATGTCGGCGCCGACCTGGTCAACGAGAAGACCGGCGAAGTGATCGCGGAAGCCGGCGACGAGCTGACCGCGGAATCGGTGGAAGCCATCGCGGAGGCCGGAATCACCGAGCTGCCGACCCTGCACATCGACCACGTCAACGTCGGCCCCTACATCCGCAACACGCTGGCGGTGGACAAGAACGCCGTCCGCGCCGAGGCGTTGACCGACATCTACCGCGTCATGCGGCCGGGCGAGCCGCCGACCCCCGACACCGCCGAGCTGCTGTTCCAGGGCCTGTTCTTCGATTCCGAGCGCTACGACCTGTCGCCGGTCGGCCGCGTCAAGATGAACGCGCGCCTCAACCAGGAGACCGACGACCAGCTCCGCACGCTGCGCAAGGAGGATATCCTCGCGGTGGTGAAGGTGCTGGTGGATCTCAAGGACGGCCGCGGCGAGATCGACGACATCGACCACCTCGGCAACCGCCGGGTGCGCTCGGTGGGCGAGCTGATGGAGAACCAGTACCGCGTCGGCCTGCTGCGCATGGAGCGCGCGATCCGCGAGCGCATGAGCTCGGTCGATATCGACTCGGTGATGCCGCATGACCTGATCAACGCGAAGCCCGCGGCCGCCGCGGTGCGCGAGTTCTTCGGCTCGTCGCAGCTTTCGCAGTTCATGGACCAGACCAACCCGCTTTCGGAGATCACCCACAAGCGGCGCCTGTCGGCCCTCGGCCCGGGCGGTCTTACCCGTGAGCGTGCCGGCTTCGAGGTGCGCGACGTGCATCCGACCCATTACGGCCGCATCTGCCCGATCGAGACGCCGGAAGGCCCGAACATCGGTCTGATCAACTCGCTCGCCACCTACGCGCGGGTCAACAAGTACGGCTTCATCGAGAGCCCCTACCGTCGGGTCACCGACGGCAAGGTGACCGACGAGGTGCTCTATCTCTCCGCCATGGAGGAGGGCAAGTACACCATCGCCCAGGCCAACTCGGCGCTCGACGACAAGGACAAGTTCGTCGACGACTTCGTGACCTGCCGCCGCGGCGGCGAGTTCGGCGTCGCCAAGCCCGAGGACATCCAGTTCATGGACGTCTCGCCCAAGCAGCTCGTGTCGGTCGCGGCCTCGCTGATCCCGTTCCTCGAGAACGACGACGCCAACCGCGCGCTGATGGGCTCGAACATGCAGCGCCAGGCGGTGCCGCTGATCCGCTCCGAGGCGCCGCTGGTCGGCACCGGCATGGAGGAAGTGGTGGCGCGCGATTCGGGCGTTGCCATCGCGGCCAAGCGCGCCGGCGTGGTCGACCAGATCGACGCCACCCGCATCGTCATCCGCGCGAGCGAGGAGACCGATCCCACGGCTTCCACGGTCGACATCTACAACCTGCTGAAGTTCCAGCGCTCCAACCAGAACACCTGCATCAACCAGCGTCCGCTGGTGAAGGTGGGCGACCACGTGGCCAAGAGCGACATCATCGCCGACGGTCCGTCCACCAACCTGGGCGAGCTGGCTTTGGGCCGCAACGTGCTGGTCGCGTTCATGCCGTGGAACGGCTACAACTTCGAGGACTCGATCCTGCTCTCCGAGCGCATCGTCCGCGACGACGTGTTCACCTCGATCCACATCGAGGAATTCGAGGTCATGGCCCGCGATACCAAGCTCGGCCAGGAGGAGATCACCCGCGACATCCCGAACGTCGGTGAGGAGGCCCTCAAGAACCTCGACGAGGCCGGCATCGTCTACATCGGCGCGGAGGTCCAGCCGGGCGACATCCTGGTGGGCAAGGTCACGCCCAAGGGCGAGAGCCCGATGACGCCGGAAGAGAAGCTGCTTCGCGCCATCTTCGGCGAGAAGGCGTCCGACGTGCGCGACACCTCGCTCCGGCTGCCGCCGGGCGTGGCCGGCACGATCGTCGAGGTGCGTGTGTTCTCGCGCCGCGGCGTCGACAAGGACGAGCGCGCCATGGCGATCGAGCGCGACGAGATCGAGCGCCTGACCAAGGACCGCGACGACGAACGCCGCATCCTCGAGCGCGGCTACACCGCGCGCATCAAGGACCTGCTGGTCGGCAAGCAGGTCGACTCGGGCCCGAAGGGCATCGAGGAAGGTGCCCGCATCACCGAGTCCATGCTTGATGAGCTGACCGTCGGCCAGACGCGCCAGATCACCATCAAGAACGAGAAGGTGATGCGCGAGGTCGAGGAGATCAACAAGCAGTTCGAGGCATCGATCCAACGTCTCGAGGCGCGCTTCGAGAACAAGGTCGACAAGCTCCAGCGCGGCGACGAGCTGCCCCCCGGCGTCATGAAGATGGTCAAGGTGTTCGTCGCGGTGAAGCGCAAGATGCAGCCGGGCGACAAGATGGCCGGCCGTCACGGCAACAAGGGCGTGGTGTCCAAGATCGTGCCGATCGAGGACATGCCGTACCTCGAGGACGGCACCCCGGTCGACATCGTGCTCAACCCGCTGGGCGTGCCGTCGCGCATGAACGTGGGCCAGATCCTGGAGACCCATCTGGGCTGGGCCTCGGCCGGCCTCGGCCGCCAGATCGGCCAGGCGCTCGACGCGTATTACCGCTCCGAGAAGACCACCGACCTCAAGAAGACCTTGCGCGAGGTCTACGGCGAGAAGGCCTGGAAGGGCGAGCTCGCCAACCTGTCGGAGGACGAGCTCGCCGAGCTCGCGTCCAACGAGGTCGGCGGCGTGCCGATGGCGACCCCGGTGTTCGACGGCGCCCGCGAGGACGACATCGTCGAGATGCTGAAGAAGGCCGGGCTCGACTCGTCGGGCCAGGTGACCCTGGTCGACGGGCGTACCGGCCGGTCGTTCGACCGCAAGGTGACCGTGGGCTACATCTACATGCTGAAGCTCCACCACCTGGTCGACGACAAGATCCACGCGCGTTCGATCGGCCCGTACAGCCTGGTCACCCAGCAGCCGCTGGGCGGCAAGGCCCAGTTCGGCGGCCAGCGCTTCGGCGAAATGGAAGTGTGGGCGCTGGAAGCCTACGGCGCGGCGTACACGCTCCAGGAAATGCTGACGGTCAAGTCGGACGACGTGTCGGGCCGCACCAAGGTCTACGAGGCCATCGTGCGCGGCGACGACACGTTCGAGGCGGGCATCCCGGAATCCTTCAACGTGCTGGTGAAGGAACTGCGGTCGCTTGGCCTCAACGTCGAGCTGGACAGCAACGAGTACTGAGACCGCGCTGTCCACGAGGTGAATTCACCGGGCGGCTCCGGCCGCCCGGCCGCCGGGAAACCGGCAACACGAGCAGGAGACTTTGATGAACGAGCTGATGAAGGTCTTTGGACAGCCCACTGGCCCGCAGAGCTTCGATGAAGTGCGCATTTCGATCGCGAGCCCGGAGCGCATCCGCTCCTGGTCGTTCGGCGAGATCAAGAAGCCGGAAACGATCAACTACCGCACCTTCAAGCCGGAGCGCGACGGTCTGTTCTGCGCCCGGATCTTCGGTCCCATCAAGGACTACGAGTGCCTGTGCGGCAAGTACAAGCGCATGAAGTACCGCGGCATCATCTGTGAGAAGTGTGGCGTCGAGGTCACGCTCTCCAAGGTGCGGCGCGAGCGCATGGGCCATATCGAGCTGGCCTCGCCGGTGGCGCACATCTGGTTCCTGAAGTCGCTGCCGAGCCGCATCGGCCTGCTGCTCGACATGACGCTGAAGGACCTCGAGCGCATCCTCTACTTCGAGCAGTACGTGGTGACCGAGCCGGGCCTGACCCCGCTCAAGCTGCGCCAGCTGCTGTCCGAGGAGGACTACGTCAAGGCCCAGGACGAGTACGGCGAGGACGCGTTCTCGGCCTCGATCGGCGCCGAGGCGATCCGCGACATGCTCAAGGCGATCGACCTCGAGACCGACAAAGAGACCCTGCGCGTGGATCTCAAGGAGACCACGTCCGAGGCCAAGCGCAAGAAGCTGGTCAAGCGCCTCAAGCTGGTCGAGAACTTCATCGATTCCAAGGCCCGTCCCGAGTGGATGATCCTCGAGGTCATTCCGGTGATCCCGCCCGAGCTGCGCCCGCTGGTGCCGCTCGACGGCGGCCGCTTCGCGACGTCCGACCTCAACGACCTCTACCGCCGCGTGATCAACCGCAACAACCGCCTGAAGCGGCTGATCGAGCTGCGCGCCCCCGACATCATCGTGCGCAACGAGAAGCGCATGCTTCAGGAGGCGGTGGACGCGCTGTTCGACAACGGCCGGCGCGCGCGCGTGATCACCGGCGCCAACAAGCGTCCGCTCAAGTCGCTTTCCGACATGCTCAAGGGCAAGCAGGGCCGGTTCCGCCAGAACCTGCTCGGCAAGCGCGTCGACTATTCGGGCCGTTCGGTCATCGTGGTCGGCCCGGAGTTGAAGCTGCACCAGTGCGGCCTGCCCAAGAAGATGGCGCTCGAGCTGTTCAAGCCGTTCATCTATTCCAAGCTCGAGCTCTACAACATGGCGACCACCATCAAGGCCGCCAAGCGCATGGTCGAGAAGGAGCGCCCCGAGGTGTGGGACATCCTCGAGGAGGTGATCCGCGAGCACCCGGTGCTGCTCAACCGCGCGCCGACGCTGCATCGCCTCGGCATCCAGGCGTTCGAGCCGGTGCTGGTGGAGGGCAAGGCGATCCAGCTCCATCCGCTGGTGTGCGCGGCGTTCAACGCCGACTTCGACGGCGACCAGATGGCGGTCCACGTGCCGCTGTCGCTGGAGGCCCAGCTCGAGGCCCGCGTGCTCATGATGTCGACCAACAACATCCTGAGCCCGGCAAGCGGCAGCCCGATCATCGTGCCGACCCAGGACATCATCCTCGGGCTCTACTATATCTCCCTCGAGCGCGAGGGAGAGCCGGGCGAGGGCATGGCCTTCGGCACCATCGGCGAGATCCAGCACGGGCTCGATTCGGGCGCGGTCACGCTGCACAGCAGGATCAAGGCGCGCTACGACTACATCGACCCGCGCGGCGAGCACAAGCGCGAGATCGTCGAGACCACGCCGGGCCGCATGCTGATCTCCGAGATCCTGCCGGTCCACGACGACATCGGCTTCGGCGCCATTAACAAGGTGCTGACCAAGCGCGAGGTCTCGAACCTGATCAACATCGTCTACCGCAACTGCGGCCAGAAGGAGACGGTCATCTTCTGTGACCGGCTGATGTCGCTCGGTTTCGGCAACGCCTTCAAGGCCGGCATCTCGTTCGGCAAGGACGACCTGGTCATCCCGGCTTCCAAGGAGAAGCTGGTCAAGGAGACCCAGGACAAGATCGAGGAGTACGAGCAGCAGTACCTCGACGGCCTGATCACCCAGGGCGAGAAGTACAACAAGGTGGTCGACGCCTGGTCCCAGTGCACCGACCTGGTATCCAAGGAGATGATGAAGGGAATTTCCTCGACCAAGCCGGGCGAGCCGATCAACTCTGTCTACATGATGGCGCATTCCGGTGCGCGCGGTTCGGAAGCGCAGATGAAGCAGCTTGCCGGCATGCGCGGCCTGATGGCCAAGCCGTCGGGCGAGATCATCGAGACGCCGATCATTTCGAACTTCAAGGAAGGCCTGACCGTGCTCGAGTATTTCAACTCGACCCACGGCGCCCGCAAGGGCCTGGCCGACACGGCGCTCAAGACCGCCAACTCCGGCTACCTGACGCGCCGCCTCGTCGACGTCGCCCAGGACGCGATCATCGTTGATGAGGACTGCGGCACCAAGCACGGCCTGCCGACCAAGGCGGTGATCGAGGGCGGCGACGTGATCGAGCCGCTCATCGACCGTCTGCTCGGCCGCGTGCCGGCCACCGACGTGACCGATCCGCTGTCGGGCGAGGTCATCGTCAAGGCGGGCACGCTGATGGACGAGGACATCGTCGACGCCATCGAGAAGGCCGGCGTCGAGGAGGTGCTGATCCGCTCGGTGCTGACCTGCGAAAGCCGGTCGGGCATCTGCGTCGCGTGCTACGGCCGCGACCTCGCGCGCGGTACCACCGTCAACATCGGCGAAGCGGTCGGCGTCATGGCCGCCCAGTCGATCGGCGAGCCGGGTACCCAGCTCACCATGCGCACGTTCCACATCGGCGGCGCCGCCCAGCGCGGCGCGGAGCAGTCGAGCGTGGAGGCCGCGTTCGACTCCAAGGTGGTGTTCGCCAACCGCAACACGGTCAAGGACTTCTGACGGCCGCGACGTGGTTATGGGCCGCAACTGCGAGATCATGCTGGAAGACGAATTGGGCCGCGTCATGGCCCGCTACAAGGTGCCTTACGGCGCCCGGCTTCTGGTGGACGACGGCGCCACCATCAAGAAGGGCGGCAAGATGGCGGAATGGGACCCGTACACCATCCCGATCATCACCGAGTCGGCCGGTATCGCCAACTACATGGACCTGACCGAGGGCGTCAGCTACCGCGAGGTGGTGGACGAGACCACCGGCATCGCCTCCAAGGAGGTGATCGACTGGAAGTCCCAGCCCAAGGCGGCCGAGCTGCGCCCGCGCATCACGCTGCGCGATAAGAAGGGCGAAGTGGTGGTGCTGCCCAACGGCCACGAGGCCCGCTACTTCGTGTCGGTCGGCGCGTTCCTGCGCGTCGAGAACGGCGCGGATGTCCATGCCGGCGACGTGCTCGCCCGCATCCCGCGCGAGAGCATGAAGACCCGCGACATCACGGGCGGTCTGCCGCGCGTCGCCGAGCTGTTCGAGGCACGCAAGCCCAAGGACTTCGCGATCCTGTCGGAAACCGAGGGGCGGGTCGAGTTCGGCCGCGACTACAAGTCGAAGCGCCGCATCCTGGTGCGCCCGGAGAAGGGCGAGCCGGTCGAATACCTGCTGCCCAAGGACCGGCACATCTCGGTGCGCGAGGGCGACTTCGTCCTGAAGGGCGATCACCTCATGGATGGCAACCCGGTGCCCCACGACATCCTGCGCGTGCTGGGCGTCGAGGCGCTGGCCGAGTACCTGGTGCGCGAGATTCAGGACGTCTATCGGCTCCAGGGCGTGCGCATCAACGACAAGCACATCGAGGTGATCATCCGCCAGATGCTGCAGAAGGTGGAAATCACCGATCCGGGCGAGACCACCTACCTGCTGGGCGAGACCGTGGACCGTCTCGAGTACCAGGCGATCAACGCCAAGGCCAAGGAGGACGGTCTCAAGCCGGCCAGCGCCGAGCCGGTGCTCCAGGGCATCACCAAGGCGTCGCTGGCTACCAACTCGTTCATCTCGGCGGCCTCGTTCCAGGAGACCACTCGTGTTCTCACCGAGGCCGCGGTGTCGGGCAAGGTTGATCGCCTGATCGGCCTCAAGGAGAACGTCATCGTCGGCCGCCTGATCCCTGCGGGTACCGGCGCCATGATGAACCAGCTCAAGCAGGTGGCCGCCGAGCGCGACCGCGAGCTGGCTGCGCTCGAGGCCGAAACCCAGGCCCGGATCGAGAACGAGGGCGGTTCCGACCAGGAGGCCGGCCAGCAGAGCGCCTGAACCGGCCTGTTACGACGAAACCAGCGCCCCGCGGCCTGGCTGCGGGGCGCTTTTTCGTGGGCGCGGTGGGGGCGGCCCGCGGTTTTCGTCAGTAAGACTTTAATTTGTACGTAACTTAAACTGACGATTGCCGCGACGCGACACCCCGGAAACGCGCCGAACCCCCTGAATTTTTCCCCAAAATCGGGGTTGACGGAAAATTACCGCCTCACTAGTATGCGCGCTCCTTTGGGGGGCCGGTGGTAGGTGTCCATCCTAGACGCGGTCCCAGAGTTTTTTGGCTCTAAACATAGACTTAGCGCGCATCGCGCGGGTCGCTGATGGACGGGTGGCGAGCGGATCGCGGCAGCTGCGCATGCGCTCGTGCGTTTTGGATTTTGGGAATCGGCGTGCCGCGCGCCCCCTTGATGCAACTTTGGAAGGTTTGGCCTGATGCCGACGATAAACCAGCTGATCAACAAGCCGCGCAAGCGGCCGGTCGCGCGTAACAAGGCACCCGCCATGCAGTCGTGCCCGCAGAAGCGCGGCGTCTGCACGCGCGTCTACGTGGTCACGCCGAAGAAGCCGAACTCGGCGCAGCGCAAGGTCGCGCGCGTGCGGCTCACCAATGGCTACGAAGTGATCAGCTACATCCCGGGCGTGAAGCACAACCTGCAGGAGCATTCGGTCGTCATGATCCGCGGCGGCCGCGTTAAGGACCTGCCGGGCGTCCGCTACCACATCATCCGCGGCACCCTCGACACCCAGGGCGTGGTCGAGCGTCGTCAGCGCCGTTCCAAGTACGGCGCCAAGCGTCCGAAGTAAGGAGGGTACGATGTCCCGTCGTCACGCCGCGGAAAAGCGCGAGGTTCTGCCCGACCCGAAGTTCGGGGACGTGGTGCTGTCCAAATTCATGAACTGCCTCATGTACGACGGCAAGAAGTCGGCCGCCGAGCAGATCGTCTATGGCGCCTTCGACACCATCGCCGGCAAGACCAAGGGCGATCCGGTGAAGGTGTTCCACGAGGCGCTCGACAACGTGAAACCCGCCATCGAGGTGCGCTCGCGCCGCGTCGGCGGCGCCACCTACCAGGTGCCGGTCGAGGTCCGTGCGGAGCGCCGCCAGGCGCTGGCGATCCGCTGGATCATCGAGGCGACCCGCGCGCGCAACGAGAACACCATGGTCGATCGTCTTTCGGCCGAGCTGCTCGATGCTTCGAACAACCGCGGCAACGCCGTGAAGAAGCGCGAAGACACCCATCGCATGGCGGAGGCCAACAAGGCCTTCTCCCATTACCGGTGGTAGGGACGGGACGGCACGCCGTTAACAGACAGGTTCAGGATTCGCTATGCCACGCACCCACGCGCTCGACAAGTACCGGAACATCGGCATCATGGCCCACATCGATGCCGGCAAGACGACGACGACCGAGCGCATCCTTTATTACACCGGCCGCTCCTACAAGATCGGCGAGGTCCATGAGGGCACCGCCACCATGGACTGGATGGAGCAGGAGCAGGAGCGCGGCATCACCATCACCTCGGCCGCGACGACCGACCTACTGGCGCGACCACCGCATCAACATCATCGACACCCCGGGCCACGTCGACTTCACCATCGAGGTCGAGCGCAGCCTGCGCGTGCTCGACGGCGCGGTCGCGGTGTTCGACTCGGTCGCCGGCGTCGAGCCCCAGTCCGAGACCGTGTGGCGCCAGGCCGACAAGTATCATGTGCCGCGCATCTGCTTCGTCAACAAGATGGACCGCATCGGCGCCGATTTCTCCCGCTGCGTCCGGATGATCGAGGACCGCCTGGGCGCCACGCCCGCTGGTCCTGCAGCTGCCCATCGGCACCGAGTCCGATTTCGTCGGCGTCGTCGACCTGATCGCCATGAAGGCGATCGTGTGGAAGGACGAGACCCTGGGCGCCGAGTTCGACGTACAGGGACATTCCCGCCGACATGAAGGCCGAGGCGGACGAGTTCCGCGCCAAGCTGGTCGAGGCCGCGGTCGAGTTCGACGACGTGGCGACTCGAGGCCTATCTCGAGGGCAACGAGCCGACGGCCGAGACCCTGAAGTCCTGCATCCGCAAGGGCACCGTCGCGCTCACCGGCGAGCTTCGTCCCGGTCCTGTGCGGCTCGGCCTTCAAGAACAAGGGCGTGCAGCCGCTTGCTCGACGCCGTCGTCGATTTCCTTCCCTCGCCGCACGACGTGCCCCGACATCAAGGGCGTGAAGCCCGGCACCGACGAGGTCGTCACCCGGAAGTCATCCGACGACGAGCCGTTCTCGGCGCTCGCCTTCAAGATCATGACCGACCCGTTCGTCGGCTCGCTGACCTTCGTGCGCGTCTATTCGGGCGTGCTGGAAAGCGGCCAGGGCGTGCTGAACACGGTGAAGGACAAGCGCGAGCGCATCGGCCGCATGCTGCTGATGCACGCCAACTCGCCGCGAGGACGTCAAGGAAGCGCGCGCCGGCGACATCGTCGCGCTCGCGGGCCTCAAGGAAATGACCACCGGCGACACCTTGTGCGATCCGGCCAAGCCGGTCGTGCTGGAGCGCATGGAGTTCCCCGAGCCGGTCATCGAGGTCGCGGTCGAGCCCAAAACCAAGGGCGACCAGGAGAAGATGGGCGTTGGCGCTGTCGCGTCTCGCCCAGGAGGACCCGTCGTTCCGCGTCTCCATCGACCACGAGAGCGGCCAGACCGTGATCAAGGGCATGGGCGAACTGCATCTCGACATCATCGTCGACCGCATGAAGCGCGAGTTCAAGGTCGAGGCCAACGTCGGCGCGCCCCAGGTGGCGTATCGCGAGACCATCACCAAGGCAGTCGAGATCGACTACACCCACAAGAAGCAGACCGGCGGCTCGGGCCAGTTCGCCCGCGTCAAGATCGCGTTCGAGCCCGCCAAGGGCGAGGGCTATTCCTTCGCCAGCGAGGTCGTCGGCGGCTCGGTCCCGAAGGAGTACATCCCGGGTGTCCAGAAGGGCCTGGCGAGCGCCAAGCAGACCGGCGTGCTGGTCGGTTTCCCGTGCATCGATTTCAAGGCGCGCCTGATCGACGGCGCCTACCACGACGTCGACTCCTCGGTCATGGCGTTCGAGATCGCGGCGCGCGCGGCGTTCCGCGAGGGCATCCCCAAGGCGGGCCCGGTGCTGCTCGAGCCGATCATGAAGGTCGAGGTAGTGACGCCGGACGAGTACATGGGCGACATCATCGGCGACCTGAACTGCCGGCGCGGCCAGATGCACGGCATGGACCAGCGCGGCAACGCCCGCGTCATCCAGGCCAATGTGCCGCTCGCCAACATGTTCGGCTACGTCAACACCCTGCGCTCCATGAGCCAGGGCCGAGCCCAGTTCACCATGCATTTCGCGCAGTACGAGCAGGTGCCGCAGGCGGTCGCCGAAGAAGTGCGCGCGAAGTTGGCCTAATCAGGATCACGGAGAAAAGTCATGGCCAAGGCGAAGTTTGAGCGGACGAAGCCGCACTGCAACATCGGGACGATTGGTCACGTTGACCACGGCAAGACGACGCTGACGGCGGCGATCACGAAGGTTTTGTCGGAGTCCGGTGGTGCGACGTTCACGGCATACGACCAGATCGACAAGGCGCCGGAGGAGCGCGAGCGCGGGATCACGATCTCGACGGCGCACGTCGAGTACGAGACGGCGAACCGGCACTACGCGCATGTCGACTGCCCGGGCCATGCGGACTACGTGAAGAACATGATCACGGGTGCGGCGCAGATGGACGGGGCGATCCTGGTGGTGTCGGCGGCCGACGGCCCGATGCCGCAGACGCGCGAGCACATCCTTCTGGCGCGCCAGGTCGGCGTTCCGGCGATCGTGGTGTTCATGAACAAGGTGGACCAGGTCGACGACCCGGAGCTTCTGGAGCTGGTCGAGCTGGAGATCCGCGAGCTTCTGAGCTCTTACGACTTCCCGGGCGACGACATCCCGATCGTCAAGGGCTCGGCGCTGAAGGCGCTTGAGGACGACGATCTCGGAGATCGGCAAGCCGGCGATCGTGGCGCTGATGAAGGCGGTGGACGACTACATCCCGCAGCCCGAGCGTCCCAAGGACAAGCCGTTCCTGATGCCGATCGAGGACGTGTTCTCGATCTCGGGGCGCGGCACGGTGGTGACGGGTCGCGTGGAGCGCGGCGTGGTCAAGGTGGGCGAGGAAATCGAGATCGTCGGGCATCCAGCCCGACCACCAAGACGGTGTGCACGGGCGTGGAGATGTTCCGCAAGCTGCTGGACCAGGGCGAGGCGGGCGACAACGTCGGCGTTCTGCTGCGCGGCACCAAGCGCGAGGAGGTCGAGCGCGGCCAGGTTCTGGCGACGCCTGGGACGATCACGCCGCACACGAAGTTCGAGGCGGAAGCCTACATCCTGACCAAGGAGGAGGGCGGCCGTCATACGCCGTTCTTCACCAACTACCGTCCGCAGTTCTACTTCCGGACGACGGACGTGACGGGTCAGGTTCAGCTTCCGGACGGGACCGAGATGGTGATGCCGGGCGACAACGTGACGATGAAGGTCGAGCTGATCAGCCCGATCGCCATGGACGAGGGCCTGCGCTTCGCGATCCGCGAGGGCGGTCGCACCGTCGGCGCCGGCGTCGTCTCAAAGATCGTCGAATAGGGAGCGCGAGAGCGTTCAGGCACGGGACAGGACCATGGAAAGCCAGAATATCCGCATCCGGCTGAAAGCATTCGATCATCGTCTGCTGGATCAGTCCACCAGCGAGATCGTTTCGACGGCCAAGCGCACGGGGGCCCGCGTCCGCGGTCCCATCCCGCTGCCGACCCGCATCGAGCGTTTCACGGTGCTTCGTTCGCCCCACGTCGACAAGAAGTCGCGTGAGCAGTTCGAGATCCGCACCCACAAGCGGCTCCTCGATATCGTCGACCCGACCCCGCAGACGGTGGACGCGCTGATGAAGCTCGACCTCGCCGCCGGCGTGGACGTCGAGATCCGGCTGTAACGGGGACGCCCCAGAGGAACATGGATAGAGCCATGCGTACCGGACTGATCGCACAGAAAATGGGGATGACCCGGGTGTTCGCCGAGGACGGCCGTCACGTGCCCGTGACCGTGCTTCGGGTGGAAGGCTGCCAGGTCGTCGCCCACAAGACCGCGGAGCGCGACGGCTACACTGCCGTCCAGCTCGGCATCGGCAAGGCCAAGGTCAAGCGGGTCAGCAAGCCCATGCGCGGCCATTTCGCCAAGGCCAAGGTCGAGCCCAAGCGGAAGCTGGTCGAGTTCCGCGTCGCCGACGACGCGCTCGTGCCGGTTGGCGCCGAGCTCATGGCGAGCCACTTCGTGGCCGGCCAGCTCGTCGACGTGGTCGGCACCTCGATCGGCAAGGGCTTCGCCGGCGCCATGAAGCGTTGGAACTTCCGCGGCCTCGAGGCGACCCACGGCGTGTCGATCTCGCACCGTTCCCACGGCTCGACCGGCAACCGCCAGGACCCGGGCCGCGTGTTCAAGGGCAAGAAGATGGCGGGCCACCTCGGCGACGAGCGCGTGACTCTGCAGAACCTGGAAGTGATCTCCACCGACGACGAGGCCGGCCTGATCCTGGTCAAGGGCGCGGTGCCGGGCACCGAGGGCGGCTTCGTGCTGATCTCGGATGCGGCCAAGCGCGCCCGTCCCAAGGACGTGCCCTATCCGGCCGCGGTCGCGGGCGGTCCCGCCGAGGAAGCCGCGCCCGAGGCGCCGGCGGCCGAGGGCGGCAACGAGGAAAAGAAGGACTGACGGCGATGAAGGTCGATGTCATCAATCTCGACGCCAAGAACGTCGGTTCGATCGAGCTCGCGGACTCGGTGTTCGGTGCTGCCGTGCGGTCCGACATCCTGCACCGCTGCGTGGAATGGCAGCGCGCCAAGAAGCGCGCCGGCACCCATGCCACCAAGACGGTCGCGCAGATCAGCGGCACCACCGCCAAGCCGTACCGCCAGAAGGGCACCGGCCGCGCCCGCCAGGGCTCGCTGCGCTCGGTGCAGTTCCGTGGCGGCGCGCGCATCCATGGTCCGGTCGTGCGCAGCCATGCGTTTGGCCTGCCCAAGAAGGTGCGCCGCCTCGCCCTGCGCTCGGCGCTTTCGGCCAAGCAGGCGGCGGGCCAGCTGATCGTGCTCGACGAGGCCAAGATGAAAGAGGCCAAGACAAAGGCGCTGGCCGACCGCTTCGCCAAGCTGGGCTGGACCTCGGTGCTGATCATCGACGGCGCCGCGGTGGACGAGGGCTTCGCCCGCGCCGCGCGCAACGTCGCCGGCATCGACGTGCTGCCCAGCGTCGGCGCCAACGTCTACGACATCCTGCGCCGGCAGGTTCTGGTCCTGACCAAGGACGCCGTCACCGCGCTGGAGGCGCGCCTGAAATGACCAAGCGGCTCAACGTCAACAACGTGCACGTCGGCGAAGGCAAGAAGTTCGACCTCGTGCTCGCCCCGGTGATCACCGAGAAGGCGACGCGCGGCTCCGAGCACAACCAGGTGACCTTCCGCGTGCCGCTCACCGCCACCAAGCCGGAAATCCGCGCCGCGATCGAGAAGCTGTTCAAGGTCAAGGTCACGGGCATCAACACCGTGCGCCAGAACGGCAAGATCAAGCGTTTCCGCGGCACGGTCGGCAAGCGCGACGACTTCAAGAAGGCCATCGTGACCCTCGCCGAGGGCCAGACCATCGATGTCACCTCCGGGCTGTAAGCAAGCGGACAGGACCTGACCATGGCACTCAAGACCTATAACCCGACGACGCCGTCCCAGCGCGAGCTTGTGCTGGTCGATCGTTCGCATCTGCACAAGGGCAAGCCCGTCAAGGACCTGACCGAGGGTAAGAAGCGTTCCGGCGGGCGCAACAACAACGGCCGTGTCACCGCGTTCCAGCGCGGCGGTGGGCACAAGAAGCGCTACCGCGTGATCGACTTCAAGCGCCGCAAGCACGACGTCGAGGCGACGGTGGAGCGTCTCGAATACGATCCCAACCGGACCGCCTTCATCGCACTGATCAAGTATACCGACGGCGAGCGGACCTACATCCTGGCACCCCAGCGCCTCGCGCCGGGCGACAAGGTGGTGTCCGGCGAGCGCGTCGACGTGCAGCCCGGCAACGCCATGCCGCTCAAGTCGATCCCGGTCGGCACCATCGTCCACAACGTCGAGCTGAAGCCGGGCCGCGGTGGCCAGCTGGCGCGTTCGGCGGGCACCTACGTGCAGCTGATCGGCAAGGACTCGGGCTGGGCCCAGATCCGGCTCGGCTCGGGCGAGGTGCGCATGGTGCCGGAAGGCTGCATGGCGACCATCGGCGCCGTGTCCAACCCGGACCAGCAGAACGTCAACTTCGGCAAGGCCGGGCGCATGCGCTGGCTGGGCCGTCGCCCGAGCGTGCGCGGCGTCGCCATGAACCCGATCGATCACCCGCACGGCGGCGGCGAAGGCCGCACCTCGGGCGGCCGTCATCCGGTCACGCCCTGGGGCAAGCCCACCAAGGGCGCCAAGACCCGCGGCAAGAAGCCGTCCGACAGCCTCATCATCCGTTCGCGCCATCGCGCGAAGAAGAAGTAAGGGAACCGCTATGGCTCGCTCCGTCTGGAAAGGCCCGTTCGTCGACGGCTATCTCCTGAAGAAGGCCGACAGCGCCCGCTCGTCCGGCAGCAAGCAGGTCATCAAGACCTGGTCGCGCCGCTCCACGATTCTGCCCCAGTTCGTCGGTCTCACCTTCGGCGTTCACAACGGGCAGAAGTTCATTCCCGTGCTGGTGACCGAGAACATGATCGGCCACAAGTTCGGCGAGTTCGCGCCGACGCGCACGTTCCATGGTCACGCCGCCGACAAGAAGGCGGTCAGGACGACCACCACCACACCGGCCTCGTAAGAGAGAACGTCATGGGTCAGAAAGCCAATCCCCGCCGCGAGGCGGAAAACGAAGCCGCCGCGATCGGCAACATGATCCGGGTGAGTCCGCGCAAGCTGGGCCTGCTCGCCGGCATGATCCGCGGGCTGGACGCAAGCAAGGCGCTGGCCGAGCTCAGCTTCTCCCCCAAGCACGCGGCCCGTGACGTGAAGAAGGTGCTGCAGTCGGCCATCGCCAACGCGGAGAACAATCACCAGCTCGACGTGGACCGGCTCTACGTGGCCGAGGCCTCGGTCGGCACGGCGCTGGTCATGGGCCGCTTCCGCGCGCGCGCGCGCGGCCGGGTGGGCCATGTCTCCAAGCCGTTTTCTAAAATCAAGCTAGTTGTGCGCGAGCGCGACGAGGAGAACGCCTGATGGGCCACAAGGTCAACCCGGTCGGGCTGCGGCTCGGCATCAACCGCACCTGGGACTCGCGCTGGTACGCCGACGGCCAGTACGCCGATCTGCTCCACGAGGACATCAAGATCCGCGAGTACCTGTTCAAGAATCTCGCCCAGGCGGGCGTGTCGCGCGTCGTGATCGAGCGGCCGGCCAAGAAGGCCCGCATCACGATCCACACCGCGCGCCCCGGCGTCGTGATCGGCAAGAAGGGCGCCGACATCGAGAGGCTGCGCCAGGATGTCGCCAAGATGACCGAGGGCGATGTTCACATCAACATCGTCGAGATTCGCAAGCCGGAGATCGAGGCCCAGCTGGTGGCGGAGAACATCGCCCAACAGCTCGAGCGCCGCATCGCCTTCCGCCGCGCCATGAAGCGTGCCGTGCAATCGGCCATGCGCCTCGGCGCCGACGGCATCCGCATCAACTGCGCCGGGCGCCTCGGCGGCGCCGAGATCGCGCGCACCGAGTGGTATCGCGAGGGCCGCGTGCCGCTTCATACGCTGCGTGCCGACGTGGACTACGGCCTCGCCACGGCCAAGACCACCTACGGCACCTGCGGCGTCAAGGTCTGGGTGTTCAAGGGCGAAATCCTGGCCCACGACCCGATGGCCCAGGACAAGCGTCTCGCGGATCAGCAGGTCGGCCGGAATGCTCCGGGCGGCGGTGCCGCCGCGGGGGCCTGAGAGAGAGTTTAAGCGTCATGCTGCAACCGAAAAGAACCAGATTCCGCAAGGCCCACAAGGGCCGCATCCACGGCAATGCCAAGGGTGGCACCCAGCTCAGCTTCGGGGCCTTCGGCCTCAAGGCGGTGGAGCCGGAACGCGTGACCGCGCGCCAGATCGAGGCCGCGCGCCGCGCGATCACGCGCCACATGAAGCGCGCCGGCCGCGTGTGGGTGCTGATCTTCCCGGACGTGCCGGTCAGCAAGAAGCCGGCCGAGGTGCGCCAGGGCAAGGGCAAGGGCGCGCCGGAGTTCTGGGCCGCCCGCGTCCATCCGGGCCGGATCATGTTCGAGATCGACGGCGTCGATGCCAACGTCGCGCGCGAGGCATTCGCGCTGGCCGCGGCCAAGCTGCCGATCAAGACCAGGTTCGTTGCCCGTATCGGCGAGGGAGCGTGACATGAAGGCAGGCGACCTCAGGATGAAGACCCCGGACGAGCTCAAGACCGAGCTTCTGGCGCTCAAGAAGGAGGCGTTCAATCTGCGCTTCCAGCAGGCGTCGGGCCAGCTCGAGAACACGGCCCGGGTGGGCAAGGTGCGCCGCGACATCGCGCGCATCCAGACGGTGTTGAACGACAAGGTGGCGCGCGGGGCCTGACCGGCGCGCGCTGACGACGAGGACGTAACATGCCAAGGCGCATCATGCAGGGGACGGTGGTCTCCGATAAGGGCGAAAAGACGGTGATCGTGCAGGTGGACCGACAGGTCCTGCACCCGCTGGTCAAGAAGGTCATGCGCAGGTCGCGCAAGTTCGCCGCCCACGACGAGAACAACGCCTGCAAGGTCGGCGACATCGTTCGCATCCGCGAATGCCGCCCGATCTCGAAGAGCAAGAGCTGGGAAGTGGTAACCGGGGACGCCTGAGGCGCCCCTCATTCGGCGGGGACGCTGGTGCGTCCCTCATTGTGAAGGAAGTGACCGATGATCCAGATGCAGTCCAACCTGGAGGTTGCCGATAACTCCGGCGCGCGCCGCGTTCAGTGCATCAAGGTGCTGGGCGGCTCGAAGCGCAAGGTGGCCGAGGTCGGCGACGTGATCGTCGTCTCCGTGAAGGACGCGATCCCGCGCGGCCGCGTCAAGAAGGGCGACGTCCAGAAGGCGGTGATCGTGCGCACCGCGTTTCCGATCCGCCGCGCCGACGGCAGCGCGATCCGCTTCGACCGCAACGCGGCGGTGCTGATCGACAACCAGGGCGAGCCCATCGGCACGCGCATTTTCGGCCCCGTCACGCGCGAGCTGCGCGCCAAGGGCTACATGAAGATCATCTCGCTGGCGCCGGAAGTGCTCTAGCGCAGGTAAGGAACGGGTGCGATGAACAAGATCAGGAAGGGCGACACCGTCGTGGTGATGGCCGGCAAGGACAAGGGCAAGCAGGGCAGCGTGCTCAAGGTCATCCCGGCGGAGGACCGCGTGCTGGTGCAGGGCGTGAACATGGTCAAGCGCCATTCGCGCGGCGGCTCCGGCCAGGCACCCGGCATCATCGAGAAGGAGGCGTCGATTCACGTCTCCAACGTCTCCCTCTTGGATCCCAAGGAAGGCAAGCCCACCCGCGTCACCTTCAAGGTGCTCGAGGGCGGCAAGAAGGTCCGCGTGGCGAAGCGCTCGGGCGAAGTGATCGACTAGGCGCTACGGGACTTGTGAGGACAGGACATGGCTGAAGCCAGTGAAAAGTACGTTCCCAAGCTGAAGGCCCACTACGACTCCGTGGTGCGTGCCAAGCTGCAGGAGAAGTTCGACTACGGAAACCATCTCGAGGTGCCCCGGATCGAGAAGATCGTCATCAACATGGGCGTCGGCGAGGCGGTTGCGGATTCGAAGAAGATCAATGCGGCCGTGGAGGATCTTACGGCGATCTCCGGCCAGAAGCCGCTGGTGACGCGCTCGCGCAAGGCGATCGCCAACTTCAAGCTGCGCGAGGAACTGGCCATCGGCTGCAAGGTGACCCTGCGGCGCGAGCGCATGTGGGAATTCTTCGACCGGCTCGTGAACATCGCATTGCCGCGCGTGCGCGACTTCCGCGGCGTGTCCAATAAGAGCTTCGACGGCCGCGGCAACTATTCCCTCGGTCTCAAGGAGCAGCTCGTGTTCCCGGAGATCGATTACGACAGGATTGATACCGTGCGTGGCATGGACATCACCATCGTCACCACGGCGAAGACCGACGACGAGGCGCGTACGCTTCTCGAAGGTTTTGACTTCCCGTTCGCCAACTGACTGGCGATTAGGATACGGAGGTTCGGAATTCATGGCGAAGACGAGTGCCATCGAAAAAAACAAGCGGCGCGAACGGATGGTTCGCAAGTTTGCCGCGCGCCGGGCGAAGCTCAAGGCCTTGGCGAAGGATACGGCTCTGCCGCCGGAGGATCGCTTCGCCGCGCGCCTCAAGCTGGCTCAGCTGCCGCGCAACGGCTCGAAGGTGCGCATTCGCACCCGCTGCGAGCTGACGGGGCGGCCGCGCGCGGTCTATCGCAAGTTCAGGCTGAGTCGTCTGGCGCTGCGCGACCTGGCCTCCCGTGGCCAGATCCCGGGCATGGTCAAGTCGAGCTGGTAGGCTAGGAGAGACGGATATGGCAATGAGCGACCCCCTTGGGGATATGCTGACGCGGATCCGGAACGCCCAGGCCCGCAAGCTGCCGAGCGTGACCACCCCCGCGTCCAACCTGCGCGCCAACGTGCTCGAGGTTCTGCTGAAGGAAGGCTACATCCGCGGTTACGAGCGCCGCGAAGCCGCCCCCGGCATTCCCGAGATCACGATTGAGCTCAAGTACCACGAGGGCGAACCGGTCATCCGCACCATCAAGCGGGTGTCGAAGCCGGGGCGCCGCGTCTATTCAAAGATCAAGGACCTGACCCGTCCGTTCAACGGTCTCGGCATCGCCGTCCTGTCCACGCCGCGTGGCGTGATGTCGGACACCGATGCGCGCGAGGCCAACGTCGGCGGCGAGATCCTGTGCCAGGTATTCTGATCCTGGCGGGCGAGAAGGTTTAAGGAGCGCATCATGTCGCGTATCGGCAAGCATCCGGTGCCCGTTCCCAGCGGTGTTACCGTCAACGTGTCGGGCCAGCAGATTTCGGCCAAGGGCAAGCTCGGCGAGCTCTCGGTCGTGCTGGTCGACGAGGTCCTGGCGGAACTCAAGGACGACAAGGTCGTGGTGACGCCGCGCGATGCCTCCCAGCGCGCCAAGATGATGTGGGGCATGAGCCGCTCGCTCGTCTCCAACATCGTCAAGGGTGTGTCCCAGGGCTTCACCACCAACCTCGAGATCGAGGGCGTCGGTTACCGCGCCGCGGTCCAGGGCAAGGACCTGGTGCTGTCGCTCGGGTTCTCCCACGAGGTACGCTATCCGATCCCCAAGGGGATCACCGTGACCTGCGAGCGGCCGACCGCGATCAGCATCACCGGGGCGGACGCCCAGACGGTGGGCCAGATGGCCGCCGAGATCCGCGGCTACCGTCCGCCCGAGCCCTACAAGGGCAAGGGCGTGCGCTACGCCGGCGAATATGTCCGCCGCAAGGAAGGCAAGAAGAAGTAAGGGCCAGACCATGTTGAACAGCAGGGAACTTTTCAAGCGCCGCACGCGCCGTACGCGCCACGCGCTTCTCAGCAAGACCAAGCGGCCACGCCTGTCGGTGTTCCGCTCGTCGAAGCACATCTATGCCCAGATCATCGACGACGCGAACGGCCGCACCCTGGCCGCGGCTTCGTCGATGGACAAGGACCTCAAGGGCAAGCTCAAGACCGGCGCCGACCGCGACGCGGCGGCCGAGGTGGGCAAGCTCGTCGCCGCGCGCGCCAAGGCGAGCGGGGTGGAGAAAGTGGTGTTCGACCGTGGCGGCTATCTGTTCCACGGGCGGGTGAAGGCGCTGGCCGATGCCGCGCGCGAAGCCGGATTGCAATTCTAAAGGGGCCGAAGATGGCACGTAGACCGAGACAACGGGAAGAAGGCCAGGATACCGATCTGGTCGACAAGCTGGTCAGCATCAACCGCGTGGCCAAGGTGGTCAAGGGCGGGCGCCGGTTCGGCTTTGCCGCGCTGGTGGTCGTCGGCGACACCAAGGGTCGCGTCGGCTACGGTGCCGGCAAGGCGCGCGAGGTGCCGGAGGCGATCCGCAAGGCGACCGAGCAGGCCAAGCGCAAGATGATCCGCGTGCCGATCCGCGACGGCCGCACCCTGCACCACGACGTGGAGGGCCGCTTCGGCGCCGGCCGCGTCATCCTGCGGGCCGCGCCCGCGGGCACCGGCATCATCGCCGGTGGCCCGATGCGCGCGATCTTCGAGACCGTGGGCGTGCACGACATCGTCACCAAGTCGGTGGGCACGTCGAACCCTTACAACATGATCAAGGCGACCTTCGCCGCGCTGCAGAACCTGTCCTCGCCGCGCTCGGTGGCCGCCCGTCGCTCCAAGAAGGTGAGCGACCTGTTCGGCCGCGGCAGCAAGGCCGAGGCCCAGGCTCAGGAGGCGTGACATGGCCGGCAAGACCATCCGCGTGACCCAGATCGGCAGCCCGATCCGCCGCCCGTCCGACCAGCGCGCGACGCTGATCGGGCTCGGCCTCAACAAGATGAACCGGACCCGCGAGCTGATCGACACGCCGTCGGTGCGCGGCATGATCGCCAAGGTCGCCCACCTCGTCAGGGTCGAAGAGTTCGAAGTAGCACGGCACCAGCCGACGAAGGATTAAGTCTATGAAACTCAACGAGATTTCAGATCGTCCGGGCGCCCGCAAGGAGCGTATCCGCGTCGGCCGCGGCATCGGCTCCGGCAAGGGCAAGACCGGTGGCCGCGGCGTGAAGGGCCAGAAGTCGCGCGAAGGCGTGGCCATCAAGGGCTTCGAAGGCGGCCAGATGCCGCTGCACCGGCGCTTGCCCAAGCGCGGCTTCAACAACATTTCCGCCAAGCGCTACGCCGAGGTCGGTCTCGATGACCTGCAGGCGGCCGTGGACGGCAAGCGCATCGACGCGTCCCAGCCCGTGACCGGCGCCGTGCTCAAGGAAGCGGGCGTGATCAAGCATTTGCGCGACGGCGTGCGCGTCCTCGGCAACGGCTCGCTCAAGGCGAAGCTGACGCTCGAGGTCGCGGGCGCGACCCGTTCCGCGATCGCGGCCATCGAAGGCGCCGGCGGATCGGTCACGGCCGAGCGCCTGCCGGGCACGCGCGAGAAACGTCCGCCCAAGGGCAGCCGCGGCCGCAAGGCGGCCCGCGCCGCCCGCCGTGCCGCTGCCGCCTCCGCCGCCGAGACGGGCGAGCAGGGCGCGTAATCCCGAGGCGCGGGCGCCGTTGTCCGCACCGCCGTTTTCTGGAGAGGGTTCATGGCCTCCGCCGCTGAACAGCTAGCCGCCAATATCAACTTCGCCGCCTTCTCGAAAGCGACGGAGCTGAAGAAGCGCATCTGGTTCACCCTCGGCATCCTGGTCGTCTACCGCCTCGGCACCTACATCCCGCTACCGGGCATCGATCCGCAGATCATGGCGGACATCTTCCGTCAGCAGGCCGGCGGCATCCTCGGCATGTTCAACATGTTCGCGGGCGGCGCGCTGCAACGCATGACGATCTTCGCGCTCTCGATCATGCCGTACATCTCCGCGGCCATCATCATGCAGCTGATGACCAGCGTCTCGCCCAAGCTCGAGGCGCTCAAGAAGGAAGGCGAGGCGGGCCGCAAGAAGATCAACCAGTACACCCGCTACGGCACGGTCATCCTGGCGGCGGCCCAGGCCTACGGCATCTCCCTCGGCCTCGAGGGCATGTCCTCGTCGGCGGGCGCCGTGGTCCACGACCCGGGCCTGTTCTTCCGCGCCACCGCCGTGATCACGCTGGTCGGCGGCACCATGTTCCTGATGTGGCTCGGCGAGCAGATCACCGCGCGCGGCGTCGGCAACGGCATCTCGCTGATCATCTTCTCCGGCATCATCGCCCAGCTGCCCCATGCCATCGTCGAGACCCTGGAGCTTGGCCGCACCGGGGTGCTGTCGGCGTTCGTGATCATCATGGTGATCGTCATGGTGGTAGCCGTCATCGCCTTCATCGTGTTCATCGAGCGGGCCCAGCGACGAATCGTGGTCCAGTATCCGAAACGGCAGGTCGGCAACCGCATGTACGGTGGCGAAAGCTCGCACCTGCCGCTCAAGCTCAACACCCCGGGCGTGATCCCGCCGATCTTCGCCTCCTCGCTGCTGCTGATGCCGATCACGCTGGCCGGCTTTTCGGCCGGGCGCGGACCGGAATGGCTGACCTACATCACCGCGGCGCTTGGGCGCGGCCAGCCGATCCACATGGCGCTCTATGCCGCCCTCATCATCTTCTTCGCCTTCTTCTACACGGCGGTGGTGTTCAACCCGGTGGAGACGGCCGACAACCTCAAGAAGTACGGTGGCTTCGTGCCCGGCATCCGGCCCGGCAAGAACACGGCGGACTACCTCGATTTCGTGCTGACCCGCCTCACGGTGCTCGGCTCGGCCTATCTGGCGGGCATCAGTCTGCTGCCTGAATTCATGATCTCGAAGCTGTCGGTACCGTTCTATTTCGGCGGCACCAGCCTCCTGATCGTGGTGACCGTGACCATGGACACCGTCGCTCAGGTGCAGTCGCACCTGCTCGCGCACCAGTACGAAGGGTTGATCAAGAAGTCCAGGCTGCGCGGACGGCGGGGATGAATCTGATCCTTCTCGGACCACCGGGCGCCGGCAAGGGCACCCAGGCCCAGCGCCTCGAGCAGCTCTACGGCCTCAAGCAGTTGTCTACGGGCGACATGCTGCGCGCGGCGGTGGCCTCGGGCAGCGCGCTCGGCAAGGAGGTCAAGGCGATCATGGAGCGCGGCGACCTGGTGCCCGACGGCGTCATGATCAAGATGATCGCCGACCGCATCGGCGAGGCCGACTGTGCCGGTGGCTTCATCCTCGACGGCTTCCCGCGTACCGTGCCCCAGGCCGAGGCGCTCGACCGGATGCTGGCCGAGAAGGGCCTCAAGCTCGACCATGTGATCGAGCTCAGGGTCGACGACGACGCCCTGGTGGCCCGGATTTCCGGGCGCTACACCTGTGCCAGGTGCGGCATGGGCTACCACGATACCAACCGCAAGCCCAGGCAGGCGGGGGTTTGCGACGGCTGCGGCAGCACCGAGTTCGTGCGCCGCAAGGACGACACCGCCGAGACCGTGGTGGCCCGGCTCCGGGCCTACCACGGCCAGACGGCGCCCCTTCTGCCTTATTACAAGGCCCGGGGGGCGCTGATTTTCGTGGACGGCATGGGCTCGATCGAGACGGTCGCCCGGGCCATCGACGAAATCATTGGAAAGGCCGGAAAATGAGGGGTTTGGGCGGTTGACTTGAGGCCGGTTTTTCCTATAATCGCTCGCCTTTTCGAGGGCCCGCGGGCGATTCCGTTACAACCTATTCTGATTGGGAGTCAAAGTCTTGGCGCGCATTGCTGGCGTTAACATTCCGACCGAGAAGCGGGTCGAGGTGGGCCTCACCTACATTCACGGCATCGGCTCGAAGCTGGCCAAGGACATCTGCCACAAGGCGGGTATCGCGACGGGCCAGCGCGTGCATCAGCTGACCGACGACGAGGTCATCCGCATTCGCGAGATCATCGACAACGACTATCGCGTGGAAGGCGACCTGCGCCGCGAGACGGCGATGAACATCAAGCGGCTGATGGACCTCGGCAGCTACCGCGGCCTGCGTCACCGCAAGGGGCTGCCGGTCCACGGCCAGCGTACCCATACCAACGCGCGTACCCGCAAGGGCAAGGCGCGGCCGATTGCCGGCAAGAAGAAAGCTGTCTAAGAGCATTTTATTCGTTAGGAACGGAACATGGCGACACCTCCTGCTGCTGCTGCCGGCGCGCGTACCCGCCGCCGCGACCGAAAGAATATCGCGTCGGGCGTTGCCCATGTGAACGCGAGCTTCAACAACACGATGATCACCATCACCGATGCCCAGGGGAACACAATTTCCTGGTCGTCGGCCGGTGCCCAAGGCTTCAAGGGCTCGCGCAAGTCGACGCCCTATGCCGCGCAGATCGCGGCCGAGGACGCCGGGCGCAAGGCCATGGAGCATGGCATGAAGACCCTCGAGGTCGAGGTCAAGGGCCCGGGCTCGGGTCGTGAATCGGCGCTGCGCGCGCTGCAGACGGTGGGCTTCACCATCCTGTCGATCCGTGACGTCACGCCGATCCCGCATAACGGCTGCCGTCCGCCGAAGCGGCGCCGCGTTTAATCCGCGTTTCCGGCGGCTCCGCGCGACGCGGGCCCGCCATTTCCTCCGGCCATGCCGCAGCTTCCCGGCGGCCTCGGCACGGAGGCCACTCGAAAGGCGGCACGCCGCCAAGAGATGAGGTCACATTGGTGATTCAGAAGAACTGGACCGAACTGATTAAGCCGAACAAGCTCAACGTCGAGCCCGGCAAGGAGCCGAGCCGCTTCGCCACCGTCGTGGCCGAGCCGCTGGAGCGTGGCTTCGGCCTGACGCTCGGCAATGCGCTGCGCCGCATCCTGCTGTCGTCGCTCCAGGGCGCCGCCGTTACCTCTATTCACATCGACGGCATCCTGCACGAGTTCTCCTCGATTCCGGGCGTGCGCGAGGACGTGACCGACATCGTCCTCAACATCAAGGAGCTCGCCATCCGCACGGTGAACGAGGGGCCGCACCGCCTGTCGCTCAAGGCGACCGGTCCGGGCGAGGTCACCGCGGCCCAGATCCAGGCCCCCGGCGGCGTCGAGATCCTCAATCCCGGCCTCGTGCTGTGCACGCTGGACAAGGGCGCCAACCTGTCGATGGAGCTCAACGTCCAGACCGGCAAGGGCTACGTCCCGGCGGTGCAGAACCGTCCCGAGGATGCGCCCATCGGCCTGATCCCGGTGGACGCCATCTATTCGCCGGTCCGCAAGATGGCCTACAAGGTCGAGAACACCCGCGTCGGCCAAGTCACCGACTACGACAAGCTCATCCTCGACGTCGAGACCGACGGCACGGTGAGCCCCGAGGATGCGGTGGCGCTTGCCGCGCGCATCCTGCAGGACCAGCTCCAGCTGTTCATCAACTTCGAGGAGCCGACCACGGTCGTCGCCGAGGAGCGGACGGAGGAGCCGGCGTTCAACAAGAACCTGCTGCGCAAGGTCGAGGAGCTCGAGCTCTCGGTGCGTTCGGCCAACTGCCTCAAGAACGACAACATCATCTACATCGGCGATCTGGTGCAGAAGACCGAGGCGGAGATGCTCCGGACCCCGAACTTCGGCCGCAAGTCGCTGAACGAGATCAAGGAAGTGCTGGCCCAGATGGGGCTCCATCTCGGCATGGAAATCCCGGACTGGCCGCCGGAAAACATCGAGGAACTTGCCAAGCGGCTCGAAGAGCCCTATTGAGCAGCGGCTCCGGTGTCGTGGTTTAGAAGTTCGCTTTATATTCGGGCCGGCCGCGTGGCGAACTTCTAGACCGAAACGACACTGGAAATTATTGGATTTTAGTGTGGTTATGGATTTGAAGTTCCTTTCGATGTCGCCTCGAACAATGTCAGGAACTTCAAATCCACCACACTAGGGGTTCGCAACCGGAGAAAGTCCCATGCGTCACCGTATCAGCGGCAGGAAACTGAACCGCACCTCTGCCCATCGCAAGGCGATGTTCAACAACCTCGCGGCGGCGCTCGTGAAGCACGAGCAGATCAAGACCACGCTGCCTAAGGCGAAGGAGC
This sequence comes from uncultured Alphaproteobacteria bacterium, assembly GCA_963732875.1. GTDB lineage: Bacteria > Pseudomonadota > Alphaproteobacteria > SMXQ01 > SMXQ01 > WHSO01. The sequence continues at coordinate 1,110,198 of CAVTBD010000002.1, read as the reverse complement.
TTCGCCCGGTGGTGGACAAGCTGATCACGCTCGGCAAGCGGGGCAACCTGCACGCGCGGCGCCAGGCGCTGTCGGTGCTGGGCGGCGACGCGGCGCTCGCCAGCAAGCTGTTCGACACGCTCGCCCCGCGCTACGCGGAGCGTCGCGGCGGCTATACCCGCGTGCTCAAGGCGGGCGTGCGCTACGGCGACGCCGCGCCGATGGCGCTGATCGAGCTGGTCGACCGCGACCCCGAGGCCAAGGGCCAGGATTCGGGGCCGGTCCAGGGCGCCGAGGAAGAGGCCGCCGAGGCCTAAGCCCGGCTCCGTTCGCGTATCGGGAAGGCAGCCCCTCGGGCTGCCTTTTCCTTTTGGCCGGTGGTAGGATCGCCGCGATGCCGCCGATACCTTTTTCCGTTTTCGTGAAGCGTCCGGGGGCCGGGCTGCCGGCGCTCGTGCTCGCCATGGCGCTGGCCTGTGCCGGCGTGGCACGGGCCGCCGATGCGCCCGCCAAGGCGGTGCCCCAGAGCCGCACCCAGATCCAGCTCTCCTTCGCGCCGGTGGTGAAGGAGGTCGCCCCGGCGGTGGTCAACATCTACACCCGCAAGGTGGAGGCCGAGCGCGAGCGCAGCCCGCTGTTCGACGATCCCCTGTGGCGGCGCTTCTTCCCCGACGAATTCGCTGTCGGCCCGGTGCGCAAGCGGGTGCGCACCTCCCTCGGCTCGGGCGTGATCGTCGCCCCCAACGGCACCATCATCACCAACGTCCACGTGGTGAAAGGCGCCGACGAGATACGCGTGGTGCTGGCCGACCGGCGCGAGTTCGACGCCCACGTGGTGCTGATCGATTCCCGTACCGACCTCGCCGTGCTGCGCATCGATGCGGGCAAGGAGAAGCTGCCCTACCTGGAGCTCCATGATTCCGACAAGCTCGAGGTCGGCGACATCGTGCTCGCCATCGGCAACCCGTTCGGGGTCGGGCAGACCGTGACCAGCGGCATCGTCTCCGCGCTCGCGCGCACCACCATCGGCGTCGCCGACTACCGCTTCTTCATCCAGACCGACGCGGCCATCAATCCGGGCAACTCGGGCGGCGCGCTGGTGACCCTCGATGGGCGGCTCGCCGGCATCAACACGGCGATCTTCTCGCGCTCGGGCGGCTCGATCGGCATCGGCTTCGCAATCCCGTCGGCCATGGTGCGCGCGGTGCTCAAGGCTGCCGCCACGGGCGGGCACGTGGTGCGTCCCTGGCTCGGCGCCTCGGGCCACCGCGTCACCGCCCAGGTCGCCGGCACGATCGGCATGTCGCACCCGCGCGGCGTGATCATCACCCAGGTCGACAAGGGCTCGCCGGCCGCCATTGCCGGGCTCCGGCAGGGCGATGTGGTGACCGAGGTCGACGGCCTCGAGGTCGACGACGTGGAGGCGCTGCGCTTCCGGCTCGCGACCCTGCCGGTGGGTGGCACGGCGCGGCTCTCCGTGATCCGTGCCGGCCGCGAGACGACGCTTGCCATTGCCCTCCGGCCGCCGCCCGAGGTCCCGCGGCGCGACACGACCGTGATCGAGGGAGCCAACCCGCTCGCCGGGGCGACGGTGATGAACCTGTCGCCGGCGTCCGCCGACGCGCTGTCCCTGGCCATGGACCTGCGGGGTGTGGTGATCGCCAAGATTGCGCCGAGCGGCATCGCCCGTCAGGCCGGCCTCAGGCCCAAGGACGTGATCCGCGCCGTCAACGGCACCGCCGTGGACAGCGTCGCCCGGCTCGAGCAGGTGTTGACCGACAACGACGGTGCCGCCCGCTGGCGCATCGCGCTGGAGCGCGACGGCCATGAGGCGACCATCGTCATCGGCGGTGTCCAATGACCCTGTTCGAGGCCGGGGCACCGCGTCCGCTTGCCGACCGCCTTCGGCCACGCAAGCTCGACGAGGTGCTCGGCCAGGACCACCTGCTCGGGCCCGAGGGGCCGATCGGCCGCATGGTGCGCGCGCGCCGGCTCGCCAGCATGGTGCTGTGGGGGCCGCCCGGGTGCGGCAAGACCACCATCGCGCGCCTGCTGGCCCAGGCGACCGACCTTCATTTCGAGCCGCTGTCGGCGGTGTTCTCGGGCGTCGCAGACCTGAAGCGCGTGTTCGGGGAGGCCCGCAAGCGCCGCGAGATGGGCAAGGGCACGCTCCTGTTCGTCGACGAGATCCACCGCTTCAATCGCGCCCAACAGGACGGCTTCCTGCCCTACGTCGAGGACGGCACGGTGATCCTGATCGGCGCCACCACCGAGAACCCGTCGTTCGAGATCATCGGCGCGCTGCTGTCGCGCTGCCAGGTGTTTGTGCTCAACCGGCTCGGGCCCGAGGCGCTCGAAACCCTGCTCGCGCGCGCCGAGGCGGCCGAGCGTGCCAAATTGCTGCTCACCCCCGATGCGCGCGAGGCGCTTAAGGCCATGGCCGACGGCGACGGGCGCTATCTCCTCAACCTCGCCGAGGAGCTGTTCGCCCTCAAGGACACGGCGCCGCTCGCCCCCGACGCGCTCGTGCGTCTCCTGCAGAAGCGCGCGCCGCTTTACGACAAGGCCCGGGAAGGCCACTACAACCTGATTTCGGCGCTGCACAAATCGTTGCGCGGCTCCGACGTCGATGCGTCGCTCTACTGGCTCGCGCGTATGCTGGAGGGAGGCGAGCCGCCGCTTTATATCGTGCGCCGGCTGGTGCGGTTCGCCTCCGAGGACGTCGGCCTCGCCGATCCCGAGGCCCTGCACCAGGCGCTCGCCGCCAAGGACGCCTACGACTTCCTGGGGTCGCCCGAGGGCGAGCTCGCGGTGGTGCAGGCGGTCATCTACCTCGCTACCGCGCCCAAGTCGAACGCCGCCTACAAGGCGGAAGGGGCGGCGCGGCGTGCGGCGCGGGAGACCGGCTCGGTGATGCCGCCCAAGCACATCCTCAATGCGCCGACCCGCCTGATGGGCGAGCTCGGCTACGGCGCCGGCTACGAATACGACCACAAGGCGGAGGATGCTTTCTCGGGCCAGAACTACTTTCCCGATGGCATGGCACGCCAGTCGTTCTATAACCCGAGCGAACGCGGCTTTGAGCGCGAGGTCGCCAAGCGGCTGGCCTACTGGGCGCGCCTGCGCAGCGAGCGCGCGGCCGCCCGGGCGCCGGAGGACGACGAACCCGAGCCCGGTGGTGACGCCGGGGCCAAGAACAAGAAAGGCAAGGGGATCAGGACATGAGGTTGCTGGTTTGGATCGCGGCCGGCGGTGCCGTCGGTGCGGTCGCGCGGTATTTCGTGATGTCCGCGGTCGGGCGCCTGTGGGGCAGCGGGTTTCCCTGGGGCACGCTCACGGCCAACGTGGTCGGCTCGTTCGTGCTCGGCGTGCTGGTCGAGGTGCTGGCCCTCAAATGGTCGGCGGCACAGGGGATGCGCGCTTTCCTCGTGGTCGGCATGCTCGGCGCCTTCACCACCTTCTCGACCTTCTCCCTCGACGTGGCGACGCTCTATGAGCGCGGCGCCCTGGTCTCGGCCGCGGCCTACATGCTGGCTTCCCTCGTGCTGGCCGTGGGCGCGCTGTTCGTGGGCCTCGCGCTGGCGCGTATGGCGCTTACCTAGAGGAAACAGCCGCCCGTGGCCGCCTTCCGCACCGTGACCGTGGCCTCGGCGGACGCCGGCCTCCGGCTCGACCGCTGGTTCCGCGCGCATTTCCCGGCGGTCGGTTTCGGCGAGCTGCAGAAGCTCCTGCGCACCGGCCAGGTGCGCGTCGACGGTCACCGCGCGAAGGCGGGCGTCAGGCTCGCGGTGGGGCAGGAAATCCGTGTCCCTCCTCAAGCGCAAGCCCCTGACAGGGAAGCGAAAACGCCGCCAGACAGGAAACCCGCTCCGGCACCGGTGACGGCGGCCGACGCGCGCGATCTGCAGGCCCGCGTGCTCTACCGCGACGACGACATGATCGTGCTCGACAAGCCCGCCGGGCTCGCCGTCCAGGGCGGCACCGGCACGCGCCGTCACCTCGACGCCATGCTGGACACGCTGCGCTTCGGCGCCGCCGAGCGTCCGCGCCTCGTCCACCGTCTCGACCGCGATACTTCGGGCATTCTCGTGATCGCGCGCCACCGCGCCGCCGCCCAGGCGCTCACCGCCGCGTTCCGCCACCGCGAAACCCGCAAGATCTATCTCGCCATCACCGTCGGCGTGCCGCGCCCGCGCCAGGGCAAGATCGACCTCGCGCTCGGCAAGGCCGGCGGCCGCGGGCGCGAGAAGATGGTGGGGGACGCCGAGGACGGCCAGCGCGCCGTCACCCTGTTCGCGGTGATGGATGCCGCCGGACAGAAGGCCGCGCTGGTGACGCTGATGCCGCTCACGGGCCGCACCCATCAGCTGCGCGCCCACCTTGCGGCCATCGGCACGCCGATCCTGGGCGACGGCAAGTACGGCGGGGCGGAGGCCTTCATCGGTGGCTTCGGCCTCGAGAAGTGCCTGCACCTCCATGCCTGCCGCCTCGAGATTCCGAAGCCGGCGGGCGGAATCCTGAAAATCACCGCGCCGCTGCCGCCGCACATGGCGGCCGCCGTCGCCGCCTTCGGCTTCGAGGCGGGCGGCGAGGCCGACCCGTTCCCGCGCGACTGACCATGGTGCCCGCTCTTAAGCTCGCCGTGTTCGACCTCGACGGCACGCTGGTGGACAGCGCCCACATGATCGACGCGGCCATGGCGCGCGCCTTTGCGGGTCTGTCGCTGGCGCGGCCCGCGCCCGAGGCGGTGCGCCGCGTGGTCGGCCTGCCGCTCGAGACTGCTATCGCACGGCTCGCACCGGCACTGGACGGCCCGGTCCACGGGGAGCTCGCCGAGCTCTATAAGGATTCCTTTTTTGCCATGCGCGAATTGGGCGAGTTGGCCGAGGCTCTGTTCCCGGACGTGGTCGAGACCCTGGATGCCCTCGAAGGCGACGGCTGGCTGCTCGGCATCGCCACCAGCAAGTCCATGCGCGGCCTCTCCGCGACCCTCGCCGGCTTCGGCCTGATGGGCCGCTTCGTCACGCTGCGCTGCGTCGATTTCGACGCTGGCAAGCCCGCCCCGGACATGCTGCTCGCGGCCATGGCGGAAACGGGCGCCGCGCCGCACGAGACCATCATGGTGGGCGACACCACCTACGACGTGGAGATGGCACGTGCGGCGCGCGTGCCCGCGATCGGCGTCGGCTGGGGCTTCCACGACGCCGGAGAGCTGGCTGCCGCCGGCGCCGCCGAGGTGATCGCCCATATGGGCGCACTGCCGGCCGCGGCCGGGCGTGCCCTCATGGGCGGCGGCGCGCCGTGACGTCGGGGCCGCGCGCCATAAAGGTGGAGATGGGCGTCGAGGCTCTCGACGGCGGCACCTTCCGCGTCACCGTCAACGGCCGGCCGGCGACCACGCCGCGCGGCAACGCCCTGGTGATGCCGACCCACGCGCTGGCGGAGACCATTGCTGCCGAGATCCGCGAGGATCCGCGCCGCCTCGCCGGCAAGGGGATCGAGGACCCCGCCGCCGCGCCCAATTTCCGCATCGCCGCCGGTGCGCTCGACGTGATCAAGGGGGAGACCGGCGCGCGCGCGGCGCTGGTGCGTGACCTTGCCGCCTACGGCGATACCGACCTCGTCTGCTTCCGTGCCGAGGGCCCCGACACGCTCAGCGCGCGCGAGGCGGAGCACTGGGACCCCCTATGTGCATGGTTCGGCAAACGCTTCGGTGTGCCGCTCGCGGTCACGTGTGGCGTGGTGGCGGCCCCCCAGGCCCCCGCCGTGGGCTCGGCCCTTGATGCGCTGCTCGCCGGTCTCGACGATTTCCGGCTGGCCGCGCTCGCGCTTGCGACCCGTGCCGCCGGCTCGGTGGTGATCGGCGTCGCGCTTGTCGAAGGCGAAATCGATGCCGAAGCGGCATTCGCCGCTGCCGTGCTGGAGGAAACGTGGCAGGCCGAAAAATGGGGCGAGGACACCGAGGCCGCGCGCACGCGCGCGGTCAAGCGCCTTGACCTCGCGCAGGCGGCGCGCTTTGTTGAGCTGCTGATGGAGGAGTGAATGGCGACGCCCGACGACGAACCGCAGATGATGGCGCTCCACGTCCGCATCCGGGGTGAGGTGCAGGGCGTGTTCTTCCGCCGCTGGGTGGTGGACGAGGCGACCCGGCGCGGCCTGCGCGGCTGGGTGCGCAACCGCGCCGACGGCTCGGTCGAGGCCGTGTTCTCGGGCGAGATGGCGATTGTGCGCGCCATGGCCAAGGCATGTCACCAGGGCCCGCCCAAGGCGCGTGTCACCGACGTCATCCAGATCCCGGGCGAGTACCGGCCGAGCGACGAGGACTTCCCCGCCGAGTTCAAGATCCTACCGTCGCTTTAGGGGCCTTTCTAGGCCGCGGGGACGAGAACCCGGCCGAACACCTTTTCGAATTCCTGCCTGAGCGCGGCGTCGAGCGTCGCCATGTCGGCGGCCTTGCCCAGAGCTGCCAGCGAGGTGACGCCGTGCTCCGAGATGCCGCACGGCACGATGCCCCGGAAATGGGCGAGATCTGGCGCCAGGTTGATGGCGATGCCGTGGTAACTCACCCAGTGGCGCACCCGCACACCGAGGGCCGCGATCTTCTCTTCGCGCCCGTCCGGATGGGCGACCCAGATGCCGACCCGGCCCGTGCGGCGCTCGCCGGTCACGCCGAAATGGCCGAGGGCGGCGATGATCCAGCTTTCCAGGTCGCACACGAAGCCGCGTACGTCGGCGCCGCGCTGCTTCAGGTCGAGCATGACGTAGACCACCCGCTGCCCCGGCCCGTGCCAGGTGAAGCGCCCGCCGCGCCCGGTGCGGTAGACCGGCAGCCCGCCCGCGTCCAGCAGCTCGTCGTCGCTGGCCGAGGTGCCGGCGGTGTAGAGCGGGGGGTGCTCCACGGCCCAGACCAGCTCGCGGTCGTGGCCGGCGTGGATACCCGCGACCCGGGCTTCCATGGCGGCCACCGCCGCCTCGTAGTCGGTTAGGCCCGGGCTCACCCTCCATTCCACGGGGCTTAGAGTGAGGTCTGCGGCTGTTTCGACCATGGGCTTGCGAACACCTGTCCGATTTGCTATCCCCATGCGGCCCGAGCGCCTCGGCACCCGGGCGGCCAGTACATTCTACCAGCCTAAAATGCGGTCGTGGCGGAATTGGTAGACGCGCAGCGTTGAGGTCGCTGTGGGGGAGACCCCGTGGAAGTTCGAGTCTTCTCGACCGCACCATCTTACCAAGGCCCGACGTTCACACCGCGGGCCTTGTGGTTTTTCGAGGGCCGTCCCCGGCCGGGACGCCCGTGACCGGGAGAGAGGGCATGTCGGACACCACGCCGCGCCCCGAGGCCGGAGATACCCAGCCAGAAGAGCTCTACGGCGTTTCCGGGGGCGAGGTCGCCGCCGTCCGCGCGGCGCTCGACGCCAATGATCTCGCGCGCGTCGAGGCGCTGTGCCTTGAACTGCACACCGCCGACCTTGCCGACCTGATCGAGGAGCTGACCCCGCCCGAGCGGCGCATCGTCATCGACCTGATCGGGCCGGGCATCGACCCAGAGCTGCTGACCTTCCTGGAGGAGCCCGCCCGCGAGGCCGTGGTCGAGCAGATGGGTGCCGCCGACATCGCGGCGGCGGTCACCGAGCTTGACACCGACGACGCCGTGGACGTGGTGGCGAGCCTCGACGAGCCGGTCCAGGCGGAGGTGCTGGAGCAGCTTGACGCCGAGGAGCGTGCCGTCCTCGAAGAAGCGCTGTCGCTGCCCGAGGAGACCGCCGGGCGCCTGATGCAGCGCGCGTTCGTGGCGCTGCCGTCCCACTGGACCGTGGGCGACACCATCGATTACTTGCGCGAGGAAGCCGAGCGCGGCGCCGAGAACCTGCCCGACGATTTCGTCGATGTTTTCCTCGTCGACGCCGAGCGCCGCCCGGTCGGCACGGTCTCCCTGTCGCGCATCATCCGCACCCAGCGCCCGGTGCAGCTTGCCGACCTCATGGACACGGATCTCGACAAGATTCCCGTGACCACCGATCAGGAAGAGGTCGCCAACATGTTCCGCCAGTACGACCTTGCCTCAGCCCCGGTGGTGGACAAGGCAGGGCGTCTCGTCGGCGTCATTACCTACGATGACGTGATGGACGTCATTCACGACGAGGCGGAAGAGGACATCATGCTGCTCGCCGGCGTGAAGGAGGACGATCTCTATCACGCCATCCTGGAGACGTCGCGCTCGCGCGTCTCGTGGCTGCTCGTGAGCATGATGAGCTCGTTCACCTCGGCCTACGTGATCTCCCATTTCCAGGCGACCATCCAGCATATCGTCGCGCTCGCGGTCCTTATGCCGATTGCCGCCGCGCTCGGCGGCAATGCCGGGACCCAGACCATGACCGTGGCGGTGCGCGCGCTCGCCATGAAGGAGTTGAACCGCGGCAACGCGCTCCGTATCCTTGGCAAGGAAGTGCTCGTCGGCGCCGTTAACGGATTGATGCTGGCGTCCCTGGTCGGACTTGCGGCCGGACTCTGGTTCGGGTCCGTCACCATCGGCGGCATTATCGCCACGGCGCTGATCGTCAACCTGCTGGTCGCGGGCCTGGTGGGCGTCCTTATCCCGCTCACCCTCGACTGGTTCGAGGCGGACCCGGCGGTCGCCTCCGGCGTGTTCGTCACGACGCTGACCGACGTGGTCGGCTATTCCACCTTCCTGGGTGTCGCGACCATCGTCCTGCTGTAATCACGGCCCACTGTAATCAGGAGGAAGCCATGCCCACAGTCCTCGTCACCGGCGCGAATCGCGGCCTCGGCCTCGAATTCGTGCGCCAGTACGCCGCCGACGGCTGGCGCGTCCACGCCTGCTGCCGCGCGCCTCAGAAGGCGGAGGAGCTGAAGGAAGTCGCGGGCGATGTGACCGTGCATCCACTCGATGTCGCGGACACGGTTTCCGTCGCGGCGCTGGCCCGCGCCCTCCATGGCGAGGCCGTCGACGTGCTCGTCAACAACGCCGGGGTCTACGGGCGGAGACAGTCACTCGGGCGCATCGACTACGACGAATGGCTCGACGTGCTGCGGACCGACACGCTCGCGCCCATCGCGCTGACCGAGGCGCTGCTGCCCAACCTGGAGCGCGGTGAGGGCAAGCGGGTCGCGCTCATCACCAGCCAGATGGGCTCGATCGCCGACAACACCTCGGGCGGCGTCTATGCCTATCGTTCCGCCAAGGCGGCCCTGAACGCCGCCGGGCGCAGCCTCGCGGTCGATCTCAAGCCCGGCGGGATCATCGTGCTTCTGCTTCATCCGGGCTGGGTGCGCACCGACATGGGCGGGGCCGGCGGCAAGATCGACGCCGCCGAATTGGTGGCGGCGCTGCGCGATGGCATCGCCGACGCCAAACCGGCGCATTCCGGGCGTTTCTTCCGTTATGACGGCCGCGAAATCCCTTGGTAAAGAGGCCGAATAGGGGCTGGCGGGTATGGCCCCGTCCGGCTAAAAGATAGGCCAAACATCGGCCCCGCCCGGGGGCATAAAGGGAGCACCCATGCCCAAGAAGACCTTCGCGTCCGGCACCGTCGCCGACGCCTATCTCCAGCTTCTCGCCGATCGCGGCGTCGACTACCTGTTCGGCAACGCCGGCACCGATTTCGCGCCGCTGATCGAATCCTTCTCCAAGCTGCGGGCGAACGGCGCCAGGATTCCCGAGCCGATCACCTGCCCCCACGAGAACGTCGCCATGGCCATGGCCCAGGGCTACTACGCCATGACCGGGCGGCCCCAGGCGGTGATGGTGCACGTCAATGTCGGCACGGCCAATGCCATGTGCATGCTGATCAACGCGTTCCGGGGCAACGTGCCGATCCTGTTCTCGGCCGGCCGCACGCCGTTCTCCGAGACCAAGACCCTGATGGGCTCGCGCACCGGCGAGATCCACTGGCCGCAGGAGATGTTCGACCAGCGCGCCATGGTGCGCGAGGTGGTCAAGTGGGACTACGAGCTGCCCAACGCCGAGGTGGTGGAAGTGGCCGTGGACCGCGCGCTGAATGAGGCCATGAGCTATCCGCGCGGCCCGGTCTACCTGACCCTGCCGCGCGAGGTGCTGGCCGCGCCGATCGAAAATCTCAGCTACGATTCGCCGACCCGACGTAACGCGGCCTCGCCGCCGCAGCCGGATCCGGACGCCGTGGCGCGCGCCGCCGCCATGATCGCCAAGGCCGAGAACCCGCTCATCATCACCGCGAGCGCCGGCTTCGATCCCGAGGACGTGGACGCGCTCGGCACGCTCGCCGACCGCTTCGCCATCCCGGTCAGCCAGCGCAAGCCGCGCTACATGTGCCTCGGCACCGACCATCCCATGAACGCGGGCTACAACCCCGACCCGCTGCTCAAGGATGCCGATGTGATCGTGGTCGCCGACTGCGACGTGCCGTGGATTCCGAGCAAGGCCGCGCCCAAGGACGACTGCAAGGTGATCCACCTCGGCGCCGACCCGCTGTTCGCGTCCTATCCGATCCGCGGCTTCCCGGCCGACATCGCCATCACCGGCGTGCTCAAGGCAACGCTGCGCGCGCTCGACGCGGCGCTGGCGGCGGAGGAGAAGGGCGCACGCTCGCGTATCGACGCGCGCCGCAAGCGGATCGAGGCGTTGCGCGCCGACCAGGCCGAGAAGAAGAAGGCCGTGCTCGAGAAAGCCAGCACCGACAGCCCGATCCATCCCGCCTGGGTGTCCCACTGCATCGACCAGATCAAGGATGACGACGCCATCGTCATCAAGGAAAGCCAGTTGATGCACCACCACATGAATTTCTCGAAGCCCGGCACGTTCTATTCGCTTGGCTACGGCGGTGGCCTCGGCTGGGGCCTCGGCACCTCGCTCGGCATGAAGCTCGCCAACCGCGACCGCCAGGTGTTCTGCACGGTGGGCGACGGCGCCTACATGTTCGGCAATCCGGTCGCGGCGCATTACGTGGCGAGCGCCGAGAAGCTGCCGGTGCTGTTCATGGTGTTCAACAACGCCATGTGGAACGCGGTGCGGCGCAACACCCGCGAAGTCTATCCCGACGGCTACGCCGCCAAGTCCAACTGGGAGCCGCTGACCTACTTCCAGCCGGGCACGGCCTTCGAGAAGGTGGTCGAGGTGGCGGACGGCTACGGCGAGCGGGTCGAGGACCCGGCCGAGCTACCCAAGGCGCTCGACCGCGCCATGAACAACATCGCCAAGGGTCGCCAGGCGCTGCTCAACATCGTCTCGCGCAACGGCTGACGCGCGTCTTGCGCCGGGGGCTTCCGCTCCGGGCGCAGGCCGCGCCATGAAAGGATATGGCGCTCCATCTCCTCAAGCTCGCGGTCGGCATCGAGTCGGTCGCCCATCTCGCCCGCGTTCAGAAGGAACGCCGAGCGGAGCGCCGTGCCAACGGCGAGGGGGCAGGCACCTACCACTTCACCCGCAACTTCCCGCGCCAGGCCGACGAGGTGCTCGACGGCGGCTCGCTCTACTGGATCATCCGCGGCGAGATCGTGGCGCGCCAGCGTATCCTCGCCTTCGAGGAGCGTATCCGCCCGGGCAAGCGGCGCAAGCGCTGTGCCATCAAGCTCGCGGCCGAGATCGTGCGTACGGTGCCGACCGCCCACCGCGCGATCCAGGGCTGGCGCTACCTGCGCACCGAGGACGCGCCGCCCGACCTCAGGGACGCGCCCAGGGGCGGCCAGGCCAAGGGCGCCGACAAGCTGCCCGCCGGCATGGCCCGCGAGCTGCGCGAGCTCGGCCTGATCTAGCTTCCATAATCTGCCATCGGCGGGAACCGGTTTGGTCCATAATCGGGCCATGATCATCGATGCCGGCGACATCGCGGGCGGACGCCTGCGCCAGGCCATCCGCGCGCGCATGCGCATGGACGAGGCACGTGCCGTGCGCGCACTGCTGACGGATGGCGGCTTCGAGCGTGACGCCCAGGCGCGCATCGCGCGCACCGCGCGCCGGCTGGTACGGGCGATCCGCCGCCGCCGCAGGGAAGTCGGCGGGATCGAGAGCTTCCTGCATGAATACGGTCTGTCGAGCCGCGAGGGCGTGGCGCTGATGTGCCTCGCCGAAGCGCTCCTGCGTGTTCCCGATAGCGACACCGCTGACCGCCTGATCCGAGAGAAGATCGGCTCCGCCGAATGGCAGCGCCATCTCGGTCACAGCGAATCGCTGCTGGTCAACGCTTCCACCTGGGGGCTGATGCTGACCGGCGGCTTCGTGCGGTTGGGCACGCGCGGGCGCGACCTGTTCGGGCTCATGGGCCGGCTGGTGGCGCGCTCGGGCGAGCCCGTGGTGCGCGAGGCGGTGCGTGCCGCCATGCGCATCATCGGCCGCCAGTTCGTCATGGGCCGCACCATCGCCGAAGCCCTCGACCATGCGCGCGCCGCGCCCCGTTACCGCTACTCCTTCGACATGCTGGGCGAGGCGGCGATGACCGCACGCGACGCGGCGCGCTATCTCGACCGCTACGCCGAGGCGATCCGCGCCATCGGCCGCACCGTCAAGGGCGGTGGGGCAGGGGCGCCCTCGATCTCGGTCAAGCTGTCCGCACTCCATCCCCGCTTCGAATTCGCGAAAGGCCCACGCGTGGTGGCGGAGGTGGCGGGACGGCTCGGCGAGCTGGCACAGCTCGCAAGTGCCAGCGGCATCGGCCTGACCGTCGATGCCGAGGAGGCCGCGCGCCTGGAGCCGACCCTCGACGTGTTCGAGCGCGCCCTGGTGGATGCTGCGGGCGGTTGGGACGGGCTCGGGATCGCGGTCCAGGCCTACCAGAAGCGTGCCCCCGCGGTGCTCGACTGGCTCGCCGCCCGTGCCAGGGTCGCCCGCCGCCGTATTCCGGTGCGCCTGGTCAAGGGCGCCTACTGGGACACCGAGATCAAGCTCGCCCAGGAGGCGGGGCTCGAGGGCTATCCGGTCTATACCCGCAAGGCGGCGACCGATCTGTCCTACATTGCCTGCGCACGACGCCTGTTGGCGTCCGCCGATGTCCTCGCGGCCCAGTTCGCCACCCACAACGCCCATACCGTCGCCGCCGTGATCGAGCTCGCGCGCGCCGCCGGCGTGCCCGCGGGCGGCTTCGAGTTCCAGCGCCTGCACGGCATGGGCGAGGCGCTCTACGGCTTCATGGGGGAGGCGGGCGGGCGCGCCGCCGAGGGCGGCCATCCGGTGCGTACCTACGCGCCCGTGGGCAGCCACGAGGACCTGCTGCCCTATCTGGTGCGCCGGCTGCTGGAAAACGGCGCCAATACCTCCTTCGTCAATCGCATCGGCGACGATACCGCGCCGATCGCGCGGCTGATCGCGGACCCGGCCGGGACCATGGCGGCGCGGATCGAGGCCGGCGCGGCGGCCCACCCCAGGATTCCATTGCCGCGCGACCTGTTCGCGCCCGAGCGCGTCAACTCCGCGGGGCTCGATCTGTCCGACCCACGTGCGGTGCTGGCGCTGTCGGGGCCGGTCGCGGCGGCGGCCGAGGCCGATCATGCTGCGGCCCCGCTCATCGGCGGCAAGGTGCAGGGGGGTAAGCAGCCGCACCCGGTGCGCGATCCCGCCGATTTAAATCGCACGGTCGGCCATGTGCGCGAGGCGACGGCGGCCGACGTGGAAGCGGCGCTTGCCGCCACCACCGCTGCCGCGCCTGCCTGGAACGACACGCCCCCCGCCGCGCGCGCCGAGATTCTGGAGAAGGCGGCGGCGCTGATCGAGGACGACCGCGCCGTACTGATGGCGCTTGCCATCCGCGAGGGCGGCAAGTCGGTGCGCGACGCGCTCGCCGAGGTACGCGAGGCGGTCGATCTGTGCCGCTACTACGCCGCCCACGCGCGCGCCGATTTCGTGCCTCGTGCGCTGCCCGGCGTCACCGGCGAGGACAACACCCTGGCGCTCGCCGGGCGCGGCGTGTTCGCCTGCATCAGCCCGTGGAACTTTCCGCTCGCCATCTTCACCGGCCAGGTGGCGGCGGCTTTGGCCGCCGGCAACGCCGTGATCGCGAAACCCGCCGAGCAGACGCCGCTGATCGCCGCGCGCGCGGTCGGCCATCTCCATGCCGCGGGTGTGCCGGGCGACGTGCTTGCCCTGCTGCCGGGCGACGGCGTGGCCGTGGGCGCAAGGCTGGTGGCGGATGGGCGCGTCAACGGCATTGCCTTCACCGGCTCGACCGAGACCGCACAAGCGATCAACCGCGCGCTTGCAGGTCGTGACGGGGCGATCGCGCCGCTGATTGCCGAAACCGGCGGTCAGAACGCCATGATCGTCGATTCCTCGGCCCTGCCCGAGCAGGTGATCCGCGACGTGGTCACTTCGGCGTTCCTGAGCGCGGGCCAGCGCTGCTCGGCGCTGCGCATCCTCGCGGTGCAGGCGGATGTCGCCGAGCGGGTGCTGGCGATGCTGGCGGGTGCCATGGACGAGCTTACCGTGGGGGATCCCGGCCGGCTCGCCACAGATGTCGGCCCGGTGATCGACAAGGATGCGCGTGGGAAGCTGGAGACCCATGCGGGGATGCTCGCGCGTAAAGGCAGACTGATCGCCCGTACCCATCTCGATCCCGACCTGCCGCCCGGCCACTGGGTCGCACCGGCGGCGTTCGAGGTCGGCCTCGGCGATATTCCCCAGCGCGAGGTGTTCGGCCCGATCCTGCACGTGGTGCGCTGGAAGGCGGGTACCCTTGACCGGGTGCTGGCGGCGATCCGGGCAACCGGCTACGGCCTCACGCTCGGCATCCACAGCCGCCTCGCCGCCACCTGGGAACAGGTGGAGCGGGCGCTGCCGGTCGGCAATACCTACGTCAACCGGGCCATGATCGGGGCGGTGGTGGGCTCCCAGCCGTTCGGCGGCGAGCGCCTGTCGGGCACCGGGCCCAAGGCGGGCGGGCCCCATTACCTCGCCCGTTTCGCGGTCGAGCGCTCCGTCAGCGTCAATACCACCGCCACCGGCGGCAACGCGGGCCTGTTTGCGTCCCTCGACGAGGCCGGGGACGGCGACGGCTAGACCGTGTTGAGCGTGCCGAGCACGCCATCGATCACGTACTGGACGGCGAGCGCGCCTAGCACCACGCCCAGCACACGGGTGATGACGTTGGTGCCGGTGACACCCAGCATCGACACCACGCGCGCGGAGAACCACAGCGACAGCAGGATCATCGCGAGCACCACGGCGAGGATCACCAGCACGATACCCTTCAGCAGGAGATCGCCCTCCGAGCGCTGCATCAGCAGCACCACGGTGGTCATGGCTCCGGGCCCGGCGATCAGCGGGATCGCGAGCGGGAATACCGAGATGTCGTGGCGCTGGATCGCCTCTTCGTCTTCGAGCGGCGTGGTGCGGCGCAGCGGCGTCTCGCGGGCGAACAGCATGTCGACGGCGACCAGGAACAGCAGCAGGCCGCCCGCAATGCGGAACGAATCGATGGTGATGCCGAGCATCCTCAGGAGCCATTCGCCGACGAAGGCGAACACCACCAGGATGATGCCCGCGATCACGGTGCCGCGCACGGCGAGCCGGCGCCGGTAGTCGGGCCGGTCGTGCTCGGTCAGCGCGGCGAAGATCGGGCCCATCCCGGGCGGGTCCAGCACCACGAACAGGGTCACGAAGGCGGAAAGGGCGAACTCGATCATCGCGGGGCCTAGTGTGGTGGATTTGAAGTTCCTGACATTATTTGGGGCAACAGCGAAAGGAACTTCAAATCCATAACCACACTCGAATCAAATAGTTTCTAGTGTCGTTTCGGTTCAGAAGTTCGCCAGGAGGCCGCCCAGAATATGAAGCGAACTTCTGAACCACGACACTAGGAGGTGGTACGGAACTTCTGGGCGGTGATCCGGCCCAGCCGGATCGTGCCGTGGAGTGAGATCAGGAAGGCGACCAGCGCCAGCACGTAATAGCACGCCTGTATGACGATGCCGTAAACCAGCCCGGCGAGGATCGTACCCATCACGGTGCCGGGGATGCCGCCGACATTGGCATGTGTTTCCCTCATACGTGCGATCTCGTCGAAGAAGCGCGCGAACAGGCCGGGGTCGCGAGCGAGCGCGAACAGGGTCGGCGACAGTTCCAGCGCGACCTGGACGGCGAACAGGACCAGGATGGTGACGGCGAGCCACGGCGAGCGCGCCACCTTGAGCAGGAAGCCCACGACCAGGAACACGACGGCGGTGGCGATGTACCAGCCTTCGGGCAGGCGCGTGGCGGCGGCATGAAGCCAGGGCAGGAACCGCTGTCCGATCGGCAGGCCCGCGGCGATGAAGTAGTAGAGCACGGCGCAGGCGTTGAGCAGCGCGACGAAATAAGCGACGTTGCCGCCGAGCCGAACCCGGAAGCGGTAGCGCTCGACCGGATCGTTGAAGCGCATGACGAAGCGCTTGACGATGGCGAGCAGCAGGGCAAGCGTGGTCAGCACCGGGATCGCCGCCATGACGATCATCAGCCCGACCACCAGGTAGAGCATTTCCACCATGCCGGGCTTACCCGTGCCCCGCCGCGACCAGCCCAGCCACGTGCTCGGCGATGGCGAGCGAGGAGGTCAGGCCGGGGCTCTCGATCCCGTAGAGGTTGACCAGACCGGCGACGCCGTGGACGTCGGCGCCCTGCACCACGAAGTCGTTGTCGGAGGCGCGCCCGCGGTTGAGCTTGGGGCGGATGCCGGCGTAGCCCGGCACCAGGTCGCCGTCCCTGAGGCCTGGCCAGAACAGGCGCGCGGCCTCGTAGAAGTACGGCGCACGGCCGGGATCGACGGTGTAGTCGATGCGGTCGACCTCCTCGGTGTCAGGGCCGAAGCGGAGCTGGCCGCCCATATCGAGGCTGACGTGGACCGTGCCCTTGTGGCTGGCGTCGGGCAGCGGATAGATCAGATGGGAGAACGGCGACTTGCGGCGCAGCACGAAGTAGCAGCCGCGCGTCAGGAACTGTCCGGGCACGCTCTCCGGCACGGATGCCGTTGATGCCGCGTGCGACCTTCTGGGCGCCGAGCCCGGCGGCGTTGATCACGACGGGGGCGCGGATGTCGGTGCGCTCGGCACCGCCGACCGAAAGCTCGATGCCGTCCGCCATCACGCACCCGCCCTCGACCAGCGCGTTGAGCGCGAGCGAGGCGCCGTGCGCCTCGGCGTCGCCCAGGATCGCCTGCATCAGCTCGTGCTGGTCGACGATCCCCGATGAAGGCGAGTAGACCGCGCCAGTGAAGGCGAGCTCGGGTTCCATCTCACGCACCTCGGCGGTGTCCATGACACGCAGGTCGTGGAGCCCGTTGGCCTCGGCGAGGCGGATTACGCCGTCGAGCTTGGCGATGCCGGCCTCGTCCACCGCCACCACCAGCTTGCCGCAGTTCCGGTGCGCGACGCCGTATTCGGCGCAGAATTGGTACATCAGCGCCTTGCCGCGCAGCGCCAGGCGCGACTTCAGGCTGCCCGGCACGTAGCCCATGCCGGCATGGATGCAGCCGGTATTGCGCGAGGAGGTGTGCTGGCCGGGGGCGGATTCGGCCTCGAGGATCACCACCTCGCGGCCCGAGCGCGCGAGCGCCCGTGCCACGGCGAGCCCCACCACTCCCGCGCCGACGACGATGCAATCGGTCCGTTCTGTCATTGGGTTGAAATGCCCCTTGCCGTGGCGAGTTTAGGAGGCCCCCGCACGGGGGGTCAAGAAAGGCGGCTCTCAGGCGCCGTCGGCGAAGGTCTTGCGGGCGCGGACGCCGACGTAGAGCAGGATCGCCACCAGGATCGCGCCGGTGACGTAGAAGCTGGTTTTGAGCGAGAACACCTCGGCGATGCCACCCATCAGCACCGGCGTGGCCAGGATGGCGAGGCGGTTGGCGGTGGTGCGCAGCCCCACGCCCTTGCCCTGGTCCTTGCCGGCGGACTGCGCCATGAGCGAGATCAGGAGCGGCTGGCTCACTCCCATGAAACCGCCGCGCAAGCCTGACAGCAGGAGCAGCACCACGAAGCTCCCGATCATGGGTGTAACGGCCATGACCGCGATCGCCATGGCGACCGTGAAGATCAGCACGCGATAGGATTTGAACATGCGCGCGAGCCAGCCCGCGCTGAGCGAGCCGACCCCGCCCAGCACCGAGGACGCCGACAGCAGCACGCCGGTGAGCGTGCCGGAGATGCCGATCTCCTTGAGGTACACCACGTAGAACGAGGTCTGGATGCCGTTGCCGGCGTGGCGCAGCATGGTGACCGCCACCACGAAGGCGATCGCGGGCACGCCCATCAGGCGGAACGCGGCCACGTAGTCGGACGGACGCGGCAGCACGTCGCGCAGGGTGATCTGCGACAGGGGTTCGCTGCCGGCGCCGGCGGCGCCGTCCTGGGGTTTGGGCAGGGCGATGCAGGCGAGCAGCAGCGCAACGCCCCAGAAGCCGAGGAAGCCGAACCCGCCCCACGGCCCGCCGATGTCCCAAGCGGCGCCTATCGCGGGTGGTCCCGCCAGGATCGCGAAGCGGTTGAAGAAGGTGACGCGGCCCGCGTAGCGGGTTTCGCCCTTCATGATCGCGCCGATCTGCGCCTGGGTGCCGATCCAGCCCATGGTGGAGGCGATGCCCGACAGCGCCTGCAGCAGGACCACCGCGGCGAAATACGGGAACAGCGGGAACAGGAACGGCACCACGGCGCCGGTGACGGCGAACCACAGCATGACCCGGCGGATGCCGATGCGGTCCATCAGCGCGCCGCCGTGAATCGACAGCAGCACAGGCAGGAGCTGGCGCGCGCCGAGCGCGATGCCGACCAGGAGCGGCGACGGGTCGATCTGCAGCATCCACAGCGGCACGATCACCGAGGCGATCACGGCCGAGCCGTTGGAGAACACGCCGGCCGCGTACACCGGGAGCTGGTGCGCGAGTGGGATGGGCGCGTCCGGCGCTTGCGCCGACGCCATGATCTTGCCGGTTTCGGCCATTGGGCGTTTCCTCGCCGCCAGTTTGTGGGGGGCATCGGGCATGGTCAATAGCCGCTGCGCCGGATCGCGCCGCGCGCGCCGATGGCGACCATGGCCAGCAGCGCCAGCACCACGCCACCGGTGAGGTAGAAGCCCCAGTCGAGGCCGGTCCACTGCACCACCGCGCCCATGATGACCGGCATGAAGGTGGCGGCGAGGCGGTTGGCGGTGGTCCTGAGCCCGATCGCCTTGCCCTGGTTGTCGCGCCCGACGACCTTGGAGGTGAGCGTGATCATCAGGGGCTGGCTCAGGCCGTAGGAGCCGCCGTTGACCGCCGAGGCCAGCGCGAGCGCGGCGAAGTTGCCCATCAGCGGCGTCACCATGACCGCCGCGACCGAGATGCCGACCATGACGATCATCAGCCAGGCCGGGGAGAACCGGCGCGTGAGCTGCCCCACCCACAACGACGCCGCGCCGCCCACCAGCGAATAGAGCGCCAGCAGCAAGCCGATGGTGGTGCCGCTGTAGCCTCGGCGCTCCAGCAGTACCGCGTAGAAGGTCGACTGGATGCCGAATCCGGCGATACGCAGGATGGCGACCGCCATCACCACGGCGACGATCGGGATGGCGAGCATCCTGAGAGCCGCCACGTAGTCCGAGGGATGGGGGACGAGGTCGCGCAGGCGCGGCGGCGGGCGCTTGCCGCCGCTTTCGGCGTCGCGCGGCGCGGGCAGCAACAGGCACGAGGCCAGCATGCCGAGCCCCCAGAAGGCCAGCGCCGAGAACGCGCCCCACGGCCCGCCCAGGTCCCAGGCGGCGCCGGCGATGGGCGGGCCGATCAGGGCGCCGAGCCGGACCGCCGCGCTCATGCGCCCGGTGTGCACGGCGCTGCCCTTCATGGCCTGGCCGATCACCGCCTGCGCCCCCATCCAGCCGGACGCGGTGCAGTAGCCGGCGATCATCTGCAGCACGATCATGGCGCCGACGTAGGGCAGCAGCGGGTAGAGGAACGGCAGCGCGACGCCGGTGACCGCGAACGACACCATGACCCGGCGCACGTCGAGCCGGTCCATCATGGCGCCGCCGTGGATCGAGTAGAGCAGCACCAGGAAATGGCGGGAGCCGAGGATCACGCCGACCATGAGCGGGCTCACGTGGAGGGTGACCACCCACAGCGGCACCACCACCATGATCATGTAGCCGAGCGAGTTGGAGAAGGTCGCCGCGCCGTAGACGGCGAGCTGCATGCGCCAGGCGACCCTGGGCGCGTCCTCGGCGCGCGGCGACGTCGCGGTGTCGCTCATGTCACGCGGGCCGGGCGCTGGTCTGGAGGCCCGAGGCGAACCTGACGTAGAGCGCGATCAGCAGCATGAGCGCCACCAGCGCACCGCCGACCACGAGGAAGCTCCATTCGATGCCGACCATCTCGACCACGCCGCCCATGATGACCGGCACCAGCAGCGAGGTCAGGCGGTTGGCGGTGGTGCGCAGCCCCACGCCCTTGCCCTGGTTGCCGTCCCCCGCGTTGAGCGACAGGATCGAGATCATCAGCGGCTGGGTCACGCCCATGGTGCCGCCGCGCAGCGCGATGGCGGCCAGCAGCAGGACGAAGATGCCGCCGAGCAGGGGCGTGATTGCGACCAGGGCGATGCCGAGCGTAACGGTAGCGATCAGCAGCCAGAATGGGTTGAAGCGGCGGATCAGCGGCCCGACCGAGAGCGAGCCGGCAAAGCCGAGCAGCGACGCCGCGCCGAGGAGCGTGCCGATCAGGGTGCCGTTGTAGCCGATGCCCTTGAGGTAGACCACGTAGAACGAGTTCTGCACGCCGTTGGCGCCCATGCGCAGCACCGTCACCATGACGATCAGCAGGATCGCCGGTACCGCCAGCAGGCGGAACGCGGCGACGTAGTCGCCGAGGCGGGGCAGTAGGTCGGCGGCGCGCACCGGCGCCGTGGGTCCGATGGCGGCAGGCTTGGGCAGGGCGAGCGAGGCCAGGAACAGGCAGGTCCCCCAGAAGGCGAGGACGCCGAATCCGCCCCATGGCCCGCCCAGGTCCCAGGCGAAGCCCGCGGCCGGTGGTCCGGCGAGCTGGTTGAAGCGCAGCACGAAGCTCATGCGCCCGGCATGGACGGCGCTGCCACGCATGAGCTCGCCCACCTGGGCCTGGGCGCCCATCCAGCCGAAGGTGGACGAGAAGCCGGCGATCATCTGGATCACGATGGTCGTCCAGACGAACGGCAGGGCGGGGACCATCAGCGGCGTGACAGCGCCGACGAGGCCGACCGCGACCAGCACACGGCGCGTGCCGAGCCGGTCCATCAGGGCGCCGCCGTGGATCGAGAACACCATGGTGAGCAGGTGGCGCGCGCCGATGATGACGCCCACCATCAGGGGCGAGGCGCCGAGGGTGAGGGCCCACAGCGGGATCACCACCGAAATCACGTTTTCGGTCGAGTTGCCGAACGCACCGGTGAGATAGACCGCGAGCTGGGTCCTGACGGGAATGCGCTCGGGTACTGCTTTGGCTGCGCTCATTGACGCTCCACGACCTGGCGCGGGGCGATCCGGATCCACAGGCCGGTCGCGGCGAGGATCAGGAGCAGCACGGCACCGGTCACGTAGAAGGTGGCGTGCAGGCCCCAGAACTGAGCGACGGCCCCCATGAATACCGGGACGACCAGGGTGGCGACACGGTTGCCGGTGGCACGGAGGCCGATGGAGGTTGCCTGGGCCTCGCGCGTCACGGCCTCCGACAGGAGGGTGTACATGACCGGCTGGCTGGCGCCCTGGGCAAAGCCGCGCACGGCGATGACGGCGGCAAGCACGGCGAACAGGCTGCCGTAGAGCGGTGTCGAATAGATGCAGAATATCGAGGTGGTCACCGCGCCGAGGAACACCCAGTGCGACGGGACGAAGCGGCAGAACCACGACGCCGATAGCGCGCCCATTGCCGCCGACAGCTGCGACAGGGTCACGAACAGGCCGATCACGGTTGCTTCGAGGCCGGCGTCGCGCAGATAGACGATGTAGAACGACTGCTGCATCAGGGCCGAGGCGATGCGCACCGAAGATACGATCACGACGAAGGCGACGGCGGGGATCACGAGAAGGCCGATAGCGCCGATGTAGTCGTTAAGGCGCGGCATGATGTCGCCGAGGTGGAACGGCGGGCGCGGCCTGTCCTCGGGCCAGTCCTCGCCGAGGTCGGCGGGCGGGATGGTGCGCACCGCGATCCAGAAGGCCGCGCCCACGGCGGCGATCACCAGGAACGAGATCCAGTGGGGCAGGAAATCCCACATGACGCCGGCGGCGACCGGCGCGAACATGACGCCGATGCGCGCGAAGAAGGAAAACCGGCTCACGACCCTGGGATCGTCCTTGCCGACCGTGACCGCGAGGGCCTGGGCCCCCATCCAGCCGAACGACGTCACCACCCCGATCGCCATTTGCAGCAGGAGCAGCGCGGGGAACCAGGTAGCGATCGAGAACAGGGGCGGGATCAGGGTGCAGGCCACGCCCATCAGGCTCATGACGAGGCGCGTGCCGTAGCGGTCCATGAGCACACCGCCATGGATCGCGAGGATCGAGGGCAGGACCGCCTTGGCGCTGATCAGAATGCCCAGCTGGATCGGGCTCAGGCCGAGCACGAGGGCGTAGAGCGGGATCACGAATCCGATCAGCTCCGCCTGGCTGTCGGTCAGCATGCCGGCGGCATAGGTGCTGTACTTGGCCTGCTGCGAGGCCGGACGGTCGGCGCCGTCAGTGACGGTGACGCCGGTCATCGAGAGGTTGTCCCGACGTTGCGCGCAACGGCGCGCCCGGCGGCGGGCGGTATCGTGGGCATCGTCTTCCCTGTTGTCGTTGCCGGCGGTATGGAGGGCCCCCGGTCCGCCCCGTTGCGGGGCGGAAGCGATTTTAAGGCCACTGGGGCGGTTCTGCTACCGCTGGTTCAGGTCACGGAAGGCCGGCGAGCGCGCCACGGCCACCGCCAGCGCCGCGACCGTGGCGCGCCCGATGCCCCAGTACCGGCAAGTAGGCGCGGTTCGATATGCGTGGGCGTAGTGGCTCGGTCACGGCAGGGCGGGCATCAGGTCCTGAAGCGGGGCAGGCGCCGCACGAACAGGGCGACCGCGAGGCACAGCACGATCAGCGTGCCACCGACCCAGAAGAAGCTGTCGCGGATGCCGACGTGTTCGGCGACCACGCCCATGACCGCCGGCACCACCAGGGAGGAGAGGCGGTTCGACGTGGTACGGAGGCCGATCGAGGTGCCCTGCTCGGTTCGCGAGACCGCGCGCGACAGGATGCCGAACATGACCGGCTGGCTCAGGCCCTGGGCATAGCCGCGCCCGAAGGTGGCGATCGCGAGCAGGGCGATGACGCTGCCCAGCGCCGGCGTGATCGAGACACAGGCCAGCGACATCACCACGAAGCCGATGAACACCCAGTGCGGCTTGAAATAGCGCTCCCAGAAGTCGGCCATGATCGCGCCCAGAAGGCCTGCGCCCTCGGAGATCGCGACCAGCACGCCGATCACGGTGCCTATCATGCCGGCGTCTCGTAAATAGACGACGTAGAAAGAGGTCTGGATCGCCGCCGACGAGATCCTGAGCGCGCTCATGACGACGACGAAGGCGACCGTGGGAATGGCGATGAGGGAAAAGGCCCGGACGTAATCGGACAGTCGCGGCGTGAGCTCGCGCACCACCGCCCGGGCCGTGGGACGTGGCGTGGTGTCGGGGTCGGTCGGCGCGATCCACAGCGCGAGCACGACCAGCCATGATGCCGCCGCCACGAACATGAACGCGCCCCACGGCCCGCCGATGTCCCATGCCGCGCCGACGGCGATCGGCGCCGCCAGGGTGCCGGTCTTGCCGGCCGCCGAGAATCTGGCGATCAGGTTGGTTCGACCTTCCGAAAGGTTGCAGATGAGCGTCTGCGCGCCGACCCATCCCATGTTGGACGTGAGACCGGTAATGAGCTGCAGGAAGATGACCGCGGCGAAGAACGGCATGACGGGATAAAGCGGCGTCGCGATCGCGGTGATGATGACGTAGACCAGCGTTACCCGCCGGGTGCCGAGCCGGTCCATAAGCACGCCCCCGTGGATCGACAGCAGGAACGGCAGGAGCGCGCTGGCGGCGACGGCAAAGCCGATCTCGGACGGGGACAGGTGCAGGTAGAGCGCCCACAGCGGGAACACCACCTTGAGCATCATGGCGACCGAGTTGGCGGTGAGCCCGACACCGTAGGCGGCGTAGATCGACTTGGCCGGGGCGGCATCCGCCGCATGATCGCGATTCAACGTGCCGTCGGCCTCGGCCAAGACGTCCCTCCCTGATGCGTGGGTGCTGCGCGCCTCTGGCGTCGCGCTGTAAAAGCCAACCTAATCCACGCGTTGAGGCGTGAAAAGGGGGCAAATCCGCGTTCCCGGCCGTGCCGTACACCCCCTGTCCCCTCTCTTCCCGATTGCTTATCATTGGTGCCAACCGGCAGGCCATTCGATGACGGACAAGCGCAATATCAGTAAGACGGGGGCTCCGCCCGCCGGGAAGCGGTCCGGCGACGTCGACCGCTTCCTGCGCCAGGTAGCGGTAGCACCCGCGCGCGCGTCGGGGCGGCGTGGGCGGCTGATGTTCGCCATGGACGCGACCGCGAGCCGCGAGCCGACCTGGGACCGCGCCTGCCACCTCCAGGGCGAGATGTTTGAAGCCACCGATGCCCTCGGCGGGCTCGAGGTGCAGCTCGTGTTCTACCGCGGCTACCGCGAATGCAAGGCGAGCCCGTGGGTCTCCAGTGCCGCCGACCTCGTGCGCCGGATGACGGCGGTGCGCTGCCTTGGCGGCAATACCCAGATCGAACGCGTGCTCGCCCACGCCATTAAAGAAACCCGCCACGAAAAAGTCGACGCACTGGTGTTCGTCGGCGACTGCATGGAGGAGAAGGTCGACGACCTGTGCCAGCTGGCGGGCGAGCTGGGCATCCTCGGTGTACCGGTGTTCGTTTTCCATGAGGGCCATGACGCCATCGCCGGGCGTGCCTTCCGCCAGATCGCGCGGCTCTCCAAGGGCGCCTATTGCCGCTTCGATTCCGCCTCGGCGGACCAGCTGCGGGAGCTGCTGTCGGCGGTCGCGGTCTATGCCGCCGGCGGGCGCCGGGCGCTGGAAAAGCTGTCAGACGCGCAGGGCGGCATGGTCAGGCTGCTCACCAGTTCCATGAAGCCGTAAGCGGGGGCGGGCGTGCCGTATTTCATCCTCGGGATCGCGCTGCTGGCCGGGTTCCTGTTGCTCATGCGCTGGCTTACGACGGTCAATCCGCACGCGCTTGCCTGGGCCGTGCGGATCGCGGGCGCGGCATTGGCCGTGGGCGTGATCGCGCTGCTGGTGGAGAGCGAGCGCATCCAGATACTCTTCTACGCGCTGCCGTTCGCGCTGCCGTTCTATTTACAATGGCGTGCGCGCCGTCTCCGGCGCAGCAATGCGCGCGGGCCCCGGTCCGGCAGCACCAGCGATATCGACACCGGCTGGCTGCGCATGGAGCTCGATCACGATTCCGGGGCGATGCGGGGCGACGTCCAGCGCGGCCGCTTCGCCGGGCGCGGGCTTGCCGGCATGACGCTGGAGGAATTGCGCGACCTCCACGAGGAGATCGGCGCCGATCCCAATTCGGTGCGCGTGCTCGAGGCCTACCTCGACCGCACCTACGGTCCCGATTGGCGCACGACGACCGCTGCGGGCGGCGCGGGGACGGGTGGCACAGGGACAGGTAGTGGGAACGAGCAGGCCGGCCCGGCGCGCGGTGCCACCATGACCGAGGCGGAGGCCTACGAGGTCCTCGACCTCGCGCCAGGAGCGAGCACGGAGGCGATCAAGGAGGCCCACCACCGCCTGATGGCCAAGCTCCATCCCGACCGTGGCGGCTCCACCTATCTCGCGGCCAAGCTCAATCAGGCCAAGGACCGCCTTCTCAAGCACGGCTGACACGGTTCGGTCACTTGCCCTGGGCCCGGTCCGTGTGGCACAAAGACTTCAGACACCAAAGGATATCGTCCCCTCTATGGCTCATGTGAAAAAGGCGGTGTTCCCCGTGGCGGGGTTGGGAACGCGGTTCCTGCCCGCGACCAAGGTGGTACCGAAGGAGCTTCTGCCGATCGTCGACCGTCCGCTGATCGACTATGCCGTGAACGAGGCCCGTGCCGCCGGGATCGAGACCTTCATCTTCGTCACCGGCGAGCGCAACGAGCGCTGGCTCAGGTCCTATTTCTCGCTCGAGCCGGGCTTCGAGGCCGAGTTGAACAAGAAAGACCCCAAACTGGTCGAGGCGCTGCGCGCACGCGAGCCCGCGCCGGGCTCGGTCCATTGCGTGCGTCAGGATGCGCCGCTTGGCCTCGGCCACGCGGTCGGCTGCGCGCGCGAGCTGGTGGGCGACGAGCCGTTCGCCGTGATCCTGCCTGACGACCTGATGGAGGAGGAGCCTTCCGCCATCGCCCAGATGGTCGCGCTGCATGAGGAGACCGGCGGCAACGTGGTGGCGATCGAGGACGTGCCGCGCGAGATGACGCGCCGTTACGGCGTGCTCGATATCGGCCGCGACGACGGCCGAAAGGTCGAGGTGAAGGGACTCGTCGAGAAGCCTGCCCCCGAGGATGCACCGTCCACGCTTACTGTGATCGGGCGCTACGTGCTGCTGCCCGAGGTGTTCGAGCACATCGCGCGCGGCGAGCGCGGCGCTGGCGGCGAGATTCAGTTGACCGATGCCATGGCGAAGATGATCGGCCGCAGGCCGTTTCATGGCTTGCGCTGCGACGCGCGGCGCTACGACTGCGGCTCCCAGGGCGGTTTCGTCGAGGCACAGGTCGGATTTTCACTCAGGAACGGGCAGATACGCGATCGGCTGGTGCGTTACCTTCGTACCGAGCTGGGTGCGTGGGAATGACCGCCGCATGAAGGTGAAGGTGACGTAATGCGTATTGCGATGATCGGCAGCGGCTACGTGGGACTGGTTTCCGGCGCGTGCTTCGCCGAGTTCGGCTTCGACGTGGTCTGCGTCGATAAGGATGCCGCCAAGATCGAGCGGCTGAACGCGGGCGAGATTCCCATCTTCGAACCCGGCCTCGGTGCTCTGGTGGCGACCAACCGCGACACCGGGCGGCTCTCGTTCTCCACGGACCTCGGCGCCGCCGTCGCGGAATCGGACATCGTGTTCATCGCGGTTGGCACGCCGAGCCGGCGCGGCGACGGCCATGCCGACCTGAGCTACGTCTATGCCGCCGCCGAGGAGATCGCCGGCGCGCTCGACGGCTACACCGTGGTGGTAACCAAGTCGACCGTGCCCGTCGGCACCGGGCGCGAGGTCCAGCGGATCATCGAAGGCGCGCGGCCCGGTGCCGAGTTCGACGTCGCCTCGAATCCGGAGTTCCTGCGCGAGGGCTCGGCCATCAACGATTTCATGCGTCCCGACCGGGTTGTGATCGGCACCGAATCGGCGCGCGCGCGGGAGGTCCTCGGGCGCCTCTACCGGCCGCTCTACCTTCTGGAAACGCCGATCCTGTACACGAAGCGCGAAACGGCGGAGTTGATCAAGTACGCCACCAACGCCTTCCTCGCCACCAAGATCACCTATATCAACCAGATGGCCGACCTGTGCGAGGCGGTAGGCGCCGACGTCTCCGACGTCGCGCGCGGCATGGGGCTCGACGGCCGCATCGGCCGCAAGTTCCTGCATCCGGGGCCCGGCTACGGCGGCTCATGTTTCCCGAAGGACACGCTCGCGCTGGTCAAGACCGCGCGCGACGCCGGCGCGCCGGTGACCATCGTGGAGCAGGTGGTGGAGGCCAATAATGCGCGCAAGCACGCCATGGCCGACAAGATCCTCGCCGCCATGGGCGGCGACGCGCGCGGCAAGACCATCGCCGTGCTGGGGCTCGCCTTCAAGCCCAATACCGACGACATGCGCGAGAGCCCGGCGCTCGACATCCTGCCCGCGCTGGTCAAGGCGGGCGCGACGGTGCGCGCCTATGACCCCGAGGCCATGACGGAAGCGAAGAAGCTGATCACGGGCATCACCTTCGCCAGGGGAATCGAGGAGGCCATGGCGAGCGCCGACTGTCTCGTCATCCTGACGGAATGGAACCAGTTCCGCGCTCTCGATCCCGATACGATCGTCGAGGCCCTGCGCACGCCGGTGGTGGTGGACCTGCGCAACGTGTTCAGCTCCGCCGATATGGTCGCGGCGGGCATCACCTACGTTAGCATCGGCCGGCCGGCGGCGGACGCTGCACAAGCCGTGCCGGCCGGAAACGCGCGCAAGGGCGTCGCGGAGTAATCATCGGCGGCGTTGCTTTCAGGAAAGGGTACGACAATGGCGGGTCACAAGCTGTCACCGACAATCCTGCGTGAATACGATATCCGCGGCACGGTGGGCGAGGACCTGACCGCAGCCGACGCCACCGCCATCGGCCGCGCCTTCGCCACCTGGCTCGCGGCCAAGGGCGGCAAGACCGTCCACGTCGGCCGCGACGGCCGCTCCCATTCCCCGATGCTGGAGGACGCCCTGGTCGACGGGCTCACGGCAGGCGGCATGGATGTGATGCGGATCGGCATGGGGCCGACGCCGATGCTCTATTATGCGACCGTCACCGGCAAGTCCGACGCCGGGCTCCAGATCACCGGCTCCCACAACCCGCCCCAGTACAATGGCCTGAAGATCATGGCCAAGGGCAAGGCGTTCTACGGAAAGGACATCCTTGCCTTGGGCGAGATCGCGGCCAGGGGCGAATTCATTTCGGGCAAGGGCTCGGACCGCGAGATACATATCTTCGACGACTACATCGCCCGGCTTGCCTCCGACTACGGCTCGCCCGTCGACATGGCGATCGGCTGGGATTCCGGTAACGGCTCGGCCGGGCCGGCCATGAAGGCGCTGACCGGGAAGCTGCCCGGCCGTCACGTGCTGCTCTACGAAGACGTGGACGGGACTTTCCCGCACCACCATCCCGACCCGACCATTCCCGAGAACCTGATGGACCTGCAGAACAGCGTGGCCAAGGACAAGCTCGATCTCGGCATCGCCTTCGACGGCGATGGCGACCGCATCGGCGTGGTCGACGGCAAGGGTCGCATCCTGTGGGGCGACCAGTTGATGTCGCTGCTCGCGCGCGACATTCTGGCGCGCAAGCCCGGCGCCACCATCATCGCCGACGTCAAGGCAAGCCAGGTGCTGTTCGACGAGATCGCGCGCCTCGGCGGCAAGCCGCTGATGTGGAAGACGGGTCATTCCCTGATCAAGTCGAAGATGGCCGAGACCGGCGCGCCCCTTGCGGGAGAGATGAGCGGCCACCTGTTCTTCGCCGACGGCTATTACGGCTACGATGACGCGCTCTACGCCGCGGTGCGGCTGATCTCGCTGGTCGGCAAGTCGGGCAAGTCGCTGGCCGCATTGCGCGACGAGCTGCCTGAGGTCATCAATACGCCGGAGCTGCGTTTCTCGTGTCCCGAGGACCGCAAGTTCAAGGTCCCGGAGGAGGTCAAGGCACGGCTCCTCGCCGCCAAGGCCAACGTGAACGACGTCGATGGCGTACGCGTGCTCACCGATGACGGCTGGTGGCTGCTGCGCGCATCCAACACCCAGGACGTCCTGGTGGCACGCTGCGAGGCCCATAGTGCGGAAGGCCTCGAGCGGCTCAAGGCCGCGCTCGTCGCCGAGCTCGGCAAGAGCGGCGTGGCCCCGCCCAAGTTCTAGCTCCGTCCTTCGGCATGACGCCGGTCGCCGGATTTTTCTTTTACGGAACATTGTGCGACGCGGCGGTGCGCGCCCGGGTGCTGGGGGGCGCTGCCGCCGGTCTCGAGTTGGTGCCCACCGTCGCGCCCGGCTGGCGCGCGGTCTACGCGCGCGGCCGCGCCTACCCGGTGCTGGTGCCGGGGCGGGGGGATGCCGCGCCGGGCGTGCTGGCGCGGGGTCTCGACCGCGACGGCGTGCGCCGCCTCATCGCCTATTAAGGCGCCGGTTATCGGGTTTCACGGGTGACGGTACGGCTGGCGGACGACAGCCGGGTGGCGGCCGGCGTGTTCCTGCCGCGCCGCCGCTTGCGGCCGGGCGCGCGCCGTTTCGATCTTGCCGCGTGGCAGCGTGCGCAGCGCGCACGCTATCTCAAGCGCTTCGCCTGAATCGAAAGATGGAACGGATCAGCGGGTGACGGTAGCGGCCGGTGCGTCCGGTGGCGGTACTGTCAGGCACGGGATGCTCTTGGCCTTGAGCAGCTCACAGGCGCGGTCGGCCTGGTCGGAATCGAGCCCGCGCAGCCGCGCCCGGTAGACCGTGCTGCCGTTCTCGCGGCTCGGCACGATGTTGACGTGGGTATGGGCCAGCAGGCTCGGCAGGCGGCGCATGGCGCGGGTCGCCGACAGGTGCGCCGGGGCGAAGCGCGAGAACGCCCCTACCTGGATCTCCCAGTTCAGCACCTTGCGCTCCGGAGCTACCGGAATCTCGGGATCGGGCGCAGAGCCCTCGGCGGTGGTGCGGACCAGCTCCGCCGGGCGGCGGGGCGGGGTCAGGCGGGCGAGGCGGACGGCGCCATGGGCGCCCCGCGCGCGCTCCACGTGGCTGCGGGGCGGGTTGCCGGCGTGGCTGGAGTCGATGCGCAGGTTGCGGTCGTAGTCGTAGGCGATATAGCGGCCGTCGGTGGCCTTTTCGAAGCCCCGCTCGAGCAGCCCCATCATGTGGAGGTCGCGGGCCCGCGGCGAGCGCGCGCCCATGACCACGCCGATCAGGCGGAGGCCGGCGCGCCGGGCGGAGGCCGCGAGGTTGAAGCCGGATGCCCGGATATAGCCGGTCTTGACGCCGTCGGCGCCCTCATAGCGGTCGAGCAGGCGGTTGTGGGTATCGATGGTCTTGCCGCGCCAGGTGAAGGAGCGCGTCGAGAACAGCTTGTAGTACCCGGGATAGTTCTTCTGCAGCGCCTGCACCAGCCTGGCAAAATCGCGCGCCGTGGTGAACTGCTGGCGGTTCGGTAGGCCCGAGGCGTTGCGGAAGGTGGTATGGCTCATGCCGAGCTCGCGCGCCTTGGCGTTCATCAGATAGGAGAACTTGCGTTCGCTCCCGCCCAGCTTCTCGCCCAGCGCGGCGGCGACGTCGTTGGCGGACTTGATGATCAGGGCAAGGATGGCGTCACGCACCTTGATGCGGTCGCCGGCCTGGAGGCCGAGATGGGACGCCGGCTGGCGTGCGGCATGGGCGGAGATCGGCACCTCGGTGTCCATGGTCAGGCGCTTGTCGCGCAGCGCGTCGAACACCAGATAGAGGGTCATCACCTTGGTGAGCGAGGCGGGATAATGCCGGTCGTCGGCGTTGACGGCGTGCAGGACCTCGCCGGTCTCGGCATTGACGATGATCGAGGCGTAGCCGGCCCGGGCGGGCGCGCTCCAGCCGATCGCGACGGCCAGCACGGCGACCAGGGCGAGAGCGAGCCAGACCCGCGGGCCATAGCCCGATATTCCGGGGCCGGCCCGGTCGCCGGAACCCAGTGCGCCTGTCACCAAGAGTGCCTCACGCGCCAAACATCCCCCAACAACGGCGACTGATGATTTGTTAACCATTGTAAATACCTGCAAAATCGCTGTCTACAGGATAGCCGCATGTTGTTAATATTTTTTAAAGCATGACGACAATTCCATTGTTCATCGCGGGTTCAGGGGTAAATCCGGAACTCGGGAAGGGTGCCATGGCACCCGCTGCCGGTCATCCAGGGAGAGTCCCGTGAGCTTTTTTCACATGCATCAGAACCTCTTGAGACGAGCCCTCGGCGCCGTTCTGGCGGCGCTCGCCGTCGCCGGCTGCACCTTCCAGCAGGGCTACCACGACAATCCGATCCAGCGGTCGATGGCGTGGTACAGCTATCTCAACGGCGACGATCTCCGGTCCTATTGCCGGGGCGGCGGGCCCGACCGCTACCGTATCGTCTACAACGGCATCTGGGACGAGCAGGTGCGCACCTACGATATTACCGTGGACCCGAGCGGGGAGGGCGCCGCGGTGGTGATGCAGGTGTCGGGCTCGGTCGACGTGAGCGAGATTCCGCTCGACGACCCGCTCTCGCCGTGGCGCGGCAAGATCGCGCGGCGCCATATCGGCCGGGGCGAGCTGCGCGCGATCCGCGACGGCCTGCACAAGAGCGGATTCGACACCCCGCCGCCCGATGGCACGCGGGTCTATTCATGGAGCTTTTTCTGGCTGGTGGCGGCCTGCGAGAGCGGGCGCTTCCAGTACAACGCCTGGGGCTACGACGGCAGCTACGATACGCCCCGGTTCGACCAGGTCGCGCTGCGCGCGCCGCTGATGGCGATCGACACCACGGGGGTGGCGTTCAATCCGCCGCGCAGGGACGTCGAGCTGGACAGGGACATGGAGCGCCGGCGCGACTATTACGAGCTGGTCATCACGCCCCAGGGCATAAAGGACCAATTCACGCCGTTTTAAAGTTTTGCGGGGAGTATTGCGTGCGGATGTGCACGACTGAATTGCCGTACCCAAACATCTGCGCCCGCTGCATGGCGGCACGGTGCACACAACATAGTGTAGCGGAGTTGCGGAGCGTGACAAGGGGTGATTATTCGCCCTATGATTATTTTGTGTACATGTTGGTTCTGGCACGTAGCTCAGTCGGTTCCCAAATGAACGTGAGAGACGAGCTCATATGTCTGATGACGGCGCCCTTTCTTGCCAGAGCCGTCCACGCGGCGACAGGCGGCGAGGACGAGGGATCGGGCAATGCCGGCGGCGGATCGGGTCCCGGAACGGGGGTGGTGACCGACACCAAGCCCAAGACCCAGAAGCCGTCCATGTACAAGGTTCTCTTGCTGAACGACGACTACACGCCGATGGAGTTCGTCGTGCATGTCCTGGAGCGGTTCTTCAACAAGTCGCAGGAAGACGCGACGAAGAATCATGCTCCATGTCCACCGGCGGGGGGTGGGCATTTGCGGCGTATATCCTTACGAGATCGCCGAAGTCGAAGGTGACGCAGGTCGTGGATTTTGCCCGCAAGCATCAGCATCCGTTGCAATGCACTCTTGAAAAGGAATAGCCCATGCTCTCGCGCAACCTGGAACAGACCCTGCACCGAGCCCTCGCTTTCGCCAACGAGCGGCGTCATGAGTTCGCGACGCTCGAGCACCTGCTGCTCGCGCTCGTCGACGATCAGGACGCGGTCGCGGTGATGCGGGCCTGCGGCGTCGATCTCGACCGGCTGCGCGAGGATCTCACCACCTACCTCGACAACGAGCTCGAGAGCCTGGTGCTCGACCGGCCCGAGGACGCCAAGCCGACCGCCGGCTTCCAGCGCGTCCTCCAGCGCGCTGCGATTCACGTGCAATCGTCGGGCCGCGAAGAGGTCACCGGCGCCAACGTGCTGGTAGCGCTGTTCTCCGAGCGCGAAAGCCACGCCGTCTACTTCCTGCAGGAGCAGGAGATGACGCGCCTCGACGCCGTCAACTACATCTCCCACGGCATCGCCAAGGTGGGCCGCTCCGAGGAGCGGCGCGTGCGCGGCGCCGAGGAGGAGCGCGGGCGTTCGTCGTCGCAGTCCTCTCAGTCTTCCAAGGAGAGCAAGAAAGGCTTCGAGGCGCTCGAATCGCTTCTGCGTCGATCTCAACAAGAAGGCGCGCGACGGCAAGATCGACCCGCTCATCGGCCGCGAACTGGAGGTCGAGCGCACCATCCAGATCCTGTGCCGGCGCACCAAGAACAACCCGCTCTACGTGGGCGATCCCGGGCGTCGGCAAGACCGCCATCGCCGAGGGCCTGGCGCGGCGCATCGTCAAGGGCGAGGTGCCCGACGTGCTCAAGAACGCCACCATCTACGCCCTCGACATGGGCGCGCTGCTCGGCCGGCACGCGCTACCGCGGCGACTTCGAGGAGCGCATCAAGGCCGTGCTGACCGAGCTCGAGAAGCACGACGGCGCGATCCTGTTCATCGACGAGATCCACACCGTGATCGGCGCGGGCGCGACCTCGGGCGGCTCGATGGACGCCTCCAACCTGCTGAAGCCCGCGCTCCAGTCGGGCGGGCTGCGCTGCATCGGCTCGACCACCTACAAGGAGTTCCGCAACTACTTCGAGAAGGACCGCGCGCTGGTGCGCCGGTTCCAGAAGATCGACGTGAACGAGCCCACGGTGCCCGGACGCGATCAAGATCCTGATGGGGCTCAAGCCCTATTACGAGAAGCACCACCGCGTCCGCTACACCGCCGACGCCATCAAGACGGCGGTGGAGCTGGCCGCGCGCTACATCAACGACCGCAAGCTGCCCGACAAGGCGATCGACGTGATCGACGAGGTCGGTGCGGCCCAGATGCTGGTGCCCGAGGCCAAGCGCCGCAAGGTCATCACCGTGAAGGACGTCGAGGCGGTGGTCGCCAAGATCGCCCGCATCCCGCCCAAGACCGTGTCGTCGCGACGACAAGGAAAGCCTCCAGAACCTGGAGCGCGACCTCAAGCGCGTGGTGTTCGGCCAGGACAAGGCGATCGAGGCGCTCGCCTCCGCGATCAAGCTGTCGCGCGCGGGCCTGCGCGAGCCGGAGAAGCCGATCGGCAACTACCTGTTCTCGGGCCCGACCGGCGTCGGCAAGACCGAGGTCGCGCGCCAGCTCGCCCGCATCCATGGGGGTCGAGCTGATCCGCTTCGACATGTCGGAGTACATGGAGCGCCACACGGTCTCGCGGCTGATCGGCGCGCCGCCGGGCTATGTCGGCTTCGACCAGGGCGGCCTCCTGACCGACGCCATCGACCAGCACCCCCATGCGGTGCTGCTGCTCGACGAGATCGAGAAGGCCCATCCCGACCTGTTCAACATCCTGTTGCAGGTGATGGACCACGGCAAGCTGACCGACCATAACGGCAAGACCGTCGACTTCCGCAACGTGGTGCTGATCATGACCACCAATGCGGGCGCGGCGGACCTCGCCAAGCCGGCCATCGGCTTCGAGCGCACCGAGCGCATCGGCGACGACGAGGAGGCGATCAAGCGCATGTTCACGCCGGAGTTCCGCAACCGGCTGGACGCGGTGATCCCGTTCTCGGCCCTGCCGCCGGAGGTGGTCGCCCGCGTGGTCGACAAGTTCGTGATCGAGCTCGAGGAGCAGCTCGCCGACCGCGGCGTCGAGATCGACACTGACCGACGATGCCCGCAAGTGGCTCGCCGAGCGCGGCTACGATCAGGCCTTCGGCGCCCGGCCGCTGGCCCGCGTGATCCAGGAGAACATCAAGCGCCCGCTCGCCGACGAGCTCCTGTTCGGCAAGCTTGCCAAGGGCGGCGAGGTCAAGGTCACGGTCAAGGACGGCAAGCTCGCCTTCGACCTGACGCCGAAATCGCCCAAGGGACCGAAGTCGAAGGAACCCAGGCGCCTGACCAAGCGCGACCCGAAGGTGCCCGCGCTGGTGGAATAGCCTTCGTCTGGGAGCACGCGTATATGCGGGGCGCCGGCATTCGCCGGGCCCCGCTTTTCTTTGCCTTGAGGGTGCCGGGATGCCGCGCCTTGCGGCTGCTACACACGGGGTGCGGATCGGCGTATACTGTCGCCAACAGCGGGTCGCGGCTTCCTCGTGACCGGCGACCGTCTCTGTCCCGTCGCGACGGGCCCGCGGCCCTCGAACCCGAGTTCGAGGAGAGGCAGACATGGCCTTCGCACATCACATCCGTAATCCCATCGAGTGGGGCTGGGACCAGCTCCGGCTCGCGACCCATGCGCTCGGTTCGGGCGCCCATGCCATCCACGGCGGCGCCGAGGCGGAGGCGCCCGAGCGCCACGCGGTGCACCGCATCTCGGCCGGCGACATCGGCGCCGCGCTCAAGGCCGGCTTCGCCGATTTCGCGGCGAGCCGCACCGACGTCATGTTCCTGTGCCTGATCTACCCGATCGCGGGCCTGGTGCTCGCGCGCCTCGCGGTCGGCCACGACATGCTGCCGCTGGTGTTCCCGCTCGCCTCCGGCTTCGCCCTGCTTGGCCCGCTCGCGGCCATGGGGCTGTACGAGATGAGCCGGCGCCGCGAGCGCGGCATGGACGTCAACTGGGCCCACGCTTTCACCGTGGTGCGTTCGCCCGCGTTCGGCGCGATGCTCGCGCTCGGCATCGTGCTGCTGGCGATCTTCGCCCTGTGGCTGCTCGCGGCCTGGGGCATCTACATGGCCACCCTCGGTCCCCAGCCGCCGGCCTCGGTCGCGGGCTTCGTCCGCGACGTGTTCACGACCCATGCCGGCTGGACCATGATCGGCGCCGGCATCGGCGTCGGCTTCATGTTCGCGGTGCTGGTGCTGGCCATCAGCGTGGTGTCGTTCCCGCTGCTGCTCCACCATGACGTCGGGCTGTTCGAGGCGGTAGCCACCTCGCTGCGCGCGGTCGGCACCAACCCCGGGCCGATGGCGCTGTGGGGGCTGGTGGTCGCGGGCGGCCTGGTGCTGGGCTCGATCCCGCTGCTGGTGGGCCTCGCCGTGGCGGTGCCGGTGCTCGGCCACGCCACCTGGCACCTCTACCGCCGCGTGATCGCCTGAGGCGCCGCTAGAACCCGTCCTCGTCCTCGTGCCCGCGCGGGGCATGGGGCGGGGGACCGGGTTCCTGAGAAGAAGGCCCTTGCGGAACGGCGCATGGGTCGCGAGCGCGTCGCGCTCGAAGCCGACCTCGCGCCGCTCGGCTTCGAGGAAGCGCGCCACCGCGTTGCGGAAGCCCTCGTCGGGGATCCAGTGGGCGGAGTAGGTGGCGACCGGCAGGTAGCCGCGCGATAGCTTGTGGTGCCCCCCGGCGCCGGCCTCGACCCGCCGGAGGCCGCGCTCGATGGCGAACTCCATGGCCTGGTAGTAGCAGCACTCGAAATGCAGGAACGGGTGGTCCTCGCTGCAGCCCCAGTTGCGCCCGTAGATCGCCTCGTCGGAGAACAGGTTGAGCGCGCCGGCCACCGGCCGGCCGTCGCGGAACGCCATAACCAGCAGGATGCGGTCGGCAAGGCGCGCGCCGATCTCCTCGAAGAACTCCCGGTTGAGGTAAGGACTGCCCCACTTGCGCGAGGCGGTATCGAGGTAGAAATCGTAGAACGCGTCCCAGTGCGCGGGCGTGATGTCGTCGCCGGTAAGGCGGCGCACCTCGACGTCCTCCACCGCCTTCTCGCGCTCCTTGCGGATGTTCTTGCGCTTGCGCGAGGCGAGCGCGGCGAGGAACCCGTCGAAATCGTCGTAGCCGGGATTGTCCCAGTGGAACTGGCGACCCTCGCGCTTGAGGAAGCCCATGGAACCGGCGAGCTCCCATTCGGCGCGGGTCGAGAAGTTGAGGTGGAGCGAGGACACCTCCATGCGGCGCGCAACCTCGATCATGCCGGCGAGAAGCGCCTTGGCGAGATGATTGTCCGCGCCCGGCGGGGCGAGCAGGCGCGGCCCCGGCGCCGGGGAGAACGGCACCGCGGCCAGCAGCTTCGGGTAGTAGCGCCCGCCCGCGTGCTCGAATGCATCGGCCCAGGCCCAGTCGAACACGTATTCGCCGTAGGAATGGCCCTTCACGTACATGGGCGCGGCGGCGACCAGCCGCCCGTCGCTCCCGGTCACCGCGAGGTGGCGTGGCAGCCAGCCGGATTCGGCGCGCACACAGCCCGACGCCTCGAGCGCGTCGAGGAAGTCGAAGCCGGGAAACGGGTTGAAGGCGGGGTCGGCGGCGCGCAAGGCCGCGTCCCACTGATCGCGCGGCACGTCGCTGACGCGTGACAGAACCTTGATCTCGACCGGGTCGCTGCCGTCTGGCATGGCGCCATGGTAGCACCGGGCAGGGGTTTGCGGAATGCGGCTAGGTGTCCCATTTCCGGCGGTGGCGCTGGCGGGCGCGCATGGCACCTATGCGGATTAGAACGTCCAAAGCGCGCTCACGCGAATTCGATGATCGCGTCCACTTCCACCGCCGCGCCGAGCGGGAGCACGTTGACGCCGACGGCCGCGCGGGCGTGGCGGCCGGCGTCGCCGAACACCTCGACCATCAGGTCGGAGGCGCCGTTGACCACCTTGGGCTGGTCGGTGAAGTCGGGCGCCGAGGCGACGAAGCCGCCGAGCCGGACGATGCGCGTCACGCGGTCGAGGTCGTCGAGCGCGGCCCTGGCCTGGGCGATGATGTTGACGGCGCACAGCCGGGCCGCGCGCTGGCCCTCGGCGAGGGTGACACCGGCACCGAGCACCCCCGTGACGGCGAGCTTGCCCGCTGCCATGGGCAGCTGGCCCGAGACGAACAGGAGCTTGCCGGAGATTACGAACGGCACGTAGTTGGCGGCGGGTGCCGCCGCCTGCGGCAGCTCGATGCCGAGTTCTTTCAGCCGTGCTTCAATTTTTCCGGACATGGGCGCCTCTGTGTTTCTATCAATACGCGTCATTCCCGCATAAGCGGGAATCCATGTGTTCGAATGGACCCCCGCTTTCGCGGGGGTGACGAGCGGGTTGGTAAGGGGATTGTAAAAGAGGGGGTGCCCTTGCGGACACCCCCTAGTTTTCAGGGAGAACCTACACCACTAGGTACGTACTGACTAGCTACAGCCGCTGGTGCCTCCACAGGTGTCACACTTGAGGCAGGTCCCGTTTCGCACCAGGGTGAAATTGCCGCATTCGCCGCAGGCATCGCCCTCGTAGCCCTTCAGACGCGCTTCGCGAATCCTATCGAGCTTCGTGTCGACGCTTGCCGCGACCACGGCACTGACGGTGACGGAATTGGCGGGGCCGCCACCGGTCAGGGGTTGGGGGGCCGCGATCGCCTCGGCGATGGCTTCCATCGTTTCCGCGACGGAAGTTTCCATCTCCTCGACGACTTCGGTTGCGTGCTCGACCTTGCGCGCAACCGCTGCGCCCCCTTGCAGTACGTAGAGGTTCGAGCGCACGTAGCCCGTGCTCGCCAGCCTCTTCGCAACTTCCAACTGAACATCTTGTACCGTCTTCGGCAGGTCGCCTTCCCGGTTCCCGCGTCCCACTGCGTCGGGCAGGATATCGGCGGGCTCGACATGGGCGAGGTCCGAACGGCCGAGATAGGACACCGCGAGCTCGCGGAAGATGTAGTCGAGGATCGACGTCGCCATCTTGATGGCGTCGTTGCCTTCCACGATGCCCGACGGATCGAAGCGGGTGAAGGTGAACGCCTCCACGAACTCCTCGAGCGGCACGCCGTACTGGAGGCCGATGGACACCGCGATGGCGAAGTTGTTCATCAGCGACCGGAACGCGGCGCCTTCCTTGTGCATGTCGACGAAAATCTCGCCGATGCGGCCGTCCTCGTACTCGCCGGTGCGCAGGTACACCTTGTGGCCGCCGACAATGGCCTTCTGGGTGTAGCCCTTGCGCCTGGGCGGCAGGGTCTTGCGGCCGGACACGAACTTCTCGACGATGCGCTCGGCGATGACCTGGGCGCGCTCGCCCTGGGGGGCGGCCATCAGCTCGGCGGCGGCCTCCCCGGCGTCGTCCTCGGCATCGTCGCTGAGGAGCTGCGCGTTGAGCGGCTGGCTGAGCTTGGAGCCGTCGCGGTAGAGCGCGTTCGCCTTGAGCGCGAGCTGCCACGACATCAGGTAGGCTTCCTTGCACTCCTCGACCGTGGCCCAGTTGGGCATGTTGATGGTCTTGGAGATGGCGCCCGAGATGAACGGCTGACACGCGGCCAGCATGTTGATGTGGCTCTGCCACGGCAGGAATCGCTTGCCGATCTTGCCGCACGGGTTGGCGCAGTCGAACACCGGCAGGTGCTCGTCCTTGAGGTGCGGCGCACCCTCCAGCGTCATGGCGCCGGCGCAGTAGGTGTTGGCCGCCTCGATCTCGGACTTCTTGAAGCCGAGCGCATCCAGCATGCTGAAGCTGGGATCGTTCAGCTCCGCGTCCGTGAAGCCGAGCGCGTCCTTGCAGAAGGCATCGCCGAGCGTGAAGCGGTTGAACACGAAGCGCAGGTCGAAGGCGGAAACCACCGCTTCCTCGACCTTCTGCAGGACTTCCTCGGTGAAGCCCCGGGCCTTCAGGGTTTCGTGGTTGACGCCCGGCGCGTCGATCAGCGTGGCATGACCGACCGCGTAGCGGGTGATCTCGTCGATCTGGGACTCGGCGTAGCCCATGGTCCGCAGCGCGCCCGGCACGACCCGGTTGATGATCTTGAAGTAGCCGCCGCCGGCGAGCTTCTTGAACTTCACCAGCGCGAAGTCGGGCTCGATGCCGGTGGTGTCGCAGTCCATCACCAGGCCGATGGTGCCGGTGGGCGCGATCACGGAGGCCTGCGCGTTGCGGTAGCCGTGCTGCTCGCCGAGCTCGAGCGCGCGGTCCCAGGCACGCCCCGCCGCGACGGCGAGGTTGATGTCGGGGCAGGCCTCGATGTCGAGCGGCACCGGCGTCACGGTCAGCCCCTCGTAGCCGTCGCTCTCGCCGTAGGCGGCGCGGCGGTGGTTGCGGATCACCCGCAGCATGGGCTCGCGGTTGCGCGCATAGTCGGGGAACGCGCCGAGCTCATCGGCCATCTCGGCCGAGGTGGCGTAGGCGACGCCGGTCAGGATCGCGGTCAGCGCGCCTGCCATGGCACGGCCCTCGCGCGAATCATAGCCGAGGCCCGACGCCATCAGGAGGCCGCCGATGTTGGCGAAGCCGAGGCCGAGCGTGCGGTAGTCGTAGGAGAGCTGGGCGATTTCCCGGGACGGGAACTGCGCCATCAGCACCGAGATTTCCAGCACCATGGTCCACAGCCGCACGGCGTATTCATACGACTTGATGTCGACCATGCCGTCTTGTTTGCGGAACGCGAGCAGGTTGATGGAGGCGAGGTTGCACGCCGTGTCGTCGAGGAACATGTATTCCGAGCACGGGTTGGACGCGTTGATGCGCCCCGCGGCGGTGCAGGTGTGCCACTCGTTGATGGTGGTGTCGAACTGCACGCCGGGATCGGCCGAGGCCCAGGCGGCATAGCCGATCTGGTCCCACAGGTCGCGGGCGCGGATGACCTTGTGCACGTTGCCGTCGGTGCGCCGCGTCAGGGTCCAGTCGCCGTCGTCGATGACCGCTTTCAGGAATTCGTTGGTGATGCGTACTGAATTGTTCGAGTTCTGGCCGGAGACGGTCAGGTAGGCATGCGAATCCCAGTCCGTGTCGTAGGTCTTGAAGTCGATCGCTTCGTAGCCCTGCTTGGCGAACTGGATCACGCGCTGAACGAAGTTTTCCGGGATCATCGCCTTGCGCGCGCCGATGATCGCCTTCTTGAGCGCCTTGTTCTTGCGCGGATCGAAGGCGTCCTCTTCCTTTTCGAAAGCCTCCACCGCCTCGCCGTCGCCGCGGCCCTGGCAGGCCTGCATCACGGCGTTCAGATGGACGTTGCAGAGCTTGGAGCCGGCCACCAGGGCGGCGACCTTCTGCTCTTCGACGACCTTCCAGTTGATGTAGTCCTCGATGTCGGGGTGGTCGACGTCGATGGTCACCATCTTGGCCGCGCGGCGCGTGGTGCCGCCCGACTTGATCGCGCCCGCGGCGCGGTCGCCGATCTTGAGGAAGCTCATCAGGCCCGACGACTTGCCGCCGCCCGACAGGCGCTCGTTCTCGCCGCGGATCTTGGAGAAGTTGGAGCCGGTGCCCGAGCCGTACTTGAACAGCCGCGCCTCGCGCACCCACAGGTCCATGATGCCGCCTTCGTTGACGAGATCGTCGGCGACCGACTGGATGAAGCAGGCATGGGGCTGGGGATGCTCGTAGGCGGAGTTGGAGGTCACCATCTCGCCCGAGCGGTAGTCCACGTAGTAGTGACCCTGGCTCGGCCCGTCGATGCCGTAGGCCCAGTGCAGGCCGGTATTGAACCACTGCGGCGAGTTGGGCGCGGCCATCTGGCGCGCGAGCATGTGGCGCAGCTCGTCGTAGAAGGCGCGGGCGTCCTCCTCGGTGTCGTAGTAGCCGCCCTTCCAGCCCCAGTAGGTCCAGGTACCGGCGAGACGCCGGAACACCTGCTTGGCGCTGGTCTCGCCGGTGAAGCGTTCGGCCTTGGGCAGCTGAGCGAGGGCGTCCTCGTCGGGCACGTGGCGCCACAGCCACGACGGCACGTCTGCCTCCTCGATCGGCTTGAGCCGCGCCGGCACGCCCGCCTTGCGGAAGTACTTCTGCGCGATGATGTCGGTGGCGACCTGCGAGAAGGCCTTGGGCACGTCGAAGTCGCGCAGCGAGAACACCACGGATCCGTCCGGATTGCGGATTTCGCTGGTGGCTTCGCGGAACTCGATTCCCTGGTAAGCGGACTGGCCTGACTTCGTGAAATGCCGCTGGATACGCATCGACTGCCCCCCAATCTGCGCGATCCGACGCCGTGCGCCCGGACCGCATGTCCCGAACAACCCCCGCTTGTCCTACCCCAAGGATTTCGCCCTGATTCGTCTCTGCCGGGCTCTACATCTAGGCAGCGGCGGGACTTTTAACTCTAAATATAGCGGGGATTCGGTGTCAACCACAAATTGGGTTTTCAGAGGCAGAACACACAATATATTGAAAAACGGCGACAGGCGCATGTCACGCGTATCCTGTCCCACGATTCGGCAACGCCGCGCGTCGGCGGCTATTTTGTCTTTTGCGCCAAGCGACAAGGCAGCGATCGCGCGTCGCCGCGCGCGGCCAATGCGGGCTTGTCCCTCGCGGACGAGGGTGCCATATTCCGCCGACATTGAGACCCGTACCGGAGATTTGCGTTCGTGACCATTGGCACCCGTCTCTTGACCTGGCTGCGCGGCCAGTTCGTCGGCGAGGACGAATACGGTAACCGCTACTACCGCGACCCGTCGCGCCGCGACCCAAAGAACAACGGCCGCGAGCGCCGCTGGGTGCTTTATGCCGGCGAACCGGACGGCTCCAAGGTGCCGCCGGTGTGGCACGCCTGGCTGCATCACACCTCGGACAAGGTGCCGGACGCCGCCGCGCTCGCCCGCCGTCCGTGGCAGAAGCCCCACGTGCCGAACATGACCGGCACCGATCTTGCCTACCGGCCGCCGGGTTCGCTGCTGAAAGGCGGTCGCCGCGCGCGCGCCACCGGCGACTATCAGCCGTGGCGCCCCAACTGATCGTCCCGACGCCGGAAACCTGCGTACCGGAGAACCGCCGATGAAGAGCAACATGATCGAAACGGTGCTGGGCGGCGTTGTGCTGCTGGTGGCGGCCGTGTTCGTGATCTTCGCCTATTCCAACGCCTCGCTCAGGACCACCACCGGCTATCCGGTGACGGCGCGGTTCGACCGCGTCGGCGACCTCAAAGAGGGCGACGACGTGCGCCTCGCCGGCATCAAGGTCGGCTCGGTCGCGACCACGCGGCTCGATCCCAAGACGTTCCAGGCGATCATCACCCTCAACATCGAGCCTTACGTGAAGCTGCCCACCGACACCGCGGCCGAGGTCTCGCTCAACGGCCTGCTCGGCGGCAGCTACGTCCTGCTCACCCCGGGCGGGGATACGAAGGACATCGCGCCGGGGGGCGAGATCACCGTCACGCAGGGCGCGGTCAATCTGGTCGACCTGATCGGCAAGGCCATGTTCTCGTCCAAGGGCGGACTCGACGGCGGCGACAAGCCGGGTGCCGGCGGTGACAAGGCGCCGGGTGGTCTCGAGCCGCTTGCGCCGCCGGGACAATCGCAGCCGCCGAAGGCGAATCCGTCGGCGCAGCCCAAGGCCAAGTGAACGCCCCGCCGCAGCGGGACTGGAATCCCGGTCTCTATGCCCGCGACGCGGGCTTCGTACCCGCGCTCGGCCATGATGTGCTCGCGCTGCTCGCGCCGCGTCCGGGCGAACGCATCCTCGATCTCGGCTGCGGTGACGGTGCCCTGACCGTGGAGCTTGCTGCAAGCGGCGCGGTGGTCACCGGCGTCGATGCGAGTCCGGCCCAGGTGGAGGCGGCCAGGGGCCGCGGCCTCGATGCCCGCGTCGTTCCCGGGGAATCGCTGCCGTTCGCGGCGGAATTCGACGCCGTGTTCTCCAACGCCGCGCTGCACTGGATGGTGAAGGCCGACGCGGTGATCGCGGGCGCGTTCCGCGCGCTCCGTCCGGGCGGGCGCTTCGTCGCCGAGATGGGCGGCGCCGGCAACATCGCGCACTTGCTGGAAGCGATCCTCGCCGCGCTCGATGCGCGCGGCATCGACGGGCGCCCGACGGTGCCGTGGTTGTTCCCGACGCCCGGGGACTACACACGGCGCCTGACCGCGGCGGGTTTCCGGGTCGCTGCAATGGAGCATTTCCCGCGTCCCACCGACCTCGACTGCGCGCTGGAGGACTGGCTGGTGGTGTTCGCCGCCGCGTTCGACGCGCTGTTGCCGGAAGGCGAGGTGGCGGCGTTCCACCGCGACGTCGCCGAGCGCGTGCGGTCCGCGCTGTTCGATGCCACGCGGGACCGGTGGTGGGTTGATTACGTGCGCCTGCGCTTCGTCGCGCTCAAGCCGTGAGCGCGAGAGCGCCCAGCAAGAGGTTTTCCGTGTTGTCGTCCTTGCCGAGACTGTCCGTGACGCGCCTCCTCGCCGGGGCGCTTGCCGTTGTGTGCATGGCGCTGCCGGCGGCGGCGACCGACCTGGTCGGCACCGGCGCGCTGCTGCAGGGGCTCGACAAGGTGACCGCGCGCATCTCCACCTTCGAGGCGCCGCTCGATACGCCGGTGCGCTTCGGCACGCT
The DNA here is from genome assembly GCA_963732875.1 of uncultured Alphaproteobacteria bacterium. Classification (GTDB taxonomy): domain Bacteria; phylum Pseudomonadota; class Alphaproteobacteria; order SMXQ01; family SMXQ01; genus WHSO01. Next base: position 1,065,692 of record CAVTBD010000002.1, on the reverse strand, counting down.
CGAGATCACCGTGCATCGCTGTCTCAAGCATTCGCCCGAAGAGCCGCCGGAGAGCGCGGCGCTGATGGAGATTCGCGAGATCCGCCCGGGCGAGCCGCCGGTGTCGCTGTTCAAGGGATGGATGTTCGCGTCGTCGCCGGCGCTGAATGCGCTGCAGCACCCGGTCTACGACGTCTGGGTGAAGGACTGCCTGAACGCCAAGTCGCCTGCGTTGAGCGCGCCCAAGTAGAATTCCGCGTTCGCCGCCAGCGCGTCGGTCAGCAACGCCTGGTACTCGGCGCGCGGAATCTCGATCGCGCCGAACTGGGTCAGGTGCTCGGTCACGAACTGGGTGTCGAGCAGACGGTAGCCGCCGCGCCGGAGCCGGGCGACGAGGTGGCACAGCGCGATCTTGGAGGCATCGGTCGCGGTGCTGAACATGCTTTCGCCGAAGAACGCGCCGCCGAGCGATACGCCGTAGAGCCCGCCCACGAGCGCGCCGTCCTGCCAGCTTTCCACCGAATGGGCGTGGCCCATGCGGTGCAGCTCGGAGACCAGGCGGCGGATCTCGCCGTTGATCCAGGTCGAGGGCCGCTGGAACCGGGCCCGCGCGCAGGCGGCCACGACCTCGTCGAAGGCCGTGTCGCAGCGCATCTCGAACGGATTACGGCGCAGCGTGCGCTGCAGCTTGCGCGAAACGTGGAAGCGGTCGAGCGGCAGGATGCCGCGCATCTCGGGATCGACCCAGTAGAGGGTCGGGTCGTCGGCATCCTCCGCCATCGGGAAGATGCCCGCCGCGTAGATACGAAGCAGGAGGTCCGGGGTCAGCGGGGTGGGGGTACCGTCCCGCGTCACGTCTTGCCTCCGTCTATTTCAGCCCGACGAACCGCTCGAGCCAGTGGATGTCGTAATCGCCGTTGACGAAATCCGGGTCCTCGGTGAGGCGCATGTGGAGCGGGATGGTGGTGTCCACTCCCTCGATCACGTATTCCTGCAGCGCGCGCCGGAGCCGCATCAGCGCCTCGTTCCGGGTCTTGCCGTGGACGATCAGCTTGGAGATCAGGCTATCGTAATGTGGCGGCACGACATAGCCCGCATAGAGCGCCGAATCGACGCGCACGCCGAGCCCGCCCGGCGGATGGTAGTCGCCGATACGACCGGGGGCGGGCACGAAGGTCTGGGGATTTTCCGCGTTGATGCGGCATTCGATGGCATGGCCCGAAAAGCCGATGTCGCTCTGGGCGTAGCCGAGCGGCAGGCCGGCGGCGATGCGGATCTGTTCGCGCACGATGTCGATGCCGGTGATCATCTCGGTGACGGGGTGCTCGACCTGGACGCGGGTGTTCATCTCGATGAAGTAGAACTCGCCGTCCTCGTAGAGGAACTCGAGCGTGCCGGCGCCGAGGTAGCCGAGCTTGGCAATTGCTTTTGCCACCGTGGTGCCGATGGCGGCGCGCTCGGCGGTATTCAGCGCGGGGGAGGGGGCCTCCTCGAGGAGCTTCTGGTGGCGGCGTTGGAGCGAGCAGTCGCGGTCGCCGAGATGGATCACGCTGCCGAAGGAATCGGCCAGCACCTGGATTTCGATGTGGCGCGGCTGGCCCAGGTATTTCTCGATGTAGACTTCGTCGTTGCCGAAGTTGACCTTGGCTTCGCTGCGCGCGGTGGAGAAGGCGAACCCGATCTCCTCGGCGCTGGCGGCGACCTTCATGCCGCGCCCGCCGCCGCCGCTGGTCGCCTTGATCAGCACCGGGTAGCCGATCTTCTCGGCCGCCGCACGGGCGTGCAGCTCGTCGGGCACGCCGCCGTCGGAGCCCGGCACCACCGGCACGCCGAGGGACTTCATGGCGTCCTTGGCGGTGATCTTGTCGCCCATCATGCGGATGTGGTCGGGCGAGGGGCCGATGAACACGAAACCGTGGTCCTCGACCATCTGGGCGAAGGCGGCGTTCTCGGACAGCAGCCCGTAGCCCGGGTGGATCGCGTCGGCGTTGGTGATGGTCGCCGCGGAGATCAGGGCGGCCATGTTGAGGTAGCTGCGCGCGGCGGGGGCTTCCCCGATGCACACGCTCTCGTCGGCGAGCCGTACGTGCATGGCATCGGCGTCGACGGTGGAATGGACCGCGACCGTGGCGATCCCCATCTCCTTGCACGCGCGGTGCACGCGCAACGCGATCTCGCCGCGGTTGGCGATCAGCACTTTGTCAAACATGGAGGGTTCCGTTCCGCTCTGTGTCCGCGGCTGGCCGGCGGCTTGCCATCACTCGATGATGAGAAGGACTTCGCCGTATTCCACTGGCGCGGCGTTGGTGGCGAATATCTGGGCGACCTTGCCCGCGCGCGGGGCGCGGATCGGATTCATGGTCTTCATCGCCTCGATCAGCAGGAGCGTCTGGCCTTCCTTGACCACGTCGCCTTCCTTGATGAAGGGCGCGGCACCCGGCTCGGGCGCGACGTAGACCGTGCCGACCATGGGCGAGGTGACGGCGCCGGGATGGGATTTGGCGGTCTCGGCAGCGGAAGAAGGAGCCGTGTTAGCGGCGGTGGATGCGGTGGTCGCTGCGGCCGGGGCTGCGGCCGCCGCCGCGACGGTCTGGCCGCGCGCCACGCGCACGTGGTGGCGGCCGACGCCGACCTCGATCTCGGTCAGGCCGTTGTCGTTGAGAATCTCGATGAGCCGCTGGATCAGGGCTTCGTCGATGTCGCGTTTGCCGATCACTTCTTGCTTCCCGTTGCGGTGAGTTGATTGAGGGCGTCGAGCGCGAGCAGATAGCCGTGCGCGCCGAGCCCGGCGATGATGCCCTTGGCAGCCCGCGACACGTATGATTCGGCACGGAAGGGCTCGCGCTGGAAGATGTTGGACAGGTGCACCTCGATGACGGGCGCCTCCAGCATCCTGAGCGCGTCCAAGATGGCGATGGAGGTGTGGGTGTAGGCGCCGGCATTGACGATCACGCCGGCCGTGGTGCCGCGTGCGCCCTGGATCCAGTCGACCAGCTCCGCCTCGCTGTTGGTCTGGCGGAAATCGACCTCGAGGCCGAGGGTCTTGGCATGGGCCCGGCAGCGCACCTCGATGTCGGCGAGCGTTTCGCGCCCGTACACCTCGACTTCCCGCGTGCCCAGCATGTTGAGATTCGGGCCGTTTAAAATCAATATGTTACGGCTCATCGCCTTACCCTGTCCCCCTCCCGTCGCGGGGCCTTGAAGCGCTCCCGGAACGGGCGTTCTTGGGTTTATAGCATGGGCCAAGGCCCGCGCAACGGGACAGGCCTAGCCCGATCGGGCGCCCGTTTACCATGATTTAACCAGAATTCGGCACAAATCATTCCGTAACACGGTTGATTTAAGAGGAAAGGTAAGGGGCGTTGTCGGAAACGACCAATCCCAAGGAACGCCGCCTGGTGCTCCGGCTGCTGGATTATTGGCGCGATCTCTGCGGGGAGCGCGACCTGCCGGCGGTGTCGGACGTCGATGGCGGGGCGATACCGGACATGTGGGACTACTGCTTCATGATCGATGTGACCGGCGCCGCACCCAGGTTCACCCACTTCGGTGCGTGGCATGCTGCGTTCTCGGGCGACGACATGACCGGCCGGCCACTGTCCGAGCTCGCGATGGACACCCTCGCCGAGCGCGGCACGCGCTATCTGCCAGAGGTTCTCCGGCGTTGCATCCCGATTACCTACGGCGGCTCGGTCGAGGAGCCGAAGGGTCGCAATATCCTTTATCGCTCCATCCTGCTGCCGTTGTCGGACGACGGCCAAACCCTTACCGGCGTGCTCGGCGGCGCGAATTGTCGCGTCGTCCGGGACGACGACTAGTCGGGAAGGGGGAAGCGCAGTGTCCGTCCTCAAGGTTTTCGAAATCCACACCTACCGCAACGGCGCGTGGAAGATCGACTCGGTCTTCGACGACCGCGACCTCGCCATGATGGAGGCCGAGCGGATGGATCGCGGCAACCGCTATTCCGCCGTGCGCGTGGTCGAGGAGACCTTCGACGACGAGACCGAGAAGGGCAATACCCGTACCATTTTCCGCTCCAGCAAGGCCGAGCGCATCAATACCGCCAACCAGGTACGCCAGCAGCAGGGCATCAAGGTGGCCGCGCCCCCGCCCCCGCCGCGCCCGCCCAAGCGCAAGAAGTCCCTGGTCAAGCAGCTGGTAGTGGCGAGCTTCGCCTTCGCCGCCATCGGCGGCGGCGGCCTCGTGTTGATCTACCTCCTCAATTCGCTGTCCGGCTCCGGCGCGCACTGAACGTAGGCCCCGCCGGGCCCCCTTCGTCCCCGAAAAGCCGCGCCCCGGACCCTTGCGCACCGGCAGGGGGCGTTCCATACTTGCGCCCTGCCGGAAACGCCGCGCGAACGGCGCCGGCGGTCTCGTACAAGGGAGAGAAATGACTGGTCAGATCACCATAAACGGCGAGTCGCGCCCGCTCGGCGGGCCACAGAACCTCGCGGCCCTGCTGCAGTCGCTCGGCGTCGATGCGCGCAAGGTGGCGGTCGAGCTCAACCTCGAGATCGTGCCGCGCTCGGCCTACGACGCAACCAGCGTCGCCCCGGGCGACCGTCTCGAGATCGTCCACTTCATCGGCGGCGGTGCCGACGACCTCGCGGTGGTGGACGCCGACCCGCTCGAGGTGGCGGGCCGCACCTTCCGCTCGCGCCTGCTGGTAGGCACCGGCAAGTACAAGGATTTCGAGGAGACCGCGCGCGCCATCGCCGCTTCGGGCGCGGAGATCGTCACGGTCGCCGTGCGCCGCGTCAACGTCACCGATCCCAGCCAGCCGATGCTGGTCGATTACGTCGATCCCAAGCGCTACACCTATCTGCCTAACACCGCCGGCTGCTTCACCGCCGACGACGCGGTGCGCACGCTCCGCCTCGCGCGCGAGGCGGGCGGCTGGGACCTGGTCAAGCTCGAGGTGCTGGGCGACCAGAAGACCCTCTACCCGGACATGCCCGAGACGGTGCGCGCCGCCGAGACGCTGGTGAAGGAAGGCTTCAAGGTGATGGTCTATTGCTCCGACGACCCGATCCAGGCCAAGCGCCTGGAGGAGGCGGGCTGCGTCGCCATCATGCCGCTCGCGGCGCCGATCGGCTCCGGGCTCGGCATCCAGAACCCGGTCACCATCCGCATCATCAAGGAGAACGCACGCGTTCCCGTGCTGGTGGACGCGGGCGTCGGCACCGCGTCGGACGCGGCCATCGCCATGGAGCTCGGCTGCGACGGGGTGCTCATGAACACCGCCATCGCCGAGGCCAAGAACCCGATCGCCATGGCGCGCGCCATGAAGCTCGCCATCGAGGCCGGGCGTCTCGCCTATCTCGCCGGGCGCATGCCCAAGAAGCGCTACGCCGACCCGTCCTCGCCGCTGGCGGGATTGATCTAGTGTCGTGGTTCAGAAGTTCGCTTCCTATTCGGGGCACCCTCCCGGCGAACTTCTGAACCGAAACGACACTAGAAACTATATGATTCTAGTGTGGTTATGGATTTGAAGTTCCTTTCGCTGTTGCCCCGAATAATGTCAGGAACTTCAAATCCACCACACTAGCCACATCCTTTTTCCGGGGGATTCTGGAGTGGAGCTCTACGATTACTTCCGCTCGTCCGCGAGCTTTCGCGTGCGCATCGGCCTCAACCTCAAGGGCCTCGCGCCCGGGCGCCATTTCATCCACCTCACGCGCGATGGCGGCCAGCAGTTCGGCGACGCGTTCTCCCAACTCAATCCGCAGCAGCTGGTGCCGGTGCTGGTCGATGGCGACACGGTGCTGACCCAGTCGCTCGCGATCCTCGAATACCTCGACGAGACCCACCCCGAGCCGCCGTTGCTGCCGAAGGGCCCGGCGGGCCGCGCCCGCGTCCGTGCGCTCGCGCTCTCGATCGCCTGCGACCTGCATCCAATCAATAACTTACGTGTTCTTTTTTACTTAAAGGATCACATGAGCCAGGAGGAAGAAGCGCGGACCGCCTGGTACCGGCACTGGGTCGGGAAGGGACTCGCCGCATTCGAGGCGATGCTGGGCCACGGCGCGCCCGGCGGACGCTTCTGCCACGGCGACACGCCGGGGCTCGCCGACATCTGTCTGGTACCGCAGATCTTCAATGCCAAGCGCTTCGACTGCCCGCTCGACGGCTACCCGACGGCGATGCGCGCGTTCGATGCGTGCATGGCCCATCCCGCCTTCGACGCTGCCCAGCCGTCGAAGCAGCCCGACGCGGAATAGCGCCCGGCGCTACTCCTTGTCCTTGTCCTTCTCGGACGCTTCGCGCTTGAGGTCCTGCAGCCGGACCCAGGCGGGGGATGACTTCGGGAGCAGCCTTTCCGCGCGCCCGAGGTGGAACAGGGCGTCCTTCTTCTGGCCGCGCACCATGGAGGCCTCCGCCTGGGCCAGTGCCGACAGGCCGAGCTGGCCGTCGCGGCCGTAGGCGACCGCGAGCAGGTCCCAGCCGAAGACATTGTCCGGCTCCGCGTTGGTGGCGAACAGCAGGTTCTTGACGGCATCCTTGATATGATCCGCGCCGCCGGATTCGATCTCGGTATGGGCGAGGCCGATGCGCAGCAGCGCCTCGTCGGGGGCGAGCCGCACCGACGTCTGGTAGGGCGCGAGCGCTTCCTTTACGCGGCCGTTCTCGAACAGCATCTGCCCCTTGAGCTCCTCGAAATACGGATTCTTCGGCTCCTGGCGGATCAGCCCGTCGATCAGCGGCAGCGCCTTGTCGAGGGCCGAGACGCGGTAATAGGCGATGGCCCGCGCGTAGCGTGCCGATACCGACGAATTGGTGGCGGGATACGCGCGCAGCACGGTCTGGACCGGCTTCAGGAAGCCGACCAGCTTGGCCACCATGCGCCGGTGCATTTCCTCGAACCTGGGATTGAGCGGTACGTTGGTATAGGGCGATTCCTTGAGATGTGCCTCGATCTGGCGCACGCGGTTGCGGGTGATGGGGTGGGTCCTGACGTAGGGCGACTGGCTGGAGGCGGTGAGAAACTCCTGGTTCTCCAGGGTCTCCATGAACGAGGCGAAGCCTTTCGCCGACTGGTGGCTGCGGTCGAGGAACGAGAGGCCGGCGGAATCGGCAGATGCCTCCACGGTCCGGCTGAACGACACGAGCCCGCCCAGGGCGAAGCCTTGGCCGGCCTGGGCGACCGCCGCGCCGGCGTCGCCGCGGCCGGTGACCAGCGCCGTGGCCACACCGAGGACGGTCGAAAGTATGGCCTCCTTGGAGGCGGTGTCGGAGCGGTTCGCGAACCGCGCCAGGTGCCCGCCGGCGATATGACCCGTTTCGTGGGCGATAACGCCAATCAGTTCCCCCGAGTTCCTGGTCTTCATCAGGAGTTCCGGTATTGATGAACAGGTTCATCCCCCCGGAGACGAAGGCATTGAGTTGGTCGTCGTTGATGATATAGATGCGGACGTCCTGGGCCGTCAGACCGGCCGCCTCAAACAGTGGCGTTGCGTAGGCGCGGATGGTATTTTCGATTTCCGCATCGCGGATCAGGTTTGCCGCCGCTGCCTCGCGGCCGCCGACGCCCATCAACAGAACGGCAAGCGCCATAAAAACTGCGGCTCGCGTTCGTATGAATCTTCCCATGGTCAGCATCGCTCGTTGGTTCGGGCAGGGTAGGCAGCGCCGGTGGCGCCGTCAAACGGGGCTTTGCCTGCTGGCGGCCGGCGCGCTCCTGGCCGGTTGTTCATCGTTCGGTACGCCGACCGGCAGCGCCGAAGGCTACGTCAAGGGCTTCGGCGGCGCCATAGCCGTTGACGAGCCCCAGGCGGCGCTTGTGGCACGCGATATCCTGACGGCCGGCGGCAGCGCTGCGGATGCCGCGGTAGCGGCTTATTTCACCATGTCGGTCACGCTGCCGTCGGCGGCGTCGCTCGGCTCGGGCGGCACCTGCCTGGTCTACGACCCGGCGCGGAAGATCGCCGAAACGCTCGATTTCACGACGCCGACGAAAGGACCGTATGCCGGTCTGCCGGTGCCGGCGAGCCCGCGCGGCATGTTCGCGCTTCATGCCAAATATGGCCGGTTGCCCTGGACACAGCTGGTCGGATCGGCCGAAAGCCTGGCGCGGCTCGGCCATCCCGCCTCGCGCGCCTTGGCACGCGCGCTGGCGGCCACGCCGCAGGCGGTCGCCGATCCCGCTACTGCCGCGATCTTCGCCGACAAATCGGGCAATCCTGTGGCGGAGGGCGGGCGCATCCAGCAGCCCGCGCTGGCCGGCAGCCTGAGCCTGCTGCGCCGCCAGCCGACCCAGTTCTACGCCGGTCCGTTCGCCCATCGCCTCGCCGCCGACTACCGCCAGGCGGGGATTAACATGACCATCGAGGCCCTGCGCGGCTACGTGCCGCGCTTCCGCCCCGCCATCGTCGTCCAGCGTGCCAACCAGGTCGCATTCTTCCCGCCCAATCCGGCAGGGATCACGGCGGCGCAGATGTGGGCGATGCTGTACCGGGCCGACACTTATGCCAATGCCGACAAGGGCAACCGTCCTCATCTTCTTGCCGAGGTGTCCAAACGTGCCTACGCCGATGCCGGGCGCTGGTTCCATGCCGCCGGCGTGCCCGATCCGGCCGATGGCGTGGTCAGTGAAAAGCGCATCGCCGGCCTGCTCAAGGGCTACCGCCCCGACCGCGCGACCCCCGTGTCGGTGCCGGGCGCGGCCGGGCAGGGCGGCGCGCCGGTCGATCAGGGCTCGGCCAGCGTGGTCACCGCCGACGTCGACGGGCAAGCCGTCGCCTGCGCCTTCACCATGAACGGCGTGATGGGCACGGGCAAGGTCGCCCCCGGCTCCGGGATCGTGATTGCCGCGCCACCCGACGTCGCCGGGCGCGGCGTGCCGTCGCTCGCCCTGATGGCGCTCGGGCTCGGCACCCAGTGGCAGCTCGAATATATCGGCGCGGTCACCGGCGGTGCGGTCGGCCCTGTGGTGCTGGCCGACGGAGCCGCCCGGCTGATCCTCGACAACCAGACCGCGGCGCAGATCATGGATGCGCCGCGCCTGTTCGATGCCGGTAATCCCGACCGGGTGGTGATCGAGGATCGCCCCGACACCCGCGCCATCGCCGGCGACCTCGTCAAGCGGGGCCACGCGGTGACGACCGTGCCGACCCTCGGACGGGCCAACATGTTCGCGTGCCCGGAGGGTTTCTCCTTCGCGCAAAGCCAGTGCGACATGCGCACCGACCGCCGCGGCTTCGGCTTCGCACAGCTTTACTGAGCCCATGGCGCTCAAGGTCTCGCGGCGAGGGCGCATCTCTCCGTTCATCGTCATGGACGTGATGGCCGCGGCCAACGCGCGCGCCGCCGATGGCCATGACGTGATCCACCTCGAGGTCGGCCAGCCGTCTTCCGGCGCGCCCGACGGCGTGCTCGCCGCGGCGGGCCGGGCGCTCGCCGCCGACCGGCTCGGCTATACCGAGGCGTTCGGCCTCGCCGCCCTGCGCCGGCGCATTGCCGAGGCCTACCGCGCCGACTACGGGATCGTGGTCGATCCTGCGCGCATCGCCGTCACCACCGGATCGTCCGGCGCCTTCGTGCTTGCCTTCCTGGCCGCCTTCGACGTCGGCGACCGGGTCGCGTTCGCCGCGCCGGGCTATCCCGGCTATCGCAACATCCTGAGCGCGCTCGGGATCGAGACGGTGGCGCTGCCTGCCGCGCGCGAGGACGGCTTCCAGCCGACCGTGGCGCTGCTGGAGGCGCTGGAAGCACCGCCCGACGGCCTGATCATCGCGAGCCCGGCCAACCCTACCGGCTCCATGATCGCGCCCGATACCCTGCGCGCGGTGCTCGCGTGGTGCCGCGCCCACGGGGTGCGTATCGTCTCCGACGAGATCTATCACGGCATCACATACGGGCGCGCTGCCGAGACCCTGTGCGCGCTCGATCCCGATGCCGTCGTGATCAACAGCTTCTCCAAGTACTATTCGATGACCGGCTGGCGTGTCGGCTGGATGGTGGTGCCGGACGACCTCCTGCGCGCCGTGGAATGCCTGGCGCAGAACCTGTTCATCTCGCCGCCGACGCTGTCCCAGCACGCCGGCCTTGCGGTGTTGGGGTGCCGCGCCGCGCTCGCCGACAACGTCCGGCGCTACGCGGAGAACCGCGCCATCCTGCTCGATGGCCTGCCGGTCTGCGGCTTCGGCCCACTCGCGCCGGCGGACGGCGCGTTCTACATCTACGCGGGCACCGAGGCGTTCGGTACGGACAGCGCCGGGCTCGCGCGCGAGATTCTCGAGAGCGCCGGCGTCGCGGTGACGCCGGGTATCGACTTCGATCCCGAGGATGGCGGCCGGTTTATCCGCTTTTCCTATGCCGGATCATCGGCCGAGATGCGCGAGGCGGTACGCCGCCTCGAAGCCTGGGCGCGTCGCCGGAATCGGCGCTGAGGGGTTTCCGGAATCGGCGCTGAGGGGTTTCCGGAATCGGCGCTGAGGGGTTTCCGGAATCGGCGCTGAGGGGTTTCCGGAATCGGCGCTGAGGGGTTTCCGGAATCGGCGCTGAGGGGTTTCCGGAATCGGCGCTGAGGGGTTTCCGGAATCGGCGCTGAGGGGTTTCCGGAATCGGCGCTGAGGGAAGGCCGTAACCGCGCCTGAGCCTCCCGAAACGACGCGGGCCGAAACGACGCGGGCCCCGGAAGGGGCCCGCGCTCCATAGATACGGATTTTCCCGGGGTCAGCCGCCGAAGCGGTTCCACCACCCCTTGCGCCGTGGACCCTCGCCCTTGGCGGCGACCTCGGCCTCCATCGGCACGGGCTGTTCCGGCGCTTCCACCGCGACACCCGCATCGCCGTTGCCGTTCACGTGTTCGGGATGGTGCGACGGCTGCGGCTCGGCATGGTGCGCCGCGACCGGCTCTTCCTCGGCCAAGGGTGTGGCATCCTCGGGCTCGGCGTCCTCCGCCGGCGGCGCATTCTCCTCGCCGGTTGACGGCTCGGCCTGCATCTCGGGGCCCTCGGCTTCGCCGTCCTGGCGCTCGCGGTTGCGGCCGCGGCGGCGTCCGCCGCGACGTCCGCGCCGGCGGCGCTTGGGCTTCTCGGCACCGTCGCCGGCCGCTTCCGCAGTTTCTTCGGCACCGGCTTCCTCGCCGTCGGCCTGGCTGTCTTCGTCATCCTCGACGGTTTGCGCCGGGGCGGCGGCCTGGGGCCGCGCGCCGTCCTGGGCCTCGTCGTCGCGATGGGGACGGCGGCGCCTGCGGCGCCGACGGCGACCGCCGCGCTCCTCGCCGTCATCCTCGCCTTCGCCGGCGGCGGTGGCAGTTTCGCCCTCGTCCTCGGGGGCGCTGTCCTCGGCCGCGTTTTCCTCGGCCTCAGCGGCTTCCTCGACTGGGGCGGGCAGAGCGGCCTCCGGGCGCGCCTCGACGGCTGGCTTGCCCTCGATGCGTTCCAGATTGTAGTCGGGCGGGATCAGGCTATCGTCGCCCGAGATCAGCACCCGGAAACCGTAGCGGCGCTCGATCGCATGCAGCATGTCGCGCTTCTGGTTGAGGATGTAGAGGGCGACGTTGACCGCGACCGCGATGCGCAGCTCGGTCGAGCGGTGACGGATGCCTTCTTCCTCGATCGCGCGCAGCACGTGCAGCGCGGCCGATTCGGTCGAGCGGATCAGGCCGGTGCCGTGGCAGTACGGGCAGGTCGTGGTGGACGCCTCGATCAGGCTCGGACGCAGGCGTTGGCGCGACAGCTCCAGCAGGCCGAACGCGCTAATGCGTCCGATTTGGATGCGCGCGCGGTCGTTGCGCATGGCATCCTTGAGGCGCCGCTCCACCGAGTGCTGGTTGCGGTGCTCTCCCATGTCGATGAAGTCGATCACGATCAGCCCGGCAAGGTCGCGCAGCCGCAACTGGCGGGCGATCTCGTCGGACGCTTCGAGGTTGGTCTTGTGGGCGGTTTCCTCGATGTTGCGCTCGCGCGTCGCGCGCCCCGAGTTGACGTCGATCGAGACCAGCGCCTCGGTCGGGTTGATGACGATGTAACCCCCCGACTTGAGCGACACGTGCGGCGAATGCATGGCGTCGAGCTGCGCTTCCACCTGGTAGCGGTGGAACAGCGGAATCTCGGGGTCCTTGTAGGGCTGGACCTTCTTGGCATGGCTCGGCATGAGCATGCGCATGAATTCCTTGGCGGTCTTGTAGCCTTCGTCGCCCTCGACCTGCACCTCGTCGATGTCCTTGGTATAGAGGTCGCGGATCGAGCGCTTGATCAGGTTCGCTTCCTCGTAGACCAGGGTCGGCGCGATGGACTGGAGCGTGCGTTCGCGCACCAGGTCCCAGGACCGCATCAGGAATTCGAAGTCGCGCTTGAGCTCGGCCTTGGACCGCTCGACCGCGGCGGTACGCAGGATCACGGCCATGCCGTCGGGAATCTCGAGATCCGAGATCAGGCTCTTGAGGCGTTTGCGGTCGCCCGCGCTGGTGATCTTGCGCGAGATGCCGCCGCCCTTGGCGGTGTTGGGCATCAGCACGCAGTAGCGGCCGGCGAGCGAGAGGTAGGTGGTCAGCGCCGCGCCCTTGTTGCCGCGCTCTTCCTTGACCACCTGCACCAGCAGGATCTGGCGCCGCTTGATGACTTCCTGAATCTTGTAGCGTTGGCGCCGCGGACGGACCCGGCGGCGTTCGGCATGGTGCTCCTCGGCGTCGTCCGCGCCGCCCAGTTCCTCGACCGGGTGGGGGGCGGCGACCTCGGTGATGCCGCCCGAGACCGGCTCGGCCGGTGCCTCGCCGTCCTCGGCCGCGGTCTCGCCCGCAGGCGCACCATCGGCCGCGGCAGCTTCGTCCTCGCCGGCGGCAGCTTCGTCACCGGCATCTGCCTCGGGGGCTTCCGACGCGGCGTCACCGGCGGGCTGTTCCGCGGTCTCGGACGCCGCTTCCGCGGCATCGTCCTCGGGCACGTCGTCGTGTGCCTCGGCCGGGGCCTGTCCGCGCTCTTCCGCGGTGTCGTCCTCGTCCTCGTCGTTTTCGGCGGCGTAGGCTTCCTCCTGCTCGCGCAGGAGTGCGACGCGGTCGGCGACGGGAATCTGGTAGTAGTCGGGATGAATCTCGCTGAACGCCAGGAATCCGTGGCGGTTGCCGCCGAATTCCACGAACGCCGCCTGCAGCGACGGCTCGACGCGCGTCACCTTGGCGAGATAGATGTTTCCCTTGAGTTGTTTCTTGGTGGATGTTTCGAAATCGAACTCATCCAGACGGTTACCGTTCAACACGACCACACGGGTTTCTTCCGCGTGAGTCGCATCGATCAACATGCGCTTGGTCATTTTTCTTTTATCTCCGAAGCAATGCCGCCAAGCCCGTGAACGGGCGGCGCATCACTTGCACTGTTTGCGAAGCCGTTGGCCTTGATCTCGACCCGCCAGGAGCGGGGAGGGGTCCGGCCCGCCTTCCGTGCGGCCAAACAGCCCCACCGGAATGCCGGCTTCAATCTTCAACAATCCTCCACGCTGTCTGAGCGCACCTGGGGACCAAACTGTCGGGGAACATCGTTCGTCCACCGGTATGGACCCCGCTGCGCCGCCGGCTTCACTGGCAAAAACTGCCGAAAGCCGGCCGACTGGAGGCGGTTCACGGATTTACCATAGGCGTACCGAAAGTTTTCCACAATCACATTGTTCTACCGATTGGGGCTCCGGGACCACGCTGGAAACCCGCAAAGCCATGATATATCTTGCGTTCGTGCGAGATGGAATCCCAATATCGTGTATCCTGACGGCATGAGGCGGTTTATCAGAGGCTGGGCACTTTCCCTCGCGGTCATGGCGGCGGCGCTGGCCCTGATCCCGGTGGCGGCGCCCGCCCGTGCCGAACCGGCGGTGCGCGAAATCCGCATCGGCGTCCATCCCGACAAGGTGCGGGTGGTGATCGAGGCCGACGCCAAGCTGCCGGTCGAGGCCTTCGAGCTGCCGGACCCCTACCGCATCGTGCTCGACCTGCCCGACGTGGACTGGCGCGTCGATCCCGCCCAGGGCGAAAAGAGCACCGGCTTCATCGAGGGCTACCGCTTCGGCCAGTTCGCCCCCGGCAAGTCGCGCGTGGTGTTCGACCTCAAGCGCGCGGCGCTGGTGGACAAGGCGTTCCACATTCCGCCCCGGAACGGCCAGCCGTGGCGCCTGGTGATCGACATCAAGCCGGTCACGGCGGCGGCGTTCGCCGCGCGCATGGCCAAGCCGCCACCGGCGGCGGCCGAGCCCAGCAAGGCGGCGGTGTTCGTGCCCCCGCCCATGCCCAGGCCCCAGGGTGAGGCGCCCAAGAAGGTGGTGGTGATCGATCCCGGCCACGGCGGCGTCGATCCCGGCACCATCGGCATCCATGGCATCTACGAGAAGAACATCACGCTCGCGGTCGGGCTCGAGCTGCGCAAGGTGCTGATGAAGCGGGGCCGCTACCAGGTGGTGATGACGCGCGACCGGGACATCTTCATCCGCCTGCGCCAGCGGGTCGCCATGGCGCGTGCCGCCGGCGCCGACCTGTTCGTCAGCCTGCATGCCGATTCCAACCACAACCGGCGGGTACGCGGCGCGTCCGTCTATACCCTGTCGGAGACCTCCTCGGACAAGGAGGCCGCCGCGCTGGCGGCCAAGGAAAACAAGGCCGATCTGATCGCCGGCGTCGATCTCACCGGGGAATCGAACGAGGTCACCAATATCCTGATCGATCTCGCCCAGCGCGAGACCATGAACCATTCGGCCGAGTTCGCCCGCATCCTGGTGAACCAGATGGACGACACCGCCCGCATGCTGCGCCGTACCCACCGCTTCGCCGGCTTTGCCGTGCTCAAGGCCCCCGACGTGCCCTCGGTGCTGATCGAGATGGGCTACCTCACCAACACGGCCGACGAATCCCAGCTGCTCAAGCCGCGCTACCGCGCCAAACTCGCCGATTCCATCGCCGACGCGGTGGACGACTATTTCCAGCGCCGGGCGGCCGGAAAATAGGCACGGGGCCGCGGAACTACCGCTTTGGTCATGGCGTTGCCACAATTGATCATTAACCGGAAAGTCAGTGAAACCGGCCCATGTTAGCGTTACATTGAATGCCCGGAGCGCGACCCGGACATCCCCGGGCGTGCGCGTGTCCGCCGGGGCGAAGGCCCGGCCATCCTGATCCCGATGCTGAAATTTTTCACCACCGCCATCGCCGCCCTGCTGCTCGTCGCCATTCTCGGCGCGGGCGCCGTGCTCGGCACGTTCTGGTACTTCGGGCGCGGCCTGCCCGACTACAAGCAGCTCGCTCATTACGAGCCGGCGGTGATGACCCGCGTCTATGCCGGCGACGGCAGCCTGATCACCGAATACGCCACCGAGAAGCGGGTGTTCGTGCCGATCGGCGCGATCCCGAAGCTGGTCATCAAGGCGTTCCTCGCGGCCGAGGACAAGAACTTCTATTCCCACCCGGGCGTCGACTTCACCGGCGTGCTGCGCGCCGCCGTGACCAACGCCATGCGCTTCGGCAGCGACCGCCGCCCGGTCGGCGCCTCGACCATTACCCAGCAGGTCGCCAAGAACTTCCTGCTCACCAACGAGGTCTCGATCACGCGCAAGATCAAGGAGGCGATCCTCGCCTTCCGCATCGAGCACGCCTTCTCCAAGGACCGCATCCTCGAGCTCTACCTCAACGAGATCTATCTCGGCTACGGCTCCTACGGCGTCGCGGCGGCGGCGCTCAACTACTTCGACAAGTCGCTCGACCAGCTCACCGTGGCCGAGGCGGCGTTCCTCGGCGCCCTGCCCAAGGCGCCCGCCAACTACAACCCGGTGCGCAACCACGACGCCGCCAGGGGGCGGCGCGACTGGGTGATCGACCGCATGCTCGAGGACGGCTTCATCTCTGCCGAGCAGGCCAAGGCCGCCCGCGCCGCGCCGCTGGTCGTGCGCGACCGCGCGCCGACGCTGCTCACCCATGCCGAGTATTTTGCCGAAGAAGTGCGCCGCGAGCTGCAGGACCGCTACGGCGAGAAGGCGCTCTACAGCGGCGGGCTGTCGGTGCGCACCACGCTCGACCCGCAACTCCAGGCGATTGCCGACAAGTCGCTGCGCGATGGCCTGATCGCCTACGACCGGCGCCACGGCTGGCGCGGCCCGGTCACGCGGCTGGAGGCGGCCGGCGGCGTGCCCGCGCCCGGCGCCGACTGGGCGCGGCGCCTCGCCAAGGTCGATTCGCCCAAGGCGCTCGGTGACTGGAAGCTCGCCGTGGTGCTGGAATCGGGAGCGCAGGCGGCGAAGATCGGCTTCGCCGACGGCGACACCGGGTTCATCCCGCTCGTCCAGGTCAAATGGGCGCGCGAGACCCTCAAGGACCAGCGCGTCGGCAAGGCGGTCAAGACCGTCGACCAGGTGCTCAAGCCGGGCGACGTGGTGGCGGTGGCGCCGCTCGCGGACACCAAGGGCCTGTACAGTCTGCAGCAGATCCCGCTGGTGGAAGGCGCGGTGGTGGCGCTCGATCCGCATACCGGGCGCGTGCTCGCCATGTCGGGCGGCTATTCCTACAACGCCTCGCAGTTCAACCGCGCCACCCAGGCGGAGCGCCAGCCGGGCTCGTCGTTCAAGCCGTTCGTCTACATGGCGGCGCTCGATTCCGGTTTCACGCCGTCATCGCGCATCCTCGATGCGCCGTTCGTGATCGACCAGGGCCCGGGCCTCGGCCTGTGGAAGCCGCAGAACTACGAGACCCGCTTCTACGGGCCGTCGACCATGCGGCTCGGCATCGAGAAGTCGCGCAACCTGATGACCGTGCGCCTCGCCCAGACCATCGGCATGGACAAGGTGGTGGCCTACGCCAAGAAGTTCGGCATCGACGAAAACATGAAGCCCCAGCTCGCCATGGCGCTCGGCGCCGACGAGACCACGCTGCTCCGCCTCGCCGCCGGCTACGCCATGATCGTCAATGGCGGCAAGCGCATCGAGCCGACCCTGATCGACCGCATCCAGGATCGCCACGGCCACACCATCTTCAAGCACGACGAGCGCGCGTGCCCGGGCTGCAACGTCACCGACTTCGCCGGCCAGGACGAGATGCCGAAGATTCCCGACAACCGGCCGCAGATCGAGGACCCGCGCACGGCCTACCAGATGGTGTCGATGCTCCAGGGCGTGGTGCAGCGCGGCACCGGCCGGCGCGCGCGCGCCGTCGGCAAGCCGCTCGCCGGCAAGACCGGCACCACCAACGACAGCGACGACACCTGGTTCATCGGCTTCTCGCCCGACCTGGTGGTGGGCGTGTTCGTCGGCTTCGACACGCCGCGCACGCTCGGCCACGGCGAGACCGGCGCGTCGGTCTCCTCGCCGATCTTCACCGAGTTCATGGAGAAGGCGCTCAAGGGCCACCCCGCCATTCCGTTCCGTATCCCGCCCGGCATCCGGCTGGTGCGCGTCAACGCCACCACCGGCCTGCCTGGCCCGGCCTGGCGACCGCAACGTGATCCTGGAGGCGTTCAAGCCCGGCACCGAGCCCACCGGCCACGAGGGCGTGATCGACGGCTCGGGCCCGTTCACCATGGACGGGGGCAGCCCGGTGACCCGTGGCCTCTACTGATCGCGGCCCCTATCGCAGCCTTGTCTTGACCCGAACAATCGTGATTTGATGCGCGCCTTCAAACGCGCACCGGAGCCCCCATGCGAGCCGAGATCGAAGCTATCGTCGAGGAAACCAAGCAGTCGCTCGGACTGCTGAGGAGGTATCTTTGACTACGACAACGCGCTCAAGGAGCTCGAACGGCTGAACGCCCGGGCCGAGGACCCCGAGCTGTGGTCCAGGCCCTCGGAAGCCCAGCGCGTGATGCGCGAACGCACCCGCCTCGACCACGCGCTCGCTACCTATGCCGCGCTGGAGCAGCGAGCTCAAGGACAACCGGGAGCTGCTCGAGTTGGCCGAGGCCGAGGGCGACGAGGGTGTGCTCAAGGATGCCGAGGCCGCGCTCACCGCGGTGCGCGACCGCGCCGCCAAGCTCGAGATCGAGAGCCTGCTGTCGGGCGAGGCCGACGCCAACAACTGCTTCCTCGAGGTCCATGCCGGCGCCGGCGGCACCGAGTCCCAGGACTGGGCCGAGATGCTGCTGCGCATGTACACGCGCTGGGCCGAGGCCCACGGCTACAAGGTCGAGTACATCGAGGAAAGCCCGGGCGAGGAGGCCGGCATCAAGTCCGGCACCATCAAGGTCTCGGGCATGAACGCCTACGGCTGGCTCAAGAGCGAGAGCGGCGTGCACCGCCTGGTGCGCATCTCGCCCTACGATTCGGCGGCACGCCGCCACACCAGCTTCGCCAGCGTGTGGGTCTATCCGGAAGTCGACGACTCGATCGAGATCGAGATCAACGACAAGGACCTGCGCATCGACACCTACCGCGCGTCGGGCGCCGGCGGCCAGCACGTCAACAAGACCGATTCGGCGATCCGCATCACGCATCTGCCCACCAATATCGTGGTGCAGTGCCAGACCGACCGCTCCCAGCACCGCAACCGCGCCTCCGCCTTCGCCATGCTGCGCGCGCGCCTCTATGAGCGCGAGTTGCAGCTGCGCGAGGAGGCCGCCGAGGCCGCGCGCGGCCAGAAATCGGAGATCGGCTGGGGCAGCCAGATCCGCTCCTACGTGCTGCAGCCCTACCAGATGGTGAAGGACCTGCGCACCGGCGTGGAGAAGGGCAACGCGCAGGGAGTCCTCGACGGCGACCTCGACGACTTCATGGCGGCTTCGCTCAGCCAGCGCGTCGCCGGCACCACCGCCAAGGTCGCCGACCTCGATTGAGACGGTTTTCTCGCTATGCGGACATCCACCTCACCCAGCTCCGGGTAGGCGCATGCCGTGCCAACCCTTCTCAACCCTCTCCCCCTTGAGGGGGAGAGGGAAGGGTGAGGGGGTGAACCGTGTGTCCTTACTTCTTCTCCGGAAGCGCGCCGTACCAGTCGGCGCCGAAACCCGCTTCCTCTCGCGCCGCTTCGTTGAACGGCGGCTTCAAGGCGCCGCGGAAGCGGGCCGCGACCAGCTCCTGCCACGCCGCGCGCGGCTCGCGCCCGCGCACCTCCGCGATCCGTCCGAACCACTTGCGCCCGGTCGCGACGTGGCCGATCTCGTCGCGATAGATGGTGGTGAGCAGCGCCGCCGTCTGGTCGTCGCCGAAGCGCGTCATGCGCTCGATCATCACCGGCGTCACGTCGAGGCCGCGTGCCTCCAGCACCAGCGGCACCACGGCCAATCGCGCCAGCAGGTCGTCGGCGGTCTTCTCCGCCGCCTCCCACAAGCCGTCGTGGGCGGGCAGGTCGCCGTAACCCGCGCCGAAATCATTGAGGCGGGCGGCGAGCCCCAGAAAATGTTTGGCCTCCTCGGCGGCGACCACGATCCAGTCGTCGCAGAACGTGCGCGGCAGGTCGGGCTCTGCGAAGCGCCAAATTTCCTCTGCGCGCGCGAAGCGCGCGACGATGTCGCAGGCGAGGTCGATGGCGTTGAGCTCGATGTGGGCGAGCGCGTGCAGGAGCGCGACACGCCCCGCCGCCAATTCGCCTGCGCGCCGCCTGGGCATGTCGCGCGGCGCGCGCAGCTCGGGCCGGGCCGGTCGGGCGGGACGGTCGGGCGCGCCCGCCACGCCGATCTCGGGCACGGCACCCGCCGCCGCGTCGCGGCCGAGGGCGGCCGCCAGCGCGGCCTTCTCAGTGGCGTCGCCGCAGGCGAGCACCGCGCGGGCGCGGGCGGTGAGGGTGCCAGTGAGGGTGGTAGCGTCTGTCATGGCGTCGCGCGATCCTATAGCATCGTAGCGTCGGGGATCAGCAAAGGAGGGAGCCATGCTGCGGAAGCTTCAGCCCAAGGGCCTGCGCGCCAATCCCAACTACAGCCAGGGCATCGAGGTCGGGCCCGGCCAGCGCCTGGTGGCGGTCGCCGGCCAGACCGGCCAGCGTGCCGACGGCTCGGTGCCGGACGGCATCGCCGAGCAGGCGGACCTCGCCTGGGCCAACGTCATGACGGTGCTGAAGGAGGCCGGGATGGGGCCCGAGCACATCGTCCACTACACCTCCTACCTGGTGGCGGGCACGCCCCAGCGGCCCTACGACGCGGCGCGACTGCGGCATCTCGGCGCGGCGCGTCCGGCCTCGACCAAGATCTTCGTCGCCGGGCTCGCGCGGCCGGAGCTCCTGTGCGAGGTGCAGGCGTTCGCCGCCGCGCCACCGCGCGGCTGACTTAAACGAAGCGCGGCTGCGCCGCGACGCCCCGGCCGCCGATGAGCCCGTCGTATAAGGGCGAGTGGTGTGACTACAGCGCCTTGATGGCGTCGTAGACTTCCTCGGCGTGGCCGTCGACCTTCACCTTGCGCCACTCCTTGGCGATCTTGCCGTTCTCGTCGATCAGGAAGGTGGAGCGTTCCACGCCCATCGACGTCTTGCCGTACATGTTCTTCTCTTTCCACACGTCGTAGGCCTTGATGGCCTTGAGGTCGGGGTCGGAGGCGAGCAGGAAGTTGAGGTTGTACTTCGCCTTGAACTTGTCGTGGCTGTCGGGGTCATCCTTGGAGATGCCGATGATCTCGGCGCCCGACTTCTTGAACTTCGGCAGGTCGTCGCGGAAGCTGCATGCTTCCGTGGTGCAGCCCGGCGTGTCGTCCTTCGGGTAGAAGTAGAGCACGACCTTCTTGCCCTTGAGCGCCGAGAGCTTGACCTTGCCGCCGCCGTCGGTGGAAAGGGTGAAATCCGGTGCCTTGTCGCCTTCCTTGAGTGCCATGTCGGTCTCCTGTTGGTTTGTTCTGGGTGGTTTGTTGTGGTTGGTTACTGCCTATGGTGTCGTGGGATCACGCGGATCCCACCTTATCGGGGTCGCCGATCAGCCGCACGAAGGTGGCGCGCACGTCCTGCGCGGTCCGTTCCATGTCGGCCTTGAGCGCCGGAAAATCCTCCGCGCCCGCCCCCTGGGCGAGCGCCCGCTTGAGGCCGGCCGGGGCCGCGTCCTCGCTGAAGGTGCCCTCGTAGGTGAAGCGCAACATTCCTTGGATTGTACGCCAAAGCCGCCCGGCGCGGATCAGCGATTTGGCCGTGGCGGGATCGAGCCTTCCCGCTACCGCGAGCCGTTCCAGCGCGCCCGCCGTGGCGGTATCCAGCACGTTCGGGTCGTCCTGGGCATGGGTGAGCTGGAGGTATTGCGCGATGAACTCGACGTCGATCAGCCCGCCGGTTGCGTATTTCACGTCCCACATCGAGGCGGGGGGATGGCCGCGCGCGAGACGCGCGCGCATGTCGCAGACGTGGCCCTTGAGCCGGTCGCGGTCGCGCGGTGCGGTCAGGGTCGCGCGGATCGCCTCAGTGATGCGCCCGCACAGGTCGTCGGCGCCGGCCACCGCGCGCGCGCGGGTCAGCGCCATGTGCTCCCAGCTCCACGCCGCGTCGGCCTGGTACTGCATGAAGGCCGACAGGCTGGTGGCGATCGGCCCGGCGTTGCCCGACGGGCGCAGCCGCATGTCCACTTCATAAAGTTTCCCCTCGGCGGTGGGGGCGGAGACGGCAGTGATGAGCTGCTGCGACAGGCGCGCGAAATACTGGCTCGCGGCGAGCGGCCGCGCACCGTCCGACACGTTGGCCGCGTCGGCATCGGTGCCGGGCTCGGGATCGTCGTAGACGAACAGCAGGTCGAGGTCGGAGTTCTCGGTGATCTCGCGCCCGCCGAGCTTGCCGAGCGCGACCACGCACATGTCGCGTCCACGCGCCTTGCCCTTCGCGCCGCCGACGCGGCCGTGCTTCTTCTCCATGTCGGCACGCACCACCTCGAACAGGCGCGCCAGCACCACGTCGGCGAGGTCGGTCAGCGCGCGCGCGGCCTCGTCGCAGTCGAGCATGCCCTTGAGAATCTGCACGCCGACCTTGAACTTATTGTCGTTGGCGAAGCGGCGCGCGCGGTCGAGCACGTCCTCGAAGTCGCGCGCCCGCGACAGCGCCTCGGCCAACCGTCGCCCGAGGGCGGGTTTGTCGTCGATCGGGCCGTAGAGGTCGCCGGTCAGCACGCCGTCGAGCAGCGACGGGTTGGCGGCGAGGTGGCTCGCGAGCCGTGGCGCCGAGCCCATGATCTCGGCGAGCAGGGTGAGAAGGCCGGGATTGGCGAGGAACAGCGAGAACAGCTGCACGCCCGCCGGCAGGGCCATCAGGAACTGATCGAAGTTGCGGAACGCCGCGTCCGGGTTGGCGGTCCCGGCGAGCGCGTCGAGCAGGGCCGGCACCAGCTCGGTCAGCAGTTCGCGCGCCCGCGCGCTGCGGGTCGCGCGCGACCGGCCGCGATGCCAGCTCCGCACCCGGTCGGCGATCATCGAGACGTCGGTGAAGCCCATCCCGGCGAGCGTCTCGAGCGTGTCGGGGTCGTCCTCGCCGCCGGTGAACACCAGGTTGCCCGGTCCCGACAGCGACGGCGCCTCCTCGAACAGGTGGGCGTAGTGGCCCTCGACGCAGGAAAGGTAGCCGGTCAGCTCGCGCGCGAAGCCCGCCGCGTCCTTGTAGCCCATGAAGGCGGCGAAGCGTTTGAGGCCCGCGTCGTCCTCGGGCACGCTGTGGGTCTGGCGGTCGTCGACCATCTGCAACCGGTGTTCGGCGCGGCGCAGGTAGTCGTAGGCTTCTGTCAGCTCGTGGGCGGTGGCGGCGCTGATGCGGCCCTCGATCGCGAGCGCGGCCAGCGTCGCAACCGTGCCCGAGGTGCGCAGCGCCGGCACGCGCCCGCCCCAGATCAGCTGCTGGGTCTGGCCGAAGAATTCGATCTCGCGGATGCCGCCGCGCCCGAGCTTGAGGTTGTGCCCGGCGACCGCGATTCTGCCGCCGCCGCGGTGCGCGTTGATCTGGCGCTTGATCGAATGGATGTCCTCGATGGCGGCGAAGTCGAGGTTCTTGCGCCACAGAAACGGCTCCAGCATGCGCAGGAACGCGGCGCCGGCCTCGCCGTCGCCGGCGGCCACGCGCGCCTTGATGAGCGCCGCGCGCTCCCAGTTCTGGCCGGTGCTCTCGTAGTAGATCTCGGCGGCGCGCGTGGACACCGCGAGTGGCGTCGAGCCCGGGTCGGGGCGCAGCCTGAGGTCGGTGCGGAACACGTAGCCGTCGCGCGTGCGGGTCTCCAGCATGTTGACGAGGTCGCGCACGGTGCGGATGTAGAACTGCGACGGGCTCTGGCGCCCGGTGTAGTCGAGCTGCTCCGGGTCATAGAGCGCGATCAGGTCGATGTCGCTCGAATAGTTGAGCTCGTGGGCGCCGAGTTTGCCGAGCCCGAGGATGAACAGGCCGGCGTGGCCGGCGGGATCGTCAGCGTCGGCGAGCGCGATCTCGCCGCGTCCCTGTGCCTCCCACAGGAGCGTCGCGAGCGCGGAGGCGAGCGCCGCGTCGGCGAAGCGCGACAGCGCTGCGGTCACCGTGGCGACGTCCCAGGCGCCGGCGATGTCGGCGAGCGCGACGGTGAGCGCCACCTTGCGGCGCGCGCGCCGGAGCGCGGCCATGGCCTCGGCCTGGGGGCGGCCCGGCACGGCGCCGGCCTCGGCGACCGCCGTATCCAGCGTGCGCGCGGGACCGGCTTCGGCCAGGTGCCTGAGCGTGGCCGCTTCCTGGAGCAGGCATTCGGTCAGGAACGGGCTGTTGCCGAATACCGCGGCGAGCAGCGCGTGGCCGGCGGGGTCGGCGGCGAACGCGCGGGCGAATGCGCCGAGGCGGGGATCGTCGACATGGTCGGCGACCTCCGCCCAGCGGGCGAACCCGTTGTCCGCGGCGTCGGCATCGCCGGGCGCGGGCAGTTTCGCGGGATCAGGTAAAAACGTCACCTGTCGCCTTCCTTGTGACAAAGAATTGCCGCACACTGCGCGAACTCTGGGTAAGGGTCAAGACCGGCGGCCGAGGAAAACGAGTGCTGAAGCGTGGCCTGAAACTGACGCTCGAATTCATTGCGGTATTGGTTGCCGGATTCGCGGTGCTTCTGGTGCTGGCGGCGGTCCGCCTGTCCTACGGGCCGGTGCCGCTCGATTTCATCACGCCCTACGTGGCGCGCGGCCTGTCCGCCGACGACGGCTCGATCAAGGTGGCGATCGACCGTACCGTGCTGACCTGGGCCGGGTGGGCGCGCACCGTCGACATACAGCTCAGCGGCGTACGCGTGACCGGCGCGGACGGCCGAGAAAAGGCGTTCGTGCCGGATCTCGCCATCAGCTTCTCGATCCGCGCGCTGCTCGACGGCCGCATCGCGCCGACCCGGCTCGAGCTGTTCGGACCGCGGCTGCGCGTCGTCCGGCAGGCCGACGGCGCGCTTACCCTGGGCGAGACCCAGGTGCCCATCACCGCGCAACCGTCGGCCGAAGAGGCGCGTCTCGGAAGCGACCTCACCGCCGACGTGCTCGCCCATCTCGCCGCGCCCCCCGACCACAAGGGGCCGCTCGGCTACCTGCGCTCGATCAGCCTGCTGAATGCCGATTTCATATTCGAGGACCTGCGCGAGGGCGTCACCATCCGCGCGCCCGGCAGCGACATCCTGCTGGCGCGCGACCATGACGGCGTCGGCGGCAACGCGCACCTCAACATCCTGGCCGATGGCCGCCGCGCGCGGATCGACCTCGCGGGCGGCTACAACCCCCAGCGCAAGGCGCTCGAGCTGGACGTGCACCTCGCCGGCATGGAGCCCGCCGTGCTGGCGCCGCTGTCGCCCGACCTCAAGGCGCTGGAAGGCGCCAGGGTGCCGATCTCGGGCACGGTACAGGTGCGGACCAACCTGCAGGGCGTGGTCGGCGACGTGTCCCTCGATCTCACGGCGGGGGCGGGCACCATCGCCGTGCCGTCGCAATTCGACGCTCCGGTGACGCTGCGCTCGGCGAGGCTCAAGGCGCGCGCGACCGATGGCCTCAACAATCTCGTGCTGGAAGCCTTCACCGCCGATTTCGACGGCCCGCGCATCGCGCTGTCGGGATCCGGGACGCGCAAGGACGGTGCCGTCAAGCTCGCCCTCGATCTCGGCGCGCGCGACGTGAACACCGCCGACCTCCGACGCCTGTGGCCCAAGGGCGCCGCCAGCGGCGGGCGCGACTGGGTGCTGGAAAACGTCGAGAAGGGCGGCGTCAGCAAGCTCACCGCCCATGCCGACATCACCGCGCGCGAGGATGGCAAGGGCGGCATCTCGGACGTCGTGCTCGACAAGCTCGACGGCGGCTTCGACTTCAGCGGCGTCTCGATCCATTTCCTGCGGCCGTTGCCGCCGGTGACCGACGTGGCCGGCCACGCGACGCTGAGTCCGAGCGCGATCACGTTCCAGGCGAAGAGCGGCCGTCTCGGCGCGCTGCATGTGCGCGAAGGCAGCTTCCGCGCCTACGCGCTCGATACGGAAACCCAGCTGATGGACATCGAGACGGTGGTGGAGGGCCCGATCGCCGACGTCGTCACGCTGCTCAACCATCCGCGCCTCGACCTGATCAAGGGGCTCGGCATCAAGCCCGCGTCGGTCAAGGGCGTGGCGGCGACGCGGCTCAAGCTCAAGTTCCCGCTCGCCAAGAACCTCAAGTTCGACGACATGGATCTCGCCGCCGCCGCCAACCTGCGCGGCGTCGCGCTGCCCGGTGTCGCGCTCGGCAACGATCTCACCGACGGCAACCTGACGCTGCAGCTCGACAAGCACGGCATGGACGTGAACGGCGACGTGAAGCTGGGCGGCGTGCCGGCCAGGCTCGGCTGGACCGAGAACTTCCAGTCGCACGCGCTGTTCCGCTCGCGCTATCACGTCCAGGGCACCGCCGACGACGCGGCGCGGGCGAAATTCGGCCTCGATTTCCTGAAGGAGTACGCCCAGGGGCCGGTGGGCGCCGACATCATCGTGACGCGCTACGACGACAAGAAGATGTCGCTGTCGGCCTCGCTCGACCTCAAGAATGCGGCGCTGTCGTTCGCCGAGCTCGGCTGGCGCAAGCTGCCCGGTGTCACCGGCTTCGCCCGCCTCACGCTGCCGATCGAGGACGACAAGGTGAAGGCCGTCGACAACCTCGTGATCCGCGCGGGCGACATGTCGGCGGCCGGCGCCATCGGTCTCGGCCCCGACGGCAAGTCGATCCGGAGCTTCAACTTCGGCGAACTGCGCTACGGCGACAACGACATGCGCGTGCGCGGCCGGTTCCGCGACGACGGCGGCCTCGCCCTCGACGTGACCGGCAACAAGGCCGACGTCCGCTTCTTCCTCGCCCAGAAGGACGACGGCAAGCCCAAGCGGCCGCTCGACATCTCGGTGGACCTCGGCACCGTGCGCGCCGCGCCCAACGCCGTCATCGCCGGCGTCAAGGGGCGCCTCGTGCGCGACAAGAACGACTGGCAGGACGTGGACGTCAAGGGCACCGTCGGCAAGGGCAAGTCGCTCGCCATGTCGATCAAGCGCGTCAACGGCACGCGCAAGCTGCTGATCACCTCCGACGACGCGGGCGACGCGCTCAAGGCGTTCGACGTGACCGACAACATGGTGAGCGGCAAGCTG
Source organism: uncultured Alphaproteobacteria bacterium (assembly GCA_963732875.1). Taxonomy (GTDB): domain Bacteria; phylum Pseudomonadota; class Alphaproteobacteria; order SMXQ01; family SMXQ01; genus WHSO01. The sequence continues at coordinate 1,039,284 of CAVTBD010000002.1, read as the reverse complement.
CATATCGACGGCAGCTACGACGACGGCAAGCCGGGCCGTCCCCTGACCGCTCACATGGCGGTGGACGACTTCCAGATGGTCAAGACGCCGTTCCTCGCCAAGCTGCTGTCGGTGGCCTCGCTCACCGGCATCCTCGACGCGCTCACCGGCCAGGGCATCTCGTTCAACCGTGCCGACGTGCCGTTCGTCAAGACCGGCGACGACCTCGTGCTGAAGCAGGCGCGAGCCCACGGCGCCGCGATCGGCTTCACCGCCGACGGGCGGATCGATCTCGACAAGGACACCATGGACCTCACCGGTACGGTGGTGCCCGCCTATTCGCTCAACTCGGTGTTCGCCGACATCCCGATCCTGGGCGCGCTTCTGGTGCCGGAAAAGGGTTCGGGCCTGTTCGCCGCGACCTATTCGATGAAGGGGCCGATCGAGAACCCGGACGTGTCGGTCAATCCGCTGGCGACGCTCACGCCGGGCTTCCTGCGCGGGCTGTTCAACATCTTCGACGCGAAGGAAAAGCCCAAGGAGGCACCGAAGCCGCCGGCGCCGGCCGCGCCGCAACCGCAGACGACCCCGCAGACGACGCCGCAGCCAGAGACGCCGAAGCAGCCGCAACCGGCCGCGCCCGCGACACCGAAGCCTTAAGGTTTTTTCGGGACGGAGCTAGACCGGGCGTACCAGGGCGTGGCGCTTGCGCCCCGCCGACAGCTTGATGACACCATTCGCGCCGACCGCGTCGCCGCCGATGGTCGCCGCCTCGTCCCCGAGCTTCTCGTCGTTGACGCGCGCGCCGCCGCCCTTGATCAGGCGGCGCGCCTCGGAGTTGCTGGCGGCGAGCCCGGCGCGGCGGAACAGCTCGAACGCGGCGATGCCGGCCGCGATCTCGGCGGCGGGAATCTCCACGGTCGGCAGCGCGTCGCCGAGCGCACCTTCCTCGAAGGTCTTGCGCGCGGTCTCGGCGGCGGCCCCGGCGGCGGCCTCGCCGTGCACCAGCGCGGTTGCGTGATCGGCGAGGATCTTCTTGGCCTCGTTGATCTCGGCACCCGCGAGCGCTTCCAGCCGCGCGATCTCGTCGAGCGGCAACTCGGTGAACAGCTTGAGGAAGCGGCCGACGTCGTCGTCCTCGGTGTTGCGCCAGAACTGCCAGTAGTCGTAAGGGCTGAGCCGCTCGGCGCTGAGCCATACCGCGCCGGCGGCGGTCTTGCCCATCTTCGCGCCCGACGCGGTGGTGATCAGCGGCGAGGTCAGGCCGAATACCTCGCGCTCGATCACGCGGCGCGTCAGCTCGACGCCGTTGACGATGTTGCCCCACTGGTCGGAGCCGCCCATCTGCAGGGCGCAGTCGTGGCGCCGCGCCAGTTCCAGGAAGTCGTAGGCCTGCAGGATCATGTAGTTGAACTCGAGGAAGCTGAGCGGCTGCTCGCGCTCCAGCCGCAGCTTGACCGATTCGAAGCCAAGCATCCGGTTGACCGAGAAGTGGCGGCCGTAGTCGCGCAGGAAGTCGATGTAGTTGAGCGCGTCCAGCCATTCGGCGTTGTCGACCATGACCGCGTCGGCGGCGTCCGCGCCGAACGTGAGGAAGCGGTCGAAGATGCGCTGGATGCCGGCCTTGTTGGCGGCGATGGTGGCCGCGTCGAGGAGCTGGCGGCTCTCGTCCTTGCCGGACGGATCGCCGACCTTGGTGGTGCCGCCGCCCATCAGCACGATCGGCTTGTGGCCGGTTTGCTGGAGGTGGCGCAGCAGCATGATCGGCACCAGCGAGCCCACGTGCAGGCTGGGCGCGGTGCAGTCGAAGCCGATGTAGGCGGTGACGACGCCCTTCGACAGGCGCGCGTCCAGCGCCTCGAGGTCCGTGCACTGGTGCAGGAAGCCGCGCGCGACGACCGTGTTCAGGAATTCGCTCTTGACCGTGGTCATGGGGTAAAGTCTGGTTCCTCGGACGCTCGGGTCGGGGCGTCATGTAGCATGATCGAAGGAACCGCACAATTGAACCCGGACCGCGCTCAACCCCTGGCGATAGCGGCGATCGAGCCGGGCCGCCCGGTATGGGCGGTCGGCCTGATGAGCGGCACCTCCATGGACGGGATCGACGTGGCCCTGGTCCGGACCGACGGCGAGGCGCTGGCCGAGGTCGGCCCGGCGCTGACGCTCGCCTATAACGAGGGGCTGCGCGCCCGGCTGCGCGCCGCGGTCGCGGGCCGCGCCGACGAGGCTGCGGTGGCCGAGGTCGAGCGCCAGATGACCGAGCACCACTGGACCGCCGTGGGCGCGCTGGTGCACCGCTGGCCGGGCGAGCCGCGCTCGATCGCGGTGATCGGCTTCCACGGCCATACCCTGTGGCACCGTCCCCACGAGCACCAAACCCGCCAGATCGGCGACGGCGCGCTGCTGGCGAAGCTCGCGGCCGCGCCGGTGGTCAACGACTTCCGCTCCGCCGACATGGCGGCGGGCGGGGAGGGGGCGCCGTTCGCGCCGCTCTACCACCTCGCCCGGGCCGAGGCGGCGGGGCTCGATTTTCCGCTCGCGGTGCTCAACGTCGGCGGGGTCGCCAACGTCACCTGGATCGGCCCGGCGGACATGGCTCTGGAACAGCGCGTGATGGCGTTCGATACCGGGCCCGGCGGCGCGCTGCTCGACGACTGGGCGCTCGCGAAGACCGGCATCCCGTGCGACGTCGACGGCCGCCTCGCCGCGCGCGGCACGGTGGACGAGGGCGCGCTGGCGGCGGTGCTGGCCGATCCCTATTTCGCGCGCACGCCGCCCAAGTCGCTCGACCGGCTCGCGTTCCGCGTGGCCCTCGACGGGCTCTCGGCCGAGGACGGCGCGGCGACCCTGACCGCCTTCACCGCGCGCGCGGTGGCCAGGGGCGCACGGTTCTTTCCGGCGCCACCCAAGCGCTGGCTGGTGACCGGCGGTGGCCGCCACAACCCGGTCCTGATGGCGGTTCTCGCCCGCGAGCTCGCGGCTCCGGTCGAGCCGGTGGAGGAGGTGGGCTGGAATGGCGACGCGCTCGAGGCCGAGGCGTTCGCCTATCTCGCCGTGCGCGCGCTCCGGGCGCTGCCGTTGAGCCTGCCGAAGACCACCGGCGTCCGCGCGGGCGTCACCGGCGGGTGCCTGCATCGCCCGTGACGGGCGCTCGGAAAGATTCCTGAAGATTCCACTTGTTCTTGTTATGTTCTTCTGCTATGGTGCCCGGGTCGTATTCGATCGCCGACCTGTCCGGATGTTGCAGCACGGAATGGTTGGCCAAGGGTCCGGCCCGGTGGCTCCCTGTCGGGGTTATCGGCATCGGAGAGTGCGCGGGCGCTTCCCAGCCGGAGGGCTGCGACGTTTCTGCCTCCTCAGGTGCACCTCGGTAAACCGCTTAGCGTCGCAGCAAGGCGGGAGGAAGGCTTAAAAGATGTGGGCGGACTAAACGCTGAAATCCGAACGGGACACCCCGCGGCAGCTCCCCGACCCACCCCTTACCTCCCAGGGATTCCAGGCGCCAAGGTGGTGTTTCAGCGCCGATGCCCGCGCATGTCCGTTCCGGACATGCTACGCACCCGCACGTCTCCACTTCCAAAATGAATCTTAAATCGTCATCGCCGGGGGCGCGCCCAACTGGCGCGCAAATTAAAGAGAGCGGGCGTTCGCCCGCGGGCCCCGGCGATCCATCACGCGAATGCGTGCCCGTGTGGAGGAATGCGTGCATGCGCACGACGTCCGGGCATGACGAAGTTGAGGAAACCCGCGGCTAGCTTGCCTTGCGGACCTCGTCGGCGGCCTTGAGCGCGGTATCCATGTAGTTGCCTACCACCGTCGAGAGCTGGTCGAGCTTTTCCTGGAAGAAGTGGTTGGCGCCCCGGATCCCGGTGTACTGCACCGTGATGTCGCGCTGGGCCGACAGCTTGGTGGCGAGCGCCTTGACCAAATCGGCCGGCACCAAGTCGTCGGCGTCGCCGTGGACGATCAGCCCCGAGGCCGGGCACGGCGCCAGGAACGAGAAGTCGTATAGGTTGGCGGGCGGGGCCACCGAGATGAAGCCATCGATCTCGGGCCGGCGCATCAGCAGCTGCATGCCGATCCAGGCGCCGAACGAGAAGCCCGCGATCCAGCAGCCCGCCGCGTCGGCGTTATGGGCCTGGATCCAGTCGAGCGCGGCGGCGGCGTCGGCGAGCTCGCCCTGGCCGTTGTCGAACCGCCCCTGGGACCGGCCGACCCCGCGGAAATTGAAGCGCAGCGCCGAAAAACCCCGTTGGGTGAAGGTGTTGTAAAGGTTGTACACGACCTTGTTGTTCATCGTGCCCCCGCCCTGGGGGTGGGGATGGAGCAGCAGCGCCACGGGCGCATTCTCGACCTTGCTATGGTAATAGCGGCCTTCGAGGCGCCCTTCCGGGCCGTTGAAAATGATCTCGGGCATCAAGTCACCTTACTGTCCTGCGGACCGGCGGCCCGCCACAAAAAAATTAAGGAAATAGCTAAAGCCAGTACTTTGAATCCGGTTAAATACCTGATAGAAGCTGTGGGTTATAGCGGTCCCCGGCCGGACCCAGGTCCCGCCGGCATCGCACCCGTCACGCCACGGCGAACCGCCCGGCTGCCGGCCTTTCCGGGGCCATGGGCCCCCGCCGGCAGGTAGGCGGGCGGCAACATAGCACAAAGACAGCCATGTTTTTCAAGAACCTGATCGACGACATCGATTCCGTCATGGCCCGCGACCCGGCGGCGAAGACCCGTTTCGACGTGGTTTTCAGCTATCCCGGGTTTCATGCGCTGATGTTCTACCGCCTCTCGAACCGGCTGTGGCGCTGGGGTTTCCGCTTCATCGCCCGGTTCGTGTCGCATATCGCGCGCTGGCTCACCGGCATCGAGATTCACCCCGGCGCCACCATCGGCCGCCGCTTCTTCATCGACCACGGCATGGGGGTCGTGGTCGGCGAGACCGCTGAGATAGGCGATGACGTGACCCTTTACCAGGGGGTGACGCTCGGCGGCACCTCTCTCCACGACGGCAAGCGCCATCCCACCCTCGGCCATGGCGTGGTGGTCGGTGCCGGCGCCCAGGTGCTGGGCCCGATCACGGTCGGTCCGCGCGCGCGCATCGGCGCCAACGCCGTGGTGCTCAAGGACGTGCCCGCCGAGGTCACCATGGTCGGCATCCCGGCGCGCCCGGTGCAGCCCAAGCCCAAGGTCGCCGCCAGCGAGGTACCAATGGAGTTCTGCGCCTACGGCACCCAGAACGGCGAAATGCCCGACCCGGTGGCCAAGGCGATCGACGGCCTGTGCGACCAGCTGACCGCGCTGCAGACGCGCGTGCGCGAGCTCGAGGGCCGCCTCGACGAGACCGAGAAGGGGACGGGTCCGGACGCGCCCGAGCGCAAGGAAGTGGCCCCGGTCGGCCCGCGTATTGCCAAGAACTGATGCCAAGAACTGATGAAGGAGCCGTGGCCCCGGACCCGGAACAGCCGGGCGGGACCGCGTTCATGAGCGGAGACGAGCCATGAAACTGACCACCAAGGGACGGTATGCCGTGATGGCGATGGCGGACCTCGCCCGCAACGGCGGCGAAAAGCCGCTGTCGCTGGCCGAGATCGCCGAGCGTCAGGAAATCTCGCTGTCCTACCTCGAGCAACTGTTCGCGCGGTTGCGCAAGGGCGGGCTGGTGCGCTCGGTGCGTGGCCCGGGCGGCGGCTACCTGCTGTCGCGGCCGGCGGAAGCGGTGCGCATCTCGGACATCATCCTCGCCGTCGACGAGCCGATCCGCGCCACCCGCTGCACGCCGGGCTCGCCGCTGAGCTGCCAGGGCTTCAAGGGCCGCTGCATGACCCACGACCTGTGGGAGGAGTTGTCCAACCACATCCACCTGTTCCTGAGCGCGGTGTCGCTCGCCGACGTGGTCAAGCAGCGGGTGCTCGGCATGTCGGGGGTGATCTACCGCAACGCCGTCACGGCAGTCCAGTGACGGGCCGCCCCGGGGTTCTCGCGCCGGGACTTTCCGGGCGCACCGCATCGCCATATTCGTGACATTCGAACCGGGAGCCTGAGCGACCGTGACCACGCGCCACTATATGGACTACAACGCCACCGCCCCGGTGCGCGCCGACGTGCGCGCTGCCGTTGCCGAGGCGCTGGCGCTGCCGGGCAACCCGTCCTCGGTCCATGCCGAGGGCCGCGCCGCCCGTGCCGTGGTCGAGGACGCGCGCCGTGCCGTCGCGGCGCTGGTCGGCGCCAGGCCCGCCGACGTGGTGTTCACCGGTTCCGGGTCGGAAGCCAACAACCTCGCGCTTTTCGGGCCGCGCCCGGCGCGCGTGATCGTGTCGGCCATAGAGCATGCCTCGATCCTGCGGCCCGCCGCCGAGCGGCGCGGCAGCTTCGCGTTCGTGCCGGTGGACGGCGAGGGCGTCGTCGACCTCGCCGCGCTCGAGCGCGAACTTGATGCAAAGGACGGCGCGGGGCCGGTGCTGGTCTCGATCATGCTCGCCAACAACGAGACCGGGGTGCTGCAGCCGGTGGCCGAGATCGTGCGCCTCGCCCACGCGGCGGGTGCACTGGTGCATATCGACGCGGTCCAGGCGGCGGGGCGCGTCGCCATCGACTTTGCCGCGCTCGGCTGCGACATGATGAGCCTGTCGGCCCACAAGCTCGGCGGGCCCAAGGGCATCGGTGCGCTGGTGCGCCGTGACGGCCTCGCGCTCGCGCCGCTGGTGGCGGGCGGCGGCCAGGAGCGCGGGTTGCGCGCCGGCACCGAGAACGTGGCCGGGATCGCGGGCTTCGGAGCGGCGGCGCGCGCGGCCGCGCGCGAGCTCGCCGACGGCACCGAGATCGCGCGCCAGAAGGTGCTGCGCGACCGCATCGAGGCGGCGGTCGCCGCCGCGTCACAGGAAGCGCGCATCATCGGCGCGGGCGCGCCGCGGCTCGCCAACACCGCGTGCATCGCGTTGCCCGGCATGGCGGCGGAGATCCAGGTGATGGCGTTCGATCTCGCCGGGATCGCGGTCAGCGCGGGCTCGGCCTGCTCGTCGGGCAAGGTCGAGCCGTCCCACGTGCTGGCGGCCATGGGGCTCGCGCCCGAGATTGCCGGTGCCGCCGTGCGGGTGAGTTTGGGTTACGGCTCCGGCGAGGCCGATGCCGACGCCTTCATCACGGAATGGCGGCGGCTGCACGAGCGCGCCCTCGGTGGCGGCGCCAGCTCGTCCACGCGCCGCTCCGCCTGACTCCATTTCGTTCTATTGGATAGAATTCCTCACGCTTCGGCGTCTAAAAGCAAGAAAGGTGGTTATTGGCGATGCCCAGAATGACATTCATCAGCAAGGACGGATCGAAGAAGGAAGTGGACGCCCCGACCGGGCTTTCCGTGCTCGAGATCGCCCACGCTAACGACATCGACATCGAGGGCGCGTGCGAGGGCTCGCTTGCCTGCTCCACCTGCCACGTGATCGTGATGCCCGAGGACTACGAGCGGTTGCCGGAAGCCACCGAGGACGAGGAGGACATGCTCGACCTCGCCTTCGGGCTCACGGGGACCTCGCGGCTCGGCTGCCAGATCATCATGAGCGAGGAGCTCGATGGCCTCACCGTGACGCTGCCCAAAGAGACCCACAACATGCTCGACGTCTGAACGCCGCGCGGAGCACGGACCCATTCCATGACCATCACCGCAGATTTCGCGACGCCCGCCGCCGCCGCTGCACCGCTGGTGCCGGGCAAGCGGCCGGCCGACACGCGCGTGGTGGTGGCCATGTCGGGCGGCGTCAATTCGTCGGCGACCGCGGCGCTGCTGGTCGAACAGGGCTACGAGGTCATCGGCATCACGCTCCAGCTCTACGACCACGGCGCCGCCGTCGGCCGCAAGGGCGCGTGCTGCGCCGGCCAGGATATCCACGACGCGCGCGACGTGGCGACGAAGCTCGGCATTCCCCATTACGTGCTCGACTACGAAAGCCGTTTCCGCGAAGACGTGATGGAGGAGTTCGCCGACGCCTACTTGCGCGGCGAGACTCCGATCCCGTGCGTGCGCTGCAACCAGACCGTCAAGTTCCGCGACCTGCTGGCGACCGCGCGCGAGCTCGGCGCCGACGCGCTCGCTACCGGCCACTACGTGCGTCGCGCGGACGGGCCGAACGGGCCGGAGCTGCACCGCGCCGCCGATCCCGCGCGCGACCAGAGCTATTTCCTGTTCGCCACCACCCGCGATCAGCTCGGCCTGTTGCGCTTCCCGCTCGGCGGCTTTCCCGACAAGGCGGCGACGCGCGCGCTTGCCGACCGCTTCGGCCTCGCGGTCGCGGCCAAGCCCGACAGCCAGGACATCTGCTTCGTGCCCCAGGGCCGCTACGTCTCGGTGATCGAGAAGCTGCGCCCGGGCGCGTCGGAGCCGGGCGACATCGTGCATGTCGACGGCACCGTGCTGGGACGCCACGACGGCATCATCCACTACACCATCGGCCAGCGCCGCGGCCTCGGCATCGGCGGGCGCCCTAAGGAATCGAATAAGGACAGTGACGAGGACGCGCTCTACGTGGTGCGGCTCGACGCGGCGACGAAGCGCGTCGTGGTCGGCCCGCGCGCCGCGCTGGCGGTGCCGGCGATCCGGGTGAAGGAGGTCAATTGGCTGGGCGATGCGCCGCTCGGCGCGGACGCGGTGCCGGTCGAGGTGCGGGTGCGCTCGACCCACGTGCCGGTGGCGGCGATGGTGCAGGCCAATGGCGCGGGCGCCGTGGTGCGCTTCGCCGCGCCCGAATACGGCATCGCGCCGGGGCAGGCCTGCGTGTTCTACCGGGGGCAGCGCGTGCTCGGCGGCGGCTGGATCGCGGCAACGGCCGAGTGAGCTAGCGGTCGTTGCTGTTGGCGTCCTCATCCAGCTCCAGCCACATCGCGTTGAGGATGGCGAAGCTGCAGGCGAGTCCGAGGCCGAGAATCCACGAGAAGTACCACATCCGAATCTCTCCCCAGCAGGCCGATCAGTAGGACGAGTCCGAGCCTTCCACCTGCCCGGCGTCGAGCTTGCCGCGCAGCACGCGGAACACCCAGGCGGTGTAGGCGAGGATGATCGGCATGAACACCGCGGTCGCGACGAACATGATGAACAGCGTCAGGTGGCTGGACGAGGCGTCCCACACCGTCAGGCTCGCGCGCGGCTCTATGGACGACGGCATGATGAAAGGGAACATGGCGACGCCGGGCGTCGCGACGATCCCGGCCGTGGCCGCGGCGCTCGTCACCATGCAAAGCCGGTCCCATCCACGGGCGAAGCACGCGAGCGCGCCGAGCATGCCGAGATAGGCGAGCCCCGGCACTACTATAGCGATCGGCCAGGCGCGGTAGTTGGCGAGCCAGGCGCCCGCCGCGCGCGCCACGGTCTTGGCGAGCGGGTCGGACGGTCCCGCCGGGTCGATCGCCGACGTGATGCGGTAGCCGTCGATCCCGAACGCCACCCACAGACCGGCGAGGGTGAACAGCACCAGCAGCGCGAGCGCGCAGATGATGCCCACCCGGCGCGCCCGCGCGGCGAGGCCGCCGTCGCTCTTGGCCGCGATCCAGGCGGCGCCGTGCATCACCATCATGGCGAGGCTGATGATCCCTGCAAGCAGCGCGAACGGGTTGAACAGGCCGAGGAAGCTGCCCTCGTAGATCGGCAGGCGCAGGGCGTCGAGCCGGAACGGCACGCCCTGAAGCACGTTGCCGACGGCGACGCCGAACACCAGCGCGGCGACGGCGCCGCTGCCGGCGAGCACCCAGTCCCATAGCGCGCGCCAGCGGGGATCGTCGCGCTTGCTGCGGAAGGTGATGCCGACCGGGCGCGCGATCAGCGCCAGCAGCACCAGGAACATGGCGATGTAGAAGCCGGAGAAGGCGGCGGCGTAGAGTGCGGGCCAGGCGGCGAAGATCGCGCCGCCGCCGAGGACCAGCCACACTTGGTTGCCTTCCCATACCGGGCCGATGGCGTTGAGCACGATGCGCCGTTCCGTGTCGGTGCGGGCGACGAACGGCGACAGGGCGAGCGCGCCGAGATCGAAGCCGTCCATCACCGCGAAGCCGATCAGCAGCACGCCGAGCAGGAGCCACCAGATGATGCGGAGCGTCTCGTAGTCGAGCGGCACGGCGTCCCCCTACATCCCCGACGGCGCGGCGTCGTCGAGGTCGGACAGATTGCCGCCTGCCGGGCGCGGCCGCACCGGCGGCGGGGGCGGGGGCGCGGCCCGTGGACCATCGCGCTCGAGGAACTTGGCCGGGCCGAGGCGGATGTATTTGACCAGCAGGGTGACGTCCACGACCGCGAGCGCGGTGTAGAACAGGATGAAGCCGGCGAGGCTGAACAGTACCGTCGCGCCCGAGACGCTGGAGACGCCGAGGAAGGTCGGCAGGATACCCTCGATCACCCACGGCTGGCGCCCGTACTCGGCCACCACCCAGCCGACCTCGGCGGCGATCCACGGCAGCGGCAGGGTTGCGACCGCGAGCCATAGGAGCGGGCGGTAGCGGTCCTGGCGGCGGCGCGCCGACAGGTAGAACGCGCCCGCGAAGAAGGCGATGAAGTAGAAGCCGAGCCCGACCATCACGCGGAACAGCCAGAACAGCACCGGCACGTCGGGCACCGTCGCCCAGGCGGCGCGGTCGATGTCGGCCTCGGTCGCTTTGGTGGGATCGGCCACGGTGCGCTTGAGCAGGAGGCCGTAGCCGAGCCACGGCGCGTCCTTCACCAGAGCCGCGCGCGCCGCCTTGTCGCCGCGGTCGGCCTGGAACTTCACGAGCGCCCCATAGGCGGCGATCCCCTTGCGGATGCGCCCCTTCATCTCGTCCACCAGCTCGTGGATGCCGGGTACCTCCTTGTCGAAGCTGCGCGTCGCGATCAGGCCCAACAGCCACGGCACCTTGACTTCGTTATGATTGGTGCGCGCCTTCATGTCGGGGATGGCGAATACGTTGAAGCCGGCCGGTGCGGGTTGGGTGTGCCATTCCGCCTCGATCGCGGCGATCTTCATCTTCTGCTGCTGGGTCGCCGTGTAGCCGCTCTCGTCGCCGAGCACCACCACCGAGAGCGCGGAGGCGAGGCCGAAGCTCGCCGCCACGGCGATCGAGCGCCGCGCGAAGCCGCGCCAGCGCCGGCGCAGCAGGAAGATCGCGCTGATCGCGAGCACGAACACCGCGCCGGTGACGTAGGCGGCGCTCACGGTATGGACGAACTTGGCCTGGGCGACCGGGTTGAACAGCACCTCGCGGAACGAGGTCAGCTCCATGCGCATGGTGTCGGGGTTGAATGTCGCGCCGACCGGGTTCTGCATCCAGCCGTTGGCGATCAGGATCCACAGCGCCGACAGGTTGGAGCCGATCGCCACCAGCCAGGTGACGACCAGGTGCCCGACCCGCGACAGCCGGTCCCAACCGAAGAAGAACAGGCCGATGAAGGTCGCCTCGAGGAAGAACGCCATCAGCGCTTCGAGGGCGAGGGGCGCGCCGAACACGTCGCCCACGTAATGGGAGTAGTAGGCCCAGTTGGTGCCGAACTGGAACTCCATGGTGATGCCGGTCGCCACCCCCATGGCGAAGTTGATGCCGAACAGCAGGCCCCAGAACTTGGTCATGGCGCGCCAGATCGGCCGGCGCGTCATGACGTAGACGCTCTCCATGATGGCGAGCAGCAGGGCGAGGCCGATGGTGAGCGGCACGAACAGGAAGTGATAGAGCGCCGTGACCGCGAACTGCAGCCGCGACAGGAGAACCGGATCGAGGTCCATCACCGCGCCCCCGCCGGCGACGCCGGTGCGGTCAGGGTGGTACCCATCGTGGCCGGCGTCACCATGGGCCGCTCGGCGGGCGAGAAGAACGCGAGATAGAGGATGGCGAGGGCGAGGGCCTTGGCCGCCAGCACCACGGCGATCTCGTGGCGCAGGCCGCGTGCGGCCGTCTCGCCGTCGCCTCTCGGGGCACGGCCGACGGTCGTCGCGGCATCCATCGGATCGGGCATGGCTCCCTCGGCGGTGTGGGGTAAGCCCTTGATAGCAGGGAAGGCGTTGGCGCTCAACTTCGGTCCGAAACGGCGCGGGGCGGCGTGCTTGACAGGGAGGGACCCCCCGGCCTATACGCCTGTTTCGCGCCGGGCCGGGCCCGTCCGGAGGCCTATGGCGGAGTAGCTCAGTTGGTTAGAGCAGAGGAATCATAATCCTTGTGTCGGGGGTTCGAATCCCTCCTCCGCTACCACTCAAAAGCCCCGCAGCCGACCGGTTGTGGGGCTTTTCGCTGCCCGGCACAGGCCCCCGCGGCCGGGCATGGCAGCCATGATGTGAAGCCTGTTCACGCCGCCCCGTCGCGGTGTTAGCATTTCTTTTGGAAACTTGAACTATTGTTTCAGGAACAAGAAGAACCGGAAGGGTTCAGGTTGGGGGAACGGATTTGTCGCTTGTGAACGAGAGGTGACGTCCATGATCTTCAAGAGCATTACCAAGCGTGTGATCGAGCGCAGCGTCGAGCGGGGCGCCCAGTATCTCGACCGGATCAATCCCGGCTGGGACCGCAAGATCGACCTCGGCAACTTCAGCATCGGCACCTACGAGCGTTGTGTCCTCGGGCAGTTGCATCCCGGCGGCGGCTACCAGAAGGGCGTCGCGGTGCTCGGGCTCACCCCGTGGGAGGCGTGCAAGTGCGGGTTCGACCTGTTCCCGCTGTCGCGCTGGCCGAGTTGGCGCCTGATCGGCACCCGGTCGGGGTTCGACTACCTCAACGAGTGTTGGAAGAGCCTGATCCTGGCGCGTCGCCAGCCCGCCTGAGGCCGTTGCGCGGGCGGCATCGGCCGCCAGCGCACATGTTCGCGCGGCGGGCTTGGCCCGCCGGCGATGGCCTGTTTCCTGAATCCAAGGATATCCGCGCCCGCACGCCCTTTTTTCGCCGAGGGCGACGGGTTTTGGCGTGTCGCTTCGTGTCTGTTGTCAGAGGGGCGTAACCCCACCATCCGCCGGCAACCGCCGGCCTGGCCTGACTGAGGTGACCCATGCCGATCCATCGCACGACGCTCGTTTCCGCCCTGGCCATTGCCGCGTTGACCGCGGCCGCGGCCTTCCTGCCGCCCGCCGCCGCCCAGGAGCGGCGCGGCCCCGAGATGATGGCCCAGACGGGCCCCGGCCAGATGCAGGGCCGTGGCCCGGCCGCGGCCGGCACCACCCGCGAAGCGCAGCGCGAGCAGCGCATGCACCGGTTCGCCGAGCGGCGCATCGCCCTGCTTGACACCAATCACGACGGCAAGATCTCGGCCGACGAGATCGTGGCCGAGGAGAAGCGCCTTTTCGCTGCCGCCGACGTCAACGGCGATGGTAAGCTGTCGGCCGACGAGTTCCGTCGCCGCGGCCGCTGGTTCCTGCAGCTCGGCACCCTGTCGTTCTTCGACATGCTGGATGCCAACGGCGATGGCCAGCTGACGGCCGACGAGATCACCGGGCCGTCCGAACGGTGGTTCAAGCGCCATGACGTCGACAAAAACGGGGCCATCGATGCCGACGAATACGTCAAGGCCCGGACCAGCAGCGGCCCCCGCCGCGGTGGGCGCTGATAGCTTAGCCGCCGTGGCCGCCGTCACGGTCACGGACGATGAACTGGTATCCCGGGCCGCAACGGGCGACCGTGCGGCCTGGGGGGCGCTGGTGGACCGCTACCTCGGCGCGATCTCGGGCTATGCCTGGTACATGCTGGGCGACCGGGGCGAGGCCGAGGACGTGGCCCAGGAAACCTTCATGCGCCTGATGAACAAGGTGGGCGCATGGGAGGCCGGGGGTGCCGGCCTCAAGACCTGGCTCTACCGGGTCGCCATCAACCTGTGTATCGACCGGCGCCGCAAGCACCTGCCGGAACCGATGGCGGAGCTGCCCGAGGTGCCGGACGGCGGGGCGGCGGAAACCGATGAGCGGTTCGACCAAGCACGCGCGGTGCGCGAGGCGCTCGACCGGCTGCCGGAGCGCCAGCGCACGGTGATGACGCTGGTCTATTACCAGGGACTCACCAACGGCGAGGCCGCCGAGCTGCTCAAGCTTTCGGTCGACGCGGTGGAATCCCTGCTGGCGCGGGCGCGGCGCGCGATGCGTGCGACCCTGGCGCCCTTGCGCGACGACCTGATGGGAAGGACATGACCATGACAACGCCCGAAAATCATGCAACGAACGGGCCTGCAGCGAGGGGGTCCACCACGAGCGGGCAGGACCAGGAACTGAACAGGCTGCTCGACACGCTGGTGCCGCCGCCCCCGTCCGATACGCTGCGTGCGCGGCTGGTGCGCGATTTCGTGCCGGCTTCGGCGCGGCAGGGTGGTGTCCCACGCCTGGGAACCGCACGGTTGGGCGCCCTGGCCGTGGCTGCGGCGTTGCTGTTGGCCGTCGCGCTCGCCGTGACGGTACCCGGGCCGGTACAGCATGGCACTGCGACGAGCGTGGCCGTCAACATCACGCCGAGCGTGGACAGCGTCGTGCTCGCGGACGGGCTGGGGACATTCTACGACGAGGATGTGGACGAGAGCGGCGTCGAGAACGTGGCGCTCGCCGACATTGCACCCGACAGCGCGGCCTACGTCGTCGCGCTGCTGCGCGTGAGCGCTGACACGGGCAGCACCCTCGACGGCGGTAGCGATGCCGCCGAGGCCATGCCGCTCGAATGACGACGGTCAGAGAGCCGTCTGCGCCTGGCGATCCTTGGTGAAGTAGTCCTTGTTGGAAATCTGGCCCCTGCCGGCCACCACGATCTGGTCGCCCGGCCGCTTCACCTGGTACAGCAGTGCCGGCGTGTCGCTCTCGTTGTGGAGCTGGTAGTACTGGTTGCCGGGGATCAGCGCGCAGTCGCCTTCCGTCAGGTAATGGGTCTCGACCGGCCCGTCCTCGCTGTCCTTGGTGCGGACCGTGAGCTTGCCCTTCATGCACAGGAACGACTGCGACGAGCCCTTGTGATAGTGGAACTCGTTGCGCGCGCCCGGCGTGTAGAGATTGAGCGCAATCATGAGATCCTGCTCCTTGGAGAGCAGCTTGCGCTGGCGCGGACGGTCGGGATGGTCGATATCCACCGCGTCCCAGATTTTGCTGACATGAGCCATGATTTCCTCCGCCCGTTGGTTGCGGGCCCGGTCTGCGCCGAGCCTGCTTTCCCGACAGTCTAAAGGGAATCGGGCCTGCAGGGCAGTGGAAATGTGGGGCCGCAGAAAGGCCGGATCGCCTGTGGACGCGCTCAGATGGCGATGCGCTGGCCCAGCTCGACCACGCGGTCCGGCGGAATGCGGAAGAAGTCGGTGGCGTTGGTGGCGCTGTGGGCCAGCGACATGTAGAGGCGGTCCTGCCACGGCGGCATGCCGCCGGGGCGCGCCGCCTCGGTCATGGTGCGTCGGCCAAGGAAGAACGACGTGGTCTGCAACTCGCACGGCATGCCCCGGCGCCTGAGCAGTGCCAGCACGAGCGGGACGCTCGGCGTCTCCATGTAGCCGAAGCGCGCCTCCACCCGAACGAACATGTTGCGTATCTGCCGGATCCTGATCCGTCGGCCCGGCGCCACGCGTGGCGCCGCTTCGGTGCGGATCGTGAGGATGATGTTGTCGGCGTGCAGCACGCCGTTGTGCTTGAGGTTGTGCAGCAGCGCCGGCGGCGCCAGGTCGGGATTGGCGGTCAGGAACACGGCGGTACCCGGCACGCGGTGCGGGCGGCTCTGCCTGAGCATCTCGGCAAGGTCGAAAAGGGCGACGCTTTCGCGCCTGAGCTTGCGTGCGACGATGCGCGTGCCGCGCAGCCAGGTCCACATGAGGGCCGCGAGCATTGCCGTCATCGTCAGCGGCACATAGCCGCCGTCAAGGAATTTCGTGAGATTGGCCGCAAGGAAGGTGAGTTCCACCAGCGCGAACGGCATGAGGACGGCGGCGACGCGGAACGGCGACCAATTCCAGACCCGGCGCGCCACGATCGCCGCCAAGGCGGTGGTGACGATCATGGTACCGGTGACGGCGATACCGTAGGCGGAGGCGAGGTTGCTCGAGCTGCGGAACAGGATCACGACCAGCAGGACGGCCAGCAGCATGAGCGTGTTCACCCGCGGCATGTAAATCTGGCCAGGCTCCATCGCCGAGGTGTGGCGGATCTCCATGCGTGGCAGCAGGCCGAGCTGGATCGCCTGACGGGTGAGTGAATAGGCGCCCGTGATGACCGCTTGGCTCGCGATCACGGTTGCCGCGGTCGCGAGCACCACGATCGGTATCAGTGCCCAGTCGGGGTAGAGCCGGAAGAACGGATTGGCCGCGGCGGTGGGATCGGCCAGCACCAGCGCGCCCTGGCCGAGGTAGTTGATCGTGAGGGCCGGAAACACCAGGCCGAGCCATGCGGCTTGGATCGGCGCGCGCCCGAAATGGCCCATGTCGGCGTAGAGCGCTTCGGCCCCGGTTACGACCAGGAACACGGCGCCCAGCACGATGAACCCGACGAAGCCGTGGTGGAACAGGAAACCCGCCGCATAGGTCGGCAGGAACGCCCACAGGATCTCCGGGTCCCGGGCAATATGCACCGCGCCGCCGACGGCCAGGGTGACGAACCACACCAAGATCACCGGGCCGAACAGCGCCGACACGGATGCGGTACCACGCGACTGAATCGCGAACAGGGCGATCAGGATCACGGTCGCGATCGCCATCACATAAGGGTCGAGGGCGGGCGTGATGATGCCGAGCCCCTCGACGGCCGAGAGCACCGAAATCGCCGGTGTGATCGCGGAATCGCCATAGAAGAAGGCGGCCCCGGCGATGCCGAGGGCGAACACGACGATGCGCGCGCGGCGCCGTACCGCGGACCGCGCCAGGGCCAGCAGGGACAGGGTGCCGCCTTCGCCGTTGTTGTCGGCGCGCAGCAGGAATAGAACGTATTTCGCGGTGACCACCACGATCAGCGCCCACAGCAGCAGCGAGCAGATGCCGAGCACATCGGCGCGCGTGGTCGTGCCACCGGCGGCGCGCAGGGATTCGCGCAGGGCGTAAAGCGGGCTCGTGCCGATATCGCCGTAGACGACGCCGACCGCGCCGAGCAACAGGACCCAGAACGGCGATTGCGGCGGTTCCGCGGAGTCGTCGAGGACGCTGCCAGGAGCGCTGCGGCTGGAGGAGGGTGCGGTTTCATCGCGAGATGGGTGCATGGGATCGGGTGTGGGCATGGGGGGGTGTTCGGGGCGTGTGCCGGGAAGGCGATGAAGGAACGTCGGAGGCCGAATCGGAAGCCTGCTTGTTGCCGCACCTGGGACTATGCCGGCGTTTGTCTGCCGGGGCGGGATAATGCACCCACGGATACCTGAGGAGGCAAGCACAAACTGGTGCAACGGCATCCCGGCAAGCGCGCTCGACGTGCCGCCAAAGCAGCACAATCGCTCGGTTTTTCGAATTACATCATGGCTGCCATGATTGACAGGCATTGCTGGGCTCGGCCACAGTGGCGACCGTCACATGCACCAATAACAAGGGGGCGAATGCCGTGACGGCCGGCCGCGGGGCGGCGGGGCGTCGCGCGCCACCCCCCGCCCGACGAACGAGGGAGATCCATGAAAAAGCGCTTCCAGGTTGAACGCCGCACCCGCCGCTGGCAGGAGCAGCGTTGGCTGCTCGATGCCGTGATCGCGACCATCGGCCCGGAATGGGACCAGGGCCGCGCCCAGTCCAAGGGCGGCCGCGGCGGTCCCGAGGGCGTGGCGGCGTTCCGCTCGGCCATGGGCCGGATGAAGAAGTTCAACGACATCGGCCCCGAGTTCACGCGCCAGGGCCGCAGGGTGGAGGCCCATGCCCGGGCGTTCGAGAAGGACAAGCGCCTGGTCTCGGCGCGCGAGCAGTACATCATAGCCTCGCTGCTCTATGCCTCGGCGCAGTGGCCCTATTTCGACTACGACGACACGGTGGCCGAGCTCGAGGAACGCATGAACGCCACCTTCGCCAAATACATGAAGTATGCACCGCGTCCGGTCCGGCGCGTGGATATCCCGTTCAGCCGCGGCAAAAGCATGCCCGCCTACCTGCACCTGCCGCACCAGCCCGCCAAGGGCGAGCGCTTCCCGTGCATCCTCGTGACCGGCGGCATGGACGGCTCCAAGGAGAACATGGTCGCCATGTACGGCGATCCCGCGATCGAGCGCGGCATGGCGGTGCTGGCCCTCGACGGGCCGGGGCAGGGCGAATGCCCGGGCCGCGGCATCTATCTCAATCCGACGGCGTTCCAGACGGCGGGCGTGGCGGCGGTCGACTGGCTGTGCGACCAGCCCGAGATCGACCCGGACCGTATCGTCATCCGCGGCTCAAGCTTCGGCACCTATTTCGGCACCCAGGCGGCGGCGGCGCTCGGCAACCGCATCAAGGGCGTGAGCGCCACCGGCATCTGCCAGGAGCCCGGCGCCCACACCATCTTCAACACGGCCTCGCCCACCTTCAAGGTGCGCTTCATGTTCATGTGCGGGTTCGAGGACGAGGCCAAGTTCGACACCTTCGTGAAGGGCTTCGACCTGCGCAAGATCGCACCCAAGGTCAAGTGCCCCTACATGATCGTGGCGGGCGAGGACGACCAGCTGTCGCCGGTCGAGCACACCTACAGGCTGTTCGAGCAGATCAAGGCGCCCAAGCGGCTGGTGGTCTACGAGAGCGCCAACCATTCGATCAAGGGCGGGCCGGCGGCCGCCAACGGCGAGAACCGCGAGACCATGATGTTCGACTGGATGCGCGACCGGGTCGACGGCAAGTCCATGAAGTCGGAGCTGTGGTACATCGACGCCGCCGGCAAGCCCAACATCACGCCCTACAAGAAGTAGCTGCCGCCAAGGCCGGGCGCGAGATCGTCTTCCGGCATGGCGGGAAGGACGTTTCCACCAATATCTCCGGCTCGCGCACGGTCATCCTGATGGGGGCAAAGAGGCCAAACGGGATGCCTTCAAGGTCGCTCAGACCTGCACCGTGACCTCCCCCGGACCGGGCGCCGAGGTGACGCAGATAGATTGTATATAGTATATATTTATCAGTAACTTGGGTGGCCTTTCCGGCCCGCCATCTTCTTGGGTTGAACCCCCGCTCCCGAGCGGCTAGCCTTGTCTCACAAGGCAGGGGTGCGTACCCCTTTAAATAACATTATATGCAGTCGCTTCGGGGCGCCCCCGTAAAACAAGTCCGGGAGGCAAAGATGAACCATTCTGTGATCAACGGTAGGGCCGTCGCGGTCGCGGCTGCCGTTGTCCTGGTGGTCGGGGCGACCGATGCCGCGGCGGCCGAAAAGGGCAAAGCGTATTTCGACGGCAAGAAGGTCGAGTGGATCGTCGCGACGGCGCCTGGCGGCGGCCATGACTACTGGGGGCGTCTCGTTTCCCATAACATGGAGGGCATGCTCCCGGGCTCGACTTTCGTGGTGAAGAACCGGCCCGGCGCCGGCCATATCATCGGCGCGAACCTGATCTACAACGCCAAGCCCAACGGGCTCACCGTCGGCAACTTCTCGACCGGGTTGGCCTATTCGCAACTGATCGGCAAGAAGGGCATCAAGTTCGATCTCGCCAAGATGTCGTGGATCGGCAAGGTATCTTCGGAGCGCCGCGTCATGTCGGTCGGCAAGAAGTCCGACTATAAGACCTTCGACGACATACTGCACAGCAAGCGCCCGGTGAAGTTTTCGGCCTCCGGTGTCGGGTCCGGGTCGTACACCGATTCCTTCATGATCGCGGCGGCGTTCCAGATTCCGCACAAGATCATCACCGGCTATTCAGGCTCCCAGTCGGCCCTGGCGATGATGCGCGGTGAGGTCGACGTGCTGATGGGCGGCGAGGATTCGGCCGAGACCTACGCGCGTGCCGGCCAGATCCGTACGGTCATGATTGTGGGCGGGCATCCCGGGCCGGGGGTCGCGAACGCGGTGGACTATGCCAAGACGCCGCGGGCGAAGTCGATCATCCGCCTGATGGCGTCCATGGGCGAGCTGTCGCGCATCACGGCGGGGCCGCCGGGCATTCCCGCCGACCGCCTCACGGCGCTCAGGACCGCGTTCAAGGAAGCGCTCGAAAGCAAGCCGCTTAAGGAAGCCGCCGCCAAGGCCGGGCGCGGCATCGAGCCCGCCTACGGCGAGGACGTCCAGAAAATGGTCGTCGATCTGATGGACCAGCCGCCGGAGATCGTGGCGATGCTCAAGCAACTCGCCAGCGTCAAGGTCGAGATGGTCAAGCACCAGGGGCCGATCAGCATGATCAAGGGCGGCGGGCGCGAGCTTTTCATCAAGTACCGGGGAAAGAACGTCGGCACCAAGGTATCCGGCTCCCGAACCACGATCACGATCGACGGCAAGATGGCGAAGAGAAAAGCCATCAAGACGGGGATGACCTGCATCTTTACCTACCCGGGTCCCGGCAAGGAGGCCAAGCGGGTGGATTGCAAGAACTAGGTGGCTTGCGCGCTACCGGTCGGCGGGCGCCCGCTTCGGCGGGTCCCGCCGTTTTTTTTGTGCATCAGGCCGCGCCGTCGCGGCGGCATTGATCGCCCCACTGTTGAAGGCTAGCATCGCGTCTCCACAGGCTCCGAGGCCGTTGAAGCCCTCCGGACAAGAAGGGGTATGTGGCCTCGTTCACACGAGGGAGGCAGACATGCCAATCCAAATAATCCGTGCGCGGATGCCGTCCGCGTTCGCCGTTGCGGCTGCGCTGGTGCTGGGCACCGGGGCGGCGTCGGCCGACGACGTCAGCTTCAAGGGCAAGACCGTCAAGGTGATCGTCGGCTATGCACCCGGCGGCGGTTACGACATCTATGCCCGGACCATGGCCCGTCATCTCGGCAAGCACATGCCGGGCAGACCTAAGGTCGTCACACAGAACATGACGGGTGCGGGATCGGTCCGGGCGCTCAACTACATCTACGTGCAGGCGCCCAAGGACGGCACCGAGTTCGCGACGTTCTCGCGCACCCTGCCGCTGCTCGCGTTTTCGGGCGGCAGTGCCGCCAGCGGCATCCGCTTCGATCCGCTCAAGCTCACCTGGATCGGCTCGTCGTCATCCTATGCCGACGACGCTTATCTGATGGCGGTGCGCAAGTCGAGCGGCGTCCATGCGGTGGGCGACCTGCGTGGCCGCAAGGTGTCGCTCAAGTTCGCCTCCACCGGCTTCGGCTCGACCGGCCATGACGTGCCGCTCGTGCTGCGCGAGACGCTCGGCCTCAACATTCAGGTGGTCCACGGCTATCCCGGCGGCAACAGCCTCTACCTCGCTGTCGACCGCGGCGAGATGGACGGCCGCATGGTCGGCTATTCCTCGATCAAGTCGGCGCACCGTGAATGGCTCGCTAAGGACAGCCCGGTTGCGTTCCTGCTCCAGTTCGCGCGTGAAACGCGCCACCCTGACCTGCCCGACGTGCCCACTGCCCGCGAACTCGCCTCATCGGAGGCCGATCGCGACCTGATCGAGCTGATGGAGGCGCCTTACTTCCTGGCGCGGCCGTTCGCGGGACCGCCGGACATGGCTGCGGACGTCACCAAGGAGGTGCGCGCGGGTTTTATGGCCGCCCACAGGGATCCCGGCTATGTAAAGGAGGCGGAGAAGCTCAGGATCGACGTGAGCCCGCTGGATGGCGCAAAGATCACCCAGATTGTCGCACGGATGGCTAAGATGCCGCGTCCGCTCTACGAGCGTTACGCCAATATCCTCGCCCATCCGAAGTCGGCACCGCGCCAGGTCAATTGGCAGATCGTCGACGGCACCATCACCAAGATCGGCAAGAAGGGTCGATTCGAGTTCGACCTGAACGGGAAGAAGCAGAAGTCACGCATGTCGAACGGCTATACCAAGCTCATGGTCGGCGGCAAGAAGGCCAAGACCAAATCTGTCAAGGTCGGCATGGCCTGCAAGATCTGGTACGAAGGCAACAACACCTACGCTGGCCAGATGGAGTGCCACTAGCACATCGCATGTCCATAGCAGCCGAATCGGGGCGCGGGATAATCCGCGCCCCTTTTCGTACACACCATCGCTGCAAAACCGCAATTCCCGGCCCTTTGGCCGAATAACCCCCCATGCCGGTATATTTTTCGTGGCATATGCGGGTAGGGAACGGTAGCATTTTCCATATTCAGGGTGAGACGTCCTTAAATTAGGGCACGACGTCAAGGGTGCGAAGACACCCCGACGATCAGCAACACTGGGAGACACAGATGCAAAGATCACGATACCCCCTTTACGGGCTCACCGCGTTGGCGCTGGCTGCCATGGCGGCGGCCCCGATCGGCGCCAAAGCCGCAGATGTCAGTTTCAAGGGAAAGACGATCCGCGTGATCGTCGGCTATGCGGCCGGCGGCGGCTACGACCGCTATGCCCGCCAGATGGCGCGCCACATCGGCAAGTACCTGCCGGGCAATCCCGGCACCATCGTCCAGAACATGCCGGGTGCCGGCAGCGTGACGGCGGCCAACTACCTCTACAACCAGGCGCCCAAGGACGGCACCGAGTTCGGCGAGTTCGCGCGCAGCGTGCCGATCCTCGCCCTGTCGGGCAAGTCCCACCGGGTCCATTTCGACCCGCTCAAGTTCACCTGGATCGGTACTGCGTCGAGCTACAAGGGAGAGGCGTACCTGATGGTGGTGCGCAAGGACACCGGCGTAAAATCGGTCACCGACCTGCGCTCGATCAAGAAGACCCTGTATTTCGCCTCCACGTCCCAGGGGTCCGACGGCACCGACGTGCCGATCATCCTGCGCTCCGTGCTGGGGCTCAACATCGAGCCGCTGCTCGGCTATCCCGGCGGTAACACGCTTTATCTCGCCGTCGACCGCGGCGAGGCGCAGGGCCGTATGACGGGCTTCGCCTCAATCAAGACGGCACATCCCGAATGGCTGAAGAAGGACAGCCCGATCAACGTCGTGCTGCAGTTCGGCCGGACCACCCGTCTTCCCGCCTTCGCGGACGTGCCGACGGCGCTCGAGCTCGCGCGGACCGATTCCGACCGCGACCTGATCAATCTGCTGCAGACGCCGTTCTTCATGGCGCGGCCCTTCGCCGGCCCGCCGGGCATTCCGGCCGACCGTGCCAAGATCCTGCGCACGGCCTTCATGCAGGCTCATGCGGACCCCGGCTACAAGGAGGAAGCGAAGAAGCTCCATCTCGTGTCCAGCCCCGCGGACGGCAACCAGGTGCTCAAGGTGGTGGAGCGGCTCGCCAAGATTCCGAAGGCTACCTACGCCCGCTACTCGGAGATGCTCGCCCATCCCAAGGCGAAAATCCGCCAGGTCAAATGGCAGATTGTCGACGGCACCGTCACCAAGCTCGGGAAGAAGGGCAAGTTCGAGTTCGATCTGAACGGCAAGAAGCAGAAGTCGCGCATGTCGAACGGCTATACCAAGGTCAAGGTCGGCGGCAAGAAGACCAAGGCCAAGGCGGTCAAGGTCGGCATGGCCTGCAAGATTTGGTACGAAGGCAACGGCAGCTACGCCGGTCAGATGGACTGCAAGTAACCCGCTTCCGAATGCGGATGCGCGAAGGGCGCGGGGGTTTCCCCGCGCCCTTTATCTTTTCTTCCGGCGATTTCCCGTTCGGGGCTCAGGCAGAGGCCGGGAACACCAGCGACTTGATCACGACCGGGACAGCGCCCGAGGAGGGGATCAGCTCGCCGATGTCGATATAGTCGAATTCCTTGAGCTCGATGCCGTCGATCGAGACGACGGCGCCTTCCAGCTTGATCTCTTCCGTCAGGTGCAGACCAAGCAGGCCGCCGATATCGCCGTCGTTCACCAGCACCAGCGGGTGGCCCTGGGCAAGGATCTCGCGCAGGCCCTCGATGGCACCCTTGCAGAAGTTGTCGAGCCGGCGGAACGTCGCCGAGCCCTTCCAGTTGAAGGCGAGAGCCACCGGCTGGCGCGCGTGCGCGAGATCGAGCCGCGTGAGGGATGCGGTGATTGCCGCGTCCACCTCGGCCGGCATGATCTCTTCCCCGGAGAGGTCGAACTCGGGGGCGATCACCGGAACGTTGCGCACCGGCACGACCGAGGTCGGCTCGATGAAGATAGTGTTGCCCGAAACCTGGACCGTGTACTGGGAGGCGCCGATCACGGTGGCGCGGATGGTAGCGGCCGGCTCGCGGATGGCGAGGCCCAGGGCTTCGACGCGGGCCCGTGCGGCCTTGGCCACCAGGGCGCCGAGATCGCCGAAGCTCGTGGCAGCGCGGCCATAGATGAACTCGGAGACGCCGCCCGAGAACGTCACCGCGTCCACCTTGCCGCGGTAGGCGAGGGGCGGCAGGCGGTAGAGCGCCTCGCTTTCGGGGGCTGGCGCCTCGAGGCCGATCACCTCCATCAGGCGGTCCATCATGCGCGCGACGATCGCCTCGGCATCCTTGTCCGAAAGCGGCGTGCCGAAATCAATGGCGACGCCGGCTTCCCTGGCATAGGTGCGGGCGGCCTCCTCGATGCGCACGATCCTGCCGGCCTGATCCATGGCGAGCAGCCGGGCACCCACGTCGATGGCCGTGACCTCGAGCACCTTGCCCTGCTGGCAGATGGCGATCTTGGAGGTGCCGCCGCCGACGTCGACGTTCATCACCGTGCCGCCGATCTCCTGGCTCAGGGCCACCGCGCCCGAGCCATGGGCCGCCATGGTTGTTTCGAGTTCGTCGCCGGCGCTGACCGCGACGAACTTGCCGGCTTCGGACGCGAACAGGTCGGCGATGGCGCGCGCGTTGCGGCGCCGCACCGCGACACCGGTCAGGATCAGGGCGCCGGTGTCGATGGCGTCGCGCTTGAGGTCTGCCTTCCTGTAGCTTGCCTCGATGAACTTGCCGAGGGCATCGGAATCGATCACCTCCCCGTCGATGTAGGGGGTGAGCAGGATGTCGGATTCGGCGATGATCTCGCGCTCGACAATCCGGTAGCGGCTGCCCACGCATTCCATGTGCAGCCGCGAAAACACGAGGTGCGACGTGGACGAACCGATGTCCACGCCGACACTCGTCAGGTCAAACTCACCTTCGTCGACGATGTGCCGCGCGGCGTTGGTGAAGGCCGCGCGTATCTCCTGTACCGCCATGGACGCCCGTTACTCGGCCGCTTTGGGGCGATTGTAGAGCTCCGGCTCCATGCGGGACTTGCCGCCTTCCGACGCCAGGGTTTCCTCGAACTCCTTGCGGAGATACGGGTCTTCCATGTCATAGGGGACCGCCGTGCCGCCGTCACGCAGGTCGATGGCGCCGTAGTCGATCTCCTTGCTGCCCGGCATGCCGGAGCGGGCGTTCTTGCCCGGGTGCACAGGGCCGAACCAGGCGGTGAGCCGCAGCGGACCGGCGGAGACGCCGAAGTGCTGGTGGAACCAGTCGCCGCCCATGGGCGCCGCGGTCACCATGCCGACGGGCTCGTAGTCCTGGCGCTTGACTTGGTCGGCCTTGCCGTCCTTCCACGGCGTCGGGCCGATGCCCGACGGCCAGGTGTAGGTGTAGCCCTTGCCCTTGAGGCAGATCAGGATCGCGCCCGAACCGTGGGCGTGTGCCTTGGAGTAGCGCCCGGTCTCGTGCTGGGCGATCCACAGGTAGAAGTTCTGGCGCGCCATGTGCGGCTCGATGCGGCGATAGCCGGGCGAGCGGCGGTTGTCGAGCGGCAGCTCGCAGTTGATCACGTCCGGCAGGATGTTGGTCTGCTTCATGGCGAGGCCGCGGACGGGATCGGCGTAGATGTCGTCGTTCGGCTTGTAGTAGTCCGCATTGTTCGGATCGAACCGGTCGCGGAAGGCGAACGGGCATTCGAAGATGAATTCCTGGTTGCGGTAGGTGTTGAGGGCTTGGGGCGCGAGGTTGCCGCCGAGCAGCTTGGCCGGTTGGGACGAGGCGTTGATGAGGCGGTACTTGGCGTTGAGCGGGATCGCGAACATCGAGCCCGGCTGCCACTCGAACACGTGCTTCCGGTTCTCGAGACCGTCTTCCCACACCTCCGTGGTACCGCGCCCCACCATCACCAGGAACTGCTGTTCATAGAGGTGCTTGACGGCGTTGGTCGCGCCGGCGCCGGGGACCTCGAGGACGAACGAACCCCACAGGCCCTCGGTGCCCCATAGCTGGATGAAGGTGCCCTGGCCGCCGTAAAGCTTCCACGGCTTGAGCGGCAGCTCCTGACACTTGGTGACGCCGAGGCCGCGGTAGATCGGGACCTCCTGCGCCTCCATCCACAGGTCGTAGGGCAGCTTGGGGCGATCGAACTGGCCGAAGCCCGATTTCTTCTTGTTGTCGGTCGGTTCCGTCCAGTGGATATGTTCGTCGGGCAGGTCGTGGGGCATGACAATCTCCTGAAGGCGCCTCGAAGCGCTTTCTTCTCTATCGTGAGCGCAAGAATTCGCGGCGGGCCGGGGAGGCCGCGCGAGATGGCGCGATATTAGCCCTCTGCTCGGTGGGCCGCAACATTCGGTGGTCCGCCGGCCGGGCGCCGGTTGGTATACGGTAAAGGATGCCGGCCGCGGCCCTAGCCCGCGGTTTTCCCGCTTCCCGCCAATACCACGAGGGCGTCGAGGGCCACCGTGCCCCGGCCATCGGGGCGCGCCACCAGCGGATTCACGTCCACGGCGGCGAGCGTGTCGCCGGCGGTCAGCGCGAGCTGTCCCATGGCGACGATGGCCCTGATCACGGCGTCGCGGTCGAGTGCCGGCGCACCGCGCCAGCCCTCGATCAGGGCATTGGCATGGGTTGCCCGGATCATGGCATCGGCTTCTGCTGCATTGAGCCCGGGGCGGCCGAAGGCGACGTCCTTGTAAAGCTCCAGCATCACGCCGCCGGCGCCGAACATCACCACCGGTCCCATTTCGGGATCCACCGTGAGGCCGAGCGCAAGCTCGACGCCGTCCGTCACCTGCTCTGCGACGAGGAAGCCGTCGAGCCTGGTTCCCGGCGCGTAGGCTTCGACGTTGGTGGCGATGCGCGCGCAGGCGGACCGGACCGCGTCGGCGTCCCGAAGCCCCAGCATGATGGCGCCGGCCTCGGTCTTGTGGGGCAGGGCGGCCGACAGCGCCTTGATCACCACCGGAAAGCCGATTTCCGCGGCGGCGCGTACCGCCGCTTCGGCGTCGGGGGCGATCTTCTCGATCGGCACCTTGATCCCGAAATGACCGAGCAGGGCCTTCGACTCTACTTCGCTCAGCGGTCGCGGCTCGGCACCCGGGTTCTCCGCCAGTGCGGCGACGGCGCGCGCGGCTGCCGGATCGGTCTTGTCCCGTGCCTGCTGCGCGAGCGCCGCGCGCCGGCCTGCCGCCATCAGGCGCGCGATCACGCGGAAGGTGCGGTCCGGTTCCGCGAAATAGGGCAGCTGCAAAAGTCCCGCGCGCAGGCCGCGCGCGTGTTCGGTCAGGCTTACGTTGACCGGCTGGAACAAGGCAACCGGTGGTCGGTCGGCGCGTGCGCGGGTCCATTCCACCACGCCGCGCAGGTTCGCTTCCTTGCGCTCGATGCCGGGAACCAGCGGCAGCTCCTCGGCGAGCAGGATCAGTCCGACATCGGGTTCGTCGGCGAGCGCGTCGAGACAGGCGGCGTAGTTCTCGCTGCGGATGGTCTGGCGTGTATCCACCGGGTTGCCGGGGGCGGCTTCCGGCCCGAGCGCTTCGGTCAGACGCGCCTGGGTATCAGCGGAAAATGTCGCGAGGCGGATGTTCGCCCGCGCCGCCGATTCGGAAACCAAGCTCTTCATGGCGCCGGAATTTGTCATGACGGCGATGCCGTCGCCTCGCGGGCTGTCCGCGCGCACGGTGTATTCCAGCGCTTCGATCGCGTCCTCCATGGAATCGAGCCGTGCGACCCCGGCGGCGCCCGCCACCGCGTCGAAGGCTTCGACGGCGCCGGCAAGGGAGCCGGTATGGGCGAGCGCGGCGGCACGTCCCGCGTCCGATCCGCCGATCTTGACTGCGACCACGGCCTTTCCGGCGGCACGCGCGGCGGCGCAGGCAGCGAGGAAGTCGTCGCGCCGCACCACCTGTTCGAGGTACAGCAGGATCGCCTTGACCTGCGGCTCTTCCGCCATGAAGCGGATGTAGTCCGCGGCGGCAAGCCCGACCTGGTTGCCCATGGAAATAAGGTAGGACGGCATCAGCCCCCGCTCGGCGAGGATACGGTTGAGCGCGACGCACAGGCCGCCCGACTGGGCGATGACGGCCACCGGTCCCGCCTCGATCGCGCCGAGCCCGTCGTCGGGCAGGGTGACGGCGCGCGCCGGCGCGGCGACATTACCGAGGCAGTTGGGGCCGCACACGGCAAGGCCGGTCTCGTCGATGATCCCCTTGAGGCGCTGTGCGCGCTTGCGGCCTTCCGGGTCGCCGCCTTCGCCGAAGCCGCCGGCGAAGATCAGGGCCGAGCGCGCGCCCGCTCTGGCGGCATCCGTCATCAGGCCGAACACGAGATCGGCGGGCAGGAACGACAGCACGTGGTCGGGCGGCTCGGGCAGGCTGGCGACGGAGGGAAAGCACTGGTCACCCCAGATATCTTCCCGTTTCGGGTTCACCGGATAGATCGGGCCGGGAAACCCGAAGCGCTTCAGGTTCTCGTAGACGCGCCCGGACCAGTGACGCGGCCGGTCGGATGCTCCCACCAGGACGATGTTGCGCGGCCGCAGCAAAGCGCTGGCGTCGAATCTGTCGGTCACGAGCGGATCACTGGGCCGGAGGGAGCGCGAAGAAGCAGCTCGTCATGCCGCCCTGGGTGCGTGTGGCGAGAGGCCGGTCCTGGAAGATGCTCGCATATTCCTTCTTGATGCGGCGCGTGTTGGGGTGGTTGGGAAAACGGTGCATGTAGGTCTCCAGCCAGGCCATGTGGTGCCAACGCCCGCGCTTGTCCATGAAGCGCAGGTCCTGCTCGCGCCAGTCGAGACCGGGACCGGGACTGCGGTTGGCCTTGGCGTAAGGGAAGACGATCGCAGGCCGCTTGAGGCCGTTGAGCAGGAACGAGATCGCAAGATGGATCGACTTGCCGTCGATCGTCATGCCGTAGAGATCATAGCCCTGCCGGGCCGCGACCTCGGCCGTCGTTACCAGCATGCCGATGGCGTAGTTCTGGTACCATAGAGCGCGCGAGCCGCGTGCCGTCTCGAGCGGCAGCGATCCATCCCGCCGCATCTGCCGGAGGGCGACGCGGAAGCGCTCGATCCCCTTGCGGAAGCGTACGTCGCCGCCCGCCAGCGCACCCCACATGATATTGATCTCGTCGCGCAGGTAGCGGTGGTTGTTGCAGTTGTTGGTTTCCTGGTTGGCGGGGCAATCGAGCACGCGCGTCGCACGGCCGCGGCCGCCGGTATTGGTATCGGTCTGATCGACCATGCGGCCGATCCAGGCGTCGACCAGCTTGCGGTCGTCCGGCTTGACCCGTTTGTCGGCGCGCACCAGTGCCCAGTTGGGAATGAGCGCGGCGAGCGTGCGCTCGAGCCCGAAGGTGACTGAGGTATTGGAGCCGGCCACGTCGTCCTCGAGCCTGGTCATGGCGCCCGCGCGCGCCCAGCGCGTGACGACCGACATGAAGTGGTCGAGGGCAGTCGAGGAGCCGGTACCAAAGGCATCGGCGCCATAGGCGATCACGTCCCAGTCGAACGGCGTCACGCGCTTGTCGTTGCCGCCGTACCCGACGCGCCCCTCCAGGGTGAGAATGGGAGCGGTATCCGGGTCCGGGTCCGGCGAGGTCACGTGGCACAGTTGCGAGGTCATCGGGCCGATCTGGGTCAGCTCGGCAAGCCGCGCATCGCGGTCGACCAGCACGGTGCCGGGATGGCGCACGTGATACTGTGCCGGAGGTCCGGACTCCTGCTGTGCACGCGCCGTCTGCATGGGTGTGGTGCCCAGAGCCGCGGCGGCAAGAAGAAGTGTTGTCAGGCCTTTGCCGACCATTTGTTTCCTTGGTTATATCCGACAACGGGATTGCCCCCCTCAAGGGCCGGGCCTATCTTGCACCGAAAACAAGGACGCCGCCAACAGGCGCGGCGCCAGGGAAGGGAGCCGCCATGACGTTGATCATCAACAATGCCGACGTCCACGAGGTGCTGAGCATGGTGGAAACCATGGCGGCCCTGGAACGGTCCTATGCCGATCTGGTGAGTTCCGAGGCGGTGTGCCGGCCCCGCATCGACATCCAGATTCCGACCCCGGCGGCGACCGGGACCTATCAGTGGGGCACCATGGAGGGTGGCTCCATGCGTGGCTATTTCGCGATCCGCATGAAGTCCGACGTGATCACCCAGGAGAACCTGGGCGGTATCCCCACCGAAGAGAAATATTGCGTGCGCCCCGGGCGCTGGTGCGGCCTGATCCTGCTGACCTCCATCGAGAATGCCGAGCCCCTGGCGATCTTCAACGACGGTGTGCTTCAGCACATGCGTGTCGGTGGCGACGGCGGCATCGGCGTCAAATACATGGCGCGCAAGGATGCGGCGGTCGTCGGCATGCTTGGCTCCGGCGGCATGTCGCGCAGCCACATGGACGCCTTCATGGCGGTGCGCAAGATCAGGAAGCTGCAGGTGTTTTCACCGACGCGCGCCAACCGCGAGGCGTTCGCCGCGGAGATGCGGGCGAAGCACGGGATCGAGGTCGTGGTGTGCGATGCGCCGGAACAGGTCTATCGCGGCGCGGATATCCTCGCGGCGCTTACCGATGCGACCGAGCCCGTCACCGACGGCGCGCTGGTCGAGCCGGGCACCCATGTGGTGGTGATCGGCAGTTCCGGAGCGCCCGACGACGCCACCATCGACAAGATCGACGCCTCGCTGCGCTTTGGCAACGCGCCGCAACCGTGGGGGTTACCGGAGTTCGGCAAGGGCCGCTCGCGTCTTACCTACGCCGCCATGACCGATCAGGTCGCGGAAAAACGCATGACGCCCGACGGCAGGCGCGGCGGCCGCAAGGCGGTCGCAGAAGACCGGGTGGTGTGGATGGCCGATATCCTGTCCGGCAGCTCGAAGGGACGTACCGCCGACGACCAGATCACCTATTCGGAACGCGGCAACCTGCAGGGCGCCCAGTTCTACGCCGTGGCGGGCCGGGCCTACGAGCTCGCCCGCGCCGCCGGCCGGGGACACGAGATTCCGACCGAGTGGTTCCTGCAGGATATCCGGGACTGAGGACGTAGCGAACGGGGATATTTCCATGACACTGTTCATCAATAACGACGTTGTGTCTGAAGTCCTGACCATGAAGGACACCATCGCGGCGCTGGAGAAGGCCTACCGCGAGGTCGTGACCCGCGAGTCGGTATGCCGGCCGCGCGTGGATATCCGCATCCCGACATCGGACGACAAGAAGGTCTACCAGTGGGGCACCATGGAAGGCGGGTCGCAGTCGGGCTACTTCGCCATCCGCATGAAGTCCGACGTCATCTATGAGCAGGAATACAACGGTGCCATCACCCGGGAAAAATACTGCACCCGGCCGGGCATGTTCTGCGGCCTGATCCTGCTCACCTCGACGGCTAACGGCGAGCCGCTCGCCTTCATCAACGATGGCGTGCTGCAGCACATGAGGGTCGGTGCCGACGGCGGCATCGGGGTGAAATACATGGCGCGCGAGGACGCCCACGTGGTCGGCATGTTGGGCTCGGGCGGCATGGCGCGCACCCACATGGAATCCTTCATGTGTGTGCGCGACATCAGAAAGCTTCAGGTCTACTCACCGACGCCCGCCAACCGCGAGGCATTCGGCGAGGAGATGCGCCGCAAGTACGGGATCGAGGTGGTGGTGTGCGACAACCCGCGCGACATCTACCGCGGCGCCGATATCGTCGCGGCGCTGACCGATTCTGCCGTGGGCGTCCTCAACGGCGACTGGATCGAGGAGGGGGCCCATGTGGTGAGCGTCGGCGGCGGCAGCGGCAAGGTCGATGACGCCACCATGGGAAAGACCGACGTCTACTTCCGCTTCGGCACCGCGCCCGCGCCTTATGGTCATCCGGAGATGGCGATCGAGGACGAATACATCACCTATGCTGCCGAGCCCAAGGGCCACACCGGCGTCAAGATGAGGCGCGCGGGCAGGCGGGCGCACGGTGCCGCGTTGCCCGATCGTATGGTGACCTTCAAGGACATCATCGAGGGGACCAATCGCGGCCGCACCGCGGCGGCCCAGATCACCTATTCGGAGCGTGGCAACATGCAGGGCGCCCAGTTCTGGGCCGTGGGCGGGCTCGTCTACGAGAAGGTGAAGGAGCGGGGGCTCGGCAACGAGATTCCGACGGAATGGCTGCTACAGGACATTCGGGACTGACTTCCGGATTAACGACGCCCATCGCTCGGGGCGGTGGGCGTCATTGTTCCCGTACTCTAGTGGCAGGCAACCACGCGGGCGGTCGAGCCTGAGCCCTGGTAATCGATCTCGCAGGCCATGCCCGGTGCGATCGCACTACGCTTGGCCTTCTTCCCCGCGATGGTGATGGCGGTCTTGCTCCCGCTGATGCCGGCGGAGGCCTTCTTGCCGTTGTCGTTGAAGCGGATCTTGCGGCCCCCGTTGTCCACCCGGGATACCTTGGTCATGACCTTGTAGTAGGGGACCACCGCCTTGCCGACTTTGGTGCCGCCGCGCTGCACGGCTTGCTCGGCAAGCGCGATGACATCGGGCGACGCGGCATACATGTTCTTCACCAGCTTCTCGATCGCCACGCCTCCGACGGGCGTGATGTCGAGCTTGCTGTGGGCTGCGGCAGCGACGAACTTCGGATCCTTGAGCGTTGCGTCAAAGGCGGCGCGTAATGCCGCACCTCGCGCAGCCGGTATACTCGGCGGCGCAGCGAGAGGACGCCCCATGGCGAGCGGTGCGAAGACCAACTCGAGAGCGGCGCGCTCCTTGTCGTTCTTTGCGAAGTCCATTATGAGCGGCACGTTGGGCAAATCCGGGTGCTTCTCCGTCGAAAGCTGCATCAGAATGTTGATCTTCTTCTGCTCGACCCAGTCGCGGTGCTGCGCCAGCACGCTCGACCATGACCACCCGGCATTGCCCATGATCTCGCCGCGTTCCATAGCGAGCGTGATGTGGCTGGTGCCGGGGTACCCGGCAATAACCTTGAACTTGGTGCCGATCACATTGTTCGAAACGTAGGGATAGACCGCGTTGCTGGAGGTCAGGCCGGTCGCGCCGACGAGTACTTCGCGTTTCTTCGCATCATCGATAGTCTTGATGCCGGATGCGGCCCATATCGCGACCACGCTCACTTCGTTGTTGAAGCTGCCGATCCAGAACAGCGTACGGGGATCGTACTGCACTTTGCTCTTGGGCAACTGGCCGAGGAGCGGCGAGGAAGCGAGCGTGCGGCTGAAGGTGGCAATGGTGGTTCCGTCCTTGGGTGCGCGTACCGCAAGATAGTTAAGGGCTGTGAGACTGTCGGCGCCGGGCATGTTCTGCACTACGATCTGTGGCTGGCCGGGGATATTGCGCGCGAGATGCGGCGCCGCAAGACGGGCATAGGTGTCGTAGCCTCCGCCCGGTGCGTAGCCGACGATGAGGGTGATGCGCTCACCCTTGTAGGAGGTTCCGGATTGCGCGAACACGTTGCCAGGTGCAGCCGTGGCGACGCACAGTACAGCCGCCGCGAGGGCAATGCTGATCGGTTTCATGGGGGTACTCCCTGTTGGTTTGTTTTGTTGTGATTGTATGATGATCGGACGGCCGACGGGAAGCCGTATCGGAGACCAAGTCATTGGCCGGAACCCCTTGAAAAATGCCCCGATGCCGGAGAATTCGAACCGGGAGACGGTTCAGAAAATCAGGCTTGAATTGCGCAGGCTATCGTTTCGGCCAGTCGTACA
The DNA here is from genome assembly GCA_963732875.1 of uncultured Alphaproteobacteria bacterium. GTDB lineage: Bacteria > Pseudomonadota > Alphaproteobacteria > SMXQ01 > SMXQ01 > WHSO01. The sequence goes on along the minus strand of CAVTBD010000002.1, from coordinate 1,005,589 downwards.
TCATGTCCGCGATGGGCGGCTCGAAGTCGCCGTCCCGGCTTTTGGCGAGGCGGAGCTCGTCGGGCCGGTCGTAGGTCGGGCAATAGAGTTCGAACATGTTCCCCGAGGGGTCCCGGAAATACATCAGCGCCGTGACGTAGTCCCGTGTCCAGATCGGGTGGGTCTTGACGCCCGCTTTGTCGAGCCGCTGCTTCATGACCCGCATGCCTTCCGGAGACGCGACAAAGGCGTAATGGGGATACGCGGCCTCCGTGTCGATCGCGCCCGGTGCCTCGAAGAAGCCCAGCACAACTCCGGAAAGCTGGACCTCGAAAATCTGCCCATCGGGGCGGCGCCGGTGCGGCTCGGCCTCGAACAGGTCGATCCAGAAAGCGCTCGCTTCGTCCACGTCCCGAACGTGCACGGAGATATGGCTGAGGCCGAGGATGTAGTTGTTCTGGACGCCGATTTTTCTCTTTTCCTGCGATGCGTTCTGGACGCTCATGAGGCTGCTCCTTTCGGCTACCGTCGGCTTCGACCTCACAGAATAATGCTTGGATTGCGTAGGTTCTGGTCGCACTCCAGCAGGTTCACCTGCTTGACGAGGATTTCCCAGCCGTGGGCCTCCCGCTGAAGCCGGTGTGCGCACCAGCCCGCAAGCGAGCGGGTCTCGCCCGCACGGAATTCCGTCACCAGAAGGTTCGAGCGAGCCATTAGCGGCCCCCTGTCGTCGCGCGCGAAGAGCTCGACGTTGGAAACGAAATGCGCGGTACGGGAGCGCGGCACCTGCGACCAGGCCGCGCCCGTCTGCAGGCGGTAGGTGCGGTCTTCGAGCCGGCGTCGGTCGTCGAACGCGACGGCGACCTCGCGGCGGGGATCGCCGCCCTCGGGGGTTGCCGGAACCCAGTACACGCACTCGCGCGCAAACATCGCGAGCCACTCACCGTAACGATGCTGGTCGAGGAGCCGTGCCTCGCGGGCGAGCAAGGCGGCGATCTCGTCCCGGATACCGGGGTCGCGCACCACGTATTCGTCGCGCTGCCAGTCGGTGAATGCGGCGACGAGGCGGTCGTAGAATGCCGTCGTGACGTAGTGTGAGGTGCGGGACGGGTCGGGGGCCGCGGCCATGACAGTTCAGGCCTCGCGCCGGACTTCGAGGGCGGGGCTCGTGGCCATCAGGCGCTTCCATTCCTTGAAGGCCTCGCGCATGAAGACTTCGTCGGTCGCGGGCGCCTTGATGGTGCCGTCCGCATCGGTCGTGTAGCGCTCCGCGATGCCGAGGCCCCGGTGCATGTAGACCCATTCGTCCTCGAGGCAGGCGAGGCCGCGCTGGATCTCCTCGAAGTTGGTGGCGTCGTCCACCTCGCCGAAGTTGGGGAATCCCTCCTGAGTGCGCATGCGAAACGCGTTGACGAGGTCCGCCGTGCCGTGGAGCGTGTCGTGTTCGTCGACGATGGCGGTGCCGTACCAGGTCGTGTTGGTTTCGGTTACCGAGACCGGCTCGATCACCTGGATGTGGTTGCCGAGAATGAGTAGGTTGGGGAACACGTTGATGTTGACCGGCTCCGAAGCGGCGAGGTCGAGCGCGTGCGCGGCATCGTCGCCGAGCCGCCTGCGCACCTCTTCCTCGAAGTACTCCATGCCCGGGGCGGCTCCCTCGATCTCCCACAGCGCGCCGGGCCGCTTCTCGACGTTGGGGCGCTTGTCCTTGAAGTGGTGCCCGTGGCCCAGGTACTGCACGTACATGGGCGCGTCGTCCGGCCGCTCCTTGTAGAACGACATCCCCTTCTCGTTGCCTTTCTTGAGGCGGTTCTCGGTATCGAGCAGGGAGCGGTGCGAGAATTTGACGTGGTAGCCGTCCGCCGAATTGTCGTAGGCGAGCTTCCAGTTGCCCTTGAATTTGAGACGGTTCGCCTCGCGCACGACGACGCGGCCGCCGGGGTGACGGTCGAGCCATTCGTCGATCGGTTTCCTGACCGGGCCGAGGTAATCGGCGAGTGACGGCATGTCGGCGTTAAGCGTGCCGAAGATGAAGCCGCGGTAGCTTTCCACGCGCGGCACCTGCGCAAGATTGAACTTCGTGTCCTTGAAGTCGCAGGCGTACCCGTCGGGCCACGGTACGCCGCGCAACTCGCCCGTGTTCATGTAGGTCCAGCCGTGATAGGCGCACTGGAACACCTTGGCCGAGCCGTGGACCTCGCGGCACAGCGTGGCGCCGCGATGGGTGCAGCGGTTGTAGAGCGCGCGCACCTTGCCGCCGGAATCGCGCAGCACGATCAGCGGGCGCAGGCCGAGCCGCACGGTCACGTAATCGTCGTTATCGGGAATCTGGCTTTCGTGGGCGAGGTAGGTCCAGACACCCCCGAATATGTGGGTCATCTCGGCGGCGAAGATGTCGGGCGCGGTATAGATCAGCCGGTGAACGCGATCCTCCTGCACCAGCTCGTCCCAGTCGTAGGGAAGCGGCGCATGCCCGAGCGGCCTCTGGGGCCGGTTCGATCCGTCTAGCGACATGAGTTCCTGCCTTCGCGACACCTGCTGCAGCCTAGGACGGGCATCAGAAGAAGTCGAAATATTCGTTCTGCTCCCATGCGGTGACATCGTCACTGGGCTGGGCCGTCGCGGTCTCTTCCATGTAGCGCATAAATCGACCGGCTTCGTTGCGCTTCAGCTTGAGGAAATAGTTGATGAAGGTATCGCTCACCTCGGCGCGGAACAGGGCGCTCCCGTCGAGCGCGTCGAGGGCCGCCGTCAGGCTGGCGGGCAGGGGCGAGCGCTCGGCGGCATAGGGCTCATCGTCCTGGGGGCCGGGATCGCGCTTGTTCCTCGATTCCGTCGCGCCCGGCGACGATCTGCGAAGCGATGTAGAGGTAGGGATTGGCGGCAGGCTCGCCGACGCGATTCTCGATCCGCGTGCCGGGATCGCCGACGCCGCCGAGGACGCGCAGCATGGCGCCGCGATGATCGTATCCCCATCCGGCGCGGTCGGGGGCCAGCGAATTGGGGCGGAAGCGGCGGTAGCCATTGACGGTAGGCGTGGTGAAGGCGGCGCAGGCCTCCGCGTGCGCGACCAGCCCGCCGAGGTAGCCCATGCCGAGCGTCGACAGCTTCTCGTTCCTGGCTTTCGGGCATCAGCAGGTTGCGGCCAGTACCGGCATCAACCAGCGACTGATGCAGGTGCCAGCCGCTCGAGTAGTAGCTCTTGAGGCCGGGGCGGCACATGAAGGTCGCGACGTAGCCGAGCCGCCGGCACACCTGCTTGGTGGCGGTGCGGAACAGGATAAGGTCATCGGCCGCCTTGAGCGCGTCCTCCGCGGCGAAGGTGCTCTCCACCTGACCGGGGCCCCATTCGTTCTCGAGCGAGCGCAGCGGTAGACCGATCTGCTCGTAGGCCTCGGCCAGCGCCGACAGCACCGGCTGCATCAGGTCCATGTTCGATTCGGAATGGTACGAATATCCTGGTTCCACGGGATAGGTATGGACGGGCCGTGCCCGCATGCCGGGCGCGCCGACGTGCTCGTCGGTGAGGTGATCCTCGGCGAGGCGGAGCAGATACCATTCGACCTCGAGGCCGACGACGCAGCGCATACCGTCCTCGCCCAGCTTCGCAAGCTGGTGGCGCAAGAGCTGACGCGGCGAGAATGGGTAGACCGCGCCCGTGTTGAAATACTCGTCGCACAATATCCAGCCGACGCCGGGCGCCCAGGGCAGCATCCGGAAAGTGCCGGGATCGGGAACGATGGTGATGTTGGGCGAGCCCGTCATCTCGTCGAGGCCGAGCCCGCCGCCGCGCGTGAACGAGCTGAACGTCCGCGCGTTCGACGAATCGAGCGTGGTGGTCGCGACGTTGATGTTGTAGCCGGCCTCGAGCGCGCTCAGGAACACGGGGAGGGTGACGGCCTTGGCCCGGGATGCGCCGTGCGGGTCGGCCCAGGCGAGCCGGACCAGCTTCACGTCCTCGGCTTTGAGGCGGTGCTTCAGATCGGCCGCGGCACGTTCCTGCGCATCGGTCCAGAGCCCGTGTCGGCGGATGAAGGCAAGCGGCTTGGTCATGGGACTCCCCGGCGTTTTGGCAATGGTAGGGAGCCCGCCCGTGGGCGTCAATTTGTCCAGAGCGGCCGGCAGCGGGTCGCGACCACCCGCTGGTAGGGCACCGGCCCCGACAGGTGGCCGATGGACTGGGCGAACGCGTTGAGATGGCGCACCGCCGTCTCGGAAATGACGGGGTCGTAGAAGGCGGCGTCGCGGGTGACGACGTTTGCGATCAGGGCTGCTGCTGCTGGTGGAAACTTGCGGGCGCCCACGTCGCGGGCGAGCGCGGGATCGGCGCGTAGCGCCTTCTGTGCCTTGACGATGGCCCTGACGGCGGCATCGACCTCGCCCGGCTCGCGCGCGACGAAGTCGTCCGTGGTCGCGAGGCCGGCGAAGGTGAACAGGCGTACGTCGTCGGGGTCGTCGCCCCGCCGCACGTCGACATGGATCTTGCCGACCCCCCGTGTGACGGCGGTTTCCGCACCCATGGCATTGGCCCAGAACCCGTCGACCTTGCCCTCCTCGAGCGCCTGTGCCGCGAACACGCCAAACGAGACGTGACGTTCCTTGGCACCCGGCACCTCGACGATATCGAGGTCGTGTTCCGGGTCCAGGCCGGCACGGCGCAGGCATTCCTTGAAGACGAGGTCGGGGCCTTCCGCGGCGGTCAAGCGCAGTCCCCGCAGCGCCTCGAAATCGCCATGGGCCGCCGCGAGATCGGCGCGGACAGTCAGCAGCCATGGCGTGCCTTGGGACAGGGCGACGCAGATTTTTACACCCTGCCAGTCCCTGAATTCTGTGAGGAGATCGTGGACCGACCCCGCGATCATGGCATCGGCGGTGCCGTCGCGGAGCGCCCGCGTCGCGCCCAGCATCGGAACGAGTTCGATCCTGGCATCGAGCCCCTCGGCCTTGAAGAAGCCGAGCTCGTCGGCGGCCAGCGCCGGTAAGCAGGTATTGCTGACAAGGTCTACGGCGGCGATGCGCATTACGGGACTTCCTGCTTGCGGCTGTCGTCGGATTCCGTGTCCGGATCATCCACCGGCATGATGATCTTCTCCTTGGGGACGAGCACGGTCGCGGCGATCAGCACCAGACACACGGCCAATAGGTAGAATACCAGTCGCGCCGCGCCCACGTCCATGATCCAGCCGAACACCACCGGCGCGATCGAGCCGCCGATAGCAGCGCCAGTCGCGACCATGGAGATCGCCTTGCCGAAGGATTCCTTCGGCAGGATGGCGCGGATCAGCATGTCACGCGCCGGGCGTACGGTGCCCTGGAATATCCCGATCGTGGTCATGACCGCGACGATCACCACGATCGGCAGCGACACCGAGCCCAGCGCGACCAGAAGCGCCGCCGAGCAAGACAGGGCGAGCACTGCGACCAGCTCATGCTTTGGCGTCTTGTCGACCAGGAAGCCGCCCGCCAGCACGCCGACTGCGCTTGCCACCAGGTAGGCGGTGAGCGCGGTCGAGGCGGCCGCGAGCGGCGTGTGGTGGAGCTGCGCCAGCGCGGTCACGATGAACGAGTGGATGCCGTTGGTCGCGAGCGCATTGAGCAGATAGAACAGGAAAAACAGCAGCACCGAGCGCGAGGCGAGCAGCCGGACTTCCTCGACGAAACCCGGGCCTTTTTTCCGCTGCTCGCCCACTTCGGTGTCATCGCGTACCACGCGCCACTGCGACAGGATGCCGATGGTGACGACGAGGCCGATGGCGGCGGCGATCAGCATGGCGACGCGCCAGCCCCACAGTCCCGCTGCGAAGATGATGATGGGCGGCGCGATCACGCGTCCCGAGTGGCCCGCAAACATGTTGATGCCGAACGAGCGGCCGATGAACTTCGGCGGCATGGAGGCGATCAGGATGGTGTAGTTGGAGGGGCGGATGGTGGCGATGCCGATGCCGAGCAGTGTGGTCGCGACCATGGCCCACCAGTAGTCCGGCATGAAGGCGATGATCGCGAACGACAGCGACATGGCGACGAGCCCGAAGCTCAGGACAATCTTGCCGCCGAAGCGGTCCACCAGGAATCCCATGGGAAGCTGGAGGAAGCCGGTGGCGAGGGAGCGCACCGAGAGCAGCGCACCGAGAGCCGCGTAGCTCACGCCGAAATCCGCCTTCAGCAGCGGGATCAGCGGTGGCAGGCACAGGAGATAGAAGTTGGAAAGCGCATGCCCGGCCGAGACCAGGCCGAGGATGCGCGTGCTTTGTTCGTGGCTCCCGCCGTCGCCGGCCTGAGGGGACTCCGCCATCGTTCCTGGTCGTTTCCGTTGGAGGCGCTGTCGCGCCCCATATGCGCCTTGAGCGGCGCTTCGTTGAGCGCGGCCTTTCTAGCACCCCGGGCGGGGGCGCGGCCACCCCGCCGGAACGCCGCCGAGTCTAGCGCAGCGGCGCCGACTGAACCGCGCCGCCGCCGGCCGGTCCCTGGGCCTGGGGCGAGACGGTGAAATTGATTTCCGAGCCGCCGAGCGTGGTGCCGGCGATCTGGATGGTCGCCGCCCGTCCACTGCGTGTGTAGCTGAGCACGCTCACTTCGGCACGCACCCGGGTGATCTCCTGCCAGCCGAAGCCCGGCATCTGTCGGCTGTAGAACTCGAAGGTTTGCTGCGGGCTGTCGGAGGCTGTGAATACGAGACGTCCGATCCAGCCATCCCGCGGCCCGAAGATCAGGCTGCGCGCCACGTTCATGGAGGCGCCCGACGGAATCGGGATATCGGTGAACTGGGCGAGGGACGGGCCTGAGTTCCTGCCCTTCGGGGGTGGCGCGGGAGGCCTGGAGCTCGGTGGTTTGGCCGCAGCCGGCGAGGGCCGCGAGGAGGATGAAGCAAAGGGCTGGTTTCCAAGGCGAATTTTTCATTTCCCTGAGTCTCTCCACGGTCTTTACTCGGGCGCGGCAAAATCCTATATTACATGGCACCGCGATGTCTGCATGGACATCCGGCAATCGTAGGAAATCGATCCCTTATTTGTCCGCGACGGCGGCGTTTCGCCGTCCCGGATTCCGTTCCGGCGCCACGTTGGAAAAAACTTCGCGGTCGGCGGGAAAAAGGGGTTTGACAGGGGAATGACGGACGCGTATAAGGCGCACCTCCGTTGGCCCCCGACCCCGTTGGGACGGGGGTTTTCTACGGCCCGCTCTTTTACATTGTGAAGAGGAAGGGATACGCAGGCGGCGGCATGTCGACTTACATGCCGAAGCAAGCGTATTGCCAAAACGCATGCGTTTGTGAAGGCTTCAAACCTCAACTTGAGAGTTTGATCCTGGCTCAGAACGAACGCTGGCGGCAGGCTTAACACATGCAAGTCGAACGAAGGCCCCTCTTCGGAGGGTGTCCTTAGTGGCGGACGGGTGAGTAACGCGTGGGAATTTGCCTTTCGGTACGGAACAACCAAGGGAAACTTTGGCTAATACCGCATACGCCCTACGGGGGAAAGATTTATCGCCGAAAGAGAAGCCCGCGTCGGATTAGCTAGTTGGTAGGGTAACGGCCTACCAAGGCGACGATCCGTAGCTGGTCTGAGAGGATGACCAGCCACACTGGGACTGAGACACGGCCCAGACTCCTACGGGAGGCAGCAGTGGGGAATATTGGACAATGGGGGCAACCCTGATCCAGCCATGCCGCGTGAGTGATGAAGGCCTTAGGGTTGTAAAGCTCTTTCAGCGGGGAAGATGATGACGGTACCCGCAGAAGAAGCCCCGGCTAACTCCGTGCCAGCAGCCGCGGTAATACGGAGGGGGCTAGCGTTGTTCGGAATTACTGGGCGTAAAGCGCGCGTAGGCGGTTAGTATAGTCAGGTGTGAAAGCCCCGGGCTCAACCCGGGAAATGCACTTGAAACTGGCTGACTAGAGTTCGGAAGAGGAGAGTGGAATTCCCAGTGTAGAGGTGAAATTCGTAGATATTGGGAAGAACACCAGTGGCGAAGGCGGCTCTCTGGTCCGATACTGACGCTGAGGCGCGAAAGCGTGGGGAGCAAACAGGATTAGATACCCTGGTAGTCCACGCCGTAAACGATGAGTGCCAGACGTTGGGGGGCTTGCCTCTCGGTGTCGCAGTTAACGCATTAAGCACTCCGCCTGGGGAGTACGGCCGCAAGGTTAAAACTCAAAGGAATTGACGGGGGCCCGCACAAGCGGTGGAGCATGTGGTTTAATTCGATGCAACGCGAAGAACCTTACCAGCTCTTGACATACTAGGTTTCGGGTTTGAGAGATCAGACCTTTCAGTTCGGCTGGGCCTAGTACAGGTGCTGCATGGCTGTCGTCAGCTCGTGTCGTGAGATGTTGGGTTAAGTCCCGCAACGAGCGCAACCCTCGTCTTCAGTTGCCAGCGGTTCGGCCGGGCACTCTGAAGAAACTGCCGGTGACAAGCCGGAGGAAGGTGGGGATGACGTCAAGTCCTCATGGCCCTTATGGGCTGGGCTACACACGTGCTACAATGGCAGTGACAATGGGATGCGAAGGGGTGACCCGGAGCCAATCTCCAAAAGCTGCCTCAGTTCGGATTGCACTCTGCAACTCGGGTGCATGAAGTTGGAATCGCTAGTAATCGTGGATCAGCATGCCACGGTGAATACGTTCCCGGGCCTTGTACACACCGCCCGTCACACCATGGGAGTTGGTTTTACCCGAAGACGGTGCGCTAACCGCAAGGAAGCAGCCGGCCACGGTAAGGTCAGCGACTGGGGTGAAGTCGTAACAAGGTAGCCGTAGGGGAACCTGCGGCTGGATCACCTCCTTTCTAAGGATTCGATCCGGAAACGGATCGATCACCTTACAATTGGCATGTCGCCGCCGGCGTATCCCTTCCCATAGCGAGGCTCTGCACCCGCCAGACTATCCGGCCGCGGAGCAGGATCGGCGGGCCAGTAGCTCAGTTGGTTAGAGCGCGCGCTTGATAAGCGTGAGGTCGGAGGTTCAAGTCCTCCCTGGCCCACCATATCCTGCGCACGTTGGGGCGGAGCGAACGAAGGTTCGGCTTTCCTGGAAGGCGCAGGCCCGGGAACCTCAGGGTTCAGTTGGGGGTGTAGCTCAGCTGGGAGAGCGCCGGCTTTGCAAGCCGGAGGTCATCGGTTCGAACCCGTTCACCTCCACCAACCCCTCGCTAGGGACACAGGTTTCGGCCAGGCGGCATTGCCGTCTTGCCCGGCTCTTTGTCATTGTGAAGATGTTTGACCCGCAATTCGCGGATGTTCCGGAGTGTTAGTCGCGCTCCGGGGCGAGGTTCCGCGAATTGTATAGTTCTTTGATTGCGGCCGTCTGCGTCGGGCTTGTCCCTGCGCAAGACGGATTTCGCAAGTCAAGCGCAATAAGGGCATCTGGTGGATGCCTTGGCGCGTAGAGGCGATGAAAGACGTAGCACGCTGCGATAAGCCACGGGGAGGTGCGAGCACCCTTTGATCCGTGGATTTCTGAATGGGGAAACCCAGCCCATCATGGGCTATCTCCGAGTGAATACATAGCTCGGCGAAGCGAACCCGGCGAACTGAAACATCTAAGTAGCCGGAGGAAAGGACATCAACCGAGACTCCGCTAGTAGTGGCGAGCGAACGCGGACCAGGCCAGTGGTCAATGCTTAAGAACCGGAACCGTCTGGAAAGGCGGGCCATAGTGGGTGATAGCCCCGTACGGGTAGAAAGAGCATTGATCCTCGAGTAGGACGGGACACGTGAAATCCTGTCTGAACATGGGGGGACCCCCCTCCAAGCCTAAGTACTCCTACGCGACCGATAGTGAACCAGTACCGTGAGGGAAAGGTGAAAAGCACCCCGATGAGGGGAGTGAAACAGTTCCTGAAACCGGATGCCTACAAACAGTGGGAGCCCCCTTGTGGGGTGACCGCGTACCTTTTGTATAATGGGTCAGCGACTTAATTTTACGAGCAAGCTTAAGCCGATAGGTGTAGGCGCAGCGAAAGCGAGTTTGAATAGGGCGCTCAGTTCGTAGGATTAGACCCGAAACCGGGTGATCTAGCCATGAGCAGGTTGAAGGTGCGGTTACACGTACTGGAGGACCGAACCCACTACTGTTGAAAAAGTAGGGGATGACTTGTGGCTAGGGGTGAAAGGCCAATCAAACTCGGATATAGCTGGTTCTCCGCGAAATCTATTTAGGTAGAGCGTCGTGTGATTACCGCTGGGGGTAGAGCTACTGGATGGGCTAGGGGGACGCGAGTCTTACCAAACCTAACCAAACTCCGAATACCAGCGAGTTCAGCACGGCAGACAGACGGCGGGTGCTAAGGTCCGTCGTCGAGAGGGAAACAGCCCTGACCGCCAGCTAAGGTCCCCAAATCATGGCTAAGTGGTGAAAGGATGTAGGAAGGCCAAGACAACCAGGAGGTTGGCTTAGAAGCAGCCATCCTTTAAAGAAAGCGTAATAGCTCACTGGTCTAAACAAGCCGTCCCGCGCCGAAAATGTATCGGGGCTTAAGCCATGTACCGAAGCTGCGGATGCATCACTCCCTCGGGAGTGGTGCGTGGTAGCGGAGCGTTCCGTAAGCCTGCGAAGGTAAACTGCGAGGTTTGCTGGAGGTATCGGAAGTGCGAATGCTGACATGAGTAGCGACAAAGAGTGTGAGAAACACTCTCGCCGTAAGTCCAAGGGTTCCTGCGCAAGGCTAATCCGCGCAGGGTGAGCCGGCCCCTAAGGCGAGGCAGAAATGCGTAGCTGATGGGAACCAGGTTAATATTCCTGGGCCTGCTGGAAGTGACGAATCCCGTGTGTTGTATTCCCTTATCGGATTGGGGATGCAGCGAAGGGGTTCCAGGAAATAACTCCAGCTTATAGACCGTACCCCAAACCGACACAGGTGGACTGGTAGAGCATACCAAGGCGCTTGAGAGAACGATGTTGAAGGAACTAGGCAAATTACTCCCGTAACTTCGGAATAAGGGAGACCTCCCGCCGGGCAACCGGCAGGAGGTGGCACAGACCAGGGGGTAGCGACTGTTTACTAAAAACACAGGGCTCTGCGAAGTCGCAAGACGACGTATAGGGTCTGACGCCTGCCCGGTGCCGGAAGGTTAAGGGGACGTGTGCAAGCACCGAACCGAAGCCCCGGTAAACGGCGGCCGTAACTATAACGGTCCTAAGGTAGCGAAATTCCTTGTCGGGTAAGTTCCGACCTGCACGAATGGCGTAACGACTTCCCCACTGTCTCCAACATCGACTCAGCGAAATTGAATTCCCCGTGAAGATGCGGGGTTCCCGCGGTCAGACGGAAAGACCCCGTGCACCTTTACTACAACTTTGCAGTGGTGCCAGAAGGTGATTGTGTAGGATAGGCGGGAGGCTTTGAAGCGGCGACGCCAGTCGTCGTGGAGCCAACCTTGAAATACCGCCCTATCGTTTTTTGGCATCTAACCGCGGTCCGTGAAACCGGATCCGGGACCCTGCATGGTGGGTAGTTTGACTGGGGCGGTCGCCTCCCAAAGAGTAACGGAGGCGCGCGATGGTGGGCTCAAGCTGGTCGGAAATCAGCTGATGAGTGCAATGGCATAAGCCCGCCTGACTGTGAGGCCGACAGGCCGAGCAGAGACGAAAGTCGGTCATAGTGATCCGGTGGTCCCGAGTGGAAGGGCCATCGCTCAACGGATAAAAGGTACGCCGGGGATAACAGGCTGATGACCCCCAAGAGTTCATATCGACGGGGTCGTTTGGCACCTCGATGTCGGCTCATCACATCCTGGGGCTGGAGCAGGTCCCAAGGGTTCGGCTGTTCGCCGATTAAAGTGGTACGTGAGCTGGGTTTAGAACGTCGTGAGACAGTTCGGTCCCTATCTGCCGTGGGTGTTTGGAGAATTGAGAGGAGCTGCCCCTAGTACGAGAGGACCGGGGTGGACGTACCTCTGGTGTACCGGTTGTGGCGCCAGCCGCATCGCCGGGTAGCTATGTACGGACGGGATAACCGCTGAAAGCATCTAAGCGGGAAGCCCCCCTCGAAACTAGTTCTCCCTTGAGAGGCGTGACAGACCATCACGTTGATAGGCCGGGTGTGAAAGTGCGGCAACGCATGAAGCTAACCGGTACTAATCCCTCGAGCGGCTTGACTTGCATTCGTCCTGCGCAGTGGCAAGCCCGCTGCGACGGCGGCAACCAAAGAACGATCCGGCCATTGGCCGGCGGGTGACGCGCGCTTAGACGGTCTGGTGGCCCTTGCGAGAGGCTTACACCCGATCCCATCCCGAACTCGGCCGTGAAAACTCTCAGCGCCGATGGTACTGTGCCTTAAGGTACGGGAGAGTAGGTCGCTGCCAGACCTTCCAAGCGCGGGTCTCCCAAGGTCAAACATCCCACAATGACGTCGTGACGGGGGCGGCCAAGGCCGCCCCAACTTATTTCACCGGCACCGTTTTTCGATCTCGACGCGGGGTGGAGCAGTCCGGTAGCTCGTCAGGCTCATAACCTGAAGGTCGCAGGTTCAAATCCTGCCCCCGCAACCAAATAAAACCCCGTTAGGCCAATGGCTTAGCGGGGTTTTGTTCGTTTCAGGTTTGTTCCTTTAGCGGCGACAGGAAGCATAAGGAAGATGGCGTTGCCAAAGAGATGGCCGAAGCAATATCGGCACGGTTCAAGACGAATGTGGTTGTCACCGCCGGAATCCATTGGGATGACCTGCCTGCCGATGGCATTCAAATCATTATGGAGCGATGCCGGGAGATTACAGGCAAGGTAATAGATGCCTTGGAACGCGCCGAGGTAAGTGAAGGGCATTGACACGTTAAGTCGGTGGCAGGCAGAACGGCGTCAAATCAAAGACAGACAGCGTTCGAGATTGGGCTTTGTCAGACTAAACGGGCTAGAGGCGGGGAGGGGTTGATCGTAGCCTCCTCGGATGAAGAATCCATTCCGCTATTTCAACAGTTCGCCCGAGGTGACGGGCGGTGTGACGTGACACTCTGAGATCAGTTCGTATTAGACTGACAGCACCACCGCGATACTGTTTTGCTCCCTTGAAGGGGTACAGAACATTTGAAAGAATCCAACGGGGCGGCATCTAATTTAACAACGAAAAAAGTGGAGGCGTGGATGTTCACTAGGATTCTCGTCGCAACCGACGGCTCCCCGCATGCCGAGAAAGCCCAACGTCTTGGCGCCGATTTGGCGCAACGCTACGGAGCGGAATTGATCTTTCTTTCCGCCGTCGACGGTGCGCCGCTAACGTCATCGCTGCGCCAGCTCGCAATGAAAAAAGGGCTCGATCTCAGCGGCCTCGCGGCGCCCGATCCCGGGCCGATGCTGGTGCCCGAGGCAGGGCCGGTGTTGCTGGAATCCGAGCATACACTCGCCGCTTCGCGTATCCGGGCGGAATTAGCCGAGCGCATCGTCGTCGATGCCAAACAGGATGCGGTCGATCAAGGCGTCAGCAAAGTCAAGACGGTGATCGTGGTCGGCGACGCCGCCGCCTCGATCTTGGCGACGGCCGAGCGAGAAATGGTTGACGCCATCGTCATGGGTAGCCGAGGGCTCGGCACCTTGAAAGGACTGGTCGTAGGCAGCGTGTCGCACAAGGTGGCGCATCTTGCCGCCTGCACCTGCATTAGCGTGAAGTAAGATGAGGCCAAGGAGCATTGTCAGACTAAACGGGCTTGAGACGGGGAAGGCCTGGTCGTAGCCTCAACGGATGAGAAATCCGTTCCTTTATTACAACTCATCACCGGAGATCATCCGCCTGACGGTGATGATGTATGTCCGTTATCCGCTGTCTCTGCGCCAGGTCTAGGATCTTCTGTTCGAGCGTGGCATCGACATCTGCCACGAGACGGTGCGGTTCTGGTGGAACAGGTTCGGTCCCATGTTCGCCGCCGAGATCCGGAAGCGTCGTGTTCAAAGCCACTCATATGGCATTGTCAGACTAAACGGGGTTGAAGCCAAGGGGGCAGGCTCGTAGCCTCGTTGGATGAGAAATCCCTTTCGCTATTTCAATAGTTCACCGGAGGTGATTCGCCTCACGGTGATGATGTATGTCCGCTATCCGCTGTCTCTGCGACAGGTCGAGGACCTGCTGTTTGAGCGTGGCATCGACATCTGCCACGAGACCGTGCGGTTCTGGTGGAATCGGTTTGGTCCGATGTTCGCTGCAGAGATTCGCAAGCGTCGAATTCGGAAGGGGTGCTATTCACACTGGCGCTGGCACCTGGATGAGGTGTTTGTCCGCATTAACGGCAAGACCCATTACCTTTGGCGGGCCGTGGATCACGAGGGGGAGGTGCTCGAGGTTTTTGCTACGAAACGCCGAGATCGCAAGGCAGCACTAAGGTTTTTGAAGGCCGCAATGAAGCGCTACGGTGAGCCACATGCGATCGTGACGGCCCGGCTCCCATCCTACTGGGCAGCCATGAAGGTCATCGGCGTATCGGACCGCCAGGAATGTGGCCGCTGGCTCAATAATCGAGCCGAAAACTCACACCAGCCGTTCCGAAGACGGGAAGGGGCCATGGCCCAATTCAGGGACATCAAGACCCTGCAAAAGTTTGCTTCCGTTCACGCTTCGATCCACAACCACTTCAACCTGGACCGGCACCTTACCAACCGGGATGACTTCAAAATGAACCGCTCTGCCGCCCTAGCCGAGTGGCGTCAGATTGCGGCCTGAAGGCGTCGTCCACCAGCATTCTGAGACAAGTTCGTTTTAGACTGACAGCACCCTCAGCGGAATACGTAGAATCCACAAGTCGACTAGTTAGTACGCTCAAGCATACTGTTCGTCAGCTGCTTTATACGCGAGTGGCCTGCCTCCGATAGGTGCTTCAAAGGGCATTGTCAGACTGATCGGCCGGGGGCGGGCGAGGGCTGGTCGTAGCCTTGGTGGATGAAAAATCCCTTCCGCTATTTCAACAGTTCGCCCGTTGTGGTCCGTCTCACGGTGATGATGTATGTCCGCCATGCGCCCGTCGACATAACAATCGAACGCGTGGGTGAGTTGGCTGCCTATGATTTGGCGGACCTTCTCGATACGGAATAGGAGATATTATGAAGGCGACCCGAGAACTGCATGATCTCGGTCAGAGCCTATGGCTCGACAACATCACTCGTGGCCTGCTGACGAGCGGCACGCTGAGTCGTTACATCGATGAGCTTTTAATTACCGGGCTGACCTCCAACCCAACAATCTTTGACAACGCCATCAAGAATTCGGATTTCTATGACAACGCCATCCGTTTGAAGACCGCTGCAGGAAAATCCGACGAGGCGTTGTTCTTTGACCTTGCCCTGGAGGACTTGACCCGAGCCGCTGATCTATTCCGCCCGGTGCATGACGCTACCGGCGCGGTCGACGGCTGGGTGTCGCTGGAGGTGTCTCCCTTGCTGGCGAACGACACCGTCGGGACCATTAAGGCAGCTGTGGAGCTTCATGAGCGTGCGAAGCGCCCTAATCTTTTCATCAAGATCCCCGGAACCCACGAAGGCATTGTCGCGATCGAGGAGGCAATCTTCGCTGGTGTTCCGGTAAATGTTACGTTGCTGTTTTCGCGCGAGCATTACGTCGCGGCTGCCGAGGCGTATATGCGCGGCATCGAAAGGCGTATCGCCGAGGGTCTCGATCCGAAGGTCCATTCTGTCGCGTCGATATTTGTGAGCCGCTGGGATGTGGCAGTCGCCGACAAGGTGCCGGAGCCACTTCGGAATCGGCTGGGCATCGCTATCGCCAGGCGCACATACAAGGCCTATCGGGAACTGCTCGGCTCGCCTCGTTGGCGGAAGCTCGTCGGTGCCGGAGCCCTATCGCAAAGGCTGCTCTGGGCCAGCACCGGGACCAAGGATCCCGACGCCCTGGACACCCTCTACATCGAGGCCCTCGCGGCCTCCGGCACTATCAACACTATGCCCGAGAAAACCCTGCTCGCTTTCGCCGATCACGGCAAGGTGGCGGGGGAATTACCCGTCGATGGTGGCGACGCCGAATTGGTGCTCCGGGACTTCGCGCGGACCGGGGTGAATAACGCAAGGCTCGCCGCCGATCTTCAGCAGGCGGGTGCACGCTCCTTCGTCGAGTCCTGGAAAGATCTGATGGTTCAGATCGCTTCAAAGAGCGCCCTACTCACTGCCTCCGGTCGCGCATAAGGGAAGTGGGGGCGAGCCGGTCATCGCGCAGGACAATTCCATCAATGGACTTGTCGGGCGTTACCATCGGCGCTGGAAAAAGAAGTTGAAGTGCAAATGCTAGGACGAAAATCATGATAGACCAGACGCAACTGGACCAGCTTTGCATTAACACCCTTCGCACGCTGTCTATCGACGCGATTGAAAAGGCGCGATCCGGTCATCCGGGCACACCAATGGACGCCGCGCCGGCAGTCTACTGCCTGTGGCAACGCTTTCTGCGTTATGATCCGGAAGCCCCAGACTGGCCGAATCGCGACCGTTTTGTCCTCTCCGCCGGCCACGCATCGGCGCTACTCTATAGTCTGCTTCATCTCTGCAGCGTGAAGGTGTCCAATCCATCCTGCGGACGGCCCGGTGGCCTTGCGGTGACGCTCGACGATATCAAGGGCTTTCGTCAGGCCGGCAGTCGTTGCACGGGGCACCCGGAATACGGCTGGACCTCGGGTGTGGAGGCGACCACGGGCCCGCTCGGGCAAGGGGTGGCGACTAGCGTCGGCATGGCGATTGCGCAGCGATGGCTGGCGGCAACTTACAACCGTCCTGGGTACCCTCTGTTCGACCACAACGTCTACGCCCTGTGCGGCGATGGCGATATGATGGAAGGGATTAGCGCGGAGGCAGCATCCATTGCCGGCCACCTCAAACTTTCCAATCTCTGTTGGATATACGATGACAACCACATCACGATCGAAGGCTCGACACGTATTACCTTTACAGAGGATGTGGCCGCGCGCTTTTCTAGTTACGGTTGGAACGTCGCGTGCGTCGACAACGCCAACGACCTGGAGTTGTTGACGCGCAGTTATCAAACTTTTCTCGACACTGATGATCGGCCTACTCTGATCATCGTTCAGAGCCACATTGGCTATGGAGCCCCTCACAAACAAGATGCGAGCGCGGCCCACGGCGAACCGCTAGGAGTTCAAGAGGCGCGACTTGCAAAGGAATTCTATGGCTGGGATCCTGACGCTCGGTTCCTTATCCCCAACGGAGTCACGGCACATTTCGATGAGCGGTTCGGGCGGCGCGGAGCAAGCGCACACGCTGCCTGGGAGGAATTGTTCGCGGCTTATCGCCGACAGTACCCGGATCTTGCCGGTCAGATGGATAGGATGCAGCGCCGGGACCTGCCTGACGGTTGGGACAACACGCTCTCGGCGTTTTCGACGGATGCGAAGGGCATGGCGACGCGCGACTCGTCGGGCGAGGTGCTGAACGCCATTGCGCTTAAAATGCCATGGTTGCTTGGTGGCGCGGCGGATTTGGCTCCATCGACCAAAACTCACTTGAGCTTTGATTTTGCTGGCGAGTTTCAGCCGCACGGCGAGGACGGTGACTACCGCGGACGCAACTTCCACTTCGGAATTCGCGAGCATGCGATGTGTGCAATCGCTAACGGGCTGTGTCTCTCGAAGCTGCGGCCGTTTGCCGCGAGCTTCCTGATTTTTTCGGATTACTGCCGCGCCGCATTGCGGCTCAGCGCGATGATGGATCTCCCGGTTATCTACGTCTGGACACACGACTCAATCAGCATGGGGGAGGATGGGCCCACCCACCAGCCCATCGAACAACTCGCATCGTTCCGCGCGATGCCCGGCATGATTGTTTTGCGCCCAGCCGACGCCAACGAGGTCGTCGAGGCGTGGCGCGTGATCATGCGTGTGAAGGATCGGCCTATCAGCCTGGTGCTGACACGGCAGGCTGTCGAGACTTTGGACCGAACCCGTTATGCGTCGGCGAGTGGCGTGTCTCGCGGCGCTTACACGCTGACCGATGATGAGGACCACCGACCCGATGTGTTGTTGTTGGCGACCGGAAGCGAAGTGTCGCTCTGTATTGCAGCCTATGAACAGATGAAGTCGGACGGGATCAGAGCCCGTGTGATAAGTATGCCGTCGTGGGAACTGTTCGAGACACAGAGCCGCGAATATCGCGACAGCGTGCTACCGCCAGAGATAAGGGCACGCGTTGCCGTTGAAGAGGCTTCCACCTTCGGCTGGGAACGCTATACCGGTATAGACGGAGCCGTTCTTGGCCTGCATACCTTCGGATTGTCCGCACCAATGAAGGTCGTTGAGCAGCATTTCGGGTTCGAACCGACTCACATTGTCGCCGCCGCCAAGGAACAGATTGCACACCACGCCTCAAAGCAACCACGTGGTGGCGCCGATCGGATCACCAGAGTCACAGAATGACTGTCATTGAAGGTATGGGGATAAAAATAAGCCCGCTGGCGGGGCTTCCCGCTGACCCGTCAATGCTGATCGACGTATCGAAACTTGTCACCGCCTACTACTCGGAGATCCCGGAATCGTCGGAGCCCGGTCAAAGGGTAGCATTCGGCACCTCGGGGCATCGCGGCTCGGCGTTTGACAGGACCTTCAACGAGTGGCACGTCCTCGCGATCAGCCAGGCAATTTGTGCATACCGGAAACAGCAGGGCATCGATGGTCCACTTTTCCTCGGTATCGACACCCATGCGCTTTCCACCCCGGCTTGTGCCAGCGCGCTAGAAGTGCTGGCGGCCAATGGCGTGGAGGTCATGATCGCCGAGAAGGACGAATATACCCCTACCCCCGCAATTTCACATGCGATCCTTACTTATAACCGCGGCCGCGACAAAGGATTTGCCGACGGCATTGTCATTACCCCTTCGCACAATCCACCGGAGGATGGCGGCTTCAAGTACAACCCGCCCAACGGCGGGCCGGCGGATACGGACGTCACCCAATGGATCGAAGCCCGGGCGAACGCGTTTCTGGAGGGCTGTCTTCAGGGCGTAAAAAGAATCCCTTACGAGCGAGCTCTGCGCGCCTCCACGACCCATCAGCACGACTATCTCAACGCTTATGTGCGCGACCTCGACCAAGTTATCGACATGGAAGCAATCCGCGGTGCAAACATCAGCATGGGCGTAGATCCGCTTGGTGGTGCCGGAGTTCATTATTGGCACCCGATTGCCGAGCGTTATGGTTTGAATCTTACGGTTGTGAGCGAAGTGGTCGATCCGACCTTTCGGTTCATGACGGTGGATTGGGATGGCCGTATTCGCATGGACCCGTCCTCGCGCTACGCCATGCAGAAGTTGATCGATCTGAAGGATCGCTTCGACATCGCCTTTGCTTGCGACACCGATCATGATCGGCATGGGATCGTCACTGGAAACGCGGGGTTGCTGGCGCCCAACCATTTCCTTTCAGTCGCCATTTTCTACCTCTTTCAGCATCGACCCAAGTGGAACAAGAATGCGGCGGTCGGCAAGACGATCGTAAGCAGCCAGATGATCGATCGCGTCGCGGCGAAGCTCGGCCGGAAGCTTTACGAGGTGCCGGTCGGCTTCAAATGGTTCGTGGCTGGCTTGCTCGACGGCTCGCTCGGATTTGGCGGGGAAGAAAGTGCGGGTGCGTCCTTTATACGTATGGATGGCAGCGTCTGGACGACAGATAAGGACGGCGTAGTCCCGGCTTTGCTTTCGGCGGAGATGACGGCGCGCATGGCGCGCGATCCCGGCGAAATCTACCGCGAGCTTACGAGCGAATTCGGCGAATCTGTTTACGATCGTGTCGAAGCGCCAGCGACGCCGGAGCAAAAGCGAATTCTGGCCCAGCTCTCGACACAGCAGATACTCTCAGCAGAACTGGCTGGAGAAAAAATACAGAGCATCCTCACTTTGGCTCCCGGTAATGGTGCGCCCATTGGCGGCCTGAAGGTGGTTGCTGCCACTGGATGGTTTGCGGCGCGTCCATCCGGCACAGAAAACATTTACAAGATATATGCTGAGAGTTTTCGGGGCGCGGATCATCTGCGCGATATTTTGAGCGAAGCACAGGCCATCGTCGACGCGGCGCTGACAGCGCCCAGGTGACAGCTGGAGATTGCGTCCAGGAAGAACCCCAAGGAAAGGCCATGAGCGAACAAACGCCCACCAGTCACGCCAAGGAGCGTCTTGTATCCGCAGACGTGGAGGGATTCGATTCCCTGGCCGAGCTTGCCCTGGATATGCGTTCGTCGTGGAATCATGCCACTGACCAAGTGTGGCGGCAGCTGGATTCAGTGCTGTGGGGGCTCACGCATAACCCCTGGGCCGTCTTGCAGACGGTCTCGCGGGAAAGGCTGCAGGGCGTTTTGGCGGATTCGGCTTTCCGCGGACACATCGACGATCTGGTGCAAGCCAGGCGGGACACTGCGGAGGCGCCCGCTTGGTTTCAGCAAACCTACCCGCAATCTCCGCTGAGTAGCGTTGCATATTTCAGCATGGAATTCATGTTGAGCGAGGCTCTCCCCATCTACTCGGGTGGGCTGGGTAATGTTGCCGGCGATCAGCTCAAGGCCGCGAGTGATCTGGGCGTGCCGGTCATTGGCGTGGGATTGCTCTACCAGCAAGGCTATTTTCGCCAGATGATCGGTGAGGATGGCGCGCAACAGGCCCTCTTCCCGTATAACGACCCAGGCCAGTTGCCGGTTACGCCGTTGCGCCGCCCAAACGGGGAGTGGTTGCGGCTTCAGCTCGCTCTACCCGGTCACGCGATCTGGTTGCGCGCTTGGCAGGTCCAAGTTGGCAGGGTGAAGCTCTACCTTCTGGACGCCAACGATGCGGCGAACTACCCACCGTACCGGGGGATTACCAGCGAGCTTTACGGGGGTGGGCCATACCTGCGCCTGATGCAGGAGCTGGTGCTTGGAATCGGCGGATGGCGGTTGCTCGCCGCGCTCGGCATCGAGCCAGAAGTTTGCCACCTGAATGAAGGGCATGCGGCGCTTGCCGTGCTGGAACGCGCGCGGAGTTTCATGCAGGCGACCGGGCAGTCCTTCGAGGTGGCACTGGCCGTTACGCGCGCAGGCAATATCTTCACGACCCACACGGCGGTGGCCGCCGGCTTTGACCGGTTCGCTCCAGCGCTTGTAGAGCATTGCCTGGGTATGTACGCGCAGGAGCAGCTCGGCATTGGGCTCCACGATTTCTTGGCCATGGGACGTCAGAACCCCGATGATTCATCGGAGAACTTCAATATGGCCTATCTGGCGATCCGTGGAAGCGGGGCGGTGAATGGCGTGAGCCGACTGCACGGAAAGGTAAGCCGGCACTTGTTTGAGCCGCTGTTTCCCCGCTGGCCAGCGGACGAAGTTCCAGTCGCACACGTGACCAATGGCATCCATGTGCCGAGCTGGGACTCGGCGGCGGCCGACGATCTTTGGACGGAGTCCTGTGGCAAGGATCGATGGTTGGGGACGATGGAAACCCTGGAGCAGGACATTCACCGTGTCTCCGACGCCAACCTCTGGCAATTTCGCACGGCCGCCAGCACAGCGTTCGTTGAATACGCTCGCGATCGATTGTCCAAGCAACTGGCCGCGTCAGGCGCGTCGCCCGAAGCCGTTGACAGTGCGAAGCATCTGTTCGATCCCAATACGTTGACGCTAGGCTTTGCCCGCCGTTTTGCAACATACAAAAGACCGAACCTGCTGTTGCACGACCGGGATCGATTGCTGCGTCTTTTGACCGATCCGCAGCGGCCGATGCAACTCATCATGGCCGGCAAGGCCCATCCGGCGGACCGGGAAGGCCAGGCTCTGATACAGCAGTGGACACGTTTCATCCGTCGGCCCGAGGTGCGTCCCCATGTCATTTTCCTCAGTGACTACGACATGCTTCTGACCGAGCACCTAGTGCAGGGGGTGGATGTTTGGCTCAACACGCCGCGCCGTCCCTGGGAAGCGAGTGGAACCAGCGGCATGAAGGTGCTCGTCAATGGCGGCATTAATCTGTCGGAACTAGACGGCTGGTGGGCGGAAGCCTACACACCGGAAGTTGGGTGGGCGTTGGGGGATGGTCAGGAACATGACGACGATCCGGCCTGGGACGCGGCCGAAGCCGAGGCGCTTTACGATCTGCTCGAGCGCGAGGTGATCCCCGAGTTCTATACCCGCGACGAACAAGGAATTCCTGGCGCGTGGGTGGCGCGGATGCGGGAGAGCATGGCGCGCTTGACGCCGCGCTTTTCCAGCAACCGCGCGGTCCGCGAATATACCGAACGATACTACCTTCCAGCGGCATCGACTTACCGCGCCCGGGCTGACCACAAAGGCAAGATCGGCGGGAATATCCTCGGTTGGCGGCACGCTCTGGACCAGAAATGGCCTGCATTGCGCTTCGGCGAGGTGAAGGTCGAGACGGACGGTAAGCGGCATGTATTTGAGGCGCATGTCTATCTCGGTGACCTCGATCCCAAGTCGGTACGGGTCGAGCTTTATGCCAATGGCGCTGACGGTAGTCCACCAGAGCGAGTGGAGATGAAGCGAGTGCGGCAACTGGTGGGAGAAACAAGCGGCTACGCCTATCGTGCAGGGGTGCCGGAAGCCCGCCCGGCGACGGACTATACGGTACGCGTGATGCCGCAGTTCGATGGTGTGGCGATCCCACTGGAAGACTGCCGAATCCTGTGGCAGCGATGATCCGATCAACGGAAGGGAAAGCGGTGCGGAAAGCGAAGGCAATTAGCTGCATATTTGTGGATATCGGCGGCGTCTTGCTCTCCGACGGGTGGGATCGTCATTCCCGCAAACGGGCGGTCTCGCACTTCAAGCTGGAAGCGTCGGAGATGGAGGACCGGCATCAGGCGGCCTGGAACACTCATCAGGACGGAAAGTTCACGCTAGAAGAATATCTCACCCGGGTCATCTTCTATAAAAAACGGCAGTTCACCCGGGCGCAGTTTCGCCGCTTCATGTTCGCGCAATCGAAACCTCACCTCGAGATGATCGATCTGATCATTCTACTCAAGGCCCGGTACGGGCTGAAGATCGCCGTGGTCAGTAACGAAGGGCGCGAGCTGAATGCGTATCGGATTCGGAAGTTCAAGCTGGACCGGTTTGTCGATCTCTTCATTTCCTCCTGCTTCGTCGGATTGCGCAAACCAGATGTCCACATTTTCCGGCTTGCACTTGACGTCGCCCAGGTTCCGGCGCGGCAGGTCGTCTATATCGAAAACACCTCGATGTTCGTCCGGATTGCCGAGGACATCAACATTCGAAGCATTCTTCACACGGATTACGCGTCGACATGCGCGAAGCTGGCTTCGTTCGGGTTGAAGAATGACGAGGGAGCCATTCGTGAATCCAGCTGATTCATACATCGTGACGATCAATGGCGGCTCGTCGAGCATCAAGTTCGCGTTGTTCGAAGCCGGTGACTCGCTCCGGCGGATTCTGGAGGGTGCACTCGAGCGTATTGGATTGCCAGATGCCACGTTCCGCGTGAAGGGGGCGAACCCGGCGGACAGCTTCTCGCGGGTAGTGACCGCGTCGAATCACATGGTGGCCGGGGGCTTTGTGATGGCCTTGATCGGGGAACGCATCGGGCGCGAAGGGCTGAGCGCGGTGGGCCATCGCGTGGTGCATGGCGGGCCGAAGTATAGCGCGCCGCAGCGAATTACGCCGGAGATGGTCGAGGAACTGCGCCTGCTCAGTCCTTTCGATTCTGATCATCTTCCGGCCGAGATCATGTTGATCGAGGAGTTTCGTCGCCAGTTTCCAAATTTACCTCAAATAGCGTGTTTCGACACTGCTTTTCACCATCACCTGCCCCGCGTAGCCCGAATGTTGCCCATTCCGCGCCGCTATGAAGCACAGGGGATACGGCGGTACGGGTTTCACGGGTTATCCTATGAGTTTCTGATGGGAGAACTGGCCCATCTCGCCGGGCCGGAGGCAGCCCTAGGCCGGGTCATCCTAGCCCACTTGGGCAATGGCGCGAGCCTGGCAGCGGTACGTGACGGCAAATCCATCGATACGAGCATGGGTTTCACGCCGACAGCCGGCGTGCCGATGAGCACCCGCTCCGGCGATCTCGATCCCGGGCTGGTCTGGTATCTGGCGCGCACTGAACAGATGAGTGCGCAGCAATTCAACGGCATGGTCAATTCCCAGTCCGGGCTGCTCGGGATATCCGAGACAAGTTCCGACATGTGCGACTTACTGAAGAACGAAACGCGGGACATTCGGTCGGCCGAAGCGGTCGAGCTGTTTTGTTACCAAGTGAAAAAGTGGATCGGCGCCTTCGCCGCCGCGCTGGGCGGATTGGATACGCTCATTTTTGCAGGAGGCATCGGCGAAAACGCGCCCACGATCCGCACCCGGATTTGTGATGGGCTAGGATTTCTCGGGATCGATCTCGAAGAAAAACGAAATGCGGCGAATGAGAGTGTGATTTCCGCAGCGGCGAACCGGTCGCGGTCCGCGTCATTCGCACGGACGAAGAAGAAACCATAGCGAGGGCGGTCTGCCACGTCCTGGCAGCTTGCGATTGACGTGGAAGATGATGATGAACGCAAAACAACCTGACGAAACTGATAAACCGCTGTCGCCTGACCTGCTCCAAAAAATGGATGCGTATTGGCGGGCGGCTAACTATGTGTCCGTGGGTCAGATTTATCTTTACGACAATCCGCTACTGAAGCGGCCGTTGGCGCTCTCGGATGTGAAGCACATGCTGCTAGGGCACTGGGGTACGACGCCCGGGCAGAATTTCATTTACGTGCATCTGAACCGCGTCATAAAAAAGTATAATCTCGACATGATTTACGTCGCCGGACCGGGACACGGCGGCCCGGCCGTCGTGGGCAATACCTATCTCGAGGGCACTTACAGCGAGATATATCCCGACATCAGCCAGGATGAGGCAGGGCTGCGGAAACTGTTTATCCAGTTTTCCTTTCCCGGCGGAATCCCCAGTCACGCATCGCCCGAGTGCCCCGGCTCGATCCACGAAGGCGGCGAACTGGGCTATTCACTCAGCCATTCGTTCGGGGCGGTGTTCGACAATCCCGACCTCGTCGTCGCCTGCGTCGTAGGCGACGGCGAGGCGGAGACGGGGCCGCTGGCCACCGCATGGCATTCGAACAAGTTTCTCAATCCCGCCACCGACGGCGCGGTGCTGCCGATCCTGCATCTCAACGGTTACAAGATTTCCAATCCGACGGTTCTCGCCCGCATCACCCGTGAGGAACTGGAACAGCTGCTCCGCGGCTACGGGTGGACGCCGTACTTCGTCGAGGGTGACGATCCCGCGCTGATGCATCAGGCGATGGCCACGACGCTCGATATCGCGGTCGAGCAAATCAAGAAAATCCAGCAGGACGCTCGCGTCCGACGGCGACCTCGCGCGCCCGCGCTGGCCGATGATCGTCCTCAAATCGCCCAAGGGCTGGACCGGGCCGAAGATGGTCGACGGCGTTCAGATCGAAGGCACCTTCCATGCGCATCAGGTGCCGCTCTCCGATCCCGCCACCCATCCCGAACACCTCAAACTTCTGGAAGACTGGCTGAGAAGCTATCGGCCGGAAGAACTCTTCGATGAGCGGGGCCGGCTGAAGGCGGAACTGGCCGCACTTGCGCCCACGGGCGAACGACGCATGGGCGCGAATCCCCACGCCAACGGCGGCATGTCTGCTCCGCGACCTGCAGATGCCTGATTTTCGCGACTACGCGGAAAATGTTCCCGCACCGGGTGTACCTGGCATTGGCGACACGCACGTGCTCGCGCGTTTCCTGCGCGACGTAGCGAAGCTCAACAGCGAGCAGCGGAATTTCCGGGTCTTTGGTCCTGACGAAACGCTCTCCAACGGCCTGGAAGCTCTCTTTGAGGTGACGCAACCGCCAATGGGACGCCGCGACCGTGTCGAACGACGAATTTCTCGCGCCCGTCGGGCGCGTACTGGAACTCGATGCTCAGCGAGCACCAATGCGAAGGCTGGCTTGAGGGCTATCTGCTCACTGGCCGCCACGGACTCTTCAACTGCTACGAGGCGTTCATCCACATTATCGATTCGATGTTCAACCAGCACGCCAAGTGGCTGAAGGTCACGGCGCACCTGCCGTGGCGACGGAAGATTGCCTCGCTTAACTACCTTCTGGCATCTCATGTCTGGCGCCAGGATCACAACGGCTTCACGCACCAGGATCCCGGTTTCATCGACCATGTCGTGAACAAGAAGGCCGAAGTCGTACGTGCATATTTTCCTCCCGATGCTAATTGCCTGTTGTCGGTGATGGATCACTGTCTGCGCAGCCGGCATTACGTCAACGTGGTGATCGCAGGAAAACACCCAGCGCCGCAATGGCTGACGATGGACGCGGCTGTCAAGCACTGCACCCAGGGCATCGGCATCTGGCAGTGGGCCAGTAACGACCAGGCCGCTGCGCCTGACGTCGTCATGGCTTGCTGCGGCGACGTGCCCACGCTGGAGACGCTCGCCGCCGTTTCCATCATGCGGGAGCATCTGTCCGACCTGAAAATCCGGGTGGTCAATGTCGTCGACCTCATGAAGCTGCAGCCGCAAATCGAGCACCCGCACGGCTTGAGCGACATGGATTTCGACGAGATCTTCACCAAGAACAAGCCGGTAATATTCGCCTTTCATGCCTATCCGTGGTTAATCCACCGACTGACCTACCGCCGCACTAACCACGAGAACATTCACGTCCGCGGTTACAAGGAAGAGGGAACCATCACTACACCCTTCGACATGACGGTGGTGAACGATCTTGATCGGTTCCATCTCGTGATGGACGTCGTCGACCGTCTGCCTCAGACAGGCGACAAGGGTATCTATCTGAAACAGCGGCTCAAGGACAAGCTCATCGAGCACAGGCAGTACATCGAGAAGCACGGCGAAGACCTACCGGAAATTCGGAATTGGAGGTGGAAGGACTGACACCACGATGGCGCTTCGATTGATTGAGATGGTGCTGCAGGAGAAGGATGGCGCGGAGATCCGCCAGCTTCTCAAGGAACACACGGTGCTCGAACATCGGCAGGTCCGATTGCCGGACGGGGAAATACTGGTGCGGATCCTGTTGGACGCAGAGCAGAACGAGGCGGTACTGGATTTGCTGGAAAAACATTACACCGGTGACGAGGGCAACCGAGTGATTATCCTTCCCGTCGAGGCGACATTGCCGCGTGCGGCACCGGAGCCCGAGGTGCCCGCTGAACCCGGACAACCTCCGCTGGCGGAGAAATCACCGGAGCGGATCGGCCGAGAGGAACTCTACGAGGACATCAAGGATGCCGCGCGATGTTCGAAGGTTTATCTGACGATGGCGGTGTTGTCCACCATCGTGGCGGCGATCGGTCTCAATCACAACAGCGTTGCGATCATCATCGGGGCGATGGTGATCGCGCCGTTGCTCGGGCCGAACATGGCTCTGGTGCTCGGCACGACGCTGGGTGACCTGTCGCTGCTGCGGCGTGCGCTCCTAACGGCCCTGGCCGGAATCGCGACAACGATAACGCTGTCAGTGGTCTTAGGTGTGATGGTGCACGTGGACCCGACGTCGTCCGAAGTGGCATCGCGCACGCGGATGGGCCTCGGCGACATCGCGGTTGCGTTGGCGTCAGGCTGCGCGGGAGCGCTTGCGTTTACGACAGGCATATCGGCAACGTTGATCGGCGTGATGGTCGCCGTAGCGTTGTTGCCCCCACTGGTAACGTTCGGGCTACTGCTTGGCGCTGGAGAGATGGAGTTGGCTTCGGGCGCATTGTCGTCATTTTTGATGAACCTGATTTGCGTGAATCTGGCTGGCGTGGCGACGTTTTTGGTGCAGGGCATTCGTCCGGCGAGTTGGTGGGAGAAAGATCGGGCCGTGAAGGCTACGCGCATCGCCATCGCACTGTGGACGGTAATGTTGGCGGCATTGATCGGATTGATCCTGCTGTTGCGACATGGCGCGATTTGAACACGGACGAGCTTACAAACACAGCGAGGATGTTGTTCTCCGGCCATAAGTACCTGATATCGGAGTAAGCGGCGGTGCACACAGAATCGATTTTACTTCTATTGTTTTCGGTTGCGGTCGCTGTCGCGATTGCGGTCAGACAACTGCATGTACCGTACACGGTGGCGTTGGTGCTGACCGGGCTGGCACTTAGTCTCCTGAACCTGTTCACGCCGCCGCATCTTACCAAGGAATTGCTCTATTCGGTTTTCCTGCCGGGCTTGCTATTCGAAGCTGCATTTCACATCGAGTTCCGCGAATTCTGGCGTAACCGGCTAGCCATTGCATCTCTCGCCGTGCCGGGTGTGGCCGCGGCAGTGGCGTTGACAACGGTAATCTTGACGCCCGCGGTGAATACGCTGCATCTAGAAATTGGTTTCACGTGGCAGTACGCGTTGGTGTTCGGGTCGTTGATCGCGGCGACTGATCCGCTCGCGGTCGTAGCGGTATTTCGCAGCCTCGGCGCGCCGCGCCGTTTGTCGGTCTTGCTGGACGGCGAGAGTTTACTCAACGACGGCACGGCAATCGTCTTTTTCACGCTGAGTCTGTCGCTGGTGACAGGCGCCAGCGTCACTGGTTGGCACCTGACAGTGGACTTCCTCGAGATCGTCGGTTTTGGGGGCCTGATCGGTGCGGCGATTGGCCTAGCCGTCTCGCAAGTGATCAAACAGATTGATGATGCGATGATCGAGATTACGCTTACGACCATCGCAGCGTATGGGTCGTTTGTGGCGGCTGAGCATTTTAATTTTTCGGGTGTCATCGCGGTCGTCGTGGCGGGCGCGCTCTGCGGTAATTACGGTGCGCGCACCGGCATGACACCGTCCACGCGGGTCGCTGTGGAAACCTTTTGGGAATACGTAGCCTTCGCGTTGAACTCAATCGTGTTCCTGCTCATCGGCCTCGAAGTGCATCTCAACGCGCTGTTTGGTTCGTGGAAGGTGATTCTCATAGCGTATCTGGTCGTGACCGCGGCGCGGGGCATGGTGATCTTCGGCGTGTCGGGATTATTGCGCAAGACCCGTGAAAAGATTCCGTGGCCATGGAGTGTTGTTTTGACGTGGGGCGGGTTGCGCGGCGGCTTGCCGATGGTGCTGGTGCTCAGTCTGGCAAAAGATTTTGCGCACCGTGACCTGTTGGTGACGATGACGTTCGGGGTGGTGATGATCTCAGTTCTGGTTCATGGCGTGACTGTTTCGCCATTGCTCCGATGGCTGGGCATCGTCAAAGGGCGAGAGCACCGGGAGGCGTACGAGTTCGCCCGTGGCAAAATGCAGGCGGCCGGTGCAGCGCTTGAAGAACTGGAACATATGTCACATGTGTATTTCTCTGGCAATGGCGTGCGCGCCCACCTCAAGGGGGAATACGAAAAGCGGATTGACGAGGAGCAACAGAGAATCGGCAAGTTAGAACTCGACCGTGCGGCGATTGCCACCCAGGAATCCCAATGGGCGCGCCGACATCTATTGCTGACAGAGAAGAACCATGTGATCGACTCCTTCCGACAAGGCATTCTCAGTCAGGAAATTTACGAGAAGCTGCTGGCTGACATCGACGCCAGACTATTGCAACTGGAGTCGGGCGAGGAAGAAGAGAGTATCTCGGAACAGGGCCTCGCCAGGAAAAAGGATGACGCGTCATGAATCTTCGCCGGAAAACGCGGCCAATAGTGCTCCTGGCGGATTTATTTGCAGCAACCTTTGCCATAGTGCTGACGAGAGAATTCCCATCATGAAACGCCAGGACGACAGACCCAACGGCACTCCATCGAAACCGGATGCGATAAATGATCTGAAATCAGTTCCGATGCCGGACCTGGAAAAGCAGTTGGGATCGTCGCCGAACGGGCTCAGTCAGGCAGAAGCGCAGACGCGGCTGACCCACTATGGGCTGAACGAGATCGAGGTAAAGGAAACCAGTTCGTTCCTTAAGTTCCTCACCTATTTCTGGGGTCCCATCCCGTGGATGATTGAAGCGGCGGTGATCCTTTCCGCCGTCGCCCGGCATTGGCCCGACTTTTTCATCATCTTTGTTCTCCTTTTAGCCAACGCGGTGGTCGGCTTTTGGGAAGAACACCAGGCAGGCAACGCGATCGCCGCCCTGAGGGCCAAGCTGGCGATTAATGCCCGCGTTATCCGCGACGGGAACTGGACAAGCGTGCCGGCGCGCGAAGTGGTTCCAGGCGACGTCATCCGCGTTCGTCTTGGCGACATCGTGCCGGCGGATGCGCGTCTGCTCGACGGCGACCCGGTGGAGGTTGATCAGTCCGCCTTGACGGGCGAGTCTCTTCCCGCCGAGCGCAAACCGGGCGATGCCATATTTTCCGGGTCGATCCTCCGGCAGGGAGAAATCAGCGCGCTCGTCTATGGCACGGGCGCAAACACCTATTTTGGGAAGACCGCGCAGCTGGTGCAGGAAGCGCATACCGTCAGCCATTTCCAACGCGCCGTGCTGAAGATCGGCGATTACCTGATCGTCCTTGCAGTTACACTTGTGGTGGTGATTCTGGGGGTTGCACTCTTTCGCGGTGACCCAATCCTAACGACATTGCAGTTCGCTCTGGTGCTCACCGTGGCCGCGATTCCCGTGGCGATGCCTACGGTCCTGTCGGTGACCATGG
The DNA here is from genome assembly GCA_963732875.1 of uncultured Alphaproteobacteria bacterium. Taxonomy (GTDB): domain Bacteria; phylum Pseudomonadota; class Alphaproteobacteria; order SMXQ01; family SMXQ01; genus WHSO01. The sequence goes on along the minus strand of CAVTBD010000002.1, from coordinate 975,065 downwards.
CGGTGGGCGCGCGTTTGCTGGCCAAAAAAGAGGCGATTGTGACCCGGTTGGCGGCGATAGAGGAACTTGCCGGGGTGGATGTACTGTGCTCTGACAAGACCGGAACCCTGACCCAGAACAAGTTGACATTGGGGGACCCGTTCAGTGTGAACGGAATCCCGATCGATCAGGTCATCCTCAGCGCGGCGCTGGCGTCGCGCGCAGAAAATAACGATACCATCGATCTGGCGGTACTCGCCGGCCTGAAAAACGATCAGGCACTGAAAAGTTACCAGGTAGTCCATTTCCAGCCGTTCGACCCGGTGCATAAGCGCACCGAGGCCAGCGTCGAGGGCGTAGACGGAAAAGAGTTCAAGGTCACCAAGGGCGCGCCGCAGGTGATCCTGGAGCTATCGTCCGACGCTGAGCAGGTCAAGCCTGCTGTCGAGCAGGCAGTCAACGAGTTCGCTGCGCGCGGGTTCCGCTCATTGGGCGTGGCCCGGGCGGGCCAGGACGGCAAGTGGCGGTTTCAGGGCGTGCTGCCCCTGTTCGACCCACCGAGGGAACAGGCCAAGGAGACCATTGCCACCGCGCGACAGATGGGGGTGAACGTCAAGATGGTGACAGGCGATCAACTTGCTATCGCGCGTGAAACCGCCGTGAAATTGGGACTGGGTACGAACATCCTCGATGCCAGCGGGTTCGGTGACACAAAGCATCACGAGACGGGGCAGTTGGCGGAATCCATTGAAAAGGCGGACGGCTTCGCCCAGGTGTTCCCGGAACACAAGTTCCATATCGTGGATGTCCTGCAGCGACGCGGCCATATCGTCGGCATGACGGGGGACGGTGTTAACGATGCGCCCGCGCTAAAGAAGGCGGACTGCGGCATCGCCGTTTCCGGCGCGACGGACGCGGCGCGCGCAGCGGCGTCTATCGTGCTGCTGACGCCCGGCCTGTCGGTGATTGTCGACGCGATTAAGGAGAGCCGAAAAATCTTCCAGCGGATGAACAGCTATGCGATCTACCGCATCGCCGAGACGCTGCGCGTTCTGTTGTTCATGACACTGGCGATCCTGATCTTCAATTTCTATCCGTTGACTGCCGTGATGATCGTGATGCTTGCATTGCTCAATGACGGCGCAATTCTATCAATTGCCTATGACAACGTTCATTACAAGGATAAGCCCGAGGCGTGGAACATGCGCATGGTGCTGGGCGTCTCCACGGTTCTGGGCATCGTCGGTGTCGTGGCCGCGTTTGGCTTGTTCTATCTTGGCGAGCGCGTTTTCCACCTCGACCGCGCGCATATCCAGACGCTGATGTATTTAAAACTGTCCGTGGCCGGACATCTGACGATTTTCCTTACGCGCACGCGTGGTCCGTTCTGGTCGATACGTCCCGCGCGGATATTGCTGCTGGCGGTGTTCGGCACGCAGCTGGTGGCGACTTTGATCGCGGTGTATGGGCTGTTTATGACGCCACTTGGCTGGGGCTGGGCGCTGTTCGTGTGGGGCTATGCTCTAGCGTGGTTCCTCGCGAACGACCGCCTTAAACTACTTGCGTATCGGGTGTTCGATCTGACTGCGGCGCCCCTGTTGGCCAAGGAATTTGTCGATGGGACGCCGCAGATCGCCACACGGGCCTATGAACTCTATGAGAGCCAAGGCCGCCGGGAGGGGCATGCAGTCCAGGACTGGCTTGAAGCGGAACGGGAAATTCGAAAAACTGAGTCGGAAAAGCGATAAATAAATAGTATTCGATACATATGTACCGGCACGCATCAAATAGAGCAGACATATATAAGAGATTGAACCTGGAACGTGGTGACGCTTCACAATCCTGCGACATCGTCAAATGCCTTTGCAGCCGGTAGACCGTATCGGCGCCGCCTAGCCGGCCGACGTCCGGTGCCGGGAAACAAGTAAAAAGTGGCAATATCGGTTATTCGACAACGGTGCATACATCACACGGTGCCTTGTTCGCGCTCCGCCGAAAAGAGGCATGGAACGATGACCGGAACGGAAAAGCGGCGACACGCCAAGTCGGACTGCAAGGTTCTTGCGATCGATATCGGCGGGACACACGTCAAGACGATGCTGAGTCCGGAATCGGAAAAGCGGGAATTCAAGTCCGGGCCCTCACTCACCGCGGAGGACATGGTTAGGAAGGTCAAGGACCTGACTGGTGACTGGAACTATGATGTAGTTTCGATCGGCTTTCCGGGCCCTGTGGTTCACAACCGTCCGCTAGCCGAGCCCCACAATCTTGGCGATGGCTGGGTGGGCTTCAACTTTGCTGAGGCCTTTGGCTGTTCGGTCAAGGTCGTCAACGATGCCGTCATGCAGGCTCTTGGCAGCTACTCCGGAGGGCGCATGCTGTTCCTCGGCCTCGGCACCGGCTTAGGCTCGGCCATGATCATCGATGGGGTGATCGAGCCCATGGAACTCGCTCACCTTCCCTACAAGAAGGGCAAAACGTTTGAGGACTATCTGGGCCGAAAAGGAATGAAGCGCATGGGCAAGAAAAAATGGCGCACCGAGGTTGCGGCGGTCGTCGAGCACCTCATGACGGCGTTTCAGCCGGATTATGTTGTGCTGGGCGGCGGCAATACGAAGAAAGTGAAAGAGCTACCACTGCGGACGCGGTTAGGACAGAATGGAAACGCGTTTATCGGCGGGTTTCGTCTGTGGGACGAGAGTCGCCGGCACAAGTGACGCCGCGTCCCAAGCGTAGTCGCACAGGACCGATACAATGCCGGTTCACGTCCTCAAACGCGAATCTATACTTGCCAGCTTTGCAGAGGTCGGCATCGATTTAGACTTACTGCCTGTTGAGCTTCAGGATAAGAGGGCAGTGTCTTTTAGCAGGTTTTGGAAAAATCGGATGTCATGTATGGACTCAAAGAGTACCGCACTCCGTGAGGTGGGCCGGAGAGAAGCCCGAGGGAACCGATTGCGGAAAAAACGCCGCGGTGACACGATAAAAATAATGTCATGAGAGAATCGATGAGCATCCCGGCTTTGCGCAAGCGTCCCGCCTGGGCCTTACTCGAGGAACATTACCGGAAAGCGAAGAACATTTCCCTTCGGCGGCTGTTTGACGAGGACCCCGGACGCGGCGACCGCATGGCGGTCGAAGCGGTCGGGATCTATGTCGATTTCTCCAAAAACCTGATCACCGATGAAACCCTGAAGCTACTGGTGAAACTTGCCGAGCAATCAGGCCTGCGTGGACGAATCGACGCCATGTTTCGGGGTGAGAAAATCAACGTGTCGGAGGATCGTGCGGTTCTGCACGTAGCGCTCCGCGCGCCGGGCGATGCCTCGATCCAGTTGAACGGCCGGAACGTTGTCCCGGACATTCACGGTGTGCTCGACAAGATGGCCGATTTCGCAGAGTCGGCTGAGGGACGGTCGTTGGAAGGGGCATACGGGGAAGTGCATTCGCAATGTCGTCAACATCGGGATAGGCGGGTCGGACCTCGGCCCCGTCATGGCCTACGAGGCCTTGAGACACTACAGCAAGCGGGACATGGTTTTCCGCTTTGTCTCCAATATAGACGGAACTGATTTCGTGGAATCCGTCCGCGATCTAGATCCGGCGGAGACGCTGTTCATCGTCTCCTCGAAAAGCTTCACCACACTGGAAACGATGGCCAACGCTCATACCGCGCGAAGCTGGATCCTGGACGGACTGAACGGAGAGGAGGCCGGAATCTCCAGACACTTCGTCGCGGTTTCGACCAATGCCGAGGACGTGGCGAAGTTCGGCATCGATACCGACAACATGTTCGGATTCTGGGATTGGGTCGGAGGCCGGTACTCGATGGATTCGGCCATCGGCCTCTCGACCATGATCGCGGTGGGGCCTGAGAATTTCCGCGCCTTACTGGAGGGCTTCCATCTGATGGACGAGCACTTCCGCACCGCGCCTTTGGAACGGAACCTGCCGGTCCTGCTTGGCCTGCTCGGCGTCTGGTATACCGATTTTTTCGGTGCCCAGACGATCGCGGTTCTGCCCTACGAGCAATATCTCAAGCGTTTTCCCGCCTATCTCCAGCAACTGACCATGGAGAGCAACGGCAAGCACGTGACCATCGAGGGCAGGACGGTGGATTACGATACCGGTCCCATCTATTGGGGCGAGCCGGGCACAAACGGACAGCATTCCTTTTACCAGTTGATCCATCAGGGCACGCGGCTCATACCCTGCGATTTTATTGCATTCCTCGAAACCCTTAATCCGTTGGGACAGCACCACGACTTGCTCCTCGCCAACGTTTTCGCCCAGACGGAGGCGCTCGCCTTCGGCAAAAGCGAGGCGGAAGTCAGGGCCGAAGGTACGTCCGACCGGCTAGTGCCGCACCGGGTTTTCGAGGGCAATCGGCCTTCCAATACCATCCTGCTGGATCGTCTGACCCCCTCCGCGCTTGGTGCGCTTGTGGCGCTTTACGAACACAGCGTCTTCACCCAGGGCACGATCTGGCAGATCGATTCCTTCGATCAGTGGGGCGTGGAATTGGGCAAGGTTCTGGCTCAGCAGATTGTTTCGCAGCTAGAGAGCCGTGCCGAACCGGAGCTTTCGCACGACAGCTCGACGAATAACCTGATCCGGCACTATCGCAAGCATAAGGGCCTGCCCTGACGCACAGGGGACGTGTCTGCGTGGCCGGCATGGCTGCCGGGACGTCGTGCTTTTCGCCAAGCGTGCCGCCAGGCCCGCCGATACCTCGGACAAGACGACGCGTCGCCTTGTGCGGCTGACCGTTTCCGGAACGGATTCGAAGAAGACACCGTTTATGAGAAGGAGGACTGACACGTGCATATCGGAATGATCGGCCTCGGCCGGATGGGAGGGAGCATGGTGCGCCGGATCCTGAAGGGCGGCCACAAGTGCACGGTGTACGATACGTCCGCAAAGGCGGTATCCGAGCTGACGAAGGAAAACGCCGTCGGTGCGGGTTCTCCTGCGGAACTGGTCAAGACGCTGGAAACGCCTAGGGTAGTATGGATGATGGTCCCCGCCGCCGTGGTCGACAAGGCGATCGCCGATCTTCTGCCCCATCTCGAGCGGGGAGATATTCTGATCGATGGTGGCAACTCCTATTACATTGACGACATTCGTAGGTCCAAGGACCTTGCGTCCAAGGGAATCCGGTACGTTGACGTCGGCACCAGCGGCGGTGTCTGGGGCCTGGAGCGGGGCTACTGCATGATGATCGGTGGCGAGGCGGAGGCGGTGAAGCATCTGGATCCGATCTTTGTCGCCCTTGCACCAGGCCGTGGCAATATTCCCCGCACGCCCGGACGGGCGCAAGCCGGTACTACGGCGGAGCAGGGCTACCTGCATTGCGGCCCTAGCGGTGCCGGTCATTTCGTCAAGATGGTCCACAACGGAATTGAGTACGGCGTGATGGCGTCCTATGCCGAAGGACTGGCGATTCTGAAGGCGGCGAACATCGGCCAGAAGGCGGGTGAGGAAGACGCCGAGACCACGCCGTTGCGCGATCCGGAATACTATCAGTACGACCTCAATCTTCCGGATATCGCGGAAGTATGGCGGCGCGGCAGCGTGATCGCATCGTGGCTGCTGGACCTCTCGGCCGCGGCCCTGATTCAGGATCCCGAGCTTTCCGACTTCACCGGACGGGTATCGGATTCCGGTGAGGGACGTTGGACCGTCAGGGCTGCCATCGACGTAGGTACGCCGGCACACGTGCTGTCATCGGCCCTCTATGAGCGATTCAGTTCCCGCGGAGAGGCCGACTTTGCCAATCGCATGCTTTCGGCCATGCGGCACGAGTTCGGCGGGCATCAGGAGAAACCGGAGAAATCATAGTCGTCCGAATCGCGCACACAGGAAGAGGAGTGGAGTTTGATGACGGAAGACGAGATCGATCAACTGTCGAAAAATACCATTTGTACCCTGTCATCGATGCCGTCTTGGGACATCTTCAAGGATCAGCCACATGACTATCGTGACGGCGTGTTGCTGCCAGATGTGTCACGGCGCGGATCGCCGTGGAACGGGGATCAATCATTGGATGAAAGCGCTACGTCGGACGCGAGGGCAAAATTATTGGCATGACGTCGTGCGGCGCTTCGGCCCGCTCAAGGAACTGCAGCACAAGTTCGGGTTTGAGCCCGAACAACTGGTCGCTGTCGCCAGGGAAGCCGTAACGCACGCGTGATGATGGATGGCGATCCGTGTGGCGGTACTGGACGCACCAGTGTCATGGCGAAAGGCCATATCAAAAATATGACGACGGGAGTGGGTGCCGACATGTCGCAGATGCATGACATATCGCTGGTGCTGGCAGACGTTGACGGCACGCTCGTCGACGAGGACAAGACCCTGACGGACCGCGCCCTGACAGCCGTTCAGGGGCTCTACGACAGGGGGATCCGTTTCGCCATCACCAGTGGACGGCCACCTCGGGGCATGGCGATGCTGTTCGACGCGCTGCAGCTCGACACCCCGGTTGCCGGTTACAACGGCGGGCTGTTCGTGGAACCCGATCTTTCGATTCTCGAGCATAAGGCGGTTCCCGCCGATGTTGCCGGTAGAGCGTTTGAGCTTCTGCGGGACCATGGACTCGACGTCTGGGTCTATCGCGGCAATGACTGGCTGATTACGGAACCGGACGCTCCTCATGTTGCTCGCGAGAGGCAAACCGTGCAATTCCGCCCCAAAGTGGTCGACGATGTCGCGAGCAATCTGGAACAGATAACGAAGATCGTGGGCGTGAGCGACGATCACGAAAAGATACGAACCTGCGAAGAAGCCGCCCAGGCGGCCTTCGGGGAGGAGGCGACCGCCGCGCGATCCCAGCCCTACTACCTCGATGTCACGCACAGGAATGCCAACAAGGGGTCGGTTGTCGAGTTTCTTTCGAGCGCCCTCGACATTCCCGCGCGGGCAATCGCGACCATAGGCGATCAGGCGAACGATATCATGATGTTCGAGAAATCAGGGTTCAGCATTGCCATGGGCAACGCGTCCGACCAGGTCAAGTCGAACGCAAGCGTGGCGACCGATTTGGACAACGACGACGGGTTTGCAAAGGCGATCGAGCGCTTCATTCTCAGCAGTTCGGACTGAGGCGACGCCATGGATGGGATGATCGGACGCATCAAGATCTTGCCGGATCCGCAGCGCATCGCGCAGACCGTGGCGGAATGGATGACGGAAACGGCGCTCGCCTCCGAAGGGTCGTTTCGTGTTTCCCTTTCGGGCGGCTCCACCCCTAAGGGGCTTTACGAGCTTCTCGCGTCTGAGGCATTCGCATCGTGCTTTCCATGGCAAAGGGTTCACTGGTACTGGGGAGACGAACGCTTCGTTCCCTACGACGATCCCGACAGCAATTTCGGCATGACGTGGAAGGCCATGCTGTCCAGAGTCCTAGTGCCGCCAGAGAACATCCATTCCGTGCCGGTTGACGGTACGCCGGAAGAAGCGGCGCTGCAGTACGAGGTGACCCTTCAGGAGGCTTACGGCGGAAGGGCCCTGGATCCGGCGCGACCGCTGTTCGACATTACCTTGCTCGGGGTGGGCTCTGACGGCCATACGGCCTCTTTGTTACCGGGGCATCCCGTCCTGCAGGAGCGTGACCGCTGGGTGGCGGCCGTCATGGCCGGCCGGCCCGAGGCGCGAATCACGATGACCTACCCTGCTATCGAGAGCAGCCGCAACGTGGCGTTTCTTGTTTCGGGTGAGGACAAGGCGGACGTCGTTGCGGCGATTCGCGCGGGTGGAGCGGGGATGCCGGCTGCCAGCGTCAGGCCGCTCGGCGAGACCATCTGGTTTCTCGACCGGGCGGCTGCTGGCGGACAAGAGGTGAATCCATGTCACCGGTGATCATCGCACCTTCGGTTCTCTCGGCCGACTTTACGCGATTGGTGGAGGAGGTCCGCGCCGTCGACGCCGCCGGCGCTGACTGGATTCATGTGGATGTCATGGACGGGCGATTCGTGCCGAACATCACCATCGGCCCGGTCATACTGGAAGCCATCCGTCGATCGACGGCAAAGCCGATCAACGTGCACCTGATGATCGTGGAACCCGAGCGATATCTCGCCGATTTCGCCAGAGCGGGGGCCGACCATCTTTTGGTCCAGGCGGAGCCGGGCTCGACCATTCACCTGCATCGCGTCCTGAGCCGAATCCGCGACCTCGGAAAGAAAGCCGGCGTGGTCCTCAATCCGGCAAGTCCTCCGGAACTCGTGGAATACGTTCTGCATCTCTGCGACGTCATTCTGGTTATGACCGTAAATCCCGGCTTCGGCGGGCAGGCGTTCCTACCGGAGGTTCTCCCGAAGATCCGGCGTCTTCGGCAAATTTGCACGGAAAGAGGGCTCGATCCAGTTATCGAAGTGGACGGCGGCGAAACCGCGAGGACGGCGGGAGAGGCGGCCGCGGCGGGGGCCACTGCGATCGTGGCCGGATCGGCAATCTTCGGCACGAAGGATTACCGTGCCGCCATTGCGGCCATACGTCAGAGCGCGACGGTGGCGGCGTCCTGAGCCATGTGTCCGGCAACGAACGCGCGCGATGCTCTCAAACGTGCGGCGGCGGAGGCCGCGGTCGAACTGGTCCGGGACGGCATGGTCGTCGGCCTCGGCTCCGGGTCGACGGCAGCCTTTGCGGTCGAGGCGCTGGCGCGACGCCGGTGGCAGGGGCTGCGGTTCGTCGGTATCCCCACCTCCGAGCGAACCGCCACTCAGGCCCAGGCAGTAGGCATCCCGTTGACTAGTTTTGCCGATCACCCCCACATCGACCTGACCATCGACGGCGCGGACGAGGTCGAACGCAGCACCCTCAACCTGATCAAGGGACTGGGCGGCGCGCTGCTCCGCGAGAAGATCGTCGCTGCGGCCAGCAGGCGGTTAGTCATCGTCGTGGACGGTGCCAAGCTGGTGGAGCGGCTCGGTGTGCGGACCCCGGTTCCCATCGAGGTCGTTCCCTTCGGGATCGAGGCGACGCAGAAGGCGTTGGAAGAGATGGGGGCCGTCCTCCGTCTGCGTACCGCGCCGACGGGTGAGCCCTTCATTACCGACGGGGGCAATCGTATTCTGGACGCCGCTTTCGGGACGATTTCGGATCCGGCGGGCCTCGAGCAAAAGATCAACCGCACCGTGGGAGTGGTAGAAAATGGCCTGTTTGTCGGACGGGCCGATCACGTCTTCGTGGCGGACGACACCGGCGTTTGTCGTCTCGATGGTGCACGCACCCATCGCGGTCATCCCCCGATTCTCGTTATCGTGGGCGTTTCCGGAGCGGGCAAGTCGACGGTTGCACGGGAACTGGCCGCACGTCTGGGATGGCCCCTCGAGGAAGGCGACGCGTTCCATTCCGAGGCGAACATCGCGAAGATGCGGGCGGGGATTGCCCTGACGGACGCCGATCGCCAGCCCTGGCTCGTGGCGGTAGCCGACTGGATCGACGGTCAGCGCGCGAAAGGGCAGCCCGGGATCATCACCTGTTCCGCCCTCAAGCGAAGCTATCGGCATATCGTCGTCGGTGACCGGCCCGAGGCACGGCTGATCTATCTCCGGGGGGAGCAGGATCTGATCGCCGCACGGCTGGCGGCACGGCATGGCCACTTCATGCCGCCCACCCTACTGGGAAGCCAATTCGAAGTTCTAGAGGAGCCCGGGCCCGAAGAGGAAGCGCTCGTCGTCGATATCGGTCCGTCGCCCGAGAAAATCTCGGAAAAAATCATCCGGTTGCTCGGTGCTGCGATGATCGACGGAAATAAATAGAGATAGAGGATGTCGAGTTTGCTGAAACCACACCACCAAATCCAAGCGCTTCAAATGTGCCCAATTCTCTCAATAAGCTCGGACTACTTTCGTGGGTCAGGCCATCGCGCGGTCGCCACGAATACCAGTGACGTGCCTGGGTATGTCGTTTCTGCTGGTGAGGAGGACAAACACAGTGACTTATCCAAAACAAACGCAAAGTGGTGCCGATGGTGCAGATGATCTGCAATAAAGTCGCGCAGTGAAATGTCGAATGAGCTGGAAAAAGATCCGATATCACACCAGTCCAGTACAAAGAGTTGGCGCGCAAATGGTATGAACTCTCGGGCGTTCGCCCTTCATGTGCTATTTTAAACGTACTGGTGGTTTTGCAGGCAGGAAGAGAAGCGACGGAGCTGAAATGGACACTACCAACGGCAGAGCGGCGCGATCAGATGCTCTTGTAATTTTCGGCGTCACGGGAGACCTCGCGCGCAAGAAGATATTTCCTGCGCTATACGCGATGGCGAAGCGGGGCACCCTGAAAGTCCCGGTGATAGGAGTGGCGTCCTCAAAAATGAACCTGGCACAGCTGCGCAAGCGCGCCGCAGACAGCGTAAAGGATTCGGGAAGGATCGATGATCGGCCAGCTCTGCGCCGTTTGCTCTCTCTGCTCCGCTATGTCGACGGCGATTACAATGACTCGGCTACCTTTAAGGTGCTCAAGCAGGCATTGGGTAATGCTCGGAGGCCGGCGCACTATCTTGCGATTCCGCCAGAACTGTTCGCGACCGTCATAAAGGCCCTCGACGCGGCGGGTCTCGCCAATCAGGCGCGCGTCATCGTCGAAAAACCGTTTGGTCGCGATCTTACCTCCGCGCGGCAGCTTAATCGTGTCGCGCGTGCGGTCTTTCCGGAGAATTCGATCTTCCGCATAGATCACTTCCTGGCCAAGGAAGCGATCATGAATATCCTGTATTTTCGTTTCGCCAACTCGTTCTTGGAGCCGATCTGGAACCGGAACTACGTGTCTAGTGTCCAATTGACGCTGTCTGAGAGGTTCGGTGTCGAAGGCAGGGGCGCGTTCTACGAGACTGCTGGCTGCCTGCGTGACGTCGTTCAAAACCATCTCTTTCAGATCGTTGCACTGCTTGCCATGGAGCCGCCGACCTACAGGGGCTTCGGTGCGGTGCATGGCGAAACCGCCGATGTCTTTCAGGCAATGCGCCCTTTGAAGCCTGCCGACGTAGTGCGCGGTCAGTATCTCGGCTACCGTAAAGAGCCGGGTGTTGCAAAGCATTCCGATGTTGAGACGTTCTGCGCCCTACGTCTTTTCATTGATTTGTGGCGCTGGGCGGGCGTGCCTTGGTACCTACGCTCAGGCAAGTATATGGCCGAGACGCGCGCCGAAATCATCGTCGAACTGAAGCCACCGCCGCAGCTTTTGTTCGCGGACTCTGCACCTCCGTCCGGAACGGCTAACTATCTTCGTTTCCGTCTGGCCCCGAATTCCGCTATCGCGCTTGCCGCTCGTGTCAAGCGCGCGGGAGAGGAGTTCATTGGAAATCAGCGAGAGCTTTACCTCATTAACGAACAACCGGACGAGGAGGCACCCTATGAGCGGCTTCTCGGCGACGCGATGGTCGGCAATGGAGCTCTCTTTACCCGTGAGGATGCCGTGGAGGCCGCGTGGGCGGTGCTTGATCCTGTCCTTGCTAAGCATCACCGGACGTTGCCCTACAAACGCGGCAGTTGGGGGCCTAAGGCAGCCAACTCCGTTTTCGTGGGTGGTGACTGCTGGCACAACCCCACGTCAGTAGATGCAAAACCCAATTAATAGTTATGCGCCACTTACCCACGCGCTTCAGAATGCGCCAAATACTTTCAGTAAACCCGGACCACTTTCAGGGGGACACGTCAGAATATCTGCTTTTCGAACGTGGCATTGATATCTGCCATGAGGCGGTACGGTTCACATGACCGCTAAATCGTAGGCTGGCAGCGTTCGATATTGTTGGCAGCCTGCCCCCGCAACCATCAAAGCCCCCCGGGTTCGCCCCGGGGGGCTTTGATGTTTTCGGAGACGGCACGGGAAGTAACGCCGTTGACGCCCCCGGGAAGAGGTGTAATCCTTTTTCATAATAAGCAAAAAGCAGGGGCGTCCGGGTCTGCCGTATTGTGCAGGCTCTCAATCAGTCGGATCGGGCAGTCAGTTCGGGCAGTCGAGTTCGGAAGAAATGGCACGGCACGGTCCGCGGACCGTAGCCTGTCGCGAACCGTCCGGCATGGCCGGGCACGGACGAACGGGGAGGCACACATGCGGAAAATTCTTCTCGCCACGGGAATCGCGGCGCTGGTCACGGCTTCGAGCGCCGCGATGGCGGCCGGGAACGATTCGCTCGCGGACTTCTACAAGGACAAGCAGATCCACTTCATCATCGCGAGCAAGTCCGGCGGCTCCTACGACGTCTGGGCGCGCATGATTTCCCGCCACATGGGCAGCTATATCCCCGGCCACCCGTCGTTCATCGCCCAGAACATGCCGGGCGGCGGCCAGATCAAGGCGGCCAACTACCTCTACAACATCGCGCCCAAGGACGGCAGCGTGATCGGCACCTTCAGCCGTAACCTGCCTACCAAGTGGCTGCTCAAGGACAAGAACATCCGCTTCGTGCCGACCAAGTTCAACTGGATCGGCAGCCCCGAGCTGACCAACCGGGTGTGCGTGGCACGGTCCGACGCCAAGGTGAAGAACGCCGAGGACCTGTTCACGAAGACGCTGCTGGTGGGCGGCGCCGGTGCGGGCACCGCCGTCAGCACCACGCCCAATCTCTTGCGCGCGCTTCTCGGCATGAAGTTCAAGCTGGTCGAGGGTTACGGCAGCGCGACCGCCGTTGTGCTCGCGGTCGAGCGTGGCGAGGTCCAGGGCATCTGCCAGACCTACGGCGCGCTCACCAGCGAGCACCCAGAGCTGATGCGGACGGGCAAGCTCAAGGTCCTGTTCAACCTCGAGCATCAGCCGATCCCCGGCGTAAATGCACCCTCGGTGTTCAAGTTCGTGAAGTCCGACGCGCAGCGCCGGATCCTCTCGTTCTATTCCTCGAACACCGAGCTCGGCCGGCCGACCGCGGCGCCGCCGGACGTGGCGCACGATCGGGTGCAGGCGCTCCGCCGTGCCTTCGACGCCACCATGAAGGACAAGGACTTCGCCCGCGAAGCCGCCAAGCAAAGGCTCGAGATCACGCCGCTCACCGGTGAGGAGCTGGCCCAGCGCGTGGCCGATCTCGCGGCGACCCCGGAGGAGACGGTCAAGCTGACCGAGAGCATGCTCGCCAAGCTCAACCCGGTCATCACCGAGACGGTCACGATCGCGGCCGTCCAGGGCAAGGGCAAGAGCATCTCCTTCGAGGGCAAGGCGGGCAAGATGACGGTCAAGATCAGCGGCAAGAAGACCAAAATCACAATCGCGGGAAAGAAGGCCAAGCGGTCGGCGATCAAGGCGGGGATGACCTGCGAGATCGTGCACCAGGGGGCCAACAGCAACGCGAAGAAGATCACCTGCCGCTAGGACGGTGTCCGTGTTCATGGTTCTCGTATGCGTGGCGTACCACGCTGGAGCCCGCGGGCGACGGTGGGGGCGGGCATGACCGAAACCGGCGATGAAACCTGCGACGTGATCGTCATGGGGGGCGGCAGCGCTGCGTTCGAGGCCGCCGTGTCGGCGCGCCAGGCCGGCGCCGAGCAGGTGGTCATGCTGGAGAAGGCGCCCGAGCCGGAATTCGGCGGTAACGCGCGCTATTCCCACACCGGCTTCCGGTTCTGCCAGTCGGGCAGGGCGGAAATCCGCGAGTTCCTGCCGGACGTGGATGCCGCGCTGTTCGAGAAGATGGAAGTCCTTCCCTACACGAAGGACCAATTCATCGCCGACCTCAACCGAGTGACCCAGGGGCTGGTCGATCCGGTGCTGGCCGACATGCTGGCGGGCGAATCGAACGCCGCGGCCCATTGGGCGCTCGACACCGGCATCCGCTGGAACCACGAGAAATACGCGACCGTCAACGGGCGCCACCATTTCGAGCCGGGCCGGATCATCCAGACCCTCGGCGGCGGCAAGGGCCAGCTCGACCAATGGCGGGCCATCGCCACCGGGCTCGGCATAGACCTCCGCTTCGAATCGCGAGTGAGCGCCGTGCACGGGAACGCGCGCCGGGTCGAGGGCGTGCGCGTGTCGTCGCCCGAGCGCGACTACGATCTCGCGGCCCCCGCGGTGATCGCCTGCGCCGGCGGATTCCAGGCCAATCCCGAGATGCGCGCGCGCTATCTGGGCGAGAACGCCGACCTGATGAAGGTGCGCGGCTCCCGGCACAACACCGGCGAGGTCCTCATGATGCTGCTGGCGATGGGGGCGAAGGCGACCGGCCACTGGCAGGGGGCGCATGCGACCCCGATCGACGCCGGCGCGCCCGCGTTCGAGACGCCGGTGCTGGAGGGTGGGCGCGGCAACGCCATGAACCGCTATGACTATACCCACGGCATCACGGTCAACGCGCTCGGCCAGCGCTTCTTCGACGAGGGCGAGCACTTCCACTCCTACACCTACGCCAAGACCGGTCATGCGGTGCGCCGTCAGCCCGGCGGCATCGCCTACCAGATTTACGATCAGGCGGGGCTCGAGCGGTTCCGCCACGGCCGCGACCAGGCGGCGACCTTCGAGGAGGCGGCGACCCTGCCCGAGCTCGCGGCCAGGATCGGCGTCAACCCGGAGGTCTTTGCCCATACCGTCGCCGAGTACAACGCCGCGGTTATGGAGAGCGTGCCATGGGACCCGTCCCGGCTCGACGGGCGGGGCACGACCGGCATTTTCCCGCCCAAGTCCAACTGGGCGCGCAGGATCGACAAGCCGCCCTATCGCGCCTATCCGGTGATGGGCGGGATCACCTTCACCTTCGGTGGTCTCAGCGTCACGACCGAAGCGGAGGTACTCAGCACCACGAATGAACCGATCCGGGGCCTCTATGCTTCGGGCGATATCGTCGGCCTGTTCTATCACAACTACCCCTCTTGCACTGGCCAGACGCGCAACGTGGTGTTCAGCCGCAAGGCCGGGCGCAACGCCGCCAGGCGGTCGAACTAGGTGCGGTATCGGTACGAAAAGGACCGGCGATGACGAAGGCGCCGGAGTCCGCAGGTGGCATTACCATGGGCGATCTCGCGCGCTGGGTCTGCGCGTTCGATTTCGATGCCGTTCCGGCCGATGTCATCGCCAGAGCGAAGCTGCTGCTGTTCGATGCCGTCGTCTGCGCACTCGCGGCAAAGGAGGACGAGACCGTCCGCCAGGCTCGCGTCGCGACAGAAGAGACCGCAGGCAAGCCCCAGGCGCGTGTCATCGGTGGCCACGACCCGATGTCGGTCCTCGACGCGGTGTTCCTCAACGGCGTATTGATCCGTGTGCTCGATCTCAATGACTTCCTCGGCGCGATCCGCACCTCGGGGCACCCGAGCGACCTCGCCGCGGTCGCGCTTGCGGTGGGCGACTGGCGTCGCAGCCGGGGGCGCGACGTGCTGGCCTCCCTGGTGCTGGGATACGAGCTTTACGACCGCCTTCAGCGGCTGATCGCGCGCGACCGGCCGTTCGACCACGTCAGTGCGTCCGCGCTGGTCGCACCGGCCATGGCCGGACGGCTGATGGGCCTCGACGAGGCCGCCATGGCCCATGCGCTCGCCCTCGGCTCCACCCACGGCCTCACGCTCGGCGTGGTGCGCGCGGGCCAACTGTCCGCGGCCAAGGCGCTGGCCAACGCCACGGTCGCGCGCAATGCCGTGTTCGCGACCCTGCTCGCGGCCCGTGGCCTGACCGGACCGCGCGCCCTTTACGCCCGCGGCAAAGGGCTCGGCGACGTCCTGTTCGGCGGCGAACCCGCCGGCGGGCTCGTTGCCCCCCTCGACGGCGCCTATGCCCTGATGGGCGCACACATCAAGACCTGGCCGTGCGTCGCGACTTCCCAGGCGCTGGTTGCCGCCGCGCTTGAGGCGCGGAAGCTCGCGGCCGATCCCGACCGCGATATCGTCGCCGTCGAGGCGACGATGGTGGACCGTCCCGCCGTCACGTCCCAGCTCGCCCAGCCCGAGCGCATGGCGCCCGATTCGCGCGAGACCGCCGATCACAGTTTCCCCTTCCTTGCCGCCGTCGCGCTTCTCGACGGCGCCGTGACGCCGCGCCATTTCGAGGGAGAGCCCTGGAACGATCCGCGCGTGAAAGGCATGATGGCGCGCATTATCTTCGGCGTGGATGCGGCGCTCTCGGAACGCGCGCCCGACAGCTTCGCGGTCCGCCTGCGCGTGACGCTGCGGGGCGGCGAGAACCGTACCGTCGAGGTCCTGCACCCGCCCGGGCACGTCCGGGCGCAGCCGGGCTTTGCAACAGTCTCCGCCAAGTTCGCGGCGATGACGGAGGGCGTGGTCGCGCCCGCCCGGCGGGCGGCGGTAGAAGCGGCGGCCATGAAGCTCGATACTGCTGGCACCCTCGACGGGCTGTTCGCGGCGGCGGCCGAGGGAGAGGTTTCAAGCAACAACGGGAGACAAGCCACATGATCCGTATCGCGTATTGCATTGGCGAATACCCCGAGGAGGAATTCCGTCTCCGCGAGCGGGTGGCGCTGTCCTACGCCTCCGATGAGGTCGAGATCGGCATCATCCGCATCGGGGCAAGTCCCTATCGCGGGCTCAATCCGGCGTCGGTCCAGGCGGTCGCGCCGCTGTTCCACGACGCCTATATCAAGGCCGAGCAGGAGGGCTACGACGCCGTGGTGCCGCTCGGCATGCTCGATCTCGGCGTCGACGGCGGGCGTTCGCTGGTCGATATTCCGGTGATCGGTCCGGCCCACGCGTCGCTGCACGTCGCGGCCATGGTGGGCGAGCGTTTCGGCCTGATCTGCTACGAGGCCCACAACATCCCGCGCCATCGTGCCCAGGTCCGAGCCTACGGCATGGAGCAGTTCATCGGGGGGTACCGGACCGTCGCCATGCCGATCCGGCACATGACCGAGCACCACGACCAACTGGTTGAGACGTTCGTTGCCTGTGCGCGCTCCCTGATCGAGCGGGACGGCGCCGACGTCATCATCCCGCACGGGATCAGCCAGTGCCCGACCCATATCAAGCCCGACTGGCTGTCAAAGGAGCTCGGCGTCCCGGTGGTCGAGGGGATCGGCGCGCCGATCCGCATGGCCGCCATGCTTGTCAGCCTCGGCCTCAGCCAGAGCCGGGTGCGCTGGGCGAAGGCCACGCGCTAGAATAGTGCGACGCCGTTCGGGAATCCCGCCACGGTAGCCTTGAGGAACGACGTGTCGCCATCCGAAGCCCGCACCGGCGTTGCCGCGCTCAACCGGATCGAGAGGCTGTCCGCCGCGAGCCTGGGCGCCGGCATGATCGGCAATGTGCTCGAATGGTACGATTTCGGCCTGTACGGCTTCCTCGCGCCGGTCATCGCCGCCAGGTTCTTCCCCTCTCACAGCGCAGTGGCCTCGCTGATCGGCGCTTATGGCGGCTTCGCGATCGGCTTCGCCATGCGTCCGGTCGGCGGTGCGGTGCTCGGCCACATCGGCGACCGTCTCGGCCGCCAGCCCGTGCTGATCGGCTCGGTCGTGCTGATGGGGGCGGCGACGATTGCCATCGGCTGCCTGCCCACCTTCGACCAGATCGGCGTCTGGGCGCCGATCCTTCTTCTGCTCGTCCGCCTGTTCCAGGGGTTTTCCGTGGGCGGCGAGTTCACGGTCTCGGTTTCCTACCTCATCGAGACGGCGCCGCCGCACCGGCGCGGTCTTGCCGGCAGCGTTGCGAACATCGGCTCGACCGGCGGCTATCTGCTGGCGGCGGGCCTGGCCACGGGCACCGTCATGCTGTCCGCGGCGCATCCCGGATATCCTTGGATCTGGCGCTTGCCCTTCATCGGCGGTGGTATCCTGGCCGTGCTCGCCTTCTGGGTGCGCCGCCGGCTCGTCCACACCGGCTATGAGCCCGAACCGCCGGCCGCGAAGGAACGGGGAGAATTGCCGATCAAGCGGGCGTTCGCCGAAGCGCCGTGGGCAATGATCCTGGCCATCCTTTTCACCTGGGGGTACGGCGTGGCCAACTATGTGACCATGGTGTTCTTGCCCACCTTCGCCAGCAGGTTCGGTGCCATCGACAACGGCGACGCGCTGGCCGTGAATACTTTGGCGTTGGGGCTGGCGATCCTCGTCATCCCGATCGCGGGCGGGCTGACCGATCATGCGATCCGCCGCCGGTCCATGCTGATACTCGCCTTCGCGCTGATATTCTTGACCGCCATCGGCTTCTTTGAACTGGCCGGCGGGCCGGACCTGAGGCGCTTCGTCGTCGCCCAGCTCGGCTTCGCCGTGTTCCTGGGCATGGTCATGGGGACCGCGCCGGCGATGCTGGCCGAGCTGTTCCCGTCGCACTGCCGCCTGTCCGGCTATTCGCTGGCATTCAATATCGGGCTCGGCTTCGGCGGCGGCACCGCGCCGCTGATCGCCACCGCCCTGATCGGCGCAACGGGCTTCAACCTTGCGGCCGCCGGATACCTGATGGCCGGGGCCCTTCTGTCGGTCGTCGCGCTCTATCTGATGCGGGACCGCAGCCGTGAACCGCTGCACTAGGAACCAAGTGCCTGTGCGCGGGCGCCTAAGGGCGTTCAGGGGCATTTTTGTGTGAACCGCAGGCTGCCGGTCCCGTCGCCCCATTGTGGCGGGGGCGCCATGATAGACCACGGCCCATGCGGGCGTCCCGGTCGAAACTGCTGCGCTACGGCCTGGTTGCCGCCGGCGCTCTCGTACTTGTCGCGGCGAGCGTGGTGGGCACGTTGCGCTACGCCCCCGACCGCTACGATCCGTTCGCGCCGCTGGTGATCGACGAGGCGCCGTCGCTGTTCACTGCCTACAAGCTGCGCCGGCTCGAAGGCCATCCCGTCGCCTGCTTCGAGGCCCTCGATCTCGCCGGTGTGGCCTATACCCGGATCGCCGACCACAGGACCGGGCCGGGCTGTGGCTTCCGCGATGCCGCGGCGCTCGAGAAATCCGCCATCTCCTGGGGCGGGGAGATACGGCTCACCTGCCCAATGCTGGCGGCCCTTTCGGTATGGGAGCGCCATGACGTGCAGCCCGCGGCCGAGCGGGTACTCGGCTCCCGGGTCGTCCGTATCCGCCACTTCGGCAGCTACGCCTGCCGCAACGTGAACGGCATCGACGACGAGCGCCGCAGCGAGCACGCTACGGCCAATGCCGTCGACGTGGCCGGCTTCGTGCTTGCCGACGGGCGCGAGGTCTCGGTGCTCGGGGACTGGAACGGCAGGGGCGCGCGGGGGCGGTTCCTGCGCGTCATCCACGATGCCGCCTGCCGGCGCTTCGCGACCGTGCTCGGCCCGGGCTACAACGCGCTTCACGCCAACCACTTCCATCTCGACATGGGCCGCCGCCCCGGTCTGTGCCGCTAGGTGCCGCGCTGTGGAGGCCACATGCCAGAAGGGGAAAGCCAATGTATATCAATGGACTGTGGGAGTTCTCTCCGACTCTGGTTTGGAGCGGATGCGCCGGTTGAAATATTCAACTCCATGGGCGGGTCTTCAAGGATAGAAGTATGGACACTGACGCGACGCCGATTACACGGCATATTCACTCAAAGGGTAGGGCTTGAAGCGATGACCACGCCTCGGGGGTCATTACAAGAACCGCTGCATATGCTGGAAGACGGGCAAGAACCGGCACAGACCATACGGAACGCGACATCGCCATCGCAGGAGCGGCTTCTGTTCCTGCGGCGGTGTCTTGCCCACCCATTGCGGGTGGCGGCGGTGCTGCCCAGCCCGCCGGAGCTCGGCAGGCTCATCGCAGAGGCGATTCCGGATCCCGGGCCGCGCTTCGTGCTCGAAATAGGGGTGGGGACGGGAACGGTAAGTCGGGAGCTTCTCCGAAGGATACCGGAGGAGCAGCTGCTGCTGGTCGAGGTCGATGACGAAATGTGCCAGTGGCTGCGGCGTCGTTTTCCGCGCGCAACGGTGCTCCACGGCAATGCGCTGGAGCTCGATCGTGTCCTGCCCGCGGAATGCCGCAACGGAAACATCGCTGCGGTCGTCTCGGGAATTCCCGTGGTCCACTTTTCCACGAGCTCGAAGCGGATATTCGTGGAACGGACCTTCGATGCCATGTCCGGCAAGGGGCCGCTCCTGCAATATACCTATCTTCCGGTGCCGCCGTTGCCCCGTCGGGCATTCGATATCGAAGCGACGCGCGCGGGCATGGTCTTCGGGGCGCTCGCGCCCCTGTTCCTGTGGCGGTTTACCCGCCGGCCCCGATAAGCCGCCCCTTCATGTGTGGCGCAGCGCCGTCTTCACCTTATCGTCGAAGCCGATCAGGACCGTCTTGCCTGCCGTGAAGACGGGGCGCTTGATCAGGGTCGGATGCTTGACCATCAGCGCGGTGGCGCTCCCGGCATCGAGGTTGGCGCGGGCCTTTTCCGGCAATTCGCGCCACGTGGTGGAGCGGCGGTTGAGCACGGTCTCCCAGCCGAGCGCGGCGACCCATGCGGCGACGGTCTTGCCGGTCAGGCCGTCTGCACGGAAATCGTGGAAACAGTGGGCGATCCCCTCGGCCTCCAGCCATTTCAGTGCCTTACGGCACGTGTCGCAGGTCTTGATGCCGTAAACCGTGATCATGCGTTCCTCTTCTGCCGGATTCTTGCTACCGGGATCTCCGAATGAGGATTTTTCCTTTCGCTCGAGGCCCGTCTGTGGAATTTTCTAGCACCACGCGGGGGGCATGGGAACGCGCGATTCCCATATCCGCTCCCTGTCCTGTTTCGATCGTCATGCCAGGGGAGACGCACGATGACGCCTAACGAGATTTCCAGGGTCCAGGCCTATCTTCAGAGGATCTTCGGAAACCGCGACATCACCATCTCCGTCCCACGCAAGCCCAACGCACCGGTGGAGATCACGGTCGGCGGCGAGTTCGTCGGCGTCCTCTATCGTGACGAGGACGAGGGCGAGGTGTCCTATTCGGTGCAGATCTCGATCCTCGAGGAGGATCTCCCGCCCGCCGGCGTGGTCGCCGACAAGGGGCGGGGTTAGAACGGGCCCCGGCCCCTCGAATTGAAAGGCCCCGCCGGACGGCGGGGCCTTTGCTGCAGCCGGCGGTCCGCCGGTTACATCTTTTTCTTCTTCGGCTTCTTCGCGCCGATGGCATAGACCGCGGCCCGGGACACGATGTTCTTCGGATATCCGTAGGCGCGGTTGATCAGGGCCTCGATCTGCTCGCCGGTGAGCGGATCGATGAACTGCTTGGTCTTCTTGGCGTCCGCCATATAGGCCGGATCCTTGAGGGTTTCCATGAAGCCCGTGCGGAGTGCCGCGAGGCGCGCCTTGGGCAGGCCCGGCGGCGCCACGAACGGGCGGCCGAACTCGTCGGGGATCACGAGCAGCTCATAGACCTGCCGGTCCTGCGGCTTCTTGATCATGTCGATGGCCATCGGCACGCCCGGCAGGTTGGGGCTCTTTTCGAGAATCGAACTGGGCCAGGAAGTTGATCTTCTTGTCGAGGATCCACTGGGGCGTGGCGGCCATGTGGGTTTCCCAGGCGAGGCCGCAGATGCCCTGGATCTCGCCGCGCTCGAGCGCGAGACGCAGGCCCTTGGTCGAGTAGCCGGTGACGACCTTGAACTTGGTCCCCACGAACTGGTTGAGCAGCTTCGGGAAGATCGTCGGCGTGGCGTTCGGCGCGGTGGCGCCGACCAGGATCTGCGTCTTCTGGGCGTCGGCGAGCGTCTTCACCGGTGACGTGTGCCAGCTGATGCAGGTACTGGTCTGCTTGCCGATGCTGCCGATCCAGCCCATCTTGCGCGGGTCGAATTTCGCTTTGTCGAGATCGTAGAGCGGCTCCAGGACCACCGTGTTGAAGGTCGCCAGCAGCGACAGGCCGTCGTGCGGCGCGACGTTGTAGAGGTAGTTCTGCGCCTTCAGTCCGGCGGCGCCGGGCATGTTCTTGACGATGATGCTGGGATGGCCGGGGATGTGGTTGTTGTAGTGCCGCGAGAACACCCGCGCATAGGCGTCGTAGCCGCCGCCGGCGCCGGAGCCGACGTACATGGAGATGTCCTTGCCTTTGTAGAAGCTCGCGACCGACTGCGCGTGGGCGGCGCCCGCGAGGGCCAGCGCGCCGACGATGCCGCCGGCCACGATGGCACGCGTTGAAATCCGGTTGATCATGGATATGCCTCCTTCTCCCTGGGCTCTTCTTGGATCCATTTCCAGACACTGGCAGTCGGGCCCGGGCCGCTGCATGTCCGCCTCTGCGCCGGTGGGGTTCCCCGCCGGCGGCGCTACATTAGCAGGGTTCCGCTGGGCCTAGAACCCTGACAAAGCATCGTAGGCGGCCGGAGGTTCGGTATACTGCCGTCCTCATTTTCCAGTTATCCGGCACCATGGATCGAGACCCGAGTCACATAGTCGACGGCAGTCAGGACAGCGGCGAAACGATCGCGGGCCGCCAGCCCATCCGGGCCGTGTTTCGTGCCTTCCTCGGCCTCGGCCTGACCTCGTTCGGTGGGCCGGTGGCGCATCTCGGCTACTTCCGCAACACGTTCGTCGTGCGCCGCCGCTGGCTCGACGAGCACGCCTATGCCGATCTCGTCGCCCTGTGCCAGTTCCTGCCGGGACCGGCGTCGAGCCAAGTCGGCATCGGCATCGGTCTCGCCAAGGCCGGCCTCCCCGGCGCCTTCGCCGCGTGGCTCGGCTTCACCCTGCCGTCGGCCCTGGCGCTGGTCGCGTTCGGCTATGGCGTGACCGCGTTCCACGACGTCATTCCCCTGGGCGCGCTGCACGGGCTCAAGGTGGTCGCGGTCGCCGTGGTCGCCCAGGCGGTGTGGGGCATGGCGCGCAACCTGTGTCCGGACCCACCGCGCGCGACGGTGGCCGTGCTCGCGGCGGGCGTGGTGCTGGCGGCGCCCGGCCCGCTCGCCCAGGTGGCGGTGATCGTCGCGGGCGGGCTCGCCGGCCTCGCCGTGTCGCGCACCGAGGCCGAGACCGGCCACGCCGGCCTCGGCGTTCCGGTCGGGCGCGGGACGGCGCTCGTGGCGCTCGGGCTGTTCGCGGTGCTGCTTGGCGGCCTGCCGCTCGCCGCCGGCCATTGGCCGTCCCAGGCGCTGGCGCTCGCCGACAGCTTCTATCGTTCGGGCTCGCTGGTGTTCGGCGGCGGCCATGTGGTGCTGCCGCTGCTGCGCGCCGAGGTGGTGCCGCCCGGCTGGGTGTCCGACGATTCGTTCCTCGCGGGCTACGGCGCCGCCCAGGCCGTGCCGGGGCCGCTGTTCACCTTCTCGGCCTATCTCGGCACCGTGGCGGGACCGGCGCCCCACGGCTGGCTCGGCGCGCTGATCTGCCTGGTCGCCATCTTCCTGCCGTCGTTCCTGCTGGTGACCGGCGCGCTGCCGTTCTGGGACGCGCTCCGCCACGAGCACGCGGTGCGGCGCGCGCTCACCGGCGTCAACGCCGCCGTGGTCGGGCTGCTGCTCGCTGCGCTCTATAACCCGGTGTGGACCAGCGCGATCCATGCGCCCGGCGACTTCGCGCTGGCGCTCGGCGCGTTCCTGCTGCTCGCGTTGTGGAAGGTGCCGCCGTGGCTGGTGGTGGTGCTGTCGGCGGCGGGCGGCTGGGGTCTGCAACTGGTGGTGTCCTGAATAGGCACGGGGGAAAGTCGCATGCCCTTATCGGACATGCGCGGGCCTCGGCGCTGAAACACCACCTTGGCGCCTGGAATCCCTGGGAGGTAAGGGGTGGTACGGGGAGCTGCCGCGGGGTGTCCCGTTCGGATTTCAGCGTTTAGTCCGCCCACATCTTTTAAGCCTTCCTCCCGCCTTGCTGCGACGCTACGCGGTTTACCGAGGTGCACCTGAGGAGGCAGAAACGTCGCAGCCCTCCGGCTGGGAAGCGCCCGCGCACTCTCCGATGCCGATGACCCCGACAGGGAGCCACCGGGCCGGACCCTTGGCCGACTGATCCGTCCTGCAGGACCCGGACAGTCGACGAATGAATACGACCCCGCCTTTATAGCAAAAGAACATAACAAGAACAAGTGGAATCTTGCGGCCCGGCCAAAAAACGTTGGATGGCTGAAACGCGACCTTTCCTTCCCTCTACCGTCATGGCCCGACTTGTTCGGGCCATCCACGTGTTTTTCGTGGATGCCCGGGTCGCGCCCAACTGGCGCGCAAATCAATAGAAAGCGGGCGTTCGCCCGCGGGCCCGAGCATGACGGTTTGAGTGAACGAGTTCGCGGACGATCCGCCGCGGGCGCGGGAATGACGATGAGAGGGTAGGAACTAGTCCGTCTCCGGCCGTCCCGGCGGCAGGATGCGGCGGTCGAACGACACGCTCTTCACGAGCGCGAACACCGCGCTCCCCAAAGCAAGATGGAGGTCCGCCACCGAGCGGCGCGTCACGCGGGCGCGCAGGTGCCCGTCTCCGTCGCGGCCGCCGTCGAGCACCACCAGCACCTCGGCATAGGCGGTGTCGGGCTCTTCCACGATCTCGGCGATGCGGCCCGTCAGGATGTTGCGGATGCTGATGTCCTCGGGCCGGCGCGTCGCCAGCGCCACGTCGCGCGCGCGGATGCGGATGCGCACCTCGCTGCCCGCGGGTAGGTCGATCATCGGCATCACCAGGTCCTGGCCGGCGAGGTCGAGGCGGGTTAGCGTGTAGGCGCGGTCGTGGTCGCGCACGTGGGCGGGCAGCACCACGCCCGCCTCGAACCGGCCGGTGAGTGGCTGCAGGTCGAGGCGCTCGTAGATTTCGGTGGTCGGTCCCTCGGCGACCACCTCGCCGTCGGCCATCACGATCATGCGCGCCGCCAGCCGCACGACTTCCTCGACCGAATGGGTGACGTAAAGGATCGGGATGTCGAACAGGCCGGCGACGCGCTCGATGTGCGGCAGGATCTCCGCCTTGCGCCGCACGTCGAGGGCGGCCAGCGGCTCGTCCATCAGCAGGAGGCGCGGGCGCGTCAGCAGGGTGCGGCCGATGGCAACGCGCTGGCGCTCGCCGCCCGACAGCGCGCCGACGTCGCGTGCGAGCAGCGGCGCCAGCTCGAGCGCCGCCACCACCTCGTCGAAGCCGATGCCGCCGTTGCCGCGCGGCGCGCGCCGTTCCGCATAATGCAGGTTGCCCGCGACCGTGAGATGCGGGAACAGGCGCGCGTCCTGGAACACGTAGCCGATGCCGCGCCGGTGGGTGGGAACGAAGGTGCCGGCGTCGTCATCCTGCCAGACGTCGTTGCCGAAAGCGACTCGGCCCCGGGCGCGCGGCGCGAGCCCGGCGATGACGTGGAGCAGGGTGGTCTTGCCGCTGCCGCTCGCGCCGAACAGGGCGGTGATGCCGCCGAGCGCGAAGTCGCGCGCGACCGCGAGCCGGAAGTCGCCGAGCCCGAGCCGGGCGCGGATCGAGAGCGTCGTCGGCGCGCTCATACGGTGCGGACCGGGAAGCGTCGGTTGAGGCCGTAGACAAGCAGCAGCACGACGAAAGCAAACGCCACCATGGTGGCGGACAGGATATGGGCCTTGCCGTAGGCGAGCGTCTCGACCTGCTCGTAGATGAAGATGGAGGCGACCTTGGTGCGGTCGGGGATGCTGCCACCGATCATCAGCACCACGCCGAATTCGCCGACGGTATGGGCGAAGCCGAGGATCGCGCCGGTGAGGAAGCCGGGGCGGGCGAGCGGCACGGCGACCGACCAGAACCTGTCCCACGGCGAGGCGCGCAGCGTCGCTGCGGCGTCGAGCGGCGCGCCGCCGAAGCTCTCGAAGGCGTTGCGCACCGGCTGAACCACGAACGGCATCGAGTAGATCGCCGAGCCGATCACGAGCCCGGTGAAGGTAAAGGCGAGCGAGGCATCGCCGAACAGGCGCGCGATCCAGCCGCCGGGACCGTGCGGCCCGAGCGCGATCAGCAGGTAGAAGCCGAGCACGGTCGGCGGCAGCACGAGGGGCAGGGCGACTATCGTCGCCACCACCTCTTTCCATCTGGTCGATGAACGCGCGAGCCACCACGCCACGGGGGTCGCGGCCACGAGCAGCACCACGGTCGTCACCGTGGCAAGCTCGAGGGTCAGGCGGACCGGCGGCCAGAGCTCGGCAAGCGCGTTCATGGCCGCCATATTCTCCTAGTTTCCGTTATCGGAGGAAGGGAATTCATGAAGCGTCATTGCGACGTCGAGCATTGCGAGGCGGAAGCAATCCAGAGTGCTGCGGGTACGTTCTGGATCGCTTCGTCGCCGCACTCCTCGCGATGACGTCCCTATCATCGATCCGTTCCTAGTTGCCGGCGCCGTAGCCATACTTCTCTTCGACCGCACGCGCCTCGCGCCCCTTGAGAAAAGCGAGGAAAGCGCGGGCCGCCGCGTTGCCCGCGCCGCGCTTCAGCAGCACGGCGTCCTGGGCGATGGTCTTGTAGAGCTTCGCCGGCACCACCCAGCGCGAGCCCTGCTTGTGGCCGGCGACCTGCGACAGCGCCACGAAGCCCACCTCGGCGTTGCCGGTGCGCACGAACTGGTAGGTCTGGGCGATATTGGTGCCCTCGACGATCCTGTCCTTGAGTGTGTCGTAGACGCCGAGCGCCTTCATAGTCTCGACGGCGGCGGCGCCGTAGGGCGCGGTCCTTGGATTGGCGATGGCGATCTTGCCGAACTTGCCGTCCTTGAGCGTCGCTTCGCCGGTCACGAGGTTCTTGTCCATGCTGAACAGCACGATCCGGCCGGTGGCATAGGTGAAGCGGCTGTCCGCGACGGCGAGGCCGCCGGCGGCGGCTTTCTTCGGGCGCGCCTGGTCGGCGGCGAGGAACACGTCGAACGGCGCGCCCTGGGTGATCTGGGTGTAGAGCTGGCCGGTCGAGCCGAAGCTGAACACCGCGTCATGGCCGGTGGTCTTGTGGAACAGCGCGCCGATTTCCTTCGCGGCGGCGGTGAAGTTGGCGGCGACGGCGATCCGGGCTTCCCCCGCACGGGCCGGGACCGCCGTGATGACGGCGGCGAGGAGGGCGAGGAAGGAAACGAGAAACCGGGCGCGTGCTGCCATGGAAAAATCTCCGCTACTCGAAAGGGTTCGGTCGATAGGTTCAAATGAACATATCGAGTCATAACCGCCAGTCCCGCCGGATCGCAAGCGATATTTTCATGTGGCTATATCGAGATCAGCCGATGGTACCGGCGAGCAGCTTTTCGAGGGCCTTGAGCTCGCGCGCGGTGGCCTTGTCGGTCAGGCTCTCCATGCGCCGGTAGCGGTCCAGCACTTCCGCGCCGAGCGCGGTCAGGGTCGCGCCGCCGTGGCCGCTGCCGCCCTTGGAGGTCTCGACCAGCGCCGAGCGGAAGTTGCGGTTCATCTCCTCGACCAGGGTCCAGGCGCGTTTGTAGCTCATGCCGAGGCGCCGCCCGGCGGCGGCGATGGAACCGGTCTCGCGGATGCCTTCGAGGATGTCGGCCTTGCCCGGGCCGATCGCGATATCCGGTTTGAGCACGACGCGCAGGCGCGCGCCGGTGGTGCGGTTGCCGACTTTCATGGCCCCGACATTACAGGGCCGGTGCCGGGGCGCACCAGCCCCGTGTTGCGGTGCCCGTCACAGGGCGATGCCGATGCCGCGCGCCCGCGCGCGTTCGGCGGCAAGCCGGGCAAGCGCCATGAAGCCCACGCCCTGGTCGCTGTTCTGCTTGAACAGGGTGATCTGTTCGGGCCCGGTCCGTCCCAACTCTCTGCCCGCCAGCACCTTGCCGAGGTCGCGCACGTCGTCCCAGCCGATCACCCCCTTGGCGACCGGCTCGGCGAGGTCGCCCTGCTCGTCCTTGACGGCCTGTTCCGGCATGACGGCGCAGACGACGTCGGCGCGGCGCACGGTCTCGTCGTCGATCTCGCGGCGGAAGCGCGGCGGCTCGCCCGGCCGGACCGCGATGCGGTTGCCGTTGACGATGGAGGTGACATGGGCGCCGCGCGCGAGCCGCCGTCCGTCGAGCACCGGCACGTTGGAGGCGGTCGCGCACACGACGAGGTCGGCGCCCGCGACCGCTTCGTCGCTGCTCGCGGTGGGTGTCAGCGTTGCGTCTACATGAGGCGCCATGTCGCGGCAGAACCGGGCGACGTTGGCGGGATCGCGGCTGAACACGCGCACCGCGTGCAACGGGAACAGGCGCGCCATCGCGTAGAGGTGCCGTTGCGCCTGCCGGCCGGTGCCGAGCAGCGCCAGCGTGGCGCAATCGGGGCGCGCCAGCAGCTTCGTGCCGACCGCGCTGGTGATGGCGGTCTCGGTGCCGAACGCGTCGGGCGGGTCGAACGGGAACAGGGGCAGGGAGCCGAGGATGATCGCCAGCAGCTCGGCGCTGTCGCTGTCATAGGCGACATAGACGCGCCGGCCGACCCCGCCATAGCCCTGGGACGCGGCGCCGAACTCGAGCCGCTCGAAATGGGCGAACAGTCCGGCGGTGCGGTCGGGCAGGGAGCCGCCGGGATGCACCGTGAGGCGGCGCCCCTCATGATGAATACGGGTATGGGTCGCGCCGAACCCCGGCATCCTGCCGTGCGCCCGATAGGCTTCCTCGACAGCGGTGACGGCGTCTTCAATGGAAATCAGATCGACGAGTTCGGCGGCCGGAAGAATGAGTGTCACGTGATTCCCCCAATGGAAACGAATGGGTAGGATCATAGCCGTCCTCCCCGGTGCGCGTCGCGTGCCAGGGAACGAAACGGGCATCCTGGCCGTTCAAGGCTACGGAGGCACAATCAATCATCGGGAGGTTTTCATGGGTATCGAAGTCGGCGGCATCCTCGGCCTGATCGTCCTGATCGCGGACATCTACGCGATCGTGAAGACGGTCGGCTCGGGCGCGGGAACGGGCGCGAAAGTGCTATGGATCCTGCTGATCATCATCCTGCCCGCGATCGGGTTCCTGCTTTGGCTCCTGCTCGGGCCGAAAGGGCGGCCGGTGCCCTAAGCCGCCATTATCTGTCTTTCCCGCCGGTTTGTTCACGGGTGGCCACCGCCCGCGAGGAGTGGGCGTTTGGCTATGAGCCCTCGAGGAACGGGCGTTTGGCTGCGCGCCTCCGATTTGCTATCAAACAGACAACAACGATAACGACCCGCCGGAAGGCCCATGTCCGCCGCCGTCCACCGTATCGAACGGGTGGAGTTCCATCCCGTCCGCATTCCCTATCCGCGCCCCATGACCTGGGCGTCGCTGCGGGAGGATGCGGCCGACTACATGGTGCTACGCCTCACCACAGACAGCGGGCTCACCGGCGTCGCCGAGGGCACGGTCAAGACCACCTGGACGGGAACCACGCTGCGTTCGCTCGCGGTGGTGTTCGAGGAACTGTTCGTGCCGGGCCTTATCGGGCTCGACATCGGCGACGAGACCGCCATCGCCGGCCTGTGGCGGCACGCACGCGAGCACGGCCTCGCCAAGGCGATGATCGACGTCGCTCTGTGGGACATCCGTTCCCAGGCCGCCGGGCAGCCTCTTTGGAAGATGTGGGGCGGCACCAACAGCGTGCCCGTTTCCTGGGTGGTGACGCGCCAGACGCCCGCCGAGATGGCGCGCGAGGCCGCGGACGTGGTGGCGCGCCACGGCATCGGCACGCTCAAGGTCAAGGGCGGGCAGGGGATCGCAACCGACATGGCGGCGCTCACGGAAATCCGTGCTGCCGTCGGCGATGGCGTTACGATTTACGTCGATCCCAACCGTGCCTATGGCGCCGAAGAGACGCCGGACTACTGCCGCCGCCTCGCCGACCACGGCGTGGTGATGGTGGAGGACCCGTGCCCGCTCCAGCCCGACGCGGCGTTCGCGCGTCTCCAGGACGAGTGCGTCATCCCGATCCTGGTGGACGGCACCTGCCGCGATTTTGCGTCCGCGCGCCTGTTCATCGAGCGCGGCGCCAAGGCGATCAACCTCAAGCTTCTCAAGGCGCGCGGCTACAGCGAGAACCGGCGCATCGCGGCCCATGCGGCGGCGCGCGGCTGCGACACCAACGTCGGCCTGTTCGGGGAAAGCTCGCTCGGCTCGCTGGCGGCGCTGCAGCTTGCTGCGGCTTTGCCAAAAGTCCGCTACAACCTGCCGTCGGAAGTGACCATGTTCCTGCTGCTGCCCGACGAATACGTGCATGCGCCGCTCGCCGTGCGGGACGGCAGGATCGCATTGCCTGACGTGCCGGGTATGGCCGGGATGATAGACTGGGATAAAGTGAAGCGGCTCCATCCGTGAGCGGCACCAACAACGGGGAGAACGGAATGTCCGGGCGTAGTGAAGCCGACGTCAGCGTGGAGAAGGTCGGGGCGCTGCTCGCGCCGCGCAATGTCGTGATCGTCGGCGCCTCCGACAAGCCCGGCAACTGGACGCCGCGCGTCCATCGCAACCTCAAGCGCTACAATTTTCCCGGTCCGATCTATCCGCTCAACCCGGGCCGCGACGAGGTGTGGGGCGAAACATGCTACCGCTCGTTTGCCGATCTGCCCGAGAAGCCCGACCACGTGGTGGTGCTCGCCCCGGCCAAGACCGTGGCCGCGACCTTGCGCGAGGCGGCGGCGGCGGGCGCGCGCAGCGCCACCGTGATGACGTCGGGCTTCGACGAGACCTCGACCGAGGCCGGCCGCGCGCTGGGCGCCGAGCTGCGCCGCGCCATCGCCGAGACCGGGCTCGCCGTCTCCGGGCCCAACTGCATGGGCAATCTCGCGGCGGCTCAGGCCTTCGTCACCGTGCCCGATGACCGGCCCCAGCAGGTCGAGCCCGGCCCGGTCGCGATCGTCGGCCAGTCGGGCGGCATCGTGACCGCAATCAAGCGCACCTTGGAGGAGCGCGGCATCGTCGTCGGCACGCTGGTGACGAGCGGCAACGAGGCCGGGCTCAACGGTGCCGACTACGTCCATTACTTCGCGCGTGATCCCGGCACGAAGGTCATCGTGTGCTACCTCGAGTTGGTCCGCGACCGCGACAAGTTTCTCGCCGCCTGCCGCGCCGCGCGCGCCGCCGGCAAGGCGGTGGTGGTGGCCAAGCTCGGCACCTCGGGCGAGGGCCGCGCCGCGGCGCTCGCCCATACCGGCAAGCTCGCCGGCTCGGCGCAGGCATTCGATGCGGTCGCCGGCGCCGCCGGTGCGATCCGCGTGACCACGCTCGACGACGTGGTCGAGGTGGTGGAATACCTGATGCACGCCAGGGTGCCGAAGGGCACCGGGCTCGGCGTGATCACGCTGTCGGGGGGCCTGCGCGGCCTGCTGATCGACGCGGCGGCGCGCAACGGCGTTTCCTTTGCCGCGCTCGCGCCGGAGACCCTCGCCAAGCTACATGAATACATGGGCGCCGGCAGCATCGTCTCCAACCCGCTCGATGGCGGCTATGCCGTGCTGTCGAGCCAGGAGAACTACCTGCGCTCGATCGACATCATGCTGTCCGATCCCAACGTCGACATGCTGCTGATGCAGGAGGAGCTGGCGCGCGAGGCGGGCTCGGCGCGCAAGGAAGCGAACCTGCGCGGCGCCGAGCAGGTCGCCGCGCGCGCGGGCAAGCCGATCTCTTACGTCTCGATGATTTCGTATGGCCTCACCGACTATGCACGCAACTTGCGCAACGACCTGCCGCACCTGCCGTTCCTGCAGGAGGCCGACAAGGCCATGCGCGCGGTGCGCGCGATCTTCGATCACGTCGATCGCGGCGCACCCGAGCTGCGCGATCCGGCGCCGTCCCCCGAGGTCAAGGCGGTGACCGCGCGCATCCGCGCCATCGCCGCGGCGGCGACCGCGCCCATCACCCTGAGCGAGCCCGATTCCAAGGCGCTGCTCGCGGCCTATGGCGTGCCGGTGGCGCGCGAGGCCGTCGTCGGCGGCGCCGACGAGGCGGTGGTGGCCGCGCAGAAGATCGGCTTCCCGGTAGTGCTCAAGGCGGTGTCGGGCGCGCTCCCCCACAAGACCGAGGCGGGTGCGGTGCTGGTCGGCCTGAAGGACGCGGATGCCGTGCGGGCGGGCCATGCCACCATCCTCGCCAACGTCGCGAAGGCGAAGCCCGGGCTCGCACTCGACGGCGTGCTGGTGGCCGAGATGGTCACGGGCGGCACCGAGCTCGCGCTCGGCATCGCCAACGATCCCGAGGTCGGGCCGGTGGTGATGTTCGGCGGCGGCGGGATCGCGCTCGAGCTTTACGGCGACGTCGCCTTCGCCGATCCGGCGCTCGATACCGCGGCGGCCGAGCGGCTGATCGGGCGCACCAAGGCCGCGCGCCTGATCGCGGGCTACCGCGGCCAGCCGGCGCTTGATCGTGGAAGCGTGGCGGCGGTGCTGGTGGCGCTCGGCCGGATCGCGCGCGAGCTCGGCGACGTGATCGAGGCGGTCGACGTCAACCCGTTCGTCGCGCGCGCGGCGGGCAAGGGCGCGGTTGCCCTCGATGCCCTTGTGGTGGTAAAGGCGGGCGCCTAGCGCGTTGTGCGCCCGAATGGGCGCAGGCCAACGCGCTAACTTATTGATGACGAGCAACTTATCTGCGATCAGATGATTCCATCTGATCGCAGGTTGCTCTGGCGTCACGCCGCGGCGGCGGCCCGCCACAACAGGAACTGTTTTCAGATGAAGGTCATCCGGCTCAAGCCCAGCAAGGAGAGGGCGCTGTTGCGGCGCCATCCGTGGATATTCAGCGGCGCGATCGCGTCGGGCGGCGGCGATCCCGGCGAAACCGTGCGCGTCGAGGCCGACGACGGCCATTTCCTCGCCTGGGGCGCGTTCAGCCCGTCCTCTAAGATCCGCGTGCGCGTCTGGAGCTTCGCCGAGGACGAGCGCATCGACGAGGCGTTCTTCGCGCGCCGGATCGCCGCCGCGGTGGCGTTCCGTAGCCGGCTCGCGATCCCGTCCGACGCCATGCGCCTGATCCACGGCGAGGCCGACGGGCTGCCCGGCCTGATCGTCGACCGCTACGGCGACGTGCTGTCGGCACAGTTCCTGTCGGCGGGTGCCGAGCGCTGGCGCGACCGGCTGGTACCGCTGTTGCTGACGGCGACCGGCGCGACGCGGCTCTACGAGCGCTCCGACGCCGGCGCACGCCAGCTCGAGGGACTGCCGCCGCGCACCGGCTGGCTCGCGGGCGAGGGCACAAGCGAGGTCGAGATCACCGAGCACGGCTGGCGCTTCACCGTCGACGTGGCCGAGGGGCACAAGACCGGCCATTACCTCGACCAGCGCGACAACCGCGCCCTGTTCCGCGACTGGGTGCGCAACCTCGGCGTCGGCAGCGTGCTCAACTGCCATGCCTACACCGGCGGGTTCGCGGTGGCGGCCCACGTCGGCGGCGCGCGCGAGGTGATCTCGGTCGATTCGTCGCAGCCTGCGCTCGAGCGCGCCCGGCGCCACGTCGCCCTCAACGGCTTTGCCGTCGCGGACGGCGATTTCCTCGACGCCGACGCCAATGCCACCCTGCGCGCGTTCCTGCAGGACGGGCGGACGTTCGACGCGATCGTGCTCGATCCGCCCAAGTTCGCGGCCTCGGCCGTCCATGTCGAGCGCGCCGCGCGCGCCTACAAGGACATCAACCGGATCGCGCTCAAGCTGCTCGCGCCGGGCGGCATGCTGGTGACGTTCTCGTGCTCGGGCGCGGTCAACGCCGATCTGTTCCACAAGATCGTCGCCTCGGCCGGCACGGAGGCAGAGGTCGACGGCTATATCGCTCGCCGCCTCGAAGCGGCGCCCGACCATCCCACCACGCTCGCCTTTCCCGAGGGCGAATACCTCAAGGGGCTGATCGTGGTGCGGCGCGGCTGACGCCGCCGTGCCTCAGCCGACGCGGGTGAGCTCGCGACGCTGCGCCTCGGCGTCCGTAAGCGTCTCGCCGGTCTCGAGGCTGAACCACACGCCTTCGCCGCCGTCCCCCTGCTTGGCGGGCGTGACCGCGATCCGCTTCGGCATGTGCGCGCCCTTGGGGAAGCCCGCGATCTGCAGCAGGTGCGCCTCCTCGGTGCCGACGCTCTCGAACCAGTAGCGCGCGTTCTCCGGCAGCAGAACGCCCTCGAGCGGGCCGTAGTCGCCGATCAGCTTGTCGCCCGGCCCGTAGAATCGGATGCGTCCCTGCAGCACCATGTAGATCAGGTCCATGTTGGGATGATAGTGCAGGTTGTTCTCGCCGCCTTCGCGCAGCACCTGGATCGACGCGCGACAGGTATTGGTGCCGGCGAGCCGCACGTGGATCTTCTTCTTCTCGTTGGGGAAGTCGATCCCCGGCCGGGCGAAGGCGAAGCTGCGCACGCCGGCCTCGGCGGCCTGGTGGAAGGCTTCCTTCTTGGCGGCGCCGCGCAACCCCGTCGTAGCCGTTTTTTTGGCGGCGGCCTTGCGTGACTTTGCCGCGGGCTTCCGCGCTGGGGTCTTGCGCGAGGATGTCTTGCGTGATGCCGCCTTGCGCGGCGCGGTCTTGCGGGCCGTGCTCTTGCGCGCCTTGGCGGCGGCCTTGCGGGTCGTTCGTGCCATGGATGACCTCCCGTGTCGTTGTCGCGGCCCTCTTCGGCGGAGGACCCGGGAAATGGTAGCGCCGTTGCCGGTCCATCAGAAGCGGTTTGCGGGGTGGCAGAGGCCGTGCTGCGGCACGACCGGCCATCGCGCGAGCGACTTTGAGGACGTCCTTATGCAAAGGAGCTGGAGGTGTCAAATTTCTGCCTTTATTTGCGCGCATGAAAGACCCGCGAAGATGTGGTGTCTCCGGCCGCCCGGCCGGAACTTCGCGGGGGGAACAACCGCCAGCATGTTCCAGGTTCGCCAACTGATGGCCGCGGATGCGGCCGACTATCGTGACCTGCGTCTCGAGGCCCTGGAACAGCGTCCCGAAATCTTCGCCAGTTCCGTCGCCGAGGACCAGGGCCTCCCGCTTGCGCGTCACGCCGCGGCGCTCAACGAGAACACCGTGTTCGGCGGCTTTCAGCGCGGCCGTCTCGAAGGGGTGCTGGCGCTGTCGCGGCCGACTTTCGTCAAGGCCCGGCACAAGGCGGCGATCCGCGGTTTCTACGTGCGCGATGGCGCGCGCGATGCGGGGCTCGCCGACCAGCTGGTGGCGGCGGCGATCCAGGATGCCGGCGACGACGTCGAATGCCTGCAGGTGCGGGTGCCGGTCGACGACAACGACGGGCTGATGGTGTTCCGCCGTGCCGGCTTCGAGACCGTCGGCACCGAGCCCCGCGCCCTCAAGCTCGATAACGGGCGCTACGTCGATCATTACGTGATGTGGCGCATTCTCGGCCGCTAGAGCCTGATCGGCTCGGCTCGGAACGATCCTGAGCCGACCCCGCTCCAGGCCGTACCCGATTTCCCCGTCCGCAGGCTTCTGCTAACGTGCCCACCGGTGAATGCTGGTGGAACGGGAAGGCGGAATCGTGGCCCCTGCCAAGGAACGCAAGAACAAGGAGCTGACGCGCGAGGATTACCGCGCGGAGCTGCGCCGGCTCCAGATCGAGCTGGTGCGCCTGCAGAAGCACGTCATCAAGAACGGTCTCAAGGTCCTGGTGATCCTGGAAGGGCGCGACGCCGCCGGCAAGGACGGCACCATCAAGCGCATCGTTCAGCACATGAGCCCGCGCGAGACCCGGGTCGTCGCGCTCGGTAAGCCCACCGAGCAGGAGACCCACACCTGGTATTTCCAGCGCTTCGTGCCGCACCTGCCGGTGCCTGAGGAGATCGTCCTGTTCAACCGCAGCTGGTACAACCGCGCCGGGGTCGAACGAGTGATGGGGTTCTGCTCCGAGGACGAATACCGCACGTTCATGGAATTGGTCGTGCCGTTCGAGCACATGCTGGTGAATTCCGGCGTGATCATGCTCAAGTATTATCTCGACATCTCGCACGCCGAACAGCGTAAGCGGCTCAGGGACCGGCGCGACGATCCCCTGAGCCAGTGGAAGGTGAGCCCCATCGACGAGATGGCGCAGAAACTGTGGAAGAAATATTCGGTCGCCCGCGACCAGATGCTGGCCCGGACCCACAACCCGGTGACGCCGTGGTACGTGGTGCGCGCCGACGACAAGCGCCACACCCGCCTCAACGTGATCCGCCACATCCTGTGGTCGATCCCGTACCACGGCCGCAAGCGGGTCAGGCTGCGGCCCGATCCCGACCAGATCTTCCAGTACGATCGCAGCTATCTCGACGACGGCATGATCGCGAAATAGACGCGCACAGCGTCAGCCGCCGTAGAGCTTCATCGCCGCCTCGTAGGCCTCGTCGAAGGCGTCTTCCAGCCGCGCGTTGAGGCCGCGGCAGCCCGCCACCACCATCGCGCCCCAGTCCACGTAGTCGCGAATCTGCTGGTCGCTGAGCCCGGGCGGCCGGTGGGCGAGGCGCTCGCGGATGTTGGAGGTCTTGTCGGCGATCTTGAGCAGCTTGCCGCGCTGGGACAGTTCGTGGGCGTGCTCGATCTGGCGCTGGCGCCGTGCGTTTTCTTCCAGGCCCGGCGGGTCGGTCACTTCGCCGACCAGGGCCGCCACCTCGGGGCCGAACAGGGTGCGGAGCTCGTCCGCGGTGGTCTCGGTGTCTTCCAGGCTGTCGTGGAGCACGCCGCCGGCTACCAGCACCATGTCGCCGCCGTCGGTGGCGAAGGCGAGCAGGTTCGCAACCTCCACGAGATGGTTGAGGTAGGGCTCCTCGCGCGCCGCGTTGCGCCGCTGGCCGGCGTGCCGGGCGGCCGCGAGGGCATAGGCGCGGGCGAGGAAGGTGACGGGCTGTTCGTTTGTCGCCATGGGGAAATTCTATTTTTTCCGAAACGGGGTGGAAGGGGGCCGCCGCGCGATTCGGGCGCGCTGTGCGATTGCGCGTCACGGCGGCAGGGGACTAGTATTTCACCGGGCTCCATAAAAGACAATCAAGGGTGCCCGGTGACGCAACGGGAGGCGAGGCGATGACGCCGGAAGAAAACGAAATCCTGACGCGGGTCGGTCCCGGCACGCCGTGCGGCGAGATGATGCGGCGCTACTGGTGGCCGGTCTATCTCTCCGCCGAGCTCAAGGACAAGCCAATCGAGGTGCGCCACCTCGGCGAGCAGTTCGTGGTGTTCCGC
The DNA here is from genome assembly GCA_963732875.1 of uncultured Alphaproteobacteria bacterium. Classification (GTDB taxonomy): domain Bacteria; phylum Pseudomonadota; class Alphaproteobacteria; order SMXQ01; family SMXQ01; genus WHSO01. Next base: position 938,257 of record CAVTBD010000002.1, on the reverse strand, counting down.
GATACCCAGGGACGCGCCGGCATGGTCGCCCAGTCGTGCCCGCATCGCGGCGCTTCGCTCGGCCTCGGCCGCGTGGAGAGCGACGGCATCCGGTGCTGCTATCACGGCTGGAAGTTCGCCCATGACGGCCGCTGCCTCGAGACGCCGGCGGAGCCGGCGGACAGCCGGCTGAAGGACAGCGTCAACATCCGCGCCGCCAGGGTGCAGGAGGTCGCGGGCCTCGTGTTCGCCTATATCGGGCCGGACCCGGCCCCGGAAATCCCGCACTACGACCTACTGTTCCGCGAGGACTGCCACCGCGAGGTCTGGGCCAAGCCCGACTGGTGCAACTGGGCCCAGCGCGCGGAGAACGGCGTCGATCCCTATCACAGCATGGCGCTGCACGCGCCGGTCTATCCCTCGATCGCCCTCAAGCGCGCCGATGTCGAGTGGGAGCGCAAGTGGTACGGCTTCCGGCAGTGCTCCCAGTATCCGGGGCAGCTCCAGAACATCAGCCATCATATCTTCCCGTCGTCGACCCGCCGCCACGGCGCGCGCGTCGGCACGGTGCCGAGCGAATACCTGCACCTGCGCACGCCGGTCGACGACGTCACCACCATGACCTTCTATGTCAAGGCGAACATCGCGCCGGAAGGGCCCTATAGACTCGAGTGCAAGGGTTTCCGCAAGTGCGAGCGCGGCGTCTACCGCACGGTCGACGACGGCTGGTGGGGCATCCACTCCAACGAGCAGGACCGCGCCGCCCAGGAGAGCCAGGGGCTGATCTACGACCGCTCCGCCAACGAGCACCTCGGCACCTCGGACCGTGGCGTCGTCATGTGGCGGCGCATGGTGTTCGAATCGATCGAGGCGGTGCAGCAGGGCAAGGACCCGGTCGGCATCGTGCGCGATCCGGCGAAGAACGAGCTCGTCATCTTCGATGCGGGCAAGAACTTCTCGGATTCGAGCCGTTCGCTGGGTGAGGAGCTGGCGCTCTAGAGCCTGATCGGCTCAGATCGGAACGATCTTGAGCCGTGAATCAGGCTCTACATTTTAAAGCTAGAGCAGGATTCACGGTTCAGATTGAGTTAATCCGAACCGACCCTGCTCTAGGCGCTCCCCGCCGGCGTTTTCGTTTCCGTAGAAGAAGGACAGGCGTAGCACCAACGACAACAAGGGAGGCGGGCGATGTCCATCGAACCGCGGTTGTGGCGTAACGCGTGCGCGTTCGGGATCGTCTCGGCACTGACGGCATGGGCGCTATCCGCGTCCGCCGCCGATCTGCCCGCAGCTACCAGGAAGATGCTGGCGGAGCTCAAGACCGACGCCTCCGCACTCGGCAATCTCGACAAGGAGCTCGCCGTTCCGAAGTCATGGGTCGACGCGGCCGCCAAGGAAGGCGCCGTCAAGATCGCCGGCACGTGGCAGGCGCCTAATTTCGCGCGCATGATCGCGCCGTTTCGCGAGCGCTATCCCGGCGTCAGGATCGACTACATCCAGGCGAGCCGCTACGACCGCGTGATCAAGCCGCTGATGGCCTTGAGCGCGAACCGCGTTATCTCCGACGTGATCAGCGGCCTCGGCGGCCATTATGAGGAGTTCCGCAAGCTCGACGCCCTGGCGTCACTGAAAGACCTGCCGACCTTCGGGCTGCTCGATGCCGACCTCAAGGATCCGGACGGCATGTGGATCGGCCAGAGGGTCATCCACTACTGCATCGGCTACAATACCAAGGCGGTGAAGGCCACCGACCTGCCCGCGACCTGGGACGACATCCTGACCAGCCCGCGCTGGCGCGGCGGCAAGCTCGCTCTGGTCAACCGGCCGGACAACTGGCTGGTACACCTGTGGGGCGCCAAGGGCGAGGCCTGGGGACGGAAATTCACCACCAGGCTGTTCCTCGACGTGAAGCCGCAGCTGCGCAAGGAAAACAACCTCGCCGCCATGTCGCTCGCGGTCGCGGGCGAATTCGACATGGTGATCCAGACCCAGCCCCACCGCGTCAAGCAGCTTGCGGAGAAGGGGGCGCCGGCGGGCTGCTGGTATCCGGACGTGGTGCCGACCAGCGTCTCCGACATCGCCATCCTGAAGGCCTCGCCGCACATCCACGGCGCCAAGCTGTTCGTCAACTGGCTGGTGTCCCACGAGGGCCAGCTCGCCCAGTACAAGGAGATCCACTTCACGCCGCTCTACGTCGACCAGCAGGAACGCGGCTTCATCCCGATCCCGGTGCCGAAGGGGCGGCGGGTCGTCTACGACACCAAGGCGGTCCAGGACAAGTACCAGGAGATGCTGTCGGAGCTGTGGGACAACCTGTGGTTCAAGGGCCAGGGCCTCAAGATCATGACCGTCAGCGCCAAACTCGACGCGGTCAAGCGCGGCGGCCGCGCGATCCAGTTCAAGGTCAAGGGCGAGGCCCAGACCGCCAAGGTCTCGGGCTCCCGCACCCAGGTGACGGTAGACGGGGAATTCGCCGACCGCAGCCTTTTGAAGTCGGGCTACACCTGCAAGATCGTCTATACTGGCAACAATCAGGAAGCGCAGAAGATCAACTGCCGCAAGTAACGCCGCCCGGTCCGCGGGCATAGGAGGACTTCATGGCCATTGAGATCGTCGACGTCGTCGGCCTCGCCCACGAGCGCAAGAAGCGCAAGATGATCATGGATACGCGCAAGATGCACGCCTGGATGCACTACTATCCCAATCCCGGCGATCACGACGACATGCACTGCCATCCCGGCGACCAGACCTTCATGGTCATGGAGGGGCAATGCACCATGCACTTCCCGGACGGCGGCAAGGCCGTGATGAGCCCGGGCATGGTCGCGTTGATCGAGGGCGGCTCGTTCTACCGGCTCGAGAACACCGGCATCGGGCCGATGATCATGATGGGCACCCGCACCGGCCCCCACAGCGCCAACAAGCACATCAACTACGACTCCGGCGAGGATTACCTCAAGCTGCGCGGCGAGCGCGATGAACGCGTCAACGGTTTCGTCACGTCGTCGGAAAAGGCGGCGGCGAAGGATTAGACGCAGCAGCCGATCCGGACAGAAACGGCGCCCGATCGGGGCGCCGTTTTTCGTTGTCCGGATCTCAGCGGATCAGTCGCGGAAGCTTGGGTCCTCGGAATCGAGCATGTCGAGAAGCGCCTGCCACTCGTCGTCCGGGCTGTCGTCGTTGCGCGGGCGGTTAGCCTGCGACGCGGCATACTCGACTACGTCCGGGGGCGGTAGTCGGAGCCTGGTGCCCCCCGCCATGGCCGCCACCTGCACCCGGCACGCGGTCTCGAACGAATACATCCAGCGGAAGGCGGTCCAGATCTGCGGCGCGCACACCAGCAGGCCGTGGTTGCGCAGGACCATCCAGTTGTGGTTGCCGAGGTCCGACACCAGGCTCTCACGCTCCTCGAGGTCCGTCGCGTAGCCCTCGTAGTCGTGGTACGCCATGTCGTGGGCGAAGCGCATGGACTTCTGATTGACCGGCAGGAAGCCGCAGTCCATCGCGGAAACCGCCATGCCGGCGGTGGTGTGGGTGTGGATGACGCAGCCGACGTCGGGCCGGGCTGCCAGTACCGCGGAGTGAATGACGTAACCGGCCCGGATCACCGTATGCGGCGTATCGTCGAGGATCCGGCCCTCGAGGTCGATCTTGACCAGGTCGGAGGCGCGGATCTGGTTGAATAGCCGGCCGCGCGGGTTGAGCAGGAACTGGTCGGTGGTGCCGGGAATGCGCGCGGAAATATGGGTCGAGGTCTTGTCGTCCATGTCGTAATGGGCGATCAGGCGGTAGCAGGCGGCGAGATTGACGCGGACCTCGCGCTCGGCAGCGTCCATGCCGGTACCCGGACGGGCGGCGCGGGTGATTGAAACCGGTGTGGCCATGATTGCCTCCCTTTCGTGAGCCCTCGGGGCATTATTTTTATCAACTCTAGGCCTCCCCCGGGACCCGTGCAACGGGGATCGGCTGCGGTTGCGCTCGGCCGCGATCCGGTCTACCAACGCCGGGAGAACGGCCCCGCAGCACCGCCCGGGGTACTGAAAAAGCAGGGAGAACGGGAGTCATGACGACACTGATTACGGGAGCCGGCCTGATCGGCACCGCCTTCGCCCAGAAGGCGCTGGCGCGTGACGAGGGCGTGGTGTTCTTCGATCCCGAGCCCCGGGCCGATTTCATCTGCCTCAAGCTCGGCGACGCCAAGGTGCCTCTCGTGCGCGGCGACGTGCGCAGCCTGCCCGACCTGGTGGGCGCCATCCGCGACCACAAGGCGACCACGGTGGTTCATACCGCCGGCATCATCGGCGGCAAGGTCGAGGACATGCTCTATTCGGCGCTGCAGATCAACGTGCAGGGCACCATCAACGTCGCCGAGGCCGTGCGCCTGATGGGCGTGAAGCGGCTGGTTCATGTCTCGACCTTCGGCGTCTACGACATGCGCCGCGACGTGCCCAAGCTCGTGCCGGAAACCTTCTATCGCGGCCATGGCCGCGCCTACGGCAACTCCAAGGTGGCGAAGGAGTTGCTGCTCGAGGCCTATCAGGCGAAATACGGCTTCGAGCTGGTCGGCGTGCGGCCCGCCAACGTCATCGGCAACGGCCATTTCTGGTCGGGCTCCGGCGGCGGCGGCAAGGTCCACGAGATGGTGCTGGCGGGGATCGACGGCCGCCCGGCGCAAATCCCGGCCAACCAGACCATGGCCAACGAGTACATCTACAGCAAGGACATCGGCGGCATCGTCGACGCAGCGGCAACGGCACCCGTGCCGAAGCAGCTCTGGTTCAATGCGGGCACCGGCAGGCTCACGGCGTTCGACGAGCTGGTGGCGGCCATGAAGAAATTCTTCCCGGACTTCCGCTACGAGGTGCTGCCGGGCAAGGCGGGCGGCGACCGCGATTCGGTGCTCGATATCTCCAAGGCCGCCGAGCAACTCGGCTGGAAGCCCCGGTACGACATCGAGGCGGCGCTGGCGGACTACGTCGAAGAGGTCCGCACCCGCGGGCGCGCGTGACGGCGCATCTTCTCTACGATTGAAAGGCCAGGGCGCCGGTCAGGCGACCAGTTGCTTGACGAAGGCGATGTGCAGCCGCAGGTGATAGAGGTCCTCGGCGTAGGACAGCGGCACGTTGACCTTGCCGACCTGGACCTGCATCTGGTCGAGCCGTTTGGCGAGCGCGTCCCGGACGGCGGCACCCTCGGCCGCGGCCCGGGACTCGATCTCGCGCAGCTCCCGGTACCAGCGGTAGATCTTGCGCCGGATTCCCCAGCGATAGGCGGGCGGCGCGATCTTGAACAGCGGGATCATGATGGTGATCAGCGGTACCAGCATGATCAGCAGGCGCTCGACCATGACCGCCGCCCAGAACGGCAGCACGCGGCGCAGGAACGTCGGTCCCGACTTGAAATAGCGCCGGGCGTCGTCGGACAGCGGGAAATCGACGTAGTTGGGCGAGGGGAACGTGCCGGCCGCCGAGAACAGGCTGCCCGGCTGGTGCACCTTGGCGGCGGCGGCGAGGATCAGGTCGACCAGCGCCGGGTGCAGGTCGTCGCGCGCGACCAGCGCGGCGGTGGGTGCGACCAGGGTGACGTCATGGGACGGCAGGTCGGTATCGAGCGCGAGCATCCCTTCCGGCACGCTGACCTTGGTGAGGTAGAGGTAGAGCCGCTTGAAGGCCTCGGCGCGCGAGAAATTGAGCAGCCGGATGGCGGGGTCGCGGATCAGGGAATCGAGGGCGGGCGAGACCTTGGCCGAGACGAAGAATGCCGCGTCCACGTCGCCGTCCTTGAGGGCCTTTGCCGCTTCCGCGCCGCCGATCGAGCGGAAGGTGGAGTTCTCGTCGTCGATGCCGCTCGCCACCAGCAGGGTCTTGGCGAGCACGCGCGTGCCGGAGCCCGGCACGCCGATGGCGATGCGCTTGCCCTTGAGCACGTTGAGCCGCTGGGGCGTCTCGTCGGCACGTACCAGCACCCACAGCGGCTCCAGGAACACGCTCGCGAGCGACATCAGGTCGGGCGCGCCGAACGGGTCGCCGATGCCGCCCTGGACGAAGGCCACGTCGACACCGCTCTTGGGATCGAGCAGAAGCTGGATGTTCTCGGCTGCGCCCGCGGTGTGGCGCACCTTGACGGTGAGCCCTTCGTCGGCGAGCACCTTCTTGTAGCGCTCGGCGAATTCTGAATAGGCCCCGTCCGCGGCGCCCGCGGCGATGGTGATGGTCTTGGGCGGGGCGGGATCGACGAACTGCCAGGCGACCACGAAGCCCGCGATCACCAGGAGCGTGATCGGCACATAGACCTTGAGGATGTCCCACATCGTCGTGTCGTCCGTATCGTCGCTGTCGTCCCGCATGGCCGGAAAAACATTATGCGGGTTCCGCACACCCGGCAACCAAAACGCTGGCACGGCCGGGACGGGTCTGCTACCGCTTGGCGCGCGGCGGGGACGCGCCGCCGGGGGAGGGTGCCATGATCGATCTCTATACCTGGACCACGGGCAATGGCCGCAAGATCGTGGTCATGTTGGAGGAGGTCGGGCTGCCCTATCAGGTGCACCCGGTCAACATCCGGCGCGGCGACCAGTTCGCGCCCGAATTCCTGAAGATATCGCCCAACAACAAGGTGCCCGTCATCGTCGACCGGGACGGGCCCGGCGGGCGGCCGGTATCCGTGTTCGAATCGGCGGCCTGCCTGATGTATCTCGCCGAGAAGACCGGGAAGCTGATGCCCCAGGACGTCGCCGCGCGCTACGACGTGATCCAGTGGCTGGTCCTGACCGTTGCCGGCCTCGGGCCCGCCATCGGTCAGGCCCATTACTTCCATGGTCCGGGCAAGGACGGCAACGAACGCGCGGCGGAACGCTTCACCAAAGAGACCCAGCGCGTGTTCCACGTCCTCGACGAGCGGCTCGGCGAAAGCGAATGGCTGGGCGGCTCGGACTTCTCGATCGCCGACATCTCGGCCCACGGCCGGGTCGGCGGCTACCGGAACGCTGGCGTCGACATCGATCGCACGCCCAACCTCAAGGCGTGGCTCGCGCGCGTGGACGCGCGGCCGGCGAGCCGCCGCGCCGTCGCGGTGATCGAAGACATCCGCAAGAACTACGATACGCCGCTCGACGCCGCCGCGCGCGACATCATGTACGGCGACCGCCAGTTCGACCGGCGCTAGCCGTCGGGGCTGTTCGGCTTAGCAGGTTGCTGAAAAATGTCCTGCGCGTCATTGCGAGGAGGCGGAACGCCGACGAAGCAATCCAGGAACGCCACAGGATTCCAAGGTTCTCTGGATCGCCACGCCGCCTCCGGCTGCTCGCGATGACGCCGGTGAGGCTTTTTCAGCACCCTGCTACAGCTTCCCTTCGGTCTTGAGGCGGATGACCGTGTCGCGCTGGCGCAGCACCTTCTCGTCCATGCCCTCGTCGACAAGCTTGCCCATCTTCTCGGGGTCGAACAGTCCCGCCTGCATGTCGTAGTCGAGGCCCGGCCGGTACTGGAGCCAGTGCTTGAAGTCGGTGCATTCCTGCGGCGTGTCGAAGTTGTCGATGTAGGTCTCGATCTCGTTGCCGTCCGGGTCGTGGTAGTAGAACGAGGTCGACTGGCCGTGGTTGATGCAGTGGCTGGTGTTGATGCCCCACTGCTTCGCCTGGCGGTAGAGCGCGATCAGGTCCTTGAGCGAACGGTAGCGGAACGCCGCGTGGGCGATGCCGGCGCGGCCCCTGGCGCGTAGGCTGCCCTTGCGCTCGAGGATCGCGAAGCGGTGGTCGAATTCGTCGAAGCTGATGAAGCAGGCGCGCCCGCCGTCGCCGCCGGCGGCCCGCTTGTCGCGGTAGTTCACCACCTTGCAGTTGAACATCTTCATGTAGAAGTCGACCATCTTCTCGTAGTTCTCGTCGGTGCCGATCGAGATGTGGATCAGCGCCTGGGGGGCGGGCACGCTGCCCGCGCCGATGCGTTCCTTCTCGCCCGGCAGGTAGTTCTCGACGAAATTCTCATACCAGACCTTGTCGTCGGTCCGGATGTCGCCCTTGTCGCCTTCGGCCATGGGTTCCTCCTGTCGGTGTTCGTTATTCGCTTCGGTCGTTCCAGTTCCAGCTCGGCGCGAGCGGATCCTCGACGATCCGGTTGCGCAGGCAGCCGATACCCTCGATCTCCGATTCCAGCACGTCGCCCGGCTGCATGAACCGGCCGCCGCCCGACTTGCCCTGGGCGACGCCCTCGGGCGAGCCGGTGGTGATGACGTCGCCGGGCAACAGCTCGATCTGCGAGATATAGGCAAGGATCTCAGGAATCTTCCATATCATGTCGCTGGTGCGCGCGTCCTGGCGCACCTCGCCGTTGACCCGCGTGACCAGCCCGAGGTCGTGGGGATCGGTGATCTCGTCGGCGGTCACCAGGCAGGGCCCGAGCGGGCAGAATCCGTCGAAGCTCTTGCCGAGCAGCCGGTTGCCCTCGTCGCGCTCGATCCGTCCGACGTCGCGCGCGGTCACGTCGTTGGCGACCACGTAGCCGGCGACCACCTCCATGGCGCGCTCGCGTGGCACGTTCTTGCAGCGCCGGCTGATCACGAAGGCGAGCTCGGTCTCGTAGTCGAGCCGCTGGGTGGCGTGGGGCCGCACGATGTCGTCGTGGGGGCCGATCACGGCGGAGGCGCCCTTGAGCCAGCTCGACGGCACCTTGTAGGGCATGTCGGAATTGCTCATTTCCTTGTGATGGGCGCGGTAGTTGCGCCCCGCCGCGATCACCTTCGAGGGCGCGAGCGGGGGGAACAGGTGGATGTCGTCGAAATTCAGGAACAGCGGCTCGTCGTCGAGGCCGCGGGCGTCGGGCGAATCGTCGGCGAGCGCGCCGAGCCAGTCGGCCGCCTTGCGCGCCTCGGCCAGCGCCACCGGGCCGCCGGCGAGGAACGCGGCGCCTTCCGCCGGCAGGCGCACGGCGGCGATCGCTTCCGCCTGCAGGTCGCCCGACTGGGCGAGCATGCGGGCGTAGCCCGCGCGCGCGTCGGCGATCACGGTCTCGCCGACCACGATGCCCAGGCGGCGGTGCCGGGAACGTTCGCCGATGGCGATGTAACTCACTAATTTCATGGGCCTTTTCAACTCCCCCGGGGCGCCGCGCTTGTCCCGCGCGTGAAAGCGCCAGCATATCCGCTGGCCGGGACCGGCGAAAGCCCCCGCGGTTGACCGTGCCGCCCATTTCGGCCAATCTTGGCGCCGACAACGCGGGAGAAAAACCGCGGTTTTCCAAGGGCATCACGCCCGGATACAGGGACATTCCATGAGCGGTGCCCGCTCATTACACGACAGTGGAGGCCGATACCCCATGAACCGACTGACCGCAGTCTGTGCCGCGTTCGCCGCCGGCATGGCATTCACCACCGTGGCCGTCGCTGCGGACCTGCCCAAGGCCACCCAGAAGATGCTCAAGGCGCTCAAGCTCGATCCCAGCATCCTGAACGGGGTCGACCAGGAGCTGGTGGTGCCAAAGGCATGGATGGATGCCGCCCTCAAGGAAGGGCAGGTGGACATCTACTCGACCCACCGGCCCAAGGACTGGAAGAAGATCGCCGACGTCTGGCACGCGCGCTATCCCAAGATCAAGCTCAACCAGCAGGAGGTGCGCACCTCGGCGCGGCGCTACATCCGCCCGCTCGCGGCCTTCAAGGAAGGGCGCTACCTGGTCGACATCACGATCGGGCTGTCCGGCAACGTCTATCTGTTTCGGCGCGCGGGTGCCTTCGCCGACTTGTCCGACCTGCCCAACTACAAGGTCATCCCCGAGGAGGTGCGCCAGAAGGACGGCATCGCCGTGGCGACGCGCACGCGCTACTGGTGCCTGACCTACAACACCAACAAGGTGAAGAAGTCCGAGCTGCCCAAGACCTGGGACGATCTGGTCAACGGCGACCGCTTCGCGGGCAAGAAGCTGATGATCGGCAACCGGCCCAACAACTGGCTCCTCAACCTGTGGGAGGCCAAGGGCGACGATTGGGGCAAGGAGTTCACCAGGAAGCTCCTGGTCAACCTCAAGCCACAGCTGCGCAAGGAGGGCATGAGCGCCATCCTCAACCTCGTCATCCTGGGCGAGGGTGACATGGCGGTGCCGTCGGCCATGAACCGGGTCGGCCCGCTGGTCAAGAAGGGCGCGCCGATCGGCTTCCATTGCCCCGAGCCGGTGCCCTATACCGTGTCCGAGCTCGGCGTGTTCAAGGGTGCGCCGCATATCCACGCGGCCAAGCTATGGGTCAACTGGCTGCTCTCCAAGGAGGGCCAGGTCGCCCAGTACTGGGCCGAGAAGTCGACCCCGATCCACAAGGGCCTGCAGGGCAAGGAGTTCGTCTACTTCCCCGAGGAAGTGGACGGCAAGAAGAAGGCGGTGCTGGGCGAGGACTTGGCGGCGACCTCGGTGCGGCTCGCCAAGTACTGGGATCCGCTCTGGATCGGGGGCGGCGGCTACGTCCCGCCCAAGGCGAGCACGGTCGACGTCAAGCTCGGCGAGATCATCAACGGCGGGCGCAAGATCGCCTTCGACGTGAAGGGTAAGAAGCAGACCGCGTCGATCTCGGGCTCGCGCACCAAGATCATGGTGGGCGGCAACAAGGCCAAGCGCGGCGCGCTCAAGGCCGGCATGCAGTGCAAGGTCCGCTACGCCGGCGACGGCGGCGAGGCCAAGTCGATCGACTGCAAGTAGCCGGCGCGCACAATCCTGCGTTCCCGGCCCGGCGGGGTACCGTCGGGCCGGGCGCATCGTTCCAACGGCGGGCCCCGGCGGGCTCGCGACGATTTCCGGAAAAGCCCTGAATGGCCGTCGAAACCCTTGACGCAACCGTGTCCGCGCCGTCGCCCTCGTGGTTCGAGCGCGTCCGCAACGCGAACCCGTGGCATGTCGCGCTGCTGGTCGTGATCCTGTTGCTGGTGGGGCTGCCGGCCGTGTTCCTGGTGCTCGGCAGCTTTTCCCAGAGCCAGCTTCCGACCGAGATCGACTTCGCCACGCTCAGCCTCAAGAACTACGCCGAGGTCTGGCTCGATCCCACCACCTACGCCCTGTTCACCAATACCTTCATCTACGTGACCGGCGCGACCGTGCTCGGCATCACGGTCGCGACCGCGCTCGCCTGGCTGGTGGAGCGCTCCGACATCCCGGGCAAGCTGTGGATTTACGCCGGCGTGCCGATGACGCTCGCCATGCCCGGCATGCTCCAGGCCATGGCCTGGGTGCTGATGTTCAGCCCGCGCGTCGGCTTCGCCAACACGCTGCTGATCAACGGGCTCGGGCTCGACATGAAGCCGATCAACATCTACTCGCTCGGCGGCATGATCTTCGTCGAGGGACTCCGGCTGGTGCCGACCGCCTTCCTGATGCTGGTGCCGCTGCTGCGCTCCATGGATCCGTCCCTCGAGGAAGCGGCGGCCACGTGCGGCGCCAGTCCGGCCCGGATGCTGCGCAAGGTGACGATGCGCCTGATGCTGCCGGGCCTGGTCGCCATCGTCATCTACCAGTTCATCACCTCGCTCGAGGTGTTCGAGGTGCCGGGCATCCTCGGCATGCCGGCCGACATCTTCGTGTTCTCCACCAAGATCTACCAGATCCACCATTCGGCGACGGTGCTGCCCCAGTACGGCAAGGCCAACGCGCTCGCCATGATCTATCTGGTGGTGGCCATCGTGGCGACGGTGACGTATTCGCGCGTGATCGCCCACCAGGAGCGCTATACCATCGTCACCGGCAAGGGCTATCGTCCGCGCGTGACGCCGCTCGGCCGCTGGCGCTGGCTCGGGCTCGCGCTGGTGGGCCTGTTCCTGCTGTTCTCGATCATCATGCCGCTGATGGTGTTCCTCTACGTCTCGGTGCTGCCGTTCGTGCAGGCGCCGAGCTGGGCGGTACTGCACAACCTGACCTTCGAGTATTACCGCAACCTCGACGAGGACCCCTATCTCGGCAAGGCGATCTGGAACACGATCCTGCTGGTGGCGGTGACCTCCACCGGCACGGTGCTGATCTCGTTCTTCGTGTCGCTCGTGGTGGTGCGCTCGAAGTTCTTCGCGCGCCGGTTCCTCGACCAGCTCGCCTTCATGCCCCATGCGATCCCGGGCATCGTCCTCGGCCTGGCGTTCCTGTGGGTGTTCCTGCAGCTCGGCAATGTCGGGTTCGACATCTTCGGCTCGATCTGGTCGATCTGCATCGCCTTCATGGTCAGCTACATGGCCTACGGCACGCGCGCCATGAACGCCGCCATCCTCCAAATCCACAAGGACCTGGAGGAGGCCGCCCACGTCTCCGGCGCGCCCCACTGGCGCACCATGTGGCGGGTGTTCTATCCGCTCATGATGCCGACCTTCGTCGGCGTGTGGGTGTGGATCATGCTGCACGTGGTGCGGTCCGCCTCCCTGCCGCTGATCCTCTACGAGGGCCCCGACAACCAGGTCCTCGCGGTGCTGGTCTGGAACATGTGGGACGAGGGCGATATCCAGTCGGTGGGCGCCATCGGCGTGATCATGATCGGCATCCTGCTGCTGGTGACGGTGGCCGTGCGCAGCTTCGGCTTCGGCTCGGGCCGCCATATCCAGGGCGGGTCCGGCACCTGACCGGTCGCCCGCGGTAACGGCATGGCTCGATCGACGCGCCGGCGTGTCGTGATTCTCGGGGCCGGGGGCCGCGATTTCCACAACTTCAATCTCGTCTATCGCGACGACCCGGACGCCGAAGTGGTGGCCTTCGGCGCCGCCCAGATTCCCGGGATCGCCGGCCGCGTCTATCCGCCCGCGCTCGCCGGGCCGCTCTATCCTGACGGGATTCCGATCCTCGACCAGGCCGACCTGCCGGCGCTGTGCCGGGAGCGCGAGGTCGCGGAGGTCGTGTTCGCCTATTCCGACGTGCCCCACGAGACCGTGATGCACATCGCGTCGCGGTTTCTCGCCGCCGGCTGCGATTTCTCCCTGCTCGGGCCCCGCGCCACCATGCTGGCCGCCGACCGGCCCGTGATCGCCGTCACGGCGGTCCGGACCGGATGCGGCAAGTCGCCGGTGAGCCGCTACGTGGCGGGGCTCCTGAGGGCGCGCGGGCTGAGGGTGGGCGTCCTGCGCCACCCCATGCCCTATGGCGACCTCGCGCGCGAGGCGGTGCAGCGATTCGCCACCATGGCGGACATCGCGGCGGCCGACTGCACCATCGAGGAACGCGAGGAATACGAGCCCTACGTGGCGGCCAATGCCGTGATCTACGCCGGCGTGGACTACGCTCGCATCCTCGCGGCGGCGAGCGCGGAATTGGACGTGATCCTGTGGGACGGTGGCAACAACGACTTTCCGTTCGTGCGGCCCGATCTCCATATCGTGCTGGCGGACGCGCTGCGGCCCGGCGACGAGACCCGCTACCACCCCGGCGAATGCGTGCTCGCCATGGCCGACCACGTGCTCATCAACAAGGTCGGCGGGGCACCGGCGGAAGCGGTCGCCGCAGTAGAGCACGCGGCGCGCGCGATCAACCCGCGGGCCGGCATCCTGCACGGCGACCTGGTCGTGGCGCTCGGCGATGCCGCCGCGGTGAAAGGCCGCCGCGTCCTGGTCATCGAGGACGGCCCGACCGTCACCCACGGTGGCATGAGCTACGGCGCGGGACTGGTCGCGGCCCGGGCGGCGGGCGCGGCGGAAATCGTCGATCCGCGGCGATATGCCGTGGCCGAGATCGCGGCGACCTTCGCGCGCTATCCCCATATCGGGCCGGTGCTCCCCGCGGTGGGCTATTACCCGGCCCAGCTCGCGGCCCTGGAGGCGACCATTGCCGCCTGTCCCGTCGATGTGGTCGTGGTCGCGACGCCGATCCGGCTCGAGGCCCTGATCCGTATCGCGCAGCCGGTGGTCCACGCGACCTATACCTTCGCCGAGCGCGATGTGCCGGGGATCGCCGGCATCGTCACCCGGTTCTGTGAGACGCGCGGCCTCGGCGGCGCAGCGGGGGCGGGCTGATGCGAGTGGTCATGGCGCTCGGCGGCAATGCGCTGTTGCGCCGGGGCGAGGCCGCCACGGCGGAAAACCAGGCCCGCAATGTCGTGCGTGCGGCGCGCGCCATCGCCGAGGTCGCCGAGTCCCACGACGTCGTCGTCACCCATGGCAACGGCCCACAGGTCGGACTGCTGGCGCTGCAGTCCGAAGCCGGCGGCGGCGAGGGGACATGGCCGCTCGACATCCTCGATGCCGAAACCGAGGGCATGATCGGCTACCAGATCGAACGAGAATTGACTCCACGGCTGCCGTCGCGCCGTTTCGCCACCCTGATCACCCAGATCGAGGTGGACCCGGCCGATCCCGCCTTCGCGGCCCCAACCAAGCCGATCGGCCCGGGCTATGCCGAGGCCGAGGCGCGCCGGGTGGAGGCTGAGCGCGGCTGGACCATGGCACGCGACGGCGCGCGTTGGCGCCGGGTCGTCCCGTCGCCGCGGCCGCTGCGCATCCTCGAGATCGCCACCATCCGCCACCTCGTGAGCGAGGGATTTGTCGTCATCTGCGCGGGTGGCGGCGGGATCCCGGTCACGGTGGGGCCGCACGGCGCCGTCCGCGGGGTCGAGGCGGTGATCGACAAGGACCGCGCATCGGCGCTGCTCGCCCGCGACATCGGCGCGGACCGGCTCCTGCTGTTGACCGACGTGGACGGAGTCTATCGCGATTTCGGGCGGCCCGGCGCCGCCCTCGTCCCGTCTCTTGCGCCGCAAGAGGCGGCGGGGCTTGGCCTCGATCCGGGCTCCATGGGGCCCAAGGTGGAGGCTGCTGTGTCGTTCGTGATGGAGACCGGTAACGCGGCCGGGATCGGCCGGCTCGAGGACGCCGTGGCGATCCTCGCCGGACGACGCGGCACGCGGCTCGGGCAGGTCACTTGATCCTCGGGGTATCGGTCACGAAACCCTTGGAAATACTGACTTTCCCTTCGCGAGCGCGATATTTTCTTATGCACAAGCGGTTGCCATCGTAGGGTGTCGCGGTCACAATGCGGGCTCGCTGGGCGGAAGAACACCGGCACGTTTGCAACGATAACGAACGAATTAATTTAGGCGGGGAGTTTGATGATCGAGATCCGGAATTTGCACGTTCACTATGTGAGCGCTGAAGGCAGCGTTCACGCGGTGCGTGGGATCAACATCAAGGTCGAGCACGGCCAATTCTACACCATGCTGGGGCCGTCGGGGTGCGGCAAGACCACGACATTGCGTTGTCTCGCGGGTCTCGAGCGGCCGACCTCCGGCGAGATCGTCATCAATGACCAGCTCGTCTTTTCGAACGAGCAGCATGTCATGGTGCCGGCCTACAAGCGCGACATCGGCATGGTGTTCCAGTCCTACGCCATCTGGCCGCACATGGACGTGTTCGAGAACGTGGCGTTCCCGCTGCGCGAGATGAAGGGGCGGTTCAACCGCCAGCAAATCCGTGACAAGGTGATGAAGGCGCTCGAGCTGGTGCAGCTGACGGGCTTCGAGGACCGTCCCGCGCCGTTCCTGTCGGGCGGCCAGCAGCAGCGCCTGGCGCTGGCGCGCGCGCTGGTGCGCGAGCCGTCGGTCCTGCTGCTCGACGAGCCTCTCTCGAACCTCGACGCCAAGCTGCGCGAGGAGACCCGTACCGAGATCCGCGACCTGGTGAAGCGCCTCGGCATCACCACCATCTATGTCACCCACGACCAGCTCGAGGCGCTGACCATGTCCGACGTGATCGCGGTCATGGATCAGGGCCGGATCGTGCAGGAGGGCGGGCCGGTGGAGATTTACAGCCGGCCGAGCGTGCGCTTCGTCGCCGACTTCATCGGGCTGACCAATTTCATCGAGGGCATCGTGCGGCGCACGCCCAACGGCTCCAAGTTCGGCGATGTCGAGACCGCCTCGGGCATGATCAAGTGCCTGCTGCCGGAAACGGCCAAGACCGGGGACCGCGTCCTGATCGTGGTGCGCCCCGAGGACCTCAACCTGATGGTCGGCGGCACGGGCGGCGAGAACGTGATCGAGGGGCGCGTGGCGGCGGCCATGTTCATGGGCGATTTCGACCGAGTTCCGCGTCGCCCTCAAGGACACCGCGCTGCGCCTCAAGCTTCATCCCTCGACCACCGTCGTCGAGGGCCAGACCATCCGCATCGAGCTACCCGCGGAGCGCTGCCGCGCGCTCATGGGATAGGGCGGGCGCTCAGACCAACGAAAAAGGGCGGCCCCGCGGGACCGCCCTTTCTCTTTGCGTCATGCGCCGGCTCAGCCGGCGGCCTTGGCCACGGCGCGCTTCGCGATCACCGTGCAAAGGTGCGCGCGGTAATCGGCGCTGCAGTGGATGTCCGACAGCATGTCGTCTTCCGGCAGATGGATGTCGGCGACCGATTCGGGCGCGAACTTGGCGGCCAGCGCCTTCTCCATCTCGGGCACGCGGAACACGTGGTCCCTGGCGCCGGTGATGGCGACGCGCACGTCCTTGCCGAAGCGCGCGACGAAGACACCGACCATGGCGAAGCCCGAGGCAGGTTGCTCGAACTTCTCGTAGGCCGCCGCGTCGGGCGCCGGGAAATGGATCGCCTTGATGATCTCGCCCGGCTCCAGCGCGGTTTCGAACAGGCCGGTGAAGAACGCGTCGCCCGCGATCTTGCGCTTGTTGGTCTCGACCGTGGCGCCGAGGCCGAGCACGGCGGAGGGATAGTCCGCCGCCGGGTCGGAATTGGCGACCGAGCCGCCGATGGTGCCGCGGTTGCGCACGCTGGGATCGCCGATCCCCCCGGCCAGCGCGGCGAGCGCGGGGATCGCCTTCTTCACGTCGGCCGAGGTCTGCACCTCGACGTGGCGGGTCATGGCGCCGATGGTGACGGTCTTGCCGTCGACCTTGATGCCCTTGAGGCCGTCGATGGCGGCGAGGTCGACGAGGTCCGACGGCGCTGCGAGGCGCAGCTTCATAGACGGCAGCAACGTCATGCCGCCGGCGATGATCTTGCCGTCCTCGGCCTCGGCGACCGCCTTGGCGGCGTCATCGAGGGATTTCGGACGATGGTAGTTGAATGCGTACATGGTCGTGTCCTCCCGATCCCCGTCAGTTCTTGCCCTGGTTCATGGCCCGGATGCCGTCGTGGATCGCTTCCACGATGTGTTCGTAGCCGGTGCAGCGGCACAGGTTGCCTTCCAGCTCGTGGCGAATGGTCTTCTCGTCGGCGTCGGGAATGCGCCGCGCGATGTCGCAACCGACCATCACCATGCCGGGGGTGCAGAACCCGCACTGCAGGCCGTGGTGCTCCCAGAACGCCTTCTGCATGGGATGCAGCTCGCCGTCGCCCGGGGCCAGCCCCTCGATGGTGACGACGTCGGCACCCTCGCACTGCACTGCGAGGATGGTGCAGGACTTGATCGCCTCGCCGTTGAGATGGATGTTGCAGCAGCCGCACTGCGAGGTGTCGCAGCCGACATGGGTGCCGGTCAGGCCGATGTGCTCACGCAGGTACTGAACCAGCAGAGTACGCGCTTCGACATCGGCCGAGACCTTCTTGCCGTTGACTGTCATGGTGACTTTGGTGGTGCTCACGCTCCCCTCCTTCTACGCCTTCCCGTGCTGTTTTGCGCGATTATGCGCTCAGTGATTGATGAACCATAGTGCGATCAGGGCGATGACCGCCAGTAGCCAGAACATCCAGCCGAAACCCGCCGGTGCGCCGGTGGATGCCGCCGTGCCGACCGGTGCCGGTTGCGCGGTGGGTGTGGCCTTGGGGGCCTCCGCCGGGGCCGCCTCGGGCTGGCCCGACTGGACGTGCCTGCTGAAATTCTCGAAGAACTGGTCGGCGAGCTTCTTGGCCGTGGTGTCGATCAGGCGCTGGCCGACCTGGGCGAGCTTGCCGCCGACCGAGGCATGCACCTGATAGGAGATCACCGTTTCGGGGCCTTCTTCGCGCAGGGAAACCTTGGCCTCGCCCTTGCCGAACCCGGCGACGCCGCCCGAGCCCTGGCCTGACAGCGTGTAGCCGTTGGGCGGGTCCATGTCGGAAAGCGTCACCTCGCCCGAGAACTTGGCCTTGACCGGGCCGATCGCCATCACCACCCGGGCGGCGAACTGGGTGTCGGACTTCTTCTCGACCAACTCGCAGCCCGGAATGGACGCCTTCAGCGCCTCAGGGTCGTTGAGGGCTTCCCACACCGTGTCGCGAGGGGCGGGGATACGCTTTTCGCCGGACATGTCCATCAGGCGGCGGCTCCTTTGCTCTGGGCTTGGTTGATGACGTGCCACACGCGGTCGGGCGTGAGCGGCATGTCGACGTGCTTGATGCCGAGCGGCTTGAGCGCGGACAGGACCGCGTGCACCAGCGCCGTCGGCGCGCCGCAGCAGCCCGCCTCGCCGGCGCCCTTGACGCCGAGCTCGTTGTTGGGGGTCGGCACGGGCACGAAATGGGCTTCCATGCGCGGGAAGTGGTGCGCGCGCGGCATGCCGTAGTCCATGAACGTGCCGGTCAACAGCTGGCCCGTTTCCTCGTCGTAGACGAGGTATTCGGTCATCGCCTGGCCGATGCCCTGGGCGACGCCGCCGTGGACCTGGCCGTGAACGATCAGCGGGTTCAGCACCGTGCCGCAGTCGTCGGCGGCCACGAAGCTCGTGATCTCGATCGCCCCGGTCTCGGGATCGACCTCGACCTCGCAGATGTGGCAGCCGTTCGGGTAGTTCATCGGGAATTCGCGCTTGTAGTGATAGGTCTCGTCGAGGCCGGGATCGATGCCCTCGGGCAGCTTGGCCGGGTCGTGCGCGGCCTTGGCGATCTCGGTGATGGAGACCGCGGAGCCGGACTTCGTCTTGAATTCGCCGGCTTCGAAGGTGATCTCCTCGGCCGGGCTCTGAAGCAGGTGGCCGGCGATCTTCTTGCCCTTCTCGATGAGGATGTCGGAGGCGCGCAGGATCGCGACGCCGCCCATCTGCGAGGAGCGCGAGCCGAACGTGCCGGCGGCGCCGTCGGGCGTGGTGTCGGTGTCGCCCTGGATCAGGTCGACGTCGTCGAACGGCACGCCCAGCTTTTCATGGGCGATCTGCGAATAGACCGTGGTATGGCCCTGGCCGTGCGAATAGGTGCCGGACAGGATGCTCAGCCGGCCGTCCTTCTCGAAGCGGAGCCGCATGACCTCCTCGGGCCGCCCGCCCGCGCCCTCGATGAACGAGGCGAGGCCGATGCCGCGCAGCTTGCCGCGCTTCTCCGCTTCCTTGCGGCGCGCTTCGAAGCCCTTCCAGTCGGCGCCCTTGGCGGCGTCGTCCTGGCACTTGGCGAAGTCGCCGCAGTCGATCTTGAGGCCCATCTGGGTGGTGTAGGGGAAATCCTGGATGTAGTTGCGCTTGCGCATCTCCAGCGGATCGATACCCATTTCCTCGGCGGCCTTCTGGATCAGGCGTTCGATCAGGTAGTTGGCCTCGGGCCGGCCGGCGCCGCGGTAGGTGTCGGTCGGCACCGTGTTGGTGATCACCGCCTTGCACGAATAGTAGAGGATCGGGATGGCGTAGCAGCCGCCGACGATGCGCCCGCCGCCGTCGATCGGGAGGCGCGCGCCGTTCTCGGTGACCCAGGCGCCGATGTTGGCGTAGGTCAGGATCTTGTAGCCGAGGATCTTGCCGTCCTTGTCGAGCGCGAGCTCGGCCTTGTTGACCTGGTCGCGCCCGTGCAGGTCGGAGACGAAGGTCTCGGAGCGGTCGCCCGACCACTTCACGGTCTTGCCGAGCTTCTTGGCGGCGTAGGCCACGGCCACGATCTCGGGATAGATCTTGGACCGGGTGCCGAAGCCGCCGCCGGTGTTCTGCGCGACGTGGCGCACCTTGCCGCTGTCGCCGTCGAACAGGATGTCGCACAGCGCGCCCTGGACGCGGCGCCCGCCCTGGAACGGCGCGTAGACGGTGAGGCGGCCGTCATCGCCCATGGAGGCGGTGCAGCACTTGGGCTCCATCGGCACCGGCACGACCCGGTTGTTGATGAGGTCGATGGAGACGATCTTGTGGGCGGTCCTGGCGACCGCGTCGTAGGGTTCCAGCCCGTCGTTCTCCCAGTGCAGGCAGAGATTGTCGGGCTTCTCCTCGTGGATCGCGGGGGCGCCCTTGGCGAGCGCCTGCGCCGCATTGACGGCGACCGGCAGCTCCTCGATATCGGGCATGATCATCTCGGCGGCGTCCTTGGCCTGGTTCGCCGTCTCGGCGATCACCATGGCGATCGGCTCGCCGGCATAGCGCACCTTGTCGTCGGGCAGCGCCAGGCGCTGGGTGCGGTACATGACGTTGCCGGCGCGGTCCTCCAGCTTGGCGTCGGTGGAGACACGGCCGATGCCGTCGTCAGCGAGGTCCTTGCCCCAGAACACGCCGACCACGCCCGGCGCCGCCTTGGCGGCGGCAACGTCCATGCCCTTGATCGTGCCGTGGGCCATGGGCGCGCGCAGGAACGCCAGGTGGAGCTGGCCCGGAAGGTTGACGTCGTCGGTATACTTGCCGCCGCCCGTCAGCAGGCGCTGGTCTTCCTTGCGCCGCACCGGCTGGCCGATCCCGAATTTCTCGCCGAAACTGTCCATTGTCGCGTCCCCGATCCTGTGCCGGGGCCCGTTGCCCGGGCCTCCGCCAAATCAAATGACAAACACTAACGGCCACCATCCGTCCGCCGCGGTCGCGGCGGCGCCAGAAGCCGCTCTTTCCAGTGGTGGCGGCCCGGATACGCGGGCGCCGTGAGTTGATGAATTCTATCGGCTCGGGCGCGAAAGGGGAAGACATTCCCGTTTTTCGTGCCCGTCGCCTTACCGCGCGCGGCCGGCGTTTGTCCACCCTCGTAAAAGGGGTATAAAGGGGCAATTGCATAGAACCCGAATGATCGGGTCCGCATCGTTCCATCCCCGGGAGACACCCCCATGACCGTCATCGACGCCGACGCCCACGTCATCGAGAACGACCACACCTGGTCCTATCTGCCGGCCGAGGCGGCGCGGTTCGCGCCGCGCACCATGCGGCAGACGTCGGGCGCGTTCAGCGATCTCACCAACCGCGGCGGCGTGTCGAAGGAATGGGTGATGTTCGAGACCCACGTGCAGCCGTGGGACCGCAACATCAACATCGAGCAGACCGACGAGGAATCGCGCAACCTGACAAGCGTTACCAAGCGCATCGCCCATATGGACGAGCTCAAGATCGACGTGCAGGTGCTCTATCCCACTATCTTCCTGAGCCCGTGCGCGCGCGATGCGGCCGGCGAATTCGCGCTCTACCACGCCTACAACCAGTGGCTCGCCGACATCTGGAAGCAGGCGCCCGACAGGCTGCGCTGGGCCGCCATGGCGCCGCTCAACTCGCTCCACCGCCTGCGCGAGGAGCTGGAATTCTGCAAGGCCCACGGCGCGGTGTCGGTATTCGTGCGTCCGTTCGAGTGCGAGCGCATGGTCTACGACAGCTACTTCGACCATCTCTATGCCACCGCCCAGGAGCTCGGCCTCGCCATCACCTTCCACGCCGGCAACGGCTCGTACCAGAACCACAAGTTCCTCGAGCCCGACAGCTTCGCCAAGTTCAAGCTGTCCATGGTCTCGGCGTTCCACGGCTTGCTCGAATACGAGGTGCCGAAGCGTTTCCCCGAGCTCAACTGGGGCTTCATCGAGGCGTCCGCGAGCTGGGTGCCGTATGCGCTGCTCGATGCCGGCAAGCGCCTGCGCCGCAAGGGCCGGCGGCTGTCGTCGGACCCGCTCAAGGACAACAACATCTACGTCACCGTGGAGGTGACCGACGACATCCCCTACATCATCGACCGCGCCGGCGACGACAACCTGGTGGTCGGCACCGATTACGGCCACACCGACACCTCGGCCGAGATCGAGGCGCTGCGCATCCTGCGCGAGGGCGGCACGGTCGCGGTCGCCAGCGTCGACAAGATCCTAGGCCCCAACTCGAAGCGGCTCTACCGCCTCAACTGAGCCTCACACCGCGCCGAGCCATATCAGGCCCGTCAGCGCGAGGTTGGCGAGCGCGCCCAGGACCAGGACCGCGAAGGTGAGCGTCATGCCGCAGATGCGCCAGCGGACCGGCTCGGGTTCGCGGATCACGCCGAACGCATGGATCACCCGGCCCGCGACCAGCAGCACGCCGAGACCGTGCACGGCCCATGTCTGCAGCCCCTGGGCCTCGCCGAGGCCCATCAGCAGAAGCGCGAACGGCACGTATTCGGCGAAGTTGCCGTGAACCCGCTGGCGCCTGAGCAGCGCGCGGTCGCCGCCGTCGCCGAGCCCGACATGGGCCGTCCGCCGTCGCCCGACCACGCGGATGCTGAGCACCACGAACATCAGGGCGAGAAGCCCGGCGTAGAACGAGGTCACGGCCATGGCCTTGGTCCTTTCGAACGGGAAACGGAAATGCCGCGCCGATTATAGCGCGAAGCGCGGCATCCGGATGATGCGGGCCGGAAACGCGAAGGGCGGCCCGAAAGCCGCCCTTTTACGTGCCGGCAGCGGTGCTGCCCGGTCCTTGCCCGTCTAGTCCTTGTCCGAGTTCGTGCAGCTCGAGCACGTTGCGGTCGGGATCGTGGAAGTAGAGGCTGCGGCCGGTGAAGGTGGCGTCGCCGTGGCGCTCCTCGTCGAGGAGAATCTTGACGTGGTGGTCGGCGAGGTACTTCTTGGCGCGGTCGTATTCGTCGGGGTCGACGTAGAACGCGGTATGGATCTCGTTCTCGTCGCCCGGGTTGGGGTCGACCTTGTTCTTGGAATGGGTCAGCACGAAGTAGTCGTCCTGGTTCTTCACGAACACCATGTGCTTGTTCTCGCGCACGAAGTCGAAGCCCAGCAGGTCGACGTAGAACGCCTTCGACCGCTTCAGGTCGGTGACGGGGATGGTGAAATGGGTAAGGCCCTTCATTTTGATCATGGCTTGCTCCCTGATGACCGGTTTTGGATGATTATACCGGTGCCCACCACCGCATGCCAAGGCGGTGCGGGAAAGAGAGGTTTGGCGTCATGACGGAACCGCGCGTCAAGTCGGGCCTGTGGGTGCGCGCCCAGTTGCGCATGGCCGACCGCGCCGGCCGCGCCTTCACGGTGCTGCGCAAGGGCGACGAGGACGCCGGCACGGTGATCCTCAAGCTGCTCGGGCCGGACGGCCGGGCGCGGCTGCTGGCCCAGGCGACCGCGCCCGACGGCGGGCTCGCCTGGCACTGGCCGCTCGGCACGGATGCGCTGCCGGAGGCCGAGGCGGACGCCTATATCGCGCGCCAGGCCCGGTTCGACCCCGACATCTGGGCGGTGGAGGTGTTCGACCGGGCCGGCGATTACCGGCCCGACGGACGGATTCTGGCGCCCGATTAGGCCGTGCGGCGGTGGGAATCGTCTGCTAACATGCGCCAAAATAATCATAGTCCTGCAGGAGGAAACCATGTCCGTAGCCGAGAAGACCGATCTCAAGCCGAGCGAAGCGGATCATCGCGAGGCCGAATCTCACGTCGTCAAGTTCTCCTACAGCAAGCCCGAGGGCTTCGAGCGCGCCAAGGTCTCGGTGCGGCTCGGCGACACCGGGCTGCTGCGCGGCCATATCCAGGTGATCAAGGCCGAGGGCGGCGAGAACAACATGCACTACCACTCCAAGGTGGATGGCATGTTCACGGTGCTCAAGGGGCGCCTGCGCTTCTACGGCCCGCCGGCCCAGAAGGGCGGCGAGGACGAGGTGCTGGGCGAGTTCGGCCCGCTCGAAGGCATCTTCATCCCCAAGAACGCGCGCTACTGGTTCGAGAACACCAGCGGCGAGGAAGCCGAGCTGATGCTGGTCCAGGGCTTCCACGAATTCGGCTCGGTCTCGTCGGGACGCACCAATTCCGCGCCGCGCAAGCTCAAGGATGCGGGCGCCGACGACGCCACCAACGCACCGCGCTACACCGCCATGGTGAAGTAGCGCCGCGCACGTCGCGCAAGGCACAAGAAAGGGCCCCGCTTGCGGGGCCCTTTTTCGTCGTGCCGCTAGAGCAGGGTCGGTTCGGATCGGATCAATCCGAACCGTGAATCCTGCTCTGAATTCAAAGTGCAGAGCCTGATTCACGGCTCAGGATCGTTCCGATCCGGGCCGATCAGGCTCTGAGGCTGCGGTCAGGCGGCGAAGCCCGCGCCGCGCGGGCGTGCCCAGGTGGGGGTCGTCGTGGGCTGGTCGAGCTGCTCGGTGACCAGGTTCACCACCTGCTGATAGGCCTTGAGGGCGCGTACTTGCTGGGTGTCGGGCGCGTTGTCGGTCTGCGCCAGGAACGACTGCGCCGCCGCCTGGGTGGCAGCCGACTGGGCCGTGTCGATGGTGGTGGTGCCGGAAGCGGTGGTGGCGATGCCGCTTTCCACCTTGTCGACCAGCGACATCAGCGCCTTGAACGAGGTCACCTGGGCGAGCGCCGCCGCGGTGATGACGATCACGCGCCTGGCCGCCGCGCTGGCCGCGGGCTGCGCGGTGTCGGTGGTGGCCGTCGCCGTATCCGTGGCGGCGGTGTCGCTTGCGCCGGTATCGGGGACCGTGGCGGCCGTGGCGGAGGTGGCCGTGGCCTTGGCCGCGACCACCGGGTTGCCGGAGGCCGCCGCGGCGCGGGCGAGGCCGGTCAGCTTGACCGCGGTGGCGCTGCTTACGGCGGTCGTCGTCGCTGCCACGGTGCCGGAGATCAGCTCGCGCACCGAGGCGGCGGCCGGTGCCGATGCCGCCGGCGTGGTCGTGGTGGGCGTGGATGGCGTGGTCGTGGCGGGCGTGGATGACGTGGTTGCCGGGGCCGGCGTGTCGCCGCCGCCGCCGTCCCTGACCACGATGGTGACGCCCGCCTGGGCGGCCTTCTCGATCAGCGCCTTGAGCGCGTCGGCGATCTTGTCGAGGAGATCGCTGGCGCTGCCGGACGTGGCCGCGGCGGCCTGGCTCGACAGCGTGACCGTGTCGCCGCGCGCCGACGTCGTGTTCCAGTTCCACCCGCTGGTGGCGCCGGTGCCGCCGGACGGCACCCGCGCGGCCGACCGGGTATCCCCGGTGAGGTG
This sequence comes from uncultured Alphaproteobacteria bacterium, assembly GCA_963732875.1. Taxonomy (GTDB): domain Bacteria; phylum Pseudomonadota; class Alphaproteobacteria; order SMXQ01; family SMXQ01; genus WHSO01. Next base: position 913,315 of record CAVTBD010000002.1, on the reverse strand, counting down.
GCCGAAGTATGAGGCGTTGCTGATATGCATGGCTGTTACCCCCAATTCCGTCGGATGCGCCCCGTCCTGAGGCGTATGTCCTTGGGGGTAAGTTTTCTTGGTTTTACCGAAAAATATCAACAAATTACGTCTTGGATTTAATCCAGTTTTTAAACGAATTTGGTGCAAATTTTCTTAAAATTTTAGCGGCCGCGCAATTCCGCCGCCGCCATGCTTCGGCGTCGCCCCCGGCTACATCCCGTCGACGCAGAACGAGGCGTTGTTGAGGGCGTCGCCGATCCGGGCCGCATCCTTGTTGGCGATCTCGGGCGTGAGCGCGCCCTGCAGCCCGTCGAGCCGCTGGCGCAGGTCGTCGAGGGCGCCGCTCGCGCGGTCGAGCCAGTGGTGCTCGATGTTCGCGCCGACGGCGGCGACCAGGGCGTTCATGGCGGCCCGCTGGCGGCCCTTGAGCGGCGGCACGGCGGCCGCGCCGATCGCCCGGCACAGGGTGCGGAGCTGGCCCGCGCAGTCGTTGGCCGGGATCGCCTCGAGGCAGGACGCGGCGGCGCCGGCCGCCCCGGTCGTGGTCGCCTCGGCCGGGGTTGCCTTGGCCAGGGCATCGCCAGCGCCCGGCACCGGGGCCAGTGCCAGCGCGCCCGCGAGCGCGAGCAGGGGAAGGAGCGTTTGGGTCATGGCCGGCAGGTTAGGCCCGCCCGGCCGCGCGGGCAAGGCGCGTGCTGTATCCATTTAATGCCGTCATGCCCCGACGTCATGCGAATGCGTGCGTCTCACGACATCGGGGCATCCACGTTCTTTTTCCTCTTTCAGGCGGTTCAAAAAAACACGTGGATGGCCCGGACGAGCCGGGCCATGACGAAAAAAGGAAAACGGGGGCGGGCAAGGCGCGCGGCGTCAGTCGCCGCCGTTCCGCCGCCGCCGTCGCCGTTGCCATGCCCGTTGTCGGGCTTGCTCTTGCCATGCCAGGGCGGTCCGCCTTCGCCGCCGTCGTCGGCCCGCGCGGACCGGAGCCGGGATCCATCGAGCGGGACGAGGTAGACCCGCGCCTTCGCGGCGGGGCCGAGACGGGAGGCCTGGCGCCGTGTGCGAACGTCCCCTCACGGGCCGTCGGATGGCGGGCGCATGGCGCGCCTACCTGATCTTCTTCAGCATCGACGCGGTGGTGGCGGCGATCTTCTGCGCCTTCCCGAGGTCGTCGGCCTTGAGGCCGCGTTCCGCCTCGGCCACCGCGGCCCGCAGCTGCTTCTTCTCGGCCGCCTTGCGCGCGTCGGGGATGGCGCCCGCGCCGAGCCCGCCGCACGGGTCGAGCTCGGCCTTGTCGAATGCCTTGCCCTTGGGCCCGACCAGGCAGTTGAGGGTGTGGTGCAGGTGGGTGTGCACCATCTTGACCGTGCCCGCCTTGGAGGCAAGCCCGGCGTGGGTGGCGGCGGTCGAGATCTCGACCGGCAGGTTGGCGGCGTGAGCGGTAACGGCGGGCACGGCAAGCGGCAGCGCGGCGAGGGCGAGGACGGCGAACGGGGCGAGGCGGCGAGGGATCATGGGGGAACGCTCCTTTGGAGGGACACGGGAGGAGCTGCGACGCTACGCCCGCGCCCGTGGCGCCGGTGTGGAGTCTCGCGTGCCGTTCGTGGAGTTTCTTGGCTGGACATGGAGATGCCGGAACCGCCCGCGCCCGCGCGGCGTTTTCCTGTCATGGCGCCGCCGTCCTGTCCTATGGTGCGCAGCAACGGAAAGGCGCGCGATGCAGTTTCTTCTCGGCGGCAATGTCCAGGACCTGCTGTCCACCTACGGCTACTGGCTGGTGGCCGGCGTGATCGGGCTCGAGAGCATGGGCCTCGCCCTGCCCGGCGAAACCACCCTGATCGCGGCCGCCGTGATCGCCGGCTCGGGCGGCGGGCTCGACATCCGGCTGGTGATCGCCGCGGCGGCGGGCGGCGCGATCCTCGGCGACAACGCGGGGTACTGGCTCGGGCACGCGTTCGGCCATCGCCTGCTGCTGCGCTACGGCCGTTACGTGGCCATGAGCGAGGGGCGCATCCGGCTCGGCCAGTACCTGTTCCTGCGCTACGGCGGCTGGGTCGTGTTCTTCGGCCGCTTCGTCGCGGTGCTGCGCGCGCTCGCCGCGCTGCTGGCGGGCACCAACTACATGCCGTGGCGGCGCTTCCTGGTCGCCAACGCCGCCGGCGCCGTCGCCTGGGCCGGCGGCTACGGCCTCGCCGCCTATGGGCTCGGCCAGGGCATCACGCGCGTCGCCGGGCCGGTCGGGATCGCGCTGGCCGTGGGCGCCGTCATCGCGGTCGCGGTCGCGGTCCTGTTCCTGCGCCGCCACGAGGCCGAGCTGCAGAAGAAGGCCGCGCGCGCCCTGCCGGGCCCCTTGCGCCCGCTCCACAAGCGCCACCGCGCCTCCGGCGTCGGCGAATAGGGGACGTTACCCACCTCACCCGGCTCGCGGAGCCTGTCCTCGGGCCGGCCTTTGGCCGGACCCGTGGGCTCGCCACCCTCTCCCCCCTAAAGGGCGGAGAGGGGCTATCAGAAGTTGATCCCGTGTCCCCGGCCTCGGCGAATAGGGGGCACTTTCACTTCTTTTCTCGTCACCCCCGCGAAAGTCGGGGGTCCATAGCAGAGACATGAATGGATTCCCGCTTTTGCGGGAATGACGAAGAAAGTGCGCGGGAATGACGAAAGAGAGACGTCCCGGAAGGCTCACGCCTCCAGCGGCACCTTGGCGGTGACGCCGTCGGGCAGCAGCCCGCTGATCTCGTGCTCGACCTCGGGCACCAGCGGGCGCGCGCCCGGCGTGTTGAGCCATACGCGCAGCAGGTGGCGGCGGCGCTCCGGCTCGGGCCAGTCCTCGAACTCGGTGCGCGCGTGCAGCGTCACGTGGCTGAAGGCGAACGACATGTCGCCCGGCTGGAACTCGACGTCGATGGCGAGCTCGTTCGCGATCTGCTGGTACATGTCGATCGCCTCGACCTGGGCGGGCGTGAGCTTCGGCACGCCGGGCAGGTCCTGGGCGCGGGTGATGCCGGTCTTGCTCGCGCCGCGCGCGGTGAAGTAGCCGTCCTGCACGCTGAACACCGGCAGGCGCGCCCACGGCTCGCTGTCGCCGCCCGGGATCTCGCCGCGCCGCGTCATGTAGAAATGGAACTCGAGCGCCTCGGCCAGGTCGGGCCGGCGCTTCAGCATCTCGTTATACAAAGCGCGGGCGAGGAGCACAGCCGGTGCAGCCCGCCCGCCTTCGCCGTGTGCAGGCAGAACAGCCCGGCCACGTCGCAGCGGTCGGAATGGAAGTAGAGCTCCTCGCTGGAACGGTAGCCGCGCCCGGTGGCGGTGGTCATGCGCTGGCCCGCGTCGAGCACGTGGCCGATCAGGTGGCCCTCGCCGTTCTGGGACACCGGCGTGCCGATGTGACACGCCACGCCCCAGTAGGCGGCCATGTTGCGGAATGCGCTGCGCCCCGCGACCGGAAGCCCGCGGATCAGCGCGTAGCCGCGCCCGGTCAGCAGCTCCGCGCGGATGTCGGCGAGCGCCGGGCCGAGCACCGGCAGGGCGAAGGCGTCGCGGTCGATGTCGGCAATAGTGAGGCCGTTCTGCCTCCACGCGCGCGACGGCGGCGAACAGGTCGGCGATCTCGGCCTCGGACAGGCGATAGAGCCAGGGCGTGCCTTCGCCCATCTCGTCCGGCGTCCAGCAGCCGGATTCCGCGACCGGCCGGCCCAGCCGGGCGGGCCGGTGCGCCCGCGCGCTCGCTGTCCAGGGGTTGTGATGCGTCATGGCGTCCCCTCCGCCTCCCGTGTGCTGGCCCGGATCAGGCCGGGCCGTGTTGTTGGGAGAAGCGTAGGGCCGGGGGAGGCAGGGTGTAAAGGGGCACCATCGGCCTCTCTGAGAGGACGAGAGCGGCCGCATCCCTCCTTGTAGGTGGCCCGGCTGCCCCAAACCTCCATATCCATCTCGATCTCTACAAAGAGCCCGTAACTGCGTGACTTCCGTTGCGGTCGTTCGCAAAACAAGTGCTGTGCGAAGAATTCTTACATGCGGATATGATTGTGTGGGCGCCGGGAACTTACGATCTTTCATCAGATGAAGAGAGTAAGGTCTAGGCAAACATGAACGGCCTTGGCTCAGTCATGATCCCGGTTTGGCTTCTACTTATTGCGCTAGTTTTGGTTCTAACTCTAACTCTGCGGTCAGGGTGGTTCAAAGGAAAGCTGGGCGAATTCAAGGTCAACCTCGGGCTTTCACTCCTACTCGATAGGAAAGTCTATCGTCTTATCAAGAATGTCACTTTACCGGTCGGCGACGAAACCACCCAAATTGACCACCTGCTAGTGTCGCCATACGGAATATTCGTGATTGAAACCAAAAACATAAAGGGATGGATATTTGGACAACTGGGCCAGTCGCGATGGACGCAAGTCATCTACCGGTTTAAGCAAAAATTCCACAACCCGCTCTTCCAGAACAACCTGCATGTCAAAGTTGTGCGGAACCTCCTCGGGCTTGGGCCTGATCAAGTGCACAGCATCGTGGTGTTCGTCGGGGCCTGCACTTTTAAGACGCCGATGCCGGCTGAAGTCGTACGCGGAGTTTTTAGCCTTACCGGTTTTATCCGGGCAAAACGCGTTCCTGTATTCACCCAAGAAGAAGTACGCAGCTTCGTGGAAAGCATTCTGGCCAAGCGTCTCGATCCTGGATTCCGGACGGAACGCACGCATGTGCGAAACGTGAAAAGAAAAATTTCTAAAAACACAGCGAACTCTGAGATTACATGTCCCCGGTGTGGCGGCGTTATGGTTGAGCGCGTCAGTAAGCCAAGCGGCGAGCGCTTTCTTGGTTGCAAAAGATTTCCCCGATGCAGGGGCACTCGCTCCCTATCTTAATTTGTGGACGCTTGCGTCTCCTCTCGTCCTCAATATCACAGCCTGTTCACAGGGCCGGCCCCGGCCGCGCCTCTATCTTGCCGGTAAAGCTGGGGCCGGTTCCGGGCTGACCGGGAGCGTGAATGCCGGGGGTGGGGGCGTGTCGGACATCTCTCTCAAATCCTGCGTTCGTGACGCGCCGTGACGGCGGGTTGTCCGCCGCGAGGCCGGCGCGCGTCGCGCCGGGCGGGTTCCGGCACCGGCCTGCCGAGCGGACGATCCACAACCCGGGCCGGAGCGGATGAGGCTGGCGCGTTTGAAAAAACCGTTTTCGCGGGCCGACGGCACCGCGCCGCCGCCCGCCCCGGCCGCTTGGCCGTGCTCGGTGGTGGGCCGCGAGCTGGTGGCGCACGGTCGGATCGAGGCGCGGGGCGAGCTGCGCATCCACGGCACGGTGAGAGGCGTGGTCCGCGCGCCGAAAGTGGTCCTCTGCCGGGACGGCGTCCTGGACGGAACGATCGTCGCGGGCGAGGCCATCCTGGAAGGGTGGCTGAGGGGGCGCGTGTTCGCCTACCGCGTGACGGCCGAGTACACCGCCGTGATCGAAGGCAATCTTTTCCATCACGAGCTCATCATGGCGGCGGGCATCCAGATGGAAGGCCGCGCGCCATGGCGCCCGATGAACTGGTTCGAGGAAATTCCGGAAGAGCTCTTTATGGATGAAACCCAGACAGACGAAACCCAGGGAGATGCCGATGAGCATGTTCGTACGCAGTGACAAGACATCCGATGGTGCCCCCGCGGCCAAGGCCGCCGAACCGGCCGCCGGTCCCGGCCGCGACGACGGAAAGCGTGCCACGACGCGTTCCGGGCCGCCCGTCCCGTCGCTGATCGGCGCCGGGCTCAGGGTCAAGGGCGACCTTGAAAGCGCCGGCGAGATCAAGGTGGACGGCGAGGTCGAGGGCGACGTGCGCGGCAAGAGCGTCCTGATCGGCGAGGGCGCGATCGTGAAGGGCTCCATCTTCGGCGATACCGTCACCGTGTCGGGCACCATCGAAGGCAAGGTGGAGGCCATGGCGGTGACGGTGGAAAGCACCGCGAAGCTCACCGGCGACATCATCCACGAGACGGTGAAGATCGAGCAGGGCGCCTATGTCGACGGCCGCTGCAGCCCCCATTTCGGCAAGACGCAGATGCGGCCCGCCGAGATGGCGTTGATCATGCCGCCGCCCGGCGCCACGTCCGCGTCACGGCCGGGCGAGGCGGACAAGACCGCCAAGGGGGAAAAGGCGGAAGAGCCGGCGAAGGTCCACTGAGGGCGTGCCCGAACAGTTGCGTTCGGGCGAACTCGCTCACTCAACCCGTCATGCCCCGGCTCGTCCGGGGCATCCACGTACTTTTCCGTCATTCCCGCTTTTCCCCGTCACCCCCGCGCCGCGGGCGAATCGCCCGCTCTCCTTGATTTGCGCGCCGGCTTGGCGCGCGGCGGGGGTCCAAGTTGACAGATTCCCGCTTTCGCGGGAATGACGAAAAAGAGCGCGGGGGTAACGAAAAAGGAAAAGGGCCGCTTCATCGGGCGGCCCTTTTCCTTCGCGTCCGTTGCGGCGTCCGTCGCGGTGCCGGGCGCCGCTATCGTGCGGCGTCCGAGCGGGCGACCTGTCCGTTGCCGTAGATGAAGCCGTAGGCGGCGTAGACGCTCTTGCCCCAGGTGGCGCCGGGCGGATACCAGATCCGCACTTCGGACCAGTCGCCCTTCTTCGAGACGTCGAGAACCGGCGTGTTCCGGTACACGCGCCCCCGGTTCAGCCAGTTGGCGTGGTCGGCGAGGATCAGCCGGTCGTTGACGATGCGCCGCACCACCGCGAGATGGCCGAGCGAGTCCCCGTGCCGCTTGAGCACCAGCACCGCCCCCGGCGCGGGCCGGTGGCCGCGGTCGTAGACGCCGCGCGCGGCGCCCCACCAGCGCCAGGCGTCGCCGCGCAGCTCGACGCGCGAATGCCGGCGCGCATAGGTCACGCATTCCATCCGCTCGGGCCCGGACGAGACGCGCACGTCGGCGGCATAGTCGGGGAGGGAGTGTGTCGAGGGCGCGGTCGCGACGCGGTCCGGCGCCGTGCCGCACGCGGCCAGCATCAGCGCCGCGGCGACGGCCATGAATGTGCCGCCCGTCGCCGGGACTCTTCCAGATCGCTTTCCTCGGTTTGCGGCCAATGCCCCTGGCGCTCCCAATACTTTCACGGGTTCAAAGACTAATTTTAACCGATCTTGACATATTGCTTAACGGATTCTTAACGGGCCCATCGAGACTGGAAGCCTCCCGTTCGACAGCGAAGAGCCCGTCTCATGAAGGTCGCGCCTCTTGTCATCGCCCTGATCGCTTCCGCCGCCGTGCTGCAGGGCTGTACCGTCGCGTTGACCGCGGCCGGCGTCGCGGGCGGAACCGGCGTGCAGGAAACCCTCAACGGCATAAAGCACAAGACGTTCGGCTCGCCGGTCGCCGACGTCAGGCTCGCGACGCTGAAATCCCTCCATCGCCTGGCGATGAAGGTGGATGCCGATCACAAGACGGATACCGGCTGGCAGATCGACGCGTCCGCGCTCGACCGCGACATCAACATCACGCTTGAAGCCATCACGGTCCGGTCGACCCGCATGCGGGTGTCGGTGAACGACGGCGACCTTTTTTTCATGAAGGACGCGGCGACGGGTAACGAGATCATCAATCAGACGACGCGCGTTCTGGCCGCAAACGACATCCCGGCCGAGCGGCTAAGCGCAAGGAACGAGCCGGTGCGTCCGGCGAAAGTGGTGCCCGCCGCCTGGCCGGACGGCCCGCCGGGGCCGCCGCCGCGGCGTCCGCCTCACCCGCAGACGGCCTCCGCCGAAGAAGACATGGTCACCCTCTTCCTTCTTCGGTTGGCTCTGGCCGACTCAATCCAAAAATGATGCGCGGACCCGCTGACTGGAGCAACCTGCGATCAGATGGAATTGATCTGATCGCAGATAAGTTGCTCGTCATCAATAAGTTAGCGCGCTGGGCTGCGCCCATTCGGGCGCACAACGCGCTAGGACGAATCGACATTCACAACAAAGCCGTCATTCCGGGCAAGCGAAGGCCTTGTATCACAAGGGCTTCGCGCGACCCGGAATCGATTCCACGGCGGATATGGATTCCGGATAGCAAGGCTCGCATCCCGGAAAAGCGAGCTTTTCCGGGCTCGCCTAAGCTTCCGGAATGACGTCAAAAAATGAATGTCGATTGGACCTAGGCGTCAGCGGGTTCAGCCTCGGCCCGTCGCCAAATATCGTCACACCCCCGGAGTCACACCCACGGCAGCATCCGCTGCAGCACGCGGTCGCGGCGGATGAAGTAATGGTAGAGCGCCGCGCCGACATGCAGGCCGACCAGCGCCAGCATCGCGTAGTTGGCCAGGAACCCGTGCACGTCCCCGGTCCAGTCCCAGCCCGGCGCGCGGGTCGGCATGATCTTCGGCATGTCGAACAGGCCGAACAGGCTCACCGGATAGCCGCGCCAGTTCGGCGTTGAGCCAGCCGAGGACCGGCAGGACGATCAGCAGCAGGTACAGCAGCCAGTGGACCGCCTGGGCGGATCGGTGCTGCCACGGCGGCACGCCGTCCTCCGCCTCCGGCTCGTCATGGGTCACGCGCCAGATCAGCCGGATCGCGACGACGAACAGGATCAGCATCCCGAAGGAGAAATGCAGGCTGATGAGCGTCGTCAGCGGGGTCTTGCCGCCGATATGCGGCATTGTCCAGGCGAACACGAACTGGGCGATCAGCAGCGCGACAATCAACCAATGCAGCGCCTTGGCGGTACCGGTATAGGCAGGTTTCATGATCGATCCTTGTTTCACGATGCTACCTCCGGGACGATTCAAAACCAATAACGGCTTGGCAATTCAATGCCAAGCCGTTGTTCCGGAATCGACGGGGGCCCGGGAGGGTGCGCTTTGTGGAGCTGTTATGTCGTCATTCGCCGCGCAAGCGGAGAATCCATCCCGGTTCCATCTATGGATTTTCCGGACAGCAAGGCTCGCCTCCGGAAACGCACGCGTTTCCGGGCTCGCCTGCTTCCGGAATGACGGTCGTGAACGGCGAGCGGCGACCTCAGCCCGCTGCTTCGGTGGCTTCCTTGCGGGCGGCCCGCTTGCGGTCGTTGGCGTCGAGCAGCCGCTTGCGCAGGCGGAAGGTGGCGGGGGTGACCTCCACCAGCTCGTCGTCGCCGACGTAGGCGATGGCTTCCTCCAGCGACATGCGCACCGGCGGCGTCAGCACGATGGCCTCGTCCTTGGAATGGGTGCGGATGTTGTTGAGCTGCTTGGCCTTGAGCGGGTTGACCTCGAGATCGTTGCCGCGGCTGTGCTCGCCGATGATCATGCCGGGGTAGGTGGCCTCGCCCGCGCCGATGAACAGCTTGCCGCGCTCCTCGATGTTCCACAGGGCATACGCCACGGTGGTGCCGGTCGCCATGGAGATCAGCACGCCCGAGTTGCGGCCCTTGATGGTGCCCTTGAACGGCGCGTAGCCGTGGAACAGCCGGTTCATGATGCCGGTGCCGCGGGTGTCGGTCATGAATTCCGAGTGGTAGCCGATCAGCGCGCGGGTCGGCGCCAGGAAGGTGAGGCGCTGCTTGGCGCCGCCGGTCGGGCGCATGTCGGTGAGCTCGGCCCGGCGCTGGCCGAGCTTCTCGACCACCGCACCCGAGAACTCCTCGTCCACGTCCACCACCACTTCCTCGATCGGCTCGAGGGTCTGGCCGGTCGCGGGGTCGGTCTTGAACAGCACGCGCGGGCGCGACACGGCGAGCTCGAAGCCCTCGCGCCGCATGGTCTCGATCAGCACCGAGATCTGCAGTTCGCCGCGTCCCGCCACCTCGAACTCGCCGGCGGTGTCGGTCTCGCCGATGCGGAAGGCGACGTTGCCCTCGCCCTCGCGCAGCAGGCGCGCGCCGATCAGGCGGCTGGTGACCTTGTCGCCCTCGCGGCCCGCGAGCGGCGAATCGTTGACCGAGAACGTCATGGCGAGCGTCGGCGGGTCGACCGGCTGGGCGGCCAGCGGCACGGTTTCCTTGGGCTCGCAGATGGTGTCGGCGACGGTGGCGTCGGACAGGCCGGCGATGGCGACGATGTCGCCCGCTTCCGCTTCCTGCACCGGCACGCGCTCGAGCCCGCGGAAGGCGAGCAGCTGGGTGATGCGGCCGTCGTCGGTCTTCTCGCCCTCGCGCGACAGCGCCTTGACGCCCATGTTGACGCGGCAGCGCCCGGCGTGGATGCGCCCGGTCAGCACGCGGCCGAGGTAGTTGTCGTATTCCAGCGTCGTCACCAGCATCCGGAACGGCGCGTCGGGCTCGGCCTCGGGCGGGTGCACGTGGGCGACGATCAGGTCGAACAGCGGGTCCATGTTGTCGCGCGGGCCTTCCGGGGCCCCGGCGGCCCAGCCCTGCTTGGCGGAGGCGAACAGCGTCGGGAAGTCGAGCTGGGCCTCGTTGGCGCCGAGGGCGGCCATCAGGTCGAACATCTCGTTCTGGACCTCGAACGGGCGCGCGTCGGGGCGGTCGGTCTTGTTCACGACGACGATCGGGCGCAGGCCGAGCTTGAGCGCCTTGCCGAGCACGAACTTGGTCTGGGGCATCGGGCCCTCGGCCGCGTCCACCAGCACCAGCACGCCGTCCACCATGTCGAGGATGCGCTCGACCTCGCCGCCGAAGTCGGCGTGGCCCGGCGTGTCGACGATGTTGATGCGGGTCTCCTTCCACTGCACCGAGGTGCACTTGGCGAGGATGGTGATGCCGCGCTCGCGCTCGATGTCGCCGGAATCCATGGCGCGCTCGGCGACCTGCTGGCCCTCGCGGAACGAGCCGGACTGCTTCAGGAGACAGTCCACCAGCGTGGTCTTGCCGTGGTCGACGTGGGCGATGATCGCGATGTTACGCAGGGAGGCGGGTGAAGACATGAAAAACACGTGTCGGCCCCGAGGGCCGCTCCGATCCTAATTGCGGCGCAAACATAGTGATTTCCGCGCCTTAAGCAAGGGTGGTTTCCGCGCCGCGGGCGCGGGGCAGGTATGCCGGCGCACGCCTTTTTTCCGGTGGCCCGGGCCGGCCCGATGTGGGAGATTGGCGTCCTCGGCCTGACATCGTTATGACGGCACAACCCCTTGAAAAAGCCCGCTGATCCCAGGGAACACAAGCGCGCGGGCGGCACTGCGCCCGCTGGTGGGGCTGCCCGCCGCAGGACCGCGCCGAAATCGACCGGGAAGAGGGCCGCCCTGCGCGTGCCCGCGCCGGTCCCCGGCCAGCCGCCCCGGCCGGTGCCGGGCATGGCCGCCGGGGCGTCGTTCGAGGCGAGCTTCGACTCGCTCGCCGGACAGCTCAACGACGGCGTCCGTGCCTTCCTCGAATCGGGCGGCGCCGAGCCGGTGCACCGCCTGCGCGTCGCCGAGCGGCGCATCCGGGCGCTGCTCGACTGCTACCGCGACCTGCCGGACCCGGCCGGGGCGAAGCGCCTCAAACGCGAGCTCAAATGGCTGCACGCCCGGTTCGGCCCGGTGCGCGACCTCGACGTGTTCCGCGCCGACTGCGTCGTGCCGCTGCTCGCGGAAAAGAAATCCACGGAGGCCGACGCCGTCGCCGCGCTCGCCGGCGCGGTCGATGCCGCCCGCGCCGCCGCCGCCCGCAAGGCCGCCGCCGCGGTCGAGACCCGGCGCTACGCCGCGCTCGCGCGCCGGCTCGCGCTGTGGTGCCACGGTGCCTGGCGCGAGGGTGGCGTTGAGGCCGCCGCGCGCCAGCGGATCGAGCGCCTCGCCGCCCGGAGCCTCGCCCGGGCCGACAAGCGCGTGCGCAAGGCCATGAAGCGCGCCAGGGGCGGACGGCGCGCCGACCAGCACCAGGTCCGGATCGAGGTCAAGAAGCTGCGCTACGCGGTGCAGTTCCTGTCGGGCGCCTTTCCCAACCGGCGCGCGCCCGCCTACCTCAAGCGGCTGACGCGCCTGCAGGACGCGTTCGGGCTGATCCAGGACACCGAAAGCGCCGCTGCGCTCGCCAGACGGCTCGCTCGGGGCGGGGGCAAGCCGCTCGCCCGGGCCGCCAGGCTGGTCGCGGCGCGCGAGGCGAAGCGCGGCGACAAGGCGATGAAGCGGAGCGAGCGCCTGACCAAGACTTTCGCCGCCGCCAGGAAGTTCTGGACGCCCGTGTGAGGGATTTCAGGCGGTGCGCCTGAGGGCCTCGTCCGCGGCGCTTCTGGCGGCGGTTTCCGCGGCGGTTTCCGTGACCGGGACGAGGTTGCCGAAGAACTGGCGCGCGCTTTCGCGCCACGAGAACCGCTCGGCATAGGCCCGGCATGCCGCCGGAGAGGCCTCGAGGGCGTGCGTCACCGCCCGCGCGAGGTCGTCGTCGAGGCAGCCCACGGGCGCCGCGCCGATCACGTCGAGCGGGCCCGGCACCGGGTAGGCCGCCACCGGCACCCCCGAGGCGAGCGCTTCCAGGATCACGTTGCCGAAGGTGTCGGTGCGGCTCGGGAATACGAACACGTCCGCCGCCGCGTAGTATTGCGCCAGCTCCTCGCCCTGCTTGTTGCCGACGAACACCGCGTCGCGGTAGCGCCGCCGCAGCATGTTATGGAGCGGCCCGTCGCCCACCACGACCTTGGTACCGGGCATCTCCAGCCGCAGGAACGCTTCTATATTCTTCTCGACGGCAACCCGTCCGACATACATGGAAACGGGGCGGGGCAGGTTCAGGAAATCCTTGTCGCGGGGATGGAACAGAGCGAGGTCGACGCCGCGGCTCCACAGGCCGAGGTTGGCGATCCCCATGGCGGTCAGTTCCTCGCGCAGGGTCTCGGTCGCGACCATGACGCGCGCCGCCGCGCCGTGGAACCAGCGCAGCGCCGCGTAGCCCCAGCTCACCGGCAGGCCGACGCGGGCGTTGACGTATTCCGGAAAGCGCGTGTGCAGCGAGGTAGTGAAGGCGAGCCCGTGGCGCAGGCAGTAGCGCCGCGCGGTAAGGCCGATCGGGCCCTCGGTGGCAATATGGATCGAATCGGGCCGATGGCGCTTCATCAGCCGCGCAAGGCGCCGGTAGGGCAGGATCGCCAGGCGGATCTCGGGATAGGTCGGGCACGGCAGGGTGCGGAACCGGTCGGGGGTGAGGTAGAGGAGCTCGTGGCCCATGGTCTCGAGCTCGGCGCCCACGGTCGAGAGCGAGCGGACGACGCCGTTGACCTGGGGATACCAGGCGTCGGTGGCGATCAGGATCTTCAACGGACCGCCGCCGTCACGAGGCCAGCGCCAGGCTGGGATAGCGCTGCGACTTCTTCTTTTCCTCGGTCCAGTCGAGGATCGAGAGCCGCCCGGAGCGGTCCTCCACCAGCGCGGTGCAGCTTTCCACCCAGTCGCCGTCGTTGCAGTAGGTGATGCCGTCGAGGTCGCGGATCTGGGCGTGGTGGATGTGGCCGCAGATCACCCCGTCGAGGCCGCGCCGGCGCGCCTCCTCGCTGAGGGCTTCCTCGAAGTTGTCGATGTACTCGACCGCGTTCTTGACCTTGCGCTTGAGGTAGGCCGACAGCGACCAGTAGGGGTAGCCGAGGCGCCGGCGCGCCAGGTTGAACCAGTTGTTGAGCGCGAGCGCGAGGTTGTAGGCGGCGTCGCCGAGGTGGGCCAGCCACTTGGCGTATTTCACCACGCCGTCGAACTCGTCGCCGTGGATCACCAGGAACCGGCGTCCGTCGGCGGTTTCGAACACCGCGTCGCGCAGGATCATCACGTCGCCGATGGTGAGGCGGTGGTAGTCGCGCGCCACCTCGTCGTGGTTGCCCGGAATATAAATAACGCGGGTCCCTGCCCGCGCCATCGCCAAGAATTTCTGCATCACCCGGTTGTGAGCTTCGGGCCAGTACCAGCTCCGCTTGAGCCGCCAGCCGTCGACGATGTCGCCGACCAGGTAGAGCTGATCGCAGTCGTGGGTTTCGAGGAATTCCAGGAGCTGCTCGGCCTTGCAACCCCGGGTCCCGAGGTGAATGTCGGAAATGAATATGCTGCGATACCGACGCGTGCTGGCGGGTTTCATGATCCCCTCGTTTCTCCTCTCGAAAACAGTGTTCTTGAGAACATCTTGCGTCGGCTTATAAAAAAAACCGTTTATTTTGTCCCGTGAAACTTTTATGACATGTAATATTGATGTCATAACTTGTGGATTATTACCCGCTGGCGTCAGAACAACATCTTGCCTTCCGGGTTCTCCGACATGTCCGCCTTTCCCCGCATCCTCGTGATCCACAACCCGACCTCGGGCGGCAACCATGGACCGCGCTTCGGCCGCGTGCTCGCGGCCCTCTCGGAACGGGAGGCCGAGGTCGACGTCCGCACCACCACCCGCGCCGGCCACGCCGAGGAGATCGCGCGCGCGGAGTACGCGCGGGGCTGGGACGCGATCGTTGTGGCGGGGGGCGACGGCACCATCGCCGAGGTCGCCAACGGGCTCGGCCCGGGCGCGCCGCCGCTGGGCGTGATACCGCTTGGCACCGCCAACGTGCTCGCCGCCGAGATCGGCCTGTCCTACTGGTCGGGGGCGATCGCGCGCACGATCCTCGCCGGCGAGCGGCGCAAGGTCCACGCCGGCCGCGCCAACGGGCGGCGTTTCCTGCTGATGGCGGGCGCGGGGCTGGATGCCGAGGTCGTGGCGCATCTCGACCCGGTGCTCAAGCGCCGCCTCGGCAAGCTCGCCTATGTCATTGAAACGTGGCGCCAGATGCGCCGCTACGACTATCCCGTCCTCGATGTCACCGCCGACAACCGCACCTTCCGTGCCGTGACCGCGGTCGCCTGCAAGGGGCGGCGCTACGGCGGGCCCCATCTGTTCGCGCCCGATGCCGATCTCGCCCGGCCCGAGTTCGAGCTGGTGCTGTTCGAGAAGGGCGGCGCGGCCCGCGTCTCGCTCTATGGCGTAGCGCTGGTCACGGGCCTGTTGCGCTTTATGCCGGGCGTCACCCGTGTGATCGCCCGGGACATCGGCATCAGTGGGCGCGACGGCGCGCCACTGCAGGGCGATGGCGATCTCGCCGGACACCTGCCGGTTGCCATCGCGATTGACCCGGAACCCCTCGAAGTCCTATATCCTCCAAGACGTTAGAGCCGGGAATTCATCCGGCAGGGTAGGGAGTGGGATCATTCCGGAACGGATCGATTCAGTGGTCATCGGCGCGGGCGTGGTCGGGCTCGCGGTGGCGCGTGCGCTCGCGCTCGCGGGGCGCGAGGTGATCGTGCTGGAGGCCGAGGATACTATCGGCACCGGCACGTCTTCGCGCAATTCCGAGGTGATCCACGCCGGCATCTACTACCCGAAGGACAGCCTCAAGGCGCGCTTCTGCGTGGAAGGCCGCGAGCGGCTCTACCCCTACTGCGCCGAGCGCGGCGTCGGCCACCGGCGCTGCGGCAAGCTGATCGTCGCCACCGATGAGACGCAGATTCCCGGGCCTGCGCGACCTGAAGAACAAAGCCCGCGCCAACGGCGTCGCCGATATCCGGTGGCTCAACGGCACGGAAGCCATGGCGCTGGAGCCGGCGCTTTCCTGCGTTGCGGCGCTCCTGTCGCCGTCCACCGGCATCATCGACAGCCACGGGCTGATGCTCGCCTACCAGGGCGACGCCGAGGCAGCCGGTGCGGTGGTCGCGTTCAAGGCGCCGCTCGCGGGCGGCGACGTGCGCGACGACGGTATCCTGCTGGAGGTCGGTGGCGCCGAGCCCATGAGCCTGCTCGCGGGCGAGGTGGTGAACTCGGCGGGCCTATTCGCCCAGCCGGTGGCGTTGTCGCTGAAGGGTCTCGATCCTGCCACCGTGCCGCCGCGCCATTTTGCCAAGGGCAACTATTTCTCGCTCGCGGGCCGCGCGCCCTTTACCCACCTGATCTATCCCGCGCCCGAGCAGGCTGGGCTCGGCGTCCACCTGACGCTCGATCTCGCGGGACAGGGCAAGTTCGGCCCCGACGTGGAATGGGTGACGACGGCGGAACGGCCCAGCGACATCGACTACGCGGTCGACCCCGAGCGCTGCGAAGGGTTCTATGACGCCGTGCGCCGCTACTGGCCGGGGCTCAAGGACGCCTCGTTGCAGCCCGCCTATGCCGGCATCCGCCCGAAGATCCAGGCGCCGGGCGAGCCCGCTGCCGATTTCGTGATCCAGGGGCCGGCAGTCCATGGCGTGCCCGGACTCGTCAACCTCTACGGCATCGAGAGCCCGGGGCTGACCGCGTCGCTGGCCATCGCCGACGCAGTGGTGGAAATGCTCGCGGGGGCCGGCTGATGCATGTCGCCCGTCGTTTTCGCCGTTTCGCTATCACGCTCACGGCATGGTTTGTCCTCGCCGCGGTCGGCGGCTTTCCGGCGCGGGCCGCGGATACCGCGGCTATCCATGAGGGCGCGGGGCGGTTCCTGTTCCACGATCCGGAAACGGCGACCGGCAAGACGCTCCGCGTCTGGTACTACCGGCCCAAGGCGTTCGGACCGGAGACCCCCATCGTTTTCGTGATGCATGGCGTCGGGCGCAACGCGCGCGGGTATCGGGACAACTGGATCGAGCTCGCCGAGCGGCACGTCCTGCTGATTGTCGCGCCGGAATTCAGCAAGAAGAACTTTCCCAAGTCCTGGGCCTATGCCTTCGGTAACGTCATGGCGCGTGAAAACGGCAAAACCCTCGTCCCGAACCCCGAAAGAAAATGGTCGTTTCATATCGTCGATCGCATCTTCGATGCGGTACGCGATGCCGCCGGCAGCCGGCGGACGACCTTCACGCTGTTCGGCCATTCCGCCGGTGCGCAGTTCGTTCACCGCTACATGACTTTCACCGGCGGTCCCCGGGTGGATCTGGCGATCGCCGCCAACGCCGGCTGGTACACGATGCCGGTCGAGGATGAGAAATTTCCATACGGGCTGCGCGGTACCGAGCTCTCCGAAGGCAGCCTCGGCGCCGTCTTCGCCAGGAGGATCGTGATCCTGCTCGGGGAGGCGGACGTCACCCAGGACCGTCCCTTCCGCACCACGCCCGGCGCCATGCGCCAGGGCGCGAGCCGGCTCGCACGCGGCAAGTTCTATTTTGCCACCGCCCAGGGCGTGGCGGCGAAGCTGGGCGTGCCGTTCAACTGGCGCCTCGAATTCGTCCCCGGCGTCGCCCACGACAACGCCGGGATGGCCGTGGGGGCGGCCCGGATCATCGCAGAATCGGTTCCCGGCGCGCGCTGACCGGGCTCGGCGAGAGCATCGGCCATTGCTTCGGGCGCGCCGGTATGGGATGGAAACGCCCATGATCAGGCATGGAATCCGAGGGCCCGGACCGGCGGCTGTCGGTCGCGCCCATGATGGACTGGACCGACCGCCACGAGCGGTTCTTCCTGCGCGCGATCTCGGCGCGCACGCTGCTCTACACCGAGATGATCACCGCCGCCGCCATCCTCCACGGCGACCGCGACCGCCTGCTCGGCTACCACCCGGCGGAGCATCCGGTGGCGCTGCAGGTGGGCGGCTCCGACCCGGCGGCGCTGTCGGCGGTGGCGAAGATCGCGGCTGATTACGGTTACGACGAGATCAACCTCAACGTCGGCTGCCCGTCGGACCGGGTGCAGGTGGGCCGGTTCGGCGCCTGCCTCATGGCCGAGCCCGGCCTTGTCGCCGATTGCGTCGCCGCCATGGGCGAGGGCAGGCTGCCGGTCACGGTCAAGTGCCGCATCGGCATCGACGGGCGCAAGGACTACGACGACCTTGCCGCGTTTATCGCCACCGTGCGCCAGGGCGGCGTGACCTCGTTCACGGTCCATGCGCGCATCGCCATCCTCGAAGGGCTCAGCCCCAAGGAGAACCGCGAGATTCCGCCGCTGCGGCCCGATGACGTGTATCGCCTCAAGGGCGAGAACCCCGACCTCGAGATCGTCATCAACGGTGGCGTCAGTTCGCTCGACGACGGGCTGGCGGCACTCGGTCAGGTGGACGGTGCGATGATCGGGCGCGCCGCCTATCACGATCCGTGGATGCTCGCGCGTGCCGACGAGCGCGTGTTCGGCGCGGCGCCCTCTATGCTGACCCGGCGCGCCGTGATCGAAACGATGGCGGATTACGTGGAAGTCCATGTGGCCGCGGGCGGGCGCTGCGCCGACGTCGCGCGCCACATGCTCGGCCTGTTCCAGAACGTGCCCGGCGCGCGCGCCTGGCGCCGCCATATCGCCGAGAACGCGCACAAGGCGGGCGCGGGGCCGGAGGTACTGATGGACGCGGCGGAGAAGGTCATGGCCGCGGCGCTCGACGCGCCGGCGGCGGGAGACGTTGTGCGGGTTTAGGGGGCCATCTGCCATCGATCAAAAGGAGATCGACCATGAGCTACTACCACGCGAAGACTATTTCGGCCTCTTTCGAGGAGGCGGTGTCACGCACAAAGGAGGCTTTGAAAGCGCAAGGATTCGGCGTGATAACGGAGATCGATGTCAGGGATACCCTGAAGAAGAAGATCGACGTGGATTTCCGTCCATACCGTATCCTCGGCGCGTGCAACCCCGCGCTCGCCCATGAAGCGCTGCAGCTTGAAGACAAGGTGGGCACGATGCTGCCCTGCAATGTCGTAGTCCAGCAGGTCCGGCCGGGCCAGTGCGAGGTTGCTGCGATCGACCCGGTCGCTTCCATGCAGGCCATCGCCAACAAAGCACTGCTGCAAAGGGCGCAGGGCGTTGGAGCAAAATTGAAGATGGCAATCGACAGCCTGTGAGAAAGTCCCCCGTTTCGGCGTGGACGCCCCGGCTGTATCCCGGCGCCCTCCGGGTTACATCTTCTTTTTCTTCTGCGCGCCGCCCTTGCCCTTGGGCTTCAGGATCGCGCGCGTCTTGGCCACTACGTCCGATGGCGCGGCAAACACCTTCTTGACCAGCGCGACGCACTCCGCCGGACTCGACGGGTTGATCTCGATATGGGCGCGCGTCGCCACCGCGAGGAACGCCTTGTCCTTCAGCATCGCCTGGAACGAGTTCCTGCAGCGCAGCGAGCCGGTCCTTGGGCAGGTCCGGCGGCGCGATATAGGGACGCCCGATGTCCTGGCCCACGGTGGCGAGGTCGAGCACGTCGCGGTCGACGCTGGTGATCGCGTTGTCGCGGGCGAGCGGCACGTCGGCGAGCTCCGGTATCCTGCGCGCGCCGAACTGCACCAGGATGCGGACCTTCTTGTTCACCAGCCAGTCGCGCTTGACGGTGCTGAGCGAGGAATAGTCCCAGCCCGCCATGGCCTGCAGCTCGCCGCGCTCCAGCGCCACCGTGATGTCCGAGGTGCCGCTGTAGCCCGAGATGATCTTCATGTGGGTGCCCATGGTCGCGTTCATCAGGCGCGGATAGATGCCGTAGTTGGCGGTCGGGCCGGTCGTGCCGGTGACGACTTCCTTCGCCTTGCGCAGGTCGTCGATCGACCTGTACGGCGTCGTGTGCCACACGACCATCACTTCCTGTTCCTTGTTGACCGCGCCGATCCAGCCGAACTTGGTCGAGTTCGAACCGCGCCTCGTTGCCGGAGCCCATGACCCGAAACAGGGGCTCGAAGATCACGCCCTGGGAAACGGCGGCCATCTCAGTGCCGTCCTTGGGCGCGGTGTTGTAGATGAAATTGGCCGCCTTCAGGCTGCCGGCCCCGGGCAGGTTCTTGACCACGAAGGTGGGCCGGCCGGGAATGAAGTTGCCCCAGTCTCGGGCGAGAAAGCGGGCGTAGTTGTCGTAGCCGCCGCCGGGCGGAAACCCGACGTCGATGGCCACCGTCTTGCCGCTGTAGAAATCCGCGGCCCGGGCGGCGGTGGCCATGCCCCAGGCTGTCAGGCCAACACACGCGGCCGCCAGGCCGATGCACACGATACGCAGAATGGAACGGAATCCGGTCATTTCAGGCCTCCCCCGGGGCAGGTTGTCGTTGCCGGTGACCCGGCGCGCCCCGCTGTCGGTTGATCGCGATCCGGTAACGGTGAGCGGTTTCGGGGACGGAGTCAATCGGTCGAAGGATGGCGGGTCAGATGAGGCTGGCCGACCGGGCGGCGACGTAGAGGAGCCGGACCGCGAGCAGGGTCAGGACGACCCGGAACACCGTGCGGAACAGCCTTTCCGGTACGCGGTCGAGCGCATAGCGCCCGATCCAGGTGGCGAGGATGCCGGACGCGATCATGG
Source organism: uncultured Alphaproteobacteria bacterium (assembly GCA_963732875.1). Classification (GTDB taxonomy): domain Bacteria; phylum Pseudomonadota; class Alphaproteobacteria; order SMXQ01; family SMXQ01; genus WHSO01. The sequence continues at coordinate 893,268 of CAVTBD010000002.1, read as the reverse complement.
CTACGATCAGCGGCGCATAGGCGCGGAGCGCGATGCCGACCGAGATGAAGGCGATCAGCTTGGTGGTGTGCATCATCGCCATAAGGGCACCAAAGGTGGCGACGTAGTTGCGCCGGTCGGGGGTCGCATGGTGCACGAACGGGCCGACCAGCGTGCCGGTCGCGCTCACGAACACGCCCAGGAAGGTCGCGACGAAGCCGATCACGGCGAAGCGGTGCCGGTCGCCGCCGAGCCTGGCGAGCTTCGGCAGCCACAGCGCCAGCAGCAGGAATACGGCGATGATGCCCTGCAGGAGGCCGGACGGGAGCGACACGAAGATTTGCGCGCCCGCCGCGGCGCCGATCACCGAGCCCAGCAGGAACGGCAGCAGGAGCTCGCGCACCACGTAGGACCACATGATGGCGACGCGGCCGACGTTGGAGACGAGCTGCACCACCGTGTGCATCGGTATCACCACCATGGGTGGGAACACGGTGGCGAGGATCGCGAGCAGCAAGAGCCCGCCGGCCGCGCCAGCGACCATGCCGAAGAAATGGGTGAGGAACGCGCCCGCCACCAGCGCGGCGAAGGTCCAGGGATCGACCCCCGGCACGCCCAGGAAACCCGGCTCCATTGACGTATTCCCCCCTGTTCTTGTTGCTCCGTGTTTAGGCGCTCTGGGCGGGGCGGGCAAGGGGAATGGAGCGACGGGACGGCTTGGGGGCGGGGCCCGGTTCGTTCTATGGTATCGCGGGATCGTGCCGGAACGTTTTGGCACGGCAGGCAAGGAGGCACCCATGACGGAACCGATACCTGACAGCGTCGAGCGCCTGCGCAAGCTGGTCGCCGATGCGTTTCACGCGCACTGGCGCCTGTTCATGGTGCAGGGCGTCGTCATGATGGTGCTCGGCGTGATCGCCGTGGTGCTGCCCGAGATCGCCACCGTGGCGACCGAGATCTTCATTGGCTGGCTGTTCGTGATCGGCGGCGTGCTGCGCACGCTGATGGTGTTTCGGGCACGTCGGGCGCCGGGGTTCTGGCTGTCGCTGCTGACGGCGCTCCTGGCGCTGGTGCTCGGTGTCATCCTGATCCTCCATCCGCTCCAGGGCGTGCTCACGCTCACGATCGTGCTGATCGTCATGTTCCTGGTGGAAGGCCTCGCCGCGATCGTGCTCGCCCTCGACCGTCGCCGGCACCTGCGCCACTGGGGCTGGACCCTGTTCACCGGCGTGGTCGACGTGGTTCTCGCTTGGCTGATCTGGCAGGGATGGCCGGCCACGGCCGCCTGGGCTATCGGCCTGCTGGTCGGCATCAACATGTTCATGTTCGGGCTGTCGCTCGTGACCACCGCCGTCGCCGCCCGCGCGCTCGGGCCGCGCTGACCGCGCCTCCGCGCAAGGGAAGAGTGGGCTCCGTTTGCCCGCTCCTTAAACTCAAGGTTGTAAAAATATGAAATACACTTTATGATTGAAATCCTGTGACGGTAGCAATGGGACGACGACCATGGTGGATCCCGACGAGATTCCGCGCATCGGCTCGGATCGCCGGCCGCCGGAGCCGAGGAACCGCGCGGGCCTCGCTGCCATCGTCGTGGCCGCCGTGTTTGGCGCGGCGCTCTTCTTCGGCCTGTTCCTGTGGCTGGCGTTCGGGCGGTGACGGGTGCTTTTCAGAAGTCTTTCGGAACGAGGCCGATGAACGATCTTTTCAACGTCGACTGGTCGAAAATCCCGGCGCCCCGGGACGACGGCGCCGCGCGGCATCTTCCGGGCCAGCGTTTGCCGTCGCTGCCCCTGCCGTCCACCAGGGGCGGCGCGGTCGATCTCGCGGCGCTGCCGGGCCGGACCGTGGTCTATGTCTATCCCATGACCGGGCGGCCCGACGCGCCGCTGCCCGACGGCTGGGACATGATCCCGGGGGCGCGCGGCTGCACGCCGCAGGCCTGCGCGTTCCGCGACCATTATGCCGAGCTCAGGGCACGGTTCATCGACAACCTGTTCGGGCTCTCCACCCAGGGGCCGGCGGAGCAGTTGGAGGCAGCGGCGCGGCTGCACCTGCCGTTCGCGCTCTTGTCGGATGCCGGGCTCCGATTCTGCAACGCGCTCGCGCTGCCGCGCTTCGAGATGGCGGGCCGGATTTTCCTGAAGCGCCTGACCATGGTGATCGAAGGCGGTATCATCCGCCACGTGATCTATCCGGTGTTCCCGCCGGACCGGAATGCCGAGATGCTGATGGCGTGGCTATCGGGAAACGACTGAACGACGAGGAGAGGCAATGCCGATTTCATATGCCGTCGAGCCGGACCTAGCGGCGAGGGAGTTTCAAGGCGTTCTGGTCGCATCGACGCTTTCCGAGCGCCGTCCGGCGAACGATGCCGGCCGTCTCGAGCGGATGCTGCGCAACGCGGATATCATCGTGACGGCGCGCGATGGTGAACGGCTTGTCGGCGTATCGCGGGCAATCACCGATTTCGCCTATTGCTGCTATCTCTCCGATCTGGCCGTGGACGTCGCCTACCAGCGGCAGGGGATCGGCAAGCGGCTGATCGAGGAAACCCGCAAACGGTCGGGGGAGGAAGCCACCGTGATCCTGGTCGCGGCACCGGCGGCGGAAGGCTATTACCCGAAGATCGGCATGCAGCACCTGGTGAGCTGCTGGTCGATTCCGCGGGTGCGATAAGGGGCGCGGGAGCCTACACGCTGAAGCTTTCGCCGCAGCCGCAGCGCCCGGTCTCGTTGGGGTTTTTGAACACGAAGCCAGACTTGAGCGGCTTGTCCTCGTAGTCGATCTCGGTGCCGAAGATGTAGAGCGAGGCGAGCGCGTCGATGACGATGGTCACGCCCTTGTCCTCGATCACCATGTCGGCGGGCTTGATCGCCCGCGCATAGTCCATCTTGTAGGTCTTGCCCGAGCAGCCGCCCTCGGACACCCCGATCCACAGTCCCTTCACCTCGCCCGCGTTCTCGGCGTTGGCGAGGATGCGGCCGACCTGCCGGGCGGCGGCCTCTGTAAGCGTAACGGGTTTCGCGCGTTCCTTGATCTCGGTCATGGCATTTGCCTCTACAGGAATCCAAGTTCGAGTTTTGCCGCCTCGGACATCTTCTCGGGCGTCCAGGGCGGGTCCCATACCAGGTTGACGTCCACGTGGCGCACGCCGGGCACGGCGCCGACCCTGCTTTCGACCTCGCCCGGCATGGAGCCCGCGACCGGGCAGTTGGGCGTGGTCAGCGTCATGGTCACGGTGACGTCGCCGTCGGCGCCGGCATCGACCTCGTAGACCAGGCCGAGCTCGTAGATGTTCACCGGAATTTCCGGGTCGAAGATCGTGGCGAGCACCTCGATCACCTGGTCGCGCAGGGCGTCGTTGCCGCCGGCAGCCGTGGGTTCAGCCTGCGGGGCGGGGACGGGTGACGCCGTTGCGGAAGAGGGCGCGTCGTGGAGCGTGTCGTCAGTGCGGTCGTCCATCATGTCCTACTCCGTCACCACCGTGCCGGGGTCTTGCTTGTCGAGCGCGGCCTGCATGGTGTGCCAGGCGAGCGTCGCGCACTTGACCCGCATGGGGTAGTCGCGCACGCCGGCAAGCACGCGCAGCTTGTCGAGGCCGCCTTCGGCCTCCTCGGCCGCGTCGTCGCCAGCCTCGTCCTCGCCGGTCACGACGGCGTGGAAGCGCTCGAACAGGGCGCGCGCCTCGTCGACCGTCTTGCCCTTGAGCATGTCGGTCATCAGCGAGGCCGATGCCATGGAGATGGCGCAGCCGCGACCTTCGAAGCTCACGTCCTTTATGCGGCCGTCCTCGACCTGCACCCAGACCTCGAGCCGGTCGCCGCACAGCGGGTTGTGGCCCTTGGCCTCGCGGTTGGCGGGGTCGAGGTGCCCGAAGTTCCGCGGGTGCTTGGAGTGATCGAGGATCACTTCCTGATAGAGATCGCGCAGGTCGGACATCAGGCGAACATCTCCCTTACCTTGCCGAGGCCCGCCACCAGCGCGTCGATGTCGGCGCGCGTGGAATAGGCGCCGAGGGACGCGCGCACGGTCGCGGCCACGTCGAAATGCTCCATCACCGGCTGGGCGCAGTGATGGCCGGTGCGCACCGCGACGCCTTCGCGGTCGAGCACGGTACCGACGTCGTGGGGATGGGCGTAGTCGAGCACGAAGGACAGCACCGCCACCTTGTCGGGCGCCGTGCCGACCAGCCTGAGGCCGGGCAGCGCCGACAGGCGTTCCGTGCCGTAGGCGAGCACGTCGCGCTCGTGGGCCTCGAGCCCGTCCATGTCGAGCGCGGTAAACCAGTCGATCGCCGCGCCGAGCCCGATCACGCCGGCGATGTTGGGGGTGCCGGCCTCAAACTTGTGGGGCGGCGGCGCGTACTCCGTGTGCGCGAAGGTGACCGACAGGATCATGTCGCCGCCGCCGCGCCACGGCGGCATGGTTTCCAGCAGTTCCTTTTTCGCGTAGAGCACGCCGGTGCCGGTCGGCCCGTAGAGCTTGTGGCCGGAGAAGGCGTAGAAATCGGCATCGAGCGCGCCCACGTCGGTGCGCCCGTGGGGGACTCCCTGGGCGCCGTCCACCAGCACCCGAGCACCCGTGGCGTGAGAGAGGCGGATGATCTCGGCGAGCGGCGTCGCCGTGCCGAGGGCATTGGAGACCTGGGTGACGGCGACTAATTTGGTCTTGTTCGACAGGAGCTTCCCGAACGCGTCCATATCGAGTACGCCGCGCGCGTCGAACGGCACCACCTTGATCACGATTCCCTTCTCGTCGCGCAGCATCTGCCACGGCACGATGTTGGAATGGTGCTCCATCTCGGTGAGCAGGACCTCGTCGCCCGCCTTGAGGCTCGCGCGGCCGAAGGTCTGGGCCACCATGTTGATGGAATCGGTGGTGCCCGAGGTGAACACGATCTCGTCGTCGGAGGCGGCGTTGATCAGCGCGCGGACCTTGCCGCGCACGGCGGCGTGGGCGACGGTCGCGCGCTCGGACAGGTAGTACACGCCGCGGTGGATGTTGGCGTATTCGCGGGTGTAGGTGTGCGCGACCGATTCGATCACCGCCCTCGGCTTCTGGGCCGAGGCGGCGGTGTCGAGATAGGCCAGCGGCTTGCCGCGCACGGTCTCGGCGAGGATCGGGAAATCGGCGCGCACGCGCGCGACGTCGAAGCCGTCGGGAGCCGGCGTGCCCGTCGCGGTCTTGCCCGTTGTCATCTTGGGGGTCGTGATGGCGGTCTCGCTCACGGCTCAATCCTCCTTTCCGATCCAGGCCTCGGCATGGACCCGCACCACGGCGCGCACGGCGTCATCTTCGATGCGCTCGGCGAGGTCGCCGACGTAGCCCGCGACCAGCAGGCGCCGCGCGTCGTCGGGCGTGATGCCGCGGGCGCGCAGATAGAACATCTCGTCCTCGTCGAGGTCGCCCACGGTGGCGCCGTGAGTGCACTTGACGTCGTCGGCCAGGATCTCGAGCTCGGGCTTGGTGTCGGCGACCGCGCGGTCCGACAGCAGCAGGTTGCGGTTCTGCTGATGGGCGTCGGTCCGGACGGCATGGGGCGCGACGTGGATCAGGCCCTGGAACACGCCGTGGCCGTGATCATCCATCACGCCCTTGAACATCTCCTCGGTGGCGCAGCCGGGATGGTCGTGGCGCACCCGCGTGGTGTGGTCCATGTGCTGGTGGCCGCGCGCGAGATAGGCGCCGAGCAGCTGCGCCCGGCCGTCGGGGGCGGCGAAAATGACATTGCTCTCCTGGCGCGTGAGCGCGCCGCCGACCGAGAGCGCAAAACCCGCGTAGCCGGCGCGCGCGCCGATCGTGATACGGGCATGGGCATGGTGCAGCGCGCCGTCGGCTTCCGCTGCGATGCGCGCGTGATGCAGCCGGGCGCCCTTGGCGAGGCGGATGTCGGTGACGGCGTTGCTGAAGGCGGGCGCGGCGCCGGGCAGCGTCGCGAACACCTCGATCACGCGCGCCTCGGCGTTCTCGCCGAGGCTGACGACATTGCGGGTATGGACCGCGCGGCCTTCTCCGCTCGACAGGAACAGCAGGACCACAGGACGGGCGAGGACGGTATCGAGCGAGATCACCGCACCGTCGGACATGAAGGCGGCATTGAGCGCGACCAGCGAGGCGGCGGGCCCGTCCTCGCCGGCGGCGAGCGGCGCGAGATCGCTGCTGGTCTGAAGCGCCACTGAAAGGGGTGTCACGCCGGCGACGCCGTCCGCGTCCGACAGGTCGGCGCGGAACGCGCCGTCGATGAACACCAGGCGTAGGGCGTCCGCGACCGGCGCGAGGGAATCGAGGAACGCGCGCGCGACCGGGATATCGGCTTCCGGCCGGACCGGCGCGAAGGCGGTGCGCGCCAGCGCGTCGAGGCCGGTGAACTTCCAATCCTCGAGCCGCCGGGTCGGCAGGCCCTGCTCGGCGAAGCGCGTGAGCGCGCCGGCGCGAAGCTCGGCAACGGGCCCCCGTCCGCCGCCCGGCAACGCTTCCGCGAGGCCGTCGAAGGCGGCGATATGGGCGCGGGCCGTCTCGGCGGGCGCGGGGGTATGAAGGGACGTGGTGGTCATGGAGTCACGCCGCGCTCTTCTCGCCGGTGAGCCCGGCATAGCCCTTTTCCTCGAGCTCAAGGGCGAGTTCCTTGCCGCCCGAGCGTACGATGCGCCCGCCCGCGAGCACGTGGATGCGGTCGGGCACGATATGCTCAAGCAGGCGCTGGTAATGAGTGATGACCAGCATGGAGCGTTCCGGCGTGCGCAGGGCGTTGACGCCCTCGGCGACGATGCGCAGCGCGTCGATGTCGAGGCCCGAATCGGTCTCGTCGAGGATCGCGAGCGTCGGTTGCAGCATGGCCATGTGAAAGATCTCGTTGCGCTTCTTCTCGCCGCCCGAGAAGCCCACGTTGACCGGGCGGTTGAGGAACTTCTCGTCCATCTTGAGGGTCTTGAGCAGCGCCCTGGCCTTCTTGAGGAAGTCCATGGCGTCGAGCTCCTTCTCGCCGCGCGCCTTGAGCCCGGCGTTGACAGCGGCCTTGAGGAACACGGAGTTGGCGACGCCCGGAATCTCCACCGGGTACTGGAAGGCGAGGAAGACCCCGGCACGCGCGCGTTCGTCGGCGCTCATGGCGATGATGTCCCGGCCCTTGTAGAGCACCTCGCCCCCGGTCACCTGATAGCCGTCGCGGCCCGCGAGCACGTAGGAGAGCGTCGACTTGCCCGAGCCGTTCGGGCCCATGATCGCATGCACTTCGCCGGCCGGGAGCATCAGGTCGACGCCCTTGAGGATCTCCTTGCCGTCGACGGTGGCGTGCAGGTTGCGGATTTCGAGCAGGTTGGTCATGTGATCCTTCTTCTTCACCTCAGCCGACGCTGCCTTCTAGGCTGACGCTCAGCAGTTTCTGCGCCTCGACCGCGAATTCCATGGGCAGCTTCTGCATCACTTCCTTGCAGAAGCCGTTGACGATGAGTGACACCGCGTCCTCGGTGTCGAGCCCGCGCGCGCGGCAATAGAACAGCTGGTCGTCGGAGATCTTCGATGCGCTCGCCTCGTGCTCAACCCGCGCGGTGCGGTTGCGCACTTCGATATAGGGCGTGGTGTGGCCGCCGCAGGTGTCGCCGATCAGCAGCGAATCGCACTGGGTGTAGTTGCGCGCCCGCGCCGCCTTAGGCTGGACGCGCACGAGGCCGCGGTAGGTGTTCTGGGAGCGGCCCGCCGAGATGCCCTTGGAGATGATGGTCGAGCGCGTGTTCGGCGCCATGTGGATCATCTTGGTGCCGGTGTCGGCCTGCTGGAAATTGTTGGTGACGGCGACCGAATAGAATTCGCCGACCGAGTCCTCGGCCTCCAGCAGCACCGACGGATACTTCCAGGTGATGGCCGAGCCGGTCTCCACCTGGGTCCAGGAGATCTTGGCGCCGCGGCCGCGGCAGGCGCCGCGCTTGGTGACGAAGTTGTAGATGCCGCCCTTGCCGTTCTTGTCGCCCGGGTACCAGTTCTGCACCGTCGAATACTTGATCTCGGCGCCTTCGAGCGCGATCAGCTCGACCACGGCGGCGTGGAGCTGGTTCTCGTCGCGCATGGGCGCGGTGCAGCCCTCGAGGTAGCTCACGTAGGCGCCCTTGTCGGCGACGATCAGGGTGCGCTCGAACTGGCCGGTCTGGGCCGCATTGATGCGGAAATAGGTGGAGAGCTCCATCGGGCAGCGCACCCCTTCCGGGATGTAGACGAACGAGCCGTCCGAGAACACCGCCGAGTTGAGCGCCGCATAGAAGTTGTCGGAGACTGGCACCACCGAGCCGAGGTACTTGCGCACCAGGTCGGGATGCTCGCGCACCGCTTCCGACATGGAGCAGAACACGATGCCGAGCTCGGCGAGCTTGGCCTTGTAGGTGGTAGCGACAGAGATCGAATCGAATACCGCGTCCACGGCAACGCCCGCTAGCACCTCGCGCTCGCGCAGCGGAATGCCGAGCTTGTCGTAGGTGGCGAGCAGCTCCGGATCGACCTCGTCAAGGCTCTTGGGCCCGTCGCCCTTGGCCTTGGGCGCCGAGTAGTAATAGATGTCCTGGTAGTCGATGGGAGGGTGGTGGATGCGCGCCCAGGTCGGCTCGTGGCCGCTCATCTTCTGCCACTTGGCGTAGGCGTCGAGGCGCCATGCCAGCAGCCACTCGGGCTCGCCTTTCTTGGCCGAGATGAAACGCACGATGTCGACGTTCAGCCCCTTGGGCGCGCGGTCCTCGTCGAGGTTGGTGACGAAGCCGAACTTGTAGTCGCCCTCGGTGATCTGGCGGATGGCGGCGGAGCCGCCCTTCTTTCGGTCAGCCGCGCCGAGCGCGGCGGTTGCAAGGGAGTCGGAATTGCTCATGCGCTTTCCTTGCGGGCAGGGGTGGGAACAGCCGCGAACATCAGGGGCGGCGACATCAGGTCGGCGAGCGTCACGCCGGTGAGCGCGCCGAGGATGGCGGCGTTGATCTTGTGCCAGCCGGCACGGGTGGGGCACAGGGTCTCGACGTTGCACGAGCCGGCGGTATCGACGCACTGGGTCAGGGCGATCGGTCCGTCGATGGCGGCGATGACGGCGGCGACCGTGATGCGCTCGGGCGGAGCGGCGAGGCGGTAGCCCCCTTTGGCGCCGCGGACGCTGACCAGCACCTCCTCGCGCGCGAGCGTCGCCAGGATCTTGCTCACCGTGGGTATCGGCAGGCCGGTGCGTTCGGCGAGATCGAGGGCGTTATGGACCGCGCGCGTATCGCCCCCCATCTGGGTCAGGAGGACGACGGCGTAATCGGCGAGTCGGCTCAGCTTGATCATGGTCGCAGCCCCGGAAAGGTCTTGGTTTCCGCAGGATTCCCGTGGTTCAAAAGAGGACCGGAACGGTCTGGATTGGAAATGGGCCAACGGGCCGGGAAAGTCAACCCCGTTTGTCAGGATTACGGGCTTTTTTCCCTATAGAACAGCTATGTAGATAAATTCAGCTACTCAAGTAGCGTGCCAGGAAGCCGAGGCTGCGGGCGCGTGCCTGACGGGCCGCCTCGGGGTGATGGCGAGGGCCCCGCCCGGCATTGTCGAAGCCGTGGCGGGCGCCGGGATAGATGTGGAACGGCACCTCCGGATGGCGCGTCTGGAACACCGCGATCTTGTCGGGCGACAGCGCGGTGTCGAGCGACCCGACGTGGCATTCCACGGGGCAGCGCGCATCTTCGTCGAGGAAGCGGTTGATCTCGCCGCCGTAGTAGGACACGGCGGCGTCGAAGCGGCTGCGGCAGGCCGCCATCCAGGCGAGCGAGCCGCCGAAGCAGAAGCCCAGCAACCCGACCTTGCCGACATGGACGACGGCATCGCGGGCGGCTTCGAGGTCGAGCAGCGCCCTGGACCAGTCGTAATTGCGATAGAGCGCCTTGGCGCGCGCGTTATCGGCGTCGCTGTATTCGAACGTGAGGCCGGGTTCGGCCCGGTCGTAAAGTGCCGGCGCGATGGCGAGGTAGCCGTGCTCGGCGTACCACGCGCACACGCCCTTCAGGTAGCTGTTCACGCCGTACATTTCCTGCGCGATGACGAGACCGGCGCGCGGCGTGATGGAGGGCACCGCGATCCAGGCGGATAGGGTATGCCCGTCGCCGGCGGTGACCGCGATCTCGCGCCCGGCGATGATGCCTGCGTCTTCGTTCATGGTGCGGTTCGCTTCCGCCTAGAGATGGTTCGAGCCGCCTTCGCAGGCGATGGTCTGGCCGGTGACGAAGTCGCTCGCCGAGGACAGCAGGAAGATGATCGTGCCGACCAGGTCCTCGGGCATCTGCAGGCGCGGGATCGCGGCGGTCGTCGCCATTTTCTTCTCGCGCGCCTGCCAGTGGCTCTCGGGCATGGCGGTGGCGATGGTCTCGCTCTTGGTGAGGCCGGGGCACACCGCGTTGACGGTGATGCCTTCTTTGCCGAGGTCGTGGCTGATCGAGCGGGTAAAGCCGACCACACCGGCTTTCGAGGTGGTGTAGTGCAGGCGCCCGGTCGTGCCGGTGAGCCAGGTCGACGACGAAATGTTGATGATCTTGCCGTAGCCCTGCGCCTTCATGGCGGGGTGGACGGCCTTGCAGCAGTTGAAGATGCCCTTGAGGTTCACCGCCATGAGCCGGTCCCACTCGTCCTCGGGGATCGTGGTCCAGTCGTCGCGTTTCGGGATCTTGGCGTAAAGGGCGGCATTGTTGATGAGTTCGTCGATACGCCCGAACCGGTCGAGCGTGGCCTTCGCCAATGCCTCGCAGGCGGGCATCTTCGAGACATCGGTTTCGACGAACACGGCGTGCCCGCCGGTCTCGTTGCTATGGGATTCGATTTCCCGGGCGAGGGCCGCGCCCGCCGCTGCCTCGATGTCGGCGATGACCACGTTGGTGCCGACCTCGCCGAGGGCCCTGGAATAGACCTTGCCGATCCCGACCGCGCCGCCCGTCACGATGACGGTGCGCCCCGAGATATCGAATAAACCGGTAGCCGAAAACGTTCCGGACACGTCTGCCTCCCCCTGTGGATACCGCCGTTCGCGGCCGTTTTCGATGTGGTAGCGCCGAAATCGGGGTCCCGCAAGGATAGCACTTCCGGCACAGTTGACTTGGGCGAAGAATTGTCACACGGTTTCCCGGCAATGGGGCGCGCCGGAGAGCCGGCAGCCAAAAATCATGCCCCAGGGAGGCTCGATATGACTGGACGTCAATCCTTTGTGCGTATTGCGTGCCTCGGTCTCGCCCTTGGCGCCCTTGCGGTGCCGGCGCAGGCCGATGATTTCTACAAGAACAAGTCGATCGCGATCATCGTGGGCTCGTCGGCGGGCGGCGGCTACGACGGCTATGCCCGGTACCTCGCGAAGTCGTGGGGAAAATTCATCCCCGGACACCCCGGTTTCGTGGTCCGCAATATGCCTGGCGCCGGCAGCCTGAAGGCGACCAACTACATCTACAACGTGGCGCCCAAGGACGGCACGGAGATCGGCGGCATCCAGCAGGGCATGCTGTTCGAGCCGCTGTTCAAGACCATGGGCAGTGGCCATGAGGCCAAGTTCGATCCCATGAAGCTCGGCTATATCGGGGCCGCGGTGCACGATCAGGCGGTGATGGTGGTTTGGCACACGACGCCGTTCAAGTCGCTCGCCGACATCAAGGGCAAGACTGTGCTCACCGGCTCGGCGGGCGCGACCACCAATTATGCGGTCTATCCCCGGTTGATGAACGCGACCATGGGCACCAGCATCAAGGTCATCGAAGGCTACAACGGGACGTCGTCGATCACGCTGGCGGTCGAGCGCGGCGAGCTCCAGGCTATGACCGGCTGGGATTATTCGTCACTGTCGAGCCGCAAGGCGGAGTGGCTCAAGGACAAGAAGGTGCGGATCCTGGTGCAGTTCGGCGCCAAGAAGATTCCCGAAATGCCGGACGTCCCGCTGGCGCGCGACCACGCCTCGAGCCCGCTCAATAAGGAGGTCCTGGACCTGATCACCCTGCGCCAGGACATCGGCCGCCCCTACATCGCGCCGCCGAACCTGCCCAAGGATCGCCTGGAGACGCTCCAGAAGTCGTTCTGGTCGATGGTGACGGATGCTGCTTTCCTCGCCGACGCGAAGAAGCACCACATCGAGATCACGCCGTCGAATGCGGAGGAAGCCAAGGCGGTCGTCGCGAAGGGCTACGCCGCTTCGCCGGAAGTGGTGGCCAAGGCGCGCAAGGTCCTGGTCGCCAAGACGGGCAAGAAGGCGAAAAAGAAAAAGAAGAAGAAGTAGCCCGGTCGTTCCGGCCAAACGAAACAAGCCGCCGGCTCGAAAGAGCCGGCGGCCTTTTTTACGTCTTCGGCATGCTCAGCCGAGCGTCGGGTCAAGGATCACCTTGCCCGGTGGGGCGGTGCTTTCGATCAGGCGGTGCGCCTCGCGGATCTGGCTCAGGGGGAACACCTTCTCGATGTTGACCTTGATCTTGCCCTTGCCGGCGGCATCGAGCGCCTGCCGCACGTTCTCCGTGGTCGAGCCGGCGCTGCCCATGATCGTAATCTTGGAATCATAGAGCTTGAAGCAGTCGAGTGGCACCACCGGGCCGCCGTGGGCGCCCGCGGTGACGACGCGCCCGCCGTGGGCGATCGCCTCGAATCCCTTCGGGAAGGTCTTGGGGTTGGCGATGTTGTCGTACATCAGGTCGACGCCGTGGCCGTCGGTGACGCGCAGGATCTCCTCGGTGAGGTCCTGCTCGCCGTAATTGACGACGTAGTCCGCGCCGAGCTCCTTGCCGATCGCTGCGCGTTCGGCCGAGCCTGCCGCGCCGATCACCTTGGCGCCCGCCATCTTGGCGATCTGCACGCCGATCGAGCCGAGCCCGCCGGAGCAGCCCATCACCAGCACCCAGTCGCCTTCCTTTACCTCGCCCATGGTGTACATGAGGTGGAACGCGGTGGGGCAGTGGCGGATCACCACCGAGGCTTCGTGATAGTCGAGGTTGTCGGGGATCGGCATGCACACGCTGGCGTGCGCCTTGACCAGTTCGGCATCGCCGCCCCAGCGGTTGACGCCGAGCATGCCCGCCTCGCCGGGGCCGGGGCGCGACAGCACCGACACCCGGTCGCCGATTTTGGGCATCCGGACGCCGTCCGCCGGATCGCCGAGCGCGACCACCTCGCCCGAAGGATCGACGCCCAGCACCAAGGGCAGTAGGGGGTTGCGCTGCATCTGGGTGCCTGCGCGGACGCCGCAGTTGAGCACGCGGTTGACCGTGGTGGCATGCACCTTGACGATGACCTGGCCCGGACCCGGGACGGGGTCGGGCACGTCCTCGTAATGCAGGACGTCGGGTGGACCGAAGTCGTAGAGAATCGCTGCTTTCATCGGACTCTTGCTTACTTGGGCTTCACGAAGCTGGTGGAAAGAGTGCCGAGCTCGCTGATGGTGGTGACGATCTTGTCGCCGGCCTTGAGGAACACGCCGCGGCCCTTGCCGACGCCGGCGGGGGTGCCGGTGGTGATCACGTCGCCCGGCGCGAGCGTCAGGTGCTGGCTGAGATACGCGATCTGCTCCTCGATCTTGTACCACATGTCGCCGGAGTTGCCGTCCTGCATCTGCTCGCCGTTGAGCCACAGTTGGATCGGCTGGTTGTAGATGTTCTTCACGTACTGGCGCGGCGTGATCCACGGGCCCATCGGGGTGGAGCCGTCCCAGTTCTTGCGGCGGAAGCGGTCGCGGCGGAAGGCGTGATCCTGCGGCGTCTTGGCCTCGTCGGCGCGCGGACCGCGCACCGACATGTCGTTGAGGATGGTGAAGCCTGCGACGTACTTGAACGCGTCCTCCTTCTTGACCCAGAAGGCCGGCTTGCCGATCACCACGGCGACTTCCGATTCCCAGTCGATGGCGGTCGAGGTGCGCGGCAGGTGGATCTTGGCGTTGTTGCCGACCACGACCTGGCGCGGTGTCTTGAGGAAGAACACCGGCGCGTCGATCTCCTTATTGGGCATGGGCGCGGTATTGCCCATCTCCTTGCGGTGATCGACGTAGTTGGACGCGATGCAGAAGATGTTGCCGGGATACATGAGCGGCGGCAGCAGGCTGGCGCGGGCGAGCGGCTTGCACGCGGCCCTGTGCTTGCCGGCGGCGACCTCGGCGGCGAGCTTCCTGAGCCAGGTGTTGGACTTGGCCCAGGTGTCGAGGACCGTCAGGGTCGAGGTCGCGTCGACCGGGGCCTTCCTGACCTTCTGGAGGTTGACGACGGTCTTGTCGACGAGGATGCCGGGTGTCGGCTTGCCCTTGTCTCCCTTGAAGGTCAGCAGGCGGTATTGCGTGGCCATGGTGTTTCCCCCGGTGTGGCGTGTTGTGTCGATGAGTTGGGTGGTCCCGGGACTATTCCCAGGGACCGAAGAACGGCTCGCCCATGTAGCTGTCGGAGAGCGCGGGCAGGGTCTCGGGCCATTCGCCCGGGGCCACCTTGCGCCGTGCCGCGGCCGGGCGCGGCTTCCCGTCCCAGCCGACCTGCTCCATGTAGTAGTAGAGCTGGACCGCGTGCCCGTCGGGATCGCGGACGAAGAAATGGTAGTCGATGCCCGGGAACAGCTCGGCCGGCAGCTCGTGAACCGTGCAGCCCTTGTCCTTGAGGAAAGCGCGGGCGTCGCGCAGCTGGCGGTAGTTGGCGACCTGCAGGCCGATCGAGAAGTTGGTGGTGTGCGGCGACAGGCCCAGCTCCTCGCGCAGCGCGAGCGGATAGAGCGCGACCGCGTGGTGCTCGGTGTTGGCGCGCAGGAACTCGCAGGTGTGGCCCTTGTAGGTGACGGTCTCGGTCGGCGTGAAGCCGAGCATGTCGGTGTAGAACCGCTTGGCCTGGGCCACGTCCTTCATGAACAGCCGCACCGGCCCGAGGCGCACGATCTTGAACGGGCGCGGCAGCAGGATACCGTCGACGTCGTAGGTCGCCTCCGGCCGCTTGGTGTCGCGGTAGCCCTTGGTCGGGTCCATGCCGCGCGCGAGCGCCTGCTGCACTTCCTGGTATTCGCTGATCTGAGGCAGCTCGCGCCGGCTGGCGGAAGGCGCGGTCGTGCATGTCCCACGGCTTGGAGAAGCCGTCCCAGCCGATCTGCTCGATGCCGTAGAACAGCTCGTTCACGTTGCCGTCGGGATCCGGCGATGTAGGTGTGCCAGTTGGAGCCGGGCATGTCGCGGCCCGAGCGCACGGTCGGCACCTGCCTGGCGGCGAACCATTTGATGGCGTCGCCGATCTGGCCGAGGCTGCCGACCTGCCAGGTGATCTGGTTGGTGGTGATGCCGTCGGGCCAGCGCGCCTTGCCGTCGGCGATTTCGCGCATGGACTTGTTGAACAGCACCATGGCGTGATGGTCGGAGCCGTAGCGGGTGAACACGCCGATGGGCGGGCCCTTGACCTGGGCGAGCTGCTCCGGGGTAAGGCGGTCGGAGGCGTCGCGGACGTCGGTGATCACGAAGCCGAGCAGGTCGGTGTAGAACCGGATGCCTTCCTCGATATTGGCGAGGTTGTAGCCGAAATGGCCGAGGCGGCTGATGCGGAACGGACGCTCGAGCTTGACGCCGCCGACGGCGAACTTGCCGTCCCCGGTGGGGCGTGCATACAGGTCGTCGAATCCGGCGTCGCTCATCGGTCCTCCCTTGCGTTCCCGTGGCCGTTGGGGCCGTTGTGCGCGGATCGCCCGCGCTGGAACGCCGCTTGATATTGCGCCAAACTGAAGCCCTGTCAACCTGCGCCCCGGGCCTCGGCGGCGGGCCGCGAAGGGCGCGAAAATCATGGGAGAGCGCATCATGGCGGGAGCGACCGAAGGCGAGGGCGCGAAGCGCAGCCGGCCCCAGTATTACGTCTGCTGGATGACCAATGTGGAGCCGGCACCCGAGACCGCGAAGACGGTCGAGGAGATCCGCCAGGAGCACTTTCGCCTATCTCGGTGACCTCGAGGCGCGGGGCATCCTGCTGGCGGCGGGTCCGTTTCTCGATGCCGACGGCAAGCGCCATGGCGCCGGCATGATGATCCTGCGCGCGGGCTCGATCGACGAGGCCGATCGGATCGCCGCCGCAGAGCCCTATCGCAAGTACGGCCTGCGCCGCCACAAGCCGATGCCGTGGCAATGGGCCGAGGGCTCGGTCACCCAGACCTTCCGCATGAAGGCCCGGAACTTCGAGGTGAAATAGGTTCTCGGGTCTTTCCCGCCCGGTCGGGAGAAAGGCTGCTTTCCACAGGCGAAAGCGGGTTGTCTTTCCGCGCCGGGCAGGGGAGAATTATGGAAAATACCGCGCGTCATAAGCGACGGATAGAGGGAGCGCCCCTGTTTTCACCACAGGGAGCAGCAATATGAACAGGTTCGGTATCATCACTGGCGCCGCCGTGCTGGCTGCAGCGGCGTCGATCGTGCCGTCGGGAGCGACCCAGGCGGAAAGCGTCGCCGACTTCTACAAGGCCCACGACGTCGACGTCATCGTCGGCTACAACGCCGGGCGGTGGCTACGACGCCTATATGCGGCCGCTCGAGCCGCCACATCGGCGACCATATTCCGGGCCATCCCGACACCGGTCGCCAAGAACATGCCGGGGGCGGGCAGCGCTCAAGTCCGCCAACTACCTCTACAACGTCGCGCCCAAGGACGGCACGGTGTTCGGCATGTTCGCCGGCGGCGTCGCCATGGATGCGCTGATCGGCGGCAAGAAGACCCGGTTCGATCCGCGCAAGTTCAACTGGCTCGGCACCGTCACCGAGACGTCGAGCGCTTGCTAGGCGTGGAACGCCAGTGGCTTCAAGTCGCTCAAGGACGTGATGAAGAGGCAGTTCGTGGTGGGCGCGACCTCGGGCGGTTCGTCGACCTTCGCCTGGCCGACGACGATGAACGCCTTCCTCCATACCAAGTTCAAGGTGATCCCGGGCTATGGCGGCACCAAGGCGCATCACGCTCGCCGTGGAGAAGCGGCGAGGTGCAGGGCCTGTGCGGCTATTTCATTTCCTCGATCCGCACCGCGCATCCCGAGTGGCTGCGTGAACACAAGGTGACGATGCTGGTCCAGGAAGCCAACCAGCGCCATCCCGATTTCCCCAATGTGACGACGGTGTTCGAGTACGCCAAGGACAAGAAGACCAAACAGGCCTTCAAGCTGGTGTTCGGCTGGCAGGTCATGGGCCGGCCGTTCACGTTGCCCCCGGGAGTCCCTGCCGACAGGGCCAAGGCCCTGCGCAAGGCTTTCGCGGCGACCATGAAGGACCCCAAGTTCCTGACCGACGCCAAGCACGTCCGTCTTCTGGTCGCGCCGCGCACGCCGAAGCAGATTTATCTACCTGACGACGCCTGGAAGACGCCGCCAGACGTCGTGCATTCGATCTTCGTCGCGCTTGGCCGCGATAAGGCTGGCTTGAAGGAGAAGAAGCACAAGAAGAAGATGTAGCGCCGGGTTTTCGGCACCTGCGAGAGCGGCGCGCCCGGAAACGGGCGCGCCGTTGCTTTTGACGCAGTCCCCGCTCAGGCGGCGACGGGACGCTCGCCCTGGGTTGCGAAGCGGCGCAGCAGGCGGCGCTCGGTGGGATCGAAGTCGGTGCGCGCATGCACGGTCGAGCGGTTGTCCCATACCACCAGGTCACCCGGCCGCCACTTATGGACGTAGCGGAACTCGGGCTGCTCGATATGGTCGAACAAGCGTTGCAGCAGCGCGTCCGATTCGCCGGGCGCCAGTCCCTCGACCGAAAACGTCATCAGCCGGCTCATGAACAGGGCCTTGCGCCCGGTCTCGGGGATCACCCGCACGATCGGGTGGCTGTAGCTCTTGTGGGGCGCATTGTCGGCGCGCAGCGTGGTGCCGTGAAGGAAGCCCTGCACCGCCTTGCGCCCCGCGAGCAGCGTCCTTGTGTCCTCGTCGAGGGCGTCGTAGGCGGCGGCGGTCGAGGCGAACATGGTGTCGCCGCCCGCCTTCGGCACCTCGATGCCGTAGAGCAGCGTCGCGCGCGAGGGCGTCTCGACGTAGCACATGTCGGAATGGAAATGCATCTCGCCGTCGGGCAGCGAGCCGATCGGCTTGCCGTTCTCGCGGATGTTGGACACCAGCATGGTGTAGCCGTCGTAGGGATCGGCCGTCTCGCGCTGGGATTCGGCGCGGATCTCCTTGGGGCGGGGTCGCGCGATCAGCTCGCCGAACCAGCGCGCCACGCGCACCTGGTCGTGCTCGCTGAAGTCCTGTCCGCGCACCACGATCACGCCATGGTCGAGCCAGGCGCGTACGATGGTGGCGATGGTCGCCTCGTCCGGCGTCCCGCGCAGGTCGATGTTGCCGATCTCCGCGCCGACGGCGGGGGTGAGGGGGGTCACGGTAACGGTCATGGTGTCCTCGTTCAGGCCGGGCGTTCGCCCTTGATGGTGAGCCGTTTCATGAGCCGAAGCTCGCCCGGCGGAAAATCCCGCCGCGCATGGGCGAGACAGCGGTTGTCCCACAGCATGAGGTCCCCCTTGCGCCACTTGTGCTCGTAGACGAACTCAGGGCCGCTCCATGTGCCGGTACAGGAATTCGAGGATATCGCGGCTCTCGTCGGGCGCCATGCCGACGATCTCCTGGGTCATCAGCCGATTGACGTAGAGCGCCTTGCGTCCGGTCACGGGATGGGTGCGCACGACCGGATGAATGAAATGGGCGACGTCGTCCCGGTTGGTCTTGCGTGCCGCGTTCTGGTCGGTGCGTGCGCTGTCGTAGGTGAAGGCGTGCAGCGCCTTGCGCCCGTCGATGCGTGATCTGATGTCGTCGGGCAGGGTCTCGTAGGCGCGGTACATGTTGGCGAACGCGGTCTCGCCGCCCCGGCTGGTGGGCGAGATGCAGAACAGCATGGTCGCGGCGAGCGGCTCCTCGATGTAGATGCCGTCGGAATGGAACTCGATCTCGCCGTCGGCGAGTGAGCCCACGTACTCGCCGTTCTCCTTCAGATTGGTGATCAGCATGATGTAGGGATTGCGGTTGCTTACCGAATCAACCTTGTCGGCGAAGCGCGACCATGGGGCGACCGGGCCGAAGCGCGTGCCGAAGGCGACCTGCTGGTCCTCGCTTACGTTCTGATCGCGGAGAACGATCATCCCGTGGTCGAACCACGCTTCGCGCACCGCGGCGAAGTTGGCATCGGAAAGCCCGGCGGCGACGTCGGCCCCCGAGATTTCGGCACCGAGCGCGGGCGACAGCGGCATGATGCGGATGCCCAAGAACTCACCTCCTTAGAATTCGAAGGATTATCTTAGGCCAAAGGTGCCGGGGATTGCAACGGGCCGGGAAACGGAAATTCGGGAAGGCACGCGCCCGAAGGCGCGTCGCCGTGATCAGTCGGGGGTCTTGCCGACGCCGGAACCGCGCATCAGGAAGGCCGGCATGTGATCGCCGAAGGCAACTGTCTTCTTGTCGCCGTCGTGGTCGTCGTTCTTCCTGTCCCTGCCGCTGTCGCGGGAGCGGCCGCCCCTGGGCGCGCGTTCCCTGCGCGGGGAGGCGGCGGCCTTCTCACCGCCATCTCCGGCCGCGGCCTTTTCGGGCGGTGTTTCCGGGGCCCGTTCGTTGCCGGCGGGTTCCTTGGTGGCCTTGCCGCTGCGCTTGCCGCGACCGCCGCGGCCGGTGCGGCTGCGCCCGCGGGAGCGGCTCTCGTCGGCGCTATCGTCGCCGCCCGACTCGACGGCCTCGATGCCCTCGATGGTCAGCACGGGGATGTCCTTGCCGAGCAGCCGCTGGATCGCTGCGACGAACTTGCCGTCGTCGGGCGTGACCAGCGTGATGGCGCGACCGGTGGCGCCGGCGCGGCCCGTGCGGCCGATGCGGTGGATGTAATCCTCGGCGTGGAACGGAACGTCGTAATTGAACACATGGGACATGCCCTGGATGTCGAGGCCGCGCCCGGCGACGTCGGTTGCGACAAGGTAGGTCACCTTGCCGGCACGGAAGGCATCGAGGGTCTCGGTGCGCGCCGACTGAGCCATGTCGCCGTGCAGGGGTGCCACCGAGAAGCCGTGGCCCTTGAGCGACTTGGCGACGACGTCCACGTCTCGCTTTCGGTTGCAGAAGATCAGCGCGTTCTTGACGTCCTCGGAGGCGAGCACCGCGCGCAGCGCGGCGCGCTTTGCGAAATCCTTGGAACCGCAGCGCACCAGCGAATGGGTAACCGTCTCGGCCGGTGAGGACGTGCGCGAGACCGTGATCTCCTTCGGGTTCATCAGGAACTTGTCGGCGAGGCGCTTCACCTCGGGTGGGAAGGTAGCCGAGAAGAACAGTGTCTGGCGGATCTTGGGGAGGAACGACACGATGCGCTCGACATCGGGGATGAAGCCCATGTCGAGCATGCGATCGGCCTCGTCGATGACCAGTATCTTGGTGTCGGTCAGCAGGATGCCGCCGCGTTCGAAATGGTCGATCAGGCGACCCGGCGTCGCGATCAGCACGTCCACGCCGCGGTCCAGCTTCTCGAACTGCGGGCCGAAGGATTCGCCGCCGATCAGCAGCGCCATGGTGAGCTTGTGGTACTTGCCATAGGTCTGGAAGTTCTCGGCGACCTGGGCGGCGAGCTCGCGCGTCGGCGTCAGGATCAGCGAGCGCGGCATCCGTGCCCGCGCCCGGCCCTGTGCCAAGATGTCGATCATCGGCAGGGTGAAGGACGCCGTCTTGCCCGTGCCGGTCTGGGCGCAGCCGAGGATGTCCCGTCCCATGAGGACGTACGGGATGGCCTGGGCCTGGATCGGGGTGGGCTTCTGGTAGCCGGCGTCGGTGACCGCCTTGAGCACGTCGTCGGACAGGCCGAGCGCGTCGAAGGTCGGGGAATCGCTAGTGCTTTCGGACAAAGATTTCGATCTGTCTTTCTGGATGAATGGCTGCCCCTCATATGGGAGCGGCGCCACCATAGTCAATCGTCCGTCAAGTTGAAAGGGTAAAGGAAGGCCCGCGTCGCGGGAACCGCGGCGCGGGCGGGAAGGGGTTGAAACTGGCTATTTATTCAGCATTTCACGTGGCCAGCGCACGAGCGATGCCGGGACGACCTATGGTGCCTAGGGAAAGTTGTCGCCCGAGTCGAAGTCGTCGTCCTGAAGGATCGGGTCCATATGTTGGGGGAACAGCTCCCGGGTGGTCGCCGCGATCAGGCTCTTGAACTTCGGGTCCGACGGGTTCACCGCCGCGACCCGGCCGGAAACGTATGATTTCATCCGGTTGTCCCAGCACCATGCGGCCTGCAGGGTGGTCATGCCGGCCGTTTTCTGGGGCCGCAGATCCTTCACTTCGCACAGGCTGTTCGAATAGGACGCCGCGTTGAACGCCATCACTACGCGGAAATTAGGCTCGGCGTTGGTGGGGTGGGTGGTGAAGTTGGTCGGCCCGCCCTCGTTGTTGCCTTGCATGTCGGCGGTGACGGCATTGCCGAAAGCCTCGGGCTCGAGGCCAAGCATATCTCCTACGACGACGACGCGGGTATCGCGGCCCTGGAGATAGCTGTTGAAGTTCTGGTGGTTGTAGGAGGGGTTGAGGTAGCGGTAGTCGATCTGCGTGTTGGTGGGAGCGCAGGCGCCGACCACGCCAAACAACAGCACTGCCGCCAGGGAGCGAACGAACTTTGCCATGGTGCACCTCGTCATGCGCGGGGCCTTGCCCCTAGAGCCTGATCGGCTCGGATCGGAACAATCTTGAGCCGTGAATCAGGCTCTACACCTTGAATTCAGAGCAGGATTTTCATGGTTCAGATTGATCCAATCTGAACCGCCCCTGCTCTAGGGACAAAACGCGCAACCAGTCTGCCCAAAAAATGAGAAGTCCGACAGTAATTTTACAATCCCATCACGTAAATGTGACGAGGGCGAGACGGCGTGGGGACCGCACATGCCTATCGCTTTCAGGCGACGGCATTCAGATATCGAGCTCGCCTGCCTCGCGCGCGTGTTCCTGGATGAATTTGAGGCGCAGTTCCGGCTTGCGGCCCATCAGGCTCTCCACCCGATTCTGGGTTTCGCGGTGTGCGCCGTCCGGGATCACCACCCGTAACAAGGTCCGCCGCGTCGGGTCCATGGTGGTTTCCTTGAGCTGGGCCGGCGGCATCTCGCCCAAGCCCTTGAATCGGCTGATCTCGATCTTGGCGCGCCCCTTGAACCCGCTCTTGAGCAACTCGTCCTTGTGGACGTCGTCGCGGGCGTATTCCGTCTGCCCACCCTGGGTCAGGCGGTAGAGCGGCGGCACGGCGAGGTAGAGCCGTCCCGCTTCGATCAGCCCCGCCATCTCGCGGTAGAAGAAGGTGATCAGCAGCGAGGCGATATGCGCGCCGTCCACGTCCGCATCGGTCATGATGATGACGCGCTCGTAGCGCAGCTTGCCGGCATCGAACCGCGAACCCGTGCCGCAGCCGAGTGCCTGGATCAGGTCGTTGATTTCCTGGTTGCCATGGAGCTTCTCGTTGGTTGCGGTGGCGACGTTGAGGATCTTGCCGCGCAGCGGCAACACCGCCTGGGTGCGCCGGTCGCGCGCCTGCTTCGCGGAGCCGCCGGCCGAGTCGCCTTCCACCAGGAATATCTCGGTGCCTTCCGACGTGCCGTTGGAACAGTCGGAGAGCTTGCCCGGCAGGCGCAGCTTGCGTGTCGCCGACTTGCGCGTCTGTTCCTTGTCGCGGCGGCGCGCGGCGCGTTCCTCGGCACGCTCGATCAGCGCCTCCAGCAATCGGTCGGCGGTTGCCGGGTCCCCCGAGAGCCAGTGGTCGAAATGATCCTTGATCGCCGCGTCCACCATGCGGGTGACGTGGGACGAGGCGAGCCTCTCCTTGGTCTGGCCCTGGAACTGCGGGTCGCGGATGAAGATGCTGAGCGCACCCAGCACGCCTTCCATGACGTCGTCGGCGGTGATCTGGCCCGCCTTGCGGTTGCCGGCGAGTTCGCCATAGGCCTTGATCGCCCGGATCAGGCCGGAGCGCAAACCGGCTTCGTGGGTGCCGCCCTGGGGGGTCGGCACGGTATTGCAGTAGGAATCGAGCTGTCCTTCGCCGTCCACCGGCCATGTCAGCGCCCATTCGATGCGGCCCTCGGTGCCGCCGCCGTTGGCGAGCTTGCCCTCGCCCGCGAACGGCGTCGGCGTCAGGCTGGTGCGGCCGTCAAGCGCTTCCGCGACGAAATCGACCAGCCCGCCCGGGAAATGCAGCACGGCATCCGCCGGCGTCGCATCCTTGGGGCCGAGCAGCTTCTGGTCGCAGCTCCATACGATCTCGACGCCGCGGTGCAGATGTGCCTTGGCGCGCGCCATGCGGTAGAGGCGGGCGGGGCTGAACTCGGCATCCTTGCCGAAGATTTCCGGGTCCGGGTGGAACCGGATGGTGGTGCCGCGCCGGTTGGGGGCGGCGCCGGCGTTCTTGAGCTTGCCCTTGGGCTTGCCGCGGACATAGGTCTGGACCCACAGCTTCTTCTCGCGCGCCACCTCGACCTCGAGCTCGTCGGCGAGCGCGTTGACCACCGACAGGCCGACGCCGTGCAGCCCGCCCGAGGTCTCGTAGACCTTGGCCGAGAACTTGCCGCCGGAATGGAGCGTGGTCAGGATCACCTCCAGCGCCGAGCGGTTCTTGAACTTGGGATGGGGATCGACCGGGATGCCGCGCCCGTTGTCGCGCACGGTCAGCCAGTTGCCGGGCGCGAGCGATATCTCGATGCGGCTGGCCTCGCCCGCGACCGCCTCGTCCATGGCGTTGTCGAGGATCTCGGCGGCGAGATGATGCATCGCCGCCTCGTCGGTGCCGCCGATATACATGCCGGGGCGCCGGCGCACCGGCTCGAGGCCTTCGAGGACCTCGATATCCTTGGCGGAATAGCTCGACTTGCCCTTGGACTCCTTGCCGCGGGCGCCGGGTTTGGAAGAGGAGAACAGATCGGCCATGGACGCATTCCTATACGCGCCGGCCTCGGAAAGCGGCGGCCGGGGCCTCTAGGTATAGGGGCGGGACGGGGGCCTTCGCAAGCGAATCTCGCCACATCGTGGGGCGCGGAATGTCCGTTCCCGCAACATCTGGTAGCACAAGGCTATGGCCGCTAGGGCGGGCCCGGGGGCGGAAATCGTCCTGGTGGCGGACCCCGTCGGCCTGGGGGCGGCCCCCTGCGGTGACGTGTCGCGCGCCGCGTGCCCGCGCGCAGCGCGCCCGTAAAGCAGCCCAGCGTGTAGGGATACTCGCGCGTGAGCCGGTAGGCATAGTTATAGGTCCTGCCGCTTACCGTGACGGTCTCGGCACGTCCGTGGCAGGCATCGAGGTCGTTGTCGGTGAGCAGCGTTCCGCGGGCGTCGCGCATGCCGAGAATGGGATAGCCGTCCAGCGCCCAGCCCACGACCGTGTCGCTCTCGGCGCCCGGCAGGCACGGCGAGCTGCTGTGGTAGTGATACTGCCCCGCGTGCTGGGGGTGCCCGTCGCACAGGTCCTGAATCTCGTGCGCGGCGGCGTCCCGTCCCGCGTCGTCGAGCGCGTTGTAGATCGCGACGCCGGTGACCGTGAACCCGATCATCCCCATCGGCAGGCAGCTCGGTCGGGCTGCCCGGACGGGTGCCGCCGGAATCTCGAACGACAGGTCCTGCGCCGCGACGCGGTTGGGATTGGTGTCGTAGGAATAGGCCGGATCGTCGGAGGAGATCGGGAAGGTGCCGGTCGGCTCCCGGATCGGCAGGCCATTGCCCCGGACCGACAGCGCGTCACCCTGCGGGGTCATTGTCAGGCTGGCCTCGGGCCACATCACATGGCCCTCGACATGGGGCTTCTGCGATGGGTCCCAGGTATCGCCGTGGAACCAGGGGCCGTCGTGCCGGGCACCGCCGCCCCGGAATATGGTGCGGCAGGCGTAGACGTTGCCCGAGGACGGATGGTTGGTGACGTGGCCGTCACCCACCGGCAGCTCGTGTGCCGCGGCGTTGGTCACCGGCCCCAGCAGCAGCGCCACGAGTATCGCAAGTCCTCTCATGGGCCGATAGGAGAACCGATGCCGCCCCCTGTCAAGCCGAGGCGGGGCCAGGATAGGGAAAGGCCGGGGAAGCGAACTCCCCCGGCCTCTCGTGCGAGATATGTGAGCCGTCGGCTCAGACGCTGTAGTACATGGAGAACTCGATCGGGTGCGGCGCGGTCTCGAACGCCACGACCTCCTGCCAGCGCAGGTCGCAATAGGCCTTGATCTGGTCTTCCGTGAAGACGTCGCCCTTCAGCAGGAAGTCCTTGTCGGCCCACAGCGAATCGAGCGCTTCGCGCAGGCTGCCGCACACCGTCGGGACGTTGACGAGCTCCTCCGGCGGCAGGTCATAGAGGTCCTTGTCCATGGCCTCGCCCGGGTCGATCTTGTTCTGGATGCCGTCGATGCCGGCCATGAGCATGGCCGAAAACGCGAGATACGGGTTCGCCGACGGGTCGGGGAAACGCACCTCGACGCGCTTGCCCTTGGGGCTCGACGCGTAGGGGATGCGGCACGAGGCCGAGCGGTTGCGGGCGGAATAGGCCAGCAGGACCGGCGCCTCGAAGCCCGGCACCAGACGCTTGTAGCTGTTGGTGGTCGGGTTGGTGAAGGCGTTGAGCGCCTTGGCGTGCTTGATGATGCCGCCGATGTAGTGCAGGCAGGTCTCGGACAGGTCGGCGTAGCCGGAGCCCGCGAACATGTTCTTGTCGCCCTTCCAGATCGACTGGTGGCAGTGCATGCCCGAGCCGTTATCGCCGTAGATCGGCTTCGGCATGAAGGTGGCGGTCTTGCCGTAGGAATGCGCCACCATGTGGACGACGTACTTGTAGATCTGCATCTCGTCGGCCATCTTCAGGAGCGTCCCGAAGCGCGAGCCGAGCTCGTTCTGGCTGGGCGCCACCTCGTGGTGGTGCTTCTCCATCTTGAGGCCCATCTCCGTCATGACGGTGGTCATCTCGGCGCGCAGGTCGGTCATGGAATTGACCGGGGGCACCGGGAAGTAGCCGCCCTTGATGCCGGGACGGTGGCCGACGTTGCCTTCCTCGAACTCGTCGCCGGAGACCCAGGGGCCTTCGTCGCTGTCGATCTTGTAGAAGGTATGCTCCATCGAGCTCTTGAAGCGAACGCTGTCGAACACGAAGAACTCGGCCTCGGGACCGAAGAACGCCTTGTCGCCGAGACCGGTGGAGGCGAGGTAGGCCTCGGCCAGCTTGGCGGTCGAACGCGGGTCGCGAGCGTAGGGAAGGCCGGTCGAGGGCTCGAGCACGTCGCAGAACAGGATCAGCTGGGGCTGCGCCGTGAACGGATCCATCACGGCGGTGGACGGATCCGGCATGAGCGTCATGTCGGATTCGTTGATCGCCTTCCAGCCGGCGATCGACGAGCCGTCGAACATGATACCGTCGGCGAAGACGTCTTCGTCGATGGTGCTTACGGCCTGGGCCGTGTGCTGCCATTTGCCCTTGGGATCGGTGAACCGGAAATCGACGTACTTGACGTCGTTATCCTTGATCATCTGAAGGACTTTTTTTACCTCGTCGGCCATTGTCGCACTTCCCTTATGTTGTCTCGTCGTTGATGTACTGAAAGCCCCGGCACGTCCGACGGGCGACGTCACCGGGGCCGAAAATCAGACCGCTTCGCTGCCGGTCTCGCCGGTACGGATGCGGATCACTTCCTCGATGGTGGACACGAATATCTTGCCGTCGCCGATGCGGCCCGTCCGGGCGGCGTTGGTGATGGCCTCGATGGCGCGCTCGACCAGGGCGTCGTCCATCACGATCTCGATTTTCACCTTGGGCAGGAAGTCAACCACGTACTCCGCCCCGCGGTACAGTTCGGTATGACCTTTCTGGCGGCCGAAGCCCTTGGCTTCGGTCACGGTCATGCCCTGCAGGCCGATCTCGTGAAGGGCTTCCTTCACCTCGTCTAGCTTGAAGGGCTTGATGATGGCTTCGATCTTTTTCATTGGCGCGCGGATTCCAGTCGTCGTCGAAGGTTGAGCCGGATGAGAGGACGGATCAGGTGCAGGGGCCCGTAGCAGGGCCTGTGCCAAGTCGGTTAGTGTCGTTGAATCAAGACGTTGACCAGATTCGTCCAGCCCCCGGGCGGTTTCGCGGCGAATAATTGCATATTTTTACGGCAAAATGCTCAAAATATGCTCATTGTCACCGGGCGGCCGTCCAATTCCTGTGGCTATTGTTGTGGCTATTGTAAGGGCATCGGCGCGGTCGTGCCGGCCTTGACGGGCGTGCGGCTATTCACTACTAAAGGCGCCTCTCCGGTGGCGGGTGTAGCTCAGTCGGTTAGAGCGCCAGATTGTGGATCTGGATGTCGCCGGTTCGAATCCGGTCACTCGCCCCATTCCCCCTTTATTCTCAGTGATTTAGATGAAGATTCCGCCGGCCTCCTCACCGAAGGCCAGGCAAAGTCACCATTGAGTCACCAACTCGTCCCATCCGGACATTTCCGCTCGTAGATTGCGCGACGCGAAAAGCGGACGTGTGAGCCTGCATTTCTGATTTTTTCGGCACCCTGCCCACCGCGGCGGGAGCCCTTTTCCGCACACCATCTCTAACAAGTCTGACAAACAGGAGGCCTGCCCATGCAGCAGCATCCCCATCAATTCGCCATGTTGCCTGACTCCCCCTCGCCCGATCCGGTAGGAAAGATCAAGACCTGGGAAAAATTGGCCATCATCGAGGACGCGGCCTGCGATCGCCGGCTCAGCCCTATTGACCTTCATGCCTTGGTCATTTTGATCAAGCACAGAAACCGATCGACCGGCGAGATCTTCCCCTCGCTGGACAGGCTTGCCTTCTATCTGCACCGGTCTCCCCGCACGGTCGCCTCGGCAGTTAAGCGGCTCGAACGACGGGGTTACATCACGGTGCTGATTTCGCCAGGGTCCAGGGTCAATCACTATCAAATTGTCTTTGATCCGGGCGAGCGGGACCGGCTGCGGAAGACCCGCCTGGCAACGTCGAGACGGCCATCCAAGAAGAACACGCAGGGGCTGATGCGCGGCCCAGGGCAGTATGCGTCTGACGTGCCTGGAGGCAATCAACGCGCGGGCCAGGCCCCTGTGCCCGAGTCATTTTCCGATGGCGCGGTCGAAACCCTTTCCGACGAGATCTCGAACGGTTTTGAAACCGTTGGCGACGGGTTTCAGGAAACGGTTTCGCTACCGTTGCCGAACGGTTCAAATACGGAAATTTTTCGCAACGAGATTACGGAAAAATCCTGCAGCGATCACGGAAGGTTCTTTCCGAATAACCCTGGTATAACCCGGCAGAGGTTAACCCGTTCCGCTTTGGCTTCAGCACCCTCGACTTCGTCGTCGGTCCTGAATCCGGCGTCAGCGGGTGCCGGCCGCTTCGCGTCCGCACCCAACGAAGCTGCCTCCGACTCCTCTCGCTTCCCGACGCTGGAATCAATTCCCGCACCGTCGGCGACTGCGTCCAGGGCCGAGCGCTGGCAGTACCTGCGCGCGATTGAACGCGGGCTGGCTGCAGGCTGGCCGCAAAGCCGGGACGGAGGGAATCCCGTTTGTTTCACGCTCTTCGAGTTGTCCGACAAGGTGAAGTCGGACGATCGGGCCATGGCGCGTTTCGCGGAAGGACTGTCTAGCCGCATCTGCGACAGGTCGAACGAGCCGGGGACGTGAGGCGCAGCCCGGCGAGGCAGAGGGTCTCCTCGCCGTTGCGGCGACAAATTCAGGTTAGGGCGCACTGTGTTGCACGTCGGCGCAGGGAGAAAAAGCCGGAGGCCGCCAGACCATGGGTCTGACTGCTTATTGTTTTAACTACCTGAAATAATGCGGATTTTTGGCGCCAAGGTGATGCTGAGTTAGCGGAAAGTCAGCGGCCTTGCATGAGATCCCCCGGGGGCCCATCGGGGGTCCCTGGTAATTCCGAATCCGGCCGAAAGTCGGCGCGCACCGAAGCGGCCGGTCAGGTGGACCTGCCCGGCGAGCAGGATATGGATAAATCGCTTGTTTGGGTTAAACTGGTATTGTTACACGCCACCATCGAGGCCGTTCTTGGGCCGATGACTGCAACTGACTGTAGGAAATTGATCGCTCTCCTTTAACCCGGCGGATTGGCCGGCGGGTTTCTAATGGAGAGAGGCCATGACTACATTACTGAAAAATTCATCTTATGTGCCGAGCCGCGGTGGTCATGCACCGGGCGATTTGCGCGATGCCTTCGTCGAAAGCCTAGATAGTGTGGAGCATTGGAGGTCGGGCATGCCGGACCTCGTGGTCGAGTTCCGTGGCCAGCATGTGCTCCTGTGGGACATCTGCGGCCTTCTGTGGAACTGTACTGACGTTTTGCCGGGATGGGTTTACAGGTATCTCGAAGAGGTGTGCGGCGCCCCGTGTCGGCGTACCAGTTACGCGTGCGGCGCACGTATGCTGCGCCAGTATCTCCAGTCTTGTCGGGCCGATTAAGGAGGTTAAGGTGGCGGGGTGGGCGCGTTTTTCGCGTCGAGCCCCGCCATCTCCATACGAGAGGCAGCCCTGACTCAATTTCGTTGATCCGCCATGGCAGAGTGCAGGGTCAGTGTGCGTAAAGACGCGATTTGACGGATTACGGAACGGCCTTCAGGTTATTGCGGTCTCGGTATTGGCAGACCATGTCTGACATCAGCGCCCATGGGACAGATTGAGGTGATTGCGTAACGGAGGATTTCTGGCTCATCGTAGTGACCGAAGGGAACGAAGATGAGACAGAAATCCATGAATGCAGATGCCGGCGGCCGAGGCGGCCGTCCGGGATATCCGGCGCAAGACGCGCAAGCAATATTCGGCTGAGGAGAAGATCCGGATCGTGCTGTCGGGCCTGCGCGGCGAGGACAGCATCGCCGAGCTGTGCCGCCGGGAGGGCATCGCCGAGAGTCTTTATTACAGCTGGTCGAAGGAGTTCCTTGAGGCCGGCAAGAAGCGGCTGTCGGGCGATACCGCGCGTCAGGCGTCCTCGGGCGAGGTCAGGGACCTGCGCCGCGAGACGCAGGATCTCAAGGAGGCCCTTGCCGAACAGATGCTGGAGAACCGGCTGCTTAAAAAAAGCATGATCGGGGATGGGGGAGACGGCGCATGAGGTATCCCGCCTCCGAGAAGCTGGAGATCATCCGCCTGGTCGAGCGATCCCACCTGCCGGTCCGTCGCACGCTGGGCAAGCTGGGCATTCCATCGACGACCTTTTACCGCTGGTATGACCGATATCGCGCCTGTCGGCCGAAGCCGGGCTTGAAGACCGCAGCCAGCGCCCCGGCCGGGTGTGGAACCGTATCCCGGATGACGTTCGTGGCCAGATCGTCGATCTGGCGCTGGACGAGCCGGAGCTGTCGCCCCGGGAGCTGGCGGTGACGTTCACCGATACGAAGGGCTACTTCGTCTCGGAAGCGTCGTGTCTACCGCCTGCTCAAGGCTCATGACCTGATCACCAGCCCGGCCTTCATCGTCATCAAGGCGGCCGATGAGTTCCAGCGACAAGACCACGGCGCCGAACCAGCTGTGGCAGACCGACTTCACCTACCTGAAGGTCATCGGCTGGGGCTGGTTCTACCTGTCGACCATCCTCGACGATTACTCGCGTTACATCATCGCCTGGAAGCTGTGCACCACTATGCGAGCCGAAGACGTGACCGACACGCTGCACGCTGGCCCTGCGAGCATCAGGCTGCGATCGGGCGGAGGTCGTCCACAAGCCTCGGCTGCTGAGCGACAACGGCTCGTCTTACATCGCCGGCGATCTCGCGGACTGGCTCGGGACCAGGGTATGGGCCATATCCGTGGCGCCCCCTACCATCCCCAAACCCAGGGCAAGATCGAGCGCTGGCATCAGACCCTGAAGAACCGCATCCTGCTCGAGAACTACTATCTGCCGGGCGATCTCGAAGCCGGTATCGGGGCCTTCGTCGAGCACTACAACCATCGCCGCTACCACGAAAGCCTCGGCAACCTGACCCCGGCCGACGTCTACTTCCGCCGTGATCAGGCAATTATCAAGAGAAGGAGAAAGATCAGAAAACGTACATTCGAAAAACGACGCTTGGCGCATCAGCGCCAAGCCGCTTAACATCAACAAGGGTGAGCCAGAGCCTCCGTTACAAAACAGGCTCGACTGTTCCATTCATTCTGACGACGGACACTATTTAATGCTTCATCGCTGCCTTTGCTTTGGCAACAACAGCGGGAGGATAATGCAGGAGTTCGTCCACAGCCTGCTGTAACTCTTCGCCATACATCGGTGCAATATGAACCCTCTCCTTTCTTGCATCTTTCAGAAAAGCCGGGTCTTTCATGGTTTCGTGGAAGGCCTGCCGTAGGATATGGACGCGCTCCTGCGGCACGTGTTGTCCTGTCAGGATTGGATAGCCGAGCGCGGAAGCCGTTGAGAACAGCTTAAGGACCTGACGGTCCTCACCCGTTTTAGCAAGGTTAATGGCAAGTGGGATTTGAGGTAGCTCTTTGTCAGGCGTGAGTCCGATCTGAAGGATGAATTTCACCTTATGGTCCTTGATCCAATCGGGTCGCGACGCTTTCCAGCCATCCCATGATAGTCCGCCGCGGCCCAGGATTTCGCCGCGTTGCAGGGCAAGCATCACTGCTCCGCCCCCTTTGTACCCCGTGACTACCTTAAACTTGGTTCCGAGAATATGGTCAATCACTGTAGGCAACAGTCCATCGGCCCCTCTCATGTTGGAGGCGCCAAAGAGAACTTGCTGATGTTTAGCGTCATCAATGCTTTTAACCGGGGACGTGTGCCAAATACCAAACACGATGACTGACGAACTTGGGTTGCCGATCCATTGAAATTTTGCAGAATCGTATTTCACATTGGGAAAGCGGAAAAGCTGATTTTGCGGTGAGGTCTGGACGACCATGGCAATTACCGAGCCATCCTGCGGCGCGACGTTATAGACGTAATTCGCGGCCTTGATGCTGGACGCTCCCTGCATGTTTTGCGAAATAATAGAAGGCTGGCCAGCAATATGATGACCCATATGGAGCGCAACCAGCCGTGCTACCCGATCGTAGCTACCTCCCACACCGGTACCGATAATGAATTTGATATTATGATTTTTGTAGAAATCGTCTGACCGTGCGCCGGTGAATGGTGCACTCAGCATCAGCATCGTACCGACGGTCAAAACGACACGTGCAGCTATAAAATATTGCCTTTTCATGGCGACGCCTCCCTAGGTTTTATAATTACATTTAACACGTCGTCGCTCTGTCGACTTTAGCGTGACGCTAAACCAAGGACGCACTTCCTGTAAGTAATTATGCCCTTATGCAGTGGTTATTAGCAACACTGGCAGCGTTCCACGTCACTTACTTCGGATTAGAAGAACGAAACCCATCAACGATTTCACTACCTGTCGCTCGCCAAACGCCGTCATGTGAGCAGATATAATCGAAGGCGCGCTCGAGCGCACGAATCCTGTGGGGAACACCACTTATATAGGGGTGAAGTGCGATTGCCATAACACGGCCCGATTCGGCCGCTTCGTCATAGAACACATCAAACTGGTCACGGATCTGCTTTTCGAATTGGTCTGCCGAATGATTGAGCCGTCCGATAACGTTGCGATCATTAAGCTCGCGCGTGTACGGGATAGATATTAGTTCGCGCCCTTCTACGGTCATGACATACGGTTGATCGTCGTTCACCCAATCTGCGACGTAATCGACACCTGCTTCGAGAAGATGATCCAAAGTGTTCCACGTTTCTTGAAGGCCCGCTCCAAGCCACCCGCGAGGACGCCGGCCGGTATGCTTTTCAATTGTATCAAGCGTGTTGGCGATGACGGCAGCCTCTCTTTCCGGCGGAACCTGATTGAGCGGGCGTGTGTTGCTCTCGCAATGTCCCATGAATTCCCACCCGAGTTCGATGGCTCGCTCGATAATTGCCGGATGCTTGCCACAAAGGTCGGCATTAAGCGCCACTGTGCCTCGGATCCCAAAGCGTTCCATCGCTGTCATCAAGCGGAATACTCCCACCCGGTTGCCGTAGTCTCGGGCAGACCAATCAGGCACATTCGGCCCAGTACTGTTCGGACCCGAAACCAGAGCATCGAGACCGAAAAATTCGATGTTAGGTATGACCCACAAGGCGATCCGCGCCCCGTCAGGCCAGGAAAGGCGAGGTCTGTCCCAGATCGGGCGATAAGGGAAGGGGCCGTAGTCTTGGGGTTTCATCCTTTTCGGCCTGCAAGTTCTTGAGGTGAAATGCGGGAGATTCGATGACGCTGGAACGGATAATTGTATCGTTCCGAGCGCCTGAAGCTATACTTAAATTGATCGGAATGAGTTTGAGGCCGAACAGAATTGAAGCACCTTTGGTGCCTTAAAAATAAAGCTTGCCAAGGTATTGGGGAGGAAGCTGATGCTGACGATCGACGCGGATGCTCACGTCATTGAAACCACACGGACCTTCGAGTTTATGGACGAGGCGGACCGACCTCTTGCCCCAGTGGTACTGACACAGACTGAAGGCCACACCAAGCTCGCAAAGGATGGGGGACTTCATAAAGAGCATTGGCTTATTGGTAACCGAACTTTGGCGAGGGATAGCAATCTTAATTCGAAAACGCCGCAAGATTTCGCGAGAGATGACCGACGTCCAGGCACGCCTCAAGCATATGGACGAGCTCAACATCGACGTGCAGGTTCTTTACCCGACCATTTTTCTTCGCCCTGTTAGCCAAAAACCAAGAACAAGTGTCGCGTTGGCGAAAAGCTACAACAGGTGGTTGGCAGAGATTTGGAAAGGCGGTGCGGGCAGGCTACGGTGGATTGCAGTACCGCCGCTTCTTGATATGCCAACCGTAAGGGAGGAACTGAACCGAGCAAAAGAGAACGGGGCGTGTGGTGTGTTTCTCAACGGCCTCGAGTGTGATCGACAGTTGTCCGATCCCTACTTCTTCCCGCTGTACGAAATCGCTGAGCAACTCGATCTTCCAGTGTGCGTCCATGCGGGTATAAATTGCACCATGATTTATGACTTCTTCGAGGATGCTCCATTTAGCCAATTCAAGCTTTCAATACTAAGCGCTTTTCATTGCTTAGCGTTCAATGGGATTCCCTCGATGTTTCCAAGGCTGCGTTGGGCTTTCGTTGAGGCAAGTGCGCAATGGATTCCCTACCTCCTCAATGACCTGTCCGTTCGTTTCCGGAAACGCGGGAAGCGCTTTCCTGAGAATTTCATGAAGGAAAACAATATGTATGTCACCTGCCAGGTGACGGACGATCTGCCAATGATTTTGCCCTACTCGGGCGAAGACAACTTGGTAATCGGAACAGACTATGGGCACTCCGACAGTTCGGCCGAAATCGAGGCGCTTCGCCTTTTGAAATCAGGAAATAAGGTCCCCGGCGCGGTCGTGGACAAGATTCTTGGGGATAACCCTGCCAAGCTCTACGGTTTGATGATTGAAGGTAGGTAGAGGCGGTAGAGGAAGCGTATCGATACCTAGGTTAAGGCTATCGGTGTCATTTGGCGCTGCGCGAGCACGGGTCGAGCATCCTTAGACATGGGCAGCAGGGAGGGGCAAATGCAGGTCCGTTTCGGCAACGTTTTGGCTATCGTTTATAGGGTCTTCCAGGGCATCGGTATTCTTGCCGCTTTTGCTGCATACGCCTCCGCGTCCGCAGAATTGGTCGCGGACTTCTATAAGGGCAAGCACATCTCCCTTGTCGTGGGATTTGCAGGAGCCAGTTCCTTCGATACATACGCGCGACTGGCGGCATCTCATTTGGGGCGGCATATTCCTGGGAAGCCCGGGATCATCGTGCGTAACATGCCCGGTGCGGGCGCTTTGAACGCGACCAACTATCTTTATCATGAAGCCCCGCGAGACGGGACGGCGATCGGGATGATGAATCAGACGCTTGCACTTGAACAAGCTCTGAAGAACCCGGCGGCTCGCTACGATGCTCGGAAATTCAACTGGATTGGCCGTTTGGCGCCGGTCGTTCAATACATTGTTGTGTGGCACACCGCACCGGTTAAGAGCATTCAGGAAGTGCGTGCCCACCAGGTGATTCTTGCCGCAACGAGCCCTTCCGGCATGACTAACCTCATCCCGACGTTGCTCGATCGCCTGGCGGGCATGAAATTCAAGGTCATTCTCGGTTACAAGGGGACCAATGAGGGGCTCGTGGCCATGGAGTCCGGAGAAGTCCAGGGCGCCACCGCAACATTATTCAACCTTCTCATCTCGAAAACGCAGTGGATGCGCGACAAGAAAATCCGTGTCCTTGTTGGAAATACGGAAATGCATTTCGCCGGAGTGCCACAGGTGCCATCAATGGCAACGCTAGGTCGAACAAAGGAGGAAAGGCAGATCCTCGCGCTATATGCTAGCACCTCCGAACTCGGGCGTTCGCTATTAGCGCCACCCGGGGTCCCGCACGATAGAATTGCTGCCTTGAGAAAGGCATTTGACGAAATGCTTAACGATTTGCAATTCAAGGATGAGGTAGCGCGGCGCAAAATGGTTGACTTTGGGCCTCTATCGGGCGAGACCCTCCAGAAATTCGTGGAAAAGACCCTTACCATTTCTCCGGCAGTCACCGAGCGCGCCATAAAAGCGCGGGCTGGTCTCGGCCGCAAGAAGAAGAGTAGGAAGTAGGGAGGACTTTACGGTGCCCGACATCGTCACAAAAAGCATCAAGTGTGCCGGGGGTTTACCTGCGTTTGTCGCTGCCCCAGGTAATTCTTCGGTCAAGGTGCCGGTTATCGTCGTCTTGCACGAACGGTACGGCTATGTCGAAGCGCATTTTGCTGACCTAGCGAGGCGTTTCGCATGCGATGGTTATGTCGCGGTCGCGCCCGACTGCTTTTACAAACACCCTGATCAGGAGGCACTTCATCGCGGTGATGTCGGTTATGAAATGACGGATCCCGAGTTCATTGGGTATATGAACGCGGCAATAGACGCAGTAAAGGAACTTCCGCAAGCGGACACTTCGCGCGTCGCCGTGATGGGGGTATGCCAAACCGGTCGGCATCCGATCGTGCTGGGATCTTCGCGCCCCATCAGTGCGGCACTTGTGTGGTATGGAGCTGGTCAACCCCGGGAATTCGAGGTGAGTGATCGGTACCCGGTCGCGCTAGAGGATCTGATGGCCAAACTAGATTGTCCCGTCCTCGGCCACTTTGGTGAAGATGATCATTTGATCAGTCTTGATGACGTCCATCGTTTCCGGGCGGGGCTGGAGCGGAACGGCAAAACCTTCACGATCCGTGTCTATCGGGATGCGCCGCATGGGTGGCTTAATGACAGTATGCCCGGGCGCTACCGTAAGGAGATCGCGGAACGTGCTCTTGTTGACCAGCGCGATTTTCTCAGTGAGGTATTTTCCCCGGATTACGATCGTTCGCGTTGCATTCAGCGTTATACGGCCAATTTTAGCAAATCTTATGACTTCACTACAAAGCGTCGACAGGCATGATGTTCGGGTTCCCTCGCTGGATCCCCGAACTGGAGGAGGAAGCCCAATACCCACCGAGGCTACTTGTGGTCAACACGCTTCTTGAGACCGACTGCCATTAGTTCGACTGCCTGGTCGACGGTCATAACCCGTCCCATGCGCGGGAAGACACGTTCCATAAAGAAATCGTTGTTCGGTCCTCGCATCGAATAACAGGCATCTCGGACAACAACGAGACCGAGATCGAGGTCGCGGGCACCATAAGCTGTTGCTGCAATACCTACGTCGGTCGAGCCGCCGGCTAGCACGATCGTGTCGATCCCACGGACTCTGAGGTGAAGAAATAGGTCTGTCTCAAAAAATGCGTTCCAACGGTGCTTGGGGATCAGGACATCGCTTTTGGCAGGTTTCAACTCTGGTGCGATCTCTGCATCCCTACTATGAGCCTTGATACCCGGTACAATTGCCCCGGTCTTGCCGCGAATTGGATTGAGGTTCATGTCCGTGTCCGAAAGTCGCAAAACCGTGTCGGAGCCATCAGCAGCATGCCATCCCATCGGGTAGAAGGTAATTAGGCCTGCCCTGCGAGCGCCCGCTAGGAGGCGCTTGGTGTTGGAGATGATCTTATGTTCCTTGAGGAACTTGACCTTTTCCAGGTTATTCTTGGGATGAAGATAGCCGTTCAGCGTATCAAAAAGTACCAATGCGGTATGGTTCGGACCCAGCGTTGGCTCCAGGCGTGAAATTACGGCCATGATTTACCTCCCTTCCTTTGAAGCGACGCATTCCATGCGGCTCTTGGTATGAAAACCCGTGTCATGGCTGATGGCTCCGCGACAATAAGACATACGGAGGTTTTGCAGCCTTGGCCCGTTAGGCGCCAGTTGCTCTCTGGGGAAGGGCCTACTTTTTCCTCTTTTTTCTCTTCTTCGTTACAGAAAGAGCAGCAACCGTCGCAACAACGTCCTTCGGTGTTTCGTACATTCGATTGATAAGAGCGAGAATTTGGTCGCCAGACTTTATGCCGCTGAGGAGCATGTGGGTCTTTTTTGCCTCCGCCATAAACTTTGGATCGTGCATTGTGGCCATGAAGGCCGCTTGTAGGGCTTTAGCTCTGTCCTCCGGAATGCCAGGAGGCGCCAAATACGGTCTGCCCATCGAGAGTGGCGCGGCGGCGAGTTCTATGGCCTGCCGTTGAGCCTTTGTGTCCGCAAAATCGAGGGCAAGCGGGACATTCGGGAGTTCCGGATCCTTTTCGAGGCCAATCTGCACAATCAGTCGGATTTTGTCCCCCTTTAACAGGCTTGCGTAACTCGTTTTAAGACTTCGACCAAAAAGCGAAGTAGCCGTCGATTTCACCGCGCTCGAGCGCCAGGAAGCCGCCCTGGGAACCCTTATAGCCAAGGACGATCTTGAGTTTCGTTCCCAGAACTTTGTTCAGCAGTCGATAGTACAACGTTGTAGATGATCCAGCGCCGGATGCACCAACCGTGATCGCCTCCTTTCTAATGTCGGCGAAGCTTCGTACCGATGATTTCTGGTCGACGAATATCGTACCAGTTTCGCTATTGGCGCTCCCGAGCCATATGAACTTCTTCGCATCAAATTTTGCTTCCGGTCGACCGAGAAGGGGCTGGAATGCAACCGCGTTAATCACGGCGCCGAGAACAGATCCATCGCGAGGGGCGACGTTGTATAGAAAATTGGTGGCGATAATCCCACCACCTCCTTGCATGTTCTTCACGACAAATGCTGGAACCCCTGGGATATGCTGTGGCATGTGGCGCGCAATCGTGCGGGCATAAAGATCATATCCACCACCAGCACCGGCGGAGACGATGATCTGAACCGTGCGACCCTTATAGAAGTCTGCGACACTATCGGCGCGCGCTGTAGCCGCCATGAGCGCAAGGGCGGTCCCGGCAAATAACATCGTGACTGCACCGCTGCGAACAGTTTCATAACTCACGCTCGGAAAAAGTTTCCGCTTCATATCCCACCTCCTGTCAGTCGGCACCTTTGTTTTGCCACGAGTGCCTATTGGTCATGTGCAATCGATTTTCCTCGATTTTTTCCGAAGGACACGACGAATTTTCGTGCAGTGAGCATATCGCCCTGGACCCTCACACTCATTTACTGCCACGCATTCTCGCAAACGTTCTATTCGGCGAATACCGAGGGTTCTCTACATCCATTCGCTGCATCAGCATTTGGGCGCGATTCGTCCCATTTCTTCGCGACGAAACGACATCCGGTGACGCCATCAGACTCGATCGACGCCAGCCAGCAGGCAATCGGCGTTATGACCGTTGGATTGAGCCCGACGCCACGCACGGTACCACGGCCGAATTTCGTATCCACCGGCCCCCCAGGCGCGATGGAATTCACGGTCACCCCGGTGTCTTTTAGCTCTTGAGCCCAGCTTAGAGATTCGGCCTCCAGCGCCGCCTTGGATGAGCCATACGCGCCGGCATAGGGTTCATGCATCGCGTGAAAGCTTTTTGAGAGGTTGATGATCCGTCCCCATCGCGCCTTCAGCATTTCCGGTACGGCTGCCTTCGCCATCCGGTAGGGGCCAACGGCATTGGTATCCATCACATCGGCCCACCCGTCTGGGTCAGTCTCCCAAAATGGCAGATTCCGGGCACCGTGATAACGCTGACTCTTTCCGGCGTTATTAACCAGGATATGAAGGCCCCCGAATGCCTCGACGGTGCGTCGCACCGCTTCGCAGCATTGTTCCCAACGACACACATCGGCCTGGACGGCTAAGGCTTTGCCGCCCACCTTCGAGATCTCACTAGCGACCGAGTCGAGTTCTGATTGAATGCCAGCTCGTGTCTCATCGGACGCCGCTACCGCGGTTACTGTGACGCCCGCTGCCCCGGCTCTGGCAAATGCAATTGCCATCTCGCGACCCATGCCTCGGCTGCCACCGGTGATCAGCGCTACTTTTCCGTGTAAGGAGATTGGTTCCACGCCTCATCCTCTCTGTATGACGAACCTGGTATTGATGACATGATTCGACGTGTCGTTCCGGCGCAAAGGCGGATGTTCAGTAACCTCTCAGAGCCCGTACACGGCAGCAGGGTTGGCGCCCAAAATCTTCTGCACCGACCCAGCCGGCAATGTACCGTCTGTTCCAAGGCGCCTTAATGCCTCCACCTCTGTCGCTGTATCTCGATGTCCGTAGTCCGTCCCGATCAGCAGGTTACCGTCGCTGACCTTCTCGAGAAGCCAAGGGAGGTCATCGCTCCATTGCGTCGTAACGAAAAATCGATTTTCTGCAAGCAAGTCACTCGCGGATGGACGACGGCCCTTGCGCGCCAAACGGAGCATCACCTCGCCTAGCGCATACGGAAGCCATTGCGCGCTCGCCTCGACAAATGCCCACCGCGTGCCCGGAAAGCGTGTCGGGATTTCGCTCTCCAGAAGTGAACAGAATGCACCTACAACCGGGAACTTGAATGCCATAACGCCTGAACTCGGCCTGAACATTTGGTCGTAGAAGGCGCTGTTGTTGCCTGCATGAAAGCAAAGGGCTAGATCGAGTTCCTCGGCAATACGAAACAACGGAAGAAAATAGCGATGATTGATCAGGCGTTCGTGTTCGATGCCGCGTAGGAAAATGCCGCATGCCCCGTTCTCTTTGCAGAACACTAGCTCCTCGCGGACTCTTTCCGGAGCAACCAATGACAAGAGAGGAGGAACCGCCACCCACCGAAGGCGCTCCTTGGCGTGGCTCCATATATCCGCCAGCCAGCGATTATAACTACGCGCCAGGGCGAAATCGGCATCTGGCTCTTTCGTAAGGGGTCGTAAGAACAGACTCGGATACAAGACCTGAATGTCGATGGCCAGCTCATCCATATGAGCGAGGCGACGGCTTATATCCGCCATCGATCCCGATTCGGCGGGTACGTCCTTTCCGACGTTCGAGTCCTTGTTGAGGAGTGCTCCATCGATCACCCAGTATTCATTGCGCTGGTTGTGCCTGTTCGGAGCCCCATCGTTGGGGTCCCGAACGAACACCTGGGGCCAGAACTCGTGCTCATCCTCTGTCATATAAGACCATGTCGCAGGTCCTTCGATGACATGAGCATCGGCATCGATCGTTGGCATTTGGGCCCTCCCTTGGAATCCTGTTAGCCTAATCCGTAGAATAATTTTATTATTTTCGTTTCTTTCCTCTCTGTGCATCAGATGTCTGTGCGCGAGCATCAAGGATAATTTTGCGCGTACGTTCTACGATTGCTTTGGGCGTCTTGTAGATTTTATCGATCAGTGCAGTGATCTCCATTCCGGAAATGGGATTGATGTCGAGTCCGAGCTTGCCGGCATCTTCGAGGAATGCCTTAGCTTTCATCGTGTCATCGAAGGCTCGGCGCAATATTTTGATGCGATCCGCTGATACGGCCTGGGGCGCTACGAAGGGACGTGCCATTTGGAACTTCGCCAACATGAAACGCATTGCCGCCCGGTCATCCTTGTCCTTGATTAGATCAAGGATCGACGGCACATCCGGAATCTGTCGATCCTTCAAGAGGGCGTACTGGATGACGATGCGGGCCTTCTTTTCTTTGAGCCAGTCGGCTTTGTTGACCGTCAGGTTCGTAAGACCCGTGACGTTACCGCCCACTTCTCCACGTTCGAGAGCGACGAAGATGTTGCGCTGGCTCCCATAGCCGGTAATGACCTTCATAGTTGTCCCGAGGAACGCGTTGGTCAGCACTGGCAACATAGTGTTTGTGCCGCCTGGTGCCGTGGAACCCATGAGTACGACGTGGGTTTTTAGGTCATTGACTGACGTCACTGGGGCGGTATGCCAAACAAATGCAACGTAGGTTTCTCGTGTGGGGCTGCCAATCCACTGAAGCTTCCTCGCATCAAAGTGGATGTTTTTGCCGTTGCGGGATGCAAGGCGCTCAAGGGGTTCGAACGGCGCTGTATTGGTCGGCATTCCGATCACCGTGCCATCGCGCGGTGCGGCATTGTAAAGGTAGTTCATCATCAAAAGGCCGCTTGCGCCTGCCATGTTCTTGACGACGACAACTGGTTTGCCGGGCATTTGTTGTTCGATGTGCCGGGCGACGACGCGGCCAGCAAGATCATAACCACCGCCTGCTGCCGCACCGATTACGATCTGGAGGTTCTTTCCAGCATAAAAATCTGCCGCTGCAGCATCTTTGGCGCTGGCCAACGCAAACGTAGCGATGATGGCAGCGGAAATAACGTGGGCGCGTGTTGATTTCATCGTGACCTCCCTGTTGGCCTTTTATCCGGG
This sequence comes from uncultured Alphaproteobacteria bacterium, assembly GCA_963732875.1. Lineage (GTDB taxonomy): Bacteria > Pseudomonadota > Alphaproteobacteria > SMXQ01 > SMXQ01 > WHSO01. The sequence continues at coordinate 851,666 of CAVTBD010000002.1, read as the reverse complement.
CGTGTTCTCCGCTGCCCAAGCGCATGTGGCTTTTCGCCATCTCTCATTATTGACCTTGGAGACTTGTCCTAGCCTCTTTGGGACGGCTCGGTAACGCTTCCGGACAGACCGGCCCTTGTCACGGGCTCTCCTCCTGACGATGATAGAGGGAGTAGCAAAGACAACACATAATAAGGGGCGAAGGGATCGGCTGACTATACCCTTCCCTTAGGACCTCGAGACACGGGAGGTACATTTATGGCTACAAAGGTTGCGAGTGCCAGAACGCGTTCGGCCGAAATCCGGGCCCGTCTCGGCCACCCGGTGGTGGATGCCGACGGGCACGCTATAGAACATGGCCCGGCCTACCTCGACTACCTCAAGCAGGTCGCGGGCCCGAAAATCACCGAACGCTACATCGCATTTATGGACGCGGGGGGTTGGTTCGGGATGACACCCGAGCAACGCCGCCGCGAGCGTGTATTCCGTCCTAGCTCATGGACGCTGCCCACGCAAAATGCGCTGGACCGTGCGACCGCGATGCTCCCACGCCTATTCCGTGAACGTATGGACGATTTCGGGATCGATTTTTCCGTCGTCTATTCCACGATGGCGCTTGGCATCACGCGGCAGCCGGATGAGGAGCTTCGGCGCGCAACCTGCCGTGCCCTTAACGTAATGTTTGCGGACATCTTTCGCGATCAATCGGATCGAATGACTCCCGTCGCTGCCATACCAACATATACTCCCGACGAAGCCATCGAGGAGCTTGATTACGCAGTTAAGGAACTTGGGTTCAAGGCTGCGATGTTCGCTTCAAACATTCGACGCCCCATCGAGGTTGTTGCCGACAAGCATCCTGAGCTTGGCCGTTATGCTAGCTGGATGGATACGTTGTGTATGGAAAGTCCTTATGACTACGATCGACTATGGGCGCGATGTGTTGAACACAAAATTGCCGTTACGTCGCATTCGCCCTCGACCGGGTGGGGGAGCCGTGTCGTCAGCTACCACTACATCTACAACCATGTCGGCAGTTTCGCTGCCTCGGGTGAGGCCTTCGCCAAGGCGTTGGTATTAAGCGGCGTTACCAAGCGATTCCCGAACCTCAACTTTTCCTTCCTCGAAGGTGGCGTTGCCTGGGCATGCGAACTCTATGCTGGCCTCGTCAGTCATTGCGGCAAGCGGAACTCGAAAAATATTTACAATTATGACCCGCGTAACCTTGATACGCAGAAACTGGCTGACCTCTTTGCCGAGTATGGGGCAGGCCTCGTCAAGGGGCGGCCTGATCCGAACGACCCAAACTTCCTGCGTTCCCCGGTGGGGTGGAACCAGTTCAAGGATGATCTGATTGCCCATGAACTCAATTCGCTCGGCATCGAGAAGGCCGAAGACCTCCGTGCATTGTTCGAACCGAATTTTTACTTCGGTTGCGAGGCCGATGACCCGCTCGTAGCGCTCGCCTTTAATCGCAAGATGAATCCGTTTGGGTCACAACTGAAGGCAATGTTTAGCTCGGATATTGGCCACTGGGATGTGCCGGACATGACCCAAGTACTCGAAGAGGCCTACGAACTAGTGGAAAAGGGTCTTCTTAACGAAGAGGAATTTCGCGATTTCGTTTTCGTAAATCCTGTGATGCTCCACGCGGGTATGAACCCGACGTTTTTCGCCGGGACAACTATAGAACGCGACGTGGCTACGGCATTGTCAGACTAACCGGGCTTGTGGTCCATAGGTTCGGCTCGTAGCCTCAGCGGATGAGAAATCCGTTCCGATACTTTAACAGTTCGCCCGAGGTAATCCGCCTTACGGTGATGATGTATGTCCGCTATCCCCTGTCACTTCGCCAGGTCGAGGACCTGCTGTTCGAACGTGGCATCGATATCTGCCATGAGACCGTGCGGTTCTGGTGGCAACTGTATTCTAAGCTGACGGGTCGAGCTGGAAATCCGTATTGCTTGCAACCATGGCATTCAGGACGCTAAGGAGCTTGTGTGCTGTTGCCGTTAGTACGACCTTGATGGGCTTTCCAGCCTCTGTGAGGCGTTGGCGGAACTCTCGGAAAGTCACACAGAACCGTGAGGCGTGGAGCGCGGCGATGTAGAGCATTGCACGTACCGTTGAGCGTCCTCCCCGGATCATCCGCTTACCCTTGGTCTGACCGCTGTCCCGCGCCACAGGGGCAAGCCCGGCCAGCGCAGCGATGCGGCGCCGATCCAGGCGACCGAGTTCGGGCAGATCAGCCAGTAGGGTTGCCGCCACGATGAGACCGACACCTGGCACGGTCTGCAATCGGCGCGCAGTGTCGGCAAGGTCCGGGGTCGTAGCGATCTGAGCCTCGATCTTCTGGATGCGTCGGTCGAGTATCGTTATGAGACTGCGAATGTCCGCTCGTGAAGCATTGCCATGGGTTTGCTTCAGCCGGGTAGCTTCCTGCTTGCGCATCTCAACAAGTTGCCGTCGCCGCGTGACAAGCGCCTGCAGGGCTCAAATCTGAGGCGCCACAGGCTTTGTCTGTTCGGGGCGCAGACGAGCGCCGAACTCGGCAAGCATACGAGCATCGACGCGATCAGTCTTGCCGATCACACCCATCGCCCGCGCGAAGTCACGGGCCTGCCGCGGATTGATGCGACTGAACTTCGCCCCCACGCATTCCAGGGCATCGCGGAGAGCACGGTCGTAACCGCCAGTCGCCTCGAAGATGACCCATGCACCTTCGCAGTGGCAGGCTCCAGCAAACCGTCGTATGGCTACCAGGGTATTTGCGATCTGGACAGGCGGCTGGTTTGGATGATGGATGTCGAGCCAATCTTTGGAAATATCGACACCGACGAAGAGGTCCTGCATCATGTTCCTTGTCCTGTTCTGCGGGGTCTGCGCGAACAGCCCCAGTCAACTGTTCAGGATGACTTCGAAGATGCGGGCGGCTCCCAAGCCACCAGGCGGGGTAGAGCCCCGGAACCGGTACGGGATGCCGTCCGCAACGCCAAACTACCGGAAACAGAATAGACAGGAACCGGTTTGGTCCGATGTTCGCGGCAGAGATCCGGAAACGCCGCATTCGGAGGGGATGCTATTCGGCCTGGCGCTGGCGCCTGGATGAGGTGTTCGTGCGAATCAATGGCGAAACCCATTACCTGTGGCGGGCCGTGGATCACGAAGGCGAGGTGCTCGAGGTCTTTGCTACGAAACGCCGGGATCGCAAGGCTGCGCTGAGGTTTCTAAAGGCCGCTATGAAGCGCTATGGTGAGCCATATGCGATTGTGACAGACCGGCTCCCATCCTACCGTGCAACCATGAAGGTCATCGGCGTATCGGACCGCCAGGAATGTGGACGCTGGCTCAATAATCGAGCCGAAAACTCACACCAGCCGTTCCGAAGACGGGAAGGGGCGATGGCCCGATTCAGGGACATCAAGACCCTGCAGAAGTTCGCTTCCGTTCACGCTTCGATCCATAACCACTTCAACCTGGACCGCCACCTTACCAACCGGGATGACTTCAAAAAGAACCGCTCTGCCGCGCTGGCCGAGTGGCGTCAGATTGCGGCCTGAAGGCGTCGTCACACAGCATTCTGAGACAAGTTCGTTTTAGACTGACAGCACTATCTGGACCAAGGTTGGCTTGCCGCCTGATCCGGATCGCGATCCAATCCTGGCGTCTGCGGCAGTGAACGTGTCAATGCCCCGGGGAGTAGCTCACTTCACGGTTCGGAATGCGCCGATCCCCCGGTCGCTTTGGATCACTTTCAGGCCACCACGTGAGGATCATTATAGAAAAAGCCAATGCCATCATTCGAATTTATGATTACCCATCGGACACCAATTTAGCTAGAATAATAATGAAAGAAGAAAGCGGCTGGCGGGGATACGTGGGAAGTAGTCCCGAATTCGCACGCCAGTGTGCAGCAGCTCCAATACTGTAAAAATGCAGGCCGGTTTTTGATTCGCGCGGATTTTTTCCGCACTACCAACGGGTGCGGTGGCGCTCGGATATCGATGCGGATAGCCTGCAGGCCGCGCCGCTGATCGGCGGCGTTAGGGCGTAACGACAAAAATGCTGAGGTGGCGTCGGCCAATTACACCATTAAGGGAGGCAGCGCGCGTTGTGAGCTACGTCGTAGGAGTCGATATCGGGGGAACGTTCACAGACTGTTCGGTAGTGGATGACGAGGGCAGCATTACGATCGGAAAGGCGCTCTCGACGCCAACTGATTTCTCTCAGGGTGTCGTTGCCGCCGTCCTGGACGTAGCAAAGAAATTAAGCTTTTCCACGGAAGACGAGCTTATTCAGGGGGCCCGGCTTTTCCTGCATGCGTGCACCATCGGAGAAAATACGCTGTTCGTCCGCGAGGGCGCGAATACCGGCGTGATAGCTACGCGCGGATTCGGTGACGCCATCTTTATCATGCGGGGCAAGATCACCGAAGGACTGAACGAGGCGGAGGCGAGCCATCTGTCGGCCATGACCAAGCCGGAGCCCTATCTTCTCCCGTCCAACGTCGTCGAGGTGGACGAACGGATTGACAGCGCGGGACGCGTTGTCGTGGCGCTCGATGAAGAGGCCGCAATGCGTTCCATAGAGCGCTTGGTGGCACAGGGCGTCGACTCACTGGCGGTGGCACTCCTTTGGAGTACCGCGAACAACGTGCATGAAAAGGCGATAGGACGCATGTTGCGGGAGCGATTCCCCGAGGTTCATGTGACGCTTTCCAGTGAAGTGGCTCCCTATGTGGGAGAATTCGAGCGGACGGCGACCACGGTGTTCAACGCCTATATCGCACCGAAGATTTCAGGGTATTTGAACAATCTCCAAGGGCTGCTCAAGCAGAAAGGGCTTCAGCGCGAGCCATTGATTATGCAGGCTTACGGCGGCGTTCTGGACGTCGAGACCACGTCGAAAAATGCAATAGGAACGATCGAATCCGGGCCGTCCGCCGAAGTCGTGGGTAGCGCGTTTCTCGGTGAGATCATTGGCGAAAAAAACATTCTTGCCGCGGACATGGGCGGCACGACCTTCAAAGTCAGCGTCATCCGTGACGGAGAAATCGAACGCGAGAACAGTCCTGTACTCCTCCGGCACCGCATCTTGTCGCCGAAGATATGGGTCGAATCCATCGGCGCCGGCGGGGGCAGCATCGCGCGGGTCGATTCCGAAACCGGTCTTCTCAAGGTCGGTCCACAGGGCGCGGGCGCCAAACCCGGCCCAGTTTGCTACAGCCTGGGCGGGACCGAGCCGACGGTTTCAGACGCGGATTTGGTCCTTGGTTATCTCAACAAGGACTACTTCCTGGACGGCCGAATGAGCCTTGACGAGGCTGGTGCGCGAAAGGCGATCGACGAGAAAATCGCCCGGCCGCTGGGCATGAGCGTGACCAAGGCCGCCCATGGTATCTACGCGATCGCGAACGCGCATATGAGTGACCTGATGCGCCGGGCGACCGTCGAGCGGGGCTACGATCCGCGCGATTTTGTGCTTTTCGCCTATGGCGGCGCGGGGCCGGTACACGCGGCGCGATTTGCTGCCGATTTGGGGATCAAGCAGGTCCTCGTTCCTGCAACGGCGTCGGTGCACTGCGCCGCGGGGTTGATAGGCTCCAACGTCATGCGCCAGTACGGCATGACGGATTTCATGACGGTTCCTCTGTCTGTCGAGCGTATCAATTCGAACTTTGCGAAGATGTGCGCGCAGGCGCTGCAAGACCTCGCGGCGTCAGGGTTTGACACCGACGACGTATCGATCCGGCGGAGTATGGACATGCGCTACCGCTACCAGGTCCATGAACTGAATGTTCCCGTCAAGGAAGGGATCGAAGAAATTACCGAGCAGGATCTGGATGACCTGTACGACCGCTTCGACGATCTTTACGAGAAATCTTACGGAAAAGGCTCCGGCTATGCCGAAGCAGGTAAGGATGTCGTCACCTTCCGCGTTGATGCCGTAAGCGTCTTGAAAAAGCCCGAGCTTCGACGCGCAGACGGCGGCGGGCGAGACAGCGTGAGCGCTCTGCGCGGACAACGGCTCGTCTACTTCGAGGAGTATGGTGATTACCACCCGACCAACATCTACGACTTTAATTCCATGATGCCCGGAATGCGGGTCAGCGGTCCGGGAGTCATTGAAACCCCGGTGACCACGATCGTCGTCAACCCGTGTGACGAGGTGGAGGTAGATCACTATTACAATTTGAGGATCTACATCGGATCCGGAGGCACCCAATGACGACTGCAAATGAATCCATTGATCCGATCACCTTCGAGATCCTATCCCACAGGTTGCATGAAGTCACCAAAGAGATGGGGGCCACTCTCGAGCGAGTCGGCGGGACGGTAAACACGACCCAGATGCAGGATTACATGGCGGCCCTTTATACGGCGAATGGCGACATCCTTTCTGCCGGTGACCTGTCCGGATGGCACGTTGCCTGTGCCGGTGTAGCGGTCAAGCACATCATCAAGGTGTTCGCGGGGGCGATCAATCCCGACGACGTGTTTCTTCTCAACGACCCCTACATCGCGGCGATCCACCAGTCCGACGTCTATATTATTTCACCAATTCATCATGAGTCCCATCTCGTGGCGTGGTCCGCCACTTTCGTACACGTCATGGACATCGGCGCCATGTCACCCGGCGGTAATTCGCCGGACGCGACCGAAATCGTCCACGAGGGCGTGCGCATCCCGGGCATCAAGCTGGTCGACCGGGGAGAGCTACGTAAGGATGTTTTTGACACTTTCACGAACATGACCCGGCAGCCCACCATGGTCGGGCTCGATATCAAATGTGAACTGGCGGCTAATAATGTTGCCAAGGCCCGGGTTCAGGCCCTGTGCGGTCGCTATGGCGTGGATCTGATCGAGACGGCCGCGCGCCAGCTAATTCGCCAATCGGAAGAGGTCCTGCGCCGGAGAATCCAGGACATTCCCGATGGCATGTGGACGCAAAGCGCTGAAATCGTGGCGGACAAAAAATATCAAGTCCGGATCGCACTGCGCAAGAAAGGGGACAGGTTCTATTTCGATTTTTCCGGAACGGACGAGCAGGCTCGGGTGGGCATCAACCTGCCCTACCACGCGACCTTCGGGGCGTGCTGTGAGGCGATACTCACCTCTCTCGGCTACGACATCCCGAAGAACCAGGGAACTTTCGCTGTGTTGGAAGTGATTGCGCCCGAGGGCAGCATCGTGAATGTACGCTATCCCGGGCCGGTTTCCCTTAGCACCACCTCCGGAGGCGCTATCGCGAAGTTCTTAGCGACCTCGGTGGTAACGAGGTGTCTCGCGACCAGCGAGAAGTGGCGGAGCGAAGCGATGTCGCAGACCCTGGGCGGACGTTTTGCGAGGCACGCGGGCGTCAACCAGTACGGGAAGTATTATGTTTCTACGCTCCAGGAAGCGCGGGGCAGCGGTGCAACGTCCCTCAGGGATGGCGTCGACTCGGGACGGGGCCATTCAAGCTGTCACAACATTGAATGGGTCGAGCGAAGTTTTCCGATCCTGTACCTCTTTCGCCGCCAGGCTCGCGATTCGGGCGGCCCCGGCAAGATGAGGGGCGGCGTCGGCACGGAAGTCGCCTGGGTGATCCACGAGGCGCCGGAAAGAAAAATTCGAATTCATAGCTTTGGGGGTTGTCGGCAGCGGCAATTCCGGACAGGGGTTGTTCGGCGGCTATCCGGGCGCCCCCAGTATCCTCATCCATTACCAGCGGACAAAGGTCAAAAGCCTCATTAGCGATCATGCTCTCCCCGTGGACGTGGAAAGCTGGGAAGGGGTGCCGAGGGCAATCTCCTACGAGGACTACATCCTGAACGACGACGACGTCTTCTACGTTCGGACCTCGTGCGGTGGCGGATACGGCGACCCCCTGGAACGACCGCTCGCATCGGTTCAGCGGGATGTCCGAAACGGAACCGTATCGAGCGTTGCGGCCCGCGACGTGTACGGCGTAATTTTGAAAACGGACGGCAACCTCGACCTTGAGGCCACGGAAGCGCATCGAACCATCATGCGGGGAACTAGGCAGGCGGCGGTCAACGAAGAGCATCAGAAGGTCGTCTGATGAAGTATCGGTTGGGCGAAAACCTCGAAATGGCGATCGATGAGGCAGGCGGCCGGTCGGTGCAGTGCAGCCGGTGCGGCACTGGTCTGGGAGACTCCCCGACGGAGTGGCAAGAGCGCGCAAGGATCTGGGAATTGCCGGACGCGTGGGCTGGTCCCCTTATGTCAGGGCTGGACGGCCGTCATCAGCTCGAGCAACTGCTGTGTCCGTCCTGTGGGGCACTGTTCGAAACAAGAATTAAAGAGGAGCAATCCTAGTTCGCTGGGTGCCCTTATGAAAACGACTCTACAAGGGGAGACCGTCATGGACGTTTATTCTCGGAAATTGATCAGGAACACTCTGGCGCCTGTGCTGGCTGTCTTTTGTGGAATGTATGCGCCTTCCCCGGCTCAATCGGCGTCCATGGAGGAGCTCGTCAAGGCGGCCCAAAAAGAAGGTTCGTTGACCTATATCGACAAGTCGAACTTCGCCGATCTGAAATTCACCGGAGCGATCGAAAGCGCGATAGAGAAAAAATACGGCGTCAAGCTGCGCATCAACGGAACGAGCGGCCCCAGCATGTCCCAGATGGTGTCCCGCCTGATTCAGGAACACCGCGCGAACCAGACCCCGTCCACCGATCTCATTCGTTTGTCGACCCGCCAACGCGCCCGGCTTTTGCGCACCGGCGTTACGGAGGCCGTAAATTGGACGGCATACGATCCGACCATCAAGGCGGAGGAGGTTACCAGCGACGGATCCGGCCTGATCGTGGCCGCTCGTGGTGTGGTGGTCGTCTATAACAGCGACAAGATCAAGGGCGACATGGTGCCCACCAGTCTCGAGGATCTGGCCAAACCCAAATACAAGGGCATGATCGGGACGACGCCCTACGGCACTGGATGGGGAGAAATCGGTCTCCTCTACGGGGAAAAATATACCCTCAACTTGGCGAAGAAAATCGCCCCCAATGTCGCGGGGTACACGGGAAGTTCAGCCTTCGAACCGGTCATTACCGGTCAGCTACCGATTTTTGCGTTCACGACGAACGGTGACTCGGCTTTGGAGGCGCGAGCGAAAGGGGCGCCGTTGCAGGTCATGATCCCCTTCTATGCATATCTGATGGGATCGGTGAATATGCTCAAGAGCTCGGCGCATCCAAACGCCGCTCGGCTTTTCACGATTTTTCTGCATACGTCGGAAGGACAAGAAATTCTGCGTACCTATCGAAAAGAGGACTCGCCTTATATCGCGTCTTCTCTCACTTACAAGACCATAGAAAAAGGCAGAGCCGCGGGAAAGAGTGTTCTTCTGTATACGGAAGAGGACGTTATCAGAAATAAAAAGGTTTTCGGCGGAATGGTGCGCAGCATAAACAAACTTATCAAGAACAGCGCACGCTGAGGTCGCAAGGACTGCCCGCCGCCGAACAGCGGCGGGCAGTCTTCCTATGCGGATTGCGTCTTTTCCGGGGGGCTCAATTTTGCTTGGCCCCGAGTATCCCGACCACGCTCGGCTTACGAGCTTAAGGCGCGGAAGTTCTGAGTTGCCATGGCTATCATCAATGAGAACACCATTCCACGTCTTCCCGGTCGTTTGTCAGCACTGGCATTTGCCGTATCCAAGGGCCGGCTGACGATTGTCGCTGTTGGAGCCATTACGCTCTGCATTGTTGTGGCGCTTTTGGCGGTCGTTTTCCAAATGGCGTTTCAGGAATACACAGAGGATGGAACCGCTTATTACACGCTGCAAAATTTCGTAACGCTGTATTCGGATAAACTCGTATACCGTGCCCTTGGAAACACGGTGATTTTTTCTCTTATTGCCGTCTTCGTGTCTCTTGGTTTCGCTGTTCCCATAGCGTGGCTCGCCGAACGAACCGATCTTCCGAGACGCGGCCTTGTCTTTCCCATTCTGACCTTTACGCTCCTTGTACCGTCCTTCTTCACTGCGATGGGATGGCAGGTTTTGCTGAACGGCAAAGTGGGCATCTTGAACAGGTGGGCGTCCGAGTTTCTGCCTATCGGGTATTACCTGTTCAAGGTCGACTCGATCTATGGTATGGGCTGTGTCGAAGGTTTGAACCTCGTCGCTTTGACGTATGTCATAGTTGCCGGTTGCATACGCTCCATGGACCCTGCGCTCGAAGAGAGTGCGCAGGTGCACGGGATGTCCTTTTGGCAAAGGATGCGACGGGTCACGATCCCACTGGCCTGGCCTGGCGTGCTGGGTGCCGGCCTGTACGTCCTGGCCATTGGTTTGTCTGCTTTCGACGTTCCCGCTGTCATCGGAATGCCGAGCGGCATTTTCACCTTCAGCACATACGTCTACAGCTTGGCCCTTCCCGTGGACGGCCTGCCGCAATACGGCGTCGTAGCCGCTTCGAGCGCCGTCATGTTCCTGTTCGCGATTGCGGTGACTTGGTGGTACTTGCGGGTTATCGCCAAGGCGCATCGGTATGCCGTAGTGACCGGAAAGAACTATCGGCCGCAGCTGATTGCCCTGGCGAAGTGGCGGATCGCCGCGTGGGGTTTCGTCATCCTGACGGTCTCTCTGATTTTTCTGCTGCCCCTCCTCGTTCTGGTCTGGGTGGCTCTGACACCCGTGTTGACCGTGCCGTCTGTGGCCGCGCTGCAACGGGTTTCGTTGAGCAATTTCTATGGAATTCCGTGGTCTAATTTTTGGGGAGCGGCATACAACAGCACAATCCTTGCCTTGGTTGTGCCCACGTTGACCGTCATCGCTGGTCTGGCGATCTCTTGGGTTGTGATCCGGTCGCGGCTGAAAATCGCCGGAACATTTGATATGCTCGCCTTCCTACCGCATGTGGTCCCCAATATCATCTTTGCGGTGGGCGGCATGTTGTTGGCACTCTACTGGCTACCGTCTTTCTTGTCGCTTTACGGAACGGTCTATATACTAATCATTGTCTATGTTGTTGTTCGGGTGAGTTTCGCAACCCGAATTTATAACAGTAGCCTTCTCCAGATTCACAAGGAGCTGGATGAATGCGGCTATGTATTTGGTCTCAGCCCGCTGAGTGTTTTCCGCAACATACTCCTGCCGATTCTGGCGCCTGTCCTCGTGTATACGTGGCTTTGGATATCGTTGATAACGTTACGCGAGCTTACCGTGGCGGCGTTCCTAGTGACCAGCCGCAACGTGACGTTGCCCGTTTACATTTGGGGAATCTGGGGAGCGGGCGACATGAACATGTCGGCCGCGGTCTCTCTGGTCCTCGTGCTGGCCATGATGCCGTTCGTCGCGCTTTACCTGCTGATCGTCCGTCGGTGGTCAGGCAGTGCCATTTAGCGAGGACCCCGCGTCCCTGAAGCAAAAACGAATCGAGAAAGCATGATACAGGTAGCAGGCCTTACAAAACTGTTTGAGGGTCCATCGGGCAATACGCTGGCTCTGGACTCCGTGGATCTGGATGTCGAGAGAGGCGAGTTTTTCGTGCTCCTGGGGCCCAGCGGATCCGGAAAGACTACCCTGTTGCGCAGCGTGGCGGGTCTCGAACGACCGGATGACGGCGAGATCTACCTTGATACGAAACTTGTTTACTCCGGCTCGAAAAATGTCTTCCTCTCGCCGGATTTGCGGAAGCTCGGCATGGTCTTTCAATCCTACGCCATATGGCCGCACATGACGGTGTTCGGCAATGTCGCGCTTCCACTCAAGGCAGGCAAATCTAAGATAGGACGCCACCTGGTTGAGAGCCGGGTGCTTGCCGCCTTGGAGATGGTTGGTCTTGCCGGCCTCGAAGAGAGGCCCGCGCCTTTGTTGAGCGGCGGCCAGCAGCAACGCGTTGCCCTGGCTCGTGCGTTGGCGGTGCAGCCTACGATCATGCTGATGGATGAGCCGTTGAGCAATCTGGACGCCCGGCTTCGCGAAGATGTCCGTCGGGAAATAAAGGCACTGACGAACAAGATGGGTGTTACAACCCTGTACGTAACCCATGACCAGGCCGAAGCTATGGAGCTGGCAGATCGCATAGCCGTCATGGATATGGGGCGTATTCTGCAGATCGGTACGCCCGAAGACCTCTACCAGCGGCCAAGGCATCCGAGAGTGGCCCAATTCTTGGGATCCGCCAACTGGCTTTCGGGCACGATCATCGCCGATGGACTCGTGAGAACTAGCCTCGGGGAATTGACGATCGATCCCGGGCAGGTCGACCGTACATCAAGGGAAGCCGCAATCACCGTAGCCATCAGGCCCGAAGGCATTCGCTTGTTTCCCGGCGATGCGAATGTGTCCGGTGAAGACAACATGCTGTCCGGCCAAATCGTTTCTCAGGCCTATTTCGGGGACCATCGCCTTTATACGGTGCACGTCGGCGATGAGAGGCTGTTGGTGAAGCTCCCATTTGAGCGTCATCTTGCGGGACGGGTCGTAGTCGCCATCCCAAGAGGGCATATGCACCTGTTCCCTGCCAGCGATATGGCCATTTAGGTCGAGATGGGGTATTGTTAGACCGAACGGGCTTGAGGCGGGAAGGGGCTGATTATAGCCTTGGTGGATGAATAATCCATTCCGCTATTTCAACAGTTCGGCCGAGGTAATCTGAGCTACTCCCCGGGCACTGTCAAAGCAAACGGGATTGAGGCGGGGGATGGCTCGCCGTAGCATCGGCGGATGAGAAATCCCTTTCGCTATTTCAATAGTTCACCGGAGGTGATTCGCCTCACGGTAATGACGTATGTCCGCTATCCGCTCTCACTCCGCCAGGTCGAGGATCTCCTGTTTGAGCGGGGCATCGACATCTGCCACGAGACGGTGAGGCTCTGGTGGAACCTTCGGTCCGATGTTTGCGGCGGAGATCCGTAAGCGCCGCATTCGAAAAGGGTTTTATTCGCACTGGCGCTGGCACCTGGACGAGGTGTTCGTGCGCATCAATGGCGAGACGCATTACCTGTGGTGAGCCGTTGATCACGAAGGCGAGGTTCTTGAAGTTTTTGCCACGAAGCGCCGGGATCGCAAGGCAGCCCTTGATTTCCTGAAGCGTGCGATGAAGCGCTACGGGCAACCTGCGATCGTCGTAACGGATCGGCTCCGCTCGTATCGGGCGGCGATGAAAGAGATCGGCAATGGGTCCGATCAGGAATGCGGCCGGTGGCTCAATAACCGGGCCGAAAACTCACACCAGCCGTTCCGAAGACGGGAAGGGGCGATGGCCCGATTCAGGGACATCAAGACCCTGCAGAAGTTCGCTTCCGTTCACGCTTCGATCCATAACCACTTCAACCTGGACCGCCACCTTACCAACCGGGATGACTTCAAGAAGAACCGCTCTGCCGCGCTGGCCGAGTGGCGTCAGCTGGCGGCCTGAGGGCCGTGTCTTGCGGCATTCTGAGACGAGTTCGTTTTAGACTGACAGCACCGGTTTTAGTCCTTTTGATAAAGGGTGTGAAGCTTGCGTGGCTCGATCCATTCATTGCGGCTCTTTCCCTTCGAGCCCGGGCAATGGCTCAGTCCGGTCGTGGGAACAGTCCGGAATTACTTCTTCTTCTTTTTCTTTCCACCGGTCATGCCTTGGCGTGCCAGTTCATCGTCGATGTATTTGAGTACGGCCGGCGACACCTCGGCGAGCCTGTTGACCAGATTTTCCAGATCAGCCTTCCGGGCAATGGGGGCGTCGGGAACGATTTTCATGGCGATCGCCTGATACGCCGGATCCGCCATCGTTTCGTCGAAGGCTTTGACATAGACCGCGACGATCGCATCGGATGTCTTCGGCGGCAGCGCGAGCCAAGTGCCCACCTGGCTGACGTTGTCCCAGTAGTCGAACGCCTTCTGACCCATCGGATCATAGAATCTTGCCCTTGACCAGGTCGAAGAAGATCGGGGTCTTGCCGAGCACGGGGCGCGGTAGGCGTTCCCCGCCCTGAGCGGAACCGGACTGACTGACAGCCGTGAATTTTCCCGTGGCCAACAGATACTGGATATCCGCGAGCGAACCGAATGCCGTCATGTCGATCTCGCTGCGTTCAAGTGCCTGCCGCAGGTCTGAAGACCGGCTGTAGCCGTGTACCCACTTCACGTTCCAGCCGAGAAATTCCGCTCCCCACAGCGCCTGGTACATGCCGCCCCGAAGAGTGGATCCGACGATGCCCATGATCACCGGCGCCGCCGATTTGTCGTAGAGCCGCTTCACGGCATTCGAGTTGGCCATCAGAGCTTGGCTGTGCGCGGTGACCCCGCCGACATACTTGAAAGTGGTGGGGTCGTATTGGGCGTGGGTGCGGGTGAGTGAGGCGGGGTCGGTCTGGGACTGGGCGCCGATGGTGACGGAAAGCCCGTCGGCCGTTGCCCGTCGTACCCATGTGTTCAGCGCCACGACGCCGCCGGCGCCCGGCTGGTTCAGCACGACCAGTTTCGGCTTGCCCGGCAGATGGGGCATCAGCGCGCGCCCCAGCGCGCGGCCGTATACATCGGTCCCGCCGCCTGCCGCGTTGCCGATGGTCATGGTAACGGTTTTGCCCTCGAAGGAAATGGCATCGGCCGCAACCGCGGCCTGCGGTATCGAGACGCTAGCGAGAGCGGCGAGACCGATTGTGGTAAAGGTGGTTCGAATGGTGGTGCGCGTCATGTGTTCCTCCCTATTTCAAATGGCTTTCTTGTGTTCCGGACTTGTACGTGGGGACCCGTCGCACGGCGCGCACGGGGTCCGTCTACCGGTAATGTTCAACAAAAGTCCTGCGCGGTTTGGACCAGTCGATTGTCGTCAATGCTTTCGGCGCCCCGCCACCGGAGCCGACGACCCGGAGGGCACGCTCGGTATCTAGCGCTTGGGCCAGTCGTAGTCGAGATCGTCGAGCGGCGGACGGAAGGTCCCGCCCTCCCGGTCGATTGCAACCGCAAGCTCGTCCGGCCGGTCGTATTGCGGACAATAGAGCTCGTATAGGTTCCCCGACGGATCGCGGAAGTACATCAGCGCCTCGGCCTTGTTGCGGGTCCATATCGGATGCGTCTTCACGCCGGCATCCTCCATCCGCTTCTTGAGTACGCGCATGCCTTCCGGCGAAACGGTGAAGGCGTAATGCGGATACTCAAGATCATGCGCAATCAGGCCTCGGTCCTTGAAATCGAAAAAGGCGAGGACGGTACCCGCGAACCGGACATGAAACAGGCGCTTGCCCTGGATGGTCCCGAAGGGTACGCCGCCGAACAGGTCCCGCCAGAACGCGCAGGCCTCGTCAACATCCCGCACAAGGACGGAAATATGATTGAGACCAAGTATGTAATTTTCTTCAGTGTCGGCTATTGCCGGCCTGTCTTCGATGATTGTCATGGGCTTTCCCTTAAATAGTTCGATTACTTGTGTAGGACCGTACAAGGTGCTCGATCGGGAAGCACGCTGGCACTAGACGGAGTATGTTTGCGGTGAGGCGCCGGCGTATCTCATTCGTTGTTAATTCTTCTTTTTCTTTTTCTTCTTCTTGACGCGCTGGATACCTTGTTCGCGCTGAATAGATTGGATAGTGCCGAGAATATCGTTGTCGGTTTCGGAAAGGCCTCGGATCAGGCCCTCCGTGTCCGCTACTGTCATTGGGATGGTATCCGCCGCGACCTTCTTGATTCGGTCCTTGAACTCCGCGTCCTGCTCCGCCGCCTCGAATGCCTTACGATAAAGAGACACGATGCTGTCGGGCGTTGCGGGCGGCAGGGCGAACCACTGGCCCGGTAGGGTCAATTGTTTCCAGTACCCAAAGGCGCGGCTATACTTGTCCTCGGTGATCTTACCTGCGACGAGATCATTGAAGAGCGGAGCAGCGTATTCGGGCCTAGCCTTCAGCTTGCCGTTGTCCAGTGCTCCCGACTGGCAGACGATCGCGTAATCTCCCGATGCCAGCAAGGATTGGATTTCGTGCATGGTCGCGAGCGTCGTCATATCCGCTTCCTTGCGCTGCATCGCCAGTACCATATCGGCGCTGCCGCGGTAGCCGAGTACCCATTTGACGTTCCAATTGAGAAGCTTGATACCCCACATCGTCATCATCATGCCCGACCGCACGGCGTTTGGTCCGGCCATGATCAGCGGCGTTTTGGACCTGTCCGTCAATCGCGGCAGCGCATCCCTGCGGACGATCAGGATCGTGCCGGCGCGGCCAAATCCGCCGAAGATGCGCAGCTTGCGCGGATCGTACACGGCATTCGCCTTGCGGTAGGCGAGGGGATCGATCTGCGTCCCTGATCCGGCATTGATGGTCAGACCATCTGGCTTGGATTGCTGCCAGAAGTAGTTGAGTGCGACAATGCCGCTCGCGGCGGGAATGTTGCGCGGCACGAGGGTGGGTGCGCCCGGCAAGTTCTTGACGACATAGGGACCTACGAGCCGCGCCATTACGTCCGTGCTGCCCCCGGCGCGGTAGCCGATGATCATCGACACGGACTTGCCCTTGAAATCGGTCTCCGCTATGGCGTAACGGGGCGCCAGAGTGAAGGCTAGGCTGCAGAAGGCGGCAAGCGGCAAAAGTTTATTCCAGGAAAGTCCCATAGTCGTAATCTCCCCTCTTTATTCGTTGACGCGGCCGGGCCGTTCTGGCCTCGTCGCACGTGTTTAAAGCCGGTACAGCTTACGCGGGTTTTCGTCGGTGATTTTGCGCAACACGACAGCATCGACGTCGTTGCGCCGGCGCAGGGCTTCGAAGGCGTCGAGACGGCTCTGCTGATCGTTGTGGCCGTAGTCAGTGCCGATGATCAGATTGTCTTCGCCCGCATAACGCAGGACGTAGGGCAGGTCGTCGCTGACGGCTAGGGCGACATACATATTGTTCGCCGCCAGCAAGTCCTCTGGCATGCGCCGTCCGAACCGGGGCAGCCGCGCCTTCAAATCCAGATAAACGTAAGGCAGCCACTGTGCGCCCAATTCAACGAAGCCCCAGCGGACTTCGGGAAACTTGGCCGGGATATCCTTCTCGATCAGGGAATGAAAGGCGCCGATGCCTGGTTGCAGGAATTTTGTGAACGAGGTGTCGTCGAGGCAGTGATCGTGTTGCGTCATCGACCCGCTGCCGGAGTGGATGCAGATCGGCATGTCGAATTCGGCTGCCAGATCGTAGAGCGGGAAAAGATAGGGGTCGCCGTGAAAGCGTTCCCATTCGTTGCCGCGCATGAATATGCCGCAGGCACCATGATCCTTCGCACGTGCGATGGTCTCGCGGTTCTCGTCCATTGACTGAATGGCCGGCAGTACCACCCAGCGCAACCGCTCGGGCGACTGCTTCCAGATCGTTTCCATCCAGGAATTATACGATCGGGTCAGGGCCAACTCGGAACCGGCCGTTCGCATGACCGGACGCAGGAACAAGCTGGGGTAGATGACCTGAACATCCACCCCGAGCTCATCCATATGTGCAAGACGCGCGCCTATATCACGTAATTCGCGTTGCTGGGGCGACGTGCCAGGCATGATATTGCGATTCTTCGGGTGAAAGCGGCTGTCGATCACCCAGTATTCAGCGGCGGCGTGCTCGATATTGCAGCCATCCGGCCCCGAGATCTGCGTCGTGACGGCCGGGGCATACCGCCCGGCACCCTCGGGTAGATACTTCCAAGTCTCATCGCATTCGTAGACGTGCGCGTCTGCATCGATGCTGCCCATGCCGTCCTCCCGTTTGCGGCGGCTTCGGCGCGGTCCGATCCACCGGCTTTCATTTTTTTGGCCGCGGTCTCATCATGTGAGCCACGGTGCTTTTGCGAAGACTACCCTTTGAACTGAATAGTCTAAACCGCGATTTTTCGCCTGCCCCGTCAGGTGGTTCCACCCTTACTGAGACAGTCTGATGCCGGTAAACACACTGCTTTTCAGGCCGTAGCGTAGGCCTGCACAGCCGAGCGTGGCAAGACGGCATCCGGGGCTAGTGGATTGCGCCACCCGGCGCGTGCGATCGATCTTCCGGCTATGGGTTGAATACGAATTCGGATTGCGGAGTTCCTTGATCGCGCTCGTCTTTTTCCTGATATCGTGGCCCGAATACCCTGTTATCAGGGAAATTGCCCGGAGAGCGGTTCGCTCCGGACTGGCTCCACCGCCACGCAGTCTAAGTACTTGATATATAAGAGAAATTTCTAGTTATTGACCCCGAAAAGGCCCCGATTTTGGGGCCTTTTCGGCATTCCGGAGTCGCGCGGAGAGACACCGGAGAGCGTTATTTGGGGAGTCTCTGCGAGAGCCGGCCCGGCTTTCTCCGTTTACCATTTTGGCGGTCCGGTTAGCGGGTCCGTTGGAGGACGAAATAGACGCAAAAGCAGATAGCCAATCCCTGGCAGTGGCCCAGAAGGAACCAACGTTCTTCGCTAACTCTACAATCCCAAGCGTCTCGGGAGAGTCACCAGTCCGGGTAGGCTGCTTCTTCGTGAACGCATGTTGTAGAATGACGCCTACTTCCGAAGCTGAGGAATATTTTGATCACGTTCGACCGTGAAGAGCCGCGCCGTTCGATGCAAGGGACCGAAGAACCAACCGAACGGGGCCATAGCTGAATGCCAGATGCAAGTTCCAGAACGACGCAGGCTTCCACCGTCGCAGCTCCTTCCTCATCTGCGCGCGACCACGATATGAATGCGGTTCTCCGCATCCTGCGGATGGCGTTTCGCTATCGCGTGCGCATCGCCACGGGCATCGTTTGCGCGGTCGTGGCGGCAGTGTTCCAGCTCCTGATTCCGCAGTACCTGGGCAGGGCGGTCGACCACGCGCGGAGCCTGCTGACGACCACGGCGGCGAGCCCGGAGGCGGCATCGGCGGCGTTGTGGACGGCGGCCACGATGCTCCTGCTCGCGGGAATTTTCCGCGGCGTCTTCACCATGATCCACAATTACCAGGGCGAAGCGATCGGCCAGAGCATCGGCTATCAGCTTCGCCTCGGCTACTTCGAGAAGCTTCAGCGGATGAGCTTCGAGTATCACGACCGCGTGCACTCGGGCGACCTGATGACGCGGGGCATGCTCGACATAGAAGGCGTGCGGCGATTCGTGGACGGCGCGATGCTCCGCACCATCGTCCTCGCCATCCTGCTGAGCTACGGCGGCTATCACCTGATAACGACGGACGCGACGCTGGGGCTTCTGGCGCTCAGCTTCGTGCCGATCGTCGTGTGGCGCGCGACGGTTTCGAGCATATGGCTGCGGCGCACCTGGCGCGCGCTGCAGGAGCGCATGTCGGTACTGACGCGCTACATGGAAGAGAACCTCGGCGGCATCAAGGTGGTGCGGGCCTTCGCCGCGCAGGACCACGAGCTCGAGCGTTTCGATCGCGCGGCCGAAGAGGCGATCGAGATGTCGATGCGGCGCGTGGAGATCCGCTTCAGGAATTCCGCGATCATGACGTTCTCCTACTACCTCGCCATGGGCCTGGTTCTCTGGGTCGGCGGCCGCCAGATCATTGCCGGACAGATTTCCGTGGGCCGACTGGCGGAGTTCCTCGCCTTCATGGCCATCCTCCAGCAGCCGCTGCGACAGGTCGGCATGATCGTGAACTCGACCGCGCGCGCCCTCGTTTCGGGGGGACGCGTGTTCGCCATCCTCGACATGGAGCCGGCGGTGCGGGACAGGCCCGGCGCGGCGGCCCTCGATCTCCGCGAGGGCGTATTGCGCTTCGAGCGGGTGGACTTCGGTTATCGCGCCGACGGCGGCACCATCCCTGTCCTGCACGACGTGTCGTTCGAGGTCGGGCCCGGCAAGGTGCTGGGGATCGTGGGACCGCCCGGCAGCGGCAAGTCGACCATCGCGCACCTGATTCCGCGTTTCTATGACGTGACCGGGGGGCAGATCACGATCGACGGCCAGGACATTCGCGACGTGACCCTTGAATCCCTGCGCGAGGCGGTGGGCGTGGTGTCGCAGGATACCTTCCTGTTCACGACCACGCTCGATAACAACATTGCCTACGGAGAACCGACCGCCGAGCGGCAGCGGGTGGTGAACGCGACCGAATCGGCGCAGCTGCACGACTACATCGCCGGCCTGCCGACGGGATACGGCACCTACGTCGGCGAGCGCGGCCTCACCCTTTCAGGCGGTCAGCGCCAGCGTCTGTCCATCGCCCGCAGCCTGCTTCTGGCCCCGGCGGTGCTGGTGTTCGACAACTCGACGGCGTCGGTGGACGCCGCGACGGAGCAGCGGATCCACGCGGCGATACAGGAACTGTCGCAGGACCGAGCGACCATCGTCATTTCGCATCGTCTCGGCTCGCTGATGCATGCCGACGAGATCTCTGTTCTTCGAGCACGGTCGCGTCGTCGAGCGCGGCACCCACCAGCAGCTGCTGGCGCAGGGTGGGCGCTACAAGGACCTCTATGACCTCCAGGCCTCCCCCGGCGACGCCTCTCCGCAACCAAGTGCGCGCGGCGCCTGAGGAGAGAGCGGCCATGGCGATCATGCCCCATACCGTAGCCGCCCCGGCACCGCCGGGGGCCCAGCCGGGCGGCCTCAGCATCGAGACCGACGAGCGCATCTTCGGCGCGGCCTTCGACGGCCGCGTCGTGCGCCGGTTCCTGACGTTCATCTGGCCGCACCGCAGGCGCCTCGCGGTCGCGCTTTGCGCCGTGGTCGCCTTCACGCTCACCCAGATATCGGTCCCGCTGGTCATCCGTGCCGCGATCGATCGCGCCTCAACGGGGGCGCCACTGCGACCGCCCGCCTCGATCTCGTCGCCCTCGCTTTCCTGGGCGTGATTTCCGTCAACCTCGTCGCCACCTATCTCCAGGAAACCATGGTCGGCAAGACGGCGGAGCGGATCCTGTTCGACCTGCGCCGGGCCATGTACGTGCACCTTCAGCGCCTTTCGATGTCCTTCATGGACAAGACCGAGGTAGGTCGGATCATGTCCCGCCTTCAGGGCGATGTCGGCGCGCTCCAGGAATTCCTCGATACAACGGTTACCGCCATCGGCGACATCCTACTGCTGGCCGGCATCGTCATCGTTCTGCTGTCGCTCGACCTGCAACTCGGCCTGCTGACGCTGTCCGTCGTCGTGGTGCTGCTGGTCGTCCGCATGATCTGGCTGCCGATGGCGAAGAAGGCCTTCCTGCGAGCGCGCCAGACCAGCTCCATCGTCAATGGCGCGCTGGCCGAAAACGTCAACGGGGTGCGCACGGTGCAGGGTATGCTGCGCGAGGGCATCAACTTCGAGAGTTTCGAAGGCAAGGCCCGCGACAACCTCCAGTTCGCACCTGCGCGCGGCGAAGTTTTCCCAGGTCATGGTGCCGATCGTGGACACGCTCACCGGCGCGCGATGGCGATCGTCGTGGTGGTCGGCGGCAAGATGGTGCTGGGCGGCGCGCTCGATCTCGGCACCATGGTCGCCTTCATCTTCTACGTTCAGCGCTTTT
The DNA here is from genome assembly GCA_963732875.1 of uncultured Alphaproteobacteria bacterium. Taxonomy (GTDB): domain Bacteria; phylum Pseudomonadota; class Alphaproteobacteria; order SMXQ01; family SMXQ01; genus WHSO01. The sequence continues at coordinate 830,310 of CAVTBD010000002.1, read as the reverse complement.
TCGACCCGATCCGCTCGCTGACGATCCAGTACAGCGTGATGCAGCGGGCCATGGCGTCGGGCCAGCGCATCTTCGAGGTCATGGATGTGCCCGTCGACGTCCGCGACACGCCCGAGCGCGATCGAGGTCGACAGGATCGACGGCAGCGTCGAGCTCCGCAACGTCACCTTCGGCTACCTGCCGGGCCAGCCGGTACTGCGAGACATCAGCTTCAGGGTGCGGCCGGGCGAGACGGTGGCGCTGGTCGGGCCGACGGGCTCCGGCAAGACCAGCATCACGTCGCTCATCCACCGCTTTTACGACGTCTGGGACGGCGCAGGTTCTGGTCGGCGGCCACGACGTGCGGGATGTGACGCAGCATTCGCTCGGCAAGCAGGTCGGCATGGTGCTGCAGGAGCCGTTCCTGTTCACCGGCACCGTGCTTCGAGAACATCCGCTACTGCGCAGGAAGGGGCGACGCGCGAAAGCGTGATCGCCGCGGCGAAGGCGGTCGGCGCGCACGAGTTCATCGACGCGCCTGCCCGACGGCTACGAGACCGATGCTGGAACAGCGGGGCGGCAATCTGTCGCTCGGACAGCGCCAGCTCATCAGCTTCGCCCGCGCCATCGTCGCCGATACGCCCATCCTCGTGCTGGACGAAGCCACCGCCAGCATCGACAGCTATACCGAACGCCAGATCCAGAAGGCGCTCAGGCGCCTTGCTGGCGGGCCGAACCGGGCTCGTCATCGCCCATCGGCTCGCCACGATCCGCGGCGCCGACCGGATCATCGTGCTGAACCAGGGCCGCATCGTGGAAACCGGCACCCATCAGGAACTGATGGCAGCGGAGGGGCCTCTACCACACGCTCTATTCGATTGAACTATGGCTCGTTCGACGACATCCCTGACGAGGTAATCAAGGACATCGACCGCTCCCGGAAAAAGGAGTGATCAGTGGCGCTCTCTGTTTTAGCCGGAGAGTCCGAGGACGTGGCGTTGTTCGCGCCAGTTGAGAGGCAGTATTGCACTGCGAACGAGCCATTCGGCACTCATGTCAGTCGGCTGGCGACCGTCGAGAATCTATCTCCACAATGTCTGGCGCAAGAAAGGCAAGCTCCAGGATACGGCGGACATAGCGATCGGTAACCCCCTCGGCCTTGGCGATCCCATTGATAGTGATGTGATCATCCGCCAGGAGTTGGTCGATCCAGGTGTGGGCCTTGACGACGGCCTTGAGCAGCACCGGGTCGATGTTGGCTTCGCGTTGGTGCGCCGGACCGTTGATGACCAGTTTCAATTCTATGCCACGGTGCCTCATGCGCGCCGGGATCGAAATCTTATGAGTGGTGCCGCTAAGCGGACCCGAGTTGTTGGGTTCCAGTCCGAGCGCATGCCGGAGGGTATCTACAGAGAGCGTTACATCAATCTGACTTTCGGAAATGACGACCTTGGCGGTAACGGCTCGTAAAAGCCCTTCGTTACTCTGTTCGTCGGATCCAGATAGTGCTTTGGCCAAACCCGAGGCGCTCTCGATAACGTCTTGAGAATTGGCAGAGCTGGTGACGGTGCCTAAGGCGTCGAGCAAATCCGTCGGCGTTAGTAGAAGCCTGGAGATGGTGCTGGCGACCACACTCTCGATCTCGCTCGCGGCGATGCGGCGGTGGCGGGAGCGTGAATTCAGGGCCCTTTCGTTTGCGGCCGACCGATTGGGTCGCGTCGCGCTCGACGTAATAGCGATAGCGCTTGCCGTTCTTGACGGCATGGGTGGGGGTGAAGGGTGTGCCCTTATCGTCGAACAGGTTGCCGGCGAGCGGGCTCGGGTGCTTGGCATTGATGCCGTTGCGGCGGTCGACCCTATGGCCGTCCATCATGCGCTGGACGGACGTCCAGGTCTCCTGGTCGATGATGGCGGGATGGAGGCCGGGGTAGGTCTCTTTCTTGTGCGGGATACGTCCGATGTAAACGGGGTTGGTCAGGATGGTGTAGATGTGTCCCCGGTAGAAAGGGAGCCCGCCGCGCATCCGAGAGTTCAGGTTCTCCCGCAGCTTGCTGCGCAGGCCGCGACGATTGGCTTCCTCGGTCACCAGCCTGACGTTGCCAAGCTCCAGATAGAGGCGGAACAGGGTCCGGACCGTCTCGGCCTCGGGCTCGTTGATGACGAGTGTCCGGTCCCTGGCGTCGTAGCCGAGGGGCACGGTGCCGCCCATCCACATGCCCTTCTTCTTGGAGGCCGCGATCTTGTCCCGGATGCGCTCGGCCGTGACCTCGCGCTCGAACTGGGCGAAGGACAGGAGCACGTTGAGCGTCAGCCGGCCCATGGACGAGGTGGTGTTGAACTGCTGGGTGACCGAGACGAAGGAGACGCTTTGGGCATCGAAGATCTCGACGATCTTGGCGAAGTCGGCGAGCGCCCGGGTGAGGCGGTCGACCTTGTAGACGACCACCACGTCGACCTTGCGGGCCTCGATATCGGCGAGCAGCCGCTGGAGGGCCGGGCGCTCCAGGGTGCCGCCGGAGATGCCGCCGTCGTCGTACTGGTCGGGCAGGCAGGTCCAGCCCTCGTGCTTCTGGCTGATGATATAGGCCTCGCAGGCCTCGCGCTGGGCGTCGAGGGAGTTGAAGTCCTGCTCCAGCCCCTCGTCGGAGGACTTGCGCGTGTAGATCGCGCAGCGCAGCTTGCGGCGGGGCTTATCCGGCATGGACATCACCGTTGGCGTCCGGCGCGGGACAGGGATCATCGGTACGGCTCTTACGAATAGGTGTGCGCTTCCGGTCCGTGAGGCCGAAGAAGGCGGGGCCCGACCAGCGCGTGCCGGTGATCTCGCGGGCGATCACCGAGAGACTGCGGTAGGTGCGGTCCTGGTACTGGAACCCACCTTCGGTCACCGTCACGGTATGGGTCTCGCCCTGCCATTCGCGTAGGAAGCGAGTGCCGGGCTTGATCTGGGGTGCAGGGGTGCTGGTGACAGTGCCGGTCGTCTGCAGCTCCCGGGCGCGCTTCGCCAGGCGCTGCCTGAGGGCCCGATTTGGCCCACCTGCTGCGATCTCCTGGAGCCGGTAAGCAATGATCCGGCGCAGAAGGGCGCGGCTCATGCTCTTGGGTAAGGGGCACCCGAACAACTCCTGGAAACGGGCGCCGAGCCCGGCGCGCGTGAGCGCGTCGAGCCCGGCAATGGAATTATCCCGCCCGGTCATCAGGCGACCTTGGCGGAGTAGGTGGTGACGTCGTCCTTGCGCTCGCGGGTGAAACCGTGCCCGTCATCATCTTGCCGCCAGGATTTAGTGCCCGCTTTGGCCGGTCGTTCCTCGACTAGTCCCCTGGCGAGGAGCGCCTTCAGCACGCTAGTGGCGGTGCCCTTATTGATCTTGAGGGATTTTGGCAGCGGCAGGACAGCATGGCTGTCGCGGCTTGCAGCCGTGTTGAGAATAACGAGTTGAGTGTCGGTGAGTTTGGTCATGGGGACCTCCGGGTTCGGGCGCCGCAGGATGCGGCGCCCGTACTCCAGGAAGCCCCGCCGGCGATGGTGCCGGGCGAGGCCGGGGCGGAGGTCCGTCGGGGCCGCCCCTTAGCAATGCATGCTTCCTTGCGGCGGGAAGTCCAGTCCGAAAAGATCCTAAAATGTGGCGGCAGTTTCTCTAAAACGGCCTGTGGCGGTTGGGAAGCTTCCGCATGAGCAAGAAACCGGGGAGGGACCGTTGCGTGTCTATCATTTCATCAATGAAAAATACGGCCTGCAAAGCTTACGACGGCGCAGGTTGAAGGTGGCCACCATCAATGAGTTGAACGATCCATTTGAGTTCCTGGGAGCCGCTTCGCCAGATTTTCGAATATGCGTCGAGCCTTCTTGTCCGTGAGAAAAAGGTCTTGCACAGTACACAGGGCCCTCTGCTTCAGTGCAGGTTGGCGGAACCCGGTGCTCTGGAGTCATTATGCCGATCGACATCGAGGGCTCTGCTTTGGCTTCAGTGACAATGCTTCACGCCATATTCTCACATAGGGAACAGGGGCGGGTCACTAACCCCAGAGCCGTTTCGTGGCAATTTCGGCACCTTCGGCCATGGCCTTGAATTTGGCCCAGACGATGGAGGGGTGAATTTCGTATTTCTCCTTGGCGACCGCCGCGAAGCCGCAGTCGCCGCCCGCGATCACGTTCTCGCGCCCGACCAGGTTCGCGAACTGGCAGATGCGATCGGCGACCAGCTCGGGATGCTCGACCACCACGGTGGAATTCGTAATCACGCCGGGAATCATGATCGCGCCGTCGGGTAGCTTGTGGTCTTCCCATAGTCGCCATTCGTGCGCGTGGCGCGGGTTGGCCGCCTCGAATGAGAAGGCGCCCGCCTTGACCCTCAGGATGATATCGAGCATGTGCCGCATTTCCATGTCATGGACACGGGGGCCGACGTCGATGCTGTAGCAGGAGTGATAGCGGATTTTCTCGCGTGGGATATCGCGGATCGAGTGGTTGATTGCCTCGACCTGTCGTTCTGCCCACTTGCGGCAATCTGCGATACTCGCGTCCGGTTCCTTCATGTAGTAGGTGATGAGGTTGGGATCGTCGATTTGGACCAGGAAGCCGGCATCGACGATAGTCTTGTATTCCTCGTGCATGGCGTCAGCGATGGCGAACAGAAATTCTTCGTCGCTCTTGTAGTACTTGTTCACCTGATTGGGAAAGATGTCACAGGCAGAAATTGCGGGCACGAAGGCTTCTTCCGCACCGGCCACGTCCATGGCGTGGCGCAGATTGCCGAGGTCACGGGCCAGCAGTTCTTTGCCTTTGTAGATGAGCGGCTCGGTCACCGCCATTTCCATGTTATGCCGACCTAGTCTACGCGACTTTTGCGTATGGCCGGAAGTGTCTACCCCGTAAAACTCTGGGAAGGCGGTATACTCGCGCGATCGTCCCCAAGAGGCCCGGCGCGCCTTGCCGGTCGGGTGTGTGCCGCCGAGGCGTTCGTTCACATAGGTATTGAATCCCCGTTTGCCGTATTCGCCATCATTGATGATGTCGAGTCCGACGTCGACCTGCTTTTTCACCACCTCATCGACGTCGCGTGCGAGTTCCGCACTGAAGACGGCCTCGTCGACCGGCTCTTCTCGGTCCTTGGCCATAATCATCTTGATCAGACTAGTCGGGCGCGGCAGGCTGCCGACATGGGTCGTGAGAATTCTGTCCGTGCTACGTTTCATCTTGATTCTTCCGGGTTGTGACGCGCGAACGCCCTGATGAATGAAAAGGTTATCTCCAAAGTGGTCCCTTCCGCCGGTGTATGGACGGGATGGGCCGGTTTCCAGGGGTCTTGGTCTCTACTTCTTTTTCTTTTTCTTTTTCTTTTTCTTGAGCATGCTGGGCAGTCCTTGTTTCACCCGGATCGAATCGATGTACTGGATCGTACTCTGATCTGCTGTCGCGATCTGCAGGGCCATCTTTTCCTGGTCTTCCGGTGAAACAACGGAGAATTCCTTGCTGATAGTCTTTTTCCCCTGTTCGATGAACCCGGGATCCTTAGCGACCATGCGGAATGCGTCCCGATAGACCTTGACCACTGCATCGGGGGCTGTGGGCGGCAGGACGAGGAATTTGTCGACGGCGCTCGTCCCTTCCCAATAGGCGAAGGCCCTACGCTGTAGTTCTGTCTTCAAATGCGGGCCAATCAGGTCGTAAAGCACGGGGGTATTCTTGAATTCGGGCCGCGGTACGAATTTGCCGTCGTCAAAACTGCCGGCCTGGACCCACAGCGCGTGCTTACCCTCCTTAAGCAAGTCCATGATCATCGTCGTGTTGGCCGTGGCCGTCATGTTGATTTCCCCACGCTGCAGGGCAAGCATCAACGCGGGGGTACCGCGGTAGCCGATCACCCAGCGCAAGTTCCAGCCTGCAAACTCGCGTCCCCACATCGCCATCATCATGCCGGTGCGGCTTCCATCAATCGCGCCCATGATAATCGGCTTGGCGTTGGGGTCTTTGATGCGTGCTAAGGCATCCGTGCCGATGAGCAATACGTTGGCACCGCGGTCGACGCCGCCCACATAGTGCAGCGTGGCCGCATCATAGCGAGAGGCTGCGCTTCGGAATTGAAGCGGGTCCACTTGTCCTGCTGCGCCAAGGCCCATGGTCGTGCCATCGGGCTTGACCTTGTCGCTGACGAAATAGTTCATGCCGGTGATTTCCACCGCCGCCAGGTAGATTGCGCGCGATCAGGCCCGGTTTGCCCGGCAGATACTTGACCATATATTTGCCCAGCAATCGTCCAACGGCGTCGGTTCCCCCGCCGGGGTGGAAGGGGATCAGAATGGTAATGTCCTTGCCGGCATAGGAAATGTCCGCAGCAGGGGCCGCTCTGGGCCCGGCCAGCAGTCCTGCCACGGCGATGGCAGCAGCAGCGCAAATGCTGCGGTTGATCGGGTTGTGGAACGCCATGATACGCCTCCCTTATTGTGCGGTGGTTCCTTGTGCGACCATCGGTGACGGAGCGTACGCGTTACTGTGTCGGTTACGTTGCCAAGGGCTTGGTGCCACCGGCATAGACTGGCCCGTCCTCCTCCTCCATGTACTTGAGCGCGATTTGGGCAGCTTCCGGAATCACGGAAAACTCGACTCCCAGCGAGCGGCCAAGCTCGGCCGCGAGCGGCAAGTCCTTGTCCAGTATGTTGAGGACCTTGCGCATCTTCAGCCGGCCGCCTTCGACATTGAAGGCGCCTTGCCAGCGGCTGAGCACGGACCCCGAATCCTCGTCGTGCATCATTTCGATGACCTGTAGCGGGTTGAGTCCGGCGGCTTCGACGATCCGCATGGTTTCCATCAGCACGATCCGTTCGACCCCGTTGCCGAGATTCTTGGCCAGCTTGGCGGCGTTACCGGCGCCTAGCGGTCCGAAGTGACAGATCCGCGCACCCAGCCGTGCGAGGTGGGGCCGAACCTGCGCGATCAGCGCGCCCGAGCCACCGACCAGAAAGACCGCTTCGCCTGCCTCCACGCGCTGGGGAATGGCGGTAATCGGGGCATCCACGACGGCAACGCCCTGTTTTGCCGCTGCCTCGGCGACCCGTTGGGTGGTTGCCGGCAGCGTAGTGCTGTGGAGAAACAGGATGGCGCCATCTACCAATCCTGTCAGCGCTCCCTTGGGGCCGAGCGCGGCTTCGATCACCTCGTCATCGGTGCGCACGAACACGTGGACATGACTGGCGCCCGATGCAGCCTCCGCGGCCGAGCTCATGGCGCGTGCACCGGCCTGTTCGGCGGCATCGAGGCTGGCCTTGGATATGTCGTAGGCCTGAATTGCAAAACCCGCGAGCTTCAGTCGGTGCAACAGCGCCTTGCCCATGGCGCCGACGCCGATCAATCCGACGGTATTCATTGGCGATGACCCTCGCAGTATGGCGACCGGCTCAGGCTTTGCCTGGATCGTTCCATGTGTCGTAGAGCAACGCCTTGATGTCAGGCGAGTAATCGCGCCTTGTCGTGCCGGCGTAGTCTTGCGTGCAGAGCAGCTCCAGCACGTTCCCGCTGGGGTCGCGGAAGTAGAGCCGGGCGTTGGTCCCGTCGTCGGAGAAGATATCGCTGAGCGGAATGCCGAATGCTGTCAGATGACTGCGCATGGGATCCATCTCGTCCGGCTTCACTGTGAACGTGACGCGCGGGCTCGCGCAGTCCGGCAGCGTCCAGCCCTCCTTCTGGGGCGCGACGCCGTAGGCGAACCCGCCGACCCAGGCGGTAACGTGGGCCGGCTCGTTGTGGAAGACGTCGCCTCCCAGTACGTGGACCACGAACCGCTTAGCTTCCGGAAGGTCGCGAACCGCAGATGTATTATGGTTGAAGCCCGACGGCGGCGTGACCGGCAGGTCCCGGCCGCCGTCGGCGGGCTCTTCCAGCCTGTCGTAGGACAGCGCCGGAAAGTCTATTACGTAGTTGCCGCCGCGGCGGCCGCCGTAGGCCTTTTCCAGTGTCCCTTCGCCCTTCGGACTGAAAAACTCGTACTGGTTGCCTGTGGGATCGCGGAAATAGGTCAAGGCGTAAGGTTTGCCCATGCGGCCCCAAGGTTTGGTGGTTGGTACTCCATAGGCGTGCAGGCGCTTGCGTAGGCCCATGTAGGCCTCTGGTGTCACGTCGAAGGCGATGTGCGGCTGCTCCAGGTAGGGCTTGATGACCCCGCCTTCCTGGGATTCGGCGGTGATAACGAAGTCGTTGAAGCGGACCTGGACTTGGTCGTCGCGCTCTTCCAACAGTTCCCCACACAACACTTCCGCGAGAAACCGCTTCGACTGCGCGAGGCTAGTGGAGGGGATGCTAATCCCATAGAAGCCGGACGGTCCCGGTATAACGGTACGGACCTTTTCCACGGCATGAAGTTCGCTCATCTCGGCCCTCCATGTTTTCAATTTTGTTTTGGTTTGATTTTTTCTTTAAAACAAAGTCCTTAACTAAATGAAATATCTATCATCCCGCCAAATAAACTTCCCGCTTACATAGGCGCCTATTGGCGCTCGCGACCACGCTCCTGCAAATCAAAATACGGAACGACGGTGTCAGTTGGAAACGCATACGGGCAACCGGTGGCGCAACTTGAAGCTCTGGGGGGCGGATAGCCCCACGGACGCCGAACACCGGCATAAAGCGGCAAGAGATCCTACCCTGACGATAGGGCTGCGTCGGACCCACGGTTTACGAGCCGGTCACTGCCAGTCGTGACAGCGATGTTTTCCGCCATCATTTGTTTCGCCTCGACTTACCACCAGAACGAGCAAACACAGGTGAGCATCGCATCAACCATCACACTTTGCTATATTCCAGAACGGATATCAAATATCAAAATATAAGAAAATGGGGGGCATATTCAGGAGGCAACGGCAATCAGTGCAACAGGCCTGACTAGGTTGTAGCTCAACAAATAAATGCCTGCTTTAGCGGGGCGGTCCACGGACCGCACACCGAAGCGTAGATTTGTGGGTGCGAAACAGCTCCGTCGCTCACGGAGGCAATTCGGCCGTGCGGCTCGCATCAGTGAAGGAGCGGATAGCGATTGAAGATGACTTCGACGGGATGTCCGCCGACGGGAAAGGGGAAAGAGCAGGATTGTGGCCGTTACGCGCCCAGCCATCCTTCGATGCCCGTCAGAAGTCGTAATGGAATTATGTGGGCGGCGTGGCGAGCGAGACAGGGAGCAAGATGTCGGAAATATACAATATTCATCCCATTATCCAGGGGATCGTCGGCGTTTTCACGTTGAAGGGCGTGTTGCTGATGCTGGGCGGCATCATCGGTTCGAGCGTTTTCGCTGCGATGCCAGGGATAGGATCCCTCATCTTCCTGTCCATGCTGCTGCCGTACTCGATGACGCTTCCTCCATACGAATGCATTGCGCTTCTCCTCAGCATCATCGTGGTATCCAACGTCGCCAATGTTTTCTCCTCAGTGCTGATCGCTGTCCCCGGCAGCGTGGGTTCACAGGCGACCATCGTGGATGGGTTTCCCATGGCGCAACGTGGAGAAGCGAACCGTGCATTCGGCGCGGCCTTCACGGCGTCTATGATGGGCGCAGTTTTCGGGGCGGCGGTCTGGGTGCTGACACTGCCGGTTGCGCGCCCGCTCGTGCTCTATTTCGGCTCGCCGGCGTTCATGATGCTGGTGCTTTGGGGCCTCAGCTCGATATCGGTGCTGGCGGGAAACCAGCCGATTAAAGGACTGATGTCGGCGGTTCTCGGGCTCGCGATCGCTATGATCGGCCCTGATCCGAGGACCGGGATCGAGCGGTTCGTATTTGAGGAAGGCGGGTATCTTTCGAGCGGAATCAGTCCGATCATCATCGTGCTCGGGGTATTTGCCGTTCCTGAGCTGATCTCGCTGATGGTCAGTCGCACCAGCGTCTCCAAATCAACGACACTTGCGAAGGGTGGTTTCTGGCAAGGGGCCCAGGATTGCTTTCGGCACTGGTGGCTGGTGATCCGGTGCTCGACGATTGGGGTGTGGATCGGCATCCTGCCGGGGCTTGGTTCGTCCGTGGCGGACTGGTTTGCTTATGCCCACGCCGTGCAGACTGAAAAGAACCCGGAAAATTTTGGTAAGGGCGACGTGCGAGGCGTGATCGCTCCGGAGGCGGCGAACAACGCCAAGGATGGTGGCGCGCTAATTCCCACGACGCTATTCGGAATCCCGGGCTCGCTCGCGTACGCGCTGGCGATCGTCGCGTTTGTTGCGGTGGGCATAGAGCCTGGCAAAGCCATGCTGACGACGCAGCTACCGTATCTCTACGCAATGGTCGCGGTTCTGCTGGTGGCGCATTGCATCGCGGCGACGATCGCGATCGTTTTCGCCAACCCCTTCGCGAAGCTTTCGCTGGCACCCTACTACGCGATAGTGCCGATGACTTTGATCTTTTGCACGGTAGCGGCATTCAGCGCGAACTATTCGATGAACGATCTCTATGCGTTTCTCGCGTTGTCGGTGCTGGGCTTCTTTATGAAGCGGCACTCATGGCCGCGGCCGCCGATGCTCGTCGCGATCGTCCTAGGGCCTCAACTTGCAAATTACCTGTGGCTGTCCGTCGATCTCTACGGAGTTGGGTGGGTGACGCACCCGGATGTCCTTATCATCGCCGCCGTCACCGGCGTGACCATCTTGACGCCAATATTCCGTAGGTATCGGGAGCGCAAGGCGGGAAGAGGCCGCCGGTCCATGGCCATGGACATCGCGGAGGCGCCGATTTCCGGATCTGGCGGCATGATCCTGATCCTGATTTATATGGTCACGATGATCCTTATGATCCTTAAGGCGACGGAGTGGCCTTCGTTCACGTCGCTGCCGATCTATGTGGTCTGCGGCGCAGGTATCCTGTTTGCGCTGATTTAAATAACGATCGAAGCGATGCAACGCTCCCGGGCGCGCGCAGGTGGGGTTGAAATACCGAAGCAGCGTCCCACGGAACAACGGACGCAACGCGAGTTGCAGGCTGCAGGCTGGATCGTTGGACTGGTAGCGGGAATTTTCCTGTTCGGGTTTTACCTCTCCTTCTTCCTGTTCCCGTTTCTGTTCGTTACCGTTCATGGCAGGAACTTGAAAATGGGGGTGATATGCGGCGGCGCGGCGCTTGCGATCCTGCTAGGCATCTTTGATACGATGGTCCATATCGTGTGGCCTGAACCATACGTACTGCGGCTTCTCCCGCTTGGACTAGGACACTAGCTATAGAAGCAAAAAAATCCTGCTTCAGGCTCTCTCGTGCTTTGCCGCGCTCCGCGAAGGGAAGATTTGTTTCACGGATGCGCATGGGGAACAGCAAGAAGGAAGCTAAGGGTGGAGATTCAGAGGTGTGATCTCTGCACTGAGCAGACGCCATTTCTCGCATAATCGGCAGTATGGAATAGCTGTGGGCCAGCGGACGGCACTACTGTTTAGCGGTTTTCCAACCGGCGACCCAGATTTTTGCTGTGTCGGCAGCGGACCTGGTAATTGGCGCCTGGACGCTGAGGTCAGTCGCAAGTTCCGCGGCAAGCCCGATATCCTTATCGAGTACGTTGCTCGCGGGGCGTGGCGAGGCGTGATTGCCATCGATGGAGAAAGCGCGCTCCCAGCGTGATACCGCCGAGCCCTGGTCGGTCGCCACAGCCATGTCCATAAAATCCCGGACGTTTAGTCCCCCCGCTTCGACAACCGACATGACCTCGGCCAGTACCGCTCGATCAATGGCATTAATAGAATTCTTTGCGATCTTGGCGATGTTGCCGGCGCCCAGGTGGCCAAAGTGACAGACTTTTTTACCGAGGGCCTCAAGGTAAGGACGCACGCGCGTCACGGTCTCCGGAGAGCCTCCGACGAGAAACACGCCTTCTCCCGCGCTAACTTGCCTGGGCACGGATGTCACGGGTGCATCCAGCACATCCACATTCACCTTCGCGGCGGCGGCTGCGACACGGCGCGTCGTCGCAGGCGACACCGTGCTGTGTAGCAACAGCACCGTTCCGGGAGCAGCGCCCTCAAGCAGTCCGCCAGGTCCGGTGACAGCGTCAACCTCTTCCTGATCGGTACGTACAAACAAGTGAACGGCTTCGACGTCACGCGCCGAGGCGGCGGCCGAGTTTACCGTTTCGGCGCCGAGCCCACGTGCTGCGATCATGGCATCCGGCGAAATATCAAAGGCCCTGACCTTGACCCCCGCGAGCACGATGCGCTCGAGGAGTGCCCGCCCCATCGCTCCAACGCCTACGAGCCCCACCGATTTGAACATGTGCGTCTCTCCTTCAAAATCCGAGTGCTACCGCGCTTGGTGAATTCCTGGAAACAGGCAGAGCCGGTCACTTGGAATGTGCAGACACACATTGCCATCAAGCGGTATGGCGAGGGGAACGTGGGCGGTGAAGATGCTATTGCTGACCTTGACCCGGTATAGATGGTGGTCGCCGAAGAAAGTCGTACCTGAGACCGTCCCAGCGATGGTCAGGATGTCGGCACCATCGGCGTTAGTGCCGTTCTCCCTCGCGCCGGTCACACGAATGAATTCGGGCCGTACACCGAGCGTCACGGGACTGCCCGCCGGGATGGTGCCACAATCGATCCGGCATTCGCCGATGGGTGTGCGTACTCGTCCATTGCCCGATGCGACGCCTTCGAACCAGTTCATGGGCCCGAGAAACTGGGCGACTTCCGGGTGGGTCGGGCGGAGATAGAGTTCCTCCGCCTGTCCCATCTGAAGCACCCGGCCCTGATGCAGAACCACGATGCGGTCGGCGAGGTCCATAGCCTCGGCCTGATCGTGGGTCACATAGAGTACGGTCACGCCGGTGCGGCCGACGAGCTCGCGAATTTCGGTACGTACTTCCTCGCGCAGGCGAGCGTCGAGGTTACTCAGCGGCTCGTCCATGAGAAGGATCTTGGGCTGGAGCGCCAGCGAGCGCGCCAGCGCCACCCGCTGTTGCTGGCCGCCGGAAAGCTGCGGTGCCGGCCGGTCCGCCATGGATTCCATACCGACCTGCGCAAGCGCGTCGCGGACACGTTGCGCTACCTCGCCTCTCGGTATCCTTCCGTAACCGCGGGTCAAAGGCAGGGCGACATTGTCGAATACCGTCATATGCGGCCAGATGGCGTAGGACTGGAACACCATCCCAAGCTGGCGTTCTTCAGGCCGTATGAAAACCTTGTCGTCACCGGAAAATACCGTCCGATCGTTCAGTACGATTTCACCGGAGTCCGCCCGTTCGAGTCCAGCCACGCACCGCAGCAGGGTGGTCTTGCCCGAGCCGCTCGGCCCCAGCAGGACGACAAACTCGCCCGCCGCCACCTGTAGATCGATGTCGCAGAACGCCGCGACCTTCCGGCCGTTGGCGACGAAGGTCTTGCTCAGGTTCGTGACGGCGATCATCGGGTTCATTGGGTCATCCTCGTTTTCACGGGTTTCCAGTCACCCGGCCCACAGGGCGGCGCGGCGGCCCAGCGTAAAGTAGAGAATCACAAGAGGCATGACCATCACGAGTGACAGCAGAGATACCGCCGCCGCCTGATTCAGGCCGCCACCGGTCCAGATCGCCCAGATGTAAACCGGCAACATCGTGTTGTCCTTGGTGACCAGCAGGGCCGCCATGGTCAGCTCGCGATAGGTGAGCAACGCCATCCACAGCCAGGCATACAGCAGCGTGGGGGCGAGCAGGGGACGGACGATGCGCCAGAACACGCTGAGCTGGTGCAGGCCGGAGACGTAGCCGGCCTCGTCCAGTTCCTTGTTGATCTGCAGCAAGGACGAATTGCACATACGTGTCGCAAACGGTATCCGCACGATAACGTTGACCAGCACAATGATGGAGATGGTGCCGTAGAACGGTACGGACGGCGGCAGCAGGTACAGGCCGATGAACAGCGCACCCACCGCAAAAATCAGATGGGGAATCACATGGGGCAGGAAGGAGACAACGTCGAACAGGCTGGACAGCCGGCTTTTGGTCTTGATCACGCTCCATGAGATTGCGACACCGAGGACGATGGAAATGGACGGTACCCAGAAAGTCAGCTTCACGGTATTGCCGAGCGAGAACCAGTAGGTCGACCATGAGATGTTCTGGAAATTCGCCAGCGTCATCATGCCCAGCGCCGCGTGCGATGGGAGCATCAGAAATGGCAGCAGGGACGCCCAGATCAGCGCGAGCAACGGCAGCACCATGCTGAGCGCGATCACGACCGCTATGAACAGCCACGCGGCGAAGGTCCAGCGCCCCAGGTCGAAACGCTGGGGGCGGTAGGCCTTGCCGGAAATGACCTGATAGCGTTCGGCATGGCGGATCGTGCGCAGGTACCACCAGCTGATGAACAGCGCCAGGATCATGGCGAAGACGCTGATCGCGCCGACCAGGCCGTAGTCGGGCGGCTCATCGAGCGGCTGCGTGCGGACGTAGAGGTAGGTGCTGAGCATGTAGATCCGGCTGCCCATGCCTAGAAACGCCGGAATGTCGAAGGCGGTGATCGCCAGCGCAAGGACGTAGAGCGCAGCGGCGAGAATGCTCGGCCACATCAGCGGGAGGGTAATTTTCAGCAGCCGATCCCAAAGGCGTGCACCATGAATTTGTGCGCTTTCCTCGAGGGATGGGTCCATGTTGCGGAACGCCGGGGCGACCATGATGAAGGCCAGGGGCACGAAGCTCAGGCCCTGCACAAATCCCATGCCGGCGACCGAACCGATGTCGATCGGTGGCCCCGACAGGCTGAACGTCTTGACCAGCCACTGGTTGGCGATGCCGATGCGGGGATGCAGCAGGAACTGCCAGCCCATGGCGGGAAAGAACGATGGTACGGCGAGCGTCAGGGTCAGCAGGGTGATCACTAGGCCGCGCGCCGGCAGCGTCGTTCGTTCCACCAGCAGCGCCACGGGCACACCGAGCGTCATCGAGGTGGCGACGACGACGATGGTAAACCAGAAAGTATTCACGGCAGCCTTGAACGCCAGGCTGTCGCCGAGGATCGCCCGGTAGTTGCCGAGTGTCCAGGCCCCGGTCGCGAGGCTCCCTTTCTCCTGCAACGAGATCATCACGACGACGGCCAGCACGATCGCGATCATGATCACTGCGAGCAAGCCGAGGATCGTGAATGGAAGAGTGCCTATCGAAGCGCCGAGGGATCGCAGCCGGCCCCGTGCCGGGACCGCCGACGACATCGCGGTCATGGGACCTGTCTCCCGGACACCCGGCGGTTGGGCGACGCTGTCACGGCCGGGGAGACGGGGGCGTGGTACGAGAACTCGTCCATGGGCTAGCTGAACTCGACGGCGGCGAGGGTCGTGAACCGGAACCAGTCCTGGATTCGGGGAAGCACGGTGAACTGATGGAGCGAGTATTCCATCTCGTAGTCGGATCGGGCGTAGATGCCATCGAGCGGGATCACCACGCTGTAGCCGTGGCTGCGCGCCGCCGTGGTCGCGGTGTAGAGCAGCGCGAAGTTCGCGGCGCCACCCAGCATCACCAGGGTCTTCGCGCCCAGTTGTTCGAGCATGGGCTGAAGATCGCCATCGACGAATTTGTCGTAGCCATTGGGGAACAGCAGAGGCTCGTCGTCGCGCCGACCGAGCGTTGGGGCGACGGCGCCCTTCGCCGTCCCTTCGTCCCATACCACCAGGGTGAAAAGCACAGGCACTGCCTTGGCGCGTGCCCGGTCGAGAAAGACGCGCGCCGGCGCGAGCATGCGGTGGGCCATGTGGGTGAGGTCGGTGGCGGTGGGATTGACGTCAAGCACGAGTGCCGCTGTCGAGGCGGCGGGCAGCGTCATCGCCACAGGGGTGACGCGGTTGGGCCCGTCTCCGTCAGCACGGATGGCGGAGGCACGGGTCACGTCTTCAGGAACCTCGGCCACGGCGGGACGGCCGTTCAGCCGCCGCGCAGAATCTTGGCGAGATGCCGCCCAACTTTGCTGTAGAAACGTATGTTCTTTTCCACTTCGGTGTCGGTGGCGAAATAGATCGTTGCACCGGACGCCTTTTTGGCGGCGACGAATTTATTGAGATTGGAGCCCTCCCGGAACGGCGAGTTTCGCCCGATCTCGTCCCAGGAAATCTTCTGGCCCTCGTCGGTCAGCATGTAGATGCACAGCAGCTTGGCGAGATTGGGATGGCTGCCGTTCTTGGGCACGCTCGCGGAATTGGCCGTTCCCGACAGGAAGTTGTCGAGGGTTGCAATATCCACCGGCGCGCCCTTCACTTTGAGCCGCGTATAGGATGCGGGCGTCGTGTCGAAAGCGAAGATCGGGTATTCGCCGGTAGCGACGCGATCCTGTGCACCCGTGACCGTGACGCCGACGAAATCGCCGTTTTTGACCATAGTCTTGACCAGGTTCGTCGCCTTCTTCTCGCCTAGGAAGATCGCGGCCTCAACCCAGCCCACGGCATATTTCGTGGTGGCTATCTTGCCCTTGTATTTGGGGTTGGCGAAGTCGGCGTAGGTTTTGGGTAGGTCGGATTTCTTCAACAGGTTGGTGTTGTAGCCGATGACGTGGATGGCGGCGCCCACGACGACGCTGGAGCCGTTCTTGCCGATCTCGTCGTCTTTGAGAGACGGCATGTATTTCTTCCAGTCCACGCGCTCGAGCACGCCCGCTTTGTTGGTCTGCAACTGCTGGCGCGACGGGGCGAAGTAGATGTCGGTGCTGGCCGTGCGGCCAGTTTTGTATTCGTCGATCAGGCGTTGCTGCAGGTTGTTCGCGCTCGGCCCCGGCGTGACCTTCAGCTTGACGTTGATGCCGTAGGTGGCGTTGAGGCCCTTTTCGAGCGCGGCGATGAACTTAGGGTCGTTGTAGTCGCCCGAGCCGAAGATGTTCAGCTGCCCTTCCTTGGCTGCCGCCTTCACCAGTGCCTGCAAGGCGGAATTTTTCTTCAGATCCGCCATGGCCGCGGAGTCGGCTGCCCGCGCTGGAACGCCGGCCGCGAGAGCCCCGGCGATTGCCGCGCCGCAAAGCGCTATCCGAACGGTGTTCAACCCATGTGGTTTGCGGGCGTGCCGCAACATGAAGCTTTGCATGAGAACCCCCTGTATAGTTCGGTAAGCGGCTTATTGGATTTGACTACATTGCGCGCTTTATTTGTTGAGAGTAATTGAACCCGGATTGTTCCGCTCTGTCAAACGACGGAGCGGTGATCCAAATCCGAGGCAAGAGCTATCATTTTCAAATTCTATAAGTCAGCGTCGAGCGTGGCGAGCCTCGGGGCGACTTCTTCCATCAGCAAGGTCCACGAGCGCTTGCGCTGTTCCCACGTGCCCCAGTTGCGGCCGGCGACGACCAGTAGCGTACCGAAGCCGCCGACCTCGTCGTAGAAATTCTTGAGTCCTTGATACACCGTTTCGGGGCTGCCTGCGAAGAAGTCGCCGGACTTCGACCAGGCTGAGCATGGAGAGGTCGTCGCGCGTGCCCCCTTCGGGAATATAGTGGTCGAGGCGCCCGCGTGCGCAGCGGTATGCCGATATCGACGTTCTCCAGATCCTTGTACGCCTGCTCGTCCGACTCGGCGACGTAGACGACGCGTGCCACGCGGGCGCGGCTGCGGCGTGGCGGCATGGCGTCGTTCCCGCCATCCATGTACATCTCGATCATCTGCTTGATCTGGTCGGTGGAGGGATTCCAGCTCATCAATGGCAGGAAACCCTTCTCCGCCGCCATAGCCAGCGTGCCTTCGCTGCGCGAGCAGGCGATGCCGACTTCGGGCCGCGGCTGGGTAAGCGGCCGTGGAATGATGTGCCAGTTCTTCCCTTGCCAGATATCGCCATCCCAATCGAATGGCTCCGGCGAGGACCAGCATTTCAGAATCAGGTCGATCGCCTCATTCATCATGACGCGGCGGTCGCCAGGCAATTCCCCGCGTTGGCCATTGCCGGTCCCGATGCCCAGCCCGAAGCCCGCAAGGTATCGCCCGCCGGTCAGGTGGTCGCACACGGCGACATCTGTCGCGACCTGAACCGGATGAAAAAACGGCAGTGGCCGTATGCCGGGCCCCATGCGGATGTTCTTGGTCAGGGCCGCCGCCTTGCAGATGAACAGGTCGGCCGACGGCATGGTGTCCGGCAGGCTCCAGCTCAGAAGTGTGCCGTGTTCGCTGATCCAGGCTTCGCTCATGCCGAGCGTATCGGCATGCACGACCTCGGCGAGGTCCTCCTCGTAGGTCGTGCGGGCGATGAGGTTGCCACGCTCGCCATTGGAGAAAAGTCCAAATTTCATGTGACGCCTCCCGGGATATTCTTGTCGAGACTTTCTTGCGCGGCGGTTACCCGCCGGTACGGCCATGCCCGACGCCGCGCTTGGCCCCGTTGCCGATCTTCGTCGGCATGACTGCATCTGCCGGCAATCGTAGAAGAATAACGCGCGGTCGTGAAGTGCCTCGGTCGGTCCCGGCGCAGGCCAAGGCGGTGGGCGTGCCGATGCAGTTGACAGTCTTAGGGGGAGTCCATAGCGTTTCCGGGCCTGAAAACATGGCGATGAAACTAAAAACCAGCCCTCGACGGAACCCCCAATGGCCGCAATAAAAACGAGCTATCTCCGATTGCAAGCCCTCGGCGATCTGCGTGAGTTTCTGTGCATCGCCGACGATGCCGGCGAAGTTCAACGCGTCGACGGCGCCGATCCCGAGCTGGAAATGGGGGCACTCTATGAATTGAGCCTGGAGAAGGCGCAGCCGCCGGTCCTCCTGTTCGAGAACATGCTGGGTTGCTCGCCCGGGCATCGCGTTGCCGTCAACGTGCGTTCGTCTCGGGTGTTGGGCGGTAACACCGGCGGGCTGGAGCTGGTCGAGGCCTATCGCGCCAGGAACCGCAAGGCCACGGCCCCGATCCCGCCGGAAATCGTCAAGAGCGGTCCGGTCCTCGAAAACGTCATGGCTGGTAACGAGGTCAATGCAAAGATTTTTCCGATGCCGCGCTGGCACGAGGAAGACGGGGGTGCCTATATCGGCACCGAATGCGTCGTGGTCACCCGAGATCCCGATTCGGATTGGGTCAACCTCGGCACCTACCGGGTCATGATCGTGGACGAACGCACCGTGACCGTGATGATGGAGCCCGGCAAGCATGGTGACGCCATCCGCCGCAAGTACTGGGCGCGGGGCGAAGCCTGCCCGATCGCGATCAGTCTGGGCCAGGCGCCGGTGCTCGGCGCCGTTGCCGCATCGACCTTGCCGGCGGGTCGGTCGGAATACGACATCGCAGGCGGCCGGATCGGCGCGCCGATCCAGGTGGTCGAGGGACGCGTGACGGGCCTTCCATTCCCTGCCGATTCGGAGATCGTGCTGGAGGGACGGATGCCGCCACCGGAAGAGGCATCCGCCCCGGAGGGGCCGTTCGGGGAATGGCCCGGCTATTACGCCTCCGGCACCCGCCCGGAGCCGGTGGTGAAGATCGAGACGATCTATCACCGCAACGACCCGATCATCACGGCACAGCCGCCGGCGAAGCCTACCTATCCCGGCACCTATTTTGGTACTGCCGGCACGTCGTTGTTCCGTGCGGCGGCGCTATGGGACGAGATCGAGGCGGCGGGTGTACCCGGTGTCACGGGGGTGTGGAAGCTGCCGGGTGGCGGCCCTCGGCTGGTGAACGTGGTAGCGATCAAGCAGCAGCATGCGGGTCATGCCAAGATGGCCGGGTTGGTCGCGACCGGCGCCATTTCGGCGGCTTTTGCCGGGCGTGTCACCATCGTGGTCGATGACGACATCGATATCACCAACCCGGCGGAAGTGATGTGGGCGCTGGCGACGCGCTGGGACCCGAAGACCCAGACCGATATCATCGATGGGCTGCTGGTCGGGCAACATCGATCCGCGTATCGCCCCCGATAAACGTGAGGCTCAGGACTTCACCAACTCGCGCATCATCATCTACGCGGTCAGGCCCTGGCACCGGAAGGACGAGTTCCCCAGGGTCAATGCCGTCGATCCGGCCTATGCGGAGGAGATTCGCCGGAAATGGGCCGACAAGCTGCGATTCCTTACCTCCCCGGCGACATGACCATGCGCGGCTCTCTCGGTTAGCGGCACGGAAAGTCGTCGTTCGCCTACGAGATCCGCAATCTAGCCTTGAGGCAAGGCCGGCGCCGTGCACTGCCCTCGGCGCCGGTCTTACCCTATCCGAGCTACTTCCTTTTTTTGCGCTTGCCCCTTTGGAGGATCTTGTAGAGCCGTTTGACCTGAGCCTGCTTCAACTCGAAGGTCGACGCCACCATCTTCTGGAGCGTGTCGCCTGAAGAAAGACTGAGATTCACTCGAAGCTTCTTCGCATCCGCGATGAAGGCGGGATCCTTTGCCATGGCGGCATAGGCATCGCGCATCGTGTCAACGTGCACCTTCGGTACGTTCGGGCCCATGACCATCGGATGGCCCATATTGATAACAGCGGTGTAGCTCCTGGCGAGCGTCCGGTCCTTCTTCTTGACAAGATCGACGAACAGCGGCACCCCCTTCAGGTCGGGGTCGTCGATTGGTTCCAAACTCAGTTGCATGAGCGGGATGAGCTTGTGTTCGCGAACCCAGTCGGGATGAACGGCCTTCCAGCCTGACCAGGATGCAGCGCCTCGTCCCTGGATTTCGTCGCGTTCCATCGCAAGCGTGATGGCCTTGCCGCCTTTGTAACCCGTGACGACCTTGATCTTGGTACCGAGAAGGGCGTTGAACATCAGCGGATTCATCGCGTCAAACCCGCTACTGCCGCCCGCGCCCATTATGACCTGATGCTGTTTGAGAGCTGCGAGGGTCTTGTAAGGCGAGGTGTGGTAAAGGGTCGGCACCTGACCGCTGTCCATCACGTTGCCGATCCAGTGCATCTTGTTGGGATCGTAATGCACGCTCAATTCCCTGAAGAGCGCGGTCAGGATGATTCCTGGCACAACGGACCCCAGCACCGAGCCGTCCTGAGGCGCGATGTTGCAGAGATAGTTGGTAGCGATCAGGCTGCCGCCGCCCGGCATGTTCTGCACGATGATCCTGGGGTGGCCGGGAATGTGGTCTCCGATGTGGCGCCCTGTCAGGCGTCCCATCAGGTCGTAGCTACCCCCGGCGGCGGTACCGACGAGAATCTTCAGGTCATGCTTGGCATAGAAGTCGTCTGCGGCTCCTACACCGGAAGCACTTGCCAGCATAGCGACGGCGGCGATAACGCAGGATGAAAAAGCGGTTGATCCTCGGTTTGACATTGAAGCCTCCTTGTCATTGGCGGACGGCAGCGTCCGCAGGTCAGGCCAGAAATATCGGCCCTGTCGTTTGGAGAGATCACGCTATCTGAGGGACTGATGGTTACTTTTGCTCGAGTCTCCTTCTTGTTCGAGATTCCTGAGTTAGTTCGCAGGATCAAATCCGACGATAGCCAAACGAGCCGGAAATACAAGCAACGGGTCACGTTTGGCTTTACGGATGCGAATACCCCGTCGAGAGCGTTGCGCGACAAGGCACACGGAAGGCACCGCAAATCGACTAGGCCGGTCGTGGCACCGCGGGGCGCGGCATGGGTTAGATCTGGAAGGGTTGTTCTGCATGTCATGCCCCCTTCGCCATGTTGGCCTCTTTCCTTTCGCGATACCCAGTCGGTACATGGTCAACCGCGCGGCGGAAAGGAACGCTTCAAGCAACCGACGGCCGGTTCGTGACGGCGTAGAAGTGACCGCCCCCGGTGCTGGCCCGGGGGCGGCCCTGTCGACTGGGTTAGTGGGGCTTCAGGATTTCTTCTTCTTTCTTTTTTTCTGGACGATGCTACGAAGGTGCCCAACCAGTTTTGGATCAAGAGACCAGATATCGCGTACCATCCCCTGAATATCCGTTCCGGAGATGTATTTTATGTCGATATGTTGCTTGCCGGCGTCGGCGAGAAAGGCGGGGTCACTCACCATGGCTCTGTATGCCTCGCGCAACACGGCGACCCGATCTCCCGGCACTTTGGGCCCGACAACCATCGGTCGCCCGAGGATGGCCACGGAGGTGTAGACCCGGGCCATTTTCTTGGCGTTCTGATCCTTCACGAGATCGACGAACAACGGCACGTTCTTGAGCATCGGATCGTCGATTGGCGTGAGGCCGAACTGGACCAGGGGAATCAGTTTGTGATCGTGCAGCCAATCGGGCTTGATGGCTTTCCACGCTGCCCAGGCCTGGCTGGCGCGGCCGTTGATTTCCCCTCTTTCCATGGCGAGATTGATTGCGTCGCCGCCCTTGTAGCCGGGAACGACCTTGATCTTGGTTCCCAGCAGCGCATTCATCATGAAGGCGTTCGTCGCATCCATCGAACTGATGCCGCCGGCACCCATGATGCCGCCCTCGGTTTTGAGGTCTTCAAGGGATTGTACGGGGGCGGGCCGATACAAGGTCGGAACGGGAATCCCATCCATCGCGTTGCCGATCCAGTGGAACTTCGGTGGGTCATAACGAGCGCTTTTTTCCTTGAATAGCGCAGTCCATATGATGCCCGGTACGACGGCGCCCAGCACCGAACCGTCTTGGGGGGCGACGCCATAGAGATAATTGCTTGCGATCAGGCTGCCGCCGCCAGGCATGTTCTGTACGATCACCGAGGGGTTGCCCGGAATGTGCTTGGTGATGTGACGTGCCGTCAGACGTCCCATCAGGTCGTAACTGCCGCCCGGCGCGGTTCCAACCAGAATCGTGAGTCTGTTTCTCGAATAGAAGTCCTGAGGCGATTGTGCCGATGCGGTTGCCGAACACAGGCCGAGCGCGTTGCTCGTATAAAGTGCTAATGCGGCTTGCAGCAGTTTACCCAACTTCATAACGACCTCCCGTTTTTCATTTGAGTGACGGCTTTTTCTTTTCAGCCGATTTCGTACAAGGAGCCAGGTCAATCTTCCGCCAAGTCTCTGCGGAGTTGGTACGCGGTATTTTCAACGAGCGCTTGCTTTCGGAGTCTGCTGTTTGATCCGTCGTTATCGTGGCGGCACATATTTCGACAAGCGCGTAGTAAATCCGGCCGTGAGAATTTAGCCAGCGTGCTGGTGCGGTCGGCGCCAAGGGCGTGGCGCAATCCTAATTAAGCGCCTCTTCCCGTTCAATGGCCACAGCCATAAAGAAAACCAATGTCAGCATAAGGAAAGAATATTGGACGACACGGTCACGGGTCGGCCTAGATGATAGAAAGAATAGCTAAAAGGCTGAGGGGCAAGACCTTGGCGCACTTGGCGGCCCGAGGGAGGTGATGATGAGTTCTGTGGAAGCGGCTTCTCTGGACGACCGAATCGAAGCGCTGCACCGGCGCCTGGCGGAGCATTCGCTGGGCGGCCACTGGCAGGATCGCGAGCGCGATCCCAAGCTGGTGCCCCACGTGTGGCCGTGGGAGGCCATCTACTCCTGCCTGATGGAATCCGGCGAGGTCATTCACCTTGGAGACGCGACCGATGCCGCCAACCGCCGTACGGTTCAGCTGGTCAACCCGGCGATCACCCGGCTCAAGTCGACCACGCGCACGTTGCAGATGTCGATCCAGCTGGTTCGGCCGGGCGAGACCGCGGAATGTCACCGCCATACCGCGGCGGCCCTGCGCTTCGTCGTGGAAGGCGACGGCAGCGCCTACACCAACGTCGAGGGCGAGGTCATGCCGATGGAGCCGGGCGACCTGATCCTGACGCCGCACTGGACCTGGCACGACCACCAGAACAAGGGTGACAGGAATGTCGTCTGGCTCGACGTCCTCGACACCCATCTGATGAAGCGTCTCGATGCCGGCTTCAGCGAGCCCTACAGCGCCCAAGCGGATGCTGCGGACAATTACTTCGAAGGGGCGTCACAAGCCCAATTGCACGGCGCAGGCTACTGTCAGCAGCGCTACGGGCCGGTACGTCCGCGTGTGAAGGATATGGGCGATCGGGCGGTGCCGTACGTCTACAAGTGGCGTGACGTGCGTCCTGTTCTGGATGCGATGTTGGCGGCGGGGGAGCGCGACCGTCACGACGGGGTGCTTCTGGAGTATCGCAACCCTGTGACGGGCGGACCGACGATGCCGACGATCGGCTGTCAGGTGCAGCTTCTGGCGCCGGGCGAGACGACGGAGCGGCATCGCCATACGAGTGGGACGATCTACCACGTGGTGGAAGGGTCCGGCGTGACGACGGTGGGCGAGGGATCGAAGGCGAAGGACCTGCCATGGGGCGGGCACGACTGCTTTTTCGTGCCGTCGTGGGAGTGGCATCGGCACCGCAACCCGTCGCGGACGGAGCCCGCGGTGGTGTTTTCGGTGACCGATCGGCCGGTTCTGGAGAGCCTGGGCCTGTATCGCGAGGAAGAAGGGTGAACGGAGGCCCTCGAGCCTCAAAGGAGGAAGTTATGTCTGAGAAGATGCGAGATCGTTTCAAGGGGTTGGTGGCGCCGATCCCGGGCGTGTTCGACGGCAAGGGCGAGCCGGACCTTGCGATGATGGCGAAGCTGGCGGACTGGTACATCACGGCGGGGGCGCACGGGTTCTTCGTGCTGGGCTCGCAGGGGCAGGGGGCGGCCTGCACGATCGAGCAGCGCAAGGCGATTGCGGAGACGGTGGTGCGTCAGGTGAGCCATCGCGTCCCTGTGATCGTGCAGGTGGGCGCGGTCGACCCTTACAGCAGCATGGAGCTTGCGGCGCATGCGAAGTCGATCGGGGCGGACGCGATCGGGGTGGTCGGCCCGTACTACTACAGCGACCGCAACGAGTGGGAGCTGATCGAGCAGCACAAGCAGGTGGACTCCGCGGCGGGGCTGCCGATGCTTCTGTACAACAACCCGCAGTACTCGGGCTATCCGACGCCGCCGGCGATGATGGCGAAGCTGAAGGAAGCGATTCCGAACGTGTTCGGCTCGAAGCTGGCGAACGGGAACCTGGGGCAGGCGCGGAACTACCTTCGCACGCTGGGCGAGGACTTTGTGATCTTCGTGCCGATCGACATGATGCTTCCCGGGATGCTGGTTGGTGTCAACGGGTCGATCGCGGCGGGGGCGCCGGTGACGGTTCCTGAGGCGGGTGTGCAGATGATCGAAGCGATCTGGGCGGGGGACTACCTGCGGGCGCAGCAGATCCAGGTTCTGATGCTGGAGCACGGCAACCGGACGGCGCCGCTGCGCCAGTACGGGCGGCGCACGACGTTGGAGGGCCTGCGCATCCGCGGCCTCGACATCAAGGAGTACCCGCGCTGGAAGACCAAGCCGATGACGCCGGAGCATCTCAAGCTCTACGAGACCTGCATCAAGCGCCTGCTCGACGAACTGGGCCAGATCACGTCCCGCGCCGCCGCGGCCCAGTAACATATAACCCCCGGCCGGGGCCAAAAAACCCGGCCGGCAACGAAAAACAAAGGGACCGAACGAAACACGAGAAAAGGCACGACCGGCCACGATGCCGCAACAAGGTGCCAATCCGGGGAGCGTAAAGCGCGCAGGTTGCAACCACCGCACATGACGCGAAGGGAGAGATAAGATGCAATTTCCCATCATCAATCCAGTACGAAGGACGGACAATTCTGTCATCCGCTCGGGTTGTCCATCAGGGCAGGTGGCTCGGCTCGCGGCGATTTCTCTGGGGGCCATGGTGGGATTAGCCACATTCGTACAGCCCGTATCGGCGCAATCCAACTCCAAATTCGAGAAGCAATGGGCTGAACTGCAGGCCGCGGCGAAGAAAGAAGGCCAGCTGGTGCTCTCGACCGGAGCGATCCCCGATTACAACAAGATATTCGGGATTTTCACCAAAACTTTCGGGATTCCGATCCAGACGGACGGCGGGTCAGGATCAGCACGGGCGACGCGAATCCTTGCCGAGCGCAGCGCCGGTCGCTACACGGTCGATGTCGCGATCATGAGCGTCGCTGGAACGCAGCGCCGTCTGCTGCCGGCTGGGGCCCTGGTGCCTGTCGAACCCCTTCTGATCAACCCCGACGTCACGGACTTGTCGAAATGGTACGGCCATCGCCACTGGTACGTTGACGGAAAAAGCCGGGACAAGATTTTTGCCTATTCGGCCAGAGCCGATAACACGTGGAAATTCTGGTACAATACGGACAAACTGACCGCGGCGGATGTAGCTTCCCTGAAAACCCCTAACGATTTTCTCGATCCGAAGTGGAAAGGGACAATGGCCGACGAGGCGTGGAGCGACCCTGGACGTCTGGGCGGAATGCTCGATATGTATTTCGCGCCAGACGCCGGGCCGGAATGGATCCGCCGCTATTTCAAGGAAATGGATGTCAGATTTACGAGCAACACTCGGCTCGAGGAGGCATGGCTGATTCGCGGATCGAGGCCGCTGAAATGGAAGGAAGGCAATATCGGCGACGTTCTCCGCAAGTATAAAGGAAAGTTCTCGGTCAAAGCGGTGGACCTGCCGCGTAAGCAGGGAAAACTCGAACTGCGCGGTTCCGAGTGCTGCATCGTTGTCCTTGACAAGGCGCCGCATCCCAATGCGGCCAAGCTGTTCGTCAACTGGTTTCTGACCCATGACGTGCAGGCGATGACCCACATGGCTTTGCCGCCGCAGGCTTCCACATCGCTTCGCATCGACGATATCCCGCCCGGCCACACAACACCCGCTTATCGTCGAGTGGCTGGCAAGGAATACTGGTTCCGGGATTTCGATGAAACCTATGTCGCGCGCGAAAAAGAAGCCCGTAAGTTCATCATCGCTAATTATGAGGGTCCAAAAGCGACAATCGAATCCAATACCGGCAAGGTCGTGAAGACCGTTCGCAAGGGACACGAGATCACAATCAGCTACAAGGGCAAGGAGGTTTCCGCCAAGCTTTCGAGTTCGAAAACCAAGGTGACTATCAAGGGCAAGAAGTCGAAGCGCGGGGACGTGAAGGTCGGGATGATCTGCACCATCACCTATCCAGGCCCCAATACAACAGCAGAAGCAGTCGATTGCAAATAGCCAGGCTGATTTGTTCTTCGCCGGGGAGCGGACCAATGTTCCCGCGGCCGGCCGAATGAGGAGGAAACATGGAAATCAAGTTTGGTCTGATCAGTGCGGATTCCCACGCCGCGTTTGCGCGTGACGATTTCACCTCGCGCATGTCGAAGAAGAAATGGGGTGACAAGATTCCGCAGGTCGTGGAGTTCAAGAAGGACGGCGAGATCTTCGACGGCTGGAGTCTCTACGGGCAGAAGCCCGGCGCACCCAAGGGATTCCAGGCTACGGTCTGTAACTGTCCGGCCTTGATGGGCGAGCCGTTCCCGCATTGGCCCCAGCGCTGGGAAGACGTTCCCAGGATGGCCTACGATCCGTCCGAGCGGGTGAAGGCGCTTGATATCGATCGGATCGACGCCGAGGTCCTGTTCCCCAATCCGCCAGGCGGTAGCTATTACCAGTTCGACGATCCGGAATACGAGCTGGAAACGCTACAAGCTTATAACGATACCTTGGCGGATTGGACAAAAGTCAGCGACCGTTTCCTGCCGCTCGTCAGCATTCCCTATCTACAGTCCCCCAAGGAGATCGCACGTGAGATCGAACGGTCGGTGCAGAACGGGCACCGCGGCATCAACATGAACGGCAAGAGTCCCAAGGGACTGCCGCACATTGGTGACTCCTACTGGTATCCGATCTGGGATGCCTGCAGCCAGATCGGCATGCCAGTGCATTTCCACGGTTCCGCGGGCATCGGGGTAGGTGATACTGCCAAGGTCTGGAAGGGCTACAGCCACCGCGCGCAGCATTCCGCATCGACTAGCACCTCGGCGGTAACGCCGGCGCAGATCGTGCCCCAGTTGATATTTACGGGCGTCACCGAGCGTTTTCCGGACCTCAAGATCGTCTTCGCCGAGGCGGGAATCGGCGGTCTGAACTACCTGATCAACAGCTGCGATCACGAGTGGGAAATCCATCGCCTCTGGGAGGATGGGTTGAAGACGCGCCCGAGCGAAATCGTCCGGCGCCAGATGTATGTCAATTTCTGGTTCGAGGAAGAGGGCATCAAGCTGCGCCATGATATCGGCATCGACAACATCATGTGGGAATCCGACTTCCCGCACGTCGCCGCCTATTACCCGAATTCGTGGGATTCGGTCGAACGGGTTCTGAAGGGGGTGCCGGAGAACGAACGCCGCAAGCTGCTCTATGAAAACGCGTTGCGCGTTTACAAGCTCGAGGTTTCGGTACGCGAGCCCGCTTAGGGGTCGATCCGGCGAATAAATAGAGTTCAAGAAGAGGCATAAGGAAATGACGAGTAATTTCATCAGTGTGGACGACCACGTGCTGGAGACGCGGGATCTTTGGACGTCACGGTTGTCGGCGAAGAAGTGGGGCGACAGCATTCCCCACATCGCCAGTAACGGTGACGGCAGGGAACATTGGATTGTCGACGGAGAGATCGTCCTTGACGGCGCCCTCAGCAGGGCTGGCGCCTTCATGTCCGATCGTAACGCCGATCCGGTCAAATGGGGCGACATCCCGGAAGAGGCCTACGTCCCCGCCAAACGGCTGGCGGCGATGGACAAGGCTGGCGAGGACTTTGCGGTCCTGTACCCGACGGTCGCCGGGCAGGCGGGAGAGAGTTTCGGAGGCCTGGCCGACCCGGAACTCGAGCTTGCCTGCGTTCAGGCCTACAACGACTGGCTGATCGATGAGTGGACCGCGGCCAGCGACCGGTTTATCCCCCAGTGCATCGTCCCGATTTCCTCTCCTGAGGTTACGGCCAAGGAAATCCGGCGTGCGGTGGAAAAGGGCCACCGCGGTGTCATCTTCCCGGCCCTGCCGATGGATCTTCGCAAGGTGCCTCATGTCGCGGAAGCGGATTACGACGTCGTCTGGGCGACGTGCGCGGAACTGGGCGTTCCCCTGTGCCTGCATACCGGCTCGTCGCCGACGCTGGAATACGAGCGTTACGGCAAGCTGCCGCCGAACGTTGCCAAGGCGCTTCGTGCAGTCACCAAACCCGTTTCGAGCGTCTATGTGCTCGGCCTTTACCTCTTCAGCCGGATTTTCATGCGCCATCCCAAGCTTAAGGTCGTGCTTGCGGAGAGCGCTCTGAGCTGGGGGCTGCTCTATCTGGAATGGGCGGATCATCAGGCCGCACATGACGGACTGGCAAAGGAAGGCTACGAACTCACGCCGTCCGAGATGTTCCATCGTCAGTGCTACCTGACTGTCTGGTACGACCGGATCGCACCGTTCGCCCCGTATCTGCATGCGGGCAACATCATGTGGTCCAGCAATCTTCCCCTGGCGACGTCGAATTGGCCGAAGACGCAGGAGGCCATAGACAAGTGCTGTAACGGCCTGACGGAGGACGAGCGCCGCAAGATTCTGTGGGACAACGCATCCAGTCTTTACGCGATCTAGCCGGCCGCCCCTGCGAAGGACAGCGGTTTCGGGGGCGTGCTAGATGAGTTTGACCCGGCGAAACGAGGAAGATAAATCGTCATGAGCGGCGGCATCTCTCGCTCGATGAAGGTGGGCAGAGGCTATGTCGTGATGGCGACCCTGCTGCTATCGCTCGGCTTTCTGCTGGTCTGTCCGGTTCTGCTCATCCTGATCAACAGCTTCAACACGGCGGAGGACTTACTGGTCGATCCGCGCAGTTGGGGCTTTGCCCAATGGATCGCTGCATTCAGTGCGCCGGATCTGCTTGTAACGATCTGGAATTCGATCATGGTCTGGGGCCTGACGGCGATGATCAGTTTCCCCGTCGGAGTCACCATCGCTTGGGTGCTGGCTAGGACCAGGATTCCCCATAGCCGGACGCTCGAATTTCTGTTCTGGGTCGCTTACATGGTGCCGGGCCTGCCGGTGACGATCGCGTGGATCAATCTGCTCGATCCGCAGATCGGGTTCGTCAATGTCCTGCTGATGGACTGGTTCCACCTCGATCATGGTGTGTTCAATATCTTCAGTGTAGGGGGAATCGTCTGGGCCCATCTCATGGGGAATGGCATCGTTCTGAAAGTCATGCTGCTGACGCCGGCGTTCCGGAATATGGATGCGGCGATGGAAGAGGCTGCGCGGGCGAGCGGTGCCGGAAATCTGCGAACGGCCTTGAAGGTTACGCTACCCCTGATGATTTCCCCGATGGTGCTCGTCTTTGCACTCCAGCTCCTTCGTATATTCCAATCTTTCGAAACGGAGCTTCTGCTGGGAGAGCCGTTTGGCTTTTACGTCTACTCGACAAAAATCTACGCCCTAGTGCGCACGGAGCTTCCCAATTATGGCCAGGCGGCGGCGCTCGCCAGTCTCACCATGGTGATTATCGCACTGGTGATTCCGATCCAGCGGTGGATCATCCGCCGCCGCCGCTACACGACGATCACGGGCAGCTTCAAGCCGGGCCTGATCGATTTCGGAAAGTGGAACTACGTCCTGTTCGGGATCGTGGTATTTTTCCTCATGGTGCTCAGCATCATGCCGGTCGCCGTGCTCTTTCTCGGAAGCTTTATGAACCGAATCGGATATTTTGAGCTCGGTTTTACCTTACAGCACTGGCATGAAGTCTTCAGCGACACTGTATTTATGATGGCCCTTCAGACGACACTGATCATCTCATGTGCGGCAGCCATTGGTAGTCCGCTACTTTTTTCCATAATTGCCTATGTTCTGGTTAGAACCCGCCTTCCGGGCCGTCTGGCACTCGACTGGATGGTTTGGACATCTGGCGCGGTCCCCGGAATTCTTGCAGGCCTCGGATTGCTATGGCTGTTTCTCGATACACCGGGGCTTTCGATCCTCTACGGCAGCATCTGGGCGCTCATCATGGTGGTCGTCCTCCAGGGGAGCACGACGGGGGTGAACATACTGAAGGGCGTGTTTGTCCAGGTCGGCCCCGATATGGAGGAGGCAGCACGCGCATCCGGAGCAGGCTGGATACGGACCTATTTCACCATATGGCTGCCGCTCCTGATGCCTACGCTCGCCCTACTGGCGGTCATCAATTTCGTGGGTGCTGCAGGCGTGACCAGCAGCATCATCCTGCTTGCTTCTCGCGAAACTATTACCTTGTCGCTGCTGGCCCTGCGTCTGACGACGGATCTCGCCGACCAGCGCGAGGCCGCGAGTATCGTTTCTATCCTGATCATCGTTTTGTCTATTGGCGTTGCTATCCCGCTTCGGGCGATCAGCCTGCGTCTTGGTGTCCGCCAGGATCTCGCCCAGAAGCGCGCGTCTGAAATCAGGTGAGGCAAAGCGGCCAGCGCTGGAGCCAGTGCCTGCATAAATACGGAAAGGTGACAAATTATGGATAAATTGCGGCATATATCGATTGCGGTTCCGGACGTCCAGGCCAGCGCCGCTTTTTACGAGAAGGCCTTTGGTCTGGAACGGGTGAAGGATAACGGGCGGAGCGTCTGTCTCTCTGACGGCACGGTCAACATCACTCTGACCCGACCGATGAAGCTGACGAGCACCGATTGCGAATCCTTCGTCGGTATTCACCACCTCGGCTTCGTCGTGGACGACAAGGAAAGCGCGTCGAAAAGAATTTCCGAGAATGGTGGGCGTAGCAACGATTCGAACTGCTGGGACCCGGACGACATCATCGTGAATATATCCGACAACTACTGGGTCGGTTCCAAATAGCTGCACCTTGCGCTTCCTGTAGTGATCGAAGAAAGAGAGGTCAGGCTGCACGCAGCCTTTGCCACGACTGTGAAGGATGCTTTTTTCTGGGGCGGCCCAGGAGCACAAATTCGATACGGACCCGATCAGCGCCGAAGATATAACGCGGTCGATCGCGGAAATCTTCTGAGCATTGCAGAAATCGTAGCGAAGGCGACGGCTACTCTTAAGACAAGCCGCAAAAAGAAAAAATAACCGATTTCGCTCTCACGACACACGGGCTGCGGAAGCGGTGGCTGTATCTCGAGTCTCGCGGAGAATATTCAGGAATTCCTGGGTATTGGCGTTATGTTTCCGATGCTTGCTGTAGGTAACGTAGGATTTTAGCTTGATGTCCGCGAGCTCTGGGACATCGATCGTTTTGACTTCGCCGGCCCTGATTTCCCTCTCAAGGCGTGCGCGATACAAGATTCCAATCCCCATGCCACCATGAACAGCGGTCTTGACGGATTCTAGTGTACTGAATTGCGCGATGATATTGACCTTGTAACCGCGACGCCCGAATTCCGCTATGCTCGTGCTCCCCTTTTTCACGACTAGCGGATGCGTGAGCAATTCATTGAGAACTCATGAGCGTGTCGCCCCGGGGGTCATTCCTGGGGACGAATGCCACGGCCTCATGCTCGAGATACGGTTCATATTCGCAACCGGATAGATGGCTTGGCATATTGATCAGGCCGATCTCAAGAGTATGACTCTGGATCATCTCCTCGATCTGCCGGCTGGTACCCGTTTCGACGATCAACTTTTGGCCAGGTTTTCGCTTCTTAAAGACGACGAGTAGCTCCGGGACGACAGTCGCCGAAAGGGTATTTGTGGTCCCGACCGAAAAGACGTTCTTTTCCCGCTTTGTGTCGACCTTCTTGTACTTGGCTTCGAGCTCCTCGACCCGAGTCAAAATGCCGAGAACGGAATCGAGAAAATCCTGTCCATTAGGCGTCAGAGCGATGCCGTGGTTCGAGCGGTCGCAGAACTGTTGGCCCAACTCTTCTTCCAGAAGTTTCAGTTGATTCGAGACGGCCGGCTGACTGAGGCCGAGTTCATGAGCTGCGTTCGTAATATTACGGTGCCGCGATACGGTCTCGAATATCTTCATCTGACGCAGCTGCATCCCAAGTCTCCCAGTCCCTGAACGCTAAAATATGATCCGTCCGGACCCTTTGGCTCGGGCCTCTCGCTCGAGATCGAGCGACGGTATTCACGCCTATTGCGGCTTCGCGATGACGGCTCTCTCGCTCCTAGGGTCTGCCGATTCGGCTCTGCGTATGCGCTCTCTCTGTAACGCGGATAACCGAGGCCTGAGCTTGCTTTATGGCTAATGTGACCGGCTCTTGAATTGGCCTGCGGACTAACCGATTATTAGGCTAGAAATCGGCATAAGAAAAGTCAATGGCGGGGAAGTGACAAAGATCTTATTAATATCAATGTGTTGTAGTAAATATTTTATGCCTTCGTCTGACGGGAAGCGGTGATGGAACTGCAGCAGTTGAGGATTTTTGAAGCGGTGGCCCGCCATCTGAATATCACCGGCGCGGCCAACGAGCTCGGCATGAGCCAGCCTGCAGTTTCCCAGCAACTCCAGAAGCTGGAAAGGGAATGCGGCATCAAGCTGTGTCTTCGCCACAACTACGGCATCGACGTGACGTCGGAAGGGCGCACGTTCCTTCCGGCAGTGGAGTCGATCCTGTCGCAGGTTAATAAGATCAACATGGAATTCAGGGCGCGCACGCATCGCGTCACCAACCGCCCGTTCATTGTCGGTGCGAGCAATATGTTTTCCGCAACGGTATTGCCGGAAATTCTCGTTGATTTCATGGCGAGATACCCTTCGGTCGATCTGGTTGTCGAAGCCAACTCGAGCGGACGAATTGAAGAACTTGTCCAGGTTGGCAAGATAGAGGCGGCGCTGATTTCGAATCCGCAGCACCTCCCTGGTTGTGAATATGAACCCTATCTGGAACATGAAGCGGTGGCGTTCGTCGCGCCCAACAATCCCCTCAGCAGAAAGAGCCTGACGCTCGAAGAGCTCTGCGGCGTGCCACTCGTTGTGCGGCGCGGCAGTTCTGCCGTCATGGAGATCAGGAATCTGGGTTATCGGCCCAAATTCGCCGCTCAGTTTGGGGCGATCGAAGCGGTCAAGTCAGCGGTCGTCGGCGGCATGGGGGTTGGCATTCTTTTTCGTTCCAGGCTGGAGGCGGAGCTGAAGAGCGGGACATTGTGCGTCATCGATGTGCCGGAGCTCAGGGCCATAAAGTTGAAGTCCTACGTCGTCTACAGTACGGCTCGGGCCCATTCGCAGAATCTCAGCCGATTCCTTGATGTCGTCCGTCCACGGCGTGCCAGCGCCATGCGCCAAACCCTGGTGTAGAGGCGTTTAGGGCAGTCGGCTTCTCATACTTTTCAGGAGATCGAGAAAGGCACATCCCGTTTCGGAAAGCGGTGCATTGGCCTGATATATGATGAATGACTGGGTCTTTACCTCTTTCAGATCAGGCACGTGAACGCGGCAAAGTTCTCCTATCGAGATTTCGAAGTCGACCCGCGTACGAAACAGGATGCCGACCGACGTGCCCTTGCTGACGACCATCTTGACCGACTCGGGGTCGTCGCAGAGCAACGCGAAATTGAGCGTGTGCCCTTTTTTCTGGATCTCGGCGATGCTCGTGCTTCCGCGTCTCGCCACTAGGGTATGACGACCCAATTCGGCAAGGTCGATTGTTTTGCCGCATAGGGGATGAGCGGGACTGACGAAGGCGATGGCCTCGTGCTCCTTATAGGGTTCGTAAGTGCAACTCTTGTTGTTGCCGGGGATGGCCGTAATCAACCCTATGTCGATCCGTCTTTCGGCGACGCCCTTTTCGATCTGATGGCCGTGGTTTGTTACCAGTTCGATGCTGGCATGAGGATAAGCAGCCTTGAAGGCAACGATAACTTCGGGAAGTGTTGTTACTGACAGGGTGTTACTGCCGCCGATCACCAGCCTGTCGGCTTGTGCCGGCCTCTCTGTCGTTAGAAAGCTCCGTTCTAGGCGATCGAGCTGAGTCAGCAGCGGACGTACCGATTCCAGAAACTTGCCACCGACCGGTGTCAGTTCGACGCCGCGATTGGTGCGCTGGAAGAATTTCTGCCCGAAGTCCTGCTCCAGCTGTCTCAGGCACGTCGATACCGCAGGCTGAGTCATTGAGAGCGCGCGGGCAGCACGGGTGAGATTGCCGTGCCGCGTGACGGTCTCGAATATTCTCAGATGGCGAAATTTCATGATCTTTGTCCCACTTTGAACATTATTACCGAAGGAAAGCGGTCTGTCATAAAGAAAACCAATGTCAGCATAAGGAAAGAATATTGGACGACACGGTCACGGGTCGGCCTAGATGATAGAAAGAATAGCTAAAAGGCTGAGGGGCAAGACCTTGGCGCACTTGGCGGCCCGAGGGAGGTGATGATGAGTTCTGTGGAAGCGGCTTCTCTGGACGACCGAATCGAAGCGCTGCACCGGCGCCTGGCGGAGCATTCGCTGGGCGGCCACTGGCAGGATCGTGAGCGCGCGCCAAAACTGGTGCCCCACGTGTGGCCGTGGCAGGCCATCTATTCCTGCCTGATGGAATCCGGCGAGGTCATCAAGCTCGGCCATATTGACGAGGCGGCGAAGCGCCGCACGGTTCAACTGGTCAACCCGGCGATCACGAAGCTGAAGTCGACCACGCGCACGCTGCAGATGTCGATCCAGCTGGTGCGGCCGGGCGAGGTCGCGGAATGCCATCGCCACACGGCGGCGGCGCTGCGCTTCATCGTCGAAGGCGACGGCAGCGCCTACACCAACGTCGAGGGCGAGGTCATGCCGATGGAGCCGGGCGACCTGATCCTGACGCCGCACTGGACCTGGCACGACCACCAGAACAAGGGCGACAGGAACGTCGTCTGGCTCGACGTCCTCGATGTCCATCTGACGAATTTTCTGGATGCGACCTTTCATGAAAATTTCTCCCGTAAGGATCAGAGCAACTATCTGCCGGAGGCCTCCCAGCCGATCCTTCACGAAGCCGGCTACGGCATCAAGCGCTATGGGCCGGTACGTCCACGGGTGAAGGACGCGGGCGATCGGGCGGTGCCGTACGTCTACAAGTGGCGTGACGTGCGGCCGGTGCTGGATGCGATGTCGGCGGCGGGGGAGCGCGACCGTCACGACGGGGTGCTTCTGGAGTACCGCAACCCGGTGACGGGCGGACCGACGATGCCGACGATCGGCTGCCAGGTGCAGCTTCTGGCGCCGGGCGAGGCGACCGAGCGTCACCGCCACACGAGCGGGACGATCTACCACGTGGTGGAAGGGTCCGGCGTGACGACGGTGGGCGAGGGATCGAAGGCGAAGGACCTGCCATGGGGCGGGCACGACTGCTTTTTCGTGCCGTCGTGGGAGTGGCATCGGCACCGCAACCCGTCGCGGACGGAGCCCGCGGTGGTGTTTTCGGTGACCGATCGGCCGGTTCTGGAGAGCCTTGGGCCTGTATCGCGAGGAAGAAGGGTGAACGGAGGCCCTCGAGCCTCAAAGGAGGAAGTTATGTCTGAGAAGATGCGAGATCGTTTCAAGGGGTTGGTGGCGCCGATCCCGGGCGTGTTCGACGGCAAGGGCGAGCCGGACCTTGCGATGATGGCGAAGCTGGCGGACTGGTACATCACGGCGGGGGCGCACGGGTTCTTCGTGCTGGGCTCGCAGGGGCAGGGGGCGGCCTGCACGATCGAGCAGCGCAAGGCGATTGCGGAGACGGTGGTGCGTCAGGTGAGCCATCGCGTCCCTGTGATCGTGCAGGTGGGCGCGGTCGACCCTTACAGCAGCATGGAGCTTGCGGCGCATGCGAAGTCGATCGGGGCGGACGCGATCGGGGTGGTCGGCCCGTACTACTACAGCGACCGCAACGAGTGGGAGCTGATCGAGCAGCACAAGCAGGTGGACTCCGCGGCGGGGCTGCCGATGCTTCTGTACAACAACCCGCAGTACTCGGGCTATCCGACGCCGCCGGCGATGATGGCGAAGCTGAAGGAAGCGATTCCGAACGTGTTCGGCTCGAAGCTGGCGAACGGGAACCTGGGCCAGGCGCGGAACTATCTGCGCACGCTGGGCGAGGACTTTGTGATCTTCGTGCCGATCGACATGATGCTTCCCGGGATGCTGGTTGGGGTCAACGGGTCGATCGCGGCGGGCGCGCCGGTGACGGTTCCGGAGGCGGGTGTGCAGATGATCGAGGCGATCTGGGCGGGGGACTACCTGCGGGCGCAGCGGATCCAGGTTCTGATGCTGGAGCACGGCAACCGGACGGCGCCGCTGCGCCAGTACGGGCGGCGCACGACGTTGGAGGGCCTGCGCATCCGCGGCCTCGACATCAAGGAGTACCCGCGCTGGAAGACCAAGCCGATGACGCCGGAGCATCTCAAGCTCTACGAGACCTGCATCAAGCGCCTGCTCGACGAGCTCGGCCAGTTGCCGGCGCGCGCCGCTGCCGCCGAGTAACGCCAACAACACACGCCCGCGGAGCCCCTCTCGGCCCTCCGCGGGCGCGGCGGGCCGAAGCACGACTTAAGAGGCTTTTGCGTAACACAAGACAAAAAGACAGGGCCGGGAATCCGGGAAAGGGAAAACTTATGGCAAAGCAGTACAAGGTCATCAACGGCGACGGGCATATCGATCTCAATCCCGACGTCTGGCGGGAGCGCGTCGCCGCCAAGTGGCGCGACCGTGCGCCCAAGCGCGTGACGATGCCCAACGGCTCCGACGCGGTCGTCGTCGATGGCGGTGAGCCGAACACCATTGGCATTACCCGCAGCGTCGGTGTACTCCACGAAGACCTCGCGAAACAGGTCCCCACCTTCGAGAATTCCGCCGGCACGGGATCCCCGGAACAGCGCGTACGGGAGCAGGACCGCGACGGCGTCGATGCGGAAATCCTGTTCTCACAACTGACGGGTGTCTTCAAAGAGGCCAAGGACCATGACCTGTACCTCGACCTGTTCCGTGCCTATAACGAGTTTCTCGCCGAGGAATACATGGCCGCAAGTCCGGACCGGCTGTTCCCCATGGGCATGCTTCCCACCACCGGTGTCGACGACGCGATCCAAGAACTGGGACGCTGCGCCAAGCTTGGTCTCAAGGGGGTCAAGCTCAATTCCTATCCGAGTGGCAAGGGATATCCGACCGCCGAGGACGACCGCTTCTGGGCCGCGACCATCGACCTCGACATGCCATTGACGAGCCACGGCGATGGTAAGCTCGGCCGTAGCGGTCCCTCCTTCGAATACGCGAGGGAACCGGGTCACGACATGCACCAGCGCGACCCGTTCCGGTTCTTCTTCCGCTTCACCAACGACGCCATGAAGGCCGGAACGCAGATGGCCTTCGCCGGCGTCTGGGACCGATTCCCGAAACTGCAGGTTTACTGGGCCGAAACCCAGGTGGGATGGCTGGAATATGGTCTGTGGCAGGTCGACGACCATTACGATCGTTACATGAATATGATCCACCAGCTTTGGGGCATCCCGAAACTCGACCGTAAGCCGAGCGACTACCTCCGGGAGCGGAACCTGTGGGGCTTCCTGCATGATCCCGTGGGCGTCCGTCGTCGAGACAGCGTCGGCGCCGACAGACTGGTATGGGGCAGCGATTTCGCCCACGCCGCGAGCGATTGGCCCAATTCACCCAAGATCATCGAGGCGGATTTCGAGGGCGTTCCCGCGGACGAGCGGCATGCCATGCTGGCAGGCAACATGGTGAAGTATTTCCACCTTCAATAAGAATATTGGCCGATACAGCGGCCAAGAGGCGGAGGCATGAGTGAGGTAGGCACAACCCATGAGGAGTTGGAGAGGTTCCTCGCCGATCACCATCTTGTGGGCGCGGGGCTCAAGCGCGATGGCGTTGCACCGGCACGTCAGGGCAATGCGTCCGCCTACTGGCGCTGGGAGGGAATCTACAATGGCCTGATGCAGTCGGGCAAGCTCGTCACGGTCGGGCCGGGTGCCATGACCGGCATGCGCTCGGTTACCGGCATAGAAGCGCGCCAGTTCCCGATCTGGATGAATGCACAGATCCTCATGCCGGGAGAGCGCACCCAGGCACATCGCAATATCCGCAGTGAGACCCGCCTGGTCTGCCAGGCGCCGCCCGAAGCATTTTTCGTCTGCGAATACGAAGCGTTTCCCATGGAGCGGGGCGACGTGATCATCAGCCCGTCCTGGACTTTCCACGACCACTGGAACAAGGGCTCAATCCCGGCAATCTGGGTAGATGGTTACGACAACGGCTACAACGGCGGTGTCAATCTCAACGAGCGGTTGCCGCTGGGCGCGCCCTACCAGGATATACGCAAGCCCGTCGGCTATTCGCAGAGGGCTCGCGGTCATGCGCGTGCGGCTGCAACCGGGCATCCAGATCCGCTCCCGGTAATGCGTTACCCGTGGGCGGAAACCCGAGAGGCCCTGGCGGCACTCGCCGAGGCGGGCGATGACGATCCCTGTGACGGCATTCACCTCATGCTGGCAAGCCCCGTCGATGGCGGTCCAACGCTTCCGACGATCGCCTGGCATGCTCAGTTGCTGAAGCCGGCGCAGAAGACCCATTCGCACCGTCACAACAGCACGACATTCTACTTCGCCTTCGAAGGCGCGGGCCGCCTTGTCATCGAGGGTGAAAACCTGGATTTCGGCCAGGGCGACATATTCGCCGTGCCGGCCTGGGCCTGGCACCACCTCGAGAACGACGGTGCCGGCGAAACCATCCTGTTTTCGATTGATGACTGGCCGGCGATGACGAAGCTCGGTTTTTACAGAAAAGAAATCGCTCCGTAATCGGACGACATATGAGGGAGGCCGTTTGTAATGCCCAATCCAAAACTCCGGCTCGGTTTCAGGGAACCGGAAATCGACACAAACCGGCCGTTCGTTGACGGCACCGTAAGTGTCGAGGGTTTCGATCTCGAGATCAGCAATTTCGAGGGGGCCGAGCATATCGACGCTTGGGACGCGAGCTTCGGCGGGTTGATGACGACGAAAGGGGACGGTAATCACCCCTATGTGTCGATTCCGGTTTTCCCAAACCGCAAATTCCGCCTCGCCTACATCTTCGTCAATAGCGCGGCCGGCATCAATTCCCCGAAGGACCTCGAAGGCAAGAGGGTGGTGATCTTCCAGTGGAACAACACCGCCGCGATCTGGTCGCGCGGTGCCCTGATCAATCACTATGGGGTCGATCCGACGCGGGTCCACTGGATGCTGCCGGGCGACAAGGCGCGGTCCTGGTCTCCAGACGTCAAGGTCGAGGCTTTGCCGCTGGAACCCGGCCGGCGCGACACACAGCTCGACAAACTACTTCTGGATGGGCGTGTCGACGCTGTGCTCGGTCCGAACGTTCTCCCCTCCGTCAGTCGCAAGGACCCACGCGTGCGCCGCCTGTTCGTAGACTACAAGACCGAAGAGCAGAATTATTTCAAGGCAACCGGGATTTTCCCGATCAGCCACGTCGTGACCCTGACCAGGGATTTCGTCGATAAGCACCCCGAGGCGCCGATCGCGCTGCTGGAGGCCTATCGGCGGGCGCGGGACGTTGCTTTCGATCGCATCTACGGTTCCGATCCCGAAATCGTGACGGTTTCCTGGGCCGCTTCGGCTATCGACGAACAGCGCAAGGTGATGGGAGAAAATTACTGGCCCTACAACATCAAGGACAGCGCCGCCACTTTGAACGCAATGATGCAGTTTGCGCATCAACTCGGCGTGACACCACGAAAGCTGAAGTTCGAGGAACTTTTCGACCCGGCGGCGGCGGCGCATCCGGGTCTTTGATGCCACAGGGAATCCCCCAAACCGGCGAGAGAGCCAGTGGAGAGATTATGGCAGAAAGCTACGCAATCGACCGGATGCACGAAGCGCCGGCGGCGAATACCGAAGCATCCAGTTCAAAGCTTGCCATGCGTCTGTCGGGCCTGTCCAAGACCTACCCAGGCAACAAGACGCCGGCAGTCGATAACTTGTCGCTCGACGTCCGCGATGGCGAGATCGTCACCCTGCTTGGCCCCAGCGGCTGCGGCAAGACCACGACCTTGCGGATGGCGGCTGGTCTTGAAGTGCCCGACCAGGGTGACATCTACTTCGGTGACACGGCCGTGGTCCTCAGTTCCCGGGGCCTTTGCCTGCCGCCGAACCGGCGCGACATGGGTATGGTCTTTCAGTCCTATGCGATCTGGCCCCACATGACCGTGGCCCAGAACGTGGCGTTCCCCCTTAAATCACGCAGGTTCCCGCGCCGCCAGATCAAGGATCGCGTCCGACGCGCGCTCGAACTCGTCGGAATGGCCGGATACGAAGACCGGCCCGGACCTCTTCTGAGCGGTGGGCAGCAACAACGTGTCGCATTCGCTCGGGCGCTCATCACCGAACCGCGGGTCCTTTTGCTCGACGAGCCGTTTTCCAACCTCGACGCAAAGCTCCGCGAAAAGATGCGGGTTCGAGTCAAGCGGCTACAGAAGGAACTTAACATCGCGTTTCTTTTCGTGACCCATGACCAAATTGAGGCGCTTAGCCTGTCGACCAGAATCGCGCTCATGGATCAGGGAGTCGTGCAGCAGCATGGAAGCCCCCAGTTTCTTTATGAATGCCCGAACAACGAATTCGTTCGTGATTTCGTCGGCAAGACCATCCTGCTTTCCGGCAAGACCCTGACGAGCGATCCGAAGGGGCGCCTGACCATAGCTCTCGATGGCGCGTCGGAGTGCATCGTCTCCGGGCGCACCTATCAAACGGGGGGCATTGACACCAATAAATCCGTGTTCATCGGAGTGCGTCCGGAGGATCTGGAGGTCCAGCCTCATGGAGCAAACGGCGCGCCGCCCACCGGCCTCACGGGCACCTTGACCACGTCGCTGTTTATCGGGGAACGAATCGAATACCAGATCGAGGTGCAGGATCAAGGCGTCATCGAGATTTATGGGGACCGTCATGACCCCATCGAGGAAGGTTCAAAAGTCTGCTTGAAGGTGCGCCCAGACGGACACACCGCGTGGGAAACCAATCGCGCACTGGCGGATGACGAAAGCTGACCTTGGTTTTTCAGGGAAAGCAGCACACTAAAATCATAACGGGGAGCAGAACCATGATTGCAGATCACCAGAAGGCGAAAGGAAAAGAAAAGGCGATCGGGCGCGGAGCTGGACTTGTCTTGCCGACTGCTCTATGCGCCATGTTGCTGGTCGGCGTCACACCTGCGAAGGCTGCCGGCTTTCATGAGGAATGGGCGAATCTGGTCACGGCTGCGAAAAAGGAAGGCGCAGTTTCAATCGCCGCCGGTGGTGCGCCGTCCCGGCAATATCAGCCGATCTTCCGGGCTTTCACCAAAAAGTTCGGTATCAAGGTCGAGGTGTCGCGCGGCGGCGCAAATTCAACGATTTCACGAGTTCTCGCGGAGCGGAAAGTCGGACGCTACATGACCGACGTCGCCCTGATCAGCGTGCAAATCAATAACCAGCGCCTGGTGCCGTCGGGCGCGCTGATTCCCTTCGAGCCTCTCCTTGTCCACCCGGAGGTGCTCGACAAGTCTAAGTGGTACGGTGGGCGGTATTGGTACGGGGACAAAGACGGTAAGTATACTTTCTTCTATACTGCGGCCGTCATCGACGGGCTTCATTTCTGGTACAACACGGACAAGATCAGCACCGCGGAGATCGCCACGATCAAGACGCCGGCCGACCTTCTCGATC
This sequence comes from uncultured Alphaproteobacteria bacterium, assembly GCA_963732875.1. Lineage (GTDB taxonomy): Bacteria > Pseudomonadota > Alphaproteobacteria > SMXQ01 > SMXQ01 > WHSO01. Next base: position 788,080 of record CAVTBD010000002.1, on the reverse strand, counting down.
CAAAATGGAAGGGCAAGATTGCCGCCCAGGCGATGGAGGATCCTTCGGGTATTCGCCAGATGATCGATGCGTGGCAGACGGAGGATCAGGGACCGGATTGGGTCAGGAAGTTCATCCTCGACGCCGGCGTGACCTTTTCGGCTGATCGCCGTGTCCTGGAAACATGGCTTGTCGGTGGCAGGTTCCCGATCAAGGCGCCGACCCGGGCCGAGGAAGAGCTGCATACGCTTCAGCAAAAAGGCATTCATATCAAGGAAGTCGTGCTTCCGCAGAAGGTCGGCACCTTGCGGGCGAGCGGCTCGGGATGCTGCATTTCGGTTTTCAAGCACGCGCCCCATCCCAACGCGGCCAAGCTGTTTGCGAACTGGTTTCTGACCCGCGAAGGCCAGACGCTTATTCATACGACGATTCCCAACCTCGAGGTGTCTTCGCTCCGCAACGATATTCCGTTCGGCGAGATCAGGAAGGACCAGCGGCGCGTGCCGGGAAAACGCTACACCTATCCCGATGCCAATCCGAAGTCGGGTGCGATCAACAAGAAGATTCAGAACGAGATCATGAAGATCTGGGAATCGCGCCAGCGTTGACGGCGTTCGAGAGGCGGCGGATCTCGGGCCACTTTCGAGCTCGGCACCTCGGCTGACCTGAAAGTAGCGTAGAGAACGGATTCGCCGGATGGCAAGTTGGAGATAACGGCGCCCGGTGGCGGCGGCGCGACTTCCCGGCCCAGGCTTCGGCTTGGGACTGGACACTTCGTCATGGCAATTCTGCTGTTGACGCTTGGCTTCTTCCTGATCTGGCCGGTCTTCCTGCTGCTGATCAACAGCTTCAACGCGGCAAACGACTGGATGGTCGAACCCCGGCGCTGGGGCATCGACCATTGGGTCGATGCTTTCTCCGCGTCCCGGCGTCTTCGAATCCTTGTGGAATTCGATCCTGATCTGGTTTTTGACGATGACCGCGAGCTTTCCGATCGGCGTCGCCATCGCCTGGGCGCTCGGGCGCGCCAAAATCCCCGGCAAACGCTGGCTCGAATTTGCGTTCTGGGTCGCCTACATGATCCCGTCGATTCCCACCACGATTGCCTGGATATCGCTGCTTGACCCCGATATCGGCCTGTTCAATATCGCGTTGAAGGATGTCCTGGGCCTGGATCAGGGACCCTTCAACATCTTCAGTATCGGCGGCATCGTCTGGGCCAATCTCATGGGCCACGGCATCGCCATCAAGGTCATGCTTCTCACACCGGCCTTTCGCAACATGGATTCCGCGCTGGAGGAAGCGGCACGTGCCAGCGGGGCCGGCAACCTGGGTACCATGTTCAAGGTGACGCTTCCCCTGATGGCATCGCCCATGATCCTCGTTTTTGCCCTTCAGACGATCCGCATCTTTTCATCCTTCGAGACCGAGTATCTTCTTGGCCTTCCCATCGGATTTTTTGTCTATTCGACGAAGATTTTCACCTTGATTCGTGACGAGGTTCCGAACTACGGGGACGCAACGGTCCTTGCCAGCGTCACCCTGATGCTGATCGCGGTGATTATCCCGGTCCAGCGCTGGGTTCTGGAGCGCCGGCGCTACACTACGATCACCGGCAGTTTCCGCCCGGGCATCGTCGATCTCCGCGCTTGGAACTACGTCATCTTCGCCGTCATTGCCCTGCTTATCGTCTTGACTGACAGTTGGACCGATGGCGATTTTGCTGATGGGCAGCTTCATGGTGCGGATCGGCTATTTTACCCTTGGGTTCACGCTCGATAACTGGACGTACGTCCTGCACGATCCGGTTTTCATCGGCGCGTTGAAGACCACCCTGACCATCTCCTCCGTGGCAGCGATCGGGAGCCCCCTTTTGTTTTCCTGTCATTGCCTATGTGCTCGTACGGACGCGATTGCCCGGCCGGTCACTGCTGGACTTCATCATCTGGGGATCCGGGGCGATACCAGGCGTCCTGTCCGGGCTCGGCCTCATGTGGGTATTCCTGGACACGCCCGGGCTGAATTTTCTCTTCGGCACGATCTGGGCGCTGGTGCTGGTCGTCATTCTGCAGGGCAACACCACGGGGGTGAACGTGATGAAGGGCGCCTTCGTGCAGATTGGCGCGGACATGGAGGAGGCGGCGCGTGCGTCAGGAGCAGGCTGGTTCAGGACCTATTTTTGCATCTGGCTACCGCTGCTAACCCCCAACCTCGTGTTACTGGCAGTATTCAATTTCGTCATCGCAGCCGGTGCGACCGGGAACATCATCCTGCTTGCGTCACGTGATACCGTCACATTGTCTCTTCTTGCACTGGAGCTATCTACGGTCGGTCTCAGTAACAGAGAAGCCGCCAGCATCGTCAGCATATTCATCATTCTGCTGACTGTTGTGGTTGCCGTAGCGGCTCGTGCGATAGGTAGCCGGTTAGGTATTCGTCACGACATGGTCGCGGGGGCCCCGGTCGAAGCCAGCGGCAGACGACCGCGGTGACATTTATATATACGTACTCTAGGGGTTTCCCTGTTGCCTGCGCCGATTTCTCGTCGTCAAAGGGAGTGATTGGGGGTTACTGAACGGGACAATCTCCCAAACGATAGCATTGCAGCGTACCCATAGAACAATCGAACAAAGGAGGAGAGGAATGCTCAGGAATTTTCGAGTCTATGATGCCGACTCGCATCTCTTGCTCACTCCGGGAATGTGGGAGGATTTGCCACCGGAATTTCAACACAGGCGGCCCCGCCCGCTTCAGGTCCACGACGCAGAAGGCATGGGTAAATGGACCTCGGGTTGGCTAATCGACGGGCGCATGCAGCCGCATCCATATGGGCCGGCCGCGCAGGGTGCCAACAAGCCGAGAGATGTAATACCGGCATTCGGCGCTTCCGCAGACGCGGGGATGTTCGATCTGACTGATCCGGAGGCACGAGTCCATGGTCTGGATCAGGCAGGGATCGACGTTCAAATCCTTTTTCCCACCACGCTTTACGCGAATGCGACACTTGACTCTGCGTTCGAGGCAGCCCTCGCACGGGCCTACAATCGTTATGTGGGTCGCCAAACCAGAAGTGTTTCCAAACGGATTAAATGGGCCGGCCTGATTCCCTTGCGCGATCCACGACAGGCGTGCGAGGCAATCGCAGAGATGCGTGACCTCGGCGCGACTGCCGGTGTCGTCTATGGCACCGCAGGGGATTGCATGCTGGATGACCCTAACTTCGACGTGGTCTGGGACGAGTTCGCGCGCACCGGTCTGCCGCTCTGCATTCACATGGGAATGAGTTTTCCGCCCTTCGAGCGCCTCTGCCAAAGCCGTCTAGACGCACATGCCATCGGCATGTCGTTGCCCGCCGTTCTCGCCTTCGTTTCTGTGGTAGGGCACGGAATGATGGACAAATATCCCGACCTCAAGGTCGCATTCATGGAGTACGGCGCCGAATGGCTGTTCTACATGGCGGGACGCATCGGACACTACATGCCCACCTACCGGGCCAACTCCACGGTCCGGAAGCTGGCGAAGGACGCCATTACGGACTATTTGCGTTCAGGCCGCTTCTTTGTCGCGCCCGAAGCAGAGGACCCGATGCTGCCCGCAGAGATCGAACTTTTGGGCGAAGGTGCAGTGTTGTTCGGTTCAGACTTTCCGCATGGCGAGGCCCGTGACAACGCCGCCAACGAGTTGTTGGAACGCGCCGACATGAGTAACGAGCAAAAACGAAAGATCCTTTACGACAATGCTATCTCCCTATTCGGCGCTCCCTGATCGGCTCGACACTGATCGAAGGCTACGGTCCTGAACGAAAAAGAGGTCCTTGAAAAGCGCCGCGGCCGTTTCACAACGGTCGAGCGCGAGTGTGATCACCATATACTTAGAAACTGTATTGAAGGGTCGGTCGCGACTTCTACTTAACTTGCGGTGGCCTCGGGTTTTGCTCAGCTTATAGGCCCGTGCCAGCATGAAATTTCGCGTACTCTTTCATGCGCTCCGACAGATAGTCGATGAACACCCGCATGCGCATGGGCAGGTGATGATCCTTGCGGTAGACCACGTAGAGCGCTCGCCTATCGAGTTCGAATTCCTCAAGTAACCGCACGAGCACGCCACTGCGGAGATCGTCGAACACCAGGTATTCGCGCAGGATTGCGATACCGAGTCCCTTCAGTGCGGCATGACGCACGATGGTCGAGGTATTAGCTTGTGGTGTGCCCGAGACGCGAACGGTCTTACGGCCCGCCGGCGATCGGAATTCCCAGTTGTTGTGTGCGGCGCCGCGTTTGCCATCTGAACCTGCGGCGGGCCCGTTAGTCCTCGCGCGTCATTCCCGCCGTGGAGGTAGGTGTGACGGCCATATTTGGGGCATTGGCGAAGCGGGGGAGGCTGCTACCATCGGTCCGGCGCGGTCGGCCCGTGGAGGGCTTCCGGACAATTGAAGGCGACCAGAAATTGGGAGGGCAAATGTATAAGAGATTATTCGCACTTTGCGCGGTTGTTTTGGCTCTTGGCGCTGCCCCGGTCTTTGCCGCTGACGTAGGGGCGATATCAACTTATCCAGTTATCCAAGGGCCAAAATGACTACGTGTCAGAGGTCCTGATTCTGGACACTTCAACAGGTAATCTATGGCAGTGGTTTCAGGCCCCAGCTATGGGGCAAAATCCTGGGGGAGAAGGTATTACCTACCTTGGTAAGGTGGCGCCTGGGATTCCTGGGGAAGTGCGTCAAATCACGCGGCACATCGTAAAGGCAAAATAGGGCTTTCCTAATCTGCTTCCCCGGTTGTCCTAATTCGGACAGCACCGATGACCGCCGGAGGGGTAAGAGCGGGACGGGGACCGCCTACCAGCGCAAAGGCAATTTCCTCGCCCAGGGCGTCCGGCTGAAACGCGCGCCGCAGATGTCGGCCATGTCCCGTGCCTTCCGGCACGCAGCCACGGCCGTCAGCATCGCGGGCAGCGACTTGCCGGGGCCGAATTTGGCAAGTAGCGTTTCCCGCTTGTAGCGACCGCGGCGGCCACATTTCGGGCACTCAATTTCGGTGAGGCCCGGTGGTAGGTCGGAGATCGTGTGCGCACCGTCTTTAGGCATGATTCTATGCGCTGGCTTATTCCGCGTTTGAGTTCCTGCTTTTTAACATAGTGAGTTCTTCCGCGAGCCTCTCAGCCTCGCCTTTAGTTCGGTGCATCCAGTCTAACCAGTCCTGCATTGTCCGAGCCGCCTCAGAGGGGGACGCGTCAGGGCCCAAGCTAAAACAAGTTGGAGTCGGCCCAATACCAGTTTGGAAATTCCTGAGATGGAGATAGGCCACTTCAATCGAGTGCCTCGCTGTCTCGTCAGGTATCTCCCGCCAAACATCGCGCAACAGGACCTTTAGTTCGTCTTTTGGCAAGGGGAGCAACGAGGCGTCGACGAATTCGCCCGGCCACTGTTCCATCAATTTGCCGAGTTCCGCCAAAACGGCAAATCGATCTTTAGCCATTTCGCGTTTATCGGAGCCTTTCGGACGCGGCCACCAGCGCATTGGTGGTCTCCCCCTTAGTCACTAGGTCAATGCAAGGTATCGGCCTCACGCGGTACGGTGTTCTGCAGTTCTCCGATCGCCTCGATCACCCGCAACCACGTCGCGCGGCCGACCGCGTCGCCGTTGGTCGCGCAGGCATCTGCCTGCATCGCAGCGAAGATTTTAGCGTTGGCACCGTGCTGCTTAATCAGCAGATTTGCAGAACGGTATATGTCGACCTGGCGCATCATAACTTCCTAGCGAATTCTTTTCGTAGCAAGATGATCCGTTGCGAATCGTACAGCAAACGTAGCTCCATTTCGCTCTTAGGATATTTTTAGAACTTGCGAACGAATAGGCAGCACCACCGCACGCGGTGGCGCCGTGCATCTGCCCAAGGTAAACCTCCGTCCCGCTCGGATAGTAAAAGTATGCATTTACATCGACGTCTTCGTACTTCGATAGCGGGAGAGGGCCACTGGTTCGAAGTTCGAATGGCCAAAATCCGAAAAACCAGGCAGCAGCGAGGTATCCGACGACAATAGGAATTAACCGCATGCTGCATCCCCCCGTGTTCTACAGCCCTCTCACCTACGATGTCTCCACTTCCATGGCTTCACGAATCGGCCGGACCAAATCCCCCGCCGTGCCTTCCGTGCCTCAGCTTCCTCGGGAGCGTAGCGCCCCTCCGAATAGTAGCGGTAGTCCAGCGCCCAGCCCTCGCGCACCATCTCGCCGTTGACATCCTTTCCCGCCAGGTAACAGACAGCCACGATGCGCCGGTAGCGGTCCCGGTCGCGCGTGACGCAGTGGATCCAATGCCGGCCGATGAACTGTGCAAGCGCAGAGGTGGCGCTATCGCCGCAGCGCCAGGGTGTGCCGTCGCGCGTGCAGGTCTGCCGGCGCTCGGGGGCGTCGATCCCGAACAATCGAATATGTTGAGCACCTATCGCGATCGTGTCGCCGTCGATGATCCTGGGGATGCCGTCGAGGGCATGGGCGGGCGGCGTTAGGAGTACAGCCAACAAAAGCGCCAGTAATCCGCCAGTGATTATTTGAGTATGCGGCCTCGCCATAGCAATAACTTGCCTCTCCTATCCGCGCGCGCGATGATTTTATGGGGAAATAGAGGGGAGGGGGAATCATGTTTCCAAAATTACTCGCGGCTACAGCCGCATTGCTTTTTTTTGGATTTATCCAGCAAGCATTCGCCGACCAGTACGTCCATGGCTACACGCGTAAGAATGGCACTTACGTGGCGCCGTACATGCGGTCGTCGCCGGACAAGAGCTACAACAATAATTGGTCGACTAGCCCGAACGTGAATCCCTACACCGGCAAGCAGGGCACGCACGCGCCGACCTATAACGACAGGCCGCCGGCGCAGAACAATCCCTACGGCACCTCGAATCCCTACGGGACGTCGAACCCATACAGCGCCCCGAATCCGTACGGCACGTCGAATCCCTATGGAACCTACAATCCCTAAAAAGTCGCGGAGACGGTCGTGTATAGGAGCGAGTATCGAGGATGGCAAGTAGGCGAGCAACCGCTATGCATTATGTGCGTCGTATTTCCTTTGCTGTCCTAGCCCTTGCAGTATGGCCGGGTTTCGCTCTAGCGGCATCCCTCACAGCTGAGGAAGCCGCACATCACGTCGGTGAAACGGCCACAGTGTGCGGTGCGGTCGCATCAGCTAACTACGCTGCCCGTTCGCGCGGACATCCGACGTTCCTAAATCTGGATAGACCGTACCCGGCGCAGATCTTCACGGCCGTCATTTGGGGTGAAAACCGGTCGAGCTTCGGTACACCCGAGCGGATGTTGCTCGGAAAACGGATTTGCGTGCATGGGAAGATCAGGAGCTATCGTGGCCGGGCGGAAATCCGAGCACGAACTGCGAGACAAGAGGTTTTGATTAGCCGTCGCACGGCTACCGCATTTTGAGTAGTAGGTGAACCACCGCATGACATCAGCAGATCATCCCTTCGAGAAAACCGCGGCCGGCTTCCAATACGTCATCCCGGGCACGGAACGTGCGCCGCGGCCGAAGCGCCGCCGCGTCGTCATTGAGAAGACACCTGCCGGCGACCAACTCGTGATTCCAGGTACCGAGCGCATATCGGTCGCCGAATATGTCTCGCGGTTATATGCCAGGCCGCTAAGGCACCGGCGGGGTCGGCAGGGGCTGCACGGGACACTGCTGTTCGGGAAAACTCGCACGAAATAGGGATGGCTCCGATGGAATGGGTCTGGGCCGTAGGGGTGTCGGGCGTCGTTCTTATCGCGCTCAGCAGGTGGAGGGCGTGGTTGAGCCGAAGGGCCCCGAAGGTCCGTCGGGTGGTTTGCTCGACATTCATTAAGGGGAAGCGGATTGTCCGGTAGCGAGAGGCCGCGCTTCCGCTCCTGACGCATTGGAGCAGCCTCTCTAGTCGAAAATGGGGGGTAAAATGCTGGGTTTTACAAAGCGATATTTCTAACTATTTGATAAAAAATAGTGATTTTTTATAAATGGCGGATGGGAGCTGACCATGCTTACAAAGTCAGACATTCTCTCGTTTCTGCAATGCAGCCGGAAATTGTGGCTCGAGCATTACCGCGCGGATCTGATTTCGACGGATGCACCATCTATTCGACGGCGGGAAACCGACGGTAACCTTGTTGGCGAGCGTGCCCGCGAGGCGCTTGGCGGTGATTTTCTGTGGCCGGCGGGAAATCGACGATAAGGCTGAGGCATGGGAGAAGGCGCGGGCTCTGCTCAAAGAAAGCCCGGAACGAGCCGCAGCCGAGGTGCCCGTAGTTTATGAGGGGTTATATGCGCGTGCGGATGCTCTAATTCCTGATGACCAAGGCTATATCCTGCGGGAAACCAAAGCTTCGACCTTCCCCTTGAAAAAAGACAAGATTACGCCTGACAAGCCCAAGGAGCACCATCTGCAGGATACAGCGGTTCAAGCATGGGTGATGCAAAACGCAGGAATTGGACTAGAACGCTGTGAACTCAATTTCCTGGATGGACAATGGCAATACCCTGGCAACGGTGACTACTCTGGCCTGTTCCGGCAACTCGATATCACGGAAAACGTAAAAGAACTCTCCGATGCGGTGCCACAGTGGCTAGAGGAAGCGCGAGCCGTTATAAACGGGAAAATGCCGGACGTGGTGACCGGGAGGCAATGTAACGAACCATATGCTTGTCCATTTCACGAATTCTGCAGCTCTCTGGATCCAGAAGGCCCAGAGCATCCCATTGAACTATTGCCGGACGCTGCAGGTAAGGGCTTGGCGCGCAAGCTACATGAAGAACGCGGCTACGTTTCAATTCTTGAGCCGAGGCCGGAAGAACTGACTGGTAAGCAGTCGCAGCTCTACCGACGCATTCAACAAGCTCATAAAACCGGCGGGGCGATTCTTGACGCAACGGCGGCTGATGAAATCAATGCTCTTCCCTATCCGCGGTACTTCTTCGATTTCGAGGGCATAGACCTCCCCGTTCCACAGTGGACCGGAGTGCGGCCATACGAACAGATCCCGTTCCAGTGGTCGTGCCATATCGAAAGGGAGCCGGGTATCTTTGAGCACGCGGAATTTCTCGACCTGAGTGGCCGCGACCCTTCGCTGGCATGCATTAAACGGATGGGAGAGATAATCGATCCCGAAGATAGGGGCCCGATCCTTGTTTACCATCAAACATACGAACGGGGCTGCATAAAGGGCCTCCACACGCGCCACCCCGAGTATACGGAACTCATGGAGATCTACACCGGGCGCCTGGTGGACCTTCTTCCCATAGTAAAGTCCAATTTCTATCATCCAGACATGGCGGGATCGTTTTCGATCAAGAAGGTTCTTCCTGTCGTCGCTCCAGATCTGGACTATGAAGAACTCGACGAAGTGCAGGAAGGCACCGCCGCTCAAGTGGCCTACATTGAGGCGGCTTTGGATCCGAACATCACTCCTGATCGCAAGAGGGAAATCGAAGAGCGGCTTCGTACCTATTGTCGGCAGGACACATGGGCCATGGCTGAAATCGCCTATTTCCTCGCAAAGAAAGGCAGGCCCAAGCGCCCGCCTGGGATGTAGAGAAGCGCAGAGGGGGAGTCGTCGCTGGCATACCTGCTGATGTTGCGAAGGAAGGCCCTTGTCTTTGCTCCGCTACGCGAGCGGTTTCCGGATCGTATGCGGCGCATCGACGCTTGGAAGTGACGCGCTGACAAATGCCATAATCTGTGCGGCTGTTCCCGCGTCTAAATTGACGCGGGGCCTTGTCGATGTCGTTCCCAAAATGTTGTGCAACGGGCAACTGCGTCGCCGGCGCGACATGATCTCAACAGAAGATAGAAGAGGCTGCGCGGCCGGGCGTTTGCCACACCCCCGGGATTATGTGCGAGTCCGGGAAACCGGATGACCTCGTGCCACGGCCTCCCTATAATCGCCGGGCCGAGCATGATGCTCAATCGCTCCATAGGCAGGGCTTAACCAGCGCCCGTACCTCCATACGCGGGCGCGTAGGCCTATGGAGATTGTGATGGCGATTTTGTGCGTCGAGGGACTCGAACTCGAAGTCCGATACAGCGAATTCTGCAACGAGATCATGTTCGCGTATGCGACGTGGATCAGCGTGCGGCACCGCGGGAACCCCGTCTTCAACCTACATGTCGTGCCGCGCGAGCGATCCTACACGCAATGGGGCCCGTGCGTGATTATCAGCGCGATCGCCGAGTGCCTCGCGCTGCACTGCGCCGTGCAGGTCTCGCCCCTTGACCCGTTTTTCGAGGTCTCGGTCACGCCGCTCGGACATGGTTCGACCAGCTACATTCTGGCGGCAGGGCCCGATGATGACGGCGAGACGCGGCGGCAGCGGCAGGTCGACCATCTTGCCGAGCTCGTCGAGTTGGTGCACCCACGCGGCAGGTACGAGCTCGCGCTCCGACTGAATGGCTGGAACTTCGTGAACCGGGCGCTGGACAATGTCGGCGTCGGCGTCCACTGGACCGTCACGCGGGCCCAGCTCGAGCGATTTCGTTTCCATCTCCAGGCCGAATGGGACGAAGCCTACGAGGTCGGTATCGGCCCGCGCGGCGATGATGACTGGGAGGAGGGTTGAGACCCCCAATGACGCCGGCCGGACAGGGGGTGGCGCGGTGCTTTGGAGGGGAGCGGGGCGTCACGGTCTGCGGTCCGGTCAAAATGCCGGGTAGGAGAGGGGCATGGAGAAAGACGATTGTCAGACTTTCATGCCGCGACGGATGCTGCTGCACGGCACGTAGCCGAGTTATATAGGGCATTGATATAAATAGAATATGTGGCCACTGGGCCTGAAGGGCTGGGGGTGGAATGCGTAGAAATTTGACAATATTCGCGACCTGCAAGGAGCAGCGGCCCGGCAACTGATCCGGCTATTCCTCCGCCGGATCGGTGGTCTGCAAAGTGACGCTCCGGACCGACCGGCTTGCGCCTTCCCGGCATTCGTTGATCGCGAGATATACCGGTCGCTTGTGGCCCAGGAGGACGAGGGCGTCACGGGCGAAACGCGAGGGGACGAACGCCGACACCATCCAACGACGCGCGCCCCTGACCTTCTCTATGTGGCCGACGCCACCTTTGGGGGGGATCGTAAACAGGAATTTCCCGACCCCGGCATTTGCGGTATCGGGGCGACCCGTGCGCATCGCGTGCCTGGACATCCTTCAGGGTAACGTTCAGTTCGCGCGAGGGCGCATCGTTTCCATAGGCCGTGAGTTCGTAGATATCGCCGGCTCGGTCATCGGGATAGGTGCACAGCCCGGTGATCGTCACGTCGGTGGTGAGCTTGTAGACAGGATCTTCTTCGTCCCAAATCAGCGCGTATTCTGGCGAGTAGACGTTCAGGTTGACGGCCGCACCCACGCGCGCGGTGTAGTCCGTCACCCTTATCGAGAGCAGGGTGTAGGTTGCCTGAGGCCTCTTGTTGCGGCGTTGCGCACGTGCCATGCGTCACCGAGCTTGTGGTGTCTCATCTGAGCGCGAAACGGAAGCGACGGGTTCAATTACACCGGGATCATCGTTCGCGGGACTGTTGACGCGGGTGCTGACCGCGCTGACGGCCATGTCATCCGCCGGGTAGGGGGCCAGGAGTTCTTTTCCTGCCGTGCCGTCGAGCCACGCGCCGTAGCTGCCGGCCGGGATGACGGCAGGCATGCGGTCGTGGATTCCGCGCACCAGGTCGTTCGGCTCGCCGACGATGATGGTGAAGGACTCGATGATCTCGTCGCCCTGGTGCCACGTCTCCCATAGGCCCGCCATACCGAACGGGTCGCCGTCCTTCATGGTGAAGCGGTACGGCTGCTTGGGCCCCTTGCCCTCGGCCCGCCATTCGTAGAAGCCGTCGGCGACGACCAGGCAGCGGCGACTTTTGAACGCTTCGCGAAATGCCGGCTTGGAGTTCCACGGTTTCCGCACGGGCATTGATGGTGCTGTACCCGATCTTGACGTCTTTGGCCCATCGCGGGATGAGGCCCCAACGGAGGGACGCCAGCTCGCGTACACCGTTCCGGAGCCGCACCACGGGTGCGTCCTGTGTCGGCGCGACGTTATAGCGCGCGCGGAGGTTCGGCATCGGCCCGGAAAGGCCGAAGAGTTGTCGGATGGCCTCGACATTCGTAGTGATGGAATAGCGCCCGCACATGGCGTCAGCGTATGGAGACCGCGCGAGGCGCGCAAGCGGCGCCTGGTTGGCCTTATGGGGCGCTGTGCGCAGATCACGACGCCTGAGAACCTTTACGGAGGTTGCTACCGTTTAAGAGGAGTGATGCGATGACCGGAAACACGAAGGGCGCGTACCGGCGGCGGCGACCACTGGCGACGCCGCAGACCTGGCGCGGTGGCCCATGTCTGCCGCCGCCCATGGGGCGGGAGGAATTCCTGGAACACGTGACCGCGATTTTCGGTGACGCCGAGCGCCGCGGGGTCTGGCCCCGGGCGGCACGATACTTCGGCGTCGGGCTGCGCACCCTGTGCCAATACGGCCATCGCGGGGCGTGGGGCAACCGGCCCGTCCCGGTCGACCTCAATCTCGCGCTTCGGACGCTGCGCGCGCAGGTAGACCGGTAAGGGATCGCAGGCCCCGGCGCCCGCCAAATCGGCTGACGCGGCGCCCCCGGAGTTGACAAGGCGCTCCCCGGCGCGTAGCCTCGGGGGATGAAAGAACATATAGGGAACATTGAGCTGGGGCCCCGCTACGCGATCCGCGTCGGCAACCTCATGGGGTGGCACGAGGTCCAGATCACCTGCGCCAAGTGCAGGCACGTCGGCACCGTTCCTGCGCAATGCCTCCGGCGGCGCTGGCACGCGAATATGCGTCTCACCGATCTGGAACATCGAATGCGCTGCACCGCGTGTGGAAACAAGAGAAACAACAATTGGGCCGTAGTGCGGTTGCCGCGGTGACAGGTGGGAGAATCTGCTGGAACGGCCCAGCCTTGCGTCACCATTCACGCAAGCGAGGTTACCCTGTAAGTTTCCTTACCTATCGAGGGCAGCACGAAACGCCGCTTCTTCGCCGTGCTGCACATGGGGGGAATCAGGTCGTCACAGGATGCCGTGAGGGCAGCTATCGTGGCGGAGCGGAGGACCGAGAAATGAAGTATGTGATTGTGATATGTGCCTTATCGGCATTCGGCACCGGGATGCTGGCAGCTTGGTACTGGTATAGAGCCAGCAAAGTCATGATCGTTCCAATGTGGGAACGTAACGGTGTGTTGGAGCCGGTAGACCCGAGACATGGCACCTACCAATGGGTGACCGGCATTATAGAGACCGCAAAAAAATCCGGCCCTCTGAACGCAACCGCTGCCCGATTAACGGCAGTCTCAGTATTTTTCAGCGGCTTCACTTCTTTGCTTGGCGCATTTTCAAATTAGGACACGACCCGCTCTTGACACCATTTAATGCGAAGTGCAGGATTTGGGTACGTTGGAGATTAGCGCTTGTCGCGCCCGTACTCCCTCGATCCCCCCTAGCTCACTCAGCAAAACTTTCGGTTCTGATTAGGCCGCCGCGTTAGGCGGGCCGGCCCAGCTCAGGCCTGACGCCGATCGCCCAAGCCGCGTTGCCCGGTTGAGCGGCGGTGAAGCGCCGCTGGCGGAACCTCCTTACGAGACAGCTAGGATTCCCCGGCGGTCCGCGCCCGCTTCACGGCGGCGAGACTGACGATCCGCCCGGCCACGGCCTCGCTTTTACGGCCGAGGGGTGCCGGGAACAGATGGGTGTAGCGCCGTGTGGTGGCCTCCTGCTTATGGCCGAGCAGCGCACCGACGTCGCGCAGTGACATGCCGAGATCGCGGGCGAGGCTGGCATGGGTGTGGCGGAAGCTGTGCAGCACGACATCTTCGGAAATCTCCGCGCGCTTCGCCACGACGTCGCGCCACTTTCGTCCCACGTCAGTAACCGAGCAGTCTGCCTTCGCCGGCGACGGGAACATGAAGGGGCTGCCGGTCTCGCGCGGCAGCTTGGCGATGACGTCACGCGCCACCTGGGGCAGAGGAATCACCTTCTCCTCCACCTCGTCGAGCTCCTTGGCGTCCTGCAGTATCAGCGCGCTTCCGTCGTCCGATAGGTTCTCCCACCTGGCGCCCGCAATTTCCTCTTTGCGCGCGCCCGTCAGAAGAACTACGCGAATGCACGCGATAACCTCCCATCGATTCCAGCCCTCCCTCTCGAGGGTATCGAGGGTCGTGATGATCCTGACAATCTCCTCGTCACGCAGGTACCGCTTGCGCGGCCGTTCCCGCGGTCGATGCACCCCATAGGCAGGGTTGCTATTCTGCGGTCTAAAGGATGGGTCGTGCTTCTCGGCGTAGGTGAACATGGTGGAGAGTAGCGCCAGCGCGCGATTGCTCCGTATGACTCCGGGCAGGTTGACCTGGCAGGCCGGCGCTTTTCTGGCCACCGCGGCCTTTGCCGCGACCGATGCCTTGACCGCTTCCCGGACCTCGACCACGTCTGTCCTTGTCACCGCTTTGACACGCCTCCATCCGATGTGCGGCTCGATCAGCCTCCACAGGCTCCTGTACTCCTGTAGCGTGCGCGGCTTCAGGTGCTGCGTCTGTGTCATTTCCCTTTCGTAGGTAAGCCAGAGTTCGCTCATCGTCGGCGCGGTCCGTTCGGCAGCGCGCTTCTTTAGCGGGTCGTCGCCGTCACGGACCGCCGCCGCGTGGCTTTGCGCCAATGCGCGAGCCGTCTTCAGCATGAAATCGTCGGACGGGAAACCAAGCGTAATCCGGCGCTGTTGCTTGCCACAGCGGTAGCTGAACACATACGCCCGCTTGCCGCTGGGGTAGATCCGAATTCCAAAGCTCGCCTGGGCGGTGTCCCAGATCACGTAGGGTGTGGCGCTCGGTTTGGCCGTGCGGACGAGACGTTCGGTGAGGCGTTTCCGGGCCATGATGGTCTCCCCCCTTGCGGCCCCTTGCAGGCCAATCTGAATGCATCCATGGTCATCTCGAGTCACCGTCGAGTCAACAAAAGTCACCAGAAAGGCACGTCCCGCAACGTCCCGCGGCAGAAATAATCACGTGATTTCAGGCATTTTGCCCGGACTAGGGACATCGAGGGACGTTCGAACGCCAGATTGTGGATCTGGATGTCGCCGGTTCGAATCCGGTCACTCGCCCCATTCCCCCTTTCGACCAGGCCCGCTCAGCTTCCGGCGACCGCTTCGGCGCCGACCACCGCGTCGATCAGCTCCGCGGTGATCGATTCCTGGCGCAGGGTGTGCTCGCGCCCGCGGAAATCCCCGAGCTTCGCGTCGATGCGCTGATCCGCGGCGTTCATCACGTTGAGGCGCATGACATTCTCGCTGGCGAACGATTCCATGGCCGTACCGGTGATCTCGGCGAACAGGTATTCGCCGGCAAGCTGGCGCAGCAGCATACCGGGGTCCAGCTGATGGAGCGGGCGGCCGGCACTGGTCTGACGTGCCAGGATTTCCGGGGCAAGCGGCAGGATCGTGCGGGTCACCACCTCGACGCCGTTGCCGCCCGACCGGTAACGTCCATGGATCACCCGGGCATCGAACGTCGCGGCGAGATGGATCGACGCCGCCCGTGTCACGCCGGGAATGCCCCCGGCATGGGTCGCCATGGCGACCTGCCATGCCACGGGCAGGCCGCGCTCGCGCGCGAGGGCGGCGCCGTGCCGTCCGATCACGCCGAGAGTGGTGCCCGGCGACAGCTCCGCCGCCGTCCTGGCGAGCAGCCGGTCATTGAAGTCGCCGACGAATCCATGCTCGGAGGCGACCACGATCAGCACCCGGGCCCCGGGGGCGATCGACGAGACGAGGTCGGCACCGTCGGCGGGGGCCAGGGCCGCGGCTTCGGCGATGGCGTCCTCGATGACCGTGACGTAGCGGCGAATCCCCGCGAGCACGTCCTGGGCTTCCTGGACGTGGGAGGCCGCGAGCGCGCGCATGGCGCGGATCAGGTCACGCAGCTCGTCGAGGCTGGCGATCTGGGCGCGCAGGCGGGCGAGCTTCTCCATGCTAGGCCTCGGGCTGTGGTGGTTGTGCCGGCGCTGGCCCGGCTTCGGCGAGGATCCGGTCGAGCGCAGCGAGCAGCGTGGTGCGGTCCTCGTCGCCGAGGTCGCCGCTCGCCGCGATGTGCGCCGCCACGTCGGGGCAGGCTTCCTGAAGCTGTTCGCCGAGACTCCCCTTGAGGACGGCGACGGCCTCGAGGGTGAGTGCATCGAGCTTTCCCGTGCCGGCGGCGAGCAGCAGCGCGATCTGGGCGAACAGCCCGAGCGGCCGGGACTCGGGCTGTGCGAGGATGGCGCGGATGCGCCGGCCGTGCTCGATGGTCCGCCGGCTACGCTCGTCCACCATGGTGCCGAACCGCGTGAAGGTCTCGAGCTCGAGGAACTGGGCGTATTCGAGGCGCAGCGTCTCGGCCAGCTTCTTCATAGCAGGCGCCTGGGTCTTGCCGCCGACGCGCGACACGCTCATGCCGATGTTTACCGCCGGCTTCTGGCCCTCGTAGAACAGCTTCGGCTCCAGGTAGATCTGGCCGTCGGTGATCGAGATCAGGTTGGTCGGAATATAGGCACTGAGATCGCCGTTCTGGGTCTCGGCGATCGGCAGAGCCGTGAGCGATCCGCCGCCCTGCGACGGCGCGAGCTTGGCCGCGCGCTCCAGCAGGCGGGCCTGGATATAGAAGATGTCGCCGGGATAGGCCTCGCGTCCGGGCGGGCGGCGCAGCAGCAGCGAGAGCTGGCGGTAGATGATGGCGTGCTTGGTGAGGTCGTCGACGATCAGGAGCGCGTCACGGCCCTTGTCGCGGAAGTATTCCGCCATGGTGCAAGCGGCGTAGGGTGTGATCCACTGTGCGCCGGGCGGGGCGGCGGCCTCGCCGACCACGAAGATGCACCGTTCGATGGCGCCGTGTGTCCGCACCGTCTCGACCACCTGATGCACCGTGGAGGCCTTCTGGCCGATGGCGGCATAGACGCAGATCACGTCCGAGTCGCGCTGGCTGATGATGGTGTCGACCGCGATCGCGGTCTTGCCGGTTTTGCGGTCGCCGATGATCAGCTCGCGCTGGCCGCGGCCGAGCGGGATCATGGCATCCACCGCCGTGAGCCCGGTCATGAGCGGTTGGGTCACGGCGGCGCGGTCGACGATGGCGGGGGCCGGGCGTTCTACCGGATCGAGCCGTGCCGGTGCCGGCGGCGCGCCGCCGTCGAGCGGCTGGCCGGTTCCGTCGACCACGCGGCCGAGCAGGGTCTCGCCCACCGGCACGCGCACGATACCGCCGGTGCCGCGCACCCGCGAGCCCGCCGAGACCTCGCCGTCGCCGAGCAGCACGCAACCGACCGCTTTCTCCTCGACGTGCAGCGCAAGGCCGAGGACACCGTTCTCGAACTGCAGGGTCTCGTCGGCGCGCACCCAGGGCAGCCCGACCACGGTCGCGACCCCGTCGCCGACGCGGGCAACCGTACCGACGTGGTCGATCGTAGGCGCCGGCGACAACTCGCGCAGGCGCTCACGCGCCGTGGCGGCCCAGGTATCGAGGCTGTCACGAAGCGGCGTCATCGTGCCTCAGCGCGGTCTCGGCCCGGGCCAGCTGGTCGGCCCAGGTGAACCGGATCACGGTATGGGGAAAATGCAGCTCGGCGCCGCCCACCAGCGCGGCGTCGTGGGTGAACCGAAACCGGGGCGAGCCCCCCAGCGCGGTGGCAAGGCGCGTCTGCCAGCGGGTGCGCCCCTCGTCAGAGAGCGGGTGCGCGGTCGTCACGGTCACGTCGCCGTCACCCTTGAGCTCGCCCGCGAGCCGGGCCCGGTCCGCATCGGTCAGCGCCTTGAGGCGCGCCTCGAGGCGGGCGAGCGCCGCCTCGAGGGGATCGATGGCGGTGTTGCGCAGCAGCGCCTCGGCGAGCGTGACGGCGACATCGGCGGCGCGGCCACGCAGTTCCTCCGCCACACCGGCGCGCTCCGCCGCGACCGATTCGTGAGCTTCGGCGACGATCTTCGCGGACTCGGCTCGAACTTCCTCGATCATCCTGTCGCGTTCGCGCGCCATGTCGGCGTGCACCGTCTTGCGCAGTTCGCGGCGTTCTTCCTCAAGGCGCGCGCGCTCTTCGTCGAGGTGCTGCTTCGCCGCGTCCGCTTCCTTCCCCTTGGCCGCCGCGTCGGCGAGCGCCTGTTCGACGAGCCGGCGGCGCTTGTCGATGACCGCGCGCACCGGCTTGTAGAAGAACCGCTGCAGCAGCCATACCAGCACCAGGAAGTTGATGGCCTGAAGCGCGATCGTCCAGGGATCGATATGCATGGTCAGTGGACGAACGGATTGGCGTAAAGCAGCAGGAGCGCGACCACCAGGCAGTAGATCGCCATGGTCTCGATCATGGCGAGGCCGACGAACAGGGTGCGCGACAGCACGCCCGCCGATTCCGGCTGGCGCGCGATGGCGTCCATGGCGGCGGCGACCGAGCGCCCTTCGGCGAGCGCCGGGCCGATGGCGCCGAACGAGACCGCGATGGCCGCGCCGATGATGCTGAACATTTCCACTGTCATGTCGTTTCCCCTCAGTCGAGTTCCACGCTGCCGACCGCCGCGCCCACGAATACGGCGGCCAGCACCGAAAAGATATAAGCCTGGATCAGCCCGATCAGGATGCCAAGCAGCATGAACGGGATCGGCACCAGGAGGCCCGCCAGGAACACCACCATGGCGATGATGAATTCGTGGCTCATCATGTTGCCGAACAGCCGCACCATAAGCGAGAAGGTGCGCGTGATCTCCGACAGCACGGTGAGCGGCAGCAGGATCGGGTTCGGGCGTACGTAATGCAGGAGATAGGTCTTCGGCCCACGGCTCGCGATACCGAACCAGTGCACCGAGACGAACACGATCGCGGCAAGTGCCGCCGGCGTCTCGATCCGCCCCGTGGGCGGCTGCACGCCCGGGATCATGGCCGACAGGTTGGCCACCGCGAGGAACACGAATAGCGTGCCGATCAGCGGCAGGTAGGGCCACGGATCGCGGCGGATGATCTCGCGCAGCTGGTCGGCGATGGTCTCGGCGACGATCTCGAGCGCGGCCTGCAGCGGTCCGGCGTCGACCTTGGCGCGGCCAAGCCCGATTCGGCACGTGAGCACGATCACCGCCATGATCGCCCAGGTGGTCACCACCGGGCGGGTGATCGGCACCGGGCCGAGCCGGAACAGTACCTCCGCGGTGAGGGGGTTCATGCCGATCATCGCGTGCCCTCCGCCCAGCGCCGCACCAGCGGCCGGGCCGCCAGGAAACCGGCGAAGCCGAGCAGCAGCGGCAGCGCCCCCTGGCGCGCGAGCAGCGCGAACGCGGCGACCGCGAGAGCGAAGCGCAGGACATGGAACGGCCAGGCTTGCCCGCCGGTGCCGGGGGACAGCAGCGCCCGCACGGCGCGGTGCAGCAGCCAGAAATAGGCCAGGCCGACGGCGAGCCCGGTGGCGAGCCAGGCTAGTGCGGCCATGGGCGGGATCGGGGCGAGGGCGCTCATTCCTTCCTCATCCTTTGCCAGGCGAAATAGCCGCCGAGCACGGCACCGGCGAAGATCAGTGCCGCCGAGAAGGTTATGCCGGTGCCGAAAACATTGTCCAGCCAGCGCCCGGCCGCGACGCCCACCAGCGTCGGCACGACGATCAGCCAGCCGAGCGCGCCGATCATCGAGAGGTTCAGCCACAGCGGCCGCTCGCCCGACCGGCGCCACGCATCGCGGCGCTCGGCGCGCAGGCGGATGGCGCGGCGGAGCTCCTTTTGCGGCCCGTTGTGATTGGTGCCGGGGCCGGCGTCGTGCCCGGTCTCGCTCATGGTCCACCGTCGTCCGACGGCGCGGTTCCGCCGCCGGGGGCGCCCGGAAGCCCCACCGCTACCGTGCGCCGGCCGGCGTCGAGGTAGCGCCGGATCTGGCGCAGGGCGGCCACGTGCAGGCGGCTTTCCGCGGTGCGCGAGCGGGCCTCGGTCTCGGTCTCCTCGGTGAAGCGCGCGAGCACGCTTTCACCCAGCCGTTGCAGCGTGTCCTCGCCGACGGCTTCGCGGGTGGCGATCGCGACCGTGTCGCCGCCGCGCACGGTGAGTACGCCGCCGCGCACCGCCAGGTGGTGCTCGGCGCCGTCCGCGTCGCGCCAGGTGACGACCGAGACGGCAAGCACGGTGATGAAGTCGGCGTGGCCGGGCAGGATGCCGAACGCGCCGGTCGCGTCCTCGCCGCGCACGTGGCGCACGTCCTCGCGCTCCAGCACGATCGCGGTCGGCGTGGTCACCACCAGCCTCATGCCGGTGCCGCGTCCTTCGCGGCCCGCGCTTCCTTCTCGCGCGCGTCGTCGAGCGAGCCGACCATGTAGAGCGAGCTTTCGCCCCAGTCGTCTGCGGCCCCGTCGAGGATCGCGCGGCAGCCCTCCAGCGTCACCTCGAGCGGCACCGACACTCCGGCGTGGCCGGTGAATTGGGAGGTGACCGCGAACGGCTGGGTCAGGAAGCGCACCAGCCGGCGCGCGCGCATCACTGCCTTGCGGTCGGCGGCGCTCAGCTCCTCCATGCCGAGCAGCGAGATGATCTCCTGCAGCTCGCGATAATGTTCGATCAGCTCGCGGATCTCCTCGGCGATGCGGTAGTGGGTCTCGCCGATGATGCGGGAGTCGAGCATGACCGAGGTCGACAACAGCGGGTCGATGGCGGGATAGAGGCCCTGGCTTGCCATCTCGCGGCTGAGCACGATCGACGAATCGAGGTGCGTGAAGGTCTCGGCCACGGCCGGATCGGTGAAATCGTCGGCGGGCACGTAGATCGCCTGGATCGAGGTCACCGAGGCGCCCTTGACCGAGGCGATGCGCTCCTCGAGCTCGGCGATCTCGGTGGCCAGCGTCGGCTGGTAGCCGACCCGCGACGGCAGGCGCCCGAGCAGGCCCGAGACCTCGCCGCCCGCCTGGATGAAGCGGAACACGTTGTCGATCATCAGGAGCACGTCCTTGTGCGCGACGTCGCGGAAGTACTCGGCCACCGCCAGCGCCGTCATGCCGACGCGCCAGCGCGCCCCCGGCGGCTCGTTCATCTGTCCGAACACCAGCGCGGTGCGTGGCAGCACGCCGGCGCCGCGCAACTCCTCCCACAACTCCTGGCCCTCGCGCGAGCGCTCGCCGATGCCGGCGAATACCGAAAGCCCGGCGTATTTCTCGACCGTGGTGCGGATCATCTCCATGATCAGCACCGTCTTGCCGACCCCCGCGCCGCCGAACATCGCGGCCTTGCCGCCGCGTGCCAGCGGCGCCAGCACGTCGATCACCTTGATGCCGGTGAGGAACAGCTCGCGTTCGCCGCTCTGATCGGCGAGGCGGGGCGGGGCGCGGTGGATCGGTGCGCGCGGTACGTCGTCGGCGAAGGCGGGGCCGTGGTCGACGGGGTCGCCCACCACGTTGATCAGGCGGCCCAGCACCGCGTCCCCCACCGGTACCCGGATCGGCCCGCCGGTGTCGCGTGCCGCGACGCCACAGCCGAGTCCGGCGGTCTCCTGCATGGCGACGCCGCGCGCCGTGACCGGGTCGAGGTGCTGGTGGACCTCGACCGTCAGCCGGTGCGGGCCGTCCCAGTCGATCTCGAGCAGGTTGTTGACGGGCGGCAGCGCGCCTTCGGGAAATTTGACGTCGACCACCGAGCCGCTGACGCGCACGACGCGGCCCGCCCCGGCGCCTGCCGGTGCGGAAGATATGCCGTCATGCCACAGGGTTTCGTCCATGCTCGGTCCTCCCGGACGGATCATAGCATCCCCGTGTGGCTACGGCTTCCGCCCTTGGGGGGGCCAAAAACGGCCCGCCGGTGCCACTTTGCGTGTGCTCGGTGGGGTGGCCGGCATCAGTGATATGCGCGCGGCGGGTGGATTGTGAAAGGCGTCATCATAGATTCATCCAGATGCCATCAGCCTGAAACACCAGTTCCATAAGGTCGCCCTTGTCATCGGAAACGGCGATCAAGCCGTGCTTAACATCACGTTTCGTGATGAAGACGCGGCTTGGTCCGGACAAGGGAGAGATTGCCATGTCACTGAGTGTTGCAGCTTGCAGGTTGGTGTGCCGGACATCCATGGGGATGGCGCTTGCCCTCGGTTTCCTCGGCACGACGCCAGCGATGGCGGGCGAAACCGCGATCCGGATCGGCATGATTCCGGATGCCGGTGCAACCCAGGTCTCGGTCGAGGAGAAAGCGCCCCTGCGTGCCTACCTGGAGAAGGCACTGGGGCGGCCGGTGCAACTCATCATTCCGACCAACTACAACGCGACGGTGGAAGGCCTCGGCAACGGCTCGCTGGACATCGCCTATCTGGGCGGCCTCACCTATGTGAAGGCCCACGAGCGCTACGGTGCCATCCCCCTGGTGCAGCGCGAGACCGACCGCCAGTTCCACTCCCTATTCATTACCCAAGCTTCCTCTCCGATCAAGAGTCTGAAGGACCTGAAGGGCAAGGACTTCGCCTTCGGCGATATCAATTCGACCAGCGGCCATTTGATGCCTTATCGCGCCATGAAGCAGGTCGGCGTCGTGCCCGGGAAGGATCTCAAGTTCCGCTATACCGGCAGCCATGCCGCGACCGTGAAGGCGGTCGAATCCGGTGCTGTCGATGCCGGCGCCTGCGACGAAACGGTTTACAAGGAGATGACCAGCGACGGTAAGGCGGATCCGAAGAAGCTGCGTGTCTTCTATATCAGCGAACCCTTCGTCGACTACGTCTGGACGGCCCGCGCCAACCTCGATGCGGCGACCCGGAAATCCGTCGTCAAGGCCTTCACCAGGCTCAAGCCGGGCACGGACGCTAAGATTCTGAATATCCTGCGCGGCAAGAAGTTCGTCGCCGCCGACAATGCCGAATACGACGCGATCCGCTCGACCGCGGAAGAGCTCAGGCTGTTCTGATCCGATGGGCTCTTCGCTTCTCCGTGTCGAAGGCCTGTGTGTGGTGCCGCCGGGTTCGGCGGCACCCGCATGCGCCGATGTTTCCTTCACCCTCGGCGTCGGCGAGCGTGCGGCCCTGGTCGGGCCGAGCGGCGCCGGCAAAACCACCCTCCTGAGGGCGATCAACGGCAGCATGCCGGCCCGGTCCGGGCGGATCGTCATCGGCAATCAGGTATTGGACTGCGGACGACCGCGCGAGTTGCGGGCATTGCGCCGCGCCGTCGCCGTCATCCCGCAGAAGCACGACCTGGTGGAAAGCCTGCGTGTCTACCATAACGTCATGGCGGGGGCGCTCGGGCGCTGGTCCTATCCGCACGCGCTGCGCTTCCTGTTCTGGCCTCTGCAAAGGGAACTGGACGAGGCGCGCGCGGCCCTGGACCGGGTCGAGCTGTGCGAAAAGCTCAAGGCACGGGCCGGCACGCTCTCGGGCGGACAGCAGCAGCGCGTCGCCATCGCGCGCGCCCTGGTGCAGGGGCCGCTCCTGATCCTTGCCGACGAGCCGGTCGCCTCGCTCGACCCGCGCATGGCGCACCATGTCCTCGAGCTGCTGTGCCGGCTCGCCGAGCACGACGGCGTGGCGCTCCTGTGCACGCTGCACCAGCCGGAACTGGCGGAGCAGTACTTCCCACGCATCCTCGAGATGAGCGCGGGCCGCCTTTCGGACGATCGTCCCACCCGCACGGCATCCCGGCAGCAGTCGCCACTACTGACGCAGTCGCCGGAGCGGCAGGCCGTCCGGGCCTGAGTTCCTGCCCATGGACAGTCTCGGGGCCACACTCGCGCTGCTGGGCAGCTTCTTTCCGCCGGACCTCTCGCTCCACTATCTGGTGGCGCTGGTCGATCCGGTGCTGGAATCGATCGGCATGACGGCGGGCGCGATGCTGCTCGCCTACCTGTTCAGCCTGCCCCTCGGGCTCTATATCGGCACGCGGGTTCCCGGCGCCGGCGCGCTCCAGGGCGTGCTCTCCGGCATCCGGGCGATCCCGGACCTGACGCTTGCCATCTTTTGCGTGATCTTCGTCGGCGTCGGTCCCGCCGCCGGTATGATCGCCATGGCGATCTTCTACACGGCGGCCGTGGGCAAGATCTTCGGGGACCTTTTTCGCACGGCCGACAACGGGCCGCTCGAGGCCTTGCGCGCGACCGGCGCCTCGCGCGCCCAGGTTGCCGCCTTCGGCCTCGTGCCGCTCAAGGCCCGCGACGTGCTCACCTACGGTTCCTACGAGTTCGAGAGCGCGATCCGCGCGTCGGTCATCGTCGGTGCCGTCGGCGGCGGCGGTCTCGGCGCGGAACTGGTGGGGACGCTCAACGCCTTCGACTTCCACCGCACGACCACGCTCATCCTCGTCCTGGTGCTGATGGTCGCCGCGATCGACCAGATCACCGTGCGGCTGCGGCGCGACCCGCGCTGGCTTCTCGCCTTGTTGCCGCCGGCGGCCTATGCACTGTGGCGGTTTCTGCCCGAGCAGTCGTCGTTTGTCCATGCCGGGCGCACCATCGCGGCGATGTTCCCACCCGAGCTCGACGCGGCGGCGTGGGGACAGATTCCGCGGCTCCTTGCGGAAACGGCCGAGATGGCGCTGTTCGGCACCGTGCTCGGCGTGGTGCTGGCGCTGCCGCTCGGCCTGCTGTCGGCGCGCAACATCGCGCCCGCCGCGCTCGCGCTTCCGATACGCCGTTTCCTCGAAGCCCTGCGTGCGGTGCCCGAGGTGGTGTGGGGGCTGGTGCTGGTCGCCGTTGCCGGCGTCGGGCCGTTCGCCGGAATCCTGGCGCTCGGCCTTCATTCGGGCGGCTGCCTCGGGCGGCTGTTCGCGGAATCCTTCGAGAACGTCCGGCCCGCGCCGGTCCTCGCCGTCGCCGCCACCGGCGCCTCGCCGCTCGCGATCGCGAGCTACGCCACGGTTCCGCTCGCGCTGGGGCCGCTCGGTGTGCATACGCTGTTCCGCCTCGAATGGAACCTGCGCCAGGCCACCGTGGTCGGCATGATCGGCGCCGGCGGCCTGGGCCAGGCGCTGTTCGAGGCGCAACAGCTGTTCTTCTACCGCCAGATGATCGCCTATCTGATCATCACCTGGGTGATCGTATTGCTGGTCGATCGCGCCAGCGAATGGACGCGCGAGCATGTCGGCTGGATGCAGCTGGCCCCGGAGGAGGTCGCAAGATGAGCCCCGAAATCGTCGTTACCCATCGCGTATTCCCGGGGACGGCGGCTCTGCTCCGCAGGGCCGGCAAGGTCCATGTGCCCGATGACGAGTGCTTTACCGGGCCCGAGCTCGACGAACGGCTCGCCCGCGCCGACGCGGTGATGGTGTTCATGCCGGACCGTGTGGATGCGGCGTTTCTCGACAGGGCGCCCCGGCTTTCCGTCATCGCGGCGGCGCTCAAGGGCTATGACAACATCGACGTCGATGCCTGTACGGCGCGCGGTGTCTGGCTCACGATCGTGCCCGACCTTCTGACGGTGCCAACGGCGGAGCTTGCGATCGGTCTCGTCATCGGCCTCGCGCGCCATCTGCGCGAGGCGGACCGCTACGTCCGCAGCGGCACCTTTTCCGGCTGGACGCCACGGTTCTACGGGCTTGCCATCGAGAACAGCACCATCGGCCTGGTCGGCATGGGTGCCGTCGGCTCGGCGGTCGCGCAGCGCCTGCGCGGCTTCGGCTGCCGTCTGCTCTATTGCGACGACCATGCGGCGCGCGCGGGCCACGGCATCGAGCGGCGGCCGCTGAATGCGCTCCTGCTGGAATCCGACATCGTGGTGCTGTGTCTTCCCTTGAATGACGGCACCGTGCATCTGTTCGATGCGGCGCGGATCGCCCTGATGAAGCCGCATGCGCTTCTGGTGAATCCCGCACGCGGTTCGCTGGTGGACGAAGCGGCGGTCGCCGCCGCGCTCGCCGCCGGCCGGCTTGGCGGCTACGCGGCCGATGCATTCGAATGCGAGGACCTTTCGCGCAGCGACCGGCCGCGTAAAATCCCGCCCGATCTTCTGGCGCACCCCAATACCTGTTTCGGCGCCCACATCGGCTCGGCGACGGTGGCGGCGCGCAAGGCGATCGAGGCCTGCGCCGCGGAGAACGTCATGGCCGCGCTCTCGGGTCGCGCACCGCGCGATGCCGTCAATCACGTGGAAGGTGGAAGGCGATGCGGCGCAAGCGCCTGAACCTCGAACATCTCGCCACGCTGCTGGCGCTGCTCGAAAGTGGCAGCTTCGCCGGGGCCGGGGCGCGTCTCGGCCTTGCCCAGTCGACCGTGTCGCAACACCTCAAGCGGCTGGAGAATGCTTTGGGCGGCCCGCTCGTGCGGCGTGGCGAGAGGGGATGCCGGCCGACGCCGGCGGCGCTGCGGATGCTGCCCTATGCGAAGAGCCTGCTGCACCTCGAGGAGCGCGTCACCGAACTGTCATGGGAGCGGGCGCCACGCCTCGGCGCCTGCAGCAACATCGGCGTCTATCTGTTGCCCGGATTGCTGCACGGGTTCCAGATGCAGGGCGGGCGCCGGCCGGAAGTGGTCATTGGCTCCAATCCGGAAGTGGTGACGTTTCTGGAGCGCGCCGAGATCGACGCGGCCCTGCTCGAATGGTGGGACGGTCGCGACGGTTTCAACTGGCGCGCCTGGCGCACGGAACCGTTCGTGGTGATCGTTGCACCCGGTCATCCCCTGAGCAGGGTTGCCTCGGTATCCCGCGACATGCTCGCGCAGATGTCCCTGATCGGCGGCGAGGACGGGACCGGAACGGGCCGGCTCCTGCAGGCCTATTTCGCCGGGCGGCGCATGCCGGAAGTCTCGATGCGCCTTGGCAGCACCGAGGCGGTCAAGCGCGCCGTCGAAGCGGGGCTCGGCGTCTCGCTGGTGCTCTCCTGCTCGGTGGTCGAGGAAGTCAAGGCCGGCCGGCTGTGCGCGCTGCCGCTCGACGACCAGCCCCTGCACAAGTCGCTGCGCCTGGTCTGGCGCGACGACCTGCCGGAGGACGAGCCCTTGCTCGGCTATCTTGCAGCCGCGGCCAATCTGTCTGCCGGGGTCCACCCGGCGGACATCTGAACAACCGCCGCGACCGTCGGCGCGTTACTTCGTGTGCGCGAGACCCATGGTGCGGGCGACGCTGGTGAAGTCGTCCATCATGGTGCGATGGGCGCCTTCGAACATCGCGGAGACCGAGCCCAGGCCTACCAGGGCGAACGGGGCACCGCCGATCCAGTAGAACGCCACGGCCACCACCGTCCAGACGCAGATCGCCACGAACAGGGCGAGCGACAGCTTGGCGATGACTAGCGTTCCGAGGGTCATCAGCACGCCCGCGCCGATGGCGGTGGCGATGTTGACCTCGCGGCGCGCCTCGCGCGCCATGTCGGGCTCGCACAGCCGCTGGACGGCGTGGGCGAGACTGACTTCCTTGTACCTTACGGACGTATCGGACATGGTCGTTCCTCCGGCCCGACGTTCCGTCACGATGACGTCCCCCGCGGGCATGGCAGTTGATTCCGTACGCAATCTGGGAATTGTAGGAAGCCAAAGCTTCCAACCCGTTAAGAGATATAGTGAAATAAGGTTTAAAGCGGCGGACGCGAATGCCCGGCGTCCGGGAAGGAAGGGAGACGGGGACTAGTGCTTACGCTCTATCACGGCCTGGCATCGACCTGTTCGAAGAAGGTCAGGCTCGCCCTGTTCGAGAAGGGGGTGCCGTTCGAAAGCCGGCTGCTCAACCTGCAGAGGTTCGAGCAGCATGCGCCGGAATACCTCGCCATCAATCCCAACGGCGTGGTACCGGCCATCGTCCACGACGGCCGGCCGGTGATCGAATCCTCGGTCATCATCGACTACCTCGACGACGTGTTCCCCGAGCCGGCGCTGCGCCCGGCCGATCCCCACGACCGCGCCGCCATGCGTATCTGGATCAAGTGGTCCGACGAGCACGCCTACAAGGCGGTCTACGTGCCGACCTGGGATCGCCTGTCGCGCCCGGTGGCGAAGGAGCTTTCGGACGCGGAACTGGCCGAGCGGCTCGCCCATGTGCCGACCGCGGAGCGCCGCGGGCGCTGGCAGGCGACCGCGCGGGAAGGCTTTTCCAGGGAGGAATTCGAGGCCGCCTACAACGAGATGGCGCTGACCTTCGACCGCATGGAGGCGCAACTTGCCGATGGGCGCGACTGGCTCGCGCGCGGCTATTCGCTCGCCGACATCGCCATGGTGCCGTTCGTCGAGCGCATCGACGACCTGCGCCCGGACCTGCTGGCGTCCGGCCGCTGGCCGCGCGTCTCGGCCTGGCTCGCACGCTACAAGGCGCGCCCGTCCTTCGAGAAGGCGTTCTTCTTCGACGGCAAGGACGCGCGCATCTCCGCCATCCGCAAGGCGCTGGGGCTCGCCTAACCGTTAGACTTTGGAAAAGAAAAATCTGGATCCCTTTCGAGAGGATTTTACCAATGCAAATGAGAGCTACGAAAATTGCAATCGATAAAATTTATAAGCGCCGTGACCGATATGAAATTCCGGATTGGCAGCGAGATGAGGTCTGGTCTCGGGATAAAAAGCAGAAGCTAATCGACAGCATTTTGAGGGGATGGAAACTACCAAAATTTTATTTACTCAAAACTTCCGACTCGCCAGCCGAGTATGAAGTGGTTGACGGTCAACAGAGGTTAAACGCTATCTTTGAGTTCTTCGATAATGATCTGCCTCTCTCTCCGCAATCTGCAAAAAAGTTCGGCGGGACTAAGAGTCTGACTCGAAACTCATTTCTGTCGAGCGAGGCGGCGTGTGAGCAGCATGACCGAGGCGGCGTAGAGGAAGGCTTCAGCGGAGGCGATGGTTGCTTCGACGTCCTTGGCCAGCCTTCGGTTGCGGTTGATCCAGGCGAAGGAGCGCTCGACCACCCAGCGTTTTGGCAGGACGTGGAAGCCAACCTGATTGGCGATCTTCTTGACGACCTCGATGGCGATGCAGGTGGCGTCCTTGACTCTCCGGGCGCCATAGGCGCTGTCGGCAAAGGCGAGTTCGACGAAGGGGAACGAGCGTCGCGATGCCTGTAGCAGCGGGATGGCGCCGTCGCGGTCCTGAACGTCGGCCGGATGAGCCTGGATTACCAGGATGCGCCCGTCGGTGTCGACCATGGCATGGCGCTTGCGGCCCTTGATCTTCTTGCCCGCGTTCATACCCCCTGGGGCCGCCGGCTTCGACGGTCCTGACGCTCTGGCTGTCGATCACGGCCGCCGACGGGCTGGCCTGGCGTCCGGTCCGCTCGCGATCGATCATGACGAGATGGTGGTTGATGGTCTCGAACAGGCCCTCGCGGCGGAAGCGCAGGAACCAGCCGTAGACCGTCGTCATCGGCGGAAAGTCCGTGGGTAGCAGCCGCCAGGCGATGCCGCCCCGCAGCACGTAGAAGACGGCATTCATGATCTCGCGCATCGGCCATTGGCGGGGTCGACCGGTTCGGGCCGGTGGCGGCAGGAACGGCGCGATGATCGCCCATTCCGCATCGGTGAGGTCGCTTCCGTAACGCAGATGTTCGCGGCTATGCTGCCGCCGGGTGGTCGGGGTCCACATGAGGCTCTCCAAACTGGCTTCGACAACCGTTTGGAATCACATCCGAACCCGGCCATCCACCCCAAAACCGCGTTTCAAGACAGCCTCTCAGCACTGCTACTCAAAATAGTTAGCTTAAGGCGGCTCAGAACGTCGCGCCCGACTTCAGGTAGTGCTCGGCGATCTCGCGGCCCGTCGCCTTCCACACCTTGTCGAACCGGTTGATGTAGCCGAGCGCGCGGTCCACCGCCTTGATGCGGTAGGCGGGGCCGGCCACGAACGGGTGCAGGCCGATCGGCAGCACCATGCCGGTCTCGGCGCCGTCCTCGTATAGCGCGTCGAAGGCGTCGCGGATCATCTGCTCGAACTCATCGGGCGAGTAGTGCATGCGGTTGATGGCGCCATTGTCGTGGGGGTGCTCGCCGTAGGGCATCGAGACGATCTTCTTGTTCCCGACGTTCATCAGGTAGGGCTGGTCGTCGTTGATCCAGTCGGCGCAATACAGCAGGTTCTCTTCGGCGAGATGGTCGAGGGTATTCCAGGTCTCGTGCATGCCCGGGCCCATCCAGCCGACCGGGCGCGTGCCGGTCGCCTTCTCCAGGGTATCGAGGGAGCGCTTGATCACGTCGCGCTCGGTTTCGGGCGCGATCTTGTGCATCGGGTGCGAGTTGGATTTGCCGTGGGCCATGAACTCCCAGCCCGCGTCCTTCATGGCGTCGATCATCTCGGGATGGGCGTCGCAGATGCCGGCGTTGGTATTGGCCGTCACCGGGAAGCCGTGCTTCTTGAACAGCTTCAGGAGGCGCCAGAAGCCGACGCGGTTGCCGTAGTCGCGCTTCGACCAGCCGACCACGTCGGGCGTGTGCCCGGTGCCGCGCGGGATCGGCTCGTTCGAGCGGGAAATATTCGACATTGAGGATGATCCACACGGCGACGCGCGCGCCGCCCGGCCATTCGAGCTTCGGCCGCTGCGGCAGGGGCACGTAGTTGAACGGGCCGTAACGCGTGGGTTCCATGGTGATCGTCCTCCCCGGTATTGTACGTTGTGACTCCACTCTTGGCCGCTCGCGCCGTTCCTGTCAATCGCCGGGCGTGCGGTTCTGGCGGTGTGATTTTACCGTTACCAAGCGGTGCGCCCGGCCCTACAATCGGCACAAACACAACACACCGATCCGGTCCGATACGGGGAGAAAGCCATGCTGATCGACGCCGACACCCATGTCCGCGAGGACTACTGCCTCGACGAGGTCTACGACCTCAAGGGCGAGTTCGCCCATCTCAAGCCGAAGAAGATCACCCAGGGCGACTACTCGCGCATCCGCTACGAGCACAGCCTGAGCCCGTGGGGCGCGCTCGCCGAGAAGAGCCACGCCCACAAAGAGCTCTACGACCCGCAGCGCTGGGACGGGCGCGTCGCGCGCTGGCAAGTGGAATCGCGCGACATGGCCAAGCGCGTTGCCACCTTCGGCGAGGCCGGGATCGAGAAGCAGGTGATCTTCGGCACCAACATGGACCCGGCGGTGCTCAACCGCGGCCCGCTCGGCTCGGCGCTGGCGCGCTGCTACAACGACTGGACCGAGCGGCTGGTGAAGGGGCGCGAGGATTCGCTGCTGCCGGTGGCGATCCTGCCGCTCGGACATCCCGAGGGCATGGTGGACGAGCTGCGGCGCTGCGTAACGGGGAAAGGCTTCAAGGCGGCGCTGCTCGGCGCCTATTCCCTCGACCATACGCTGGACGAGGAGGTGTTCTATCCGCTCTACGCCGAAGCCGAGAAGCTCGACGTGCCGCTGTTCGTGCATCCCAACTCGCGCGGCGAGATGACCAACCGCTTCAAGAACTTCTACATCATGCACACGCTCGCCCGGCCGACCAATTGCACGGCGGCGCTGGTGGGGCTCGTGATCGGCGGCGTGTTCGAGCGCTTCCCCAAGCTGCGCGTCGCGTTTTTCGAGTGCAACACCGAGTGGATGCTGTACTGGATGCACCGCATGGACGCGACCTACGAGTACCTCGCGGACCTCTATGCGCCGTACCTGAAGATGAAGCCGTCCGACTACGTGCGGCGCAACTGCTGGCTCACCTGCGAGGGCCACGAGCCCTTGGGCGCCGCGATCGAGCAGATCGGCGCCGACCGCCTGATGATGGCTTCGGACTATCCCCATTGGGACGCCGGCTTCCCGATGATGATCGACGAGTTCCGTCACCGCTCGGACCTGACGGGCAAGCAGAAGGACCTGATCATGTGCGAGAACGTCCGCGGCCTGATGGGGATCTGAGTTCGCCTGCGATCACGGCCGGGCCGGCTAAGGCCTTGGCGGATAAGGGTTCCGCCGCTCGACAGGGGCGGCGCCCCCTTGCATAATGGTGATAACAGCGATAATGGCGACGGGCCGGCGAGCCCACCGCCGATAACGAATCGACACCGGGAGACAGCCGCACCATGGCCAGCGTCATCGACATCCACGCCCACCTCAACGTGCCCGCGGCCCAGCGCATGATGAAGGCCGCCGCCGAGCGCGGCGACGTCGGCGCCGCGGCGAAGAACCAGGGCGGGGTCGGCATCACCGGCGAGCGCTCGGCCAACGAGAAGGTGCTGTCGGACCCCGAGTGGCGCATCAAGGACATGGAGAAGATGGGGGTCGAGCGCGCGGTGCTGTCGTCGGGCGCGCCCAAGGGCTTCTACGAGGCCGATTCCAACCTCGGCATGACCGTGGCCCAGCACGTCAACGACCACGCCGCCGCCATCGTCAGGGAGCATCCCGACCGGTTCTGGGCGATGGCGATCGCGCCGCTGCAGCACGTCGATCTCGCCATCACGGAGACCGAGCGCGCGGTCAAAACCCTCGGCCTCAAGGCGATACGCTTTCCCTGCGACATCGCCGGCATGGAGCTCTCCGACGAACGGCTCGAGCCCTACTGGACCGCGCTCGAGGCGCTCGACATGCCGGTCTACATCCACCCCCAGGGGTTTTCGCACCCGCAGCGCTTCAAGGCGTTCTACATGTCGAACGTGGTCTCCAACCCGCTCGAGACCACGCTCGCGATCTCGCACCTGATCCATGCGGGCGTGCCGAAGCGCCACCCGAAGCTCAAGTTCTACGGGGCGCATGGCGGCGGCTTCTTCCCGTTCTACCTCGGCCGCTTCGACCACGCCTGGCAGACGCGCGCGGAGAACCGCGTCCACATCGACCAGCCGCCGTCCACCTATCTCGACAGCTTCTACTTCGACACGGTGGTGTTCCGCCCCGACCAGATCCGCCACCTGGTGGACCTCGTCGGTGCCGATCACGTCATGCTCGGCACCGACAGCCCCTACGACATGGGCGAGACCGATCCGGTCGGTCTGGTGGACGCGGTGGACGGGCTCACCGCCGCCGAGCGCGACACCATCAAGTCGGGCGCGGCGACCAAGCTGTTCAAGCTGAATTAACGAACGGCGACCGGCCCGCGCCGGGTGGGCGGGGCGCGCCGCGATGGCGTCGTGCCAGCGTCCGAGGTTGAGGTCGTCGAGGCCGATGTCGCCCACGCCGTGCCGGTGCACGTCGGCGAATACCGAAGCGTCGGCGTACCCGAAAGGCGTGCGGAAGCGCCCGGGACTTCCGGCGGACGGCAGGAATGTGTCCCGTTCCCGATACGTCCCGATATGATCCATCTCAATACCCGTCGCGGGGACGGCCGCTAGCATTTCCGGTGTGGAGCGAGCGCGAGCAGGCGCGGCCGGGTCCGGCGTGCCCGCGCCGGGAGGGCCGAATCCCTGTCCTGCGGACCGCGCCCGAACGCATTCGGCAATGCGTTTCTGTCGGCGACACCGCCGCCACGGCTGATTCGATCGACTTTCAGGCTGAAAGGTTCAATCACATGCTCAAGGAATTCCGCAATTTCGCGATGCGCGGCAACGTCATCGACATGGCCGTCGGCATCATTATCGGCGCGGCCTTCGGCAAGATCGTCGGCTCCTTCGTCAACGACATCATCATGCCCCCGATCGGAAAGCTGACCGGCGGCATCGATTTTTCGAACATCTTCATCAATCTTTCGTCGGGCACCTATGGCAGCCTGGCGGACGCCCAGAAGGCGGGCGCCGCGACGATCAATGTCGGTCTGTTCATCAATACCGTCGTGTATTTCCTCATCGTCGCCTTCGCCATCTTCATCTCGCTCCGGCAGCTGAACCGCCTCAAGAGCGAAGCCCCGCCGGCGGAACCGACCGAGAAGGACTGTCCCTATTGCCTCTCGCGAATTCCCGTCAAGGCCACGAAGTGCGCCCATTGCACGTCGGACCTCGGTTGATGCGGGTTTCGGCCGGAGGACGAGGAGGCGCCGCCGTGAGGACATCAATGAATACGCGACTGTCGATCCTGGCCTTCATCGCGACGCTTCTTCCCGCCGTTGCGTCGGCGCAGTCCACGAACGACATGATGGAGCGCGGCAAGAGCCTGCTCGATAGCCTGGGCGGGTCGTCGCGCGGCGCCGGCAGCCTCACGACCGGCGAGATCGCGAGTGGCCTCAAGGACGCGCTGCGGGTCGGGACCGAACGCGTGGTCGCCGCTCTCGGACGCACCGACGGGTTCAATGCCAGTCCCGACGTGCATATCCCGCTTCCCGGCGCCCTCGCGACGGTCAGGAAGGCGCTGTCCCGCGTCGGCGCCGGCCGCCTTGCCGACGACCTCGAGCTGCGGCTGAACCGCGCGGCCGAAACCGCGGCGCCGCGCGCCAAGACCCTGTTCTGGAACGCCATCCAGGACATGACCCTGGACGACGCGCGCACCATCTACAATGGCCCGAAGAACGCGGCGACCGAATATTTCCGCAAGAAGATGTCGGGGCCCCTCGCCAACGAAATGAAACCGATCGTGGACCAGGAGCTCGCGCGGGCCGGCGCGGTCCAGGCATATGATCGAATGATGGGGAAGTACCGCACCCTGCCGTTCATGCCCGACGCCAGGGCCGACCTGACGCAATATGTGCTCGGCAAGGCGATCGACGGGATGTTTCTCTACCTGGGCCGCGAGGAGGCCGCCATCCGGGAGAATCCCGCCAGGCGGACCACCGAGCTGCTGCGGAAGGTGTTCGGCGCGCGTTGACGCCGGAGCGCAACAGACGGGAGATCGAGGATGAAGAAAGTATTGATCGGACTCGGCATCGCGGTTGTCGTGCTCGTCGTCGCCGCGCTTGCCATACCGGCATTCGTTCCGGTCTCCGCGTTCAAGGGACGGCTGCTTTCCGCCATCCACGACGCGACCGGCCGCGAGGCGCGCATCGACGGGGATTTCTCGTTCTCCATTCTTCCGAGCGTCCAGTTCACGGCGGGCAAGGTCTCGCTCGCCAACGCCAGGGGCGCGCGCCCGGCCGAGATGGTCACCCTGGACAAGATGCGGGTGAAGGTGGCCCTGTGGCCGCTCCTGTCCGGGCAGGTGAAGGTCGATTCGTTCGTGCTTGAAAAGCCCGTGATCTCGCTCTCGGTGGACAAGAACGGCGTACCCAACTGGCGGTTCGAAAAGGCAACCGCCGCGGGGGCCGCCCCGGCGACCAGCGGTGCCGCACGGCAGGCCACGGGCGGTGGGCCGACGTCCATGATCTCGGGCCTCACCCTCGGCGACGTGCGGATCGTGGACGGCGCGGTGAGCTACGCCGATGCCCGCAGCGGCAAGAGCTATCTGCTCAGCGGCGTCAATGCGTCGCTGTCTCTCCCCTCCCTCACGAGCCCGATGCGGGCCGACGGTTCGCTGGTGTGGAACAAGGAGAAGGTCGCGGTGTCGCTCCATGCGGAAGATCCGAACGCGCTGCTGAAAGGCGGATCGAGCGCCGTCGCCGCCGCCGTTTCATCCGCCCCGGTCAAGCTTGCCTTCAAGGGCACCTTCGCGAACGGGCAGGAGGTGAAGGCGCGCGGCACGCTCGATCTCGACGTGCCGTCGGTGCGCAAGCTCGCGGCCTGGGCGGGCAGCCCGCTCACCGCGCCCGGCTCCGGCTTCGGCCCCCTTGCCGTCAAGGGCACGGTGGACGTGGCGGGCAGGAAGGTGTCGTTCCTCGACGCGACGCTTGCCCTCGACGCCATCAGGGGGACGGGCGCGGTGCGCTACGACGGCGGGCGGGCACGGCCTTACGTGCAGGCCAGCCTCAAGCTCGGCACCCTCGACCTCAACCCGTACCTGCCGCCCGAGGGCGCGACGCCGGCCTCCACCGGCGCGCCCGCCCGCGGCGGTCCGGCGGCGCAGCCGGCCGGCTGGAGCGATGCGCCGCTCGACTTCACGCCGCTGCGGCAGGCCGACGCCGACCTCGATCTCACCCTCGGCAGCCTCATGGTGCGCAAGATCAAGGTGGGCGAATCGCACCTTTCCGTGGTCCTCAAGGGCGGACGGCTCGCCGCCGACCTCGACCGCATGGCGCTCTACGACGGCAAGGGCACGGCAAGGGTTACGGCGGACGGCGCCGGCGCGGTGCCGGCGATCGGCTTCGCATTCGACCTGTCGGGGCTGAAAGCGCAGCCGTTCCTCGCCGACGCCGTCGGCCTCGACCGCCTCGAGGGCACCGCCAGCGGACATATCGACGCGAAGGGCGCCGGCCGCTCCCAGCGCGCGCTTGTCGCCGCGCTCGACGGCGCGGGCAAGCTGCTGTTTGTGAATGGCGCGATCCGGGGAATCAATCTTGGCGCCATGGTACGCAACGTGCAGGGGGCATTCCTCAACCCCGAGGCGAACACGGCCCAGAAAACCGATTTCGCCGAGCTCGGCGGCACCTTCACCATCCGCAACGGCATACTCTCCAACAACGACCTGGAGATGAAGTCGCCGCTCCTGCGCGTTGCCGGCAAGGGCAGGGTCGACCTGCCGCAGCGCACCGTGAACTACCGCGTGGAGCCCAAGGTCGTGGCTTCCGCCGCCGGCCAGGGCGGCACGTCGGACCTCGCCGGATTGATGGTGCCGGTCATCGTCACCGGCCCGTGGGATCGCCTGAGCTACCGGCCCGACCTCTCCGGCATCGCGAAGGAGAAGGCGCTGGAGCAGCTCCAGAAGGTCCTGCCGGGCGCGGGCGGCCAGGGCGGCGGCTCCCCGTCCGGCCCGACGCCGCTGGCGCCCCCCGATATCCTGAAGCAGCTCCTCGGCAAGTGAGCCGTCGCCGGCCCGCCGTCAGCCGCGGACGAACCCGGGCCGCCCGCCACGCTATTCCTTCAGTTCGATCGCCAGGCGCCCGTCGCTCACGGCGATGTCGTTCACGCCTGCCGCGAAGGCGTGCCAGAACCCCTCGTCACCGTAATAGGCGACGAGATCGACGTTCTTGAGGTTGCCGAGCCAGGCATTGGGTATCGGTACGCCCCACAGGCTGACGCCCCTGAGGACGACAACGGGCCGGCCGTTCCGGTAGCTCAGCGCGAGGCCGGCCGTGACCGAGAGGGTCTTCCCGCCGAGCAGGGGCATGTCCGGGTCGATCGGAAGCAGGATCCTCGCGCTGACCAGGCCCGGCGACAGGTCGATCGCGACCTTGTCGGCAAGATCGGTATTGGCCGCGAGCAGGGCATTGATCTCCCGCTCGGAGAAGGTGACCTTTCGCGA
This sequence comes from uncultured Alphaproteobacteria bacterium, assembly GCA_963732875.1. Lineage (GTDB taxonomy): Bacteria > Pseudomonadota > Alphaproteobacteria > SMXQ01 > SMXQ01 > WHSO01. Next base: position 751,076 of record CAVTBD010000002.1, on the reverse strand, counting down.
AGCCCCTTCCTCGCTGTACCGGCGGGGTTCGAGCACCCTGCCGGGAGCCGTCGCCGCTTTCGGCCCGGAACGCAATTCGACATCGAGACGGCCGAGCTTCGCGTCCAGCGTCTTCCGTTCCGTCTGGCTCAGGGTCACCGGCCGGAATGACTTCGGAAACAGGTAGGAGGTTGCGATCCAGGCCGTCGCGGCGGATGTCGCGGCTGCAACGAAAATCACCAGACCGAGGGTCCTGATCGAGCTTTTGCGTCTTGACTGTCCGTGCACTTCGGGTCCGAGCTCAGTCACCGGATCTGCTCCTGCAAGGGAATCCGCGCGCCGCCATCCGTTGTGGCCCCTGGGCTACACGAACGGTGCCCAGCCGCGCTGGGTGGCCGGGCGCGCCATGATGGCGTCGTGCCAGCGCCTGAGATTGGGATATTCGTCGAGGCCGATGTCCTCGACGCCGTGCCTGTGCACGTCGGCGAAGATCGAGACGTCGGCCATCGAGTAGTCGCCCGCGAGGTATTCGTTGTCGCCGAGATGCCGGTCGAGCGTGCCGAGCATGTCGCGCAGCACCTCGGTGTAGTGCTTCTTGGCCTGGGGCACGTCTTCGCTGGAGCGGATCACCCACAGCCCGAACTGCTGGGCCAGCGTGGTGAAGGTGGCCGAGCCGTAGAACAGCCACTGGTCCACCCTGATCTGCCTGATCGGGTCGCTTGGATAAAGCCCGTTACCGGCCTTGGTGCCGAGGTACTTCAGGATTGCGCCCGATTCGCACAGCGTGATGCGCTGACCGCCCGGCCCATCGTCGTCGACGAGCGCCGGGATCTTGTGGCCCGGGCTGATCTTCAGGTAGTCGGGGGCGAACTGCTCCTTCTTGCGGATGTTGATCGGCTTGAGGCGGTGCGGCAGGCCGCTTTCCTCCATGCCGTGGCGCGCCTTGTAGCCGTTGTCGGTGGTCCACAGATAAAGATCGATCACGGTCGGTACCTCCCTTGTTGATTCGTTTCGTTGTCGTTGCCGTGGATTATGGCCCCGGCGGCGCCGTCCCGCCAGTGGTCGGCGCGCGCGGCGTGGCCAGGGCGCGGGCGGCCAGTGCCGCGAGGCGCCCGGCGGCGAGTTCGAGATGGCGCAGGCGGCGGCGCAGGAACGCCATGGCGTCGACCGCCGGAATCTCGCTCCAGCCGCGCCGGTGCACCGTGTCCGTCGCCGGTGCGCCTTCGCCGGGATCGGCGCCGGGCCCCTCGAGGCTCGCCAGCACCCGCGGCCGGGTCTCGTCGAGCGGCGCGCCCATGGCCGCCGGCTCGATCTCGCCCGCGCGTATGTCGCGCACGGTGCGGATCGAGGCGAGGTCCGAGGCGAACAGGTAGTTGGCGCCGAGCAGCGCGTTGAGCGACGTCATGTGGCGCGCCCGCACGCCGGGCTCGCCCGACAGCCGCCGCGTGGTGGTGGCGAGCGCGGTGAAGCCATCAAGGGCGCGCTTGCGCGCGAGCCGGTAGTCGTGGTCGGCGGTGGCGAGCGACAGTGCGGCCGCGGCGAAGGCCCGGTCGGCCTCCATCATCCGGTTCACCAGGCGGGGGATATCGCGCCACTCCCAGCTCGGCAGCAGGCGGCTGAACGCGGCCGACAGCGCGGCGCCGATCAGCGTGTCGACGATGCGGTCGGCGATCAGGATCTCGTGGGGCTGCAGCAGGTGCAGCAGGAGCAGCGCCATCACCGAGGCGGCGAACGAGGCGACGCGGTAGTCGACCACGGCATAGGCATGGGCGGTGCCGGCGGCCAGGATCACCGCCACGGGAATCCAGCCCGGCGGCAGGGTCGGGATCAGCACCGCCGCCACGCCGCAGCCGGCCAGCGTGCCGAGGATGCGGTCGTTGCGGCGCCGGCGTGTGAGCGCGTAGTTGGCGCGCATGATCAGGTAGACCGTGAGCAGGATCCAGCCGCCGTGGACGTAGCGCGGCAGCGCGAGCGTAAGCGCGTAGCCCGCCAGCATGGCGAGCGTGAGCCGGATGGCGTAGCGCGCGACCGGCGAGGTCGGCGTGAGATGGGCGCGCAGCGTCGCGAGACCCGCCTGCTGCACCTGGATGAACGGACCGAGATCGATGCCGGGCGGCAGTTCGGCGACCGTTTCGGGCGCGGCGGCAAGGGCGTCCGCGAGCCGGCCGATGCGGCGGATCGCCTCATTGATCTTATTGCGGGTCGGCCTGAGCCCGGTGGTATCGAGCTCGCGCCCGCCCGCGTCGAGGGTATCGAGGGTGATGTCGAGCATGTCGAGCGCGGCGCGATGATCCTGGAGGGAGGCCTTGCGCGCGGGCACCACGAGGGACAGCGCGAGCCCCTCGATGTCGTGTGCCATTGCCCGCGTCAGCCCGGCGATCAGCCGGAGCACGTCCGGGTTTTCCTTGCGCGGCATGGTGGCCCAGTCGGCGTCGCTCGACAGCACCGCCTCGTAGGCATCCAGCAGCGCCATCATGCAGCGGACCCGCTTGCGGTTCGCCGGGCCCGGGCGTCCGGTGAAGATGGTGTCGCGCGCCGCCTGCAGGCGCTCCATCAGCGCGCCGTGGGCCTCGACGATCCCGCCCAGCGCCGCCGCCCGCGAGGTGGCGACGCTGTAGCCGCGCGCACGGGCGCGCAGGTAGCGTGCGAAGGCGAGCAGCGCCTCGTTGAGGAACATGCGCTGGTTGCGGTCGTCGAACAGCCAGGCAGCGGCGAATGCCAGCAGCGCGTAGGCCGTGCCGCCGGCGGCGAACAGGGCGCCGTGCCGGAGCGCCGCGGGCGCGCCTTCCGCCGGCACCGCCATGCCGAGCACGAGCGACAGCACGCCGGCGATGCCGACGGTCAGCGCCGGGCGCCCGTAGGCGGTGGCGAGCGCGAAGCCCGCGCTCATGGCGGCGATCACCGCGGCCAGCGCCCATGGCGTCCCGCCGGCGAGCCCGGCGAGGAGCGAGATCGACGTGGCCGCCGCGACGGCCGCGAGCAATACCGGCAGCTTGCCGGCGAGCTTCCCCGGCTGGTCGACGATGCTGACGCACAGGGCGCCGGTGCCGGCGACTATGGCCTGCAGGGTGCCGAGGGCGAGCCCGGCCGTGACGGCGACCGCGGCGAGGCACAGCGCGACCGAGACGCCGTTCTCGATGTGGTGGCGGAACAGGGCGTTCGCCGTGCGCCGCGCCAGTCCGGGGTTGGCCTTGGGGTTTCTCATGGGATTGGACGATCAGCGAACATGACTGCGCGCCATGGTAGCGCCGTCCCGGCCTGCGCCCGAAACAAAAACCCCCGGGGCGGGCCCGGGGGTTTCCGTTCGATCATGCCGCGAGGGTCAGTCGCAGGCGATCATCCTGGCGGCACGGCCCTGGTAGGTGACGGTGCAGGACATGCCGGTCTTGAGCGCGGAGGCCTTGGCCGGCTGGCCGGCGACCGTGACCTTGGTCTTCTTGCCGGAGACGCCGACGCTGCCCTTCACGGCCTGGCCCTTCTCGTCCTTGCCCTTGAAGGAGACCTTCTTGCCACCCTTGGCGACCTTGCCGAGCTTCACCTTGGCAGTGACGACCGGAATCTTGGCCATCACGACCGGGCCGGTGGGCTCGGAGGCGTCGCGCAGCGCGGTGACGATGTCGGGCGGTGTGTCGTACATCTCCTGCAGCAGGCTCTGGAGCTCCTCGCCGTAGATCGGGTCGACCTCCATGCGTGCCTTCTTGGCGGCGGCGCGCAGGTCGGGATCGTCGCCGGCCTTCTTGAAGGCGGCACGGATCGCCGCGACCCGTTCCTTGGGCACGCCCGGCCCCATCATGTAGGGATAGCCGAAGTCGTTGATCGCGAACTTGAGGAACAGGATCTTGCGGATGCGAGGGGTGGGCGCGAAGTCGAGCGCCGAGGGCACGTCCTTGAGCACGCCGTCGTTGTTCTTCTTGGCGCCCATCTGGTAGAGCAGGATCAGGCGGCCTTCCTTCACGTTCTGGAAGTCGCCGCTCTTGATCGAGGACCACGAGTTGGTGACGCGGCCCATGACCTCGCCGCGCTGCATGGCGAGGTTGACCTCCGAGCCGCCGGGGTAGCCCGCGATCATCTTGTACTTCATGCCCAGCAGCCGGTTCATGACGTAGCCGGTGACCACCGAATCGGTGGTGGCGCCGGTGCCGCCCGCGACGAATACCTTGTCGTAGAGCTGCTTGTAGCTGGTGAAGCCCGACGTGTGCCAGGCCACCGCGAGCGAGGTCTCGCGGGTGAGCGAGCCGATCCAGTACATCTTGAGCGGATCGAGCTTGGCCATGGAATCCTTGCCCGCGACCAGCGGCTCGACCGGCACGCCGCGCTGGGGCGCGCCGATGAACGTGCCGTCCTGGGGCGCCACGTTGTAGAGGAAGTTCGACATCACCAGCGAGCCGCCACCGGTCATGTTCTTCGGGGTGATGCTCGGATGGCCCGGGATGTAGCTTGACGATGAAGCGCGCCGTGAGGCGGGCATAGCGGTCATAGCCGCCGCCGGTGGACAGGCCGATGAGCATGGTCATCCGCTTGCCCTTGTAGAAGTCCTCGACCGAGTCGGCCCGGGCCGAGGCGCCGGCCGCAACGAGAACGATGCCGGCCGCCAGCGCGGCGCCGGTGATGCGCAGGGTTTTCATAGATGCCCTCCTGTGGGGGTGTTTCCGGTTTTTTGTTTTCGAGAATAGCATTCGCGCCGTTCCCGCGGAAACGGAAAGGGCGGAAGCAAAAACCCCCGGGAATCCCCTGGGGGTCTTCGTTCGTTCAGGCTGCGGCGGTTACTGGCAGGCGATGTCGCTCGGGGACCGACCCTTGTAGGTGACTGTGCAGGTCATGCCCTTCTTGAGGGCGGAGGCCTTGGCCGGCTTGCCGGCGACGGTGATCATGGTCTTCTTGCCCTTGACGCTGAGATGCGTCTTCACCTTCTCGCCCTTGGTGGAGGTGCCGGCAAACTTCAGTTTCTTGCCCTTGCCGCCGACGCCGGTCAGCTTGCCCTTGGCGGTGATCACCGGAAGCTTGACCATCTCGACCTTGCCCGGCGGCTGGGAGGCCTTGCGCATGGCCTCCATGATGTCGGGCGGGGTCTCGTACATGTCCTTGATCAGCGAGACCATCTCGGGGCCGAAGATGGGATCGCGCCCCATCTTCATCTTCTTCATGTCGGCGATCAGCTTGGGATCGTCGCTCATCTTCCTGAAGGCGGCGGCCACGGCCTTGAAGCGCGCCTTGGGGACCTTCGGCCCCATGAAGTAGGGGTAGCCGAACTCGTTGGCCGCGAACTTCAGGAACAGGATCTTGCGGGTGCGCTTGTCCTTGGCGAAATCGAGCGCAAAGGGCACGTCCTTGAGTCCCGGGCCGGCGCTCTTCTTGGCGCCCATCTGATAGAGGATCTTGATCTCGCCGGCCTTGAGCCGCTTGGCGTTGGGGCCGCTCTGCAGGGCCGACCAGGAATGGGTCGCCCGGCCCATGACTTCGCCCCGGTCCGCGGCGAGGTTGATCTCCGTGCCGCCCGGATAGCCGACGATCACCCGGTACTTCATGCCGAGCAGGTTGCGCATCATGTAGGCGGCGGTGACCGAATCGGAAATGGCGCCGGTGCCGCCGACGACGAACTCCTTCTTGTAGAGGTCATCGGCGCTGGTGATGCCGGATTTGGTCCAGGCGATCGCGAGGCTGGTTTCCCGGTCGAGCGAGCCGAGCCACTGCATTTTCAGGGGATCGCACTTCAGCTTCGACTCCTTGCCGTTGACGATGGGATCCACCGGCACGGCGCGCAGCGGCGCGCCGATGACGGTGCCATCCTCGGGCGCGGCCTTGCACACGTAGTTGGCCATCACCAGCGAGCCGCCTCCGGTCATGTTCTTGGGGGTGATGCTCGGGTTGCCGGGAATGTATTTCTCCAGATAGCGCGCGGTCAGCCTGGCGTAGCGGTCGTAGCCGCCGCCCACGGACAGCCCGATCAGCATGGTCATCCGCTTGCCGCTGTAAAAATCCTTCACCGAATCGGCGCGGGCCGGGGTGCCGGCCATGACGGCGATGGCGCCGGCCGCCAGCACGGCGCCGGTAAATCGCAAAGTGGTCATGTCTGCCTCCTGTTATGTGGCTTGCTGTGGTGCTTATTATTATTTTCCATAATCAGAATAGCATTCCGGCCCTTCCCGCGGAAACGGAAAGGGCCGGAAAAAGTGCCCGCGGTGAAGCGGGGAAGGCGGTCGGCTATAGCAATGTTTTCTTTAGGTTGAATTCAGTCCCCCTCACCCAGCTCCGGGTAGGCTCGCGTGCCGCTCGCCAACCCTACTCAACCCTCTCCCCCCGTTTGGGGGGAGAGGGAAGGGTGAGGGGGGCGATTCCGCTTTATGGGAACGTCCTGCTAGCCCTTGTTCTCGCCGCGACCGCCGTCGGAGGAGCGGCGGCCGACCGCGTCGTCCTTCTCGATCCAGGCGTCGATCATGTACTGCCCGCCGGCGGCCACGATCTTGTAGCCGCGCTTGAGCGCCGCCTTCAGTTCCTTGACGGTCTTGACCGGGCCCTCGGCCTGGAAGCCCTGGGCGCGGGCGAGGCCGCACACGTCCGGCGCGGGATCGTCGATGCGGAGCCCGATCCAGCGGTTCTCCGGCGCGCGGCCGCGCTCCAACGCGACGTGGTGCTGGTGCGCCTCGTCGTTGAAGTAGGAGCGGTTGTTCATGACCACCGCGAGCATCGGGATGCGCATGCGCGCCGCGGTCCACAGCGCGTTGCAGCCCATCGAGGTGTCGCCGTCGCCCATCATGGTGACGGGGATGCGGCCGGCGTCGCGGAAGGCAAGGGCCGAGCCCACCGACTGGCCGGGACCGGCGCCGACGCCGCCGCCCGAATCGTTGCCGGCGTAGTCGAGCGGGGTGCGCCAGCGCGCCGCCGTGCCGGGCCAGCCGGTCGAGGTGTGGCACAGCGAGATCTTGGGATCGCCGGTTACGAACTCCGACATCACCAGGTGGAAGTCCTTGGCCTCCATCGGGCCGGTCTCGCTCGAGACCTTGGCCTTGGCGGCGGCGCTCCTGGTCCAGTGCTGGATCTTCTTCACGGCGGGCTTGAGCTTGGGCTTGCCGGTCGGCTTGCCCTTGACGCCGAGCTCTTCGAGCAGCTGCGCGATCACCATGTCGGGATCGGCCAGCACGTTGATGTCGACGGCCGGCAGCGCCTGGTAGTCGGTGTTCCAGCCGTTGTGCAGGTACTGCTGCAGCGACACGTTGACGACCGTGGCGCTGGTCGGGTGCTGGGTCTGCGACTGACCGGTGCACAGGCGCAGGAAGCCGGCGAAGTCGTTGAAGCCGAGGTTGAACAGAAGGTCGGCCCCGCGCACTAGCGCCTTGTTGGCGTCGGTCGGACGCTGGCACTGCGGCACGACATGGCTCGGATGCTCGGTCGGGAACATGGAGCCGGCGCGGATGTGGGTCATCACCGCGCAACCGAGAACCTCGGCGAGCTTGACGCGGTTGTCCCAGGCTTCCTGGCTGCGCGCGCCGCGGCCGATCATCATGACCGGCAGCTTGGACTTCTTCACCGCGGCGATGATCTTGCGCAGCGTCGGGCGGTCGGCCGCCGGCGGCGGCGCGGGCTCGTAGCGCGAGACGTCGGGGATGGTGACGCCTTCCGGCAACTCGTCTTCCTGCAGGCCCGCGTCGAGGCAGACGTAGGTCGGACCGCACGGCTTGGAGCGTGCGATCTGGTTGGCGCGCAGCACCGACTCGATGGCGGCCTGGGCCGACTGCGGCTCGTCGTCCCACTTGATGAAGTTGCGGATCAGCCCGGCGTGGTCCTTGCTGGTGTGTATCCAGTCGATCCAGGGACGGCGCAGGTGGGCGTCGATCGGGCCGTTGGCGCCGAATATCAGGATCGGCGCGCGGCCTTCCCAGGCGCAGAAGATCGCCATGGTGGCGTGCATCAGGCCGACGTTGGTGTGGATGGCGACGGCCATCGGCTCGTCGGCGACGCGGGCGTAGCCGTCGGCGATGGCGACGGAATGCTCCTCGTGCAGGCAGATCAGCATCTGCGGTGTCCTGTTGCCGAGATAGTTCACGATCGAGTCGTGGAAGCCGCGATAGCTCGCGCCCGGCACCAGCGCCATGTACTTGTAGCCGAGCTTGCGCACGGTCTCGGCGATCGCGTCCGACACCCAGCCCATGCGGGGGTTGCCGAGCTTGACCGGACGGTCGACGGAGGTGGTCGCTGCGTTGAGCGCCTTGGACGCGCTCTTCTTGCTGGTGGTCTTGGTCTGGAGGGGCTTGGATCTGGCTTTCGCCATGACGGGTCTCCCTAGAGGTGAATTCCGGTCCGGACGTTGCGCCCGGTTGCGGGCGCGATCATACCAGCACCCCCCGCCCCGGCAAGCGCGGAGGGAGCCTCGCGGCCATAAAAAAATGTCAGAGCCTGATAACGTCGAGCGTGATGCTTTCGCCGAGTTCGACGGGCACCGTGCGGGCGGGCAGGGCGTCCTTGGTGACGGTCAAACTGTAGGCACCGCTGGCGGGATCGAGGCGATCGATCGTGAAGTCGCCGAACGCGTCGGTGACGGTTTCCGCCACCAGCTTGTCACCCTTCCTGAGCGTGACTTTGGCGCCCACCACGCATTCCTCGACGCCCTCGATCTCGACCGCGACGGTGCCGGCGACGACGCATTTCGAGAAGCGGTGCAGATTCTTATACAAGACCCTCGGCTTGGTGCACGCAGCCGGGTCGAGCTCCTCGAGTCCTTCGGACGCGCGCAACGCATCCATCTCGGCGTCGTCCACCTTGAGCGCGCGGATCGCGCCGGTGGGGCAGGCGGTGGCGGCGCGCGGCTCGGTCCAGCCGGCGTCGAGCAGATGCGCGTCGAACGGCCACGCCTGGGGCAACTGCTTGTCCTCGTTCCAGAACACGGCGTCGTAGGGGCAGGCGTCGACGATCTGCTTTTGCCCCTTGGCCTTGACCGGATCGATGATGACGATGCCGTCGGCGCGCTTCGTGACCGCGCCGCCCTTCGCCGCCTGTATGCACGGCGCGTCGTCGCAGTGCTGGCACATCACCGGCAGGTAGGCGACGTCGACGATCGGCGGCCGGCCGCGCTCCTTGCGCTTGATGTCGATCCAGCGCTGCCCGTGCTTGGGCATTTCCGCCGCGACACCGGGCCAGTCGTTGCCGACGTACTCGTCCTGGCAGGCGAGCGCGCACAGGTTGCAGTTGGTGCACTCGGCGACGTCGACGATGAGGTTCCACTTCTTCACGGGTCTCTCCTTGGCGCGCGCGGCTTTACTCGGCGGGCACGGCCTCGGCCTTGCGGCCGCGCCGTTCCACCTCGAGGGTCGCCTCGGCGACGTGTTCGGGCCTGCCGTCCCATGGCACGATCTCCACCAGCGCCGAGGACGAGGCCATGGAATGGGCCTGCTTCACCTGGCTGCGCTTCGGGCTCAGCAGGTTGAGGCAGCCGCCGATGTCCACCGTCCGGCCCGGTTCGCCGAGCGGCTGGTAGTTGGCGGACGACTCGTAGCCGTGCGCGACGCCGGCGGTCAGACGGTTGGTGATGCGCGCCGCGCAGATCACCGCGCCGCGCTCGTTGAACACCTTCACCAGATCGCCGGTCCTGATGCCGCGCGCTTCCGCGTCCTTGGCATTGAGCCGGATGATCCAGTAGTAGTGCCCGTTCACCGGCATGCGATGGTCGGGGATGTCGTTGATGAAGCTGTCCTTGCCGTCGCCCTGGGTGTGGAAGCTGTAGCGCGGGTGCGGCGTCAGCAGTTGCAGCGGGTACTTCTCCAGGCGCGGATCGTGGATGCCCTCGAACGCGGGATTGTATTTCACGATCGGCGGGCGCTCGGGATCGTTGGCGTCGAACCGCTTGAGGCTCTCGCACTCGAACTCGATGAGGCCTGACTGGGTCTGGAGGCCCTTCTGGAATTCGCCCGAGTAGTCGGAGGGTAGCGGGTGCGGCTCGGGCACGTCCTTCTTGCGGCCTTCCGCGAACCAGCGGAACGAGGTCGGCGCGCGCAGCTTCTCTTCTTCCGAGGGCACCACGTAGTAGCCTCGGCGGATGAACTCCTTCCACGAGACCGCCTTGGCAAGATCCGAGCCCTCGAACTGGCGCTTGACCCAGTCGAGCTCGGTCATGCCCTCCGAGAAGTAGGCGGAAAGCCCGAGGCGCTTGCAGATGTCGTTGAAGATCTCGTAGTCCGAGCGCGATTCGCCCAAGGGCTCGATGCACTTGTGCTGGAACACGATGACCCGGTGGTTGAGCTGCATCTGGCCGTGGTGGGCGTAGCCGCCGAGGCCGGCCCATTCGGAGATGTCGGGACGCTCGAAGTTGGTGCAGGCGGGCAGGATGACGTCGGCGAACGGGGCCTCGCCCTCCATCCAGATCGACTGGTTCACCACGAACTCGAGGTTGGGCGCGCGATAGGCCGCGACCCAGCGGTTCGAGTTCGGGCATGGTCGCGAGCGCCGAGCCGCCGTACTTGTAGAGCATGTGCACCGGTGAATGGCCCGGCATGGGATAGACGATCTTGCGGAACTGGTGCTCGATCGACTTGCCGTCCCACATGTAGCCCTCGGCCTTGCCGTCGAGGATCGCCTCGGGGAACTGCATGCGCGGAATCTTCTGGCCCGGGGTGTTGATGGTGGGCAGCTGCGGCATGCGCTGGAACAATTGCACCGCCATGGCGGTGTGCTCCATGTCGCCCGACATGCCGCCCTCGGCGTAGCCGGGGAAGTAGAAGTTGAAGTCGACCGGCGTGCCCCATTGCAGGTTGCCGAAGTTGATGCCGGGCTTGCCGAGGCCCTGCATCGCCATCAGGCATACGCACACGCGCGCCCACTGGATGCCAGTGGCGTTGCGGCACGCGCCGCCGTGGCCGGTGCCCCAGCCGCCCGCGCCGAGGTAGGTGCGCTTGGTGCCCCATTCGCGGGCCAGCGCGCGGATGTCGCGGGCGGGAATGCCGGTTTCCTTCTCGGCCCATTCGGGAGTCTTGGGGATGCCGTCCTCCTCGCCGAGGAGGTAGGCCTTCCACACGTCGAACCCCTTGGTACGGGTGGCGACGTAGTCCTTGTCGTAGAGGTCTTCCTTGATCCAGACGTAGGCCAAGGCCATGCCCATGGCGGGCGAGGTGGTTGGCTTCGGCGCGATCCATTTGCCGCCCAGGAACTGCGCGGTGTCGTTGTAGTAGGGATCGATGTGGACGATCTTGATGCCCGAGCTCTTGAGCCACTGGCGGCGCACCGTGCCCTCGAACGCGCCGTAGGCGCCCGAGGTCGCTTCCGGGTTGGCCGACCAGAACACGATCATCTCGCAGTTCTGCAGGCAGTCCTCGACCGTGCCGTAGTTCTCGCACTGGCCGACGCGCAAGCTGTAGCCCCAGTGATGCGTCGCGCCCCAGTACCAGCCTTCCCAGCTGTCGGGGTTGTGGTGCACCTCGGTGTGGCCGATCGCATTCATGAAGCGGAAGTTGGCTGACAGGTAGTAGCCGATGTTGCCCCAGGTGTGATGCGAGCCGTGGGACGACGCGATCGCGCCCGGCCCGTGCTCGCGCTTCATGCGCTTGATCTCGGAAGCGACGATGTCGAGCGCCTCGTCCCAGGAGATGCGCTCGTAGCCGGAGACTCCGCGGTTCTGCGGGTTGCGCTCGCCGTTAGGATTGAAGTCGACGCGCTTCATCGGATAGAGGCAGCGGTTGGGCGAGTAGATGATCGACTTGAAGTTCTGGCCGTGGGGCGCGAGCGTGGTCTTGCGCGGCGGCGTGTAGCTCTTGCCGCGCGCCTTGATGGTCCAGGGCTGGGGGTCGCTGTCGTCGAACTGGATCGGCGTGAGGCGCAGGATCTTGCCGTCCTTGACGTAGACGAACACGGGCCCGCCGTTGGTCATGGAGGTGTAGCGCATCGAGCCGTCGGCCTGCGCGATGCCGTACTTCCAGCCGACGGATTGTGTGAGCAGGATCAGGCGGGTGAACCAGCTCGTGAGCTCGTCCGGCCCGGTCATGGTCAGCTTGAAGTCCTTGATCGCGTCGATCTGCTCCTGCTGGTCGATCGGCGGCGTCAGCAGCTCGGCGGCGATCTTCGCGTTCTTGAACGCGAGCACCACCTCGGCGTCGGCGCGGATGCCGGCACCCGAGGTGACGCGGCCGTTCTCGAAGCGGAACCAGCGACCCTCGGAGTTGTCCGCCGTCTTGATCTGGGCGGTGAAGGTCTTTTCCTTCAGTCTTTCCGCGAACGCCGGATGCCGCCAGCGGCAGTACCGGAACAGGAGGCCGAGCCCCCGCAGGATGAGGGAGAATCTCGAGAACGTCATGGCTGTCTCCGCACCGGGCCCAAATGAGGGCCCGCTTGTTCGCTTTGCTTACTCGGCGACGATCTTGTTGACGAGCGTGCCGATCTTGCTGATTTCGATCTCCACCGTGTCGCCCGCCTTCATGAACACCGGCGGGTTGCGCTTGAAGCCGACTCCGCCCGGTGTGCCGGTCGAGATCACGTCGCCCGCGCGCAGTTCGGTGAAGGTGGTGATGTATTCGATGGTGGTCGGGATATCGAAGATCATCAGGTCGGTGGTGGTGTTCTGCATCACCTGGCCGTTGAGGCGCGTCGCCAGGGTAAGCTGGGTCGGGTCGCCGAGTTCGTCGGCGGTCACCATCCACGGGCCGAAGCCGCCGGTCTTCGGGAAGTTCTTGCCCGGCGCCCACTGCGGCGTGTGGTTCTGGAAGTCGCGCACCGAGCCGTCGTTGTAGATCGAGTAGCCGGCGACGATGGAGAGCGCGTCCTTGGCCTTCACGTGGCGCCCACCCTTGCCGATGATAACCGCGAGCTCGCCCTCGTAGTCGAGCTTGTCGGAGGCCTTGGGCAGGACCAGCGGCTGGTCGTGGCCGGTCTGGGTATCGGCGAAGCGGATGAACAGCGCCGGATTGTCGGTCGGCGCGCGGCCGGTCTCTTCCCGGTGCGACTTGTAGTTCAGGCCGACGCAGATGATCTTGTCGGGATTGTGGATGACGGGGCGGTAGGCGATCGCGTCGAGCTTGTGGTCGGGCTTCTGGCCGGCCGCTGCCTTGGCGGCCTCGCCGAGCGCGTTCGCGGCGATCAGCGACTTGATGTCGGGATACTTCGCGCCGATGCGCGCCGAGAGGTTGACGATGCCGCCGTCCACCACGGCGCCGTAGAGGTCCTTGCCGTCGGCGGTGTAGTTCACCAGTTTCATTGTTCCGTTCCTGCCTCGTTGCTGTCGTTATCCGTTGTCGGTATCGGTATCAGTGTTCAGCTGCGCATCCAGGCGCCGCCCCACTGGTTGAGGGTGCGTTCCTCGTGGACCCACTGGCGCGCCGGCATGGCGCGCTCCATCACCTCGATCTCGGCCGACCACTCCATCATGTTGCCGTCGGGGTCCGCGATCATGAAGAACAGGTTGTTACCGGGCCCGTGCCGCCCCGGTCCCCAGCCGAGCTTGATATGCATGCCGCCGAGGTGATCCGCCCAGTCGCGGATGTCGTTCCAGGACGAGGTCTCCATGGAGAAATGGTCGAAGCGCGGGTCCTTGGTGCGGAACGCGGCGACGCTGTGATGCTCCGGGTCCGAGCGCAGGAACGCGGCGGTGAGCTTGCCGGCGTCGTCCTTGACCTCGTCGGACAGCACGAAGCCGATCTTCTGCCAGAAGGCGATCACCTGCTCGAGGTTGGGGCTGCCCTTAACCGCGTGCTGCAGTCGGGCGGGCAGACGGTCGGCATGGTCGTCGCCGTCGCGCGGCGCACCGAAGGTGAGCACGTGGCCGTCGGGATCGGTCACCGAGAACGCGCCCTCCGGCTTGAACAGGGGGCTCGCCCCCGGCCCGGTGGCGATGTCCTGGGTGGCGACATAGGCTTTGAGGTCGGCGAGCCGCTTGGCGTCGTCGATGGCGAAGGCGGAGAAGGCGAGGCCGTTGCGCTTGCCGCGGCCGATCAGGAAGCGGCGCTCGCCGCCGACCAGGTCCCACACCCCGTCGGTGACCTCGTGGACCTCGAGCTCGAGTACCCGCTGGTAGAAGTCGAGCAGCACCGGGACCTGGTCCGACGTCATCTTTATATGGTGCAGCCGCGCGGGCCAGAGGGGGGAAGGTTGCGTCATGCCGTTGTCCTTATAAGCGCTCCGCCGCGGGGGGCGTGCCGCTCCATTGACCGTGCCGCCGTTCCGGTCCGTATACGCGCGACGGCCCCGTGCGGCACGAGGCCGCCCAGGGAATTGGTCGGGTAACGCATGGCCCCGGCGGCGACACTCCTTCTTGACACTTCTTATATGGTCGTATGGTCGAGCCGCGTCCGGGAGGCCGGAAAGACGATTTCGTAAAATCCCACATTATGGGATTGATTGCAAGCCGCCGCCTTTATAATAATCGTCCCCGCCGCAGCAGGGGAGCAAGGCCGGTTGTCGAGCCTCGAGCGCATGTTGAGCGTGCTGGACGTCTTCTCCGAAGACGAGCCGGTGTGGACCGTGGACGATCTGGTGGCGAGCCTCGCGCTCAGCCGTTCGACCGCCTATCGCTACGTCAAGGAGCTGTGCGACGCCGGGCTGCTGGCGCCGGTGGGCGGAGGCGGCTACAGCCTCGGGCCCCGCATCATCGAGCTCGACCGTCAGATCCGCAATTCCGATCCGCTGCTGGTGGCGGGCCGTGACGTGCTCATGCGTCTGTTGCCGCAATGCGGTGAAGGCATCCTGTTCCTGTGCGGCCTGCGCGGCGACTCGGTGCTGTCCATGTTCCTGGTGGAGAATCCCAATACGCTCGCCATCAGCTATTCGCGCGGGCGGCCCATGCCGCTGTTTCGCGGCTCGGCCTCGGTGGTGATCCTCGCGCATCTGCCCGAGGGGCGCGTGAGGCGCCTGCTGCGCGACCACGGCGACGCCATCGCCGCCGCCGGCCTCGGCGCGAACTGGCCGGAGTTCCGCGCGAACCTGCGGGCGATCCGCGCGCGTTCCTATCTCACCGGCCGTGCCCAGCTCGATCCCGGCGTGTTCGCAATCTCGGCGCCGGTGTTCGACGGCGATGGCAATATCCTCGCCAGCCTGACGCTCGCCATGCCGGAACGGCGCGCCGACGAGGACGACGTCGCGGCGCTGGCAGTTCTCGTTGTCGACGGGGCGAAACGCATCACCGATGCCATGGCGGAATGGGCGCGGACACCGCACGCGGCCCTATCTGCCAGTGCCTGACGGCCCTGCGCAGAACTGCATATCCGGCAAAACACTCTTGCTTCCCGTGGGCGTACACGGCACCCTTTGACCCATCAAAACGGCGCGCGGCGACGCGCCGGGTCAAGAACGGCGCCGACGGCGCCACAGGGCAAGGCGAGAACGACATGGCGGGGAGCCTCGAGGTCCGCGGCCTCAGCAAGCATTACAACAGCGAGGACGGCCGTTCCGTCCACGCACTCGACAGCGTCTCGCTCACGGTCGCCGACGGCGAGTTCGTCTCCATCATCGGCCCGTCGGGATGCGGCAAGTCGACGCTGTTCTCGATCATCGGCGGGCTTGTCGGCGACTACCAGGGCGAGGTGTTGGTGGACGGCAGCCGGGTGCGTGGCATCCATCGCGACATCGGCATGGTGTTCCAGGAGGAATCGACCTTTCCCTGGCGCACCACCGTGGAGAACGTGGCCTTTCCGCTCGAGGTCGCCGGCATCGCCCGCGCCGAGCGCGAGGAGACGGCGCGTCGCTACCTGCGGCTCGTGGGCCTCGAGGGTTTCGAGGACCGTTACCCGGCCGAGCTCTCGGGCGGCATGAAGCAGCGCACGGCGATCGCCCGCACGCTCGCATTCCGGCCCAAGATCATGCTCATGGACGAGCCGTTCGGGGCGCTCGACGAGCAGACCCGCATGCTGCTCGGCGACAAGATCCTGCAGATCTGGCGCGAGCTTTCGCAGACCACGCTGCTGATCACCCACAACATCACGGAAGCGGTGCAGCTTTCGGACCGGGTCGTGGTGATGTCGTTCCGGCCGGGCCGGGTCAAGGACATCATCGAGATCGATCTGCCGCGCCCGCGTTCGTCGGAGATCATCTCGACCGAGCAATTCGGCCGCTATGTCGGCGCGATCTGGCAACTGCTGCGCGAGGAAGCCTCGCTCGGCATGGCCGAGGGAGAAAGGGCGGCCGGCTGAGACCGGGCCGCACTGGTATTGCAACAGGGAAGGAGAGCAAGGCCATGAAAACAGCATCGAAGCTTCTGGCATTTGCCGTCGGCATCGCCGCGGCCGCGATGGTCGCGGCCGTGCCGTCGTTCGCCATGGACAAGGTCAGGATCGCGGCCAGCCAGAAGGGCAACTGGTCCACGGCCATGCCGGTCTGGGCCGAGCGCCACGGCTACTTCAAGAAGGAGAACATCGAGGTCGAGATCGTCTGGACCGCGGGCGGCTCCGACGCGCAGCAGGCGGTGATCACGGGCGCCGCCGACGTCGCGCTCCAGACCGGCACGCTCGGCGTGATCTCGGCCTATGCCAAGGGTGCGCCGATCCGCGTCATCGCCGCCTCCATGACCGGCTCGGGCGGGCTCTACTGGTATGTGAAGGGCGACAGCCCGATCAAGTCGTTCAAGGACGTCAAGACCATGGGCTTCTCGCGCCCGGGCTCGTCGACCAACCTGGTCGCCGCCGCGCTGGTCAAGCATTACGGCGTGAAGGCGAAGCTGGTGTCGACCGGTTCGCCCACCGCGACCCTGACCCAGGTGATGTCGGGCCAGGTGGACATGGGCTGGGCCTCGCCGCCGTTCGGCCTCGCCAAGGTCAACAGCGGCGAGATCCGCGTCCTGGTCAACGGCGACGACGCGCCCGCGGTGCAGAACCAGACCATCCGCGTCCACGCGGTCAATGCCAACTGGCTCAAGAGCCACCGCGACGCCGCCAAACGCTTCATGCGCGCCCTGTGGAAGGCCCACGAGTACGCCTACACCGAGGCCGGCATGGAGGAGTACAGCAAGTTCTCCGGCATCAAGCTCGACCTGGTCAAGCAGGTGGCCAAGTACTCGTCCCTCAAGAACCACGCCTTCTGGCCGGTCAAGGGGATGGAGCAGACCATCAAGGAGGCGATCCAGAACAAGCGCCTCAAGAAGCCGCTCACCAAGGCCCAGGTCGACGACATGATCCAGGTCGTCTACAAGCCGAAGATGTAGCGGCGGTGGGGCAGGGGAAACGGCCATGCGCAAGGGATATAAAGTCCTGGCCGTGGGCCTCGTTTCCCTCGCCGCGCTGATTGCGTTGGCGCAGGCGGTGGTGGACGCGGGCTGGGTCAGCCGGTTCGTGCTCGCCCCGCCGAGCGCGGTGTGGGAAGCGGCCATCGACATCTACCACGAGGAGCAGCCGGTCCATGCCGCGCTGTCGACCGTGGGGACGACGCTGGCCGCGATCCTGCTGGCGGTCGCGTTCGGCCTGCCGGGGGGCTGGGCGCTGTGGCGCTACGAATTGCTGGGCCGCGCCTATGAAGGCTGGCTCGGCGCCCTGTTCGCCTCGCCCAAGCTGCTGCTCTATCCCCTGTTCCTGGTGATCCTCGGGCGCAACCTCGGCACGCTCCTGGTGATGGGCTTCGTGACCGCGACCATCCCGATCATGCTCAAGACCCGGGAGGGGCTGCTGACGGTCTCGCCGGTGCTGATCAAGGTCGGGCGCAGCTTCAAGCTGAGCGAGCGCCAGCTCCTATGGAAGGTGATGCTGCCCTCGGCCATCCCGACCATCTTCACCGGCATCCGCCTCAGCATGATCTACACCCTGATCGCCATCGTGGCGCTCGAGTTCCTGCTCAATTTCGGCGGGCTCGGCGGCATGGTGGGGGAGATGTACGACCGCTACAACATCCCCGGCATGTATGCGGCGATCGTGTTCGTGATCATCCTCAGCCTGGTCTATTTCCGCATCCTCCAGAGCATCCAGACATGGCTGAGATCGGTTTAGCCAAGCCCCGGCGCCGCGCCGCCCGCACCGGCCTCGGCTCGGCCAAGGTCCGCATCCAGATCGGCACGCTGATCGTCTGCTGGGCCCTGTGGGAGGCGATCGCGCGCTCGGGCCTGTTCTACCGCGACATCGTGCCGTCCTCCTTCAAGGTGGCGGCGGCGCTGTTCCGGCACCTGGCCGACCCGGGCTTCTACCATCACCTCTGGGTCACCACCTACGAGGTGGCGGTCGGCTTCGCCATCGGCGCGTCCATCGGCGTAGCCCTCGGTATCCTGTTCGGCGCGCGGCGTTTCCTCGGGCGCATCATGGACGGCTACATCATGGCGCTGGCGCCGGCGCCCAAGATCGTGTTCCTGCCGATCCTGATGGTGCTGTTCGGCATCGGCACCGGTTCCAAGGTCGCCATGGCGGCGGTGTCGGCGTTCTTTCCGATCGTGCTTTCGACCGTCGCGGGGATGCAGTTGATCAACCCGACCCTGGTCAAGGTCGGGCGCAGCTTCAACGCCTCGACCTGGCAGATGGTGACCAAAATCTATCTTCCCTCCCTGGTCATGCCGGTCATCACCGGCTTCCGGCTCGGGCTCGGGGTGGCGGTGATCGGGGCGCTGCTCGGCGAGATCAAGCTGTCGAACGCCGGCCTCGGCTTCCTCGCCATCCAGTACTACGAGATGTTCCGCGTGCCCGACATGTACGCGGTGATCATCGTCATCTTCGCGTTGTCGATGGGCGCGAACGCGCTCATGACGCACCTCAACGACCGCCTCGGCAAGCGCGGTCTGCCGTCCGCCACGGAGATCTCGGGCGGCGCCTGAGGCGGCCCCGGCCGGCCGGCCTGAACCCAAGCATTTCCAAGGCTTTCAGCGCCTATCGGCTTGCCCACGCGGGGCGCCGCGCGAGCACTTCGCGCCGCCTGATTCTGTTCTTCCCACCGGTACGTTTCGACTTGTCAAGCGACGGCTTCTGTCGTCACGCGAGAGAGGTGCGCGACGGAAAATTCCCGTTCGTGCGATGCGCGGTCGCGATTCGAATCGCACACGTTCAAATGCTCGACATCGAGTCCTTCGCGTCGCTCAAATGGAATTGGAGTTTGTTGTCGGTGGAATTGGTGCGATGAAAAAACTGGAAGGCCCTTGCAAGTGTTTTCTTGCACAACACGCCGTTAATAGTTCATTATCCTTTTCGCGCCGATTATTCGGCCGTGTTTGGAGTACGCGTACCGTGTTCAGTAACCAGCGTTGGTGTTCAACGCATATGTCACCGCATGCGATGCGGAAACCCTCGAAGGAGGTAAGACAGCATGAAGAAGCCAGCTAAGAAGAAGACCGCGAAGCGTAAGGTCGCGAGAAGCCTCAAGAAGAAGGCCTCTAAGAAGAAGGCCGCCAAGAAGAAGGCCCCCGCGAAGCGTAAGGCTTCGCGTCGCAAGGCCCCCGCAAAGCGTAAGAAGGCTGCGAAGCGGAAAGCCCCTGCCAAGCGCAAGGCTGCTGCTCGCCGGTCTCCCGCCAAGCGGAAGGCCCCGGCTCGTCGCCGGGCCCGGAAAGCGCGCAAGTAACCGACTGTGACGAGAGCGCCTTCCGGTCCTGCTTCCAGGTCCGCAGCCCGCAAGGGCGCCGGCGCCGGACGGACCGCGAAGGCATCGAAACAGTCGAGACGAGTAAACGAGCGGGCGTCGGCACCCAAGGTGCCGGCGCCCGTTTCGTCATTGAACCGGCCGAGCTTCGGCATCCCGCTTGCCCGCGAGCAATGCTACGTGTGCTGGATGTCGCCGCCGGACAATCCGCCCCCCATGCGCGTCACGCCCGAGCAGATGCGGATGGACCACCACCATTACCTGGTCGATCTCGAGCGCCGCGGCATCCTGTTCGCCGCCGGCCCGTTCGTGGACGAGACCGGCAACCGGGTCGGCGTCGGCATGATCATCATCCGCGCCCGGTCGACCGCCGCCGCCAGGCGCATCGCCATGCAGGAGCCTTACACCAAGGCCGGCCAGCGCCGCATGACCGTGACGCCGTGGCAGCGCAACGAGGGCGCGATGCGGCTTTCGCTCAATCTCGCCGACGGCGAGCTCAGGCTCGACAACCGTACCTATACCCTGAGCCCCAAGGGCAAGTAGCTTCCGCCGTCCCCCAGCGTGCACTGTCCCGTGGCGGGGTCGTTCGCGCGGGCGCATAATGGCGTGCCCCGGGACAACAAGGGGCCGCTCCGGCGAGCGCCGGGACGCGACAACCTGGGGGATCACGTCATGCCGAGATGGACCGCGCGCGCCGCCGCGCTGATTGCCTGCCTGTCATTCGCCACTCTTTCGACCGGAGTTTCCGCCGCCGAGACCAGTCCGTTCGCCGGGAAGCGGATACAGACCTTCTCCACCAGCCGTCCCGGGGGCGGCTTCGACCTATACAACCGTCTGCTGGCGCGCCACCTGGGCCGCCATATCCCGGGCGCGCCGACGGTGGTGGCCTCCAACATGACCGGGGCGGGCGGGCTGGTATTCGCCAACTGGCTCTACAACAAGGCGGCCAAGGACGGCACCCAGATGGGCATCGTGCCGGCCTACGTCCTGCTGGAGCGCCTCTACGGCAACAAGAAGGCCCTGTTCGATCCCTACCGCTTCACCTGGGTCGGCAACATGAACCAGGAGGTGGACCACTGCTCGGTGTGGCACACCACCGGCATCACCAAGCCCGAGGACTTCTTCACGCGTGAGGTGGTGCTGGGGGCGTCGGGCACGAGCGCGGGATCGTTCACCCTGCCGATGATCATGAACGCCGTGATGGGCACCCGCTTCAAGGTGATTCTGGGCTACTCGTCCCAATCCAAGCGTGCCCTTGCCATGGAGCAGGGGGAGATTCAGGGCCAGTGCGGCACTTATCTCTCCTCGATCAAGGCGGCCAACATGCAGCAGGTGAAGTCGGGCCGGCTGCGTCTGATCTGGCAGATGGGCACCGTGGCCCATCCCGACTTCCCGAACGTGCCGCTCGCGATCAACTACGCCAAGACCGAGAAGGCGAAGCGCATCCTCACCATGTTCTTTGCCACCATGTCGATCGGTCGCGCCACCGCGCTGCCGCCCGACGTCCCGGCCGACCGGGTCGCGATCCTGCGCACCGCCTACGACGCCACCATGCGCGACAAGAAGTTCCTGTCGGAAGCGGGCAAGCTCAAGCTCGAGGTGCGGGCGATGTCGGCGGACGGGATGAAGCCGATCCTGCGCGACCTGCTCGGTCACCCCCACGAGACCTATGCCGAGGTCGCGGCGATCCTGAAGAACGCGGCGTCGCGGGCAAAGGCGTCCGCCAAGTCGAAGAAGAAGAAATAGCCCCGCGTTCCCTGACTTCGCCGGAACTCGTCAGTCGCAGGCGACCGAGGCGGCGATGGTCTTGTCGCCGAGATAGGAAATGGCGCAGGTCATGCCGGTCTTGAGCGCCTTGGCCTTGGCCTTCTTGCCGGCGATGCTGACCTTGGTGCGGCTCGGGTGGATCACCACCGTCTCCTTGCCGCCGCCGAGCAGGTCGATCGCGTAGCGGCCCTTCTTTCCCTTCTTGCCGAGCTTGGCGCGCACGGTCTTGAACTGGACCTTGGTGTCGGCGCCCGATAGTGACTGCAGGGCGTTGATGCGCGCGACCAGGCTCGGCGGCAGGTCATAGGCGCGCTTGACGAGAGCGGCAAGGCGGTCGGGTGCGACCGGATCGACCTCGAGCTTGGCCTTGGCGGCGTCGGCGATGAACGCCTTGTCCGTCATCGTGTCGGCGAACGCCTTGCGCAACGCGGCGAGGCGGTCGGCCGGCAGCACTGGCGTAGTCATGTAGGGGCGGCCGAACTCGTAGCTCAGGAACACGGTCTCGAGAATGCGGCGTTCCTCGTCGTTGCGCGCGAAGTCGAGTGCGAGCGGGACGTCGGGCAGGTCGGCGGCCTTGTGCAGGCCCATCTGGAACAGGACGGTGAGCGTCTTGTTCTTGAGCCAGTCGGGGTGCGACTGCTTGAGGCCGAACCAGGTGTAGTCGATGCGGCCCTGGACCTCGCCGCGCTCCATGGCGAGGTCGACCTCGCTGCCGCTGAGGTAGCCGATCACCACCTTGAACTTCATGCCCAGCAGGCCGCGCAGCAGCGTGGGCGTGGTGACCATCGGCGTGGTGGTGCCGACGCCGCCCACCACGAGTTGGGTATCGTAGAGGTCCTTGTAGGTCTTCACCTTGGCGGTGTGCCAGGCGACGCCGACCGAGGTGGTGCTGGTGATCGAGCCCAGCCAGTTGAACTTGCGGGCGTCGTACTTGGCCTTGGTCTTGGCGCCCTCGAACAGCGGGTCGAAGGCGATGAAGGCGTGGGCGGCGCTGATCAGCGAACCGTCGCGCGGCGCCACGTTATAGACGTAGTTGATCGCGCGCTTGCCACCGGCACCCGGCATGTTCTGCACGATGATATTGGGGTGGCCGGGGATGTGCTGGCCGATGTGGCGGGCGAGCGCGCGCGCCGGCACGTCGTAGCCGCCCCCCGCGCTGGTCGGCACGATCAGCGTGACGCGCTTGCCGGTATAGAAGTCGGAGACCGCGTCGGCATGGGCACCGGCGGCGGTGAGGGCGCCGAGCGCGAGCGCCGCGGCCACCGCGCCTAGACGACGTCCGTCGATGAGATTGGTCATGGGTGTTTTCCCCTCCTGCTGGCGTTTTGTGCCGTCCGGCTAGGGACGGTCTGTCTTCTTATTGAACGCCAATCTAGAGGAGAGGGACGGGCATGATAATATACCAGTAGGCACAATAATAATGCCTATCTAGAAAAGAACGATCGGTGCCGGCAAGGTTACGATGCCCGCGCACGAACGTGCAGGGGCATCGGGGAAACGACTTGGAACAGGATTTCGACAGCATCTACGCCTTCGTCCGCGCGGTTCAGGCCGGCACCTTTTCCGCGGCGGCGCGGGAGCTTGGCGTCACGCCGTCGGCCGTCAGCAAGAAGGTGGCCAAGCTCGAGCGGCACCTCGGCGTCGTGCTGTTGCAGCGCACCACGCGCAAGTTCGCGCTGACCCATATCGGCCGCGAATACTATGACAGTTGTGCGGCGAGCCTCGCCGGCCTCGCGCGCGCCGAGGAGGACATCGCCCGGGCGCGCGGGACGGCGCGCGGGCTTCTGCGCGTGAGCGTGCCACAGGGGTTCGGACGGCTGCATGTGGCGCCGCTGATTCCCGCGTTGCTCGCGCGCCACCCGGAGCTCAACGTCGATCTCACCTTCGGCCGCGGCCGGCCGGATTTCTCCGACAGCACCCTCGACATCATCATCGGCAGCGCCGATCCGCCCGATACCGATCTGGTCGTGCGCCGGCTGATGCCGTTCCGGCGCGTCACCTGCGCCACGCCCGACTACCTCGCGCGCCACGGGACACCCGAGTCCTGGGCCGACCTCGTGCGCCACAACTGCCTGATCTTCACCGATTCCGATTCGGTCAACGACCAATGGGTCTATCGGAAAGGCGGTGTCACGGAGCGGGTGCGTGTTTCGGGAAACTTCCAGACCAACAATCTGGAGGCCATGAACTTCGCGGTGATGGGCGGGCTCGGCATCGCCCACATGCCGACCTATATCGTCGGACCCTCTTTGCGGCTCGGCCAGCTGGTGGAGATATTCGGGGACGATGTCCAGGCGGACGGCCAGGGTGCCTTCATGAATGCCTATTACGTGCAGGCCAAGCATCGCCTGCCCAAGGTGACCGCTTTCATCAACTGCCTGATGGAGCATTTCCGCGAGGAAGCCGCATGATTTCATGTGATTGCAGGCACATTTGTTGTTCCTTTTGTGTGTCTGGCGGTGGTTGGCGAAGGGGCGTAGAGGAGTTGTGCATGGTCGGTGCGAGCCGCGGGATTGAAGGGACGGGTTGGACATGAGCGCGTGGGAGCGGGAGGTCGAGGCGGGGGTGCCGGGCCGGGAGGAGATCCTGGATCGCGCCCGCGGGCTTGCGCCGGCGCTGCGCGCGCGGGCGGAGGCGGCGCGCGAGCTCAGGCGGGTGCCCGACGAGACCATGGCGGACTACGACCGGTTGGGGTTCATCCGCCTGGCGCAGCCGCGCCGGTACGGGGGCTTCGAGTTGGGCTGGGACGTGCTGTGCGAGGTGACCGAGATCCTGGCGGCGGCGGATGGCGCGCAGGCGTGGATCGCGCGCATCATGGCGGACCATGCCCAGATGGTGGCGACGTTCCCGGGCGAGGCGCAGGAGGAAGTGTGGGGCGACAACCCATTGGCCCATGTCTCGGCGGCGTTCGACCCGGTGGGCCGGGCGCACCCGGTTGAGGGCGGCTTCCGGTTCTCGGGCCGTCACGGGTTCTCGTCGGGGATCGACCATGCCCAGTGGCTGATCTGCGGCGGCCATATCGTGCGCGAAGGCGCGCTCGACGGGCCGCACTTCTTCCTGGTGCCGAAGGCGGACGTGACGGTGATCGACGACTGGCACACGATCGGGCTGGAGGGGACCGGGTCCAAGAGCTTCGAGGCCAAGGACGTGTTCGTACCGGCGCACCGGCGCCTTGACGGTGCGCGGGCGCGGATCGGCCAGGGACCGGGGGCTGCGATCAACACGGCGCCGGTCTATCGCACGCCGCGGGGCGGGATCACCTCGACCGGGTTCGCGGCGCTGGCGGTGGGCATGGCGCGGGGGGTGCTGGCGGAATGGCTGGCCTATACCGCGCCGCGCAAGTCGCGCGGCATGGCGGTGGCGGATCAGCCGGGCACGCAGGTGCTGGCGGCGCGCGCGTCGGCGGAGATCGACGCGGCGGGCGCGCTCTACCTCGGCACCATCCAGCGCGCCATGGCGGTGCTGGAGGCGGGGGACACGCTCACCGAGCTCGATCTCGCGACCTCGCGGCGCAACGTGGCGTTCGCGTGCAAGCTGGCGCTCAAGGCGGGCACAAGGCTGTTCAACGGTGCCGGCGGCCGGGTGCTTTATGCCGGCAACGGGATCGAGCGCCAGTATCGCAACCTGCTCGGCGCCGCCTCACACCACGGCGTCGTCTGGGATACCGCCGCGACAGGGTACGGAAAAAGACTGTTTTCCGAACACGGTGCCTGACAAGGCCGTTGCGGTGGCTGGCGAGCCCCGGGAATTGGTGTAAAGTGACGGCAAAGCACGTGCGCGCCGGACGGCGCGGCGTAACAATCGAGACAATCTCGGGACTCAGAGGAGGAAATTGACAATGGCAAGTGCATCCGACCTTTCCGGCGTGATGGCCATGATGCCGGCATTCACCACCGACGACGGCGGCTCCATGGACGCCACCGACACGGTCGATCTCGGCCGCCTCGAGGGGGGCCTCAACAAGATGATCGGCGACGGCGCGGGCGTGGTGTCCACCTGCGGATCGTTCGGCGAGTTCCACACGCTGCTGTGGGACGAATGGAAGAAGCTCAACGAGGCATCGGTCGAGATCGCCGCCAAGCGCGTGCCCCTGTTCGTCGGCTGCACCGCGCTGAATTCGCGCGAAGCGGTGCAGCGCCTGGAATTCGCCCAGAAGATCGGCGCCTACGGCGTGCTGGTGGGCGTGCCGTTCTATTTCCCGTCCTCGGTCGAGAACGCGATCCGATTCTATAAGGAAATCTCGGAGCGCTTCCCCAAGCTCGGCATCATGATCTACCACAACCCGGCGCTGCATAACGTCACCATCCCGGTTCCGGCCTTCGCCGAGCTGGTCAAGCTGCCGAACCTGGTCGCCATGAAGGACAGTCACCGCGACACCATGCAGTTCATCAAGCTGCAAGAGCTCGTGAAGGGCAAGATCGCGGTGTTCTGCAACTGGCTGCAGTTCCATCCCTATTACGAGCTCGGCGCCACGGGGTTCTGGTCGATCGACGCCTGGATGGGGCCGCAGGTGCTGCTCGCCTATCACGAGGCCGTGACTTCGGGCGACATTACCCGCGCCAAGGAGATCATGCTGGCGGTCTCGCCGGTGATGCTCAATTCCAAGGTCAACCTGTCGTGGCGCGAGACCGCTTCCAAGATCGGCATCCGCTATGCCGGCTACTGCGATCCCGGCCCGCTGCGCCCGCCCTTTATGGAAGTCCCCGAAGAGGTGGACAAGTCGCAGAAGGCGCGCGCCGAGAAGTGGCGCAAGCTGTGCGAGACCTATCGGCCCGGGCGCGCCCGCTCCGCGGCCGAATAGCGGTCGCCGTTTCGGGTTTGCAACGCGGCTTCAGGGTGCCATGCCGATCAACCTGACCGGTCCCATGCAGGTGATCGACACGGCGATGGCCGATGCCGTGCCGTGCCTGTTGGGCACGGCCGATGCCCACGGTCAGGCGCAGATCAGCCCCAAGGGCTCGATGATGGTGTTCGACGCGACCCGGCTCGCGTTCTGGGAGCGCGCCGGCCGCAGCGCGCTCGCCAACCTGCGGGTCAATTCCAGGGTGGTGGTCTATTATCGCAACCCGGATGCGCCGGGCGGCAGCGTGGTATGGCGCTTCTACGGTACCGCCTCTGTAGTCGCCGACGGCGCGCTCCGGGACACGGTCTGGGCGCGCACCATCCCGCTCGAGCAGGGCAAGGACCCCGAGCGCAAGGGCGCGGCAGTGATCATCGACGTCACGCTCGTCAACGACCTGTCGGGCAAGGTGATCCAGCAGGCGTGAGCGCGTTATACTGCGCGCCGTGACAGCGTAACCGCAGGGGGAGAGCGATGGCGGCATCCAACGGCAAGTTCGACGTGGGCGGCGTCCTGATGGACCAGCCGTTCAAGATCCGGCGGCTCGGCCATTTCGGCATGAACACCCAGGACCAGGCGGCGATGATCCGGTTCTACACGGACCTCGTCGGCTTCAAGATCGTCGACAGCCGCGACCCCTTCAAGGGCAAGGGCAATCCCCCCGAATACAAGGACCTGGGCGACTGCACCGGCTACTTCACCCGGTTCCATTCGGACCACCACGCGCTGGTGTTCTACAACCATCGCTTCCGCATGGCCCAGGACCCGCAGGGCAAGCGCTTCTATCCGGGCAACACCATCAACCAGATCACCTGGCAGGTGGGCAGTCTCAAGGAAGTGGTGGAGGGCCACAAGTGGCTCGACTCCCTCGGCGCGCCCATGGTGCGCACCGGGCGCGACATGCCCGGCTCCAACTGGCACACCTATGTCAAGGACCCGGACGGGCACGTCAACGAGCTGTTCTACGGCATCGAGCAGATCGGCTGGACCGGCCACTCGAAGCCCAAGCAGATGTACGCGCGCGAGTTCCATGACCTGCCGCCGCTGCCGCAGATCGGCGAATTCCAGGAGGTCGAGGACGCGATCAAGGCCGGTGTCGACCTGATGTCGGGCTATCGCTACGTCGAGGACCACCTGCCGTTCGACTACGACGTACAGGGCATCAAGATGCCGCGCCCGTTCAAGGTGATGAAGATCGGTCCGGTCGGTCTGTTCGTGAAGGACATGGAAGCCTCGCTCGGCTTCTACCGCGACCGGCTCGGCTTCATCGTCACCGAGGAGACCACGGTGCACGGCAGGAAGGTCGTGTTCCTGCGCAACAACACCGAGCACCATTCGCTGACGCTGGCGCCGATCGAGATCCGCGAGAAGCTCGGCTTCTCGAGCCACACCTCGATGATGAGCTTCGGCATGCAGGTATGCAATTACCAGCAGCTTCTGGATGCGATCCGCTTCTTCACCGGCAAGGGCTACCGCACCCTGGAGCTGCCGCCCGAGATGACGCCCGGCATGGACCACACCGTTGTCCTGTTCGATCCCGACGGCCAGGCGCTGCAGCTCTACTACTACATGGAGCAGGTGGGCTGGGACGGGAAGCCGCGCCCCGCCGCCGCGCGCCGCAAGGTCACGCCCGGCAAATGGCCCGAGGCGCTGGAGCCGCTGTCGGACAGCTATACCGGCGAGCCGCTGCTCGGCCCCTGGAACTGATTGATATGACTCCTCTCCTCACCACGTCGCTCAACTGGTCGGGGTTGTACGCCTGATCGCGGCCATGGTTTCCTGCGCTTTTTTCCGGTAAGCGTTGCGGAAACCGCCCCCCTCATCCAGCCCCTGCCAGGCTCACGTGTCGTGCTTGGCACGACGCCTGCCAACCCTCCGCACCCCTCTCCCTTCGTCGGGGGGAGGGGACGAGGAAGTCTGTTCTCTTGCGGGACCCCTGTGTATGATTTCCTTGTAGCAAACCGAGATGAACTCGGTGAAACAAGAATCATTGAAACAGGAGGTCGTCATGTCGAGAAGCGATACTCTTTTGGTGATTTCAGCAGCAGCGTTGACCCTCGCTGCCGCGCAGCCGAGCACCGTCCGGGCGGCTGAACCGTTTTTCCAGGGCAAGCACGTCACGCTCTACATCTCGAGCGGCACCGGCGGCACGGTCGATCTGATGAACCGACTGGGCGCGAGTCATCTGGGAAAACATCTGCCCGGCCATCCCACCGTCATCGCGAAGAACATGAACGGTGCAGGTGGCCTCGTGGGAATGAACTACGTCTACAACCAGGCGCCCAAGGACGGCACCGCGCTCGGCGGATCACTGATGTCGGTGCCGTTCGCGCCGCTCTATTACGGCACAACCGGACCCGGCAAGAACGTCAGGTTCGATCCGACGAAGTTTGCCTGGATTGCCAGCCCCGCGCGGTTCGTCAACGTCCAGGTGGCGTGGCACACGTCGAAGGTCAAGACGTGGAAGGACCTCGAGACAACCGAGCTGGTCGTCGGTGCTTCGGGCATCGCCAGCTCCGCAACCGTGGATGCCATCTTCTTCAAGAACCTGCTCGGTTTCAAATACAAGATCATCCTTGGCTACAAGAGCGGTGGTGACACGGACCTTGCCATGCTACGCGGAGAGATACAGGGCCGGACCACACCCTGGTCTGGTTTGACCAGTCGCCATCCCGAGTGGCTCACGAAGAAGCTGGTTCGAGTTCCTCTACCAGCAGGGCCTGGAACACGATCCGACCGTGCCGGACAGCGTGCCGCTCCTGCTCGACCAGATTACGGACCCGCACAAGAAGGCGCTCCTGAGGCTCGAGATGGCCAAGTTCGATATGGGCTACCCGGTCTATGCGCCGCCCGGCGTGCCGAAGGAAAGGGTCGCTACGCTGCGCCAGGCGTTTTGGGACACTTACAAGGACCCGGACTATCTGGCCGAAGCCAAGAAGGCGCGCGTGCTGGTTGCGCCGATCCGGGCCGAGAGGTTGACCGAGATTATCGACGAGTCCGCCGCGGCTCCGGAAGCTCTTAAGGCCGAGCTGCGCAGTCTGGTCGTGCCTCGGGGCAAGCTCGAGAAGGTGCATAAGAAGAAAAAGAAGAAAAAATCACGGTGATCCGCAGCCGCCGTCACGGCAACTTTCGTCGCGATCCGTAAGGACGAAAATTTATAGCGTGTGAGGGGGATGACTCAGCGCCGCCGTCCGCCGAGGTTGGCGCCTGCGTCGGCGACCAGCACCTGTCCGGTGACGAGGTGCGGACCCGCGATGAATCCCATGATCACGCCGGCCACGTCCTCGGGCGTCGCCGCCTTGCGCAGGGCCGAGCGCTCCTGCCATTCGGCGACGTGCTTGCGGTAGCCGTCCTCGCCGAGGTTGGGCAGGTGCCAGCGGCCTTGCACGAAGCCCGGGCACACCGTGTTGACGCGCACCTCGGGGGCGAGTGCACGGGCAAGCGACAGCGTCAGCGTGTTGAGCGCGCCCTTGGACACGGCATAGGCGATCGACGATCCCGTGCCGTGGATGCCGGCGGTGGAGGACACGTTGACGATGGCGCCTTCGCCGTGAGCCTTGAGGTGCGGCGCGGCGGCGCGCGCCATCTGGAACGGGCCGATGGTGTTGACCGCGAACACGCGCTGGAAGTCCTCGGCGGAGAGGCCGTCTAGGTCCGATTGCGGCACGAACTTGGTGGTGCCCGCCGAGTTCACCAGCACGTCGAGGCGGCCGAAGGCGTCCACGGCGGCCTTCACCAGCGCGCGGCAGTCCTCGTCGCGCGAGACGTCGGCCTGCACCACGATGGCACCGGCGCCCGCCGTGCCGCAGGCGTCGGCGGTTGCCTCCGCCGCCTCGCGGCTCCGGGTGTAGTTGATCGCCACGTCGCAGCCCGCCGCGGCCAGCGCGCGGGCGGTGGCCGCGCCGATTCCGGTGGCGGAGCCGGTGACGACGGCGGCTTTACCTTTCAGATCCATCGCTTCATATCCCTGTGATCCTCCAGCCTATTCCGGTCATTGTAGCGGCGCGCTTCGCACCGTACCATTGTCCACGCAGGACCGGCCAACGGGCTGATTGAAGACGGGGAGGGCGGAATGAAGATCGGGGCCTATGGGCCGTTTCCCTATTCGGCGATCATCGACAGGCCAACGCTGGCCTGGCCGCACGGCGCGCGCGTCGCGGTGTGGGTCAACGTGAACCTCGAGTTCTTCCCTTACAACGAGCCGGTACCGCAGACGGCGGGCGACGTCCCAGACGTGCCGGGCTGGTCGCGCACCGACTACGGGAATCGCGTCGGTGTGTTCCGCGTGATGGACGTGCTCGATCGTCTCGGCGTGCCGGGTACCGCCGCGCTCAACGCCGAGGTCTGCGACCACCATCCGCGCATCGTCGAGCGCGTGCTCGACCTTGGCTGGGGCGTGATTGGCCACTGCCAGAGCAACTCGCGTCCTCTGAACGAGGTCGAGCCGGACTCCGAGCGTGCCGTGATCCGCGCCACCCTCGATACCATTGCCCATGCGACCGGGCGCCGGCCCACCGGCTGGCTTGGCGCGTCTATGGCGGAGACGCCGCAGACCCTCGAGCATCTGGCCGAGGAAGGGATCGCCTACACGGCGGACTGGCTCAACGACGACCAGCCGTTCTTCCTCGATGTGAAAAAGCGGCACGGCGGGCGCATGGTAGCGCTGCCGTTCGGGCAGGAGACCCATGACAAGGGCGCGTTCAGCCGGCGCGGTTACAAGCCCAACGACTACGCCGACATGCTCAAGCGCAACTTCGACGTGCTGTACCGTGAAGGCGCACATTCGGGCCGGGTGATGCCGATCGCGCTGCACCCGTTCGTGATCGGCGTGCCGCACCGCATCGGCGCGCTCGAGGAAGCGCTCGCCTACATCCGCGGCCACGACGAAGTCTGGTGCGCCACCGCCGACGACATCGTCGCGGCCTATCTCGAGCAAATCCCGAAGGCTAAGGGCGGGCTAGAACCGCTCCGGCCCGAACCCGGCGAGGTCCACCTCGGGCGTCTTGCCGGCGACCAGGTCGGCGGCGGCGCGGCCCGAGCCGCAGGCCATGGTCCAGCCGAGCGTCCCGTGGCCGGTATTCAGGATCAGGTTGGGAAAGCGCGACACCGCGATCACCGGCACGCCGTCGGGCGTGAGCGGGCGCAGCCCGGCCCACATTTCGGCGGCATCGATGTCCATGGAGTCGGGGAACAGGCGCGCGCCGGCGTCGAGCACGGCGCGTGCGCGGCCGGGGTCGATGTTGGTGTCGTAGCCGTTGAACTCGGCGGTGCCGGCAATGCGCAGGCGGTCGCCGAGGCGGCTCACGACGATCTTGGTGTCGTCGTCGGTGATCGAGACCGTGGGCGCGCGGTTGGAGCCAGTGACCGGCACCGTCGCCGAATAGCCCTTGGCGGGATAGACCGGGATATGGATGCCGAGCGGCGACAGCAGCTGCGGCGAGTAGCTGCCGAGCGCCATGACGTAGCGCTCCGCCGTGACCACGCCGCGCTGGGTCATCACGCCGGTGATGCGCCCGCCCATATGGGTGAGGCGCAGCACGCGCGTGTCGGTGCGGAAGTCCACGCCCAGCCCGCGCGCGAGTTCGGCCAGCGCGGCCGTGAACTTATGGGCGTCACCCGACAGGTCGTCCGGGCTGTAGATGCCGCCCGCTAGCCGGTCCTGCACCGACGCCAGCGCCGGTTCGACCCGCACGCAGGCGGCGGCGTTCATATCCTCGGTGACGAGGCCGAGCGCGCGGAAGCGTTCGGCGGTCCTTGCCGCCGCATCGAGCTCGCGGGCGCTGCGGTAGAGATGAAGGATGCCCTTGTCCTCGGCATCGAACTGGATGCTGGTCTCGGCGCGCAATGCCTGGAGCTCGGTGCGCGAATACAGCGCCATGCGCAGCACCTTTTCGGCGTTGGCGCGGCTGGCGCGTCCCCGGCAGGCGGCGAGGAAGCGCAGGAAGAACCCCCACATGGCGGGATCCCAGGACACGCGGAAATAGAGCGGGGCGTTGCGGCGGCCGAGCCACGACAGCAGCTTCCACGGCGTCGACGGGTTCGACCACGGCGTCGCATGGGACGCCGAGATCTGCCCGCCGTTGGCGAAGCTGGTCTCGAGACCAGGGCCCGGGCGACGGTCGATCACGGTGACGCGGTGTCCCGCACGGGCGAGATAATAGGCGGTGCTGACGCCGATGAGCCCGGCCCCGAGCACGATGACTTTCACGAAGGTTCTTCCCTGAGATGGCAGCGTGTGACGCGCCGAAAGTAGCCCTCGCGGCCCCGCCGCTCAAGGCCCATGGCGACGCCATTGACATGGCGTACGTATTATACGTACAACGTCCCCATGGCCGGTTCCGACACGCCCACCGCCGCGATCGTCGCCCGCTTCGGCGGCGTGCGACCCATGGCGCGCGCGTTGAGCGCGGCGCTCGGCCGCACGGTGGCGCCGACGACGGTGCAGGGCTGGCTCGCGCGCGGACGGATTCCGGCTTCGCGCCAAGGCGACGTGCTGGCCGCCGCCAGGGCGCGCGGCATCGCGCTCGCGCCGGCGGACTTCTTCGCCGTGGCTTTCCCCTCTGACGAGGCCGCAACGGCTGTCACGCCCGACGACGCGCCGCCGGAACTTCTCACCAACGCCGAGATGGGGGAATCGGATCGGCGCACCATTGCCGCGGGCATCTCCGGCGACCGACTGATGGAAACGGCCGGTGGCGGCATCGCGCGCCTGATCGTCGCGCGCTTTCCGCGCGGGCCGGTCGCGGTGCTGTGTGGGCCGGGCAACAACGGCGGCGACGGCTTCGTGATCGCGCGCCATCTGCACAAGGCGGGCTGGCCGGTGCGGCTCGCGCTGCTCGGCGACGCGGCGAAGCTCAAGGGCGATGCCGCGCGCAACTGGGGCCGCTGGAGCCGCCTGCGCGGGCGCGCTGCGCTGGTGCCGTTCGCGCCGGCCGTTCTCGACGGCGCCGCGCTGGTGGTGGACGCACTGTTCGGGGCGGGGCTCGCGCGCGACCTCGACGGGGCGGCGCGTGCCATGGTGGAGGCAGTCAACGAATTGGGGTCACCGGTGGTGGCGGTCGACGTGCCGAGCGGCATCGACGGCGACAGCGGCATGGTGCGCGGCGCGGCGATCCGGGCCGCGCTCACGGTCACGTTCTTCCGCTTGAAGCCCGGCCATCTGCTCTATCCCGGCCGTGCCCATTGCGGTGAGACGCACCTGATCGACATCGGCACCGCCGCCGGCGTGCTCGACCATATCCGTCCGCGGGCCTTCGCCAATGGGCCCGCCCTGTGGCGGACGCAGTTCCCGTGGCCGGGGCCCGAGGCCCACAAGTACAGCCGCGGCCACGCCGTGGTGTTGGGCGGCACCCACATGACCGGCGCCGCGCGTCTTGCCGCGCGGGCGTGCCTGCGCATCGGTGCCGGCCTCGTCACCATCGCCGCGGCGCCCGAGGCGTTGCCGATCTATGCCCGGGAGACGGCGGCGATCCTGACAACGCCGCTGGTCGAGCGCGACGACCTCGCGCGCTACCTCGCCGATCCGCGCCGGCGCACGCTGCTCGCCGGCCCCGGCTACGGTGTTGGCCGCCCGGTGCGCGAGCACGTCCAGGTGGCGCTCGGGCTCGGCAAGCGGGTGTGCCTGGACGCCGATGCCTTGACGTCGTTTTCGGACTGGCCGCCCGGCCTGTTCGACGCCATCGCGCGCGGTACCGGGGCAGGGGGCGTGGCGGTGCTGACCCCTCATGACGGCGAGTTCGCCCGCCTGTTTCCCGACCTGTGCGAAGGATCCCGGCTCGACCGGGCGCGGGCGGCGGCGGCCCGCTCCGGCGCGGTCGTGCTGCTCAAGGGGGCCGATACCGTGATCGCCACTCCCGACGGACGCGCCGCCATCAATCACAACGCGCCGCCCTGGCTCGCCACCGGCGGCGCCGGCGATGCGCTTGCCGGCATGATCACGGGATTCTTGGCGCAGGGCGTAGCGCCGTTCGAGGCCACGGCGATGGCAGCGTGGATTCACGGGGAATGCGGAAAAAATTTCGGGCCGGGCCTGATCGCCGACGATCTGCCGGGCCTGATTCCGGCGGTTCTGCAGGCGCTTGCGCAGGCGGACCAGCCGCGCAAAGGCGTGGATTTCTGCGCTTTTCCCGGCGTTACAATTGCCTGACCCTATCAATAAAAGGATAGAACTTGTTGAAAATTAGGCGGTTTTTGAATATACCGCTTAACTTCTTTTTAAACCGCGTGGCGTAGTTTGGCACTGTTCCGAATAGAGCTTGGGGACTTTCGTGTCATGTGGACCAAACTGTTCAAACGGGAACTAGATCTTGGTGATATTCGCGCAGGTAGCGTGTACCGCCTGGTGCGCCGTGACCACACGGTCGAAACAGCGACGGTACTGGCCATCCGCGACGACTCTTTCGGCATCCCCCATGTGCGTTATCGCGTGAGCATTGGCCGCGCCGACAACCACATCCTGGAGGAAGGCCCGAGGATTCTGTCGCTCAGCTGCTTCGCGGAACATTACCTTGAGCGCCTGGCTTCCTGACGCCGCCGCCGTGGCGCTTCGGCGCCGCGCCTGACCTGCCTGCACGGTCGCGCATCGCGCGCGGCCGCGGGGGAGAGGTTGCTGCTCCTCTCCGGAACCGCCTCCGCTCCCCCGTTCCCCCCGTTTCATTTTCGCCCCTCTTCATTTTCGACCATTGCCGTACCGCCCTGATCCTCGTTGAGGCGCCGGGGCGGGTCCGCTATATCCGTGGCGCCGGCATGGTCCGGCGCTATGGCCCGGTGCTATAGAAGAAGCGGGCTGCGCGGGCGTGGCGGAACTGGTAGACGCGCTGGATTTAGGTTCCAGTGACGAAAGTCGTGGGGGTTCAAGTCCCTCCGCCCGCACCAGCCCGCGGCACGGTGCCGAACACGAGGAAATCGGCCGGTTCCATCGGCATGCGTGGCGGGCTGGTAAGGCGCGCCAAATTCTGATAACACCACCCGGACTTTTCACAGGCTCGGGTGCCGGGCCGCGGTTTCCCGCGGCCGGAGGCGCCACCGCCGAAGCCGCTTGCGGCGCGGCCCGGACGGGCGAAACAGAGACAGATAGAGAAAGAGAACCTGATGCAGGTCGAGGAAACCAAGAGCGAAGGGTTGACCCGCCAGTTCGCCGTCACCATTCCGGCGAAGGAGATCGACGCGCAGGTCGACAAGCGCCTCGAAGAACTCGCCCGGACCATCAAGATGCCGGGCTTCCGCCCGGGCAAGGTGCCGGTCAGCCTGGTCAAGAAGCAGTACGGCCGCTCGGTGATCGGCGAGGTGCTGGAGCGCACCATCTCCGAGACCTCGGCCAAGACCATGAGCGACAACAAGCTGCGCCCGGCCATGCAGCCCAAGGTCGAGATCACCGCGTTCGACGAGGGCAAGGACCTCGAGTACACGATGACCATCGAGCTGATGCCGGAGATTCCCCAGCCCGACTTCAAGAGCGTGGCGATCGAGCGCCTCGTGGTGGATGTCGACGACAAGATGGTCGACGAGGCGGTCAAGCGCATCTCCGAGGAGCAGAAGAACTACGAGAAGACCGACGAGGACCGCGCCGCGACCGAGGCCGACGCCGTGCTGGTCGATTTCACCGGCAAGGTCGACGGCACCGAGTTTCCGGGCGGTGCCGCCCAGGACTTCGTGCTCGAGCTGTCGTCCAAGAACTTCATCCCGGGCTTCGTCGAGCAGATCATCGGCGCCAAGGCGGGCGACAAGAAGACCATCAAGGTCCGCTTCCCCGACGAATACGGCGCGGCCGATCTCGCCGGCAAGGACGCCGAGTTCGACATCGAGGTGAAGGAGCTGCGCGCTCCCAAGGCGGTCACGGTGGACGACGAGATGGCCAAGGCGCTGGGCCTCGAGTTCCTCGATGCCATGAAGGCGGCGGTCAAGGAGCGGCTGAGCACGGAATACGGACAGATCGCGCGCATGCGGCTCAAGCGTTCGCTGCTCGACACGCTCGCCGAAAAGGCGTCGTTCGAGCTGCCGGCGGGCCTCGTGGAGCAGGAGTTCGTGCAGATCTGGCGCTCGATCTCGGGCGAGGCACCCGAGGGGCACGATCATGATCACGACCACGACCACGACCACGACCACGATCATGACCATGACCATGATCATCACCACGACGAGGGGCCGGACCTGATCGCCAAGGCGCGGTTCGAGGAATTCTTGAAGAACTCCGGCAAGAGCGAGGACGAGGTCAAGGCGGAGTATCGCGGTATCGCCGAGCGCCGCGTGCGCCTCGGACTGCTGCTGGCCGAGATCGGCAACGTCAACAACATCAAGGTCGCCGACGACGAGCTCAACCGGGCGGTGGTCAACGAGGCGCGCCGCTTCCCCGGCCAGGAACGCCAGGTGATCGAGTACTACCAGAAGAACCGCGGCGCGCTCGAGCAGCTGCGCGGGCCCCTGTTCGAGGACAAGGTCATTGACTATATCCTGGAGCTCGCCAGCGTGACCGACAAGCCGGTGAGCGCCGACGAACTGATGGCCGAGACGGACGAGGACGAGGACGAGGGCGCCGCGGCCGAGGGCGGCGACGACAAGGCCGTCAAGAAGAAGGCGCCGGCCAAGAAGGCCGCCGCCAAGAAAGCCAAGGACTGACTGACCGCCCGGGTCTTTGTTGAGCCGGCCCATTTTGAGGACGAAGATGAGCGAACCGATCGACACCCGCATGCAGAGCCTGATCCCGATGGTGGTCGAGCAGACCAACCGCGGTGAGCGGTCCTATGACATTTATTCCCGGCTCCTCAAGGAGCGCATCATCTTCATGGTCGGGCCGATCAACGACGCCGTCGCCTCGGTGATCTCGGCCCAGCTCCTGTTCCTCGAGGCCGAGAACCCCAACAAGGACATCTCGATCTACATCAACTCGCCGGGCGGCGTGGTCACCTCCGGGCTCGCGATCTACGACACCATGCAGTACATCCGCCCCGAGGTCGCGACCGTGTGCATCGGCCAGGCGGCCTCCATGGGCTCCCTGCTGCTGGCGGCCGGCGCCAAGGGCAAGCGCTACTGCCTGCCCAATTCGCGCATCATGATCCACCAGCCCTCGGGCGGCGCCCAGGGGCAGGCCACCGACATCGAAATCCAGGCGCGCGAGATCCTGGCCCTGCGCCAGCGGCTGAACGAGATCTACGCCAAGCACACCGGGACGGCGCTCGACACCATTGCCCAGGCGGTCGAACGCGACAAGTTCATGGCCCCGGAAGAGGCCAAGGCGTTCGGTCTGATCGACGAGGTCGTGGCGTCGCGCCCGCCGATCGCCGGCAAGGACGGCGACAAGAAGGCCGACTGACCCGTGCCGAAGCGGCGGATTCCGCCGTTAGCGCGGGTCCTTAACGGAATATTGACCAGCGCGGGCTAGTCTATGAACTGGCCCGGTCCCGGTCATTGCATGGCTGGAAGGTGCCACCTATATTGTAGTAGCGTGTGTCGTATAAGCTGTATGTTGTGACCCCCTTGTGAAATGCTCCGCTTTTTTCGTTGTTTCAGGGGGGAGGTCGTGGCAAACAGGATTCTAGAGGCCGCGCGGTTCCCGGGCCGACGTGGCCCGAAACGGTTGCCGGAGCGAAAGCGCCGGAGGCCGATGTAAGGTAGATGGAGCGCCCATGACCAAGTCCGCCAGCGGCGATTCTCGGAATACCCTTTACTGCTCGTTCTGCGGCAAGAGCCAGCACGAGGTGCGCAAGCTCATCGCGGGACCGACCGTGTTCATCTGCGATGAATGCGTCGAGCTGTGCATGGACATCATTCGGGAAGAGCACAAGACCACCCTGGTACGGTCCCAGGACGGGGTGCCGACGCCCAAGGACATCTGCGCCGTCCTGGACGACTACGTGATCGGCCAGGAGCATGCCAAGCGCGTGCTGTCGGTCGCGGTGCACAATCATTACAAGCGCCTTGCCCATAGTTCGAAGTCGAACGACGTCGAGCTTGCCAAGTCGAACATCCTGCTGGTCGGTCCCACCGGCTGCGGTAAGACGCTGCTCGCCCAGACCCTGGCGCGCATCCTCGACGTGCCGTTCACCATGGCCGATGCGACCACGCTGACCGAGGCCGGCTACGTCGGCGAGGACGTCGAGAACATCATCCTCAAGCTGCTGCAGGCCGCCGACTACAACGTCGAGCGTGCCCAGCGCGGCATCGTCTACATCGACGAGGTCGACAAGATCAGCCGCAAGTCCGACAACCCCTCGATCACCCGCGACGTGTCGGGCGAGGGCGTGCAGCAGGCGCTTCTGAAGATCATGGAAGGCACCGTCGCCTCGGTGCCGCCTCAGGGCGGACGCAAGCATCCGCAGCAGGAATTCCTGCAGGTGGACACGACCAACATCCTGTTCGTTTGTGGCGGTGCCTTTTCCGGGCTGGAGAAGATCATCTCGGCGCGCGGCAAGAGCCGCTCCATCGGCTTCGGCGCCGAGGTGTCCGCCCCAGAGGATCGCCAGACCGGTGAGCTCCTGCGCGACGTGGAGCCCGAGGACCTGCTCAAGTTCGGTCTGATCCCCGAGTTCGTCGGTCGCCTGCCGGTGGTCGCGACCCTCGACGACCTCGACGAGGACGCGCTGGTCAAGATCCTGACCGAGCCCAAAAACGCGCTCGTGAAGCAGTACCAGCGCCTCTACGAGATGGAGAACGTCGAGCTCGAGTTTTCCGACGACGCGCTCCGCGCCATCGCCAAGAAGGCGATCGCCCGCAAGACCGGCGCGCGCGGCCTGCGTTCGATCATGGAGAGCATCCTGCTCGAGTCCATGTTCGAGCTGCCGTCGCTCGAAGGGGTGGAGGAAATCGTCATCAACCGCGAGGTCGTGGAAGGGCGCTCCAAGCCCCTCTACATCTACGCCGACCGGCGCGAGGATCTGGGATCGAGTGCCTGATCGGACACCCGGGCCGCACCTCTTGATTTGGCCGAACGGCGCGCCACATACTGTTGTGGCGCGCCGTTTGCTTTCGGGCAATTCCGGGGCGGCCGGGGGCGGGTGGTGGCGGCCATGACTTAACCAATCACCAAGACCGCTCGTCTAAAGTGTTTCCCATCCCCCGCCGGGGATGGCGCGTACCACCAGTCGGAAGGGTATCGAATGATGGAATTGAGCAAAGGCGTCCTGTATCCCGTCCTGCCATTGCGTGACATCGTGGTTTTCCCGCACATGATCGTGCCGCTGTTCGTCGGGCGCGAGAAGTCCGTGCGCGCCCTCGAGGATGTCATGAAGGACGACAAGCAGATTTTGCTGGTGGCCCAGAAGGACGCTTCCCTCGACGACCCGAAGCCGGAGGACATCCATGCGGTCGGCACCGTCGGCACGGTGCTGCAGTTGCTCAAGCTGCCCGACGGCACCGTCAAGGTGCTGGTCGAGGGCGGCGCGCGTGCGCGCATCCTGTCGTTCGCCGACAACCCGAATTTCTTCCAGGCCCATGCCGAGACGATCGAGGAGAAAGCCGGCGATACGCCTGAGCTCGAGGCGCTGGCGCGTTCGGTGATCAGCCAGTTCGAGCAGTACGTGAAGCTCAACAAGAAGATTCCGCCGGAAGTGATCGTCTCGCTCAACCAGATCGAGGAGCCGGGCAAGCTCGCCGATACGGTGACCAGCCATCTCGCGCTCAAGATCGGCGAAAAGCAGGAGATACTCGAGATCGCGGGCGTCGCCGAGCGGCTTGAGCGCGTACTGTCGCACATGGAATCCGAAATCGGCGTGCTGCAGGTCGAGAAGCGCATCCGCAACCGCGTGAAGCGCCAGATGGAGAAGACACAGCGCGAGTACTATCTCAACGAGCAGCTCAAGGCGATCCAGAAGGAGCTGGGCGAGGGCGAGGACGGCAAGGACGAGGTCTCCGAGATCGAGGAGAAGATCAAGAAGACCCGGCTGACCAAGGAAGCCCGCGAAAAGGCGCTGGCGGAGGTCAAGAAGCTGCGTTCCATGGGCCCGATGTCCGCCGAGGCCACCGTCGTGCGCAACTACCTCGACTGGCTGCTCAGTATTCCCTGGCAGAAGCGCACGCGCGTCAAGCGCGACATCAAGTACGCCGACAAGGTGCTGAACTCCGACCATTACGGCCTGGAGAAGGTGAAGGAACGCATCCTCGAGTATCTCGCCGTGCAGCAGCGGGTGAAGAAGCTCAAGGGCCCGATCCTGTGCTTCGTCGGCCCGCCGGGCGTCGGCAAGACCTCGCTCGGCAAGTCGATCGCCAAGGCGACCGGACGCAACTTCATCCGCATGTCGCTCGGCGGCGTGCGCGACGAGGCCGAGATTCGCGGCCACCGGCGCACCTATATCGGCTCGATGCCGGGCAAGGTGGTCCAGGGCATGCGCAAGGCGAAGTCGTCAAACCCGCTGTTCCTGCTCGACGAGATCGACAAGCTCGGTGCCGACTTCCGGGGCGACCCGTCGTCGGCCCTCTTGGAGGTGCTCGATCCGGAACAGAACGGGACGTTCAACGACCACTATCTCGAGGTCGACTACGACCTGTCGGACGTGATGTTCATCACCACGGCCAACACGCTACGCATGCCGCAGCCGCTGATGGACCGCATGGAGATCATTCGCATCCCCGGCTATACCGAGGACGAGAAGGTCGAGATCGCCCGTCGCCACCTGATGCCGAAGCAGCTTGAGGCTCACGGTCTCAAGCAGAAGGAGTGGTCGATCTCCGACGACGCGCTCCTCGACCTGATCCGCTACTACACGCGGGAGGCCGGCGTGCGTAATCTCGAGCGCGAACTCGCCAACCTGCAGCGCAAGGCGGTGAAGGACATCGTTTCCGGCAAGTCCAAGACGGTGAAGATCACGCGGCGCAACCTGCAGACCTACGCCGGCGTCGCACGCTATCGCTACGGCGAGGCGGAGAAGGAGGATCGCGTGGGCGTCACCACCGGTCTTGCCTGGACCGAGGTCGGTGGCGAGCTCCTGTCGATCGAGGCGGTGATGCTGCCTGGCAAGGGCCGCATGAAGATCACCGGCAAGCTCGGCGACGTGATGCAGGAATTGGTGCAGGCGGCGCACTCCTACGTGCGGTCCCGCGCCGTGGCCTTCGGCATCAAGCCACCCCTGTTCGAGACCCGGGATATCCACGTCCACGTGCCTGAGGGTGCGACCCCCAAGGA
Organism: uncultured Alphaproteobacteria bacterium; assembly: GCA_963732875.1. Taxonomy (GTDB): domain Bacteria; phylum Pseudomonadota; class Alphaproteobacteria; order SMXQ01; family SMXQ01; genus WHSO01. The sequence continues at coordinate 709,932 of CAVTBD010000002.1, read as the reverse complement.
CGGGCCGTCGGCGGGCGTCGCCATGGTGACCTCGATCGTCTCCGTGCTGACCTCCAACCCGGTGCGCAAGGACGTTGCCATGACCGGCGAGATCACGCTTCGCGGTATGGTGCTGCCGATCGGCGGTCTCAAGGAGAAGCTCCTTGCAGCCCTGCGTGGCGGCATCAAGACGGTGCTGATTCCGAAGGACAACGAGAAGGACCTCGCGGAAATCCCCGACAACGTCAAGAAGGGGATGACCATCATTCCGGTCACGACCGTGGACGAGGTCCTGGCGAAGGCACTGGTGAAGCCGCTCACGCCGATCGAGTGGATCGAACCCGCCGACGTGCCGGACGTGGCCAAGGTGGATCAGGACGACGACCGCGGCGTGGTCACGCACTGAGCCAGTTCGCGTCACGCGCGAGCGTGATCTCGTAACGTAATGAAAGGGCCGGTGAATATGCCGGCCCTTTCGATTTTTGAAAGGTGCCGGCCGGCACGCCGGGGCCATTCCGCAGCCCTTGGAATTCCTGCAAAATTCTGTTGAAAACCCGCCATCTCCGATTGACGGCAACGCTAGGGTTTGCCTAGACTCTGGGCCTGCATAGGTGTCATCCATTTATGCCCTGGCCAAATTTCCTGATAAGAGGGGGTTGCAAGTGAACAAAAATGATCTCGTGGCAGCAGTTGCTTCCGGGACTGGCCTGTCCAAGGCCGATGCCGCGAAGGCCGTTGACAGCACGTTCGACACGATCTCGGGTGCGCTGAAGAAGGGCGACGACGTTCGCCTGGTCGGCTTTGGCACGTTCAACGTGGTCCAGCGCAAGGCTTCCGTGGGCCGTAATCCCCGGACCGGCGAGACCATCAATATCCCCGCGTCGAAGCAGCCCAAGTTCAAGGCTGGCAAGGGCCTCAAGGACGCCGTCAACTAACACGGCGTACCCCCAAGGTTTCAAAAGGCCGGCCGCCGACGCGGCCGGCCTTTTTTGCTGCCGATTTGATCTCCCCAACGGTGCCGTCATCCCGTATCTTGCGGCGGGGTGGCATTGCGCCCGTGGGCGGTTAGCTCAGCTGGAAGAGCATCTCGTTTACACCGAGAGGGTCGGCGGTTCGAGCCCGTCACCGCCCACCAGCGCGCCGCCTCGTCCCGCTCCCACCGGTTGCCTGCCATAGTCCTTAAAGCCTTGTTAACCATGGCTTGTTAGGTCTACCGACGGCTTTCAATTTGGGGGCGGCGGCAAGGATTTCGCGCCGCCGGGAACCGGAGGTGCGAAATGCGTGCGCTCGTTGTCGCGGCCTTGGCCGTCGTGGTTGCCGGTTGCGCGCCACAGCTCATTATTTCCAACGACGAACAGGCCGTCATCGATTCCCCATCGCCGACCGATGCGGTCCAACTCGCCGTGAAGGAATGCGGCACGTACGGACGTTGGCCGCTGCTGCAGCACAAGGAGGCTGACCAGTACTGGTTTGCCTGCAAGAAGCGCCCTGAAACGGTCGCACGCCGCATGGCCGAGCCGATTTAGTCGGCACCGCACGCCGTCGTCGCCCCGGTGAGCGCGCCGCCAGTGGCGTCCGCCCCCCCCACCGCCGACAGCATGAAGAAGCCGGAGCCGGTCGCGCCGACATCCGTTGCGCCGGCCGCCGACACCGCGACGAAATCGAAGCCCGTCGCTGCCGTGGCGCCGGCGAAGGGTGCCTGGGTTCAGGTCGGTGCGTTCCGCAGCCGGACGGTCGCCGAACGGTACATCCGCGAGATCCGCGCCGCACATGGCGGCGTGATCAAGGGACACGAATTCTTGCTGAGTGAACAGACCCTGGGCAAGCGTGGCCTGTTCCACCTCGCACGGCTCGGACCGTTCAGGCGCATGACAGACGCGCGACGTACCTGCGACACGCTCAAGAGCCGCGGCGCGCCGTGCTTCGTCGTGCGCGTCCGGTGATGCGCGCAAGGGCATCAAGTCCAGTGATTTCCGGGTCTTGTAGCGTCTGCGGTTCACTTGTTGACAGGTACCGGTGGGGCGGCTACACCACCGCCGTTCAAGCGGGTTACGGGGGCGTAGCTCAGTTGGTTAGAGCGCCGGCCTGTCACGCCGGAGGTCGCGGGTTCGAGTCCCGTCGCTCCCGCCATGCCCGCGAGCGTTCCGAGGGGGCGTCGCCCGACGGTCCCGGCCATGCCCCCGTCGCCGGGGAAACGAGGCAATCTGTGCTTTTCATGCCCCAGCGAAGTTACTAGTCTAGCCCCGCGACCGAGCCGCGCATCCGCCCGCGCGCGGCATGCGTCTGTAAAATTTCCTTCGTGGGTGGAGTAAACGGAAAGAACGGCAATCATGCAGGAGCTGCTGGTCCAATACCTGCCGATCCTGATCTTTCTCGGGATCGCTACCGGCCTGTCCGCCATCATCCTGCTCGCTTCCTTCATCATCGCCCGCCAGAAGCCCGATTTGGAGAAGCTTTCGGCCTATGAATGCGGCTTCGATCCGTTCGACGACGCGCGCGGCCAGTTCGACGTGCGTTTCTACCTGGTGGCGATCCTGTTCATCATCTTCGATCTCGAGGTCGCCTTCCTGTTCCCCTGGGCCGTCGCACTGGGCGACATCGGCCTGTTCGGGTTCTGGTCCATGGTGGTGTTCCTCGCGGTGCTCACCATCGGCTTCGTGTACGAGTGGAAAAAAGGGGCGCTGGAGTGGGAGTAGCCTTCTTGAAGTGCGGCGTTCCCGTGGTTAGGTGGATAGTATGGCTATGACGACGCAAGGTCATCCGACGGGTGCCGCCTTGCCTGCCGGTCCGGAACAGGACCGTGTCATGGCGGGTGTCGCCCATGAGCTTCAGGACAAGGGATTTATCGTCGCAAAGCTCGACGCCCTGGTGAACTGGGCGCGCACGGGCTCGCTGTTCCCGATGACCTTCGGCCTCGCGTGCTGCGCGGTCGAGATGATGCAGACCGCGGCCTCGCGCTACGACCTCGACCGCTTCGGCATCGTGTTCCGCCCGAGCCCGCGCCAGTCCGACGTCATGATCGTGGCCGGCACCCTGACCAACAAGATGGCGCCGGCGCTGCGCCGGGTCTACGACCAGATGGCCGAGCCGCGCTGGGTGATCTCCATGGGGTCCTGCGCCAACGGCGGCGGCTACTACCATTATTCCTATTCCGTGGTGCGCGGCTGCGACCGCATCGTGCCGGTGGACGTCTACGTGCCCGGCTGCCCGCCGACGGCGGAAGCGCTGCTCTATGGAATCCTGCAGCTCCAGAAGAAGATCCGGCGTACCGGAACGTTGTTCCGGTAGGCGAGGGACGATACGCGCTCATGGAAGAACGTCAGCAAGAGCAGCTCGAAGCGCTCAAGGAACTCGGTGATTACATCGAGGGGCTCCTCGGCGATGACCTGATCGAGAGCCGGATCGCCCTCGGTGAGCTCACCATCACCGTCAAGCGCGCCGTGATCGTCAAGGTGCTGACGCAACTCCGTGATGACACCAACTGCCAGCTGTCCGAGCTGATCGACGTGTGCGGCGTCGACTATCCGGAGCGCCCGGAGCGGTTCGACGTCGTCTATCATTTGCTCAGCCTGCGCCAGAACCATCGCGTGCGCGTCAAGGTCACGACCGACGCCGTGACGCCGGTGCCGTCCGTGACCGGCGTCCACTCGGGGGCCGGCTGGTTCGAGCGCGAGACCTGGGATCTTTATGGCGTCCTGTTCTCCGACCATCCCGATCTCCGGCGCCTCCTCACCGACTATGGTTTCGAGGGGCACCCGCTGCGCAAGGACTTCCCGCTCACGGGCTACGTCGAGGTGCGCTACGACGACGACCAGAAGCGCGTCGTCTACGAGCGGGTCAAGCTCACCCAGGAGTTCCGCACGTTCGACTTCCTGAGCCCGTGGGAAGGGGCCGAGGCCGCGCGTGACGCACTGCTGCCCGGCGACGAGAAGGCCAAGGGCGACGTGCCCGGTGGGAAGCCCGCCAATGGCTGAAGCGCAGATCCATAACTTCTCGGTCAATTTCGGCCCGCAGCATCCCGCGGCCCACGGCGTGCTGCGCCTGGTGCTGGAGATGGACGGCGAGGTGGTGGATCGCGCCGATCCGCATATCGGCCTGCTGCACCGCGGCACCGAGAAGCTGATCGAATACAAGACCTATCTCCAGGCGGTGCCCTATTTCGACCGGCTCGACTACGTCGCGCCGATGTCCCAGGAGCACGCTTTCGCGCTCACGGTGGAGAAGCTGCTCGGCATCACGCCGCCGCCGCGCGCCCAGTACATCCGCGTCCTGTTCGCCGAGATCAGCCGCATCCTCAATCACATCCTCAACATCACCACCATGGCGCTCGATGTCGGCGCCATGACGCCGCTGCTGTGGGGATTCGAGGAGCGCGAGAAGCTGATGGAGTTTTACGAGCGCGCGTCGGGTGCGCGCCTGCATGCGGCCTATTTCCGGCCGGGTGGGGTGCACCTCGACCTGCCGGCGGGGCTCACCGACGACATTCTCGCCTTCTGCGACCGCTTCGAGCCGCATATCGACGACGTGGAAGGGCTGCTCACGGAGAACCGCATCTTCAAGCAGCGCACCGTCGATATCGGCGTGGTCTCCGCCAAGGACGCGCTCGACTGGGGGTTCACAGGGCCGATGCTGCGTGGCTCCGACGTCGCCTGGGACCTGCGCAAGGCGCAGCCCTACGACGCCTACGACCGCGTCCAGTTCGACATACCGGTAGGCAAGACCGGCGACTGCTACGCGCGCTATCTCGTACGCATCGAGGAGATGCGCCAGAGCGTGCGCATCATCCGCCAGGCCATCGCCGACATGCCGGACGGCCCGGTGGTGGTCGACAACAACAAGATCGCGCCGCCGCGCCGCGCCGAGATGAAGCGCTCGATGGAAGCGCTGATCCATCACTTCAAGCTCTATACCGAGGGCTATCACGTGCCGGCCGGCGAGGCCTATGCCGCGGTCGAGGCACCCAAGGGCGAGTTCGGTACCTACGTGGTGTCGGACGGCGGCAACAAGCCCTACCGCTGCAAGATACGCGCGCCGGGCTTTCCGCACCTGCAGGGCCTGGATTTCCTGTCCAGGGGCCACATGCTGGCGGACGTAGTGGCGATCATCGGGTCGCTGGATATCGTGTTCGGGGAGATCGACCGGTGAGTGTGGAAGCGGTTGAGCCCAGGGAATTCGCCTTCACGGCGGAGAACAAGGCCAAGGCGGAGGCGATCGTCGCCAAGTATCCCGCCGGACGCCAGCGCAGCGCGGTGATCCCGCTGCTCGACCTCGCCCAGCGCCAGATGGGCGGATGGCTGCCGCGTGCCGCCGTGCTGCACGTCGCCGACATGCTCGGCATGGCGGAGATTAGGGTATGGGAGGTGGCGACCTTCTACACCATGTTCAACCTCGAGCCGCTCGGGCGCACCTGCATCGAGGTGTGTACCACCACGCCGTGCTGGCTGCGCGGGTCGGAGGAGATCGTTGCCGCGCTCGAAGACGAGATCGGCGTCGAGGTCGGCGGCACCACGTCGGACGGCGCCTTCACGCTGCGCGAGGTGGAATGCCTCGGCGCCTGCGTCCACGCGCCGATGTTCCAGATCGGCGACGACTATTACGAGGACCTGACGCCCGAGGCCGCGCGCGAGATCGTGCGCGACATCAAGGCCGGCAAGACGCCCAAGCCCGGCTCGCGCATCGGCCGTCCGGGCGCCGCGCCGGCGTCGGGCCCCAAGGTTCTCACGGGCAAGAAGGCCTGATCATGCTGCAGGACAAGGACCGCATCTTCACCAACCTCTACGGCCTCGACGACTGGGGCCTCGACGGCGCGCGCCGGCGCGGCGACTGGGACGGCACCAAGGCCGTGATGGAGAAGGGCGCCGACTGGATCATCAACGAGATGAAGAACTCGGGCCTGCGCGGGCGCGGCGGCGCGGGCTTCCCGGCCGGCGTGAAGTGGTCGTTCATGCCCAAGGAATCCAAGGACGGGCGGCCCAACTACCTGGTCATCAACGCCGACGAGGGCGAGCCCGGCACCTGCAAGGACCGCGAGATCATGCGGTTCGACCCGCACAAGCTGGTGGAGGGCGCGCTGCTCGCGTCTTTCGCGATGAACGCGCACGCCTGCTACATCTATATCCGCGGCGAGTTCTACCGCGAGGGCGAGAACCTCCAGGCCGCCATCGACCAGGCCTACGCGGCCGGGCTGATCGGCAAGAACGCCTGCGGCTCGGGCTTCGACTTCGACCTTTATCTCCATCGCGGCGCGGGCGCCTATATCTGCGGCGAGGAGACGGCCCTGCTCGAGAGTCTCGAGGGGAAGAAGGGCCAGCCGCGCCTCAAGCCGCCGTTCCCGGCGGGTGCCGGCCTCTACGGCTGCCCCACCACGGTCAACAACGTCGAGACCATCGCGGTGGCGCCGACCATCCTGCGGCGCGGCGCCTCCTGGTTCACCTCGTTCGGGCGCCAGAACAACACCGGCACCAAGCTGTTCTGCATCTCCGGCCACGTGAATGAGCCGTGCACGGTCGAGGAAGCCATGTCGATCCCGCTCAAGGAGCTGATCGAGAAGCACGCCGGCGGCGTGCGCGGCGGCTGGGACAACCTGCTCGCGATCATCCCGGGCGGCTCCTCGGTGCCGGTGATTCCGAAGTCGATCTGCGACACCGTTCTTATGGACTTCGATGCGCTTAAGGAAGTGAAGTCGGGCCTCGGCACGGCGGCGGTGATCGTAATGGACAAGTCCACCGACATCGTTCGCGCCATCGCCCGGCTGTCGGAATTCTACAAGCACGAGAGCTGCGGCCAGTGCACGCCGTGCCGCGAGGGCACGGGCTGGATGTGGCGCGTGATGGAACGCCTCGTCACCGGCGATGCGCGCGTCGAGGAGATCGACATGCTGCTCGAGGTGACGACGGAAGTCGAAGGCCACACCATCTGCGCGCTCGGCGATGCGGCGGCGTGGCCGATCCAGGGTCTCATCCGGCATTTCCGCGGCGAGATCGAGAACCGCATCAAGCGGCGCTCGGGAATCGCGGCGTAGCGGGGGCGGGGAACAAGATGCCGAAGGTCACCATAGACGGCGTTGAAATCGAGGTCGCACCCGGCACGACCGTGCTCCAGGCGTGCGAGCAGGCGGGCAAGGAAATTCCGCGCTTCTGCTACCATGAGCGCCTGTCGATCGCGGGCAACTGCCGCATGTGCCTGGTCGAGGTCTCACCCGGTCCGCCCAAGCCCCAGGCGTCCTGCGCGCTACCGGCGGCGGACGGCCAGCAGATCAAGACCGACAGCCCGATGGCCAGGAAGGCGCGGCGCGGCGTGATGGAGATGCTGCTCATCAACCATCCGCTCGACTGCCCGATCTGCGACCAGGGCGGCGAATGCGATCTGCAGGACCAGGCGCTGTTCTACGGCTTCGACCGCTCGCGCTTCGCCGAGAACAAGCGTGCGGTCACCGACAAGGACTTCGGGCCGCTCATCAAGACCCAGATGACGCGCTGCATCCATTGCACGCGTTGCGTCCGCTTTGCGACCGAGGTCGCGGGCGTTGAGGAGCTCGGCGCCACTGGCCGCGGCGAGGACATGGAGATCGGGAACTACGTCGGCAAGGCGATCACGTCCGAGATGTCGGGCAACATGATCGACCTGTGCCCGGTCGGCGCGCTGACGTCGAAGCCGTTCGCCTTCACCGCGCGGCCGTGGGAGCTGCGCAAGACCGAATCCATCGACGTGCTCGACGCCGTCGGCTCCAACATCCGGGTCGATTCGCGCGGGACCGAGGTGATGCGCGTGCTGCCGCGCCTGAATGAGGACATCAACGAGGAATGGCTGGCCGACAAGTCGCGCTTCGCCTGCGACGGGCTCAAGCGCCAGCGCCTCGACCATCCCTACGTGCGCGACGGCGGCAAGCTGCGCGAGGCCGACTGGGACGAGGCTTTCGCCCGGATCGCCGAGCGTCTGCGCGGTCTCGACGGCGGCAAGATCGCGGCGATCGCCGGTGATCTCGCCGACTGCGAATCCATGCTCGCGCTCAAGGACCTGATGGCGGCGCTGGGCTCACCCAATGTCGATTGCCGCCAGGACGGCGCCAAGCTCGACGGCAAGGCGCGCGCGTCCTACCTCTTCAACAGCGCCATCGCCGGCATCGACGCGGCCGACGCGCTCGTGATCGTGGGTTCGAACCCGCGCAAGGAAGCCGCCATCATCAACGCGCGCATCCGCGAGCGCTGGCTCAAGGGCGGCTTCCGCATCGGCGTGATCGGCGAGAACGCGGACCTGACCTATCGCACCACCCATCTCGGCGCCGGCCCGCGCACGCTCACCGACCTGCTCGACGGCAAGCACGAGTTCGCCAACGTGCTGGAGGCGGCCGAACGGCCCATGCTGATCTTGGGCGCGGGCGCGGTGGCGCGCGAGGACGGCGCCGCCGTCCTGGCTGCGGCCCGTGCCATCGCTGACAAGTTCGGCGTGGTCAAGGACGGCTGGAACGGCTTCAACCTGCTGCAGCGCGCGGCGAGCCGCGTCGGCGGCCTCGATCTCGGCCTCACGCCGGGCGCGGGCGGGCGCGATGTCGCCGGCATCCTCGCCGGTGCGCAGTCGGGCGAGATAAAGGCGGTGTGGCTGCTCGGCGCCGACGAGATCGACATGCAGGCTCTCGGCGATGCCTTCGTGATCTACCAGGGCCACCACGGCGACGCCGGGGCGCACCGCGCCGACGTGATCCTGCCGGGCGCCGCCTACACCGAGAAGAACGCGCTCTACGTCAACACCGAGGGACGCGTGCAGGAAGCCTTTGCCGCCCATTTCCCGCTCGGCGAGGCGCGCGAGGACTGGACCATCATCCGGGCCTTCTCGGGCGTGATCGGCAAGACGCTGCCCTACAACACGCTCGACCAGTTGCGCACGCGCATGGCGGCGGTCAATCCCGTGTTCGCGACCATCGGCACGGTCGAGGCTGCGCCGTGGGGCGCCTTCGGCGCGGCGGGGACGATGGCAGACGCGCCGTTCGCGAACCCGATCGCCAACTACTATATGACCGACCCGATCAGCCGTGCCTCGGCTACCATGGCGCGCTGCACCGAGCTTCTGCTCCCGGCCAGGGAAAGCACCGGTACCCATGGCTGATCTCTGGAACGGATACCTGCTGCCGGGCGCCATCATCGTCGCCCAGATCGTCGCGATCCTGGTGCCGCTGCTGATTGCCGTAGCCTACCTCACGCTCGCCGAGCGCAAGGTGATCGCGGCCATGCAGCTACGCAAGGGACCCAACGTGGTCGGTCCGTTCGGCCTGCTGCAGCCGATCGCCGACGGCCTCAAGATGCTGCTCAAGGAGACCGTGGTCCCGGCCGGTGCCAACAAGGTCGTGTTCGTGCTGGCGCCGATGGTCACCTTCAGCCTCGCGCTGCTGGCCTGGGCGGTGATCCCGTTCGACGCCGGCATGGTGCTCGCCGACATCAACGTCGGCGTGCTCTATCTGTTCGCGATCTCGTCCCTCGGCGTTTATGGCATCATCATGTCGGGCTGGGCGTCCAACTCGAAATACGCCTTCCTCGGCGCGCTGCGCTCGGCCGCCCAGATGGTCTCCTACGAGATCTCCATCGGCTTCGTCATCATCTCGGTGCTGCTGTGCGTGGGCTCACTCAACCTGTCGCGCATCGTCGAGGCCCAGCGTCACCTGTGGTTCGCGCTGCCGCTGCTGCCCATGTTCATCGTGTTCTTCATCTCGGCGCTGGCCGAAACCAACCGCGCGCCATTCGACCTGCCCGAGGCCGAGGCCGAGCTGGTGGCGGGCTACAACGTCGAGTATTCGGCGATGCCGTTCGCGCTGTTCATGCTCGGCGAGTATGCCAACATGATCGTCATGAGCGCGATCACCACCATCTTGTTCCTGGGGGGCTGGCTGCCGCCGATCAACGTGGCGCCGTTTACCTGGATTCCGGGCGTGGTGTGGTTCGCGCTCAAGATCGCCTTCATCCTGTTCGTGTTCCTGTGGGTCCGCGCGACCTTCCCGCGCTTCCGCTATGACCAGCTCATGCGCCTCGGCTGGAAGGTGTTCCTGCCGCTATCGTTGGTGTGGGTGATCGTCACGGCGGGTGTGCTGGTCGGATTCGGCTGGCTGCCGAAGTGAGCGCGGGGAAGGGGACGCCATGTCGATGATCATGCAAAGCGCGAAGGGCCTGATCCTGCGGGAGCTGGTGGCGGGCATGTGGCTGACGCTGAAGTACTTCTTCAAGCGCAAGGTCACGCTCAATTACCCCTACGAGAAGGGCATCCTGAGCCCGCGCTTCCGCGGCGAGCATGCGCTTCGGCGTTATCCCACGGGCGAGGAGCGCTGTATCGCCTGCAAGCTGTGCGAAGCGATCTGCCCCGCCCAGGCCATCACCATCGAGGCCGAGCCCCGCGCCGACGGCTCGCGCCGCACGACCCGTTACGATATCGACATGACCAAGTGCATCTACTGCGGGTTCTGCGAGGAATCCTGCCCGGTGGACGCCATCGTCGAGGGGCCGAACTTCGAGTTCGCCACCGAGACCCGCGAAGAGCTCATGTACAACAAGGAAAAGCTGCTGGCCAACGGCGACCGCTGGGAAAACGAGATCGCCCAGCGCCTTGCGGCCGACGCGCCGTACAGATGACCGAGGCCAAAGGGGTGCATATGCCGGGGGATATCGAGAGCGCACGGGGGAGGGACCGGTGATCCTGCCTGCGCTCGCCTTCTATCTCTTCTCCTTCATCGTCATTGCCGCCGGCGTCATGGTGATCGCCGCGCGCAATCCCGTGCACTCGGTGCTGTTCCTGATCCTTGCCTTCTTCAACGCGGCGGGGTTGTTCGTGCTGATGGGCGCCGAGTTCCTCGCCTTCATCCTCGTGATCGTCTACGTCGGTGCGGTCGCAGTGCTGTTCCTGTTTGTCGTGATGATGCTCGACATCAACTTCGTCGCGCTGCGCCAGGGCTTCCTGCAGTACCTGCCGGTGGGTGCGCTGGTCGGCATCATTCTGCTGGTGGAACTGGTGTTCGTTATCGGCAGCTGGGCCACGGCGCCCGACGCCGCCGGGCTGCTCGCCGCCAAGATACCGGCGCTCGCCCAGGCCACCAATACCGAGGCCCTCGGCCGGCTGCTCTACACCAGGTACGTCTACCTGTTCCAGACGGCGGGCCTGATCCTGCTGGTTGCCATGATCGGCGCCATCGTGCTGACGCTCCGCGCCCGTCCCGGCGTGCGCCGCCAGAAGATCGCCGCCCAGGTCGGTCGCACGCGGTCCGAATCGGTCGAGGTCAAGGACGTGCCGATGGGGAAGGGCATCTGACATGCTCCAGATCACGCTCGCCCATTACCTGACGGTCGCCGCAGTCCTGTTCACCCTCGGCGTATTCGGCATCTTCCTCAACCGCAAGAACGTCATCATCATCCTGATGTCGATCGAGCTGATGCTGCTGGCCGTCAACATCAACCTCGTGGCGTTTTCGACCCACCTGGGCGATCTGGTCGGCCAGATATTCGCCATGTTCGTCCTCACCGTGGCGGCGGCGGAGGCGGCCATCGGCCTCGCCATCCTCGTCGTCTATTTCCGTAACCGCGGCTCCATCGCGGTCGAGGACATCAATCGGCTCAAGGGTTAACGATGTATTCGGCGATCGTCTTCCTTCCGCTGCTTGGCGCCATCATCGCCGGCCTGTTCGGCCGGCTGATTGGCGACCGTGCGTCCCAGTGGGTGACCACGGGGGCGCTGCTGCTGTCGGCCCTGCTGGCGGTCGTATCCTTCTTCCACGTCGCCGTGGGCGGGCATCCCGTCAGCGTCGAGGTGATGCGCTGGATCACCGCCGGCACCTTCGAGGCGGGCTGGGCGTTGCGCTTCGATACGCTCTCGGCGGTGATGTGCATGGTGGTGACGGTGGTCTCCGCCATGGTCCACGTCTACTCGTTCGGCTACATGGCCCACGACAAGTCGATCCCGCGGTTCTTCTCCTACCTGTCGCTGTTCACCTTCTTCATGCTGATGCTGGTGACCAGCGACAACTTCGTGCAGATGTACTTCGGCTGGGAAGGTGTGGGCCTTGCCTCCTACCTGCTGATCGGCTTCTGGTACGACCGGCCCTCCGCCAATGCCGCCGCCATCAAGGCGTTCCTGGTCAACCGCGTCGGCGACTTCGGCTTCGCGCTGGGCATCTTCGGCACCTTCCTGGTGTTCAACGCGGTGAGCTTCGACACCGTGTTCCAGGCGGTCCCCGGCGTGGCCGGCAAGTCGTTCGTGTTCCTCGGCCACTCGTTCAACATCATGACCACGCTGTGCCTGCTGCTGTTCTTCGGCGCCATGGGCAAGTCGGCCCAGCTCGGCCTGCATACCTGGCTGCCGGACGCCATGGAGGGCCCGACCCCGGTCTCGGCGCTGATCCATGCCGCGACCATGGTGACCGCGGGCGTGTTCATGGTGTGCCGGCTCTCGCCGATGTTCGAGTATTCCGACACCGCGCTCACGGTGGTGACGGTGGTGGGGGCGACCACCGCCTTCTTCGCCGCCTCCGTCGGCCTGGTGCAGAACGACATCAAGCGCGTGATCGCCTATTCGACCTGCTCCCAGCTCGGCTACATGTTCTTCGCGGCCGGCAGCTCGGCCTATTCGGCGGCGATCTTCCATCTCACCACCCATGCCTTCTTCAAGGCGCTGCTGTTCCTCGGCGCTGGCTCGGTGATCCACGCCATGTCCGACGAGCAGGACATGCGCAAGATGGGCGGCATCTGGCGCAAGATCCCGCTCACCTACACCTACATGTGGATCGGCTCGCTGGCGCTCGGCGGGCTGCCGCTGTTCGCGGGCTACTACTCGAAGGACCTGATCATCGAATCGGCCTATGCCGCCCATACCGGCGTCGGCCAGTACGCCTACTGGATGGGCGTGATCGCCGCGGCCATGACGGCGTTCTATTCGTGGCGGCTCCTGTTCATGACCTTCCATGGCGAGAGCCGCGCCGATCACGAGGTACTGCACCACGTCCACGAATCGCCCCTGTGGATGACCGTTCCCATGGGCGTGCTGGCGGTAGGCGCGGCGTTCTCGGGCATGGTACTGTCGGGCCTGTTCACCGGCGAGGACTTGGCCGCGTTCTGGGGCAAGTCGCTCTATGTCGCGGCGCGCCATCTCGGCCCCCACGAGGTTCATCACGTGCCGCTGTGGGCCGGCACGCTGCCGCTCGGCGTCGCGCTCTTGGGCATCCTGGTCGCCTGGTACTTCTACATCCGCCGGCCGGAGACCCCGGTGCGGCTCGCCGAGAACTTCCCGGAGATGTACCGCTTCCTGCTCAACAAGTGGTACTTCGACGAGCTCTACGACTTCCTGTTCGTGCGGCCCGCCAAGTGGATCGGCCGTAGCCTGTGGATCGGCGGCGACGGCCGCATGATCGACGGCTTCGGCCCCAACGGCATCGCCGCGGTCACCATCGACGTAGCGCGGCGCGCGGCCCGGCTCCAGTCCGGCTACTTGTATCACTACGCCTTCGCCATGCTGATTGGTGTCGCCGTGTTCGTCTCCTACTATCTGTTCGCGAGGTAGGACGATGCACGGCTGGCCGCTTCTCTCGCTCACTACCTTCGTGCCCCTGATCGGGGCCGCCTTCGTGCTCATGGTCCGGGGCGAGCCCGACGTAGTCGCGCGCAACGCCCGCAACGTGGCGCTATGGACCTCGCTGATCACGCTCGTCCTCGCCCTGATGGTGTGGGCCAACTTCGATCCCAAGACGGCGGCGTTCCAGCTCGAGGAGCGGGCCGACTGGATACCCGCCTTCAACATCAGCTACCACATGGGTGTGGACGGCATCTCGGTGTTCTTCGTGGTGCTGTCGGCGTTCCTGACGCCGCTCTGCGTGCTCGCGAGCTGGGAGGCGATCAAGGATCGCGTGCGCGAGTACATGATCGCCTTCCTGGTCCTCGAGACCCTGATGATCGGCATGTTCTGCGCTCTTGACCTGGTGCTGTTCTACCTGTTCTTCGAGGGCGTGCTGATCCCGATGTTCCTGATCATCGGGATATGGGGCGGGCCGCGCCGGGTCTACTCGGCGTTCAAGTTCTTCCTCTACACGCTGCTCGGCTCGGTGCTGATGCTGGTGGCGATCCTCGCCATCTACTACACGGCCAATTCCACCGACATCCCGACCCTGATGAAGTTCACCTTCCCGCGCCAGATGCAGATCTGGCTGTGGCTGGCGTTCTTCGCCTCGTTCGCGGTCAAGGTGCCGATGTGGCCGCTCCATACCTGGCTGCCCGACGCCCACGTCGAGGCGCCGACCGCGGGCTCGGTGATCCTGGCGGGCGTGCTCCTGAAGATGGGCGGTTACGGCTTCCTGCGGTTCTCGCTGCCGATGATGCCGCTCGCCTCGGAATACTTCGCGCCGCTGATCTTCGGGCTTTCGATCATCGCGGTGATCTACACCTCCCTGGTGGCGCTGGCCCAGGAGGACATGAAGAAGCTGATCGCGTACTCGTCGGTCGCCCACATGGGCTTCGTCACCATCGGCATCTTCACCTTCAACGTGCAGGGCGTCGAGGGCGCGGTGTTCCAGATGCTCAGCCACGGCGTCGTCTCGGCCGCGCTGTTCCTGTGCGTCGGCGTGGTCTATGACCGCATGCATTCGCGCCTGATCGCGACCTACGGCGGCCTGGTGCATCGCATGCCGCTCTATGCCGCGGTGTTCATGGTGTTCATGCTGGGCTCGGTCGGGCTGCCCGGGACCTCGGGCTTCGTCGGCGAGCTGCTGGTGCTGGTCGGCGCCTACCAGGTCTCGACCTGGGTCGCGGCGCTGGCGGCCACCGGCGTGATCCTGGGCGCCGCCTACATGCTGTGGCTCTATCGCCGCGTCATCTTCGGCGAGCTCACCAAGCCCGAGCTCAAGTCCATTCTCGATCTCAACATGCGCGAGGTCGCGGTGTTCGCGCCGCTCGTGATCGCGGTGATCTGGATGGGCGTCTATCCGTCCTCGTTCCTGGACCTGATCCACGCCTCGGTCCAGAACGTGGTCGACAATTACCAGGCGGCGCTCAAGGCCGCCGCCGTCGCCAAGGGGCACGCCGCGGCCCTGGGTCTGGGGGGAGTGCGATGACAACCTGGGCTTCCGTCGAGTTCTCCGCCGCGCTGCCGGAGCTGTTCCTCGCGGTCTCCGCCATGGCGCTGCTGCTGATCGGCGTGTTCCGCGGCAACGACGCGACCCGTACCATCGGCTGGTTCGCGGTCGCCGTCCTGGTGGTCGCCATGGGACTGGTGGCGGGCACCGCCGCCGCGCCGGCCAATGCCTTCGGTGGCCTGTTCATCGCCGATACCTTCGCCCGCTTCACCAAGGTGCTGGTGCTGTCGGGCACGCTCCTGGCGGTGATCCTGTCGTTCGCCTATATCGAGCGCGAGGACATGGGCCGCTTCGAGTACCCGGTCCTGTTCCTGCTTGCCACCGTTGGCATGATGATGATGATCTCGGCGAACGACCTGATCGCGCTCTACGTCGGCCTCGAGCTCCAGTCCCTCGCGCTCTATGTCGCTGCCGCGTTCCGGCGCGATTCGCTGCGCTCCTCGGAGGCGGGCCTCAAGTATTTCGTCCTCGGCGCGCTGTCGTCGGGGATGCTGCTCTACGGCGCCTCGCTGGTGTACGGCTTTGCCGGGACCACCGGTTTCGTGGGTATCGCCAAGGTGGTGACGGGTGGTGCCGGGGGCAGCATCGGCGCCCTGATCGGCCTCGTGTTCATCACCGCCGGCCTCGCCTTCAAGATCTCGGCGGTGCCGTTCCACATGTGGACGCCCGACGTCTACGAGGGCGCACCGACCTCGGTCACGGCGTTCTTCGCCGTCGCTCCCAAGATCGCCGCCATGGCGCTGTTCATCCGCGTGCTGACGGGCCCGTTCGGCCATATCGCCGCCCAGTGGCACCAGGTGGTGATCCTGATCGCCGTCCTGTCCATGGTGCTCGGCGCCTTCGCCGCCATCAACCAGACCAACATCAAGCGCCTGATGGCCTATTCCTCCATCGGCAACGTCGGCTACATGCTGGTCGGCCTCGCCGCCGGGACTGAGGCGGGCGTGCGGGGCGTGCTGATCTATCTCGCCATTTACCTCGTCATGACCGCCGGCACCTTCGCCGTGATTCTCTCCATGCGCGTCCACGGCCGCGCGGTCGAGGGCATCGACGACCTCAAGGGCCTCGGCCGCACCCGTCCGGGCCTTGCGCTGGCGCTCGCGGTGTTCATGTTCTCGCTCGCGGGCGTGCCGCCGCTCGCCGGCTTCTTCGGCAAGCTTTACGTGTTCCTTGCCGCCGTTCAGGCCGGGCTTTACGTCCTCGCCGTGATCGGCGTGCTGGCCTCGGTGGTGGCGGCCTACTACTATCTGCGCATCGTCAAGATCATGTACTTCGACGAGCCGGCGGACGCCTTAGACCGCCTGCCCGGGCGCGAGATCGGCGTGGTGCTGACCGCGACCGGCCTGTTCACGGCGCTGTTCTTCCTGGCGCCCTCGCCGGTGCTGAACGCCGCCGCCGCTGCCGCCAAGTCGCTGTTCGCGGGCTGAGCGCGCGCCGCGCCCGCGCCCGATGGGCCTCAACCTTCCCGGCTTCTTCCGCCTGACCGCGCTCGACGTTACGGGCAGCACCAACGACGTGGCGCTGGCTCGGGCGGGCGAGGGCGCATCCGAGGGCACGCTGATCACCGCGAAGCGCCAGGACGCCGGCCGTGGCCGGCGTGGGCGCCGCTGGACAAGTCCCGCAGGCAATCTTCATCTCTCCGTGGTGCTGGCACCACCCGCCGGCATCCGCGATGCGAGCGCGGTGGGCTTCGCCGCCGCGCTCGCCGTCGCCGATGCGCTCGCGGACTTTCTGCCGGACGGCGCCGGGGTACAGGTCAAGTGGCCCAACGACGTTCTGGTGGGCGGCGCCAAGGTCGCCGGCCTGCTGATCGAAGCCGTGCCGGAACGTGACGGTGTGCTGGTGCTGGGTGTCGGCGTCAACGTCGTCGCCCATCCCGAGGGAACGCCTTATCCCGCGACCGATCTCCGAGCCGAAGGGGGCACCGCCGATGCGGATGCGGTACTCGCCGCCTTCGCCCGCGCCTTTCTCGTGCGCTATGAGGCGTTCAAGGCCGAGGGCTTCGCGCCCTTGCGCGCGGCCTGGCTCGCACGCGCCCGGGGCGTGGGGGAGGCGATCGCGGTGCATCTTGAGGCGGCGCGCTTCGACGGCGTCTTTACCGGCATAGACGCGGACGGCGCGCTGGTGCTAGACCTCGGCGGCGGCACGCTCAAGAGGATCACCGCTGGGGACGTGTTTTTCCCGCGCACCTGAGGAAGGATCATGCGGCTCGCCATCGATTGCGGCAACACCAACACCAAGTTCGGGCTCTATGAGGGCGATGCGCCTTCGGGCCACTTCGTGCGCGTGTTTCGCCTCGACACCGACACGGGCCTGACCGCCGCCGACTACCGCGCGCGCTTCGACAAGGAGATGCAGCGCGCGGGCTTGGACGCGGGCGCGGTCACGGGTGTCGGCATCGCCACGGTGGTGCCGGGCGCGCGCGCAGCCCTCGAGGCATTCGCGCGCGGGCTCACCGGCAACGCGCCCGCCACCATCGGTGCCGCCGGGGTCGATCTCGGCCTCAGCGTGCTGATCGAGCGCCCGCGCGAGGCCGGCGCCGATCGGCTCGCCGGCGCGGTCGCCGCCCAGGCCGGCTGGTCCGGCGCCAAGATCGTGCTCGACTTCGGCACCGCCACCACCTTCGACGTGGTGACCGCCGAGGGCGACTATGCCGGCGGCGTGATCGCGCCCGGCATCAACCTCGCCCTCGACGCGCTTCACGCCGGCACCGCCCAGCTCCCACGCGTCCAGGTGGTGCGTCCCGCCCGCGTGATCGGCACCGACACGGTCTCGGCGATGGAATTGGGCATCTACTGGGGCTACCTCGGCCTGATCGAGGGCATCGTCGCCCGCATCAAGGCGGAATACGCGGTCGGCGGCCGGTTCACGGTGATCGCGACCGGCGGCCTCGCGCCGCTGTTCGCCGAGGGCACCGACGTGATCGACGCCACCGATCCCGAGCTCACCTTGCGCGGCATCGTGCTGGTGGCGCAGCGTAACGGGGCGGTGTGATGGACGACACGCTCGCCCCCGTCATCGCCGCGGCCAGGAACGGCCTCGTCTACCTGCCGCTTGGCGGCGCGGGCGAGATCGGCATGAACTGCTACCTCTACGGCTGCAACGGCAAGTGGATCATGGTCGAGTGCGGCGTCACCTTCGGCGACGAATTCGACCCCCGGCATCGACGTGATGATGGCCGATATCGGCTTCATCGACGCGATCAGGAAGGATTTGCTCGGCCTCGTTCTGACCCACGCCCATGAGGACCATCAGGGCGCCGTCTCCCGTCTCTGGCCGCGCCTCGACTGTCCCGTCTACGCGACCGGCTTCACCGCCGGCCTGGTGCGCGCCCGGCTCGCGGAGACCGGGCTCGACCGCGAGGTGCCGCTGCACGAGCTCGATCTCGGTGCCGAGGTGACGCTCGGCCCGTTCCGTATCCGCTACGTCACCGTTACCCATTCGATCCCTGAGCCCAACGCGCTTGCCATCGAGACGCCGTTCGGGCGCCTCGTCCATACCGGCGACTGGAAGCTTGATCCCGAGCCGCTGCTGGGCGAGGTCGCCGACGAGGCTGCGTTCCGGGCGCTGGGCGATTCCGGCGTGCGCGCCATGATCTGCGATTCCACCAACGTGTTCGTGGACGGCACCTCGGGCTCAGAGGCGACCGTGCGCAAGGGCCTGACCGAGGTGATCGCCGGCCTCAAGGGCCGCGTGGCGGTGGCCTGTTTCGCCTCCAACATCGCGCGCGTCGAATCCATCGCGCGCGCCGCCGAGGCCAATGGTCGCCATGTCGCGCTGGTGGGCCGCTCGTTGTGGCGCCTCACAGAGATCGCGCGCAACTGCGGCTACCTCAAGGGCGTGCCCGATTTCCTCACCGAATACGACTGCGCCTATCTGCCGCGTGAGCGCGCGCTCTACATCTGCACCGGCAGCCAGGGCGAGAAGGGCTCGGCGCTGCGCCGTATCTCCGATGGCGACCATGCCAACGTGGTGCTGGAAGACGGCGACACGGTGCTGTTCTCGTCGCGCAACATTCCCGGCAACGAGCGCGACATCTATGCCATGCAGGACCGGCTCGCGCGCAAGGGCGTCGCCATCCTGACCGGGCGCAACGCGCCGATCCACGTCTCCGGCCATCCGGCGCGCGACGAGCTGAAGCGCCTCTACGAATGGGTCCGTCCGGAGATCTCCGTGCCGATGCACGGCGAGACGCGCCACCTGATCGAGCATGCGGCCTATGCCCGCGGCCTCGGCGTGCCCGAGGCCCAGGTCGTGACCAATGGCCACGCGCTCAGGCTGGCGCCCGGCCCGGCCGAGATCGTCGGCGAGGTGCCGGTCGGCCGCCTTGGGCTCGACGGCAACCGGCTGGTGCCGATCGACGAGGCGATGATGGCGGCACGCCGTCGTGCGGCCTTCTCCGGCAACGCCTTTGTCACGGTGGTGATGGACCGCAAGGGGCGGCTCGCCGCCGATCCCGAGATTTCGCTCACCAACGTCGCCAAGGACGCCGAGGAGGAGCGCGAGGCCATCGCCGCTGCCCGCGACGAGGTCGCCCGCGTGATGGCGCGCCCGCAGCGCCGCGGCCACTACGAGGACCTGACGCCCCAGGAGACGATCCGCCGCGCCGTGCGCCGCGCCGTCAACCGCCTTACCGGCAAGAAGCCGGTGACCGAGGTCCATGTCATCGGGGTATAATGGCCGCAACAGCGAGAGGCGGCGGTGACCTGGTTTACCGGTATTGCGGTCTATGTGGTGGTGTGGTGGATGGTGTTCTTCACCGTGCTGCCGATCGGCAACCGCCCCGCCGCCGAGGTGGTCCCGGGCCAGGCCGAAGGCGCGCCGGCGCGCCCGCGTCTGTGGCTCAAGGCACTGGCGACGACGGCGATCGCCGCGCTCGTCTGGGGCGCGATCTTCTGGGTGATCCGGAGCGGTCTGATCTCGGTCCGGAGCGGCTAGAGCAGGGTCGGTTCAGATTGAACTCAATCTGAACCGTGAATCCTGCTCTAAATTTAAAACGTAGAGCCTGATTCACGGCTCGAGATCGTTTCGATCCGAGCCGATCAGGCTCTAAGACGAAACAGGAGGCGACATGACGGACAAGGTTCCTTTCGGCGTCCATGACATCGACCACATCGTGTTGCGCACGGGCGACGCGCCCCGGCTGGTGGCCTTCTACCGCGATGTCCTGGGCCTCGCCATCGAACGCCAGACCGAGAAGGGCCTGACCCAACTGCGCGTCGGCGGCTCGCTGATCGACATCGTGCCCGTGAAGGATCGCGACCAGCCGGGCCGCAACCTCGAGCACTTCTGCCTGCGGGCCGAGCCGTTCGACATGGAGGTGATCCGCGCCCATGTCGAGGCTGCCGGCGCCAAGGTGGTCAAGATGGGCACCGGCTACGGCGCCGAGGGCAGGGGCCCGAACATCTATTTCCTCGATCCCGACGGCAACGAAGTCGAGCTCAAGGGGCCGAGCGACGGCAAGCTCTACGGCCACTGATCTTCCGTGAGTGCGCGTCCATGAGCTATTGCATGATCTCGCACGGCCATCCCGTCCACGGGCCGCACCACGACCTCGAATACGGCCGCCCGGTGACGGCCGACGACGTGCTGCTCGAGCGCATCGCTATGGAGATCATGCAGGCCGGCCTGTCATGGCTCCTGATCCTCAACAAGCGCGCGGCGCTCGACCGCGCCTTCGCCGATTTCGACGTTGATACGGTCGCGGCGTTCAGCAAGCGCGACGTCAACCGCCTGCTCAAGGACGAAGGGATCGTCCGCAACCGGCGCAAGATCGAGGCGATCATCGAGAACGCCAGGCGCGTCCGGGCGATCTGCGAGTCCCACGGCGGCCTGTCGGCCTGGCTCGAGGCCCACCATCCGCTACGGCTTCCCGACTGGGTCAAGCTGATGCGCAAGACCTTCGTCTTCATGGGGCCCGAGGTGGTCAACGAGTTCATGATGTCGACCGGCTACCTGCCGGGCGCCCATGACCGCGACTGCCCGAAGTTCCGCGAGATCGCGAAGCTCAAGCCCGCCTGGATGCGCGCGGTGCCGCCCGGCGGCTGGTAAGCCGTGCAAGGAAGAGTCCGGCTGGTAGGTCGGTTCCGCTATTCCACGGCGGCGCGGTAACGCCGCACGGCGACCAGGTTGTAGATCCAGGCGTAGACGGCACCGCCGATGGCGCCGTCGATCAGGGCCCAGATCAGGCCGATGATGCTGCCGGGAATGCCGGGCGTATAACCGATGTAGACCGAGCCGATGGCGGTGACGAACGGCCGGCCCCACAGCGAGAACCCGGCGATCACCCCGACGAAGAACACGGCGATGCCCCAGGTCACGGCGATGGCAACGGCAACGGCGACAACGTCGAGCTTGCAGGTCTTCATGGGTTTCTCCTCGCGGCTGTGGTGGGGGACGCGCCGATTCTAGGCGCCGGGCGGCGGCGGGAACAGGTGGAACCAAAAAATCCCTTTTTATCAGCTAGTTATGTTTTATTAAGGGTGTCCGGGGATGATCACGCCATGAACGCGAAACATTGGCTCGGGGTTCCCTCGGCGGTGGTGTTGGCGGTGCTGATGCCCGCGGCTGCTGCGCGCGCGGAGACCGTGGTGATCTCCCAGGCCGACTGTGCGACGCTCACCGAGTACGTCGAGCCCCCCGGGGTCGAGTACACACCCGGCGTCGACGTCCACGGCAACAAGGTCGCGCCCGCCGACCTCAACGCCGCCCCGCCGATCAAGCTGCCCGACCAGGTCTATATCCCGATCACGGTGGACCTCGCTGCGCGCTACGGCATTCCGGTGACCTCCAACCTGTTCAAGGGCGAGGCCTATATCGGCACCGCCAAGGTCAGCCTCAAGGACGGGCGTGCCTGGTTCAACGGCCAGCCGCTGTCGAGCGACGAGCAGCACGCGCTCGCCCGCCTGTGCCAAAAGCAAGGCAAGCAGCAGGGCAAGCATTAGAGCCGGCACCGCCCGGCGCGGCGTTGCAGTTTCCGGGGGCATTGCCTAAAGTCGGGCGCCCGCCCATCCCCGACGAGAAGGCCCCATGCGTCTTTCCCAGTTCTACCTGCCCACCCTCAAGGAAACGCCCAAGGAAGCGGAGATCGCCTCCCACCGGCTGATGCTGCGCGCGGGCATGATCCGCCAGGCCTCGGCCGGCATCTACTCGTGGCTGCCGCTTGGCTTCCGGGTGCTGAAGAGGATCGAGCAGATCGTGCGCGAGGAGCAGGACCGGGCCGGCGCCCAAGAGATGCTGATGCCGACCCTCCAGTCGGCCGAGGTGTGGCGCCGCTCGGGGCGCTACGACGACTACGGGCCGGAGATGCTGCGCATCACCGACCGCCAGGAGCGCGAGCTGCTCTATGGGCCGACCAACGAGGAACTGATCACCGACATCTTCGCCTCGACGGTGCGCAGCTACCGTGAGTTGCCGAGGATGCTCTACCACATCCAGTGGAAGTTCCGCGACGAGGTGCGGCCGCGCTTCGGTGTCATGCGCGGGCGCGAGTTCCTGATGAAGGATTGCTACTCGTTCGACCTCGATTACGAGGGCGCGGTGCTCTCCTACCGCAGGATGTTCGTTTCCTACCTGCGCACCTTCGCGCGCATGGGGCTCACCGCGATCCCGATGGAAGCCGCGACCGGGCCCATCGGCGGCGACCTCAGCCACGAGTTCATCGTGCTCGCGCCCACGGGCGAGAGCGTCGTGTTCTGCGACCGGCAGGTGCTGGACGTGGACGTACTCGAAAGCGACATCGACTACGACAGCGACGCGGAGCTGGGCAAGGTGATCGACCGCTTCACCAGGCTCTACGCCCGCACCGAGGACAAGCACGACGCGGGCGCCTTCGAGGCGGAGGTTCCCGCGGACCGCCGCTACGAGGGGCGCGGCATCGAGGTCGGGCAGGTGTTCTACTTCGGCAAGAAGTATTCGACACCCCTGGGGGCCGAAGTCCAGGGGCCGGACGGCCAGCCGGTGACGGTGGAGATGGGCTCCTACGGCATTGGCGTGTCGCGCCTCGTAGGCGCAATCATCGAGGCGAGCCACGACGATAACGGCATCATCTGGCCCGACGCAGTGGCGCCGTTCGATGCCGCCATCATCAACCTGCGCGCGGGCGACGAAGCCTGCGATGCCGCCTGCATGGAGGCCTACGGCAAGCTGCGGGCGGCCGGGCTCGACGTCCTCTACGACGACCGCGACGAGCGTCCGGGCGTGAAGTTCGCCGACGCCGACCTGATTGGCCTGCCGTGGCGGCTGGTGATCGGCCCGCGCGGCCTCAAGGAGGGCAAGGTCGAGCTCAAGCGCCGCGACGGCACGGTCGCCGAGGAGATTTCGCTGGCCGCCGCCCTTACCCGTCTCGCCGCCACCCGGCAGGCCTGAGCATGGCCTTCAACCCCTTCGAACGGCTGGTGGCGCTGCGCTACCTTCGCGCGCGTCGCAAGGAAGGCTTCATCTCGGTCATCGCCGGGTTCTCGCTCGCCGGAATCTCGCTCGGCGTCGCCACGCTGATCATCGTCATGTCGGTGATGAACGGCTTCCGCGACCAGCTGCTCACACGCATCCTCGGCATCGGCGGCCACGTCACGGTCTACGGTACCGGTCAGCCGCTCACCAACTACCTCGACCTGACCGCGCGCCTGAAGAAGGTGCAGGGTGTCACCGGTGCCGCGCCGCTGGTCTCCGGCCAGGCCATGATGACCGTGGGCAAGCGCGCGGGCGGCGTGCTGGTGCAGGGCATGCGCAAGCAGGACCTGGAGCGGCGCAAGATCATCGCGTCCAACATCAAGATGGGCACGCTCGCCGACTTCGGCGCCTCCGACACGGTGCTGATCGGTACGCGCCTGGCCTCACGCTTCGGGCTGCTGGTGGGCGACCGCATCATCCTGGTGGCGCCGTCGGGCAACGCCACCGCCTTCGGCACCCTGCCGCGTACCAAGTCGTACCGCATCGTCGGCCTGTTCGAGGTCGGCATGTACGAATACGATTCCAACTTCATCTACATGCCGTTCGAATCGGCCCAGACCTTCTTCCGCGACCAGGGCCGCGCCTCGGTGATCGAGGTGATGCTCAAGGATCCCGACGCGCTCGCCCAGGCCAAGGCGCGCATCCGCGCCGCGCTCGGCCCCGAAACCCGGCTCAGCGACTGGCAGCAGGTCAACGCCAGCTTCTTCACCGCGATCCAGGTGGAGCGCAACGTCATGTTCCTGATCCTGACGCTGATCATCCTGGTGGCGGCGTTCAACGTGATCTCGGGCATGATCATGCTGGTCAAGGACAAGGGCCGCGACATCGCCATCCTGCGAACCATGGGGGCGACGCGCGGCGCGATCATGCGCATCTTCCTGCTGGCGGGCGCCTCGGTCGGCATCGTCGGCACCATCGTCGGCTTCGGGCTCGGCGTCGCCTTCGCCGACAACATCGAGACCATCCGCCAGTGGATCGGCGCGCTTACCGGCACCGACGTGTTCTCGCCCGAGATCTATTTCCTGTCCCAGCTTCCCGCCAAGATCGACCCGGGCGAGGTGGCGACCGTGGTCGGCATGTCGCTCGGCCTCTCGTTCCTGGCGACGCTCTATCCGTCGTGGCGCGCGGCGCGCCTCGATCCTGTCGAGGCGCTTCGCTATGAGTGAGGGGCGCTATGAGTGACGCGGCGCTCACGCTGGCCGGCGTCACCCGCGGCTTCAAGGAGGGGAAAGGGCGGATCGAGGTGCTGCGCGGCGTCGACCTCGAGATCGGCGGTGGCGAGATCGTCGCGCTGGTGGGGCCTTCGGGCTCGGGCAAATCCACACTCCTGCACATCGCCGGGTTGCTGGAGCGCGCCGATACCGGGCGCGTGGTGCTGGCCGGGCGCGACGCCAGCAAGGCATCGGACGGCGAGCGCACGCGGCTCCGCCGCGACCACCTCGGCTTCGTCTACCAGTTCCACCACCTGCTGCCCGAGTTCTCGGCCGAGGAGAACGTGACCCTGCCCGGCATGATCGCCGGCCGGGCACGCAGCGAGGCGCGCACCCGCGCGCGCGAGTTGCTGGCCATGGTCGGCCTCGCCGAACGCGCCACCCATCGCCCGGCGGAGCTGTCGGGCGGCGAGCAGCAGCGCGTCGCCATCGCCCGCGCGCTCGCCAACCGCCCGGCGCTGCTGCTGGCCGACGAGCCCACCGGCAACCTCGATCCCGGCACCGCCGATCAGGTGTTCCGGGTACTGATCGAGGTGGTCAAGAACACCGGCCGTGCGGCGCTGGTGGCGACCCACAACCCGGATCTGGCCGCACGCATGGATCGCGTCGTGACGCTCGTGGACGGCCACGTCGTTCCAGCCTGAGGGACGCTTTTCCACAACATCCTGTGGATAAGGCCTGTATCGGGCCACATGTTCTTGCTTCCGCCGGCCATCCGTGGAATCAATCGGTGAGCCTTTTCACGCGGGAGCACCATGGCCCACGCCGATTTCATCCACCTCCGGGTCCATTCCGCCTATTCGCTGCTGGAAGGCGCGATCAAGATCCCGGCCCTGATCGAGCTGTGCCGCCGCCACGCCATGCCGGCGGTGGCGGTCACCGACACGCGCAACCTGTTCGGCGCGTTGGAATTCTCCATGGCGGCGATCAAGGCGGGCGTGCAGCCGATCATCGGCTGCGAGCTCGCCGTCACGCGCGAGGGCGCCGAGCCGGCGTCCGGGCACCATCGGCCGCGCGCCCGAGCCCGACAAGCTGGTGCTGCTGGTCCAGGACGAGACGGGCTACGCCAACCTCATCGGCCTGGTGAGCGAGTCCCACCTCGGCACCGAGGCGGGCCGCACGCCCCAGGTCTCGTGGGAGAAGCTCGACGGTCGTACCGACGGCCTGATCGCGCTCACCGCCGGGCCTGAGGGCACGGTTGGGCGCATGCTGCTGGAGAACCGGCCGGGCGAGGCCGAGGCCGCGCTCGAGCGCATGAAGCGGCTGTTCCCGGGGCGGCTCTACGTCGAGGTCATGCGCCACGGCGAGGAGGACGAGGACGCCATCGAGGGCGCCATGATCGATCTCGCCTATGCCCACGACCTGCCGCTGGTGGCCACCAACGAGGCCTATTTCGCCACCGAAGACATGTTCGAGGCCCACGACGCGCTGCTCGCCATCGCCGAAGGCGCCCACGTCGGCGATACCGACCGGCGCAAGCTGACGCCCAACCATCGCTTCCGCACGCCCGCCGAGATGAAGACGCTGTTCGCCGACCTGCCGGAAGCGGTCGCCAACACGGTTGTCGTTGCCCAGCGCTGCGCCTTCGCGAGCCCCGAGCGCAAGCCGATCCTGCCGCCGTTCCCCTCGGCGGAAGGCCGGAGTGAGACCGAGGTGCTGCGCGCCGACGCCGCCGGGGGCCTGGAAGCACGCCTTGTCGCCCATGTGTTCACGCCGGAGATGGACGACGCGGCCCGCGCAGCGGCGGCGCGGCCCTACCGCGAGCGGCTCGACTATGAGCTCGGCGTGATCGAGCAGATGGGCTTTCCCGGCTACTTCCTGATCGTGTCGGACTTCATCCGCTGGGCCAAGGACCAGGGTATCCCGGTGGGACCGGGGCGCGGCTCAGGGGCGGGTTCTGTGGTGGCGTGGTCACTCTTGATCACCGACCTCGATCCGCTGCGCTTCATGCTGCTGTTCGAGCGCTTCCTCAACCCCGAACGCATCTCCATGCCGGACTTCGACGTGGACTTCTGCCAGGACCGCCGCGACGAGGTGATCCGCTACGTCCAGGACCGCTACGGCTACGACCGGGTCGCCCAGATCATCACCTTCGGCAAGCTGCAGGCACGCGCCGTGCTGCGTGACGTCGGCCGCGTGCTGGGTCTGCCCTACGGCCAAGTCGACCGTATCTGCAAGCTGGTGCCCAACAACCCGGCCAACCCGGTGAGCCTCAAGGATGCGATCAAGGGCGAGCCGCTGTTGCAGCAGATGCGCGCCGAGGACGAGACCGTGGCGCGCCTGATGGACATGGCGCTCCGTCTGGAAGGCCTCTACCGCCACGCCTCGACCCACGCCGCAGGCGTGGTGATCGGCGACCGCAAGCTGTCGGAACTGGTGCCGCTCTATCGCGATCCGCGCTCCGACATGCCGGTGACCCAGTTCAACATGAAGTATGTCGAGGCGGCGGGGCTGGTGAAGTTCGACTTCCTCGGCCTCAAGACGCTGACCGTGCTGGCGCGCGCCGAGGAGCTGGTCAACGAGGACCGTCGCCTGAAGGGGGAGCCGCCGCTGTCGCTCTCGACGCTGGCGTTGGACGATCCCGCCACCTTCCAGATGCTGGCCAAGGGCGACACCACCGGGGTGTTCCAGCTGGAAAGCTCGGGCATGCGCGACGTGCTGCGCAACCTGCGCCCCGACACGTTCGAGGACATCATCGCCCTGGTCGCGCTCTACCGGCCGGGCCCGATGGACAACATCCCGCGCTACATCGCCTGCAAGCACGGCCGCGAGCTGCCCGACTACCTGCACCCGTCCCTCGAAGGCATCCTCAAGGAGACCTTCGGCGTGATGATCTACCAGGAGCAGGTGATGCAGATCGCCCAGGAGCTGTCGGGTTATTCGCTCGGCGGCGCCGACATCCTGCGCCGCGCCATGGGCAAGAAGATCAAGTCGGAGATGGAGGCCGAGCGCGCCAGGTTCGTGGACGGCGCGGTGGCGCGCGGCGTGGAAAAGCGCACTGCCGAGCACATCTTCGAGCAGGTCGAGAAGTTCGCGGGCTACGGCTTCAACAAGTCCCACGCCGCGGCCTATGCCCTGATCGCCTACCAGACCGGCTGGCTCAAGGCCAACTACCCGGTCGAGTTCCTGGCCGCCTCCATGACGCTCGACATGGGCAACACCGACAAGCTCAACGTGTTCCGCCAGGAGCTGGAACGCATCGGCGTGGGCCTGCTGGCGCCCGACGTGAACGCGTCCGACGCGCGCTTCACCGTGGAGCGGCGCGACGACGGCACCAAGGCGATCCGTTACGCGCTCGGCGCCATCAAGGGCGTCGGTGCCCAGGCGATGGCGTCGCTCGCGGCCGAGCGCGACGCCAACGGTCCGTTCAAGGACCTGATCGAGTTCGCCACGCGCTGCGACAACAAGGTGGTCAACAAGCGCCAGCTCGAGAACCTTGCCGCCGCCGGCGCGTTCGACGGCCTCAATCCCAACCGCGCCGAGGTGTTCGGCAACGTCGAGATGCTGACCCACCGCGCCCAGTCGGCGGCCAACGAGCGCGCCAGCGGGCAGGGCAGCCTGTTCGGCGGCGGTGGCGGCGACGCGCCCGCTATGGACAGCGGCCTCACCGCGACGCCGCCGTGGTCGGTGATGGATCAGCTCCACCACGAGTTCGAGGCGATCGGCTTCTACCTCTCGGCCCATCCGCTCGACGCCTATGGCACGCGGCTGGAACGACTCCACGTGGTGCCCTCGGTCGGGCTGTTCGCGCGCGCGGGCGGCGGCGAAGGAACCCGGATCAAGGTTGCGGGCACGGTGATCTCCAAGAAGGAGCGCACCTCGGCGCGCGGCAACCGCTTCGCCTTCGTCCAGCTCTCCGATCCTTCCGGCATGTTCGAGGTGACGGTGTTCTCGGAGGTGCTGGGCCGCGCGCGCGACCTGCTGGAGGCCGGCAAGAACGTGCTCGCCACCGTGGAGGCGCGGCGCGAGGGCGAGGGACTGCGGCTCACGGTGCAGGAGATGGCTTCCCTCGACGACGCCGTGGCCCATGCCGCGCCCGGCCTCAAGGTGGCCGTGTCCGAGGCGGGCGCACTCGCCCGGGTGCGCGAGATCGTGGCCGGCGCCCCGCGCGGCAAAGGCGAGGTCAGCCTGGTGCTGGGTCTCGGCGCCGGGGCCGAGGTCGAGCTCCAGCTTCCCGGCCGCTTTGCCGTGCCGGCGACAGCCGTTATGGAGCTGCGCGCCGTCCCGGGGGTGGCCGAAGTCCGGGAGATTTAGCCCTTCTTCCAAGGGCGAGAGGGGAGCCGAGGCCGTCATCGCGAGCGCCGGAACGGCGCGTGGCGATCCAGGACTCGGGACGTCGGTTCTTCTGGCTGGATTGCTTCGTCGGCTTCGCCGCCTCGCAATGACATCGGAGAGGGGCGCAAGGTGCGCGTGTCGGGCCGTCCCGCGACTTTTTCGGTTGGGCTGCAAGATTCCGATTGTTCTTCTTATGTTCTTATGTTAGTGTAGCTATCGTCGGATTCGTTCGCCGACCGTCCTAGGGAGTCGGCCAAGGGTCCGACAGGCTTTCCGCTCCTTTTGAGTGGGGAGCCCGTATCGGAGAGTGCGCGGGCGCTTCCCAGCCAGAGGACTGCGACGCTTTTTCTCCTCGGTACCATCGTCTCGCGTCGCAGTACGGCGGGAGGAAGGCTTAAAAGATGTGGGCGGGCTAAACGCTGAAATCCGAACGGGACACCCCCGCGGCAGCTCCCCGTACCACCCCTTACCTCCCAGGGATTCCAGGCGCCAAGGTGGTGTTTCAGCGCCGACGCCCGCGCATGTCCGAACCAGGACGTGCGAACGCTCCCCTTGCCGAAAGGCCCCGTTTCCCCTTGCAAATCGCGGATTCCAAGGGTATTTAGGCGCCACTTAAATTCGCACGCGGGCATGCGGCGGAAATGGTTTCCGTCGCTCCGGTGTCGGGGTTCGCCCCGACAAGGCCCCGCGGAGGCATAACCGGAGAAGCGACATGGCTATCCCCACCTTCACCATGCGCCAGCTGCTGGAAGCTGGCGTTCACTTCGGTCATCGCGCGGGCCGCTGGAATCCGCGCATGGCACCCTACATTTTCGGCGAGCGCAACGGCGTCCACATCATCGACCTGCAGCAGACGGTGCCGATGTTCTACGCGGCCCTCAAGGCCGTGCGCGACGTGGTGTCGGGCGGCGGCAAGGTGCTGTTCGTCGGCACCAAGCGCCAGGCGGCCGGCAAGGTCGCCGAGGCGGCGCAACGCTGCGGCCAGTACTACGTTAATCACCGCTGGCTCGGCGGCATGATGACCAACTGGAACACCGTCACCGAATCGGTAAAGCGCCTCAAGAGCCTGGACGAACGCCTCTCGGGCGACGGCAGCCAGGGCTTCACCAAGAAGGAGCTGCTGCAACTCACCCGTGAGCGCGACAAGCTCGAGCGCGCGCTCGGCGGCATCAAGGAAATGGGTGGCCTGCCCGATATCCTGTTCGTGATCGACACGAACATCGAAGACATCGCCGTGGCCGAGGCCCGCAAGCTCAACATCCCGGTGGTCGCGGTGCTCGACAGCAACTCCAACCCGGAAGGGATCACGTATCCGATCCCGGGCAACGACGACGCAATCCGGGCCATCAGCCTCTATTGCGACCTCGCGGCGGATGCGGTGCTCGACGGCATCCAGGAAGAGTTGGTGTCCCACGGCATCGACATCGGCGCCGGCGAGAATGCCCCGGTCGAGGACATCGTCGAGGAGACGCTGGGCGCCGTGGAGGCCGAGGCTCCCAAGGCCGAGTAAGCATTATAATTCAATATTATGTAATGCTATCCTGAAGTAAGGACTGAATTTATGGCTGAGATCACTGCGGCACTTGTCAAGGAACTGCGCGAAAAGTCCGGTGCCGGCATGATGGACTGCAAGCAGGCGCTCACCGAGGCGAGCGGCGACATCGAGGGCGCGGTCGACTGGCTGCGCAAGAAGGGGCTCGCCGCCGCCTCCAAGAAGGCCGGCCGCGTCGCCGCCGAGGGCCTGGTCGCGGTCGCGACCGATGGCAACGCCGGCGTGGTCGTGGAGGTCAATTCCGAGACCGACTTCGTCGCCCGTAACGAGGACTTCCAGAAATTTGCCGGTACCGTCGCCGAGGCGGCGCTCACGGTGAAGGGCGACCACGAGGCGCTGCTCAAGGCGACCTATCCGGGGGCCGGCAAGCCGGTTGCCGACAAGCTCACCGACATGGTTGCCACCATCGGCGAGAACCTGAACGTGCGCCGCTCGGCCGGCCTTTCGGTCAGCGACGGCGTGGTGGCGAGCTATGTCCATGCCGCAACCGTGCCCGGCAGCCTCGGGCGCATCGGCGTGCTGGTGGCGCTGGAATCGACCGCCGACAAGGCCAAGCTCGATGAGCTGGGCAAGCAGCTCGCGATGCATGTCGCGGCTACCAACCCGCAGTCGGTGGACGTGGCGAGCCTCGACCCCGCCGCCGTGGCGCGCGAGCGCGATGTGCTCAGCGAGCAGGCCAAGGGCTCGGGCAAGCCGCCCGAGATCGTCGCCAAGATGGTCGAGGGCCGCCTGCGCAAGTTCTACGAGGAGGTTGTGCTCACCGAGCAGGTGTTCGTGATCGACGGCGAGAGCCGGGTGGGCAAGGTCGTCGAGGCCGCCGCCAAGGCGGCCGGCGCACCCATCAGGATCGCCGGTTTCGTCCGCTTCGGCCTGGGCGAAGGCATCGAGCGCGAGCAGAAGGACTTCGCCGCGGAGGTCGCCGCCCAGCTCGGCCAGTGAGCGGCGAGTAGGATCGGCGCCGGGGGGAGACCAGCAGCCATGGACAGTGACGCGCCCTATCGCCGGGTCCTGCTGAAGCTGTCCGGCGAGGCCCTGATGGGGGAGCTGGAGTTCGGCCTCGATTCCGGCACGCTCCGCCGTCTTTGCGACGAGATCAAGGGCGTGATCGCCGAGGGCATTGAGGTCGCGCTGGTGGTCGGCGGCGGCAATATCTTCCGCGGCGTCGGCGGGGCCACTCACGGCATCGAGCGCGCCAGCGCCGACTTCATGGGCATGCTGGCGACCGTGATGAATGCCGTCGCCCTCCAGGGGGTGCTGGAAAGCGCCGGCGTCCCGACCCGGGTGCTGTCGGCCATCACCATGCAGGCGGTGTGCGAGCCCTACATCCGGCGCCGCGCCATTCGCCACATGGAGAAGGGGCGCGTTGTCATCTGCGCAGCCGGCACCGGCAACCCGTTCTTCACGACCGATACCGCGGCGGCCTTGCGCGCCGCCGAGCTCGGCTGCACCGCGCTGCTCAAGGGCACCCAGGTGGACGGCGTCTATTCCGCCGACCCCAAGAAGGACAAGGACGCGGTCCGGTTCGACCATCTGAGCTTCCACGAGGTACTGGCGAAGGACCTCAAGGTGATGGATGCGTCGGCGATTTCGCTCGCGCGGGAAAACGGGATTCCGATCCTGGTCTTTTCGGTCCACAATCCCGGCGCGCTGCGCGACGTCGTTCATAAGCGAGGACGGTTCACGATCATCAGTGAGCGGGCCTCGGGCGAAGGAGACTGAGCAATGGCCGATTTCAACATGAAGGACCTGCAGCACCGTATGCAGGGCGCCGTCAACGTCCTCCACGAGGAGCTGGCGGGCCTGCGCACGGGCCGTGCGTCGACCAGCCTGCTCGACCGCGTGGTGGTCAACGCCTACGGCTCGGAGATGCCGCTCAACCAGCTTGCCACCGTGTCGGTGCCGGAAGCCCGGCTGCTGGTGGTCAACGTGTGGGACCGCGGCAACGTGTCCGCCGTCGAGAAGGGCATCCGTGACGCCGGCCTCGGCCTCAACCCGGCGTCCGACGGCCAGACCGTGCGGGTACCGGTGCCGGAGCTGTCCGCCGAGCGCCGCGACGAGCTTGCCAAGGTCGCCCATCGTTACGCCGAGCAGGCGCGGGTATCGGTGCGCAACGTGCGCCGCGACGGCATGGACCAACTCAAGAAGATGGAGAAGGACGGCGACATTTCCGAGGATGAGCATCACGGCCGTGCCGACGAGATCCAGAAGATGACCGATCGCGTGATCAAGGACATCGACGCGCTCCTCGCGGAAAAAGACAAGGAAATCAGGCAGATATAAGGCCATGGCGGTGCCCGAGGAGATACGCCGGGAGGTTCCCCAGCACGTTGCCATCATCATGGATGGCAACGGCCGCTGGGCCGCCTCCAAGGGACTGCCTCGCGCCGCCGGACATCGCCAGGGTGCGGAGGCCGTGCGCCGCACGGTCGAGGCCTCGGTCGACCTCGGCATCTCTTATCTCACCCTGTTCGGGTTCTCGTCGGAGAACTGGAAGCGCCCGCGCGGCGAGATCATGGACCTGATGGGGCTGCTCGAGCGCTATCTGCGCAGCGAGATCGCGGACCTGCACAAGAACAACGTCCGCCTGCGCGTGATCGGCGATCGTGGCGCGTTCTCGCGCGAGATCGCCGCCCTGATGGAGGAAGGCGAGTCGCTGACGCGGGCCAACAACGCGCTCACGCTCACGCTCGCGCTCAATTACGGCGGCCGCGCCGACATCGCCCAGGCCGCCCGCCGCGCCGCCGAGGAGGTCCGTGCCGGGCGGCTCGATCCCGGCGACATCACGGAGGAGCGCTTCACCGGCTGGCTCCAGACCGCCGGCCTGCCCGATCCCGATCTGCTCATCCGGACCTCGGGCGAAAAACGCGTCTCCAATTTCCTCCTGTGGCAGACGGCCTATTCGGAGTTCGTGTTCCTCGATATCCTGTGGCCGGATTTCTCCAAGCGCGACCTCGAGGCGGCAGTAACCGAATACGGCCGGCGCGAACGCCGTTACGGCGCCTCTGGTGTCTGACGGCGCCTTTTCCGGGCTCGGCATGCGACTGATATCGGCCGGCGTGTTGGCCGGCGCGGCACTCGCTGCCGTCCATGCCGGCGATGCCTGGTTCACGCTGCTGATCGGCGTTGCGACAGTGCTGATGGCGCGCGAGTGGCCGGAGCTTTGTCTTGCCGGCGCCGGGGCACGCCCGCTGTGGCGCCCGCAGCCGCCCGCGGCGGCGGCACTGTTCGTCACGTCGGCGCTGTCGGCCTTCGCTCTCGCTGCGTTCGGCTTTCCCGGCAACGCCTGCATCGCGGCGGTCCTCGGTGCCGTCGCGGTGTTCGTGCTGGCCCGCGGCCTCGACCCCTTGGGCCGGGCGGCCTTCGCCCTCGGCGTGCCCTATATCGTGGTGCCGGCGGCGGCGCTCCTGTTCCTGCGGAGCGATCCCGACCATGGCCGCATCACGCTCTACTGGCTGTTCGCGGTGGTATGGGCGACCGACAGCGGTGGCTATATCACCGGCAAACTGATCGGCGGTCCCCGGCTCGCTCCCGCCGTCAGCCCCGGCAAGACCTGGGCCGGGTTCGCCGGCGGCACCCTCGCCGCCGCGGCCGTGGCGGCGGCCTTCGCGCTCATGCCGGCGGGGGGCAACCCGCTTCGGCTGGCGCTCGCGGGCCTCGTCGTCAGCCTCGCCTCCCAGGCCGGGGATCTTCTGGA
Source organism: uncultured Alphaproteobacteria bacterium (assembly GCA_963732875.1). Classification (GTDB taxonomy): domain Bacteria; phylum Pseudomonadota; class Alphaproteobacteria; order SMXQ01; family SMXQ01; genus WHSO01. Next base: position 675,679 of record CAVTBD010000002.1, on the reverse strand, counting down.
ATCCTGGGTCAAACGGCATTTTGCCGTGAAGGATTCAGGCTCTATCATACCGGGCCACGGTGGCCTGTTCGATCGCGTGGACGGGCTGCTGGCGGCCGCGGCCCTGTTGGCGGGCGCGGTGGCAGCCGGCGACAACGCAGGATTCCTATGGCACTGACATTCGAGCATCCCGCGACAGGCGCGCGTCCCAGGCGCGTCAGCATCCTCGGCTCGACCGGCTCGGTCGGGCGCAACACGGTGGATATGCTGCGCCGCGATCCCGGTGCCTATGAGATCGCCGCCCTGACCGCGCGCACCAACGTGGCCCTGCTGGCCGAACAGGCCCGCGAGCTGCGCCCGCGCCTTGCCGTGATCGCCGATGAAGGGCTCTACGGTGCTCTCAAGGATGCCCTCAAGGGCACCAACGTCGCGGTCGCCGCGGGGGAAGACGCGCTGGTCGAGGCCGCCACGGTCGAGGCGGACTGGGTGATGGCGGCGATCGTCGGGGCCGCCGGGCTCAGGCCGACGCTGGCGGCGGTAGCCCAGGGCGCGACCGTGGCGCTCGCCAACAAGGAATGCCTGGTGTGCGCGGGCGACGTCGTGCTGGCGGAGGTCGCGCGTTCCGGCGCCACGCTGCTGCCGGTCGATTCCGAGCACAGCGCCATTTTCCAGGTGTTCGACTTCGACAACGTCGATGCGATCGAGCGAATCATCCTGACGGCCTCGGGCGGCCCGTTCCTCGACCTCGATCTCGCGCGCATGCGCGACGTGACGCCGGCCCAGGCGGTGGCCCATCCCAACTGGGACATGGGCGCCAAGATTTCGGTCGATTCGGCGACCATGATGAACAAGGGCCTCGAGGTGATCGAGGCGAGCTTCCTGTTTCCGCTGCCCGAGGCGCGCATCGAGGTGCTGATCCACCCCCAGTCGGTGGTGCATTCCCTGGTCGGCTACACCGACGGCTCGGTGCTGGCGCAGCTCGGCACGCCCGATATGCGTACCCCGATAGCCTATGCGCTGGCCTGGCCTCGGCGGCAGGGCTCGCCGGCGGCCCGGCTGGATCTCGCGAAGGTGGGGCAGCTCACCTTCCGGTCCCCGGATCCTCAACGATTCCCGGCCCTTGAGGTGGCAAGACAAGCCTTGAAAACCGGGGGGGCGGCCCCTACAGTCCTCAACGCCGCCAACGAGGTCGCGGTGCAGGGCTTCCTCGACGGCGCGATCGGCTTCCTCGACATCATCGCTGTGGTGTCCGAGGTATTGGCGGCGGGTCCCCGGGGCACGGCCGCCTCCGTCGAAGACGTGATTGCGGTGGACCGTGCCGCGCGGGCGCTCGCCCGCAAACAGGTCGAGAAGTATGGGGCCCGGCGCTGAGTCGGGCCCTGAGGTGTAACGCTTAAGCCTCGGCAGAGCGCCTCGGCTCAACGGCGCAGGAATAGAATGGAAATCCTCACCCTGATCTGGACCCACGGCGCCGCGTTCCTGTTCATCCTCACGGTTATCGTCTTTTTCCACGAGCTCGGGCATTACACGCTCGCGCGCCGCAACGGCGTGCGCGTCGAGGTGTTCTCGATCGGTTTCGGCCCGGAGCTGTTCGGCTGGAACACGCCCAGCGGCACGCGCTGGAAGGTGAGCCTGCTGCCGCTGGGTGGCTACGTAAAGATGTTCGGCGAGAACGTTGCGACCGGCCCCGATGCCCACGAGCTGACCGAGGACGAAAAGGAGGTTTCCTTCCACCATAAGCGCGTCGGTCAGCGTGCGGCCGTCGTGGCGGCGGGGCCGATCGCCAATTTCGTGCTGGCCATCATCATCCTGTCGCTGCTGTTCATGACCGCCGGTCAGCCGTTCACGCCGCCCGACATCGGTCAGGTGACGGCGGGCAGCGCCGCCGAAGCCGCCGGCCTGAAACCCGGCGACCGCATCACCGCCATCGACGGCACGAAGATCGAGCGGTTCGAGGATGTCCAGCGCATCGTCCGCATGGCGCCGGGCCAGCCCCTCACCATCACCGTCATGCGTGACGGCAAGTCCCTCGACCTCAAGGCGGTGCCCAAGAAGTCCGAGCTGGTGGATCGTTTCGGCAACCGCTCCGAGATCGGCCTGCTCGGGGTCAGCCGCAGCGGTACCGAGCTCAAGCGCTATGGCCCGCTCGGTGCCGTGACCGCGGCCGCCAGCGAAACCGTGCGGCTATCTTATTTCACCCTGCAGGCGGTCGGGCAGATCGTCATGGGGACGCGTTCGGCCGAGGACCTGGGCGGTCCCATCCGTATCGCCCAGATGTCGGGTCAGGTAGCCCAGGTGGGCCTGGCGCAGGTGTTCTGGTTCCTCGCGGTTCTGTCGATCAACCTCGGCCTGATCAACCTGTTCCCGGTGCCGATGCTGGACGGTGGGCACCTCGTGTTCTACGGCATCGAGGCCGCACGCGGCCGTCCCGTGAGCGATCGCGCCATGGAAATCGGATTCCGCATCGGCCTGGGTCTGGTGATCGCGTTGTTCGTGTTCGTGACCATACAGGACCTGTCGCGGTTCGACGGCATTACCCAGTTCTTCAAAGGACTCGTGGGATGACGCGTTCCGCGCGTGCGCGGCCGGGGACGGGACTTGCGCTGCTGCTGGGCGCACTGTTCTGGGTGGCCACGTTGTTTGCCGTCGTGCCCGCGATGGCGCAAAGCGACGGGACGGGGCCCATCATTCGCGAGATCCGCGTGGAGGGCATCGAGCGTATCGAGCCAGAGACGGTAAAATCCTACATTCAGCTGCGCGCCGGGCAGCCCTACGATCCCAAGGAGGTCGACGCCTCCCTCAAGAGCCTGTTCGCCACGGGCCTGTTCTCCGACGTCTCCATCCGCCGCGAGGGCGACGTGGTGATCGTCAAGGTGACCGAGAACCCGATCATCAACCGCGTCGCATTCGAGGGCAACGACGTGGTTTCCACGGACAGCCTCAACCAGGAGGTCCAGCTTCGCTCGCGCGTGGTCTATACCCGCACGCGGGTGCAGAACGACGTGAAGCGCATCCAGGACCTCTACCGGCGCCAGGGCCGGTTCGCCGCACAGGTCGAGCCGAAGGTGATCCAGCGTTCGCAGAATCGTGTCGACGTCGTGTTCGAGATCACCGAGGGGCCGCCCACCAGCATCCGCAAGATCACCTTCATCGGCAACAAGGCCTATTCGGACTCGCGTCTGAAGTCGGTGATCGGTAGCGCGGAGCATCGCTGGTGGAGCTTCCTGACCGGGGACGACGTGTACGATCCCGACCGGCTTGCCTTCGACCAGGAGCTGCTGCGCCGCTATTACCTTGCCCACGGCTATCCCGAGTTTACCGTGCTGTCGGCGACTGCCGAATTGAGTCCGGACCGTACCAGCTTCTACCTCACCTTCACGGTAGAGGAGGGGCCGCGCTACAAGTTCGGCGGCGTCAAGATCAACAGCCAGCTCAAGAAGCTCGACGTCAAGAACCTCTACAAGAACGTCACCTTCGAAAAGGGCGATACCTACAACGCCAACGAGGTCGAGAACACGGTCAACAAACTGACCGACGCTGTCGGTACGCTCGGTTACGCTTTCGTGGAGGTGCGCCCCAATCCCGAGCGCGACCGAAAGAAGCGGATCGTCAACATGGTTTTCGATATCCGCGAGGGGCCGCGCACCTTCGTCCAGCGGATCGATATCAGCGGTAACGTCCGCACCGAGGACCGCGTGATCCGGCGCGAATTCCGGCTGGTGGAAGGTGACGCGTTCAACGCCGCAAAGTACCGGCTGTCGCAGCAGCGCATCCGCGATCTCGGCTACTTCAAGAAGGTGACCTTCGACCAGGTACCGGGCTCCGCGCCGGACCAGACCGTCATCAAGGTCAAGGTGCAGGAGCAGTCGACCGGCGCGGTCTCCGTCGGTGCCGGCATTTCCTCGACCCAGGGCCTGATCACGCAGTTTTCGCTGTCGGAGCGCAACTTGCTCGGCAAGGGGCAGAAGCTCTCGTTCAGTGCGAGCCTCGGCACCAAATCGCAGGAGTACAACATCAGCTTCACCGAGCCGTACTTCCTCGAACGCAACATGTCGGCGGGTTTCGACCTGTTCAATACCAGGCTGAAGAAAACCAATTCGATCACCTTCGAGCAGGACAAGACGGGCTTCGGCCTGCGGACCGGATTCAATTACAACGAGCGCCTCAGCCAGAGCCTCAACTACCGCCTCGAGGAGAAGAAGGTCAGTGCCGTCGACGACAGCGCCTCGCTGTTCGTCAAGCGCCAGGAGGGAACGGCGTTGACCTCGTTGGTCGGTCAGACGCTGGCCTACGATACCCGGGACAGCCGGCTCGACCCCACCGAGGGCTACCTCTTCCGTCTGACCAACGAATTCGCGGGCGTCGGCGGCGACAACCGGTTCCTGAGAAACCGTGTCACCGGAGATACCTATTACAAGGGCGTATTCGACTGGGTTTTGCACTTCGGTGCTGAAGCGGGATATATTATACCCTTGGGGAAGGACATTCGCATCGACGACCGCTATTTCGTCGGTGGCGACAACCTGCGCGGCTTCGCTCAGGGTGGTATAGGTCCGCGCAATTCGGCGACCGGCGATGCGCTCGGCGGTATCAAATATGCGACAGCGACAGCGGAGGCCGCGATTCCCATCGGAGCGTCGACGACTTACAAGCCGCGCGGGTTCATCTTCTCCGATATGGGGACCCTGATCGATCCCAACGAAAGCGGCAGCGGCATTGAAGAAGACGATCTCGTCCGTATGTCGGTCGGTATCGGCATAGGAGTGTCCACCCCATTCGGCTCGGTCCGGGTCAATTTCGCCAAGGCGGTACGTGAGGCGAGTTTCGACAAGACCGAGATCTTCAGTTTCAAGCTTGGTGCAGGATTCTAGGTTGCGAACATGATTGCTATCGGAAGATATTTTGGGATTTTGGCCGTTACGCTGTCGCTGCTCGCGCCTGCTACGGCCCACGCCCAGGACAAGAAGCTCAAGGCGCCCGTGATCGCTGTGCTCGATATGCGCGTGATCATGCGGGAGTCCCATGCCGGTAAGGCATGGCAGGTCTATTACAACAAGGAGGTCAAGGCGCAGAAGGAGGAGATATCTTCCATGGAGAAGGAGCTCCGCCCCGCGTGGGAGGAACTGCAGCGCCAGAAGACCATCCTGGCGCCTCAGGCGTTCCAGACGCGCGAGCGCGAGTTCCGCCAGAAGGAAGCGTCCGCCAACAGCAGGATCTCGAGCGCCGAGCAGCAGCGCGGCCAGAACCTGCAGAGGACCTTCCACGAAGTCCAGCAGGTAATCTTCAACAAGCTGCGTCCGATCCGGGACAAGATTGTCGCCGAGAAGGGCATCGACATGGTCATCTTCCTGAATCCGGACATCAATTATGTCGCAGGACGCTACGACATCACCAAGGAGGTGCTGACGCAGCTCGACCGTGATCTGCCCAAGCTCGACGTTCCTGCGATCGCCAAGAAAGTGAAGAAGTAGGCGAGGCGCTCATGGCGGACCCGCGCTTCTTTCAGGTGGCCGGGCCTTTCACTCTCGGTGCCCTCGCCGGGATCGCGGGCGCCGAGATCGGCACCGGCGATCCGGAAGCCGTGTTCTCGGACGTGGCGCCGCTCGCCACCGCCGGCCCCGGCGACGTCAGCTTTCTCGACAATCCTTCCTATGCCGAGGCCTTCAGTCGGTCGAAGGCTGGCGCCTGCATCGTCGCCTCCGACCTCAAGGCCCAACCACCGTCGGGCATGGCGCTGCTGGTGGCAAAGGACCCCTATCGCGGCTACGCGCTGACCGCGCGCGCCTTCTATCCGGACGGCGTATCCGGCGGCACCGTCGCCGCCGGCGCCCATGTCGACGCGAGCGCGCGCCTCGGCGAGGGCTGCCGCGTCGAGCCCGGTGCGGTGATCGGGCCCCATGCGGAGATCGGTCCGCGCTCCGTGATCGGCGCCAATGCGGTGATCGGCCCCGGCGTGCGGCTCGGTGCCGACTGCGTGATCGCGCCCTCGGTTTCGATCCGCTACAGCCTGCTCGGCGACCGTGTGCGCATCTACGCTGGTGCGCGGCTAGGCGAGGATGGCTTCGGCTATGCCTCCGACGCCTCCGGGCACCTCCATATCCCGCAGCTCGGCCGCGTGCTCGTCGGCAACGACGTCGAGGTCGGCGCCAACAGCACCATCGACCGTGGCTCGGGTCCCGACACCGTGATCGGCGACGGCTGCATCATTGATAATCTGGTCCAGATCGGGCACAACGTTCGCTTGGGGAAGTGCTGCGTGATCGTGGCCCATGTCGGAATCTCCGGCAGTACCACGCTCGGCGATTATGTGGTAATCGGAGGGCAGGCGGGCATTGCCGGCCATATCACCGTCGGTACGGGCGTGAAGATCGGTGCCCAGGCCGGGGTCATGACGGACGTCCCGGCCGGAAGCACGGTGATCGGATCGCCGGCGATGCCGCACAAGGAGTTCTGGCGCCAGTATGCGGCGCTCAAGCGTCTGGCGACAACGAAGAAGAACGGGTGACAGTCGGACATGGACGCGGGAAAGGACAAGAGCAAGATCATCAACGTCGAGCGGATCATGGAAATGATCCCGCACCGCTATCCTTTCCTGATGATCGACCGGGTCGACGACGTGGTTGCCAACGAGAGCGCCATCGGCGTCAAGAACGTGTCCATCAACGAGCCGTACTTCCAGGGACATTTCCCGCGCCGTCCGGTGATGCCGGGCGTGCTGATCATCGAGGCCATGGCGCAGACTGCGGCCGTCCTCGTGGTCGAGACGCTGGGTCCTGAGTCCGAAGGCAAGCTGGTCTATTTCATGACCGTGGAAGGCGCCCGGTTCCGCCGCCCCGTGGTGCCCGGCGATACCCTCAAGGTCCATGTGACCAAGCTGCAGAACCGCCGCAACGTTTGGAAATTCAGGGCCGAGGCGAAGGTGGACGGCGTCCTCGCGGCCGAAGCGACTTACGCCGCCATGATCCTGGACGATTGACGAAGACGAAAATGACCGACATCCATCCCACTGCGATCATCGCTTCCGGCGCCAAGTTCGGCGCAAGCGTTTCCATCGGTCCCTATTGCGTGGTCGGCGCCGACGTCGTGCTCGGCGATGGCGTGACGCTGCGCTCCCACGTGGTGATCGACGGCGATACCGCCCTAGGGGCGGGATGCCAGGTGTTCCCGTTCGCCACCATCGGCCTGCCGCCCCAGGACCTCAAGTACAAGGGCGAACCGTCGCGCATCGAGATCGGCGCCGGCACCGTGATCCGCGAGCACGTGACCATCCATCCCGGCACCGCCGGGGGTGGCCTCTTGACCACGGTCGGCTCCAACTGCCTGGTGATGGTGGGGGCGCATATCGCCCACGACTGCCATGTCGGCAACAACGTGGTGATGGCCAACTGCGCGACGCTGGGCGGCCACGTCCATGTCGGCGATTTCGCCGTGCTCGGCGGGCTTGCCGGCGTGCACCAGTTCGTGCGCATCGGCCACCATGCCATGGTGGGCGGCCTGTCGGGCGTGGAGAACGACGTCATCCCCTACGGCTCGGTCATGGGCAACCGCGCGTATCTTTCCGGCCTCAACATCGTCGGGCTCAAGCGGCGCGGCTTCTCGCGCGACGACATTCACGCGCTGCGCGCGGCTTACCGCCTGATGTTCGCCGAGGAAGGCACCATGTCGGAACGGCTGTCCGATGTTGCTGCCATGTTCAAGAACAACGCGCCGGTGATGGAGATCGTCAACTTCATCCAGACCGATTCCTCGCGCGCGGTGTGTCAGCCCCAGACCAAGCGTGCCGCCTGACGCCGCGAAGCCCAAGCTCGGCCTGATCGCCGGCAAGGGTGAACTGCCCGTCCTCATCCTCGGTGCCGTCCGCGCCGAAGGCCGGCCCGTGTTCGTGCTCGCCATCGAGGGCCAGACCGCGCCCGAGCTGGTGGCCGGTACCGAGCATGCCTGGATTCCGCTCGGCGGGGTCGGACAGGGCATCGACGCCCTCAAGGCAGCGGGGGCGCGCGACGTGGTGTTCGCGGGCGGCGTTCGGCGGCCGTCGCTGCTCAGGCTCGGCCTCGATGCGCGTGCGGCCAAGCTGCTGGCCAAGGTCGGCATGGCGGCGCTGGGCGACGACAAGATCCTGAGCGTCATCATCCGCGAGCTGGAAGGCGAGGGCTTCCGCGTGGTCGGCGCGGACGCGCTGCTGACCGAGCTGCTGGCCGGCGAAGGCGTGATGGGGAGGATTGCGCCCGACGACATTGCCCACGGCGACATCGCCCGCGCGCTCGAGATCGCGAAGGCCCTCGGCGCGCTCGATGTCGGCCAGGCGGTGATCGTGCAGCAGGGCATCGTGCTCGGGGTCGAGGCGATCGAGGGCACCGATGCGCTGATCGCGCGCGCCGGCGCGGTGGCACGCGAGGGACCGGGCGGCGTGCTGGTCAAGATCAAGAAGCCGGGCCAGGAGCGCCGTGCCGACCTGCCCACCGTCGGCGTCGGCACGGTCGAGTCCTGCGCGCGCTCGGGCCTGCGCGGCATCGCCGTGGAGGCGGGCGCGACGCTGGTGCTCGGCCGCGATGCGGTGATCGAGGCCGCCGACCGCGCCGGCCTGTTCGTCACCGGCATCCGGGTGGACTCTTGAGCGCAGCCACGTCCGGGCCGGCGCCGCTCCACGTGTGCCTGATCGCGGGGGAGCATTCGGGCGATCACATGGGGGCGCTGATGATGCGCGCGCTGATCGCGCGTACCGGCGGCCGGGTACGGTTCTCCGGCATCGGCGGCGCGGAGATGATCGCCGCCGGTGGTGCCTATGGCTTCGAGAGCTTCTTTCCCATGGAAGAGCTCGCCATCGCCGGCATCTTCGAGATCGTGCCCCACATCCCGCGCGTGCTCGCCCGCATCGACGAGACCGCGCGGCGCGTGCGTGCGCTCGCTCCCGACGTGGTGATGACCATCGACAGCCCGGCCTTCGCCTTCCGCGTCGGCCGCAAGCTCAAGGGAGCGGGGCTCAGGCATATCCACTACGTCGCGCCGACGGTCTGGGCATGGCGGCCGCGCCGCGCCCGCTTGATCGCCGGTTTCCTCACCCATCTCCTGACGATCTTCCCGTTCGAGGCGCCCTATTTCGACAAGTGGGGACTCGAGTCCACCTTCGTCGGCCATCCCACGGCGGAGATGGACCTGGACAAGGGCGACGGCACCGGCTTCCGCGCCGCCCACGGCATCGCGCCGGACCAGCCCGTGCTGTGCGTGTTGCCCGGCAGCCGCCGCTCCGAGGTAACGCGGCTCCTGCCGGTCTACGGCGAGGCCGTGCACCGCCTCAAGGCGCGCTTTCCCGACCTCGTGCTGGTGGTGCCGACGGTCGCGACCGTGGCGTCCGCGGTCCGGGCGGCGGTCGCCGACTGGCCCGGCCCGGTGATCGTGACCGAGGGCATGGCCGCCAAGCGCGACGCCTTCGCCGCCGCCGATGCGGCGCTCGCGGCCTCCGGCACGGTCACCTACGAGCTCGCCATGGCCGGCCTTCCCATGGTGGTGGCCTACCGCATGTCGGCCGCGTCCGCCGCCGTGATCCGGCTGATGATCAAGGTGAAATACGCTTCCGTGGTCAACCTCGTGCTGGGCCGGCAGGTCGCCGCCGAATGCATCCAGCAGAACTGCACCGCCGACAACCTCGCCCGCGAGGTCGGCCTGCTGCTCGCCGATCCCGCGGCACGGGCGCGCCAGAAGGCGGACCTCGCCCGGGTCGCCGAGGCGCTCGGGCGCGGCGGCCGGCCGTCCTCGGAGATCGCCGCCGACGTGGTGATGGCGGTTAGCGGGCGCGCCCCGGCGCCGCTATAATGGCCCTGACGCCAACGGACCACGGGAGATAGCCATGAGCGCAGACACCGATACCGCCGCCGCCCGGACCAATCCCGCGATGGAGCGTGCCCGGCTCCTGCACACGATGCTGCGGGTGAAGGACCTCGACCGCTCGATCGACTTCTACACGCGCCTGCTCGGCATGAAGCTCCTGCGCAAGAAGGACGATGAGGCCGGCAAGTACACGCTCGCCTTCCTCGGCTACGGCGAGGAGAGCGACACGGCGGTGATCGAGCTCACCTACAACTGGGGACGCGAGGAAGGCTACACGGTCGGCACCGGCTACGGCCACATCGCCATCGGCGTGCCCGACGTGGAGGCGGCGTGCAAGGTGCTGGCGGCGGAAGGCGTCAGGCTGCCGGTGCCGCCCAAGAAGCGGCCCTCGGGCAACTGGATGGCCTTTGCCGAGGACCCGGACGGTTACCGCATCGAGCTTCTGAGCCGGAGCTGACCCCGAAACTGACCGCGAAAAAAGGGCGCCGCGAGGCGCCCTTTTCCGTTCCGGGGCCCGACCGCTACTTGCGGTTGGCGATGGTGACGAACTTGCGCGGCGCCGGGCCGGTATAGAGCTGGCGCGGGCGGCCGATCTTCTGCTCGTCGTCGCCGACCAGCTCGTTCCACTGGGCGATCCAGCCGACCGTGCGGGCGACCGCGAACAGCACCGTGAACATGGATACGGGGAAGCCCATCGCTTTGAGGATGATGCCCGAATAGAAGTCCACGTTGGGATACAGCTTGCGCTCGATGAAGTAGTCGTCATTGAGCGCGATGTGCTCGAGCTCCAGCGCCAGGTCGAGCAGCGGCTCGTCCTTGATCTTGAGCTCATTCAGCACCTCGTGGCACGACTTATGCAGCACCTTGGCGCGCGGGTCGTAGTTCTTGTAGACGCGGTGGCCGAAGCCCATCAGCTTGGTGGGGTCGTTCCGGTCTTTCACGCGCGCGAGGTAGGCCTTGATGTTCTTCTTGTGGCCGATCTCGCCCAGCATCTTGAGCACGGCCTCGTTGGCACCGCCGTGGGCCGGTCCCCACAGGGACGCGATGCCCGCCGCGATGCAGGCGAACGGGTTGGCGCCGGTCGAGCCGGCGAGGCGCACCGTCGAAGTCGAGGCATTCTGCTCGTGGTCGGCGTGCAGGATGAAGATGCTGTCCATGGCGCGCGCGAGCACCGGATTGATCTTGTAGGGCTCGCACGGTACGCCGAACATCATGTAGAGGAAGTTCTCGGCGTACTTGAGCTCGTTGCGCGGATACATGAACGGCTGGCCGATGGAATACTTGTAGGCCATGGCGGCGATGGTCGGCATCTTGGCGACAAGGCGGTAGGACGCCACCATGCGCTGGTGCGGGTCGTTGATGTCGGTCGAGTCGTGGTAGAAGGCCGACAACGCGCCCACCACGCCGCACATGATCGCCATGGGATGGGCGTCGCGGCGGAAGCCCCGGAAGAACAGGGTCAGCTGCTCGTGGACCATGGTGTGGCGCGAGATGTCGTACTCGAACTGTGCCTTCTGGGCCTTGGTCGGCAGCTCGCCCTTGAGCAGGAGGTAGCACACCTCCATGAAATCGCTCTTTTCCGCGAGCTCCTCGATGGCGTAGCCGCGGTGCAGCAGCACGCCCTTGTCGCCGTCGATGTATGTGATCTTGGATTCGGTGGAACCGGTGGCGGTGTAGCCGGGATCGTAGGTGAAGTAGCCGGTCTCCGCGTAGAGCTTGCGGATGTCGATCACCTTGGGACCGATCGTGCCGCTCAGCAGCGGGAAGTCGATCTGCTTGCCGGAGAGGTTGTCGGTCAGGGTGACCGTTTCGTTCTTGCCCTTGGTTCCCGTGGGTTTTGCCATTCGAGTTCTTCCCTGGTTCGTGCTTGCTCGCGCACCCGGCATCCACCGGCCAGCGCGGCTCGTCGTCCTGTTTCGGTGCCGGGCCAGCATATCCGCTGACGTTTCATATATCAATTCGCAGGGTAGGCCCCCGGCATTAAAAATACGTGTCTTCAAAAGGGTTTGCAGGCCGGCGCTCAGGCCAGCGCGTCGCCGATGCGCGCCAGGCTCTCGTCGCGCCCCAGCACCTCCAGCACCTCGAACAGGCCGGGCGATTCGGTCTTGCCGGTGAGCGCCGCGCGCAGCGGCTGGGCGACGTCGCCGAGCTTGACGCCGGTGGCCTCGACATGGGCCCGGACCACGCCCTCGAGGGCTGCCGCGCTCCACTCGGTGGTTCCCTGCAGCACCGGGGCGAGGGCGGCGAGCCGGTCGCGGCCGGGACCGGTGAGTAGCTTCCGCGCCTTGTCGGTCGGCGCCAGCGGGCGGGGGGCGACGTAGAACGCGGCCTTCTCGGCGAGATCGTTGAGGGTCTCGGCGCGCGGCTTGAGCCCGGCGAGGCCGTGTCCGAGCCGCGTGCGTCCGGCGGCGTCCACCGCGGCGCCGGTCAGTGCTTCGATGCGTGGCACGGTGAGGTCGAGCAGGCGGTCGTCGTCGGCCTGGCGCAGGTAATGGGCGTTGAGGCTGGTGAGCTTGGCCATGTCGAAGCGGGCCGCGGCCTTGCCCACGGCGTCGAGGCCGAACCAGCGGATCGCGTCGTCGCGGCCGATGATCTCGTCGTCGCCATGGCTCCAGCCGAGCCGGAGCAGGTAGTTGAACATCGCCTCCGGCAGGAATCCCATGTCGCGGTAGGCCTCGACCCCGAGCGCGCCATGGCGCTTGGACAGCTTGGCGCCGTCGGGCCCGTGGATCAGCGACATGTGCGCGAAGGCGGGCGGCGTCCAGCCGAGCGCGTCGTAGAGCTGGCGCTGGCGGAAGGTGTTGGTCAGGTGGTCGTCGCCCCGGATCACGTGGGTGATGCCCATGTCGTGGTCGTCCACCACCACCGACAGCATGTAGGTGGGCGTGCCGTCGGAGCGCAGCAGCACCATGTCGTCGAGCTCGGCGTTGGCGACCCGCACCTCGCCCTGGATCAGGTCCTGCACCACGGTCTCGCCGTCCCGAGGCGCCTTGAGGCGCACCACCGGCTTTACCCCCGGGGGCGCCTCGGCCGGGTCGCGGTCGCGCCAGCGCCCGTCGTAGCGCATGGAGCGGCCCTCGGCCTTGGCGGTCTCGCGCATCTCGGCGAGCTCCTCGGGCGTGGCGTAGCAGTGGTATGCCCGCCCGGCATCGAGCAGCGACTGGGCCACCTCGGCGTGGCGCCCGGCGCGGGCGAACTGGAACACCGGCGGCTGGTCGCCGTCGAGGCCCATCCAGTGGAGCCCGTCGAGGATCGCGTCGATCGCGGCCTGGGTCGAGCGCTCGCGGTCGGTGTCTTCGATCCGGAGCAGGTAGGTGCCGCCGAAATGGCGCGCATAGAGCCAATTGAACAGCGCCGTGCGCACGCCGCCGATGTGCAGGAAGCCGGTCGGGCTCGGGGCGAAGCGGGTGACGATCTTGCCGGTCTCGGGGGGCTGCTGGGACATGGCTCCGTGGGGCTGGGATTGGTAAGCTTGCGGGGCGGGGTGTTGGTAACACATTCCCGCGGCGGTTTCTATTCGGCGGTCGGACCATGGATAAGGCACGGGCTGGCGTGGCGGCGGGCCTTCCCCGCTGGCGGTGGGGCGGTGGGCGTCCCGCCGCGCTGCTGCCCGCGCTCGGCCGCACCCTGGGGAGCGCCCTGGTGGCCGAGCGCGAGCGTTGGCCGCTGTGGCTGCCGGTCGCCCTTGCCGCCGGGATCGCCCTCTACTTCGCTTTGCCCGTGGAGCCGCCGGCCGGCATCGGCCTTGCCGCCGTGACGGTCGCGGCTGTGTTGGCGCTCGCCGGCTGGATGCTGGCGCGGCGCGGCCGGGCGGGGCAGGGACTGGTGGTGATCGCGCTGGTGGCGGGGGGCGTCGCGCTCGGTTTCGCAGTGGCGCGCTGGCATGCCCATTCGGTGGCCGCCCCGGTGATCGCCAAGCGCCTCGGCCCGGTCGCCGTCACCGGGCGCATCTCGGTGCTGGAGCCGGGCCTCAAGGGCGCGCGCGTGACGCTCGACGATCCCGTCATCGCGCGGCTTGCGCCGGAGAGGACGCCGAAGCGGGTGCGGCTCAGGCTCCGCGTCGACGGCACGGACCTTGCCGTCGGCGACACCATCCGCGTGCGCGCCATCGTGATGCCGCCGCCGGCGCCGTCCGCGCCGGGTGCGTTCGATTTCGCACGCGACGCCTGGTTCATGCGGCTGGGTGGTGTCGGATTCGCGTTCGGCCGGCCCGAAGTGGTCGCCCGCGCCGATGCCGCCGACCGGGGCCCGTTCGCCCGTATCGGGGCCGCCATCGCCGAAGCGCGACGGGCGCTCCACGACCGCGTGGTCGCTGCGGTACCGGGCCCCTCGGGGGCGGTCGCGGCGGCGCTCATCACCGGGGAGCGCGGCGACATTCCCGACGACGTCACCGACGCCATGCGGCGCTCGGGTCTTGCCCACCTGCTGGCGATTTCGGGGCTCCACGTCGGCCTCGTCACCGGGGCCCTGTTCTTCGGCCTGCGCGCGCTGCTCGCGCTGTTCCCGTCGCTCGCGCTCTATTACCCGATCAAGAAATGGGCGGCGCTCGCCGCGCTGATCGGCGGCGCTGGCTACATGGCGATCACCGGGGCCACGGTGCCGACCCAGCGCGCGTTCCTGATGGCGGGACTCGTGTTCGTCGCCGTGATGGCCGACCGCGCCGCGATCTCCATGCGGTTGGTGGCGTGGGCCGCCGCGGTGGTGCTGCTGATCGCGCCCGAGAGCCTGCTCGGTCCGAGCTTCCAGATGTCGTTCGCGGCGGTGGTGGCGCTGGTCGCGACCTACGAGGCGGCGCGCCCCGCGTTCCGCCGGCTGCGGGGCGAGGGCGGCCTCCTGCGCCGCTGCCTCGGCTACGGCGCGGGCGTGCTGCTGACCTCGCTGGTGGCGGGGCTCGCCACCGCGCCGTTCGCGCTCTACCACTTCAACCGGGTGGCCGCCTTCGGCCTGATCGCCAACCTCGCCGCGGTGCCGGTGACCGCGCTGTGGATCATGCCGCTGGCGACCATCTCGTTCCTGCTGGTACCGTTCGGGTTGGAGAGCCTCGCGCTTGCGCCCATGGGCTGGGGCGTGGAGGTGGTGATCGCGGTCGCGCGCCATGTCGCATCGTGGCCCGGCTCCGCGCTTCACGTCCCGGAGATACCGGTGGCGGCGCTCGCCCTGATCGCCTTCGGCGGCCTGTGGCTCGCGCTGTGGCGCACCCGGCTGCGCCTCGCCGGCGCCGCCATCGTCGCTGCCGGGATCGTGCTGGCGCTGGGGGCCCGGCCGCCCGACGTGCTGGTGGCGGGCGATGCGCGCAGCTTCGCCGTGCGCGGCGCCGACGGTACTTTGGTGTTTGCCGGCGCGCGGCTCGGCACGTTCGAGCGCGCGGTGTGGCTGCGCCAGTGCCGGCCTCGATGATACCGGTCCCGCCGTCGAATTGCGCAAGACGTCGACGGCTTCAAAGTCTGGTGCGCTGGTCTGCGACCCGCTCGCCTGCTTCTACCGGGCCCACGGACGCAGCGTGAGCCTGCTCCGCTCCCCGGGCGCCGCCTACGACGACTGCGCCGAGGCCGACGTGGTGGTGGCGCTGGTGCCGCTCCGGCACGTGCGCTGCCGCGGGCCCAGGCGCGTGATCGGCCGCTTCGACCTGTGGCGCGCGGGCGCCCACGCGATCTGGCTGACGCCGGACGGCGTCCGGGTCGAGAGCGTCGCGGCGGCGCGCGGCGACCGGCCGTGGGTGATCCGGCGCGGCCGGTGAGGGGACGCTTGGTGCAGGATCGACGGGCGTCGGCTTACGTTGACATGTGATGCACATGTTTATATGCTACGAACATGTCAACGATGATCCAGATTCGCAACGTGCCGGACGAATTGCACCGTCGTCTCAAGGCGCGTGCGGCGCTCGCGGGCATGTCGCTTTCCGATTACCTGCTCGATGAAATTCGCCGCGCGTCGGAAAAGCCTACGGTCGCGGAGCTGCGTGCGCGCCTTGACCGTCGTTCTACGGTCAAACCGACCGTATCGCCAGCGCGGGCGGTTCGGGCCGAACGCGACAGCCGGTGATCGTCCTCGATGCCTCGGCCGTGCTGGAAGTCCTGCTGCGGACGCCGGCGGCCACGACGGTGGAAAGGCGGCTGTTCGATCCGGTGGAAACGATTCATGCACCTCACCTGATCGACATCGAAGTGGCGCAGGTGCTCCGCCGATATGCGACGGGCGGCGGACTGGATCCGGAACGGTGTCGCGTGGCACTCGCCGACTGGCTGGATTTTCCGGTCAACCGGTATCCCCACGACGTTCTGCTGCCGCGCGTCTGGGAATTGCGCGACAATCTGACGGCCTACGATGCGGCCTATGTCGCTCTGGCGGAGGCACTCGACGTTCCCCTGCTCACCCGCGACCGGCGGCTCGCGACCGCTCCCGGCCACCATGCCCGGATAGAACTCGTCTGATTATTCCTGTGACGTGATCGTCGGATGCAAGCGAAAGGGCGCGGGATGATCCCGCGCCCCGTCGATCGGAAAGACCGCGCCCGAGAGCAGGGTCGGTTCAGATTGAATTAATCTGAGCCGATCAGGCTCTAGTTGTATTTCCGCATGAGGCCGATGAGCCGTCCCTGCACCTTGACCTGGTCGGGCCCGAAGATGCGGGTCTCGTACTTGGCGTTGGCGGGTTCCAGCGCGATCGACTGGCCCTTGCGGCGCAGGCGCTTGAGCGTGACCTCGTTGTCTTCCACCAGCGCGACGACGATGGTGCCGTTCTCGGCGTTCTCGGCCTGCTGGACGATGGCGATGTCGCCGTTGAGGATACCGGCATCGACCATGGAATCGCCTTCCACCTCGAGGGCGAAGTGTTCGCCCCGGCCGAGCATGTCGGGTGGGACGCCGACGTAGGCCGACTGGTCGCGCAGCGCCTCGATCGGCGTGCCGGCGGCGATCTTGCCGTAGAGCGGGAGCTGGACCGCGTCGCCGGCCTTGGCCACCGACGCGCCCTTGAGCACGGCGGGGGCGCCGAACTTGCCCTCGATCACCTTGGGATCGAAGGCGGCACGGGCGGGCGCCGGGGCCGTGGCGCCTTCGGGCTCGCGCAGAATCTCCAGCGCGCGGGCCCGGTGGGGCAGGCGCCGGATGAAGCCGCGCTCCTCCAGCCCCGAAATCAGCCGGTGGATGCCCGACTTGGACTTGAGGTCCGAGAGCGTCCTTCATCTCGTCGAAGGACGGGCACACCCCGGTTTCCTTGAGGCGGAGGCTGAGAAAGCTCAGCAGTTCGTGTTGTTTACGGGTCAGCATGACGCCCCCTTTTTATTGTGGCCCGGCATGGCGGGACCTCCAGATATAGAACAAAACAAAAACATAGTTACGTGTTCTAGTTTAGTTCTCATCCCGGGTCAAGGGGTTTGGTAGTGATTTTTTGGGGGCAGGGGTGACGGGACCAATCAGCCGCCGAACCACATGCGGCGCCAGGGATGCACGGTCGCGTCGCGCAGGCCTTCGCGGACGTTGGGCTCCTGCGCCACGATCGCCTTGGCCTCGGCCAGGCTCACGTTCTGCAGGATGTACACCGCGCCGCCGTGACGCTCGCCGGTCTTCTCGACCTTGGGGCCGGAGCCGAACAGGATGCCGCGGTCGAACAGGTCCTGCAGGAATTTCACGTGTTCGGCGTGGACGACTTCCTGGGGCCGCGCGTTCTTCGGCGCCGGCTCCACCAGGTTGGAAATGCAGACGCACAGGTATTCCGGTTCGCGTTCGCCGAGTCCGGCGGTGGCGGGCTTATCGGCCATGGCAAGGTCCTCCCTCTGAAGTTCTCGTTGTTGTCAGTCTACGCTACACGATGAGGTTTGTTCACGCGCCGGGAATGGCGGCGAGCGGCACCACCTCGACCACGTCGCCCTTCTTCGCGGCCGGCGCGTCGGGCGGGCGCCGGATCAGGCAGCCGGCGGCAGCGAGCGCCGCCATCATCGAGGAATCCTGTACCGGCAGCGGCGTCGCCACCGGCAGCCCGTCGGGGCCGTCCGCGAGCGCGGCGCGCATGTAGTCCTCGCGGAAATTGTTGGCGCCGACGTCGGCGCCGAGCCGGGCCGGCACCAGCGGCACGCCGCCGCCCGCGCGCCCGAGCATGCGGTCGAGGGCGGGGCCGAGGAACAGGAGCGCGCACACCATGGACGATACCGGGTTGCCGGGCAGGCCCATCACCGGCGTTGCACCCATGCGGCCGAACATCAGCGGCTTGCCGGGCTTCATGGCGATGCGCCAGAAGTCGACGGTGAGGCCGGCCTCGGACAGCACCTTCTGGACGAGATCGTAGTCGCCGACCGAGACGCCGCCGGTGGTCAGCAGCAGGTCGGCCCCGCGCGCGCCCTCGGTGAGCGCGCGGATCGAGGCTTCCTCGTCGCGCGCGATGCCGAGGTCGATGGCGACGCCGCCGCGCGCTTTGATGAAGGCGGCGAGCGCGGGCCCGTTGGAGGAGACGATCTGGTTGGGGCCGAGCGGATCGCCCGGGCGTACCACCTCGTCGCCGGTGGCGAGGATGGCGATGCGCGGCCGGCGCGTCACCATCACCCAGGGATGGTTCATGGCGGCGGCGAGCCCGATGTCGCGCGCGGTCAAAAGCTTGCCCGCCTTGAGCAGCACCTGGCCCTCGGCGAAGTCGATGCCGGCGTCCCGGATGTGCTGGTGCGGCTTCGGCGCTTCCTGCACGGTCACCGACGGGTGGCCCATGTCGGTGTCTTCCTGC
This sequence comes from uncultured Alphaproteobacteria bacterium, assembly GCA_963732875.1. Classification (GTDB taxonomy): domain Bacteria; phylum Pseudomonadota; class Alphaproteobacteria; order SMXQ01; family SMXQ01; genus WHSO01. Next base: position 657,163 of record CAVTBD010000002.1, on the reverse strand, counting down.
AGCACGATGGCGTCGGCGCCCTTGGGCACCGGGCCGCCGGTGAAGATGCGCACGCACTCGCCCGCACCGACCGTGCCGCCATAGGCGCCGCCCGCGGGTGCCTCGCCGATCACCTTGAGCCTGGCCGGAACCTTTTTCAGATCGTCGGCGCGCACCGCGTAGCCGTCCATGGCCGAGACCGCGACCGGCGGCTGGGTGCGCCGCGCGGCGAGGTCCTGAGCCAGCACACGCCCGACGGCGACGGTGAGCGCGACCGATTCCGGGGCGAGCGGCGGGAAGGCGTCCTCGACCCGCTGGCGCGCCTCGGCGACCGAGAGCAGCTTGGCCACGGTCACGTGCCCTCGTAGGTACCGGAGCGCCCGCCCGCCTTGTGGACCAGACGGATGTCGCCGATGCGCATGGATTTGTCGGCCGCCTTGCACATGTCGTAGACGGTGAGCGCGGCCACCGCGACCGCGGTCAGCGCCTCCATCTCGACGCCGGTGCGCGCGGTCACCTTGCAGGTCGCCGTGATGTCGACGGCACTGGCGCCGTCGCCGGCGGCTTCCAGCTCGACCTTGACCGAGGAGATCGGCAGCGGATGGCACAGCGGGATCAGGTCGGAGGTCTTCTTCGCCCCCATGATGCCGGCGAGCCGCGCTACCGAGAACACGTCGCCCTTCTTCACGCCGCCTTCCAGGATCGCCTGCAGGGTTTCCGCCGAGACATGGATGCGACCTTTCGCGGTCGCGGTGCGCTCGGTGATGTCCTTGTCGCCCACGTCGACCATGCGGGCGTTGCCCTTGTCGTCGAGATGGGTGAAGCGGGCCATGGCGGTGTCCTCAGTGGGCGTGGCTGTGGGCGGAGGCGGGCTCGCCGATCAGCGCGCGCACGGCGGCGGCGACGTCGGGTTGGCGCATCAGCAATTCGCCCACCAGGAACGACCGTACACCCGCCTTCGCCATGCGCGCGAGGTCGTCGGGACCGCCGATCCCCAATTCGCACACCAGCATGGTGCCCGGCGGTGCGTGCGGTACCAGCCGCTCGGTCACGGAAAGGTCGGTCTTCAACGTCCGCAGGTCGCGGTTGTTGATGCCGATGAAGCCGGTCTCGAGGTGCGCGGCGCGCTCCATCTCGGTCTCGTCGTGGACCTCGACCAGCACGTCCATGCCGAGCTTGCGCGCGAATGTCGCCATCTCGCGGGCAAGTCCGTCGTCGAGCACGGCCATGATCAGCAGCACGCAGTCGGCGCCGAGCGCGCGGCTTTCGGCGATCTGCCACGGATCGACCATGAAGTCCTTGCGCAGCACCGGCAGCTTGCAGGCATCTCGCGCGGCGACGAGATAGGCGTCCGAGCCCTGGAAGTAGGGCGCGTCGGTCAGCACCGACAGGCACGCGGCGCCGCCGTCCTCGTAGGCGCTGGCGAGGGCCGCCGGGTCGAAGTCGGGCCGGATCAGGCCCGCCGACGGGCTCGCCTTCTTGATCTCGGCGATCAGGCCGTAGCCGCGCCGGGCATGCTTGACCGAGAGCGCGGCGCGGAACCAGCGCACCGGCGGCGCGTCCTCGGCGGCCTTCTCGACTTCGGCGAGCGGGCGGGCGGCCTTGCGCCGGGCGACCTCGTCGCGGGTACGGGCGCAGATTTCGAGCAGCTTGTCGGTCACCTCGATGCGTCCTCAGCCGTTGCTTGCCGCGATCAGGGCGTCGAGTGTCGCCTGGGCCTTGCCGGACGCGATCGCCTCGGCCGCCTGGGCCACGCCCGCCTTGAGGTCGTCGGCCTTGCCCGCGACCACCAGGGCGGCGGCGGCATTGAGCAGCACGATGTCGCGATAGGGGCCGACCCTGCCCGACAGCATGTCGATCACGGCGGCGGCGTTGACCCTGGGATCGCCGCCCTTGAGGTCGGACGGGTCGGCGCGCTTGAGCCCGGCGTCCTCGGGCGTCACCTCGAAGGATGATACTTTGCCATCCCTGAGCTCGGCGACGTAGGTCGCGCCGGTGGTGGTGATCTCGTCGAGGCCGTCGGAGCCGTGCACCACCCAGGCGCGCTCCGAGCCGAGCTGGGCCAGCACCTTGGCCATGGGCTCGATCCACTGGCGGTGGAACACGCCGATCAGCTGGCGCGTGGTGCCGGCCGGGTTCGACAGCGGCCCGAGCAGGTTGAAGATGGTGCGGGTGCCGAGCTCGACCCGGGTCGGACCGACGTGGCGCATGGCGGCATGGTGGCGCGGCGCCATCAGGAAGCCGATGTTGTGGGCGGCGAGGCTGTTCTCGACCAGCTTCATGTCGGCGTCGATGTTGACGCCGAGCGCCGCCAGCACGTCGGCCGAGCCCGACTTGGACGACAGCGCCCGGTTGCCGTGCTTGGCGACCGGCACGCCGCAGGCCGCGACCACCAGCGCCGCGCCGGTCGAGATGTTGTAGGTGCCGCGCGCGTCGCCGCCGGTGCCGCAGGTGTCGATGGCGCCCTCGGGCGCCTTCACGTGGAGCGCCTTGGCGCGCATCACCTTGGCCGCGCCGGCGATCTCGTCGACGGTCTCGCCGCGCACCCGGAGCGCCATCAGGAAGGCGCCCATCTGGGACGGCGTCGCCTCGCCCGACATGATGATCTCGAACGCCTGCTCGGCGGCCGCCTGGGAGAGCGGCTTGCCGTCCGCGACGTAGGCGATCAGGCTCTTGAAGTCCGCGGGCTGTCCGTTCATGCCGCGAGTTTCCCCCTGCGCGCGATGGTGATGAAGTTCCTGAGAATCTCGTGGCCGTGGGCGGAGGCGATGCTTTCCGGGTGGAACTGCACGCCGTAGACCGGCAGCTTGCGGTGGGCGAGGCCCATGATCAGGCCGTCCTCGGTCTCGGCGGTGACCTCGAGCTCGGCCGGCAGGCTCTCGCGCTCGACGATCAGCGAATGGTAGCGGGTAGCCGGAAACGGCGAGGGGATGCCGGCGAAGATGCCGGTGCCGGTATGATGGATCTGGCTGATCTTGCCGTGCATCGGCAGGGGGGCGCGCACCACGCGCCCGCCGAACGCCTGGCCGATCGCCTGATGGCCGAGACAGACGCCCAGCATCGGCCGCTTGCCGGCGGCGGCGCACACCAGGTCGAGGCAGATGCCGGCGCGCTCGGGGTCGCACGGGCCGGGCGACAGCACGATGCCCTCGTCGCCGAGCGCCAGCGCCTCCTTGACGCGTGACGGCGTCGTTGCGCCGCACGGCGATCTCGGCGCCGAGCTCGCCCAGGTAGTGGACGAGGTTGTAGGCGAAGCTGTCGTAATTGTCGATCAGCAGAAACATTTCAATGCCTTATAGCCACTTCCTGAACCTATGGACGAATTTTCCGGGCCCGTTATAGCAGGTCCTCCGCAGGGCAGGAAACAAACGGCGCACAGATTACCCTTGACCTTGCCATGCGGGAAGGACTTAGCCATCTATTCGATCCTGTTATCAAGCATTTGAGCGAGCCGCCCCGCCATGAGCGACAGCCACCACCATAACCACGACAACCACGACCACGGGCACCACCACGGGCATGCCCATCACGAAGCCCCGGCGCCGGCGTGCTGCCACGGCGCGGCGGAAACCCACAAGCCCGCGCCCGTGGCGACGGGCGCCTGGGTGTGCCCGATGTGCCCCGGCGTGGCGAGCGACAAGCCCGGCCCGTGCCCCAAGTGCGGCATGGCACTGGAGCCCGCCCATCCGGCCGCCGCCGGCGCACCGTCTACACCTGCCCGATGCATCCCGAGATCCGTCAGGACCATCCGGGAAGCTGCCCGATCTGCGGCATGGCGCTGGAGCCGGTCGCCGGTCGGGGCGGAGCAGGGGCCCAATCCCGAGCTGATCGACATGGCGCGCCGGTTCTGGGTGTCGCTGGTGTTCACGGTGCCGCTGTTCCTGCTGGCAATGGGCAGAGCTTCTGCCGTTCTGGCCCAAGGGCGGTGTTTTTTCGCCGACCGCCGACCGCTGGGTTCAGTTCGCGCTGGCGAGCCCGGTGCTGCTGTGGTGCGGCTGGCCGTTCTTCGTGCGCGCGGTGAACTCGGTGCGCAACCGCAGCCTCAACATGTTCACCCTGATCGGCATGGGCACCGGCGTCGCCTATCTCTACAGCGCCGTGGCGGTGATCGCCCCGGGGATTTTCCCGCCGTCGTTCCGCGCCCACGGCGGCCGTCGGTACGTACTTCGAGGCGGCCGCCGTGATCGTCACGCTGGTGCTGCTCGGCCAGGTGCTGGAGCTGCGCGCGCGCGAGCGGACCTCGGGGGCGATCAAGGCGCTGCTCGACCTCGCGCCCAAGATGGCGCGGCGCATCGGCGCCGACGGCAAGGAGGCCGACGTGCCGCTCGACGTCGTCGCAGGTCGGCGACCGCCTGCGCGTGCGGCCGGGCGAGAAGGTGCCGGTCGACGGCGTGGTGGAGGAGGGATCGAGCGCGATCGACGAATCGATGATGACCGGCGAGCCGATGCCGGTCGAGAAGCACGCCGGCGACCGGGTCACGGGCGCCACGCTCAACGGCTCGGGCAGCCTCGTGATCCGCGCCGACAAGGTGGGCGCCGACACGCTGCTTGCGCGCATCGTCCAGATGGTCGCCGACGCCCAGCGTTCGCGCGCGCCGATCCAGCGCCTCGCCGACAAGGTGGCGGGCTGGTTCGTGCCCGCCGTGATCGCGGCCGCGATCGTGACCTTCATCGTGTGGGCGCTCGTCGGCCCCGAGCCGCAGGCTCGCCCACGCGGTCATCAACGCGGTCGCGGTGCTGATCATCGCCTGCCCGTGCGCGCTCGGCCTCGCCACGCCCATGTCGATCATGGTCGGCACCGGGCGCGGCGCCCATGCGGGCGTGCTGTTCCGCGACGCCGAATCCCTCGAGATCCTGGAGAAGGTGGATACGCTGGTGGTGGACAAGACCGGCACGCTGACCGAGGGCAAGCCGCGCTTCGCCGAAGCCGTGGCGGCCGAGGGCTTCGAGCGCGACGTGGTGCTCAAGCTCGCCGCCGCGCTGGAAGCGGGCAGCGAGCATCCGCTGGCCGCCGCCATCGTCGCCGGCGCCGAGACGGCCGGGCTCGACGTGGACAAGGCGGGCGACTTCGCCGCCGTCACCGGCAAGGGCGTCACCGGCACGGTCGCGGGGCGCAGGCGTGGCGCTCGGCAACCGCGCCATGATGGAGGCGGCGGGAGCGGACGTCGCCGCGCTCGCCGGGCGCGCGGCCGAACTGCAGAAGGGCGGCGCCACGGTGATGTACCTCGCCGTCGACGGCAAGGCGGCGGGCCTGATCGCGGTCGCCGATCCGGTCAAGGAGACCACGGAGGAAGCGCTCAAGCTGCTGCGCGCGGACGGCGTGCGCGTGGTCATGCTGACCGGCGACAATCGCCTGACGGCGGAAGCGGTCGCGCGACGGCTCGGCCTCGACGAGGTGCGCGCCGACGTGCTGCCCGAGGGCAAGGGCGAGGTGGTCAAGGCGCTGCGCGCCGAGGGCCGCATCGTCGCCATGGCGGGCGACGGCATCAACGACGCCCCCGCGCTCGCCGCCGCCCATGTCGGCATCGCCATGGGCACCGGCACCGACGTCGCCATGGAGAGCGCCGGCGTGACCCTGGTGAAGGGCGATCTGCGCGCGATCGCGCGTGCCCGCCGCCTGTCGCGCGCCACCATGGGCAACATCCGCCAGAACCTGTTCTTCGCCTTCGCCTACAACACGGTGGGGATTCCCATCGCGGCGGGCGTGCTCTATCCTGTGTTCGGACTCCTGCTGTCGCCCATCATCGCGGGCGCGGCCATGAGCATGAGTTCGGTTTCGGTGATCGGCAACGCGCTCCGTCTCAACCGCGTCCGGCTCTAGGCCCTAGCCCTTCACTTTTAAACCGCGCGATTTTCGAGGACCGTTACCCTGGCGCGCCCGCCGCAATCTTCCAGACCGTCGCCGAAATCCGGCGGCATGGTGCGCTTCACCCTGTTGATCGCGGGGGCGCTGGCAGCGGGCCTCGCGCTCGGCGTCGGCATCGCGTTCGTCACCGGGGTCGGGCACTTCGCGCGCCATGATAACGGCGGCAACGGTTCCGTCGCCTACGACACGTCGCGCGAGGCATCGTCCGAGTTCGAGCCCCAGCGCCGTCCCCAGGGGCCCGCCCCGGTCATGCGCCCGGAAATCAAGCCGGGCACCGACGTGTCCGAGCCGCGCCTGCCCGGTGCCGCGACCGCGCCGCCGCCGCTGACCGGCCCCGCGCCCGCGCCGAGCCCGGCGCCCGGGCGAACAGACCGCCGCCCTGCCGCCCGGCCCCGGGCAAGCGGTACCAGCGCAGCCGGCGGCCCCCCTGCCGGCATGGCGGCTCAACGCCGCCCATGTCGCGCTGCAGCCCGGCAAGCCCATGATCGGCATCGTCATCGACGATCTCGGCATCGACAAGAAGGGCAGCGCGCGGGCCATCACGCTGCCGGCGCCGGTGACGCTCGCGTTCCTGCCCTATGCCACCCATCTCGAGGAGCAGACCGAGGCGGCGCGCGCGGCGGGCCACGAGCTGCTCGTGCACATGCCGATGCAGCCCGAGGGCAGCGGCGCCGATCCCGGCCCCAACGCGCTCATGGTCAACCTCTCGCCCGAGGAGATCCGCAACCGCCTCGACTGGGCGCTGGCGCGCTTCCGCGGCTATGTCGGCATCAACAACCACATGGGCAGCCGCTTCACCTCGGACGCGGCGGGCATGGACGTGGTGCTGGCCGACCTCAAGCGGCGCGGGCTCCTGTTCCTCGATTCGCGCACCGCCGGCAGTTCGGTCGGCTTCAAGCGCGCCCGCGCGCTCGGCGTGCCGGCGGCGGTGCGCCAGGTGTTCCTCGACGACAAGCTGACGCGGGACGCGATCGATTACCGCCTGCACGAGGTCGAGATCCGGGCGAAGCGCTCGGGCCACGCCATCGCCATCGGCCATCCCCACGACGTGACGCTGGAGGCCATCGAGGCCTGGGTGCCGACGCTGGCGGCCAAGGGCTTCCAGCTCGCGCCGGTGAGCGCGCTGGTCGAGACCGGCGGCACCGAAACGGCGGTTGCGCCGCCTCCGGAGCCCGCGCATCCGGCACCGGAGCAGCCGGCGTCTCAGAAATAGCGGCGGATGCGAAGCTCGAGCTTTGCCGCGCTCTGTTTCTCGCCGTACTCGCTTCCCGTCCCGCCGAGATTGGCGCTCGCCCGCAGACGGAACTCCCAGTTGGTGATGCCCGTATACAGGACCTCCGGCATGGCCATGAAGCTGCGGTCATGGAGGTTGGCGATCACCGTGAAGGCCGGGGTGAGGTAGAGGATGTCCCACGGATCCTTCTGGCTCGCTCGAAAATAGAGATAGTCGCGGAAGGCGTTGGGGCGGCCGAAACCGCCGTTGGAAAGGCTGCGGGCGCGATCGAGCTCGGACGTGGCGCCGGTCTGCGCGTAAGCGTCGGCTGCCTCACGTGAGAAGCCGAAGAAATCCTCGCCTTCCTCGCCCGTGAAGCCGACGCCATTGCGATAATATTCGGCGATATAGGTGGTATCGGTCTCGGTGAGATAGCGCAGGCCCACGAGCCAGTTCATCGCGTCGCCGCCGGTGCTCGTCACGCTGTCGTTGGACCCGAGAACGCGACGCTCCGCGTTCGTGACGAGGGCGACTTCGCCGTGGACTTCGAGATTGCTCGTCAGGTTGCGCGAGATGTCGGCGCCGTAGCGGGCCGAGCGCGTTCCTTTCCCGAGGAACATCAGGTCGATGTCGGTATCGTAGGCCAGCACGTAGAGTTTTCCGCCGACATTCAGCGCCTTCTTCTGGCCGAAGTCCTCATTGAGGCCCAGTCCACCGGAAGCAGGACAGGGGTTATGGCGACCGTGCGGACCGCTCCGGGGAAGCTCCAGATCGCATCCCCCGTGAGCATGACGAAGCCCTCGCGTGAAAGGTCCGGATCTGAGGGGTCCTTGGGCCGTTCGACAAACCCGGCCGGGTTCCATGCATAGCCCTTGCCCCATTTCAGCGTCTTCTTGCCGATCTCGACGGTGCGGCCGGTCTCCGGTTTGAGGGTGACCGTACCCTCGAGCAGGGTGAGGCTCGAGGTTCCGCCCTGGTCGGCGTCGCTCTCGGCGCTGCCATGCGCCCGGAATCCGAAGGACGTGATGCCTGTCGTATAACCACCATAGAGTTCGAGCGTGCCGGTCGCACGGTCGTTGGTCGAGCCGTTCGTTCCGGCCGGATCGTTGAGCCGGTAGAACGCGGAATCCCGGTCGAGAAAAAGATGCTCTCCCTTGCCCTCGATGAATCCACCGAACTCATAGGGCTTTTTCTCGAACTCGGACGGCTCGAACTTGTAGTCCTGGGCGGTGGCGCTTGCGGCGACGGCCAACAGGAGGGCGAGCGACAGGGCCGGTACGCGCGCCGTCACTGGCGAAGCGTGTCCGCCCGCGGCATGAAGGTCAGTGTGAAGACCTCGTCCGGCAGTTCCTTGGGGCGAATATTCGCTGTGATCATGACGGATTTGTATCCCTTGTAGAGGGGGCTGTCGGTCTCGAGCGTGCTCGGCCGCGGCACGCCGTCGCCCAGGTCCTTGACGTCGCTGTAATGGAGCGTCTTGATGAGCAGGCCGCTCGCGGCGTAGGCCTCGATCTTGAGCGGCAGGATCGCCTTTTTGTCCACCCACATCTTGAGACGGTCGTAGGCGACCGCGTCCGACCGCGCCTTCAGTGAAAGAATATACACGTCGGCCTGCTCCTCCGCCGACTCCACGGCATATTCGACGCTGTAGTCGAGGGCCAGGATATCCTGGTTGCTGAACACGCCACCGACGACAGACTGCAGGCTGGTGATGCGGATCGGCTTGCCGACTTCGGGGATGAAAAGCCACATGTTGTCGCCGACCCTGAGGGTGGAGCGGCCCTTCTCGCTGGCCGGAGACAGGAACAGGGCGAGCATTTTTTCCCGGCCCTTCTTGACCGTGTAGAGAATGTATTCCTTCTGGCTGCCGTTGGGCTCGATGTTGATCAGCTTGCGATACATCTCGTAGCTCTCGGGCGCCAGATTGCGGTCGACCTTCTTGAGGATGTCCGTGCCGTCGAGGGCGAGAGCCGGGATCGATGCCACGATCACGAGCAGTCCGGCGAGCGCCGTCCGCCGCATCGCGCCGAAAAATGTTCCTATGGCACCAGACATCACCACAATCCTCCGCTTGCCGTCAGACATGGCGCAGCGCCGTGACCGGGTCCATCCGCGCGGCTTTCCAGGCGGGCTGCAGGCTCGCCAGCGCGGCGATGACGATCACGACGCCGCAGGTCGCCAGCATGTCGATCGGCGCGAGGGTTCCCGCGAGATGGAGATTCGTCGCCTGCCCGAACGAGAAGGTCACGTTGCCGAGCTCGATGCCCCACATCGCGAGCGCGCTCGCGGCGATGCCCAGGATGCTTCCGACGACACCGATCAGGAGCCCCTCCGTCAGGAACAGGCCGAGGATGCGGCGCGGCGGGGTGCCGATGGCGGAAATCGTGCCGATCTCGCGAATCCGCTCATAAACTGCCATGATCATCACGTTCATCACGCTGATCAGCACGATGGCGATCAGGAGGACACGCACCGCGACGATCAGCAGGTCCACCATGTTTGCGACATTGGAGAACGGCGACAACTTGTTCCAGCCATGGACTTCGAGGGCGGACTTGCCGCCGGGTCCCTTGAATCCCTCCAGGGCACGAGTGAGTTGTTCGACCGTCGCCCCCGTCTCGGACACGTTCCGGAGACGTACGGCGATCTCGCTCACGTCGTCGGTCTTCATCCGCAGGAGCTGACGCGCGTCGTCGATGTGTATGTAGGCATCCCGGCCGCCGGGCCCCGTGGCGCTCGACAGGATCCCGCGCACGACGAAGGTGCGGCCGTTGACCGATCCGTCGCGGTTGGTGGCGACGAGAACGACCGTGTCGCCGACCTTCACCTTCATTCCGCGTGCAAGCAGTTCCGGCAATTGAATCTCGCCCTTCGCAAGAAACCCGTCCGGTTTCCCCTCGGTAATCCTGCCTATGAGTCCGGGGCTGGTCGCAACCTCGCGGGCCGGGTCCACGCCGTTCATGCGGATGCTGGTGGTCTGGGTGAAGTTGCTGAACATCGCCGGAAACTTGATGCGGGGCGACCAGGCTACGACCGAGTTGTCCTTGCCCAGCGCGGTCTCGACGGTGGCGATCATTTCGGGCGTCATGTTGAGGTCGAGCGGTAGCGTATCTATGGCGGCGACGTAGCCTCGGCGATGTATCTGGAGGTGCCCCAGGTAGGATTCCGTGATCTCGGAGATCATCAGGTTCTTGAACGAGCCGGCCATCGTCGAGAACAACAGGACCGCGACCACGCCGACGGTGACAAGCCCGGCCGTCAGTATCGTCCGCCGCCAGTTGCGGATGAGGTTGCGCGAGGCGATCTTGAGCACGCTAAGCATGGGCCGCCTCCCGCACGTTTTCCACGTTGTTTACCTTGCCGTCCTCCAGATGGTAGATGATCTCTGCCTCTGCCATGACCTTCGGGTCGTGGGTGGAAAAGACGAAGGTGACGCCGAGATCGGTCTTGAGACGGCGCATCAGGTCGATGACGCGATGGGCGGTCTCGGAGTCGAGATTGGCGGTCGGCTCATCGGCGAGTACGAGTTTGGTCTCGGGCGCCAGCGCCCGCGCCACCGCCACCCGCTGCTTCTGGCCGCCGGAAATCTGGTCGGGCCGCTTGTGCGCCTGATCGGCCATGCCGACGGCGGCGAGAATCTCCATGACGCGGTCGCGGCGGCGGCTTTCCGGCCATGACTGCACCATGATGAGGGGATATTCCACGTTCTCGTAGACCGAGAGCACGGGGATCAGGTTGAAGTCCTGGAAGATGAAGCCGATATTCTGGCCGCGGAAGCGGGCGCTTTCCTTGCGATCGAGCGCGCCGACGTCCGTGTCGAGCACGGTCAGCTTGCCGCTGGTCGGCCGGTCGAGGCAGCCGATCAGGTTGAGGAGCGTCGTCTTGCCGCTCCCCGACGCGCCCACGAACGAAACAAACGAGCCGGCTTCGATATCGAAGCTGACCCCACGTAAGGCCTGTACCTCGATGTCGCCGGATCGATACGTTTTGATCAGGTTCCGGGCTTCAATAACGTACATGCGCGCTCCGGGCATCCGCCGACGATTTTGAATGTGGCGCCCAAATTAGCCCGGCCCGGGCATTCCGCATTGATCGAGATCACGATTAAGGTGGAATCCGGCTGGGGGACTCTTGATTCCGATCAATGCCAGGGCAGGGCGGCTTCGGCATTATGGCTTTTTCCAGAGGAGGCAATTGCATTGGCCGATCTCGAATATTTTGTCACATCGAAGTTCTCACAAGGCTCGGGCCGGGCTTTCTGCAAGAAGGCCGAAATCCCGATCGACGCGGCTCTCGAAGGCCGCCTTGACGCCTTCAACCCGGCGGAATTGCTGCTCGCCGCGATTTCCGCCTGCATGATCAAGGGCGTATTCAGGGCGGCGAAGTTGAACGACTTCGAAATCCGTGCCGTGGAGGTGCGACTCAAGGGCACGCGTCAGGACGCGCCGCCGCGTATGGCGCGCATCGAATACGAGCTGCTGGTCGATACCGATGAGCCCGACCGGCGTCTCGACCTCATCCATCGCAACGTTCTGAAATTCGGCACGGTCACGAGCACGGTTGCGGCCGGAACGGAACTCTCGGGCCGAATCGGCCGAATGGAGCGGAAGGAGAGCGGCGACCGGCCTGCCTGAGCTTCCGGAATGACAGCGCTGCGGTGAATGTCGAGTCAGCCTAGGGCATGTGCCCGAATTCGCCTCTCGCCAATGCCAAATGGTGCGGCTGGTGGTGAGGCCCGCTCACGAGCACCCCGATGAACCCAAGCCCACGAATATGGGCGATCTCCTTTGGATTGTTCGACGTGACTGTAAGGAGCACGCCGTCCGCCAATGGTGCCGTCGTAGTGCGCCAGCCGTTGAGGCCGTCGATGGCACGTGCGTGTGCCGGGATCATCCGCTGAATCGCCAGGAGTGTGCGGCCGGTGCCTGTAACCGCGATTTTCAGGCCGCCCTTGATCGGCTTGACCGCAGCATGCGCCTTAAGGGTGACATCGTTCATGTCGATCAGGTGCTGGCGCAACGCCTCCAGATTGACTTTTGACCAGTCCGTGTTGGGGGCGGCTTCGAGGATCTGGACGATTTCCTGGATGGCGCCGAAAGCGTCCTGACCCGGCATCGTGGGCATCCTTTTCGTCGCACTAATGCCGGGATGAGCGTCGATCGGCATGGCGCCGTGCATATTGGCCGGTTCCATTGAGTGAGGGCTCGGCGCATTTTGCGCGACAGTGACGCCGCTGCCGGCCAAGACAAGGCCGGCAAAGGCAAGGACTGTGCCGACGGCAAAGGTCGCCAGTCGATGCATGTATTTCACGGGCTCATCTCCGGACAATGGCAGATTTGTGTAAGATGGTGATCACAATGGCGTTTTAATAGTCTTCAGCGCGCGGGCACGTTTGGTGCCAATTGCTCACCGGGCGCACCGTGCATCATCCGGCCGAACATCATGCCCATCATGCCGCCGCTGTTACGCAGCATGGCGGTATGAAGCGCCGCCATGCCGCCCTCGGCGAGGTCCGTCACCTCCCGGGCATGGGTCTGAAGCGCGGCGACGGTTTCCGGGTCGTCCGACGTCTGCACGACGATGACGCCTTTTTCAGTCGTCTCATATGTGGTCTTGATCTTGTCCTTATTGCGGAAAATCGCGTGTAGCGCCGGGCTCTCGATTGGCAGGCCGGGGTCGTCTCCGGTATCGACACGCTTGCCCATCTCCGCAACGTGTTTCTTGATCAGCGTCGCGATCTCCGGGTCGTCCGACTCCGTGACTGTCCGGATCCCGTTAGGCAGGTTGGTGACGGTGCGCTTGACGCGATCGTGATTGGTGAGCAAGGCGTGGATGTCGCCGAGTTGCGCCATGGTCGCGGCGCCACGGCCTTCGCCCATCATGCCTGGGCCCATCCCGCCCGAGCCCATGTTATGCATGAATGGCGGGCCAAAGCTGCCGGGCCGATGGGGCAGCGAATGTGCCAGCGCCAGTCCGCCAACGAAAATCGTAGTGGCCACGAGGCTGCCTATCACTAAAGCCTTCTTTGCCATGTCTACCTCCAATAGTTGGGCAACGGGAGGTCCGTTGCTTCGCCATTGGAATGGCCGAATGTCACGGAAGTTTTTCAAAAACAGGGTTTTTTGTGACGAAGTTTGTCAGCGGCCTGGCCCGTCACAATTGGACACATATTGCGGAAACCCGATTTCGGGCTTTGGGTTATATTCCGGGCATGCAAAAGGCGCCTCATATCCTGGTTGTGGACGATCATCGCGAAATCCGCGATCTCGTCTCACGTGCCCTGAGCAAGGAGGGCTTCCGTGTCTCGCTTGCCGCGGACGGACGGGCGATGCGCAAGGCGCTGGCCGACAGCCGCATCGACCTCATCCTGCTCGATCTCATGCTGCCGGGGGAGGACGGCCTTTCGTTGTGCCGGGCCGTTCGTGCTGAGTCCCGTGTACCGATCATCATGCTGACGGCCAAGGGCGAGGAGGTGGACCGGGTTGTAGGTCTCGAGATGGGTGCGGATGACTATCTTCCGAAGCCGTTTGGCAGCCGCGAACTGATCGCTCGCATCCGGGCGGTTCTCCGCCGTGCACAGGCAGAGCCCGCAACAGTCGGAGTTGGCGAGCCCAAGAGGCGTTACCGGTTTGACCGCTGGACGCTCGACACCGAAGCCCGTGAACTTGTTCGTGATGACGGCGTCACAGTGCCGCTCAGCACCGGTGAATATGATCTCCTGATTGTTCTTGTGGAGCGCCCAAACCGCGTTCTGAACCGCGACCAGTTGCTTGACCTCGCGCGAGGTCGGGCCGCACATGTCCTCGACCGTAGTATCGACACGCAGGTCAGTCGTCTGAGGCGAAAACTCGAAGCCGACCTCGGCAACCCCAGTATCATAAAGACCGTCTGGGGTGGCGGGTACATATTCACCCCGACGGTAGTCCGCGAATGAGCCGGCTTCTCCCGAAGAGCCTGTTTGGCCAGACCGTGATTATCCTGTTGGCCGGACTGGCCATTTCACAAGCTGCTGGGTGGTGGATTTTCAGCCTCGACCGCGAACAGGCGGTGCGCGCAGTCGGAGGATTCGCTGCCGCCGAGCGAATTGCCAACCTCACTCGCCTTGTGCGGGAAGCGCCACAGGATTGGCGCGTGCGCATCATTGCGGTCCTCAGTGATCAGAACTTCCACGTCTCGCTCTTAAGTCAACCGCCGGCCATGACGGATACCTCCGGCGAGAAATCCGGTGTGGCAAACGCGATCCGGGACTTTCTCACGGAGCAACTTCCGGTCGGATCCGGGCCGCAACCTATCGTATCGGTGTCGGGAGCCGTTAGCCCGCCGTTCTCGGGATTGCACCCGATGCGGGCAGGTCCAATGATGGCTCACATGAACGGGATGGGCCCGTTCGGCGCGTTCCGCGCCTTGCAAGTTGCAGTGCCGCTACCGGACGGCAAGTGGCTATCGTTCGAGACGGTACTCATCGAACGTGGGCCAGCTTTTTCGCATCAGTTTCTCATTTCTCTTGCGTTGATGGCGGTCATTATTCTGGGGGTAGCCGTTTGGGCGGTTCGGCGCGTTACGGCGCCGCTTGCATCGCTCTCGGCAGCGGCGAAACGGCTGGGCGACGATCTCAACGCTCCACCGGTTCCTGAGACGGGAACCGTCGAAACACGCGAGGCTTCGCAAGCATTCAACGCCATGCAAGCGCGTCTTCGCGGCCTGATCGAAAACCGGACCCGAATGCTGGCCGCCATTTCGCATGATCTGCGAACTCCCCTGACGTTGTTACGGCTCCGCGCCGAAAACCTCGAGAATCTGCCAGAACGCGAGAAGATGCTCCAAAACATTGCAGAAATGGATTCGATGATCGGCGCGACGCTGGATTTTGCGCGCGAGGCGGTTGAAATGGAACCGCGGCGGCGCACGGACATAACGGCGCTTGTTGAGAGCGTCGTCGACGACATGGCCGATGCCGGTCTGCCGGTGGCAATGAAACCTGCGTCGCCGGTGGTGTTCGAATGCCGGCCCGATGCTCTCAAACGCGTCGTCAGGAATTTTATCGACAACGCGGTAAAATATGGAAAGTCGGCTGATGTGACGGTGGAATCCGGCACCGAATCGGTCGAGATTATTATTGATGACCAAGGGCCGGGAATTCCCGAAGGTGAACTCGCCCGGGTCTTTCAGCCGTTCTATCGCGTAGAGGATTTTAGAAACCGCGAGACGGGCGGAATCGGGCTCGGATTGGCAATCGCGCTGTCGATTGTCGAAGCTCACGGTGGCCAACTGACACTCGTGAATAGGGCGTCTGGCGGCCTGCGTGCTTGGGTTTTCCTGCCTCGATGAAGGATCGTTAGTTTCTCGCTGGAGCCATGACGAAAACGCCGGAAGGCCATCGGGCCTCCCGGCGCTTCGCAGGATATTTCCGGACAGGCTACTTGGCGCTCACGATCTTCTTCACACGATCGACCACCGATTTCGGCGTCTGGTAGTAGCCGGCGATCAGCTCGCTCATCTCTTCGGGCGAGACGAATTCGACCTCGAGGTGGCGCTTCTTGGCATCGGCCAGGAACGCCTTGTCCTTGAGCGTCTCGACGAACGCCTTGCGCAGCATGGCGACGCGCTCGGCGGGCAGGCCCGGGGGCGCGGTGTAGGGGCGCTGCGCCTCGCCGCGCAGGAACGAGAGCGCCAGCGCCTGGCGGTCGGCCTTGGTCTTGGCGAGATCGAGCATCAGCGGCACGTCCTTGAGGTCGGGATTGGGCTTGGCGCCGTACTGCACGAACACGCGGATCTTCTTGTCGCGCAGCCAGTCGGAATGCTGGGTCTTGACGCTGGTCCAGGTGATGCCGGCGTCGCCCTGCAGCTCGCCGCGCTCGATCGCGAGGCCGATCTGCTTGGTGCCGGGATAGCCTTCGACGATCTTGAACTTGAGGCCGAGGATCGCCTTCGACAGCTTCGGGAAATCGGTGGTCGCGCCGCCCGAGCCGCCGACGATCATCTGCTTGGTCTTGAGGTCTTCGAGGGTCTGGGCGGGCGCGGTGTTCCAGACGTAGCCGACGAAGGTCTCCTTGCTGGCGCTGCCGAGCCAGTTGAACTTCTGGACGTCGAACTTGACCTGCTTGGGGTTGATCAACGGATCGGTGGGGATGCCGCTGAACAGCGCGGTGATCACCGTGCCGTCCTTGGGCGCGATGTTGTAGACGTAGTTGGCGGCCTTGCGGCTCGAGCCGCCCGGCATGTTCTGCACGACGAGCGCGGGATGGCCCGGCAGGAAGTTGCCCATGTGGCGCGAAATGACCCGGGCGTAGGTGTCGTAGCCGCCGCCGGCGCTGGAGCCGACGATGACCTTGAGCTGTTTGCCTTCGTAGAAGTCCTTGGCGTGGGCCGGGACCAGCCCGGCGACGGCGATCAGGCCACCGGCGAGTGTGGTGGCGAGCGCGGTGGTGGCGAGGCTGCGGATGCGAAGTGAAGTCATGCCCTGTTTCCCTGTATTTGATGTTGGTGTTTTCGTCCACGGCCGGAGGCCGTGGCGGCTGTGACCAGGTTTACGGCAAGCGACCGCCATCCTAGAGCATTTTTGGGCGAAAAACGCCGGTTTTTCGCCCCGGACGGGGAAATCCGTGGAACTTATCGGGCGCCGGGCCGTTGACGATTCAGGTTCGCCGGGGAGGCTGACCCCGGTGCTTCCAGTTGCCACGCGTTTCCAGAAACGACCGCCTAGAGGAGGGAACCATGGTCGTTCGATCTGCGGGAATCGTGCTTCTGCTTCTTGGTGTCCTGCTGCTGGTCTCGGGCATCAATCTGACCGAGCCGCCGGGGACCCATCTTGTCGAAGTCGCTGCCGGGCGGCTATCCCCCGGCACAGTCCTGTTTCTCACGCTCGGGGCGATCGGCGTCGTCGGCGGGCTGACGATGATATCCAGCCGCGGGGCCTAAACGGCAGCCCATGCGGCGGGATAACGGCCCCGGCCGCCCTTCCCGGGCGCGGCCGGGGCCGTACTTCGCCCTGTTTCATTCACCAACCAGAAGGAGCCGCACATGAATGGCCGCATCCTCGGCATCGTCCTGCTCGTGGCTGGAATCATCCTGGTGATTTTCGGCCTCAATGCCTCCGACTCCCCGATGGACCGGATCTCGGAAGCCCTCACCGGCAAGTTCACCGACAACACCATGCTCTACCTGATCCTGGGCGCCGTCGGCGCGGTGGTCGGCCTCGTGATGCTGTCGCGCCGCCGGGCGTGAGCGATCGCTTTGCCTTGCTGTCCTAGTCCGGCGCGCGCGGCATGACCGCGCGGCCGCGCAGGTGGAACAGCAGCGCTTCGGCGACGAAGCTCGCGGCGAAGAATCCGACGACGTAGAGCACCACCAGGGCCGAGCGTTTCATCTGGAAATCGACGACCACGGCAACCGCCGCGAACGTGGCGATCACCGCCACCAGCAGCAGCGGCGCCGACGCGCCGGTCTCGCGGCGCAGCTTCACCAGGTGACCGAGATGGGTGACGCCGTGCACCAGCAGCACGGTGATCGAGCCGATCACGGCGATCTGGCCGAGGTCGAACAGCAGCACCAGCACGATGATCAGGACGGCGCTCACGACCAGTCCCTCGCGGGAATGGGCGATCGGGCGGCCGAACGCCTGGGGCAACTCGCCGTCCTTGGCGAGCTGGTAGGTGACGTTGGTGGCGGCGAACAGCCCGGCGTTGATCGCCGACGAGGTCGAGACAAGCGCCGTGATCACCACCACCGTGAAGCCCACCGCGCCGAACACCGGGCGCGCCGCCTCGGCCAGGGCGTAGTCCCGGGCGTCGATCACGCCGGCGACCGGCAGGTTGCCGAACACGGCGAAGGCGAGCAGCACGTAGAGCGCTGCCACCATCACCACGGCGGCGATCATGGCGCGGGGCAGGGTGCGGGCGGGATCGGGCATGTCCTCGGCGGCGTTGGCGATGACGCGGAAGCCCTCGTAGGCGAAGAAGGTGACGCCGATGCTGGCGACCACCGCGCCGACGTGGGGATAGTGGCTGGGCGAGAGCAGCGCCGGCTTGGCCTCGGCGAGACCGGCCAGGGCGAAAGCCGCGAGCGCCGCCAGCTTGGCGCCGACGATCACGTTCTCGATGCGCGCGACATTGGCCGCGCCGCGCAGGTTGACGAGCGCGAACAGCACGACGATGCCGACCGCGAACACGTCGACCCGGAACGCGGTGAACTGGTGGAACAGGAGCGCGGTCGCATAGCTGCCGAAGGCCTTGGCGACCAGCGACAGCGAGACCACGGCGGCGATGTAGAGCACGATGCTCATGCCGCCCGAGAACACGCCCACGCCCCACGCCTGCACCAGGTATTCGACGATGCCGCCCGCCGCCGGGTAGCGCGCGCCGAGGCGGCCGAGGGAGTAGGCGCTGGCCAGCGCGATCGCGCCGCCGCACAGGAACGAGAGATAGACCGCGCTGCCGGCGATGGTCGCGGCCTCGCCGAGCAGCGCGAAGATGCCGGCGCCCACCATGGCGCCGACGCCGAGCAGTGTCGCCGACCAGAATCCGATGTCCTTGCCGGGTGTGTACATGTGAACGCGCTAGGTTGTCGTCTTGCGCCGGGCCGCCGGTGTCGCGCCGGAGCGTTTCTCCAGCACCGATTTCAGGACCACGGCACTGTTGCGGGCTTCGTCGCGGGCGGCGAACAGGAGCGTGACGTTGCGGCGCGCGAGGTGCCGCAGCAGGCCGTCGAGGAGGTCGTCCGCGGACGAAATCTCGGCGCGGTAGCGACGCCGGAATTCCGGCCAGCGCGCAGGCTCGTGGCCGTACCAGCGGCGCAGGGCATCGCTCGGTGCAACGTCCTTCAGCCATTCGTCGAGCGCCGCCTTGTCCTTGGACATGCCGCGCGGCCAGAGGCGCTCCACCAGCACGCGGTAGCCGTCGCCCCGCGCGGGCGCCTCATCAGATTCGCTTCAGGAGGATTTTGCCCATGATGGGGGTGTTTCCTCTCGGTAGGGGTGACACGGGCAGGGTGTCCGGGACGGGCGCCTACGGCTTCATGTAGGCGTAGTTGACGACTTTCTTCACGCCCTCGGTGCGCGAGATCACGTCGAGCGCCTTCTTCATCTCCTCGTTGGAGCGCGCGCGGCCGAGCACGTAGACGGTGGCGAAGGAATCGACCACGGTGCGGATGTTGACGTCGGCCACGCCGCGCGTACCGATCAGGTTGGCGCGCACCTTGGCGCCGATCACCAGCGCGTCCTTCCAGTCGATCATCTCGGCCTTGCGGCGCTGCTGCTCGGCTTCGGGCATGTAATGGACGTGCCAGTAGAGCTGCTTGATGCCCGTCACCTTCTTCACGCCCGCCTCGAACTTGTCGTAGGTGGCCTTGTCGTCGAACAGGCCGGTGATCAGCAGGTGCTGTTCGTAGATCTCGGTCGAGGCCTTGATGGTGCCGAGCTGGGCCATGACCTTGTTGACGTCGATGACGATGCGGTTGTCCTCGATGATGTCCTTGCTGCTGCGCGCCTCGATGGCGCGGTCCACCAGGGTCTTGGGCGCGGTCAGCAGGTCCATGATCTGGGCCGGCGCGGGCACGGGGACGAGCAGGGCGGGCAGCAGGAGCAGGCAGGCGAGGGGAACGGGACGGACGGAGAGGCAGAGGCGCATGGGGGCTTTCCTTCGTTGGCCGTCGTCGGCGCGGAGCCCCGATGTTAGAGCATTGTTCCCCGGGTTTGAATGACCTGCATGGTGGCGATATGACCGGTCCCGGGATCGAGGCGCCGCTCGGGAAGGCCTGCGCCTGTCCCGGGGCCGTCGCGAAGAGCTAGAGCGACGGCTTTTCCGGGACCAGGTCGTCCGACGGCTCTTGGTCTTCCGGAAGAATGTCCTGGGTCGTCCAGGAGATGAACAGCAGCACCACCCATTTGGTGCGGTGCGAGAAGCCGTAGACCGGTCCCGAGGAGGCGCGCAGCGCCCCGTCCTTGGCGCCGTAGGCGGTCATGGCGAACTTGGCGACGCCCTGCTGCTTCTCATCCTTGAACAGGGCGATCTCGGGCGTGGTCAGGGGTGCGCCGGTGAGCGGGATCGGGATCGGCACGCTGGGGATGCCTATCAGATTCTCGCTCTTGTTGATGGAGAGGGCGCCCGAGCGGATTTCCACGACGACATCGGCCTTGCCCTTGTCCACCAGGCGCACGCCGCTCTTGAGGAGCCGGTCCTTGAGCGTGCCGATGGCATATTTCTGGTCGAAGCCCTCGAAATCGCTGGTATCGAGGAATACGGCGGTCTTGGGCGGCAGCTTGACCGCCAGGCGCCGGGCGGCGTGATCGGCGGCCCGGGAAATCAGGAGCTGCTCCGTCGCCGTTCGCGGCGGCTGGCTCTGGTTCACGGTGGAACAGCTCGCGGCAATGCACGCGAATGCCATCACCAGAAAAAGGGTGCGAAGCTTGCGAAGAAGCATTATCCGGCGGCTTACGGGTGGGTTCTTATGTAAGACAGCCGGAGCGGCCAATTAATTCCTGCCGCGCGGCCGGATACCTTTTTTGCAGGTTTTGCGGGATCGGCGGCGCTGTCCGCTAGCCGCGTCCCGCCGCGAACTTGACCGCTTCCTCGGCGGCGCGGATCAGCGCGCGCGCCTTGTTGCAGCTCTCCTGGTATTCCGCCTCGGGATCCGAATCGGCGACCACGCCGCCGCCCGCCTGCACGTACATGGTGCCGTCCTTCACCACCGCCGTGCGCAGCGCGATGCAGGTGTCCATGGCGCCGTTGGCGGCAAAATAGCCGACCGCGCCCGCGTAGACGCCGCGCCGCGCGCTCTCCAACTCGTCGATGATCTCCATGGCGCGGACCTTGGGCGCGCCCGAGACGGTGCCGGCCGGGAAGCCCGCGATCAGCGCGTCGAGCGCGTCGAGCTCGGGGCGGATGCGGCCTTCCACGTTGGAGACGATGTGCATGACGTGGGAGTAGCGTTCGATCACCATCTGCTCGGTGACGCGCACGGTGCCGGTCTCGGCGACGCGGCCGACGTCGTTGCGCCCGAGGTCGAGCAGCATCAGGTGCTCGGCGATCTCCTTGGGATCGGCCAGCAGGTCCTCTTCCAGCTTCTTGTCCTCGACCGCGTCCCGGCCGCGCGGCCGCGTGCCGGCGATGGGTCGAATCGTGACGGTGCCGTCGCGCAGGCGTACCAGGATCTCGGGGCTCGAGCCCACCACCGAGAACGCGCCGAAGTCGAGGAAGAACAGGAACGGCGATGGGTTGAGCCGGCGCAGCGCGCGGTAGAGCGCGATCGGCGGCAGGGTGAAGGGCACCGCGAAGCGCTGGGACGGCACCGCCTGGAAGATGTCGCCGGCGAGGATGTAGTCCTTCGCCTTCGCCACCATCTCGTGGTAGCGCGCGCGCGTGGTGTTGGAGTCCGGCACCGGCGCCGGCGGCGCGGTGTCCGACGTGGTGAGTGCGTGGTCGAGCGGCGCCTCGAGCGCCGTCACCATCTCCTGCAGCCGCGCCCGCGCGGCCTCGAACGCGGCCGTGGCGGGCGTGTTCGCGTCGGGCCACACCGGCGTGATCAGGGTGACCACGTCCTCGACGGTGTCGAAGATGGCGATCACGGTCGGGCGCAGGAACATGCCGTCGGGCACGCCGAGCGTGTCCGGGTTGTCGTCGGGCAGGCGCTCCATCAGGCGCACCGTGTCGTAGCCCATGTAGCCGAACAGGCCGCTCGCCATGGGCGGCAGGCCGTCCGGCACGTCGAGGCGCGATTCGGCGATCAGCGCGCGCAGGGAGTCGAGCGTGGGCGCGTCGCACGGCTCGAAGGCGTCGGCATCGGCGCGCGCCCGGCGGTTGATCTCGGCCTTGTCGCCGCGGCAGCGCCAGATCAGGTCGGGGCGCAGCCCGATGAAGGAGTAGCGGCCGCGCGCGGCGCCCCCTTCGACCGATTCGAACAGGAAGCTCATGGGCTCGCCGCGGGCGAGCTTGAGCAGCGCCGAGACCGGCGTCTCCAGGTCGGCCACCAGGCGGGTATGGACAAGCTGGGGCTTGCCCGCGCCGTAGATGGCCTCGAACGCGGGCAGCTCGGGAAGGAAGGCCATGACCGCTACGAGCCTTCCTTGAGGACGCCCGCGTTGACGGTGATGGAATAGCGCGACCGCAGCGCGCCGACGAACTCCTGGAACAGGTCGCCGGCGAGGCCCTGGCGCACCTCGTCGGTCAGCGCGTCGGCGGTGTCGGACTTCTCCTTGTCGGACGGCGGGCGGATCTCGTCGAGCACGGCGACGGTATAGCCCTTGTTGCCTTCCGCCATGGCCGCCTCGCCGACCTTGAGGGTGAACAGCTTATCCATCAGCGCGGCCGGCAGCTTTGCCTCGGAATCATGGGTGAGACGGGTGAAGGCGGGGGTGGTCGTGACCGCGAGCTTCTCGGCCTTGGCGACGGCGGCGAGCTTGTCGCCGTTCTTGAGGCGGTCGAGGATCGCCTTGGCGCGGAGCTCGGCGGCGTGGGCGCGCTGGTCTGCCTTCCAGGCGGCGACCACGTCGCCCTTGACCGCGTCGAGCGGGCGCACCTTGGACGGCGTCACGCCGTTGACGTGGAGCACGAAGAAGCCGCCGTTCTGGGCGTCCACGATCTGGGAGTCCTGTCCGTTGGAGGTCTGGAACGCGGTCTGCAGGAACAGCGGGCCCTTGGGCAGGCCGTCCACGGGATTGCCGGACGCGTCGCGCCCGCGCGCATCGAGCGCCGGCACGTGCACCGCGGTGAGGCCGAGATTCTTGGCGGCCTCGGCGAGCGTGGCGCCGCCCGCGAGCGCGTCGTCGAGCTTGTTGGTGAGGCCGTAGATGGCGTCGCTCGCCTCGCGTTGGGCGACCTCGCGGCGCACCTGCTCGCGCACCTCGGAGAGCGGCTTGACGCGGCCCGGCTCGACGTCGGTGACGCGCACGATATGCCAGCCGAGCGCGGTCTTGATCGGTTTCGTGGCCTCGCCCTTCTTCAGCGCAAACACCGGGCCGGCAAGCTCGGGCAGCATGTCGGCCTTGGCGATCCAGCCGAGCTTGACCGGCTTGACCGGCTTGCCGTCTTCCTTGGCGGCCTGGGCGAGGGACTTGCCGGCGGCGATCTCCTTGGCGGCCGCCTCGGCGGCCTTCTCGCTGCGGAACACGACCTGCTCGACCTGGCGCCGGTCCTGGGTGGTGAACTCGTCGAGACGGTCCTGGTAGCCCTGCTTGAGGCGCTCCTCGCTCACCTTGAAGTCCTTGGCCATGGCGGCGGGATCGAGGTTGATGAAGGTGACGTCGCGCAGCGGCGGTGCCATGAAGCGCTGCGGGTTGGCCTTGTAGTAAGTCTGGACCTGCGCGTCGGTCGGGTCGGGAATCTTCCCGGCCGGCGCGTCGGGCACGGTGATCGCCTTGGCCACCCGGCGCTCGGAGCGGAATTTCACCAGCGGCGCGGTGATCGCGTCGGGCACCTCGACCGCGGCGTGGATCGCGCCCGCGATCTCGGCGCCGGCGAGATCGCGCTTGAGGCTGGCCACGTAGTAGCCCTCGCTCATGCCCGCGCGTGACAGAACCTGCTGGAAGATGGCGCGGTCGAACTGGCCGCGGCTGTTGAAGAAGGTCTCGTCGGACTGGATGCGCCGCGCCACCTGCTGGTCGGAGACCGTGATGCCGAGGTCGTTCGCGCCGAGCGACACCGCGGTGCGGTTGATCATGTTCTGCAGCACCTGGCTGGTGATGCCCATGCGGTCGGCCTCGGGACGGTCGAGGCGCCCGCCGAACATCGGCTGCAGGCGGTTCATCTCCTCGCGGATCTCGTCGTTGACCTGGGAGCGGGTGAGCTTGATGCCGCCGACCTTGGCCACTGCCGGGTCGCGGTCGCCGAGGAAGATGTCACCAATGCCCCAAGCCGCGAAGCTCAGGATCAGGAAGCCGAGCAGGATCTTGATGACCCACGATGAGGCCTGGTTGCGAAGGGTCTGGAGCATTTCTCAACAACGCCCGTTAAGTCGTTGAAACCAAAGCGGCTTGACGCGGCCAAAACGGCCCCGCGGCGCGCCCGGCATCATAGGTGCGGCCCCACCGCCCCGCAACAGGCGATTCGCCCGGCGCCGCGCCCTTTGACGGGCCCCGGCGCCATGCTACACAGCCCGGGTTTCGAGACGCAGCGAGAGGGAGAACGGCACGTGGCGGCACCAAGGGCGCTGATCGCGGGGAACTGGAAGATGAACGCAGGCGGTGCCGACGGCGTCGCGCTGGCCAAGGCGGTGCTGGCGGCGGCCACCAAGGCCAAGCCTGCCTGCGAGCTGCTGCTGTGCCCGCCCGCGGTGGTGCTCGCCGCCGTGTCCCACGTGGTCGACGGCAGCGAGATCGCGACCGGCGGCCAGGACTGCCACGCCAGGAATTCCGGCGCGCACACCGGTGACATCTCCGCGCCGATGCTGGCGGGCGCCGGCGCGTCCTACGTCATCGTCGGCCATTCCGAGCGCCGCACCGACCACGGCGAGGACGACGCTTTGGTGCGCGCCAAGGCCGCCGCCGCCCACAAGGTCGGGCTTACCGCCGTGATCTGCATCGGCGAGACCGAGGCCGAGCGCGACGCGGGCGAGACCCTTGCGGTGCTGGCACGCCAGATCGCGGGCTCGCTTCCAGACGGTGCCGGCGCCGCCAACACCGTGATCGCCTACGAGCCGGTGTGGGCGATCGGCACCGGCCGCACGCCGAGCGTCAATGAGGTGGCCGGCGCCCACGCCCATATCCGCAAGGAGCTCGCCGGCAAGGCGGCCGATGCCGACATGGTGCGCATCCTCTACGGCGGTTCCGTGAAGCCCGACAACGCGGCCGAGCTGCTCGCGGTTGCCAACGTCGACGGCGCGCTGGTGGGCGGCGCAAGCCTCGACGCGGCCTCGTTCCTGGCCATCGCCGCGGCCTGCCCGGCCTGAGCGGAGCGGGGATATTTGCCCCTTTCAATCGCGGGCCGTTGAAAGTATGTTCCTGCCGAACTTCGACCAAGGAAATCCGGGTCTTCGATGACCACCATCCTGCTTGTCATTCATATGTTTCTCGCGCTCGGCCTCGTCGTCGTGATCCTTCTGCAGCGCTCCGAGGGCGGTGCGCTCGGGATCGGCGGCGGCGGCGGCATGATGACCGCGCGCGGCCAGGCGAATTTCCTGACCCGGGCGACGGCGGTGCTTGCCGGCCTGTTCATCGTCACCTCGCTCACGCTCGCGATCCTCGCGAGCCATAACCGCAAGTCGACCTCGGTGCTCGACACCGTGCCGGCGCAGGGCCAGCCCGCCCAGCCGGGCAAGGCGCCCGCGCAGCCGCAGCCGCAGCCGGCGAAGCCCGCGCAGCCGGCCGAGCCCGCCGCGCCGCTCGGGCGCTAGTGCGCTAGCGCGGGCACGGTCCCGGACGGACGGGAACACGGGCGGCGACGGTTGCGCCGCCCTTTTCTTATGAGGGGACGCGCCGCGCGCGCCGCGTTCCGTGTTTTAAGTGCGGGCGACCGCAAGTTTTGAATCGGTGACGGCGCAACGATGATGTATTCTATCAACCCATGACGCGGTTCATTTTTATCACTGGTGGCGTCGTGTCGTCGCTGGGCAAGGGTCTTGCCTCGGCGGCCCTCGGGGCACTTCTCCAGGCCCGGGGCTTCAAGGTCCGTCTCCGCAAGCTCGATCCCTATCTCAACGTCGATCCCGGCACCATGTCGCCGACCCAGCACGGCGAGGTGTACGTGACCGACGACGGCGCCGAGACCGATCTCGACCTCGGCCACTACGAACGCTTCACCGGCGTGCCGTCGCGCCAGTCGGACAACGTCACCACCGGGCGCATCTATTCGACCGTGATCGCGCGCGAGCGCCACGGCGACTACCTCGGCGCCACGGTGCAGGTGATCCCCCACGTCACCGACGCCATCAAGGACTTCTTCGCGGCCGATCCCGGCGACGCGGACTTCGTGCTGGTCGAGATCGGCGGCACGGTGGGCGACATCGAGGGCCTGCCGTTCCTGGAGGCGATCCGCCAGTTCGGCAACGAGATCGGCCCGGAACGGGGGATGTATATCCACCTGACGTTGCTGCCCTATATCCCGACCGCGGGCGAGCTCAAGACCAAGCCCACCCAGCATTCGGTCAAGGAGCTCCTGTCGGTGGGAATCCAGCCAGACGCGCTGCTGTGCCGCGCCGACCGGCCGATCCCGTCCGAGGAGCGGCGCAAGATCGCCCAGTTCTGCAACGTGCGCCCCGACGCCGTGATCCAGGCGCTCGACGTCGATAGTATCTACCAGGTGCCGATCGCCTACCACGCGGAAGGCTTCGACCGCGTGGTGCTGCGCCACTTCGGCCTCGACTATTCGCGCGAGCCCGACCTGTCGCGCTGGCTCAACATCCTCGAGCGCATCCGCAAGCCGGAAGGCGAGGTGCGCATCGCGGTGGTGGGCAAGTACACCGCGCTGCTCGATTCCTACAAGTCGCTGTCCGAGGCGCTGACCCACGGCGGCATCGCCAACAACGTGAAGGTCAATCTCGACTGGATCGCCTCCGAGATATTCGAGCAGGACGGCACCATCGAAAAGCTGGAGGACGTCCACGGCATCCTCGTGCCGGGCGGCTTCGGCGAGCGCGGCGCCGAGGGCAAGGTGCTCGCCGCGCAGTTCGCGCGCGAGAAGCAGGTGCCCTATTTCGGTATCTGCTTCGGCATGCAGATGGCGGTGATCGAGGTGGCGCGCCACCTCGCGGGCATCGAGCACGCCGGCTCGACCGAGTTCGGCCCGTCGCGAGACCCGGTGGTCGGCCTGATGACCGAATGGCTGCGCGGCGAGGCGCTCGAGACTCGCACCTCGGAGGACAACCTCGGCGGCACCATGCGGCTCGGCGCCTATGAATGCCACCTGCTGCCGGGCTCGAAGGTGCGCGACATCTACGGCACCGACGTGATCTTCGAGCGCCACAGGCATCGCTACGAGGTCAACATCAACTACCGCGACCGCCTGGAGAAGGCGGGCCTGATGATCGCCGGGCTGTCGCCCGACAAGCACCTGCCCGAGATCGTCGAGCTCAGGGACCATCCCTGGTTCATCGGCGTGCAGTTCCATCCCGAGCTCAAGTCTAAGCCGTTCGACCCGCACCCGCTGTTCGCCTCGTTCGTCGAGGCGGCGGTCACCCAGTCGCGTCTGGTGTGATGGCCGACGCGGGCGCAACCGGACCGGCCCCGCGCCACGTCGCCATCGGCGACGTCACCTTCGGCAACGACCTGCCGTTCTCGCTGATCGCGGGACCATGCGCGATCGAGAGCCAGAACCACGCCCTCGACGTCGCCGGCGCGCTCAAGGAGATGGCGGAACGGCTCGGCATCGGGCTGGTCTACAAGTCGTCCTTCGACAAGGCCAACCGCACTTCCCACGCGAGCGCGCGCGGCATCGGCATGGACGAGGGGCTCGAGATTCTGGCCCGCGTGAAGTCGCAGATCGGCCTGCCGGTGCTCACCGACGTCCACGAGGCGGGCCAGTGCGCCACCGTCGCCGAAGTGTGCGACGTCCTCCAGATTCCGGCCTTCCTGTGCCGCCAGACCGACCTCCTGATGGCCGCCGCCGCCACCGGCGCCGCGATCCACGTCAAGAAGGGCCAGTTCCTCGCACCCTGGGACATGAAGAACGTCGCCGCCAAGCTGGTGGCGGGCGGCAACGAGCGCATCATGCTGTGCGAGCGCGGCGCGAGTTTTGGCTACAACACGCTGGTGAGCGACATGCGCGCGCTGCCGATCATGGCCGAGACCGGCTTCCCGGTGGTGTTCGACGCCACCCATTCGGTGCAGCAGCCGGGCGGGCAGGGCACGTCGTCGGGCGGCGAGCGGCGCTTCGTGGCGACGCTGGCGCGCGCCGCGGTGGCGGTCGGCGTCGCCGGGGTGTTTATCGAGACCCACCAGGACCCCGACAAGGCGCCGTCGGACGGCCCCAACATGGTCCCGCTCGCGCAGCTTCCGGCGCTGGTCGAGACCCTGATGGACATTGACCGCATCGCCAAGTCGCATTAAGTCCGCCGTACCGAGTTGTTCCCCCGAACCCGCCGCCGGAGCCGCTTTCCATGACCGAAATCGCCGATATCGTCGCCCGTGAAATCCTCGATTCCCGCGGCAATCCCACCGTCGAGGTGGACGTCGTGCTGGAAACCGGCATCCTCGGGCGCGCCGCGGTGCCGTCCGGTGCCTCCACCGGCGCCCACGAGGCGGTCGAGCTGCGCGACGGCGACAAGAAGCGCTACGGCGGCAAGGGCGTGCTCAAGGCGGTCGAGGCGGTCAACGGCGAGATATTCGAGGCGCTGGCCGGCATGGAGGCCGAGGACCAGCTCGCCCTCGACCAGGCCATGATCGTGCTCGACGGCACTGCCAACAAGGGCCGGCTCGGCGCCAACGCCATCCTCGGCGTCAGCCTCGCCGCCGCCAGGGCCGCCGCTGCCGAGGCCGGCCTACCGCTCTACGCCTACGTCGGCGGCGTCCACGCCCGCACCCTGCCGGTGCCGATGATGAACATCATCAACGGCGGCGCCCACGCCTCCAATCCCATCGACATCCAGGAATTCATGATCATGCCGGTGGGCGCGCCCACCATGGCCGACGCGGTGCGCTGGGGCGCCGAGATCTTCCACGCGCTCGCCGCCGGCCTCAAGCAGGCGGGCCTTGGCACCGGCGTCGGCGACGAGGGCGGCTTCGCCCCCGACCTCGCCTCGGCCGATGCGGCGCTCGATTTCATCATGAAGTCGATCAGGCAGGCCGGCTTCAAGGCCGGCAAGGACGTGGTGCTGGCGCTCGATGCCGCCGCCTCGGAGTTCTACAAGAAGGGCAAGTACGTGCTGGCAGGCGAGGGCAAGACGCTCACCTCGGACGGCATGGTGAAGTATCTGTCGGGCCTCGCCGCCAACTACCCGATCCGCTCGATCGAGGACGGCATGGCCGAGGACGACTGGGAGGGCTGGGCCAAGCTCACCAAGGCGCTCGGCGACAAGCTCCAGCTCGTCGGCGACGACGTGTTCGTGACCAATCCCAAGCGCCTCGCCAGGGGCATCGAGGACGGCATCGCCAATGCCATCCTGGTCAAGGTCAACCAGATCGGCACCCTGTCGGAGACCCTCGAGGCGGTCGAAATGGCCCACAAGGCGGGCTACCGCGCGGTCATGTCGCATCGTTCCGGCGAGACCGAGGATTCCACCATCGCCGACCTCGCGGTCGCCACCAACTGCGGCCAGATCAAGACCGGCTCGCTGTCGCGCTCGGACCGCCTCGCCAAGTACAACCAGCTGATCCGCATCGAGGAAATGCTCGAGCCGATGGGCCGCTACGCCGGCGCGGGCGCGTTCGCGGTCTGAACCTCCGCGCAACAAAAGAATCAGGACGCGAAATAAAAGAATCAGGTTGGGTGAGGTATTAGGGTACGAGTTTGATTCATTCCGGAAAAACTCACTGCTAGATTCCAGATTCAATTGAGTCTTTTTTGTTGACGCCTGGGAATTGGCTGTGATTCCCTCGGTGTCATGACGCTTCTTGGTGAAATTCGCACCCGCGCACGGCACATCGTCGGCCCCGTCCTGGCGGCGACAGTGTTCGCCTATTTCGCCTATCACGCGGTTCAGGGCGACCGCGGCCTGCTCGCCTGGCTCAAGCTCAGCCAGCAGGTTCAGGACGCGCAGATCGAATACGACCGGCTCGACGCCAAGCGCGAGGAACTCGCCCGCCGGGTCCAGCTGTTGCATCCCGAAAGCCTCGACCGCGACCTGCTCGACGAGCGGGTCCGGGTCATGCTCGGCTATGTCGGCAAGGACGACATCGTGATCGGCGCCGGCACGGGCGGACGCTTCGTCACCGGTTCGGCGGTGAAAGGGACGGGCGAGGGCGATCCGGTAACTTCGGGCGCCATGCTGTCCGAGCCGGGCGCGGTACCGCTTGGGCCGTCCGCTTCGGCCGCGCCCATGAACCGAGTCGCGCTGCAGATACCGCTCGCGCATTAACACGTCAGCTTCCGCATCGTCACTGCCGTGAAGCCGCTCGGCTGCGTCGGGCTGCTCCCGCTTTCCGCCCTTTTTTCGTCATGCCCCGACGTCGTGCGTCGGCACGCATCCGCATGACATCGGGGCATCCACGTATTTTGTGGTGCCGGTCGGGAAAAACGCGTGGATGCTCGGGCCAAGCCCGAGCATGACGGTGGAACAGGGGGAGAGGCCAAGGGTTTCGCCCTTCCATGACTTTTTTACTGCGGCTATGCAGATTTTCTTGTTCTTGTTACGTTCTAGAGTTAGTGTAGCTTTCGTCGAATTCGTTCGCTGATGTATCCGTGGACTGCAGCTCCGGAAACCATCGGCCAAGGGTCCGACAGGCTTTCCGCCCCATCGGGCGGGAGCCCGTATCGGAGAGTGCGCGGGCGCTTCCCAGCCGGAGGGCTGCGACGTTTCTGCCTCCTCAGGTGCACCTCGGTAAACCGCGTAGCGTCGCAGCAAGGCGGGAGGAAGGCTTAAAAGATGTGGGCGGACTAAACGCTGAAATCCGAACGGGACACCCCGCGGCAGCTCCCCGACCCACCCCTTACCTCCCAGGGATTCCAGGCGCCAAGGTGGTGTTTCAGCGCCGATGCCCGCGCATGTCCGATCAAGGACATGCAACGTTCCTCCATGATTGTTTTTTTTCCAGTCCGGACGAACCCGAAATTCCGGCACAGGAGATGTGCCCGGCCGCTACCGGGGGGCGCTGCCGTATCCGCGCCCGTTCATTGCGTCATGACGCCACGGACAGTAATGAAAGTTGCGTGCCGCCCCGGGAAAAACGATACAAATTGAAGTTTTTAACTTGAATAAGGTTAAATATAAGTATCCTATTGAATTTCATTGTATTTTTCCCCTTCGCGGCTCCCGGTTTCGGGTGTATGTTTCCTGTTCCGTCGGCCCACCGAGGCCTTTCCTCGTTATCGCCTGCGCCGGCTCCCGCCGCGCCACCGCTGGAGAACAGGTCATATCCATGGCACGCGCCGCTAAATCCGCCTCCCGCCGTCCCAAGAAGGCCGCCAAGGCTGCCAAATCGAAATCCGCCCAATCGAAAGCGGCCGCGCCCAGGCCCAAGCAGGGCAAGGCGGAGCTGCTCAAGCTCTACCGCGACATGCTGCTGATCCGCCGTTTCGAGGAGAAGGCGGGGCAGCTCTACGGCCAGGGCCAGATCGCCGGCTTCTGCCACCTCTACATCGGCCAGGAGGCCGTGGTGGTGGGCATGCAGGCCAACCTCAAAGAGATCGACACGGTGGTGACCACCTACCGCGATCACGGCCACATGCTGGCCTGCGGCATGGACCCCAAGGGGGTAATGGCCGAGCTCACCGGGCGCCAGGGCGGCTACTCCAAGGGCAAGGGCGGCTCGATGCACATGTTCTCGCGCGCCAAGCACTTCTACGGCGGCCACGGCATCGTCGGCGCCTGCGTGCCGATCGGCACCGGCCTCGGCTTTGCCCACCACTACCGCGGTAACAATGCGGTATCGTTGACGTATTACGGTGACGGCGCCGCCAACCAGGGCCAGGTGATGGAAGCCTTCAACATGGCGGCGCTGTGGAAGCTGCCGGTCGTGTTCATCATCGAGAACAACCAGTACGGCATGGGCACCTCGGTCGCGCGCGCCTCGGCCAGCGCCGATTTCTACAAGCGCGGCGAGCCCTACAACATCCCCGGCCGCAAGGTCGACGGCATGGACGTCCTCGAGGTGCTGGCGGCGGGCGCCGAGGCGGTGGCCCATTGCCGCGCCGGCAAGGGCCCTTACATCCTGCAGATGGAGACCTACCGCTACCGCGGCCATTCCATGTCCGACCCGGCGCGCTACCGCACCCGCGACGAGGTCAACAAGGTGCGCGAGGAGCGCGACCCCATCGACCATCTCTCCGACCATCTGTTCGAGCAGAACTACGCGAAGCCGGACGACCTCAAGAAGATCGACGCGGAGGTGAAGAAGAAGGTGACGGAGGCGGCGGACTTCGCCATCTCGGACGACGAGCCCGCGCCCGAAGAGCTTTATACCGACGTGCTGGTGGAGGCCTGAAGATCATGGCGATTCCCGTTCTGATGCCGGCGCTGTCGCCGACCATGACCGAAGGCAAGCTGGCCAAGTGGCTCAAGAAGGAAGGCGACGCGGTGAAATCCGGCGACGTGCTGGCCGAGATCGAGACCGACAAGGCGACCATGGAAGTTGAAGCGGTCGACGAGGGCACCGTCGGCAAGCTACTCGTCAAGGAAGGCACCGAGGGGGTCGCGGTCAACGCGCCCATCGCGGTGCTGCTGGAAGAGGGCGAGGACAAGTCGGCCGCCGACAAGGTCGCCAAATCCGCCGCCGGCAAGTCCGCCGCCAAGGAGGCCAAGCCGGCGGCCAAGGCCGAAGCCCCCGAAGCTGAATCCGAAGCCCCCGGAGCCGAAGCAAAGCCTGCCGCCAAGGCGCCGGCCCCGTCCAAGCCCGCCGCGCCCGAAATCAAGCCCTCCGCCGACGTCGATCCCAAATTCTACCAGAACACCAAGACCCTCACGGTGCGCGAGGCCTTGCGCGACGCCATGGCCGAGGAGATGCGCCGCGACCCCGACGTGTTCCTGATGGGCGAGGAGGTCGCCGAATACCAGGGCGCCTACAAGGTCAGCCAGGGCCTGCTCGAGGAGTTCGGCTCGCGCCGCGTGGTCGATACGCCGATCACCGAATTGGGCTTCACCGGCCTTGGCGTCGGCGCCGCCTTCGCGGGGCTCAAGCCGATCGTCGAGTTCATGACCTTCAACTTCGCCATGCAGGCGATGGACCACCTGATCAACTCGGTCGCCAAGACGCTCTACATGTCGGGCGGCCAGATCAACTGCCACATGGTGTTCCGGGGGCCGAACGGCGCCGCCGCCCGGGTGGCTGCCCAGCACTCCCAGGACTATTCCAGCTGGTACGCCCATATCCCCGGCCTCAAGGTGATCGCGCCCTATTCGGCGGACGACGCCAAGGGCCTGCTCAAGGCTGCGATCCGCGATCCCAACCCGATCATCTTCCTCGAGCACGAGCTGCTCTACGGCCAGTCCGGCGAGGTGCCGGTCGATCCCGAGTTCGTCGTGCCGATCGGCAAGGCGCGCGTGGTGCGCGAGGGCAGCGACGTCACCCTGGTCGCGTTCTCGCGTCCGGTCGGGCTCGCCCTCGAGGCCGCCGAGCGGCTGGCGGAAGAGGGCATCTCGGCCGAGGTGATCGACCTGCGCACCCTGCGTCCCCTCGACAGCGAGACCATCGTGCGCTCGGTCGCCAAGACCAACCGCATCGTCTCCGTCGAAGAGGGCTGGCCCTATGCCGGCATCGGCGCCGAGATCGCCGCGCGTCTCATGGAAGAGGCGTTCGACCATCTTGATGCGCCGCTCTACCGCGTGACCGCTGCCGACGTGCCGCTGCCCTATGCCGCCAACCTCGAGAGGCTCGCGCTGCCCGACGTCGACGACGTGATCGAGGGCGTGCGTGCCGTGACCTACCGGGGCTAGGAGAAAGACATGGCCATCACCATCAAGATGCCGGCGCTCTCGCCCACCATGACGGAAGGCAAGCTCGCGAGCTGGCTCAAGAAGGAAGGCGACGCGGTCAAGTCCGGCGACGTGCTGGCCGAGATCGAGACCGACAAGGCGACCATGGAAGTGGAAGCCGTCGACGAGGGCACGCTCGGCAAGATACTGGTCAAGGAAGGCACCGAGGGCGTCGCCGTGAACGCGCCCATCGCGGTGCTGCTGGAGGAGGGCGAGGACAAGTCCGCGCTCAACGACGCGGTCAAGGCGGCGGGCGCCGAAGCACCCAAGCCGGCGCCGAAGGCCGAGGCCAAGCCGGAGGCGAAGCCTGCCCCTGCTGAAGCCCCGAAGCCGGCCGCCCCCAAGGCGGTGGCGCCTCAACCGGCGCCCAAGCCGGTCGCACCCGCGCCGAAGCCGGCACCGGCATCCCAGGGCGGGCGCGTGTTCGCCTCGCCGCTGGCGCGGCGTGTTGCGAAAGACGCCGGCATCGAGATCGCGCGGATTCCCGGCACCGGCCCCCACGGGCGCATCGTCAAGGCCGACGTGGACGCCTTCGTCGCCTCGGGCGGCGCCACCGCCATGGCGGGCGGCATCTTCGCCGGCCAGGGCCGGACGTTCGCCGCCGCCTCCGCGCGCACCGAGCCCCATTCGTCCATGCGCAAGGTGATCGCCAGGCGGCTCACCGAATCGAAGCAGACCGTGCCGCATTTCTACGTGATGATGGATTGCGACATCGGCGCGCTGCTGACCTTGCGCAAGGAGATCAACGAGACCGACGAGACCCTCAAAATCTCCGTCAACGACTTCGTCATCCGCGCCGCCGCCTTGGCGCTGCGCAAGGTGCCCGAGGCCAATGCCTCGTGGTCCGACGACGGCATGAAGATCTTCGATGCCGCCGACGTTTCGGTCGCGGTCGCGACCGACGCCGGCGGGCTGATTACCCCGATCGTGCGTTCGGCCGACAAGAAGGGCCTCGCCGCCATCTCGGCGGAGATGAAGGACCTCGCGGCGCGCGCCCGGATCGGCAAGCTGATGCCCGATGAGTACCAGGGCGGCACCTTCTCGATCTCCAACATGGGCATGTTCGGGGTGCGCGAGTTCACCGCCATCATCAACCCGCCGCAGTCCTGCATCCTCGCGGTCGGCGCGGGCGAGGAGCGGGTGGTCGCGCGCGACGGCAAGATGGCGATCGCCAACATGATGACGCTGACGATGTCGTGCGACCACCGCGCCGTGGACGGTGCGCTCGGCGCCAAGCTGCTCGGCGCCATCAAGGAGCTGATCGAGCATCCGGTCCGGCTCGTCCTGTAGTCTCAAGCTTTCAAGAAGGGAGGTCCGCGTGGCCGATACGTCCTTCGATCTCATCGTCATCGGCGGAGGGCCGGGTGGTTACGTCGCGGCGATCCGCGCGGCCCAGCTCGGCCTCAAGACCTGCGTCGTGGAGCGCGCCCACATGGGCGGCATCTGCCTAAACTGGGGCTGCATCCCGACCAAGGCGCTGCTGCGCACCGCCGAGATCGCGCATCTCGCCGAGAACGCCGCCGCGTTCGGCCTCAAGATCAAGGTCGAGGGCATCGACCTCAAGAAGGTGGTCGCGCGCTCGCGCGCCGTCGCTGACCAGCTCTCCAGGGGCGTGTCGGGTCTGATGAAAAAGCACAAGGTCACGGTGGTCGATGCCAGCGCCCGGCTCGACGGCATCGGCGCGGGCGGCGTACGCAAGATCGCCGTCACCGGCAAGGACGGCAAGGCGCTGGACGGCCTCACCGCCAAGAACGTGATCATCGCCACCGGCGCCCGCGCCCGCGCGCTGCCGGGGCTCGAGCCCGACGGCAAGCATATCGTCACCTACAAGGAGGCGATGATTCCCGAGACCATGCCGAAGAAGCTGCTGGTGGTCGGCTCGGGCGCCATCGGCATCGAGTTTGCGAGCTTCTATGCCGACCTCGGCGCCGACGTGACCGTGGTGGAGGTGATGGACCGCGTCCTGCCGGCCGAGGACGCCGAGGTTTCGGCCTTCGCCGAGAAGGCGTTCAGGAAGCAGGGCATGGCCATCCACACCGCCACCACGGTCAAGTCGCTCAAGGTCGAGAAGGGCAAGGTCGCCGCCGAGATCGCGCCGAAAGACGGCAAGGCGGAGAAGGCGAGCTTCGATCGCGTCATCCTCGCCGTCGGCATCACCGGCAACGTCGAGGACCTCGGCTTGGAAAAGACCCGGGTCAAGGTCGACCGCGGCCACATCGCGATCAACCAGTGGGGCGAGACCGGCGAGCCCGGCGTCTGGGCTATCGGCGACGTGGCCGGCCCGCCCTGGCTCGCCCACAAGGCCATGCACGAGGGCGTCGTGTGCGTCGAGCGCATCGCCGGCGTCGACGGCGTGCACCCGCTCGATGCCGGCAACGTACCGGGCTGCACCTACTGCCGCCCGCAGGTGGCGAGCGTCGGCCTGACCGAGGCCAAGGCCAAGGAGCAGGGCTACCAGGTCAAGGTCGGCCGCTTCCCGTTCATCGGCAACGGCAAGGCGATCGCGCTGGGCGAGCCGGAAGGGCTGGTCAAGACCGTGTTCGACGCCAGGACCGGGGCGCTCTTGGGCGCCCACATGATCGGGCCAGAGGTGACGGAGCTGATCCAGGGCTATACCATCGCGCGTACGCTCGAGACCACCGAGGCGGAGCTGATGCGGACCATCTTCCCGCACCCGACCATCAGCGAGGCGATGCACGAGTCGGTCCTTGACGCCTTCGGGCGCGTTCTCCACATCTAGCAGGTAGTCCGATGGCGACCAG
The DNA here is from genome assembly GCA_963732875.1 of uncultured Alphaproteobacteria bacterium. Taxonomy (GTDB): domain Bacteria; phylum Pseudomonadota; class Alphaproteobacteria; order SMXQ01; family SMXQ01; genus WHSO01. The sequence goes on along the minus strand of CAVTBD010000002.1, from coordinate 620,853 downwards.
AGAGTTCCCCCTCACCCAGTTCCGGGTAACCTCGGCGTTCCGCCTCGCCAACCCTTCACAACCCTCTCCCCCCATTGGGGGGAGAGGGAAGGGTGAGGGGGGCAACACCGCCGGTCCAAACAGGAATCGCTCGTGAGCAAGGTCCACAACCTCAATGCCGACAAGGCCAAGCGCCAGCCCAAGCCGGCCTGGATCCGGGTCAAGGCGCCGACCTCGCCCGAGTACAACGAGACCCGCAGGCTGATGCGCGAGCTCGCGTTGCACACGGTGTGCGAGGAGGCGGCCTGTCCCAACATCGGCGAGTGCTGGTCCAAGGGCCACGCCACGGTGATGATCCTGGGCGACACCTGCACGCGCGCCTGCGCCTTCTGCAACGTCAAGACCGGCAAGCCGACCATCGTCGATCCCCTGGAACCCGAGCACCTCGCGACCGCGGTGGCGGAACTCAAGCTCGAGCACGTGGTGATCACCTCGGTCGATCGCGACGATCTCGACGACGGCGGCGCGGCGCAGTTCGTGAAGTGCATCCGGCGCATCCGCGAGACCTCGCCCGCCACCACCATCGAGGTGCTGACGCCCGACTTCCTGCGCAAGGAGGGGGCCATCGAGGCGGTGGTGGAGGCGAAGCCCGACGTCTACAACCACAACCTCGAGACCGTGCCGCGCCTCTACACCACCGTGCGGCCGGGCGCGCGCTACTTCCATTCGCTCAAACTGCTCGACCGGGTCAAGCAGCTCGATCCCTCGATATTCACCAAGTCCGGCCTGATGGCCGGCCTCGGTGAGGACAAGGCCGAGGTGCACCAGGTGATGGACGACCTGCGCGCCGCGGACGTGGACTTCCTCACCATCGGCCAGTACCTGCAGCCGACGCAGCGCCACATCGCGGTCGACCGCTTCGTCACGCCCGACGAGTTCGCCGACTACGCCCGCGTCGCCCGAAGCAAGGGCTTCCTGCTGGTGTCTTCCTCGCCGCTCACGCGCTCGAGCTACTTCGCGGCGGAGGACTTCGCCCGGCTGCGCGCCGCGCGTGAGGAAAAGCTAGCCAAGGGACGCTAGTCCGAAGCCGATGCACCGCTTCGACGACACGCGCGTCCTGCCCTATGCGCCGAAGCAGCTGTTCGACCTGGTCGCCGACGTCGCGAAATACCCCGAATTCCTGCCATGGTGCCTCGGTGCCCGCGTGCAGCCGCGCGAGGGCGACGTGGTGATGGCCGACCTGGTCGTCGGCACCCGCATCTTCCGCGAGACCTTCACCTCGAAGGTGACTCTGTCGGAAAACGCCGACCCGCCGCGCATCGACGTCGAATACGTCAAGGGCCCCATGCGCACCATGGAGAACCACTGGATGTTCGTGCCCGAAGGGCAGGGCACGCGGCTCGAGTTCCATGTCGCCTTCGAGTTTCGTTCGATGCTGCTGGAAAAGATGATGGGCGCGTTCTTCGACGACGCCTCGAGGCGCATGATCTCGGCGTTCGAGAAGCGCGCCGGCAAGCTTTACGGCGCTCCCAGTGTTTGAAATCTACGTCGACGGCGATGCATGTCCCGTCAAGGACGAGGTGCTGCGCGTGGCCGTGCGCCATGGCTTGCGCGTCCACATGGTCGCCAACACTTGGCTGCGGGCGGGCGGCGTCGATCCCATGATCACCCGCGTCGTGGTCGGTGACGGGCTCGATGCCGCCGACGACTGGATCGCCGATCACATCGGCGCGGGCGACATCGCCGTGACGGCCGATATTCCGCTCGCCGCGCGCTGCCTCGAAAAGGGTGCCCGCGTCATTGGTCCCACCGGCAAGCCGTTCACGGAATCGGGCATCGGCAACGCGCTCGCTATGCGCGAGCTGATGGCGCACCTGCGCGATACCGGGGAGATCTCGGGCGCCGGTCCCGCCTTCTCGCGGCAGGACCGGTCGCGCTTTCTCGATGCGATGGAGAACGCCGTGCAGGCGCTCCGCCGCGCCGCTACTTGATCTGGATCATGTCCGTGCGGGTCAGCGTGGTCTTCTTGCCCGTGCCCGGCGACTTGATCAGGTAGATCGCCGTGAACTGCTCGTAGTACGGGCTCGACGACGACATGCCGTCGACCGGCACGATCACCTTGTAGCCGCGCTGGGCCGCGCCGGTGGCGGTGCCGAGCACGGCGCCCTCGGCGGCGGTGCCGACCAGGATCACCTTCTTGATGCCCTTGCCCTTGAGGATCTTGTCGAGGTCGGTGCCGTAGAACTTGTCGACGCTGGCCTGGACGTGGGGCTCGCTCGACATCGGCTTGATGTCCTTGAGGATCATGTCGACCTTGCCCGAGGTGGTGATCGAATAGACCACCGGCAGGTGATGCGAGCGGGCGCGGTCGAGCAGCGACTTCACGGCGGCGATGGTCTCGAGGCAGCGCGGCCGGCGCTTCTCGTTGCAGCTGTTGGTCTGGAGGTCCATCACCACCAGCGCGGTGTCCTTCGGGCTCACCGTCACTTTCTTGAGCTTCGGCGCCTTCGGCATCTTGGCCATCTTCCAGTCCTTGACGATGTCGCTGGCCATGGCCGAGCCGGCGACCGACATCCCGATGATAACGGCGGTCGCAACCGCCACTCCCTGCAGGGTCCTGGTAAGTGTCATGTTCTTTTTCCCTCGGTGGATTCGTTGGCAAAATACCGGACTGACGGGGAATTGGGCCCCGCCGGGCGGGAGCGGTCAAGAGGGACGTCGGAAAAGGCGCTCAAAATTTCGTGACGACGTCGACCACAGGCGAAAAGGCGCCCCCGGGGGCGGCCTTTTCGCTGCTCGTGCCCTGCGTCTCAGCCGCGAGGCTGGTCGACGTAGCGGATGTAGGGGCGGGGGGCGGTCCAGCCCGAGGGGTATTTCTTCTTCGCGTCCTCGTCGGAGACGGCGGGCGCGATGATGACCTTCTCGCCCTGCTTCCAGTTGACCGGGGTGGCGACCTGGTGCTTCGCGGTGAGCTGGATCGAATCGAGCGCCCGCAGGATCTCATCGAAGTTGCGGCCCGTGCTCATGGGATAGACCAGGACGAGCTTCACCTTCTTGTCGGGGCCGATCACGAACACGTTGCGCACGGTCTGGTTGTCGGCGGCGGTACGGCCCTTGGACGAATCGCCCGCGCCGGCGGGCAGCATGCCGTAGAGCTTGGAGACCTTGAGGTCGGAGTCGCCGATGATCGGATAGTTGGGTACCTGCCCGGTAATCGCCTTGATGTCGTCGGACCAGCGCTTGTGGTCGCCGACCGGATCGACCGAAAGCCCGATGATCTTGGTGTTGCGCTTGTCGAACTCGGGCTTCAGCTTTGCCATGTAGCCGAGCTCCGTGGAGCACACGGGCGTGAAGTCCTTCGGGTGCGAGAACAGGACGGCATAGGAATCGCCGATCCAGTCGTGGAACCGGATCTTGCCCTCGGTGGTTTCCGCTTCGAAATCGGGCGCGGTCTGGCCGATCTGCAGTGTCATGGTCTCCCTCCTGTGGATTGGTTCGCCGGAACCGGCATCGCCCCATATATGGGGCGCGGAGGAGGCCGTTAAAGGCAGTGGGACCGCGTCAGGCCGCAGCAGCCATTTCGCGGCTTTTCCGGCGTGCCTCGGCGCGCACCAGATAGATGCTCGACACGATGATGACGGCGGCCCCGGCAAGGCTCCAGGTTCCCGGAATCTCGGCGAAGAACAGGATTCCGATCACGAAGGAATAGACGATCCGGAGATAGTCGAACGGCATCACGAAGCTGGTGTCGCCGAGCCCGACGCCGTGGGTGAACATGGACTGGCCGAGGATGCCGAGCGCGCCCGTGACCACCAGCAGGGCGAGCTCTTCGGGCGTCGGCGTCACCCATACGAACAGCGCCGGGATGAACGCGAACAGGGAGGTGAACGCGGCGAAGTAGAACATGATGGTGATGGTCGACTCGGTGCGCGAGAGCAGTTTGATGGTCAGTACCACCAGCGTACTGAAGAGCGTACCGCCGAAGGCCACGATGGCCCAAGGCTGGAATCCCGCGCCGAACGGCCGCGTGATCATGATGACTCCGGAAAACCCCACCACGGCCACCAGAGTGCGGCGCCAGCCGACATTTTCGCGCAATGCAAGAGCGGCGATCGCCACCATGATGATCGGCCGCGAAAACTGGATCGTGACAGCGTCGCCGAGCACCATGTGAACCAGGGCAAAGAAGAAGCACATGTTGCCCATGAAGCCGACGAAGCCACGCAGGGCGTGCATGTGGATACGCCTGGTTTTGAGCACGCCGAAGCCGATACGCCAGGCCACCGGCAGGATCACCAGGAAGCCCGCGAAGAAGCGGCAGAACAGCACCTCGAACGACGGTAGGCGCTGGCCCAGGTGCTTCACCAGGGACGCCATGCAGATCAGGAAGAACGCCCCGACGACGACGAAGCAGGCGCCGCGGATGTTCGGTGACAGGCGTCCCCAGCGGGTACGGACGAGATCGATCATCCCCACGCCGCCTTCGCCACCATCAGGGCGCCGACGGCGCCGTTGGCGACGATGGCGGTCCACAGCGTGCCCGAGCGCAGGAACAGGAGCCCATAGGCGATGCCGTAGATGAAGCCGTAAGCCATGGAGACCGGCAGGTGGGGCTGGAAGAACAGGCCGGCGAACGCGATCGAGGAGACCAGCAGGCTGATTTCCACGCCGAAACGGTTGGCGAGGAAGTTGAACAGCACGCCGCGGAAATAGATCTCGAACGCCACCGGCAGCACCACCCCACGTGCCGCCAGCAGCAGGATCAGGCCGATCTGGGTCGAGATGGCGGTGCCGTACTCGGTCTTGAGGTCGGCGGCGATGCCGAAATGGGACAGGGCGTCGACCCGCTCGCCGACGAAGAACAGCGCGGCGCCGGTGGCGAGCGCGATCAGGATCCAGCGCGGGTGCGGGCGGACCATGCCGACGATGCCCCAGCGTTCCGGCGTGCGCCAGGCGAGCACGTAGCCGGTCGCCGTGAAGATGCCGGTCGCCAGCAGGAGCGAGAACCACAGCAGGGATTCTGCGCGATTGCGGGTCGGCTTGAAGATCGTCGGATCGAGCTGCACCACAATCACGCCGAGCACGACGAACACCAGCACGGCAAGGAACGTGATGCCGATCAGGTTGCGAAGCGTGACGCGGTAGCCGACCGGGAGCGGCGGCGGGGCCTGGAGCCGGATCATGGGAAGGGGTCCTAATTGTTGGCGGGCGCCGGGAGGTTTTAGTCTTTCTCGACCGCGCGACGCAACAGGAGCACGAGCGCCGCCTCCACCGCGCCGGCGCGGACGGCGGCGCGGTCGCCCTTGAAGACCTCCCGCCGGTGCAGGGTCGTGGCGCCGGTGCGGGCAGCCGCCATGTGCACGAGGCCGACCGGCTTGGCCTCGGTGCCGCCGCCCGGTCCGGCGATCCCGGTGACGGCGACCGCAATGTCGGCCTTCGCGGCGCCGAGCGCGCCTTCCGCCATGGCGCGCGCGACCTCCTCGCTGACCGCGCCGACCGAGAAGAACAGGTCGTCAGGCACGCCGAGGAGCTCGTGCTTGGCCTCGTTGGCGTAGGTGACGAGGCCGCGCGTGAATACGTGGGAGGCGCCCGGCACCTCGGTCAGGCAGGCGGCGATCAGCCCACCGGTGCATGATTCCGCCGTGGCGATGGTGACGCCCGCGTTTTCGGCCGTTGTCACCACCTCGCGCGCCAGCGCCAGCGCCCGGTCGGAGAAGTAGCGCTCAGACGAAGCCATGGGGGTGTCCCAGCACCACGAAATAGATCTCGACCATCGCCGCAGCATACAGCGCCGCGGCGACGTCGTCGGCCATGACGCCGAGCGCGCCCGGCAGCTTCCGTTCCAGGACGTTGATTGGCCAGGGCTTCATGATGTCGAACACCCGGAACAGGACGAAGGCGAGGGAGAAGGCGACCGGGTCGAGACCGGCCGGCGCGCAGGCCAGCACCTGCGCGGCAACCTCGTCGATCACGATCTCGCCCGGGTCCTGGGTGCGGCTTTTGCGCAGGTAGACCGTCGCGCCCCACATGCCGAGCGCGAACAGGGCGCCGCCGAACGCGATCACGGCCCAGGGGCCGTAGCGCTCGGCCACGAACCAGGCCAGCGGCAGCGCCGCGAGCGAGCCCCAGGTGCCGGGCACCTTGGGGAGCAGGCCCACCCCGAACCAGGTCACGGCCAGGGTCGCCGGGTGCCAGAACGATACGCCGTCCGGCAGGCCACGGGACGGCTTGAGCGCAGGACCGGCCATCCCTATGCCGCGCCCCCGGCAGGGCGTGCCAGCGCGACGGTCGCCACGGCCTCGGCGGCGAGGCCCTCGCCACGGCCGAGCGCGCCGAGCTTCTCGGTGGTGGTCGCCTTGACGCTGACACGCGTGGGCTCGACGCCGAGGATGGCGGCGATGCGCGCGCGCATGGCGTTCCGGTACGGGCCGACCTTGGGCATCTCGCAGATCACGGTGATGTCGGCGTGGACGATGCGCCCGCCCGCCGCGTGCACCAGCTTGGCCGCATGGGCCAGGAAGATTCCCGAATCCGCACCCCTCCACTTCGGATCGGAGGGCGGGAAATGGCTGCCGATGTCGCCGGCAGCGACCGCACCGAGCAGCGCGTCGGTCAGTGCGTGCAGCCCCGCATCGGCGTCGGAATGGCCGGTAAGACCGCGCGCGTACGGCACGTCCACGCCGCACAGGCGCACCGGGCCCGGCTTGCCGGGATCGAACGCGTGCACGTCGAAGCCATGGCCGGTGCGGTATTCGGTGGCGGCCGCCAGCAGTGCCTCGGCACGGGCGAGATCGTCGTCCGTGGTGATCTTGAGATTGGCTTCGGAGCCCGGAACCAGCGTGACCTCGATCCCCGCGAATTCGGCGATCGCGGCGTCGTCGGTGAAATCGTGGCCCGACTGCTTCGCGGCCAGCCGGTGCGCCTCGAGAATCGCCGCAAAACCGAAGCCTTGGGGCGTCTGGGCGCGGAACACGTTCTCGCGCGGCATGGTACCGGTGACGATGCCGCCAGTGGCGAGCTTGAGGGTATCGGCGACCGGCAGCGACGGTACCGCGCCGTCGCCGGCATCGAGCGCGTCGATGACGCGGCCGATCAGGGCGCGGTCGGCGAGCGGCCGCGCGGCGTCGTGGATCAGCACCTTGACGGGTGGGGAGTCGGCAAGGCTCTCAAGACCGAGGCGCACCGAATCGCGCCGAGTTCGCGCCGCCGACGACCGGGGCCATCAGGTCGAGACCGGCCGTGGCCGCCTCGTAGTGCGCGCGGTCGTCACCGTGGATGACGACGCGCACGCCACCGACGCTCGGATGCCCGGCGAAGGCCTGGACGGCATGGCGCAGCACGCTGGTCCCGGCGAGCGGAAGATACTGCTTGGGCGCGTCCCAGCGCGCGCCGAACCGGGTGCCGCGCCCGGCGGCGGCGATCAGGGCGATGCAGTCCTGCCGCGCCGCGCTCATGTGCCGTGTCCCACCATCGGGCGGAGGGTAATCGCGGCGGCCCGCCCTGCCAAGCGTCTCCACACGCATCCGAAACCGGGGCTTGCGTCTTGGGGGGCGGTGATATACTCCGCCGCGCATGCAGACCCTGATCGTCAATTTCGCCGCGCTCGCCGCGCTTTTCGCCCTTGCCGCATCGCCCCTGCTGGCGGCTCCGGAAGTCGCCTCCCGGGGCGTGCGCTTCTGGGCGCTGGTGGCGGTGGCGCTGGCGGGAACGGGGCTCCTGGTATGGCTCGATTTCGCCGCCGGCTGGCGCTCCGGCCTCGCGCCGGCGCTGTGGATCACGGTGGCGGCGACGCTGGTGCTGTTCGCCGCCGGGGCGGCCGTGTGCCCGTCGCTGGCCCGCCTCGATGCCCTGTTGGCGCCGTACCTGCTGCTGCTCGGCGTCATCGCCACCATCTGGGCCCACGCGCCGGGGCGGCCGATGGCGGCGGATGCGCCGGCGGCCTGGCTCGGCGTGCATATCGTCGTCTCGGTCGCGACCTACGCGCTGTTCACGCTGGCCGCGGTCGCCGGCATGGCCGTGTTCGCCCAGGAGCGTGCGCTCAAGGCGCGGCGCCCGACGCGCCTGACCGCCGTGTTGCCGGCGGTCGCCGACAGCGAGCGCCTGCAGCGCGTGCTGATGACCGCCGCCGCCGTGGTGCTCGGTCTTGGGCTTGCGAGCGGCATGGTGATCGAATGGCGCGAGACCGGCCATGTCATGGTGTGGAGCCACAAGACAGTGTTCGCGCTCGCCGCCTTCGCGGTGATCGTCGCGCTGATCGTGGCCGACCGTCTGAGCGGCCTCGCCGGCCGCCGCGCCGCGCAACTCGTGTTGCTGGCTTATCTGTTCCTCACGCTCGCTTATCCGGGGGTGAAGTTCGTCACCGACGTGATCCTCGCCAAGGGGTAAGGCGGTGGACCGGCTCACCCTGTTCGGACTGGTGGCGGTGGCGGCGATGCTCGGCTGCTACGCCCTCGAGGAGCGCAGCCCCTGGTACATCTTCGGTTTCGCCATCGCCTGCGTGCTGGCCTCGGCCTACGGGTTCCTGTCGGGAGCCTGGCCGTTCGGGGTGCTGGAAGCGGTCTGGGCCGTGGTCGCGTTCCAGCGCTGGCGACGGGTGGCGTCGAATGGCCGGTAGCCTGCCGGAAACTGTTGCGCGAACCCGAATGGCAGGATAATCTGCCCGTGTTTTAATCAACCGGGCACTTTGCATAAAAAATGAACAAACCTGTTGGGCCACTCAGCATCGGCAAGGTGCGCCTCGAGACCCCGGTCGTGCTCGCTCCGATGTCGGGGGTGACCGACCTGCCGTTCCGGCGCCTGGTTCGGGAATCCGGCGCGGGACTGGTGGTCTCCGAAATGATCGCGAGCCAGGCGATGGTGCGCGAGACGCGTGAATCGCTGAAGCTCGGGCAGACCGTGCCTGAGGAGTTCCCGATGGCGGTCCAGCTTGCCGGCTGCGAGCCCGAGGTGGTGGCGGAGGCGGCGCGCCTCAACGCCGATCGCGGCGCCGCCATCATCGACATCAACATGGGCTGTCCGGTCAAGAAGGTCGTCAACAAGCAGGCGGGCTCGGCGTTGATGCGCGACGAGGCGCTGGTCGGCCGTATCCTCGAAGCCGCAGTGACGGCGGTCGACCTTCCCGTCACCCTCAAGACCCGCATGGGCTGGGATCACGACAGCCTGAACGCGCCCGCCATCGCCCGTATCGCCGAGAATGCGGGGGTCCGGATGATCACCATCCATGGCCGCACCCGCTGTCAGTTCTACGAGGGCAGCGCCGACTGGACGTTCGTGCAGCGGATCAAGGCGGCGGTGTCGATCCCGGTTATCGTCAACGGCGACATCCGGTCGGTGGATGACGCGCAGCGCGCGCTCGAACTCTCCGGCGCCGACGGCGTCATGGTCGGGCGCGGCGCCTGCGGGCGTCCGTGGTTCCTGTCACAGGTCGCTGCGTTCCTGCGTGACGGCATGCGCCTCCCAGATCCGCCGGTCGCGGAACGCGGCGAGGTGGCACTGCGTCATTTCGACGCAATGCTGTCGCATCACGGTACGGCGCGGGGCGTGCGCATGGCGCGCAAGCATCTCGGCTGGTACGTCGCCGGTCTGCGCGATGCCGCGCGGTTCCGATCGGAGGTCAACCGTCTCGACCATCCCGACGACGTGGTGGCATTGACGCGCGCCTTCTTTGCCGGAACGTCACCGGAAGACGACACTGGTGAGGACGCGGCTCCTGTAAGCGCGGAGGCGGCATGACGCTCAAGATGGCGCGTAACAAGCCTGGCACGGGTAAAGGTGTGATCGTCCGCGAGGGCTGGTTCGAGACAGTGCTCAATGCGCTCGCCGATCCGGTGGTGGTGCTCGATGCTACGGGACACATCGATTACGTCAATCTTGCCGCCGAGCAGTTCTTCGAGGCGAGCCAGAGCTGGCTATGCGAACGCGCCCTCAACGACCTGATTCCCGAGGACAGCCCGGTGTTCGCCATGATCAAGCTGGTCCGGACGGAGGGCGCGAGCCTGTCGGAATACGGGGTGACGCTCGAGACTCCGCGCACCGGGTCGCGCCAGATCACGATCCAGGTAGCACCGATCACCGACAATCCCGGTGCCGTGGTGGTGTCGTTCCACGACCGCTCGATCGCCTCCAAGATGACGCGCCAGATGGACAGCCGCAACGCGGTGCGCTCGGTCACCGGCATGGCGGCGGTGCTGGCACACGAGGTCAAGAACCCGTTGTCGGGCATCCGCGGCGCGGCGCAACTGCTCGAGACCGGGGTCAGCACCGAGGACCGCAAGCTGACGCGCCTGATCTGTGACGAGACCGACCGCATCTGTGCATTGGTGGACCGCATGGAAGTGTTTTCGGACCGCCCCTTCATCGCGCGCGAGGCGGTCAACATCCACCAGGTGCTGGAGCACGTGCGCTCGCTTGCGAGCACCGGCTTCGCCCGCCACATCCGTTTCAGGGAACGCTACGACCCGTCGCTGCCGCCGGTCGCCGGCGACCGCGATCAGCTCATCCAGGTGTTCCTCAACCTGGTCAAGAACGCTGCCGAAGCGGCGCCGCGCCAGAACGGCGAGGTGACGCTGACCACCGGCTACCAGCTCGGGCTCAGGCTCGCCCAGCCGGGCTCCACAAGGCGCACCCATCTGCCGCTGGTGGTCACGGTGGAGGATAACGGCGAAGGCATCCCAGAGGACCTGCGCCCGCACCTGTTCGACCCGTTCGTCACCACCAAGGCGGGCGGCACCGGTCTCGGCCTGCCGTTGGTCGCCAAGATCGTCGGCGATCACGGCGGCATCATCGAGTTTACAAGCGACCCCGGCCATACCGTGTTCCGGGTCTATCTCCCGGTGTACCGGGATGCGGAGGAAGCTGATGGCTGAAATGACGGTGCTTGTGGCGGACGACGACAGTGCGATCCGGACGGTCGTGAGCCAGGCGCTGTCGCGCAACGGCTACGCGGTTCGCGCGACGTCCAATGCCGCGACGCTGTGGAGCTGGGTCGCGGACGGCGAGGGCGACCTCGTCATCACCGACGTGGTGCTGCCCGACGAGAACGGCCTCGATCTGCTGCCACGTATCCGCAAGATCCGCCCCGACCTCCGCATCGTCGTGATGAGTGCCCAGAACACGCTGCTTACGGCGGTCAAGGCGACCCAGCGCGGCGCTTTCGAGTATCTGCCCAAGCCGTTCGACCTCAACGAGCTGGTGGGCGTGGTCAAGAAGGCGCTTTCCCAGCCCGCCGCCCCGCTCGAAGGCACCAAGCCGGCCGACCCCGAGGAGGAGCAGCTGCCCCTGATCGGCCGTTCGCCGGCGATGCAGGAGATTTACCGTACGCTGGCACGTCTGATCGGCACGGACCTGACCGTGATGATCACCGGCGAATCGGGCACCGGCAAGGAGCTGGTGGCGCGCGCGCTTCATGATTACGGCACGCGCCGCGCCGGACCGTTCGTTGCCATCAACATGGCGGCGATTCCGCGCGAGCTGATCGAGAGCGAGCTGTTTGGCCACGAGCGCGGTGCCTTCACCGGCGCCGCCCAGCGCCATACCGGCCGGTTCGAGCAGGCCGAGGGTGGCACGCTGTTTCTCGACGAGATCGGCGACATGCCGCTCGAAGCGCAGACCCGCCTCCTGCGCGTGCTGCAGGAGGGCGAATACACTACCGTCGGCGGACGCACCGCGATCCGCACCAACGTGCGCATCATCGCCGCGACCCACCGCAATCTGCGCCGCCTGGTGTCCCAGGGCCTGTTCCGCGAGGACCTGTTCTACCGCCTCAACGTCGTGCCGATCCGTCTGCCGCCCTTGCGCGAGCGGACCGAGGATATCCCGCTGCTGGTGCGCCATTTCCTGGCCGAGGTGCAGTCGGAGGGACTGCCGGCCAAGCGCCTCGACGAGGCGGCCATAGCGCGGCTCGCGGACTATCGCTGGCCGGGCAACGTGCGTGAGCTCGAGAACCTCGTGCGTCGCCTCGCTGCGCTCTATTCCCAGGAGGTGATCGGCATCGACGTGATCGAGGCCGAGCTCTCGGAGGCCCCCGCCGTGCCGGGCGAGCAGACGGGCGAGACCCGCGAGAGCGAGAACCTCGGCAGTGCGGTCGAGCGTCACCTGCGCGACTACTTTTCGGCCCACAAGGACCGGCTACCGCCGCCGGGCCTCTACGACCGCGTGCTGCGCGAGATCGAGCGGCCCCTCCTGACGCTGTGCCTGTCGGCGACCAAGGGCAACCAGATCAAGGCCTCGCGCCTGCTCGGGCTCAACCGCAATACGCTCCGCAAGAAACTGCGGGAATTGGACATTCAGGTGATCCGCGGCGTAAAATGACGCCCATCGCGGGGGTCCGGGCACGTACCGGGCCCCTGTTACCATTGGCGATTTCGGGCCGGCGACCCATTTGGGCATGACGGAAAACGTCGCGGGGCAGCTTCCCGGCAGATTTGCAAGACTGATGCGGTGGGCGGATCGCCTGCGGCTGGCCGACAAGGCGGCCGTGGCGCTGGCGGTGGCGGCTGCCCTGTCGGGCATTGCCACCTATGTCGTGTTCACCCAGCCCGTCGGCAATGCGCCGCGCGCCACCAGCGTCGTGCTGACGCTGCTCTATCTCGATCTTGCGCTTCTGCTGCTGCTGGGTCTGCTGGTTGCGCGCCGCATGGTGCAGGTGCTGATGGAGCGCCGCCGTGGCTCGGCCGGCGCCAAGCTGCACATCCGCCTTGTGGTGCTGTTCAGCCTGGTCGCCGTGACGCCGGCGATCATCGTCGCGGTGTTCTCTTCGGTGGTGTTCAATTTCGGCCTGCAGAACTGGTTCAGCGACCGGGTCCGCACCGCGCTGTCCGAATCCCAGGAAGTGGCCGAAGCCTACCTGCTCGAGCATCGCCGCAACATCGGCGGCGACATTCTCGCCATGGCCAACGACGTGAACCATCAGATACCTCTGATGTCACCCGACCTACGCGAGATGTCGAGCTTCCTCGAGTTCCAGACCCAGGTGCGCAACCTGTCCGAAGCGATCGTTTTTACCGGCAAGGACCAGATCATCGGCCGCTCGCGCATGGCCTTCACGCTGGCCTTCGAGCGGGCGCCCCAATGGGCACTGGAACAGGCGCGCCTCGGCAAGGTGGTCTATCTGGAAAGCGACGACGACGAGCGCATACGGGCGCTGGTTGCGCTTACCGCGATTCCGGACGGTTTCCTGCTGGTGGGCCGGTTCGTCGATCCGCGCGTGCTCGCGCGCATCGAGCAGACCCGCTCGGCGGTGTCGAGCTACAAGACGCTGGAGCAGGTACGCTACGACCTCCAGATTTTGTATGCGGCAATTTTCATCGTGGTAGCGCTGTTGCTGCTGTTCGTCGCGGTGTGGATCGGGCTCAATTTCGCCAACCGTCTGGCGCGCCCCATCGCGGGGCTCGCGACTGCCGCCGAGCGCGTGCGCGCCGGCGACCTTACAGCTCGTGTAGAGGAGGGTGACGAATCCGACGAGCTCGGCACCCTGACGCGCGCCTTCAACCGTATGACCAGCCAGCTCGAGAGCCAGCGCACGGAGCTGGTCGAGGCCAACCGTGTCATCGATACGCGGCGCCGCTTCATCGAAGCGGTGCTGTCCGGGGTTTCGGCAGGCATCATCGGGCTCGATGGCGAGGGCCGCATCGGTTTTCCCAACCAGACCGCTTCCGACCTGATGGCTTCCGACCTGCGCGAATTGATCGGACGCCCGATCACGGAATTCGTGCCGGAGATGGCGGACCTGATCCAGCGGGCGCGCGAGGATACCGGCCGCGTCATCGAGAGTCAGATAGACATTCAGCGCCGCGGCCGCATGCGCACGTTGCTGGTGCGCATCAGCGTCGAAAAGGACGGCGGCGACGTTCGCGGCTTCGTCGTCACTTTCGACGACATCACCGAACTGATCTCGGCCCAGCGCAAGGCGGCCTGGTCCGACGTCGCGCGCAGGCTCGCCCATGAGATCAAGAACCCGTTGACCCCGATCCAGCTCGCGGCGGAGCGCCTCAGGCGCCGCTACCTCGACGAGGTCAAGTCCGATCCGCAGACGTTTTCGATCTGCATCGACACGATCATCCGGCAGGTGGGCGATATCGGCAACATGATCTCCGAATTTTCAAATTTTGCGCGCATGCCCGCCCCGAAGCTCGAGCCGCACGAGCTCAATGCGATCGTGCGCCGGGCCGTGTTCCTGCAGCGCAGCGCCAAGGCTGACGTCGATTACAAGGTGGAACTGCCGGAAGCGGACAACGAGCTCGTATGCGACGACCGGCAACTCGGCCAGGCGCTCACCAACCTGTTGCAGAACGCTGCCGATTCGATCCGGACCCGTCTCAAGTCGGACGACGCCACCAAGGGTGAGATCCGCGTGGTCGTGCGGCGCACCGAGCGGCGCGTGGAGATATCGGTCGAGGACAATGGCATCGGTCTGCCCAAGGGGCTTGGCCGGGACCTCACGGATCCCTATGTAACGACGCGGCCCGACGGTACCGGCCTCGGACTTGCTATCGTGCGCAAGATTATGGAGGATCACGGGGGTGAGTTGACTCTCGAGGATCGCGAAGAAGGCGGCGCGCGAGTAACTCTCGTGTTCCGGGCGTCAGGGCCCCGCAAGGGTTCGCGTCAAAAGCAACAAACCCGCACCGAAGCGGCGGCAAGAACGACAACGTGATGAACCACGAAATTCTCATCGTCGACGACGAGGTCGACATCCGTCTCCTCATCTCCGGCGTCCTCAAGGACGAAGGGCATATGACGCGCGAGGTAGGAGATGCGGAGTCCGCGCTCGGCGAGATCGACGCGCGTCGTCCGTCATTGGTCATCCTCGACATCTGGCTGCAGGGCAGCAAGATCGACGGGCTGGAAGTCCTGTCCATCATCAAGACCCAGTATCCGGAAATCCCCGTGGTGGTGATCTCGGGCCACGGCAACATCGAGACTGCGGTCGCGGCGATCAAGCGCGGCGCTTACGACTATATCGAAAAGCCGTTCAAATCGGATCGCCTGCTGCTGGTGGTGGACCGTGCCATCGAAGCGGCACGCCTGCGTCGTGAAAACCTGGACCTGCGCCAGCGTGCCGGGGGCGACGCGGTGATGATCGGCGATTTGGGGGCTTTGCGCGAGGTGCGCGCGGCTATCGCCCGGGTCGCGCCGACCAATTCCCGTGTCCTCATCACCGGGCCTGCCGGAGCGGGCAAGGAGGTTACCGCGCGTCTGATCCATACCGAATTGCCACGCGCCCGCGAGCCGTTCGTGGCCATCAACTGCGCCACCATGAGGCCCGACCGGCTGGAGATCGAGTTGTTCGGCGCGGAAGCGGGTATAGAAGGCCCCGATCTGCCGCGCCATCCCGGCGTGTTCGAAAGCGCGGACAAGGGGACGCTGTTCCTGGACGAAGTGGCCGACATGCCGCTCGCAACCCAGGGCAAGATCGTGCGCGTGCTCCAGGAACAGACGTTCGAGCGCGTTGGCGGCGCGACGCGTATCCAGGTCGACGTTCGGGTCATTGCCGCGACGAGCCACGATCTCGAAGCGACGATGAAAGCCGGCCAGTTCCGGGAGGACCTCTACTACCGCCTCGCGGTGGTGCCGATCTCGGTCCCGCCGCTCGCTGAACGGCGCGAGGACGTCCCCGAACTGATCGAGCATTTCATGGCGCGCTCGGCGCGTTCGTCGGGATTGAGCCGACGCCAGATCGGCGAGGACGCCATGGCCGCGCTGCAGGCCTACGACTGGCCTGGCAACGTCCGCCAGTTGCGCAACGTGGTGGAGTGGCTGTTGATCATGGCACCCGGGGACGAAAACGGCGTGATCCACGCCGATTTGCTGCCTCCCGATCTCATGGAAACGGCGCCGCGCACCATCCACGGCACCAACGCCGGCGAGATCATGGGGCTGGATTTGCGCTCGGCGCGCGAGATATTCGAGCGCGAATACCTCGCGGCGCAGATCAACCGGTTCGGCGGGAACGTGTCGCGGACAGCCGAATTCGTCGGCATGGAGCGTTCCGCCCTCCACCGCAAGCTCAAGTCGCTCGGTCTTGTTGGCGAGAGCGCAAACAAGTAACAATGCGCCCCCGGTGTCGTGGTTCAGAAGTTCGCTTCATATTCGGGGCAGCCGCTTGGCGAACTTCTGAATCACGACACCAGAAACTGTTAATTCTGGTGTGGTAATGGATTTGAAGTTCCGTTTGATGCGGATCTAATAATGTCAAGAACTTCAAATCCACCACACCAGGGGCCGATTAACTCTCTCGGAACGGATCATCCATGAAAGTCATCGTCTGTGGTGCGGGACAGGTTGGCACCAGTATCGTTCGTCACCTGGTTGCGGAGAACAACGACGTCACCGTGATCGATTCTTCCATCGATCTGATCCGCAAGATCAGCGATTCCATGGACGTGAAGGCGATGGAAGGCTATGCCTCGTATCCGGACGTGCTGGAAGCGGCGGGTGCCGAGGACGCCGACATGATCGTCGCCGTGACCTTGTCAGACGAGGTCAACATGGTCGCTTGCCAGGTTGCGCATTCGCTGTTCGAGGTGCCGACCAAGATCGCCCGCGTGCGCCACCAGAGCTACCTCAAGCCGATCTGGGCCGACCTATTCAGCCGCGACCACATGCCGATCGACGTCATCATCTCGCCGGAGATCGAGGTTGGCCGCGCCATTTCCCGCCGGCTGCACGTGCCGGGCGCGTTCGATACGATCCCGCTGGCCGACGGGCGGGTGCAGCTTCTCGGCGTGCGCTGTGACGAGGACTGTCCGCTCCTGAACACGCCGCTGCGGCAGCTCACCGAGCTGTTTCCCGACCTTCACCTCACCATTGTCGGCATCATCCGAAACGGCAAGGGCTTCGTACCCGAATCCTCGGATCACATGGTGGCCGGCGATGAGGTCTACTTCGTCGCGGAATCGACGCATGTGGGCCGTGTCATGGCTGCGTTCGGCCACGAGGAGCCGGAAGCCCGGCGTATCATCATTCTGGGTGGTGGCAACATCGGCCGCTTTCTCGCTCACGAGATTGAGGAGCACCGCCCGGGGGTCTCCGCCAAGGTCATCGAGTACGACCGCGAACGCGCCCATCTCGCGGCCGAAAACCTGGGCCGTACCGTGGTGATCCACGGCGATGCCCTGGACCCTGAGATTCTTGACGAGGCCAACGTCTCCACGGCCGAGGCCGTGATCGCCGTCACCAATGACGACGAGGTCAATATCCTGGGCTCACTGCTTGCCAAGCGCTACGGCGCCAAAAAGGCGATGACCCTGATCAACAACTCGACCTATTCGCCGCTGGTGACGACCCTCGGCATCGACGTGGTCGTGAGTCCGCGCGCGATTACGGTGTCCACCATCCTTCAGCACATCCGGCGCGGACGCATCCGTGCCGCCCACGCGGTCCATGAGAATTTCGGTGAGGTCATGGAGGCCGAGGCGATGGAAACCTCGTCGCTGGTGGGCGTTCCACTGCGCGACGCCGACCTGCCGGATGGAGTCATCGTCGGCGCCGTGATACGAGACGGCCAGGTGATTACGCCGACCGGCGCCACCGTGATCAAGGCCCACGATCGCGTCATCCTGTTCGCGGAGACCGAGGCGGTCAAGAAGGTGGAGCGCCTGTTCGCCGTCAGTCTCGAGTTCTTCTGAGTTTTCCGTCGTGCCCAGGATCAGCTACGTCAACGGCCGTTATATGCCCCACAGGCTGGCGGCGGTCCACATCGAGGACCGTGCCTACCAGTTCGCGGACGGGGTTTACGAGGTCATCGCCGTGCGCGAAGGGCGGCTGGTCGATGAGGAGGCTCATCTTGCGCGGCTCGACCGCTCGCTCGGCGAGCTCGCCATGGCCCAGCCCATGGCCCGGTCAAGCCTGCGCCACGTCATCCGTGAGGTGATACGCCGCAACCGCGTGCGCGACGGTATGGTCTATCTGCAAGTGAGTCGTGGGGTTGCCCCACGTGATCACGCGTTTCCGCAGCGGGCCCGTCCGGCACTGGTGGTCAACGCACGCGCCTATAAGGGGCCGCCGGCCGCCCTTCAGGACAAGGGCTGCACCGTGGTCACCGTGCCGGATATCCGCTGGAAGCGCTGCGACATCAAGACCACCTCGCTGCTTCCCAACGTGCTCGCCAAGCAGGCGGCGCGCGATGCCGGCGGCTACGAGGCGGTGATGGTGGACGCCGACGGTTTCGTGACCGAGGGCAGCTCAACCAATTTCTGGATTGTCACGGGCAAGGGCGTACTCGTCACGCGCGCACCGGATACGGCGATCCTCAATGGCGTGACGCGCCGTGCGGTCATTGATCTCGCGCGCGACGCGGGACTCAGGTTCGAAGAGCGACCGTTCACCGTGCGAGAGGCTAAAGCCGCCAAGGAGGCGTTCCTGACCTCGACAACAGCCTTCGTTCTGCCCGTGGTGGCCATAGACGGCGCGCCGCTCGGCGATGGCAGGCCTGGTATCTTCACCAGGCGCTTGCTTGCGGATTACCGTGATCACGTGGCGGCGCAACCGAGTCGGCACCTATCGAGGGAACGACTGTGACCGAGGCCGGCCTGTTGTCACGGCCGCGGGCGATCCTGTTCGACTGGGACAACACACTGGTCGACAACTGGCCAGCCATTCACGAGGCGCTGAACGCGACTTTCGCCGCGATGGGTCATGACCCGTGGACGCTTGCGGAGACAAAGGCGCGCGTGCGCAGGTCGTTGCGCGACAGCTTCCCGGAAATGTTCGGGGCGCGCTGGACCGAGGCGCGCAAAATTTTTTATGACACCTTTGCCGCGGTCCATATCGACCGACTCGCACCGGTTGCAGGTGTCGAGGAGACACTTACCTGGCTTGCCGGGAAGGATATTTACCTCGCGGTGGTCAGCAACAAGAGCGGCAAGTATCTGCGCGCGGAGGCCAGGGCGCTCGGCTGGGAACGGTTCTTCGGGCGCCTGGTCGGGGCCACCGACGCCGAGGCGGACAAGCCGGCTGCTGCCCCGGTCCGGCTGGCCCTGGAGGGGACGGGAATCGCCCCGTCCAGGGACGTCTGGTTCGTGGGCGATGGTGCCATCGACGTCCAGTGCGCCCTGGCGGCGGGACTCCGGCCGCTTCTGCTGGAAGGTCCTGAAATACGGGACGAACTTACACGCCACAATCTTGACCCATTTGTGGTAGAAATTATGCTGATAGCGGGTGTGTCGGGCCTGCAACCACTGGTCGATAATGCGGTTCCGTTGTCGTCCCGCTAGAAGCCCGCCCACCCGTAGGGTAGGAAGGAGACACCGCGTTCCCCGTAGCCCTTGGCAATGGGGTGTTTGCCATGGCAACCACATTTGAAAGAAAGATAAAATGGCTGCTGACAAATCACAGAATCTCCAGGACGTTTTCCTCAACACGATCCGCAAGCAGAAGACCCCGGTGACCATCTTCCTGGTCAACGGCGTGAAGCTGCAGGGAATCGTCACCTGGTTCGACAACTTCTCCGTCCTGCTGCGTCGCGATAACCATTCCCAGCTCGTCTACAAGCATGCCATTTCCACGGTCATGCCGTCGGCGCCTGTTCAGCTTTGGGAAGGTGATGACGAGGGCGCGGATGCCGAGGCGGGGGCCAGTGCCTGACGTCCGGGCCTTCGCGCTGGAGCAGCGTGCCCACTAAGCGTTCCCAGTCATATCTAGGTTCGGTTGACCCCGCGCCGGCGACCAACGGCGCGGGATCTTCCTCAGTTGGCCTGTCCGGCCGCGCGGCCGTTGTGCTGCCCGTGCTGCATGGCGATGACGCAGCGCGCAGCGTCGAGTCGCGCCTTGAGGAAGCCTGCGGGTTGGCCGAGGCGATCGATCTCGATGTCGCCTTTGCCGAATTGTTCCGCCTCAATCATCCACGTCCGGCAACCTTGATCGGGCAGGGGGTGGTCGAGCGTCTCAAGGGACGCATCGCCGAGGAGGCGGTCCAGGTGATGGTGGTGGACGGGCACTTGAGTCCGGTCCAGCAGCGTAACCTGGAGCTTGCCTGGACGTGCAAGGTGATCGACCGTACCGGCCTGATCCTCGAGATATTCGGCGAACGTGCCCGCACGCGAGAAGGCGCGCTCCAGGTGGAGCTGGCGGCGCTCACCTACCAGCGCTCGCGCCTGGTGCGGTCGTGGACCCACCTCGAGCGCCAGCGCGGTGGCTTCGGCTTCCTCGGTGGTCCCGGCGAAACCCAGATTGAAGCGGACCGACGCCAGATCGACACCCGTATCCTGCGTATCAAAGGGGAACTCGAGGACGTGAAGCGCACCCGTGCGCTCCATCGCAAGGCGCGTTCCCGCGTGCCGTTCCCTGTCGTGGCCCTGGTGGGCTACACCAACGCGGGCAAATCGACCCTGTTCAACCGCCTGACGCGCGCCGACGTGTTCGCACGCGACCTCCTGTTCGCGACGCTGGACCCCACCATGCGCGCGGTCGCCCTGCCGTCGGGGCGCAAGGTGATCCTGTCCGACACGGTCGGTTTCGTCTCGGACCTTCCGACCGACCTGGTAGCCGCCTTTCGCGCCACTCTCGAAGAGGTGCTGGCGGCCGATGTGGTGATCCACGTGCGCGATATCGCCCATCCCGACAGCGAGGCCCAAAAGACCGACGTCGAACAGGTTCTGGCCGAGCTCGGCCTCGAAATTGGTGAAGCCGGGGCCGGTGCCAAGGGTAACGGCAGCCGCTTTCGCGGTGCCGGCGTGCGTTTCGTGGAGGCCCTCAACAAGATCGACCTGCTGCCGACGGAAGAACGGGTCGCCCTGGTGGCACGGACCGGGCGCGAGCGCGACGCGGTGGCGATCTCGGCGGTGACGGGGGAGGGGATCGACGACTTGCTCGCGCTCCTCGATGGGCACCTGTCGGCGCGGCGCCAGGTGTTCCGTTACGACCTCGCACCCCGGGAGGGGGCGGCGATTGCCTGGCTTTACGACCACGGCGAGGTGCTCGCGCGCGAGGATGACCCGGTCGGTACGGCCCATCTTACCATCGCTCTCGATCCCGAGGACGCTGCCCGCTTCGAAACCCGGCGCCAGCGCGCCGACGATTAAATAGAACGCCGGGCGACTGAATGGACTTGCGTCGTCAACCTTCTGCAACCCCGTGACTAGGTCTGGTAAGCCGTTCACTTTGGAGCCACTCAATCGCGGCGATTACTCGAAGCCAAACGGTCTTGCCTACGTGGTCACCGTCTTTCAGACAATTATCTGCTTGCAAAGCGGCAAACACTTTTGCGTCCCTTCCATGATTCTGCATGATGAGGTTTGCAGCGCGATAGACATCTATTTCGTCCATTAGCTTTAGCGCCTCGACGGTCTCCAACCTGCGGCACGCGCTTTTTCTTCGGAGCAAAACCAACGTTCACCTTTGGAAGGATCAATCCTTGTGCGGGAATAATATTCGCCGCTAGGAATGTGGTAAATGTGCGCACCGTTGCGACTAATATTGCCTTTAATGAGGCACTGACGTTGTTGTCCTCCAGTGTGAGAGTTCCGCTGTGACTGCATCTCTGACTTTAAGCGCGTACCTCGCCGCCATAACCAAGGTGCGATGAATTTTCCCGCCCATATGCCGCTCTTGTGTTGCTTTGCGAAGTCCTCATTAGCAATGTAGGCTTTGGAGTAATGCCGATATGCGATTGCCCAACCGTGCGTCACCATCCAGGCATTGAGGTCGTCGCTGTCCTTGAAGCAAACCGCTACAATCCTGCCATAAGGGTCTCGATCCTTTACGGCACATGAGATTGGGGAGCGGCCAATATAGCCCGAAAGGGCTATTGCAGCACGTTGGCCGCAGCGCCATTTCTTGCCGCTGATCTCCTCGCATAATTGGTGGCTTTCGGGCGCATCGATGCCGAACAGCCGAATCCGTTGGCCGTGAATTTCTACTGTGTCACCATCGATGACGCTCGCCACGCCGCTAAGGCTTGCTTCTTCGGCGAGGGCTGTCCGAACAAGGACATGCGAATGCACTTCATACTTGAAGCTCTTGAGATATGCTGCTTGCGCAGCTTTAAAGTTGACTGAATCCGTGTCTGAGGCTAATTAAGCCATAGTTTTCCATATTTTGTGTACCGATGTTGCTGGGAGGCAGCAGAGTAAGTTCATCATCAAGGGGGTATCGAACATTATGCGGCTATCCTTGAAATATGGTGCCTTCGCCATGACGTTGGTCGCTGCCTTCGCTGTTAACCATTCCGCTTCGGCCCAAGGGGCCAACCCGCAAGAGACGGTCACGACCCGTCCCCGTCCTGAAGTGGACCCGCTCGGCGTCCGCATGGGCTCGTTCTTCCTGTTCCCGAAGATCGGTTTGAGCGAGACCTATGACGACAACATTTTCCGCACCGACGGCAGCGAAGTGGACGATTTCATCACGGTCCTCTCGCCATCGCTCAATCTGAAATCGAACTGGAACCGGCACTCGCTGAACTTCGGGGCCTCCGCCGATATCGGCCGCTATGCCGACCGGACCACGGAGAACTACGAGGACTACAACGTCAACACCGGCGGGACCCTCGATATCACGCGGCGTTCGCATCTCTCGGGTGGGCTGTCCTACGCCAAGCTTCACGAGGAGCGCGGTTCACCGGACGCGGCCAACGGCATCAACCCGACCGAATACAAGCTCGCGAATGCGGACGCGTCTTTCCGCCAGCAGCTCAACCGCGTGAACGTGACCGTGGGCGGCACGGCGAAGAATTACAACTATGACGACGTTTCTCTCTCGGGTGGCGGCGTCTCCAACCAGGACGACCGCGACCGCAATGAGTATGAGGGGTCGGTCAGGCTGGGCTACGAGATCGTTCCCCAGTACGAGGCTTTTGTGAAGACGACCGTCAACAAACGATCCTACATCAGTTCCGTGGACGATGCCGGTGTCAATCGCGACTCCAATGGGTATGCGCTCGATGGCGGCGTTCGCATCGACCTTACGGGCAAGACCTTCGGTGACGTTTTCGTTGGCTATCGTAGCCAGGACTACAAGGATCCGACTCTGAGCACCGTCTCGGGGATGGACTTCGGGGCAGACCTGACTTGGAACGCGACCAGCCTGACCACTGCCAAGCTCGGTGTCGCCCGTACCGTCGAGGAATTCGACTTTGGCTGGCGCTTCGGGCTATTTGGCGACCAGATACAGCGTCTCGGTCGACCACGAGCTGCTGCGCAACTTGCTTATCGGCGGCAATGCCTCTTACACCAACAACGATTACAAGGGCATCAGCCGCAATGACGACATTACCGGGCTCGGCCTTTATGCCCGTTATCTCATGAACCGATATCTGTATCTATCGGCGGGCTACGATCGGTCGAACCGCAATTCCGACGCCGCCAATGGCGACTACAACGACAACATGTTCATGGTCAAGCTGGTCGGCCAGTTGTAGCCTTTGACAGTTCCAGGGCCGAAAAGTTTGGGTTGGATTACGTCAGTTATTCCAGCACAGAGGCCTCTGAACTCGTAACGTTCTTGGCGAAATGAGTTGACTAGACGCCGGGTCCGCGTCTGCGGGCGAGGGCGGGCAGGCTTTCCCAGCTCTGGCCGGCGGCGATCATGCAGCTGATCCCGTCGGGCATCGTGATGATGATGGTGAAGGTCGCGTGGTCCTTGGAGCGGAGCACCTCGATCACGCCGCCGTTGTTGGCGAGCCCCATGGCAACCGGGGCCTCGCGGTAATTACTGGCGAGGTGGGCCAGGACTTTGGCGCGCTGGGTGCAGATGCCGGCATCGGCATGAACGGGCAAGGGATGATAGCAGGCCACCAGCCCCAGGCCTGCGATCGCAGCGAATGCGAGCATCCTTCCCAGCATGACCAAGATCCTTCCGGTCTCCTGCCGGCGCGAAACGTCCTGTTCCCGCGCATCTTCCGGGGAGTCCTGGTCTGAATTCTGCGCGGCCGGGAACTAACATTACGTTAAAGCCAACCCGGCAAAGCGCGCAATATTATTTCTTGAGGGCGAGGGTCATACCGTCGGAGACCGGGATCATCGCGATCTCGAACCGGTCGTTTCCGGCGAGGGCTTCGTTGAAGCGCCGGATTCCCACGGCCTCCGCGTCGTCGCACTGGGCATCGACCACGCTTCCGCCCCAGAACACGTTGTCGGCGACCAGCAGGCTGCCGGGGCGCAGGAGTTGCTCCGCCAGCGCGAGGTAGTCGGGATAGTTCGCCTTGTCGGCGTCGATGAAGACCATGTCGAAGCTCCCCGCGCGGCCTTCGTCGAGGAGGGCGTTGCACACATCGGTACCGCGGCCGACGCGGCGGTCGATCAGCTTCTCCACCCCGGCGTCGCGCCAGTAATGGGTTCCCATCTCGCTCCAGCCGCTGGCGATGTCGCAGGTCACGACTTCGCCATCCTTGGGCAAGGCAAGCGCCAGGGCCAGCGTGGAATAGCCCGTGAACGTGCCGAGCTCGAGAATGCGTCGTGCACCGGAGATGCGGACAAGAATCTGGAGAAACGCCATCTGTTCCGGAGTGGTCGCCCAACTGGCGTTGGGCAGGCGCGACGTTTCCTCGCGCAGGGCCCGGAGAACTTCCGGTTCCCGGACGCCCATGGCAATCATGTAAGAGTAAAGGGACGGAGAAACCAGCGTGACGGGAACGGGCATGATACGCGGGCGGCCTTGCAATTCATTATAATTTTGGGCGATCATATACGGAAAATTTCCTTTGAAAATAAGACATTAGAGCTATACCCGCAGTCCGAGCATTAACCATGTTTATTAACCTATAAGCTGTAGTCCCGTGTCCGCGCCGGTGGTTCCATCCGATCGTGCGCGAGAGCTCGGCGTTGTGCATTTGCACGAAGGCGGCTAGTTTCGCGCGCACGGGGAGTAGCGCAGCCTGGTAGCGCACCTGCTTTGGGAGCAGGGGGTCGGAGGTTCGAATCCTCTCTCCCCGACCATTCGCGTGTTGCGTGCTTGACCGTGGCGGCGCCCGAGGCTACCCATACGAGCCGCCGCGAGTTCGGAGATCAGGATGGCCAAGGTACGCATCTATCAGCCCAGCAGGACCGCCATGCAGCAAGGCATGGCGAAGACCCATCACTGGCTGGTGGAGTTCGCGCCTGGAGCAAAGCGTACCCATGATCCGCTGATGGGCTGGATCTCGTCCGCCGACACCCGTACCCAGCTCAGGCTGCACTTCGATTCACGAGAGGACGCCGTGACCTATGCCCGGCGCAACGGGCTCGACTACGAAGTGATCGAGCCCCATACCCGAAGACCGCATATCAAGAGCTACGCTGACAACTTCCGCTACGACCGGGTCCGTTAGTCGGTGCGTGCGGGGGCAAAAGCGCCCTTAGCTCAGTTGGATAGAGCAGCGGCCTTCTAAGCCGCAGGTCGCAGGTTCGAATCCTGCAGGGCGCACCACCCTCTTTCTCCTTCCGTTTCCACTGGATTCTATTGGAATCCTTCTGTTTTGCGCTGTCCCGTCGACAAGGGGCGGGGGATCGGTTAGCCTTCCTTGACGATAATCGTGATGCATTCTGATAATTGAATGCATGTCTTTGATAAGAACAGGCCCGTCGTCACGACCGGCGGGCGGGAGGCAGGCAAAATGAAACTTTTCAGAGAAACCTGGACCGTGCGCGCCATGGCAACGGCCGCCATCGTACTTGCGGGTTCGGCGTCGGCCATGGCGGCCGACAACATGTCCTTCAAGGGCAAGACCATCACGATCCTGGTCGGAAGCGGCACAGGGGGCAGCACGGATCTTTCGGCGCGTCTGATCGCGCCGTTCCTCGCCAAGTATCTACCCGGAAAACCCGGTGCCGTTGTGCAGAATATGCCAGGCGCCCATAACCTGATCGCCCTCAACTATTTCGTCCAGCGGGCGAAGCGGGACGGGTCGATGGTGAGCGTGGCCTCGAGCTCGCAGACCGATCCCATCAACTACCGTGTGCCGCAGTCCCGTTACGACCCGACGACCTTCGAGATAGTCGGGGGCATCGATCTCGGCGGCACGTCGATGATCATCCGCAACGAGGTGCTTTCGCGTCTTACCGATAAGTCGAAGCCGCCCATCGCCATGGGCACGGTCAGCGGTTTCCCGCACGTCGGAATGCTGATGACGGCGTGGGGAATCAAGTTCCTCGGCTGGAATGCCAAATGGGTTTCCGGCTACGGCAACAATTCCGATCTTTCACTGGCCATGCAGCGCGGCGAGCTCGACATGACGTCGCTCGCGGATGCCTGGTTCCTGCAGAACCCGGCGCTGCTCGACAAGAGCAAGTTCACGATCATCTACCAGACCGGCTCGAATGGCGGAACGACATCATCCCATATTCCGGCCATTTCCAAGGTACCGCTCTTCACCGGTGCGATGAAGGGCAAGATCGGTAATGGTAAGGTCGTGCAAGAGGCCTACGACTACTGGCGCGATCTTAGCTATGTCTTCAAATGGGCTTCACTGCCGCCGAAGACGCCCGCCCCTGTCGTTGCGACCTTCCGCGCGGCCTATGCCAAGGCGGCGGCCGATCCTCAATTCCAGGAGCATGGCGACAAGATCACGCCGGGCTTTTCCGTCCTGACCGCAGAGGACCTGACGAAAACGGTCGATGAACTCTCCAAGGTGTCGCCGGAAGCGATCGGCTATATGACGCATCTCCTGCAAGAGCAGGGCCTCAAGGTCGAAGCCGTCAAAAAGAAGCACAAGAAAAAAAAGAAGAAAAAGAAATGAAGCCGGCGTAGGGTTTAGGCATCGGGCGGGGCGCGCGGATGCGCGCCCCGCCACCGAACCAAATCGGCCGATGCCTGCCCGCGACCCGCACTCCTTCCAAAGCGTCCTCGTCTATACCTACGCCGACACGGTAGGCGACGGGTTGGTCAAGAATTCCGTTCGTGCGGGACCTGCGACGGCGCTTTCCGGATGCGCGTCTCACCTGGTGTGCCGGGGTGGGTACCAGTGCTTATGCAGGCGCGCTCGCCCCCTTGGTCGAGGGCCTCCTCGATGAGGTGATGGACGAGGCTGGGATCGGCACCGGCGCGGGCGAGTTGTTCCACCTTCGTCGTCCGCTTCCCGGCCGGCGCTTCGACCTGGTGGTGGACACCCAGCGCGCCGTTGCCCGCACATTGCGGGTGCGGCGCATCCGCCACGGCCTGTTCCTGTCCGGCACCGCCGGCTTCCGCTTTTCCGACCGCCGACCGCCGCCGGGAACACCGCGTCCCAGGCACCTGATCGACTATCTCTCGGGTCTGCTCGATCTTGCCGTGCCCGCGGCGGCAACGGGAGGAGTACCTGACTTGCCCGTACCCGCCGCCCTGCGGGCAACAGCCGAAGCGCTGTTACCGACGGGGCCAGTCTATGTCGGCATCGCGCCAGGCGCCGGCGACAAGGCGAAGATATGGCCGCTCGCGGGCTTCATCGAGATCGCACGGCGCCAGGTGGCGGGTGGTCGGGTCCCGGTGTTCTTCATCGGTCCCGAGGAGCGGCCGTGGTTGGACCGGCTTCGGGCGGCCGTGCCGGAAGCCCGCTTTCCCGAGTGGGAGGCCGCCGCCGAGCGGGCCGGTGCCCGGGGGCCGGTGTTCGCCATCGCGCTCGCCGGTCGCTTGACGGTGGCGGTCGCCAACGATTTGGGCGCGGGCCACATGCTGGCGGCAGGGGGCGCGCCGCTCGTTTCGCTGTTCTCCAAGCATGATCCCGAAAAGTATGCGCCGCGTGCCCGCGCGCTCAGGGTCGTGGATTCCAAGACCTTTGGCGGCATCGCCCCCGACCTGATCCCGGTCGACGCCGTGGCGGACGCCATCGAGGAGCTTCTCGCGGGAGCTAAAAAAGCGGCTGAATCCGCGACCTCCAGGCCCTTCTATTGAATTCCCAAAGTCACATTCCGCGGCTAGAATTCCGGAAATTGCCGGACCATGAGAAGGTCGGACGGTCCTACCGGCTTCTTCCAGGCAAAGCAGGATCGGGTCTTCACAAACCATACTGGGGGTTTCCACATGTCACGCATCACACTTGTGGCCCGCTGCCTCGGTGCGGCGGCCTTGGGTTTAGGCATCGCCGCTGCTGCGGTCGTCAGCGCGTCTGCCGCGGACGACGTCGCGCAGTTCTATAAGGGCAAGCGGATCAAGATCATCGTCGGCGCCGGACCGGGCGGCGGCTACGACACCTATGGCCGCATGCTGGGGCGTCATATCGGCCGGTACATTCCCGGCAATCCGTCGATCATCGTCCAGGACATGAACGGGGCCGGCTCCGTGGTCGCGGCCAACTTCATCGTCAATGTCGCGCCCAAGGACGGTACCGTGATCGGTGGGCTGCAGCGCGAGGTCGCGCTGGTCCAGCTTCTCGGCCAACCGGGTCCGAAGTACAAGGCCAAGGACTTCCAGTGGCTGGGGAGCCTCGCGAGCGAGGCCGGCGTGTGTGGTGTCGCCACCCGCACCGGCATCAAGTCGTTCGAGGACGTGTTCAAGCGTCAGTTCACCATGGGCAGCACCGGTCCCAACACGACCGAGTTCGATCCAGCCATGATCAACGCGCTGCTCGGCGGCCAGTTCAAGCTGATCATGGGCTATCCGTCGACGCCGCCGGTACATCTTGCGATCGAGCGTGGCGAGGTGGATGGTGTGTGCCAGTCGTGGGCCTCCTTCAAGGAGCAGTCCACGCAGATGCTGAAGGAAGGCAAGATCAAGCCGATCGTCCAGATCGCGTTCACGCCCGATCCGGAACTGGCCAAGATGGGCGTGCCGAACCTGTTCGATTTCATTACGCCCGCCCACGTGCAGCCCGGCTACACCACCGCCGACGTGGATAACTACTTCAGGATCGCCCATGCCGGAAACGTCATGGGGCGGCCGTTCGCCGTCGTCACCGGCGTTCCGGAGGCTCGGGTCGAAGCCCTGCGCAAGGCATTCGTCGAAACCACCAAGGATACGAAGTTCCTGGCGGACGCGAAAAAGTCCCGCCGCGATGTCGAGCTGGTCACCGGCAAGGAGATTCAGGACATCATCGGCAAGATCGCGGCGACCGCGCCGGAGAAGCTTGCCAAGGTCAACGACCTGATGAAGTTCCACGGCAAGACCGAGAAGGCCGTCGTCAAGCTGGTGCGCGATTCCGGCAAGGTCGTCGCCGTCAAGAAGGGCGGCCGCGGCGTCACGATTTCTAGCCACGGCAACAAGTTGAAGGCGAGCATCTCGGGCTCCAAGACCAAGGTCATGGTCGACGGCAAGAAGGCCAAGCGTTCCGCCATCAAGGTCGGCATGACCTGCGAGCTCAACTATTACGGCTCGGGAACGCAGGCCAAGGAAGTGACCTGCAAGAACTGACGTCCATCTGAATACCTTGATGACGGCCTCCGGCTGCTTGCTGGGGGCCGTTTTCTTTGCGCCGGCCGGGCGCGGCCGTAATACGGAACCGCCGATTTTTGCATTTCAAAATGTCCTTCCAGCGGGGATAATCCACTACTCAAAGTAAGAACAGGCCGGACCGGAATCCGGCCCGAAGGAGGCCCAGGATGCTCTCTCGGGAAGAGAACGAACTGCTGACGCGCGTCGGCCCTGGCACGCCCATGGGCGAGCTGATGCGCCGCTACTGGGTTCCGGTCGTGTTCTCCCATCAGATCGCCGAGCCCGATTCGCCGCCGGTCCGGGTGAAGATGCTTGGTGAGAATCTGGTGGTGTTCCGCGACACCAAGGGGCGGGTGGGGCTTCTCGACGAACGCTGCCCGCACCGTACCGCCTCGATGTTCTTTGGGCGCAACGAGGAATGCGGACTGCGCTTTCGACGTGGAGGGCAACTGCGTCGACGTTCCCTGCCTGCCGCCGTCGGGCGAGACCCAGGTGGCGGCGATCAAGAAGCAGCTCCAGATCAAGGCCTATCCCTGCGTCGAGCATGGCGACCTGGTCTGGGCCTACATGGGCCCGGCCGAGCTGAAGCCGGAGTTTCCCGATCTCGAGTGGGTTCACGTTCCGCGCGAACAGCGTTTCGCTACTCGTCACATTCAGGAATGCAACTGGCTGCAGGGCTTCGATGGCGGCTTCGATGCCGCGCACCTGTCGTTTCTGCATTCGGGTGCGGTCGATGCGCGCAAGGGCAATACCGATCAGCACCGGCGTATCGTCCCTTCGCGCTACGAGGTTTTCCCCATCGACGGCGGTTTCGCGGCGACCGGCGGGCGGGAGATCGGCAATGGCGATTACTCCTGGCACGTGGAGGTCATGCTGATGCCGTTCCACAAGATCATTCCGTCGGTTCCCAAGGCAGCGCATATCTGGATGCCGATGGACGACGAGAACACCATGCTCTACAGCGTCAACTTCGATCCTTACAAGCCGTTCACGGCGGAAGAACTCGAGCGCGAGACGTCCTGGCGCGGCATCCACACGGAGAATTTTCCGGGCACCGATCGCGCCGTCCAGAACAAGGGCAACGATTACCTGATCGATCGCACGTTGCAGTCGAGCGGCAAGTCGTTCACCGGCCTCAAGGGCCTCGGTGTGCAGGATTGCGGGATGCAGGAGTCCATGGGCCCGATCGTCGACCGCACGCAGGAGCATCTGCTGCCCTGCGATGCGGCGCTTACCCGGATCAGGCAGCTTCTGCTCAAGACGCTGCGTGAGCACATCGCAGGCAAGAATCCCCCCGGCATGACGGCGGCGAGCTACCGGGTACGCTCCGCCCGCTTCGAATCCCCGTTGAGCAACGCTTTCGACGAAGCCGTCCGGCGCGCCATCAGCATCGACACGCCCGCCGCCGCGGAATAGTCCGCAGCAGGGAAAGTACCATTTCGCCGGCCGGGGTGGCCTGAGCCCGCCGCATTCGAACAAGACAGAAATTGGCCGGAGTGGCCTTAAAGAAGGAAGGAACGCTTTTTCATGAATGGTGCGGATGTCATCGCCGAAATCCTCAAGCGGGAAGGCACCGAGTTTCTGGCCTGCTATCCCCGGAATCCGGTGATCGATGCCTGCGCCGAGATCGATATAAGACCCATCCTGTGCCGTCAGGAGCGCGTCGGTGTCGGCATGGCTGACGGTTTCTCGCGCATCCGCCACGGTCGCCAGAACGGCGTGTTCGCAGCGCAGCAGGGGCCCGGCATCGAGAACGCATTCGGTGGCATTGCGCAGGCCTATTCCGAGAACGTGCCGATCCTCGTGATCCCGTCCGGCTACCCTGCCCGGCGCCAGTACATCCGCCCGACCTTCCGTGCCGCCGAGGTACTGCGCCCGGTGACTAAGTGGTCGGCCATGGCCCATACGGTGCAGGAGATTCCCGACGTCATGCGCCGCGCCTATCAGGCACTGCGCAGCGGCAAGCCCGGTCCCGTGCTGGTGGAAGCTCCGATCGACGTGCTCGACGCGGAGTTCGAAGGCCGGATCGACTACGTGCCGGTGCCGGTGCTGCGCACGGCGCCGGACCCCGATGCGGTCAAGGCGGCGGCGCGGATGCTGCTCGCCGCCGGGAACCCAGTGATCTGGGCGGGGCAGGGGGTGATCTACGCCGAAGCGGGCGACCGGCTGGCCGCGCTCGCCGAACTGGTGCCGGCGCCGGTGGTGTGCACCAATCCCGGCAAGAGCGCGTTGCCCGACGCCCATCCGCTCGCGCTTGGGGCGTCCACGCGCATGCAGCCCAAGATGTACTCGGTGATGCTCGGCCGCGCCGACGTGGTGCTGGCGATTGGTTCGAGCCTCACCAAGACCTCGTTCGGGCCGAGCATGCCGCCCGGCAAGACCATCATCCATTCCACTAACGATGCCGGCGACATCAACAAGGACTATCCGACGGCATGCGCGCTGGTGGGAGATGCGGCGCTGGTCCTCGACGCGTTGATCGCCGAGGTCGGCCGCCAGCGCAGGGGCGACAACGGCAAGGCGCGCACCGCGCTCGAAAGCGAGATCGCGGCGATCAAGAAGGACTGGCTCGCCGAATGGGCGGGCCAGCTCGATTCCGACGAGGTGCCGATCAACCAGTACCGTGTCATTCGGGACCTGATGCGCACGGTCGATCCCGGCGACACCATCGTTACCCACGATTCCGGCAGTCCGCGCAAGCAGCTCCTGCCGTTCTGGCAGACCACGAAATCCGGCTCCTACATGGGGTGGGGCAAATCGACCCAACTCGGCTACGGCCTCGGCATCACCATGGGCGCCAAGATGGCGGCACCGGAAAAACTCTGCATCAACGTCATGGGCGACTGCGCCATTGGCATGACCGGGATGGATATCGAGACCGCATCGCGCAACCGTATCGCGATCCTGACGGTGGTCTTCAACAACGGCGTCATGGCGGCAGAGCGCCATGTCATGGGAACCTCAATCCGCAAGTTCAACTCGCTCGCGGTCGGCGGCAACTATGCCAAGCTCGCGGAATCCCTCAATGTGCCGTCGCGGCGCGTGGAGAAGCCGGCTGAAATCATTCCCGCCATCAAGGAGGCCGTGGATACGACCGAAAAGGGCTCCCCCTTCCTGCTCGAGATCATGGCCAAGGAAGGCTACGAGTTCTCCGACTATCCGTACTAGGACGTTCAGGAAAACAAAGCGACGCAACGAATCGATACAGGGAGGTCTCAATGAAAAGCATCGTACGCGTTACCACGGTCGCCGCGCTCACCGTGGCCTGCGCTGGTGCGCTCGGTGTCCAATCCGCGGTGGCCGACGCCTTCTACAAGGGCAAGACCATCACGATCATCGTATCCACGGGCGGCTTCGGCAGCTACGGCAACATCGCCCGCATTTTCAAGCGCTACATGCCGGCACATCTGGAGGGCAAGCCCGAGATTATCGTCAAGGCGATGCCGGGGGCGGGCAACGTGCTGGCGACCAACTTCCTTTATAACGTCGCGCCCAAGGACGGCACCACCATCGGCACGATCAACAACTCGATTCCGTTGCACCAGGTGATCGACGGCCGCGGCGTGCGTTACGATGCCAGCAAATTCAACTGGCTCGGCTCGACCGGCAACTACAATTCAGTCGCCATCGTTTGGCACACCGCCGGGATCAAGACGATCCAGGATGCCATGAACAAAGAAGTCATCTACGGTGGCACGGGGCCAGCGTCGAGCATCGTCATCTACCCGACCATCATGAACAAGGTGCTCGGCACCAAGTTCAAGGTCCTGATCGGCTACAAGTCGGTCCAGGGCATCGACATCGCCATGGAACGCGGCGAGGTTCAGGGCCGTACCGGCAGCTATACCTCGTTCAACAGCGAGCATCCCGACTGGATCACCCAGAAGAAGATCAACCTGCTGGTGCAGGTCGGCGCCAAGAAGGACAAGGCGATTCCCGGCAACGTGCCGCTCCTGACTGACCTTGCCAAGGACGCCAAGCAGCGCGAGATCCTCAAGCTGATCTCGTCTCCGATCGGACTGGGCCGCCCGTATCTCGCTCCTCCGGGCGTGCCGCAGGAGCGCGTCGCCCAATTGCGCAAGGCGCTGCTCGACGCCATGAACGACAAGGGCTTTCAGGCCGATGCTAAGAAAATGCGCCTCGAGATCGACCCGGTCAGCGGCGAGGAGCTGACCCAGATCGTCAGCGAGACTATCCACGCTTCGCCGGAAGCGATTGCGGCGGCGCGTGCCCTGATGCCGAAAAAGAAGTCCAAGAAGAAGAAAAAGAAGAGCTGATCCCGGCCGGCGCCGGGCCCGAGAGGTCCGGCGCCATGGCATAACTCATGCGTCACACCTGAGCGTAACAGGAGACTTGCCATGCTCTCTCGCGAAGAAAACGAACTGCTGACGCGCGTCGGCCCCGGCACCCCCATGGGTGATCTGATGCGCCGCTACTGGGTCCCGGTGGTGTTCTCGAACCAGATCGAGAGGCCCGATTCGCCGCCCATACGGGTGAAGCTCCTGTGCGAAAACCTGGTGGTGTTCCGCGACACCAAGGGACGGGTGGGGCTTCTCGACGAGCGCTGCCCGCACCGTACTGCCTCGATGTTCTTTGGGCGCAACGAGGAATGCGGGCTGCGCTGCGTCTATCACGGCATCAAGTTCGACGTGGACGGTAACTGCGTGGACGTTCCCTGCGTGCCGCCGTCGGGCGAAACCCAGGTGGCGGCGATCAAGAAGCAGCTCCAGATCAAGGCCTATCCCTGCATCGAGCGGGGTAGCGTGGTGTGGGCCTACATGGGCCCGCCCGAGCTGAAGCCGGAGTTCCCGGATCTCGAATGGACAAGGGTGCCACCGGAACAGCGTCACCCCACGCGCCACATCCAGGAATGCAACTGGCTGCAGGGCGTCGAGGGCGGCTTCGATGCACCGCACCTGACCTTCCTGCACGGCGGCAGCGTCGAGAGCAGCCGCCGCGTGGTGCCGTCGTTCTATGAGGTCGTACCCATGGACTTCGGTTTCGTCGTCGGCACCGGCCGCGACCTTGGCGGCGACGAGATTCATTGGAATATCAACGTGATGCTGATGCCGTTCCACAAGATCATCTCGTCGGTGCCCCATGCCGCCCATATGTGGATGCCGATCGACGACGAGAACACCATGCTCTACAGCATCGATTTCCATCCCGACCGGCCTTTCACCGAGGAGGAGCTGGAACGCTCGAAGAACTTCGAGGGCATCCATACCGAGAACTTCCCTGGCAGCGACCGGGCCATCCTCAACAAGGCCAACGATTACATGATCGACCGCGCGTTGCAGTCGAGCGGTAAGTCGTTCACCGGCATCAAGGGGCTTGGTGCGCAGGACTGCGGCATCCAGGAATCCATGGGGCCGATTTCCGACCGCACGCTGGAGCATCTTCTCGTCGAGCGACTCGGCGATCGTCAAGATCCGCCGTCTGCTGCTCGATACGCTCAATGATCATGCCGCGGGCAAGCTCCTGCCGGGTCTCAAGCCCGACAGCTTCCGGGTCCGCTCGAAGCGCTTCGAAGCGCCCAAGGGCACACCCTTCCCGGCGAAAGACGTGAGCGAGCTGGTCCGCACCGACGCCTGACCGAGACACACCCCGAACAGAAGGAAAGATAAGAGTAAATGAACGGCGCCCAAGTCATTGCACAAATCCTCAAGCGGGAAGGGACGGAGTTCCTTGCCTGTTACCCTCGTAACGCCCTGATCGACGCCTGTGCCGAGATCGACATCCGGCCGATCCTGTGCCGCCAGGAACGCATCGGCGTCGGCATGGCCGACGGCTTCTCGCGCATCCGCCACGGCAAGCAGAACGGCGTGTTTGCGGCCCAGCACGGTCCCGGCATCGAGAACGCCTTTGCCGGTGTCGCCCAGGCCTATTCCGAGAACGTGCCGATGCTGGTGATTCCGGCCGGGTTCTCGGGCGAGCGCCAGTACATCCGCCCGACCTTCCGTGCGGCGGAGGTCTACCGCCCGGTGACCAAGTGGTCGGCCATGGTCCATTCGCCCCAGGAAATTCCCGACGTCATGCGCCGCGCGTATCAGGCCATGCGCAGCGGCAAGCCGGGCCCGGTGCTGGTCGAGGTGCCGACCGCGGTGTTCGAGGCCGACTACGACGGCAAGCTCGACTACGTGCCGGTGCCGGTCATGCGCACCGCGCCCGATCCGGACGCGGTCAAGGAAGCGGCACGGATGCTGCTCGCCGCCAAGAACCCGATCCTGTGGGCGGGGCAGGGCGTGATCTATGCCGAGGCGGGCGACCGCCTGCTGGCGCTGGCGGAGATGCTGCCCGGCGCCCGTGGTCTGCACCAATCCCGGCAAGAGCGCGATGCCCGACGCCCATCCGCTGGCGCTCGGCGGCTCGACCCGCTCGCGCTCCAAGATGTTCGCCGAATACATGAACCGCGCCGACCTCGTCTGCGCCATCGGCTCGAGCCTGACCAAGACGTCATTCGGGCCGCCGGTGCCCAGGGGCAAGAAGATCATCCATTCCACCAACGACGCCGGCGACATCAACAAGGATTACCGCGCCGACCATGCGCTGGTGGGCGATGCCACGCTGGTGATCGACGCGCTGATCGAGGAGGTCGGCCGCCAGAAGAAGGGCGGCAGTGGTAACGCGCTCACGGTGCTCAAGGACGAAATCGCCGAGATCAAGAAGGCGTGGAAGGCGGAATGGAAGAAGCACTTCGAATCCGACGAGGTACCGATCAATCAGTACCGCGTCATCGGCGAGCTGCTCAAGCAGGTCGACCGGGACAACGCCATCGTCACCCATGACTCCGGCAGCCCGCGCGAGCAGACCCTGCCGTGGTGGGAGACCACGAAGGCCGGCAGCTACATGGGCTGGGGCAAGTCGACCCAGCTCGGCTACGGTCTCGGCATCACGCTCGGCGCCAAGCTCGCATCACCCGACAAGCTGTGCATGAACATCATGGGCGATTGCTCGTTCGGCATGACCGGCATGGACATCGAGACCGCCTCGCGTAACGGCATCGCCATCCTCACGGTCGTCTTCAACAACGGCGTCATGGCCTGCGAGCGCGCGGTGATGGAAACCTCGACCGCGCAAGTATGGGGCGCTCTCGGTCGGCGGCAATTATTCCAAGGTCGCGGAAGGGCTGAACGTGCCCTCGCGGCGGGTGGACAAGCCCGCCGACATTGCCGGTGCGGTCAAGGAGGCGCTCGATACCACGTCGGGCGGCAGGCCGTACCTGCTCGAGATCGTCGCCAAGGAAGGCTACGACTTTTCGCGTTACCAGTAACGAGACCGGCCCGGGAACGGCCGGGCCGTCCTATACCTTCGACAGAACCACAACGGGGGGCTTCCATGTATCGATCCATTCTCTGCGGCCTGGCGCTGGCGCTCGCCGCCTTGCCGGCATCCGCCGCCGATTTCTACAAGGGCAAGACGGTAACCGTTATCACCAGCACCGGCGTCGGTGGCTCCTACGATCGCATCGCACGGACGATTGCGCGCCACATGCCGAAACATCTCGCCGGCACGCCGGTGATGATCGTCCAGAACATGCCCGGCGGCGGCAATGTGCTCGCCACCAACTACATGTATAACGTCGCGCCCAAGGACGGGACCGCCATCGCCACCATCAACAACGCGATCCCGCTGCACCAGGTGGCGGACGGACGCGGCGTGCGGTTCGATGCGCGCAAGTTTAACTGGCTGGGCTCGACCGGCAACTCCAACTCCATCACCATCGCGCGCAGCGACGCGGGCGTGAAGAGCATCCAGGACGTGATGAAGAAGGAAGTGATTCTGGGCGGCACCGGACCTGCCTCGAGCATCGTCATCTTTCCGGCGGTGATGAACCATCTCCTCGACACGAAGTTCAAGATCGTCACCGGCTACAAGAGCTCTTCGGCGGTCGACATCGCGTTCGAACGTGGTGAGGTGCAGGCACGGAGCGGCAGCTATGGCTCGCTCGTCAGCCAGCATTCGGACTGGATACGCGACAAGAAGATCGTGTTCCTGGTCCAGGTGGGTGGCAAGCGCGAGAAGACCCTGCCCGGCGTGCCGCTGTTGACCGAGCTCGCCCGAAACGACGACGAGCGCAGGGTGCTCAAGCTGATCTCCTCGCCGATCGCGCTGGGCCGTCCCTATCTCGCGCCGCCGGGCCTGCCGGCCGAGCGCGTCGCCGAGCTTCGCACCGCCTTTGCCGCAACCATGAAGGACAAGGGATTCCTCGCCGAGATCGACAAGCAGCACCTCGATCTCGATCCCATGACGGCGGACGAAGTGGCCGAGATCGTCAACGACACCATCAACGCGCCGCCGGCCCTGGTCGCCAAGGCTAAAGCCGCCATGCCTCAGAAGAAGAAAAAGAAGAAAAAATCGAAAAAGAAGAAGAAAGAGTAGGATTTTCAAGGAACGGGGCAGCCATTGGCTGCTCTGCTCATATCGGCGGGCGGGAGCCTTGCGCGGGCCCGCCCGATCCGACTATCCTGCCGGCCCACCGCAACGGTGAACCAGTCCAGGATCGGCACGACATGGCACAGGATACGGAAACGGGGCCTGGGGGCGCGGCGACACCGCGGCCAGGCGGTGCACCGGCGCCGGAGCGGCCGCTGGTTATCCGCACCCGCCCGGTGTCGCGCGAGCGCAACCGCATCCTCGGCGTCGCGCTCGCGAGCTTCGCCGTGCTGGTGTTCGTCGCGATCGTGAGCCTTACGGTCATGGTGCATTATGCAGAAACCCACCCCGCGATCGCCCATCTGTGACGGATGGGGCTGTGACGGCCCCGGCGCGCGGCTGACTAGGCGCGGCGCCCTCGGCCTGCTGGGTGCCGGGCTCGGCCTCGCGGCGCTGGGCGGCTGCGACGACGGTGCTCGCTGGCACGGGCTCAATGTCACGGGAAGTTCGCCTCGCCTCGCCCTCACAATGACCCGGGCCGTCGATGGTAAGCAGGTGACCGCCGCCGATTACCAGGGCCGGATCGTAATGCTCTACTTCGGCTACACCTTCTGTCCGGACGTGTGCCCGACCACGCTCCTCAACATCGATACCATCCTCAGGAAGCTCGGGCCCGCGGCGAAGAACGTCCGCGTCCTGTTCGTCACGGTCGACCCCGGCCGCGACACGCTCGCCGTGCTCAAGGAGTATGTCGGCAACTTCGCCCCCGAGGTCGAGGGGTTGCGCGGCACGCCCGACCAGCTCGCCGCGCTCGCGCGGCGCTATCGCGTGGTCTATTCGGTGACGCCCGGGACCGAGGATCATCCCTACGAGGTCTCCCACAGCTCGGCGATTTACGTGTTCGATGGCACGGGCGCGGCGCGTGTGCTGATGTCCTCGCTGGCGACGCCCAAGCCCGACCTCGACGGGGCGGCCGCCGACCTGCGCCGCCTGATCGAGGCGGACCACCCGCCGGGTCTGGTCGAGCGTCTGCTGCGCCTGATCTGAGAGCTCTATTCGTCCTTGATGCCGTGGACCGGAAACTCCACGGTCATGCGGCCGCCGTCCTGGAAATCGAGCGTTACCGGCACCTTGTGCCCCGGCACCATGGCCTTGCCGGGCTTCATGCACATCAGGTGATAGCCGCCCGGCGCGAAGCTCACGCTGCCGTGGGCCGGCACGTTGACCCGCTTGCGCATCACCATGCGCTCCTGGCCGTTCTGGTGCAGACTCTGGTGCAGCATGATCATGCCGCAGGCCGGCGACGAAGCGCCGACCAGCGCCTGGGCGTGGTCCGTGTCGTTCGACAGCGTGAAATAGCCTGCTGCCGGGCGCGACGGAATCACCAGGCGCATGCGCGCGTCGCTGATGGTGAGGCCCTCCGCCGCCAGGGCGGGCGGCGCCGGCAACGAGAGTAACGAGAAGAAGGAAGGCCCTAGCGGCCGGTCCAGCGGCTGGCCAGCGCCGCGAGCGCGGAAGCGTCATCGTCCGTGTCCTTGGTTGAATCTTCGTGGCGCCGCAGCGCGTTGAGCACCAGCAATACGCCCACCACGCTCATCATGGAAGGCGGAATCCAGATGATGATGCCGCCGAGATGCTGGTCGGTAAGGGCGCCGATGTCGGGGAACAGGCGACCGCACAGGTCGTAGTAGGGATAGAGGTCGGTCATGGAGAAGGTGACCATCCCGCCCAGCAGGATCTGCGGGAAGATGATGCCGGTGGCGAGGCCGACCCGGGTGCCCCAGGAGACCATCGCCGGCGGCTTGGGGCGCGGGTCCAGCACCAGCGCCCAGAACAGGACGCCGTCGAGCACCATGCTCCAGTTCATCACCGCATAGAGCCGGCCGTCGATCATCGCCCGGAAGTGGACGTCTGGGATCAGCCAGAAGAAGAACAGGCCGACGAACAGGAACCCCGCCAGCACCGGCTGCTGGACGATCCGCATCGCGATTTTGACCGTACGGCCGTCGATTGCCCGCTGCAGCCAGCCGGGCATGCCGCGCCGGATGGTCGCGCCGGTCCAGCCGAGCGCCATCAGGAACGGGCCGATGTGGTGCATCGTCACGTGCTGGATGCGGTTGAGGAAGAACATATGCTGCGACCAGTACTCGAAGCGGGTCTGGAGCACCGCCCAGGTCAGCGCGAGCCCGACCAGGAACGCCGCGCAGCGCCATGCCGAGGGGCGTTCCTCGACCGGGGTGAGGGTGAGGCCGCGCAGGAACCATAGCAGCGTCAGGGCGGTCGCGAGGTAGAAGGAGGGCGAGAAGTCCCACGGCGCCCATACCGGCATGACGGTGGGATGGTTGTGGGACAGCCACCACAGCAGCAGGCCGAGCAGGGCGATCGCGCCATAGGCGGCCTGGTCGGCCCGTTTCCGGGCCGGGGGCGGGGCGAGCGCGCCCGGTGTCAGTGCCTGATCCATGGCGGATGGCCTAAGGCAGGGCGCCCCGCTTGTCAATTCACGAAGGCGCCTGGTCGCGCCCTGATCTTGGGGAACCGGGATCACCAACGGCCAGGCCGGGATGCATATTATATTACTCAAGGATGTCTGCGCGTTCTCTCCTTCACCCTCTATTGTGTTATCAAGGAAATAGCAGTCTGGGGCTCGATCTGCCGGGAAACATCGGGGGCAGTATCATGAAGCACAAATTGGTGATGGCCCTGTCGGCCGTGCTGGTCGTCGCGCCTCTCAGCGGCGCCTTGTCCCAGGGCGTGGCCCCGACGACCAATCCCAAGAAATCCTCCAGAAAACTCCGCAGCCCGGAGACCATCGTCAAACGGCTCGACCAGGACGGCGACGGCAAGGTGTCGCGTGCCGAATTTCGCGGGACGCCCGCCAAGTTCGCCGCCATCGACGCGAATCACGACGGCTTCCTGACGGTCGAGGAATTCCGCGTGTTCCGGCAGCATGCCGATCGCAAGCCCGGAAGGCGGCATCATCGTCGGGTCGATAAAGGTACCAAGCGCGGCCCGAAGCGCGCCTGCACATTCGAGCATCTCTCTCCCCCGCCGGACGGCAAGTTCGTCGTCGACGTCTATTCGCCTGACTGCATGTTCAAGGGGACGACGCTGTTCGCCGACGACGACTACGACAAAGTCTCGCATATCACGGAGGTCGATTACGCCGGCCGCGTGGTCTGGTCGTTCACCCCGGAAGATCTGATCTACGTGCCCCAGAACAGGCAGGTTATGGACGTCGAGCGTCTGCCCTCGGGAAACACGCTGTTCAACATCAAGGACTACGGTGCCTTCGAGGTCACGCACGATCGCAAGCTCGTCTGGAAGCATCTGGATGACGGTATTTCCCACGACGTCGACCGTCTGCCCGATGGCGACACCATCTACGTCCGCGCCTGGGTTGCCAAGGGCGAGGACCTGGTCCGGGAAGTGAATCCGGTCGGCAAGCTGGTCTGGTCGTGGAACGGGCTGGCACGGTATGACAGGCCACCCTTCGCCGACAACGACGACGAGGGCTGGATGCATACCAACGCCGTCACCCGGCTCGCCAATGGCGACACGATGATCAGCCTGCGCAACCTTGACCGCACGGTCATGGTCAATCACGCAGGCAAGGTCGTGCACGAGGTCCTCTATGGCCGGAGCATCTCTGCCAAACACAGGGCGCAAACGAAGAAGCGCCGCGGCTCGGACGCGGTTTTCCGCCCTCATGACCCGGAGTTGCAGCCCAATGGCAATATCGTGGTGGCATCACCGGGAACCAACCGCGTGATCGAGGTGACCAACGACGGGACCAAGGTGCACACCATCGGAAAATGGCCCAGGAAGACGGACTACCGAGGCTTGCGCGACGCCAACCGGCTGCCCAACGGCGATACCCTGGTGGTCGGCTTTTTTCGTATCTTCGAGATAGGCCCTGATGGCCAGGTCGTATGGAGCCTGCACCGCAAGGGAGTTGCTCCCACGGGCCACGCCCCCGACTCTGACGATAAATCCGATGGTTCCATCTTTTACAAGGCGCAGCGCATCGCGCTGGATGGCACCGCCTACGGCCATTGACGGCCCGACCGATCTTAGGTCGGAACCGTCTTAGTACCCCTCGGCCTTGTCCACCACGCGCGTGACGGGCTCGCCCGCGCGCAGCTTGCGGATCGCGTCCACGATCACCTCGGCGCCGTAGGAGGCGCGGCCCATGCACGAGTGATGGGCGGTCATGGTGATCCTGGGGTGGGTCCAGAACGGATGCTCCGGGGGCGGGGGCTCGGTCTGGAACACATCGAGTGCCGCGCCCGAGAGGTGCCCGCCGTCGATCAGCTCGAGCAGGGCGTCCTCGTCGATCAGGGTGCCGCGCCCGCTGTTGATGACGTAGGCGCCCTGGGGCAGGGTGAGCAGCCGCTCGCGGGTGAGCAGCCCCTTGGTGCCCTCGGTGTTGGGCAGGATCGAGACCAGGATGTCGGAGCGCGCCAGCAGCCGGTCCAACTCGTCCTGGCCGGCGAAGGTCTCGATGCCGGGCATGTCCTTCTTCGAGCGCGCCCAGCCCGCGACCGTGTAGCCGAAGCCCGCAAGGTAGCGTGCCGCCGCCGCGCCGAGGTTGCCGAGGCCCATGACGCCGACGCGCACGGTCTCGGGCGGCGCGTACTTGAGCTGCTCCCACGTCTTCGCCGCCTGGTTGGCGCGGTATTCGTCGAAGCGGCGATGGTGCCGGATGACGTGGTAGGTGACCCAGGCGCCCATGGTCATGGCGCGTTCGCGGTTGGCGCCGCGCAGGATCGGCACGTGGGCGGGTAGCGATTCGTCGCGCAGCAGGCGCTCGACGCCGACCGCCGTGCCGGCCACGAACTTGAGGTTGGGGAAGGTGCCGAACTCGCCATCGGGCAGGTCGTTGGCAAGTATGTACTCGATCCCGGCGCGGTCGCCGACCTCG
This sequence comes from uncultured Alphaproteobacteria bacterium, assembly GCA_963732875.1. Classification (GTDB taxonomy): domain Bacteria; phylum Pseudomonadota; class Alphaproteobacteria; order SMXQ01; family SMXQ01; genus WHSO01. The sequence goes on along the minus strand of CAVTBD010000002.1, from coordinate 578,324 downwards.
GGCCAGAGGCGGATCTCGAGATCCGGAATCTCCGCCGTGATGGCCTTGATCCAGGCATCGACCGGCTCGCGCCCGGGCTTGATCAGAAGCGCCATAACTCCTCCCTGCGTGTTCGTTTCCCGTCGCGGCGCCGCCCCTGTCCCGGGCGTTCAGTCCTTGCCGCCATTCTTCGATCCATAGAGCTTTTCGGGTGCCACCGCCACCGGCACGATCTCGGCCAGCCTGCCGCCGCGGGGTGCGCGGAAAAAGCAGGTGTGCCGGCCAGTGTGGCAGGCAACCCCGGTCTGGTCGACCGTGAGCAGCACCGTGTCGCCGTCGCAATCGACGCGGAAGTCGCGCAATGTCTGCACCTGGCCAGAGCTTTCGCCCTTGCGCCACAGCTTGTCGCGCGAGCGCGACCAGTAGTGGGCCTCACCGGTAGTGATGGTGGCGATCACGGCGTCGCAGTTCATCCAGGCGAGCATCAGCACCTCGCCGGTCTGCGCCTCCTGGGCGATGGCCGGAACCAGTCCCTTGTCGTCGAACCGGATTTCCGCGAGCGCGGCCTCGGCCGCCGCCTGGCGCGTTGCCTGGTCGCTGTCGTGCTTTTCCGCCATGATTTCCCGGGTCTCCTGCCGCGTTCCGGCCTTGGTTAGACCAGCCCGAACGACCGCCTGTCAACGGCTTCGCCGGGAATTTGCAACATTATAACGGTTTCACTAGACTGCGTCCCCTGACCGGAGGAACCCATGGCCCGCGCGACCGCGCTGACAGCTCTTGCCACCGACCACGATCATGGCCGCTGCATAGACGACGCGCTGGCCGCCGCGGTGGCGCTGTGCCGCGAGAAGGGCGCCCGCTTCACGCCGCTCCGCCGGCGCGTGCTGGAGATCGTGTGGCAGTCCCACAAGCCGCTTGGCGCCTATGCCATCCTCGACGTGCTTGCGGCCGAAGGACGCCGTCCCATGCCGCCCACGGTCTATCGTGCCCTCGATTTCCTGCTGGCCCAGGGGCTGGTGCATCGCATCCCGTCGCTCAACGCCTATATCGGTTGCGTCGCGCCGGGCCGGCCCCATGCCGGCCAGTACCTGATCTGCCGCGCCTGCGGCACGGTCGCCGAGCTTACCGACGATGCCCTCGGCGCGCGGCTCACCGAGCGCGCCCGCGCCCATGGCTTCCGCGTCGAGACCGTCCTGAGCGAGGCGGTCGGCCTGTGCCCGGCCTGTGCCCGCAAGGAAGCGGCGGCGAAATGAACGCGCCCGCGCAGCACGAGGGTCAGGCCGCCGGCGAAGTTCTGATTACGGCGGCGGATGTCCGCAAGACCCTCGGCGAGAACGAGGTGCTCACCGGCGTGTCTCTCGCGGTCCATCGCCGCGAGGTGGTGACGGTGATCGGCCCCAACGGCGCTGGCAAGTCGACCCTGCTACGCGTGCTGATGGGGGTGATGAAGCCCGACAGCGGCCGCGTCGAGCGCCGCGACCGCCTCGTCATCGGCTACGTCCCCCAGCGCATGGAGATCGACCCCGCCCTGCCGCTGACGGTCGCGCGCCTGCTCGGGCTCGCGTGCCGCGATCCCGCCCGTATCCGCGCCGCGCTCGCCGAGGTCGGCGCCACCGATTCCCTTTCCCGGCCCGTGCATGGCCTTTCGGGGGGCGAGCAGCGTCGCGTCCTGCTGGCCCGCGCCCTCCTGCGCGCGCCCGACCTGCTGGTGCTCGACGAGCCGCTCGCCGGGGTCGACGTGGCCGGGCAGGCGGATCTCTACCGCCTGATCGGCCGCCTGCGCCAGCGCTACCACACCGGCGTGCTGATGGTGTCCCACGATTTGCATCTGGTGATGGCGGAGACCGACCGGGTGGTGTGCCTCAATCACCACGTCTGCTGCGTCGGCCATCCCGAGGCAGTGAGCCGTGATCCCGCCTATGCCGCGCTGTTCGGCACGGCACTCGACGGTGCGGTCGCGATCTACACCCATGCCCACGACCACGCCCATGACGAGCACGGCCACGCCGTGCCGCTGAATGAAAATGCCAGTCATGATCCCGGCCATCGCCACGACCATGCGCCACTGGCGCGCGTGCCCCATGGCTGATTTCCTGTGGCGCGCGATCCTGGCGGGGCTTGCCGTGGTGGCGGTAGCGGGGCCGCTCGGCTGCCTCGTGGTGTGGCGGCGCATGGCATTCTTCGGCGCGACGCTGGCGCACTCGGCGCTGCTCGGCATCGCGCTCGGCTTCCTGCTCGACGTCAACCTGATGATCGGCCTGATCGGCGTCGGCACCGTGATCGCGGTGCTGCTGGTGAGCGCCGAAGGACGCCACGGGCTCGCCACCGACACGCTGCTCTCGATCCTGGCCCATGCCGCGCTCGCCGGCGGGCTGATCGTGCTCGCCTTCGTCCACGGCCTCCGGATCGACCTGATGGGCTACCTGTTCGGCGACATCCTCGCCGTTACGACCGGCGACGTCGCCGTGATCGCGGGCGTGGCGGCGGCCGGGCTCGTTGCCCTCGCCGTATTGTGGAAGCCGCTCCTGCGCATCGCCATCCACGAGGAGATGGCGGCGGTCGAGGGCGTGCCGGTGCTGGCCGTGCGGATCGCCTTCATGGTGCTGCTGGCGGTGGTGGTGGCGGTCGCCCTCAAGGTGGTGGGCATCCTGCTGGTGACCTCGCTGCTGGTGATCCCGGCGGCGGCGGCCCGGCGTTTTGCGCCGACGCCCGAGGCCATGGCGGCGATCGCGGCGGGAATCGGCGCGGTCTCGGTGCTGGCGGGGATCGGGGCTTCTGTTCGCTTCGACGTGCCGGCGGGCGCGGCCATCGTGGTGGCGGCGACGGTGGCGTTCGTGCTCGGTCTCGCCGTACCGGTCAGGCGCGCGCGAGGCGCGTGAAGCTGGCTTCGAGATCGGCGATCAGGTCGTCCGCGTCCTCGAGCCCCGCGTGGAGACGGATCAGCGGTCCCGGCGCCTGCCACGGCGCGGCGGTGCGGAACGGTGCCGGGTCGGCGGGCAGGATCAGGCTTTCGTAGCCGCCCCAGGAATAGCCCATCTTGAACAGTTCCATGCCGTCCAGCATGCGCGCGAGCGCGGCTTCATCGTGCCGCTTCGCCAGCACAATCGAGAACAGGCCGGACGCACCGGTGAAATCGCGCCGCCACACCTCATGGCCCGGGCAGCCGGGGAACGCGGGATGCAGCACGCGCGCCACTTCCGCGCGCGACTTCAGCCATTCGGCGAGCCTGAGCGCGGTCTCCCGATGGCGGGCGAGGCGCACGGCGAGGGTGCGGATGCCGCGCAGCGCGAGGTAGCAGTCGTCCGGCCCCGGTGCCGCGCCGAGGATCGCCGCGGTGGTCTTGACGCGCCGGTAATGGGCTTCACTGGTGACGATGGCGCCGATCATGGCGTCGGAATGGCCCACCAGATACTTGGTGCCGGCCTCGATGGCGACGTCGACGCCGTGGCTGAACGGCTGGAAGTAGAGCGGCGTCGCCCAGCTGTTGTCGAGCAGCGCCACGGCGCCCGCCGCGTGGGCGGCCTCGGCGATGGCGGGAACATCCTGGATCTCGAACGTGAGCGAGCCAGGGCTTTCGCAGAACACGGCGCGGGTGTTGGGTCGGATCAGGTTCTTGATGCCGGCGCCCACCAGCGGGTCGTAGTAGGTGGTCTCGACCCCGAATCCCTTGAGCAGGGTGTCGCACAGCTTGCGCGTCGGGCTGTAGGCGGAATTGACCATCAACAGGTGGTCGCCCGCCCTGAGGAAAGCCATGAGCGCGGCCCCGATGGCGGCGAGCCCGGAGCCGGTGGCGATGGCGCGGTGGCCGCCTTCCAGTTCCGCGACCGCTTGCTCGAAGGCGAAGGTGGTGGGCGTGCCGTGGCGTCCGTAATAGACGTTATCGAACGGCGCCTTGCCGATGCGCTCCATCTCCGCGACCGTCGGGAACAGCACGGTCGAGGCGTGATAGACCGGCGGATTGACGATGCCGAAATTGGCGAACGGATCGCGGCCCACCTCGGTCACCTCGGTGGCCTTGGCGCGGCGGCGCTTGCCCTTGCCCCCCTCGGGCTTTCCCGGCCCCCGGGCGGCCATTCAGGCGCCGGTCTCCACCGGGGTGTCCGATTGGGCGCCCCATTCCGACCACGAGCCGTCGTAGACCGCGACATCGTCGCGGCCGAGCAGGTGCAGCCCGAAGGCCAGTGCACAGGCGGTGACGCCCGAGCCGCAGGTGCACACCACGCCCTTGGCGTCGGTGACGCCGGCCTCGGCGAACAGCGCCGCCAGCGCGTCGGCATCCTTGACCAGCCCGGTGTCGGGGTCGGTGAGGGCGGCATAATGGAGGTTGTGGCTGCCCGGGATATGGCCCGGCCGCACGCCCTTGCGCGGCTCCGCCTCGGCGCCCTGGAACCGGCCCGGGCTGCGTGCGTCGAGCACGTATTCCTTGCCGCTTTCGAGGTTGTCCGTCATCTGCGGCAGGATGCGCATCATCTTGGGCCGGAAGCCGACCTCGAACGGCAGCGAGGGCACCGGCATCTCCGGCGCATCCGTCTCGATCGGGCGGCCCTCGGCCTTCCATTTGGGGAAGCCGCCGTTGAGCACCGACACCTTGTCGTAGCCGTAGATGCGGAACATCCACCACACCCGCGGCGCGGAATAGAGCCCGAGCCCATCGTAGATCACCACGTGGTCGTTGTGCTCGATCCCGAGCGCCGTGACCTCGTCGGAGAACACGGCGGGGTCGACGATGGTATGCGGGTAGGGCGAGGCCGGGTTGGAGACCAGTTCGATGTCGAGGAACTGGGAGCCCGGAATCCGCTCGGCGCGCCACTCGGCCCGGGCGTTGCGCCCGGTGTCGGGCATGTACCACGAGGCATCCAGCACCTTGACGTTGGTCATGGCGAGCCGGGGCTCGAGCCATGCCGCGTCGACCAGGGATGTCGGATTCGTGTAGTTCATGAGAAACTCATTATAACAATATGATTTACTTGCGTTCCATCCATTCCGGTACCGGCAGGTTTCGCTCCCGCAGGAATACCGGATTGAACAGCTTGGACTGGTAGCGCTGGCCGTAGTCGGCGAGCACCGTGACGATGGTGTGGCCCGGCCCCATCTGCTCGGCAAGCCGGATCGCGCCGGCGACGTTGATGCCGGTCGAGCCGCCCATGCACAGGCCCTCGTGCTTCACGAGATCGAAGATCACCGGCAGGGCCTCCTCGTCGGGAATCCGGAACGCGTCGTCGATGGGTGCGCCTTCGAGGTTTTTGGTGACGCGGCCCTGGCCGATGCCCTCGGTGATCGAGGTGCCTTCGGCTTTCAATTCCCCCGACTTGATCCAGTTGTACATGGCGGCGCCGCCGGGATCGGCGCAGGCGATCACCACGTCAGGGTTGCGCTCCTTGAGCGCGATGCCGACGCCGGCCAGCGTGCCACCGGTGCCGACGGCGCAGATGAAGCCATCCACCTTGCCGCCGGTCTGCTCCCAGATCTCGGGGCCGGTGGTTTCGATATGGGCCTGGCGGTTGGCGACGTTATCGAACTGGTTGGCCCAGACCGCGCCGTGGGGCTCCTTGTCGTTGAGCTCGCGGGCGAGGCGGGCGGAGACCTTCACGTAGTTGTTGGGGTCGGCATAGGGCACGGCGGGCACCTCGACCAGTTCGGCGCCGCACAGCCGCAGCATCTGCTTCTTTTCCTGGGACTGGGTCTCGGGGATCACGATCACCGAGCGGTAGCCGCGCGCGTTGCCGACCAGCGCGAGGCCGATGCCGGTGTTGCCCGCGGTGCCTTCCACCACCACGCCGCCCGGCTCGAGCTTACCCCGGTTTTCCGCGTCGCGGATGATGAACAGCGCCGCGCGGTCCTTGACCGACCCGCCCGGGTTGAGGAACTCGGCCTTGGCGAGGATGTCGCAGCCGGTCTGTTCCGACGCCTGGCGGAGGCGAATGAGGGGGGTTCGGCCGATGGCGTCGATGAAGCCGTCGCGGATATCCATGGGAGGGCTGATGTCCTTATTCTACAGAGGATTGTGTGATTTTATCGGGCGCCGGGCGCCCCGCCGTCAGGCCCCGGATGCTAACGGGGCGCGGGGGTGCGATCAAGGCCGGGGAAAACCGCGGGATCGGGGTTTTCCAGCAAAAGCCTGTTAAACCGGATCGAATCCCCAGGCGGCGCGCAGGTCGTTCTCGTTGAGCGCCAGCCACTGGAGCGCGATCAGGGCCTGGGCGTTATCGTAGCGACCCTCGCGCAGGTTCCGGAATGCGTCGATGACGGGCAGGACGAACACGCGGATGTCCTCATGTTCGTGGTCGAGGCCGTGAATGCCGCCGGCCCGAGAGGCGTCGACCCGAGCGGCGAACATCTCCACGGTTTCCGAGCTGCCGCCGGGGGTGGTGAGGCAGGTCAGCATGGGCTTGAGGTTTTGGGCGGTGAGGCCGGCTTCCTCGGCGAGCTCGCGCCGTGCGACCTGTTCCGGGGTCTCGCCCGCGCCGATGATGCCGGCGACGATCTCGGTGAGCCAGGGCGGGCGGCCCGCGGCATAGGCGCCGACGCGGAACTGCTCGAGCATCACGATGGCGCGCAGGGCCGGGTCGTAGGGCAACACGGCGACGGCGTGACCGCGCTCGAACACCTCACGCCGCATTTCGCCGCTCATGCCGCCGGCATGGAGTTGGTGGCGCAGGCGGTAGGCATCGACGCGGAAATAGCCCTGGAACAGGGTCTTCTTCTCGACCACGTCCACGTCCCTGGCGGTGTCGTGCCGGTCCCCGCTCATGGCGTACTCCCGCTTTCGGCCGGCACCTGCTCGATGTTGCGGCGCACCTCCTTGAGGCGGCGCAGCACCCACAGCCAGCCCAGTATGCAGATCACAGCGCCGCCCGCGAGCGGCAGCCGGAGGCCAGTCCATTCCGCGACCCACCCCATGGCGAGCCCGCCCAGCGCCGGCCCGCCGCGGAAGATGATGCCATAGATCGACAGCACGCGGCCGCGCATCTCGCCCCTGACGCAGGTCTGCACCAGCGACAGGACGCCCACTGCCGAGGTCGAGAGGCCCACGCCGACGAAATAGAGCACTATGACGGCGAGCCAGAACACATGCATGGTGGTGAACACAATCAGCATCATGCCGACCCAGGCCGAGGCATGCATGGCGACGGTGGCGAGCCCGACGATGGAGGTGCGCAGCGACAGGTAGATCGCACCGGTCAGCGCACCGAGCGCAGTCGCGCCGGTCATCATGGACAGCCCTTCGGGGCCGCGTCCGAACACCCCGTTGGCGAAGCCCGGCAGCAGGTCCACGAAGGCGCGGGTGCCGAACGAGCTCGCCACGAGGACGATCAGCAGCGGCCCGACGCCGGGGTGGGTGAAGGCGTAGCGGATGCCTTCCCAGACATCGCTCGCGAAGCCGCCGCTCTTGCGCCTGGCCAGGCCCTCGTGGCGCGCCTTCACGTGGAACAGGATCCACTGGAACACGAGGTAGCTCAGGAGATTGAAGACCATCGCCCAGCCCGGCGAGGTGAGCGTGGTGATCACGCCGAACAGGGTGGGGCCGGCAAACCGCGCCATGTTGAAGCAGATCGAGCTGATCGGCGCGGCGCGGGCGATGTCGCGTTCGGGTACCAGCAGCGCGATGATGGCGAGCCGGGCGGTCTGGCCGAAGGCGTTGACGATGCCGAGATAGATGGTCGCCGCGAGCAGCCACCACACGTTGAGCAGCCCCGCGAAATACATCACCGCGAGAAACAGCGGCTGGAGCGAACTGAGCGCGATGGTGAGGCGGGTGAGTTTGAGCCGGTCGATGCGGTCGACCACCACGCCGCCGATGGGTGCGACCAGCAGCGTCGGCGCGGTGTCGCAGAACAGGATGATGCCGAGCCAGGCGGGCGAATCGGTGAGCTTCCACGCGAGCCAGCCGACCGCGAGGCGTTGCGCCCAGTCGCCGGTCGACGACAGGAAGTTGCCGATGGTGTAGAGCAGGTACTGGCGGTTGGACAGCACCGCGAGCGTGTCCGAGAACGACAGCTTTCCGCTCATGGCAGGCGCCCCCCGGAGAGGCGGGTCATCGACTTCGGCATTTCCCGTCCCGTGCTGCGCGACCCGCCGGCCGGCAGCCGGACGTAGACCGCTCCGTGCCGCGCGACTCGCGCATTTTTGAATGGTATTTCCTTCAGGAACCGCCTCCTTATAGGCGGCGGGCAAAGCGGATGTGAAGGGAAATCGTCCGCGTCCGGAAGGAGCGAATCCCATGGCGGTTACCACCGAGAAAGTCGAATTCACCGGCCACGACGGCTCGAGCCTGCTCGCCGCGCGGCTCGACACGCCGGAAGGCGGGGCGAAGGCGGTGGCGCTGTTCGCCCATTGCTTCACCTGCTCCAAGGACACGCGCGCCGCCTCGCGTATTTCGGGGGCGCTGGCCGCGCGTGGCTTCGCCGTGCTGCGCTTCGACTTTACCGGTCTCGGCGCGTCGGAAGGCGAGTTCGCCAACACCAACTTCACCTCCAACGTCCAGGACCTGGTCGCGGCGGCGAAGTTCATGGAAGGGCGGGGGCAGGCGCCCCAGGTGCTGGTCGGCCATTCGCTTGGCGGCGCGGCGGTGCTGGCCGCGGCGGGCGAGATTGCGTCGGCGCGCGCGGTCGCGACCATCGGCGCGCCGGCGGCGCCGGCCCATGTCGCGCACCTGTTCAAGGACGGCGTCGAAGCCATTCACCGCGACGGTTCGGCCGAGGTCGAGATCGCGGGACGGACATTCACGCTGTCGCGCCAGTTCCTCGATGACATCCGCGAGCACAATCTCGCCGACAAGGTCGCCCATCTCGGGCGCGCGCTCCTGATCTTTCATGCGCCGCGCGACGCCGTCGTGGGCATCGAGAACGCTTCCGCCATCTTCGCCGCGGCCAAGCATCCCAAGAGCTTCGTCTCGCTCGACGACGCCGATCATCTGCTGTCGCGCAAATCCGATTCGACCTACGTTGCCGACGTGCTGGCGGCCTGGGCCGGACGTTACATCGCGAGCGCCGGGGACGATGCGGCTGAAGCCTCGGTGCCGCCGATCCCGGAGGGCTATTCGGTGCTGGTGGCGGAAGCGGGCACCGGTGCCTTCACCCAGACCGTGCGGGCGGGGACGCACGTCCTGACTGCCGACGAGCCCGAGAAGGTCGGCGGCAACGACCTCGGGCCCAATCCCCACAGGTTGCTGCTGGCGGCGCTCGGCACCTGCACCTCGATGACGCTGCGCATGTATGCGCAGCGCAAGGAATGGGACATCGGGCGGGTCACGGTGGCACTGCGTATCGGGCCGATCGACCGCGACGATCCGAAGGCCGGCCAGCGGATCGAGCGGGCGATTGCCGTGGCCGGGCCGCTGACCCCCGAGCAGCACCAAAAACTCCTTGAAATCGCTGATAAATGTCCGGTCCACCGCACGCTCACGGGCAAGCTCGAGATCGCCACGGATTTGGTCCCGTGACGCTTGGAAAAGGCGTGCGCCGTGTGGCGGCGCCGCTATAATCCCGGCTTCTCCGCACATTGAACCGAGGCATAAGAGAGTAGCACCATGGCCGATGGCAGCAGGCACAACGAAGTCAACGTTCCTTTCGACGATCTGCGCGGCTGGATCGAGGAGGCCGACCGGCTCGGCGAGCTCAAGCGCGCGAACGGCTACAACTGGGAAGAGCAGATCGGCTGGGCCGCCGAGATCCTGCAGCACGACGAGAACGCGCCGGTGGCGCTGTTCGACGAGATTCCGGGCGTGCCCAAGGGCAACCGCGTGCTGACCAACTTCTTCGCCGGCAAGCGCAAGAACATGACGCTCGGCTTCCCGACCGACCTCAGCAAGGTCGAGCTGTCCGAGGCCTTCCTCAAGCACTTCCGCGAGATCGCCAAGAAGCCGCTGCCCTACGAGGTGGTGGAATTGGGTCCGGTCACCGAGAACGTCATGGAAGGCGACGCCATCGACGTCACCAAGTTCCCGACCCCGGTGTGGCACGACCAGGACGAGGGGCGGCGCTACATCGGCACCGGTTCGTTCAACGTCACCGTCGATCCCGACGAGAACTGGGTCAACGTCGGCACCTACCGCGTGATGATCCAGGACAAGAACCACGTCGCGTTCTACATCTCGCCCGGCAAGCATGGGCGCATCCACCGCGACAAGTACGAGGCCCAGGGCAAGCCCATGCCGGTATGCATCGTGGTGGGCGGTGACCCGCTCACCTTCCTGATGGGCTGCACCGAGATTCCCTACGGCGTGTGCGAATTCGAGGTTGCCGGCGCCTACCGCGGCCGCCCCATGAAGGTGGTCAAGGGCAAGCACACCGGCCTGCCGTTCCCGGCCAACGCCGAGATGGTGATCGAGGGCTTCGTCAACCCCGGCGACAAGGCGCCGGAAGGCCCGTTCGGCGAGTGGACCGGCTATTACGGCTCCAAGATGCGCGCCGAGCCGGTGCTGACCATCAAGGCGATCTATCACCGCAATGATCCGATCATCCTCGGCTGCCCGCCGCAGCGCCCGCCCGAGGAGCAGGCCCGCTACCGCGCCGTCATGCGCTCGGCGCTCCTGAAGGACGAGCTCGCCAAGTCGGGCGTGCCCGACGTGGTCGCGACCTGGTGCCACGAGGCCGGCGGCTCGCGCCAGCTGACCGCGGTCTCGATCAAGCAGCGCTATCCCGGCCACGCCCGCCAGGTCGGCCACATGGCCGCCATGTGCCGCTCGGTGGCCTATGCCGGCAAGTACGTGATCGTGGTGGACGACGACATCGACGTCGCCAACCTCGAGGACCTGATGTGGGCGGTGTGCTCGCGCTCGGACCCGGTGAAGTCGATCGACTTCATCGAGAACGCATGGTCGACGCCGCTCGACCCGTGCATCTCGCCGTGGGAGAAGGAGAAGGGCAACTTCACCAACTCGCGCGCGATCATCGACGCGTGCCGTCCGTTCCACTGGAAGGACCAGTATCCCATCGTCAATCAGCCGTTGCCGGAGACCACCAGGAAGGCGTGGGAGACGTTCGGCTGGATGTTCGAGAAGTAATCACGACGCAGAGCGGCGGACGGGGCCAACCCGTCTGCCGGCCTTGGGCGGGGGCGTTGGCCCCCGCTTTTTTGTTGTCCCGTCTGTCACCCCTCTGTCACGACGCTGCAACCTAACCCGGTTAAGCAGAGTGCTTGGGATGGGATGGGAGAAATGATCTCGGCGCCACGGGACAGCGGTGAAACCAAACGTTATCTTGACGAAGTCATTTATTTCTATAATTCTCGAAATATGAAAATAGAAGACGCCACCACAGCCTTTCAGGCCCTGTCCCAGGATACCCGCTTGCGTGTCTTCCGCCTGCTCGTGGAGGCCGGCAAGCCCGGCCTTTCAGCCGGCGAGATCGCGCGTGCCCTTGCCGTTCCAGCCTCGACGCTGTCGAGTCATCTCGCGGTGATGGAACGCGCCGGGCTGGTCCGGTCGTGGCGGGTGCAACGCAGCATCTATTACGCGGTCGAGGAGACCGGCATCCGCGCACTGATCGACTTCATGACCCGCGATTGCTGCCGCGGCCAGCCGGAACTGTGCGGCTTCGATCCCGAAACGCGCGTGGCCGAGTGCGGCAATATTTCCGTGTCATCCAGGGAAAACCGATGAACGACGCAGAAGCGAAGAAAGACAAGGTCTACAACGTCCTGTTCCTGTGCACGGGCAACTCGGCGCGCTCGATCATGGCCGAGGCGATCCTGAACCGGGACGGGAAGGGGCACTTCCGCGCCTACAGCGCGGGCAGCCACCCGACCGGCACGGTCAACCGTCATGCCCTGGAGCTGCTGCGCCGCAACGGCTATCCCACCGGCGAGCTGCGTTCCAAGGACTGGGCCGAGTTCGCCCGCCCGGGCGCGCCGCCGCTCGATTTCGTGTTCACGGTCTGCGACAAGGCCGCGGGCGAGGTCTGCCCGGTATGGCCGGGCCAGCCCATGACCGCCCATTGGGGTTTTCCCGATCCGGCCGCGTTCCAGGGCACGGAGGCCGAAACTGGGGCGTTCTTCGCCGACGTGTTCGGCCAGATCCACACCCGCATCTCGCTGTTCATCGCCCTGCCGCTCGCCAAGCTCGACCGCCTCTCGCTCCAGACGCGGTTGCGCAACCTCGGCAAGACGCCGGCCCCCAGCGCGACCTGAGCCCGTCCGACGTGCCGCCCTTCACACTCCCCAAGCGGCTCGCCGCCGAATTCCTGGGCACGCTCCTGCTGCTCGCCGTGGTGGTGGGCTCGGGCATCATGGGCGATAGGCTGTCGGATGGCATCGCCGGCGTGGCGCTGCTCGCCAATGCGATCGCGACCGGCGCGGCGCTCGTCGTCCTGATCCTGATTCTCGGCCCCGTGTCGGGCTGCCACATCAACCCGGCGGTGACGCTCTCGTTCCTGATGCAGGGCCAGATCAAGCGGCCCGTGGCTGCGGCCTATGTCGTGGTGCAGGTCGCAGGCGCGGTCGCTGGCGTCGTGCTCGCCCATGTCATGTTCTCCCTGCCGCCGGTGATGACTGGTCTCACCGTGCGCGAGACGCCGGGCGAATGGGTGGGCGAGGCGGTCGCGACCTTCGGCCTGGTGCTGACCATCATGGGCTGCCTGCGTTTTCGTGCCGGGGCGATCCCCTACGCGGTCGGGCTCTACATCACCGCGGGCTACTGGTTCACGTCCTCGACCTCGTTCGCCAATCCGGCGGTGACGATTGCGCGTGCGTTCACCGGCACCTTCGCCGGCATCCGACCCGAGGACGTGGGGCCGTTCCTCGCCGCCCAGGTCGCGGGCGCGGTGATCGCCACCATGCTCGGGCTGTGGCTGTTCGCGGGCGTCCCCGACGACCTGCCGGAACGGCCTAAATACCAGTCCTTCGTGCTCGAGGAAGAGGACAACTACGGTCCGTGGTGAGTGGCAAGCGGGCTGGTCTCGGATAGCTGCATGACACGATGCAGCAACCGTTCGGTCAGTTCGGCGCGCACGGCGCCATAAGCGGAATCCTCGTAGAGGTTGGCCTGCTCGAGCGGGTCGGCGTCGAGATCGTAGAGCTCGCCGAAGCCGTGGGCGTCGTCGTAGACGGTGAAGCGCCAGCGCTTGTCCATCAGGGTGCGCGCGCGGAAACCGTGGCCGAATCCCATGTAGCCGTAGCGCTGGTGTTCCTCCAGCACCATGGGGGTGTCATCGGGCCCGTCGGCGAGGTCGCGTCCCTGGATGCCGTTGTGGGGCGCAAGCCCGGCGTGGGACAGCACCGTGCGCGCGATGTCGAGCGTGCCCGAGAGATCGTCGCGGACAGCGCCGCTGCCGGGCGCGGCCGGATCGGCCCAAATGAACGGCACCCGCACCAGCCCCTGGTAGTGCAGCGCGCCCTTCAGCAGCAGTTGATGATCGCCCATGAAGTCGCCGTGATCGGCGGTGAAGATCACAACGGTGTTTTCGGCGAGGCCGAGTTCGTCGAGCTTCGCCAGCACCTGGGCGATACGGTCGTCGATGTTGGTGATCATGCCGTAGGTGAGTGCGATCGCCTCGCGCGCCTCGCGCTCGGTAATGGCGATGGCGCGCTGGCCGCCACGGTTCTGCTTGCCCGTGTCGCGTCCGGCGTGAATCGCCGCGAGATGCGGCGGCAGCGGATGCGACGAATGGAAGCTCGCCGGCAGTGCGATGTCGTCGGGGCGGTACATATCCCAGTACTTGCCCGGCGGCGTGAACGGGTGGTGCGGGTCGGGGAACGAGCACTGTATGAAGAACGGTTCGTCGGCGTGGTCGCGCGCATGGGCGCCGAGCCAGGCACAGGTGCGCTCGGCGATATAGGCCGAGGGGTAGAGCTCCTCCGGGATCGCCGTGCGCCATGCCTGGGGCGCGACGTAACCGTTGCCGGGAAGCTGGTTGTCGGCCCCGCGCAGCTTGTCGGCGCCGGGATGGCGCGCCTCCAGCCAGCGTCCGTAATGGCCGACCACCTTGTCGCCGTGGCCGACGCACAGGTCCACGTGCCGGAAACCGTAGTAGGGCAGGTCGAGCTCGTGGGCCGGATTCCCGGTCCAACTCGTGCCGAGCTCCTGGTCGTAGCGCCCGTGGCCGAGGACGGTCTTGTCCGCCTCGCGCAGCTCTTCGGGCGGTAGCACCAGCGCCGGGTCGACCTCGGGCATGCCGAGGGTAGGCTTGCGCGGCGACATGCTCTGCAGGTGGCATTTGCCGATCAGCGCCGTGCGCCAGCCGCCGGCGGCGAGCACGTCGACGAAGGTGGTCGCCGACAGCGACAGCGGGATGCCGTTATGGCGCGCGCCGTGCAGCGACGGCATCCGCCCGGTCATCAGCGTCGAGCGGTTGGGCATGCAGATCGGCGTCGCCACGTAGAAACGCGAGAAGCGTGTGCCGCGCGCGGCGATGGAATTGATCGCGGGCGTGCGTACCACCGTATTGCCGTAGCAGCCGAGATGGTCGGCGCGGTGCTGGTCGGTGATGAACAGCAGGAAATTGGGACGCGAAGACGCCATGAACGAGGATCAGGCCTTCCCCGCCGGCACCTTGATCGTGTCGCGGTGCTTGCTGGCGTAGTCGTTCTCGCCGAGCACCTTGTCGTCGGTGCCGCGCCGCGGCTTGCCGGCAGGCTCGGCGCGCGCGCCGAGCAGGATCATGTAGTCGTCGCCGGTGTTGTCGAGCTGGTAGAAGTGATCTTTCGGAATCACCATCAGCTGGCCCGGATCGATCGGCTTGGAGGAGCCGTCGGGGAAGTGGAACGTGCACTGGCCCTGCACGCAGTAGAAGAACTGGTCGGCGGTGTGCTTGTGCATCGGCCCCTTGGTGCCGGGATAGTCGCCGTGCACCCAGGTATGGAACTGGTCCGACGAGAACAGGACCTTCTTCGAATGCCCGATATCGAGCTCGGGTTCCTTCACGAGATCGAGGAACTGGACCGCCATCTCAACCTCCCTTGCGTCGTGACGCCATGACGCCACGCTTGTTGTGGGGTCGCGTGCCACGACCCGTTCACGGGACTGTGGCAAATCGGGCCTGACCCGTCAACGATGCCGGTCGCCGCCGCGGCCGGGTTGCGGGGTGGGCGCGGTGCCCGTTAGGATGCCGTGACAAAAATCGAGAAATCAGGGTTGGGAGAACGTACATGATCGACATCGATCTTGGCGGTAAGGTCGCCATCGTCACCGGTGGCGGGCGCGGCATGGGCCGTGCCATGGCGATCGCGCTGGCACGCGCCGGCGCCGCGGTTACCATCACGGCCGCGCGCGAGGCGGACGAGCTCAAGAAGACCGCAGCCGACATCGAGCAGGCCGCCGGGCGCGGCCATGTCCACGCGCTGGTCGCCGACGTCACCGACGAAGCGGCCTGCCGGCGTACCGTGGAGGAGACCCTCGATCGCTTCGGCGGGCTTCATGTGCTGGTCAACAACGCGGCGCGCGGCCACAAGTTCATCCACGACGCCAACCCGGGCGTGCCGATGGATTTCTGGAACGCCGATTTAACGGCATGGAAGCTGATCGTGGACACCAATATCAACGGGCCGTTCCTGATGGCCAAGGCGGTGACGCCGCACTTGCTCGCGCAGAACTACGGGCGCATCGTCAATATCGGCGCCACCGAGAACACCATGCAGAAGGCCCGCAACGCGCCCTACGGCGTGTCTAAGGCCGCGCTCGAATCCGAAACCGTGATCTGGGCGCAGGATCTCGCGGGGACCGGGAAGAACGTCACCTGCAACGCGCTGTCGCCGGGCGGCGCGACGCTCACCGGCATGATCTACGAGAGCTACGGCAGCCGCAAGCTCAACGATCCCGCCATCATGGGCCCGCCCATCGTGTGGCTCGCCTCGGAGCATTCCAACGGCGTCAACGGCCGGCGCGTGATCGCCAAGGACTGGGACGCGTCGCTCGCGCCCAACGAGGCCGCGGCGCGGGCCTTCGCCGGGCCGGCGCTCACGCCGCCGCCGGCCGCTCAGCCGGCCACGGTGCGTTAATCCGCGCTCTCGAAAACCCTTTTCCGCCGCTCTCGCGCCGATGCTAGAGTGCGCGCCAATCAAATGCCGGAAGACCGGGGGAGGACATCATGACGGACTTCACGCTTCTCAATTTCGCGGGCAAGGACGGCAACGCCGTCGCCGCCATCAAGGTCGGCGATCGGGTGGTGCCGATCGCCGCCGGGCTCGAAGCCATCGGGCGCGGCGGGCAGCCCTGGGCGACCTCGACCAAGGTGGTGCTACAGTCCTGGGACCAGGCGGAAGGCGTGCTGCGCGACCTCGCCACGGCGGCGTGCGAGAATCCGGTCAAGGCGGTCGAAGACGTCGTGAAGCCGCTTGCGGACGTGCGTCTGCTCGCGCCGATCATCTATCCCGATGCGATCTTTTGCGCGTTCGCCAACTACATCGATCACATGAAGGAGATGTCGGGACGCGAGCCGCCCGACAAGACCAAGGTCAAGCCGCTGTTCTTCGTCAAGCTCGCGGCCCATTGCATCGTCGGTCCCGAGGCCGAGGTCAGGCTGCCGTCCAGTTCGGAGCAGGTGGACTGGGAGGGTGAGCTTGCCGTCGTGATCGGGCGGCCGGCGCGAAACATTCCGGTCGAGCGCGCCATGGACTACGTCGCCGGCTACACCATCATCAATGACCTGTCGCTGCGCGACCTGGGCACGCGCACCGACTGGAACGTGCGCCACGACTTCCTGTCGGGCAAGAGCTTCGACACCGGTGCGCCGATGGGCCCGTGGATCGTGCCCGCCGGCCAGATCAAGGACGTCTACAACCTCACGCTCAAGCAGTGGGTGGCGGGCGAACTGATGCAGGACTCGACCACCGCCTACATGCATTTCACCATCGCCGAGCAGATCGCCTATCTTTCGGCCAGGTTCACCCTGCGTCCGGGCGACGTCATCGCCACCGGCTCGCCGTCGGGCAACGGCCGCCCGCGCGGCATCTATCTCGAGCCCGGCCAGGATCTGCGGGTGGAAATCGAAGGGATCGGCGAACTCCATAACCCGATCGTGCGCGGCGAGTAGGGCGCGCTCTACCAAGGAAGCGGCCGGCCTTTAGCTATTAGACCGCCTAATATTCCGAAACCCAGGGAAACGAATGAACCTGCAAGTGCCGCAAGAGAACTGCGGGCCATTCGTTTCCATTTCTCTTTCTCGCTAAGTTTTTCATCGCCCCAGTCCATAGCTTCGGACCTTCCTTGTCGGTTCCAATTTGCAGCGAATTTCAAACCCATCCATACCGCCCCAAATGTAAGGGCGCTGCCACCTGTACCAATCAAGGTGATGCTGAAAAAACCGAATCGTTCGATTCCACCTAGCAGATTTGTAGATGCCCATAATCGAGGACAGATACACAACTTGTCATCGCCCTTATCGGCTTTTGCTAAGCATCGAAGTGTTCGCACAATGACCATTGCTGCAATGCCACCAACGATCAACGAAAACGCCAAGCCTAACCAAAATTTCTGATCGGAAATCATAGTTTCCCTCCCGATCTATTAATTGTCTCACGTGTCTTCCACCATCGCCGCCTCGATCAGCTTGCGGAAGGCGTCCGGCATTTCCGTCGAGCGGCGCGTCTTGAGGTCGAAGCACACCTCGATTACCTCCTGACGCGCGTGGACGGTGCCGGTCTCGATGTTGACCAGGCGCTGGCGGTGGATCGCGCTCTTGGTGCCGCATTTGACGAAGCCGGTCTCGACCTTGAGCATGTCGCCGGGCCGTGCCTCCCTGACGAAGTCCGTGCAGGTGCGCGCCACCACGGTGACCACGCCGAGCTTCTGCATGAGCGCGTTGGTGATGCCGATCAACGGCCAGATCTGGAACGCGCCGTCGTCGAACACGTGGGCGTACCAGCGCACGTTCATGTGGCCGAGATGGTCGCATTGCGCGGGGAACACGACGGTGCGGGCGGTGTCGATCCAGTCGGCCATGAACGGGTCTCCTCGGGGCGTGTTACGGTGCGGTCCCGCAGCATAGGTGGCGCGGGCGGGGAGGAAAAGGTGGCCGTAGCAGGGTCGGGTGCGGCGTATTTCCGGCGATTTCCCGGCAATTCCAAGACGAACGGCGTTGACCGGAAGCGGGGTCGGCGGAACACTGGCGCGCTTGAAGCCGCCTCACGGGGGAGGGAGCCATGACCCATGACACTTATCGCGATACCTATCGCGACACCGATCTTCTCGGCACGGAATATCGCGGCGTCGAGATCGCGCGGCGCGCACGGTGGCGCGTGATCCGCATGGTGATCGGCGTGCTGGTCTCGGCAATCATGATGATGTCGGGGCTGGTCGGCTGCGTTTCGCCCGGCGGCGACACGGTGGCGGAGAAACGTCAGGCCGCCCAGGACATGCGCGCCAAGACGCTGGCGAAGCTTTACCAGATCCATCCGGGTGCCCGCATCCGCATCGACAAGGCGGCGGGCTACGCCGCCTTCAGCAACATCAACGTGAACCTGATCCTGTTGTCGGCCGGCTCCGGCTGGGGTGTCGCCCACGACCGGGCGAGCGGCAGGGACACCTACATGCGCATGGTCTCGGGCGGCGTCGGATTCGGCCTCGGCGTCAAGGACTTCCGCGGCGTGTTCGTGTTCGACGATCGGAAATCCATGGAGTGGTTCGTCAACGACGGCTGGGATGCTTCTGGCCAGGCCGATGCTGCCGCCAAGGCCGCCGACAAGGGCGGCGCCTGGGCGGGTTCGGTGGACGTGGCGCCGGGCATCCACCTCTACCAGATGACCGAGAACGGCCTCGCGCTCCAGGCCACCGTCCAGGGCACCAAGTTCTGGAAGGACGATTCGCTCAACTGACGAGTATCGCCGGATTAACGGAACTTAATCCGGCGGAAAATTGATTCCCGTCACCGCCGATCCAAGTTCTTGGGTGTAACGACAAAACTTGTTGCCGTTACGCCGGCCTCGCCGGCAACGTGAACCCAGGAGAGTCCCATGAAAATGAATTCGGTATTCGCCGCTCTTGCGGCGGTGGCGGCCATCGGCCTGCTTTCGGTCACAGCCTATCCGACGACTGCCCGCGCCGACGCGGTCTATGTCGGCGGCGTCTTGCAGGACGGCGCGCAGGCGCCGCACGACAAGGGCTACAACAGCGGGTTCGTCAATTCGGCCACGCGCTGCTTTTCGGGAGTCGGCGGTGATGACGAGCCGGTAACGCCGCCGGCCAAATCCTGTTTGTAGCCGTATCCAGCGGGGCATCGGCGCAAGGCAGATGTTCCGCCTTCACTCGGGAACCGGCGCAACGATTCTGCCGTTGCGCCGATCCGAGGTGTTCAATCTATCTGGGGCAGGATACGGATCGATGTCGTGGTGATCGCGAGCGGCTCGATGTGGACGAACCGCTCCGTACGCCGCGTCTCGCCCATCTCGATCGCGACCGGCCGGGCGAAGGCCGGTCCGTCGTAGGAGAAGGTGTGAAATTCGCCGTTCTCGCCGCACAGATCGCAACCTTTCGGCAGATCGCCCAGCAGCGCCGCGTCGTATTCCCGGCCGGCGAATTCCGCGCCGATGTGCTCGAGATCGACGCTGACGATCCGGGCCTTCACGCCCGCGGCGATCATCTCGCGCGCGAGCGCGTGCGTCTCCAGCCCCCACAGCGGAAACAGCGGCGTGATGCCGGTGCCGGCAAGCTTGTCCTCGCGGTAGCGGCGGACATCCTCCAGGAACAGGTCGCCGAATGCCATGTGCGTGATGCCGGTCTCGCGCACCCGGGCGATGAAGCCCTCCATCGCCTTCTCGTAGGCGTCGTTGGGGCACGGATCCGGCAGGTGCACCTGGAACACCGGCAGGCCGACGGCGGCCGCCTGGGCCTCGAGCGTCGCGAGCCGGATGCCGTGGATGGCGACGCGGCCCTGCGTGTCCTCGCCGATGGTGGTGGTGAACAGGCCGACCACGTCGACCTCGTTCCTCGCGCGCAGCATGTGCAGCGCCCAGGCGCTGTCCTTGCCGGTGGACCAACTCATCAAGGTGCGGGGGCGGGGCGACTCGTCGGTCATGATCCTATTCGATACGTGCAAAGTTAGCGTGGGCGACCACCAGCCAGCGGTCGCCGTCGCGGCGAAACACGGTGAGGCGGGGCGCCTTGTGCTGCACCTTACGTCCGTCCACGGTTTCGGTGATGGCGAGGGTGTAGCGCGTGACCAAGAGTTCGCCGTGGCGGGTCGCCACGACGTCCGTGATCGCGGGCGCGCTGGTGATCCGGGCCGCCCCGCCGCCGGCGTACTGGGCCCGGTCGAAGCCGGTGCCGTTGGAGCGCATGATCTGGAACTCGGGCGCCAGCACCGCGGCGAGCGTGCCCTTGTCGCCGCTCGCGATCGCGCCGATCCAGGCGCGGATCGCGGCCTCGGCCGTACCGTCGGCGCGCGCCATCCCCGGCGTGACCGTCAGGAGCGCCAGAGTGACGAAGCCATGGACCAGAACTCTCCGCAGGAAACGTGAGACAGACATCGACTCCCCCTTTGCTGATATCTCGCCCCCGTCCTCCATCGGGACTCCGGCGAACGGCCAGACTATCACCGGCGGCGCCCGGTGTAACGCGACCTGACGGAATATGGGTGTCGTACGGGACCAGTTTCTTCTCCGATCCGGAACGGCGTCTGGTCTTCAGTGTTTCACGGCGAAGGCCGCGAGTTGCTGTAGCCGCTCCGCATTACGCTCCACCCAGAGACGCGCAACCCGAGCCTTCTGCGGCTTGTTCCCGATCATGCTGAAGATCACCTTGTTGAGATCATCGTATTGGAAAGACATGCCGGAGAGAAACCCGGCAACGCCGGGAAACCTGCGGACGAGGCGATCGGAATAGGCAATGTGGATCAGAATCGTCGGCTCATGACAGGAAGCATGGGAGTATTCAAACCAGTCGCTGCCCGTCTTGTCGTCCGCGAGGTGAAAGCACGTTTTGTTGTTGTCCGGTTCCCTGAGCTGAACCAGATCGTATTTCCTGAACATCCAGTGCGGGCCGTAACAGTGGAAGACGATCGGCCGTTTTCCGCCGATGGCTGACGCCAGACGCGGATAGAGATTCTTCTCCGGATAGCTGTCGAGGTTGAAATAAGGCGCGAACCCGTAGTCTCGTGCCTTCAATCGGTTGATGTTCGTCGATTCCCAGCCGGGAACCCCGATCCAGATGTTGCCCTCGCCGTCGCCGTCGGTGTCGAACAGCCGGGCCACTTGCGGGCTGGCAAGATCGTCGAGGCGGCGGATGCCGTTGTGCGTCGCCATGTAACGTGGCACGCAGATACCCTGGGTGGCGGCATAGGGTGTCTGGTTGAGATGAATGCCGGCGCGCAGGAACTTGCGGTGGTTCGGTATCCAGACGTCGGGATGGATGTCGAACGAGCCGTCTCCGGCCGCGATCCCATCGAATATTTCCTTGTGGGATGCGGGAACCAGCTCGACCCTGTTCCCGAAAAATCGCTCAATGGCCGCCTTCAGGATATACGCAGTCGCGATGGCAGAATCGGCGTTGGGCACGCCGATCCGGATGACATTCCCGGGAGGCTTCGCTGTCGTATCGCGGGTGCCGAGGGAGGTGGCTTCCGGCGCGGGCGACATGTTGTGGGAGCTGACGATGTGCGCCATCGGGCTCGGGGCCGCGAACGGCTCGCCCCGGCTGAGCGCAACGAGGCTGGCGGCCGGCGTGGCGAACCCGATCTGCGCTTCACGGGGCAGGCGGCCGAAGACGATGCCGATCACGTCTCCTCGAGCGTCGAGAACGGGGCTGCCGCTACTGCCCGGCGATACCGTCGCGGTGATCTGATACATATGCGCCTTGCCGCGGGGGCGGATGCCGCTGACCAGTCCTTGGGACAGTGACTCGGAGTAGCCCTGCGGATTGCCGATTACGAAGATCGGATCACCCACCTCGACCCGCATGGATGCGTCGAGGTGGAGATAGTGCCGTAATCGCTCGGCCACTTCGACGATGGCCGTGTCGGCCTCGGGGTCCGAAGCCAGGATGCGGCGGAACGTGAAATGCCTTTTGTTTTCGGGGTCGCGAACCGTGATCTTGCGCGCGTCATGCACGGCGTGATGATTGGTCGCGATCAGGTTCGGGGAGATGAAAAATCCGGTGCCGCGAAATCCCCGCCCGAAGTGATCCGTCATCCAGATTTCCACGATCGCGTCATGTGAAGCGCGAAAGATATCGCGGGGGGAAAGGTCCTTGGACTGTGCCGGAAGGATGGCCGAGAGGAGCATGAGGCCGGCGCAGACGGCAGCTTTGAGGAAGGACGCCATGGACATTCCCTCTTCTTTTTCTATGGGCGTTTACATATGCCTCGCACGCGATTTTTGTGTTGTGCCAGAGCTTACGCGTGCTCCCATCAGGGGCTACATATTAAGGCATATAATATTCCGGATGTAACCTAGTACCTTTCGGAATCTACCCTAGGGTGTTGCGCGGGGAACAGGGCGCTCGCCCAAGGCAATTACTTTCATGGGCAGGATGGTCGGTGGCGCTGCCTTGGAGTTTCAATCCACAGTTGCCGGCGCCGGAGCCAAAAAAACGTCACCATGCCCCCGTGAGAAAGCCGGCCCAGGACTTATGGAAAATTTTGGCGCGTTGCGTGAAGGCGCTGCGATTTGCATTGCCTAATCGGCGGCTGAATGCCGTTGCCGGTGTTTCGGATTTGTGGAACAGTCGCCGCCGACAAACAAGAAAATCTGCCCAAAGGGCGTTGCAACAGGGAGCGAAGCATGAGCATTTTCGTTACATCGTCACGCCTGAAGACCGCCTGCCTGGCGTCTGCCGCCGTCGCGGTCGTGGCCTTTGCCGCGGCGCCCGCGGCGAACGCGCAGGACCTCGCGAAATTCTACAAGAACAAGCAGGTCCGCTTCATCATTCCGTCCGGCGCGGGCGGCGGCTACGACAGCTATTCCCGTCTGCTGGCGCGCCATCTCGGCGATCAGGTGCCGGGCAAGCCGCATCTCGTGGTCGAGAACATGCCGGGCGCGAGCGGCCTGCGCGGCACCAACTGGCTCTACAACGTCGCGCCCAAGAACGGCACGGTGATGGGCTCGACCTACAACACGCTCCTGACCGAGCCGCTGCTCGGCAACACGGCGGCGCAGTATGACCCGCGCAAGTTCGAGTGGATCGGCTCGATCACCACCCAGTACAACGCCTGCATGGTCTGGGGCACCAGCACGATCAAGACCATCGACGACGTCAAGGCGCGCGAGGTGCGCGTCTCGACGACCGGCATGTCGGGCAACTCGGCCAAGACGCCGCTGATGCTGAACATGCTGCTCGGTACCAAATTCAAGGTGATCGCGGGCTATTCGACCACCGGGATGCGCCTCGCGGCGGAGCGGGGCGAGGTCGAGGGCATCTGTGGCCTGTCCTACGATACCTACGCGGCGGCGAACCCCGAGTGGCTGCAGCACAAGAAGATCCGCTTCATCCTCCAGTCCGGCTCCAAGCGCGTGAAGGAGCTGCCGGACGTTCCGCTGATCATGGACTACGTCAAGGACCAGAAGGAGCGTGAGGCGCTGGAAGTGCTCGGCGTGCGCGAGGACATCGGACGGCCGCATCTGTTCCCGCCGCAGGTTCCGAAGTATCTCGTGACGGCGTTCCGCACCGCCTTCGACGACACCATGAAGGACCCGAAGTTCCTGGCCGACGCCAGGCGCATGCACATCGAGCCCGATCCCATGACCGGCGCCCAGATGGAGGCGGCGATCAACAAGGCCTATGCGGCACCGAAGGACGTCGTCGCGGTGGCGGCGAAGCTGTGGCCGCCGGCCCTGCCGAAGAAGAAAAAGAAGAAGTAGAAGTCAGCTCAGGCGCGGTCCCGACGAACAACGCGGGGCCAGGTCGGAAACGGCCTGGCCCCGCGTCTCGTTGGCTCCCCGGGCCGGATTCGAACCAGCGACCAACCGGTTAACAGCCGGTTGCTCTACCGCTGAGCTACCGGGGAATAATGCGGTTCCGCGGCCCTGCCGCAGCGGGGTCGCGTTATAACAAAAGCGTCTCCCCTTTGCCACAATATAGTAAAGCGCCCGTTAAGGGCGCCCGAGACGCCATGGCGCGGCGCGGCGATCGCGGGAAGGGGATGGAGGCCGGAGCCGGAATCGAACCGGCGTAGAGGGATTTGCAGTCCCTTGCATCACCACTATGCTATCCGGCCGTGCCGGGTGCCGCCCAGCGGCGGCCCCGACATATAGGGCCCGCCCGCAGGGCGGTCAACGACCTAAATCCGCCATATACATTGTGTTCATCTATGGAGCCAAGTATATACCTGCCGTGGGCGGCACGCGTTGCGGCCGCGACGCGGCCCGGACAAGGCAGGGGCGAGGGGGCACCCGCGCCCGAGAGTGAGCGGAACGGGAATAGCATGATCGATTTCGAGACCTGCCGTCGCAACATGGTGGATAACCAGCTGCGCCCCAACAAGGTCACCGACGCGCGCGTGATCGCCGCCATGGGCGCCGTGCCGCGCGAGAAGTTCGTGGGCGACAGCCTGCGCGGCGTGTCCTACGTGGACGAGGACATTCCGCTCGGCGACGGCCGCGTGCTGATGGAGCCGATGGTGCTGGCCCGCCTGCTGCAGGCCGCCGAGATCGGCCGCGACGACGTGGTGCTCGATATCGGCTGCGGCACCGGCTACACCGCCGCGGTCTGCGCCAAGATCGCCGCCACCGTGGTGGCGCTCGAGAGCGACCCGCGCCTCGCCGCCGACGCCGGCCGCATCCTGTCCGAGCTCGAGATCGACAACGTGGTGGCGGTCGAAGGGCCGCTCGCCGCGGGCTATCCCGAGCAGGCGCCCTACGACGTGATCCTGTTCTCCGGCGCGGTGCAGGAGATTCCCGAGGCGATCCTGGGCCAGCTCGGCGACAACGGCCGGCTGTGCGCGGTGGTCGCGAAGCCGGGCGACGCGCCGCGCGCCGTGCTCGCGCGCAACTACGGCGGTGTCACCTCGACGGTCAAGATTTTCGACGCGTCGATCCCGCTGCTGCCGGGCTTCGAGCGCGAGCCCGGGTTCGTGTTCTGAAAGTGAGTGCCGGGGCCATGCCGCCCCGGACGGAGGAGACGAAAGGTTACAGTCGAAATGCCGTCCTTCACACGCACCGGGCTGATTCCGGCCATTACCGCCGCACTGCTGCTGTCGACCGCGATCGCAGGCAGCGCCGCCGCCGAGACCCTGACGGAGGCCTTGGCCAAGGCCTACGAGACCAATCCGCAGATCCTGTCCGAGCGCGCCGGCCAGCGCGCCACCGACGAAGAGGTGCCCCAAGCGCTGGCCCACTGGCGTCCGACGGTGACTTTCTCCGGAGAGGCCGGTAAGGAGCGCATCGACGCCAACACCGGCAACCAGAATCGCAAGCCCTCCACGCTGGAATTCGACGTCAAGCAGCCGCTCTACCGCGGCGGCCGCACGGAGGCCGATACCAAGCGCGCCGAGGCCACGGTCAAGGCCGGCCAGGCCCAGGTCACGTCCACCGAGCAGACCGTGCTGCTGGCGGCGGTGCAGGCCTACATGAACGTGGTGCGCGACCTCGCGCTGCTGGAGCTCAATCGCAACAACGAGCAGCGCCTGCAGCGCCAGCTCCAGGCGGCGCAGGACCGGTTCCGCGTCGGGGAGATCACCCGCACCGATGTGGCCCAGGCCGAGGCCGCGCTCGCGGGCGCCACCGCCGCGCGGATCCAGGCCGAGGGCGCGGTGGTCAGTTCGCGCGCGACCTACCGCACCGTGATCGGCGACATGCCGGGTACGCTCACCAAGCAGATCCCGCCGCTCGACCTGCCCAGCAGCGAGGCGGCGGCACAGTCCGAGGCGCGCGAGACCAATCCCGACGTGGTGCGTGCCCGCTACCGCGTCGACGCCGCGCGCAATTCGATCGACCTGGTGCGTGGCGAGCTGCTGCCGTCCCTCAATCTGGAAGGCACCCTGACCAAGGAGGAGGACACTACCGCCGAGGGCTCCCAGCGCGATACCGCGTCGCTGCTGGCGACCCTGACCGTGCCGCTCTACCAGGCGGGCGACGTCTATTCGCGCCTGCGCGCCGCCAAGGAGACCCTCGGCCAGAACCTCGATGACTACGACAACCAGATTCGCACGGCGGTGGAGCAGGCGACCAGCGCCTGGAATACCTTGCAGACGACGCGTGCCGCGGTGCGCTCGTTCCAGTCCCAGGTCCGCGCCAACGAGATCGCGCTGGACGGCGTGCAGCGCGAGAACCTGGTGGGCTCGCGCACCGTCCTCGATGTTCTCAACGCCGAGCAGACCTTGCTGACGTCCCGCGCCGACCTCGTCAGCGCCCAGCGCGACGAGGTGGTCGCTCAGTTTCAACTGCTGTCTGCCGTCGGCGGCCTGACCGCGAGGAACCTCAAGCTGCCGGTCACACTCTACGACACCGAGAAGAACTATCGCGAGGTGCGCGACAAGTGGTTCGGCGCCGAAAAGCCCAAGCTGCCCGACAAACCGTAAGAATGGGCCGTGAGCAAGGCCGTGAGCGCGGGGGAGACCGGTAAATATTTACGATCCCTTCATGTTTTTGTTACATTGATCACGGGACGTTAACCATAATGCCGTGGGGGATAGAGTGCGCCCTGGGGATTCCCGCCCCCGCCGGCGCCCGGCCAGAGCGATGAGCGACGACAAGTCCCAACAGCAAGAACCGACGATGGAGGAGATTCTCGCCTCCATCCGGCGCATTATCTCCGAGAACGACGAGGGCGAGGGGCAGGCGAAGGACGCCAAGCCCGCGGCCGCCGCCAAGCCTGCGGAAAAGCCCGTCGCGCCGCCCGAGGCCGAGGAGGCGGAAATCCTCGAGCTGACCGAGGTGGTGGCCGAGGACAAGCCCGCCGCCGGCGACGGCAAGGACGACGGCAACGACCTCGTGATGGAGGACGCGGCAGCGCCCGAGCCGGAACCGGAACCAGCGCCCGAGCCGGCCTCGGAGCCCGCCGCCGCGCCCGAGCCCCCGCCGCCGCCAGAACCGCTGTCCGCACCGCGCCTCGATGCCGACTCTCTGGTCTCGCCCGCCACCGCCGCCGCCTCGACCGCGGCGCTCAGCCAGCTCGCCCATGCGCTCGACCGCGACCACGGCAGCCTCGGCAACATCGCGCTCGGCCCGGGGAATACCCTTGAGGACCTGGTCAAGGACATGATAAGGCCCATGCTCAAGGAATGGCTTGACCAGAACCTCGCCGCCCTGGTGGAGCGCCTGGTCAGGAGAGAAATCGAGCGGATGGTGCGCCGGGCCGAGGACGACTAGGCCCGCGTCCGTCGCGCCGTCCCGTTTCCGGGGCGGAACCAGCCGAAGAGACCGGAACCAGCGATGCTGGACAAGACCTATCGGCCCGCCGAGGTCGAGGAGAGACACTACGCCGCGTGGGAGGAATCGGGGGTGTTCGCCGCCGATCCCGCGTCGCCGCGCACGCCCTACACCATCATGATGCCGCCGCCCAACGTCACGGGCAGCCTGCACATGGGCCACGCGCTCACCTTCACGCTCCAGGATGCGCTGGTCCGCTTCAAGCGCATGCGCGGCTTCGACGCCCTGTGGCAGCCGGGCACCGACCATGCCGGCATCGCCACCCAGATGGTGGTCGAGCGCCGGCTTGGCGAGAAGGGCATCTTCGCCGACCGTGGCCAGGCCGCCGGCGACAACCAGACCCTGATCGGCCGCGACGCCTTCATCGAGAAGGTGTGGGAATGGAAGGCCGAGAGCGGCAGCACCATCACGCGCCAGCTCAGGCGCCTCGGCGCCTCGCCCGACTGGGGACGCGAGCGCTTCACGCTCGACGCCGGACTCTCGGACGCGGTCCACAAGGTGTTCGTGCAGCTCTACCGCGAAGGCCTGATCTATCGCGACAAGCGGCTGGTCAACTGGGATACCAAGCTGCAGACCGCGGTCAGCGATCTCGAGGTCCAGCAGGTCGAGACCATGGGGCACCTCTGGCACTTCAGGTATCCCGTGGAAGGCCTTGAAAACACGTATATAACCATCGCCACCACCCGGCCCGAGACGATGCTCGGCGATACCGCCGTGGCGGTCCATCCCGACGACGACCGCTACAAGGCGCTGGTCGGCAGGCACGCCGTGCTGCCGATCGTCGGGCGCCGGATTCCTATCGTCGCCGACGACTACGCTGACCCCGAGACCGGCTCGGGCGCGGTCAAGATCACGCCCGCCCACGACTTCAACGACTTCGAGGTGGGCCGCCGCCACGGCCTCGAGATGATCAACATCCTCGATTCCGAGGGCCGCCTGAACGGCAACGTGCCCGAGGGCTGGCGCGGCCTCGACCGGTTCGACGCGCGCGAGCGCGTGGTCGCGGAGATGGAGCGGCTCGGGCTGATGGAGAAGGTCGAGGACCATCTCCATGCCGTGCCCCACGGCGACCGCTCGGGCACGGTGCTGGAGCCGTGGCTCACCGACCAGTGGTACGTGGACGCCAAGACCCTGGCCAAGCCCGCCATCGAGGCGGTCGAGACCGGCAAGACCCGGTTCGTGCCGAAGCACTGGGAGAACACCTACTTCGAGTGGATGCGCAACATCCAGCCGTGGTGCGTGTCGCGCCAGTTGTGGTGGGGCCACCGCATCCCGGCGTGGTACGGCCCCGATGGCGAGGTGTTCGTCGCCGAATCCGAGCAGGACGCGCGCGCGGCCGCCGAGGCGCACTACAAGAAGCCGATCGCGCTGCGCCAGGACCCGGACGTGCTCGACACCTGGTTCTCGTCCGCGCTGTGGCCGTTCTCGACGCTGGGCTGGCCCGAGCACACGCCGCACCTCGCGCGCTACTACCCGACCGACGTGCTGGTCACGGGCTTCGACATCATCTTCTTCTGGGTCGCGCGCATGATGATGATGGGGCTGCACTTCATGGGGGAGGTGCCGTTCCGCGACGTCTACATCCATGCGCTGGTGCGTGACGAGCGCGGCCAGAAGATGTCGAAGTCCAAGGGCAACATCATCGACCCGCTCGAGCTGATCGACCGGTACGGCGCCGACGCGCTGCGCTTCACGCTCTGCGCGCTCGCGGCCCAGGGGCGCGACATCAAGCTCGCCGAGAGCCGCGTCGAGGGCTACCGCAACTTCGCCACCAAGCTGTGGAACGCGGCGCGCTTCGCCGAGATGAACGGCTGCAGGCCGGTCGACGGGTTCGATCCGGCGTCGGCGATCCACGTGTTCAACCGCTGGATCGTCGCCGCCGTGGGCGAGACCGCCGAGCGCGTCGCCGCCGAGACCGAGGCCTACCGCTTCAACGAGGCGGCGGGTCTGCTTTACCACTTCACCTGGGGTACGTTCTGCGACTGGTACCTCGAGTTCATCAAGCCGGTGCTGACGGGCGAGGACGCCGCCGCCGGGGCCGAGACCCGGGCCACCTGCGCCTGGGCGCTCGACCAGATCCTGCACATGCTGCACCCCTTCATGCCGTTCATCACCGAGGAGCTGTGGGAGCAGTCGGGCGAGGGCAGGGCCTATCGTCTCATCTCGGCGAAGTGGCCCGAGGTCCCGGCAGAGGCACGCGATGCCGCCGCGCGCGCCGAGATCGACTGGCTGGTGCGGCTCGTCTCGGACATCCGTGCCGTGCGCGCCGAGATGAACGTGCCGGCGGGGGCCAAGATCCCGCTCGTGGTCAAGGACGCGGGCGCGACCACCGAGGCGCGGCTCGCGGCGCACGCCACCGCCATCGAGCGGCTTGCCCGCATCGAGAGCGTGAACGCGCTCGACGGCGCCGTGCCGAAGGGCGCGGTCTCGACCGTGCTCGACGAAGCGACGCTGATCCTGCCGCTCGCCGGGATCATAGACGTGGACGCCGAGAAGGCGCGGCTTGCCAAGGAGATCGCCAAGGCGGAGTCGGAGATCGGCAAGATCGAGAAGAAGCTCGGCAATCCCGGCTTCGTCGCCAAGGCGCCCGAGGAGGTGGTGGAGGAGAACCGCGAGCGCCTCGCCGACACCACCGCTCAGAAGCAGAAGCTCTCGGAAGCTCTCGCACGCCTCGCCGGCGCCTGACGCGCGTCCATTCCGATCTCGTCATGCCCCGCTTTATGCGGGGCATCCATTGCGGAGGCGGCACTCAACGCTAATTCGTCATGCCCGGACTTGATCCGGGCATCCGTCGTGCGGAGCACGCGTTCGCATGACATCCGGGGCATCTGTCCGTGGATGCCCCGGACAAGCCGGGGCATGACGAGTTAGGTCGGAAGCGGAGACGAGCGGGTGCGTGGCATGTCCTTGATCGGACATGCGCGGGCATCGGCGCTGAAACACCACCTTGGCGCCTGGAATCCCTGGGAGGTAAGGGGTGGTACGGGGAGCTGCCGCGGGGTGTCCCGTTCGGATTTCAGCGGTTAGTCCGCCCACATCTTTTAAGCCTTCCTCCCGCCTTGCTGCGACGCTACGCGGTTTACCGAGGTGCACCTGAGGAGGCAGAAACGTCGCAGCCCTCCGGCTGGGAAGCGCCCGCGCACTCTCCGATGCCGATAACCCCGACAGGGAGCCACCGGGCCGGACCCTTGGCCAACCATTCCGTGCTGCAGCATCCGGACAGGTCGACGAAGGAATACGACCCGGGCACCATAGCAGAGGAACATAACAAGAACAAGTGGAATTCTGCGGGGCGCCCCAAAAAAACGGCGGGACGCTCGCCCGCCTTGTGCCCGCGTGATAGCGTTCCGTCCGCCGCGGGGGGCAGAGTGGCATGGTCCGGTTCATATTCGTCATCCTGGTTCTGCTGGTCGGCCTTCCGGCCGCGACGGCCGTGCGCGCCGACGAGCCGGTCGCGCTCACGATCTCGCGCACCGATCAGGACGGGCTCTGGAAGACGCGCATCGAGGCCTTCCTCGCCAGGGGTGTGCTGCCGCTCGTCGATCTTGAATCCACGCTGCACGCGGGTATCGGCGAGGGGCAGCTCGCGGACGGTGCCGAGGCGATGGACAAGCTCGGCATCGCCGTGATCGCCTTCGACGGGGGACAGGCGCCCAAGGACGGCTCCAAGGGCTACCGCTGGGGCTACCAGGTTCACCGCCTGGTCAACGCCCGGCCCGACCGCTTCGCGCTCGCCACCAATGGCGGCACCTCGCCCAACTGGCGCGGCCAGAAGACCGGCGAACGCAGCTACATCCACCAGCTCGAGCAGGCGGCGCGCACGGGCGCCTACCGCATCTTCGGCGAGGTCGAGTTCCGCCACTACATGTCGCAGCAGGAATGCCGCGACGGGCGCACCGACCGCGACGCGGCGGTGCCGCTCGACAGCGCCAACGGCAAGCGCCTGTTCCGTCTTGCCGGGGAGACCGGGCTGGTGTTGCCGATCCATCTCGAGCCGGAGGACGCGCAGTACGCCGACCTCGACCGGATGCTGGGCGCGTACCCGAAGGCGCGCGTGATGGTCGCCCATCTCGGGCAGGTGCGCAGGCCCGAGCACTCGAAGCAGTATTCGGCCGCGCGCCTGCGCGACCTAATGACGCGCCACCCGAACCTCTACTTCGACATCTCCACCGGCGCGCCGGGGCGGATTTACAAGTGCAACGGCGAGGTCGAGGACACGGTGATCTGGCGCGACGGCGGTTACAGCGGGCAGGACGACACCCTCAAGCCCGAGTACAAGGCGCTGCTCACCGATTTCAGCGACCGTTTCATCGCTGGTTTCGATTTCGGCGGCGGCCGCAAGCGGCTCGATGTGTTCCTCGCGGAGCGCGCCGCCAACGTGCGCCTGATCCTGCGCGACCTGCCCGAAGCGGCGCGCCACGATATAGCCTACCGCAACGCGTGGCGCATGTTGACCGGCCGCCCGTGGCCGGCCGCCCCGCGCGATGGTGCGCGCTAGAGCGGTTTGCCTTTCACTTGAACCATCGTCATGCCCCGGCTCGTCCGGGGCATCTATGGATCGCCCGGACAAGCCGGGCGATGACGTAACCTAAATACCATCGTCATGCCCCCGCGTCGTGCGAAGCACTCATTCGCATGACATGCGGGCCATCCACGAGTTTTTCATGACCAAGGCAACAAAAACACGTGGATGGTCGGGCCAAGCCCGACCATGACGGATTGTGGTCAAAAGAGCGCGGCCATGACGGCCCGAGTGGACGAACCGGGGCATGACGAAACTATTTAAGTCACGTCATGGCCCGACTTGTTCGGGGCATCTCTGATCGTCATTCCCGCGAAAGCGGGAATCCAAGCACCATCAGATGGACCCCCGGGGCGCGCCCAGCAGGCGCGCAAATCAAAGAGAGCGGGCCTTCGCCCGCGGGCGCGGGGGTGACGAAAGTGTTTTTGGGCGCGCCGCTCCGCGCTAATTCCTGAACAGCCGGTTGAAGGTCAGCACCGATTCCTTGCGCGCCTTGTCGTGCTCGTCCGGGCTCATGACGTAGGCCTTGGCGCCGGTGTGCTTGGGCAGGATCGGCGCCATCTGCGGCAGCGGCTCGACGTCGGGATGGGCCGGCAGGTAGTGCGCCTTGCGCAGCGCCGTCTGGCCGTCCTTCGACAGCAGGAAGTCGATGAACAGCATCGCCGCGTGGGGATGCGGCGCGGTGGTCATCATCACCACCTCGCTGCTGCGCCCGAGCAGCGGGGTGGGCGAGACCGGGGCGACCGGCGCGCCCTTGGCCGCGCTGATGACGACGTGGTGCAGGGCGGCCGAGATCATCACCGGGTATTCGCCGGCGATCACCAGGTCGAGCACGTGCCGGGCCGATCCCGAAATCGGCGTGGACGTTCTGGCGCGCGAGCTTCTCAAGATAGGCGGTGGCCTTCTCCTTGCCCCATACCTTGGTCAGGATCTCCACCACCAGCGGGCCGCCGGTCTCGGAACTGTCCGGCCACACCATCTTGCCCTTCCATTTGGGGTCGAGCAGGTCCTGCCAGGTCTTCGGCGCCTCGGACGCTTTCACCTGATGGGTGTTGTAGGCGAAGCCGTTGTAGGACACGCGCACCGTCGCCCACATGTGCTCGGGGTCGAGCAGCTCGCTGGGGTAGGGCGCGAGCACGGGCGAGGTGAAGGCCTGGGCGAGGTGCACCCGCTTGAGCACCGGCGCGGCACCCGCCGCGACCACGTCGGCGTAGTTGGCGTGGCCGCGGTACTCGGCCAGCAGCCGCTGCACCAGCTTGGAGCTTCCGGCGCGGATGTACTGGACCTCGACGAACGGATACTTCTTCTCGAACGCCTTCTTGAGCGGGCGCACCGCCTGGTTGACGATCATCGAGGTGTAGAACATCAGCTTGCCCTCGGCCTTCGCCCCCTTTTCCAGCATCTGCTGGCGGTCGGCGCCGGTGTAACGGGCGATCTCGTCGGTGGTGAGCGCGTGGGCGGGGCGGGCGGACGATACGAACGCGGCGAGCAACAGAACAGAGACGACGGGGCCGATCAGGCGCTGGGTCATCGCTTCCTCCCTTATTGATGCCGGGACACGGTTTTTTCTACTCCCGGAGCGATTTGGCTATAATGACCCGGCAACAGACCGGAGGACAAGAACTCCGGACAGACGAGGGGGGTGAAAAGACGACGCCCCGGCCAGCAAGGGGGCCCATCCATGAGAATCCTGTTCCTCAACAAGGCGCCGCGCAACGCCGCGACCTACGACGTCGCGGGCATCGAGACGCTGCTCAACAGCTACGCCTCGCCCGGCACGAAGGTGGAGATCGGCTTTCCCGAGAATTTCCCCGGCGCCTATATCGAGGAGGCCACGGGCAACCAGAAGATGCTCAACGGGCTCGACCACATGATGGACGTGCCCGCCCTGATCCGGAAGATCCTGTGGGCCCAAGACAACGGCTACGACGCGGTGATCCAGAGCAACACCTTCGATCCCGGCGTGGACGGCGGCCGGCTGGTGGTGAAAATCCCCGTGATCGGCCCGCTCCGCACCACGATCCATGCCGCCGCGGTGCTCGCCGACCGCATCGGCATCACCGTGCCGCTGCCGTCCCACGTGCCCTACACCTGGCGGCTCTTGCGCGCCATCGGCATGGACGGCCACGTCACCGGCATCCGCCCGCTCGGCATCTACGGCAGCGACCTCGCCGGCCGCAAGGGCGAGCTCGCCGACAAGGCGGTCGAGCTGATCGGCGGGCTGGTGCGCGAGACCGGGGCCCAGGCGATCATTCCCCTCGGCGGCGCGCTGATCCCCTATATCGTCGACCCGGCCGTCTTGCAGGAGCGTTCCGGCGTACCGGTGTTCAACACCAAGTCGGTGTCGATCCGCTTCGCCGAGACCTGCGTCGCGCTCGGCCTCTCCCAGAGCCCGCTGACCTATCCGCGCGCCGACCTCAAGGCCGACGACTTCACGCGCCAGGCGTAGCCCGGGACAGCTTCTACGGACAGGTCGTGCCGTTGGTGAAGCCGATGGAGCCGCTGGTTGGCGTGCCCGTGCAACTGCCGGCGATGAGCACGTTGCCGGTCGACCCGGCATTGATCGTCGTGCTGCCGACATTCGCGGCGATATTGGTCGTGGCGCCGGAGACGTTCAGCGTATTTCCGGAGACGGTCACGGTTGTCGTACCGACGGTGGCGAGGCCCAAGGCCGTATTGGTCGTGCCGCCCGTCAGCGTGAAGCTATTACCTCTGATCACGACATTCGTGTTCCGATCCGTCGAGACGCCGACGAGACCGTTCGCGCCCGACTGGGTCATGGTAATCGTGTTGTTGAGGATGTTGTAGTTGCCGCCGGTGGAGTTCAGCGCGATGGCGCGGCCGAAGTTGCCGGTCTCCGTCACGTTGATGGTTAGACCGGAGATGTCGTTGTTGCCGGGAGCCTGGATCGTATTGCCGCCCGCGACCGTGGACGAGATTGTGGCGGGACTGCTCAACACAGCGGTACGGCCCGACGGGCTGCGCACGGTTACCGAGCCAGCCAGCAGGCTCTTGTTGCCGCTGAGATCGACGGTCGAGGCAGTGCTGAAAGTGCCTGAAAGAAGGGCAGTGGAATTGTTTGCGAGCGCGGACACGGCGGCGGACAGGTTCGTGGTCGAGCCGCTATTCAGTACGGTGAACGCCGTCCCGTCGGCGGTCTCGGTGGCGGTCTCGGCCGCGCCGAAGGCGCCCGCCTGCGTCACGATGTCGACGTCGCGCACGACGGTGTCGGTCATGCGCCGCTCCTGGGCGGTGAGGCGGTCCTCGTCGCCGGTCCCGAACACCTGGAGCGGGATTCGCAGGCGCGCCATCAGGAACGCCTGGGTGCCGCGCGGGTCGTCGTGCTGGAGCTCGGCGCCAAGGGTGAAGCGCGAGCCCGGCCACAGGGACGGCACCCGGTCCATGGTGAACTCGACGCGCGCGCGCGGGCCCTGGACGGTATCCACGCCATCGGCGGTGAAGCGGTAGCCGCCGGCATAGGCACGCAGGCTGCGTCCCGAATCGAGCGCGAACAGGGGCAGGCGCCAGCCGGCCTCCATGTCGAAGCCGCGCAGCGCGCGCTCCTCGCCGCCGCGCACCACCACCGAGGTGCCGGAGATGGTGGCCGTCGACAGACTGTCGGTGTCGCGCGTGGTGGTGCCCACCGGCAGGTAGGCGTTGGCGCGGAAGTCGTAGTCGGTGCCGAGCGCCTCGGCGCCGAGGGTGACTTGGTTGAAGTAGTGGTCGTAGGGGCTGAGGCGGTGGTCGAAGTAGCCGTAGCCGCCGAGGTTCCAGCCGGACGGCAGCATGTGGCGGACGCCGATGCCGAAGTTGCCTTCGCGGCTGTCCTGGTCGTCGAAGCGCAGGCGCAGGTCGCCGAACAGCAGCGTGTCCGATGTCTGCGTCAGGGGCAGGAACAGATCGCCTTCGCCAAGGGACCGCTTGGTGCCGGGCTTGGCTTCGAGGTCGATATGCGCGCCCCACTTGGGCGGGGAAGTGGGGGCGTCCGCGCCACGGGCAGACGGCACGCCGCAGGCCAGTATCAGTGCCGTCAGAAAGCCCGAAACTCCACGCAGGCGGCGAACCGTCACGCATTTCCCCCCGATGCAGACGCGCCCCTCACGGGGGCGACGTGAGTTTAACAGGCGCTCCAAAACCAGCGGTAGGGATATTTGTTTTCGGCCGCGTTCACCGGACCGGTCAGGAAGCGTCCGCATGGCACTTTATGCCGAGGTGCACATCTCCGTGAACAGGCTGTGTGAACCGGCGAATCCGCGTGACAGGCGGCGGAGGCCGGGAGTAGCGTCGTACCATAATACCAATACCTCGGGGAAACCGGGTCCGGCACGTTCCGGGAGGCAGTAACTGTCCACGGGAACCGACGGGTTCCCGTATTGCGGCATCTGCCGCGCCCCCGCAACGGCCCTCCGGTCCGCCCTGGCAGCGCGCGGACGCGCCCGTCCGCAGACAACCGATACGGGGGCACCCAATGGTCGCATTCACCCTCAACGGCAAGCCGGTCTCGGTCGAGGCCGACGAGAACACGCCGCTTCTCTGGATCATCCGCGAACAGGTCAAGCTGACCGGCACCAAGTACGGCTGCGGCGCCGGCCTGTGCGGCGCCTGCACCGTGCACCTCAACGGCAAGGCGGTGAAGTCGTGCCAGACCGAGGCCAGCATGGTCGAGGGCGCCAGCGTTGTCACCATCGAAGGGCTCGCGCCCAAGGCGGCGCATCCGCTGCAGGCGGCCTGGGTCGCCGAGCAGGTGCCGCAATGCGGCTACTGCCAGTCGGGACAGATCATGAAGGCGGCCGAGCTGCTGGCCGCCAACCCGAAACCGAGCCGCGACCAGATCGTCGCCCACATGAACGGCAACATCTGCCGCTGCGGCACCTACACCAGGATCATCTCCGCGATCCAGCGCGCATCGAGGGAGGGCTAAGCCATGACCGCCATTCGCAGGATCGGACCCGATCTTTCCCGCCGCAGCTTCCTCGCCGGAGCGGGCGGCCTCACCTTCGCCGTCGCCGTGACGGGATCGCGCGCGCGCCTGATCGCGCCCGCCTTCGCCGCCGACATGAGCACCGCGAAGAAGATTTCCGCCTGGGTCTCCATCGCGCCCGACGACACCATCACCATCCTCACGCCCGGCGCCGAGATGGGGCAGGGCTCCATGACCGGCGTGCCGATCGCGCTGGCCGAGGAAATGGACGCCGACTGGGGCAAGGTGAAGCTCGAATGGGCGCCCGCCGACGTCGACGTGTACGGCTACCACGTGCGCGGCAACCGCTCGATGGCGATCGTGGGCTCGCGCGCCGTGCAGATGTACTTCAACGACATGCGCGTCGCCGGCGCCCAGGTGCGCAAGGTGCTGATCGAGGCCGCCGCCGCGAAGTGGAAGGTGCCGGCGTCCGAGCTCACGACCGAGCCCAGCGCCGTGGTTCACGCGGCCTCCGGCAAGCGCTTCACCTACGGCGAGATCGCGGCCTTCGCCGCGCCGCCGGCCAAGATGCCGCGGATCACCAAGGCCGATCTCAAGGACCCGAAGAGCTACCGGCTGATCGGCAAGTCGCAGCCGCGCCGCGACATCCCGGCCAAGGTCGACGGCACCGCCGGGTTCGCCATCGACGTGCAACTGCCGGGCATGGTCTACGCCTCGGTGGTGCATTCGCCGGTCCAGAACGGCAAGCCCGAGAGCTGGAACGCGGACAAGATCAAGGGCATGAAGGGCGTGATTGCAACCGCCAAGCTGCCCACCGGTGTCGCCGTGATCGCCGACAACTTCGTCGACGTGATGCGTGCGCGCACGGCGCTCGAGGTCAAGTGGACCACGCCCAAGGCGGCGGGCTACGATTCGGTGCCGACGCTCGAGAACGCCTATCCCAAGGTGGTGGCCGATCCCAAGGTGAAGTCGAAGAAGATCGCCGCCAAGGGCGACGTAAAGTCGGCCTTTGCCGGCGCGGCCAAAACGTTCAAGGCCGAGTACCGCGCCGACTACGGCTACCACGCCCAGATGGAGCCCTTGAACGCTACCGCGCGCTTCAACGCGGCGGGCGACCACGTCGAGGTGTGGGACGGCTCCCAGTCGCCTGACCGGACGCGCGAGATGGTGGCCGACGCGCTCGGCTTCAAGCTCGATCAGGTCACCATGCACCAGCGCTACATGGGCGGCGCCTTCGGGCGGCGCTCGCTCGGCGACTACGCGGTCGAGGCCGCGCTGGTGGCGCGCGCCGCGAACAGGCCGGTCAAGATGCTGTGGACCCGCGAGGAGGACGTCGGCTACGGCATGTTCCGCCCGCAGAACCTGCAGGTGATCGAGGCCGCGCTCGATTCGTCGGGCAAGGTCGCGGGCTGGAAGCACGAGATCGTCGGCGACGGCAAGAGCCTGATCACCGGCGGCATGAAGATCAAGTACTACGGCGTGCCCAACCAGTACCAGGCGCTCAAGGGCACGTCCCACGGCATCCGCCTCAAGCACTGGCGCGCGGTCGCCCATGTCTTCAACGTGTTCGCCATCGAGGATGCGGTCAACCGCATGGCGGAGGCGGCGGGCATGGACCCGATCGAGTTCCGCATCAGGAACATGGCGATCGACAAGAAGGGCCGCGCCGTGTTCGAGAAGGTCGCCGAGATGTCCGACTGGCACGCCAAGCGGCCAGAGGGCCGCGCGGTCGGCATCTCGATCACCGAGCGCTCGGGCTCCCTCGGCGCCGCGGTGGTGGAAATCTCGCTGGATCGTTCGACCGGCAAGATCCGCGTCCACAAGGTATGGCTCGCGGCCGACGGCGGCACCGTGGTGCAGCCGGAAGCGGCGCGCGCCAACATCGAGAGCGGCATCATGTACGGGCTCTCGAGCGTGCTGTTCGAGCGCGTCACCGTGAAGGGCGGCATCGTCGAGCAGTCGAACTTCAACGACTACTTCGTGATGCGCATGAAGGACGCGCCCGAGGAGCTGCATGTCGACTTCGTCGAGCCCACGAAGGGCAAGCCCACCGGCCTCGGCGAGCTCGGCAACCCGCCGATGCCCGCCGCCATCGCCCACGCGTTCTACCGGCTCACCGGCAAGCGGCTCACCCACATGCCGTTCACCGAGGAGCGCGTGCTCGCGGCGCTGAAGGCGTAACCTCCCGCGACCCGGATGGGGAAGGGGCCGCGCGCCGCCGCGGCCCCTTTCTTTTATTCCCTCTCCGCCCCGCTGGCGGAGAGGGTAGTGTGGCGAAACGTCCCTCATCGGTCCACCTGCAACAGCTCGGAAACCAGCCCTTTGCCTTGGCTCCCCGCCGGGGCTATGCTCCCGCCAAAATCGCATATACCCAGAGGACGAACCGATGCCCGACGACGCCGGCAAGAAGCGCCATTTCGACAAGGCGAAGCTGCCTTCCCGCCACACCACCGAGGGGCCGGAGCACGCGCCGCACCGTTCCTACTACTACGCCATGGGGCTGACCGAGGCGCAGATCCACCAGCCCTTCATCGGCGTCGCGACCTGCTGGAACGAGGCCGCGCCCTGCAACATCTCGCTGTCGCGCCAGGCCCAGGCGGTCAAGAAGGGCGTCAACGAGACCGGCGGCACGCCGCGCGAGTTCACCACCAT
The DNA here is from genome assembly GCA_963732875.1 of uncultured Alphaproteobacteria bacterium. Taxonomy (GTDB): domain Bacteria; phylum Pseudomonadota; class Alphaproteobacteria; order SMXQ01; family SMXQ01; genus WHSO01. Next base: position 539,019 of record CAVTBD010000002.1, on the reverse strand, counting down.
TACCGTGACCGACGGCATCGCCATGGGCCACGAGGGCATGAAGTCGTCGCTGGTGTCGCGCGACGTGATCGCCGATTCGGTCGAGCTCACCATGCGCGGCCACTGCTACGACGCCATGGTCGGCCTCGCCGGCTGCGACAAGTCGCTGCCGGGCATGATGATGGTGATGCTGCGCCTCAACGTGCCGAGCGTGTTCATGTACGGCGGCACCATCCTGCCGGGCCGGTTCAAGGGCCGGGACGTGACCGTGGTGGACGTGTTCGAGGGCGTCGGCCAGCACGCCGCCGGCAACATGTCCGACGAGGACCTGCACGAGCTCGAATGCGTCGCCTGTCCGTCGGCGGGATCGTGCGGCGGCCAGTTCACCGCCAACACCATGGCCTGCGTGTCGGAAGCCATCGGCCTCGCGCTGCCGGGCTCGGCCGGTGCGCCCGCGCCCTACGAGAGCCGCGACGCCTATGCCGAGGCTTCGGGCCGCGCGGTGATGAATCTCCTGGAGATCGGCCTGCGCCCGCGCGACATCGTGACCCGCGCCGCGCTCGAGAACGCGGCCAAGGTGGTCGCGGCGACCGGCGGCTCGACCAATGCGGGGCTGCACCTGCCGGCCATCGCCCACGAGGCGGGCATCGAATTCGACCTCGACGACGTGTGCCGCATCTTCAAGAGCACGCCCTACATCGCCGACCTGAAGCCGGGCGGAAAATACGTCGCCAAGGACCTGTTCGAGGTGGGCGGCGTGCCGGTCGTCATCAAGACGCTGCTCGACGCCGGCATCCTCGACGGCTCGTGCCTGACCGTGACCGGCAAGACGCTGGCCGAGAACCACAAGGACGTGGTGTTCCCCAAGGACCAGGACGTGGTGCGCCCGGCCACCAGCCCGATCACGCCGACCGGCGGCGTGGTCGGCCTCAAGGGCTCGCTCGCGCCCGACGGCGCCATCGTCAAGGTGGCGGGCATGAAGGGATCGCTCACTTTCACCGGCACCGCGCGCTGCTTCGACTGCGAGGATGATGCCTTCAACGCGGTCGTGACCGGCGCCATCAACGACGGCGACGTGATCGTGATCCGCTACGAAGGGCCCAAGGGCGGCCCCGGCATGCGCGAGATGCTGTCCACCACCGCGGCGCTCTACGGCCGCGGCATGGGCGACAAGGTCGCGCTGATCACCGACGGACGCTTCTCGGGCGGCACGCGCGGCTTCTGCATCGGCCACGTCGGGCCCGAGGCGGCGGTGGGCGGTCCCATCGCGCTGCTCAAGGACGGCGACGTGATCGAGATCGACGCCACCAATGGGCGCCTCGACGTGAAGCTGTCGGCCGCCGAGCTCGAGTCCCGGCGCAAGGCGTGGAAGCCGCGCCAGAACAACTACCGCTCGGGCGCGCTGTGGAAATACGCCCAGCTCGTCGGCCCCGCCAGCAAGGGCGCGGTGACGCATCCCGGCGCGGCGGCGGAAAGCCACGTCTACGCCGACATCTAGCCGCGCATAGGACAGAAAAGGGGCGGGGACCCGTGGGTGCCCGCCCTTTTTATTTCGATGGGACCGCCCGGCACGGCAACAACGCGCCGACCGGAGTCAGAACATGCTCGCGCCCGGAATTTGGATCTCGATTTTCTGGACGCTGTCGCTGGGGCGATCGGCCATGCTCGCGTTCACGCCGGAGAAGGAAAAATACAGGTTCCCGGAATGGTATTTGACGCCGATTGGCGCATTTCCGAAAAACGGGTTGCCTTTCACGGATTCCGGCGGGCCCAGCTTCGATTCGACGTCCCGTAACGACGCGCCGAGCCCTATGCCCTCGGCGGTGTGATACAACTCGTTGCGATACATCGAGACGTAAATGACCTTGTGACTGCTTCCGTCGACGAAAACTCTCATGTCGTCGTAGAAATAGGCGATCAATTTTCCCAACGGCTTGGTGATGTTCGGGACCCCGAGCTTGAACAAATCCCGGTCCGACATTCCAAGACTGACGGGGCCTATGCGTTGGCCGGGCACGATCAGGTGATCGTTCGTTCCTTGAACCGTGCCGGCCTGTGCTCCCGTGCACAGGAGCAACGCAAAGAAGATGCCTAGTGCACCGTTCGGCAAAAGACGACGTTCCATGGGAATCTCCGGCGTGGATGGTTTCGAACCTGATATTGCCGCCGGAGCGGTTCCGGCAGGCGGCAAGTCGGCCTTCAGGGACTAGCAGTGCGCCTTGCCGCTGCGCATCAGCCGCGGATTGAGGGTGCTCAGGCGGATGGCACGAACCACACCGCCCCGGATGTCGAAAAATATCCCCGGATAGATCAGCATGTAATTGCTCACATCCGGGGACCAGGCCAACAGGCAGGCCGGTTGACCCATCGACGCCTGTATCTTGAGGTCGGACGAACCGACATTGAGCCCGGAAGCCGTCCGGAAAGCAGGCAGCATAACGGTTATGTCGATGACCTTGTTGTCGTCGGTGACGATCTCCCAAGCGTCGTAATCATATACGGCGGTTCCGTTCGAACTTCGGCGCGATTGCTTCGGGTCCCCGAGGATCTGATAGAGCTCGGCGCTCGAGATGCCGAGGCCGACTCTTCCGGCGCGCACGCCGGCGACGATGACATGGTCGTCGGGAAAGGACTGCTGCGCCTGGGCAAAAGCGGGGAATCCTGGATGGCGGCGGAAGCCGGCAGGAACGTACCCGCGAGCACCAACGCCGAAAACAATCTGCCCCAACGTCTACGGCTCTGCATGGTGTGTTCCACCGAATGTCCGGATGATCTTCGGGCGAGAGTATGCAACTTCCCGGTACCGGGCAAGCGGGGGTTGGGCGCCGACCTGGTGGGGCCGAGACGGTGGCGGGTGGTTGCCCAATCCCTGCTCGGGCGTGTTCGCTTTATCGCGTTTCCGATGATGAATGATGCGTGCTAGCGTCGGCAGTCTTGTCGCCTTCGGCTCTTTCAAAACGCATAACCTGATATGTGACCTTGTGGCGTTGCCTCTGCGCATACGGCCCCGGGGTCGTGGATACCGCCGGGTGAAAATCCGGAACGAACCAACCTGACCAGCCAGTGAAAAGGTGCTGCCCATGGAAACGCTCATCAAGAAAGCTGCCGGCGCGTTGGGCGCCAGTCTCGGGTGTTGTCCCCGATGCATGCGGCAGTCGTTCGTCTTCATGCTTGCCGCGTGGGGCCTCGTGCTGGTCGCTTCGTTGGCGACGACCGGGATGTCGCTCGTCCTTGCCGCCACTACGCTGATTGCGGCAGGTGCGACGGGACTTTGGCTCTCCCATCTGACGGCGTTTACCGCGAGAGCGATGAAGGACCCGGGTCCGTCAAAGGCTCGGCGGCAATTCATTCTGGGGTTTGCCAAAAGCTTCGTGCTGGTAGCGGTTGCGACCGCCGTGCCGATGCGAACCGCGTTCGCCCAGGATCGCATGTCGCAGTGCCTGACCTGCTGTGCCAGGAAATTGAAAGACTGCGGAACCAGCGGCGGGAAATGCAGCACCCTCTATCAGAACTGCGTCGCGGGTTGCAACTCGCAGGGTCAAACCCCTTCCGACTGGCGGTGCTGGTAATCCGTCGGCTCGATGGTATTCGAGGATACTGAAACCTGACGAGGGTCCCATGGTTGAACTCAAGTCGTTCAAGGCCGCACTTGGCCGTTGTCCGCGCTGTTTTCGTCAGTCGTTCACGGCAATGATCGTTCTGTCCGTCCTCGCTCTTGGCCTCAGATGGTTCTGGCCGGGCTCGCCGTCATGGCTGGTTGCCATGGCAGGGGCAGGAGGTTGCGCGCTGCTGTGGCTCTCGCACATGACCCTGTTCTCGGCGCGGGCCGCCAGCGCGGTCCTGGCCAGGCATCGGGACGACCCGCAGATGGGTCGGCGGGAGGCCCTTCGCACCATGGCCTGCGGTGCCGTCCTTGGCATCGCCCTGTCGGTGGTCCGACCAGCGGTCGTGCAGGCGCAGGTCCCGGGATGTCTGCAGGATGCGTTGTGCGACGCCAAGAATCCTTGTTCGGGCTGCACCTGTCACTATCCGCCCAACGCAAAGGTCGGATACTGTCGCTGAACCGATTTCCGGGTTCGGCGATCCTGTTCAGGCGATGGGGGAGGACATGGGATGAAACGTTCCGGTTTCTTTTTGGCGGTGATCGCGACGACACTTATCGTAACGACTGCGCGTGCCGGCGTTTCGGTGACGCTGGAATGCAACAGCGGTGGGTCCATTCCCGGACTGCATAATCTTCTCGATCTCGACTACGCCGCAAGAACCGTCAGAAACTATTCGGTCAATGACGATGGCGCACCCTATACCTTCAATGGAACGCCTATGGCCGACCGCACTTTTCCCGCGCAGGTCACCGACAAGGAAATCATGTGGACGGAACAAATGGCTGCCGGCCCCAGCTATCTGACGCTGGGCCGTTATTCGGGAACGCTGACGGTCGAGATACACTTCCAGTCGACCAGGGGAGCGGCGACGACAACCAATCGGTACCAATGTCGGCGCTGGACGCCCGAAGCCCGGCAGCAGAAGTTTTAGCTCGCTGAAGCGGGGCGGGTCGCCGCTTGCGATCTGGTTTCATGACGACCCAAGCCGTTGAAAATGGCTGAAATCCAAGGGTTCCCGACCCATTTTTAGGAAATTTTCACCAAAATTCGAAACGGTCCGTTAACCGCGCCGTGATGAACTATGTATGCCGGGAGGGCCAGTCGCCGCCCCGGTCTGCGCGGCAGACGGCCCCCGCCGGTTCCTTCACCCGGCCCCGGCGTACGCAACAGCGGCGCCGGCGCCGTCCGAAAGGAGGCGCATATGTCCGCTTCACTGCTCTCCGCTATGGAGACCCTGAGCCTCTACAACCGTCTCGCCAACGAGATGCTGTACGACGCCTGCGCGACCCTGTCCCACGCGGAGCTGGCCGCGCCGCGGCTCACCTTCCACGGCTCGATCGTCGGCACGCTCAACCATATCCTGGTGGTGGACCGCGTCTGGCTCGACCGCTTCACGCGCACCGAGCGCGAGGCGGTGCCGTTCGACACCATCCTCTATCCCGAGTTCGAGGCCCTGCGCGAAGCACGGGTGGCCGAGGACGCGCGCATCGAGGAGTTCACCGAGAGCCTGCACATCTCGTTTCTGGCCTCGCGCTTCCAGTACAAGGACCACCTGGGCCAGTACCGCCAGGACAATGCCGACCTGCTGGTGATGCACCTCTTCAACCACCAGAGCCATCACCGCGGCCAGGTCCACGCCATGCTGGGGCAGGCGGGGGTGAGCGAGATCGACCTCGACCTGCACCGCCTGATCCACCAGCGCCGCGACGGCCGGCGTCCGGTGCTGGAGTTGGAGCCCGCCGACCCGCCGTGGGCTAGGTAGCGTATTCAATCTTGAGATCGTCATTCCCGCGCCGCGGACGAACGCCCGATTCTCGCTGAATGTGCGCCATTAGGCGCACGCGGGAATCCATACTGATGGTCACTGCTGGATTCCGGCTCTCCGCTTCGTGGAGCCTGTCCTCGGACCGGCCTCTGGCCGGGCCCGGGGGGGGCCGGAATGACGAATATGGGGTTTCCTACGACCGTCCCTGCAGCAGCTTGGACAGGCGCCGCACACGCTGTGCGTTGGTGCCGGCCTCGCGCCCGCCGACCCGTGATTCCGAGCGGATATCGACGCGGCTGCCGCCCGGCGCCGGCGCCACCCGGATCACCACGTCGTCCTTGAATCCGAACCAGAAGGTGGTGTCGTAGGCCTCGATCCGGCCGGCCGCCTTGTCGGCGGCGATCAGCTTCCAGCGCAGCGCCTTGATCGCCGCGCGCGCCCGCGCGAACGCCTCCTCGGGCGGCACGTGCATCATCACCGGCTTGATGTCGGGATAGTACTTGCGCTGGACCGCCGCGTTCTTCGCGTTGTAGTCGGGCGAGTTGGTAGCGTGCGACTCCTTGCGCTGCGCGAGCGCGGCGACGAAGGCGGGCGGGTGCTCGGTGTCGGTGGTGACGTCGTTCAGTTTCGGCGCGGCGCGCAGTGCCTGGCGCGTGTGATAGGGGATCCAGGCGGTGAGCCCGCCCAGCACGAGGCCGACGAGCGCCAGCACCATGAAGCCGCGCGCCGATTTCCAGGTGGTCGCCGCGCCGAGCAGCGAAACCGCCGCCGCGGCGATGCCGCCGTAGACGATCCACGGCAGCATGTGGAAGCCGTCGCGGTAGGTGATGATCTCGAACCGGTTGGCAACCCCGATCAGGATGGCGGCGCCCGCCGCCGCGATCCCGAGGATGAATCCGATCAGCGCGACCCGTGCGCCCAATCCGCGTCCCTGCTGTGCCATGTCAGCCCCCTGTGTTCCCGTCGGGAAAGTCCGTTACGGACGTGCTTATTGGGCCCGCGTCGCGGTGCCGGAACGGATGGTGGCCGATTCCCGGGTTCCGGTCCAGCGGGAGCGATACGCTAACAGGGTAGTGGATGGGGCTCGCCGGCTCCGGCGAGGGAGCCTCGGAGGGCGTAAAGGCGCCATAAAAGTTTGACGCGGATTTGTCGGTCGCCCCTCCGAATTGCCATGGCGCCTTGAACTCTGTGCGGACCTAGATTTGTCGCGTTCGCACGGCGACGGGAGGAAAACCATGCCGCTTGAATTCCTGGTCGGGGGCGTCGTCGCCCTGCTGCTTCTCGCCTATCTCGTCTACGCGCTGCTCCATCCGGAGCGGTTCTAACCAGCCTGCGTGGAGATTTAGATGATGCTCAAATCCCGTAATGTCGTCCTGCTCGACGGCAGGCTGGCGGTTCAGGGCCTCAAGGTCGCGTTTCGCAAGCTCGATCCGCGTACGTTGATCCACAACCCCGTGATGTTCGTGGTCGAGGTCGTGGCCGCGCTCGCCACGCTCGCCTTCGTGCGCGATCTCGCCGCCAGTGCCGCTGGCACCGGCGTCATCGGACAGATCGCGGTCTGGCTCTGGTTTACCGTACTGTTCGCGAATTTCGCCGAGGCGGTGGCGGAAGGACGGGGGCAGGCCCGCGCCGACAGTCTCAGGGCAACGCATCAGGAGACCGAGGCCAAGCGCCTCGCGTCGCCCGGCGCGCGGGACTACGAGGCGGTGAGAAGCAGCGCCCTGCGCACCGGCGACGTGGTTCTGGTCGAGGCTGGCGACTTCATCCCCGCGGACGGTGAGATCATAGAGGGCATCGCGTCGGTGGACGAATCCGCGATCACCGGCGAATCAGCGCCCGTGATCCGCGAAAGCGGCGGCGACCGGTCGGGCGTCACCGGGGGTACCCGGGTCGTCTCCGACTGGATCAAGGTGCGCGTGACCGCGAAGCCGGGCGAGAGCTTCCTCGACCGCATGATCGCCATGGTGGAGGGCGCGCAGCGCCAGAAGACTCCGAACGAGATCGCGCTCAACATCCTGCTGGTCGGCATGACCATTATCTTCCTGATCGTCGTGGTCGCGCTCGAGCCGTTCGCCGTCTATTCCGGTACCACCATCTCCGTCGTCTTCCTGATCGCCCTTCTGGTCACGCTCATTCCGACGACGATCGGCGGACTCCTGTCCGCGATCGGCATCGCGGGCATGGACAGGTTGGTGCAGGCCAACATCATCGCCAAGTCCGGTCGCGCCATCGAGGCGGCTGGAAACGTCGATACCCTGCTGATCGACAAGACCGGGACGATAACGTTCGGCAACCGCATGGCCGACGAATTCATGCCCTTGCGCGGCGCCACGGTATGGGAGCTCGCCGAAGCCGCCGCGCTGGCGTCCCTCAGTGACGAGACCCCGGAGGGGCGTTCCATCGTCGAGCTCGCGACGACCAAGTACGGCTTCGTGGCCGATGCGACCAAGGTGAAGAAGTTCATTCCCTTCAGCGCGGAAACACGCATGAGCGGGGCCGAGCTCGGGGACGGCGGCGAGGTCATCAAGGGTGCCGAGGATGCGATCCTCCTCCGTGCCGACCTGGCCGAGACCATGGGGCTCAAGCGCATCATCGAGGAGATCGGGCGTTCGGGCGGCACGCCGCTGGTCGTTGCGCGGGACCGCCGCGTGCTCGGCGTCGTCCACCTGAAGGACATCGTCAAGCCGGGCATCTCGGACCGTTTCGCACAGCTTCGGCGCATGGGCATCCGGACCGTGATGATCACAGGCGACAACCCGCTGACGGCGGCGGCCATCGCCGCGGAGGCGGGGGTGGACGACTTCCTGGCAGAGGCGACGCCCGAGAAGAAGCTCGAGTGGATCCGCAAGGAGCAGGCCGGCGGACGCCTCGTCGCCATGTGCGGCGACGGCACCAACGACGCGCCGGCGCTGGCCCAGGCGGACATCGGCGTCGCCATGAACGACGGGACTCAGGCCGCGCGCGAGGCCGCCAATATCGTCGATCTCGACAGCGATCCCACCAAGCTGATGGAGGTGGTGCGGATCGGCAAGCAACTCCTCATCAGTCGTGGTGCTCTCACGACGTTCTCCATCGCCAACGACGTGGCGAAGTATTTCGCGATCCTGCCGGCGCTGTTCGTGACCGCCTATCCCTCGCTCGGCGCGCTGAACGTGATGAGGCTCGCGAGCCCCCAGAGCGCGGTCCTGTCGGCCGTCATCTTCAATGCCCTGATCATCGTCGTCCTGATTCCGCTTGCGCTCCGGGGCGTCCGATATACGCCGTCGAGCGCCGCCGCGCTTCTGCGGCGCAACCTGGTGCTCTACGGCGCCGGCGGCCTGATCGTGCCGTTCATCGGGATCAAGGCAATCGACATGATCCTCGTGGCCTTTCGCCTCGTCTGACGCCGGAGGAATTTTCCATGTGGTGGCTGTACCTGGTTCTTGGAATCCTGATTTTCGGCCTTCTGCTCCTGTTGACCGAAGCGGTCGATCGGGCATGAACGCTGGACGCGCTGGAGCTTGTCTATCATGAACGCCATTCTCTTCGTTGCCTTCATCGTCGGCGGGACCGCCCTGCTGTCCTGGCCGCTCGGCCGCTACATGAAATGGGCCATGGATCCGGCGCCAACCGGGACGGGCGCTGCCGGCTGGACCAGGACGTTCCAGGGCGTGGGTGGGCCACTCGCCCGGAAGCCGCAGGACTGGAAGCAGTACATGATCGCGCTGCTGGTCTTCAACACGCTCATGTTCGTGGTGGTCTTCGCCATCCTGGCGCTGCAGCAGTATCTGCCGCTCAATCCCGACGGCATGGGCCCGATAGCCGGCGATCTCATTTTCAACACGACGGCGTCCTTCACCTCCAACACGAACCTGCAGCACTACTCGGGCGAAAGCACGCTGAGCTACCTTTCGCAGCTCGGCGCCCTGATGTGGCTGCAGTTCGTATCGGCGGCAACCGGCGTTGCCGCGCTCGCGGCCCTCGCCCGCGCGCTTGCCGGGCGGAAGATGCTGGGCAACTTCTTCGTGGACCTGCAGCGTGCCGCGTTCCTTGTATTCCTGCCGGTCGCGCTGGCGGTCGCGGTCCTGCTGGTCATGGGTGGTGTGCCGATGACCCTAGAGGGCGCGATCCATGCCACGACGCTGGAAGGCGCGGCGCAGACCATCGCGCGCGGGCCGGTGGCAGCATTCGTGGCGATCAAGCAACTCGGCACCAACGGCGGCGGCTTCTTCGGTCCCAACTCGACCCATCCGTTCGAGAACCCGACCTTCTGGACGAACGCCGTGGAGATCGTCTCCATCATCCTGATCCCCATGGCCTGCGTCTGGATGTTCGGGCGGATCATCGGGCGCCCGCGCCATGCCGCCGTCGTGTTCGGCGTCATGCTGGTGCTGCTGCTCGCCAAGATCACGGGCGCCGTTTCGTTCGAGACGGCGCCGACGCAGGCGTTCGCCTCGCTGCCCATCGAGCATACCGTCGGCAACCTGGAGGGCAAGGAAATGCGGTTCGGCACCACCTCCGGGCCGCTGTGGTCGGTGCTGACCACCTCGACCAGCAACGGCTCGGTCGGCGCGATGCACGACAGCCTGAATCCCCTGACGGGGTTGATGCCGATGATCGGCATGTGGCTCAATGCGACCTTCGGCGGCGTCGGCGTCGGCATGATCAACATGTTCCTCTATATCGTCGTGGCGGTATTCATCGCGGGCATGATGGTCGGGCGAACGCCGGAGTATCTCGGACGCCGGGTCGAGGCATACGAGGTCAAGCTCGCCATCTTCGCGCTGCTGGCGCATGCGTTCTTCATCCTGGCCGGTACCGCCGTTTTCGCCGCGATGCCGTCGTGGGGCCAGGCGACCCTCAACAACGTGGGGCCGCACGGCTTCAGCGAGATGCTCTACGAGTTCAGCTCGTCGAGCGCGAACAACGGGTCCGGATTTCGAAGGGCTGGGCGACAATACCGTGCCCTGGAACGTGGCCACCGGCATCGTGATGCTTCTCGCCCGGTACATACCGATCATCTTGCCGCTGGCGATCGCGGGCTCGCTCGCATCGAAGCGAACCACCGCGGAGACCGCCGGAACGCTCGGCACGGAAGACAGCACTTTCGGAACCATGCTGGTCGCGACGATCCTCATCTTCGGCGCGCTGACGTTCTTCCCGGCCGCCGCGCTCGGGCCGATCGCGGAACATCTTACCTTTATGAAATGAAACGGGATTCCGGAGCATAGTCATGGCATCGCTCATCGCTAGTATCCGTCTCGTCGTCGCCACCATGCTGGTGTGCGTCGTCGGATATACCCTCCTCATCCTCGGGGTGGCCCGGTTTTCCCCGGATACCGCCCGGGGCTCCGTGGTCACAGCCGCCGACGGCAAGATCATCGGCAGCCGCCTGATCGCGCAGAACTTCACCCGGCCCGGCTATTTCTGGCCGCGGCCCTCGGCTGCCGGCAAGAACGGCTACGACGCAACTTCGGCCGCGGGCAGCAACAAGTCGCCGACCAGTAGCGACCTGACCAAGCGCGCGGAGGCGCTGGTTGCCCGCTACGGTGCCACGCCGGAAAATCCACTGCCGCCGGAGCTGGCGGCGGCCTCCGGCGGCGGATTGGACCCGCATATCAGCGTGCATGCCGCGCTCTATCAGGCGCCGCGCGTGGCCAAGGCGCGCGGCCTTCCCCTGTCCCGGGTCGAGGCGCTTATCCGGCAACAGGACTTTTCGCCGGGTGGGGTGTTCACGCCGGACCGTCTGGTCAATGTTCTGGAGCTCAACCTCGCGCTCGACAACCTGCGGAAATAGTGCGGGAACGGCGCCTCGGGCGCGTGGCGAATGCTATACAGGAGTGGCCCGGATGGGGTAGCGGCTTTGACGAAGAAACGATGAAGCGGAATGGCTGAAGACGAAGAACGCCCGGCGCCGGAAGTCCTTCTCGAGGCCGCAAAGAAGGAGGGACGCGGCCGGCTGAAGATCTTTCTCGGCGCCTATCCGGGCGTCGGGAAGACCTATTCGATGCTGGAAGCCGCCCAGGCGCGGCGGCTGGAGGGCGTCGACGTCGTTGTGGCCGTGGTCGAGACGCATGGCCGTGCCGAGACGGAGCGGCTCCTGCACGGACTCGACGTCCTTGCGCGCAAAAGCCTGCTCTATCGCGGGCGAGTATTCGGCGAAATGGACCTCGACGCCGTGCTTTGGCGCAAGCCGAAGCTCGCCATCGTGGACGAACTCGCGCATACCAACGTTCCCGGCAGCCGCCATACCAAGCGCTGGCAGGACGTCGAGGAACTGCTGGCTGCCGGCATCGACGTCTATACGACGCTCAACATCCAGCACCTGGAGAGCCTCAACGACGTGGTGGCGCGGATATCGCGCGTGCGCGTGCGCGAGACGCTGCCGGACAAGGCCCTGGAACTTGCCGATGAAATCGAACTGGTCGATCTGCCTCCCGACGATCTGATCCAGAGGCTCGGGAGGGGAAGGTCTACGTCCGCGATCAGGTCGGGCGCGCGATCCGTCATTTCTTCTCCAAGGGCAATCTCACGGCCTTCCGGGAACTGGCCATGCGCGTCGCCGCGGAGCGCGTCGATGCACAGATGATGAGCTTCATGCGCGCACACGCCATTCCCGGGCCCTGGCCGACCCAGGAACGCCTGTTGGTATGCGTCAACGAATCGCCCATGGCGAAGCAGCTTGTGCGGACGGCGCGGCGCATGGCGGAGCGCTCACATATACCCTGGATCGTAGTGAACGTCCGGACGCCACGTCACGAAAGGCTGCCGGAAAAGGCCAAAGAATTGGTGGTCGAAGCACTGCGGCTTGCCGAAAGCCTCGGCGCAGAAACCGCGACACTTCACGCCGAATCGAACATGGCGGATGAACTCGTCCGCTTTGCGCGCAAACGCAACGTCACGCGGATCGTGCTGGGGCGGCCGCGAAAGCGTCATTGGGCGGCGTTTTTACGGGAGAACGTCGCCGCGCGCGTAATGAAAAAAGCCGAATTTCTGGAGGTCACCGTCGTTTCGCCCACTACAGAGGAGGGGGCGGCACAAAGAATCGTACCGGAAAAGCCCCTGCTGCAGTTTGACCCGAAGGCCTATGGCCTGACGACGGCGATTGTGGCCGGTGCTACGGCGGCCTCCCTCGCCGTTTGGCAATTGCTGCCGCTGCCCAATATTTCACTCGTATACATGGTTGCCGTCCTGATCGTCGCGATCCGGTTTGGGCTGTGGCCGTCCCTCTATGCAAGCCTGGTTAGTTTCCTCGCTTACAACTACTTCTTCACGGAGCCCTATTTCACATTCAATGTCATCCACGAGGGTGAGCTTTCCACGATCGTTTTTTTCCTGATCGTTGCGGTGCTTGTCGGAAATCTCGCTGCCCGTCTCAAGACCCAGGTCGAATCCATGCGGGCGGCGGCACGCCGGACCTCGAATCTGTTCGAATTCAGCCGGCGAATCGTGGCGGCGGCGTCCCTCGACGACGTTCTCTGGGCGGTAGTTCATCATGTGGCCTCGACGCTTCAATGCCAGGCGTTGGTCCTGCTGTCCAAGGATGGCGACGGACTGGAAATTTCCGCGGGCTACCCGCCCGAAGACCGTCTTTCCTCCAGAGACCGGGGCGCCGCCGAATGGGCTTGGCAGAACGACCGCGTCGCAGGCTGGGGAAGCGATACGCTTCCAGCGGCGGAATGGATGTTCCTCCCCATCAAGACCCAGCGCGGGCCACTGGGGCTGCTCGGGATATCCTTCGCGAATCAGCCGCCGCCGCAGAAATCGGGACTTGATCTGGAACAGCGCCGCCTTCTCGATGCGCTCGTCGATCAGGCGGCGGTCGCCATAGAGCGTACCAATCTCGCGACCGACATCGAGGAGGCGCGCGTTCTCACTGAAACCGAACAGCTTCGCTCCGCGCTTCTTTCTTCGATCTCGCACGACCTGCGTACGCCCCTGGTTTCCATCATCGGTTCTGCAACGACACTGGCTGGGCGTGATGGACGGTTATCGGCGGATGACAAAGAGCAGCTCGTCCAGACCATTCTCGAGGAAGGGGAGCGGCTCAACCGCTTTGTCCAGAACCTCCTCGACATGACCAGGCTCGGCTATGGCGCGTTGCAGCTCAACAAGGAATGGACCGATCTCAGGGAGGTCGCGGGACGGGCGATCCGGCGGCTCGACAAGGTGCTCCGGTTCCATGTTCTTCAACTGGATGTCCCGCCCGACCTGCCGGTCGTGAAGGCGGACCCCGTGCTGATCGAGCAGGTTCTGGTCAATCTCCTCGAAAACGCGGCAAAATATTCGCCGAAGGGAAGCCGGATCGTGGTCGCGGCGGCGCAGGAGGGCGCGTATGTGGTCGTGCGCGTCCGTGATCAGGGGCCCGGGATCCCAGCCGAATCCCGGGAAGCGGTGTTCGACGTGTTCTATCGTGTCCGCGCCGGGGACAGGCAGGTGGCGGGCACAGGCCTAGGTCTGTCCATCTGCCGCGGCTTCATCGAGGCGCACGGTGGGAATATTGTCGCCAAGGCCGGCCCCGATGGCGTCGGAACCCTGATCGAGTTCACGTTGCCGGTCGAGCCTCTGCCGCTGGTCGAGGAAGAGTCAGTGGACAGGAAAGGAGGGAAAGCCGTTGAGCGAACCCGGCCCGCGCATACTGGTCGTTGATGACGAACCGCAGATCCGGAAGTTCCTCAGGATCAGCCTGGGGGCGCATGGATACGACGTCGTCGAGGCCGCGCGTGGCGAGGAGGGCATCGAGAAATGCGCGACCGAACGGCCGGATCTCGTGCTCCTCGATCTGGGGCTTCCAGACGTCGACGGCCAGGAGGTCGTGACCCGCATCCGCGAATGGTCCGACGTTCCCATCATCATCCTCTCGGTGCGCGCCGGCGAAGCCGAGAAGGTAGCGGCGCTCGACCTTGGCGCCAATGACTACGTCACCAAGCCGTTCGGGATTGCCGAGTTGGTGGCACGGGTTCGCGCGGCTCTGCGCCCGCGCAGGGGGCAGGATAATAACACCTCAGATATCGTAGCTGGCGACCTCCGCGTCGATTTGGCGCGGCACAAGGTGAGCGTCGCCGGCAAGAGTGTGAAGCTATCACGTCGGGAATTCGACATTCTGCGGGTGCTGGCGCAGAACGCGGGCAGAATTGTGACGCACCAGCATATGCTGCGCGAGGTATGGGGGCCGGCTCACGAAAACGAGTTTCATTACCTTCGGGTCTATATCGGCCACCTCCGCCAGAAGCTGGAGGACGATCCTGCCGCGCCACGGTTCATCAGCAACGAGCCCGGCGTCGGGTACCGGCTGCTGGTTCCGGAAGACTAGGCTGCCCGGCCACGGGCTTTACGCGGGGTCGTCGGGGCCGAGCACCACGACGGCGTCGGGGGGCGTGGCGCGCGGGTCGAGCTCCACCGCCGCCGGGGTTGCCGGCGCCATCGGCATGAACCCGGTGCGGTCGGCGTCGGGCACCGGCTCGGCCACGAACGCGCGCCATGCGGCGAACGCGCCGAGCGCCGCGGCGACCAGCGCGATGGTGATGAACAGGCCGGCCGGTCCGAGATAGCGCATGGTGCTGGTGGCAACCACCGGGCCGGCGGTGGCGCCGAGCCCCGAGCAGAAGATCAGCCCGGCGCTCACCGTCACCGTGTCGCGCGGGGAAACCACGTCGTTGGCATGGGCGACGGCGAGGGGATAGAGCGTGTAGACGATGCCGCCATAGGCCGCCGCCGTGGCGATCGCGACCGTTGCGCCGAGTAGCGAGCCGAAGCCCACGGTCAGCGCCGCGCAGGCCGCGGCGAAAGCGACCACCGCGATCAGGCGTCGCCGGTCCATGCGGTCGGACAGGCGGCCCATGGGCAGCTGCAGCACCAGCCCGGCGATCACGGCGAAACCCATGAATACGGCGATCTCCCCGGTCGGGAACCCGCGCGCACGGGCGAACAGGGGCCCGGCGGCGATGAATGCCGTGCCCATGAAGCCGGCGCAGAAGCAGCCGACGGTACCGAGCGGCGACAGGTGCCACAGGCGCCGGAACGAGGGGATGCGGGGCTCGGGCCGATCGGGCTCGCCGATGCGCGTGGCGGCGACCGGCAGCAGGGCGAGGGCGAACAGGATCGCGGCGATCGAGAACAGCTTGAAGTTCTCGGGCGCGCCCGCCAGCAGCAGGAACTGGCCGAGGCCGAAGGCGAGATAGTTGACGCTCATGTAGACCGCGAGCACGCGCCCGCGCATGTCCGAGCCGGTGCGGTGGTTGAGCCAGCTCTCGAGGATCATGGAGCAGCCCGCGAGCGAGAAGCCGGTGGCGGCGCGCAACGCGAGCCACAGCACGGGGTGGATGTAGAGCGGCAGCGTGAGCGTCGCGGCGGCGGCAAGCGCGGAGAGGATGGTGAACAGGCGGATGTGGCCGACGCGATGGATGAGGCGCGGCACGAAGAACGGGCCGATCACGAAGCCGAGCGCCTGGGCCGACATGACGAGGCCGGCGGTCTCCAGCGCGAAGCCCTCGATGCCCATGCGCAGCGCCAGCAGCGTGCTCACCAGCCCGTTGGCGAGGGTCAGCAGGCCGAAGCCGAGGAACAGCGCGGTAAGCTGACGGATCGCGCGGGTCATCGCGGGCTCACGTCGCGAGCGTGCACCAGACCGGGGTGTGGTCGGAGGCCTTGGGTTTGCCGCGCGGCTTGCGGTCGATGTCGCAGGCTTCGAGCAGGTCGACCGCCTGGGGCGACAGCAGCATGTGATCGATGCGCAGGCCGAAGTCCTTGTTCCAGGCGCCGCCCTGATAGTCCCAGAAGGTGTAGCGGCCGACTTCCTTGTGCAGCGTTCGGTAGGCTTCGGTATAGCCGAGGTTGAGGATCTCGCGGAACCTGCGGCGCACCTCGAGGCGGAACAGGGCGTCGTCGCGCCAGCCGTCCGGGTCGTAGACGTCGCCGTCCGCCGGGATCACGTTGTAGTCGCCCGCCAGCACCACCGGCTCCTCGAGCGCGAGCAGGTCGCGCGCGTGGTCGCGCAGGCGCTCCATCCAGGCGAGCTTGTAGGGGAACTTGTCGGAATCGACCGGGTTGCCGTTGGGCAGGTAGATCGAGGCGATGCGCACCATGCGTCCGTCGAGCCGGGTCACGGCCTCGATGTAGCGCGCCTGCTCCTCGTCCCCGCCGCCGGGCAGGCCCTCGCGCACGTCCTCGAGGCCGCCGCGCGCCAGGATGGCGACGCCGTTGTAGCTCTTCTGGCCGAGCACGGCGCAGGCATAGCCCGCGTCCTCGATCTCGATCATGGGGAAGTTCTCCGTCACGCACTTGATCTCCTGCAGACAGACGACGTCGGGGGAGAATTCCCCGAGCCAGTCGAGCACGTTGGGAAGCCGTGCCTTGATCGAGTTGACGTTCCAGGTGGCGATCTTGGCCAAGGGGCACCTGCCGGAGAGAGGGACGGGACGGGGCGGACGCGAAAAGGGCCCGCAAGCGGGCCCCGACTTTAACAGCCTCGACGGGCGGCGTCAGCCCGCGCGGTGGGTCATTTCTAGCCGACGGAGAACGAGTTGCCGCAGCCGCATGACGCGGTGGCGTTGGGATTGCGCACCACGAAGGAGGCCCCCACCATCTCCTCGACGTAGTCGATCTCGGCGCCGCCGAGCAGCCCGAGGGAAACCTCGTCGATCAGCAGCATCGCGCCGTCGCGCTCGACCGAGAGGTCGTCGTCGCGCTTCTCGTCGTCGAACGTAAAGCCATAGGAGAATCCCGAGCAGCCGCCGCCCTGCACCGCGAGGCGCAGGGTCAGGCCCTTGTGCTCGGCCTGCCCGGCGAGCGCCCTGATGCGCTGGGCCGCACGCGCGCTGAGCGTAACCTGGGGCTGGGTCGTCTCTGTAACGGTCATGGTGCTCCTCCGGCGCGGGATTCTACCGCGCCTTCATGGGCTTATATAGGGGGTAAAGGGGGCGTTTTCAAACCCGCCCGGGCGGGGGCTCGCCTCCCTTGAAGCCGCCATCCCCCCGTGGGAGAGTGCCCGCGCGGAAACCACGGACGCCATGGACAGCCACGCCAGCGACACCTACGGGCCGAGACTCGCCCCCTATGCCTGCGACCCGGCGCAAAGCCGGGGCCGGCTCGTGGCCGAGCCCGGCACCTCGGGCCGCTCGGAGTTCCAGCGCGACCGCGACCGGGTCGATCCATTCCGCCGCGTTCCGCCGCCTCAAGCACAAGACCCAGGTGTTCGTCTATCACGAGGGCGACTACTACCGCACCCGGCTGACCCATTCGCTGGAGGTGAGCCAGATCGCGCGCGTGATCGCCCGCGCGCTCGGCCTCAACGAGGACCTGGCCGAGGCGCTGGCGCTCGCCCACGACCTCGGCCACACGCCGTTCGGCCATGCCGGCGAAGACGCGCTCGATGCCGTCATGGCGGATTACGGCGGCTTCGACCACAACGCCCAGACGCTGCGGATCCTCACCAGCCTCGAGCACCGCTACGCCGATTTCGACGGGCTCAATCTGACCTGGGAGACGCTGGAGGGCGTGGTCAAGCACAACGGGCCGCTGGTGCGCGCGGTGGGGGGCGCGGGTGAGGCGATCCCGGCGGCGATTCTCGATTTCGACGCGCGCTTCTCGCTGGAGCTTTCCACCTATGCCTCGGCCGAGGCACAGGTGGCCTCGCTCTCCGACGACATCGCCTACAACAACCACGACATCGACGACGGCCTGCGCGCCGGCCTGTTCGACATCCCCGACCTTGCCCCGGTGCCGCTCGCCGGGCCGGTGTTCACCGAGGTCGCCGCGCGCTATCCCGGACTCGAGCGCTCGCGTCTGGTCTATGAGATCGATCCGGCGCATGATCAACGCCATGGTCACCGACCTCCTGGCGGAATCGCGCGGGCGCATCGCCCATGCCCGGCCCGCGAGCGCCGACGAGGTCCGTCATCACGATGACGCGGTGATTGCTTTTTCCGACGCGATGGCGGAAAACGACCGCGCGCTCAAGCGGTTCCTGTTCGCCCGCATGTACCGCCACGAGCGCGTCATCGCCATGACCCAGGCCGGCGGCCGGGTGGTGCGCGAGCTGTTCGAGCTGTTCATGGGCAGGCCCGACGCGTTGCCCGGGGAATGGCGGGCGCCGACCCGGGATATGGACCGCGCCGGGCTGGCGCGGGTGGTGAGCGACTACATCGCGGGCATGACCGACCGCTACGCGGTGACCGAGTACCGCCGCCTGATCGGCCCGATCGAGATGCCGAGGTAAGACAGAAAGTATGAATCTTTTCAGAGATTTCCACGCCGAGATTGCCAAAGTGATCGAGGACCTGGCGGGCGAGGGCCTGGTCCCGGCCGGGCTCGAAGCCGCACGCTTCACCTGCGAGCCGCCGCGCGAGGCGGCCTACGGTGATGTCACCACCAATGCCGCCCTGGTGCTGTCCAAGGACGCCGGCATGAAGCCGCGCGACCTCGCCCAGCTTCTCGCCGACCGGCTCGGCGCCCACCACGCGGTGGAGAAGGTGGTGGTGGCGGGCCCCGGCTTCATCAACATGACGCTCGCGCGCCCGTTCTGGATCGGCCGCCTGCGCGACATCCTCGAAGCCGGCGCCGCCTACGGCAACTCGGACATCGGCGCCGGGCGGCGCATCAACGTAGAATATGTCTCGGCCAACCCGACCGGGCCGATGCACGTCGGCCATGCCCGCGGCGCGGTGGTCGGCGACGTGCTGGCGTCGCTGCTGGCCAAGGCCGGCTTCGCAGTGACGCGCGAATATTACGTCAACGACGCCGGCGCCCAGGTAGACGTGCTGGCACGCTCGGCCCATCTGCGCTACCGCGAGGCACTGGGCGAGGACATCGGCGCGATCCCGGAAGGGCTCTATCCCGGCGATTATCTTAAAGCGGTCGGCCACGCGCTGGCGAAGCGCGACGGCGCGCTCTGGCTCGGCGCGCCCGAGGAGACCTGGCTCGCCCCGGTGCGTGCGTTCGCCATCGGCGCCATGATGGAGATGATCCGCAGCGATCTGAAGCAGCTCGGCGTCGCCCACGATGTCTTCTCCTCCGAACGCGCACTGGTCGAGGCGGGGCGGGTGGACGAGGCGTTCAAGCGGCTCGATGAGGCCGGGCTGATCTACACCGGCACGCTCGAGCCGCCCAAGGGCAAGAAGCCCGAAGACTGGGAGCCGCGCCCGCAGACCCTGTTCAGGTCGACCGAGTTCGGCGACGACGTGGACCGGCCGTTGCGCAAGTCGGACGGCTCGTGGACCTATTTCGCCTCCGATATCGCCTATCACCTCGACAAGATACGAGCGCGGCTTCAACATCCTGATCGACGTGTGGGGCGCCGACCACGGCGGCTACGTCAAGCGCGTCGCAGGCGGCGGTCAAGGCGCTGACCGGCGGCAAGGCGACGCTGGACGTCAAGCTGTGCCAGCTCGTTTCGCTGCTCGACGGCGGCGAGCCGGTCAAGATGTCCAAGCGCGCCGGCACCTTCGTCACCCTCAACGAGGTGGTGGACGAGGTCGGCAAGGACGTCGTGCGCTTCATCATGCTGACGCGCTCCAACGATGCCGCGCTCGAGTTCGACCTGCAGAAGGTGCTGGAGCAGACCCGCGACAATCCGGTGTTCTACGTCCAGTACGCCCATGCCCGGGCGTGCTCGGTGTTCCGCAACGCGGCCAACGATCTGCCCGGCGTCGCCACCGATACCGCGAGCCTGCTGGCCGCGCCGCTCGACAGCTTGACCGCGGGCGAAGAGATTGATTTGATCCGGCTGATGGCGGCTTGGCCGCGAATCGTCGAAAGCGCCGCCGAAGCCCATGAGCCCCACCGCGTCGCCTACTACCTGCAGGATGTCGCCGCCGCCTTCCACGGGCTCTGGAACAAGGGCAATGCCGACGCCGATGCCCGCTTCCTGGTGGACGACGAGACCAAGGCGCGCGACCGTCTCGCGCTGGTGCGGGCCGTGCAGGCGGTGATTGCGTCGGGCCTCGGCGTGCTCGGCGTCCAACCGGTTGAGGAGATGCGTTGATGACTTCCGATCAGGGCCAGAACGGGCCGCGTTTCGAGCCGCGCTTCGACGAGGGCGAGGAGCGCGCGTTCGACGTCGATCCCTACGACCGGCCCGGCCCGGACCCGCGCCGCGTGTTCCGACGCCGCGTGCTGGGGGGCGTGGTGGCGCTGGCCGCGCTCGCCGGCTTCGGCGGCATCGCCTGGTACGCTACCAGCCAGGGCCATCGCGATCCCGGCGCGGTGGTGCCGGTGATCAGCGCCGACAAGCAGCCGATCAAGGAGCGCCCGGCCGAGCCCGGTGGACTCGCCGTCCCCAACCGCGACATGCAGGTGTTCAACCAGCTCAACTCGAACGG
This sequence comes from uncultured Alphaproteobacteria bacterium, assembly GCA_963732875.1. Lineage (GTDB taxonomy): Bacteria > Pseudomonadota > Alphaproteobacteria > SMXQ01 > SMXQ01 > WHSO01. The sequence continues at coordinate 518,374 of CAVTBD010000002.1, read as the reverse complement.
CCAGCCCCAGAAGGTCGAGCAGCTGCTGCCGCCGGCAGAGACCCCGGTGGCGCGGCCCAAGGCCGAGGCCGAACCCGCCCCGCCCAAGGGACCGGCGGTGCCGCCGGCCCCCGCGATCCAGTCGCGCCCGGCGGACCAGGCGGCGACCCAGGCCCCGGCAGCCGAGGTCGCCAAGGTCCCGGTGACGCCGCCGACCATGCCCAAGCAGGAGGCCAAGGCGTCGCCGGCATCTAAGCCCGCCGCGAAGCAGACCGCCGCGGTGGCTGGCAGCTGGCGCGTGCAGCTCGGCGCGTCCAAGGACCAGGCCCGCGCCAAGGCCGCGCTCGCGCGCATCCTCAAGGCCAACAGCGACGTGCTCGGCAGCGTGCCGTCGGAGGTGGTGCGCGTCGACCTCGGCAAGAAGGGGGTCTACTTCCGCATGCGCGCCGGCGCCTTCGCCGACCGCGCCGCCGCCGGCGCCCTGTGCAGCAAGCTCAAGGTGCGCAAGGTCGGCTGCATCCCCGTCAAGTCCTGAGCCGGTGCCCAGGGCTCTGATCCTGGGTGTCGCGGGCAAGACGCCCGGCGACGACGAGCGGCGCTTTTTCCGCGACGCCGATCCGCTCGGCTTCATCCTGTTCGCACGTAATGTGGAGACGCCCGCCCAGGTCGCGGCGCTGGTGGCAGAGTTGCGCGCCATCGTCGGCCGCGCCGACGCGCCCGTGCTGATCGACCAGGAAGGGGGCAGGGTGGCGCGCCTCGTGCCGCCCCACTGGCGCGCCGCGTCGCCCGCCGCCCTGTTCGGCCGGCTCGCCCGCACCAACCGCGAGGCCGCGCGCCGCGCCGTCGCGCTCAACGCGCAGTTGATCGGCGCCGAGCTCGCCGCGCTCGGCATCACGGTCGATTGCGCGCCGGTGCTCGACGTGCCGGTGGAAGGCGCCGACCCCATCATCGGCGACCGCGCCTTCGCCCCCGACCCGGAGCCGGTGGCGACCCTCGGCGCCGCCTTTTGCGATGGTCTGCTGGCGGCGGGCGTGCTGCCGGTGCTCAAGCACGTGCCGGGTCACGGCCGCGCCGGCATCGACAGCCACAAGGGCCTGCCCCGGGTGGCGGCCAGCAAGGCCGAGCTTGCCTCGCGCGACTTCGCACCGTTCCGCGCGCTCGCCGGGCGGCGCGCGCCGGAACCCTGGGCCATGACCGCCCACGTGGTCTTTGAGGCCTATGACGCGGACGCTCCGGCGACGCTGTCGCCGACCGTGATCGTCGATGTGGTGCGGGGCGAGATCGGCTTCGACGGCGTGATTATCTCCGACGATCTTTCCATGGGCGCGCTCGCGGGGGATTTCGGCGCCCGCGCCCGGGGCGCGCTCGCCGCCGGCTGCGACCTCGCGCTCCATTGCAACGGCAACATGGCGGAGATGGCCGCGATCGCGGAGGCGACCGGCGCCGTCGGCCCGGCCACGGCGGACCGCCTCGCGCGCTCGCTGGGTGCGCTCGCCGCGGCGCCCGATTTCGACGCGGGCGCGGCGCTGGCCGAGCTCGATACCCTGATTTCACCCGTCGCGGGAGAGGCCCGATGATGTCCAACTTTTCCGGGATCCTGGTCACCGCCTCGGTGTGGGTGATCCCGGTGATCCTTGCCATCACCCTGCACGAGGCGGCCCACGGCTACGCCGCGCTGCGGTTCGGCGACGACACCGCGCGCCGGGCGGGAAGGCTTAGCCTCAACCCGCTGCGCCACGTCGATCCGTTCGGCACCCTGATCCTGCCGGCGCTGCTGCTGCTGGCGCACTCGCCGTTCATGTTCGGCTACGCCAAGCCGGTGCCGGTGGACTTCTCGCGCCTCAACCGCCCGCGCCGTGACATGGTGTGGGTGGCGGCCGCCGGGCCGGCCATGAACCTCGTCCTCGCCACCCTCTCCGCGCTGCTGCTGCACCTCGCCGTGCTGACCCCGTCCTGGGCCGCGCCATGGCTCTTCGAGAACCTGAAGAATTCCCTTATTATCAATGTCGTGCTCGCAGTTTTTAACATGATACCTCTGCCGCCGCTGGACGGTGGCCGGGTGGCGGTCGGGCTGCTGCCGGACGCGCTTGCGCTGCCGCTCGCCAGGCTCGAGCGGTTCGGGCTTGCAATCCTGATCGCGGCGCTGTTCCTATTGCCGCTCCTCGGCGCCCAGATCGGCCTGAACCTCGACATTTTTCGCTGGCTGGTGGGCATCCCCGCAAGTTATCTGATCGAACTGATCGCCACCCTTACCGGACACGGGTAAACTACCTGTCATGAGCGACTTCGACGGCCCCCAGGACGGCTATTCGGACGGCACCGAGCCCGCGGCCATTGCCGGGATCGAAGGCCAACTTCTGCTCGATCTCGAGGGCTTCGAGGGCCCGATCGACCTGCTGCTGACGCTTGCCCGCGACCAGAAGGTCGATCTCACCCGCATTTCCATCCTCGCGCTGGCCGAGCAGTACCTGGTGTTCATCGCCGCGGCCCAGCGCGTGAGCCTCGAGCTCGCCGCCGACTACCTCGTGATGGCGGCCTGGCTCGCCTATCTCAAGTCGCGCCTGCTGCTGCCTGACGACGAGGACAACGAGGAGCAGCCGTCCGGCGCCCAGATGGCCGAGGCGCTGGCGTTCCAGCTGCGCCGCCTGGAATCCATGCAGGAGGCCAGCCAGCGCCTGTTCGCGCGTCCGCTGCTCGGCCGCGACACCTTCCTGCGCGGCGCGCCCGAAGGGGTCGAGGTGATCACCGAGGCGGTGTTCGAGCCGAGCCTCTACGAGCTGCTCAAGGCCTACGGCCAGATCCAGTCGCGCGGCACCGATACCACCCTGCACATCGCCGCCCAGGAGCTCTATTCGGTGGAGCAGGCGGTCGAGCGCCTGCGTCGGCTGCTCGGCGCGATCCCCGACTGGCAGAGCCTCGTGACCTTCCTGCCGGAAGGCCTCAAGGGCGGCATCGTCAAGCGTTCGGCGCTGGCCTCGACCTTCGTCGCCACCCTGGAGCTGGTGCGCCAGGGCCAGGCCGAGGTCCGTCAGGAAGGCGCCTTCCGTCCCATTTACGTGCGTCCGCGCAGGAGCGAACAGTAGAGTTATGAACGACATCGAACAGCCGCAGGAACACGAGCCGGAAACCGCCGGCGACGAGGCCGACGGCCCGGCAGAGGAGACCGCAGGGGAAGCTGTGCCCGAGGCGCCCGAGACCACTGAGGCCGCCGACGCCGAGCCGGTCGAGATCGACCCGCACCACCTGCGCCTGCTGGAAGCAGTGCTGTTTTCCGCGACCGAGCCCCTGAGCGAGGCGACCATCGCCGAGCGCCTGCCCGACGGCGCGCCGGTGGCGGCGCTTCTGGCGGCGCTCGCGGAAATCTACGCCAACCGTGGCGTGACACTCACCATGGCGGGCGGGCGCTGGTTCTTCCGCACCGCCGGGGACTTGTCCGAGGAGCTGCGCGTTCACATGACCGTGCCGCGGCGGCTGTCGCGCGCGGCCATGGAGACGCTTGCCATCGTCGCCTACCACCAGCCGGTCACCCGCGCCGAGATCGAGGAGATCAGGGGCGTCGGCCTGAGCAAGGGCACGCTCGACGCGCTCATGGAGGCGGGCTGGGTCGGTCCCAAGGGGCGGCGCCGCACGGCGGGGCGCCCGGTCACCTGGGGCACCACCCAGGGCTTCCTCACCACGTTCAGCCTCGCGGCGATCGGCGACCTGCCCGGGCTCGACGACCTGCGCGCGGCGGGCCTGCTCGACAAGCGCCCGGCGATCCAGATCACCGACCTGCAGGACGACTCCGAGGACGACGAGCCGCTCGAGGAGGACGACGAACTGCTCGACATGGATCTGCCGGACGAGGACGCGCCCGAGCCGGAGCTCGAACGGGAGTTGGACTTCGAACAAGAACAAGATGCTGGAGAAGGCACGGAATCCGATGACGACGATCCCGAGACGCCGCGCGGCTAGCTGCCCGTCGCGTCCGCAATCGAGGATTTCCGCGGCCGCCGGGGCCGCATTGCTCCCCGCGTCCGGTTTGTGCCATTATCCCGGCGCACCGAGCCCCGTGGGTGCATCTCACCAATTCCGAGGACCCGAAATCATGAGCATCGGCATTTGGCAGGTCATCCTGATCCTGGTGATCGTCCTCATCGTTTTCGGCGCCGGCAAGCTGCCGCGCGTGATGGGCGACGTCGCCAAGGGCATCAAGAGCTTCAAGGCGGGCATGGCCGAGCCGGACAAGGACGATCCCGCCGACAAGAAGACCATCGACGGCTCGTCGGACCAAAACCACAAGAACGGTTGAGGCCGGCGCGGACGGGCGCCGCAACCGCCTCCCAGGCCAGACCAGGTAAGCGTCATGTTCGACATCGGCTGGTCCGAAATGCTGATGATCATCGTCGTGATGATCATCGTCATCGGACCCAAGGACCTGCCGCGGGTGATGCGCACCGCCGGCCAGTGGATCGGCCGGGTGCGGGCGGTGGCCCGCCACTTCCAGCAGAGTCTCGAGCAGATGGTCGAGGAGAGCGGCGTCGAGGACGCGCGCAAGGAGCTGGAGAAGGCGAGCCGGATCGACATTGGCGAGGAAGTCGACAAGGCGATCGACCCGACCGGCGAGCTACGCGAGGGCATGACCATCGAGCCGCCGGGCGCGCGCGCCGAACGCGAGAAGGCGGCTGCCGCAGCACGGGAAGAGGACGCGGCCGAGACCGCGCCCGAGGTGCCGCTCGCTGACAGGCCCGAGCCCGAGTTCGAAGCGTGCGGCCGAGACGCCGCCCGCCGACAAGCCGCCTGTCGATAGGCCGAAGGACGGCGTGCCGTGACCGACAAGCAGGCTCCCGGGCACGATCCGTTCGACGACGACAACGGGCCCGACATCCACGACGACGGGCTCAGCGACGCGCGCATGCCGCTGATGGAGCACCTGATCGAGCTGCGCAACCGGCTGGTCTATTCGGTGGCGACGCTGCTGATCGCCTTCGTGGTGTGCTACTACTTCGCCCAGCACATCTTCCAGTTCCTGGTGCAGCCGCTGGCCGACATCTACCACGGCGAGGACCACCGCCTGATCTACACCGGGCTCACCGAGACCTTCTTCACCTACGTCAAGGTATCGTTCTGGGCGGCGGCGTTCGTGTCGTTCCCGATGATCGCCTCGCAGATCTGGATGTTCATCGCGCCCGGCCTCTACAAGAGCGAGAAGCGCGCCTTCCTGCCGTTCCTGGTCGCGACGCCGGTGCTGTTCTTCCTCGGCGGCGCGCTCGCCTACTATTTCGTGTTCCCGCTCGCGTGGAAGTTCTTCCTGTCGTTCCAGACGCCGGGCGGGCCCGGCGGGCTGCCCATCGAGCTCATGCCGCGCGTCGGCGAGTACCTCGACCTCGTGATGAAGCTGATCTTCGCCTTCGGCCTGTGCTTCCAGCTGCCGGTGGCGCTCACCCTGATGGGCCGGGCCGGGATCGTCACCGCGGCGACGCTCAGGGCGAAGCGCAAGTACGCCATCGTCGTCACCTTCATCGTCGCGGCAATCCTGACGCCGCCCGACATCTTCAGCCAGGTCGGGCTCGCCATCCCGATCCTCGCGCTCTACGAGATCTCGATCCTGTCGGTGTGGATGGTCGAGAAGCAGCGCGCCGAACGCGAGCGGCAGGCGGAGCACGACGCGGGCGAGGTCTGATCATGTTCGTCATCGCCCGATTTATCCGGGCGATCTTCGTGCCGCGGCGTGGATGCCCCGGACGAGCCGGGGCATGACAAGTTTGAAGATGTGTGCGTGAGGCGGGCGCGCTTCGCTGTGGACGGCGCCGGACCAATTCCCTATGGTGAGCGCGCTTTCGCCCGGTGAGCCGCCATGTTCGATATCCGCATCATCCGTGAAGACCCCGCCGCCTTCGACGCCGCGCTCGCGCGGCGCGGCCTGCCCGGTCAGGCCGAGGCGCTGATCGCGCTCGACGCCAGGCGGCGCGAGACCATCACGCTCGCCCAGGAGATCCAGACCCGGCGCAACGCGCTCTCCAAGCAGATCGGCCAGCTCAAGGCCAAGGGCGAGGATGCGTCCGAGGTGATGGCCCAGGTCGCCACCGACAAGAACACCCAGGCCGAGGCCGAGGCGCTGGCCCAGAAGCTCGACGCCGAGCTCGAGGCGGCGCTATCGGTGATCCCGAACCTACCCGCCGCCGATGTGCCCGACGGCAAGGACGAGAGCGCCAACGTGGAGCTGCGCAAGGTCGGCGCGCCGCCCAAGTTCGATTTCGCGGCGAAGGAGCATTTCGAGCTGGGCGAGGCGCTCGGCCTGATGGACTTCGAGGGGCCGCGCGCATCTCGGGCTCGCGCTTCGTCGTGCTCAAGGGCGCGCTGGCGCGGATGGAGCGCGCGCTCGGCGCGTTCATGCTCGACCTGCAGACCGGCGAGAACGGCTACACCGAGGTCGCGCCGCCGTACCTGGTGCGCGACGCGGCGCTGTACGGCACCGGGCAGTTGCCGAAATTTGAGGAAGATCTGTTTCGAACACCATCTGCACGTGACCCAGAGACAATTCTGGACGGATTATCGAGGCCGCATTTGAAGAGCAGCTAAAGGATTTTCGGGAACGCCAAGCGACCTTGGAGGAACGATACCAGGCTCGTCATTGATTAGGCAAAGAGATTGGTATCAACGTTTCTTTACAGATGAATACTCTCGTCCACTCTGGCTGATCCCGACCGCCGAGGTGCCGCTCACCAACCTGGTGCGCGAGCAGATTCTCGAAGAAGACAAGCTGCCGCTGCGCGTCACCGCGCTGACGCCGTGCTTCCGCTCCGAGGCCGGCGCGGCCGGCAAGGACACGCGCGGCATGATCCGCCAGCACCAGTTCGACAAGGTCGAGCTGGTCTCGGTCACGCGGCCGGAAGATTCGGAAGCAGAGCACGAGCGCATGACCGCGGCGGCGGAAGAGGTGCTGAAGCGCCTCGGACTCGCCTACCGCATGGTCGTGCTGTGCACCGGCGACATGGGCTTCTCCGCGCGCAAGACCTACGACATCGAGGTGTGGCTGCCGGGGCAGGGAGCGCTACCGGGAAATCTCGTCCTGCTCCAACTGCGGCGACTTCCAGGCGCGGCGCATGAAGGCGCGCTACCGCCCAAGGCGAGGAGAAGGGCACGCGCTTCGTCCACACCCTCAACGGCTCGGGCCTCGCGGTCGGGCGCACCCTGATCGCGGTGATGGAGAACTACCAGACCGGCGACGGCACCATCCGCGTTCCCGACGCGCTCAGGCCCTACATGGGCGGCTCGATGAGATCGGGCCGGCGTAGTAGGCGGCATCGTGACGGCGCGATCCGCTCGATCTCGCCCGCGCCCGCATCCTGGTCACCAACGACGACGGCATCGGCGCCCACGGGATCAGGCTGCTCGCACGCATCGCGCGCACGCTGTCCAAGGACGTGTGGGTGGTGGCGCCCGAGACCGAGCAATCGGCGGCGAGCCATTCGCTCACCGTCCGCACGCCGCTCCGGGTACGCAAGCTCGGCCCGCGCCGCTTCGCGGTCAACGGCACGCCGACCGACTGCGTGCTGATCGCGGTCGGCCAGGTGATGGCCGACCGCGCGCCGGACCTGGTGCTGTCGGGCATCAACCGCGGCGGCAACCTCGCCGAGGACATGAGCTATTCGGGCACGGTCGCGGCGGCGCGTCAGGCCGCCGTCATGGGCATCCGCGGCATCGCCTTCAGCCAGGTGACGCGGCCCGAGCATCCCATCAAGTGGGCGACCTCGGCCCATTTCGCGCCGGGCATCATCCGGCGCCTCGCGTCGGCGCCCTGGGGCGCCGACGTGCTGGTCAACGTCAACTTCCCCGACTGCGGGCAGGGCGCCGTCACCGGCATCGAGGTGGCGCGCCAGGGGCGGCGCTTCCGGCGCGAGATCGTCACCGAGGCGTTCGACCCGTTCGGCCAGCCCTATTACTGGATCGGCAGCCCGCGCCGCGAGAAGCCGAGGCGCGGCAGCACGGACCTCGACGCTTCGCTGCGCGGCGCGGTGACGGTGACGCCGCTGCGCCTCGACCTGACCGACCGCGCCACCGCGCGAACCCTCGCCAAGGTATTCCCGTGAACACCGAGCCGCGCCAGATCCGCCTGATCATGGAGTTGCGCGGCGAGGGCGTGACCGATGCGGCGGTGCTCGGCGCCATCGAGCGCACGCCGCGCGAGGAATTCGTGCCGGCCCAGTTCCGCGACCGCGCCTACGAGAACACGGCGCTGCCGATCGGCGAGGGCCAGACCATCAGCCAGCCGCTGATCGTCGGCCTGATGACCCAGGCGCTCGAGCTCGGCCCGCGTCTCAAGGTGCTGGAGATCGGCACCGGCTGCGGCTACCAGGCGGCCGTGCTGTCGCGGCTGTGCCGCCGGGTCTATTCCATCGAGCGCCACAAACGGCTTCTGGCCGAGGCGGTCAAGCGGTTGGAGCGGCTCGGCTACACCAATATCACGGCGATCGCCGGCGACGGCATGAAGGGCTGGCCCGAGCAGGCGCCGTTCGACCGCATCATCGTTACCGCCGCGGCGCGCGGCGAGGTGCCGGCGCCGTTCATCGAGCAGCTCGCGCCCGGCGGCGTGCTGGTGATGCCGCTCGGCACGGGACCGTCGGACCAGCACATCTGGCGCTGCCGCAAACGCGAGGACGGTACCCTGGACAAGGAGAAACTGTGGCCGGTGCGGTTCGTGCCGCTGATCGGCGGGCGTGCCGACAGGACGGAGAGCGGCAACGGCGCGGCGTGACGCAAGTGCAGCAACATTGAGGGAATCTTCCGATTCCCGTATTGTCCGCGTCATGTCACGTGCGGATTCCATCCGGCACGCCCGGCACATCCGCCTCGCGGTGCCGATGATCGCGGTCGCACTTACCGCCTGCGCCCGCCAGGGACCGCCCGCGCCGGTGGTGGACCGTTCGGGCATCTACTACACCTCGCCCGCCAGGGCGACACCGCCGGTGACGCCCGCGCCACGCACCTCGGTGTCGGCTTCGCGCCTGCCCGCGGTAAAGCCGCCGCCGCGTCCCGAGCCGGTGCAAACTCAGACGCTGGCGGCGCCTCAACAAACCAACAAGCCGGTCAATAAGCCGGTCGCCAGGGCCGCCGCGCCCGGCGACGACGAGGTGACGCGGCCCGCCGGTGGTGCGCCGTCGCCTTCCGGCGCGAGCGGGACCGTCACCGGGAGCGGGGGCGGGACCGTCACCGTCCAGGCAGGCGACACCCTGTTCGCGGTCTCGCGCCGCGAGAAAGTCCCCGTCCGCGCCCTGATCGACGCCAACGGGCTCAAGCCGCCCTATCCGCTGCGCCGCGGCCAGCGGCTGCGCGTGCCGGGCGTCAGGGTCTACGTGGTGGCGGGGGGCGACACGGTCTACGGCGTCTCGCGCCGGTTCGATCTCGGCATCCGCGACATCATCCAGCAGAACGACCTCAAGGCGCCCGACTACGGGCTCTATACCGGCCAGCGCCTGGTGCTGCCGTTGCCGGACGGCACCGCCCACGCGCACCATACGGCGCCCATTCGGACCGCCCCCGCCCAGACCGCCCATGCCGGGAATACCGTGCCGCCCGCGGCGACGCGCGAGGCGGTGCTGATACCGCCGCCGTCACCCAGCACGCGCCCGGTCGGCGATCCCAACGCCAAGCCGCCGCCGCGTGCGGGCCGCAAGTTCGAATGGCCGCTCCGGGGCAAGGTGGTGTCCGGGTTCGGCGCCAAGGGCGGCGGGCTCTACAACGACGGCATCAACATCGCCGCCAAGCCGGGCACCATCGTGCGCGCCGCCGAGAACGGCGTGGTCGCCTATGCCGGTAACGAGCTGCGCGGCTACGGCAACCTCCTGCTGGTGCGCCATTCGGGGGGCTGGATCACGGCCTACGCCCACAACGGCGCGCTGATGGTGCGCCCGGGGCAGGTGGTCAAGCGCGGCCAGCCCATCGCAAAGGTAGGCGAATCGGGCGCGGTATCGACGCCGCAGCTCCATTTCGAGCTGCGCCGCGGCCGCAAGGCGGTCGATCCGCGCGGCTATCTCGGATGATGACTAGGTGAGCTTCTGGCCGAGCCGGCCGGCGACGTCCTGAATGTACTGCCAGGCGACGCGGCCGGAACGCGCGCCGCGCGTCACCGACCATTCGTTGGCGCCGTGGAGCAGGGCGTCACGCTTGATCTTAAGCCTGAACTTCTTGGCATAAGCCTCTATAATTGCGAAATAAGTTTCCTGATCGCACACGTGGAAGCCGAGCCACAGGCCGAACCGGTCCGACAGCGACACCTTCTCCTCGACCGCCTCGGCCGGGTTGATCGCGGTGGAGCGCTCGTTCTCGATCATGTCGCGCGGCATCAGGTGGCGCCGGTTCGAGGTGGCGTAGAAGACCACGTTGTCGGGCCGGCCCTCGAGGCCGCCCTCCAGCAGCGCCTTGAGCGACTTGAAGGTGGCGTCCTGTCCGTCGAACGAGAGGTCGTCGCAAAACACCACCACCGGGCGTGTCTCGCGGCGCAGCGCGGCGAGCAGGGCGGGCAGGCCGGTGATGTCCTCGCGGTGGATCTCGACCAGGGCGAGGCGCTTGCCCTCGCTCTTGAGGCCGAGCCTGTCGTTGACTGCGGCGTGGACCGCCTTCACCAGCGACGACTTGCCCATGCCGCGCGCGCCCCACAGGAGCGCGTTGTTGGCGGGCAGGCCCCGGGCGAAACGGAGCGTGTTGTCGAGCAGGATGTCGCGTTGCTGGTCGATACCCTGCAGCAGCGCGAGGTCGACCCGGTTGACCCGTTCGACCGGCTGCAGGTGGCCCTGTTCGGCGTCCCACACGAAGGCGTCGGCGCCCTTGAGTCCGGCCGCGGGGGTGCGCGGCCCCGATACCCGATCGAGGGCGTCGGCGATGCGGGTCAGCAGGTCCCTGAGTTCCTTGTCGCTCATCGAAAACACGTCGTCGCAGTTGGCCCGGGGCCGGCAGGATGGCCCGGCTTTTTCGGCTAATCAAGGACTTAACGGCGAAAGAATCCGGGCAGGATTGGTTTGCAACCGGGGCCGGGATGGCTATATTCCGCCTAACTTCGGCGCCGGGTGCGTCCGCCAACCAACAGGGGAGACTTTCCGCATGTTCATTTCACCTGCCTACGCCCAGAGTGCCGGCGGTATCAGCAGCCTTTTCGGCGGTTCCGGCATCATGCAGATCGTGCCCCTGATCCTGATTTTCGTGGTGTTCTACTTCCTGCTGATCCGTCCCCAGCAGAAGAAGGTCAAGGAGCACCGCGAGATGATCACCAACCTGCGCCGTGGCGACCGCATCGTCACCTCGGGCGGCATCATCGGCCAGATCACCAAGGTGGTGAGCGAGAACGAGCTCCAGATCGAGATCGCCGAGGGCGTGCGGGTGCGCTGCTCGCGCAGCATGGTGGCGAGCCTCTATGCGCGCGGCGACGGCGACGAGGCCGAGGACCAGAAGTCGGCCAACGACAAGTAGCCTCGCCCAGCGCGCGCCCGACAGCGGAATCCCGCCATGCTCCGTTTCCCCACCTGGAAGATCGTCGTGATCGCGCTGGTATGCACGCTGGGCCTCGCCTTCGCGCTGCCTAACATGCTTTCCAAGAGCCAGCGGGCGGCGCTGCCGGGCTTCCTGCCCAAGCAGGCCATGAACCTGGGCCTCGACCTGCGCGGCGGCTCGCACCTCCTGTTCGAGGTCGACGTCAAGACCGCGTTCCGCGAGCGCCTGACCAACCTGGTGCAGTCGATCCGCAGCGAGTTCCGGAAAGAGCGGATTCCCTATCGCAACCTGGGCGTGGTCGGGGAGGCGACGACCGTCACCGTCATCGACCCCGACAAGGTCGCGTCCGGCGGGGACAGCAACCTCGACCGCGCGCGCCGCATCCTGCGCGGCCTCGAGCCCGGCCTCAACGTGGTCACGGGCGACAACGGGAAGCTCGACGTCCAGTACAGCGAATCGGCCCGGCGCGATCGCGAGACCGAGATCATCAGCCAGTCGATCGAGATCGTACGCCGCCGCGTCGACGAGTTCGGCACCACCGAGCCCAGCATCCAGCGCCAGGGCGAGGACCGCATTCTGGTGCAGCTGCCCGGCGTGGGCGACCCCAGCCGCGTCATCCAGCTCATCGGCAAGACCGCCAAGATGACCTTCCATCTGGTGGACGAGCGCTACCCGCCGGGCGGGGCGATGCCGTCGGTGCCGCCGCCGGGCGACTTCTATGCCGAGCTCCAGAACGAGCGCACCACCGGCGGCAAGCCCCTGGTCTACGCGCTCAACCGGCGCGCGGTGGTGACCGGCGACATGCTGGTGGATGCCCAGCCGACCTACGAGCAGGGCCGTCCGGTGGTGAGCTTTCGCTTCGATTCCATCGGTGCTCGCAAGTTCGCCCAGGTGACCCAGGCCAACGTCGGCAAGCCGTTCGCCATCGTGCTCGACGGCAAGATCATCAGCGCGCCGGTGATCCGCGAGCCGATCCTCGGCGGCTCGGGCATCATCTCGGGCGGCTTCACCACTGAGGAAGCCAAGGACCTCGCCGTGCTGTTGCGCGCGGGCGCGCTGCCGGCCTCCATGAAGGTCCTCGAGCAGCGCACGGTCGGCCCCGACCTCGGCGCCGACTCGATCGCTTCGGGCGAGGTCGCCTGCCTGATCGGCCTGATCCTGGTGGTGGTGTTCATGGTGCTGGGCTATTCGACCTTCGGCATGATCGCCAACGTCGCCCTGCTGCTCAACCTGGTGCTGCTGGTGGGCGGCATGTCGGTGCTGCAGGCGACCCTGACGCTGCCCGGCATCGCCGGCATCGTGCTGACCATCGGCATGGCGGTCGACGCCAACGTGCTGATCTACGAGCGCATCCGCGAGGAGATCCGCTCCGGGCGCACGATGCTCTCGGCCATCGAGGCCGGCTTCCAGCGCGCCTTCACCACCATTCTCGACTCGAACCTCACCACTTTCATCTCGGCGGTGCTGCTCTACGAGTTCGGCGCGGGGCCGGTACGGGGCTTCGCGGTCACGCTGTCCATCGGCCTGCTGACTTCGATGTTCACCGCCATCATGGGGACGCGCTTCCTGATCGCGCTCTATGTCGCGTGGCGGCGTCCCAAGGTATTGCCGGTCTAGGCCCGGGAAGGATTCGACATGGCGTTGCTCCCCATCAAGCTGGTTCCTGACAACACCAAGATCGACTTCGTCGGCGTGCGCATGATCGCGTTCGCGATCACGCTGATCTACATCGTGGTGTCGCTCAGCTTCGTCGGCTTCAAGGGCCTCAACTTCGGCATCGACTTCAAGGGCGGCATCCTGATGGAGGTCAAGACCAAGGGGCCGGCCGATCTCAATAGCATGCGCACAAGGCTCGACAGCCTCGGCGTCGGCGAGGTTTCGCTGCAGGGATTCGGCGCACCCGATGACGTGCTGATCCGCCTCGAGCGCCAGGCGGGCGACGAGAAGGCCCAGGAAGTCGCGGTCGACAGGGTCAAGGGCGTCCTCGGCGACACTGTCGAGAGCTATCGCCGCACCGAGTTCGTCGGGCCCAAGGTCGGCCGAGAGCTGATCGAGGGTGGCGTCATCGCCGTCGTGGCGTCGGTACTGGCGATCGCGGCCTACGTCTGGTTCCGGTTCGAATGGCAGTTCGCCATAGGCGCGATCGTCGCGCTGACCCACGACGTGATCGGCACGTTCGGGATATTCTCGATCCTCGGGCTCGAGTTCAACCTGTCCTCGGTCGCGGCGGTGCTGACCATCGCCGGCTATTCGATCAACGACACGGTGGTGATCTTCGACCGCATTCGAGAGAACCTGCGCAAGTACAAGTCGATGGACGTCAAGGAGCTGATCAACCTTTCGATCAACGAGACGCTCGCGCGGACCATCATGACCTCCATGACCACGCTGCTCGCCGTCACCGCGGTGTTCGCCTTCGGCGGCGAGGTGCTGCGCGGGTTCAGCTTCGCCATGATCTTCGGCATCCTGATCGGTACTTATTCGACCGTCTATGTCGCCTCGTCGGTGGTGATCTACTTCGGCATCCGCGAGCGCATCTCGGGCGGCAACGTGGGCGGCGCGGCCGAGGCCGGCAAGGGCAAGTCTGGCTGAGTCCCGGCGGCCCGACCGCCCTCCGAAGATACGTCCGAACGAACGGGCCGGACCAAACGGACCGGACAGACGGAAAGGAGTCCATCATGGAACTCATCCGCATGCCTGCCGGCGGCCCGGCGCTGATCCAGGGCTACGGCGAGGGCGGCTTCCGCGTCGCCGGCCAGCGCATCGAGGGTGCGGTTCTGGTCGCCGGCGACAGCGCGTCGGCGCTCGATATTCTCACCATCGAGGAAATTGGTGTTGCCCAGGCGGCGCGCATCACGGCGCTCGATCCGCTGCCGGAGCTGCTGCTGATCGGTGCCGGCGCGGGGCCGCAGGTGCTCGCCGCGCCGGTCCGGGCCGCGCTCGCGGCGGCGGGTATCGGCGTCGAGGTGATGGGCACCGGCGCCGCGTGCCGTACCTTCAACCTGCTGGTGGGCGAGGGGCGGCGGGTCGCCGCGCTCCTGATCCCGATCGCCTGATTTCCCCTCCAGCAGAAACGAAACGGGGCGCCGCCCGGCCGAACCGGGGGCGCCCCGCGTCGAACAAACGACTGTGACGCAGGCTACATCAGGTGCGGGCCGGCCACCATGGCGTACAGCATCGGCACCGACAGCATGGTGTTGGCGCGCGAGGCCAGCGCCGCGCGGCGTGCCGCCTTCGGCTTCTCCTCGGGCGTGCAGGGCACCATGCCGAGTACCTTCTGCTGTGCCGGCCAGATGATGAACCACACGTTGAAGGCCATGATCAGGCCCATCCACATGCCGAAGCCGATCATCATGTCCTTGGGCGAGTGGCTCATGGTGCCGAGGCTCAGTGCGCCCTTGATGAAGCCGAGCTGCCACGACTGCACCAGGCCCCAGACGATGGTCGAGAGCGCGGCCCAGCGGAACCAGAACAGCGCGCTCGGCGCGATGACCTTGGTGATGGCCGGCTTCTGTTCATCGGGAATCTTCGGCATCCCCGGCGTCTGGACGAAGTTGAAGTACCACAGCAGGCCGATCCACATCACACCGCTGAGGATGTGGAACCAGCGGACCAGAAAGATCGCATAAGGATCCAGCATAAATCCCATTGGTTGTCCCCCCTCTCCGGCTAGTAGGAATATTTGACGATGAGAGCCATCACGATGGTGATGGCGATCCCGAGCAGGATCGTATTCTGCAGGCTGTCTAGAGGATTTTTCATGTCGCTCCCCCGCTTCGTTTCATTGGTTTAGTATAGACATGCGTCCAAGGCGCTATATATAGCATAATTATTAGGCACGCAATCCATCCTTGGGGGTTTCATTGGGGGCGACCGCCGCTAACCCGCGCGTAGCGCGGCGATCGAGGCGCGCAGCAGCGTCATGCGCCGCGCAAAGCCCGAGGGCGACGATGGGGTTTTCCAGGTATTCATGCGCCGGAGCGCGCGGATTTCGCCGTGCGCTTCCAGGAGCGCGGCATGGCCGGCGGCCCGAGCGCGCCAGTCCGGGAGCGTAGCGATCGCGGGCGCACCCTCGTCGAGCAGGCTCGCGGCCTGGTCGAGCGCCCGGTCGAGCACGATCCTCAGGGAAGGCGACACGCGCGCGAAGCCGAGGTCGTCGGGCGCGCCGCGGGCTTCCGCGAACCAGCGCTCGGGCAGGTAGACCCGCTTGAGCCAGCGGTAATGGCTCTGGGCGCGGCGGACGCAATCGATCAACTGCAGGGCGATGGCGAGGGACTCGGCGCGCCTGAGGCCGTCGTCGACGGCGCCCGCGAGCTTGAACACGAGCCGGCCGGCGGGGGCGGCGGCGAAGCGGCACCACACCAGCAGATCCGACCAGTCGCGGTAGCGCGCCTTGCGCAGGTCCTGTCCCGCCGCCTGCAGTATCTGCCAGGCGGGGCGCGCGTCGATGCCGTGCCCGGCAAGCGTGTCGGCCAGCGCGCGCGCCGGCTCGGCCCAGTGGCCGCCGGCCTCGGTCGGCTCGGTGCCAAGCGAGAACGGCGCGGCGAGGGCGGCGAGCGCCGCTTCCTTGCGCTCGGGTGACAGCGCGGGATGGTCGGCGACCGCGCGCACCGCGGCGATGAAGCGAAACAGCACCGCCAGTGGTTCACGCGTCTTCGCCGGCAGAAGCGACCACGACGCGCGCAGGCGCCATGGCTCGGCTTCGGCGGCGCCGTTGCGCGGCGTGGGCGGTGTCGTGTCGGCGGATTCGGGTGCGCTCATTGTGGCTCTGGCATGTCCATGGCCGGGGATTATATTGGCGCATCATGGTCCCGAACAGCGCCGAAGCCCAATGCGCGGACATCGTCCGCACCCTCGACCGCGACCGCTGGCTCGCGGCGCAGCTGGCGTCCTCCGCCGGACGTGCAACGCTCGCCGCGCTCCATGCGTTCCATGCCGAGGTCGCCAAGACCCGCGACACGGTGTCGGAGCCGATGCTGGGACAGATCCGCCTGCAATGGTGGCGCGAGACCGTGGACGGCATTGCAGCGGGCGCGACACCGCGCCATCCCGTGGCCGAAGCGCTGGCCCCGGCACTTGCCGGGGGGCGGCTCGGCACGGCCGATCTTCTTGCCCTGATCGACGCGCGCGAGGCCGACCTCGCGCCCGACGGATTCGCCACCACCGACGCGTTCCTGGCCTATTGCAATGCGACCGCGGGCGCGCTCGCACGCGCCGGGCTCCGCGCGCTCGGCATCGATGGCGCGGCGGCCGATGCGGCGGCGACGGAGGTGGGCCGCGCCTATGCCGTCGCCGGGCAGATGCGCGCCGTCGCCGCCAACGCCGCGCGCGGCCACGTGCTGCTGCCGCGCGATCTGCTCGACGCCCATGGCGCCACGGCGCGGGCGCTCCGCGCGGGCAGGCCCGAGCCTGGCCTCGCGGATGCGGCGCGCGAGCTTGCGCGGCGGGCGCGGGCGGACCTCGCTGCGGCGCGGATGCGGCGCCGCGACATCCCCAAGGCGGCCCTGCCGGTGCTGGCGCTGGCGCGTTTCGCCGACGGCTATCTCAGGCGCATGGACGGTGCCGGTTACGATCTGTTCGGGGGCAGGCTGGAGCTCACGCCTCTGGCGGGGCCGCTCCACGTGGTCGCGGCGATGGCGACGGGGCGTTACTAGTCCGGCAGGGTAACCCTGCCGTCGGCGGCGATCGTGAAGCTTTCGTTGTGGGCGATCTCCCACAGGAACCCGTCGGGATCGGTGAAGTAGCCGGCATAGCCGCCCCAGAACGTCTGCTGGCCCGGCTTGACGATGGTGCCGCCAGCAGCCTCGGCTTCCGCGAGCACGTCATCCACCTCCGCGCGCGAGCGCGTGTTGTAGGCCAGCGCCATGCCATGGAACCGTCCGCCGTCGTCGCTAGTCGTGGAATCCTTCACCAGTTCGGTGCGCGGCCACAGCGCCAGCGCCATGCCGCCCACCTGGTAGAACGCCACGCCTTCCGCCTTGCGCAGCGCGCGCGGCCAGCCGAGCCGATCGTAGAAGGCGGCGGCGCGAGCGAGGTCGGCTACGCCGAGGGTGATCAGGCTGACGCGCGGTTCCATGTCTCCGTCCTTTCGCTATTCGGCGGCGTTGCGGGCGGGCGCGCCGTCGCCGCCGAGCCAGGCGCGGAAGTCGGCACGCGCCCGGGCGGCATAGGCTTCGCGCCGCGCCTTGCCCCTGATCGGCCGGCCTCGCTTGTCGCAGAGGCCGATGTCGGGAAACAGGCCGAAGTTGGCATTCATGGGCTGGAACGTGCCTTCATCGGCGCCGCCGGTGATGTGCGCGAGCAGCGCGCCCATGGAGGTGGAGATGGGCGGCGGCGCGAACGTCTCGCCCATGGCCTCTGCCGCGGCGAAGCGCCCCGCCAGGATTCCCATGGCGGCCGATTCGACGTAGCCCTCGACGCCGGTGATCTGGCCGGCGAAGCGCAGGCGCGGCTCGGCCTTGAGGCGCAGCGCACCGTCGAGCAAACGTGGCGAATTCAGGAACGTGTTGCGGTGGATACCGCCGAGCCGCGCGAAACGCGCGTCCTGCAGCCCGGGGATCATGCGGAAGATGCGGCTCTGCTCGCCGTGCTTCAGCTTGGTCTGGAACCCGACCATGTTGTAGAGCGTGCCGAGCGCGTTGTCCTGACGCAGTTGCACCACGGCATAGGGCCGCCGCCCGGTGCGCGGATCGGTGAGGCCGACCGGCTTCATCGGCCCGAAGGCGAGGGTGCGCGGCCCGCGTGCCGCCATCACCTCGATCGGCAGGCAACCCTCGAAATAGGGCGTGTCCTTCTCCCACTCCTTGAACTCGGTCTTCTCGGCGGCGTTGAGCGCGTCGATGAAGGCGAAATATTCGTCCTTCTCGAACGGGCAGTTGACGTAGGCCGCCTTGTCGCCGCCGGGGCCTTCCTTGTCGTAGCGCGACTGCATCCAGGCGAGGGAGAAGTCGATCGAGTCCTTGTGCACGATGGGGGCGATGGCATCGAAGAAGGCGAGGCTGTCCTCGCCGGTGCGCGCAGCGATGGCCTCGGCCAGCGCGGGCGAGGTGAGGGGGCCGGTGGCGATCACGACGCTGTGCCAGTCGGCGGGCGGCAGGCCCATGATCTCGCCGCGTTCGACCGTGATCAGGGGCTCGGCGGCAATCATCTCGGTCACGGCGCGGGCGAAGCCCTCGCGGTCGACGGCGAGCGCGCCGCCCGCCGGCACCTGATGGGTATCGGCGGCGGCCATGACGATCGAGCCCAGGTCGCGCATCTCGGCGTGCAGCAGGCCGACCGCATTGGTGGTGGCATCGTCGGAACGCAACGAGTTCGAGCACACCAGCTCGGCGAAATTCCCGGTCTGGTGGGCGGGGGTGCCCTTGTCGGGGCGCATCTCGTGCAGCACCACGGAGACGCCCGCGCGCGCGGCGGCCCAAGCGGCCTCGGAGCCCGCGAGCCCGCCGCCGATGACGTGGATGGGAGGAATGTTGTTCATGGTGGCAAGGAAGCAAGGCGGCGTCGCGGCGTCAAGCCCGAGTACGCTCTTCTTTCGTCATGCCCCGGCTTGTCCGGGGCATCCACGTTCTTTTCAAAAACGCGTGGATGGCCAGGTGTCATGCGAATGCGTGCTGAGCACGACCCCGGCCATGACGGCATTTGGTTGATGCTAACGCCGCTGTTACTGCGCGGCGGCGGCCTGGCCGGCCTTGGCCTCGTCGGTGGCGACGCGCACCTGCGCCGCCTCCAGAATCATGCGCAGCACGTCGGCGTAGGAGTAGCCGGCGAAGCCCGCCATCAGGTTGAACTTGCCGTCCCAGCACCAGCCCGGGTTCGGGTTCATCTCCAGGAGCTTGACCGTGCCGTTGGCATCGGCGCGGAAGTCGACGCGGGCGTAGTCTCGGCAGCCGAGGCGTTCGAATAGCGTGATAGAGGCGTCGACCATGCGCCGGATCGTGTCCTCGTCGGTCTTGGCGGGCCGGTAGCGGATGTCGGTCCAGTACGGGCTCTCCGGGTCCCACTTGGATTCGTAGGAGAGAATCCGGGGCAGGTTGTCGGGCAGGCTCGAATAGTCGACCTCGAGCACCGGCAGCACGGTGAAGTCGTGGCCCGGGTTGCCGATCAGCCCGACCGAGAATTCCGGCCCGGTGAGGTATTCCTGCACCAGGATCGGGCGGCCGCGGAAGGTCTCGCGCAGGTAGTTGAGGTAGCTCACCGCCTCCTCGGCGTTGGTCACCACCGATTTCTGGGTGATGCCGATGGAGCTGTCGCCCAATGCGGGCTTCAGCAGCGCCGGGAACACCGAGGGGATGGTGGCGGCCGTGTCGTCGGGGGCGCTGAAGGTCTCGAGCGGCACCGGAATGCCGAGCTCCTCGGCGATCGCGCGCACGAGCGACTTGTCGTAGCACAGGCCGAGGCACGATGGCCCGGCGCCCGAGTAGGGGATATCGAGCACCTCCAGCAGGGCCGGGACGTGCAGCTCCTTGAAGGCGTCGTTGTTGTAGCCCTCGTCGCACAGGTTGAGCACGAACTGCGGGCGCTTGTTGCGCAGGTCCGTGATCAGGGTGGCGTGGTTGTCCATGAACTCGTAGCTGTAGCCGGGCAGCTCGTCGAGGGCGGCCTTGAGCTTGGCGACGGTGGCGAGGTCCTCGGGGTTGAACTGGCCGCCAAGCTTGACGTCGTCGGGCAGGCGCGGGTCGCCCATCAGCACCGTGACCTTGGGGTAGAGCGGTCCGCGGCTCGCGCGCTGGGCGCGCGCCGGCGCGGTCGCGGTGACATAGAAGCGCCGCGACATCATGCCGAGGTCCTGGTTACGCTCGGACTCGGTCTCGACGCCGTGGTGGATGCGTACCTCGCGGAAGCCCGCGCCTTCCAGCAGCTTGGTGATGGATTCCGGGTTGTAGAGGCGCTCGGCGTAGAACTGGTCGGCGATCACGCCCTTCTCGGCGTCGGTCACCACCTCGCGGCACACCAGGCGCGAGCCGTCGGATGAGAGCGAGCGCTCACGACACACGAAATGGTCGCGGTCGATCCATTCCCATGAACGCGGCTCGAAGTGGGACTTGATCCAGTCGCCGTCGGTGAGGTCGAGCACCAGCTTGGCGCCCGAGCGCGCGATGCGCCGGATCGCCGACAGCACCTCGGCGTCGTCCTCGGGCCGCTCGAAGTAGCCGAACGAGTTGCCGAGGATCAGCACAGTATCGAAACTCGACTCGGCGAGGCGGACGTGGCGGGCGTCGCCTTCCTTGAAGGTGACGTTGAGGTTGTCGCGCCGGGCGCGGCGCCGGGCGAGGCGGATCAGGTAGCGCGAGCGGTCCATGCCGGTGACCGAGGCGAAGCCGCGCCGGGCGAGCTCCATGGAGTGCCGGCCCTGGCCGCAGCACAGGTCCAGCACCCGGTCGGTCGGCTCGATGCCGGCGACCTTCAGGATTTCGTCGATCTCGCGCGCGGTGTTGCGGTTGTCCTCGACCACGTCGCCGTCGGTCTGGAGATAGACCGCGTTGAACAGGGTGCGCCACCAGTCGGGCGGCAGGTGCCGCTCGAGGTCGGAGACGGGGCCGAGCGTGCGCGGCGTGCCGGGACGTTGTCCGTTGCGTCCGCGCGCGGGCTTCGGCCCGCCGGTACTCGGAGGCTGTGAGGTGTTGGAATTGGACTCGGAGCCGGAATGCGCCATTGTGCCCTCCTTGCCAGCTCTAAACTCATGTACGTGAGCGGGTTCTGATCGAACTCGCGAAACCCCCGCTCCTACGGGCACTCCGCAAGCTCTCCATGGCGGGCGGACGGCGATGCCCTAGGCCACCGGATCCTCATCTGCCTGTTCGGCGAGGGATTGCCCGGCGCGCTGTCCGTGTCGCTCCGTTGCGGAGTTGCGCGTAAAAGTGGATCAACCGCGATAAATTGCAAGGGGATTTTGTAGATTATCCCCGATTTTTGCGGCGATTTGACATAAACGCCGACGCGGGCGCGTCACTTGCGGGTGAGGACGTAGACCCAGGGAATGGCGAAATAGAAAGTTCCGTCCGCGATCCGGCTCAGGGCCGAACGCGAATGACCGTCTTCCCCGCGCGGCGCTCTGTCGCGTTGAAGGTGGCGACAGCATCGTCGAGGGCCGAGACTTTGCCGATGTTCGTCTGCAGCCGGCCGTCCCGCACCCGCTGGACGATCTCACTCAGTTGGGCACGCTCAAACTCGACAACGAAGTCAACGGCTAGGCCATCCGCGGGCCGCGACTCGGCCGGGCCGACGACGGTCACCAGCGTACCTCCGGCTCGAATCAGGGCTGCGGACCGCTTCTGGATGTCGCCGCCGATGACATCGAACGCCAGATCGACTCCGCCTACGTCTTCCAGGGCGTCGTTCTCGAGATCGACGAATTCATTTGCGCCGAAGTCGAGCGCCTTCTGGCGGTCGGCGGCACGTCCGGTGCCGATGACATGGGCACCGGCCTCTCGTGCGAGTTGCGTCACCATCGAACCAACTGCGCCGGCCGCGCCGTGAGCGAGGACGCTCTGGCCCGCCTGAAGGCGGCCGTGCTGAAAGAGTCCCTGCCACGCGGTGAGACCCGAGATTGGCAAGCTCGCGCCCACCGTGAAGTCGACGTCGCCCGGTAGTGGCGCGAGGTTGCGTGCTTCCATGGCTACATACTCCGCGAGCGTGCCGTCGCGATGCCAGTCTGCGAGGCCGAACACCCGCTGTCCCACCGACAGTCCCGTCGTGCCATAGCCGAGGGCGGTGACGACTCCGGCGAGTTCATGCCCAGGGATCGACGGTGTTCGGTCACTATCGCGGCGATCGGTCCAGGTCGAAGGCCACGCCAGCTCAGTCGGGACGAAGCCCGACGCATGAACCTGAACGACGACGTCGTTTATCGCTGCCTGCGGCTCGGGCCGCTCCACCAGCTTCATCCCGGCCGTTCCCGCAGCCTGGTCCGTCACAACGATTGCTTTCATGATAGTGATCTCCTCGGTCATTTTTCCGATTGGTGGAAATGTTGCAGCGATGAAAAGCCTGTTCGACGTCTAGTCGGCGCATGTCGTTCAGGGTCTCCTGTTGGTGTCGGTTGAACCGCGATGCGGCGATGATACGCGCGTTGTGGGGGTTATTGGCCGGCGAGCAGCCGACCGCCCGGCTTCAGCACCCGAAGCGTTTCGTCCAGCAGACGGCGGGGCTCGGTCAGGCATTCCAGCACGTTCTGGCAGACGAGTGCCTCGAAGGTATAGTCGGCAAACGGCAAGGGGCGCGCCGACGTCTTCCTGTCGAAGTTCAAGGCGTCCCGACGTCAGCACCTCGGCGTGACCTTCGCCCGCCTTGGCGAGGGACGCCGCGTCGCTGGACGGTTCCGGCGGCACCGGCCCGGGACAGGAGCGGTGGCAGGATCAGGCCGCGTCCGCAGCCGAGGTCGAGCACCTTTTCGCTGGCGCGGACGGCGAGGATTTTGGCGATCCTGGCGTGGAGTGCTTCCCCGTACCAGTTGGCGTTCAGGGAATGCACCGTCATGGCTGTTCCCTTACGCGCTGCGGCGCTTCCTAGTATTCAGCAGCGGCTTCAGGTACTGGCCGGTGTAGCTCGCCGCCACCTCGGCCACGTCCTCGGGGGTGCCGGTGGCGACGATGCGCCCGCCGCCGTCGCCGCCCTCGGGGCCGAGGTCGAGCAGCCAGTCGGCAGTCTTGACCACCTCGAGGTTGTGCTCGATCACCACCACCGTGTTGCCGTGCTCGACCAGGCGGTGCAGCACCTCGAGGAGCTTCTTCACGTCCTCGAAGTGGAGCCCGGTGGTGGGCTCGTCGAGGATGTAGAGGGTGCGGCCGGTGGCGCGTCGGGCGAGCTCCTTGGCGAGCTTGACGCGCTGCGCCTCGCCGCCCGACAGCGTGGTGGCCTGCTGGCCGACGTGGATGTAGCCGAGGCCGACCTCCGCCAGCGCCTCGAGCTTGCCGCGGATCGCCGGGACGGGGGAGAAGAACGCCACGCCTTCCTCCACCGTCAGGTCAAGAACATCCGCTATAGTCTTGTTCTTGTATCTGATTTCGAGCGTCTCACGGTTGTAGCGCCGGCCGTGGCACTCGTCGCAGGTGACGTAGACGTCGGGCAGGAAGTGCATTTCGATCTTGATGACGCCGTCGCCCTGGCACGCCTCGCAGCGCCCGCCCTTGACGTTGAACGAGAACCGGCCCGGCTTGTAGCCGCGCGCCTTGGATTCGGGCAGGCCGGCGAACCAGTCGCGGATCGGGGTGAAGGCGCCGGTATAGGTGGCCGGGTTGGAGCGCGGCGTGCGGCCGATCGGCGACTGGTCGATGTCGATGATCTTGTCGACGAACTCGAGGCCCTTGATGGCGTCGTGCTCGCCGGGGTGCGCGCGAGCGCCCATCAGGCGGCGCACGGCGGCCTTGTAGAGGGTCTCGATCACCAGCGACGACTTGCCGCCGCCCGACACCCCGGTGACGCAGGTGAAGGTGCCGAGCGGGATGTCCACGGTGACGTTGGCGAGGTTGTTGGCGCGCGCGCCGACGATGGTGATCTTCTCGCGCGGCTTGCCGCGGCGCCGCTCGGACGGTACCGGGATCTGGCGCATGCCGGTGAGGTACTGGGCGGTCAGGCTGTCCGGGCTCGCCATGACCTGCTCGGGCGTGCCGGCGGCGACCACGCGGCCGCCGTGGACGCCAGCGCCCGGGCCCATGTCGATCAGGTAGTCGGCGGTGCGGATCGCCTCCTCGTCATGCTCGACCACCAGCACGGTATTGCCGAGATCACGGAGCCTTTTCAGGGTGTCGAGTAGGCGCGCGTTGTCGCGCTGGTGCAGGCCGATGGAGGGCTCGTCCAGCACGTAGAGGACGCCGGTGAGGCCGGAGCCGATCTGGGAGGCGAGACGGATGCGCTGGCTTTCGCCGCCCGACAGCGTGCCCGAGGCGCGCGCCAGGGTGAGATACTCGAGCCCCACGTCTACCAGGAATCCGAGGCGCTCGTTGATCTCCTTGAGGATGCGCACGGCGATCTCGCGCCGCTGCGGCGTGAGCGCGGCGTCGAGCCCACGGAACCATTCGGCGGCGTGGCGGATCGACAGGTCGGCGACCTCGCCGATGTGCTTGCCGGCGATCTTGACCGCCAGCGCCTCGGGCTTGAGGCGGTAGCCGCGGCAGGCCTCGCACGGCTGGGCCGACTGGAAGCGCGACAGCTCGTCGCGCAGCCACGCCGAATCGGCCTCGCGGAAGCGCCGCTCCAGGTTGGGGATGACGCCCTCGAACGGCTTGGTCACGTCGTAGGACTTGAAGCCGTCGTTGTACTTGAGCTTGACCGGCTCGTTGCCCGAGCCGAACAGGATCGCCTGGCGCGCACGCTCGGCCATCTCGCCGAACGGCTGGGTGGTCGAGAACCTGAAGTGGCGCGCGAGCGAATCGAGGGTCTGGCTGTAATACTGGGACGACGACTTGGCCCACGGTGCGATCGCGCCTTCGCGCAAGCTGAGCCGAGCGTCGGGCACCACCAGCTCGGGATCGAAGTAGAGCTTCACGCCGAGCCCGTCGCAGGCCGGGCACGCGCCATGAGGATTGTTGAACGAGAACAGGCGCGGTTCGATCTCGTCGAGCGTGAAGCCCGACACCGGGCACGCGAACTTGGCCGAGAACGTGGTGCGCTCGCCCGAATCGGCGTTCTCGGCGAATACCAGCCCGTCGGAGAGCCCGAGCGCGACCTCGAGGCTGTCGGCGAGGCGGTTGCCGAGCTTGGCCGAGACCACGAGGCGGTCCACCACCACCTCGATGTCGTGCTTGATGTTCTTCTCGAGCGCCGGCACCGCGTCGATCTCATGGACCGTACCGTCCACCTTGACGCGCTGGAAGCCGCGCTTGCGGAGATCGGCGATCTCCTTGCGGTATTCGCCCTTGCGGCCGCGCACGATGGGCGCCAGCAGCAGGAGCCGCGTCCCCTCCGGCATGGCCGTGATGCGGTCGACCATCTGGGTCACGGTCTGGCTCTCGATCGGCAGCCCGGTGGCGGGCGAGTAGGGGATGCCGACGCGCGCGAACAGGAGGCGCAGGTAGTCGTAGATCTCGGTGACAGTGCCGACCGTCGAGCGGGGGTTGCGCGAGGTGGTCTTCTGCTCGATGGAGATCGCCGGCGACAGCCCCTCGATGGTGTCGAACTCGGGCTTCTGCATCATCTCCAGGAACTGGCGCGCATAGGCGGACAGGCTCTCGACGTAGCGGCGCTGACCCTCGGCGTAGATGGTGTCGAAGGCGAGCGACGACTTGCCCGAGCCCGACAGGCCGGTGATCACCACCAGCCGATCGCGCGGGATGTCGACGTCGACGCTCTTGAGGTTGTGCTCGCGCGCGCCGCGTACCGCAATCACCGGACCGGCGACGGCACGGGCGGGGGGGCGTTTCGCGCCCGAACCGGCGCGCTTCGACGGGGATGTGGGTGATGATTTCCTGGCCATGATCCTCTGTACGCAAACAAGCCGCCGGGCGGATGGGACAGCCCGCCAGCCTACACCAAAACGGGCACCGGGCGACGATTTTGGCGCAGCCCCGGGATGTGGACCAGCTATATGGGAATGATTGCCCGCTGCGCCAAATTGGGGTGCTGTCTTGGCCGGCCTTTTCGGCTAGTCTCATCTCGACCGAACATGGAACCAGCGAAAGGCGGAACAATATGGCGGGCAGCGTCAACAAGGTCATCCTCATCGGCAACCTAGGCCGCGATCCGGAAGTGCGCTCCATGCAGGACGGCGGCAAGATCGTGCAGCTGTCGGTGGCGACCTCGGAGCAGTGGCGCGACCGCGCGTCGGGCGAGCGCAAGGAGCGCACCGAATGGCACCGGGTGGTGATCTTCAACGAGCGCCTCGCCGAGGTCGCGGAAAAGTATCTCCGCAAGGGCTCCAAGGTCTATCTGGAAGGCCAGCTCCAGACCCGCAAGTGGCAGGACAAGGAAGGCCAGGACCGCTACACGACCGAGGTCGTGCTGGGCAAGTTCCGGGGTGAGCTGACCATGCTCGATGGCCGCGGCGACAGCGGCGGGAGCAGTGGCGACTACGGCGGGGGTAGCAGCAGTAGCGGCAGCGATTACGGCGGCGGCAGCGCGCCCGCAAGCGGCCGTGCCGAGCTCGACGACGAGATTCCGTTCTAGTCGTGGCGCGGCACTGTTTTTGGCGCTCTAACACCTTAATCTGAAAGAGCTTTTTCCGCGATCTTCTGTTGTTCCGGAAGGCCCGATCGGCTATATTTTGAGCATGTGATTTTTCCCGCCCGGGACGGCTCCGCTCCCGGGATTCCAAGCGACCGGAAACCGTATCGTTGACCGAAGTCCCTCCCGCCCAGGACACCCCGCCGCCACCCCCGACCGGCATCTTGACGGTCACCATCGAAGAGGAGATGAAGGCCTCCTATCTCGATTACGCCATGAGCGTGATCGTGAGCCGCGCGCTGCCCGACGTGCGCGACGGCCTCAAGCCGGTGCACCGGCGCATCCTCTACGCAATGAAGGAGAATGGCTACGACTGGAACCGGCCGTTCCGCAAGTCGGCCCGCGTGGTCGGCGACGTCATGGGCAAGTACCACCCGCACGGCGACGCGGCGATCTATGACGCCATGGTGCGTATGGCGCAGAATTTCTCCATGCGCCTAATGCTGATCGACGGGCAGGGCAACTTCGGCTCCATGGATGGAGATCCCGCCGCGGCCATGCGCTACACCGAGGCGCGCCTGACCCAGGCCGCGCATCAGTTATTGGAAGACATCGACAAGCAGACCGTCGATTTCCAGGAAAACTACGATGCAAGCACGCGTGAACCCACGGTGCTGCCGGCGCAGTTCCCGAACCTGCTGGTCAATGGCGCGGGCGGCATCGCCGTCGGCATGGCGACCAACATTCCGCCCCACAACCTGGGCGAGGTGATCGACGCTTGCTACGTCCTGCTCGAGAATCCTGACGCCGACATCGAACAGCTGATGGAATGCATCCCGGGGCCCGATTTCCCGACCGGCGGCATCATCTTCGGCGGTTCCGGCATTCGTTCGGCATTCCATACCGGGCGCGGCTCTGTGGTGATGCGCGGGCGTACCGAGATCGAGGACATGGCGCGAGATCGCAAGGCGATCATCGTCACCGAGATACCGTACCAGGTGAACAAGTCGCGCATGATCGAGCAGATCGCCGAGGCGGTACGCGAGAAGCGCATCGAGGGCATCTCGGAGCTGCGCGACGAGTCGGACCGCCACGGCGTGCGCGTGGTGGTGGAGCTGCGGCGCGATGCTGTGCCCGAGGTGGTGCTGAACCAGCTGTTCCGCTATTCGCCGCTGCAGACCTCGTTCGGCGTCAATATGCTGGCGCTCAACGGCGGCCGGCCGGAGATGATGAACCTCAAGCAGATACTGGAGGCGTTCATCGCCTTCCGCGAGGAGGTCATCACCCGGCGCACCGCTTTCGAGCTCGGCAAGGCGCGCGAGCGTGCCCATGTGTTGGTGGGCCTCGCGATCGCGGTCGCCAACCTCGACGACGTGATCGCCCTGATCCGCGCCGCCAAGGACCCTCAGGTTGCGCGCGAGCGGCTGATGGCGAAGCCGTGGCCGGCCAACGACGTGGCGCCGCTGATCGCGCTGATCGACGAGCCGGGCCGGACCGTGGTGGATGGCAATTATATGCTGTCGGAAACCCAGGCGCGCGCGATCCTGGAGCTGCGCCTGCATCGCCTCACGGGGCTCGAGCGCGACAAGATCGCCGAGGAGCTGCGCGAGGTGTGCAGCCAGATCGCCGAGTTTCTGGAGATACTGACGTCGCGGACCAAGCTGCGCGGCATCCTGCGCGACGAGCTGGTCAGCGTGAAGGAACGGTTCGCGACGCCGCGCCGCACCGAGCTGGTGGAAAACGATGCCGACGTCGACGTCGAGGACCTGATCCAGCGCGAGGACATGGTGGTGACGGTCAGCCACAACGGCTACATCAAGCGCGTGCCGCTGTCGGCCTATCGCGCCCAGCGGCGCGGCGGCAAGGGCCGCGCCGGCATGTCGACCCGCGACGAGGACTTCGTCTCCCAGGTGTTCGTGGTCAATACCCACACGCCGGTGCTGTTCTTCTCCTCGCGCGGCATCGTCTACAAGGAGAAGGTCTACCGCCTGCCGGTGGGCACGCCCCAGGCGCGCGGCAAGGCGCTCGTGAACATGCTGCCGCTCCAGGCCGGCGAGACCATCACCACGCTGATGCCGCTGCCCGAGGACGAGGCGACATGGGACCAGCTCCACGTCATGTTCGCCACGGCGTCGGGGAACGTACGCCGCAACCGGCTGTCGGATTTCACCAACGTCATGGCCAACGGCAAGATCGCCATGAAGCTCGACGACGGCGACCGCCTGATCGCGGTGCGTACCTGTTCGGAAAGCAACGACGTCCTGCTGGCGACGCTTCACGGCAAGTGCATCCGCTTCCCGATCACCGAGGTACGCGTGTTCACCGGCCGCAACTCGACTGGCAACCGCGGCATCAGTTTGGCCAAGGGCGACGAGGTGATCTCCATGTCGATCCTCGATCACGTCGCCATCGAGGGCGCCGAGCGCGCGGCCTATGTCCGCATGGCGAGCGCGTTGCGCCGCGGTGCCGAGGTCGAGGAGGAGAACGGCAACGGCGCCGACGAAGAGGAAGAGGCCGCCGCCGACGTGACCCTGAGCCAGGCGCGCTTCGACGAGCTCGCGGCCCAGGAGCAGTTCATCCTGACCATCGCCGATACCGGCTTCGGCAAGCGCTCCTCGGCGTTCGAGTACCGCCTCACGCGGCGCGGCGGCAAGGGTATCGAGCTGATGAAGTTCGCCGCCAAGGACGCTTGCGTCGCCGCCGCCTTCCCGGTGATGGACGAAGACCAGATCATGTTGGTGACCGACGGCGGCAAGCTGATCCGCACCACCGTCGCCGATATCCGCATCGCCGGGCGCTCGACCCGCGGCGTGCGCCTGTTCCGCATCAGCGAGGACGAGCGCGTGGTCTCGGTCGCCCATCTGATGGACGTGGGCGAGGCCAACGGAGACAACGGCGAGAACGGAGCCGACGCGACGGACGTGGAAATCCCCGAGGTCGAGAATCCCGATACCGGCGCGGAGGACGGCGATGCCTGAGCCGCGCACCGGAATCTATCCCGGCACCTTCGATCCCATCACGCTCGGCCACCTCGACGTGGTCAAGCGCGCGCTGCGCGTGGTGGACAAGCTGATCATCGCGGTCGCCACCAACGACGACAAGGGACCGCTGTTCCCGGTCGCCGAGCGCGTCGCGATGGTGTGCGAGGATGTAAAGGAAATCACCCGCAACGGCGGCACGATCGAAGTGGTGCCGTTCTCGACGCTGCTGGTGAGCTTCGCCGAGGAAGCGGGGGCGAGCCTGATCATCCGCGGCCTGCGGGCGGTGTCCGACTTCGAGTACGAGTTCCAGATGGTCGGCATGAACTCCCGCATCAAGCCCGAGATCGAGACGGTGTTCCTGATGGCATCCGACCGCCACCAGTTCATTTCGTCGCGCTTCGTCAAGGAAATCTGCCGTCTGGGCGGCGACATCAGCCAGTTCGTGACGCCCGCCGTGGCCGTCCATCTGCGCCGGGCCTTCGGCCAGGGCTGAACGGCCTACCACCGGCCTTTGCGCCGGCGCGTCGGCGCGCTATTCTTTCCGAATAACGAAAAACATTTCGGGAGGAGGGCGACATGGCCGGCCGGCTTCGCTATCTCGCGTTTCTGAGCAATGATCCCGACGGCATCACCGGGTTCTACAAGCGCCACCTCGGGCTCGAGGAAATCGGCCGCTCGAACCAGGGCGACGTGTCGCTGACCGACGGGTTCTTCAACCTCACCTTTCTCAAGGCGCGTGAGGAGCTGTGCGAGCCCGACCAGACCCTCGGGCTGCATCACGTCGGGCTACAGGTGGACAACGTCGACAAGGTGCTGGCCCGCTACCGTGACCGCGCGCCGCGCGGCGAGGTGATCGAGGAGAAGGGCGGACCGCATTTCGGCGACGTGCGCATCTACGATCCCGAGGCCCGCGCGGTGAGCCTGTCCACCGGTGACTTCGGCGTGGGCGGCGAGGCGCGCCGCCTGCCGCGCGTGGCGCACATCGCCTTCAACGCTCTCGATCCGACCAACATCCTCCAGTTCTATGAATCCCTGTTCGGGTTTCACGAGCTCGACACCTCGTTCGAGCGTCGTTCCCAGGAACGCAAGAACCGCTTCGCCGGCGATGGCTTCACCAACCTCGCCGTCCATCCGTTCTACAACGGCGCGCCGGAAGGGCACGAGTATCGCTTCGGCGTCAACCACTTCGGCTTCCTGGTATCGGACATGGAAGCGAAGCTCGATGCTTTCTCCAAGGAGATCCATGTCGCCAAGCGGCCCGCGACGCGGCCCTATGCGGAGTACCGTCTGCAGGACCCGGAAGGAAACCGCTTCGACCTCAGCTACAAGAAGGGCTGGGAGGTGGATCTCGACAAGTGGGAGAACGGCGGTGCGTGATCGCGTCGCGGTCCCGCTTCAGTAGGCGACGAGGATCGCGCCGCCCCCGATCAGGGCGATGCCGAGCCAGTTGAACAGCGACAGCTTCTCGCCGAGGATCGCCACCCCGAACAGTGCCACCATCACGACGCTGAGCTTGTCGATGGGGGCCACGCGTGCCGCGTCGCCGAGCTTGAGCGCGCGGAAGTAGCACAGCCACGATGCGCCGGTGGCGAGGCCCGACAGCACCAGGAACAGGTAGCTGCGCGAGGGGACGGCGCCAGGCGCCTGCCATGCGCCCGTGCCGAACAGGATTCCGGCGATCGCGAGCGCGATCACCAGCGTTCGGATGAAGGTGGCGAAGTCGGGGTTGACGCCCTCGACGCCGACCTTGGCGAGGATGGCGGTGAAGGCGGCGAAGATCGCCGACAGGACCGCCCAGAACTGCCAGGAAAGAAGCAGGACCCGCATGACGGCCTCCGGATGCAGGGCCTTCGGGAAGACGCGGCCGCTGTCGGGAAAATGGAAGTGGTGAGCCGGGCGGGGATCGAACCCGCGACCCGCTGCTTAAAAGGCAGCTGCTCTACCACTGAGCTACCGGCCCACGCGCCGGGCCGGTTTAGCATGTCGGGGAGGCGCAGGAAAGCCCGCTGGCCCGGTCCCGGGGCGGGCCGGGCGGGCCTTTTTTGGGGTGGCCGGAGCGGCTATTGCGCGACGTATTCGCGCAGCGCCTCGGCCTCGCGCTCCACTTCCTCGACGCGGACGCGGACCACGTCGCCGATCGAGACCAGCCCCACCAGCGCGCCTTCCTCCATGACGGGGAGGTGACGGAAGCGGCCCGACGTCATCACCGACATCAGGTGGGCCACGTCGTCGGACGGGGTGCAGGTGGTGACGTTGCGGGTCATGAGATCGGCGGCGGTGTGCGACAGCGTCGCCTCGCCGTGTTCGGCGAGGGCACGCACGATATCGCGCTCCGACAAGATGCCCTCGACCCGGACGCGGTCGGAACTGATCACCACGGCGCCGATACGGGCGTCGCGCAGGAGACTGGCAATCTCGGCGATGGTGGCGGTAGGACGGGCGGTAACGACGTTCCCGCCCTTGGACTGAAGAATGGTGGCGACGTTCATGGGGTCCCCTCCATATGCAGTCGTGCTCTGCGGCACGGGGACAAAGGTTAGCACCTTCTTGGGCATACCGGCAGGGGGTCGCTGGTGCTGTAATTGATCTGTCACAAAAATATCATTTTATTCAATGGCTTAGAATGATGCCGTTAACATTCCATATACTTTCCCCGCCGTATCCTCCCGCTTGCCGGTCCCATTCATCCGCTCCGATAAACCCATGTCACAAGCCGAAAAAGCGATTCAAGGAAACGGCGGTTCCGGTGCGGATGTGCCTCTGCCGATCACGCGTCTCGGTACATGGGTGGAACCGGTCGGCTGTACCGCGTCGTGCGAGCTGATCTACGAGCGCTTCTCGCGCGAGCCGGACCTGCTCGCGGTTCCGGTGGTGGATGGCGATGCGCCGGTCGGCCTCGTCAACCGCGAGGTGTTCCTGGTCAAGCTGGCGGACCGTTTCGGTCGCGCCCTGTTCGAGCACAAGCCGATCACTCGCCTGATGAACGCCGAGCCGTTGGTCGTTCGCGACGACATGACGGTCGAGGATCTCGGCGCCGTCATCGTCGAGCAGCGGCCGAGCGCGCTGCTGGAAGGCTTCATTGTCACGCGGAACGGCGCCTATCACGGTGTCGGCACGGCGCTGTCCCTGCTGACGCTGACGCTCGAGCAGTCGCGCAAGCGCAACACGCTGCTCGACGAGGCAAGGGCGCGGGCCGAATTGGCCAACCAGTCCAAGAGCCAGTTCCTCGCCAACATGAGCCACGAGTTGCGCACGCCGCTCAACGCCATCATCGGCTTCTCGCACATCCTCGCGACCGAGATGTTCGGCCCGCTGGGACATCGGCGCTATAACGAATATGCCAAGGATATCGGCGATTCCGGCAAGCATCTGCTCGGCATCATCAACGACATCCTCGATATCGCCAAGGTCGAGGCGGGCAAGCTCGAACTGACCGAGGAGCGCGTCAGCGTCGCGGCGCTGATGGAATTGACCTTGCGTCTGATCGGCGAACGGGCCCGCTCGGCGGGAATCCGGCTCTACGTATCGGCGCCCCGGACGCCCTGCACGCTGCGCGGCGACGCCCGCCTGATCAAGCAGATCCTGCTCAACCTCCTGTCCAACGCCATCAAGTTCAGCCATCCCCAGGGGCGGGTATCACTCAGCGCCTGTCGCCTCGCGGGCGGCGAGCTGCGTTTCACGGTCAAGGACCAGGGGGTGGGCATGAGCGAGGCCGACATCGCCACGGCGCTCGAACCGTTCGGTCAGGTGGACAGCCGTCTCAGCCGCCGCTACGAGGGCGCAGGCCTCGGCCTGCCGCTGGTCAAGCGCATGACCGAGGCGCACGGCGGCTCGCTGCGCCTCGACAGCACACCCGGCATCGGCACCTCCGCCATCGTCACGTTCCCCGCCGCGCGGGTGGCGTCGTTGGCGCAGGCGACGGGCGTGGCGGAAGAGGGTGAAGACGACGATTTGCAGCAGGTGCGTGCCCCCTGATCCGGCCTAAAAGGGCTGTTTCCTCGGCTTTTTGCACTCCGGCGCGGCTTCCTGTAGGGTTGTTATGTAAAATAATTAGAAATCAGGAGGAGGTGGCACTCCCGCTCGGTTCCCGGGCAGGAGGCAGCGTCTTTTGAAGGGCTCTGGTCACGGAGGTCAATCCAACGGGAGAGAGCCAATGAAATCGTTCACAGTCCTCACGGGAGCTGTTCTCGCCGGCGTGCTCGCCGGCGCGACACTCGCACACTCGGCCACTGCGGCGGACTCCGTCGCGGATTTCTACGGCAAGCATGGCATCGCGCTCTACATCGGCTATACGCCTGGGGGCGGCTACGATACCTATGCGCGGGTGGTCGGCCGCCATATCGGCGACCACATTCCGGGCCATCCCCACGTCACGCCCAAGAACCTGCCGGGCGCCGGCAGCATCCGGCTGACCGACGCCCTCTACAACTCGCTGCCGCAGGATGGCACTGTGCTCGGCGTGGTCGGGCGGGGCGCGCCGATGGAGGTCCTGTTCGGCAACAAGCAGGCGCGCTTCGATCCCACCAGGTTCAACTGGATCGGCAGCGCCAACAATGAGGTCAGCGTGTGCGTGACCTGGCACACCACCGGGATCGACACGCTCCATAAGTTCCTGACCAGGAAGATCCTGGTGGGTGGCACGGGACCCGGCGCCGACACCGACGTGTTTCCCAAGGTGGTCGACAATGTGCTCGGCGCGCACCTCAACCTCGTCACCGGCTATCCCGGCGGCAGCCAGATCAACCTCGCCATGGAAAAGGGCGAGGTGCAGGGCCGTTGCGGCTGGTCGTGGTCGTCGGTCAAGTCGACCCGGGCATCGTGGCTCAGGGACCACAAGATCAACATCGTGCTGCAGCTCTCCACGTCGAAGCACCCCGAGCTCACCAAGATGGGCGTACCGTTCGTGATGGACGTGGCCAAGACCGCGCGCGACAAGAAGATCCTGACCCTGGTGTTCGCCCGTCAGGCGATGGGCCGTCCGATCGTAATGGGGCCGGGCGTGCCCGATGACCGGGTCGCGGCCATGCGCGCGGCTTTCTCCGCGACGCTCAAGGACAAGGATTTCCTTGCCGACGCGAAGAAGCTGAAGCTCGAGCTGGCGCCCCTGAGCGGCCGCGAGGTCCAGGACCTGGTAACCAACATCATGACGTCGTCGCCCGAGGTTGTGCAGGCGGCCAAGGAAGCCAGCGAAAAGACCGGCAATATGTACATCAAGACGGTCAAGGTGCGGCTGATCACCGATACCGGCGCGATCGCCAAGATCAAGGAAGGCGGGCGGCGCATCTACATCAAGAAGCACGGCAAGCTGCTCAAGGCGAAGATCTCGGGCTCGCGCACCGACATCACGCTTGGCGGCAAGCACGTCAAGCGCAAGTCGCTCAAGATCGGCATGACCTGCACGCTGACCTATCCCGGTCCGGGCACCGAAGCCAAGAAGGTGAATTGCACGAAGTAGGAGAAGCGCATGCGTCGGGGCCGTCCGGGATAGGGGCGGTCCCGCGCGGCGCGGTCAGCGCTGTGGCGCCGTGGCGTTGAGCGCCTGCATCCGCACCTGGCCGAGGAACTGCTCGTCGGACCGGGGATGGAGCGACACCATGAACTCTGCGGTCGGGGCGTGCCGCACCGCGATCGCCTGGGCCGCCTCGCGTGTCTCGGCGGTGACGGTCAGCAGCGACACCTGGGCGTTGCCCTCGGCATCCGAGTAGACGAACTGCGCCACCCAGGTGGTGGTCGTGGGCGTGGCCGGGGTGGCTTTCGGTGCGGCGGTGTGTGCCTTCGCCGCTACCTTGGCTTTGGCATTGGTCCCGCTTGCCGGAGCACGACGCTTGGCCGGCGCTTTGGTTGGGGACTTCGCCTTGGTCGTGCGTGACCGCTTCGGCCGGGCGGCGACCTCCGCCTCGCCTGTCGCCGTCATGCTCAATCGGCAACCCTCAGGGCGGTGCGGCCGGGGATCGGCTTCTCGTAGCATTCCACGTTGCCGATGGTCCGGTAGCAGTAGTTGCGGATCACGGTCTCGGTCCGGCACGCAGTCTCGCCAACCACCGGCAGGCCGTTGCGCTCGCAGATGCGGTAGGATACCACCTGACGCCCCTTGTCGTCATAGGACACGGTCTTGGTGACGTCGGGGGGCACGTGCTGGCAACCGGCGAGCGCAAGCGCGCCCGTGATCAGCATCAGGGCCGCCAGGAAGCTGGCTCGGTCGGGTCGTCGGAATCGGGTCGCCGGCATGTTCCGCATCGGCTGCTTTTTAGGTGAATTTCCCTCAATAAACCGTTAACCGCCCCGCGCACGCCGGTCGTGCACGGCATTCTCTGGCGGGCGGGCGGCGCTGCCACTAGTATCGGGCTATGATCGACTCGCCCCCTCCCGCCGAAACGCCCGCGGACCCCTCGCTGCCGCCGCCCAGACCGACCGTCCGGCACCGCATCGTCGCGCGCCTCAGGACCTACCTGATCGCGGGCGTGCTGGTGACCGCGCCCATCGGCCTCACGCTCTATCTCTCCTGGGTGCTGATCCACTGGGTCGACGAGCGGGTCATGCCGCTGGTGCCGCTGCGCTATCACCCGGAAACCTACCTGCCGTTCCAGGTGCCGGGTATCGGCCTGATCGTGGTGGTGACCGGGCTGATCCTGATCGGCGCGCTCACGGCGAGCCTGCTCGGCCGCACCTTCTTGCGTATCTCGGAGCGCATCCTCCACCGCATGCCGTTCGTGCGCGGAATCTATGCCACCCTCAAGCAGGTGTTCGAGACGGTGCTGAGCCACCAGTCCGACGCGTTCCGCAAGGTAGTGATGATCGAATATCCGCGTCGTGGCCTGTGGGCGCTCGGCTTCCTCACCGGCGACACGGTGGGCGAGGTCCAGAACCTGACCAAGGAACGTGTGCTCAATGTATTCCTGCCGACCACGCCCAACCCCACCTCGGGCTTCCTGCTGTTCGTGCCCGAAGCGGACGTCATCACCCTCGAGATGACGGTGGAGGAGGGCATCAAGATGGTGATGTCGGGCGGCATCGTCACCCCGCCGGACCGGCGGCCCAAGGCCCTGCGCGACGTACCGCAGGTCTCGGCCAAGACTTATGAGGAACTCGACATCCTGCGCGAGAAGGCGAACGGCCTGCCGCGTCGCAAGGGCGACAAGGCCGAGACCGGCGCCGAATAAATTCAGCCGGACCGCGCGTAGGCGACCGCGCCGTCGCGCTCGAATAGGTACAGCAGCACCCGCAGCGCCGCACCGCGCGCGGTGGCGAGGCCGGGGTCGCGGTCCATCACCAGCGCTGCGTCGTCGCGCGCCATCTCCATCAGTTCGCCGTGCACCGCGATGTCTGCAAGGCGGAAGTCGGGCAGGCCGGACTGGCGCGTGCCGAGAATCTCGCCCGCACCCCTCAGGCGCAGGTCCTCTTCGGCGATGCGGAAGCCGTCGTCGGTCTCGCGCAGGATGCGGAGCCGCGCCCACGCGGTCTGGGTCAGGTCCTTGCCGTAGAGCAGCAGGCAGGTGGAGGCTCGCGCGCCGCGTCCGATGCGTCCGCGCAGCTGGTGGAGTTGGGCGAGTCCGAAGCGCTCGGCGTGCTCGATCACCATGACGTTGGCGGCGGGCACGTCGACGCCGACCTCGATCACCGTGGTCGCGACCAGGATGCGCGTGACGCCGTCGGCGAAGCGCGCCATGGCCGCGTCCTTCTCGGCCGCCTTCATCTTGCCGTGCACCAGCCCGACGCGCCCCGGGAACAGCTTGTCCAGCGCGCGGAAGCGCTCTTCCGCGGCGGCGAGGTCGCTGACCTCCGATTCGGCCACCAGCGGGCACACCCAGAACACCTGCTGCGGTTCGCCCTTGGCGCCGCGCGGGCCGGCGCCGACGGCACGCCCGACCGCGGCGGTGACGTCGTCGAGGCGGGCGAGCGGCAGGGTGCGCGTATCGACCGGCTTGCGTCCGGCGGGTTTCTCGGTGAGGCGCGAGACGTCGAGGTCGCCGTAGGCCATCAGCGTCAGCGTGCGCGGGATCGGCGTTGCCGTCATCACCAGCACGTCCACGGCCTTGCCCTTGGCGGCGAGGCCGAGGCGCTGTGCCACGCCGAAGCGGTGCTGCTCGTCCACCACGGCGAGTGCGAGGTCCTGGAATTCCACGTCGTCCTGGATCAAGGCGTGGGTGCCGACCATCGCCGCGATCTCGCCCGCGGCCAGGGCTTCCAGCGTGCGACGCCGGGGGGCGCCCTTGTCGCGCCCGGTGAGCAGTGCGAGGCGGCAGCCGGCGGCCTCGAACAGGGGCGCCATGGTGGCGTGGTGCTGGCGTGCCAGAATCTCGGTCGGCGCCATCAGCGCCGACTGGCGCCCGGCCTCGGCGGCGGCCAGCATGGCGAGCGCTGCCACCACGGTCTTGCCCGAGCCGACGTCGCCCTGCAGCAGGCGCAGCATGCGCGTCGCCGATTCCATGTCGGCGGTGATCTCCGCGAGCGCCTGGTCCTGGCCAGCGGTGAGCCGGAACGGCAGCGCCGCCCGCGCAGCCTTGCGCAGGTGCCCGTCGCCCCTGGTGGCGCGCCCGCCCTGGCGGCGCATGTGGGCGCGCACCAGCGCCATGGCGAGCTGGCTCGCCAGTAGCTCGTCGTAGGCGAGCCGGCGGCGCAAAATGGTCTCGGGCGACAGGTCGGCGGCGCCGGAAGGTGCATGGGCAGCCGTGATCGCCGCTTTCCAGGCGGGCCAGCCCTCGCGCTTCATCAGCGCCGCGTCGTGCCATTCGGGCAGCTCGGGCGCGCTCGCCACCGAGGCCTCGATGGCGTGGGCGAGGGTCTTGGGCGAGAGCCCCTGGGTGAGGGGATAGACCGGCTCGATGCCGGCGAGCTTGTCGCGCTCGGCGAGCGGCACGATGTGGTCGGGATGGGTCATCTGCGGCTGGTCGCGGTAATGCTCGACCTTGCCCGAGACCACGCGTGTTTCGCCCACCGGCAAGGTCTTGGTCAGCCAGTCGTCGTGGGCGTTGAAGAACACCAGGTCCATGCGGCCGGTCTCGTCGGACACCCGCACGCGATAGGGGACGCGGCGGCTCGGCGGCGGCACGTGGGCGTCCACGTGCACCGTGAGCGTGGCGATGCGCCCGTCGGGCGCGTCCTTGATGGTGGGCGAGAAGCGCCGGTCGATCACGCCGATCGGCAGGTGCCACAGGAGATCGACCACGTGCGGCCCGGCCAGCCGCTCCACCAGCTTGCCGATGCGCGGGCCGATGCCGGACAGTGCCGTGATCGGGCGGAACAGGGGATAGAGGATTTCCGGGCGCATCGTGAGTTGTGGGGACCGTTCCGGGCGCAAGAATGGCTGACAGGGCGGGTGCGAAGGCTTATATCCTACGCAGCCCGCTACCCCCTGTCATTGCCGGGGGAGGGGGCGAAGTGCGTCCAGAACATCCCACGGAGCCTCATGGCCGAGGAAACCGCAAGCTCGCTCGACGTCCGGCGCAAGCGCCTGCTCTACCAGGCCGGCCATCGGGGCACCCAGGAATCCGACCTGGTGGTGGGCGGGTTCGCCCGCGCGCATCTGCCCGGGTTCGGGCCGGGCGAGCTCGACCAGTTCGAGGCCCTGATCGCGGTGCCCGATGCTGACCTGATGGACTGGCTGACCGGGCGGACGATGGCGCCGGAGGCCCTGCGCGGCCGGGTTCTCGACCTGATGATTGACTTCAAGAAACGTCTGTTAGACAATTGAATAAAAACAACTCTAATAGCCAAGTTACCGGACCGCTTCTGGTCGCCGAGGCGCCCGGGGCGTTCGACGCCTTCTGGCTCGCCGCACGGTTGCGCGATGGCGGTCTCGCCACCCTGATCCACGTCGCCGTGGATGACCGGGCGCTGGCGCGCGCCGAGGATACCCTTGCGCTGATGGCGCCCGGGACCGAGCGGATCGTGTTCCCGGCCTGGGACTGCCTGCCTTATGACAGGGTCGGTCCCAACCACGCCATCGCCGCCCGGCGGATCGATGCCCTGTGCCGTCTCGCCCGGCGCGAACCCGGCGCGCCGCCGCTGGTGGTGCTGACTACGGTCAACGCGTTGCTGCAGCATGTCCCACCGCCGGAAAGCTACCGCGACGCCGGTCTCGAGATCGCGGTCGGAAGGCCGCTCGATCTCGATGCGCTGACGGCTTTCGCAGTGGCCAATGGCTTCGAGCGAGCGGAAACCGTGATGGAGCCGGGGGAATACGCGCTCCGCGGCGGGCTCATCGATATCTTCCCGCCGGGCATGGACGAGCCGGTGCGGATCGACCTGTTCGGCAACGAGATCGAGCGTCTCCGGCGCTTCGATCCCCTGACCCAGATATCGGGCGGTGCCTGCGATCGGATCGTGCTCAACCCGGTGAGTGAGGTGCTGCTGAGCGAGGACGCCGTCGCGCGCTTCCGTTCCGGTTACCGGGCCCTGTTCGGCGCCGCGCGCAGCGGCGACGAGCTCTATGCCGCGGTCTCGGCCGGCCGCCGCCAGCCGGGCATGGAGCACTGGCTGCCGCTGTTCCATGCCCGGCTGGTCGTGCTCACCGACTATCTGCCCGAGGCCGCGATCAGCTTCGGCGATGGCGCGCAGGACGCGATCGAGATGCGCCTCGAGCAGATCGCCGACTACTACGCCGCGCGGCGCGATCTTCGCGTCGCGGGAGCGGCCGAGAGAGAGATCTACAATCCGCTGCCGCCCGAGCAGCTCTACCTGACCGGCGATGTCCTCGACCGCGCGCTCGCGGGGCGCGCGACGATCCGCTTTACCGCCTTCGCCGAGACCCGCGCCGACGGCCGGGTCGAGGACGCCGGCGTGCGCCTGATGCGCAGCTTCGCCGCCGAGGCGCGCGGGCAGGGCGGCAACGCCTTCGACGCCGCCTCGGAATATGTGGGGGGCCGGGTCGGCCAGGGCGACCGGGTGGTGCTGGCGTGTGCCAGCCCGGGCTCGGTCAACCGGCTCGCGCGCCTGCTGCACGAGCACAAGTTCGGCCCGACCGCGCCGACCGCGACCTGGGCGGAGGCCGAGAGCCTGCCCGCCGACATGATCGCGCTGGTGGTGCTGGACCTCGACCAGGGCTTCGCCGCGCCCGGCCTCACGGTGATCGCCGAGCCCGACATCCTCGGCCAGAAGCTCGCCCGCCCGCGCCGGCGCAACCGCCCGGCGGACGCCTTCATCACCGAGCTGTCGCAACTCACCGAGGGCACCCTGGTGGTCCACGTCGAGCACGGCATCGGCCGCTACGACGGGCTGGTGACGCTCGAGGTCGCGGTGGCGGGCACGCGCAAGGTGCCTCATGACTGCCTGCGCCTGATCTACGAGGGCGGCGACAAGCTGTTCGTGCCGGTCGAGAACATGGACGTGCTGACCCGCTACGGCGAGGACCAGGGCAACGTCTCGCTCGACCGTCTCGGCGGCGCCGCGTGGCAGGCCAAGAAGGCGCGCCTCAAGAAACGCCTGCGCGAGATGGCCGACGAGCTGCTCAAGGTCGCGGCGGCGCGCATGCTCGCGCACGCCACGCCCATGGTGCCGCCGGCCGCCGAGTTCGAGGAGTTCTGCGCGCGCTTTCCCTACAGCGAGACCGACGACCAGCAGGCGGCGATCACCGATACGCTCGCCGACCTCGCGCGCGACCGGCCCATGGACCGGCTGATCTGCGGCGACGTCGGCTTCGGCAAGACCGAGGTGGCGCTGCGCGCGGCCTTCGTCGCCGCGATGTCGGGCAGCCAGGTCGCGGTGGTGGTCCCGACCACGCTGCTCGCGCGCCAGCATTTCGAGACCTTCCGCGCCCGTTTCCAGGGCTTGCCGGTGCGCATCGCGCAGCTGTCGCGGCTGGTCGCACCCAAGGACGCCGAGGAGGTCAAGGCGGGCCTTGCCAAGGGGGAAGTCGACATCGTGGTCGGCACCCATGCGCTGCTGGCGTCCTCGCTCCGGTTCGCGCGCCTCGGCCTCCTCATCGTCGACGAGGAACAGCATTTCGGCGTGGTGCACAAGGAGCGCCTCAAGAAGATGCGCGCCGACGTGCATGTGCTCACGCTGACCGCGACGCCGATCCCGCGCACGCTTCAGCTGGCGCTCACCGGCGTCAAGGAGATGAGCATCATCGCAACGCCGCCGGTGGACCGGCTCGCCGTGCGTACGTTCACCCTGCCGTTCGATCCGCTGGTGATCCGCGAGGCGATCCGGCGCGAGATGCACCGGGGCGGCCAATGCTTCTACGTGTGCCCGCGCATCTCCGACATCGGTGCGCTGGAGGCGCAGCTCGCCGAGATCGCGCCCGAGGCGCGCCGCGTCACGGTCCATGGACAAATGGCGCCGGCCAGGCTGGAGGCGGCGATGTCGGCGTTCTTCGAGCGCAACCATGACATCCTGATCTCGACCAACATCATCGAGTCCGGGCTCGACATGCCCAACGTCAACACCATCATCGTGCATCGTGCCGACATGTTCGGGCTCGCCCAGCTCTACCAGTTGCGGGGGCGGGTGGGGCGCTCCAAGACGCGTGCCTATGCCTATCTCACGCTGCCGCCGCGCCGCCAGGTGACGGCCAATGCCGAAAAGCGGCTCGCGGTGATGCAGACCCTCGACAGCCTGGGCGCAGGCTTCAGCCTTGCCAGCCACGACCTCGATATCCGCGGCGCGGGCAACCTGCTGGGCGAGGAGCAGTCGGGCCATATCCGCGAAGTCGGCGCCGAGCTTTACCAGCAGATGCTCGAGGAGACCGTCGCCGAGCTCAAGGGCGGGGTGGTGGCCGAAAGCGAGTGGACGCCCCAGATCACCGTCGACGTGCCGGTGTTGATCCCGGAGGCCTACGTCGCCGACCTCGGCGTGCGGCTCGGCCTCTACCGGCGCCTGTCGGCGCTGGTGGACCGCGAGGAGGTCGAGGCCTTCGCCGCCGAGCTGATCGACCGGTTCGGGCCGCTGCCGCCGGAGGTGGAGAACCTGATCGCGGTGGTGGCGCTCAAGCACGCCTGCCGGGCCGCCGGCGTCGCCCGGGTCGAGGCCGGGCCCAAGGGCTGCACCGTCGCCTTCCATGAGGACCGCTTCGCCAACCCGGAAGGGCTGATCGCCGCCATCGCCAAGTCGCCCGGCACCATGAAGGCGCGTCCCGACCAGACCCTCGTGATCGCCCGCCACTGGCCGACTCCCCAGGATCGCGTCAGGGGGCTTGGCATCGAGATCGACGCGCTCGCGCGGCTTGCGGCGGCGCCGGTCGCGGCCGCGGCACGTTGAATTTGGGATTTATTCTCCGGCGCGGCGCGCCAGCCCCTCGCTGACGCGCGCAAGCTCGATCGCCCGCGCGATCACCTTGGGGCTTTGGGCGCCGGGCAGGGCATAGCGTCCGGCAACGACGAAATGCGGCACGCCCGAAATGCCCGATGCGCGCGCCATGCGGTCCTCTTGCAGAACGGATTCGGTAAACGCATTGCCCGCGAGGAATTCCCGCGCGGCGTCGGCGTCGAGCCCCGCTTCGGCGGCGATCCGGGCCAGTTCCTCGGGGGCGCCGATGTCGCGCCCTTCCAGAAAATAGCCCGCGAACAGCCGTTCCATCAGGGCATCGGCGGCGCCGCGCTCGGTGGCGAACCGCACCAGCCGGTGGGCGCTCAGGGTATTGGGGGTGCGGGCAATGCGCGAGAACGCGAACGTGATACCGGCATCGAGTCCTTCGCGGCGGATCACCTCGTAGACCTGGCGCGCACGGTCGGGACCGCCGAACTTCGCCGCCAGATAGGCGCCGCGTTCCATGCCGTCAACAGGCATGGCGGGGTTGAGCTGATAGGCCCGCCAGATCACCGTGACCGTGCCGCCGGCAAGGGCGCGCGCCTGATCCAGCCGGCGCTTGCCGATGAAGCACCAGGGGCAGACGGGATCGGCATAAACCTCGATGCTCAAGGCGGGGATGTCCAAGGCGGGCTCGCTTTTGTCCTGCGGATATCGACCTAGGTAGCACGGCCCGCGGCGGCGCGGAATTGCCGTAACTGGCGGTTCCGGCCACGCGGAAGACTCTTGGGATTCCCGCGATATTCCTCTAAGGCGCGGATTCTCAAGCATTCTTAAGGTTAAACGAGTTGTTAAAGTTTATGCTGTGTCTTTAGGTTGGATTTAGGCTGACGTCGGCCTAAATATCCATTTACGTTGCCATTTTTCGCCGCGTTCCCTGG
The DNA here is from genome assembly GCA_963732875.1 of uncultured Alphaproteobacteria bacterium. Classification (GTDB taxonomy): domain Bacteria; phylum Pseudomonadota; class Alphaproteobacteria; order SMXQ01; family SMXQ01; genus WHSO01. Next base: position 474,726 of record CAVTBD010000002.1, on the reverse strand, counting down.
AGTCACCTGAATGGCCGTCGCTGGTCTCGCTGCAATGCTGTCCCGTCACAAGGCTTTTCTCGACGGGAAGGCCGATGGTGTCCGTGCCGATCTCTCGGGCGAGGACCTGTCGGGACTCAATCTCGAGGAAATCAACCTGAAGAGCGTGGTGGCGGCGGCGGCGAACTTCAGCCGCAGCCTGCTTGCCAACGCCAACCTGAGCTTCGCCGACCTGTTCCGCGCCAATTTCGAGTTCTCCAACCTGACGCGCGCGAACCTGTCGCGTTCGGACCTCAAGGGTGCGCATTTCCGGGGCGCAAAGCTGACCGAAGCGAATCTGGTCGACGCGGACCTGCGTGCCGGGCGCTATCTCCAGCAGGGACCGGCCGAGGATCCCCGCACCGACCTCACCCATGCGCGTCTCGACCGCGCCAAGATGCACAACGCGAACCTGAGCGAAGCCCGCATGAGCTCGGCCTCGGCGGTGGGTACGGACATGTCGAAGACGGTGATGGTGCAGACCGATCTGTCGGACTCGAACCTGTCCGATGCCGATCTTTCGGACGCGGACCTGTCGGGCGCGAATCTCTCGGGGGCCAACCTGTCCGGTGCCAATCTCTCAGGCACGGCGCTGGAAGGTGCCAATCTCTCTGGTGCGCGCCTCACGGGCGCCAATATCGACCGCGCCAACTTCCGCGGCGCCAACCTCGATGATGCGGTCGAGACCAAGGAAACCGGCGATCTTTCCGAGGACATCCGTGTGCTGCTGCGCGAGCACGAGATGTGGATCGAATCGAACGGGCAGCGGGGACGGCGCGGCGACTTCCGCGGCCGTGACCTGAGCGACGTCAATCTCGAGCGCCTCAACTTCAACGGCGCCAACCTGTCGCGCGCCAACCTGTCGGGGGCGATCCTGTCCTACTGCCAGTTCCTGCTGGCCGACCTGTCGGAAGCGAACCTCCAGCATGCCAATCTCTATATGGCGGACCTGATGGGCGCGAACCTGCGCGGCGCGAATCTCTACCGCGCGAGCCTGCGCTACGCTAACCTCGGGCCCGCCACCATCTGGCGTCCCGGCGGCGGCGAGACCAGCCGCATGTGGTCGGTCAACCTCGAGAAAGCCAACCTGTCCTTCGCCGACCTGTCCGAGGCCAACCTCAAGGAAGCGAACCTGCACGGCGCCAATCTCACCGGCGCCGATATGACCTCCGCCGATCTCGAGGAGGCCGACGTGGGCGACGCCGAAGTCCGCGACACGGTGATGAACGCGGGACTCGCCCAGTCGCCTGACGAAATCCACAAGGGCGGTCGCAAGCTCGACAGGCCAGACGGCCACTGACCGGCGCGCTCACGTCCCTCCACCCGTTGCGGGGCGCGGGGACCCATGATACCCATAAGCCTAGGTTTTTTCAGGACGAACGGGGTGTCCCGTGATGTTTCTTCGCGTGCTCTCGGCGGTATTGCTGGCCTCGGTCGTCGTGCTCGGTGCGGCGCCGGCTCGTGCCCAGGACGATCTGCCGCCCGGGGTGCGTTTCGACGTGCTGCGGCTCGAGCTGGTCAACGCGGTGCACGACGGTAACGCGCGCCAGGTCCTCGTGATCGTGGAAAAGATGCGCAAGATCGGCGGCAAAATGCCGCCGGAGACCCCATTCTACGAGGCGCGTGCCTTCTACTCGCTGGGCGCGCTGTCGATGGCGCGGCGCTCGCTCGCGAGCTACCTCAAGGAGACCGGACGCAAGGGGGCCGACTACCAGGAGGCGATCCACCTCTACGTCAAGATCAAGGCCGAGCAGGACGAAAAGGTGCGCGCAGTCAAGGCGGCTTCAGGACTCCGGGCCGCATGGGAGACCGCGCGCCAGGCATGGCTCGCGGACAAGGCGGAGATCGTTGCCTGGAAAAAGCACGCAGTCGTGTTCGGGGGCCCCGGGGAGGACAGTGCTGCGGCGCTGGCGCGTACCCCCGAGGGGGGCGTCGTCGTCGCCGGTGCGCTCTACGTGCGCAAGAAGCAGGACGACAAGGAGATCAATGTTACCCTGCCGTGGATCACCGCGTTCGATGCCACCGGCCGGCGTATCTGGCACCGGCCGCTGGGCGGGCCGACCGACGCTGGCAGCCTCAGGAGCGTGGTGCCGGTGCCGGGCCGCGGCTATCTGTTCGGGGGCGTCCAGAAGGGCGTCCAGATGGTGGCCGTCACCGACCGCCTCGGCAACGAGGTCGCCAATGGCGACGGGGATCCCTGGATCATCGGCTTCGCGGCGGCGCCGCACGGAGAGGGGAGCATCGCCCGGCTGTTGCCCGGCGGCGATATCCTGGCCCTCGGCGTGATCGAGATCGGCAAGGATGAAAAGACCGGCCAGGCCGCCGCGCGGTTGCCGGTGGCGGTCCGGCTTGCTCCCGATGGCAAGGCGCGCGGCAAGGAGGTTTTCGGGCGGGCCGCCGGCACCTTGTGGTTCGACGTGCAGGACGCTCTGGTGCTCAAGGGCGGCGATGTCGTCGCAGCGGGCGAGACGCGGCGCAGCGCGGGCGATGCCGATTCGGCCGAGGGCTACCTGCTGCGTATCGCCCCCGACGGCAAGGCACGCTGGCTCAGGCGTTTCGCCTCGCGCACCGGCAAGGGCATGGCCCTCACCGCGCTGGCACCGGCACCGGACGGCGGCGTCATTGCGGTCGGGCGCGACGACAATGCGCTCGCCTACATGCACGTGGATGCTGCGGGCGAGGTCGTGTGGCGCAAGCGCCAGCCACCCCACGACGGGCCGATCGCGGGCACCGCCGAGCTGTGTGCCACCGCCGATCCGGCCGCCGCCCTGACCGCCGCCTACAAGGGACGACCACAGAGCGAGGCGAGCAGGGCCGTGGCCGGCGACCTGGGCGCGGTCAGGGACTTCGCCTGCCGCAAGGGCCACGCCTTCGGCGCGGCGACGGCGGTGACGGCGCGCGACGGCGGCGGCTACCTGGTGCTCGGCGTTGCCGGACGAACCGGCGAAACCGCGACGCGCATCTCGCTGACCGCGATCGGTGCCGACGGCACGGTGTCGTGGCAGCGGCTCCTGGGCGACAACGGCGCAAGCCTCGCGACCGCGGCGCTGACCACGGCCGACGGCGGCTTCGTGGTGGCGGGCGTCGCCACCAACTGGGGCCGCGACGTGGCCCTGTTCAAGACCGACGGTGCCGGCCGTCTGGTGCCGTTCACGGGACTTGCGCCGCGGGTCGAGGTACCGCTCAAGCCCGCCAAGCCGGCCTCTAAGAAGGACGTTGAAATCCGCCCCCCAGCCTGCCAGGGAAGCGGCGAAGCCGCAGCCGGAGGAGAGCAGGAAGGCGACTTCCGGGGATACCGAAACGCCTGCCAAGCGGGCTGCCGAGGCGCATGATGACGCCCCCAAGGACGGCGATCACGGCGCCAGCGTCGCCACCAAGGAGCCGGCGAAAGATGCGGATGGCACGCCGGAAGTCGACCTATTAGACCTTCTAGGGGATATCTTCGGCACCAGCCCGAACACCAAGCCGAGCAGTGGGCGCCCCTAGAGCAGGGTCGGTTCAGATTAAGTCAATCTGAACCGTGAATACTACTCTAAACTTAAAATATAGAGCCTGATCGGCTCAAGATCGTTCCGATCTGAGCCGATCAGGCTCTGGTAAATCCATAAAATTCAATACGTTTGTGCTCCTTTTTCCAGCCAATTCTGCGCCTTTCCGGGGGCAGGTCTTAACAATCTCTTAAGCACTCGCGCCTAGCCTAGGATCGCGGCACTGGGGCTCCTTGCTGCCGCAATAGGTATTGGGGATTCCGGAAAACGGCATGGTGCCGCACACACCCACGCATCCGACCGGGGAAGGTTCGAGCAATTCCCGCTACGAGCTTGACATGTTCACGCTCTACTTCCGCGACCGGAAGACGGAGCAGGTCTATGTGCGTGACAACATGGCCAAGGCACTGCCGCTGGTCAGGATCTCGCTGTTCTTCGCCATGCTGCTGTACGCCGTTTTCGGCATTCTCGATTACCGGCTTATGCACGATGCCTACAATGATGTCTGGCTGATCCGTTTCGGCGCGGTATGCCCGGTGATTCTCGCCGTGCTGGTCTCGACCTTTTTCCCGCGCTTCTATTTCCGCCACTCCCAGGCACTTCTCTCGGCATGCATGGCCGCGAGCGGTTTCGGCGTGGTGGCCATGACGTGGGTCTCACCGCCGCCCGCCAATGCGATCTACTACGCCGGCCTGATCATGGTGGTGATCTACGGCTCCACCCTGGTGCGGCTCAAGTTCCTGTGGGCGACGCTGGTCTCGGTGGCGCTGGTGGCCGCCTATCAGGCGGTCGCGCTGGGGCTCAATCCGATCCCGCGCACCACGCTCATCGCCAACAACTTCTTCCTGGTGATGGCGTCCCTGGTCGGCATCTTCGCGAGCTACATCCAGGAGCTCTATATCCGGCGCAATTGGATCGGCACCCAGCTCCTGATGCACGAGAAGGAGCGCTCCGAGGCGCTGCTCGCCGAATCCCAGGCCGCCAACCACGCCAAGAGCGAATTCCTCGCGATCGTCAGCCACGAGCTGCGCACGCCCCTCAACGCCATCATCGGCTTTTCGGAGTTCCTCAAGCTCGAGATGTTCGGGCCGCTCGGATCGGGACGTTATCGCGCCTATGCCGAGGACATCTATACCAGCGGCCAGCACCTGCTCGAGATCATCAACGACATCCTCGACCTGTCGCGCGCGGAGGCAAACAAGCTGGAACTGAGCGAGGAGGAATTCGATCTCGAAGGGCTGGTCGATACCTGCATGCGCATGTTCCGCAACAAGGCCACCGAGGAAGGCGTGCGTCTCGCCTGGGAAAACACCACGGGTGTCGGCCTGCGTGCCGACCAGCGCCTGATCACCCAGGCCCTGATCAACCTCGTGTCCAATGCCATCAAGTTCACCGGCAAGGGCGGCGAGGTGGAGGTTTCCGTCACGGCGCTTGCCGACGGCGCCTGCGCCATCGCCGTACGCGACACGGGCATCGGCATCGAAGAGGCGGACATTCCCAAGATCATCCAGCCATTCGTGCAGGTGGAAAGCGCCATCAGCCGTCAACACGACGGCCTCGGGCTCGGCCTGCCGCTGGTCAAGCGCATTGTCGAGCTGCATGGCGGTACGCTCGATATCCAGAGCGCGGTCGGGCGGGGCACCACCGTCATCATCGCCTTGCCGGAGACGCGCATCATCGGCTGGCACGCGCCGTCGATGCCGGCGTCCATGGCCGGTGCGGCGCGCTAGCCGCGCCGTCTTTCGCCGCGGTTCAGGCGGCGGGCTTCTTCAGGTAGAGCATGTAGACCCGGCCGGTCGGGTCGGGACGCAACTCGATCTCGGCGCCGGGAATGCCGGCCGCCATCTCGAGCATCTGCGGCTCGCTACGGTAGTGCAGGCTCCAGTCGCACAGGAATTCCATCGGCCACAGGTTGCCGCCCGGCACGTCGGCCATGTTGCCGATCACCAGCGTGCCGCCCGGCGCGAGCTTGTCCCAGAGCGCGCGGGCGAGTCGCTGGATGCGCTTCATCGACAGGTAGTCGACCAGGCCGACCGTATAGATCAGGTCCTGGGGCGGCAGGGAGCGGAACACTTTGCTCGCCTTCATCAGCTCGATGAACGAGACCTGCAGGCAGTGCACGTCGGAGCCGTCATCGTGGCGGACGACCTCGGGGAACACACGCCGGTAGGCATAGTCGAGCGCGTCGCGATCCTGGTCCACCAGGGTGAACTCGACAGGATGGGGCAGGCGGCGCACGGCGAGGAAGTTCATGACTTCCTGGGCGGGGCCGCAGCCGAGGCTGAGCACGCGGGCCGGTGCAAGCGCGCCGGCACGGGCCGCGGACACTTCGGCGATGGTGTGCTGGATCATCACCATGCGCGTGGCGATGCATTCGGCGACATCGAGGCCGATGCGATGCACCAGACGCTCGTAGACGTTGGCGCCGCGCGGCTTCCATTCATAGACGTAGTTCATCATCTGATAATCGCCGGGATAGCCGAGTGGCTTGCGGTAGCTCCGGTTCCAGATCGGTCCCGACATGAACTCGGGCGTCAGCACCTGTTCGGTGAACGCCTTGATGCCGGCAAGCGCGTGAGGCGAGTTCATCAGCGGGCGCACCAGGGCGTTGCCCTCGTGCCACAGCTTGTGCCATTCGCGCAGGATGCGTTCTTCGGCGGCGCCGTAGACTGTCTCGATGCGTGCCGGATCGGGGGCCTCGCCGTCGCGGCGCGACAGGTTCTCGAAGCGCGACAGGGTCGAGCGGTAGGCGCGCAGCAGGTGCATGACGTCGGCGCAGAAACGGCGGTATTCGGAAGGTACGCTTTCCAGGGCGTGGGACAGGCCGCCGTTGAGCTCGCGCTGGATCAGGGATTCGCTATGGCGGTTGACCAGGGCCGGGATGTCGAGCGTGCTTCCCCTGAAGCTGACCGCGACCAGGGTGTCGAGCGAACGTGCCTCGACGCGGCGCAGATGGCCCGTGCCCGTGAACAGGGGGCCCGATTCTCCCACGAGTACGACCGGTACCTCGCTGCCGGGCGCCATCGCCAGATGATTGGCGCCGGCGACGCTGGCGGCCAGCCCGCTCATGGAGAGATTTTCGAGGGTATAGGGTGATCCGCCGATCACCACTTTAGGTGGCATCCGGGTGAAGAGATCGCGCGCCGCGAAACGTTCGGCACGATAGAAGACCCGGCGGCCGGTTTCCCCGGCCAGCTCTTCGTAGGTTCTCATCCTTCCCGCCTTATCCCCAAATGAGCGGCGTTAAGTTTTCATTAACCACATAACGATGGCGCTTTTCAACAAACTTGTGCGCCGCAGCAGGTGAAAAGGGGCCCAAATACCAAAGAGATGTCACCTTGCCCTCGTGCGCTGGTTGCAGACCGTACCCGAACGTATTAGGTCAGAGGGCAGAGTGCCGTGCTGCGAAACGGGGCCCGTTTCGGTGGCTGGTGTTGCTTGCGCTTTATGGCTTCAGGAAAAAACGGCCCGTATCGCGACGAAGGGGGTGCGAACAGCCGCGGATTAATGCGGGTGGCGGTCTAAATCCCTCTTTCGAGTAGGGCTTCATCTTGGCATATTACCCTGAGATTTCACGAGGCCCTTGCAACTGCGAATTATTATCAGTATGTTGCTTCCCGCGCCGCCGCTCATGCGCAAAAAACGGAAACGCGTTTCGGTATTCAAGAATTCGACCTCTGCAACAGGACATCCCATGAGACAGATTTTCACGGCCGTCGCGACGGCACTTCTGCCGGTCGCCTTCGCCGCCACGGCTCTGGCCGCTGACGACGGTGCCGTGCACATGGTCATCAAGAACCATCGCTTCATCCCGTCCGAGGTCACGGTGCCGGCAGGCAAGCGCGTCGAACTGATTATTGAGAACCAGGATCCCACGCCCGAGGAATTTGAGAGCAACGACCTGCGGCGCGAAAAGATCGTGGTGGGGCACGGCAAGATTTCGGTGTGGGTCGGGCCGTTGCCAGCGGGCACCTATGGTTTCTACGGCGATTACAACAAGAAGACCGCGCAGGGCAAATTGATCGCGAAGTGACGTAACGTAACGAGGCTGAACATGCTTGGTGCCGCGCTTATCGTTTTCCGTGAGGTCCTCGAGGCCGCGCTGATCGTCGCCATCGTGATGGGGGCGAGCCGGGGCGCGGCCGGACGGGGCCGGTGGGTGAGCGCGGGCATCGCCGCCGGTATCGGCGGCGCCGTGCTGGTGGCGCTCTTTGCCGGCGCCATTTCCGGTGCCGTGCAGGGCCGAGGACAGGAGCTGCTCAATGCCGGTATCCTGATCGCCGCCGTCATCATGCTGGCCTGGCACAACACCTGGATGAGCGCTCACGGGCGCGAGATCGCCGCGCGCATGAAGAGCGTCGGCCATGACGTCAGCGTCGGTGCCAAGCCGATGTCGGCGCTGGCGCTCGTCACGTTCTTCGCGGTGCTGCGGGAGGGTTCGGAAACCGTACTGTTTCTCTATGGCCTCACCACCAGCGATGCCGGCATATGGGGCCTGCTCTCTGGCGGCGCGCTCGGCCTTGCCGGCGGCGTCGCGGTCGGCTGGCTGCTCTACCGCGGCCTGCTCGCCATTCCCATCGGCAAGTTCCTGACCGTGGTCGGCTGGCTGGTGCTGCTGCTGGCGGCTGGCCTTGCCGCCAATGCCGCGCTCTATCTGAACAGTGCGGGGCTGGTGCCGGCGATCTCCATGCAGGTGTGGGATACCTCCCACATTCTCGACCAGCACAGCTGGGTCGGCACGCTGCTGCACATCCTGGTCGGCTACAACGACCGGCCGATGGGGATCCAGGTGGTGTTCTACATCGTCACCCTGGTCGTCATCGTCACGCTGATGCGCTTGGTCGGGCGCAGCCATTCGGGCGCCGCCGGCGGCCGTGTCGCGGGCACCGCCGAATGATCGCCGCCGCGCTTCCGCCCGCCGGTCCGCTATCGCGCCGCGTGGAGGCGCTGGCGGTGCGCTTGCGCCCGTTCCTGCCTTACATCCACGCGACCATGGCGGTGTTCTTCCTCGCCCTGATCGTCGTGCCGGTGGTGCTGCCGCCCAATCCCGTCACCAAGGGTCTTTCGGGCGCGGCCAACTGGCTGATCTGGGGGCTGTGGTTCCCGCTCGTGTTCCTGTCGGTGGTGTTCACCGGGCGCAGCTGGTGCGGGGGCCTGTGCCCGATGGGCGCGGCCTCGGAATGGCTCAACCGCGTCGGCCTCAAGCGTTCGGTGCCGGGCTGGCTGCGCTGGGAAGGCACGCCCATCGTCAGCTTCCTTCTGATCACTATCCTTGGCCAGACCGTCGGCGTGCGCGACTATCCTGGCGCGATCCTCGAGGTGTTCGGCGGCACGCTCGCCGCCGCGCTGATCATCGGCTTCCTCTATGGCCGCGGCCGCGAGAAGCGTGCCTGGTGCCGCCACGCGTGCCCGATCGGCCTGCTGCTCGGCGTGTTCTCGCGCCTCGGCGTGGTCGATCTCGTGCCCAAGCGCCCGATCAAGGGCGGCGACGCCTATACCGAGCGCGGCCTGTGCCCGACCATGATCGACCTCAAGCGCAAGACCGAGAGCCGCCACTGCGTCATGTGCATGCGCTGCGTGCAGCCCGACCGTGCCGGCGGCCTGAGCCTGCGCCTGCGTGCGCCGGGCGCGGAGGTCGCCGATATCGGCAATCATCATCCGGTCATGTCCGAGGTGTGGTTCCTCTACCTCGGCACCGGCGTGTCGCTGGGCGGCTTCCTGTGGCTGGTGCTGCCGCAGTACCAGTGGCTGCGCCAGACCGTCGGCGCCTGGTTCATCGATCACGGCTGGACCTGGGTCGGCAATTCCGGCCCGTCCTGGCTGATGGTGGTCCATCCCGAAGCGCGCGAGGTGTTCGTGTGGCTCGATTTCATCATGATCGTCGGCTGGATGCTGGGGGTGATGATCGTGCTGACCGCATCGCTCGCGGTGATGAATGTGCTCGCTGCCTGGATCGCGGGTCGGCTCGGGGCGGCGGCGACATTCCGCCGGCGGCTCGTCATGATCAGCTACCAGGTCGCGCCGGCGGCGATGGTGTCGCTCCTGCTCGGCCTCGGTGGCGGCCTGTTCGCGCTGGTGCCGGCGGCGGCCGCGATGTCACTCAAGCTCGTCCTGCTCGCGATCGCGGTGGGGTGGGGCGCGTGGCTCGGCTGGCGCATCCTCGGCGGCCTTGGCCTGTTCGGCCTGCGCCGCGCCTGTGCGCTGGCGCCGGGCGTGATCGCGAGCCTTGCTGTTGCGGCGGCATGGTGGCCGGCGGTGGCGGGGTGAGTTTTTTTGAAAACGTACTGCGACTGCCTCGCAATTTCATTTTATGAGCAGTGGTAAGTTAGTAACCAGGAAAGGGGGAACCCCATGACAACCAGAGTAAAGACGATGATGTTCGCGGCCGCGGCGCTGGTGCTGCTGCCCTTTGCCGGCGCGCGCGCCGGTGAGACGGCGATCGGCAAGCACGTGTCCAAGGACGGCATGGAGATCGGCGCGGTCTATCTCCAGGCGGTGATGATGGAGCCGATGCTACCCGGCATGAACACCGAGAAGGATGTCCATCTCGAAGCCGACATCCACGCCGAGAAGGGCAACAAGAACGGCTTCGGCCCCGGCGACTGGGTGCCTTATCTCGGCATCACCTACCGGCTGCGGAAGATCGGCAGCGACTGGGAGCAGGTCGGCGCGTTCATGCCGATGGTCGCCAACGACGGCCCGCACTATGGCGCCAACGTCAAGCTCGACGGCGCCGGCAAGTACCGGCTGACTTATCACATTCAGCCGCCGCCCTATCAGGGCTTCTACCGCCACACCGACAAGGAAACCGGCGTCGCCCCATGGTGGACGCCGTTCGACGTGAGCTGGGAATTCACCTATGTCGGTGGCACCGGCAAGAAGGGCGGTTACTGAGCCTCGCCCGACCGGCTGGTAGTGGTCGTCTCGGGCCGCTGCCAGCCGCCGCCTAGCGCCTTGTACATGGCGATGGTCGCCTCGAGCCGGGAGAAACGGACCTGCACCAGCTGGTCCTCGGCCTGGAACAGGGTGCGCTGGGCATCCAGCACCGTCAGCAGATCGACGGCCCCCGAGCGGTAGCGCGCGTCGGCGAGCTGGTAGGCGGTGCGTGCTTCCGTCACCACCTGCCGCTGTAGCCGTTCCTGCTCCGCGGTCTGCCGCACCGCCACCAGGGCATTCTCCACGTCGCCGAACGCCGTCAGCACGGTGTTGCGGTAGGTCGCGGCCAGTTCCTGGTAGCGCGCCCTCGCGAGATCGAGATTGCCCTCGAGTTTGCCGCCTTCGAAGATCGGCTGGACGAGACTCGCCGCCAGCGTGGTGATGGCGTTCGACGCGCTGATCAGGTTGGCGAGCGCCGAACTTTCATAGCCTTGCGAGCCGGTCAGCGTGATCGCCGGATAGAACGCGGCGCGTGCCGCGCCGATATCGGCGTTGGCCGCGATCAGGTTGGCTTCCGCCGCCTGGATGTCGGGACGGCGCGCCAGTAGTTCGGACGGCAGCCCGGCGGCGGGCTCGGGCGGGGCGACTGCCATGATACCGTTGCCCGCGACGGCGAGCGCGGCCGGCGCCTCGCCGAGCAGGATCGCGAGCGCGTTCTCGCTCTGGCGCGCCTGGGTCTCGAGCGGCGGGATCGCCGCGCGCTGGGTTGCTACCGTGGCACGCTGCTGGGCGAGATCGAGGGACGACGCGGCGCCGTTGCGCACCCGTGCGTCGACCACGTTCAGAACTTCTTCGGCGTTGGCGAGGTTGCGTTGCGCCACGGTGATGCGGTTGCGGAATTCGAGCGTCTGGAAATATGTCGTGGCGACGCTCGAGACCACCGTGAGCGCGACGGTCTCACGGTCGAACCGGCTGAAGGCGGCGCTGGCGTTCGCCGAGGTCAGCGCGGCGCGGTTGGCACCGAACAGGTCGAGCTGGTAGCTGGCGCTGAGATCGGCCGAGAGCGTGGTGCTGTTCGACGAGCGGCTGCTCGACGATGAGGAAGATGAGGACGACGAGCGCGCGGAGGAGCCGCGCCAGTTGCGGGTGGCGCCGGCGCCGGCATCGAGGGACGGCAGCAGTGGTGCGCCTGCGACGCGCGCCTTCGCGTCGGCTTCCAGCACGCGCGCCGCGGCGGCGGCAAGATCGGTGTTGTTGCCTTGGGCCCGGGCGATCAGCGTATCAAGCTCGGGCGACTTGAAGCCGGTCCACCAGTCGCGCGCGCGGCCACGGTGCCGCCTTGGCCGCGGCGTTGCTCTCGCCCTTCCAGGCGGCGGCGGTAGTGGTTGCGGCAGGACGGTTGAAGTCGGGCACCAGCGAGCAGCCGGCGAGCGCCGTCAACGCGACCAGCGCGGCGGCGCGGGCGGGGCTTCGAGTCTTGCGTCCGGTTTCCGTCATCGCCGTCCTCACTCGGCCGAGAGCGCGACCACGGGATCGAGGTGCGCGGCCTTGCGTGCCGGCATGTAGCCGAAGATCAGGCCGGTGGCGAAGGCGCAGCCGAAGGCGAGCATGATCGGCGTCGGCGTGACCAGGATCGGCGTGCCGAACGCGGCCAGGACCCAGGCGACGGCGAGCCCGCCCACGGCGCCGATGATGCCGCCGACCACCGAGACCGTGACCGCCTCGGTCAGGAACTGCTGCAGGATGTTGACGGTGCGCGCGCCGGTCGCCATGCGGATGCCGATCTCGCGCGTGCGCTCGGTGACGCTCACCAGCATCATGTTCATGACGCCGATGCCGCCCACCAGCAGCGAGATCGCGGCGATCGAGCCGAGCAGGACGGTGAGCGTGCCCTGGGCCTCCGACACCGCGTCGAGGATCGCCGCCATGTTGCGGATCTGGAAGTCCTCGGTGTGGTGGCGGTCCTTGAGGAGCTCGGTGATGGCGTCCTGAGTCGCGTCGATCTGGGAAATGTCATCCACCATGACCGTGATCGAGCGCAGGTAGCGCTTGCCGAACAGACGCAGCTGTCCGGTGGTGAGCGGCACGAAGGCAACGTCGTCCATGTCGGCGCCGTAGGGCGTCGCGCCTTTGCTCTCCATCACGCCGACCACCTGGAACGGCACGTTGTTCATCAGCACGTAGCGGCCGAGCGGATCGGTCCCGGGCGGAAACAGGTCCTTCACCACGGTCTGGCCGAGCGCCACTACCGGTGCGTAGGTCTTGAGGTCCTGGGGCGCGATGAAGGTGCCCTGCGCCACCGGCCAGTCGCGCGCGACCGAGAGGTCGGGCACAGTGGCGTCGCCCTGGGTCTGCACGTCGCGGTTGCCGTAGCGGATGGTGACCTGCCCGGTCATCTCGGGCACGGCGGCGACCACGTTGGGCAGGGTGGCGATGGCGTCGGCGTCCTCGGGCACCAGGGTCGCGACCGAGCCGCCGCCGCCGCGCATGTTGGGGGCGCCGGGGCGTACCAGCAGCAGGTTGGTGCCCATGGCGCCGATGCGGTCGACCACCGACTGGCGCGCGCCGTCGCCGACCGCGAGCATGGCGACCACAGAGCCGACGCCGATGACGATGCCGAGCAGCATCAGGACGGTGCGGAACAGGTTCGCCTTGAGCGAGCGCAGCGCCATCTTGAGGGATTCGTAGCCTTCGCCCAGGAACGCGCGCAGGCCTTCGGCGGCGGCCGCGGCCCGGGACGGCGGGGAGGGTGCCGTGCCCGTCGCCGGCGTGCCGGTATCGGAAACGATCAGCCCGTCGCGAATCTCGATGGTGCGCGACGCGTTGGCGGCCACTTCGCGGTCGTGGGTGATGAGCACGATGGTGTGGCCCTGGGCGTTGAGCTTCTTGAGGGCGGCCATGACCTCGGCGCCGCTGCGACTGTCGAGGGAGCCGGTAGGCTCGTCGGCGAAGATCACCTGGCCGCCGTTCATCAGCGCGCGCGCCACCGCGACGCGCTGCTGCTGGCCGCCGGAAAGCTGGTTCGGACGGTGGCCGAGACGGTCGCCGAGGCCGAGGGCGGTGAGCAGAGCGCGCGCGCGGTCGCGCCGTACGGCGGGTGCGACGCCGGCGTAGATCGCCGGCACCTCCACGTTCTCGACCGCGGTCGCCGTGGTGATCAGGTTGAAGCCCTGGAAGATGAAGCCGAACAGCTCGCGCCGGAGCCGGGCCACGTCGTCGGGTGCGAGCGTGGCGACGTCGGTGCCGTCGAACAGGAAACTGCCGGTGGTAGGCCGGTCGAGGCAGCCGAGAATGTTCATCAGCGTGGTTTTGCCCGAGCCCGACGAGCCGATGATGGCGACGAACTCGCCGCGCTCGATGGAGAGCGAGACGCCGTGCAGCACCTCGACCGCGAGCGCGCCGTTGCGGTAGGTCTTGGTGACGCCGACCAGTTCGATCAGGGGCGTGGTATCGCTCATGGCGACCTCACAGGCGCGGGCGCCGGCCCGCACCGTTGCGCGAGCTCCCGTTACGGGCCGTGGTCTCGCGCCGCGTGCCGACCACCACGCGCTCGCCGTCGTGGAGTCCGCTCATGATCTGGGCCGAGACGCGGTTGCGCACGCCGACCTCGACGACGCGCCGCTCGAGGGTGCCATCAGGCATCAGAACCCGAACGACGGCGCGCGAGGTATTCGCGTCCGTGGCGGCAGGAGCAGGCTTTTCGCTCTGACCGGCGGTGCCACCGGCGGCATTACGTTTGCGCCCTTTGCCTGATGCGGGTTGCAGCGCGCCGACCGGGACCAGCAGGGCGTCGTCGGCGCGGGCGATCACGAAGAACACCTGCGCGGTCATCTGGGTCTTGAGCTCGCCGTCCGGGTTGGGCACGTCGAACAGGGCGTCGTAGAGCACCACGTTGTTGACGATCTCCGGGGTTGGCAGGATCTGGTCGAGCTTCGCCTGCCAGCGCCGGTCGGGCTGTCCGAGGGTGGTGAAATACACCGCCATGTCCTTGTGCAGCTTGCCGATGTCCGCTTCCGACACCTGGGTCCACACGGTCATGGTGGAAAGGTCGGCGATACGCAGGATGATCGGCGCCTGCTGGTTGGCGTTGAGCGTCTGGCCCTGCTTGGCGGTCTGGGACACGACCGTGCCCGATATGGGGGCGTGAATTTTGGTGTAGCCGAGGTTGGCCTCGTCGCCCTTGAGGGTCGATTCCACGTTCTGAATCTGGGCCTTGAGCGCGTCCACCTGGGCCGCTGCCGATTTCTGCGCGGCGCGCGCGCTCTGCAGCGCGTCGGTGCTGGTCGCCTTGGCCTTCATCAGGTTCTGCTGGCGGACGTATTGCTGGCGCGCGAGCACCAGTTGTGCCTCGCGGTCGGCGAGCTGCGCCTTGAGGTTGAGGAGCTGGGCCTTGTCGCCGTCGACGCGCGAGAGATAGACCGTGGGGTCGATCTCGGCGAGCAGGTCGCCGGCGTGGACTACGGCGCCGATCGGCACCAGAATCTTGCGCAACTGGCCGGAGACCTGGGTGCCGACGTCCACGTAGTCGCGCGGCTGCAGGGTGCCGAGCGCGGAGATGTTGTTCTCGATCGCGGCGCGCCGGACCTCGGCGGTGACGTACTGGCTGCCGGGGGCGGGGGTCGCCAGCCAGCGCCAGGTTACGCCCGCGCCGGCGGCAAGGGCGGCCAGCACGAGGGCGGCAAGCCACCAGCGACGGCGACCGCCGAGGGCATGTTGGAACCGTTCGATGGGGGTGCTCTGGGTGGTCATGCGGGCTTCACGCGGGGCGGTTGGCGGGCTGTCGGGACGATGACCGAATTTGGAGGGCACCGATATCCGTTTCAACGGCCCACGGGGGCGGAATCCGTCGCTCATGAACATCTTTTAATCCAAACCGGGCGGAACTAAGGCCGACGAGCGCCATGCTAGTCATTACGGGTCCGGGCCGATATCAGGGAAAATACGGAAGCGGGCGGCCGCACAAAGGCACGGGCGGGATGGCCGTTCTCCTCGTGGCTATCCCCGTTGCCAAAGGTCTGTAGGTTCCTGAATAAACAGATAATTTACCAAATTCCGCTATACGGGCAGTGGCCATGCTGCGCGACACCACGGAATTTTCTGACGAACTCAAGCTCCTCATCCGGGCGCGCTTTCCGCTCGTTCATATCTCGACATACGAGGAGGATCGCGCGGTGGCTATCGTGGAGGCCATCGGCGCGGAACTCGGCAAGAAGGTCGTATTGTGGAGCGCGAGCCGCGGCGTTCACGGCACCAATAAGGCATCGCTGGACCGCAAGGACCTGCTCGACGGCGCCTGGGGACCGTTTCCGGCCGCGACCGCAGCGGCATTGTCGGAACTGGGCGCGGCCCTCGCGCTTTTCGACAGCGTTGCGACTCATAAGAAGCGCTACAAGGCGGGCTATCTTTTCGTCCTGCTGGATCCCTATCCCTACCTGTCCGGTCATGGAGTAGATGCGATCCAGCGACGCAGGCTGCGCGATTTCGTTATTGCCATCCGCAACGGCGGCCACCACGCCAATTGCCTGATCGTCTCGCAGAGCCTGGATATCCCGGCAGAGCTCGAGAAGGAGATCAGCATCATCGATCTGCCGCTGCCAACCCGGCTAGAGATCGAGCGTCATATATCCGAACTGATCGAGAAGCTCCGGCCGAATAAAGCCTTCAAGATTGCCGGAGGACAGGAGCTCATCGGGCGCATGGTGGATTCCACCGTTGGCCTTACCATGGCGGAGATCGACAACTGTCTTGCGCGGGCGGTGGTCGACGACCTCCGGTTACCGAATTCGCTGCTCCAGCGATGGAGACTCATATTCCTTCTGACCGAGGAGCAGGGTCCTGGCAGGACGTGCGTGTCGTCGTCGAACTAGAGCCTCCAGCGAGCAAGGAATAATCTAGATATGCTCGTTGTTCGCTATATCAGATGGTTTCGATCCACTCAGCCACAGGCATTGAAATCCAGCGGCATGTATGTTTGGGACCGGCGACGGCTTCAATTCGGTGCGCAGCGGCACGATCTGGGTTGACGATCAAAACCTCCGCCGGTCCTGTTTCTGTTTTTTGGCGACCGTCCTTTCCAAGCTCCCCTTCGAGTTGCGTTGGCATTCTTCCGCCGTTCGTTCTGTTTCGTTCTAACTAGCACCCAACGGAGAAGGCGTAGGGAATGAGTACAGTTATGGGTAATATAACAAAATTATAATTATCATATTGATTTATAATGAAAAATGGCGGATGCAAAGGACGTGGAGTCGATTTTCAGGCAGAAACAGCAAATTGTCCGGAAGAGCGGGATTCTCGACCATGTCGAACTCGCAGAGCCTGTCGCTCGAAGACGTAGGAGGCCTGGACCGGCTTAAGTTGTGGTTATGCCAGCGGGATGCGGCTTTCTCGGCCAAGGGCCGCGCGTTCGAATTGCGCCGCCCAAGGGCGTTCTGGTGACGGGGGTTTCCGGCTGCGGCAAGTCGCTGTCCGCCAAGAGCGTGGCGGCGGCCTGGGGCTTGCCGTTGATCCACTTCGATATCGGCAAGGTCTTTACATCGCTGGTCGGTGCTTCGGAAAGTCGGATTCGCGAGGCGATCCAGGTGTGTGAGGCCGTGGCGCCCTGCGTATTGTGGATCGACGAGATCGAAAAGGGGCTGCCGCGCACGCACGGTTACGTGGGCGACAACGGGACCTCTCTGCGCGTGCTGGCAACATTCCTGACCTGGCTTCAGGAAAAGGAATCGCCCGTATTCGTCTTCGCTACGGCCAATGCCATCGATCAATTGCCTCCGGAAGCCTTGCGCAAGGGGCGGTTCGACGAAATTTTCTTCGTCGACCTGCCAAGCCATGTCGAGCGCCGGGAGATCATCGACATTCACCTCAGAAAGTCGGGCCGGAATCCTGCTTCCTTCGACGGAGAGCATCTTGCCCGGATCACCGGCCCGGAGAAGTTCGGCGCGGATATTTCCCTGACCGGTGCGGAGATCGCATCCTGGATCAACGAATCGCTGATTGCGGCCTTTCAGCGCCGCACCGGCGATGCCGCTGCCGACTTGACCATGGCCGATCTCGAAAGCACCCTGGAAGGGATCGTGCCTCTTGCCAAGATGCGCCAATCGGAGATTGTCGGGATGCGGCGTTGGGCGGACGCGCATGCGGTACATGCATCGTCCCCGGAAACCGCCAAGTCGCAGTCAGGGAACATGCAGGTCCACGCACGGGCATAACGGCCGGCGAGTTCCGGCCCTGACGATGGCCAGGCTATCGAGCGGTAATGGAAATCGTGATGGTGTCGGAATATTCGCCCGCCGGCAGCCGGCCGTTTCCAGGCGTCGTTATGCGAAGTTCGTTCCGGCGGGGATGCCCGCGGGTCCGTTCGCGGCGGACAAGGGAGGCTGCCCCGTTCACGAATTGCAGGCCGGTGCCGCCATAGCTCAGGTGATAGGGCAAGAAGGTGCCCTTTTGTGTGTCGAGTAGCGCAGCCTGACGGCCTTGCCGCGCATTCTCCGAGGTTACCGTGATCGTGTAGCCGGCCCGGGCATTGCTTTGTTCGAGAACGCGCGCCACCAGCGCGTCGTGCACCGGTGTACGGATGTCAGGCGAAATGACCGGATTGACGTCCTGGAGCGTAACGGTACTCGTTTCGGGGACGTATCCCAGGAGCGTAATCGACGCGGATCTCTGTTGGGCGTGAGCACCCGGCGGCACGCACAGAACAAGCCCGATGCCAGTTATCCATCCCGACAGCTTCATCTATCAGCCCTCTGCGTCCCCCACGCGCCCTCGACGCCCACCGTGACAGAACGGCCTTAACAAAAAACTACGGCTTTCAGGGCAAAAAGCTATAGCTTCCCGGGCCGAAGCACAAGCCATCACCGATCGGGATACATCGTAATCTCGATGACATCCTGATAGGAGCCGGCCGAGGCGTTGTCGACCTGGCCGATGGTGAATCGTAGCCTGTGTTCATCGCCGAAGGCCGACGTCAGTCCCATACGCTGGAATGCAGCGACAGTCTGGCTACCGGCCAGTGAAACGCCTTGCCCGTCGACGGTCAGGTCGTAGGGAATGGTGCTGTTGTCCAAGGGATCGAGATTCCGCATGACGCCGCCGTTCTGGGAGCGCAGGGTGACGCGATAGCCCGAGTTGCTGCGCGTGTGCATCAAGACTTCCCGGACCTGCCCCTTGGTGAGTTCACCGAATTCGGCACAGGTATTGCGATAGCCGGCTTCGAATATCACCGCGGTACCGAGGCAGAATTCCGCCGACGTGGGAACGTTCACCGACAAATCGAGCTGGCTCTGGGCGCGAAGTTGCGGCGACTGCAGCGTGCCTTCATAGACCTTTACCGAGACCGAATCCCGATAGCTGCCGGGCGGCACGATCTGCTGGAACGGGACCAGAAACACCACCTGGAACGTGACACGGGTCTGCTGCGGTGAAACCGATCCGCTCAGGACCTCATCGTTACCGGCGAGCGGGACGTCCTTCAACACGCTGCTTGCGCTGGCGGTAGGGTAGAGCTGGTACCTGAGCACATTACCGGCATAGGTGAGCTGCCGGCTGCCGAAATTATTGCTCTGACCTGTCGTGAATCCCACAAAGAACGAACATGAGCCCTGCGTGCGTTCGACGGTGAATTCCACCACCGTCGAATGCTGATCGGTATCGAAAACCTCGTAGCCCTGACCGCTGTGCCCACCGAAGGTTGCCTGACTGAGGTCCCTGATCTCCAGCTTGCAGGCGGCATATGCGCTTCCGGCCGAGAAAGCGAACGCCGCCACGATGGCAGCCGAAAGGTATGCCTGAAATGCCCGTTTCATTGCGTACCCTCCAGGGGAAAGACCACGGTACCGAGACCAAACGTTCCCGATGCGCCCACAGGGACGCCGAATCGGACCGAAGTCGTAGGGCGCGGCAGCGAGCGTCAGCTCGTAGCGGCCCGGGATCAGGCCCACCAACTGGAACCGTCCCGCGGAATCTGGTGAAGAAACCGGTCGGCGCACGGGTGGGCAGGTCGAGCGACACTACGGAGCCGATCTGCAGGGTAATGGGTTTCCCCGTGCCGTCGACAAGCAGGCCCTCGACAACGGCCGTCGCGCCGGTGCCGATGGGGACCACCGTTCCGCTGCGGTAGCTCGGCTCGACATTGACGATCTGGTCTCCGAGGTCATAGCCGGGCGGCACATCTGGCACGTCCATGGTCACCCGCTGCACATAGTAAGCCGGGAGCTGCGGCAAAACCGCCGGCCCCAGAAAATCCGTTTTCGCCTGCGTCCCGTTCACATCCACCTCCCGATTTCCAAGCGTCGGATGGGGAACGATCATGGCGAAGCTATCCGATATCGGACGGGAAACCGTCACGTGTCCGTCCGCAAACACCAACGCCGTACCGAGCCGCACCCCGGTGGTGCGGTGTGCCACCGTCGAAATCGCCGCCGATCGATTGATCGTAGCGCAACTGGGCCTCGTAGCGGTAATCGACGTAAGTCGACGTCGCCGCGGACTTCGTCCTTGTCCTGCTCCGGAAGGCGTTCCGTGGTCAGGTTGGCCTGGACTCCGCCCACGACCTGGGTGGGGGTATAGGACCAGTCCAGTCGGGTCGAACGGTCGGCGGTGTCGTGCCGCACGGTCACCCTCTGGCGTGAATTGAACGGAATCCACGACAGGGACAGGAACAGGCTGGTCTCCGTCGGTTCCCCCACGCTCTTGTTCTGTCGCCCCAGAATGTCGAGATAGAGCGAATTGCTTAGCCGGCGGCTGAGGGTAAGATCCAGGCGTGGGATTCCGGCGTGCTGGCGCGATCGAACTGCATCGAGAGGCCGATGCTGCCGAACCAGTCGTCGGGCAATTTCTGACCATAGACCACCCCGGTATCGAACGCAGTCGGGTTGCTCGGTATCGTCGTTCCCAGCGGCGTGAACGAAGCGCCGCGATAGGTGATGTTGGCAAGCAGATTACGGTTGAGGCTATCGGGCGTGGACGGCTCGGTGTACCGGTATTGGAGGCGCGCGGCGATGTCCGTCGGCGCGTAAGCCGAGTTGCTGGCGGCGAGATCGCCGCGAAAAACGCCGAAGATCGTGCCGAGACGGGCTTCGGTGCCGACAATTCTCTGTCGGTCGATCGCCTGGAGGTTGGCGCCGAGCGTCAGGTGTCGTTCACGCCGATGGCGTGGAACGCCGAGAAGACGGGGTCCTCCGTGTCATAGTCCTTTCCGCTCGCGCTGTCGCGGGAACGGTATCCCAACGCTAGGAGAACTCCTGCTCGCCCGCGATCAGCAGGTTGGTGTCAAAGACGAACGGGAATGCGATAGTCTCCACACGCCCGACATCATCGGTAACGCGGACCTGGATGTTGTTGGTGCCGGAAGCGAGCGGCAGGTCGCGGAGATTGTAGCGGCCGGGCTCAAGCGTGACGGTCCGCACGCGGCGCCCATTCACGAGGATGTCGACGTCGGATTTGCGCGTCAGGGTGAAGGTGCGTTCGGCGGTCGAACTGCTGATGCGGTATGGCTGAAGATCGAAGTTGCGGGAAAACGATATGCCGCCGGACTCGATCGAAGCTCTGGAAACCGGTCGTCCCGTAATTCAGATCTCCAAAAGTGAGACGGTTCCTGTCATCCGGAAAATCCTTGATGAGCCGGACGTCACCCCTCTGCCACGGAGCGATCGCGCTTTCACGATAGGTGGCAGTTCCTTCCAGCGTCACGCCGAGCAAGGAGGCCGCGCCGTCGAAGTCGACTACCGCCGGTTGGCGGCCGTGCTCGTCCCCCGATCCCCCTTGGGACAGGTAGTCCTCCGCCGCACGCAGGTTGACATAGGCGCTTGTCTTCGCCGGCGGCACCAGCCGCACATTTTCGAGGGGCGGGCCGGCGGGCGGCTATGCTGATGGCCTCCGGGGTGCGCAACGAAACGGAACGAAGACGCGAAGCGTGACCTGGCGCGGGTCGTATTCGGCCTGAAGACCGGTGTCGGGAAGACGCGCGATCGGTAACCGGCCGTCGCGGTGCCACGAAGGATTGCAGCGCCGCGCGACCGACGGCACGACGACAGGCCGCAGCAGATCGATGAATTGCCTGCCGTCGATACTCTGGAGTTCGCCGTTCTTTCCAATATGGACGGTCGGCTGGCCGAGCTCGGTGTTTCCCAGAAAGACGGAATCGGCAGGTCGGCCTCGCAATTGCATTCCGTAGCCCGGCGCCGCGGTGGCGTGGCCGGCCCGGAAGGTTCAGCTGCCAGGCAGACCACCGTCGTAAAGACGGCGAATACCAGCAACAGGGACGAGGACAGCCCGTATCCAGCCACAGCGGGATGATCGGTTCACCGGCCAACTGCGCGCCCCGGCCGCGGGATCGCCGCAATCGCGGCTCAGCGGAGCGGCGCGTATTTGAACTCGACCGTAGGGTTTTACGAACGGCAATTCCTGGGGCCAGGGGATCAGAACCGCCGCCTGGAATTCGGCAAGGATGTTTTGTCCTTCCAGTTCCTTGAGCTGGTTCGTCTTCAGGGTCCGGCTCGAGCCGCCGGCGGTAACGGTCAGAACGGGACCGTCGAGGAGCGTGTGAGAGCGGCCCTTGTTGTGAAGCACCAGTTCGAGAACGCGCTTTTGCTTCGGATCGGTGACGGCGCGGGTCAATTCGACGACGACATCGGGTCGAACGCCGGAGGGCACGACGTAAAGCGACCCGACGTAGCGCACGACGATCTGGATCGCGCGCGCATTCGGGGCGAGACTGCGCCTGAGCGGCAACTGCTCGGCAATGATGCGATAGGCTAGTTCCTTGTCGGGGGTGGATGATCCCCGCCATTGTACGCGCACGACCTGGGACTGCTTCGGCCCGATCAGGACGTTTTCCGGAAAGACCAGGAAGTCCCGGGTCTCCCGGTTGGTTTCCTTGCCGTCTATGGACATCTCGCGGGTCGTGGCCTTCACGACGACCGCCACCTGCTGGTCGAACTCGTTCTCGAGGCGGAAGGTCTGGACGGACTGCCGGCCGCTGGGCTGGA
Organism: uncultured Alphaproteobacteria bacterium; assembly: GCA_963732875.1. Taxonomy (GTDB): domain Bacteria; phylum Pseudomonadota; class Alphaproteobacteria; order SMXQ01; family SMXQ01; genus WHSO01. The sequence continues at coordinate 452,360 of CAVTBD010000002.1, read as the reverse complement.
AGTCCTGTGCGATCGGCACGAGGGACAGGGCTTCCGACGGTCGAATATCGAGACAGAGGGCCGCTGCAAGCGCCAGAGCCAGCACAGACAGGGAATTGACAACGCGCCGTGTGACCTTGGCATTAGTGCTCATCGGGAAGCCCCCACTCCTGCAGTTCTGATGACTATTTCGAAACAACCGTGATGGTGAGCGTATCGGTATAACTGTCCGCAGCCAAGCTGGCGTTGCCCGAATAGTTCACGTAGACGGTACTGGTTTCATTGGAAATTTTTGCGCCGGTGACATCTCGCCCTATGACCGCTGCCGCGCCCGTGCAGGCCGTGGACAGCAGGCCGGTGACCACCGCCTGGCTACCGCCCGTGGTCGGATTGTCGAACTCGATGGAATAGGGGAGGAATTCGCCGCCGACGGTACCGATGAGCTTGGCGCCCGGCGTACCGGTCGCGCAGTTCTGGGACTGCACGTTCAGGGTGTAGCCCGCCTTCTTGTTGCAGTTCTGAAGCGCCGCACCGATCTGGATATGGCTGGTCCCTCCCGACAGGTCGAGATTGGTCGCCGCCGTGGTCGGCGTGACCGAGATGGTACAGTTCTGTGATACCGTACCGATCAGCGTGATCGTGCCGCTCTGCTGCGCACCCGCCGGGGTGGCGAGAAGCGCCGTGCCGGCCATCGCCGCCGCGGTCACGAGCCCGCGGTCATTTGCTGGGAACGTGTATCATCTGGCGGCCTCAACCCACCTAGTTCACCATCATGGTGATGCGCAGGGTATCGGTGTAACTGTCGGCAGCAAGCAGCGAATCCCCGGAGTAGTTGGCATAGACGGCCGTGCTTTCATTGCTGATCTTTTCACCGCTCGTGGCGCGACCGAGCACGTAGGTGTCCCCCGTGCAGGCGGTCGAGAGAAGATCGGTAACGGTGGCCGTACTGCCGCCGGTCGTCGGGTTGTTGAATTCGACTGAGTAGTTGAGGCTTTCCGGCGTGGTCGCCAGACCGATCAGCTTGGCACCTGGCGTACCGGTGCCGCAGTTGTCGGAATCGATGGTGATCTGGTAGCCGGCTTTCTTGTTGCAGTTCTGGATGATGTGGCCGATCAGAGCATGCTTGGCGCCGTCAGACAGACTGAGGGCGGAGGCCAGAGCGGTTGCGGTGACGGTGATGGTGCAGTTCTGCGCCATCGTGCCCGAGAGCGGGATATTGCCGGTCTGCTGCGCGGTTGCAAGGGGGGGAGCGAGGAAAATCGCTGCCACAGCAAACGGCAGGCAACGCCAGGCTACATAAAATAACTTACCCATGTTGTATTCCTTAAAGGCTGATGTATCAATTCTGCAATTTTATCTCGTGCTTACTCTACGTTGTACGTCGATATTAGACCATAAGGGGTAACTCGTATCTCATAGAATTGGGAAGCAAGCAGCGGCGTCATTGGGCTATCGGTGCAGGTTCCGTTTTAGGCGGGTGGTAATGGACATGGATTTACCTGGAGGGTCTAGCTTCGCAATGGCCGGGAATGGCCCGCAAGCTGATGCCGAGCGTCAGGGGAAGAACATCTTCGGGGGAGTCATCAGCAGAAAGCTGGCGGATGGGGAGGGATTCGAACCCCCGGGGCGGGGTTGCCGCCCAACGGTTTTCAAGACCGCCGCCTTAAACCACTCGGCCACCCATCCTGCCGCGGCCCCCTGTATAGCATCGTGGCATCGCCGCGCCTATTCACGGCATGTGAATGGCACCGCCCGTCAGCCGGGCGCGGGGCCCAGGGTGACGAGCGCGAATCCGTCCAGGCGGATCCATTTGGCGAAGGCCGCCCGGACGTCGTCGGCCTTCAGCTTCAGGTAATGCCGCGCTGACACGGTCGGTTCGTCCAGCGGTAGCCCCAGGCGCACGCGCTGGAGGAGCCCCCGGGCGATGCCGTCGACGTCCGCCTCCGAAAGCGGGATTTCGCGCAGAAGCTGGGCCTTGGCCTGGCGCAGCTCGCCCGCGGTCACGGGCGTCGTCTGCATGTCGCGGATGTCCCGGACGATGATCTGGTGCGCCTTCGGCACGTTCTGCGGATCGCAGGCGTACTGGACGCTGTAGATTCCGCGCGTCCTGCCGAGCTGGAGCCCGGTGCCGACGAAGTAAACGAGGCCAGTGTCCTTGCGCAGGTCGCGGTAGAGCCGGGTCGAGTAGAATGCCCCGCCGAGCACGTAGTTGCCAAGCTGGAGCGCGTAGTAGTCCGGGTTGGAGCGGTTGAGCCCTAGGGTCTCGGCGAGGGTCACCTGGGTCTGGACGCGGCTCGCATCGGGCACGGCGGTGGTGGAAGGGGCGCTCAGGGCAACCGGCTGCAGTTCCGTGTCAGGTTTCTTGCCGCTCGCCTTCCATGCGCCGAAGTATTTTTCGATCACCGCGCGGGCCCGGGCGGGCGTCACATTGCCGATCACCACGATGGTGGCGAGGTCGGGACGGAATGCCGCCTTGTAATAGGCGCGAACGTCGTCGAGCGTGACCGTCGCCACGGTTTCGCGCCGGGCCTCGCGCCGTTCCGGGTCGCCCTCCGGGAACAGGGCATTGCGCAGGGCGCGCATGGACAGGTAGTCGGGGCTTTGGCGGCGTCCCACGACTTTCTGCGTCACCTGCTGCTTCACCACCTTGAAGGCCGGGGCGGGTAGGCGCGGGTGCAGCTCGTTGTCGGCGAGCAGCGCGGTGCCCCGCTCGAACTTGTCGGCCAGCACTTGCAGGGAGAAGTCGGTGCCGGCGCTGGCGCTCGCGCCGATGTCGTCGAGCGCCTTCTGGAACGCGACCCGGTCGAGGGTCTGGCTGCCGTAGCCGAGCAGCCCGTCGAGCACCTGCGACAGCCCGTCCTTGCCGGCGGGCACCTGCAGCTCGGGCCGGTTCAGGATGTGGCCGTAGACGCTGACCGTGTCGCTGATGCTCTCGGGCTGGACGATCAGCCGGATGCCGTTGGCGAGTGTGCTCACGGTCGGGTGCACCGTGCTTTTCGGCACGGCGAGGCGGCGCAGCGCCCGCGTCGCCCAGGCGGGCAGGGCGGCCGGCTTGGAATTGCCGAGGGAGATCGCCTCGCGCCCGCCGAAGCCCTTGCCGGCGACCGGCTTGCCCGCGCCGCGCGGCGTAAGCGTGGCCGTGATCGCGCGATCCGGGTCCAGGTACTGCCGTGCCACCCTGTTGACGTCGGCGACGGTGACTTTCTCGAGCCCGGCGAGCTCCGCCGCGGGGGAGGTCTCGCCGTCGACGGCAACAGCCTCGGACCACACCGAGGCGAGCTGGGAAATCGAGGTCTTCTGGAATTCGAGGTTGGCGCGTTCCTGGCGCTTGGCGGCTTCGACCAGGTCGGCGGAGACGCCGGTACGGGCGATCTCGCCGATCACGGAACGAAGCGCCTTGTGGAGGTCGGCCGCGTTGCCGCCGGCGGGATAGGCCAGCGTCGCGTAGCCGAGACCGGCATGGGGCAGGGTCTCGATCGAGAACCCAGTGTCGAGCGCCGTGCCTTTGGGCACCAGGTCGTAGAGCCGGCCGCGCTGGCTGTTCAGCACGTCGGCCAGGATCTGGGCGCTATAGCGGTCGGGGCTGTCGTTTCCCGGCATGCGAAACGCCAGCACGGCGAGGCCATAGGGCAGGTCGCTGTCGAGGCTGAAGGCCTGCGCCGTGAGCGGTTCCAGCGCGACCGAGGGACGGGGCGGCAGCTTGCGGGCCTTCAGGCCGCCGAACAGGGTCTTGACCTTCGTCAGCGTGGCGCCGGGATCGAGATCGCCGGTGACCACCAGCACCGCGTTGTTGGGCGCGTACCACGACGCATGGAACGCCTTGAGCATGGCGCTTGTCGTCTTCTCGAAAGAGGGCCGGGTGCCGAGCGCATCATGGGCATAGGAAGTCCCGGCGAACATGGCCGAGCGCAGGTGCTGGTAGAGGAGATAGCCCGGACTGGAGATGTCCTGGGCGACTTCCTGCTCGATCGCCTTGCGCTCCTGCTGCCAGTCCTTGGCGCTGTTCAGCACGTCGCCCATGCGGATGGCTTCGATATGGAGCGCGACATCGAGATTCTCGGCGGGCACGGTGAAGTAATACTGCGTGACGTTCTGGCGCGTCTGGGCGTCGAAATTTCCCCCCATGGATGCGGAAAGATAGGCGAGGGCGTCGCCGGAAAGTCCCGGGCTGCCCCGGAACATCATGTGTTCCTCGGCATGGGCCATGCCCGGGAAGCCTGCCGGCGTTTCGTCGGCGCCTACTTTGTAAGTCACCACCGTCGTCACGACCGGGGCGAGGCGATTGGGTACCAGCACCACCTGAAGGCCGTTGGCGAGCGTGGCCCGCAGCACGCTGCTTCGTTCCGGTGTTGCCGTCTGCCCCGGTGCGGCATGGGACAGAAGGCAGAGGAGAGCCACGGCGAGAACGGGCAGGATCGACCGGACGAACCGGCGCCTGATCCTGAATGGCAGATGATACATGGTGACCTTTTTGCGTTGAGGTGAGTTGGCGGACTCAGCGGCGATGGGTTCCTGCCAGCTCGGCGTAGATTGATTGTTGGCCATAACGGCCGGACAAACACATTAACATTTCCTCACGAGGTGCCACATATGGCCGCCTTTGCGGCGGAATCCGTGGCCTGCCGCATGACACTTGGCGCCGCCGCAGCGACCGGGTAGCTTGCGGGCGAAACGAGAGCCTCCGGCACGCGCGGGGGGGTGCCGTGACAGGGGAACCGATCGCGAATGTTGGACCAGATCGCCGATATCTTCGCGGCCTATGGCTTCCTCGCCTATCCGGTCATCTTCGTGTGGACCTTCTTCGAGGGCGAGACGGTCGTGATCTTCGGTGGCTATGCCGCTTACAGCCAGATACTCGATACCTCGTGGCTGTTCTTTCTCGCCTGGGTCGGCTCGTTCCTGGGTGACCAGCTCTGGTTCTATCTGGGGCGCTACTACGGGCCCAAGCTGCTGGACCGCTACCCGAAATGGGGCCGGGGCTCGCGCCACGTCTCCAACCTGATGCATCGCTATGGCGTGTGGTTCATCCTGTCGTTCCGTTTCGTCTACGGCGTGCGCAACGTCAGCTCGTTCACCATCGGGATGGTCCACTATCCCCGGCTCAAGTTCCTGGGGCTCAACTTCGTAGCGGCGGGTGTGTGGGCGGTGGCCTTCGTCGCGCTCGGCTGGGGCTTCGGATTCCTGACCGACATGGTGACGGTGAACCTGCCGGATCGCGTGCTAGGCGAGTTCGCACGCGGCGTGGGCGTCGCCGCGCTCGCCGTGTTCGTGCTGGTGGTGGTGCTGCTGCTGCGCCACCACAAGAAGAAGGAAGAAGAGGAAGAGGCAGCCGAGGAAGCAGCACGCGCGGCGGCTGACGGCCAGCCACGGCCGACGGAGTCCGACCGCGCCGACAGGGACAGCACCGGGCGCGGCTAGCAGGTTATTGAAAGCCCCCCATTGTCGTCATCGCGAGCGCCTGAAAGGCGTCGCGCGCTTCGCGCGCGCTTCAGGTGATGGCGGCTCCGCCGCCGCGCGATCCAAGGAAACGCCAGAAACCCTCGGACTTCTGGATTGCTTCGTCGGCGTTCCGCCGCTTCGCAATGACACAACAATGTTTTCAGCAAACTGCTAGCCGGTCCTCATGCCGCCTTCTGGCGTGCGATCTCCTTTGCCGCGGCGTCTGCCACCGCCGTGCCTTTGAAGAAGTCCGGATTCACGCCGCCGTGCAGCCGCACCATGTTGGCGAAGGTGAAGTCGCGGAAGTCCTCGCGGTCGATCAGCTTCTTCTCGACGAGTTCATAGGCCTCGGCCAGGGTATCGCGCATGTCTGGCACGTCCCAGTGCGACACGTCCGATGAGAACATGGCGCCGAGCCGGGCCTCGCGGTGGTTCATGCGCTGGTCGAAGGCGGTCGAGATCATGCGGTCGTCGGCCTCGCAGCCGAAGAAGAAGTGGGGCACGAACAGGTCGTAGATATCCTCTTCCTTCTTGATGCCGCACTTGGCGAAGTCGTCGAGGAACGCGTCCGGCTCCGGATTGAAGCCGGGCCGCGCGCCCAACGTGTTCTTGTTCTTCTGGCTGCGCAGCTCGTCGATGAAGGGCTTGTAGGCATCGCCGCCGTATTCCTCGCACAGGTCGGCCAGCATGTCGCGATCGACCTGGGCCGGGTCGAGATGCTCGCGCAACGCCTTGATGTTGCGCTTCTCCCAGTGCTCCCACAAATCGTTGTAGAGCTGCACCGCCCACGACACGCCGCCCTCCAGGAAGCCGAAGTTGAGCTGCGGGAACCGGCGCGTCACACCGCCCAGGAACAGCGCCTTGCAGAACATGTCGTTGGCCATGGCGAAGGAGCCGCAGTGGTTGAACACGTAGTTGGAGACCGAGCGGCGCGGGCCCCAGCCCTGGCCGCCGACGTGGGCGGTCGGCGCCACCTTGAGCTCGACGCACTTCTTCCACAGCGGGTCGTAGTCGTAGGGGCTGTCGAGGGCCAGCGGATCGACCCAGGTGGCAAAGCCAGCGACTTCCGGCGCCGCGCGCTCGACCGCCGGGATTGGGCGGAAGTTGAGGTTGGTGAGCTGCACCGCCTTGAGGCCGAGGGTGTTGACGCAGTAGTCGAGCTCGGCGATTGCCTCCTCGGGGGTCCAGGTCGGCACCACCGCGGCGACGGTCATGCGGTCGGCGTGCTCGCGGAACATGTCGGCGTTGTAGCGGTTGAGCGCGCGGCTGCCGACGCGGCGAATCTCCTCGTCGCGGTGGACGCCGAACATGAACTGCGATGTGTAGACCACCGCGTAGTCCATGCCCATCTGCTCCATGCGCTTGCGGAACAGCGCCGGCATCATGGCGGTGGCGAGATCAAGGGTGTTGCTCGACGGCATGGTCCAAAACGGCGGGCGCCGCTGCTGGCGCTCGTAGCGCTCAGTCTTGGTCAGCTTGTGCCAGCTGCCCGCGCCGAGACGCGCCTTCAAATATTTGTCGACGAACTGAGAGCCGCCTTCCTCCTTGAGGTAATCGAGCAGCAGCGGATGGTATTCCTGAGTGTGGCCGTCACCGTCGATGACCGGATGGTCGAGGGTTTGGCGCAGCTTGTAGGAACGGGAATCGGTCTGGTCGAACGGCATGGTCGTGCTCCCTGTCTCGCGTTTCTTGTTGGTTGGCGCGGCGGGCCGGCGCGTTCCCACGGTCTGCCGTGAGGAAAGCCTAGACCCAGGCGCCCCGGGCGGGCAAGGGGGCGGAGAGGGCATTCCCTTGGGCACGGTTCTCGGCGATCATGGCGCCATGACCAGTCTTTTCCCGAGGTTCCGTGCGGCATTGGCTGCGTTGCTGGCGGTTGCCGCCCTTGCCGGGCCCGCCTGCAGCGCCGCCGGGCCCCCCGGAAACGGTGCCGTAACGGTGGACGCCGGCGATCTCGCCTCCGGGATCGCGGTGCCGGGCGTCGCCGTGCGGGTGCGCGGCGAGGATGAGCGCAACACGCTGCGCATTGCCGCGCTTGCCAACGATGCGCTCCGGCGCGGCGGAATCTGGCCTGACGAGACCGCGCCGCTCACTCTTTACCTCACCTTCACGCGCCCGCACGTCGTCACCGAGCGCGACCGGCCCGACGTGTCGGTACTGGGTCGCGGCGGCTCGTCGAGCAAGGCGGAATTCGGCCTGGCCATCGAGCTGCCGTTCGGAGACGGGCCGGCGCCGTCGCCACCAGTGCCGCACGTGCTGATCGCGACTCTCGAGAGTGGCGGCGGCGAGACCGTGTGGCATGCCAAGGCCACCACCGACGCCGTGCCCGGCAGCGGCGAACGCGCCGCGCTCCGGCGCCTGGTGGAGGCGGTGGCGAAGGCGTTGGTGAAGGCGAAGGGAAAATCCTGAGGCGCCTTACAGGAGGCGCAGGCGACGGCTCGCGGTCTTGCCGAGGCGCCGGAATACGCCGCCGCACAGCGGCACCAGCAGGATCGGCGGCAGGAAGGTGACCGCGAACTTGTAGAAGCGGGCGTTGGACGCGGCCACCAGGATCTGCGTCACGCACTCGGCGCGCTGGGTGGCGCTGCCGTGGCTGCGGCACATGTCGATCTGGGTACGATGGACGTATTCGGGTTCGGATTCGAAGATCGAGGCGACGTCGACGCGGGCGCCGGCGCTCCAGAACCACAGGCAGGCGAGCAGCCAGAAGCCGGCCTTCACCAGCCCGCCCACCGAGACTTCCACGGTTTCGGGCAGGCGCGGCGGATGCCATCCGGCGAAGATGCGGCGCAGGTCGATCATATCGGAGCCGTTCAAGTTCCGCATCGATCGTGCCGTGCCGGCGTAAACAAAAATCTAAACTTCAAATGCAGGATAAATGCCCGATGGCCATTGCATGAGGCGCATGCCTTGTGGCACAAGGGCCTCGACCGGAGGTCGCGCGATGATTTTTCTCAAATTCCGGACGATAGTCCGCCCCGCGCTCGCAAGCCTCGCGCTGTGCGCGCTGATGGGCTGTGCCCAGGAGAGCGGCGCGCAGACGCCGCCCGCCGCCGATGGCGCCATGACGCCATCGGTATCGCCCGCGCCGGCGCCCGGGGAGTCGTCCGGTGCGAAGGACAAGAGCGATGCCGCGACGTCGCTGGCCGGTCCCGGCGCGGACCCTGCCTTCGCGACGTGGCTCGATGGCGTCTACCAGGAAGGCCTCAAGCGCAATATCTCGAAGGCGACGCTCGATTCGGCGCTGACCGGCCTCACACCGATCGTGCGCGTGGTGCAGCTCGACCGCAAGCAGCCGGAATTCGTCCAGACCTTCGACCAGTACATCAAGGCGCGCGTCACCGACTGGCGCGTGCAGACGGGGCGCGAGCGCCTCGCCAACAACCGCGCCCTTCTCGACAAGGTGGGAAAGAAGTTCGGCGTGCAGCCGCGCTTCATCGTCGCGCTGTGGGGCATCGAGACTAGCTTCGGGCGCGCCACCGGCGGCTTCTCCGTGGTGCAGGCGCTGGCGACGCTCGCCTTCGACGGGCGGCGCGCGAGCTATTTCCGCCGCGAGCTGTTCAACGCGCTCACCATCATCGACGAGGGACATGTCACGGCGGCGGCCATGAAGGGCTCGTGGGCCGGGGCGATGGGGCAGAACCAGTTCATGCCGTCGAGCTTCCTGCAATATGCCGTCGATTACGACGGCGATGGACGGCGGGATATCTGGGGAACACGCGCCGACGTGTTCGCGTCCTCGGCCAATTTCCTGCGCCAGTCGGGCTGGCGCGACGACGAGACCTGGGGGCGTCGCGTCAGGCTGCCGGCCGGGTTCACCGACAAGCTCGCCGGGCTGATGCCGGCCGATCCGCCCAAGGGGTGCCGTGCGCTCAAGAAGCTCTCGGTGGAGAAGACGCTGCCCGAATGGTCGAAGCTCGGCGTCACCAATCCCGACGGCTCGCCGTTGCCGGGGCGGCCGCTCAAGGCCTCCCTCGTGCTGCCCGACGGGCCCGAGGGGGCGGCACTGCTGGTCTACGACAATTTCCGGGCGACTCTGAAGTGGAACTGCTCGGTATCCTTCGCCGCCGCCGTCGGTATCCTTGCCGACCGGTTGCGGGGGCTATAAACTCCCACATCTTTGAATTGGGGGCGATAACGGCCACAATATGAAGTGTTCGGTCCAGCGACTGCCCATCCTGCTCACCGCCGCGGCCTGCGCCCTGCTGCTCTCGGCGTGTTCGGAAGGGCAGCTTCTGGTGTATGGGGCCAAGCGTATTGCTCACGACGAGCAGGCTTCAAACGAGGGCGTCTACAAGGTCGGTACCCCCTATAAGGTCGATGGCGTCTGGTACTACCCGAAGGTCGACTACACCTACGTCGAGACCGGAATCGCGTCGTGGTACGGGCCCAATTTCCACGGCAAGCGCACCGCCAATGGCGAGGAGTTCGATCAGAACCTCGTGACCGCGGCCCACCGGACCCTGCCGCTGCCGAGCGTCGTGCGTGTCACCAACCTCGAGAACGGCCGTTCCATCAAGGTCCGCGTCAACGACCGTGGCCCGTTCGCCCATGGGCGCATCATCGACGTCTCGCGCCAGGCGGCCCAGTTGCTCGGGTTCTATCGCAAGGGCACGGCCAAGGTCCGGGTCGAGGTCATGGCCCAGGAGAGCCGCCAGTTGGCGGCGCTCTATGGCCATGGCAGCGGCGGCGTGCAGCTTGCCAAGGCCGATGGCAGCGAGGACCTGCCGCCGGTGCATTCGGCGCCCCGGGTCGCGGTCAGCCAGGCGCCGCTCGATGGGCCGGCCAGGACGGCGCCGACGCCGGTGGCCACGGCCAGGCCGGCCGCCCAGCCGGTCCAGATGGCGCGCGTGTCGGATACCGCCGAGGCTCATCCCGAGGTCACGCAGGAGCCGGTCGAGAAGACCAGCATGTACGTCCAGGCCGGCGCCTTCACCGAATACGACAACGCCAATCGCCTGAAGGCGCGCCTCGCCGTGCTGGGACCGACCCAGGTGAGCCAGGTTCAGATCGACAACCAGACCTTCTTCCGGGTGCGGATCGGCCCGATCCGCAGCCTGAAGTCGGCCGATAGCATGCTGGAGAGAGTGATCGGGGCCGGCCATGGCGATGCCCGCCTGATCGTCGACCGCTAGTGTGGTGGATTTGAAGTTCCTTACGTTGGTTGGGGCGACATCGACAGGAACTTCAAATCCACCACACTAGAATTAAATAGTTTCTAGTGTCGTTTCGGTCCGGAAGTTCGCGATAAGGTTGCCCCCAATATGATGCGAACTTCTGAACCACGACACTAGCTGGCGGCGGCGGCACCCGAGCCGGCCGCTGCCCGAAAATGGACACAAACCAGGGCCAGAAGCCGAAGGTACGATCCCGAGGCCAAGACCAAGAGGAGATTCCGGATTCCCATGACCCGCACCTTGCCGCGCTTCGCCGCTTTGACTGCTGCCGTGATGATCGCCACTGCGCCGGTCGCGTGGGCCGCCGTTGGCGTCGATACGATCGCCAAGGAAGCCTACATGATCGACGCGCAAACCGGCACTGTCCTGCTCGACAAGGACGGAGAGAAGGCGGTGCCGCCGTCATCCATGGCCAAAATGATGACGATCTATACCGTGTTCGACCGCATCAAGTCGGGCCAGTTGTCGCTCGACGACCAGTTCCTGGTGAGCGAGAAGGCCTGGCGCAAGGGCGGCTCCAAGATGTTCGTCGAGGTCGGCACCCGGATCGCAGTCAAGAATTTGATTCAGGGAGTCATCGTCGCCTCGGGCAATGACGCCGCCATCGTCCTCGCCGAGGGCCTCGCCGGAACCGAGGACGCGTTCGCCGACATCCTCAACCGCGAGGGCAAGAAGATCGGTCTCAAGGACAGCCATTTCGTGGACGCCAACGGCTGGCCGATGCCGGGCGAGGTGGCGAGCGCCCGTGATCTTGCGTACATCGCGCTGCGAACCATGCAGGATTTCCCGGACCTCTACAAACAGTTCTATTCGGAAATGACCTTCACCTGGCACGGGATCAAGCAGGGGAACCGGAACCCCCTGCTCTACATGAACATGGGATGCGACGGGCTCAAGACCGGCCACACCGAAGTCGGCGGGTACGGTCTGACCGCTTCGTGCCTGCGCGACGGGCGGCGCCTGATCTTGGTGGTCAACGGCCTCGGCAGCATGAAGGAACGGGCCCAGGAGCCGGCGCGGCTAATCGACTGGGGATTCCGCACCTTCAATAACTACACCCTGTTCAAGAAGGGCGAGACGGTCGAGGCGGCGCCGGTCTGGCTTGGCACCGACGCGACCGTGCCGCTGGTGATCGACCATGACCTTACCGTGACCCTGCCGCGCTCGGCCGAACGTTCCGCCAAGATCACGGTCGACTACACCAGCCCGATCCCGGCCCCGATCAAGGAGGGCACGGTGCTCGCCAAGCTCAAGATTACCGGGCCTGACGTCGACACCATCGAGGTTCCGCTCAAGGCCGGCAAGTCGGTCGAGCAACTCGGATTCATGGGGCGCATCTCGGCCGCCGTGCGCTATCTTCTGTGGGGCAACCAGCAGGCCCAGGCCGCTCCCAAGAAATGATTTACGGGGCCGCGGTGCGGCCCGCAGCCAGGACGGAATGCGCCGGTGACGGTCGAGACCAGCCGAGGGAAATTCATCACGCTCGAGGGCGGCGAAGGCACCGGCAAGTCGACCCAGGCGCGCCTGCTCGCCGCCAATCTCGAGCGCGTCGGACTGGTGCCGGTACTGACGCGCGAGCCCGGCGGGGCCCCGGGCGCGGAGGAGATCCGGCGTCTGCTGGTGGCAGGCGAGCCCGGCCGCTGGACCGCCATGACCGAGGCGCTCCTGCATTCGGCGGCGCGCGCCGACCATCTCGACCGGCTGGTACGCCCGGCGCTTGCCTCGGGAAGCTGGGTGGTGTGCGACCGCTTCACCGATTCCACCATCGCCTACCAAGGCTTCGGCCACGGCCTCGATCCGACGCGCATCGTCGAGCTCAACCGTATCGTTACCGGCGATACCGTGCCCGACCTGACCGTCATCCTCGACCTGCCCGTGACCGAAGGACTGGCCCGGGCGGGGGGACGCGAACGCGTGGATGGGAGCGGCGAGGACCGCTACGAGCGCATGGACTTCGATTTCCATGAGCGCCTGCGCGAGGGCTTCCTCGCCATTGCCCGGGCCGAGCCCGAGCGCTGCGTGGTGATCGACGCGCGTGCGCCGGAGGAGGAAGTCGCGGCCGCGATTGCCGGCGCGGTCGAGGAACGGCTGTTGGCCGGCCTCACGCGATGACCGACGATGGCGAGAGCCCGCGTGTGCCCGAGCCGCGCGAGAACCCCCATTTCGAGGGCCACGAGGCTGCCGAGAAGACGCTTGCCGAGGCGGTGGCGTCGGGGCGAATTCATCACGCCTGGCTGATTTCCGGTCCGAGGGGCATCGGCAAGGCGACGCTGGCGTTCCGCCTCGCCCGCACCCTGCTGGCGGGCGCTGCTTCCGCCGACGCCGGCCCCGGCCTGTTCGGCCCCGAGGAGGCGCTGCCAACGAGCCTCCACATGGACCCGGCGGTGCCGGTGTTCCAGCGCGTCGCTGCGGGCGGCCACGCCGACCTGCTCACGGTCGAGCGCGCCGTCGATGACAAGACCGGGCGCCAGCGCAGCGAGATCGTCATCGCCGACGTGCGGCGCGTCTCGGAATTCCTGTCGCTCACGGCGATCGAGGGCGGCTGGCGCGTCGTCATCGTGGACGGCGCCGAGGACATGAACCGCAACGCTGCCAACGCGCTGCTCAAGACCCTGGAGGAGCCGCCGGCGCGCACGGTCCTGCTGCTGGTGAGCCATGCGCCGGGGCGGCTCCTGCCCACCATCCGCTCGCGCTGCCGCAAGCTGACCCTCGGCGCCTTGACCGACGAGACCGTGGAAAGCCTGATCGCCCGCTACCGGCCCGACATCGCCGCCGAGGACCGGGCCGCGCTCGCCCGCATCGGCGAGGGCTCGGTCGGGCGCGCCCTGACGCTGGCCGAGACCGGTGGGCTCGCCCTCTACGAGGAGCTGGTGCGCCTGCTGGCGGGGCTGCCGGAGCCCGACGTGGCCCGGCTTCACGGCACCCTCGACGCCATCGCGCGCACCCGCAACGAGGTCGGCGCCTACCAGGCCTACGACGTGTTCACGGACCTGATGGGGTCGTGGATCGCGCGCCAGGTGCGGGCCCGGGCACGCGGGCTGAAACCCGCGGAAATCATGCCCGGGGAAGGGGAGATCGCCGACCGCCTGGCGGCCCGGGCCAGCCTTGATCAATGGGTGGAGGTGTGGGAAAAGATCACCCGGCTGTTCGGCCGGGCGGCGCACCTCAATCTCGACCGCAAGCAGGTGCTCCTCGACGCGTTCTTCGCGCTCGGGCGCACGGCCGCCTGACGGACCCATCCCACCCAGGCGCCCCTTTGGGCGTGCGAGCGAAGGAACCATGGCGGCGCAACCCTATTACCTGACGACGCCGATCTACTACGTGAACGACGTGCCCCATATCGGGCACGCCTACACCACGCTTGCCTGCGACGCGCTGGCGCGGTTCCAGCGCCTCGACGGGCGCGAGGTGTTCTTCCTGACCGGCACCGACGAGCACGGCCAGAAGGTCGAGAAGGCGGCGCGCGACCTCGGCATCGAGCCGCAGCAGCTCGCCGACCGCAATTCCCAGCGGTTCCGCGACCTTGCTCGCGACATGGGCTATTCCAACGACGACTTTATCCGCACCACCGAGGATCGCCATATCCGCGCGGTCCAGCACCTGTGGCGCGAATTGGTGGCGCGCGAGGAGATCTATCTTGGAACATATGCCGGCTGGTATTCGGTGCGCGACGAAGCGTTCTTCGCCGAATCCGAGCTGATCAAGGGGCCGAACGGCAAGCTGATCGCGCCCACCGGCACCGGCGCCGAGGTCGAATGGGTCGAGGAGCCGAGCTACTTCTTCCGCCTGTCGGCGTGGCAGGACCGGCTGCTGGCGTTCTACGACGCCCACCCGGACTTCATCGCGCCGGAGACTCGCCGCAACGAGGTGGTGAGCTTCGTGAAGGGCGGGCTCCAGGACCTGTCAGTGTCACGCACCAGCTTCTCGTGGGGCGTGCCGGTGCCCGACGATCCCGCCCATGTCATGTACGTGTGGATCGACGCGCTCACCAACTACCTCACAGCGGTCGGCTATCCGGATACGAAAAAAATAACGTTTACAAAGTTCTGGCCCACCGATCTTCACATGGTAGGTAAGGATATCCTGCGGTTCCACGCGGTCTACTGGCCGGCCTTCCTGATGGCCGCCGACATCGCCCCGCCCAAGCGCGTGTTCGCCCACGGCTGGTGGACCAACGAGGGCCGGAAGATCTCCAAGTCGCTCGGCAACGTGATCGACCCCTACGACCTGGTGGCGAAATACGGCCGCGACCAGGTGCGCTACTTCCTGCTGCGCGAGGTACCGTTCGGCAACGACGGCGACTTCAGCCATACCGCCATGATCAACCGGGCCAACAGCGACCTCGCCAACGACTTCGGCAACCTCGCCCAGCGCGTCCTCAGCATGATCAACAAGAACTGCGGCGCGGCGGTGCCGGCGCCGGGGCCGCTGTCGGACGCCGACACGGCGCTGCTCGACGGCGCGCGCGGGCTGCTCGACGTCTTGCGCGAGCATTTCACGGCCCAGCAGTTCCACCACGCCCTGACCACGCTGTGGGCCCAGATCCAGGCCGCCAACCGCTACGTCGATACCGAGGCACCGTGGAAGTTGCGCAAGGACGATCCCGCGCGCATGAACACGGTCCTGTGGGTGCTGGCCGAGGCGATCCGCCACTACGCGATCCTCGCCCAGCCGGTGACCCCGGACGCGGCCGGCAGGATTCTCGACCAGCTCGCGGTCGCGCCCGAGGCGCGCACCTTCGCGGTGCTCGGTGAGGTGGGGGCCCTGGAGCCCGGCACGGCGTTGCCGAAGCCGGCGGGCGTGTTCCCGCGCCTCGAGGCCGAAGCGGCGTCCTGATCCGGCCTTGGGCCCGGCGTAGTCGATGGCGCGCGGCCTCGCAGGTCGCCCGGTTTTGCCAGCCAATCCGCCCGGCGCTCTGCCTCCCGATCACTCTGGCATCAGGAAACACATGGAATTAACGTTATAGTCGGTTTTTTCTCAAGCGGTCGGCTAGGGGTCCTCCGTCAGCAATAAGAATTGTGCGCTAAATGACTCCGGTGCTCACGATAGCTAATCTGGCGCTGCTCCTTGGATTGGCCTTTTTCTTTGGGCTGACTTTCGAGGGACTGATTTCCCATGGCCACGAACAGGGCCCGGGTGGCATCCGCACGTTTCCGCTGCTGACCCTGGTTGGTACCATGCTCTATCTGTTCGATCCGGAGCACGTACTGGCCTTCACTGCAGGACTTCTCATCCTTGGAGCGTGGCTGTTTGTCTATTACCGGCATGCTCTCGGTAGCGGGACAGAGGAGAATAGGCCGTATCCGAGTTTCGCCCTCCCTCTCAGCAATATTCTCGCTTATATGCTCGGCCCCATCGTATTGACCCAGCACCCTTGGGTCGCAGTCGGTGCAACGGTGTTGGCGGTTCTGCTGTTCACAAGCCGCGACCGTCTCCATCGTTTCGCGCAGCAAGTAGAAATGTCGGAGATTATCACCGCCGGTAAATTCCTTATCCTCACCGGGATCATTCTTCCGCTCCTGCCTAATTATGCAGTTACCGATCTCACTTCAATCACGCCACATCAGATGTGGCTGGCGGTGTTGGCGGTATGCACGCTTTCCTACGTGAGCTACTTGTTTCAGCGCTACGTCACCCCAACCGGAAGTCTCTTGTGGATTGCCATCCTGGGCGGTCTTTATTCTTCCACTGCGACCACGGTAATCCTCGCGCGCAGGATGCGGAGCGGGGACGACGCACACAGCAATGGGCAGGCGGGAATCGTTTTGGCCAGCGCCGTCATGTATCTCCGTATCCTCGTTATCATAGCGATTTTTAACATGCCGCTCGCGAAAGGGCTTGCGGTCGCACTGCTTACACTATGCCTGCTTGCAGTGGCATTAGTGGCCGTAGACTATTTCATCGCCCCGGGCTCGTCGACACGCGTTCAGGCAAGCGTGGCACCACGCAACCCGCTGGAACTTACCACCGCGCTTATTTTTGCCGTCCTGTTCATCGTTATTTCGATCGCGTCACATTGGGTAAAAAACCACTTTGGCGAGACCGGGACCTATTCCCTCGCCGCTATCGTCGGTTTCACCGACATTGACCCTTTTGTCCTGAGCATGGCACAAAGCGGCACGGTATTGCTCCCGATCGTCGCTGCAGCGAAGGCGATCCTGATCGCGGCTTCATCCAACAACCTGCTCAAGGCGATTTATGCCGCTTCATTTGCGGGTTTCAAAGCAAGCTTCCGCGCAACCGCCGCACTCCTGCTTCTGTCTGCAGCAGGAATTGCCATCGCCTATTGGCTATAAACGCTGTCTCCGCTCGGACGGAGTGTGTCCAATGCGCTGGTTTACGTACTTTTACCGATTGCCCGCCGATCGGCCCGCAGTGTGTAATATGCATCAAAGGAGCTGGCCGTCCGTCAATGGAACGCCCCAAGACAATCAGTTCAATAACGTGTAACTCCACTGTCACCGTGCTTGCCTAACTTCGTTACCGTCGTATAATTTCCAATAAAAGGGGGGACCGATGGTCATGCCGAAGTCATTGAAATTCATTATTTTTTATTTATTCAGCATAGCCGTGGCGACGGTTGGCGCCGATGCCGCCCGGGCCAAGGACACCGTCACGCTCTACACGTCGGTGCCGACCTCGATCATGTCCAAGATCCAGGCGGCGTTTCAGAAACACGAGCCCGACATCGACTTGCGCGTGTTCCGCTCGGGAACAGGCAATGTCGCTGCAAAAATCGCGACCGAGCGGGAGGCAGGGGGCGTCAAGGCCGACGTCGTCTGGGTTGCGGATTTCGCGTACTACGAGACGCTCAAGGCGCAAAAACTCCTGTTCAAGTACGATTTGCCCGCCGGGCGGGCCCTGCCTGCCAGCATGAAGGACCCCGAGGGCTATTATTACAGCGCGCGCATGATCGCCATGGCGTTGACCTACAATCCCAATTTCGTCAAGACGCCCCCCAAGAGCTGGCGCGACCTGCTTGATCCTCGATGGAAGGGCAAGGTGGTGATGTCGAACCCGCAGTATTCCGGCGCTGCGCTCGATACCGTCGGCGGCCTGGTCATGAATTATGGCGTCGATTATCTGCGCCGGCTGCGCTCCAATGATACCACCGTGGTACGCGCTAATGCCGCCGTCGCCAGCAAGGTGACGTCTGGCGAGTTTGCGGTAGGGATCATCCTCGACTACTACGTCCGGTCCCAGCGAAAGAAAGGCAGCCCGATCAAGCTGGTCTATCCCAGCGACGGCGCGGTCGCGATCGCGAGCCCGATTGCCATTATTTCCTCATCCGAACACAAAGCTGCCGCCAAGAAATTTCTCGATTACGTGATCTCGGAGGAGGGGCAGGCCGCGCTGGTCAAGTTCGGCGATTTCATCCCGGTGCGCACCGGGATGGCGGGGCCGAAGGGGGCTCCCTCCGTGCAGGAGATCAACGACACCGGTTTGCCGATGGACTGGGGCTACATCACGCGCAACACCCAGTGGCTGCAGTCCCGGTTCTCCGCGATGATGCTCCATTAGGCCAGGCGAGCCGGCATTTCCATGAAGGCACCGGTAGATTACCGGCGGCGGCATACCGCCGCCGGTGAGGCATTCTTCGCGCCATGACCGTGCGACGCCCGGGATTCGGCATCGGCAGCAAGCAGGTTGTCCTCGTCCTGACGGCCGGCCTGCTGCTGCTACTGGTCGCTTTTCCCCTGTTCGAGATGCTGCGCCGCAGCTTCGTCTTCAACGGCCATCTCTCGGTCGCCAATTATGTCGCGGTGTTCGCCGACCGCGAAAATTACGCGCCGTTCGTCAACACCTTGATACTCGGTCTTTTGACGGTGGCTGGCTCTCTGGTGATCGCGGTGCCCGCGGCCTGGCTCGTGGCGCGCACCAACCTGCCATTCCGGGGCCTCGTCGAGACACTTCTGGTGCTGCCGTTCATGATCCCGCCCTTCGTCGGCGCGATCTCGTGGATTCAGCTCGCAAGCCCGCGCGTGGGCTATCTCAACAAGCTCTGGACCGCGCTGTTCGGTGAAGGCACGGGACCGTTTGACATCTACAACCTCGGCGGTGTCGTTCTGGCGCTGACCCTGCACAACTATACCTACATCTACCTCATCCTGCGCGCCGCCCTGGAACGTATGAACACCTCGGTCGAGGAGGCGGCTGCGGTGGCCGGCGCCAGCCGGCTGCGCGTGATATGCGACGTTACCCTCCGGCTGGTTACGCCGAGTATCACCGCAGGCGCGCTGCTGGTCTTCATCGACACGATCGCCGAGTTCGGCATTCCCGCCCTGATCGGGATGCAGGGCCGCTTCTACGTGCTGACGACCCAGATCTATGCCTATATCCACACCGGCACTTTCAATGGCATTCGGCTGGCCGCGGCGCTGTCGTCGATCCTGATGACGGTTGCCGGCATCGGACTGATCCTGAACGATCTCTATCTGCGGCGGCGCAACTACACGGTGATCAGCGGCAAAGGCGCACCGCGCCGATTGGTGCGTCTGGGCCGCGCGCGCTGGCCGGTCATGGCCGTGTTTGGTGTTTTCTTCTTGATAAGTGTCATCATGCCGCTGGTAGCCGTTTTCATCAGCGCATTCCTGCGCGTGTGGGGCCTGCCGGTCGCTCTTTCAAATATGACGCTCGCCAATTTCCGCTATATCCTGTTTGAGTACGACCTCACACGCCTTGCGCTCCAGAACAGTCTGATCCTCGCGGTCTCTGCGGCCGTTGCCACCACCGTGATCGGCGCCTTCGCCGCCTATATCAGCGTCAAGACCCGTATTCGCGGTCGCCAGCTCGTGGATCTGCTTGCCACCGTGCCCCACGCCATTCCCGGTACAGTAGTGGCGCTCGCCATGATTCTCGCCTGGTCGGGTGCATTCTGGATCAATCTTTACAACACGCTCTGGATCATCCTGATTGCCTATATCGTGCGTTACATGTTCTTCGCCTTCCGCAACATCTCGGCCGCGCTCGGTCAGGTTCACCCGTCACTCGAGGAGGCCGCCATGGTTTCCGGTGCGGGCTGGTTGCGCACGTTCCGCGACATCCTGGTCCCGCTCGTGAAGCCAAGCCTGCTGGCCTCGGCGATCCTCGTGTTCATGCCGAGCTTTCGCGAGCTCACCGTCTCTGTGCTTTTGTGGGGGCCTGAGACACCCACGGTCGGCGTATCGGTGTTCGAGATGCAGGACGCGGGCAACTACACCGCGGCGGCAGCTATGGCCGCACTCCTGTTGGTTATCGTGCTGGTGGGCGATGTCGCGCTCCGGCGCTTTGCAAGCGGCAAGCCGCCGACCTGAACGGGGAACGGGAAGAGAGATGGGACGAATCGTACTGGAAGGGATATCCAAGCACTACGGCAGGGTCGTCGCGCTCGACGGCGTCGACCTCGATATCGCCGACGGCGAGATCGTCTCGTTGCTTGGACCATCCGGCTGCGGCAAGACCACGACGCTGCGCCTGATTGCGGGATTGGAAGAACCGGACACCGGGCGCATCGTGCTCGATGGCGAGGAAGTTTCGCGCCCCGGTGCCATGGTCGGCCCTGACAGGCGTAACCTCGGCATGGTGTTCCAGAGCTATGCTCTGTGGCCGCACATGAGCGTCGCAGAGAACGTCGGCTATCCGCTCAAGTTGCGTCGCGTTGCACACGCCGAGCGGGAAGAGCGCGTGCGTCGTGCCCTCGACCTCGTCGGCTTGGGCGGCATGGAAGCGCGCGGGCCGGAGCAGCTTTCCGGCGGACAGCAGCAGCGCGTCGCGCTCGCCCGGGCGCTGGTGATGGAGCCGACCGCGCTTTTGCTGGACGAGCCGCTCTCCAACCTCGATGCCAAGCTGCGTGAGCACATGCGGTTCGAACTGATGACATTGCACCGCAAGCTCGGTCTGACCATCGTCTACGTCACCCACGACCAGGGCGAGGCGATGGCGCTGTCGGACCGGATCGTGCTGATGCGCAACCAGAAGGTCGCCCAGATCGGGTCCGCGCGCGAGCTTTACCGCGAACCGGCCGACGCCTTCGTCGCCGATTTCGTCGGCGCGGCCAACATCGTCCCTTGCACGGTGGTGAGCGCGGGGGCAACCGAGGCCCTGGTCCGGATTGACCTCGGGGACGCCGGAACCGTCGAACACAGGTGCCGGCTCCGGTCGGGCGCGCAGGTGCGAGCGGGCGAGAAGGGCTTTTTCTTCACTCACCCGGAATCCCTGTCTCTGGCCGCGCCGCAAGCGGCGCCCATCGCGGGTGTAGTCGGACCTGTGACCTTCCTTGGCGGCGCGCTCGATGTGCGGGTATTTTCGGGGCCGGTCGAATGGCGCATCCAGGCCGACCCTGACGATCCGGTCGCGGAAGGGCAGTCGGTCGCCCTCGACGTCAAGGACGCACTGTTCATAAAATGACCGGAGGAGCCGTCGCCATGCCGGAACACCGCGCCGATTTTCGCATCGTCCAGGTGACGGATACTCACCTCAGTCGCAACCGGGCCTATTTCCAGACCAACTGGGAGGCCTTCCTGAGGCTGATGGAGACCGAGCAACCTGACCTCGTGGTCCATACCGGCGACCTGTGCCTCGCCGGCAACGAGGATCCCGACGACATGGTATTCGGACGCACCCAGCTGGAGCGCCTCTCGGTGCCGTGGCGCATCATCCCCGGCAACCATGACATCGGCGACACGCCGCCCGATCCCAAGCGCGGCCACGCCATGACCGAGGCCCTGCGCGCGAGCTGGATCGACCTGTTCGGCCCCGACTGGTGGGAGATGGATGCCGGCGCATGGCGCGTGGTCGCGGTGAATGCCCAGCTCATGGGCAGCGGCTTTGCCGCCGAGGAATCGCAATGGCAATGGCTCGACGATGCACTCGCTCGCGCGGCCGGACGGCCGGTGCTGCTGTTCAGCCACAAGGCGCCGTTCTTCGGCGATCCCGCCGATCCCACCTTCACCAACTCGAGCCTCAGGCTGGCACCGCGCGAGCGGCTGTTCGATCTGCTCCAGGCGCACGGCGTCGGGTATCTCGCTTGCGGCCACAACCACGTCTATCAGACCGCACGCCATCGCGGCGTGCGCATCCTGTGGACGCCGTCCACCAGCTTCATTCACCAGTTGCCGAAGCCGGGTGCGAAGCGCGGTGCACGGCGCATCACCGGCTACATGCGCCTCAACCTCGCCGGGCGGCGCCTGCGCCACGACTGCATCGAGCCCGAGAGCTTCCTGCGTTTCGACGTTACGGCATGGCAGCGCACCAACGGCACCACGTCGAAGCTGCCGCCGATGCCGCTCGACACGCTCGGCGGCTGATACTGTACCGGGCGCTGGCCGATGCGACGGTGGCTGTCCACCTGATGTTCATCGTGTTCGTGGTGGCGGGCGGATTCCTCTTGCTGCGCTGGCCACGGATCGCCTGGCTGCACGTGCCGGCCTTTCTCTGGGGCGGCGGAATCGAGCTAATGGGCGGCGTGTGCCCGCTGACCTACCTCGAAAACGACTTCCGTATGAAAGCCGCCGCCGGCGGCTATGCCACCAGCTTCATAGAGCACTACGTCCTGCCGGTGATCTACCCCGATCTGCTGTTCCCGGACGGCTTTCCCCGCGCCGGCTTCATCGCGCTCGGCATCGCCGTGCTCGTCCTCAATGCCGCGATCTATTGGCGCGTCTGGCGAAAGGGGCGCGACTCGCGGGCTTAGTTCGCGGGCTTCACGAACTTGAGCGTGAAGCGGTCGCTTTCGCCGATCGCCTTGAGGCGCGCACGGTCCTTGTCCTTCATGCGGTAGGTCGGCGGCAGTGCCCACACGCCCACGGCATAATCCTTGGTGTCCTTGGGGTTGGCGTTGGCCTCCGACTTCGCCGCCAGCCTGAAGCCCGCCTTTTCGGCGAGCGCGATGGCGTAGTCCTCGCGCACGTAGCCGGAGATCGCCTTGGGGTCCTGCGGCCGGTCGGTGGCGGCGCGGTGATCGACGATGCCGAGCACGCCGCCCGGCTTGAGCGCCTTGTAGAACGCCTTGAAGGCGTTGTCGGCGACGCCGCGCTTCATCCAGTTGTGCAGGTTGCGGAAGGTCAGCACCATGTCGGCGCCGCCCTGCGGGCGGATGTCGGCGTCGTCGGTGAAGTCCGACACCACCATGGAGACGCCCGGCTGGTTGTGGAACTTCTTCTTGGGGTTGGTGTTCTGGACCCCGATGTAGTGTCCGGTGCCGTGCAGGTAGGGCACCAGGATCTCGGTCCACCAGCCGCGGTGGCCGGGCCAGATCTCGACCACGGTCATGTCCGGGCGGATGCCGAAGAAGGTCAGCACCTCGTAGGGATGGCGGTAGCCATCGCGCGCCGCGTATTTGGGCGTGCGGTCGGGCGCGGCGATGGCGGCCTTGAGCCTGGCGTCGTCGGCGCGGGCCGGCGCGGCGGCAAGGAGCGTTGCGAACGCAGCCAGCGTCAGCAGGGCGGGACGCAAGCCCCGTGGTTGTATGATCTTCATGACCGCTTCCCCCTCCGGTATCGTGTTTGTTGGGCGCCAATCTACCATGACGCCATCGCGATGGGCGAGGCGACCGAGGGGCTTGCGAGGCATCGCGGGAAGTCGTCGGAAATCGCCTAAAATTACTGAAAAATCAAATACGTAAAGGGCGTCTCCAAGGCCGGAAATTAAGGTTCGGGAAACTTCCCGACCACTACCGTGCGGCTTTCCAGGCTGCTCGGTTGTCCGGCGCGATGACTTACGACTACAGCGACATTCCCATCGGCCACTACGACCGCATCTATGCCCGGCAAACGGGCGTGCGTTCCAAGTGGCATCACATGAAGTTCGCCCGCTTCGCCGAGGCGATGCGGGGCTATGACCGGCATCTCGATCTCGGTTGCGGCCCCGGCACCTTCATCGGGACCCTGCCCGAAGGGCGCCATGACTCCGTCGGGCTCGACATCGCCCGCGAACAGCTCGACTACGCGCGGCGGACCTATCCGGGCGCCGGGCGCCGCTTCCTGCCGATACAGGGCGATTCGATCCCGTTCGAGGATGCCAGCTTCGACGTGGTCACGGCGATCGAGCTGATCGAGCACCTGACGCCGGAGACCGGCCTCACACTTCTGCGCGAGGCACGGCGCGTGCTCCGGCCGGGCGGCCGGTTGCTCGTCTCGACACCCAATTACCGGTCCGCGTGGCCGGTCATCGAGACCGTCGTCAATGCCGTCGGGGACGTCGACTACACCGACCAGCACATCACTTTCTATCACCGGCGGCGGCTTGCGGAATTGATGGACAAGGCCGGATTCCGGGACGTCACGGTTTCGGGATACCTGCTGGCCGCGCCCTTCGTCGCGGCCTTCTCCTGGAGTGTCGCCGACGCGGTCGCCCGGATCGAGCCGGAGGTCGTGTGCGACCGGCTCGGGCTGCTGCTTTTCGCCATGGGGACGAAGCATGCGGGCTGAGCTCAGCGTCATCGTGCCGACCCTGAATGAGCGCGACAACATTCCGATCCTGGTCGAGCGTCTGGAGCAGCGTCTGCGGGGCATAGATTGGGAGGTCGTGTTCGTCGACGACGATTCCAGCGACGGCAGCCTGGAGTTGCTCAAGGAGCTCGCCTGGAGCAATCCCCGCGTCCGCTTCATCCAGCGGGTGCGTCGCCGCGGCCTGTCGTCGGCCTGCCTCGAGGGCATGGCGTCCTCGGCCAGCCCCTATCTCGCCGTGATGGACGCCGACCTGCAGCACGACGAGGCGCTGCTGCCGGACATGCTGGCGCAATTGCGCGCGGGCCGTTGCGACATCGTGGTCGGCAGCCGCTACATGGATGGCGGCAGCTGCGGTGCCTGGACCGAGACCCGCAAGCGCATCAGCCGTCTCGCCACGGGCCTGGCCCGGCGCCTGCTGCGCGTCGAGCTGACCGATCCCATGAGCGGCTTCTTCATGATCCGCCGCGAGGTGTTCGAGCGTACCGTTCACGACATGGCGGGGCAGGGGTTCAAGATCCTGCTCGACATGATCGCCGCCGGCGGCGGGATGCTGCGGGTGCGGGAATTGCCGTTCACCTTCGCCGAGCGGCGCCACGGCCAGAGCAAGCTCGATATCCGGGTGGCGTGGGAATTCGCGCTGCTGATCGTCGAGCGGCTGGTCGGCGCCTACCTGCCGGTGCGCTTCATCATGTTCATCATGGTCGGCGGGCTCGGCGCGTTCCTGCACCTGAGCATCCTCGCGTCCGGTCTTTATCTGCTGTCGGTGCCGTTCATGTGGGCCCAGGGCGGCGCCACCACCGTCGCCATGACCGTCAACTACCTCCTCAACAATGTGTTCACCTATCGCGACCAGCGGCTTCGCGGTGGTGCCCTGGCGACCGGCCTCACCGTGTTCATGGCGGTCTGCTCGGTCGGGGCCGTGGTCAACGTCGCGATCGCGACGCGCATCTTTGCCGCCGGACTACCGTGGTGGCTCGCCGGACTGATCGGCGCGACCATCGGCGCCGTATGGAACTTCACGGTCTCGACCACGCTGGTCTGGGGGCGGGGCAGGAAGGGCGCCCGCACGCCGAAGGCCGCGAGCCTTCCCCGTTGATGACCCCGCCCGAAAAAGCACGGGCCGCGATGGCGGCCGTCGTCCCGGCACTGCGGACGCGCGCCGGCGTAGGGCTCGTCCTGGCAGCCGCTTTCGTTGCCTATGCCGCGATCTTCGCGCCGTATCTACCCGACGCCCATGGCCGCGGCGGTCCCGACTACGCCTATTTCCTGCCGCAGCTGATGGCCGGCTATTTCTGGTACGTGCACAACGGATTGTTTTCGCTGCCGTGGTTCACGCCGGCGTTCTGCGCGGGCATGCCGTTCTATCCCAACATGCAGGCGATGTATTTCTCGGTGCCGCAGCTCCTCACCTTCGCGCTGGGACCGACGCTGGCGATACGCCTGACCCTCCTTCTGTTCGCGGGGCTCGGGCTCGGCGGCACCTATGCCCTGCTGCGGGTCCGCTACCGCACCTCGGCATGGGCCGCAGCGGCGGGCGCCATCCTGTTCCTGTTCAACGGCTTCTTCGCGTTCCGCATGCTTGCGGGCCACCTCGCGTTCCATGCCTTCATGCTGGCGCCGCTGGTCGCCTATGGCGTGATCGGCGGGGAGACGCGGGAAGGCGCGCCCCGCTGGCGCCGCTGTCTTGATCTCGGGGTGGTCGCGGCCGGTCTCGCGATCGCCTACATGATCCAGTCGGGCATGGTCCACGCCCTGCCGCCGTCCCTGGCCGCGGTGGTGGTGTTCCTCCTGATCCACGCGCTCCTGTTCGAGTCGCCGGTGGTGACGATGTTCCTGCGCCTCGCCGCCGCCTGCGGGCTCGCGCTGCTGCTCGATGCGGCCAAGATCACGGCAGGTTTTGCGTTCCTGCACCAGTTCCCGCGCACCATGCTGCCGATGATGGGCTTCGACAGCATCGGCCATACCCTGGTGATCGTGCTCAAGGCGCTGTTCATCGCGCCGCCGATCGGCGACGAGGGTGCCTGGCTGCGCAACAACGAATGGTATCCGGGGCTGCACGTGGTGCTGCCGTTCCATGAGTTCGCCTATTCCGTGACTGTCGTGCCGCTCGTGGTGATGGTGGCCTCGGCACCGTGGGCGGTGAAGTTCCTCCGCGCGGCGGGCAGGGAGCCCCGCCGCTTTGCCGGCAAGGCCCTGCTGGTCGGCGCGGTGCTGGCGATCCTTGCCGTGCCGCTGCTGGTCAACTGGTATTCTCCGGACTGGTCGGCGTTCCTCAAGAGCCTGCCGGTGCTGCGCAACAGCTCGACGCTGACCCGCTGGTTCTGCCTCTACGTGCTGGTGAGCGTGCTGGTGACGGCCCTGATCCTCGACCGCTTCACGCTGATCAAGCCGTTCGTCGTGGGTACGGCAATTGCGACCCTGGTGATCGCGGTCGGCACCGATGCCCTGTTCGTGCGCGCCTATACCGAGTTGGCCTACTACGGGCCCCGCACCTACGATTTCACCGTGATGGAAAAAGCCTACCGCCAGGCCCGCACAACCGGGGAGATTCCCGCCGTCGATCACGTCGACTGGGCCAGGATTGCGGTCCGGGCGCCGTGGTCGACCCATCGCGACCGCAATGACAGCCTGGCGACCGGCGGCACGCAGGCGATGTGCTACGAGCCCATGTTCGGCCACCGGCTCGAGCAGTATCCGTTCGGCACGCTGCGGCCGGGATGCGTGTTCCGTCTCAGTGAGGCGTCGCCCAACATCAAGAATCCCGCCTGCATGCTGTTCCCCGGCGTCAATCATTGCCGCCCGGGCGATAGCTTCGGCCGCAACGGCGTCGAGCGGGCGCGCCGGTTCGTGGATTACCGGCCGTTCCCGTTCAAGATGCCGTGGTACCAGCGGCTCGCCGACGCGGTGAACCTCGCCGTTCTGCTGGCGGTGCTGATCGTGCTGGGTGTCTCAGTGGTGCGCCGGCGTCCGAAGCGGGTCTTTCGACGCCCCGTTCCGGGGTTGGAAACCTAGAGCAGAATCGGTTCAGATTGATTTAATCTGAACCGATTCTGCTCTAAATTTAAAATGTAGAGCCTGATTCACGGCTCAGGATCGTTCCGATCCGAGCCGATCAGGTTCTAGGCGCGCGTCGGTGCCTCGGGCGTCTTGCGCCGGGCGCCCTTCCAGATGATTCCGTCGACGATGTAGTGGTGGAAGTTGACCGCCTGGAACACCACCATGGCGGCGGGCAGGGCCCACAGATCGGCGCCCGCGAGCGCGCCCGAGACGGCGCCGTAGACCAGCGTCGTCACCGCCAGGCACACCAGCAGGTAGAGCCACAGGCGGCCGGGCTGGCTGATGCGCGACAGGAGGCGTGCCGACGGGTCGGGACCGTCGCGGAAGCGGCGCCGGTTGTAGAGCCAGACATAGAGCACGTACTGGGCATTGTGCCAGACGTTGACCACCAGCCAGCCGTGATCGATGTCGGCAAGCGCGACATAGGCGATGGTGAACACCAGCGCGTGGCTGGCGAGGTAGAGCGCCTGGGCGCGGCTTAGCCCCGCGCCGCGCAGCCGTGCGACGCGGATCAGCCAGGCCGCGATCACGGCCAGTGCGGCGATGCCGGCGGCATCGGCGAGCCAGCCCGGCACCGGCAGGGTCCACAGCGTCATGCCGAGGAAGTGCCCCGGCGCCTGGGCCGAGCGGTAGACGAGGCCCCACAGGGGCAAAGCGTAGAAGGCCGCGGTGAACAGCGGGCCGGCACAGGGATCGGCCTCGTTTTCGCCGGCCTCGGCACGGGCCTTGCGGCCGTAGGCCCGGGCCACGCCCCAGCTCTGGCGCGAATAATGGAACCACTGCCAGTGGAAATAGAGCGTGGCGAGGGCGCCGGCGCCGCCCGCGATGCCGAGGAACGCGGTCGCGGCCAGCACGATCGGCGGCAGGGCGAACACCAGGAAGCGGTGGCGGGCGAGGCTGGCGCGGTCGAAGGCGAGGCGGGTAAAGGTGGCGATCACGTGGTGGTAGCCGAGCAGCCACAGGTCGGCGAGCAGGATCGGCCAGAACAGAGCGGGCTCGAGTGTCACCGCCGCGCCGGCGGCAAGCGCGATGCCCGCGGTCCCGGCGATGAACGGGACATCGAAGCCGGGCGCCGCCAGCCAACCCGGGTTGCGCGCGGCCGTCCCCATCGTCATCACGCTCATGGCACTGTCCCTTCACGTTTCCGCGCGTCGACTCTTTGCCGGCGCATGAGCATACTCTGGCCGTGACAGCTTAAAGCGCTGTTAAACAAGGATTTTCTCTAAAATTTTCGGGATATTAGGAGCGTTGCTGCGGTCACTGCTGCGGGAAAGGATGCAAGGCCGCCGCGGGTTGCCTAAACTGCGACCGGTTTCGTTTTTTGCGCATTGCCTCTCATGCTGATCGACAGTCACTGCCACCTAGATTTTCCCGACTTCGCCGACGCGCGCGAAGCGGTGATCGCACGTGCGCGCCGCGCGGGCGTCGCCGGGATGCTGACGATCTGCACCCGGATGTCCGACTTTCCCGCGATCCGGGCGCTCGCCGAGGCCCATCCTGGCATCTGGTGCTCGGTCGGCGTCCATCCCCACGAGGCTGAGGGCGACGCCGGGATCTCGCCCGGGCGGATCATGGCCGAATGCGATCATCCCAAGGTGATCGCCATCGGCGAGGCCGGGCTCGATTTCCACTACGAGCATTCGCTGCGCGCGGTGCAGGAGCAGGTGTTCCGCGCCCATATCGCGGCGGCCCGTGAGACCGGCCTGCCGATTGTCATCCACACCCGCGAGGCCGACCACGACACCGTCAGGATCCTCGTCGAGGAGCAGGCCAAAGGACCGTTTCCGGGTCTGATCCACTGCTTCAGCGCGGCCGAATCCGTGGCTGAGGCCGCCGTAAATCACGGCATGTATGTCTCTTTTTCAGGGATCGTGACCTTCAAGAACGCCGAATCCGTGCGGAAGGTCGCCCGGAACGTGCCCCTGGAGCGTCTCCTGGTGGAGACCGACGCGCCCTATCTCGCGCCCGTGCCGGTGCGCGGCAAGCGCTGCGAGCCCGCCTTCACCGCCCATACTGCGGCGTTCGTGGCCGGACTCCGGGGGCTTTCCACGGCCGATCTGGCGGCGCGCACCAGCGAAAACTTCTTCCGCCTGTTCGCCAAGGCCGACACCGGCGAGCTTCCCAATGTCGCGGAATCTGTCGGGAGTGCCGGCTGATGCGGTTCACCATCCTCGGCTGTGGCGGTGCCGGCGGCGTGCCCATGATCGGCGACCAGTGGGGCGCCTGCGACCCCGTAAACCCGAAAAACCGACGCCGGCGGGCCTCGGTGCTGGTGCAGCAGGGCGATGCCACCGTGGTGGTCGACACCGGCCCTGACCTGCGTTGTCAGTTCCTGGATGCCGGTGTCCACCACCTCGACGGCATCCTCTATACCCACACCCATGCCGACCATACCCATGGCATCGACGAGATCCGGGCGCTGAATCGCCTGCAACGCGCCGCGATCGATGTCTGGGCCACCCGCGAGGTGCTCGATCATCTTATCAATAAGTTCCCCTATATATTTGATCCGCCTAAGCCTTTGAAGGACGGTTTGTCCTTTTACAAGCCCTGCCTGACACCCCGGGAATTCGCCTGGGACCGGGCTTTCGACTGTCACGGAATCCGGGTCCTGCCGTTCGGCCAGGACCATGGCTACATGGTCACGACGGGTTTCCGCTTCGGCGACATTGCGTATTCGACGGATCTGGTGCGCCTCGGCGAAGATGCGTTCGCGGCCCTCGAAGGGGTCAAGGTCTGGGTGGTCGGTTGCCTGCAGGAACAGGAACATCCGACCCATGCCCATCTCGGGCGGGTGCAGGAATGGATCGAAAGAGTGGGGCCGGAACGCGCCATCCTTACGCACCTGTCGCATCGGCTCGACTACGCCGATCTCAAGAGGAAATGTCCGCCAGGCGTTGAGCCGGCCTACGACGGCATGACGATCGAGGTAGCCGACGTACCGTCGCTGTGGGGCGACGACACGGGCGTAGAGGAAAGTTCAGTCAGCAGATCAGGACCGCTTACGCGATGAGGCGTGATTGTTTGGCGCGCGAGCTGTTTTCGTCATTAAAGCAATACCTTGGAAGCCCATCCTAAATTTTCCATAATATACATTATACGAAAAATGTCCCAGCGACAGGAGCCTCAATGACCATCACTCCCGGCGCCCACTCCGGTTCCATCGACCGTCTGATCGAAGTCATGGCACGGCTACGCGACCCCGTCGGCGGCTGTCCGTGGGACCTGGAGCAGAACTTTGCCACCATTGCGCCCTATACCATCGAGGAAGCCTACGAGGTCGCCGATGCGATCGCGTCGGGAGACCGCTTGGCCCTGCTCGACGAGCTCGGCGACCTGCTGTTTCAGGTGGTCTACTACGCCCAGATGTCGCGCGAGGACGGCGGCTTCGATTTCGACGCCATCGCCGCCCACGAAGCCGACAAGATGATCCGGCGCCATCCGCACGTGTTCGGCAGCGCCGAGGTTGCCGACGCAGAGGCCCAGACCCGGGCATGGGAATCTCACAAGGCTGCCGAGCGGGCTGCACGAGGGGCCGCCAGCGGCGATGCCGAGGCTGCACCGGCGAGCGCACTCGACGGGGTCGCGCGCGCCCTGCCTGCGCTGACGCGGGCGGAGAAGCTCACCAGGCGGGCCGCACGGGTGGGATTCGACTGGCCCAGCGTGCGCGAGGTCATCGACAAGATCGAGGAAGAACTGCGCGAGGCCGAGCGCGAGATCACGGCGGAAGCCCCGAAGGCGCGCATCGAGGACGAGGTCGGCGATCTCCTGTTCGCCGTGGCGAACCTAGCCCGCAAGGTGGGATTGGACCCGGAAGCGGCGCTGCGCGGTACCAACGACAAATTCGTCCGCCGCTTCCATCATATCGAGGCGAAACTCAGGGACCGCGGAAAAACTGCAGCAGATTCCGACCTGGCCGAGATGGACGCGCTCTGGAACGAGGCCAAGGCAGCAGAACGGTAGCGCGCGGCTAATCGCCGCTGCCGCCGTTCTCGCGGTCGAGTTTCTGGCACTGGTAGTTGTAGTGGCACTGGAGCCGGCCGACGCCCTCGATCGCCATGATGCCCTCGCCGCCGTCGATGCGGCAGGCATTGCCGCCGACCTGGCGCACGCTGCCATCGCTGAACACCAGGGCATCGAGCTTGCCGTCTTTCGCGCGCCATCCGGTGACCGTGACGGGTTTCGCGCCGCCCTTGCCGAAGGTGCATTTCTGCCGGTTGAGCTCGTCCGTGGCGTCGGGCACATACTGGCAGCCCGCCGTGCCGGCCCAACCACGACAGGTGCGGCAATCGACCTCGTTGTTGCCGAAGAAATACCAGCGGCTGTCGGTCTCGAGCTGGCGCCACTGCCCTATCACGTCGGTCGCGAGGCATTCCGCACGGACGGCGCCGGCGAGTGCCACGATACAGACGGCGGGAAACAGACCCCGGATCAGGAAACGGATGGCAAAGGTCACGGCACGCATGGCGCGCGGCTCCGGCGAGATGAAACGCCCGTTACAACCCGACGCATTGTAGCGGTTGCCGCGACCGCCCGGAAGGGCCTCCCCTTACCCTTGCTTTCCGACAGGAGTTTGAAGCCGGGCAATCAGGCTCGAGGTATCCCAGCGGCCACCGCCCATGGCCTGGACCTCGCCGTAGAACCGGTCGACCAGCGCCGCCACCTCGATGTTCGCGCCGTTGCGTGCAGCCTCCGCCTTGCAGATGGCGAGGTCCTTGCGCATCCAGTCGACCGCGAAGCCGAAATCGAACTGGCCGCGAATCATGGTGTAGCCGCGGTTCTCCATCTGCCACGACTGGGCCGCGCCCTTGGAGATGACGTCGAGCACGAGGTCCATGTCGAGGCCCGCGCGCAGGCCGAAGTCGAGCCCCTCGGCCAATCCCTGGATCAGGCCGGCAATGCAGATCTGGTTGACCATCTTGGTGAGCTGGCCGGCCCCCGCGGGTCCCATTCGAGTAACCGCGCGGCCATAGGCGCGCATTACCGGTTCGGCGCGCGCGAAAGCCGTGGTTTCACCACCCACCATGACCGTGAGCTGGCCGTTCTCCGCGCCGGCCTGTCCGCCCGAAACGGGGGCGTCCAGAAAATCGAGGCCGCGCTGCGCCGCCTCGGCGGCCAGTTCGCGCGCGAGGCCGGCCGATGCCGTGGTGTGATCGACGAAGATCGCCCCCTTCCCCATCCCGGCGAATGCGCCATCGGGGCCGGTCGTCACCGCGCGCACGTCGTCGTCATTGCCGACGCAGGCGAACACCAACTCGGCGCCGGCCGCCGCCTCGGCGGGGGTCGCGGCCGCCCGACCGCCGTACTTCGATATCCAGGCATCGGCGCGGGAACAGGTGCGGTTGAACACCGTTACCGTGTGGCCGGCCTTCGCCAGATGTCCCGCCATGGGCCCGCCCATGACGCCGAGGCCGATGAAGGCGACACGTTTTCTGCCGGTTGTGTCGGTCATGCCGGTCTCCTTTCGTGGGCGGCCAGTTTAAGGGCAAATGGGAGGCCGCAAAAGAAAGGGGCCGCACGAGGCGGCCCCTTCCGATAAGCGTGACGGTATGGGCCCGGCTTTAGAAGCCCATGCCACCCATGCCGCCCATGTCGCCGCCCGGCATGGCCGGCTCCTTCTTTTCGGGCTTGTCGGCAATCATGGCTTCTGTGGTAACCAGCAGACCCGCGACCGAGCCTGCGTTCTGCAGCGCGGTACGGATCACCTTGGTCGGGTCGATGATGCCCGACTTCACCAGATCCTCGAACTTGCTCGTCTGGGCGTTGTAGCCGTGGTTGGGGTCCTTGCCCTCGAGCAGCTTGCCGACGATCACGGAGCCGTCGTTGCCGGCGTTCTCGGCGATCTGACGTACCGGTGCCTGGATCGCGCGACGCACGATGTCGACACCGACCTGCTGGTCGTGGTTGTCGAGCTTGATGCCGGCGAGCTTCTTGGTGGCGTAGAGCAGCGCGGTGCCGCCGCCCGGAACGATGCCTTCCTCGACCGCGGCGCGGGTCGCATTGAGCGCGTCGTCGACGCGATCCTTGCGCTCCTTCACCTCGACCTCGGTGGCGCCGCCGACCTTGATCACCGCAACGCCGCCGGCGAGCTTCGCCAGCCGCTCCTGCAGCTTCTCGCGGTCATAGTCCGAGGTTGTTTCCTCGACCTGGGCGCGGATCTGGTTGCAGCGGCCCTCGATGTCCTTCTGTTTGCCGGCACCGTCGACGATGGTGGTGTTGTCCTTGTCGATGGTGACCTTCTTGGCCTTGCCGAGCATGTTGACGGTGACGTTCTCGAGCTTGATGCCGAGGTCCTCGGAGATCACCTGGCCACCGGTCAGGACCGCGATGTCCTGCAGCATGGCCTTGCGGCGATCACCGAAGCCCGGGGCCTTCACCGCCGCGACCTTGAGGCCGCCGCGCAGCTTGTTGACCACGAGCGTGGCCAGCGCCTCGCCCTCGACGTCCTCTGCGATGATCAGGAGCGGCTTGTTCTGCTGCACCACTGCCTCCAGCACCGGCAGCATGGACTGCAGGTTGGAGAGCTTGGACTCGTGCAGGAGGATCAGCGGATCCTCCATGATGCAGGTCATCTTCTCGGCATTGGTGATGAAGTACGGCGACAGGTAGCCGCGGTCGAACTGCATGCCTTCCACGACCTCGAGCTCGGTGTCGAGGCCCTTGGCTTCTTCGACCGTGATCACGCCTTCCTTGCCGACCTTGTCCATGGCTTCGGAGATCATCTTGCCGATCTCGGCCTCGCCGTTGGCGGAAATGGTGCCGACCTGGGCGATTTCCTGGCTGGTCTTGATGGGCTTGGAGCGCTTCTTGAGGTCTTCGACAACGGCCGTGACCGCGATGTCGATACCGCGCTTCACGTCCATCGGGTTCATGCCGGCGGCCACCGCCTTGGCGCCCTCGCGCACGATCGAATGGGCCAGAACGGTCGCCGTGGTGGTGCCGTCGCCGGCCTCGTCGTTGGTCCGGGACGCAACTTCACGGACCATTTGGGCGCCCATGTTCTCGAACTTGTCGGAGAGATCGATCTCCTTCGCCACCGTGACACCGTCCTTGGTGATGCGCGGCGCGCCGAACGACTTCTCGATCACGACGTTGCGGCCCTTGGGACCCAGCGTCACCTTGACCGCATCGGCGAGAACGTCGATGCCCTTCAGCATCCGGTCGCGCGCGTCGGTCGAAAACTTGACGTCTTTAGCCATTTTTCAGGTACTCCCTTGGTTTCTTCGTATGTGGAATTGCGGGGGCGTGCTTACTCGACCACGCCGAGGATGTCGCTTTCCTTCATGATCAGCAGGTCCTTGCCGTCCACCTTCACCTCGGTGCCCGACCACTTGCCGTAGAGGATGCGGTCGCCCTTCTTCACGTCGAGCGCGGTAATCTTGCCGTCCTCGCCGCGGTAGCCGGAGCCGACCGCGATCACCTTGCCTTCGGAGGGCTTCTCCTGGGCGGTGTCGGGGATGATGATGCCCCCCTTGGTCTTCTGTTCCGCCGAAAGCGCCTCAACGATGACGCGATCATGCAAAGGCCGAATTTTCATGCTGTTCTCCTGGATACGATTGGAAATTGACCGGGCCCACCGCGATCAGCAGCAGTCGGTACCCGGAACGTGATGATGCCCGGCCGCAGCCGCCTTGGCCGCCGGCTTGGCGCGGGCGTGGACCTTGGTGGCGGCGTCGAGCACGGCGAGCACGTCGCCTTCCTTCATGATCAGCAGTTCCTTGCCGTCGACCTTCACCTCGGTGCCAGACCACTTGCCGTAGAGCACGCGATCGCCCTTCTTGACGTCGAGGGCGGTGATCTTGCCGTCGTCGTCGCGGTAGCCGGTTCCGACCGCTACGATACGGCCCTCGGAGGGCTTTTCCTTGGCGGTGTCGGGGATGATGATGCCGCCCGCGGTCTTCTCTTCCGCGGTAAGCGGCTCGACGATGACGCGATCGTGCAGCGGACGAATGTTCATGGTGACCTTACCTCCCGAATAGGCCAGCCGCCCCCTTGGGGCAGCGGAGCCAGGAATTGCGTTCCATTAGCCGCGAAGGGGGCCTGTTAGCACTCCCTAAGCGCGAGTGCCAGTGATATAGGCCGGGCATCCCCGGCTGTCAACGGGGGGACAGGGTTAAAATTGCCGGATTTTCGCGGTTGGCCCGGTGGCTGTGGATGGCGATCTCACCGGAAAATTCTAAATATCTAAACTGTATTCTAAGTGACTAAAAATCAAGCGGTAGGTGTGAAACCATGGATCTCGGAATGTATGGCTGCGTCGTATATTTCCATCAGCATCCGGTAGTTTCGCTCAGGGGTGTAACGGTCCTCATAGACGCGCCGGGCATTGTGCCCCATTTCGGCTATGGCTTCGGGATGGGAAGCAGCCCAAGCCATTTTCCGCGTCAGGTCTCCGCTCTTCCCATGGCAGAAAATCAGCCCGGTTTGGCCATCCTCGACCAGCTCGGCCAGGGCACTTTCACGCGGCACTATGGCTGGAAGCCCGTTGGCAAATCCCTCGATCACGGCGAGACCAAAGGTCTCGTAATAACGGGACGGCGCCACGAGAAAGGCCGCGCGCTGCATTTCCCGGTAGACGACCTCCTTTGACACATGTCCCAGGGTCGCGGCGCCGGTATTTCGAGCCTGCTGTACGAGCGGCCCCTCCCCTGCCAGCGTGATTGGAACGCGGGATTCCTTGGTGGCATTCAGTAGATCGGATACGCCCTTTTCCTCGACGAGACGACCGACATACAGGGCGCCTCGTCGAGGCTTTTCTGTTGCTGGAATGTCGCCTACAGGGTTTGACACGAAATTCGGCTTGATTTTGAGCAGGGCTGCCGGGAGCCCGCCGGCGATGAACTTCTCCCTGGCAAAAGCGCTCGGCACGACAAAACAGGAAACGTGCTTCGACCAGGTGCCAAGCGCGTTATGAACGGCCAGCATGGTAGCCGCCGTGGCGCTGGCGCCGAGGCTCTGCCGATAACAGCGATGAACCACGCCGCGCCACGGGGTGCCGTGACCGACACAGGCCTCGCAGGCATGGCCGTCACGGAATAGATCGGGCCCTATGCAGATGAGGCGGTAGTTGTGCAGGGTCTGGACGACGGCGGCTCTCGCTTTCCGTGCCGCGGAGTAGACCGAGGGGGAAAGAAGCGGAAACGTATTGTGGCAATGGACCACGTCGGCAGGGAAATCCCGCAACAGGGCTGACACCGTGTTGTACGCCGTTCGAGACCAGACGGTCTGACGCGCGAGACTCAGATGAGAGAACTGCCCGATGGTATCGTTATGAACGGTATGGCAGCGGACGTCGTGGCCATGGGACTTCAGAAGGTCCCGCTCCGCTCGGAAGACGGAATCCTCACCTCCCGGCTGCTGATAGTATTCATGCAGGATGAGAATTTTCATGGAGGTCAAGCCCGTCCAGTACTTCAGGCGCCGTATAGAAAATCTGTGTCGCGGCGAGTCCGACTCCGAATAGTGTCCAGAACCAGATCCCGCCCATCGGGCCTTCGAGGTAGACGTCGAAGCTGGCGTTCACGAGGAATGCCACCCAGTAGGCGATCAGGAACGTGAAGAAGGCAACCCAGGTCGTCTCCCCCATCCTTCGGGCACGGAGACAGGCGCGAAGGAGGGTCAGGCCCCAACTCGCCTGGAGTCCAATCCATATGAGAAGCCCCGGCACACCGGCACGGGCCAGGATCGCGAAATGAATGCTGTGGGGCGAGCGAAGGCTCTGGTCCGCGGCGACCTGAAAGCCGTCGGACGTCGCCAGGTTGATGCCGAACCCCTTCCCCAGCAGGAAGTACGGCCCGAAGACCGTGTAATGAATGATCTCGCTCCACCAGTTGAGCCGCCATTCCTTTGTCACGTTGAGGCCCGTGTGGGTTTCCGTGGTGAACGTGCTCAGCAGGTTGTCGAAGATCTGCGTTACGTTGATAGCGCGATCGGCACGTGCCAAGCCGATATCGATGTCGAAGGCTAGTGCCAGCACGACGATGCAGGTGCCAATCAGCACGAAGCGCCATACACCGTTACCCCGACGGAATAAAAGGAGGCAGACGGTCACACTGGTCAGAAGAGTGAGCAGCCCGGCCCGCGACACGACGAAGATCATCATTGGTCCCGTCACCAATGCGCCCTGGAGGCCGATCACGAAGGTGAGAACGGAAAACATCAGGGCGTAGGCGCCGTATTCATCGAGCGGCGCCAGCCGGGCAAGCAGCAGAGCCGTGACGAAATTGGTCCCGGCGATCAGCGACTGGTCCACCAGCGCGAACAGGCCCCGACGGGCACCGGCGCCCACCAGTTCTTTTCTTTTAAAGATATCGCGGAAGTTCACGTGCCGATAGCAGCTCGCCGTTTGCTCTCAACTTGCGCCGGCCAGGCTCTCCTTCCGTAGCCACGCCCATGCGTGTTCCACGATTTTATCCAGAGCCTGGAGGCGCGGGCGCCAGCCGAGATCACGGGAGGCCCGTTCCGACGACGCGACCAGGGCGGGCGGATCGCCCGGACGCCGTTCGCCCAGCTTGGTCGGGATATCGCGCCCGGTCACCCGCCGCGCCGTCTCGATCACTTCCTTGACCGAATAGCCCTTCCCGTTGCCGAGGTTACAGATCACGTTGCCGGGCGAGTCTTCCAATTTCCCGAGCGCGAGCACATGCGCCTCTGCCAGGTCGGCGACGTGGATGTAGTCGCGGATGCAGGTGCCATCCGGCGTATCGTAGTCGTCGCCGAACACCGTGATGTGCGGGCGTCGTCCCGCCGCGGCGTCGAGCACCAGCGGAATCAGGTGGGTTTCGGGATCATGCGCCTCGCCGGTCTCGCCGTCGGGGTCGGCGCCGGCGGCGTTGAAGTAGCGCAACGCGGCATAGCGCAGTCCGTAAGCCGCGGAAAAATCGGCCAGCATCTGCTCGACCATGAGCTTTCCGGCACCGTAGGGATTGATCGGGGCAGTCGGATGGTCCTCCCGGATCGGCACGGCCTGCGGCATGCCGTAGACCGCCGCCGTGCTGGAGAACACCAGGCGTTCGACCCCGGTTTCCCGCATCACCTCGAGCAGGGAAAGGCTGCCGGCGACATTGTTGCGGTAATAGAGGTCGGGTGACGTGACCGACTCGCCGACGCTGATCAGCCCCGCGAAGTGCATCACGGCGGCCGGCCTGTGCTTCGCGATCACCGCGCGCAGCCGGTCCTGGTCGGCGAGCTCGCCCGTCTCGAGCGGCCCCCATTTCACCGCCCATTCGTGGCCGTGAGACATGTTGTCGTAAGTGACCGGCGTAAAGCCCGCGCGGGCCAGAGCCTTGCAGGCGTGACTCCCGACATAGCCGGCACCGCCCGTGACCAGCACGTTGGTCATTGCGCGCCCTTCCGCATCAGGCCTTCGAAATACGCGATGGTTTTCTTCAAGCCCTCCTCCAGGGAAACCGTGGGCTGCCAGTCGCTAAGCAGCTTCTTGGCGAGGCTGATGTCGGGGCACCGCTGGGTCGGGTCGTCCTGGGGCAGCGGCTTGAAGATCAACTTCGATTTGGCGCCGGTAAGGTCGATCACCTTTTCGGCGAGCGCCCGGATCGGCATCTCGACGGGATTGCCGATGTTGACCGGCCCCGTCACCTCGTCAGACGTCGCCATCAACCGGGTTATTCCCTCGATCAGGTCGTCAACGTAGCAGAACGCCCGGGTCTGACTGCCGTCGCCGTACAGCGTGATGTCCTTTCCCTCGAGCGCCTGCATGATGAAGTTGGAGACGACGCGCCCGTCGTTGGGATGCATACGCGGGCCGTAGGTGTTGAAGATGCGCGCCACCTTGATGCGCAGCTTGTGCTGGCGGTGATAGTCGAAGAACAGTGTCTCCGCGCAGCGCTTGCCCTCGTCGTAGCAGGCGCGCGGCCCGAGCGGGTTGACGTGGCCGCGGTAGTCCTCGATCTGGGGATGGACCTCGGGATCGCCGTAGACCTCGCTGGTGGACGCCTGGAAGATCTTGGCACGGATGCGCTTGGCGAGGCCGAGCATGTTGATCGCGCCGTGCACGCTCGTCTTGGTGGTCTGTACCGGATCGAACTGGTAGTGGATCGGCGAGGCCGGGCACGCCAGGTTGTAGATCTCGTCTCCCTCGACGTAGAGCGGGAACGTCACGTCGTGGCGGATCAACTCGAAATGCGGATCGCCCAGCAGGTGGGCGATGTTGTCCTTGGCGCCGGTGAAGAAATTGTCGATGCAGAGCACGTCGGCGCCCCCTCCGAGCAGCCGCTCGCACAGGTGCGACCCCAGGAAGCCGGCGCCGCCGGTGACGATCACGCGCTTGCGCAGGTGCATGGGTCCCCTCTTCCGGCAGCGGCGACGAATCCGTCACCTGCCCCCGCTTTGCGGCCGTTACTATAGCGGCCAATACGGCTTTGGTAGAAATGGCATTTTAGCCGCCGACGGTCATGGTTTCGGCAGCAGGGGCGTATCCACCCGGTCGCCAATCCGGATCGCGAGCCGCTGGACGGTCCCGCCCGGCACCTCGACCACGGCCCGTGCGCGCACGCCCGAGCTGATGACGCTCAGCGAGCCCGGCACCGCGCGCTCGTGGAGCGCGACGATGCCGCCCTCGGAATCGAGGAACAGCATGTCGAGCGGGATGAGGGTGTTCTTCATCCACATGTTGATCACCCGTGCGCGCGGATAGAGGAACAGCATGCCCTGGTCGGCCGCGAGCGTCGGGCGGAACATCAGTCCCTGGGCGCGTTGCGCGTCGGTGGTGGCGAGCTCCACCGTGAACGGATGGGAATGGCCGTCCGATCGGATCACCAGCGAGCCTGTCGAGAAGGTCTGCAGCGGCTCGGCGGTTCGCGCCGGAAACGGTGCGAGCAGGATCAGAAATG
Organism: uncultured Alphaproteobacteria bacterium; assembly: GCA_963732875.1. Lineage (GTDB taxonomy): Bacteria > Pseudomonadota > Alphaproteobacteria > SMXQ01 > SMXQ01 > WHSO01. The sequence goes on along the minus strand of CAVTBD010000002.1, from coordinate 412,436 downwards.
CGGCGAAAGCCAGTCGAGAGAGCGTCGGAAAAGACGGGAAGGAACGGATCATCATGACGGTACAGCCCACGCGCACCTCACCGGCCGCGGGGGAATCCCGCGCCGGAATACTTTAACCCGGAAACGCGCCGGTTAGAGGCGGATTTCCGTCGCCTGGGGGCCCTTCGGCCCCTCGGCAATGCGGACCTTCACGGCCTGCCCGGCCTCGAGCTCCCGCACCCCCGACCGGCGCAGCGTCACCATGTGGACGAACACGTCGCGTTCATTGTCCAGCTGGCAGACGAAGCCGTAGCCCTTGTCGGGATTGAACCACTTCACCGTCGCTTCGACGAATTCACTGGCCGGGCCGAGCTGCTCGTGACCATGGGCTTGCGATTGTCCCGATGGCGACGGAGCCGGCGTTGCCGTGCTTTCATCAATGTTCACGATGCGAGTGACCTGGAGTCCCTTGGACCGCGCCGATATTTCGCAACGAACCGTGGCACCGGGCTGCAACGTTGCGTAGCCCGCCTCCCGAAGCACCGAAAGATGCAGGAACGCATCATTCGAACCATCGGAAGGTGTGACGAATCCGAAGCCCTTTACTGTATTGAACCATTTGACGACGCCGCTGATTTCACGGAGATCGTCTGGTTCATCTCCCATCCCGTCGTAACTCATTGGAATGTAAGCCCCCTGTACCATTTTTTTATATGTAGTACCGTATCACTTTTCCAAAATCCGTTCAAACGTGGCGGCAACCTTCGCAAGCCCCGGAATCCCGCGCTTTTCGGCGCCATAACCCGGTTTTCAGGTCGGGGTTGACGGGCCTCGGTGGGGCCTGTATCCACAATTCCAACAATCACGGGGAGGGTCTCGCCGACGGCGGGCCCGCCGACGACAGGCGAGAGCACCCGCGTCATGAAGTTCAAGACCCTCACGCATCCCATCGGCCTGGGCTTGGCGATGTTTGCGCTGTGGCTGCTCCTGTCGGGACATTACGTGCCGCTCATGATCGGTTTCGGCGTGCTGTCCTGCATCACGATCGTGCTGATCGCCGCGCGGCTCGACGTGGTCGATCACGAAGCCGTCCCTCTTCAACTTCGCATCGGCTGGTTCGGTTATATCGTCTGGCTGGCGAAGGAAATCATCAAAGCGAATATCGACGTCGCGAAGATCGTCCTCAGTCCGAAGCTGCCCATCAGCCCGACCATGATCTGGGTGCCGGCGACGCAACGCACCGACGTCGGCAAGGTGATATATGCCAACTCCATCACGTTGACGCCGGGCACGGTGTCGGTCGAGATCGAGGACGGCAATATCCTGGTCCACGCCATCACGCGCGAAATGGCCGACGGCCTGGCCGAGGGCGACATGGACCAGCGTGTCGACCGGATCGAGGCCCGCTGAACATGTTCACGGCCACCGCGGCGGCATTGCTGATGGCCATGGTGCTGGCCCTGGTGCGGCTCTATGCCGGGCCTACCCTCTACGACCGCGTGCTCGCGGCCAATTCCTTCGGTACCAAGACCGTCCTGATGATCGCCGTCATGGGGTTCCTGACCGGACGGCCGGATTTCCTGGATATCGCCCTGCTCTACGCCCTGCTCAACTTCATCGGCACCATCGCCGTGCTCAAGTTCTTCCGCTACCGCACCCTCGGCGACAGCATCGAGCAGAAGGATCGGGCGTGATGGCGGACCTGGCTCTCGATATCACCAGTTGGGTCCTGCTGATGGCCGGCGCCTTCCTCGTTCTGACCGGCGCGCTCGGCCTCGTCCGCATGCCCGATTTCTACACGCGCATGCATCCTGCCGGCATCACCGATACCCTTGGTGCAGGGCTGATACTGCTCGGCCTGATGCTCCAGGCCGGCTTCGGCCTGGTCGCGGTGAAGCTGTTCCTGATCGGCGCGTTCCTGTTCTTCACCAGCCCCACCTCGACTCATGCCATCGCCAATGCCGCGTTGGTCACGGGCCTTCGCCCCACGGGAACGGACGTTCCTCCGCGCCCCGGCGCCAAGACGAAGCCAGAGGAGAGCGGACAATAGCCATCGAAGCCGCCATCGATATCGCGCTCCTGCTGTTCCTGGCCGGTACCGCGTTCGCCATCATGCGCCGCGTGACGCTGTTCTCCTCTGTCATGCTGTCCGGCGTGTTTTCGTTCGTGTCGGCGGCGCTGTTCGTGCATCTCGACGCGGTGGACGTCGCCTTCACCGAGGCCGCGGTCGGTGCGGGCATCTCCACGGTGCTGATGCTGTCGACCCTCGCCCTCACAGCCCGGCGCGAAGCGCCCCGGACCCGTTCGCGCGTGCTGCCGATCCTGGTCGTGCTCGTGACCGGGGCGGCGCTGGTCTACGGCACGCTGGACATGCCGCGTTTCGGCGACCCCGCCGCGCCGATTCATCACCACGTGGTCGACCGTTACATCAACAACACGGAAGCCGATTTCCGGGTTCCCAACATCGTGACCGCGGTGGTCGCCGGCTACCGCGGCTTCGATACCCTGGGTGAGACCACCGTGATCTTTACCGCAGGCATCGGCGTGCTGCTGCTGCTTGCCGGCACCATCCGAGAGCACGTCGGCGAGAAGATCACGGCCATGGACCACCACCTCGTCCTGCGCGTCGTGACCAAGGTGCTGATAAGTCCGATCCTCCTGTTCGCCCTCTACGTCCAGTTCCACGGCGATTTCGGTCCCGGCGGCGGATTCCAGGCGGGCGTCATCTTCGCCACCGCATTCATCATCTACGCGCTCGTATTCGGGCTCGATACCGCGCGCCGCGCCATGCCCGGGCGCGTGGTGCGCTGGATGCTGGCGGCGGGTGTCCTGATCTACGGGGGTACCGGCATCGTCAGCCTGTTCCTCGGCCGCAACTATCTCGACTACTCGGTGCTCGCCCATGAGGCGAGCCATGGCCAGGAGATCGGACTCATGCTGGTCGAATTCGGCGTAGGCATGACGGTGGCCGCGGTGATGGTCTCCACCTTCTACGCCTTCGCCGGCCAGGGCCAGCCGATCGGCGACGAGGAGTGGTGATGACCCTTCACGACGTCCTCGGCCTGTTCAACTACTGGATCGTCATCGTGCTGATGATGACCGGCTTCTACATCGTTGTCTCACGCGGCAACCTGGTGAAGAAGATCATCGGGCTCAACATCTTCCAGACCTCAGTGTTCATGCTCTACATCTCCATGGGCAAGATCCGGGGCGGAACGGCCGCGATCCTCACCGGCAAGCCGGAGGTGTTCTCCAATCCCCTGCCGAGCGTGCTGATCCTGACGGCAATCGTGGTCGGCATCGCCACCACGGGGCTCGGCCTCGCGCTCGTCGTGCGCATCAAGAACGCCTACAACTCGATCGAGGAAGACGAGATCCAGCGCGCCGATGACGCGGCCGAGTACGGGGAAGACTGATCCCCATGTTCATGCATAATCTTCCGATCCTGCAGATCGTCGTGCCGCTGGTGGCCGCGCCGCTGAGCGCGTTCTCGCGGCGCGCCAGCCTGTCGTGGTATTTCGCGCTGATCGTCTGCGCCATCGCCTTCGCGATCTCGGTCACCCTGCTCCACCAGGTCCTGACCCACGGGACGATCTCCTACATGCTGGGCGACTGGGCGGCGCCCTGGGGCATCGAGTATCGCATCGATCCGGTCAATGCCTTCGTGCTGGTCATCATCTCGGCGATCGGCACGGTGGTCCTGCCTTACGCGCGGGTGAGCGTCGCCAACGAGATCGAGGCCCACAACCAGGCCCTGTTCTACACCTGCTACCTGCTGTGCTTCACCGGCCTGATGGGTATCGTGATCACGGGCGACGCGTTCAACGCCTTCGTATTCCTCGAGATATCCTCGCTCTCGACCTACGTGCTGGTGGCGCTCGGCGCGCACCGCGACCGTCGCGCCCTGACTGCCTCCTACACCTACCTGGTCATGGGCAGCATCGGCGCCACCTTCTTCGTGATCGGCATCGGCCTAGTCTACATGATGACCGGCACCCTGAACATGGCCGACCTGGCGGCGCGCCTGCAGGGGCTCGAGAACAACCGCACTGTGCTGGTCGCCTTCGCCTTCATCGTCACCGGCCTCGGCCTCAAGCTCGCCCTGTTCCCGCTGCACCTATGGCTGCCCAATGCCTATGCCTTCGCGCCATCGTCGGTGACCGCGTTCCTGGCGGCGACCGCGACCAAGGCGATGGTCTACCTGATGCTGCGGTTCCTGTTCACGATCTTCGGCACCGATTATTCGCTGCTCGGCCTGACGCTGACCTACCTGTTCACGCCGCTTGCGCTCGCCGCCATGTTCGCGGCCTCTACCGTCGCCGTGTTCCAGGTCGACATCAAGCGGATGCTCGCCTACTCGTCGATCGCGCAGATCGGCTACATGATCCTCGGCATGAGCTTCGCCTCGGTCACCGGCCTCGCGGCGACCATGATCCACCTGTTCAACCACGCCCTGATCAAGAGCGCGCTGTTCATGGCCGTCGGCGCGATCGTGCTGCGCCGTGGCAGTGCCACCATCGATTCGGTGCGCGGGCTCGGCCGCAAGATGCCCTGGACCATGGGCGCCTTCGTTGCCGGAGGGCTCAGCCTGATCGGGATGCCGCTGACGGTCGGCTTCGTGTCCAAGTGGTACCTTGTGGCCGCGGCCATCCAATCGGGACGCTGGCCGATCGCCGTGCTGATCGTGGCGAGCTCGCTGATCGCGGTCATTTACATCTGGCGCGTGGTCGAGGCGGCCTACATGGACGACGTCCGTGACGACCGTCCGGTGCGCGAAGCACCGCTCTCCATGCTGATCCCGACCTACGTGCTGATCGGCGCGAACTTCTACTTCGGCATCGACGCCAACCTGACGTCCGAGATCGCCTTCAAGGCGGCCCGGGTCCTGATGGGGATCGCGCAGTGACTCCGGATACCGCGATCACCGTCACCATCCTACTGCCGTTCGTGGCGGCGTTCCTGATCGCCATGAACGGCCATCGCCCCAACCTGCGCGAGGCTGTGACGGTTACCGCCGCCATCGGCCTGTTCCTCACCGTTTCCTCGCTGCTGCCGGAGGTCCAGGCCGGGCACATGCCCAGTCTCCGGGTGCTCGACATCCTGCCGGGCCTCTCCATCGCCTTCAAGGTCGAGCCGCTCGGGCTCCTGTTCGCGCTGATCGCGAGCTTCCTGTGGATCGTGACCTCGATCTATTCGATCGGCTACATGCGCGCCCACCACGAGGAGCACCAGACGCGGTTCTACACCTTCTTCGCGATCTCGCTCGGCAACGTCATGGGCATCGCCTTCGCGGGCAACATGGGCACCCTGTTCATCTTCTATGAAGCCCTGACGCTATGCACCTACCCGCTGGTCACCCATGCCGGCACGCCGGAGGCCCGGCGCGCCGGGCGCATCTACCTCGGCCTGCTGCTGGGGACCTCGATCGGGCTGCAACTGCTCGCGATCCTGTGGACCTGGGTGGTGGCCGGCACCCTCGATTTCACCGTGGGCGGCGTGCTCAAGGGCAAGATCGATCCCGTCATGGCCAGCGTGTTGCTGGCGCTTTACGTGCTCGGCACGGGCAAGGCGGCGCTCATGCCGTTCCACCGCTGGCTGCCGTCGGCCATGGTGGCGCCGACCCCGGTGAGCGCGCTCCTCCACGCCGTCGCCGTGGTCAAGGCCGGGGTGTTCACCATCCTCAAGGTCTCGGTCTACATCTTCGGGCTCGATTTCCTGCGCCTGCTACCGGGGAGCCAATACCTGTCATGGCTCGCAGCCGCGACCATCGTCATCGCCTCCCTGGTCGCCATGACGCGCGACAACCTCAAGGCACGGCTCGCCTACTCTACCGTCAGCCAGCTTTCCTACATCGTGCTCGGCGCGATGCTGGCGAACGACCTCTCGGTGACCGGCGGCGGACTGCACATCGCCACCCACGCCTTCGGCAAGATCACGCTGTTCTTCTGCGCCGGCGCCTTCATGGTGGCCACCCACAAGACCGAGGTGAGCGAGCTCGCCGGAATCGGCCGGGTGATGCCGATAACCACGGTCGCGTTCCTGGTCGCGAGCCTGTCGATCATCGGCCTGCCGCCGTTCGCCGGGCTGTGGAGCAAATGGTACCTCGTGCTCGGCGCGCTCAAAGCCCATCAGCTCGTGATGGTGGCTGTCCTGATGATCAGCTCGGTGCTTAACGTGGCCTATCTGCTGCCGATTCCGCTGCGCGGATTCTTCGGTGCGCGGCCCTCGGGCGGCGGGGCCGACGCGGCCCACGACGCCGGGCTCGGCGCCGAGCCGCTCGGGGCCCGGGAGAAGGTGCATGAGGCACCGTGGCCGTGCCTGTTCGCCATCGTCATCACGGCGGCGGGATGCGTCGCCCTGTTCCTGTGGCCGGAGCCGCTCTACAAGCTGCTTCTGCCGATCGTCGCCAATTAGGGGGAAGCCATGGAGCCCGGATCCGAAAAGCGCCACGTCTTCGATAATCCCCGTAACGTCCGTCTGGTGATCTACGGCATCTGCGCGCTGTGCGTGCTGTCGCTGGCGGCGCAGTTCGTGATCCATGTCCACGCCGAGCACCCGTGGGAGAACCTGTTCGGCTTCCACGCGCTCTATGGCTTCGTGGCCTTCGTCGTTCTGGTCCTGCTCGCCAAGGAAGTCCTGCGGCGGCTCGTGATGCGCCGGGAAGACTATTACGATGACTAGCATCGCCCCCTTCGCCGTTTTCTACGTGGGCGCGGTGCTGGTCGCGCTGACGCGGGGCACCGTGCGCCAGGCGATCCTGCTGCTGATCCCGGTGGTCGGCGCCTTCAACCTCTATCATCTCGGCAGCGGCGGCCATTTCACCTGGACCGCCTTCGACTACACCATGTCTCTGGCCCGGGTGGACAGGCTCAGCCTTCTGTTCGGCTACCTGTTCCACCTCGCGGCCTTCATCGGCATCGTCTATTCCCTGCACCTCAAGGACACCACCCAGAGCGTCGCCGGGGTGGCCTATGCCGGCAGCGCACTCGGCGCCGTGTTCGCCGGCGACCTGCTCTCGTTCTTCGTGTTCTGGGAGCTGCTGACGCTCACCTCGGTGTTCCTGATCCTGGCGCGTCGCACGGCGCGGGCACGGCGTGCGGCCATGCGCTACCTGCTGGTCCAGATCGCGTCGGGCGTGATCCTGCTCGCGGGCATCGCGGCCCACGCGTCGGAAACCGGCTCGATCGCCTTCGGCAAGCTTTCCATCGACAGCGTCGGCGGGCTGCTGATCTTCCTCGCCGTCGGCATCAAGTGCGGCTTCCCACTGCTGCACAACTGGCTGACCGACACCTACCCGGAGGCGACCCCGACAGGGACCGTGTTCCTGAGCGCGTTTACCACCAAGGTCGCGGTCTATGCGCTCGCCCGCAGCTATGCCGGGACCGATATCCTGATCTATATCGGTGCCGCCATGACCATGTTCCCGATCTTCTACGCGGTGATCGAGAACGACCTCCGGCGCGTGCTGGCCTACAGCATGATCAACCAGATCGGCTTCATGGTGACCGGCATCGGGCTCGGCACGGCGCTCGCGGTCAACGGCGCGGTCGCCCACGCCTTCAACGACGTGATCTTCAAGGGGCTCCTGTTCATGAGCATGGGTGCCGTGCTGTTCCGCACCGGCAAGATCAAGGCTTCCGATCTCGGCGGGCTCTACAAGTCCATGCCCAAGACCGCGGGCCTGTGCATGGTCGGCGCGGCCTCGATCTCGGCCCTGCCCCTGTTCGCAGGGTTCGTGTCGAAGTCCATGGTGATGGTGGCCGTCCTCGAGCACGGTCACCCCTGGGTGTGGCTCGCGCTCCTGTTCGCCTCGGCGGGCGTGATGGAGCACGCCGGCATCAAGATTCCGTTCTTCGCCTTCTTTGCCCACGATTCCGGCATCCGCTGCGCCGAGGCGCCGCGCAACATGCTGGTCGCCATGACGATCGCCGCCGCCATCTGCGTCTTCAACGGCAGCTACCCGTGGGTGCTCTACAACGCGCTGCCGTTCCCGGTGGACTACGCGCCCTATACCTGGGCCCATGTCATGACCCAGTGCCAGCTCCTGTTCTTCGCCATGCTGGCGTTCTGCGTGCTCAAGCTGACCGGCCTCTACCCGGATGAACTGCCCAGCACCAACATCGACGCCGACTGGACCTACCGCCGCCTGCTGCCCGGCGTGAGCCGGGGCATGTTGGCGTTCTTCACGCCGATCGACCGCTCGATCCGGCGCTCGAGCATGGTGTGGATCGGGCGCTTCCTGCAGGGCGTGTCCCGTCATCACGGGCCCCAAGGGGCGCTGGCGCGCACCTGGCCGGTCGGCTCGACCGTGCTGTGGGTCGCCCTCCTGCTGCTGGTCACCCTGGTGCTCTACTACTTCCAGTAGGCTGCGCCTGGATAGGCCGTGCTAGGCTCAGGGGACTGCCAACCGGGCCGGATTCCCCATGTTTACGCAACCCTACCGGCATGTTCTCGGCATGAAACGGGCATGGAGCCGTATCCGGTGCCTGCTTTTGGCCGTTACCTTCACGGCAACCTTGCCGCCCGCGACAGCCATCTCCGCGGACATGTCCCCCACCGCGCCGCCGCCCTGGACCAGCACCTTGCTGGCAGATCACCCCCTGGTGGGGCGCATCTGGCGCGTCCGGGACGGCACCTTCGTGACACCTGACGTGCTCGCCAAGGCACTCTCCGCGGCACGTTACGTGCTCCTCGGCGAGACCCACGACAATCCCGACCATCACCGCATCGAGGCGTGGGCGGTCGCGACCCTGTTCGCCGCCAACCGCCGCCCGGGTCTTGCCATCGAGATGCTGCGCGCCGACCAGCAGGCGGCCCTCGACGACTGGCGCAAGGCCCATGCCGGGGACGCCGGCGCGAGCCTGGGTGCCACGCTCGACTGGCAGCGCTCGGGCTGGCCCGACTGGCGCCATTACGCGCCCGTGGTGGCGCCGTTCCTGAGCGCCGGCATGCCGGTCGTGGCGGCCAACCTGTCGCACAACCAGCTTCGCGCCGTGCTCAAGGACGGCTACGGCGCCCTCGGAACGGCACGGGTGCGGACCCTCGCCCTCGACCGGCCGGTGACCCCGGCGGTGATGGATGCCCTCGCCCGGGAGCTGGTGGAGGCCCATTGCGGCCAGCTCAAGCCGTCCCAGGCCCGGCCCTTTGCCCAGGTGCAGGTGGCGCGCGACGCCACCCTGGCCGACGGCCTGCTCGCGGCGGCCGCGCGGGCGCCGGAGGGGACGGCGGTGCTGGTGGCCGGCTCCGGACACGTACGCAAGGACCGCGGCGTGCCGTTCCAGCTGGCACGGCGCGGCGTCACCGCGGGGATCGTCACGCTGGCGCCGGTCGAGGTGGTGGCCGGTGAAACCCGGCCCCAAGCCTATGGCGCGCCCTACGGCGCCAAGGCGCCGCCGTTCGACTACGTGTGGTTCACCCCGCGTGTTGTGCGCGACGACCCGTGTGCCAGATTTTCAAGATAAATCAGTTAGTAGATAGATTATTCTAATTCAGTTTCTGAATCAGAAGCGGGCACTGTAGATGACTCCGGGGCGCAGCACGGTGTCGCGCTTCTTGAGGTTCACCTGCAGGCTGTAGGCGCCGGCGGCCTGGACATGGGACGCATGGGCGGGCGGCCAGTACTCGGGGTTGGCGGCACGGGTCCGCATGATCCCGGTCGGCTCGACCGTTCCGCCGCCCTCGCGCAGGGCTTCGGCCTCCCTCAGGAGGCTCGCGATCGCCCCTTTGACGGCCTTGTCCGAGGCCCGCCCGAACCCATCGTCCGACGCGGCAGTGGCCTCGCCCTCGCCCTTCGCGACGACGTTGTGCTCGGCCGGCTCGCCATGGCCGCCGACGTGCTGTTCCGGCGTGTGGGATTGCTCGTGGTCGGTGCCCTTGGAACCCGATGCCGCCGCGATCTGGCGGCCGCGCGCAGCCTCGCCGCCCGGCAGGCCGGGCGCGGACTTGGCGGTGGCAATCCTTGCCCCGGTACCGGACTTTACCTGGTCCAGCATGTCTCCTCCGCGTGGAAGCGACGTTATTCCAGACCGCCATTATTAGCCGGCACGCAAAAGGTGCAAGGATTTAAAGAGTGCGTTTAATACAGATTTAAATCAAATTTTTCGAGTACTTGAAACGAGTGCGCGTAAAACTTATCTAAAATACTGCATATTATTGCGCAGTAAAAATAGAGGCAATATCATGATTTTACGTATTCCCTCAAAACCCTGCTATCCATTCCGGCCCCTGATCCTCGCGGCGTGCTTTGTTCTTGCCGGTGCCACCGGGGCGATGCCGGCCGTGCAGGCCCAGGCTCCGGACCGCTACGCGGCGCCCGACATCGCCTACCAGAACAAGGACTACGCCACCGCCCTCCGCCTGTGGCTGGGTCTCGCAGACGAGGGCAACACCAGCGCCTATTTCAATCTCGGGCGCATGTACCTGTTCGGGGAGGGTGTGACGCTCGATCCGCTCGAGGCCTACAAATGGTTCACGTTGGCCGACAAGGGCGGCGTGCCCCAGGCCAAGGCGGGGCTCACCCGCCTCGCCCCGATCCTGGCGCCAAACGACGTCGCCGAAGCCAAGCGCCGCATCGAGCGCTTCTACGACTCTCATCCGAACCTGAAGCGATAGCGGACCTCACGCGCCGCGCGAGCAGGCGCCCCCGCCCAGCACGCAGAAGCGCGCGCAATGGGGATGGTTGAGGGCGACCTCCCGGTCGGCGTCGATGAGCGTGTTCCCGAGCTCGAATCGGGGGTCGTAGGCGATCAGGGTGCAGGCCAGCACGACGGGCATCTCGGCGTCACGCCGCCGCACCACCATGCGCGAACTTGCGCACATCATGTCGTCAGGTTGCACGCCCAGGAGGCCCCAGCAGGCGGTGGTGATCTCGGGCACGTCGGCGCCCTCGTCCATCTCCGGGAACAGCACCAGGGCGTCGGGATCGTCGCAGTCCAGCGCGATGCCCGCGCGCGCGAACAGCGCGGCGAAGCCGGCGCGCAGTTCTTGGTCGGACCCGCCCCATCGGGTACGGCCCGCGACCCGGGGCGAGAAGCCGTTATCGGCGAGCCACCTGAGCCCGGCAAGGGTGATCGCGAAGGTGCCCGGGCCGCGCTCCTCGTCGTGGCGGGCCGGGTCGAAATGGTCGAGCGAAACCCGGATCCTGAGGCGGTCGCCGTGGCGCAGCTTGAGGCGCAGGAGATCGTCGCGGCAGTGCGCCATGGGCTTCATGGCGTTGGTCAGCACCAGCGCCCGGAAGCCGCGCGCGAGCGTCTCGTCGAGCATGGCGACGAACTCCGGATTCATGAACGGCTCGCCGCCGGTGAAGCCGACCTCCTCGGTGCCGAGTTCGTTCTCGTCGATCTCGTCGAGGTAGCGGCGCAGGTCGGTCAGGGTGAAATAGGCGAGCCGGTCGTTGCGGGGACTCGATTCGATATAGCAGTTGGCGCAGGTCAGGTTGCACAGCGTGCCGGTATTGACCCACAGCGTGCGCAGGCGCGTGAGCCCGACCCGTGCCCGCGGCTCGCCCTTGGCGGTCACGTCGGGATCGGAGAACCTGGCGCGGGCGGCGCGGGTATCGGCATCGGGCGGCGTCATGGCCCCGTTGTAGCGGCGACGCGGGCGCCCTCCAACACACATTTGCGTGACGAAAACCCCCTAACCCCTTGGGAAACGCGGAATTTGCCCCGGCGCCCGGCTGTGCTATCTTGGCGCTCAACGCAATCATCCAAGAACCGCGCGGGGAAACATGTCCGAGGAAAAAATCGTTTCGTCCGAAGAAACCGAAACCTACGTCAAGCCGGGCGAGCCCGGCCACAACGAGGGCAAGGAGATGGTCTGGGTGCGCTGGCAGAAGAAGCGCACCTTCGTCCGCGCCCTCGAGGGCACCTACGGCGAGGTTTACAAGAGCCTCTACGCCCAGCCGCGCGTGATCCCCCACTCCAACTGGAAGTGGAAGGGCGGCCCGCAGATGTACGGCAAGACGCCGATCAACCCGCAGGCGGTCGAGGTCGCCCAGTCGATCGAGTGCCACCTCAACGTGTTCTCGCCCCACGGCTACGGCCAGAAGCACGGCCACATGAACTCGGCGGTGTTCTACATCCTCCACGGCACCGGCCACGACGTCCACGACGGCATCTCGTATCCTTACGAAGCCGGCGACGCCTGCATCGTCGAGAACGGCTGCGTCCACCAGCACCTCAACGACGGCGACGACGAGATGGCGGTGATCGTGATGAAGGCGAAGCCGCTGTTCCTGTTCATGCACATGCTGTTCCAGAAGATGGTGGAATACCCGCCCAAGGTGCCCTCGCCCGGCGGCGAGAACTACGTGCCCCCGGAGCACCTCTGACGCCCGCCTTGCAATGAGCGAAGGCGAGACCGCCCCCGCGGCGGGCCCGGGCCACAACCAGGGACCTGCCTCACAAAAAGAGGGGGGCGAGGTCGTCTGGACCTTCTGGCAGAAGAAGCGCACTTTCGTGCGCGCGCTCGAAGGCACCTACGGCGAGGTCTACAAGAGCCTCTACGACCAGCCGCGCGTCTATCCCGGCACGGCGTTCCCGTGGAAGGGCGGCCCGCAGTTCTGGGCCAAGGCCGCGATCAACCCGGGCTCGGTCCAGATCGCGCAATCGATCGAGTGCCACATCAACGTGCTCGCCCCCCATGCCATCAGCCAGAAGCACGGCCACATGAACTCGGCGGTGCTCTACATCCTGACCGGCTACGGGCGCGACGTGCACGACCGCGAGAGCCACGAATATCAGGCGGGCGACGCCTGCATCGTGCAGAACGGCTGCGTGCACCAGCACATCAACCTCGGCGACGACCACCAGCTCGCGCTCGTGATGAAAGCGAAGCCGCTGTTCCTGTTCATGCACATGCTGTTCCAGAAGGTGGTGGACTACCCGCCGCCGACCCCCGCCCCCGGCGGCGAGGGTTACCAGCCGCCGATGGATTTGTAGGTTCCGCGACTCCCGAAACGCGCCGGGGCCATACGCAAAGGGGGCGCCAAATGGCGCCCCCCGTCGGTATGAACGTCGTCAGTGCTACTTTTTCTTCTTCTTTTTCTTCTTCTTCAGTGCGGGCGGCCAGAGCTCGACCAGGCGCGCGATCACCTCTTTCGGCTGCGCGTAGGCCTTCCGGATCGCCTTCTCCATCGCCTCGCCCGTGGTCGGATCGACCGAGACGCGCATGCGTTTCGCGTCGGCCAGGAACTTCGGATCCTTCATGGTGGCGTCAAAGGCCCCACGCATCGCCGTCACCAGATATTTCGGCACGCCCGGCGGATATACATGGGGGCGGCCGTACTGGTCCTTCGTGCTCAGCACCTCGAGGGCCGCCCGATCGATCGGGTTCGTCACCCCGTCGAGCATGGACGGCACGCCGGGGAGCTCCTTGATCGGCTCCATGCCGGTCTGGAGGTAGAAGCGGATCTTGTGGTCCTTGATCCACTCCGGATTGGAGGCGGAGAAGGTGTCGTAGGAGAATCCGCAGATGCCTTCCGCTTCGCCGCGCTCCAGGGCGAGCCGCATGCCCGTCGTGGAGTAGCCGGCGATCACCTTAAACTTCGTGCCGAACAGCTTGTTGAGCATCATCGGCAGCCGCGCCGAGTTTCCCGTCATGCCCGTGGTCGAAACCCGCACCATGCGCTTCTCAACGTCCTTGAGCGAATGGATCGAGGACGTGTGCCAGACCGCGCAGGTGGTGTATTGCGTGGATATGCCGCCGATCCACTCGAACTTGCGTGGATCGAACTTCGTGGCCTTGTCGCCGAGCAGGGGTTCGATGAGAAGGTTGTTGTAGGTGGAGCCCAGCACGGATCCATCCTTGGGCGCGACATTGTAGAGCCAGTTGGTCGCCTTGATGCCCGAGGCGCCCGGCATGTTCTGGGCGACGATATGGGGATGGCCCGGAATATGGTCGTTGATGTGGCGGCCCAGGAGGCGCGCGTAGCCGTCGTAGCCGCCCCCCGCGCCCGAAGCGATGATGAGCTTCAGGCTCTTACCCTTGTAGAAGGCCGCGGCGTCCTGCGCCGAAGCCGAAAACGCGCATGCAATGGTGAAACCCGCGACAGCCGCGGGCGCGACAAACGACAATGCCTTGGAATAACTCATGATACGCCTCCCAATTCCTGTTTGTTTTTCTGGCGTATCGAAATTGTTTCACAAGGCCGCCAGCCCGACAACCAGGGATTTGCGCCGCCCGGGAGGATTTCATCCTTCCGTGATCAGCCGATAGCCGACGCCCGGCTCGGTCCAGATGAACCGGGGCGCGCTGGGGTCGTCGCCGAGCTTCTGGCGCAGGTGGCCGATGTGGATGCGGAGGTAATGGGTCTCCGTGGTATGGGGCGGCCCCCATACTTCGCGCAGCAGCATCTCGTGGGTCAGCATGTTCCCCGCTTGCCGCACGAGCAGCCGCAGCAGGTCGAACTCCTTGCGGGTCAGATGGATTTCCCTGCCGTCGACGAACACCAGGCGGCTGGCAAAATTGACCGTCAATCCGCGGTCCGTGTAGACGGGCTCATCCTGGCTCTTCCCTTGGGCGCCACGGCCGCGCAACAGCACGCGCACGCGCGCGAGCAGTTCGGCGATCCCGAACGGCTTGGTGACGTAGTCGTTGGCCCCGGCCTCCAAAGCCGCGACCTTGCGTTCCTCCTCGGCCCGCACCGAGAGCACGAGGATCGGCATGTTCGACCATGCCCGCAATCGGCGGATCACCTCCACGCCGTCCATGTCGGGAAGGCCAAGGTCGAGGATAACAAGCTCGGGATGCCCGCTCGCGGCTGCGGCGAGCGCGGTCTCGCCCCGGGCGGCTTCCATCACGTCGTAGCCGTGCGCGGCCAGGCTGATGCGGAGGAAGCGGCGGATTTCCACCTCGTCGTCCACCACCAGGATTCCCGCCTCAGGCGGCATCGCTGTCCTCCTGCATGTCCTCCGGCAGAGGACGTACCGGCAGCCGGATCACGATCGCGGTACCCTGCCCGGTCCGTCCTGTGGCGGCGAAAATGGTGCCGCCGAAGGCCGCAACGAAGCCCTTGCAGATGGCAAGGCCCAAGCCGGCACCGTCCGAACGGCTGTCGGTGGCACGGATGCGGGTAAACATTTCGAATACCGCCTCGCGGTCCGCCGGTGCGATACCGGGCCCCTCGTCCTCGACCCGTATCTCGATCGACTGTCCATCCTCTTTCACTTCGATGCAAATTTCCGAGCCCGCAGGCGCATGTTTCGCGGCGTTATCGAGCAGATTCACGAATACCTGCTCCATCAGGACGGGGTCGAGATACAGAAGCGGCACCTGTTCCGCGATCAAGACCCGCGCGACGTGGGCCTTCAGCGTCTCGCGCAGGCCGAAAACGGCCCGCCCAACGACCTCGCGCAGGTCGACCCAATCGAACCTCGGCGCCAGACGTCCATGACTGAGCCGCGTCATGTCGAGCAGGTTCTGGACGAGACGGTTGAGGCGCTGCGATTCCTTGAGGATCGTTCCGGTCAGTTCGTGCCGGTCGCTGGCCGAGAGGAAGTCCCAGACGGAAGACAGCGTGGCCGCCGCCCCGATGATGGAGACCAGCGGCGTGCGGAGATCGTGGGACACGGACGACAGCAGCGCCGAACGCAGGCTCTCGCTTTCGGCCAGCACCCGGGCGCGTTCCAGATTCGTCGCGAGCCGGGCATGGGCGATGGCAACGGCCGCTCGGTCGGCCAGCGCCTGGAGGAGCCGCGCCTGATCCGGCGTCAACGCGGGATGTCCCGGCGGCAGGACAACGGCAATGGCGCCGAGAGCCGTACCGCTGCTCCAGAGAGGCGCGAGAATACGCGTGCCACTGTCGGTGGCTCGTGTGACCACGAGTTCCTGGGGAATGGCGCCGCACTCGTCCCGTGCGCTGGTGATGCCGGAGGGCGGATAGACTGCGGCGTTTCCCTCTTCATCGGACTCGAGGTCCAGGATGACCTCTGCCCCGAAGGTCCCAGCAACATGATCCACGATAGCCGTCCTGACATCGTCGAGGCTCAAAGCTTCGGATACCTTGCGGCTGAAATCGTAGAGATTGTCGGTCATGGCCGTGCTCTGGCGCAAGGCCTCGAACTGGCTGCGGGCGCGGCCGGCAAGGTTACCCGTGAGAACGGCGACGAGAACGAAGAACAGCAGCGTCAGCACATCGTTGCGATAGGCGACGTTGAAGGTGAAGTAGGGTTCGGTGAAGAAGAAATTGTACGCGCCGAGCCCGACGACGGCCGCAAGCAGGGCCGGTGCGGTTCCGAAGCGGATGGCGACCAGCAGCACCGCGGACAGGAACACCAGGGAAATATTGGGAAGCGGAAGAATTTTCTCGACGGCGGCGGCAACGATGCTGGCCACGGCCACCGCGGCGATGGCCCAGAGATACGGTCGTGCGTAACCTGTCAGTCCCGATGGCACGGCCGACGTCGCTTCACCCTTCCGCATGGCTACCGTTCCGGCCCCGTCCAGTCCGATCCGTATACTCAGCGGCGCCAGAAGCTGCGCAGCAGCAGGACGTAGACGGTCATGAGCTCGAGGCGCCCCAGCAGCATTCCCGTGACTATAAACCACTTCGCCGCGGTTGGGATGGTGGAGAAATTGCCGGCCGGCCCGACGATCGGCCCCAAGCCCGGCCCCGCATTGGCCATGCCCTGGGCCACGCCGCTGGTGCTCGACAGAAAGTCGAGGCCGCTCGCCATGCAACCGAGCGACAGGAGCAGGAAGGTCACGATGTAGACGAAAAAGAAATTGCGCACCGATGCCAGCATCTCCGCGTCCACGATCCGGTCTCCGTAGCGGAGCGGAAGAACCCTGTGTGGCGAAAGAGAAAGCTCAAGCTGCCTTTTGGCCGAGGCCAGCAACAGGCGCCAGCGGAATATCTTGATGGCACCGCCCGTGGACCCGGCGCACGCGCCGATCAGAAGCAACAGGAAGAAAAGCCCGAGCGCGAAGCTGCCCCAGCCCGAAAAATCGGCCGTGGCGAATCCGGTCGTCGTCAGGACGGAAGTGATGTTGAAGGCGGACTGGCGCAGCGCCATCTCGATCTGCATGTGGTTCCTGAGCACGTTCCAGGCGGTCATCAGGATGATCGCAACGGCCAGAAGCGCGATGAACGGCAGAACCTGACGTTCGCGCCGTAGCGCCCGACGGCCCTCCATGATGAAACGGGCATAAAAGATCAGCGGCAGCGCGCCCGCCGTCATGAAAACGATCCCGACGATCTCGATGGGCACCGAGTTGTAGAAGCCGATGGACGCATCCTTGGTGGAATAGCCGCCCGTGGATACCGTGGTCATGGCGTGGTTTACGGCGTCGAACCAGTTCATGCCGGCGATGCGGTAGGCGACCGCACAGACCAGCGAAAGGCCGAGATAGACCAGGGCCGTAATCGCCGCGAGCTGGTAGATGCGCGGCACCGTCTTGCCGGAGATGTCCGAGGACTCGGTCCGAAACAGCTGCATGCCGCCGGTGCGCATGGCGGGCAGCAGCACGATCGCCATCACCACGATGCCGACGCCGCCGATCCATTGCAGCAGCGAGCGCCACAGTAGGATGCCCGGCGCCATGTGGTCCAGGCCGACCATCACGGTCGACCCGGTGGTGGTGAGCCCGGACATGGTTTCGAAGAAGCCATCGGTGAAGCTGAGATGCAGAGAGCTCAGGGTGAGCGGTAAGGCCGCGAAGGCGGCGACCAGTATCCAGCTGAGGGACGTCAGCAGGTAGTTGCCGCGAAAGCCGATATCGGGAGGTGCGCCGCTGTTGGCGAGCACCAGCATCAGGCCCGTGTAGAGCGTGACCGCCGCCGACCCTGCAAAGACCTCCCAATCAGGATTCCCGGTAGCGTAATCGACGATACTCGGAATCACCATCAGGGCAGCAAGGATCAGCAGCAGGATGCCGTTGACGAGAAAGACGAATCGGAGGGATGCCGTATCCATGGAAGCAGGAAGCACTTGTCGAAAGCCGCGGATTTTCCTCGTTCCTCGGTCCTTCCGCACGCAAAGATGCCGTCAACTCTTTACGGGAAATTTATGCTCCCCCTTGCCCGGCCCGCTCATACGGGGGCAACATCGCGGTAGTGTCGTGGTTCAGAAGTTCGCGTCATATTCGGGGCGGCCTCGTGGCGAACTTCTGAACCGAAACGACACTGGAAACTATTTGATTCTAGTGTGGTTATGGATTTGAAGTTCCTTTCGATACCGCCCTTAACAATGTCAGGAACTTCAAATCCACCACACCAGTGCCAACGATACCTGCGCGAGGCCGGACCATGCGGAGTGCCGCTGCCACCATCGAATGCCAGATCTGCAAGCGCCACTACGCGCCCGCCAACGTGATGCCGGCAGCGGTGCTGCGCGAGGCCATCGTCGCCGAGATCCGCAAGACCCATCCCGACTGGCAGGGCGACGGCTACATCTGCCGCGACGACCTCAACCGCTTCCGCAACGCCTATATCCAGTCGATGATCGAGGCGGAGAAGGGCGAGCTGTCCTCCCTCGACCGCGACGTGCTGGAGAGCATGATCCAGCACGACACGCTGTCCCAGAACATCGCGACCGAGTTCGAAAGGACCCTGACCTTCGGAGAGAGGATGTCCGATCGCATCGCCGATTTCGGGGGAAGCTGGCGCTTCATCGGAATCTTCTTCGGCGTCATGGTAGTCTGGATGGTGGTGAATTCCGCTCTGATCCTGATGCGGCCGTTCGACCCCTACCCCTACATCTTGCTCAATCTCGCCCTCTCCTGCCTGGCCGCGATCCAGGCGCCGATCATCATGATGAGCCAGAACCGGCAGGAGGACCGCGACCGGCTGCGCTCCGAGAACGACTACCGGGTCAACCTCAAGGCCGAGCTCGAGATCCGGCACCTCCACGAAAAGGTGGACCACCTCCTGCGCCAGCAGTGGGAGCGCCTGGTCGAGATCCAGAAGATCCAGATCGAACTGATGGACGAAATGACCGGCCGCGGCCGCCCGCGCCAGGGCTGAGGCCCACGACTCCTTGTTTTCCGGGGCGGTAGGGCGGTTGCGGACGAGGTGTGTGCCGCGCTAACGTAGGAAGTGCTAGTTTTGATTGAAACATCGTCATGCCCCGGCCCTCGGGACCGCGCAACGCGCGGCCCAAGGACAAGCTTCACGTCCAGGGCATCGTCACGCGAAGGCGTGCGCCGCACGACGGATCGCCCGGATAAACCGGGCGATGACGACTTTTGAAAGTGATTCCGTTAAAAGGAAACGCGGTCCAAGACCTGGTTTTTCCAAGGAGTACGGCATGCCCGAAGACGTGGCCCCACAGGAAGAAGTCCCCAAGGCCGGCGACAACAAGCCGGTGTGGGAACGCTGGCAGAAGAAGCGCACCTTCGTGCGCGCGCTCGAAGGCGCCTACGGCGAGGTCTACAAGAGCCTCTACGCGCAGCCGCGCGTAATCCCGGCGCCCTCCATCGACTGGAAGGGCGGACCTGCCTACTTCCACAAGATCGCGGTCAGCCCCCAGAACGTCTCCATCGCCCAGTCGATCGAGTGCCACGTTGACAGCTTCGCGCCCGGCGCCTTCGGCCAGAAGCACGGCCACATGAATTCGGCGGTGTTCTACATCCTGACCGGCAAGGGCTACGACATCCACGACGGCGTGCGTCTCGAATACGAGGCGGGAGACGCTTCGGTCGTCGAGCTCTCCTGCGTCCACCAGCACTTCAACCGCTCCGAAACCGAGCAGATGGCGTGCCTGGTGATGAAGGCGAAGCCGCTGTTCCTGTTCATGCACATGCTGTTCCAGAAGACCGTGGCCTACCCATCCGACACGCTGGCCAAGGGCCACGAGGACTTCTCGCCGCCCTCGAATCTGTAAGGGGGCAATTTGTAGGCTGCGACGGATGCCCCGCATAAAGCGGGGCATCCACGAGGCCGCCGTATCAAACAAAAAAGGCCGGGGATCGCTCCCCGGCCTCTTTCTTTCATTGCCTTGACGACTACGAGGCGGCGGCCTGGTGACGCGCGCGGTCGTCGGCGACGACCTGGTTTCGTTCCGGATTGTAGCGCAGCACCGTGACGGTATTGAGGTCCGTGCCCGTCACCCGGATCAGCATGGTGCCTTCGGGATAATAGACGGAATGGGGCGTGCCCTCGTTGTAGAGGTAGGCCTCGCCTTCGCGGATGGTGTATTTCCGCGCCGGCTCGATCTCGGCATACCCTTCCCGGCTGCCGTCGTCCTTGCGGGCCCATTCCACGGTCTCGGTCTCGCCGTCGAGCACGCCGTAGATGGCCCAGCTCGGCCCGTGGTCATGGGGACCGCGCCGCCCCTCCTTGGGATGCGGATGGGCCAGCACGTAGATCCCGGTATCGGGATCGTGATGCAGAACCTGGGTACCGGCATCGGGCCGGATACGGGCGTCGAGCTCCGCCCGGTCCCTGAGCAGCGTCGCCAGCCCGTTGCGGACCTTCTCGCGCCCGGCGAGACCGGGGTCCGCCGTCAGGAAGTCATGGGCGTCTTTCGTGAAATCCTCGAACGCGTAAGCCATGCTCACCTCCTATTTTTCATCAGTGGTACCGCTCTATTTCGGCTGGGACATACCTTCCTTGACGCCCGGACGCGCACCGACCTCGCCGATCCAGCGCGTGATGTTCTTGTAGCTGCTCATCGGGAACACTTCTTCATCGAAGCCGGCGACGCGCGGATAGAAGCACACGTCGGCGATCGAGAAGCCGGGCGCGAAGAACTGGTTCTTGCCGAGGTGATCATCGATCACCCTGACGACGCGGTCGCATTCCGGGCGCAGCGTCGGATGCCCCTTGAGCGCGCCCAGGAACGGGACCGAGCCGTTCATGTGCAGCATGAACCACTTCTGCACCTCGATCCGCTCGCGCGCGTCCTTGCCGTAGAGCTTGCCGGACTTCTCGGCGGCATAGAGCAGGATCGCGCCCGATTCGAAGATCGTCACCGGCTTGCCGCCCGGCCCGTCGGCATCGATGATCACGGGAACCTTGCCGTAGGGATTGCGGGCCAGGTGCTCGGGCGTGCTCTGCTGCTTCTCCTTCAGGTTGATCGGATGCGCCTTGTACGCAAGCCCGGCTTCGGAAAGCCCGACCGAGGCGCGGCGGCTGTTGGTGGTACTGGCCATGTAGAGATCGATCATCGACGTTTCCCTCTTGTGCCTTCCTTCGCGGAAGGCGGCGTTTCAGGCCCCGGCCACCGCGGCCGGTGCCGATTCCGGACGAATTACGGGTGGACGGACTGGCTGAAGTAGCCGTCCTCCACCGTGAGGCCGAGCTGGCGGTTGCGCGCTTCCTTGTAGACGATGGCGCCGATCGCCGCGAACTGCAGGCCGAGCCCCTTGTAGTTGTGGAAGCAGGTGACCTCGTCCGCCGACTTGCGGCCGGGCGCCCTGCCGGCGACCACCTCCTTGAGCTCGGGCGCGCTCGTGATGTCGAACACGCCGATGTCGGGGCGCGAGTAGTCGCCGTTCTCGAACTCGGGAATCTCGGACGGCCAGCCGCGCGCGGGATACGCCTTGACCGGATCGTGGGTGTTCACCACCAGCCGGTCGACGTCCTTCAGCACCTCGAGCGGGATCTCGGAGCCGCGCACGCTGGTGATGTGCATGCCGGGCTTCACCAGCTTCGGCGTGATCACCGCCACCATGGAATTGGTCGCCGCGGCGAGGATATCGGCACCGTCGGCCGCTTCCTCGGGGGTCGCCACCGGCTTCACCTCGATTCCGAGCTTATCCTTATAAGTCTTTGCAAAGGCCTCGCGATTTTCCTTGGTCGGGCTGAACACCTTGACGAGATCGAGCTTGCGTACCGCGGCCATGGCCTCGATCTGGCCGGTCGCCTGCCAGCCGGTGCCGAGAAGCCCCATCACCTTGGCATCCTCGCGCGCGAGGTACTTGGCCGCGACCCCGGACGAGCCGCCGACGCGGGTCTTCTGGACGTAGCCATCGTTGAACATGGCGAGCAGCTCGCCGGTCTCGGTCGAGAACAGGAGGACGAGCCCGTTGTAGCGGTCGCCCTGGGACACTGGGATCTTGACGCGCCGGGGGGCGCCGTTGATCTCGGGCCAGTGAACCACGTCGGAGTTGAGCCGGAGCGCGGCCACGCCCGCCGACGGCAGGCTGCCCGACATGGTCTTGAGCGCGTAGACCGCCTCGGGGCGCGGGTTCGGCACGATGCCGTCCTGGCGCGGCATGTCCACGGCGTCCTGATTGCCGAGGTCACGGTAGGCGGCCTCCAGCGCCGTCACGCACGGCGACATCTCCAGAAAGCTCTCGATATCCTCGTTGGTGATGACCAGCATCGCTCCTCCCTTCCCTTTTCTTGTCGTTGAACGAACTGAACGCGTCTACTTCGGCCGTGCTGACTACAAGGCTAGCATATCCGGCCCCTCAACGAAGGCCCTCTTCCGCCAGCGTCACCTCCACCCGGTCGCCGTCCGCGAGCCCGAGCGCGGCCCGCAGGCCCACGGCGGCGATGATCTCGACCTGGTCCGGGGCATACCCCGCGACTTCCGGCAGCACGATGGCGCCGGCGATGTGCCCTATCGCGACAGGGTAGAGCCTGCCGTCGCACCATGCTGGATCCGGCGCCGCCATGCGGATCCCGGGCCGTTTCCGGATCGTGTCCCACGTCGCGCGCGACGCGGGATCGTCCACCGTCAGGTTGAGCGTGCCGGGAAAGGGAGCGATGCCCACCAGACGCATGAAGCCCTCGCGCGCCCAATCCGCGCCGGTGAAGCCTGCGGCCTCCCCCTTCCCGGTCGCGACCCGGCCGAAGAACGCTGGCCTTGGCGACGGGCCGCTCGTCAAGTGAGCAGCCCCGAATCCTTGAATGCCTTGCGCGCGGCCGGATGGAACGGCGTGCCGCCGGGCGCCAGCGCCGCCTCGCCGCGCTCATGGGCCCGCGCCAGCAGGCGTGTCAGCCCGCGGAACAGCGCGTGGCCGCGCTCCAGCCGCCGCACGTTGGCGATATAGGCTTTCACCAATGGGTAGACGAAGTCATCCGGCGCGTTGGCGGCGGCGACGATGACGTTGAGCACGCCCAGCGCCGGCATGTCCTTGTCGAGCCCCGGCACCAGCTCGGCGAGCACGGTCGCCGGCGAATAGTACGGGTGCTGGCGGCACAGCTCCCGGATGTCGTCCGGCTCGAAGCGCAGTACCTTGATGGGAAGGCGCGCACACAGCTCGGTGAAATGGATGCTCGGAATCGGCGCGGAAAGCTGCGCCGCCACGGTGCCGTCGCGGAGCGCACCGCCGCCGTCGAAGGTGGAGGCGTAGTCGAAGGTGTAGTCGCCTTCCTTCCAGCCCAGACCGTTGACGATGTTGCGCGCGTGCTGCGCCATGCCGGAGGTGGCATGGCCGACAGCGATGTTTTTGCCCTTCAGGTCGCGCACGGCCACCAGCGACGAATCCGCGCGCGCGACGAAGAACATGGGGCCGGCATTGAGCGGCGCAATGATGGCAACGCCGACCGGCGCCTTGAACGGATCGGCGCCCGCGACCGCGCGCGGTACCCAGTTCGACGCCATGAAGCCGATGTCGGCCAGCCCGGCCGCCGTCATCTCGGCGTTGATCACGCTGCCCGTGGTAGTCAGGACTTCGGCGCTCTCGATGGCGCCGACGTCGGTGAGAACCTCACCGAGAAGCTCCGCCTGCGCGAAGAAGGTGCTGTGGGGATCGGATGAAGCGATTCTGATGCGTTTCATGGTCCTGCCGTAAAAATGGCGGGCGCCCCCTTGCGGGAAGCGCCCACCGTGACGAAAGAGATACTAAAGCTTGTCGGCGTACTTCTTGTACGTGGCGATCAGATCCTTGACGGATTCCGCCGTCTGCTTGCCGTTGAGATACACGATCGGCCCCTGGCCGACCTTGTTCGCCCAGGCCGAGAACTCGGGGTCCTGGATCGCCTTGCCCAAGGCGGTCTCGAGGACCTTGGTGATGTTCGCCGGCGTCTTCGGCACGGTCGCCACATCCCGCTCGAGACCGAGCTTGTCGAGTTCCGGATGGCCGTAGTCCTTGGCCGTCTTGACGCCGAAAATGCTCGGGCCTTCGATCAGCTCCAGCACCGGCCGCAGATCATGGGGCCCGATCTTCTTCTTCTTCATCTTCCCACCGATGTACTTGCGGAAGCTGCCGGCGGCCAGCATGGTCGTGTCGCCATCGCCACGCAGGACGGCAAGCGCGTAGTCGGCCGAGGACTTGTAACCGGTGATGAACTTCACGTCGTGGCCGACGGCGCTCCACATGATGGTGCTCATCATGAAAGACGTGCCACCGGCGCCGAGCTCCGGATTCTTGACCGGCCGCTTGAGATCGAGCAGGTCCTGGAAGGTCTTGAAGTTCGATTTCCCGGATACCACCAGGACATAGGTCGCCTTGGCGATGCGGCCGAGCCAGGTGAAGCTGTTCATGTCGTAACGCGAGGTATCGCCCTTGATGTTGGGCAGGGCGTGCCCCGGCAGGTTGAAGATCATGATCTTGGTGCCGTTGGGCCGCGAGTTCTTCAGCTCGATCGCCGCCCGTGCGCCACTGCCGCCCGGCAGGTTCTTGGGTACGACGTTGACCTTCCCCGGCAGATATTTCTGGAGGTAGGGGGAGAGCTTGCGGACGACCGTGTCGAAGCCGCCGCCCGGGCCATAGGGAATGATGAACTCGATATCACGCTTCGGTGTCCAGTCCGCCGCATGGACCGCCGGGACGGCCACGAGGCCCACGGCCAGAGTCGCTGCCGACAAGATAACGGAATTGAGCTTCCGCATATTGTGCACTCCCTGTCTTGTTGTTTGAGGCTATTTTTATAGTGCATCCCTTCCCGTCGAGGAAGGGTAATGCGCCGTGCCGATGCCGCTAATGGAGCGTCCGGGTGGGCTCTGAAGCCGCGGTTTTCGGCCGTTTTTCGGTCTGGCCCGACTGGTGGTGGACGAGCCGCCACAGGCCCGCCTCGCGCACGAACAGGTTGCTCGCGACCAGGTAGATCTCGCCGATCGCCTCCCAGCACACCACCAGCGCGGTGTCACCGTGCACGCTCGCCGCGGGCTCGATGACGCGGATCGGGGGGCTCGGCGGATGGCCAAGGATGCCGCGCCACGTCTCGAGCACCTTGTCCCGGCCGTGTACCGGCGGCCATCCGGGATGGATGCAGGAAGCATCCGGCGCGTGGGTCCACAGCATCTCCATGGCGCCGTAGTCGCCCGCCGCGAAGGCACGATAGAACGCCTCGTTGGCCGCAAGCACCGCAGTGACGTCAGGTTCGTCGTCGGAGATTGCCATCGTCCACCCTTGGCGTTGTCGGACCTTGTTGATTTAGGACCTGGCGATTTCGGTTGGTCGGCCCCGGTTGCAAGGCTAGCATGCCGCCGCCGGCCAGTCCCCACGGCCGGACAATCATCATCCTAAGGGGCACGGGCATGACCCTCAAGGCGGCACACGACGCCTTCAAGCAGAACTATTGGCATCGCCTGCCGCCCAATTTCCGGGGCTGCATCTGGATGATGATGGCCGCCCTTTCGTTCATCGTCGTCCAGTCGCTCACCAAGGCGTTGGGCGGGCGTTTTCCCAGCGCCGAGATCGCGTTCTTCCGCGCCGCCATCGGCAGCGTCGCCCTGATCCCGTTCCTGATGCAGCGCGGCCTCGGCGCGTTCCGCACCAACAACCTACCGTTCCATATCGGACGCGGCCTGTTCGGCGCGTCGGCGATCTTCCTGATGGTCTACGCTATCGTCCATATGCCGCTCGCCGACGCCACTGTGCTCGGCTTCACCCGCATGCTGTGGCTGATCGTGCTGGCGGTCGTGTTCCTCGGCGAGAAGGTGCGCTGGCGGCGCTGGGCCGCGACCGGGGCCGGGTTCTGCGGCGTGGTGCTGATCCTCAGGCCCGGCGATTCCGCGTTCCAGCTCGCCGCGCTGTCGGCGCTCGGCGCCGCCTTCTGCTTCGCCGCCGCCCATACCTGCATCAAGCTGTGCACCACGCGCAAGGACCATCCGATGACGGTCCAGACTTACTACAGCGTGATCGCCACCGTGGTGATGCTGGTGCCGGCGATCCTGGTGTGGGTGACGCCGACCTGGCCGGAGCTGATCATCCTGATCCTGATGGGGGCCATGTCGGGCGTGGCGCAGAGCTGTACCGCCTTCGCCTACGGCAACGGCGAGGCTACCTTCGTGTCGCCGTTCGACTATACGCGCCTGTTGTGGGCGGTGCTGGCCGGCTGGATATTCTTCGCCGAGCCGCTCGAGCCGATGACGCTGGTCGGCGCCGCCGTGATCGTCGGCTCCAACCTCTACATCGCCCAGCGTCAGCGCGCCGAGGAACGTGCCCGCAAGGCGGCAGAGGCCTAAAGCGCCCCCGTCACGGGTTCATGACGCGTAGCGGCTTGCCCTTGAGCCAGGCGTCGATGTCCTCGATGCCCTGCCCGAAGAAATTCTGGTAGCCCTCGAGCGCGGTATAGCCGAGGTGCGGCGTCGCCACGATGCGATCGCAACTGCGGAACGGATGGTCGGGCGGTAGCGGCTCGACGTCGAACACGTCCACCCCCGCCCCGGCGATGGTGCCATCGTTCACGGCATCCAGCAGCGCCTTCTCCGCGACGATCGGCCCGCGCGAAGTGTTGATCAGAAAGGCCGAGCGCTTCATGCGCTTGAGCTCCTTCGCGCCGATCAGCCCCTCGGTACGATCGGACAGGATCACGTGGACCGTGACCACGTCGGAGCGCACGAGCAGGTCGTCGAGGCTCTTGGCGAGTTCCACATCGTGTTTCTTGCAGCGTTCCGCGGTGAGGTTCTGGCTCCAGGCGATCACCTTCATGCCGAAGGCCTTGCCGATGTCGGCGACCGGCGCGCCCTGGCGGCCGAGGCCGATCACGCCCAGGGTCTTGCCATGGAGCGTGACGCCGAGGCCGACCTGCCAGCCGCCGTTGCGCACGCTCTCGACCTCGCGCGGGATGTTGCGCACGGTCGCGAGCAGGAGGCCCCAGGTGAGCTCGGCCGTGGAATGGCCGATCGACTGGGTGCCGCACACGGTGGTGCCATGGTCCCTGGCCGCGTCGAGATCGATGCCGAGGTTGCGCATGCCGCCCGTCACCAGCAGCTTGAGGTTGGGCAGCTTCTCGAACAGCGCGCGCGGAAACTGGGTGCGCTCGCGGATGCACACCACGATCTCGAACGGCTGCAGACGTTTCGCCACCGCGTCCAGGTCATAGAGGTGGTCGTTGAACACCGTGATCTCGACCCGGTCCTCGATCACGGACCAGTCGGAGACCGAACGCACCACATTCTGGAAATCGTCGAGGATGGCAAGGCGCACGGAACTCTCCCCCGGGGAAACGGTTGACGATGTCGTGATAGGAGCCGGGCCGCACTGATGCGGCCCGGCTTCAGGTCCTATTCGTCGGAGATGTCGATCCAGTTGCCGTCGGGATCGGCCATCTGGAACTTGCCGAGGGCGGCCTTGGCGAACAGCTTGCGGCGCACCTCGGACTCGGCGCTGCCGCCGAGCGGGCGCGGCGCGAGGTAGCTGTTCTTCTCGGCGACCCGCTTCATCTCCTTCTTGAAGGCGGCAAGGTCCGGCACCCGGATGCCGATGTGATCGGGGCCCGTGCGCTTGATCGACATGCCGCCGAAGATGGTGATGTCCCACGGCAGCAGCGACAGCGTCACGCGCCCGTCGGTCAGGTGGTAGCCCTGCTTGCCCCTCGGCATGTTGCGCAGTTTGAGGTCGAATACGTCCTGGTAGAACTCGGCGCAGGCCTCGGGGTTCTTGGTGCGGATGGCGAAGCGCTGGAGCTGGCACATGCCGCTCTCGCGCCAGCCCTCGTCCTTCTGCTGGGCGTAGATGTCCTTGAGGTTCTTGCCCTTGCGCTCGGCCAGGTCGATCACGTTGCCGTCTGGGTCGTTGGCGGAGAAGTCGGCGAACGGGCGCGTGCTCGGACGCTTCACCGCCGCGCTGCCGGGATGGCGCTTCATGCGCTCGAGCACTTCGTCGAGGGATTCCACGACAATGCCGAAGTGGTCGATGCCGCCCATGTAGCCGTCGCGGCGCGGCAGGATGTTGAGGCCGACGTAGCCGTCGCCCACCACCGCCGAGGCCTCGGCGTCGTTGTCGCCGCGCTTGCTGGTCTGGAACTTGAACATGGAGCGGTAGAAGCGCTCCAGCGTCGGGTACTGATGGCTGATCATCGCCATGTGATTGATCTGCGAGAACATGGTGGCGCTATCTCCTCTGGCAAAAGGGCCCGCGCGAAGCCGCGCGCTCAGCCCTCCTTCTTCTTGCGGCCCTTCTTTTTCTTCTTCTTGCCGGAACCGCAGTTCTTGGGATTGGTGAAGGCCTTGCAGTCGAGCAGGCCCTTGCGTTCCATCACCGCGACCGCCTTGGCGACCAGCGGCTTGGGCGTATGGATGAGCGCGGTGACGTTCTCGGTCACCTCCTTCCAGTCCTGAGGGAACAGGTCGAGGTGGCGCTTCTCCATGTCGGCGACGAAGCTCGGGTCCTTCATGGTGTCGTCGAACGCCGTGCGCAGCGCCTTGAGACGGTCCGCCGGCACGCCCGGGGGCGCGAGGTAGGGCCGGCCCAATGCGACGGTGCGGGAGAAGAACCGCAGGATCTCGCGCTGCTCGGCGTTTTCGGCGAGATCGATCATGAGAGGTACGCCGGCCGGGCCCATCTTCGGGTTGAGCCCCACCTGGTACAGGAAATTGACCTTGCCCGGCTTGATCCAGTCGGGATGGGAGCGTGCCAGGCTGCCGTAGGAATAGCCGTGGCGCGCCTGCATCTCGCCGCGCTCCATGGCGAGGTCGACGTCGCTCGCGCTGCGGTAGCCGATGATGATCTTGAACCTGGTGCCCATCAGGTTGTTGAGGATGGTGGGATAGAGCACGGTTCCCGAGCCCGCGCCGGTGCCGCCCGACAGCACTTCCTTCTTCTTGGCGTCGGCGATCGTCTTGACCCCGGCGCTGCTCACCACCGCGGTCATCAGGTTCGAGATGCCGGTCGAGCCGAGCCAGTTGAACTTGGCCGATTCGAAGCGCACGCCGCGCCCGTCGGTGACCTCATGCTGCGGGATCGAGTTGCCGATCGAGGCGATGAAGGTGCCGTCCTTGGGGGCGTTGTTGTACATGTAGTTGGTGGCGTTCACGTGGCCGGCGCCCGGCATCGACTTGGCGATCAGCGTCGGATTGCCCGGGATGTGCCTGCCCATATGGGAGGCCAACGTCTGGGCGATCAGCACGTAGGAGCCGCCACCGGTCGAGACGATGATGGTCACCACCTTGCCCTTGTAGAAATCGGCCACCGCGTCGGCGCGGGCGGCGCCCACGGCGAGCAGGGAGCCGGCCGCCAGCATCGCGGCGGCCACCGTCCTGAGCTTCCATGACATCTTAAAATCTCCCCATATCACATTGTAAAAGCGTTATTTCTTCTTCTTCTTTTTTCCGCCAGGCAGGGCGGTGATCTTCTTCGCGAGCTCCGCGACGTCGTCTGGTGTTGCCAGCGCTTCGGCCACCAGCTTCTCTACCCCCGCTCCGTCGAGAGGCAGCAACTCGCCGCCGAAGCGCGCGACCTCGCTGGCGAACTTCTGGTCCTTCATCATCTTGTCGAAAGCCGCCCGCAGCGCGGCGACCTTGCTGGCCGGGACCTCGGGTGGAGCCAGGAACGATCGGCCGATGTCGGTGCTGGAGGCGACCAGCGCCGCCACGGCGCGATCCTTACCCGGCTTGGCGGCCTCGACCACCGTCGGCACGTCGGGCAGGTCAGGATGCCGCGATGGCCCGTACTGCACCAGAATGGTGATCGTCTTATCGCGCAGCCAGGCCTGATGGCGCGTCTTGAGGGAGATCCAGGTCGTGTGCGACCCCTGAACCTCGCCCCGCTCCATCGCGTTGAGCGCGCCTGTAGTGCCCTTGTAGCCCGTCACCATCCTGAGCTTCGTTCCGGCGGTGCGATTGAGCACGGTCGGGAACATCACGGAAGTGCCGCGCGGGCTGGTGGCCCCCATCACGATCTCGACCTTCTTGGCCTCCTCGATGGTCTTGGCCGGCGAGGTATGCCACACGACCGACAACTCGACGTTGCTGGCCACCCGGCCGATCCAGTTGAACTTGCTGGCGTCGTAGTGGGCATTCTTGTTGACCTTGAGGCGCTGATCCACCGCCAGGGTCTGGGTGACCTCTCCGATCACGGAGCCGTCCCGCGGCGCCTGGACGTAGAGGTAGTTGGCGGCCTTGATGCTGGCCACGCCAGGCATGTTCTTGACGATGATCGCGGGCTTGCCTGGCAGGTATGCGCCCATGTGCTTGGCCACCACGCGGGCATAGAAATCGTAGCTGCCCCCCGGGTTGTAGCCGACCACCATCGACATGCGGCCGTCTTCGGCACGCGCCGGCTGTGCGCCGGCGGCGGCGATCACCGCCGCGGCGGCCCAAAGCAGGTTCTTACGCATTGGTTTTTCTCCCTTATGTGCCGGACGGACCCGGCTCCTCCGTCAAATCGATGTAGACGCCCTCGATGTCAGTCAGGTGGTAGCTGCCGTGAGGGCATTTGCGGAACAGCTCTAGACGGGCCTTCCCTTCCGTGCCGTAGCCGATTGCGCGCGGCCGCAGGTGCGGGTTCTGGCCGATGATGTCGTCGACGTCTTCCTTGACCTTGTCGATGCTTTCCACGCGCAGGCCGATATGGTCCGGTCCCAGGCGCTGCGGGTCCATGTCGAGATAATCCCCCATCTTCCACTGAAGGACGGCGAGCGTCATGTTGCCGTCGCTCAGGTAGAAGTGGTCGTCATCGAACTTCTTGTTGAGCGGCTTAAGGTCGAACACCGTCGCGTAGAACTCAGCGCAACGCTCGGCATTGCGGGTGCGCAAAGCGAAATGGCTGAAATGACGCTCGGTCTTCGGCATGTCGTCGGCATAGACGTCCTTCTGGAAGCCGATGTCCTTCTGCGACAGGTCGAAGATGTTGCAATCGGGATCATGAGCCGAATAGGCCGCGAACGGGCGCACCGGCGGCCGCTTGAGCGCGGTCAATGACGGATCGAACTTGCGCATGCGCTCGATGGCGAGGTCGATCTCCTCTACCTCGAAGCCGAAATGATCGAGACCCGAGCAACGCCCGTCGCGGCGCGGAATGATATTCATGCCGACGCGACCATCGCTGACCACCACGGCCCGCGCCGGCCGGTAGTTCTTGGAGGTCTTGAGTCCGAACAGCGCCTCGTAGAAGCGCGCGTTCATCGCGTAGTAATCGGATGCGACGGCAATATGGTTGAGCTTTGCAAACATGATACCTACCTAGGGAAAATGAGGGCGCCGATCCGCACGGACCGGCGCCCCTCTTTGCGTGACGTCAGGAAACGATGTCGAGCAGAACGCCGTCCGGGTCGGCGATGTGCCAGGAGCCGAGGCTGGTGCGCTCCAGCATCTCGAGGCGCGCCTTGCCCTCGGGGCCGCCGCCGACCGGCGACGGCGCGATCAGCGGGTTGTTGTCGGCGATGGACTGGACGTCCTCCTTGAACTTCGCCATGTCCTCGACCTTGAAGCCGATGTAGTCCATGCCCGGTCCGACGATGCCGGTGTTGGCGTAGTCCTTGATGCTCCAGGGCAGCAGAACGATCGTGACTTTGCCGTCGGTGACGCCATAGGCGTTCTCGATCGGCAGGTTGGCCGGCTTGAGGTCGAACATGGACATATAGAACTCGGCGCAGGCCTCGGCATGCAGGGTGCGAATGCCGACATGGCTGATGCTGCGCTCCGACTGCCAGTCGTTGTGAGTATAGACGTCCTTCAGGTTGTCGCCCTTCGCCTGGGTGAGATCGAACACGTTGCCGTCGGGATCGTGCGTCGAAAAGGCCGCGAACGGGCGCGAGCTCGGGCGCTTCAGCACCTCGACCTGGGGGTACTTCTCGCCCATCTTGGCGATGGTCTGCTCGAGGTCGTCCACCTGGATGCCGAAGTGATCGAGACGCGCGGGCCGGCCGGCGCGGCGCGGGTTGATGTTCATGCCGACATAGCCGTCACCAATGGACACCGCGCGCTGCGGACGCGCCTTCGGCGAATTCTTCATGCCGAACATGGATTCGTAGAACTTCGATTCGAGCGCGTAGTTCCCGCTCATGATCGCGACGTGGTTTATCTTGGATGCCATGTGCTGTTTCCTTCCTGATGAAGGCCCGGACCGCGCGCTCTCGGCGCCGTTCTCCGGACCTAGTCGACTTTTTCCGCCATGAAATGCTTGCCGGTGCCGAGCGCGTATTTCTGCGCCTCGCAGTCGGTGCGACCCGACGACTTGGTCTCCGGCGTAACGAAGGCGCCGACCTGCAGCAGCTCGAGGTCGCCGTCGCCGCAATTCTCGAACCAGTAACGGAAATAGCGCGGCGTGATGATGCCTTCCTGCGGACCGAATTCACCGAGAACCTTGTCCCCTACCCCGTAGAACCGCACCCTGCCCTTCAGAACCATCCACAGGCTGTCGGCATTGGTATGGTAGTGGAGGTTGTTCTCGCCGCCGTTCTTCTTGACGAGCTGGACGACGCCGCGCACGGAGCCGCCGCGGCCGAGCCGAACCAGCGCCTTCGACTTGCCGATGTCCTCGGGATGGCTGTAACTGAACGTCACGACCTCCTTTTCGGCCTCGTGCACCTTGGCCTCGGTTTCGGGGTCGAGCTGCTTGATCTCAACTTCGGACATTTCGTTTCCTCCTTCAGAGGCCGTCGGTCATTTACACGAGACCAATTCGGCCGTCGACTTGTTGCCCGTGTACTTGATGGTGCAATTCATGCCGGCCTTGAGGGCCGAGCGCCTGGCGTCCTTACCGCCGACCGACACCTTGGTCCGGCTGCCGGAAATGCTGGCCTGATGGGTCTTGCCGCCCTTGGCCTTGAAGGTGATCACACGGCCACCCTTCTTGACCGCGGCGATCGTGCTGGTGACTTCGATCACCTTCAGCTTAGCGAAATGGACCTCGGTGCGATCCTTGCGGGACAGCGCATCGACGGTGGCATTCACGATATCCGGCGACTTCGCCATCAGGCTTGTGACGAGGTCCGCCACCTGCTGTCCCGTCATCGGCGAGACATCGAGCCTGCGCCGCTTGGCCTCTGTCAGGAAGTCCGGGTCCTTCATGGTCGCATCGAAGGCGTCGCGCAGGATCTTGACACGGTCCTTCGGGATATCCGGCGGGCCGAGAATCGGGCGCGCCATTTCCTGTGGTGCCACAGCCAGCTCAATGATGTCCTTCTGCTGCTGGGTGGTGGCGAAATCCTCGGCAAGCGGCACATCCGGCAGAGCGGGATCCTTGCTCAGGCCGTTGATCACGAGAAAGTGGAGCCTGTGCTCCTTCAACCATTCGTTCTTGGTCGACTCGATCGACGAATAGGACCAGCCGCAACGGCCCTGGACCTCTCCGCGCTCCATGGCCAGCGTGATCGCGGTCCCCTGATGGTAGCCCGTGATCAGCTTGAACTTGGTGCCGAACAGGTTGTTGTAGAGGATCGGGAAGAGATCGGTGTCGGCGCCGGGCCCAAGACCGCCGACGATCATCGGCGTCGTCATCATGTCCTTGAAGGATTTGATCGACGTCTTGTAGTAGGAGACACACAGGTTGGTCTCCTTGGTGATGGAACCGATCCAGCTGAACTTGCGCGGATCGAATTTCACGCCCTTTTCATGGAACACCGGGCTGGTGGAGACCGCGCCACGGTGGATGATGGCGATCACCGTACCGTCGCGCTTGGCCGCGTTGTAGAGATAGTTGGCCGCGATGATCCCGCCCGCGCCCTGACGATGCTGCCGGATGAATTCGGGATGCCCGGGGATGTGTTTCCCCATGTACCTGGCCATGGTCAGGACATAGGTGGCGTAGCCGCCGCCCGGTCCCGCGCTGATGACGACGGTGATCGTCTTGCCCTTGTAGAAATCGTCGGCGGACCGCGCCGTCGGCGGCGCGGCGACAAGCGCCGCGATGCCGATGGCCGCGCCGAACGCCGCCCTGCGTGATCCGTGACCGAGGAGCTTTCGCATTTTCCCTCTCCCTGCGATGGCCTTGTTTTTATTGGATGTCTTAGACTACACCGTAGCACGCAGGTCTCGCAACGTTGACAGCCCCCGGTCGGGGCGTCTTGCGCGAGGGCCGGAACTGGCTATTCTCGGCCACTCCCGGGCCGCACCGGGCCTGCCGTTCGCCGCCCGCCGTAAGGATTCCGCCCCTTGTCCGTGAAGTCGCCCGCGAAAGACCGCTCCGACAACGTCCTGATCACCTCGTTCCGCGCCAACCCGCAGGGCTGGATCGTCGTGTTCGTGATGTTCCTGTCGCTGTCCATGGTCTCGACCACGCGGGCCTCGCTCGGTCTCGTCATGCCGAGCCTCCAGAGCGAAATGGGCTGGTCCAAGAGCTTCATCTCGACCGCCGTTGCGGTCGCGCTCATCTGCATGGCGATCATGAGCCCGCTGGTCGGCAACCTGCTCGACAAGTTCGGCCCGCGCAAGATCCTGATGGTCGGCCTCTCGGTCACGGCGGTTGCCCTGGTCGTGACGTCGCGGATCCAATCGCCGTGGCAGCTCCTGCTTGCCTACTCCGTGTTCGCCGGGATGGGCTTCGGCATTGTCTCCAAGAACGTCGCCTCGGCCACCATCGCGCGCCACTTCGACCATAACCGCGGGCTCGCGGTCGGCTTTGCCAATGCTGGCTCTACCGCCGGCCACATCGCCCTGCTGCCGCTGATGGCCATGATCCTCACCACCTTCGGCTGGCGCTACGGCTACCTGTTCCTGGCCGCGATCTGCGTGGTGCTGTTGCCGGTCGTATTCACCCTGATCAAGCCGGAACATCACGCCATCGCTGTAAAGGCCGGCCGCGCGGGCACCGGCGAGATCGTCCCCGACGCGCTCGCCGCCCGCCTCAAGCTCCTGTTCACCAATCGCACCTTCCTGGCACTTCTCGGCAGCTACACTATTTGCGGCTTTACGGCGACCGGCATGATCGACACCCATTTCCTGCCCTATGCGGTGTCGTGCGGCATTCCCGTGGTCGTGAGCGCGTCTGCCTATGGCGTGCTCGCCACCTTTAACATGGGAGGCATGGCACTGTCGGGATATCTCTCGGACCGTATCAACCGGCCCTACATGCTCGCCTTCATCTACATCATGCGCGGGCTCAGCTATATCATCCTGCTGATGGTGCCGCTCTACGATTCCAACCTGATCTGGGTGTTCGCCGTGATGTTCGGGATATTCGACTACTCGACCATTCCGGTCACGACGTCTGTGGTCGCGACCCATGTCGGACTGCGCACCATCGGGCTCTCCCTCGGCGTGCTCGCCATGTTCCATGCCGCCGGTGGTGCCGCCGGCGCGTTCCTCGGCGGCGTGCTGTTCGATGCCTTCCAGAAATACGACTGGGTCTGGATCGCAGCCATCACCCTTGCCATGATCGCTGGCCTGCTGGCACTCACCATCAGCGAGCATCCCGATCACGGCCGCCGCGCGACGCGGGACATCGTGCCCGACGTCCCTCCCCCCGCAACCGTCAAGGCGTGAGGCAGCGATGGCACGCACCTGGTTCGTCTCCGTCGCCTGCGAGGATCGCACCGGCCTGATCGCCGCCATCACGGGGCGCCTGTTCGATCTCGGCGGCAACCTCGGCGACAGCACCTTCGCGGTGCTGGGCACGGGGGCCGAATTCACCGCGCTCGTGGACCTGCCCGAGGACCTCACCGTTGAGGGTATTCGTGACGAAATCGCTGACCTTCCGGAGACGACCGGTGCGGCCATCGAGGTGCGACCCTACGACCGGGCGACCGCCCATGGGCCGCTCAGCCGGGTGACCCACGTGATCACGGTTGCTGGTGGCGACCAGCCCGGCTTGATCGCCCGCGTCACCGAGGTGTTCGGCGAGTTCGGTGCCAATATCGTTCATATGGATGCGGTGCGCGAGCCGGAGCGCGGCCCCTCGGGGTACTATTCGACCCGGTTTGCCGTGGCGATCCCGGCGGCGGCGGCGGCGAAATGCCTCGCCACGATCGCCAATACCGCCGAGGCGCTCAACCTCACCTGCCGCGTCCAGACCGTCGAGACAGAGGGCTGACCGGCACGCGCCGATGAACGCCATCTTCTTCGCCATCATCGTGATCGCCTTCGTGGTCACCGGCGTGCGCCAGGTGATGTGGGTGCCGCCGCCCTCCTCCGGCGCGGCAGCGGCCGCTGCCGACGCACTCTCCCCCATGGCCCAGCTCGCCAAGGGCATGATTGACCAGGCCGGCGCCTCCGTGACGCTGGCCGTCGGCCTGATCGGCGTCATGGCCCTGTTCCTCGGCCTGATGAAGGTGGCCGAGGCCGGCGGGCTCCTCGTCATCATCGCCCGCACCATCCGTCCCCTGATGACGCGCCTGTTCCCGGAGGTGCCGGCCGATCATCCCGCCATGGGTGCGATGATCCTCAATTTCTCGGCCAACGTGCTCGGCCTCGGCAACGCGGCGACGCCGTTCGGCATCCGCGCCATGCAGGAGCTCGACCGGCTCAATCCGTCCCCCGGCACAGCGACCAACGCCATGGTGCTGTTCCTCGCCATCAACACTTCCTCGATCACGCTGCTGCCGACCGGCGTGATCGCGCTGCGCGCGGCCGCGGGCTCGGCGGAGCCGGCGGCGATCGTGCCGACCACCCTGGTCGCCACCATCTGCTCGACCACGGTCGCGATCATCGCGGCCAAGCTCTACCAGCGCTTTTCGCCCATGCCGGCGCCCACCGCCACCCATCGCCGGCCGATCACGCGTGAGGACGAAGTTCTGCCTGACACCGACCCGGCGACGACGAGTGAGGAGATCCCGGCTGTCGACATGGCAGATATCGCGGCTGCCTATCCCGCCTGGGTCTCGGCCCTGGTGCTCGGCCTGATCGTCGCCCTGGTCCCGATCACGGTGTTCTGGGGCCGGACCATCAGCCCGTGGATCATCCCGGGCCTGATGGTCGCCCTGCTCGGCTTCGGTGTCGCGCGCCGCGTCCACGTCTACGAGGTGTTCGTGGAAGGGGCGCGGGAGGGCTTCAACGTCGCGGTGCGCATCATCCCCTACCTGGTGGCGATCCTGGTCGCCATCGCCATGCTGCGCGCGTCGGGCACGCTCGAGCTGTTCGTGCGCGCGGTCGGGCCGATCACCGGGCACCTCGGCCTGCCCGCGGAGGCGCTGCCCATGGCGCTCCTGCGCCCGTTGTCGGGCTCGGGCGCCTACGGCCTGCTGGCCTCGATCATCAACGATCCCCACGTGGGACCGGATTCCTATACCGGCCTGCTGGTCTCGACCCTGCAGGGCTCGACCGAGACCACCTTCTACGTGCTCGCGGTCTATTTCGGTGCGGTCCAGATCCGGCGCATCCGTCACGCACTTGCCGCCGGGCTTACCGCCGACCTCGCCGGCATCGCCGGCGCCGTGATCATCTGCCTGCTGCTCTACGGGCGCTGATCCCCACCCTTTCCCTTGCCGTGCGGAGCGGCTACCCTGCACGCAACAAGCAACAACATCCAGGGAGGCTCCCATGGCGTTCTCGAGCTGGCGCGGTACCGTCGGCCTCATCAATCCCACCATGCGCCCCGGCATGACCGAGGAAGTGATCCGCCTGCTGCCGGAAGGCATCGGCGTGATCCCGCTGTTCCTCAACATCACCAAGGGCACGCGCGAGGAATTCAAGCCGCTGATGAAGGCCTACGAAGCCGAGATCGAGCGCCTGGTGCCCCAGGAGCCCGACGTGATCCACCCCAACGGCGCGCCGCCGTTCATGGTGCAGGGCCTCAAGAAGGAGACCGAGCTCGTCCGGCGCTGGGAGAAGAAATACAAGATCCCGATCTTCACCGCGCCGCAGAACCACGTGACCGCGATGAAGGCGCTCAAGATCAAGAATTTCGTCGGCGCGACTTATTTCCCGGGCTCGATCAACGACATCTTCGCGAAATACTTCACCGATTTCGGGCTTCAAGGTGAAGGCGATGGCCGGCATCGACGTGCCCTTCAACAAGGTGCAGGAGCTTCCCGGCGAAGCGGTCTATGCCCACATCAAGCGCGAGTTCCTGCGCGTGAAGGGCGGCGACGCCATCTACATGCTGGGCTCGGGCTGGCGCACCCTCAACATCATCGAGATGCTGGAGCAAGACCTCGGCGTGCCGGTGATTCATCCGGTGACCGCGCGCGTCTGGGAAATCCAGAAGCGCCTCAAGGTCAACGAGACCCGGAAGGGCTACGGGGTGCTGCTGTCGGAGCTGCCCTGATTACCTGATCGAGGGCGCCAACCTCGCCTCGGCGCGCCAGATGGCGGCGGCAAACGTCATCGCCCCGATGCCGCACGCGGCGAATACCCAGGCGCCGGCCTGCCAGCCGCCGGTGAACGAGACCGCGAGCGCGAGCACGGGCGGCCCCAGGAACTGGCCCAGGTGCGAGCCCTGGATGATGAGCCCGTTGGTGGTGCCGATCTGGGCAGGCGTCGGCGAGAAATAGGGCACGGCGCCCAGCACGCCCGCCGGCACCAGCCCCGACAGAAAGGAATAGACCAGCACGATGCCGTAGCGCGGCAGATCGGGCAGCACGTCGAGGAACATCAGCGGTCCGCACACCAGCATCGCCGCCGATCCCAGCATGATGGACTGGCCCCATTTCAGGCCCCGTGAGAGAAGCCACGCGCCGCCGAGGTTGCCGGGAAAGTTGACGGCAACGGCGACGAGCGTGAGGAACGCCGCGTCGCGTACCGTCAGCCCGCGCTGCTCGACCGCATAGGTCGGCAGCCACACCATGAGCGCGAGCCAGGACAGCGTGTAGAACGAGAACGCCAGCGCCAGCAGCCACGGCCCGCGCGCGGACGCCGTTATCACAAGGCTGCGCCACGGTGCTTCGGCCGACGGACGGGCGGCTTCTTCCTTTCCGGTACGGCCGAAAGCCACCAGCATGAACAGCGCCCAGGCGAGGCTCACCGCCGCCATCACAATCCAGGTTCCGCGCCAGCCGACGGCATCCAGCAGGAACGGCGTCGCCAGCAGGATCGCCGCCATGCCGGCGGGCATGTACGATCCCCACATGGCGACCGCGAGGCGGCGGTCCGCCGGCGTCGCCGCCTGCGAGATGATGGAAGGCGCCGCGACCACGATCAGAAGGAAGCCCACGCCTTCCAGGAAGCGCGCCGCCAGCAGGAACACGCCGCTCGGCGCGAACGCCCCCGCAAGGGAGCCCGCCATGACCAGGAGCATCCCGATGATGCAGATGCGCCGGTGCCCGAAGCGGTCGGAGACGACGCCCGCGACCGTGCCCAGCACCATGCCGGTCGCAGAAAAGGCGGAGACCACCCACCCGGCCAGCACGAGGCTGAGGCCCAACTCCCCGCGGATGGCCGGCAGGGCGGCCGGCACCTTGCCGATATGACCGGCACCGATGACGCCGGCCATGAAGGCCGCGAACACGACGAGCCAGCTCGTGCGGCTGCGCGGACTCACCCGGGATTGCGGCATGGCGTCCCCTCCTCCACCGCGGATGCGGCGGAGCGGTCATAGCGGAACATCGCTACGGGGTAAAGACGCGGCGAAGGGACGGAAAGGATTGGTGGTCCCAGGGTCAGATATTGACCGCGGCCATCTGGCGCTCGGGATAGCGCGTGCCCTTGACCGCGCCGGGCGGGCAGATCGCCTCGATCTCGGCGAGCTCGTCGGCGGTGAACGACACGTCGAGGGCGCTCAGGTTATCCTCGAGATGCTTGCGGCTCTTGGACGACGGGATCGGGATGATGTCGTCGCCCTGATGCAGCACCCAGGCGATGGCGAGCACCGGCAGGGAAATGCCCTTACCTTTGGCGATCGCTTCGAGGCGCCGCAAGAGGTCGGCGTTGTGCGCCATATTGGCGCCGCTGTAGCGCGGGTAGGTGCGCCGGTAGTCATCTTCGGGGATGTCTTCGGTCTTGAAGAACTGTCCCGACAGGATACCGCGCCCGAGCGGCGCGTAACCCATGAAGCCCATGCCATGCTCGCGCACCGCCGTGATATTGCCGTGGGTCTCGGGATCGCGCGTGAACAACGAATACTCGATCTGGAGCGAGGCGATGGGATGGACCGTCCAGGCGCGCCGGATCGATTCGGGAGACGCCTCGGACAACGCGATGTAGCGGGTCTTGCCCTCCTTCACCATCTGCGCCAGCGTGCCGACCGATTCCTCGACCGGCACCGAGGGATCGATGCGCGACATGCAGAGAATGTCGAGGCAGTCGATGCCGAGGCGCTGCAGGCTCTCCTCGCAGGTCTTGCGCAGGTAGTCCGCCGTGCCCGAGCCCGACTTGTTGCCCGGGTCCTTGGACCGGATCGAGCCGGTCTTGGAATGAATCACGGCCTTGTCGCGCTTGCCCTTGATGGCCTTGCCGATCAGGCGCTGGTTGTGGCCCTCGCCGTAGGAATGCGAGGTGTCGAGGAAGTTGACGCCGAGGTCGAGCGCCCGGTGGATCGTGGCGATGCACTCGTCGTCGTCCTGCGCGCCGTAGCAGCCCGACATGCTCATGCAGCCGAGGCCCACGCGCGAGACGGTGTAGTCCGTGACCTTGCCGAAGGGTACGTATTGCATCGTCGCTCTCCCCTGCGTTTGTGTGCGAGCGGCCGCTTACGGCCGTTTTCTCAACTTATCGCGGCAGCCGCGGCGGGGCTAGAGCCGGGGTGCGAAGCTGTCGGCATCGGCCAGGCGCCAGGCCTCGGCGAACGGCGTCGCGTTGGGCTCGGACAGCAGTACGCCGTCGGAAAGCACGGGATAGACCTTCGAGGCAGGGCGCGCCTCGCCGTCGCGGATGTAGAGATGATCGGGTCGTAGGTCTCCGGGATGATCGAGCCCGGCCGCGGCCACGATCTGCGCGAGCTTGTCGAGGGTCGCCGCGTGGAACGCCGCTACCCGCCGCGCGCGGTCGGGCACCACCAGGGCCCGCTGGCGCAGGGGGTCGTGGGTGGTGATGCCGGTCGGACAGGTGCCGGTATGGCAGCGCATCGATTGCACGCAGCCGAGCGACAGCATGAAGGCGCGCGCCGCGTTGCACCAGTCGGCGCCGAGCGCCATGACCGCCGCCATCGAGAAGCCGCTCGCGACCTTGCCGCTGG
This sequence comes from uncultured Alphaproteobacteria bacterium, assembly GCA_963732875.1. Lineage (GTDB taxonomy): Bacteria > Pseudomonadota > Alphaproteobacteria > SMXQ01 > SMXQ01 > WHSO01. The sequence goes on along the minus strand of CAVTBD010000002.1, from coordinate 371,414 downwards.
CCCCGATCCTGATGCGCCCACGCAGGCCCGTGCCATCGAGCGCGTTGCGCACGAAGGAAAGCCCCTCGTAGAGCGGCGTCCCGACGTTGTCGGGAAACTCACGCGGCGCGGCCCCGGTGCCGCCCTCGGCGCCATCGACGACGATGAAGTCGGGCAGAATGCCTGTCTTGAGCATGGCCTTGCACACCGCCAGGAATTCCCAGGGATGGCCGACGCACAGCTTGAACCCGGCGGGCTTGCCGCCCGACAGCTCGCGCATCTGCGTGACGAACTCGAGCAGGCCGATCGGCGTCGAAAACACCGTGTGATGGCTCGGCGAGATGCAGTCCACATGGGCCGTCACCTCGCGCGCGGCCGCGATCTCGTCGGTTACCTTGGCCGCCGGCAGCACCCCGCCGTGGCCGGGCTTGGCGCCCTGGCTCAGCTTGAGCTCGACCATCTTGACCTGTGGGTCGCTCGCCTTGTCGGCGAACTTGCCGGCATCGAACCCACCCGAGTTGGTGCGGCAGCCGAAATAACCGGTGCCGACCTCCCACACGATGTCGCCGCCGTGACGGCGGTGATATTCAGAATAGCCGCCCTCGCCCGTGTCGTGGGCGAAGTGCCCGAGCCTGGCGCCGAGGTTGAGCGCCTCGACCGCGTTGCGCCCGAGCGAGCCGAAGCTCATCGCGGAGATGTTGAGGACCGATGAGGAATAGGGCCGGCGGCACTCCGCCCCGCCGATGGTGATCCGGAACGGCTCCTTCGCCTTTTCGCGGGCCGCGATGGAATGCTGGATCCAGGCGTAATTAGCGGCGTAGAAGTCGAACTCGCTGCCGAACGACATCTTGTCGTCGGTGCCGTCGGCCCGCGCGTAGACCATCTTGCGCTCGTCGCGCGAGTACGGCTTGCCCTCCTTGTCCTCCTCGACCACGTAGGTGCGCAGGTATGGCCCAAGGATGCGCAGCAGGTAGCGCCCGTAGATCCAGAGCGGATAGTTGCGCCGCAGCACGTCGTGGGGCTGGAAGAAATCGACCAGCCCCAGCGCGGCGAGCGGCCCTGCCACCGCGAGGCCCCAGAACCAGCCCGGATGGACCAGGATTCCAAGGGCCACAAAGACACCCGCGAGCACAAGGACCACAACGAAGGGAACGAAGCGCATGCCCCAATGTAGGCATGATCGCGCACAGAACAACCCGTTACCGCGATTCCCCGGCGGACAAAAAATTCCATGGGAACAGCCCCCTTGGAGCGCGCCGGGGCCTGTGCCAAGATAGTTTCACATCTAAGAATATGCGCCCCGTCACGGGGCCATTCAGGCAACGTCCAGCGACCGCGCGGGAGGCACAGGCACCATGCGACATATCCATACCCTCAATTCCAAATCGGCCGCGGTGAAGAAGCGGCTCGACCACCCGGTGATCGACGCCGACGCCCACGTGCTCGAATGCGAATGGGCGCTGATGGACTACGTCCGCGACATCGGCGGCCCGGAACTGGCGGCGCGCATCGAAAAGAGCGGACGTCCCGGCTACACCAAGCAACACCGCTCCATGTTCTGGGCGGCACCGTCAGGCAAGTACACCATCGACCGCGCCACCTGCATGCTGCCCAAGCTCTACGCCGAGCGGCTGGAGGATGCGGGCATCGACTTCGCCGTGGTCTACACCACCTACGGCATCTCAGCGAACCAGATCCGCGAGGACGAAATCCGCCAGGTCATGGCGCGCTCGCTGAACACCCTCTACGCGGAGATGTTCGACGAGGTGAAGGACCGCATGACGCCGTCCGCCGTGGTGCCGACCTGGACGCCCAAGGAGGCCATGGACGAGCTGGACTACGTGGTCAACACGCTGGGACTCAAAACCATCACCATTTCCGGCGAAGTGCGCGACGCGGTGCCGGAAGTCGCTGCCGTGGACCCGAAGCTCGGCGAGCTGACCCAGCGCGTCACCTCCATCTGCATGGAGCCGCGCGACGGTAACGACTACGACCCGTTCTGGCAGAAGTGCATGGACCTCGGCGTCCTGCCCGCCGGCCATTCCGGTGCGCAGAAGACGGCACGGCGCCAGTCGCCCAACGTCTATTCGTTCAACCGGCTCGGCACCTTCAGCGTCGGCAACGAGTTCTTCGCCCGCTCGCTGTTCTTCTCGGGCGTTCTCAAGCGCTTCCCGCGCCTCAACGTCGCCTTCCTCGAGGGCGGCGTCGCCTGGGCCAGCCAGCTCTATAACGACCTGATGGAAATCTACGAGAAGCGCAACATCGACTGGATCTACGAGCACCAGGACCCCTCCAAGCTCGACGTCGAGCTGATGGAGGAAATGTTCGAGCGCTACGGCCACATGCCCTACATGACGCCGGAGAAGTGGCGCGCCAACCAGGAATTGCCGCAATCCCAGAAGAACGAGGACCGGCCGATGAACGACTGGGAGGCCTCGGGCGTCACCTGCCGCGAGGACATCCGTGACCAGTTTATTCCCAATTTCTATTACGGCGCCGAGGCCGACGACAAGATGACGGCACTCGCCTTCAACCGGAAGATGAACCACTTCGGCGTGAAGCTGAAGGCGGTCTTCTCCTCCGACATCGGCCACTGGGACGTGCCCGACATGTCCGGCGTCCTGCACGAAGCCTGGGAGATGGTGGAGCACGAAACCATCGACAAGGACGATTTCCGTGAATTCGTGTTCGAGAACACGGCAGAAATGCACTACCAGATGAACCCGAATTTCTACAAAGGCACCGCGGTGGAAGATGCCGTTGCCAAGCTGATGGCGAAGAAGTATCCGAAGGGCTCGGCGTCGGCCGCCGAATAATCCCTACCAATTCACGAAAGGCCCCGCGGGTTCGCGCCCGCGGGGTTTTTTGTCTCTAATCGCCCGCGCCGCGGATCGACGGCTCCTCGCGGCACCCGGCGGCGGCGGCATCGGGGTCGAGCGCCGCATCCCACAGGCTGCCGTTGTAGCGCCCGCCGGTGTGCCCGTCGGAGCGCGTCGAGCACAGCCACACCAGTACCGGATTCATGACCTCGACCGGCAGCAGCTGACGGCCCGGCTTTGACGGGCGGTTGGGATCGGAATTGCAGGCGCCGCCCGGCAGCAGGCAGTTGACGTCCACGCCCTTGCCCTTGAGGTCCTGGGACCAGATGTAGGTGGACGCGTCGATCGCCGCCTTGGTGACGCCATAGGGGCTCTGGCGCTCGCGGAAGAAATTGTGGATCGAGGTGGTGAGGTTGATGATCTTGCCGTAACCTTGGCGGATGAAATGCCGTGCCGCCGTGCGCGCCATCAGGAACGTCCCGGTGACGTTGACCTCGACGGTCTGGCGGTAGATCTCCGGGTCGCTTTCCCAGAACACCAGGTTGTTGCCGTCGGGCGGGATGCCGACGTCGCGATGCAGCCGACGCGCGTTGTTGACCAGCACGTGCAGGTCGCCGAACACGTCGAGCGTGCGCTTGCGGCAGTTCTCGCAGGCATGCAGGTCGGTGATGTCGGTCGGCACGACCAGAGCGTGTCCCTTGCCGGCGATCCGCTCGATCTCGTGGGCGACGGCATGAAGGCCATCCTCGGCCGGCGAAGCGACCGCGATGCGCGCGCCCTTCTCGGCCAGTGCCAGCGCCATGGCCCGGCCGAGGCCGCGATCCGCCCCCGTGACGATGATGGAGCGGTCCGTGAGATCGATATCGGGCAAAGTGATCGACGGCATAATTGCGTCCTCCCATGACATTGTTGTGATTGTTGCCGGCGACTATAAAGCGCGTCTTCCGCCGGTAAAAGAGCCGCGCTATCGTGCCCAAATGCGCGTTTCCGCCCTCCTCTGCGTCTGCATCCTCGCCACCGGCTTGTTCGCGGCGGGGCCGGCCCGGTCGCAGGAGCAGAAAGCGACACCGCCCGACGACCGCGGCAGCTTCTCGATCCTGGTCGACAATGACACCTTCACCGGTACCGACCGGCATTACACCAACGGACTTCGAGCAAGCTGGCTCTCGCCCGAGGACAAGCTGCCCGGCTATGGGCACTGGCTTGCGCGCAACCTGCCGTTCCTCGCGCAGGATGGGCACAAGCGCATCGGTTACGCCGTCGGCCAGAACATGTACACGCCTGCCGACATCGACCGCAGCGATCCGGACCCGACCGACCGTCCCTATGCGGGCTGGCTCTACGGCGAGGTCTCCATCACCTCGCAAACAAAAGAGCGGCTCGACCGCGCCGCGCTTTCGCTCGGCGTGGTCGGCCCCCTGAGCGGCGCCGGCTTCACCCAGCGCCGCTGGCACGAGCTGTTCGGCTGGTCGCAGCCCCAGGGCTGGGATCACCAGCTCCGGAACGAGCCCGCCGTCAACCTGACGGTGGACCACCAGTGGCGCTATTACGACAGGCTGACGGACTCGGGGTTCGGTGCCGATGTGACGCCCCACGTCGGCGGCGCGCTCGGCAACGTATTCACCTATGCCGGCGCCGGCGCCACGTTCCGCATCGGCAAGGACATCGAGGACGATTTCGGCGGGCCGCCGCGCATCAGCCCTGCCCTGCCCGGCCAAGCCGCCTTCACGCCCAGGGATTCGTTCGGCTGGTACGTGTTCACGGGTGCGGAGGGGCGCGCGGTGGCGCGCAACATCTTCCTCGACGGCAACACCTTCGGCGCGGGCCCGAGCGTCGACAAGCGGCCGTTCGTGGCCGACCTGCAGGCCGGGTTGGCGCTGATCTTTCCGCGTTTCCGCGTCACCTTCACCGAGGTGTTCCGCACCAAGGAATTCTACGGGCAGGACACCGGCGACCGTTTCGCCGCGGTCAGCGTGACAGGCCGGTTCTGAAAGGACAGGTCAGGCCGCCACGGCCGGCCGGTAGAACGCCGCGTCGCCCACCACCGTGGTGCGGTGCATGCGCCGGATATCGGGCAGGCCGTAGCCGCCGGTGGCGCGGTGGGTGATGCAGCGGTTGTCCCACATAACCAGATCGCCGTCGCGGTACTTGTGGCGGTAGTGGTAGGACCGCTTGCGGTCGGTGATGTAGCCGAACAGCTCGTCGAGCAGCGGCTGCGCTTCGGCGTCGTCCATGTCGGCGATACCGAGGGTGAAGCGCGGGCTGCAATAGAGCGCCTGGCGCCCGGTCTCATCGTGGGTGCGCACCAGCGGCTGCTTCACCGGCGGGCGGTTCTTGGCCTGGGATTCGTAGAAGTCCTGGGCGCCCGGACGGTCGGGCGAGATCGTGACACGCGGGTTGAGCGCCTTGGAAACATGGTGGATGCCGTAGCGCCCCTCGATCTTCTGCTTGGTCGCCTCGGGCAACGCGTCATAGATCGCATACATGTTGGCAAATTCCGTGTCGCCGCCGCGCGACGGGTTGCGGATCGACGTCAGGATCGTCGCCCTGACCGGCCTCTCATGGTGCGAGGAATCGGAATGCCAGAAGTCGCCCGCGTCGACCACGCCGACGGCGCTGCCGTCGGGGCGCAGCTCGTTCGACAGGATCAGGACCTTGTCGTGGTCGGGGTGGGAATGCTTCGCGTTCTCCTGCCACTCCAGCTCGCCGTAGCGTTCGGAAAACGCTACCTGCTGCAGGGGCGTGAGGCTCTGGTCGCGGACCACCAGAACCTGGTGATCGAGGAACGCCCGGTAGACCCGGTCGGCGATTTCCCGCGACGGGTCGGCGAGGTCCACTCCGGTGATCTCGGCCCCGAAATTGTTGGCGAACGGATTGATCTTCATGACGCGCGGTCCTCCTATGGGAATATATAGGAGCCTAAGCAATCACCGTCAAATGGCCGCCAGCACCTTTTCGACCGCGAATGCGACTGAGGCGCAGACCTCAGTGCATCGCCGCGCCGCCGTCCACCACCATGCACTGGCCGGTCATGAAGTCGCTTTCGCCCGACGACAGGAACACCACCGCCCCGGTCAGGTCTTCGGGCTGCTCGTGGCGCTTGAAGCAGCGTGTCGAGGGCGTGGTGGAGTTGACGTACTCATCCTTGTCGGCCACCCCTTCCGACATGGTCATGCCCGGTGCCAGCGCGTTGACGCAGATGCCGTCGCCGCCCAGCTCGCGCGCCATCACGCGGGTCATGGCCAGCACCGCGCCCTTGGAGGCGACGTAGTGGCACAGGCCGGGCGAGCCCTTGAACACCGTGCCCGAGCAGATGTTGACGATCTTGCCGTAGCCGCGCTTGCGCATGTCGGGCACCACCGCCTTGACGCATTCGAACACGCCGCGCGTGTTGATCGCCATGACCTTGTCCCATTCGGCCGAGTTGATCTCCATGAAATGGCGCCGGTTGAGGTTAGCGAACAGGGCCGCGTTGTTGACCAGCACGTCGACCTTGCCGTAGGCCGCCACCGTGTCCGCGACCATGGCCGAAACCGTCTCGGGATCGGTCACGTCGCAGGTGAAGCCCGTCGCCTCGCCGCCCTGCTGGCGGATGATGTTGACCGTGGCGGTCGGGTCGAGCACGTCGCACACGGCGACCTTTGCCCCCTCCGCGGCGATCGCCTTGGCATAGGCCACGCCGATGCCCCGGCCCGCTCCGGTGACGATGGCGACACGTCCGGCAAGTCTTGTCACGCCTCATTCCTTTCCTTAGCTTATGATCCATCGAATATAGCCGGTTTACGGCACATGCGAACAGGGAGAGAGACATGGCGCGGCCCAAGGTTTTCGTTTTCGCCCCCATCATGGAGAACCTCGAGTGGCAGGAGGCCTTCGAGAAGGCGGGCCTTGACCTCGTCCTCGGCAAGGCCGACTGGCACAACCCCCAGGGCAACAACGAAGCCGAGATGATGAAGATGGCGGAAGGCGCCGTGGCCATGATGGGCACCTCGATCCGCTCCTCGCCCATCAGCAAGAAGATCATGCAGGCCGCCGGCGACAATCTGCGCATCGTCGCCAAGTGCACCATCGGCGTGGACGATGTGGACCTCAGGGGCGCCAGTGAGCTCGGCGTGCTGGTCACCCACGCCCCCACCGAAGCCAACTGGGGCGGCGTGGCCGAGGGCACCATCGCCATGATCCTGACGCTTCTCAAGAACGCGCGTGAGCGCGACGAAAGCATGAAAGCCGGCAACTGGCGCAATCCCGACCTGCAGGGCCTCTACCTCGGCTCGCGCGAGATGGATGACTATCCCGGACTTACGGTCGGCATCGTCGGGCTCGGGCGCATCGGCGGGCGTGTCTCGAAGCTCCTGAAGCCATGGGGCTGCCGCATGATCGCCCACGACCCCTACATCGCGGATTCCCGATTCGAGGAGCTCGGCGTGGAGAAGGTCTCCTACGACAAGCTGCTGGCCGAATCCGACATCATCACCTTCCACGTGACGCTGACCAAGGAAACGCGCCAGATGTTCAATGAGGCGGCCGTCGCCAAGTGCAAGGAGGGGGTCATCCTGATCAACGATTCGCGCGGCCAGGTCGTGAGCGAGAAGGCGCTGTGCGACGGGCTCGATTCTGGCAAGATCGCCAAGGCCTCCCTCGACGTGTTCGAGGACGAGCCGCAGTCCAAGGACTCGCGGCTCCTCAAGATGGGCCACAAGGTGCTGCTGTCGCCGCACATGGTGTCCAGCAACCTCGCCTCGGGCCTGCACCCGGGCCTGATCTGGGCCACCAAGTGCGTGCTCAACGCGCTCAAGGGCGTGACGCCGGACGCGGTCTACAACAAGGAAGTGATCCCGGTCTGGGAGCAGCGCTACAAGTCGAAGAACATTATCGGCTGAGGTCTAGTCGCGGGCTCGGGCAAGGCTCTCGCGGAGGGCCTCGAGCTCGAGCCAGCGGTCCTCCTTGTCGGCAAGTTCCTCCTTTGCCGCGTCGAGACGCGCGGCCGCCTTCTGGAAGCCTTCCGGATCGCGCCGGTAGAAGGCGGCGTCGGCGAGCCGGCCCGTGAGGTCGGCGATCTCCTTCTCGAGCGCCGCGATCTCGCCCGGCAGCAGGTCGAGCGCGCGGGCATCCTTGTAGCTGAGCTTGACCGGCGGCAGCGCGGATTTTTCGCTGGCCGGTGACGGCTTGTCCGCTGGCATCGGCTTCTTCGGCCCCGACGCAGGCCCGCGCGGTTGCCGCTGGCGCAGATAGTCGGCGTAGCCGCCGACGTATTCCTGCACGTCCCCGCCCCCTTCCAGCACGATCAGGCTGGTGGTCAGCTTGTCGAGGAAGTCGCGGTCGTGGCTCACCACCAGGAGCGTACCGTCGTAGGCCGCGAGCGCATCCTGCAGCTTGTCGAGCGTATCCATGTCGAGGTCGTTGGTGGGCTCGTCCAGTACCAGCAGGTTGGACGGCTGCGCCAACACCCGGGCGAGGACGAGACGGTTGCGCTGGCCGCCTGAGAGCGTCGCGATCAGCGAGCGCGCATCGTCCTCGTCGAACAGGAAGTCCTTAAGGTAGCCCACCACGTGGCGCTTGGTGCCGCGCACATTGATCTGGTCGCCGCCCTGCGGGCACAGGAACTGCCACGGTGTGAGCTTTGGGTCGATGTCGCGCCGGCCCTGGTCGAAATAGGCGACCTCGGTGCGCTGGCCCACCTTGATGCGCCCCTTATCGGGCTGGACCTCGCCCAGCAGCATGCGGAGGAGCGTGGTCTTGCCGGTGCCGTTGGGACCGAGGATGCCGATCCGGTCGCCGCGCAGGATGCGCGTCGAGAAATCGTGCACGATCTCGACCGGTTCGCCGTCGTGACCGACGAAGCGCTTGTAGATGCGGTGCACGTCGCACACGAGCTGGCTGGCCGGCGGCCCCTCGCCCGCCCCGAACGACACCTTGGCGCCGATCACGTCGCGCTGGCGCCGCGACGCGCGCATCTCGTTGAGGCGCTGCAGGCGGCCCTGGTTGCGCCGTCGCCGCGCCGTGACGCCGCGATGCAACCATTCGGTCTCGCGGTCGATCACCTTGGCCAGCTTCTGCTGGGCCTTGATCTCCTGGCTCAGGATTTCGTCGGACCACTCCTCGAACTCCGCGAACGGCCGGTCCATGCGTAGCAGCCGGCGGCGCTGAAGCCACACGGTCGAGGTCGAGATGGCATTGAGGAAGGCGCGGTCATGACTGATCACCAGCATGGCGCCGCGGAACCGCTTGAGCACCCCTTCGAGCCATTCGATCGCGGCAAGGTCGAGGTGGTTGGTGGGCTCGTCCAGCAGCAGCACGTCGGGATCGCGCGCAAATGCGCGCGCAAGCGCCGCGCGCCGGGTCTCGCCGCCGGACAGACCCGCCCCCGGTCGGGACGGATCGAGGCCGAGCGAGGCGAGCGCCGCCTCGGCGCGATGGGCGGCCAGCGGCTCTTCGGCGGCGGTCACGCCGGGCGCGACGATGCCACCCGGGCGCCGCACGAATTCCAGCAAGGTCTCATCTTCGGCAACCACCGCGTCCTGGGGCACCCAGGCGATCACCGTGCCGGGCCGCACCGTGCGCTCGCCGGCATCGAGCTCGAGCGCGCCCATCAGGCACTTCATCAGGGTCGATTTGCCGGTGCCGTTGGCGCCGATCAGAGAAATGTGATCGCCCTGGCTCAGGAAGATCGAGAGGCCGTCGAACAGGCGCTTGTCGCCGAAGGCGAGCCGGGCGTCCTTGATACCGAGGATGGGCGGGGCGACAGACATGATTGCGGGGGTCTCGCGGTCGAACCTGCGGGCATCATGCCCGCACCGGCGCTGGTTTAGAGAACCTGCCCGGCGCGGTCAACGGCCGCGCCCGCAAGCGGCCGCACCTCGACCGGCATCGCGGTCAGCTTGGCGTGTATCAGGCACAGGTGCCGGATCGGCCACCAGCCATAGAGGAAGATATGGATCGGCCGCCACATCGCCACCCAGCCCGAGATCAGCAGGCCCTCGGCGGCAATATCGCCCAAGGTGCCGGCATCGAGCGAGCGCACCAGCTCGCGCAGGCTGACGCACAGCACCAGGAAGGCGAGCCCGATCAGCAGGCTGAAGCGGCCTTCCCGGAACGAGAACCGCAGCTTGCGCCGGCCCATGTCGAGGGTATAGGCAAAATAGTGGTGGATCGAACTCGGCGAGTCCGTCGGCGCCGATCCGGGCGATCTGTTCCGGCGGGAGGTAGACCGCGATCTTGAGCGGCTGCGTCAGGGGAAAGTCGTCGACCGCGCCGGTGATGTATTCCTCTGCGTCGGCGTCGAGGTCCTTCTCGTGGAACGGCGACGGATCGAGCGAGTTGAACAGCTGGTCGAGGTTGCTCAGCCGGATCTCGATCACCGGCATGCCTTCCTCGACCGGGTAATGAACTGGTGTGCCGGCCATTCCCGCGCCTCCCGCGCCCGTCTTGCCACCGCCGGACCATAACGCTCCGACGAGCCGCCCGCCACGGCGGTTTTGCCGTTATGATCCCGCCATGAATGCCGACGATACCCAGGCCGAAGTGATCGCCTTCCTGTCCGATCCCGCCACCTATGGGCCCGCGACGGGCGCGGTCGAGCACGTTCGCACCCATATCTCCGACGTGTTCCTCGCGGGCGTGCACGCCTACAAGATCAAGCGCGGGGTCGCCTACGCCTTCGTCGATTTCTCGACCCAGGAGAAGCGCCGCGCCGCCTGTGAGGCCGAAATCCGCCTCAACCGTCGCACCGCGCCAGACATCTACCTCGGCACCGTCGCCGTGCGCAGGGACGCAACCGGCCGCCTGACCCTCGACGATATCGGCCTGCCGGGCACCGGCACGGCGGTGGAATGGGCCGTGGCGATGGCGCGTTTCGATCCCGCCGATACCCTGGATCATGTCGCCGAGCGCGGCGCGCTCGACGCCACCTGCATCGACGCCGTGGTGGACGAAACTCTCGCCCTGCACGACGTCGCCAATCCCGCTGGCGCGCCTTATGGCGGCGCGGCCGCGTTCGAACGGATCATCGCCGAGAACACCACCGACATGGCGCGCTACCCTGCCGTGTTCGCGCCCGACCGCGCGGCGCGGATCACGGAAGCCACCCGCACCCGGCTAGCGCAATGCGCGGCGCGTCTCGACGCACGGCGCGACACCGGTTTCGTGCGCCGCTGCCACGGCGACCTGCATCTCGGCAACATCGTGCTGTGGCGGGGCAAGCCGGTGCCGTTCGACTGCATCGAGTTCTCCGACGATATCGCCACCATCGATACCGCTTACGATTTCGCCTTCCTTCTGATGGACCTGGAGGTGCGCGGTCTGCGGCCGCTCGCCAACCGGGCGCTGGCGCGCTATGTGGGCCGCAGCGGCGACACCGGCGCGCTCGTCGCCCTGCCCCTGATGCTCGCCCTGCGCGCGCTGGTACGCGCCAAGGTGACGGCCATGGCCGCCGGGGACGACACCGCCCTCCTGCACCGTGCCAAGCATCTGACGGCCGCGGCCGAAGGCTTTCTTGCGCCCGCGCCGTCGCCGCGTCTGATTGCGGTCGGCGGTCTGTCGGGCACCGGCAAGACCACCCTCGCCGCCGCGCTCGCACCCGCCCTCGGCACCGCGCCCGGCGCGCTGCTGGTGCGTAGCGACGTGATCCGCAAGCGGCTCGCGGGGGTGGCGCCGGAGACACGCCTGCCCGCCGAAGCCTACAGCGAGGACGCCAGCCGCCGCGTCTACCAGGCCCTCTACCGGGACGCTGCCGCGGCCCTCGCGGCCGGATATTGCGTGGTGACCGATGCGGTATTCGCCCGGCCCGACGAACGCGCCGCCGTCGAGACCATCGCAAGGAAAGCGAGCGCACCCTTCACCGGACTATGGCTGGAGGCCCCCGCCGATACGCTCGCCGCCCGCGTCACGGCGCGCACGCGCGATGCCTCCGACGCCACCGCCGCCGTGGTCGCGCGCCAGCTCGACTACGCCACCGGCGCGATCGCGTGGCATCGGCTCGATGCGGGCGGGTCGCCGGAGGTGGTGCTCGAGAGGGCACGGAAGATTCCAGGAATACTTTCTTAGGGCCCCACTTCATCGGCGACCCGGCCCAGGCGCTCGGCCTGAGGAAGACCCTGCTCCGTGATCCGCTCGCCCAGAAGATCGATGAAACCGCGCACCTTGGCCGAGATATGTCGCCGGTGCGGGTAGATCGCGTTGAAGGCGAATTCGGCCGGCCGGTAGTCGGTCATAAGCGGTACCAGATTCCCCTTGTCGATATCCTCGGAAATAAAAAACTCCGGCGCGAGGAACAGCCCCTGCCCACGCAGGGCACTGACACGCAGGACTTCGGCGCTGCTGCTCAAGAGGTTGCCGGATACCTTCGCGGCGACCGTCGTCCCATCAGGCGCGACGAAGTGCCAACCGTCCTCGTAAGGGTAGTAGGCATAGCGCAGGCAATTGTGCCCCGCGAGCTCCTCGGGGCGTATCGGTGGCGCATGCGTCTCGATATAATCGGGCGAGCAGCACAGCACGTGCCGCCAGGTGGCGAGGTGACGCACGATCAGGCTGGAGTTCGCGTGGCATCATGGTGCGAATGGCAAGATCGAAGCCTTCTTCGACGAGGTCGACCATGCGCTCGCCGATGCTGAGTTCGATCGATACCTCCGGATAGGCCGCGAGGAATTCTGCCACCACGGGCGCAATGAACCGCACGATATGAGTGCTGGTGTAAATGCGCAGTGTGCCGCGCGGCTTCGACTGTAATTCCCCGGCGGCGCTGTCCGCTTCCTCCAGCTCCGCCAGAATCTGGGTGCAGCGCTCGTAATAGATGCGGCCGACCTCGGTGACGCTGACCTTGCGGGTGGTCCGGTTGAGCAGGCGCGCCCCGAGATGGTCTTCGAGCGACTGGACGTGGTTGCTGACCATGGTCGTGGACATGTTCAGGCGCCGCGCCGCGGCGGAAAAGCCGCCGTTCTCCACGACCCGGGCGAATACCGTCAGGCTGGTAAGGCGGTCCATGGCATTCCTTAATTATCAACTATAAAAGGACAATATTTTCATTTTTACCACAATTATCAAATCAGAGGCCATGCCTCATCCTCCAGGCATCGAGACGAGGCGTCCTGATTTCAACGAAGGGACGCCGTCGAGTGAGGAGTAGATGCCATGTCGGAACAGGCCCACAACGACAACACCGCGGCGCCGGAGCGCCGCAAGCTGAACTCCGCGCTGGTCAAGCGCGCTGCCCTCGGCGTCGCCATGGCAGCCGCTCTCGCCGGCGCCGGGCACTACGGCTACCGTTACTGGACCGTCGGGCGCTACCTCGAATCGACCGACGACGCCTACGTCAAGGCCGACTACACCACGGTCGCCCCCAAGGTTTCCGGCTATATCGCCGACGTCCTTGTCGACGACAACACCCATGTCAAGGCTGGCCAGATCGTCGCCCGCATCGACGACCGCGACTTCAGGGCCGCTCTCGACCAGGCGCGGGCATCGGTCGGCGCCGCGGAGGCGACGATCCGCAACATCGACGCGCAGGCCGATCTTCAACGCTCGGTGATCGAACAGCAGAAAGCCGGCATTGCCGCAGCCGAGGCGACACTCAGGTTCGCGCGCGAGGATCATGCCCGCTACCAGGAGCTGATGAAGACCGGCTATGGCACGGTCCAGCGCTATCAGCATGCCGAGGCGCAATTGCGCGAGAACGTGGCACAGCTCGCGCGCAGCCGGGCCGGCCTGGTCGCCGCCCAGCGGAAGATCGACGTGCTGGCGACCGCGCGCAGCAAGGCCGAGGCGGAGCTCGATCGCGCCCGGGCGCTCGACCAGCAGGCGAAGCTGAACCTGTCCTACACGGTGATCATCGCTCCGGTGGACGGCACCGTGGGCGCCCGCTCGCTCCGGGTCGGCCAGTTCGTGCAGGCCGGTACCCAGCTCATGGCGGTTGTGCCGCTTCACGCGGTCTACGTGGTCGCCAACTTCAAGGAGACCCAGCTTACCCATATCCGCGCCGGCCAGCCGGTCACGGTTGCCGTCGACGGATTTCCGGACGTGGCGCTCAAGGGCCAGGTCGACAGCGTGTCGCCGGCGAGCGGGCTCGAATTCTCACTACTGCCGCCGGACAACGCGACCGGCAACTTCACCAAGATCGTCCAACGCATTCCCGTGAAGATCCGGCTCGACGATCATGCCCTGAGCGGATTGCTGCGGCCCGGTATGTCGGTCGAGCCCACGGTCGACACCTGGACGCAACCGGTCAAGGCAGCGCACGGGCATGCCGTTGCCGCACTTGCCCGCAACGACGGCTGATCTCTCACGTTTCCGACGAGAAGGAACGAGACCATGTCCGCCCTCGACACCGCGCAGACCCCCACCCCGGAGGCGTCCCCCTCCTCGCAAGCGCTGGCTCCCGCTGGCGCCGCCTCCGGGGTTCCCATCGCCTCGGCCAAGACGTGGATCGCGGTAGTAGGCGCGACGCTCGGAGCCTTCATGGCGGTGCTGAACATCCAGATCGTCAATGCCTCACTCGCCGATATCCAAGGTGCCATTGGCGCGGGGATCGACGACGGCGGCTGGATTTCGACCGCCTACCTGGTCGCGGAGATCGTGGTGATCCCGCTCACCGCGTGGCTCGCCCAGGTGTTCTCGCTGCGCCGCTATCTGCTCGTCAATGCGATCCTGTTCCTGGCTTTTTCCGTGGCCTGCGCCTTCGCGCACAACCTCGGCGAGATGATCGTGCTGCGTGCCGCCCAGGGCTTCGCCGGCGGCGTGCTGATCCCGCTCGCCTTCACCATCATCATCACGCTGCTGCCCAAGGCCAAGCAGCCGATCGGCCTCGCATTGTTCGCGCTGTCGGCGACCTTCGCACCGGCCATCGGCCCGACCATCGGCGGCTACCTCACCGAGAACTTGGGCTGGCAGTACGTGTTCTACGTCAACCTCGTGCCGGGCGCCCTGATGATCGGCATGTTGTGGTTCTCGCTCGAGCGCGAGCCGATGCGCCTGTCGCTGCTACGCAAGGGCGACTGGGCCGGCGTCGCCACCATGGCGATCGGGCTCGGGGCACTCCAGACGGTGCTCGAGGAAGGCAACAAGGACGACTGGTTCGGCTCACCCTTCATCCTGCGCCTCTCGATCATCGCCGCGGTCGCCCTCGCCCTGTTCCTGTGGATCGAGCTGACCCGCGCGGAGCCGCTCCTCAACCTGCGTCTCCTGGTACGCCGTAACTTCGGCTTCGGCACCGTCGCCAACTTCCTGCTCGGGACGGCGCTCTACGGTTCGGTCTTCATCCTGCCGGTCTATCTCGCCCGCATCCAGGGCTACAACGCCGAGCAGATCGGCACCGTCCTAGCCTGGACCGGACTGCCGCAGCTCGTGCTGATCCCGCTCATTCCGCGCCTCATGAAGCAGTTCGACGCACGCCTCGTTCTCGCTGTCGGCTTCGGCCTGTTCGCCGCCAGCAACTTCATGAACATCGCCATGACCGCGAGCTATGGCGCCGACCAGTTGCTGTGGCCCGACGTCGTGCGCGCAGTCGGCCAGGCGCTGGTGTTCGTGCCGCTCTCAGCGATCGCCACGGCCGGCATCGAAAAGGAGAACGCCGGCGCCGCTTCGGCCCTGTTCAACATGGTGCGCAACCTCGGCGGCGCCGTCGGCATCGCCGTGCTGCAGACCTTCCTGACCAAGCGCGAACAGTTCCACTCCAACGTGCTCGTCCAGTCGGTCTCCCCGTTCCATGATGTAACCCGCCATGCGATCGCACGGCTGAGCGGCTATTTCATGGCCCATGGCTTTCCCGATCACGCGGCCGCATGGCATCAGGCCGTGGTGGCGATCGGCCGCGGCGTGCGCCAGCAGGCCTACATCATGGCGTTCAGCGATACTTTCTACCTGCTCGGCGCGGCCCTGATTATCGCACTGGTCGCCACTCTCTTACTGAAGAGAGCGGACCATCTCACGGTCGGCGGGGCCCATTGAAAAGCCGCCGTCCCACAACCCGAAGGAGACTGAAAATGAAGTCACGACTCAATGCCTACCAGGCCGCCCCCGACGCCATGAAGGCGATGCTCGGGCTTGAGGACTACATCGCGAAGTCCAGCATCGAGGCGCCGCTGCGGGAGTTGGTCAAGATCCGCGCGTCGCAGATCAACGGCTGCGCGTTCTGCCTGCATATGCACACGCGGGACGCGCGGGCGACCGGCGAAAGCGAGGAGCGCATCTACCTGCTTGACGCGTGGCAGGAGTCTTCGTTCTTCACGGCGCGGGAACGCGCCGCCCTGGCCTGGACCGAGGCGGTCACCCTGGTCTCCGAGACCCACGTGCCCGACGACGTCTACGAGACGGCCCGCGCGCAGTTCACGGAACGGGAACTGGTCGATCTCACACTGCTGGTGGGTACGATCAACACCTGGAACCGAATCGCCATCGGCTTCCGTATCCAGCATCCGACCAAAGTGGTCGTCTGAAATATTGGGGAAACGGGCCGTTTCCCGTTGGCACGGCTCGCTTTCCCGACTGCGGCGCTCAACATAACCATAAAAAAATTGTGTCTTAGCGCGGAAAAGTATTAAATTTTCTATGGTCTTTTTTCCGCAACGAGGCACGACCATGACACAAGGTGAAATCTGGTATCTCGGCCTGATCCTGGCCGCGTTCGGCGTCTTCATGATCACGCTCGCCGCGACCTCCGTGATCGAGCAGCACAGGAACAGCTAGCTTCGTCTCCCCGCTCCTCGCGCATCGCCGCGTATTGGCGAGCGCGGCCGCGGCGATTATTGTGCCCCCACTGTCACGTAACCGGCGAGTGCTCGTGCTCCCGGCGCAATGGGGAGCTTTTCCGTGCACGACATCCTGAATTCGATCCTGCTGGGCATCGTCGAGGGCCTGACGGAATTCCTGCCCGTGTCCTCGACAGCACATCTGCTGGTCACCGAACGCCTGCTCGGCCTCGACAAGGGCGGCTGGGAGGCCTTCACCATCGTCATCCAGCTCGGTGCCATCCTGTCGGTCGTGGCGGTCTACTGGCGCAAGTTCTGGGACGTCCTGGTCGGCCTGCCGACTTCGCCCGACGCGCGCCGGTTCACGGTGAACGTGATCGTCGCCTTCCTGCCGGCGGCCGTGGTCGGCGTCGCCCTGATAAAATTCATCAACGGCTACCTGCTGCAGCCGGCCTTCGCCATGCCGGTGATCGCGGTCTCGTGGACGCTGGGCGGGCTCCTCATTCTCGTGTTCGAGCGCATCGCGCCAAAGCCGCGCCACATGGACGGCGACCGGCTGCCGACCGCCAAGGCGTTCCAAGTCGGCCTGTGTCAGGTTCTTGCGATCCTGCCCGGCGTGTCGCGCTCGGGTGCCACGATCCTCGGTGGCGAGCTCCTCGGGATCGAGCGCAAGGCTGCGGCCGCCTTCACCTTCTACCTCGCCGTGCCGACCATGCTCGGCGCGACCGTGTTCGAGCTCTATAAGAAATGGTCGCTGATGTCGGCTGCCGCCGGCACCGATATCGTGATCGGCTTCGTGGTGTCGTTCGTCGTCGCCTACGGCGTAGTGCGGACCTTCATCGCCTTCATCGGCCGCTACGGGCTGAAGCCGTTCGGCTGGTACCGCCTCGCGGTGGGCCTCGCCCTCGGCGCGTTCCTGCTGCTGAGGTAGCGATGGTCACCCGTTATTTCTTCTCCGGTACGATGATCACCTCCCGCGTCGGCGGGAACATGGGCTCATGGATCACCGGCGGCGGACGGGTACGCGCGGTATAGAGCTGCATCCGGCAATTGGCGAAATCCCGGGTGCCGGGCTGGAATCCGAAGCTCTTGCAGCGGACGATATCCTGCGCCACCAGTTCCTCTTCGCTGACGCAACCGGCAAGGGAAACCGTCACCAACAGGAGCAGGACTGCGACCTTTTTCACGGCGCGCTCCTCTCTTCGCATATGAACAGTCAACGCGGGATGCCTGCGGGCCGTTCCCGGGGCGACTCAACTCCTTGGCGGCGCCTGGCGTATTATTTATATGGGAGGGTTCTCTTTGCGCCGCCATGTACGCAGATACCGGCGCGTATCGGAGGACCGCTATGAAACACATCGCAATCCGGATACTGGCTGCCGCCACTCTCGGGCTGGCCGTGGTGGCCGGCGCCGGCGCATCGGCCAAGGCCGACGGCTGGCACCATGGCTGGCACGGCTATCACCATCACCACAGCCACAGCTCGTTCTTCCTCGGCCTCAATTACTACTACTATCCGCCGCCACCGGCCTATTATCCGCCCCCGCCCCAAGTGGTCTACGTGGAGCCGCGGCCGGCACCTGCATGCCGGGTGTTCCGCGGCGATGCCACCATCGACGGCTCGGGCCGGCCGTTCTACGGCACCGCCTGCTTCGGCGCCGACGGCCGCTGGCACATCGTGGACTAGTTTTTCCCGGAAAGAACGGTGCCTCCAACGGGAGGGGCCGTTCCATCCCGAGTTGCTACCCACCTGGAAATTTTTGCCGTGAAAAATTTCTGCCCCGCCAGTCGCCAACGACAATGGCAATTGGGTAGACGAGCCAGGCAGGCGGGTCGGGTCATCATGAACAAGATTTAATCCTCCCACCGGGCTGCGGTTAACGACGTGGCAACGAGTTCGGCAGCACCGTTCCAGTAGTGCACGACGTGTGCACCACCAGAAACGCCGATGCCATCAGGAGATAATCATGTCCGTAGCCGGTATCCCTTCGGGAGCTGCATCTTCCCAGTCAGCGAGCCAAACGCCTCTTCAACAACTGCAGGCTCTCCTCCAGCAACTCCAGCAGAATATCAGCAGCAACAACGCCAGCGCCGCACAGCAGAACCTGAGTTCTCTTCAACAGCTCATGCAGAAGGTTCCGGCACTTCAGAACGCATTGAACGGAGCAACCGGCGGCAGCGACAGCAGCCAGGCGCAAACTCCGCTGCAGCAGGCCCTAAACGCCCTCAGCCAGGATCTCCAGTCAGGTAACGCCGGCAGCGCCAAACAGGATTTTGCGACCTTGGCACAGGACATCAAGAACGCACTTCATGTTCATCGCCATGGCGGCGGACATCATCGTCCCAGCGCCACGGCGAACGCCACGACCGCGACAACCGACACGGACGGCGACAACGACAACTCGGGCAGTGCGACCCCCGGGGTCAATATTCTTACCTAGGTTACGGCACCTGCGGCGAAGCGGTAAGATCGAGCTCCTTCCCAATAGCGACGAAGGCACAATTTTCCGTCATGCTCGTTACAGCTTCCGCCCTGTTCGGAATCGTCGTGGTCCTGGGTTCCCTCCTCGCAGCTATGCATCTGCGGAAGGAAGATCGCCTTGCCCCCCTTTGGCTCGGCACGCTGCATGGCCTGCTCGCCCTCGCCGGGCTCGGTTGCCTTGTTCTCGCGTTGCGCGGGCCGCAAAGGGGACTGCATACCGGCACCGCCTCGTTCGGCATGATTTCGGCCGTGCTGATCGCTCTCGCCGCGCTCGCGGGCGGCGGGCTTCTCATGATGCGTCTACGCAGGAAGCCCCCCGCGAGCCTGCTGATCGGCATTCATGCCACGTTTGCAGTCTGCGGTTTCGTTATTCTCGGCGTTTACGTCCTGGGCTGATCGTGCTTGTTCTGCCCAGGGTAAACGTGCGGGAAAACGCGCTTCCGGCTCGCTCACAAGCCATTGAAACAGAGAATTTTCCGGCGCTCCAGAGAGCGTGGCGACCCCAACGGGAGGGTCCGCCAAGGCGCTCCGAACGCCGCAGAATGGCTTGTTTCTTGGGACTCCGCAGGGTAAGCGTGTGGGGTCAACGTGTGGGGTAAGGCCCTCATCAGTCGGCACTTTGAGGCCATCTCAGAGGGGTACCTTACCCGTGCACATCGAGAAGCGCCGCCGCCGCTGGTACGCCGTCTTGGACATTCCGAAGGCCCTTCAAGGCACCCTCGGAAAGAGACGCTTTATCCAGTCCCTCGAAACCGATAGCCAAGCCGTCGCCCTCCGTCGTGCCGCTCCCCTAGTAGCGGGATGGAAGCAACGCATTGAACGGGCCAAGGGAAACAGCACCGAAGATTCCCTTGAACAGGAGGCGCGCTTCTGGAGGGAGGCAATCCAGCAGGCAGCAGGTGAAGAAGCCAAAGAAGCACTGGTGGCTCGGATCAATGATCGCGCGGACAGCATCGTTGCAGCCTCCGCGCCCGCTCGTGAGGTTGGCGGGCCAGACGAAACGCAATGGGAAGACTTGCCCGGTCAGAAGGATGCAGGAAGGTTCTTCCAGTTGGCGACAGGCCAGACGGTGCGGACTAACGAGCACGCCGAAGAGTATCTTGCAGCGCTCCAAGGCCATAACGAGCAGAAGACCATAGACCTCAAGCGCGGTGATCTCGTCCGACTTGCGAAACGCTTCCCCCTACTCCGCGACGTCAACGCACGTGAGGTGCGGCGCTGGCTGCTCTCGCACATCTCGGAAGAGAAGCTTGCGCGAGCCACGGTGAACCGCCTGCTCTCCACCTGCCGGGGCTACTGGCGCTATCTGCAAGACAAAGACGCCGCATCAGAGGACTTACAGCCCTTTGCAGTGGATATATCGCGCGCGCTAATCACCAACGGTGGACGGGCCGCTGCTGGGCCGACGAAGCGTCCCTATACGGCCAGGGAAGTCTCCGCACTCCTCCATGCCGCGAAGGCCAAGGGCGACGGCAAGCTTGCTGACCTGATTCAGCTTGGAATGTACACAGGGGCGAGGATCGAGGAACTTTGCGCCTTGAAAGTCACAGACGTAGCTTTGAAAGCGAAGGCCTTCACGATTCAGAAGGCCAAGACCAACGCTGGTCAACGCGAGGTTCCTATTCACACCAAGCTGATTCCCCTGATGAAGCGGCTCATACGGGAGGCTAATGAGGTCGAAGACGACTACATACTGCACGGCCTAACGCCGAACAAATACGGAGACCGCAGCAACGCCATAGGGAAGCGCTTCGGACGCCTCAAGAAAGATCAAGGACATGGACCGGAGAAGGATTTTCATTCCCTACGGCGGACTGTAGTGACCCTACTTGAGAACGCTGGAGCACCAGAAGGTATCGTGGCCGACATTGTGGGGCATGTGAAGCAGACCATTACCTTTGGCTTGTACAGCGGTGGTAACGCGCTGACGGTCAAGGCGAGTGCCATTAAGAAGCTTAATTATCCCTAGGGATCACCAAGGCGCTCAATGTATTACTCGGCGCGAACACTAGGTCGGCCCCTCTCAAATCTAGACTGTGGTTGTGTACCTGGCTAATCGAGGATGTTCCAACTATCAACGTATTGAGCGAGTATCTTACGTTCATCAGAACGCTGCCGTTGGATATCGGCAGCGAGCTTGTGTTCTCGTGGCGCGGGTTCAAGGTACGACCACAATTTACCGGGCTTGTGAGGTAAACCCTTGCGCGTGGGTCTCCTAAAAAATCCATCCATATTGAGCTGAGCAGCACGTTCAGCAGCATCAACAGGTAGCACAATACACTTGTGCTCCGTTGGTTTGCGCACCGCCACTAGCACCACTATTGCCGATTTGTAGAAGCTTGCTTTGCGGTTGAACATCGGCCCCTGCTTTCTGATGATCTCCTCGGTGCAGTGACCATACTGCCACCACCATTTTTTGTCTGATGGTTTGTTCGTCGCGCCCTTAACCTGAATTTGCCAGACTTTGTCACGGCCTACTGCCAATAAATCGGCGTTGGCTGAAACACCGTCCCGGTTCAAGTCGCTGACGCGGAAGTCGCGATATTCCAACTCGTTGGCGACGATACGTTCCGCTATCCGCCCAACATTCCAGCGCGTGATTGCAGTTACGTTTTGTGACGATGTCATCCTGCCCTCTCTGGTCCCATTAGTCTCACAGCCTTGCCGTAGCTTAAGGAACCCGAGAGATGCTGCATACAAGTCGTTCTGCCCAGCATACTAAAAAACAGAGAGGCCCGATCTACCGCCAAGTAGACCAGACCTCTCTCTCACATCAGCCCTCACAAGGCCGCACTTGTCTCTAGTTGTAGTCGTATCCGTGAACGGGAATCGTCAGTCGCTTCACTCGCTCCCTGTTGGCGAACACCAAGGTCTCACTTGGCATCCCCCAAGGCGACCATGAGGGCCACCTATCGACCGGCTCTCCCCACGCCTCAGGCCACCGCCACGACATACGATAGTAACCCGGCTCAGGCTGGTCACGATCACGCTCGTTGAGCTTGCGTTGTGCTGCCGAGTGCCGCTCCCAATCTTTCGATGCTCTCTGTAGCTCGCGGGTCACCGGCTACCGGCTTCTGCTCAACTTGATGATCCCGGCTTTAATGGCCGACTGCCAGGGGTAGGAATCACCACGATCGGTGTGGACGATCAGCTTCCCTCCGGCTTCACGTTTCACGGTCACCCCCGGACCAAAGTCGGCATTGAGGATGGCGGCGGGGTTGATCGTGTCGAGGTTCTGCACGTACCGCTGTGCAAGGTCGTTGAAGCCCCCTGTCTGGCGCATGGTACCAAGGCGGCTCATGGCCTTCTGTAGCTCGCCGGGAGCGTTCTCACGTGCCCATTGGTAGACGTCTTCGGCTCCCACGCCGTGCTTCTCCACGACCGCGTTAGCCTGCCGCGTGAACGCCTCGATCACCGGAGCCATGTGGTTCGCTGCCTCCTCCTTGGTAGCAACGCCAAGCTCGGACGCGATGTGCCCGAGCGTATGCCCGCACCGGAAGCACCGAACGCCCAGCACATGCCATTCGCGGAGGTCGCCAAGGCGGACAGCATAGCGGGGACCAAGGACTTCTATGTTCCCTGTTTGTTCCGACATAATCCAAAAGCTATCCCCATCAGCCGAGGTCGTCCAGCCTCTTCTAAAACACCCAAAAACGTATGGGAAACTAATCTCGGTGTGAGATTGGCGTAGCCATTATCGGTGCGCTTTCACGCCACAATACGCCAGCCCCCACTCGTCGACATCACCCACTGTGCCTGAATCAACCAATTCTTGCCCGCAGTGGGTTTTCCAGTTTGAAGGAGCATCCAAAAACGTAGGGGGCATTTGGCAGGGGACTCAATTCACGCTCCCTCGTTAAAGGCCCGCATTGTCGGCAAGCTTTCGGCCTGATTCACCCCGTGCTCTGTTGCTTCTGCACGCTCTGTTGCTTCTGCGAGTTGCGCTAAGCGGTACGCGCGCGTTGCATAAAGCGTTTTGATCTCGCGATCAGTTTCTGATCTGGCAAGACATAGTAGTCGCTCCACTTCCTCCCTCATTCTCTGGGGTGTTTCCATGGCCCTCTCCTATCTGTGGTGTTTCCATGGCCCCCCCCCCCTAAAAGTGGAAAAGAGCCTTCAGAACCTTTTCCATTGAGTCTTCTAGGTTGGGCTTCAGATCATGGGGCGGCCCCAACGCTCGACGGCGAGCATTTGTTCAAGAATGCGAGAGGCGGCGCGGAGACGTAAGGGACGGAAAATACGTACGAAGCCCGTTCGTGGCATGGAAGAGCGCGGAGACTTCCTTAGCCGAATATAAGGAGCACCCCAAAACGTGTGGGGTAAACGTGTGGGGAAGCACGTTTCTGGCTCGCCCGTAAGCCATTGAAATCGTGAATTTTATTTGGTTCTTGAGAGCGTGGCGACCCCAACGGGATTCGAACCCGTGTTACCACCTTGAAAGGGTGGTGTCCTAGGCCTCTAGACGATGGGGTCGGCCGGCGGGCGCGCGTCCCGGAGGGACGCCGCTCTGGCCGCCTCGTTTAGAGGGGAACGGGGGTGAAATCAAGCCGATTCCGGGCGGCCCGCCGCCACCTTGGCCACGCGGGACTGCGTTCACGCCGCCGGGGCGGCGTCGTCCACCAGCAACTGCACCTCGTTGCGGCCCATCCAGGTGTCGGCGCGCAGCTTGCCGGCGAGATGGAGCGGCATGCCGCCCAATTCCAGCAGCGCCTTGCCCAGCGGCTTGCCGGCAGTGCGGAAGGCGATCGCCTTGAGCCGGCCGCCGTCACCGCCCGAGACGAACAGGCGCACATGGTCCTCGCCGACCACGTCGGCCTTGCCGATACGCACCGCGGGCAGCACGAAGCGCGGCTCGGAATTGCCCTGGCCGAACGGCGCGAGCGCGGCGAGGCGCTCCAGCATCTCGGGCGTCGCCGCGCGCGGTGCGACCGCGCCGTCGAGGTAGAGCGTGCGCCCGACCTCCTCGCCGACCTCGGCCTGCTGGCGGGCGATGCGCGCCTCCAGGAAGGCCGAGAGTTCCTCAAGACGTCCGCGCGCGACGGTGAAGCCCGCCGCCATGGCGTGGCCGCCGCCGTTGATCAGGAGCCCCGCCTGGCGCGCGGCGATCACCGCGGCGCCGAGGTCGATACCCGGCACCGAGCGGCCCGAGCCCTTGGCCACCTCGCCATCCAGTCCGGCGACACAGACCGGGCGATGGAAGCGCTCGATCACGCGCGAGGCGACGATGCCGATCACGCCCGGGTGCCAGTTCTCGCCGGCGATGAATAGCATGGGCCGTTCGGCGCCGCCGAGCTCCTCGGCACGCGCCAGCGCCTGCTCCAGCACCTGGGCCTCGATCTCGCGGCGTTCGGCGTTGAAGGCGTCGAGCTCGCGCGCGAGCCGGGCGGCCTCCTCCGGGTCGTCGGTGGCCAGCAGGCGACTGCCGAGATCGGGCCGCCCCACCCTGCCGCCGGCGTTGATGCGCGGGCCCAGGAGGAAACCAAGATGCCAGGCCTCGGGCTTCTGGTCGAGGCGCGCCACGTCGCCAAGCGCATTGAGGCCGATGTTGCCGCGCGCCGCCATGACCCTGAGCCCCTGGGCAACCAGCGCCCGGTTGACCCCGGTGAGGCGCACCTGGTCGCACACGGTCCCCAACGCCACGATATCGAGCCACTGCAGGAGATCGGGCTCGGGTCGCGCCGCGCCGAAAAAGCCGCGAGCGCGCAGCGCCCGGTTGACCGCCACCACCAGCAGGAAGGTGACGCCGACGGCGGCGAGCTGGCGGTGCGGGCTGGTCTCGTCGAGGCGGTTGGGATTGATGATGGCGCGCGCCGCCGGCAGGCGCTCCTCGGCCACGTGATGGTCAATCACCACCACCTCGAGACCGGCGCCACGTGCTTCCTCCAGCGCGTCGAACGCCGAGATGCCGCAATCGACCGTGATCACCACGCGCGCGCCGCGCCCGGCCAGCGCCTTCATGGCGGGACCGTTGGGGCCGTAGCCCTCCTTGATGCGGTCGGGGATATAGACCTCGATCTCAGTGCCCAGCGCCCGGAAGAAGCGCGTCAGCAGCGCCGAAGAGGTGGCGCCGTCGACGTCGTAGTCGCCGAACACGGCGATGCGCTCATCCGCCACGACCGCGTCGGCGATGCGCGCGGCGGCCTTGTCCATGTCGAGAAGATGGCCCGGGTCCGGCAGCTGGGTGCGCAGCGACGGGTTGAGGAAGGCCTCGGCCTCGTCCGGCCCGATGCCACGCCCGGCCATGGCGCGCGCCACCACCTCGGGCAACTCGAAGCGCTGGGCCAGCATGAGGGCGACCCGGGAATCGGCGAGGCGCGGCCGCCAGGCGAGGCCGGAGAATGAGCGCGCGACGTTGAGCGCGTCGTGGCGTGCACCCGTGCCGAGGCTCTCCCCCGCCGCCGCCATGCTCACCTGTCCATGGGGCCGAAGCCGGACTTGATGTCGAAGTTGTGCTCGGTCTCGATGCGGCGCACGGTGCCGGTCTTCGAGCGCATGATGATGGAATGGGTACGCGCGCCGTGGGCGAAGCGCCGCACGCCGTCGAGCATGGCCCCGTCGGTGACGCCGGTCGCGGCGAACATCACGTTGCCCGAGGCGAGGTCGCCGAGCTCGTACTTGCGGTTGAGGTCGTTGACGCCCCATTTGGCGGCGCGCTTGCGTTCGTCCTCGTTGCGGAACAGCAGGCGTCCCTGCATGAAGCCGCCGATGCAGCGCAGCGCGGCAGCCGCCAGCACGCCTTCCGGCGCACCGCCGGCACCGACGTACATGTCAACGCCCGAGGACGCTTTCGAGGTCGCGATCACGCCAGACACGTCGCCGTCGGAGATCAGCATGATGCGGGCGCCGGCGGCGCGCACCTGCGTGATCAGCTCCTCGTGACGCGGCCGGTCGAGGATGCAGACCAGGATGTCGGAGATGTCCTTCTTGAGCGCCTTGGAAAGCTCCTTCAGGTTCTTGGCCGGCGCTTCGTCGAGATCGACCACGCCGGTACCGACGTCCTTGCCGACCGCGATCTTGTCCATGTAGACGTCGGGCGCGTTGAGGAAGCCACCCTCCTCGGCCATGGCGATCACGGCGAGCGCGTTGTTGCCGCCCTTGGCCGTGATCGTGGTGCCTTCCAGGGGGTCCAGCGCGATGTCGATCTTGGGACCACCGTAGCCGACCTTTTCGCCGATGTAGAGCATGGGCGCCTCGTCGCGCTCGCCCTCGCCGATCACCACCGTGCCTTCGATCTCGAGACTGTTGAGGGCGTTGCGCATGGCATCCACCGCGGCCTGGTCCGCCGCTTTCTCGTCACCGCGGCCCATCAGGCGCGAGGCGGACAGCGCAGCCGCCTCGGTCACGCGCACCGCTTCGAGCGCGAGGTTGCGATCCATGATTTCGGACATTCGTGACTCCCTGTGAAATTCAATGGGCTGGACCAGACAGGCCGCGCGGGGGCCCGGAGGACAGCATTATAGGGGTATTTTGACGGGCTCGTTAAAAGGCTTCGATACGGATCATGCGCGGCGGCTTGAGCATGCTGTCGAAACCGGCGATCTTCTTGAGCGCCCGCGCCATGGCGGCCTCCTCGCACTCGTGGGTCTCGAGCACCACCGGCACCGGCTCGCCGGGGGCTCGGCCGCGCTGGAGCATGGAATCGAGCGAAATCTGCTCGTCCCGGAAAGTCGCCGTGACGTCGGCCATCACGCCGGGCACATCGCGCACTGTCAGACAAATGTAATAGGCCCCGCGATGGTTCCGTATCGGCGAAGATTTTGCCCTGGCGAGCCGGTCGGCGGCGATGGCGAAGGTTGGCACCCGCGCGCCGCGGGCGATGTCCACGAGATCGGCCACCACCGCTGACGCGGTCGGTCCGCCGCCGGCGCCCCGGCCCTCGTAGACCGTGGTGCCGACGAAATCGCCGTCGGCCACCACCGCGTTGAAGGCGCCGGGCACATGGGCGATGGGCGCCGATTCCGGCACCAGGCAGGGATGCACGCGCTGCTCGATGCCGTCCCCGGTGCGCCGGGCGATGCCGAGCAGCTTGACGCGGTAGCCGAGCTCGTCGGCGAAGCGGATGTCGTCGGCGGTCACGCGCCGGATGCCCTCGGTATGGACCGCGGCGAAATCGACCTCGGTGCCGAACGCGAGCGACGTCAGGATGGCGAGCTTGTGGGCCGTATCGATCCCGTCCACGTCGAACGAGGGATCGGCCTCGGCGTAGCCGAGCTTCTGCGCCTCGCGCAGCACCGAATTGAAATCGCGTCCGGTCGCCCGCATGGTGGTCAGGATGTAGTTGCAGGTGCCGTTGAGAATGCCGTAGACGCGCTCGATGCCGTTGGCGGCAAGCCCTTCCCTCAACGCCTTGACGATCGGGATGCCGCCCGCGACCGCCGCCTCGAAATGGAGCGAGGCACCCTTGGATTCGGCGAGCCGCGCGAGTCCGGTGCCGTGATGGGCAAGCAGCGCCTTGTTGGCGGTGACCACGGGACGTCCGGCCGCGAGCGCGGCCGAGACGAGATCCTTCGCCACGCCTTCCGAGCCGCCGATCAGCTCCACCACCACGTCGATGCCGGGCCGCGCGGCGAGCGCCGCCGCGTCATCGACCCACTCGACGCCGGAAAGATCGACGCCGCGGTCGCGCGAACGGTCACGCGCCGAGACCGCGACAAGGCGGATCGGCCGCCCGGCACGCAGCTCCAGCAGGGATGCCTGCGCGCGCAGAAGCCCCGCCGTCGCCGCGCCGACCGTACCGAGCCCGGCGATCGCGATGTTCAAAGGCTGGGACATCAGGAAACGGCCGCCCGCTTGCCACTGGTCTCCGCCGTGCCATGGCGGAAGAAATGCTTGATGTTGCGCACTGCCTGGCGGATGCGCTGGCGGTTTTCGACCAGCGCGATGCGCACGTGGCCGTCGCCGTATTCGCCGAAGCCGATGCCGGGCGAGACCGCGACCTTGGCCTCGCGCAGCAGCAGCTTGGAGAACTCGAGCGAGCCGAGCTCGCGGAACGGCTCGGGGATCGGCGCCCAGGCGAACATGGTCGCGGGCGGCGACGGGACGGTCCAGCCGGCGTCGGCCAGCCCCTTCACCAGCACGTCGCGGCGCTCGCGATAGAGGTTGCGGACTTCCGCGACGCATTCCTGCGGCCCGTTGAGCGCCGCCACCGAGGCCGCCTGGATCGGCGTGAAGGCGCCGTAGTCGAGATACGATTTGATGCGCGCAAGCGCATGGATCAGGCGCTTGTTGCCGGCCGCGAAGCCGATGCGCCAGCCCGCCATGGAATAGGTCTTGCTCATGGAGGTGAACTCGACCGCCACGTCCTTGGCGCCCGGCACCTGAAGGATCGAGGGCGGCGGGTTGCCGTCGAAATAGATCTCGGCATAGGCTAGGTCCGACAAGACCCAGATGCCGTGCTCGCGGCAGAACTCGACCACCTTGCGATAGAACTCGAGGTCCACCACCATGGCCGTCGGGTTAGCCGGGAAGTTGAGGATCAGCGCGGTCGGCGGCGGCACCGAATGGCGCACCGCGCGTTGCAGCCCCTCGAGGAAGTCGAATTCGGGCCCGATCGGCACGTGGCGCACGTTGGCGCCGGCGATGATGAAACCATAGGGGTGGATCGGATAGCTCGGGTTCGGCACCAGGATCACGTCGCCCGGCGTGGTGATCGCCTGGGCGAGGTTGGCGAGCCCCTCCTTGGAGCCGAGCGTGACGATGTTCTCGGATTCCGGGTCGATATCGACGTTGAAGCGGCGCTTGTAGTAGGCCGCGTGCGCCCGCCGCAGGCCCGGGATGCCGCGCGAGTTGGAATAGCGGTGGGTGCGGCCGTCCTGGACCACTTCCATCAGCTTCTCGACCACGTGGCGGGGCGTGGCCTGATCGGGGTTGCCCATGCCGAGGTCGATGATGTCCTCGCCGGCCGCGCGCGCGCGCGCCTTCATCGCGTTCACTTCGGCGAAAACGTAAGGCGGCAGCCGCCTGATCCTGTGAAATTCCTGTTCCATGGCCTGGGTCTCGCGCCGCACCCTGCCGCCCGATTGCGGGGCCGGCGTGGCGGCGATGGTTTAGCGCCGAAGTACCTAATAATCGAGGAAAATTTCGGCGCGCCGGTTGCCGGCCTCGCCCTTCGGCATGAATTCGTAATAGACCGGCTCGTTGTCGGCCACCGCCGTCACGGCGATCTTGTCAGCGGGCACACCCAACCGCGTGAGCTGGCGCGCCACGGCGTTGGCACGGGCCAGCGAGACGCGGAAATTGGCGAGCTGGTGGCGCAGGGGATCGGTGTTGCGGGTGCGGCTCGAGGCATGGCCGACGACGCGCACCTTTCCACCCTTCTGTTTGTACAGATTAGCTATATTTTTCAACTCAGTAATAGATTGACCTGAGAGTTTAGATGATCCATTGCCGAAGAACACGGCGCCGACCTCCGAGGCGCCTGCTCCGACCGTGCCGAAGGTCGAATCGATCGACGCGGTCTGGGCACTCTCTGGCGCCCGCAGCGTGATGCCGCTGCCCAATTCCGGCGGCACCGGCATGGTGTTGTGGCGTGTCTCCATGGGCACCGCGCTCGCATGCACGTCCCGCACCCCGGCGGTCGCATTGCCGACCATGGGAGCGGACTGCTGGCTCAATGCCTCTTCGAACGCCTGACGCACACCGTCCGACGAATCGGATGATGGCGGGATCACGGGCGCGGCCGGCTCGAGAGAGGCCATCTGTTCGCTGGCCGGCGTGCCGCCGCCCGCAGGGGCCTGGGCCATGGGTTGCGGCTCGGGCTGGGACTGAGACGCCCTTGGCGGGCTGGCCGAGGCGGAGGGCGCGTAAGGTGCTGGCGGGGTTACGGGCGGTGCCTCGACCCGGGCGGCACTCGCCCGGCTCGGTGGCGGTGGCGGCGATGCGATGACCGGCTCCGGCGCGCTCGACGGGCTGCTCGACGCCGACGAACCGGTGTCCCCGCCCATGGGCGCCATGGCGTTGTCGCCCGGGCCAAGCGCGGCATGGCGGGCCTCCGTGCGGTCGGCGACCAGGCCCTGCTCGACCTTGGTGCCGTCATTCGCGGAAATGTCCTTGGGACGATCCGGTACGCTCGCCAGGTTCGGATACTTCTTGTCGGCGCCCGGGCTGTTCTTTTCCTTGGCCTTGGCTTCCTCGCGGGCCTTCTCGGTCGCGCTGTCGTCGCCAGTGACCGCGCTCTTCGCGCTCTTGTACCATTCCACCGGATTAGCCCAGTCCGGCGTCGACGCGCAGCCCGCCAGCAATGCGGCGCAGGCCAGGGCCGCCACGATCCTGACGAGACGGCCCGAGTTGGTCACGCGCTGGGTCATCAAGCTTCCTCCGCCGGCCATGGACGGTGCCACCAGGGCCGCCCGCAACCGATCATGAAACATCCCCCGGGTTCGTCACCGTTCCCGCGCCGCATGCCGCCACGGTAACTGGCATCTGCGTCGCAGGGCCTCCCGGTCGACGGTTATCCCTCCAACACTATTAGTTTAATTCAGAAAATTGGTAAAGGCAGGTTAACGACAATGGCGTGTGCCCTTGCCCGCGTTCGGGCCGGATGATATGCAAGACCCTAATAATCGTAAGAAAATCAGGGGAGCGCCCATGACACCGGCCCAGCTGTTCTGCTGGCATTTCCTCGCCTACCCGCACCTGCCGAAGGATTTCGACGAGAAATACGATTCGGGCTGGGTCACGGTTCCCAACAGCCTGTGGGACGCGGAGAAGTCGCGCGGTCTCTATCAGGAATACATCGACCAGCTTGCCCACGCCGATACCCTCGGCTTCGACGGCTTTGTGCTCAACGAGCACCACCAGAACATCTACGGCCTCGGCGCATCGCCCAACCTGATCGCGGCGGCGCTGACCCAGGTGACGAAGAAGGGTCGCATCGTGGTGCTCGGCAACCTCCTGCCGCTGCACCTCAACCCCATGCGCGTGGCCGAGGAATACGCCATGCTCGACATGATGTCGGACGGGCGCCTGATCGCCGGCTTCGCGCCGGGCGGCGGGCCCGAGACGTTCAACTACGACGTCCCCTCCGCCAAGTCGCGCGAGATGTTCTGGGAATCCCTCGACCTGATCGTGCGCGCCTGGACCGAGGACGGCCCGTTCACGCACGAAGGCCGCATGTTCCCGCTGCGCTACGTCAACCCGTGGCCGAAGCCCCTGCAGAAGCCGCACCCGCCGATATGGGTACCGGGCTCACGCAGCCCGGGCACGCTGATCGAATGCGCCAAGCGCGGCTACTGCTACTTCCTGTCGTCGCGCAGCCACGGCTCGGCCACGGGCCGCGCCAAGGACCAGTTCACCGAGGTGCTGGAGAAGCACGGCCGCAAGTACCACCCCTTCCGCATGGGAATCCTGCTCTCCGTGTTCGTCGGCG
This sequence comes from uncultured Alphaproteobacteria bacterium, assembly GCA_963732875.1. Taxonomy (GTDB): domain Bacteria; phylum Pseudomonadota; class Alphaproteobacteria; order SMXQ01; family SMXQ01; genus WHSO01. Next base: position 340,091 of record CAVTBD010000002.1, on the reverse strand, counting down.
AATCCGACGAGACGGCGCGCGCCGAATGCGAGGAAGGCGTGTGGTACTTCCTCAAGAACTGCCTCAAGGGCCATCTCCGCACCGAGGGCCGCCAGCTCACCTTTGGCCCGGGCGTGCCCTACATCCCGACCCGCGCCTGGCGCCAGTACCTCGAGACCTCGAAACCCGGGCGCAAGCTGCTCGGCGACGCGGAGAACTGGGAAGAGCTCGAAGGCATGAACTCGATCATCGTCGGCGGCCCCGAGACCGTGGCGCGCCGCCTCGAAGAGCTGGTCGAGAAGACCGACGTCGGCAACCTCCTGATCCAGTTCCATCTCGGCAACATGCCCGACCACGTCGCCCGCGCCTCCATGGACCGCTTCGCCGAGCACGTCGCGCCGCGCCTGCGCGACTACTCGGGCCGGCTGTTCGCCAAGCGCTTCCCGCACATGGAGCGGGAAATGGCCGAAGCGGGAGCCGCCCAGTGAGCGCACGCACCATCGACGTTTCCGGCCGCAAGCTGGGCGTGTTCGAGGCGGGCAAGGGCGCGCCGCTGGTCTATCTCCACGGCTTCGCCGACCTGCACGGGGTCAAGGCCGCGCCCTTCCCTTTCCATGACGCCCTGGCCGCGAAACGGCGCCTGGTCGCGCCGGCCCATCCCGGCTGCGGCGACAGCGCCGAGTATCCCGACCTCGACACGGTCGAGGATGCGGTGTTCCACTATCTCGAAGCGTTCGACGCGCTCGGGCTCGAGCGTTTCGATCTGGTCGGTCATTGCGTCGGCGGCTGGATCGCCGCCGAGTTCGCCGTGCGCCATCCGGACCGCGTCGCCTCCCTCACCCTGATCGGTGCCGCCGGCCTGTTCGTGCCGGGCGCCCATATCGGCGACGTGTTCATGATGGCCCAGCCGGCGCGCGGCATTGACTATGCCGACCTGCGGCACATGCTGTTCCGTGACGCCGAGCACCATCTCGCCCTCGAGCTGTTCCCGGACGGGCGCGGCGACATCGACGACGAGGTGCGGCGCTACCAGATGCTTCGGTTCTCCTCGTTCATCGGCTTCAAGCCGCCCTACTTCTATAGCCGGCCGCTGGTCAACCGGCTCGGGCGCATCAAGTGCCCGACGCTCGTGATCACCGGCGAGGCCGACCACATGGTGCCGCGCGCGATCGCCGAGACCTACGCCGAGAAGATCCCGAACGCGAAGCCGCTCGCGATCGTCAAGGGCGCCGGCCACGCCGTGCACCTGGAGGTGCCGGACGCGGTGGCCGAACTGGTGACGGAGTTCCTGAGCTAGCGGCCGAGGTTCATGTGGTTCGGAACCCCGCGCCTGAAAGTTACAAAACTGTATAGTTGGGCCAACGTCCTCCCAACCATCGATCTTCTAAAAGTTTCTGCCGTTGTCCGCATCGCGCGGACGAGCGAGTTACTGCAGGAGAATTGTTCATGTCTCATTTCAGGATTTTGCCGGCCCTGGTGATCGCCGCCGTCACGGCAGGTGTTGCGGGCGCGGCTGTCGCCGACACCGGCAAGGACAACCATGAGATCGCGACGGTGCGGGCCGCCAGGATATCCGCGCCCGAGGCCATCGCCACCGCCGAACGGCAGACCGGTGGGCGTGCCATCAGGATCGACGTCGAAAAAGACAACGGTGCTTACCGCTACGAGGTCAAGACCGTATCCAGCGACCAGGTCACGGAAGTGGTCGTTGATCCTGAAACCGGCAAGGTCATGGACACCGACAGCGAGGGGCTTTTGGGCCGCCTGTTCGATGGTGATGACAGGGACGATGCCACCGGGCTCGCGGCATCGCCGACTACCCTCGCCGCAGCGATTGCCGCCGCCGAGCAACATATCGGCGGCAAGACCGTCGAGGCACGCTTCGACGGTGACCGCCGCAAGGCCCGGTTCAAGATCGAAGTGGCGAAGGGCAACGCCGTTCACAAGGTCATCGTCGATGCCGCCAGCGGGGCGGTCGTCAGGGTGGCGACTGGCGACGGCGACGAGCACGGCGAGGATTAGGATTTTCCATATAAGGCCCCGGCCCATGAGGTCGGGGCCTTCCATTGCTGCTATGCTGTCAGCTTCGTAAAACGAGAGCGCACATGTCGCAAATCACCGAAGACCACGTCATTACGAAAATTCCGGCCGTCACGCTCGGCTTCTGGATCATCAAGATCGCCGCCACGACGCTCGGCGAAACCGGCGGCGATACCGTCTCAATGACCTGGAACTGGGGCTATCTCGCCGGCACCGCCCTGTTCCTTTCCCTCCTGGTGGTGCTGGTCGTCATGCAGACGGTGGCAAAAAAATTCCACCCCGTCCTCTATTGGGCAACGATCGTCGCCTCGACCACGGCCGGCACCACCATGGCCGACTTCGCCGACCGTTCGCTCGGCATCGGCTATACCGGTGGAACGTCGATCCTGCTGGTGAGCCTCCTCGCGGTCCTCGGCCTGTGGCGCTGGTCGCTCGGCTCGATCTCGGTGGAAACCGTCAGCAAACCCAAGGTGGAAGCGTTCTACTGGGCGGCCATTACCCTGTCCCAGACCCTCGGCACGGCGCTGGGCGACTGGCTGGCCGATTCCGCGGGCATTGGATACGGTGGCAGCGCGCTCGTATTCGGTGCGGGCCTCGCCGTCCTCGCCGCCGCCTACTACTGGACACAGGTTTCCCGGGTATTCCTGTTCTGGGCCGCGTTCATTCTGACCCGGCCGCTCGGCGCCACCGTCGGTGATTTTCTCGACAAGCCGCTCAACCACGGCGGGCTCGACTTGAGCCGTCCGCTTGCGACGACCGTCATAGGCGCCTTCATCATCGCCTGCATCTTCCTGATTCCCCAGCGTCCGGGGCGGCATCCGGTGGCCAACACGGTCGGCAGGACCGAATGACGGGCGTGTTATGCATCATCCCCCTGCTCGCGCTGTGCGGCATATCCGCCTTTGCGGTCGATACGTCGGCGGCTGACTCGCCGCTCGCCGCTCGCCGGCCATACGGTCACGATACTCACGCCCGGCAGCACGACGGCCGGGGAACGGTTCGGTGAGGTGGTTCTGGATAACCACGCCCATTAGCCTGCCGTCCCATTCCGAGGGTCCGAGCCATGACGAAACGATGCGCAGTTCTTGTTGCCACCGTGCTGCTCACCGCCTGCGGCGCGCTGCAGCCTACCCTCGATGAGCGCGGCGTCGTGAAGATCGATGCGCGGGGCACCTCGTCCATTTCCATCGTCGATGCCCACGCATACCAGGATGACCAGGAACTCGTGGTCGAGGGTGACGCTGCATTCCCCATATCGAGCACGAACGGAATCTTCGACGGTCATGTCGATGTGATCGTGATCAAACCTGACGGAAATACCCTCGCGCACCATGATATAGCAGTCATTCCACGCCGGATTCCCAAGTCCATCGGGCGCAGGGCTTTTTTCGTCACGCGTTTTCACCTGATTCCTCCTGCCGGCACCACCATACGGATTTCATACCTTGGCTAGAGTTCCCCTGCCGTTCGCGTCATTCACCGGTGACAACACCCGCCGGATCAATGCCGGGATGCTGGTTTTCCTCGCAACCGCTGCCCTCTCCACCCCACCCGCGCGAGCCGAGGACAAAATCCCGAACCCGTCATCGATATGGGAACGAGACAAGTTGACCGGCACCTGGGGAGGCGCGCGCGACGACCTGCAGAAACACGGCGTCGATATCGCCATAAACGATGTCGATGAGACCTTCGCGGTACTCTCGGGCGGCGTGCGGCAGAAAGCGAGCTACGAAGGCCAACTGGAATTCTCGATCGATGCCGATCTCTCGAAGGCCGCCGGCTGGACAGGCTCCCGGGTTCACGCCACGGTGTTCCAGATCCGCGACAGCGGCAAAAACGTCGCGGAGAATGTCGGAAGCATCGCCGATCCCAGCAACATAGACGCCGCGCCGACCGTGCGGCTCTATACGATGTGGTTCGAGCAGGACTTCACGGACGGGCTGACCGTTCGCATCGGCCAGCTCGTGGCCGATGGCGATTTCGGCGCCAGCGATTCCGCCGGTGGACTTCTCAATGGAACATTCGGCTGGGCCGGACTCATGGCCGCCGATATGACCAACGGCGGCCCGGCCTATCCGCTCGCGACGCCCGGCATACATGTCGAAAAGACATTGCCGCACGACTTTGCCGCGCGCGCTGGGGTTTTTGCGGGTGACCCCGCCGGTCGCGACTGCGACAAGGCGCCGCAAAAGTGCAACAAATACGGCACCACGTTCAGCTTGTCCGGCGGATCGCTCTGGATGGGCGAGTTGCAATACGGACTTAACCAGGGAAAGCAGGCGCCCGGGCTGGCCGGCACCTACAAGATCGGCGCGTGGTATCAGACCGCCCGGTTTGCCGACCAGCATTACGGTACCGACGGCAGCGGCGCCCTCGTATCCTTGGGTGTCGATTCGACTGCCGAACCGCTTCAACACAGTGGCGACTGGGGCTTCTACGGGGTCGCGGACCAGATGGTCTGGCGCGCACAGGATTCCAGCGTGAGCCTGTTCCTGCGTGGCGGCTTTGCTCCTGCCGACCGAAACCTGGTTTCGTTCTACGCCGATGGCGGAACCGCCGTGAAGGGCCTGTTTCCGGGCCGGCGCGGCGATGTGCTGACGCTTGGCGTTGCCTATGCCGAAATCAGCCGAAACGCGGCGGCCGCCGACCGCGATGCCCGGGGCAGCGACCCCCTCTATCCCATTCGTAGCGCAGAATTGGTTTTCGAACTCAGCTATTCGGCGCAGGTTGCCCCCTGGTGGATGGTGCAGCCCGATCTGCAATACATCGTGCACCCGGGCGGCAATATCCCGGATCCCGACAATTCCAGTGCCCGGCTTCGCAATGCCTTCGTCGCCGGAGTGCGGAGCACGATCAATTTCTGATCGCCCCATCATGGAGATGATTCGCGGGACGTCATCCACCTGACCGCGAGAATCGCCCGTCATGAAAATCCTCGTGATCGAGGACGATCCGGAGACCGCCGCCTATATCGTGAACGGTCTCAGGAAGCACGGCCACACGCCGGATCACGCCCCCGATGGGCGTGAAGGCCTGTTCCTCGCGGCGGGCGAGCCCTACGACGTGATGATCGTCGATCGCATGCTGCCGGGGCTTGACGGTCTCGCGCTCGTCAAGACCTTACGCGGTGCCGGCGTGAAGACCCCGATCCTGTTCCTGACGACGCTGGGCGGCATCGACGACCGCGTGGAGGGCCTCGAAGCCGGCGGTGACGACTATCTCGTCAAGCCGTTCGCCTTCACCGAGCTGCTGGCGCGCGTCAACGCCCTCGCCCGCCGCCCGCCGATGGCTGAGGTCGCGACTATGCTGCGTGTCGCCGATCTCGAGATGGACCTGCTGAAACGGACGGTGATCCGGGCCGGCAAGCGGATCGACCTGCAGCCCCAGGAATTCAAGCTGCTCGAATACCTGCTGCGCCATGCGGATCGCGTGGTGACCAGGACCATGCTGCTGGAGAACGTCTGGGATTTCCACTTCGATCCGCAGACCAGCATCGTCGAAACCCATATCAGCCGCCTGCGCAGCAAGGTCGACCGGGGCTTCGACACCGAACTGATCCAGACGATTCGCGGATCGGGATACTGCATCCGTGCATCCGGCTAGGCTCCTGCGTACCACCGGGTTCCGGCTGGCGCTGCTCTATGCCGGCCTGTTCGGACTGTCCGTGCTGGTGCTGTTCGGCGTGATCTATTGGATCACCGGCAATGCCTTGCGCCAGCAGCTCGCCACCAACGTCCAGGCGGAAGTCGCGGCATTGCTCGGCGAAACCGGTGGCCTCTCGCACATGGCCGAGGACATCAACCAGCGACTCGCCGCCGGAACCACACCATCCATCTATTACCTGCTGCTCGATGCCCGCGGACGCAAGGTCGCCGGCGACTTGGCTGTCCCCCTCCCGCGCGACGGCTGGCAGGAACTGCCCGTGCCGCCAGCCCGGAGCCCGGACTTCGACGCTGATCCCGATGACAGCGAGCACCATCTGATGGCCCTCGGGACCACTTTGCCCGACGGTGCATTCCTGCTGGTGGGCGCCGACACCTACCGCATCGTCGAGCTGGAGGAAGCGATCATCCAGGCGTTCGGATGGGCGTTCGGCGTCACGGTACTGCTCGGGGCGCTCGGCGGCGCCGTCCTCAGCTTCGGCTTCCTGCACCGCATCGACGCGATCAACCGGACCAGCCAGGCGATCGTCGCCGGCAGGCTCGCCGACCGCATTCCAACGCGCGGGACCGGGGACGAGCTCGACCGCCTCGCCCTCAACCTCAATGACATGCTCGACCGCGTCCAGACGCTCATGGAAAGCCTGCGCCAGGTCTCCAGCGACATCGCCCACGATCTGAGGACGCCGCTCAGTCGCCTGCGCCAGCGGCTGGAAGATGCGCGCGTGAACGCCCAGAGCGCCGAGGACTACCGCGCGGCCATGGAACAGGCCCTTGCCGACACCGATGCGATCCTCGCTACCTTTTCGGCGCTGCTGCGCATCGCGCAGATCGAAGCAGGCACGCGCAAGGCCGCGTTCGCGGATGTCGACCTGTCGGGAATCCTCCGGTCCATCGCCGAGGCCTACGAAGCGGTCGCCGAGGACCGGGGGCAATCTCTCGTGACGACCATAGGACCGGACATCCATGTTCAGGGCGACCGCGAGCTGCTGACCCAGATGTTCGCCAACCTGGTCGAGAATGCGATGCGCCATGCCCCGGCGGGCACGCGCATCGAACTGGTACTTAAAGACGGGGGAAACGGCCCGGTTGCCGAGGTTCGCGATACCGGCCCCGGCATACCTGCCGAGATGCGCGACAAGGTGTTCCAGCGCTTCTTCCGCCTCGAGCAAAGCCGCTCGACGCCCGGCAGCGGCCTCGGCCTCTCGCTGGTCTCCGCCGTGGCGGAGATTCACGGCATCAAGGTCGCGCTCGCCGACCACAAGCCGGGACTGATCGTCGCGCTGGTTTTTCAGCCACGGGGCTAGTTTCGCGGCTCAACGCCCCGCGACGGCTTCGATCACTTGTACTGGCTCGCGAGCCAGACGTAGTGGTCGGCGGAGATCTTGAAGTAGTCGATCTCCTCCTGCTTGAGCTCGCGCATCATCTTGGCGGGCGCGCCGGCCCACAGCTGGCCCTTCGGGATGCGCTTCTTGGGCGTGAGCGTGGCGCCCGCCGCCAGCATGCCGCCGGTCTCGATCGATGAGCCATCGAGCATGATCGAGCCCATGCCGACGAAAGCGTCATCCTCCACCGTGCAGGCGTGCAGCAGTGCCTTGTGGCCGATGGTGACGCCGGCGCCGACGATGGTCGGCACGCCGTGCCAGTGCTCGCCCTCGGCATCGACGTGAATCACCGTGCCGTCCTGCACGTTGGTGCGCGCGCCGATACGGATGTAGTTGACGTCGCCGCGCAGCACCACCCCGTACCAGATGTTGGCCTCCGCCCCGATCTCGACGTCGCCGATGATGACGGCGTTGTCGGCGATGAAGGCGCTGTCGTGGATTTTCGGCGTCTTGCCGTTGAAGCTGCGGATAACGGGCATGATCCTCTCTTACGGGAACAGGGGTTCTTGTTCGAGTGCGGTGGCCTCGTCGAGCCCCGCCACCAGGTTGAAGTTCTGCACCGCCTGGCCGGACGCGCCCTTGACCAGGTTGTCGATCACCGAGACCAGGATCGCCCGGCCCGGCAGCCGGTCCGGGAACACCCCGATCAGGCAGTGATTGGAGCCGCGCACGTGGCGCGTCGCCGGCGTCACGCCCCTGGGCACGACCCGAACGAAGCGTTCCCCGGCGTAAGCCTTCTCCAGCGCCGCGCGCAGGTCGTCGGGCGTGGCGCCGTTGAGCTTCACGTAGATGGTCGCGAGGATGCCCCGGTTCATCGGCACGAGGTGCGGCGTGAAGGCAACCATGATCGGCTTGCCGGCGACGTCGGACAGCATCTGCTCGATCTCGGGCGCGTGGCGGTGACCGGCGATGCCGTAGGCGTGGATGCCCTCCGACACCTCGGCGAACAGGTTGGCCTCCTTCTCCGCCCGGCCCGCGCCCGACACGCCCGACTTGGCGTCGATGATGATGTCGCCGGTCTCGATCAGACCGGCCTTCAACAGCGGGATCAGCGGCATCATGCTGGCGGTCGGATAGCAGCCGGGACAGGCGACGAGGCGCGCCTTGCGGATCGCGTCGCGCGCATGCTCGGTCAGACCGTAGACGGCGTGCTTCTGATGCTCCGGCGCGCGGTGGGCATGACCGTACCACTCCTCGTAAGCCTCGAGCGCGCGCAGCCGGAAGTCGGCCGACAGGTCGATCACCTTGAGGTGCTTCGGCAGGGCCGCGACCACTTCCTGCGTGGTGCCGTGGGGCAGCCCCATGAACACCGTGTCGAGCTGGTCGAAATCGGTGTCGTCGATGGTGCCGAGCTTGGGCAGCGCGACGCCGCCGAGATGCGGGAACACCTGCGCCATCTCCTGCCCCGCCTTGCGGTCCGCGGTCACGGCGCGGATGTCGACGCCGGGATGGCGCGCCAGCAGGCGGACCAGCTCGGCGCCGGTGTAACCGGACGCGCCCAGGATGCCGACGGGAATGGCGTTGCTGCTCGTGGTCATGGTCGTCTCTTCGGTCTCCGCCGCGGTCCGGCTCAACCGGCCGCGGCTCACAATAAGGGCCGATACGGCCCAAAACAAGAAGGGCGCCCCCTCGGGGACGCCCTTCGTGACGGCGTGATCCCTCGCGGGATTAGCGCTTGGAGAACTGGTGGCTGCGTCGCGCCTTGTGGCGGCCGTACTTCTTGCGCTCGACCACGCGCGAATCGCGGGTGAGGAAGCCGACCTGCTTGAGCGGCTTGCGCAGCGCCGGCTCGTAGAGCGTCAGCGCCTTGGAGATGCCGTGACGCACCGCGCCGGCCTGGCCCGAGAGCCCGCCGCCGGCGACCGTGCAGTCCACGTCGTACTGGTTGACGCGATTGGCGACCGAGAACGGCTGGTTGATCAGCATGCGCAGCACCGGACGCGCGAAGTAGACCTCGAGCTTGCGGCCGTTGATGGTGATCTTGCCGGAGCCCGGCTTGACCCACACGCGGGCGACCGCGTCCTTGCGCTTGCCGGTGGCATAGGAGCGCCCGTCGGCGCCGATCTGCGGCTCCGGCAGGGGCGCGGCCTCGGGCCGGGGCGCGACGCCGGTGGCGGCGCCGAGGTCGGCGAGGTCGCTGATGACCTGGTCCTGATCGGACATTTACTTGCTCCTCTTGTTCTTCCGGTTCATCCCGGCCACGTCGAGGGCCTGCGGGCTCTGGGCCTCGTGGGGATGAGCGGTGCCGGCATAGACGCGAAGGTTCCTCATCTGCTGACGGCCGAGCGGGCCGCGCGGGACCATGCGCTCGACCGCGAGCGTGATCACCCGCTCCGGGTGCTCGCCGCCCAGCAGCTTCCGCGGGGTGGTCTCCTTGATGCCGCCCGGATAGCCGGTGTGGCGATAGTAGAACTTGTCGGTCATCTTCTTGCCGGTGAGGTGCACCTTCTCGGCGTTGATGACGACGACGTTGTCGCCGCAATCCATGTGCGGCGTGAAGGTCGTCTTGTGCTTGCCGCGCAGGCGATCGGCGACGATCGCCGCGAGCCGGCCCAGCACCAGCCCGTCGGCGTCGATCAGAATCCACTTCTTCTCGATGTCCTTGGGCGTCGCTTGATAGGTCTTCATCGTTCCATTCCCTCTGGGGCCGGCGCGCAAACACGGCGCACGCCCTGCCCGTCTCGACAGGGCGCGGAGTATGCCATCGAAAAATACCCTGTCAACGGGAATTCCGGTTGTTTTCCTGAAACTTACAGACACGGTAAAATATTACCTATCAAGGCCCGGGCTACCCGCTTTCCCGCCTTCCCCATGGCGCATCGCCGCCGCTTCCGGTAAACGGGGCGGGCACCGGAGAGGATCACCATGACCGACCGTCCCGACGACAAGCCCGTCCCCGCCCTGCGCGGCCTCGCCACCCGCGCCGTCCACGGCGGCACCGCGCCCGACCCGGCGACGGGCGCCCGCATCACGCCGGTCTACCAGACCGCCTCCTACGTATTCGAGGACACCGACCACGCGGCGCGGCTGTTCAACCTCGACGAGTTCGGCCAGATCTACTCGCGCATCACCAACCCGACCGTGGCGGCGCTCGAAGGCAAGCTCGCGGCGCTGGACGGCGGGGTCGGCACGACTGCGTGCGCGTCGGGCCACGCGGCGCAGTTCCTCGCCTTCCTGCCGCTCATGGAGGCGGGCGATCATTTCGTCGCCTCGCGCTATCTTTACGGCGGCTCGATCACCCAGTTCGGCCAGTCGTTCAAGCGGCTCGGCTGGTCGGTCACCTTCGTCGATCCCGACGACGGCGCGGCGGTGCGCGCGGCGATCGGCGAGCGCACCCGGGCGCTCTTCACCGAGAGTCTGTCGAACCCGGGCGGACTGGTGGTCGACATCGCCGCGCTGGCGAAGATCGCCCACGACGCGCGCATCCCGCTGATCGTCGACAACACGCTCGCGACCCCGGCGCTGCTGCGCCCGTTCGAATGGGGTGCCGACATCGCGGTCTATTCCACCACCAAGTTCATCGCCGGCCACGGCAACGCCATCGGCGGCGCCGTGGTCGATTCCGGCAATTTCGCCTGGGATGCCCGCTATCCGGCCCTGACCGCGCCGTCGCCCGCCTACCACGGCACCGTGTTCGCCGAGAAGTTCGGCAGGCTCGCCTACACCGTCTACGGCCATGCCGTGGGCCTGCGCGACTTCGGCCCGGCGATGGCGCCGATGACCGCGTTCCTGACGCTGACCGGCTGCGAGACCCTGACGCTGCGCATGGAGCGCCAGTCGCGCAACGCCACGACGCTCGCCTCCTGGCTGGAAGCGCGCGACGACGTCGCCTGGGTGTCTTGCGCCGCCCTGCCCTCGAGCCCAAGCTACGAGCGCGCCCACAAGTACCTGCCGGCGGGCGCCGGCGCGGTATTCACCTTCGGCCTCAAGGGCGGCTACGCGGCCGGGCGGCGGCTGGTGGAATCGTGCCATTTGTTCTCGCACCTCGCCAACATCGGCGACACCCGCTCGCTCATCATCCATCCGGCCTCCACCACCCACCGCCAGCTCGACGAGGCGGCGCGCGCGGCGGCCGGCGCCGGCGACGACGTGGTGCGCATCTCGGCCGGGAATCGAGGACATCGAGGACCTGATCGCCGACCTCGACCAGGCGCTGGCCGCCGCGGCCGGGGCCTAGCTCCGAGCCTTCAATCAAAGGGGAGCATCCTTCGCGTTGGGGAACGGGCACGGGGGAAAGTCGCATGTCCTTGCTCGGACATGCGCGGGCGTCGGCGCTGAAACACCACCTTGGCGCCTGGAATCCCTGGGAGGTAAGGGGTGGTACGGGGAGCTGCCGCGGGGTGTCCCGTTCGGATTTCAGCGTTTAGTCCGCCCACATCTTTTAAGCCTTCCTCCCGCCTTGCTGCGACGCTACGCGGTTTACCGAGGTGCACCTGAGGAGGCAGAAACGTCGCAGCCCTCCGGCTGGGAAGCGCCCGCGCACTCTCCGATGCCGATAACCCCAACGGAGGCGCACCGGCCTGCCGGACCCTTGGCCGACGGCCCGGTGCTAGCATCCGGTGGTCGGCGAATGAATACGACCCCGACCCTTATACAATAAGAACGAAACAAGAACAAGTGGAATCTTACGGCGCGCCTGAAAAAATTGCGGAGCGTGCGCTCCCCCTCATACCCGGGGCCCGGCGGTGCCGGGCTGCGCCCGCGGGTTCAAGCCAAAAGATGCCCGGCTATAGGGCCCGGCGCGGTACTCAACCTCCGGACGTTTCCCAGAAGTATGCTCACCTCATGGATTAAATTTAATAATCCAAGCTATTGCTTTTTCAAACTTTAACCTTATTTCTGCCTTTGTTGTGCCGCAAAAGCCCCCTAATTCTATGGGGATGATTGCGGCAACCGGAGATCTTCCCGCGCACCGGGGGCGGTCATGAAGCACCGCCCGCCGCGCGCCCGGGAAGACAGGACGCAGGACATGACCAGAACGACTGCCAAGGCCAAGGCCGGCGCTAAGCGGCGCAGCCCCGACGAGGGCATCGACCTCGAACGGGTGGTGTGGGACCCGGAGTATCGCGCCCAGGTGCGCGACCGGCTCAACCGCGCCACGCCAGCCGCGCCGCCGGACCGGGCGCAAGCCGCGCTAGCTGCTTCCCGCGAATTCCCACGGGACCGCCGGTCAGCGGCCCCTTACCGTTTCCTTGTCGATCCACTCCAGAAAGGCCGGGTTGCCGCCCGTGAGCGGCAGCGCCACCACGCATGGCAGTGCGTAGCTGTGCAACTCGCAGACGCGCTCGGTGACCGCCATGCACCTTGTCCTCGGTCGTCTTGGCGATCACCACCGCCTCGCGGTCGTCCTGCAGCTCGCCCTGCCAGCGATAGAACGAGCGCACCGGCGCGATCACGTTGGCGCAGGCGCACAGCCGCTCTTCCACCAGGGTCCGGCCGATACGGGCGGCTTCCTCTTCATTGGAAGCGGTGATGTAAAGCAGCATGGCGCTCATGGCAGTCCGTCTCCTTGCCAATCCTGGGGGACGATCTTAACCCAATGGCGGGCAACGGATGACAGGCCGGCCATCCTGTCCTACACTACTGCCGTACAGTCCAGCCCACGGGAGGACCGGGCGCGAGCTTGGTTGCGGCATGGAAGCAGCGAACAGCAATCTCCGGCGCGAGCCGGAATCGACGGGCGCACGTCCGACCGCGGCGCAGCGCGACTGGCTCGCACGCGGACTCGACCAGGCCGGCGGCAAGCTGCCGCTGTTCGACAAGCACGGCAAGCGCATCTCGGCCCGCACCATCCGCAGCTGTATCGAGCAGGGCTGGGCCGAGCCGTGGTTCATCAACCCGGTCAAGCCCGACTGGCTGGTGTGCAAGCTGACTGGACGCGGGCGCGAGATCGCCGGCTCGGACTCCTGACCTTCACGGAGCCGGCGCGCTCCCCTTCTCCATCTCCGTTCTCTGTCCCGGCGGCGGCCGCATGGTCGCGCGCATGGGCGATCTGCGCCTCGCGCTTGAGGATGTAGAAGCTCGCCCCACAGATCACCGCCGCACCCATCCAGGTCCATACCAGCGGCGTCTGGCCGTAGGCGAAGTAACCAATCAGCGCGATCAGCGGCAGGCGCAGGTAGTCGAACGGCATGACGATGGAGACTTCGGAGGCCCGCATCGAGCGCGTGAAGCAATAGTGGGCGGAGCTTCCCGCAACCGCGAGCACGGCGATCCACGGCAGGTCCGACCAGCCCGGCCAGATCCAGTAGGGAATGGCACCCATGAGCGCGAGCGGCAGGGTCACCGCGTGCAGGTAGAACACCACCACGCCCGGCCGCTCGATGCCCGACAGCTTCTTCACCACCATGTTGGCCGAGGCATAGAGCGCCGCCGACACCAGCACCAGAATCATGGCCGAATCGACCTGGGCGAAGCCGGGCCTGATGATCAGCATGGCGCCCGAAAAGCCGACCACGGTCGCGGTCCATCGGCGCGCGCCGACCGGCTCCCGGAACACGACGATCGCGAACAGGATGGTGAACAGCGGCAGCGTGAACTGGAGCGCCACGGCGTCCGCCAGCACCAGCTTTTGCAACGGATAGAACCAGCACACCATGGCGAGGTAGCTGAGCACGCCGCGCAGCAGGTAGAACCTGGGCCAGCGTGGCCTGACGACGTAGGACAGCGGCACGCCGGTGGTCGGCAGGATCAGAGCAAGCCCCAACAGGCTGCGGAAGAACACGATCTCCGACGCGCCGATCGGCGCGAGCGCCCGGATCGCCCAGGACATGATCACGAACGAGGTCGCCGCGCCGGTCATCCACGCGGCGCCGCGCACCGGGGCGGTGCGCCAGATGCTGCCGGGTGACGTCCGCGCCGTCATCGCGCGGCACCGGACGGGTCAGGTCGCGGCGAGGCGGCAACCGGGAACTGAAACAACGGGACTCTCCTGGGAACGGACGGCGCATCGCGCGGACGCGCTGGGGGCGCACAGTCTAGTTCGGGAAGAACCCGCGGCAAAGCGCCATGGCGGCGCGTGTAAGGGCTTTCGTGACGGCCCGAAACGCCCGATAATCCAGGCCGAAACGGGGCAGCCCGCCGACATGGCCCCCGGCGGCGCCAGCCGCTAGAACAACGCCAAATTCCGTCATCACAGGGAGAGCTTGAATATGCTGATCATCAATAACGACATCGTCTCCGAAGTCCTCACCATGGACGATGTGATCGAGGCCCAGGAAGAGGCCTTCAAGAAGATCCCGACCGGCGGCGCCATCCACCGCCCGCGTATCGACATGTACTTTCCCTGCCAGCGCGACGACGGCTATTTCCGCTGGGGCACCATGGAAGGCGCCAACGACGGCTATTTCGCGATCCGCATGAAGTCCGACATCATCCATTGGCCGAAGGACGACAACGGCAACTGGACCGAGGAGAAATACTGCCGCGAGCCCGGCACCTATTGCGGCGTGATCCTGCTGATCTCGACCGAGAACGCCGAGCCGCTCGCCTTCATCAACGACGGCGTGCTGCAGCACATGCGCGTCGGCGGCGGCGCCGGCATCGGCGTCAAGTACCTCGCCCGCAAGGACAGCCACGTGGTCGGCATGCTCGGCTCGGGCGGCATGGCGCGCACCTTCCTCGAAGCCTTCAAGTCGCGTGCGCGACATCCGCCAGTGCAGGGTCTACAGCCCCACCCCCGAGCATCGCGAGGCGTTCGCCGAGGAGATGTCGAAGCGCCTCAACATCGAGGTGATCGCGGTCGACAACCCCCACGAGGCGGTCAGGGGCAGCGACATCCTCTCATCCTGCACCGACGCCATGAAGCCGGTCTACGACGCCGACTGGATCGAGCCCGGCATGCACGTCACCAACCTCGGCCGCCGCGAAATGCCGGACGCCTCGGGCGACAAGTTCGACGTGGTGATCCGCCAGGGCACCGCCGGTCTGCAGATGAAGCATGAGCGAGCGCTTCCAGGCCGAGCGCGGCCTGTCGCCCGCCGCCTACATCGGCGGCACGGTCGAGGAGATGAAGCGCATCCCGGAGAAGAACCCGCAGCCGGGCTTCGGCGGCGACGATCCCGACTTCAAGGACCGCGGCAAGGGCGGCGACCTATCCCGACTTCGCCGACCTCGTCACCGGCAAGGCGCCGGGCCGCACCAACCCCGACCAGGTCACGTTCTACCGCAATGTCGGCAACCAGGGGCTCCAGTTCTCGGCGGTCGGCCAGGCTGGTCTACCGCAAATGCGTCGAGCAGAAGCTCGGCCGCGAGATCCCGACCGACTGGTTTCTGCAGGACATTCGCGACTGACGTCGCGCGGGCAGGATATCCGCGACTGGCGTCGCAACCCCGGGGATGCATTCATGTTCAAGTTCATCGATCACGTCGCCGTCCATTGCTCCGACCTCGGCCGCTCGGTGGCGTTCTACCGCGACAACTTCGGCTTCGAGGAGTTCTCGCGCCACGAACGTCCCGGCGGCGGCATTTCCTACCTGCGGCTCGGGACGACGGTGCTTGAGCTCACCCAGAAGCAGGGCGAGCCGATGTCGGGGATGCATTTCGCCCTCGAAGCCGAGGACATGGACGCGGCGCTTGCCCATCTCGCCGGACGCGGCGTGAAACAGCTCCAGGCGATGCGCCCCCTTTCGGCACGCCGGCCGGGCGAGCCCGATACGACGCGCCGCGCGGTGTTCGCCGGCCCCGACGGCGAAATGATCGAAATCCGGGGCTAGAGCACTATTCCCGTCTACCAGGCGTAGCCGAGGGTCACGAGATAGGTGACGTCGCTCTCGAGCTGCCCCGGCGCAGGGTGGCTGTCCCAGTCGTAATTCATCTGGGCGGTCGCGTTCAGGCCCTGGGTCACGAAATAGCGCAGGCCCGTGCGCGTGCGCACGAGCACGCCGTTGTGTCCGGCCAGGGCGCTGAAGATTTCGTCGTAGTGAAACAGCCGGACCTTCTGCAGCCAGGGGTCGTAGCGGAAATTGGTCGACCATCGCAAAGCCGGATAGGAATGGTCCGACCCTACCGTGTAGTCCTCGTTGACATAGGACAGACCGCCTTCGATCGAGAGGTCGGTGCGGTCGGTTTCGTAGATCTGATAGCCCGTCCCGGTGCCGACGCTGGTGCGGAGCCTGAGCGATTTCTCCGAATCGTGCTGTACGTCGCCATTGGTATAGAAGAACCATGTCTTGGTGAAGAAATGGTCGTGCTTGAGCTGCAGCAGCGCGTTGTTGGTCTCGTCCCCTCCGACTTCCGCGCGATAGTTGATCTCGCCGCGCCCGGTGTAGCGCGTGGTGCCCCGCTTCGCGGTGATCTGTCCATCCGCATGCAACACGGTGGTCTTGGTATTGCCCGTGGTTTTGGTCGCCCCGACGTTGATCCCGCCGGTAGTCTTCCAGAGCTTCGCCACCTCCTCCGGGTCGAGCTTGCCGGAAGCGATGGTGTCGATCTCCTCCACCGTAAACGGCTTGATCGCGGCGCCCGCCCCGAGGTCCAGGGTCATGTAGCCCTTGCCCGCCTGTAGCATCACGGCATGCGCCTTGCGCTTGTCGGTGAAGATGACCCAGACCCGGCCCTCGGTCGTGATCTGGACGATCTTTTCCTTGGGAATCGAAATATCGCCCAGTGCCGGAGATTTCATCTTGAGGACGCCCTGGGACAGGGTGATGTCCTTGCCGTGGATGGTATCGCCGTTGGTGAGGCGGACCTGGTCGGCGGCAGCCCGGAAGCCGACAGCGGACATAAACAGGCAACAGAGGATCAGTAAGGCCGGCGAAGCCACGGAGAAGCGCGAAGTCAGTTCCTGCTCCCGATGATCTGTTTGGATAAATGTTAAAAGGCCTCGCCCCGGGGATACCGGGGCGGTGGAATGGCGCGTTTGGGGAACCCTGATATTCTAAGGATAACGGCGCGCAGCGCAACCCGGCTGTGACCAATGCACGCGCCGGCACACCGGCATTTCAGCTCCGCGCGTGACGGAACCGCGGCACGAGCCGTGCCGCGTTGTCGCCCTCGATCGCGGAAAGCTCCGCATCGGAGAGACCGCACCCGTGCAGCCCCTCGATGTTGGCGGCTAGGCGACCGTAAGGGAAATCGCTGCCGAGCATGATCTGCGTGACCGGCACCACGGCACGGAGCGCACCGAGCGCAATGGGATTGGCGGCCGTCGCGGTGTCGAAATGGAGCCGCTCGACCTCGGCGCGGTAGCCGTCGGGCGCCACCGTGGCGAAATCGGCCATGCGCGACGTGCCCCATTCGATGCGCCCGGTGAGCACCGGCAGCACGCCGCCGGCGTGACAGAACACGAAGCGGATGTTGCGGCAGCGCACGAAGGTGCCGCTGAACAGAAGGCTCAGGATGGCGCGGCAGGTATCCTGCGGATATTCGATCATGGACGAGTTGATGCCGAGCAGGCCCTCGCAGCACCATGGTGCCGTGGGATGGACATAGACCAGCGCCTTGCGCCGGTCGAGCTCGTCGAAGATCGGCGCGAACTCGGGATCGCCCGGCCACTTGTCGCCGAAGTTGGTGGCGATGCCGACGCCGTCGGCGTGGAGCACGTCGAAAGCGTGCTCGATCTCGGCGAGGCTGCCCGCGACGTCGCGCATGGACAGGAACGCGAACAGCCCGAACCGTCCCGGCTTGTCCTTCACCATCTCCGCCCCGTATTCGTTAAAGCGGCGCACGGTGCGGCGCAGCCAGGCGTCGTCGTGCCGCCACCAGTCGGGCGGGATCGAGGACGCGGAGAGCGCGACGCTCGCGACTTCATTGCGGTCCATCTCGTCGAGCGAGGACTGGGGCGTCCAGGTCTTGGTCGGCCCGCCCCCCAGCACGTCCTTGAGGTCGGGCGGATAGAAATGATGATGCACGTCGATACGATGGCCGGTCACGGCGTTCTCCCTGCTGCTTGAGATGTCCCGTCAGCCGCCGATGGCGACCGCATTCCCGTCATTTCGGGCCGAGCGCGCCATCGCCTCGAGCACGGCGACGCCGTGGACCGCGTCCTCGGCCGCCACCGGAAACGGCACGGCGCCTTTGCCGGTGATGGCGTCGGCGAAGGCCTCGACCTCGACCCTTTCGGTGTCCATCGCCGGAAACGTCCTGTCCTCGCGCTTGCCGTCCCTGGGCTGGAACGTGAATTCGCGCGCGCCGCGGACCTCGGCCCAGCCGTCGGTGCCGAACACGGTGAAGCGATAGTAGTCGGGCGTCATGCCGATCGCGGTCAGGAGCGCGCTGGTGTTGTCCTTGCAACGCAGCAGCACCGCCGAGGTATCGGCGAGATCGTTGTCCGAGACCTGGTTGAGGCCGATCGCGTGGACTTCTTCGACCCGGCCGAGGGTCTCGACGGTCAGGTACAGCATATGATCGGCCAGACTGCCGGCGGCGACGTTGCCCGGGTCCGCCTTCCAGCTGCCGCGCTTTACACCGCCGTAGCGGTGCACGCAGAAATCGCCCTCGGTGTGCAGCAGTCGTCCCAGCTTGCCCTCCTTGAGGTGCTTGCGCAACTCGGCGACATTGGGAAAGAAGCAGCGGTTGTAGCCCATGCACAGCGCGACACCTGATCTGGCCGCGGCATCGGCAAGAGCGCGCGCGTCCTTGAGGTTGAGCGCCATCGGCTTGACCGCGAGCACCGGCTTGCCGGCCTGGAGCGCGGCCAGGGAATGGGCGGCATGGAGCGGCGCCGGCCCGGCCGAAACCAAGCCGTCGAAGCCGTCGTCCTTGAGCACCGCCGCGAGATCGGTACGCAGGGTCAAGCCATGCTTCGCGGCAAAATCCTCTGAGCGCTCCGGCCGGGTGACGACGGCATGGGTAAAGCGCACCTTGTCGCTCACGCCCTGAACCGATTCCACCAGACGGCGGCCCCAGCCGCCCAGGCCCACGATCGCGAGATCAATCACCTGCACCTCCCCGTTGGATACCCGGTTTCGCCTTGGCCCGGGCCTTGCGCGGCAATATAGCAGCTATCGCGGGTGGCGCATGGAGAAGCCGCCGCAGCCGATCCCGGGCCGCCGTCAGGGTTCCTTTACAAAAATCAAAATTGATTGCAATAATTGAACAAACACGTCGGGGCACAAGACGTGTTGCAGATCGACAGGCGGGAGGCCACCGATGAAACCTTTCACGCATACCGCGTCAATCCGTCTTGCTGCCCTCGCGGCCACGGCCCTGCTGTTCGGGGCGGCGTCCGCGACGGCCGCCGAGGGCCCATCCTTCAAGGGCAAGACCGTCAACATCATCCTCGGCACCACGACCGGCGGCACCACCGATTTCTCGACCCGCCTGATGGCCGCGTCCCTGGGCCGCTATCTACCCGGCAAACCGGAAATCGTGGTCCAGAACAAGCCGGGCGCCCATGGCATCACCGCCATGAACTACTTTACCCAGCAGGCCACGCCTAACGGGCTGTCACTGGCCGGGGGCTCGAACTCGCAGATCAGCCCGCTCAACTATCGCATCCCGCAGTCCCACTACGATCCCACCACCTTCCACATGGTCGGCGGGGTGGACATCGGCGGCACCATCATGATCGTGCGCACCGACGCGCTCGCGCGGCTCACGGACAAGAGCGCCAAGCCGGTCACCATGGGCTCGGTCGCCGGCTACCCGCAGAGCGGCATGCAGATGACCGCCTGGGGGATCGGCTACCTCGGCTGGAACGCCAAATGGGTGCCGGGCTATCACGGTCTGCCCGACCTAATCCTCGCGCTCAAGCGCGGCGAGGTCGAGATGACCTCGTTCGCCACCACCTTCCTGGTCGACCGGGAACTGCTCGACAAGAAGCGGTTCGCGATCATCTACCAATCCGGGTCCAACGGTGGCACCGTCCCCGCGCACCTCCCCGAGGTCGCCAAGACGCCCATCTTCAGAAAGACCATGGAAGGCAAGATCGGCGATGCGGTAGGCCGGCAGGCGTTCGACTTCTGGCGCAACATCAGCTCGGTCACGGTCTGGATCGCGTTGCCGCCCAAGGCCACGGCACCGGTCGTCGCCACCTACCGGGCGGCGTTCGCCAAGGCCGCGACCGACAAGGACCTGCTCGCCCGCGGCGAGAAGCTGTCGAAGGATTTCTCGACCGTGAGCAGCGACGAGCTGACCGCCACCGTGAAGTCCCTGTCCCAGGCCTCGCCCGCGGCGGTCGGCTTCATGACCGAGCTCCTGCGCAAGGAGGGCCTGAACGTCGAGCGGATGAAAAAGAAAAGCAAAAAGAAGAAAAAGAAGTAAAGCTGGAATCGAGGAAACGTCCGAACGAAACGAGGGGCCGGCGGAGAAATCCGTCGGCCCCTCGTCGTTCAATGGTCGGAGCGGCGGGATTTGAACCCACGACCCCTTGACCCCCAGTCAAGTGCGCTACCAGGCTGCGCTACGCTCCGGCAAGATGTCCCGGGCCACGGCGGGCCCGAGCGGCGCGCACTGTAGCCCGCGAGCACCGGTCGCGCAACGAAACTCGGGGACCGAATTCGGGGGGAAAACCGGGCGTGCGGCGAACCGCCGCCGGATCAGCCCTGGAGCAGCTTCTTGAGGGCCGTGAGCTCGCTGATCACGGCCTCTATCTCGCGCCGCTGGGTGGGCGTGAGCGCCGGCTTCGCCGCGCCCTGGACGGCGACCGGCGCGGGCTTTGCCGCCGCCGGTGGCGCGGACGCGACGATGCCATTGCCATTGGCGGCGGGTACGATCCCCGCACCATCGCGCGCGACCTGGCCCTCGCGCAGGAGCTTCTGCACGCCCTTGATGGTATAGCCGTCGCGGTAGAGCAGGCTGCGGATCGAGCGCAGAAGCTCGATGTCCTCGGGCCGGTAATAGCGTCGCCCGCCGCCGCGCTTGAGCGGCTTGACCTGGGTGAACTTGGATTCCCAGAAACGCAGCACGTGCTGGGGGACGTCGAGCTCGCGCGCGACCTCGCTGATGGTGCGGAATGCTGCCGCTGACTTGCCGCCACGCCGCCCGGCCTCTCCCGAGGCCAGGTCCGACTGCAGGAACTCGGGCATTTAGAAGCGGCTCCCCGGCCCGATCGGAGATGTCGCGTTGCCCGCCGGAGACGTCTCGGCGCCGGCACCGGCGCCGCCGTCATTGGCCATGGCATCGTTGATGCGCCCCTTGAGCACGTGGGAGGCGCGGAACACCAGGACCCTGCGCGGCAGGATCGGCACCTCCTCGCCGGTCTTGGGGTTGCGGCCGATGCGCTCGCCCTTGGAGCGCACCGAAAAGCTGCCGAACGACGAGATCTTGACGCTCTCGCCGCGCACCAGCGCATCGCTGATTTCCTTGAGGACGGCTTCGACCAGATCGCCCAATTCGTTGCGCGACAGGCCGACTTCCTGATAGACGGCCTCACCGAGCTGTGCGCGCGTTACCGTATTGCCAGCCATAGCAGTTCCCCTCCCAATTTCCCGCAGGGTAACGCCGGCCCAAAAAACCGTCAAGATCAAAGGGATGCAAGAATTTGTTGAGGTAAGGCCGGAATCTCGGCCGATAGCGCTTGGAAGGCTACCAGCGCAGCGCCGCCGCGGCCCAGGTGAAACCCGCCCCCATGGCCTCCATCAGCACCAGATCGCCCCGCTTGATGCGCCCGTCATCCACCGCGACGGCCAGCGCCAGCGGAATCGAGGCCGCCGAGGTATTGGCATGGCGGTCCACGGTCACGACCATCTTTTCGGGCGGCAAGCCGAGCTTGCGGGCGGTCGAATCGAGGATGCGCTTGTTGGCCTGGTGCGGCACCAGCCAGTCGACGTCGGCGGCCGTCAGCCCGTTGGCGGCGAGCGCCTCGTGGAGCACCGCCGACAGGCGTGCCACGGCATGGCGGAATACTTCCTGCCCCTGCATCCTGACCACGCCCGCGTGCTGGTTGAACGAAGGGCCGCCATCGGCATAGAGCAGGTCATGCTGGCGTCCGTCGGAGTGAAGGTGGGTCGACAGCACGCCCCGGTCGCGGTTGGTGCCGGTACCCTCCTCCGCCTTCAGCACCACGGCGCCGGCGCCGTCGCCGAACAGAACGCAAGTGCTGCGGTCGTGCCAGTCGAGCAGGCGCGAGAACGTCTCCGCGCCCACCACCACGGCATTGCGCGCCTGGCCCAGGCGGATGAAGTTGTCGGCCATGGCGAGCGCATAGATGAAGCCCGAGCACGCCGCCTGGACGTCGAAGGCGAAGGCGCGGTCGGCGCCGATCCGGCTCTGGACCTTGGTGGCCACGGCGGGAAAGGTCTCGTCCGGGGTGGTGGTGCCGATCACGATCAGGTCGACGTCCGCCCCGGCGAGGCCGGCGCGGTCGAGCGCCTGGGTGACCGCATGGGTGGCGAGATCCGAAGTCAGCTCGCCGTCGGCGGCGATATGGCGCTGGCGGATACCGGTGCGCGCCGTGATCCACTCATCCGAAGTATCAACGATCTTAGCCAGATCGTTGTTTGTCATGATATTTTTTGGAAGATATGCGCCGTACCCGGCGACCACGGAACGCAAGGTCATCAGGATACCGCCGCCTTCTGAAGCGGTGCCGAGAAGTCGCCGAGGCGCTGGAATTCGTCGGTGATGCGTCCCGAGAAGCCGCCCCTGACCATGTCCACCGCAACGCCGATGGCGTTGGCGAAGCCGAACGCGTCGGTACCGCCATGGCTCTTGATGACGATGCCGTTGAGGCCGAGCAGCATGGCGCCGTTGTAGCGCCGGGGATCGAGCCGGGCGCGCACCTTGCCGAGCGCGTTGCGGGCGAACAGATAGCCCAGCCGCGACATGACCGAGCTCTTGAATGCCATGCGCATGAAGCCCGAGTACATGCGCGCCATGCCCTCCGCGGTCTTGAGCGCGACGTTGCCGGTGAACCCGTCGGTCACCACCACGTCGACCGCCCCGGCCCAGACCGCGTCGCCCTCGACGAAGCCGCGGAACTCGATCGGCAGGGTGAGCTCGCGCAGCATGGTCGCCGCCTGGCGCACGTATTCGTGGCCCTTGAGGTCTTCCTCGCCGACGTTGAGCAGGCCGATGGTCGGCTTGGTCAGGCCCAGCACGGTGCGGGCGAACACCTCGCCCATCACGGCGAATTCCACCAGGTTGCGGGCGTCGCACTGGATATTGGCGCCGAGGTCCAGCATGACGCTTTCGGCGCGCAGGTTGGGCAGCATGGTGGCGATGGCCGGACGCGGAGATTTCCGGAATGGTGCGCAGCGCGATCTTGGCCATAGCCATGAGCGCGCCGGTGTTACCCGCGGAAACCACGCCCTCGGCGTGACCGTCCTTGACCGCTTCGATGGCGAGTCCCATCGAGGAGCCGCGCGCCTTGCGTAGCGCCTGTGACGGCTTGTCCTCGCCGGAGACGGCCACGTCGGTGTGATGGATCGTGGAGGCGGCCTCGAGCTTCTTGAAACGGCCGATCAGCGGCTTGAGACGGGCCTCGTCGCCATAGAACAGGAAATGCACGTCGGGATAGCGGTGATGCGCCATGTTGGCACCCTTGACCACCACGTCGGGGGCACCGTCACCCCCCATGCCGTCAAGGGCTATCGTCAAGCGCATCGTCTTCTATCCGTATCCAGATCGAAGAAAGGGCCGCAGGTGGCGGCCGGCGGTATTCTATACCGCGCCTTCGCTCTCCACCACTTCCCTGCCGTCATAGTGGCCGCAGGCACCGCAGACGTGGTGGGGACGCTTGAGTTCCCCGCAGTTGGAGCACTCCACATACGCGGTCGACTTCAGCGCGTGATGCGAACGGCGCATATTGCGCCTTGATTTCGAAGTCTTTTTCTTGGGAACAGCCATGATGAAAGTCTTTCGTTCGGCGCCGGTAAACAGGCTTCACGGGGGCGATCGTACCGCCCCCTGCGCAAAGGAGGCCATCTATTACCCAAAAACCCCGGATACGGCAAGTCGCTTCCGGCTAGCGGTTCCTGAGGCGCCCCAGGACGGAAAACGGCAATTCCCGCCCCGATTCGGCCTGGTCCCCCGCTTCCGGGCCGA
This sequence comes from uncultured Alphaproteobacteria bacterium, assembly GCA_963732875.1. Taxonomy (GTDB): domain Bacteria; phylum Pseudomonadota; class Alphaproteobacteria; order SMXQ01; family SMXQ01; genus WHSO01. Next base: position 316,102 of record CAVTBD010000002.1, on the reverse strand, counting down.
GCGCGGCCCCGGGCGCCCGCGGATAAGGGTCAAGGGCCAGGCCGAGCTGCTCGGCGACGGCCTCGCCCAGGTCCATGCCCGCCTCGGGCAGCGGATCCGGGGACTCGTCTCCTTCGGCATCGATCGCGACCTCGCCCTCGGCCTCGGCCGCGTCACGGTCGTAGTCGACGACGAAGGTGACCTCGAGATGGGCCGGTACCGGTGCCAGCGTCACCACGCAGGCCTGGACCACGTCGGCGGTGAGGGTCGCGGTCAGGCGTGCCTGGCGCCCTTTCGCGAACACTTCGATGTGCCCGGTCGCGGCAAGTGCGTCGAGCGACCGCAGATCGAAGCGGCGCGCGAGCGCGGCGCGCTCCCCGGCGGTCGCCTCGATGGCGAAGGTCTCGGCCTCGGCGCCCGCCCCCATCTGAGACTCGACCGTGAACGGGCGGGAGAATTCGGGGACCGACAGCGGGGTCATGGCGTTCACGAGACCACGGCCGCGCCGGGTAGCGGCGCGAAGCTCGCCTCGCCCTTGGCCAGCGCTGGGGACGGCAGCGCCGCCAGCGCCGCCGCCGAAGCCGCCATGTCGCGGGCGAGCGCGCGGGCGGCCACGCCGGGGGCACCGGCGGGATCGTTGAACACGTTGCGCTGGATCGCCTGGGCGAGCGCGTCCTCGCCGCCCGCGAGGCCGTCCTCGTAGGCCCTGATGCGGCCGTAGAGCGCCTGGGCCATGGCCTTGACGCGGCGGCCAACGCCGAGATCGCCCACCCCCATCTCGCGCAGGTTGCGGTCCATGTCGGCGAACATCAGGTCGAACACGGCCTGGGCCAGGCCGCCCTCGTCCGGACCAGGCGATTCGCCCTTGAGACGGCGCAGGATCAGGAACACGTGGCAACTGATCATCTCAAACCGGCCTTCCAGAGTGTCGGGCACGCCGAAGTCCCGGTAGAAAACGGGCTCCCGGGCGCGTGCCACCGCCGCGCCGTAGAGCGCGTAGGCGGCATCCGCGTAGTCGCGGCGGCGAAACAGGTTGGCAAGGAACATGAGGGTTTCGGGCTCTGGTTGACAGCGCAAACGGCTCGGTGCAATTGTTCGCCCAACATGGACACGCGCCGTCCCGCCGTCAAGCACAGCGGCCAGCCGGGAAGCACAATGATACGGACATCGAAGCGATCGAGGGGCGCCCGGGCGGGCGCCGGAATTGCCGCCGCCGCGGTCGTCGCCGGGCTGCTCGCGGGCTGCGCCGCCGAGGTCAGTATCCGCGGCAACGCGGTCGACAAGGACTCCCTCGCCCTGATCAAGCCGGGCCAGCAGACCCGCGACCAGGTCATCGAGCTGATCGGCTCGCCCACCTCGGTCGCGACCTTCGACAAGAGCACGATCTACTACGTGACCCAGAAGACCAAGGTCGTGACCTATCACGAGCCCGAGATCTCTCGCGCACCGTGATCGCGATCCACTTCAACAAGGACAACCGGGTCGCCAGCATCAAGAAGTACGACCTGAAGAACGGCGAGACCATCGATCCGGTCGATCGCACCACACCCACGCCCGGCCGCCAATTCACCATCGTGCAGCAGCTCCTCGGCAATATCGGCCGGTTCGAGAACAATCCGACCAAGGCCGACGAATAATTCCGGCCAATGGCGCGTAAAAAAAGCCCCGGGGTCACCCCCGGGGCTTTTCTCGTTTTGATGGTTGCGCTCAGTGCATGCCCTTGGCGATCAGCGCCAGCAGCAGAAGCGCGACGATGTTGATGATCTTGATCATCGGGTTGACGGCCGGACCGGCAGTATCCTTGTACGGATCGCCGACGGTATCGCCGGTCACCGCGGCCTTGTGGGCGTCGGAGCCCTTGCCGCCGTAGTGGCCGTCCTCGATGAACTTCTTGGCGTTGTCCCACGCACCGCCGCCCGAGGTCATCGAGATCGCGACGAACAGGCCGGTGACGATGGTGCCGAGCAGCATCGCGCCGAGCGCGGTGAACGCCGCCGCCTGGCCCGCGATCAGCAGGACCACGTAATACAGCACGATCGGCGCCAGCACCGGCAGCAGCGAGGGCATGATCATCTCCTTGATCGCGGCCTTGGTCAGCAGGTCCACGGCGCGGCCGTATTCCGGCTTGGCGGTGCCCTCCATGATGCCCTTGATCTCCTGGAACTGGCGACGCACCTCGATCACGACGGCGCCCGCCGCGCGGCCGACCGCCTTCATGCCGAGCGAGCCGAACAGGAACGGCAGCATGCCGCCGATGAACAGGCCGACCACCACGAACGGATCCTGCAGGCGGAAGTGCACCTGGAGGTTCGGGAAGTAGTGGGTCAGGTCCTCGGTATAGGCCGCGAACAGCACCAGCGCGGCGAGGCCGGCCGAGCCGATCGCATAGCCCTTGGTCACCGCCTTGGTGGTGTTGCCGACCGCATCCAGCGCATCGGTGGTCTTGCGCACGTCGGCGGGCAGGTCGGCCATCTCGGCGATGCCGCCCGCGTTGTCGGTGACCGGACCGTAGGCGTCGAGCGCCACCACCATGCCGGCGAGCGCCAGCATCGTGGTCACGGCGACCGCGATGCCGAACAGGCCGGCGGCGAGGAAGCTCAGCACGATGCCGCCGCAGATCACGAGCACCGGCAGGGCGGTCGCCTCCATCGACACGGCAAGGCCCTGGATGATGTTGGTGGCGTGGCCGGTGGTCGACGCCGAGGCGACGCTCCTGACCGGCCGGTGGTCGGTGCCGGTGTAGTACTCGGTGATCCAGACCAGCAGGCCGGTGACGCCGAGGCCGGTGACCGCGGCGTAGAACAGGCTCATGCCGGTGAACGACTTGGCGCCGACGGTGAACACGGCGCCGAAGCCGACGAATTTCCAGATCACGCCGGCGATCAGACCCGCCGAGAGCAGCGCCGAGACGATCAAGCCCTTGTACAGCGCGCCCATGATGTTGTTGCTCGCGCCGAGCCGCACGAAGAACGTGCCGATGATCGAGCCCACGATGCACACGGCGCCGATCAGGAGCGGCAGCAGCATCAGGGTCGACTGGGCCTGGCCGGTGAAGAAGATCGCCGCCAGCAGCATGGTCGCGACGATGGTGACGGCATAGGTCTCGAACAGGTCGGCCGCCATGCCGGCGCAGTCGCCGACGTTGTCGCCCACGTTGTCGGCGATCACCGCCGCGTTGCGCGGATCGTCCTCGGGGATGCCGGCCTCGATCTTGCCGACGAGGTCGGCGCCGACGTCGGCACCCTTGGTGAAGATGCCGCCGCCGAGACGGGCGAAGATCGAGATCAGCGAGGCGCCGAAGGACAGCGCCACCAGCGCCTCGAGCAGGCCGCGCTGATCCACGCCGCTCCTCTGGAGGAACCAGTAATAGCCCGAGACGCCGAGCAGGCCGAGCCCGACCACCAGCATGCCGGTGACTGCGCCCGCCTTGAACGCGACGCCGAGCGCCGCGGCCAAGCCTTGGCGCGCCGCCTGGGCAGTGCGCACGTTGGCACGCACCGAGATGTTCATGCCGATATAACCGGCGGCACCGGACAGCACGGCACCGATCGCGTAGCCGATCGCCACGTGGTAGCCGAGTTGCCACCACAGGAAGGCACCGATCACGAGGCCCACGAGGGCAATGGCGCGGTACTGCCGGTTGAGATAGGCCCCTGCCCCTTCCTGGACCGCGGCGGCGATTTCCCGCATGCGGTCGGAGCCGGCGTCGGCGCTGAGCACCGATCGCGAGGCGTAAATGCCGTACAGGATCGCCAGCACGCCGCCGCCGAATACCACCCAGTAAGCGCTAGTCATCTGGTTTTTTCCCCTTGGATTACGTTCGGGATGAATCTCTTGGACGCGTGAGCCGGCCCCCCGGGAATCGCTGCAGCGCGCGCGGCTGGGACCACGGGTGGCTCGGGAAAAAGTGGCCGGAACATGCCAGAAGTCCCGGCGGGACGCAACCCAACACTTCCCGGCGAAAGCTTGGAATCCGGCGGGTTTGGTGCTTCAGCCGACCTGTGGACGACGGCCGAGGCCGAGCCAGAGCGCGGCCGCCAGCGCGATCGAGACCCCCGGCAAGGCCCCCATGTTGACCGCCTGCCAGCCGAGCGCGTGCTGCAGCGCGCCCGAGGACAGCGAGGCTACCGCTACCGAGCCAAACACGAGAAAATCGTTAAGGCCCTGGACCTTGGCCTGCTCGGGGCGGGTGATCACGGCGGTCAGGAGCGTGGTCCCGCCCACGAACATGAAGTTCCAGCCGACCCCGAGCAGGACCAGGGCCGTGACGAAATGCACCATGTCGGCGCCCGCGAGGTTGATCGCGATACATCCCAGGATGGCGAGCCCCCCGGCGGCGATCACCGGCAGCACGCCGACCCGCTTGATTACCGAGCCGGTGAAGAAGGACGGCGCGAACATGGCGAACACGTGCCACTGGATGATGAAGGCCGCGTCCGAGAACTGGAAGTTGTGGGCGATCACCGCGAGCGGCGTCGCAGTCATCACCAGGGTCATCGCACTGTAGCCGGCGACGGCGGAAACGATCGCGACGATGGCCGAGGGCTGGCGCAGGATTTCGCCGATGGGACGGCCCTGATCGCGCCGTTCGGCCGCCGTCAGGCGGGGAATCTTCACGAACGCAAGCAGCGCGACGGTCACGACCTGAAGCGCGGCGAGCGCGGCGAAGGTGCCGGCGAAACTGGCCCCCGGCACCAGCGGCGCGGTGAAGCGCGCAAGGTTCGGCCCGGTAAAGGCGGCGATCACCCCGCCCGCCAGCACCAGTGAAATGGCCCGTGCGCGATGTTCTTCCGCGGCGCTGTCTGCGGCAGCGAAGCGGTAGTAGATGGAAAACCCGTTGAGCACGCCGATCAGCGAGGATCCTACGCACAGGACAACGAAGTTACCGTTCAGCAGCGCGGCGAAACTGACGAGGCCGCCCGCCCCGCCGATCACCGCGCCCAGGATGAATCCGGTCCTGCGCCCGAAATGGCGCATGACGTAGGACGCCGGCACCGTGGTCGCCATGGTGGCGATGAACTGGAGCGAGAGCGGCAGGGTCGCGAGCCCGGGTACCGGCGCGCACAGCGAGCCCGCGAGCGCGGTGACCGTGATCACCATGGACGTCCCGGTCATGTAGAGGGCCTGGCACAGGGCCAGCAGAATGACGTTACGGCGGATCGCGGCGGGTATCATGGCGGCGCCACAATAAGCCGTTTCGAAGTCTCCCGCACCGGGCGAGTTGACCAGTTGGAAGCGCGGCCCTTGCGTCAGTCGAAGGTGCGGGTATAGGCGCCCTCGACCAGGACGTCGTCCACCACGCCTGGGCCGAGTACGCGGTCGGCGACGCGCTTCAGGCGGATCTTGACGGTATCGATATTGAGCGGGCGCCGGCCGCCGTTGCGCAGCGACATGACCGCGTAGAGGTCGCGCAGGAAGGCGCTGCGCAATTCGGTGCGTTTCTCGATGATCTTGTTGCGCTTGTCGACGCCCTTGGTCTCAACGGTGATCGCGAGGCTGACCTGCTCGGCCGGGCGGCCATCACGGATGACCGGCACGTTGAACGGCGGCATCCGGTAGAACTGGGCCTTGTCCCCGCCGATCCAGTCCTGAAGCGTGGCCTTGCCCTGCTCCTCCATGGAAGTGCCCTCGCCCTTGGCACCATGACCCTCGGCGTCTTTATGGGCTTCGGCCGCGCGCAGGGCGTGACCGGCGTCAACCGGCATGGCGACGGCAAACACGAGACAGGCGATCATAAGCCATCGCGGCATGAGGATTCTCCGACGGAAAAGGCCATCGAAGCGTCGCAGGGCAATCTGAATTTTGCGTAAAGACGAAGCCGGAGATAAAACGGAGCGCAGCGGCTTGCGGCGGATCGGCGAAGGCGGGGAAAACCGAGGGAGGGAAACTCAGGCGACGCTTTCGGAACGGGAGAGCTGGAGGATGTCGAAGCTTTCGACGGCGTCGGCGTTACAGTTCTGGACCTGGGAGGGATCGCACCATGCCGAGTATCGCATCAGCTCCCATCGGTCCGGGTCGATCCCGGCGAGATGGAAACACAGCCCGTCGGTCTTGACCGCCTGCGCATGGAGCTGCTCCTCGCGCTGCAAGAGATCGGCGAGGGCTTCCTCCGCCGGAATCGCGTCGAGCTCCTTGACCGCGACCTTGGGCGCGCCGGCGCCGATGACGCCGCTGAAGGCGATCACGCCCCAGCAGCGCACGCGCGGACGGCCGAAAGTATCGACCACGTCACGGAACAGGTCGCCGGTCAGGAAGGCGCGGGCCGCGTCGTCGTTCTCCCACACGTAGAACGGCGCGTAGATCGCCTGGTCGGAGTTGAACAGGTAAGCCTTGTGCAGCAATCCATCCAATCCCTCGAAAAGCGATTTTCTGCGGGCGACACGATCAAGAAGAAGCTGATTGTCGTAATCGCCGGCGAACCGGATGGTGTACTGCATCGCGATCATAAGCTGTGCCTCGGGCCAAAAACGCGCATAGAACCTGTTAAATCACAGACCAAAAAGGGACAATTGCATTACACGAATATGAGCCATGCGCCCATGAAACTCTTTTTTAACCATCAGAAGTGGCGGAATCCGCCACTCTCGATGACAATGCCGAATTCATCGTCATCCGTCACGACCACTTCCGAGGCGCCGGCGCGCATCGTACCGATGCGCACGACCGAAATACCGGCATCGGACGCAAGCGCTTCAATGCGCGCGCGCGCGGTGACCGGCGCGGTGAAACACAACTCGTAGTCGTCGCCGCCCGTCAGCATGGTGCCGAGCAGTTCCGGGCGCTCCGCCACGACCTCCCGTGCCGCGTCGGACAACGGCACCGCCGCCGCGGCGATCTCGGCGCCGAGACGGGAGCACTCGCAGATGTGCCCGAGATCGGCGATCAGGCCGTCGGAAACGTCGATACAGGCGCTCGCACCCCCGCCCTCCGCCAGCGCCTGGCCGAGCGCCAGACGCGGCTCCGGCACCAGGTAGCGCGCTGCCAAGGGGGTGCTCACCGCATCGTCGAAGCCCAGGTCGTCCTTGAGCGCGAGCAGCCCCAGCGCAGCATCGCCGATGGTGCCCGAGACGTAGACGTCGTCCCCCGCCGCCGCGCCCGAACGCGTCAGCACCTCGCCCCGGGCCTCCCCCAGCGCCGTGAGCGAGAGCGTGAGCGGCCCGTCGGTCGCGACCGTATCGCCCCCCACCAGCGGCGCGCCGAAGCGGCGCGCGTCATCGGCCAACCCTTCCGCGAACGCCATCAGCCACGCATCGTCGGTATCGCGCGGCAGCACGGCGGCGACCAGCACCGCGCGCGGGGTCGCCCCCATGGCGGCAAGGTCGGACAGGTTGACCCGCATCAGCTTGCGCGCGATGTCGCCCGGTGGGTCGTCCGCGAAGAAATGAACCCCGGCGACCAGGGCATCGGTGGTCGCAACCAGCCGCGCGCCCGGGGTCAGCGCGAGTACCGCGGCATCGTCCTTGAGGCCGAGCGCGCCCGGCTCGGCGGCGGCGATCGGAGCGAAATAGCGGGCGATCAGGCCGAACTCATCCATGACCGACCGGCGCGCGCATCAGCCGCGCGCCCTGCTCATTTCCTCGCCGCGATAGGACTTCGCCACGGCATCGAGCACGCCGTTGACGAGGCCGGGCTCGGCGCCGTCGAAGAAGGCATGGGCGAGGTTGACGTATTCGTTGATGGCGACGCGCGGCGGCACGTCGGCGCGCTCGGTCAGCTCGAACACGCCCGCTTCGAGGATGATCCTCACCAGTATCTGCAGACGCTCGACCGTCCAGTCGGTGGTAAGGGCGCCCGCAACCATGGCATCGAGGCGTTCCCGGTTCGATGATACGCCGCGCACGATCGCGCCGAACAGGGAAGGATCGGGCTCCGGCAGCGCCGCGGTGCCGCCCTCCTCGTCGGACACCGGCGCGCCATGCCGTCCGGCGGTGAACTGGGTGATCGCCTCCTCCGCGGTGGCGCCACCCATCTGCATCTGGTAGAGCGCCTGCACCGCGGCAAGACGCGCGGTCGAACGACGGTTCACCGCCGCTTCCGCACCGCGTCCATTGCCCGTTCCCGCCGCCATCCGCTCGTTACCCCCCGAATTGGCGCTTGAGCGCGATCATCGCGAGACAGGCCTCGACCGCGTCGCGGCCCTTGACGCTCTTGCGGCCGTCGGCGCGCACCATCGCCTGCTCGCGGTTCTCGACCGTGAGGATGCCGTAGCCGATGCACGCCTTGTCGCGGATCGCGAGCGCCTGCAGGCCGCGCGCCGATTCGCCGCAGACGTAGTCGTAGTGCGTGGTCTCGCCGCGGATGACGCAGCCCAGCGCGACGTAGCCGTCGAAGCGCGGGCGCCCGTCCTTGCCCCGGGCGTCCATGGCGAGCCGGATCGCGCCCGGGATTTCGAACGCGCCGGGCACCGCGAACCGCTCCCAGGTCGCCCCTGCCGCGTCGAGCGCCGCGACCGCGCCCTTGACCAGCTCGTCGGCGATGTCCTGGTAGAACCGGGCCTCGATGATCATGATGTGCGGCATGTCGGGCATCGGAACGGCGGCCTCGAGTGATTGTCATGGTGATCGGCCGCCGGCGGCGGCGCGCCGAACATAGCCCCAGAACCGGCCCTGCGCCAAGCGGAAGCGCGGATTCTCGGGTCAGGCCTCGTTCAGGCGCGCGACGTAGCGCGCCATCTGGTCGACCTCGAGGTTGAGCCGCGTGCCGGGCCGGGCCTCGCCGAGCGTGGTATGGGCAAGGGTATGGGGGATGACGTTGACGGTGAAATCGGCGCCGGAAACATCGTTCACCGTAAGCGATATCCCGTCGAGGGCGACCGAGCCCTTTTCGGCGATGAAGCGTGCCAGGGCCCGGGGCGCGCGGATCGTGAAACGGACCGAGCCCCCGTCCCCACCGACCGGCTCGCGCGCCACCACTTCGGCGATGCCGTCCACGTGGCCGGATACCATGTGGCCGCCGAGCTCGTCGCCCACCTTCAGCGCGCGCTCCAGATTGAGGCGCGTTCCCGCTTTCCAGCCGCCGATGGTGGTGCGCGCCAGCGTCTCGGGCGAGGCCTGCACGGCGAACCAGCGCCGGTTGCCGTCGCGTCCCCGCTCGATCACCGTCATGCAGGGACCCGAGCAGGCGATCGAGGCGCCGAGATCGATGGTGTCCGGGTCATATGCCGTCTCGATCTCGATGCGCGTATCGCCGCCCGGCACGACCTTCCGCACGGTGCCGATATCGGTGACGATGCCGGTGAACACGGCTCAGGCCTCCCCGCGCGCGCCGCGCTCGTAAATCTCGAGCAAGTCGCGCCCAGCGGCAAGGGTGCGGATGCGGGCGAACGACGCCATCTGCTTGAGCGTAGCGACGCCGAATGCGTGGGACACCGGCAGGCCATCGCCGCCGATCACGTCGGGCGCGCGGAACCAGGCGAGACGGTCGACCGCGCCCGCGCGCAGGAAGGTCGCGACGATGTGCGGCCCACCTTCCACCAGCACGCGCGTGATTCCGCGCGCGCCCATCTCTTCTAGCGTGGCGTCCACGTCGGGGCGGCCGCCGTCGTCTGAGGCGACCTCGATCACCTCGATGCCGCAGTCGTCGAAGGCGTCACGGCGGGCGCCGCCGGTGCCTTCGCAGGTGATCACCCAGGTCGCATGCTCCCGCGCCGACGCGGCGATGCGCGAGGTGAGCGGCATGTTGAGGCGGCTGTCCATGACCACCCTGATCGGCGAGGCGTCGCTCATCCCCGGCAGGCGGCAGGTCAGGTCGGGATCGTCGGCGCGCACCGTCGCCGAGCCGGTCACGATCACGTCGTGGCTCGCGCGCAGGGCGTGCCCCCACATGCGTGCGATCTCGCCGGTGATCCACTGGCTCTGGCCGGAATGGGTCGCGACGCGGCCGTCGAGGGTGGTGGCAAGCTTGAGCGTGACCAGCGGCCGGCCGTGGGTGACGCGCCGTATGAAGCCGGCGTTCAGCCGCTCGGCCTCGGGCCGGCACACGCCGACACGGACCTCGATGCCAGCACGCTTGAGAATCTCGATTCCGGACCCCGCGACCCTCGGGTCTGGGTCCTCGGTCGCCGCGACCACGCGCCGCACCCCGGCGGCGACCAGCGCCTCGGCGCAGGGGCCGGTCTTGCCGTGATGGCTGCAGGGCTCGAGCGAGACATAGGCCGTCGCTCCCCGGGCCATGTCGCCGGCGCGCCTGAGCGCCTCGGTTTCGGCATGGGGGCGGCCGCCCGGCTGGGTCCAGCCGCGCCCCGCCACCTCGCCCTCGGGCGAGACGATGATGCAACCGACCGCCGGATTGGGACAGACACGGCCGAGCCCTCGGCGCGCCAGCGCCAGGGCCGCCGTCATGTACCGAAGATCGTCGGCGTCAGTCGCGTTCGCCACTCAGGGTGCCCAGGAATTCCTCGAAGTCCTTGGCCTCCCGGAAATTGCGGTAGACGGAGGCGAACCGGACGTAGGCGACCTGGTCGACGCTGGCCAGCGCCTCCATCACCAGCTCGCCGATGTGGGCGGACGGAATCTCGCTCTCCCCCATGGTCTCGAGGCGGCGCTGAATCGAGTTGACGATGCGCTCGACCTTCTCCTCGTCCACCGGCCGCTTGCGCACCGCGATGCGGATCGAGCGCGCGAGCTTGTCGCGGTCGAACGCCTCCTTGTGGCCGTTGGTCTTGATCACCGTAAGCTCGCGCAGGTGCACGCGCTCGAACGTGGTCCAGCGCGACCCGCAGGCCGGGCAGAAGCGGCGGCGGCGAATGGCGGCCCCGTCCTCCGTGGGACGGGAATCCTTCACCTGTGTGTCGTCGTGACCGCAAAAGGGGCAGCGCATTTTTTTCGGGCTCCTCGGTGCTTGTCCGGTCGTTGTTATTTCTGGTCCGTGTAGATGGGGAAGCGCCGGCACAGTTCGGTCACGCGGGCGCGCACGTCCGCCTCGACCTTGGAATTGTCGTCGGGCGATGCCTTGAGCCCGTCCAGAACCTCGCCGATCCAGGCGCCGATGTTGCGCCATTCGGCGGGGCCGAAACCGCGCGTGGTCCCGGCCGGCGTGCCGAGTTCTGACGCCCGAGGTGACGAACGGCTTTTCCGGGTCGAACGGGATCGCATTCTTGTTGCAGGTGATGCCGGCGCGCTCAAGGCTCGCCTCGGCCGCCTTGCCGGTGAGCCCCTTGGGCCGCAGGTCGACCAGCATCAGATGGGTATCGGTGCCACCCGAGACGACGTCGAGCCCCTGGTCGAGCACCGCGCCGGCGAGCACGCGGGCGTTGTCGCGCACCGCCTTGGCATAGGCGCGGAACGCCGGTGTCAGCGCCTCGCCGAAGGCCACCGCCTTGCCGGCGATCACGTGCATGAGCGGGCCGCCCTGGGTGCCCGGGAACACCGAGGAATTGATCTTCTTGCCGAGGTCCTCGTCGTTGGCGAGGATCATGCCGCCGCGCGGGCCGCGCAGGGTCTTGTGGGTGGTGGTGGTGACAACATGAGCCCAGTCGAGCGGGTTGGGATGGACCCCGCCCGCGACCAGGCCGGCGAAATGCGCCATGTCCACCATCAGGACGGCGCCCACCTCGTCGGCGATCTTGCGGAACCGGGCGAAGTCGATGATGCGCGGATAGGCCGAGCCGCCCGCCAGGATCAGCTTTGGCTTGTGCTCGCGCGCGAGCGCCTCGACCTCGTCGAAGTCGATCAGCGCGTCCTGCTTGCGCACGCCGTACTGCACCGCGTGGAACCACTTGCCCGACTGGTTGGGCGCGGCGCCGTGGGTGAGATGGCCGCCGGCGGCGAGCGACATGCCCATGAAGGTGTCGCCCGGCTGCAACAGCGCGAAGAACACCTGCTGGTTGGCCTGGGAGCCGGAATGGGGCTGCACGTTGGCGTAGGAACAGCCGAACAGCTTCCTGGCGCGCTCGATGGCGAGGGTCTCGGCGATGTCCACGTATTCGCAGCCGCCGTAGTAGCGCCGGCCGGGATAGCCTTCCGCGTACTTGTTGGTGAGCACCGAGCCCTGGGCCTCGAGCACCGCGCGGCTGACGATGTTCTCGGAAGCGATCAGCTCGATCTGTCCCTGCTGGCGCTCGAGCTCGCTGGTGATGGCGGCGAACACCTCGGGATCGTGCTCGGCCAGGGACTGGCCGAAGAACGCTTCCTGCTCGTTGACTTGACTGGACTTGGGGGCGGTGGACATCAGGAACGAATCCTCAGGAATTGGTGGTGAGCGGGTTGGACATCTTGGCGACGCGCCGGGCGTGGCGGCCGCCCTCGAACGGGGTGTCGAGGAACGCGGCGAGGCAGTCGCGGGCGACCTCGGGACCGATCAGGCGGCCCCCCATGCACAGGACGTTGGCATCGTTGTGCTGGCGGGCGAGCCGCGCCGACAGGTTGTCGTGCACCAGCGCGGCGCGAATCTCGAGATAGCGGTTGGCGGCCATCGACATGCCGATGCCCGAACCGCACAGGAGCACGCCGCGCGACGCGCGCCCGTCGCGGATGGCGAACACCACCGCCTGGGCAAAGTCGGGATAGTCCACGGACTCGGTCGAATTGGTGCCGAGATCGAGCACATCGAGCCCGCGCGCGCGCAGGTCCGCGATCAGCTGGATCTTCAGCTCGACGCCGCCGTGATCGGCGGCAATGGCAATGGTTTCAGACGGCACCGCGATCCCTCCCGGAACGCGCCGCCCGCGGCGCACGTGCGACGGCAGTCATGATCGCGTCTGAATACCATATGTCGGGGGGGCATACCAGCCCGACACAACAGGTGCCTCGATTTGGGAAAAGCCCCGGAAACCGCGGAAAACCACGCGGTTCCGGCCCGCGCTAGAATTTGGCGTAATCGTACTTGCCGTCCTTCCACTCGTAGAACACGTAGCCCGGCGCGGCGACGTCGCCCTTGGCGTCGAAGCCGATGTTGCCGAGGACGGTGTCGAATTTCTCTTTCTTCATGAGTGCACTGATCTTGGGGATATCGACCGCGCCGACGCGCTTGACCGCCTCCACGAACACCTGGACCGCGCCGTAGGTATAGAGCGTATAGCCTTCCGCCGAATGGCCGGCCTTGTGCAGCTTCTCCACCACCGGCGCGGCAATCGGGTTTTTGCGCGGGTCGGGGCTGAAGGTCATCAGCGTGCCGTTGCCGAGCGGCCCGGTAATGGTCCAGAACTCCTGGGTCACCAGCGCATCGCCGCCGATCAGACGGGTCTTGAGGCCCTGCTCGCGCATCTGGCGAATGATCAGGCCCGCCTCCGCGTGGTAGCCGCCATAATAGAGGATGTCGATGTTGGCGCTCTTGAGCTTGGTGACAAGCGCCGAGTAATCCTTCTCGTGGGGCGTGACGGTGTCCATCAGCGCGATCTCGATGCCGCGCTTCTTGAGCTGCTTCATCGTCTCCTCGGCGAGCCCCTGGGAATAGGCCTGCTTGTCGTGGACCACGGCAATGCGCATGCCCTTGAAGTGATCGGCGATGAAATTGCCGGCGACCAGTCCCTGCTGGTCGTCGCGCCCGCACACCCGGAATATGTTGGCGAGCCCGCGCTCGGTGAACTTCGGGTTGGTCGAGCCCGGCGATATCTGGAGCACGTTCTCGCTGTTGTAGACCTCGGACGCCGGGATCGAGGAGCCGGAGCAGAAATGCCCGGCGACGAACTTGACCCCTTCGTTGACCAGCTGGTTGGCCACCGCCACCGCCTGCTTCGGGTCGCACTGGTCGTCGCCCACCTCGAGCTTGAGCTTCTTGCCCAGCACCCCGCCGGCGGCGTTGATGTCCTTCACGGCCTGCTCGGCGCCGTCCTTCATCTGCTCGCCGAACGAGGCGTATTCCCCGGTGATGGGCCCGGCGACGGCGATGACGATGGTGTTGGCCGATTCGTCCTTGCCGCAGCCCGACAGCGTCAGCAAGGCAGCAATGGCGACGGCGGCGTGCTTCACAAGCTTCATGGAACCCCTCTCCGGAAGTGACGGCGATACCTCGTTAACGGCCAGACTATCACCGGGCCGCCGCTTGGCAAAACGAAGGCTAGAGCAGGGTCGGTTCAGATTGACTTAATCTGAACCGACCCTGCTCTAACTTTAAAATGTAGAGCCTGATTTCACGGCTCAAGATCGTTCCGATCTGAGCCGATCAGGCTCTAGCGCGCGCGCCAGAAGAACGGCCCGGCACGACGGTAGAGCCACGGGTACTGGCGCACCATGCCCGCGACCAGGGTGAGGCGCCACGCCACGAGCGCGATGCCGGCGATCACCGCGTAGTCGCGCAGCGCGCCCGGCACCGACAGAAGCGTCCCGTTGAACAGCGCGAAGTGAAGAAACCGGTCGAACGCCGTAAGCAGCGCACCATAGGCGACCACCTGTCCCGCCGGGCGCCAGGTCGCCGCGATCGCCTTGCCCGTGAGCCACGCCGCCAGCCCGAACAGCGCGCAGGTGAGGCCCATGAACACCCAGATGTCATCGGTGAGGACGCCCCTCATGCGCGTCCTCCCTCGAGATAGGCTGCCCGGATCCCCTCGTCGGCGAGCAGCCCGGCGCCGGTGCCCTGCATCACGACCTCGCCGTTCTGCAGGACATAGCCGCGATGGGCGATGGCGAGCGCGTGATAGGCGTTCTGCTCGACCAGCAGGATGGTGATGCCGCGTTCGCGGTTGATCTCCCCGATCGCCGCGAAAATCTGGCGCACCATGATCGGGGCGAGGCCGAGGGACGGCTCGTCGAGCAACAGCAGACGCGGATGGCTCATCAGTGCGCGTGCGATCGCCAGCATCTGCTGCTCGCCGCCCGACAGCGTCCCACCGCGCTGGCCGGCGCGTTCCTTCAGGATCGGAAACAGGGCGAAGGCCAGCTCGAGGTCTTCGGCGACGTGCGCCTCGCCGTCCGCTGCCGCACCGATCAACAGGTTTTCCCGCACCGTCATGCGCGGGAAGATGTGGCGTCCCTCCGGCACATGGGCGATCCCGCTTCGCGCGATGCGGTGCGTGGCCACGCGCGTGATGTCGGTGCCGTCGAACAGGATGCGTCCCGCGGCCGCGCGCGGATCGCCGCAGATCGTCATCAGGAGCGTGGACTTGCCGGCGCCGTTGGCGCCGATCATGGTCACGATCTCACCGGGACGAACATCCAGGCTGACGTCGCGCAGCGCCTGCACGGGACCGTAGAAGGCCGCCACGCCTTCCACGCTCAGGAGCGGCGCGCCGGTCACGGCGCGTCCCCCACCGCCATCGTCGTCTCGTCCTCACCGAGATAGGCACGGATCACCGCGGGATCGTTTCGGACGGCATCGGGCGGCCCCTCGGCGATCCTGGCGCCGTGGTCGAGCACCACGACATGGTCGGAGATTCCCATCACCAGCCCCATGTCGTGCTCGATCAGCAGCATGCCGACACCGGTATCGTCGCGTATCGCTGCGAGCAGGTGACTCAATTCCGCGGTCTCGCGCGGGTTGAGGCCGGCGGCGGGCTCGTCGAGACACAGCAAATTCGGCGACGTGCACATCGCCCGCGCGATCTCGATCTTGCGCTGCACACCATAGGGAAGCGTGCCGGCCTCGCGGTCGGCGAACTGAACCAGGCCGAGGCGCTCGAGCCAGCCACGCGCCAGCGTCACCGCGTCGCTCTCCGCCGCGCGAAATCCCTTGAGCCCCAGAAGGCCGGCGAGCGAAAACGCGGACGCCCGCATCAGGGTCGTGTGCTGCGCCACCATGAGATTTTCCAGCACCGTCATGCGCGGGAACAGCCGGATGTTCTGGAAGGTGCGCGCGACCCCGGCATCGCGCGCGATGCGGAAGCCCTCCATGCGTTCCAGCAGGAACGTCCGGCCGTCGCGGCCGAGCGCGAGGCGCCCTGTGCCGGGCCGGTAGAAGCCGGTGATGCAGTTGAACACGGTGGTCTTGCCCGCGCCATTGGGACCGATGATCGCGGTGATCGCGCCGGTCCGGGCGGAGAACGAGAGGTCGTCCACGGCCACCAGCCCGCCGAAGCGCATGGTGAGATGCTCGACCGAAAGCAAGGGCGCCGTCATCCGGCTCCGCCCTTCCCTGCCCCGTCCGGAAGCCGCAGTGACGGCTCGCGATGGGCCAGGAGGCCGCGCGGCCGCCATACCATGATCGCCACCATGGCGCCGCCGAACAGCAGCATGCGGAACTCCGCGAGGCCGCGCGCGAGCTCGGGCAGCAGCACCAGCACGAGCGCCGCGCAGATCACGCCGATCTGGCTGCCCATGCCGCCCAGCACCACGATCGACAGGATGATCGCCGACTCGATGAAGGTGAACGACGATGGGTTGATGAAGCCCTGGCGCGCCGCGAAGAACGCGCCCGCGATGCCGGCGAAGGTGGCGCCGAGCCCGAACGCCGACAGCTTGACCAGTACCGGGTTCAGGCCGAGCGCGCGGCACGCGATCTCGTCCTCGCGCAGCGCCTCCCAGGCGCGACCGATCGGCAGGCGCCGAATTCGCATGGAGAACATATGAGTGATGAACCCGAGCCCGAAGATTATGTAGTAGAGGAAGATCAGCTTGTGGATGCCCGAAAAGGGAATCCCGAAGAACTGATGGAACGCGGTCTCGCCAGGGCCGGGGTTGGCGGTGAATACGAGGCCGAACAGGGTCGGCGCCGGAATCGAGGTGATTCCCTCCGAGCCGCCCGTGACGTTCGACCAGCTGATCAGGACGATGCGCACCATCTCGCCGAAGCCGAGCGTCACGATGGCAAGATAGTCGCCGCGCAGCCGCAGCACCGGAAAACCGAGCAGCACGCCGAAGCTCGCCGCGAACGCGCCCGCGACCGGCAGGCATTCCCAAAAACCGAGACCGGTGTGGAGCGAGAGCAGCGTGTAGGAATAGGCGCCGACCGCGTAGAACGCCACGTAGCCGAGGTCGAGCAGACCGGCGAGGCCGACCACGATGTTAAGGCCCCAGCCCAGCATCACGTAGATCATCACCAGGGTGGCGAGGTCGATCATGCGCCGGTCGGCGAACGGCATCATAGGCAGGATCACGACGACCACGAAGGAGCCCGCGAAGATCCAGCGGCGCCACGGCGTGAGCGATGCCACGGCCCGGTCGAACAGGGGCGCGCCCAAGGCCGGGACCGCCCCGCGCAGGCCGAACCATACCGCCAGCGCGAGCCGGCCGCAGAATACCGCGGCCACCGCGATCACCACCCACCACGGGCGGAAGCTCAGCTTCTCCTCGAAGCCCTCCGGCAGACGCACGCCGGCAAGCGGCACCGCCAGCACCAGGGCCACGCCGGCGGCAAGCGCCGCTTCGCGGAGCGCCGAAGGCAGCGCCGACCGCAACCGGTAGCGCGAGGTTTCGGCCGGAGCGACATCCACGCTCACGGCTCAGACCTTTTCGACTTCGGGTCGGCCGAACAGGCCCGTGGGACGGAAGATCAGTACCAGCACGAGGACCGAGAACGCCGCCACGTCCTTGTAGGCAGCGGAGAAATAGGCCGCCCAGAACGCCTCGATCAGGCCGATCAGGAGGCCGCCCAGCATGGCTCCCTGCAACGAGCCGATGCCGCCCAGCACCGCCGCCGTGAACGCCTTGAGGCCCACCAGGAAACCGATGAAGAAGTCGATCACGCCGTAGTAGAGCGTGTTGAGCACGCCCGCGACCGCCGCCAGCACCGCCCCCATGACGAAGGTGAGCGAGATCACTCGGTCGATGTCGATGCCGCACAGCGCCGCCATCTTCCGGTCCTGCTCGCAGGCGCGCTGGGCGCGCCCGAGCGCGGTGTGCGAGATCACCCGGCTCAGGCCCAGCATCAGCACGACCGTGAGCGCCATGATGAGGAGCTGCAGGTAGGACAGCGTGACCTTGAAGCTGCCCTCCTGCATCACCACGAAACCGCCGGTGAGCATCGGCGTCATCGCCTTGACCCGGGCGCCCTGCAGGATCTGGACGTAGTTCTGCAGGAAGATCGACATGCCGATGGCCGAGATCAGGGGCGCCAGCCGGAACGAACCGCGCAGCGGGCGGTAGGCGAGCCGCTCCACGGTCCAGCCGTAGGCCGCGGTGAACAGCATGGTCAGCAGCAGCACCACGAGAAGGGCGAGCGGCACCGAGGCGACGCCCATGAAGCCAAGGACGGAAAAGGCGATCATCGCGATGAAGGCGCTGATCATGTAGATCTCGCCATGGGCGAAATTGATCATGCCGATGATGCCGTACACCATCGTGTAGCCGATGGCGATCAGGCCGTAGACGGCCCCGAGGGTAAGACCGTTGATGAGCTGCTGGAGGAAATACGCCATGCGCGCGCGTCAGCTCCCCGACCTGGCTTTCCAACGGCGCGCCGGACCGAGCACGGTCAGCGGCCCCCGGCGGGACCGCGACGTCCCCCGCCCGCTCCCTGACCACGTGCCTGCACCCAGGCGAGCTTCCTGAGCACCGCGTCGGTCATTTCGCGCTCGCTCGCCGTAACCGGGGCCATGATCGACACTTCCACGAGACTGCGGGTATCCACGGCCGAAACCTTCACCGCGTGCCCGACGCGGCGAAACTCGACGATGACCCCTTCGGCCTCGTTGCCGGCCCGATCTTTCGGACGCTCCGCCATGTCCTGCCCGGGCCCCCATGCAAAATCCCCCAACCACTTGAATCGGCACTGTAATCCATTCGTCCGGCGGGAACCAGAACTGCCCGATTCTTAACGGTTTGGCAACGTGAAGTCTCTAAATTACTACTTTAATTATAATCCTTTTCTGCATGAGTTCCGGAGCCGCGCCCCACCCCATGCCAGAACAACACGAAAGACCCGTGGCGGCACCGGCGAATACGCCCGATTCCAGTACACTTGCCGCCGCCGGCCGACGTCCCGCCTCGCTCTCTCTCAAGCTCGCGATCGGCCTTGCGCTCACGCTCGCCGGCGCGGCTTCCGCGCATTTCCTGGTGGGCACCGGGATACATCTCCTTCTGCATCGCCTGATGGATGCGGGGGCCGCCTACGGGATCGGTGACGATGCCGCGCTCATCTTCATGACGGGCCTTGTGCTGACGATCCTTTACGGCGTTTACGGCGCCTTAGAAATCGCCCGGGAACGGCGCCTGACAAAGGAACTGGAGCGCACCCGCAACGAGCTGACCCAGGCAATCGAGACCATGTCGGAGGCCTTCGTCCTGTTCGACGCGGACGACCGCCTCGTGATCTGCAACCGCAAGTTCAAGGCGCTGTTTCCCCGGTCGCTTCACCTGATCGAGCCCGGCCTGACCTTCGAAGCGCTGATACGCCATGCGATATCGGTCGCGCCGCCACGTACCGCCGCCGGCCGCCGCGGCGAGGACTGGGTCCGCGAACGAGTAGAGCGCCACCTCAATCCCCTCATCCCCGAAGAAATCCAGCTCGACGACGGACGATGGATCAAGATTTCGGAGCGGCGTACCGCGGACGGCGGCTACGTCGGCATACGCACCGACATCACCCGCCTCAAGCAGGTGGAGCATGAACTTCAGGCTCGCGTGACCGAACTGGAGGAGACCAAGCATCGCCTGGAGACCCAGGGAAAGGAACTCATCCAGGCACGCGACGCCGCGGAACGGGCCAACCAGGCGAAATCCGATTTCCTTGCCACGATGAGCCACGAGATCCGCACCCCAATGAACGGCGTGCTCGGCATGGCGGCCATGCTGCTCGAAAGTCCGCTCGATCCCGAGCAGCGCAGCTATGCCGAAGCGATCCGCGAATTGGGCGAGGCCCTGCTCGATATCGTGAACGATATCCTCGATTTCTCGAAGCTCGAGGCCGACAAGGTGGTACTTGAGCACATCCCGTTCGATCCCGTCGATCTGATCGAATTGGTCGCCAATCTGCTGGCCCCCCGGGCGCAGGCCAAGGGCCTCAGAATCGCAACATATGTCGCGCCCGACGTACCGCGTCGTCTCATGGGCGACCCCGGGCGGCTGCGTCAGGTGCTGATCAACCTGTTCGGCAACGCCATCAAGTTCACCGAGCGCGGCGCCGTCACCGTGACAGCCCGCCGCAAGCACCGCCCCGACGGCAACTTCATTCTGCATGTAGACGTCATGGATACCGGAATTGGCATCGCGGAGGACGTACAATCCCAGCTGTTCACCCGCTTTACCCAGGCCGACGCCTCCACCTCCCGGCGCTATGGCGGTACCGGGCTCGGGCTCGCGATCTCACGCAGGATCATCGAGGCGATGAACGGCGCCATCGGCGTCGACAGCCGCCCCGACCAGGGCAGCCGCTTCTGGTTCCGCGTCGAACTGGGCGTCGCGCCGCAACAGGATGCCGCCCCCGCCGCCTTGAGCGGGCTGCATGTGCTCGTTATCGACAACGAACCGGTCACGCGCAACCTGATCGCACGCCAGCTGGGGGACTGGCAGATCACGGTCGACACGGCGGGCAGCCTCGGCGATGCCCTGGCAAGGCTGCAGGCCGCGCGTGGTGAAGGCCATACCTTCGACGTCATCCTGGTGGACGAGCACGCCGTCAGTGGCGAGCGGAGCGCATCCCTCGCCGAGGCCATTCGACAGGGCGCGGTCACCAGCGGCAGCGTCGCGATGTCGGCAATCGCCGACAAGCCGTCACCGGAATGGATGGCGGAGCATGCCTTCACCCGCTGGCTGGCCCGGCCGGTGCACGAAGTCGCGCTCTACAACTGCATCGCCGACCTCACCGGCCGCGCCGAAGCGCGCAACGAGAACACCGCGGTTGCACCCGACGGACAGCATGTCACCGCCGAAGAGCTCGCCCTGCTACGCAACGACCGCCAGCCCCGTCCGCTCGACATCCTCGTCGCCGAGGACAATCACGTGAACCAGATGCTCGTCGTGGCGATGCTCGGCAAGCTCGGCCATCATGCCGACGTCGCCGCTAATGGCAGGGAAGCCGTGGAGGCGGTGCGGCAAGGTTCCTACGACCTCGTCCTGATGGACGTCATGATGCCCGAAATGGACGGATTCGAAGCGACCGCCGCGATCCGCCATCTGCCGCCGCCCAGGAACCGTATTCCGATCGTCGCACTGACCGCCAACGCGCTTCAGGGCGAGGACAAGACCTGCCTCGCCATGGGCATGGACGACTACCTCGCCAAGCCGCTCGATCTAGCCAGGCTCGCGCAGGTGCTCAAGCGTCGCACCCGGCGTCGCATATCCGACAATAGCAGCAGGAAAGCCGTTGCCGCGACGGCGCCGGCTGGCATGGCCGACGCCGCACCGCTGATCGACCGCAAGGTGATCGACCTCCTGGTCGCCACGGTCGGCCGCGATGCCACCCGCGACCTCATCGAGACCTACCGGGCCGAATTGGCGCGCATCCTCGCCCGTATCGACAAGGCGCTCGCCGGCGACGATGTCGCCGCGTTGCGCCATGCGGCCCACGACCTCAAGAGCACGTCGGGCAGCTTCGGTGCCTTCGGCCTTCACGATCTCTCCAATGACGTCGAAACGGCCGCCCGTGACAACGACTACGTCGGCGCAACCGCTCACGTTCCCGAGCTGCGCCGGCTCGCCGGACAGGTTGCGCGGATGCTCGGCCTGCTGGCTGCGGAGCTCGGCGACGAGGCCCGCGAGACGCCCGCGCGGCGCGTAAAGACCCACTAGCCAGGGGCCACCGGCGCACGCAAACGCACGCCCGTGTCCGTAATATTCTTCGGAAACAACCTGTCGGATGCGCCCCGCCCAAAAAGAGATCGCCGCGCACCGAAGTGCGCGGCGACCGCGGGATGCCGAATGGGATTGTTCGACCCGGTACGCGGGCCTCTGCTCAGGCGGCCGAGACGTTCACCGGACCGCGCAGGCCGAGGGCCAGCAGGCGGGTCCAGAACTGCTCCAGGTGACGCAGCGACTTGACCGCGTCCTTGAGCTCCTCGTTGGTCGCCGGGCTGGCGTCGAGCTCCGCGATATGGCGCTCGAACATCACCTTCATCTTGCCGTAGAGGTCGAGGCCCTTGTCCGACAGGCGCACGCGGATCGAACGGCGATCGTGGGTGGAGCGCTCGTGGACGAGATAGTTGTTCTCGACCATCTTCTTGACGTTGTAGGAGACATTGGAGCCGAGGTAGTAGCCGCGGTTGGTGAGTTCGCCCACCGTCAGCTCCTCCTCGCCGATGTTGAACAGGATCAGGGCCTGCACGTTGTTGATATCCTCGGTGCCGAGACGGTCAAGTTCGGTCTTGACCACCTCGAGGAAATGACGGTGCAGCCGCTCGATCAGGAAAATGACGTCCTGGTAAATGTGGTCCACGGCATCCTCGCTTGGCATTGCAATGTGACTGAAGTGTCGCGGCCGGCCCCCCTCAGGGCCCGCCTTCGCACCGATTATCGCGGCCGAATGCTTAACATTGTCCTAACCGGTCATGCATGCCGAAGCCCCCGAATCCCTTGCGTTTCCGGGCAGACGGGCGTGGTTGTATCACGCGCCGCGCGGACCTATCATCCCGGGCCATGTCGCTGAAAAAGCCGCCTGCGGGCGCCGTCCCGCCCGCCACCCGCCCCGAACCCGCAGGACGCTATCCCGCCGTGCGCCCGCGCCGCCTGCGCCGCGCGGACTGGACCCGACGCCTGGTGCGCGAGGTATCGCTTTCGTGCGACGACCTGATCTGGCCGCTGTTCGTCCAGGACGGCACCGACACGCGCAGCCCGGTTACCTCCATGCCCGGCGTGGAACGGCTGACGGTCGACCTCGCGGTCGAGGCGGTCGCCGAGGCGGCCGGGCTCGGCATTCCCGCCGTCGCCCTGTTCCCCATGGTGGACCCGACGCGCAAGACCGGCGATGCCGGCGAGGCGCTCAATCCCGACAACCTCGTGTGCCGCGCGGTGCGCGCGATCAAGGCCGCGGTGCCGGACATCGGCGTGATGTGCGACGTGGCGCTCGATCCCTACACCAGCCACGGCCATGACGGACTGGTGAAGGACGGCCGCGTGCTCAACGACGAGACCGTGGACGTGCTGGTGCGCCAGGCGCTGGTCCAGGCGGAGGCCGGCTGCGACGTGGTGGCACCGTCGGACATGATGGACGGGCGCGTCGGCGCGATCCGCGCCGCGCTGGAAGGCGCCGGACACCAGGACGTGCTGATCATGGCCTACGCCGCCAAGTACGCCTCGGCCTTCTACGGCCCGTTCCGCGACGCGGTCGGCTCGACCGGCAACCTCGCCGGCGGCGACAAGAAGACCTACCAGATGGACCCCGGCAATGGCGACGAGGCCCTGCGCGAGGTCGCCCTCGACATTGCCGAGGGCGCCGACATGGTCATGGTCAAACCCGGCCTGCCCTATCTCGACGTGCTGCGGCGCGTGAAGGATACCTTCGCCATGCCGACCTTCGTCTATCAGGTGAGCGGCGAGTACGCGATGATGCGCGCCGCCGCCGCCGCCGGCTGGCTCGACTGGGACGCGATCCTGATGGAGAGCCTGACCGCCTTCCGACGGGCCGGCGCCGACGGTATCCTGACCTATGGCGCGGTCGAGATCGCGCGCCGGCTCAAGGCCGGCTGATCCAATCAGCGATGCGCGCGCCCCCGCGCGGCACGGGCGAAAAGCTTGAGCATAACTTCTGGAAACTATCGTAAGTATCTGTTTATGAAATATTTAGGCCGCATTCTCGGATGGGTTCTGGGGGTGCTCGCGGTCCTGCTCGTGATCGCCGGCGGGGTCGTCTATTTGTGGCTGCGTGGCTCGCTGCCGGACACCCAGGGCACGCGCGCGGTCGCCGGCATCGCCGCACCGGTCGAGATCACGCGGGACCGGCACGGTCTCGTGTATATCCATGCCGACAGTGCCGAGGACGCCTATTTCGCGCTCGGCTATGCCCATGCGCAGGACCGCCTGTGGCAGATGGAGGCGATGCGCCGGCTCGGCGCGGGACGGCTCGCCGAGATCGCCGGCGTGCGATTCGTGGCGCAGGACCGCCTGATGCGCACCCTCGGCCTCTACCGTCTCGCCGAGGAAAGCGTGCCGCTGCTGTCCGCCGCCGTGCGCGACGCGCTCGATGCCTATGCGCGCGGGGTCAACGCCTGGATCGCCGGTCACAGCGGCGCGCTGCCGCCGGAATTCGCCCTGCTCGGCGCGGTGCCCGAGCCGTGGCGCCCGGCGGATTCGCTGGTATGGGGCCGGCTCATGGCGTTCGCGCTGTCCGGCAACTGGCGCCGCGAGCTCCTGCGCGTGCGCCTCGACGACCGGCTCGGCAAGGCCCGGGCGGCACAGCTGTTTCCGCCCTATCCCGACGACGCGCCAGTGACCATCGCCGGGGACGGCCACGCCGATGCCGGGACGCTTCCCGATGGCCCCGCGCCGACACGCGCCGCCGCCCTCGTGCTCGACGCGCTCGCACGCGCCCTGCCGGCCCCGCCGCCGTCGGGCGGCGCCTCCAATGCCTGGGTGCTCGCGGGCACGCGCACGGGCACTGGCAAGCCGATCCTCGCCAACGACCCCCATCTCGGATTCCGCGCCCCCAACGTCTGGTACCTGGTCCGGATCACCGCGCCGGGCCTCACCGTATCGGGTGCCACCGCACCGGGGGTGCCGTTTCACGTGCTCGGCCACAACGCCCGCATCGCCTGGGGCATGACCACGACCGGCGCCGATACCGAGGACCTCGTGGTGGAAAAGCTCGCGCCGGGCGCGCCCGGGCGCTATCTCGCCCCCGACGGCGCGCGCCCGTTCGTGATCCGGCAGGAGACCATCCGCGTGCGCGGCGGTCCCGACGTCCCGCTGACCGTACGCGAGGCCCGCGACGGCCCGGTGATCTCCGACATCTCCGACTCGCTCGCCGGCCTGGCCGGCACCGGTGCCGTGATCGCGCTCCGCTCCGCCGCGCTGAGGCCGGACGACCGCAGCGCCGAAGCGCTCTACCGCCTCGACCGGGCCAAGGACTGGACAGACTTCACGGCTGCCCTCGCCTATTTCGACAGCCCGGTGCAGAACGTCGCCTATGCCGATACCGCCGGGCACACCGGCCTGTCGGTCGCCGGCCGCGTGCCCATCCGCCGCAAGGGCAACGGAGAGACGCCGGTGCCGGGCGAGGATGCCGCCTACGACTGGGACGGGTTCATTGCGCCGGCGGCCCTGCCGCGCACGCTCGATCCCGCTAGCGGACTCATCGTCAACGCCAACAATCGGGTGATCGGCGCCGACTATCCCCATTTCATCTCCAGCGACTGGGAAGAGCCCTACCGGGCGGAACGCATCGAACAGGTGCTGTCCGTGCCCGGCCCCCACGGCGTCGCCGCGAGCCGCAAGCTGCAGATGGACGCGGTCTCGCTGGCGGCACGCGAGCTCCTGCCGGTGCTGCTCCAAGCCACGCCGCGCACCGACACGACGGCGCCGCTGCTCGACCGCCTCAAGGATTGGGACGGCACCGCCGACCGGAACCGGCCCGAGCCGCTCCTGTTCACCGCCTGGCTTCGCCACATCATGGCCGACGTGTTCGATGACGAGCTCGGCCCGCTCGCCAAAGGCTTCGGCCGCCTCAAGCCGCGCCTGATCGAACGGGTCATCACGCGCGACACGGCCTGGTGCGACGACACCGCGACCAAGCCGCGTGAGGCCTGTCCGCAGGTGCTGGCGGGCGCCCTGCTGGAGGCCCGGGAAGCGCTTAGCCGGCGCTTCGGCGGCGACGTCGCACAATGGCGCTGGGGCAGCGCCCATCTCGCCAACTTCCGGGACGCGGCGCTCGACTGGATTCCGGGGCTCGGCGCGCTCACCCGGATTACGATTGCGACCGATGGCGACGACTTTACCGTCAACCGGGGCACGCCGCGCCTCGGCGACGCGCGCAATCCCTACGCCCACGTCCACGGCGCGAGCTTCCGGGGACTCTACGATCTCTCGGACCTCGACCGCTCGCTGTTCGCCATGCCGGGCGGCCAGTCGGGCAACCCGCTGTCGCCCCACTACCGCGACCTGACCCGGGGCTGGCGCGACGGTGCCTACGTCACCTTGCCGCCCGCGCCCGCGGGACCGCTGGAAACCCTGCGTCTTGCCCCCACGGGCACGGCACCGCCCGGCCCTACCTCTTAAGGCGGACTTAACTCCCTCTCCGTTAACCTTGCCTTGGCATATCGGCCTCCCGAAAGGCGTGGCCGGCTGGCGGGTAAACCCGTTCTTAACCACGCAACTGCGAGGTTGGGGCGCGGGCGTCTTTCGAACCATCGAGTACAAGCGGGCGGAACATGTTCTTCTTCGTGGGCCTTTTGGTCGTAATCGTGAGCGTGCTGGGCGGCTACGTCGCCAACGGCGGGCATCTCTACGTCCTGTGGCAGCCGTTCGAGTTCCTGATCATCATCGGCGCCGCCATCGGCTCGTACATCATCGGCAACCCGAAGTCTGTGCTGAAGAACACCGGCCCGGCGGTCCGCAAGCTCATCAAGGGCCCCAAGTACAGCAAGGACGCCTACCTGGAGCTGCTGGCCCTTCTTTACACCGTGTTCAAGCTCGCCAAGTCCAAAGGCATGCTGGTGCTCGAATCCCATGTCGAGAACCCGCTCGAAAGCGAGCTGTTCCAGAAATTTCCGCTCCTCCATGAGGATCACCACGCGCTGACGTTCCTGTGCGACTACCTGCGCATGATGGTACTGGGCGCCGAGAACCCGTTCGAGATGGAAGTCCTGATGGACGAGGAGATCGAGACCCGCCATTCGGAGGAAATCCACGTCGCGACCGCGATCCAGACCATCGCCGACGGCACGCCCGCGCTCGGCATCGTCGCGGCGGTGCTGGGCGTGATCCACACCATGGGCTCGATCACCGAGCCGCCGGAAATCCTCGGCAAGCTGATCGGCGGCGCGCTCGTGGGCACGTTCTCGGGCGTGCTTCTCGCCTACGGCCTGTTCGGCCCCATGGCAAGCGCTCTCAAGTCCGTGCTGGATGCAGAGATCAAATACCTGCAGTGCATCAAGGTGGCGCTGCTCGCCCACATGCAGGGCAACGCGCCATCTGTTTCGGTCGAGTTCGCCCGCAAGGCCCTGCTCGAGGACGTGCGTCCCACCTTCTATGAGGTGGAAGACGCGACGCAGAACGCGCCGTCGTTGTAGCGGCAGACTTCAGGGGCTCCAGGACGGAACCAAATGGCGACCAACGCGGCACCGATCATCGTCAGACGCAAGAAGGGCGGCGAGCACGCCGCCCATCACGGCGGCGCGTGGAAGGTCGCCTACGCCGACTTCGTGACCGCCATGATGGCGTTCTTCCTGCTGCTGTGGCTGCTCAACTCCACCACCCAGGAGCAGCGCTCGGGCATCTCCGAATACTTCAACCCGGCATCGGTGGCGCGCACCACGTCGGGCGCAGGCCAGATCCTGTCGGGCGCGACCATCACGCTCGACGGTCCGATGAAAGGCCGTGGCGCACCCATCGGCATGCCGATACCGGCCCCCGAGAAGCGCAGCAACAGCACCGACGCCGATTCCGAGGACAAGGTCGATACGGGCACCAAGGACGAGCGCGTCAAGGATCCCGACAACGCCGGCAAGAACCCGGACGCCCCCAAGGACGATTACACGGAATTGCAGATGCAGGACATCATGCGGGCGCGCGAGGAGAAGGCGTTCGACAAGGTCCAGCAGGATATCAAGCGTGCCATCGAGACGACGCCCGGGCTGCGCAAGCTCGCCGAGAACCTGATCGTGGATCGTACCGAGGAAGGCCTGCGCATCCAGATCGTCGACCAGGACAAGGTTTCGATGTTCGCGCGCGGTTCCGCCATGCCCTACCAGCGCACCCACGAACTGCTCGCCATGGTCGCCAAGATCATCGCCCCGCTGCCCAACAAGGTCTCGATTTCCGGCCACACCGACGCAACCCCCTATTCGCGCGGCTCCACCTATACCAACTGGGAACTGTCGTCCGACCGCGCCCAATCGGCCCGCCGCGACATGATCCACTACGGCCTCGCCGAATCGCGCATCTCCCGCGTGGTCGGCCGCGCCGATACGGAGCCCCTGATCAAGAGCGATCCCACATCGCCCCGCAACCGCAGGCTCTCCATCACCCTGCTGCGCCAGACGCCGATCCCGCCCAAGGTCGGCAACGTGACCCGGCAGAAGGCCGCCGCGGCCCGGACCGCGCCACCGCCGGTGGTGATGGGCGCCAAGGGGCTAACCTTGCCGCCGCGGCCCGACGGTAAGCCCATGATCGAGGCGAACTGACGCCCGATTGCCGCGGACCCGCCTCCGGCGTCATAATGCCGCCATGTCCGCCCGTTCGATCTCGTTGTTCGGTTCACGCCTGCGCCCCTGCCCCTATCTGCCGGGACGGGAAGAACGCAACATTGCCGCCGAGCTCGCCGTCGCGGACGCGGGCGATATATACGATGCCGCCGTGCGCGCAGGATTCCGGCGCTCCCACGACATCATCTACCGCCCCGCCTGCCCCGGCTGCGAAGCTTGCGTGCCGGTACGCATCGTCGTCGCCGGATTCGCCGCGCAGGGTTCGCTCGCCCGCAATGCGCGTCGCAATGCCGCACTCTCCGTGACGGTCGCCCCGCCGCGTGCCGACGACGAGCAGTTCGCGCTGTTCACGCGCTACCAGCTCGCGCGCCACCGCGGCGGCGGCATGGACGCCATGAGCGCCCGTGAGTTCCAGGGACTGATGCGCACCAGCCCGGTCAACACATTCAGCGCGGAATTCCGCGACCGCGACGGCACCCTTGTCGGCGTCATGCTCGCCGACCGCATCAGCGACGGCCTCTCCGCCGTCTACAGCTTCTTCGACCCGGACCGCCCCGGAGACGGGCTCGGCACGTACATGGTGCTGTGGCTGATCGAACACGCGCGTTCGCTGGGCCTTGCCTACATCTACCTGGGATACTGGATCGCGCGCAGCCCCAAGATGGCCTACAAGGCGCGCTTCCGCCCGCTCGAGGCGCTTCATCCGAGTGACGGCTGGATACCGTTCGAGCCCGTATCCAAGGCGTGAAATTCGCCCATCCGTCCAGCGACAATCACAAAAACACTCGCACAAAACAACAGGAGGCAACCCGAATGAAACGTCGCGACTTCGTCGCCGGTGCCGCAACCGGCCTGGTGGTCGGCGCCGCCGGCACCTATGCCGCGCTCGACGGTACCACGAAGCGGGTCGCCTCGGGTCCAGCCACCCGCGCCAAGCCGATTGAATGGCGGATGGTCACCGCTTGGCCCGACAAGTTCCCCGGCCTCGGCACCGGCGCCGACCGGCTCGCCGCCCGTATCGGCGAGATGAGCGACGGCCGTCTCACCGTGAAGGTCTATGCCGCCGGCAGTATCGTCCCGGCACTGCAATCGTTCGACGCGGTTTCCCAGGGCTCGGCCGAGATGGGCCATGGCGCGGCTTATTACTGGCAAGGAAAATCAAAAGCCTTCAACTTCTTCACCGGCGTCCCGTTCGGATTGACCGCGACCGAGCTTTCGGCGTGGATGCATTATGGCGGCGGCCAGGAACTCTACGACGAAGGCTACGCCAAGTTTGGCCTCAAGCCATTTCTTGCAGGCAACACCGGCTCCCAGATGGGCGGTTGGTTCCGACACGAGGTCAACTCCGTCGATGACTTCCGCGGCCTCAAGATGCGCATGCCCGGCCTCGGCGGAGAGGTACTGCGCCGGATCGGCGCCGTCGCCGAAAACCTGCCGGGCGGCGATATCTTTCCCGCATTGTCGTCCGGGCGCATCGACGCCACCGAATGGGTCGGCCCCTGGAACGATCTTGCCTTCGGCTTCTACAAGGTCGCCAAATACTATTACTGGCCCGGTTTTCACGAGCCCGGTAGTGCCGTGGAACTCTTCATCAACAAGGCCAAGTACGACGCGCTGCCGAAGGACCTCCAGGCTGTGATCACAAACGCCTGCCGCGCCGAATGCGACGCCATGCTGGGCGAATTCAACCGGCGCAACGGCGAGGCCCTCAAGATTCTGATCGACCAGCACGGCGTGCAGCTGCGCAAGTTTCCGGAAGACGTCATGGCGGCTTTTGCCAAGGCTGCCGAGCAGGTGCTGGGCGAACTCGAGAACGCCGACGACTACACCAAGCGCACCTACCGTTCGTTCCTCGCGTTCCGGAAGGAAGCGATTGCCTGGGGCCGGCTCGCGGATCAGGGCTACATGGACATGCGCCAGCGCATGCTCAAGTAACGACCGACGCGTACCCGGAAGAGGTTGGAAGCGCTCTAAACAGCGCTTCCAATACTTCGAGCAACCCGGCGATGACGGTTGTGTAGCACCCGCCGCGCCTGTAAAGTCGACGCGCTTTGCGCCGCCTTACGGGCGGCGCGGGCGCTTGGGCTGGTTGGGGCCGGACGCCCGGCCCTTCGGCTCGGGCACGATCCATTCAAAAATAAAAGAAGCACTGCCCCGTGAGCCTCAGTGTCCTTATCCTTGGTGTCAACGGCTTCATCGGAAGCAATCTGAGCGAGGCGATCCTGCGCCGCCGCGACTGGTCCATCTACGGGATGGATCTCCAGTCCGACAAGCTCGGGGGATGCCTCGACGATCCCCGCTTCCACTTCGTCGAAGGCGACATCACCATCAACCGCGAGTGGGTCGAATACCACGTCCGCAAATGTGACGTGGTGCTGCCGCTGGTGGCGATCGCCACGCCCGCGGTCTATGTCAGCGATCCGCTGCGCGTGTTCGAGCTCGATTTCGAGGCCAACCTCCAGATTATCCGCTACTGCGTGAAGTACCGGAAGCGCGTCATCTTCCCGTCCACCTCCGAGGTCTACGGCATGTGTCCGGACGCCGAGTTCGACGAGGAGACCAGCAATCTAGTGCTCGGCCCGATCAACAAGCAGCGCTGGATCTATTCCTGCTCCAAGCAGCTGCTCGACCGCGTGATCCACGCCTACGGGCTCAAGGGCCAGCTTCAATACACCCTGATCCGTCCGTTCAACTGGATCGGACCGGGCCTCGACAGCATCATGACCTCCAAGGAAGGCAGCTCGCGGGTCCTGACCCAGCTGCTCGGCAATGTGCTGCGCGGCAACGATATTTATCTAGTGGATGGCGGCAGCCAGAAGCGTTGCTTCCTCTATATCGACGATGCCGTCGACGCGGTCCTGCGCATTCTGGAGAACAAGGACGGTGTCGCCGACGGCCGTATCTTCAATATCGGAAGTCCCGAGGGCGAGCTCTCCATACGCGAGCTCGCCGACCTGCTGCTCGATGTCGCGTCGGCCTACACGGGCTACGAGGACATCCGCAAACGCGTCAACCTGGTAGAAATCCCGTCGGAGGAATATTACGGCGAGGGATACCAGGACATGCTGCTGCGCGTGCCCTCCATCGAAGCCGCCAGGACCTGTCTGGGCTGGGAGCCGAAGACAAGCCTGCGCCGCGCGATCGAACAGACCGTGGATTTCTACATCCGCGAGCTGCGCGCCCAGGAGCAGGACGCGGGAGGCGGCAAGGAGATCGTGGCGTGAGCGGCTGCCGCCTCGCGATCAAGATCGACGTCGATTCGGCGCGCGGCACGAAGGAAGGCGTCCCGTTCCTGCGGCGCCTGCTCAAGGAACGCGGAATTCCCGCCACCTTCCTGTTCGCACTCGGTCCCGACAACACCGGGCGCGCCATCCGCCGCATCTTCCGTCCCGGCTTTCTGAAGAAGGTCCGCCGCACCAACGTGATCGGCACCTACGGCCTGCGCACCCTGATGAACGGCGTGCTGTGGCCGGGACCGCGGATCGCGGAACGTCACGCGGACGAGCTGCGCGCGGTTGCCGATGCCGGCTTCGAGGTCGGCATCCACTGCTGGGACCATATCTACTGGCAGGACAAGCTCGCCCGCATGACGCGCGACGAGGTGAAGGCAGAGTTCGGACGTGCCCGTACCGCCTTCGAACGGGTGTTCGGCTTTCCGGCGAAGACCGCCGGCGCGGCCGGCTGGCAGGCCAACCAGTGGAGCCTGGCGGCCTACGATGAGGCGGGGCTCGATTACGCGAGCGACGCCCGCGGTATCGGGCCCTTCTTTCCGAGCGTCAACGGCCGGACATTCCGTACCCTGCAGGTGCCCACCACCCTGCCGACCCTGGACGAACTGCTCGGCCGGCCGGAATACCCGGTGAACCGCCTGGTCGACTGCTACCTCCGCTGGATGAAGGAGGGCGCCCTCAACGTCATGACCGTCCATGCCGAAATCGAGGGCATGGCGTTCGGCGACTGGTTCGGGCCGTTCCTCGATACCATCCGCCGTAACGGGGTTCGCCTCGTTTGCCTGGCCGATGAGGCGGAACGGTGCCGGCGGCGGCCCGAGAACGTGCCTGTCATGGCAATGACCACGGGAACCGTGGACGGGCGAAGCGGCACGCTGGCCGTCCAGGGCGCGCCCCTTTCCCACCCCCCGAGCACCACCGAAAGGGCCGCGGCGATATGAGGAATCTTCTGCTCATCCTGACCGGGGTGCTGCTCAATGCCGCCGCCCAGCTCGCCCTCAAACAGGGGATGCGGGAGATCGGCTATTTCGCCTTCACGCCCTCCAGCCTGATCGCCCACAGCTGGCGTATCGGCACGAATCCCTACGTAATGATGGGTCTCAGCTTCTACGTGCTGAGCGTATGCGTGTGGCTGATGGCGCTGTCCCGCGTGGAGGTGAGCTTCGCCTATCCGATGCTCTCGATCGGCTATATCGTGACGGCACTGTTCGCGTATTTCTTCTTCGGTGAAAGCCTGACCCCGACGCGGGTGGCCGGAATCGGCGTGATCATATTCGGCGTCTACCTGATTTCGAGAACCTAGGCGGCTCCTCGTGACCGATACTTCGGAACAGCCCTTTCTTTCTTTCGCCCGGCCTTCGCTCGACGATGGCGAATACCGCGAGGTCCAGGCCTGCCTGGAATCCGGCTGGCTCACGACCGGCCCCCGCGCCCAGCGATTCGAAGGGGCGATCGCCGACTACCTGGGGCGTCCCAGGGCATTGGCGGTGTCGTCGGCGACGGCCGGCCTGCACCTTGCTCTGGCCGCGCTGGATTTCAAGCCCGGAGACGAGGTGATCACCACGCCGCTGACCTTCGTCGCCACGCTCAATACCATCGTGCTGGCCGGCGGCACGCCGGTTCTGGTGGACGTCGACCCGGCCACCCTCAACATGGACGTGAACCGTCTCGAGAGTGCGATAACCGGCAGAACCCGCGCCATCGTGCCGGTGCATTTCGCCGGCCTGCCGGTCGACCTCGATCCCCTGTACGAGTTGGCGGAATCGAGGAACCTCCGCGTCGTCGAGGACTGCGCCCATGCCATCGGCGCCGAATACAAGGGCCGCAAGATCGGCGGTTTCGGCGACACCCAGGTCTTCAGCTTCCATCCCAACAAGAACATGACGACCGGAGAAGGCGGCGCCGTCGTCTCGCGCGATGCGGAGTTGCTGCGCCGGGTCGAGATCATGCGGTTTCACGGCATCGACCGCGATGCCTTCAGCCGCTTCACGAAGTCGGGCTCACAGAACTACGACGTGGTCGCGCCCGGCTACAAGTACAACATGATGGACATCCAGGCGGCGATGGGCCTGCATCAGCTCCCCAAGCTCGACGGCTTCATCGAGCGCCGGCGCGCCATGGCGGCGCGCTATTATGACGCGCTTGCAGGACGCAACTACCTCAGCCTGCCCCGGACACCGTCGTACGCGCACAGGCACGCCTGGCATCTCCTGACCGCCGTGCTCGACCCAGGCACGGGACTCGACCGCGACGGCTTCGTCGATGCCATGAAGCGGCACGGCATCGGCATCGGCATCCACTATGCGGTGTCGCACCTGTTCACCTACTACCGGGAGCGGTTCGGATTCCATGAAGGGCAATTCCCGGAAGCCGAGCGGATCGGCGCCCGGATCGTCAGCCTGCCGCTGTTCCCCGACATGATCGACGCCGACTTCCGAAGGGTCATCGCTGCGCTCGACGACGTCTTCGGTGCCCCATGAGCGAAGCCGCCACCCTCTCCCGTGCCGTCCCCGACGTCAGCATCGTGATTCCCGTCTACAACGAGGCGGCGAACCTTCCGACCCTATTCGACCGGCTGATCGCGGTCGTGGACAGCATGGAGCGGAGCGCCGAGATCATCTTCATCGACGACGGCAGCCGGGATCGCTCGCGGGACATCCTGGTGGAGCTACAAGGGCGCCGCCCCGACTGCGTGCGGGTCATCGAGTTCGACCGCAACTATGGCCAACACATGGCGGTCATGGCCGGATTCGAGCAATCGCGCGGCACCGTGATCGTGACCCTCGATGCCGACCTGCAGAACCCGCCGGAGGAAATCCCCAAACTGCTCGCCCTGATCGACCAGGGCCATGACGTGGTCGGCGGCTACCGCCGCGACCGCAAGGACAGCTTCCTGCGCCGCTGGCCGTCGCTTATCGTCAACCGGATCAGAGCGGCCATCACCGGCATCGAGATCCGCGACCAGGGCTGCATGCTGCGTGCCTACCGGCGCGCGATCGTCCAGGAGATCGTCGACAGCGGCGAGACCTCCACCTTCATCCCGGCCCTCGCGCAGTACTACGCCGCGAATCCCGCCGAGGTCGAGGTCGCGCACGCGGCCCGCCACGCCGGCAAGTCGAACTACAACCTGTACCGGCTGATCCGCCTCAACTTCGATCTGATGACCGGCTTCAGCCTGGTGCCCCTGCAGGTCTTCACACTGTTCGGCATGGTGGTCTCCGCGCTCAGCCTCGTGCTGGTCGCCTACATGGCGCTCAGGCGTATCTTCATCGGCCCCGAGGTCGAAGGCCTGTTCACCCTCTTCACGATCCTGTTCTTCCTGATCGGCGTGATGATCACCGGCCTCGGCATCGTCGGTGAATATGTCGGGCGTATCTACCTGCAGGTGCGCAGCCGGGGCCGCTTCCGCATCCGCACGATCCACCAGGAAAAATCCGACCCGTGAGCGGCGGGATCGTCGTCTTCGCCTATAGCCAGGTCGGCTACGCGTGCCTCGAATTCCTGCTGCGCCACGGCGAGCGCGTCGAAGCCCTGTTCACCCATGAGGACGCCCCCGGCGAGCAGCTCTGGTTCGGCTCCTGCGCGCGGCTCGCCCGCGAATACGACGTGCCGTGCCATACCGTCGAGCCCGCCGACGGCCCCGACGTCGGAGACATCGTGGCGCACCTCGCCCCGTCGCTGATCTTCTCGTTCTATTACCGGCGCATGATCCCGATGGCGATCCTCGACCAGGCCGCGCGCGGCGCCTTCAACATGCACGGCTCGCTCCTGCCCAAATACCGCGGCCGGGCGCCGGTCAACTGGGCCGTGCTGCACGGCGAGCCCGAGACCGGCGTCACGCTCCATGTCATGGTCAAGAAGGCGGATGCCGGCGACATCGTCGACCAGGAACCGGTGGCGATCGGCCCAACCGATACCGCCGGCGAGGTCATGGAACGACTCGCGCCCGCGGCCGTGCGCGTGCTCGAGCGCCAGATCGACAACCTCAAGGCGGGCCGCGCGCCGCGCATCCCACAGGACGAGAGCAAGGCCAGCTATTTCGGCGGACGCCGGCCCGAGGACGGACGCATCGACTGGACCATGGACGCCCGCGCGATCGTCAACCTGGTGCGTGCCGTGGCCCCGCCCTATCCCGGCGCCTTCACCGATCTCTCAGGCAAGCAACTGATGGTGTGGCAAGCGACGGCCACCGCGGGAAACGGCGCCCCGGGAACCGTGCTCTCGTGCGCGCCGCTGGTCGTGGCGGCCGGCACCGGCGCAGTGGAGATTTCCCGGTTCGGCCGAGCGGACGAGACGCCCGACGCGGCCAGTGCCGCCGTGCGGCGAGATATTCGCGAGGGTATGGTGCTGGGACGGGAGCAAGCGTGAAGAACCTGATCGACAGTATCGGTAGGAATCCGTGGCGAGCGCTGTTCGTCGTGCTCGCGCTGTCATCGGTGTTCCTGTTCTTCGTCCTCGGCGCCCGCAATCTGTCCTCGCCCGACGAGGGGCGCTACATCGAGATTCCGCGCGAGATGGTGGCGACCGGCGACTACGTGCTGCCGCGCCTCGAGGGAATCCTGTATTTCGAGAAGCCACCGCTGTTCTATTGGCTACAGGCAGGCACCATCAAGCTGCTCGGAATCTCGGAATTCACCATGAGGATATGGCCGGTGCTGTTCGGCCTCGCCGGCATCGCCATGACCTTCGCCGCCGCGCGCCGTTTCTACGGCCGGCCCGCCGGGATAGCGTCGGCGCTGGTGCTCGCCACTGCCCTCCTCTACTACGGCCTGTCGCGCTTCGTCACCATCGACATCGCCGTCAGCGCGCTGATTGCCGCGACCCTGTTCGCGTTCCTGTTCGGCGCCGAGGAACCGGACCGGCGAAGACAGATCTGGTACTTCCGCGCAACCTACGTCGCCGCTGCACTGGCCTGCCTCGCCAAGGGACTGATCGGCCTTGCGCTGCCCGGTGCCGTCGGCCTGGTCTGGATCGCGCTCACCGGCCGATGGCGCCTGGTGCCCGCGCTCCTGATCCCGAGCGGCCTGGCGCTGTTCGTGGCGATTGCCGTGCCGTGGCACGTGATGGCGGCACTTCGCAACCACGACTTCCTGTGGTTCTATTTCGTGCACGAGCATTTCCTGCGCTACACGACGGAAATTCACAATCGCGACCAGCCGTTCTGGTTCTATTTCGCCGTGGTGCTTCTCGGATTCCTGCCGTGGACGGGCTACATGCTGCATGGTCTCGTCCGGTCGCTGCCGCGGCGCTGGCGCGCGCGCGGCGAACGCCCGGTCGAGCTGTTCCTGCTGGTCTGGATCGCGTTCATCTTCCTGTTCTTCTCGCTTTCCAACTCGAAGCTCATCACCTACATCCTGCCGATCTTCCCGGCGCTGGCGATCCTGACCGGGCACGCCCTGGCCCCGGCGCTTACGGGCGAATCCCAGAGCCGCCTGACCGCCGGGCCGGTGCTGTTCGCGGGGGTGTTCGGCGCGCTAGCAATTGCCGTGCCCGCGGTCTACCTGGTGCCGGCCCTGCGCAACCTGCCCGCAGTCAAGCTCTACGGGCCGATGGTGGCGCCGCTCGCGATCGCCACCGCCATCGTGTTCGCGGCAGGCGCGCTGGCCGCGCTCTGGCTGCACCGCAAGCGCCGCCCTGGCGGCGCCATCGCCGCAGCCCTGCTGACGGTCCTGGTCGGATGGAGCACCATCGGCCTGATCGCGGCTAAGGCCGATCCCTACTCGGTCAAGCCCCTTGCGCGCATGATCGCCACCCACCTACGGCCCGGCGACACGGTGGTGAACTACTACGGCCTCTATTACGACCTGCCGGTCTACCTGCGGCGCAAGGTCGCCTTCGTCGGCATCATGGGCGAATTCGAGTTCGGCGCGAGCCAAGAGGACGTGAGCGGCATCCTGCTCAAACGCGAAACCTTCTGGAAGCGCTGGAACAGCAAAGAGCGCATGTTCGCGGTGATGGACCGGCGTCGGTTCCAGCGCCTGCGGGGCGAACTGCCAGGACCGGTCTACGTGCTCGGCAGGACCGCGCGCGCGGTCGCCATCACCAACCATCCGGTTCCGGACGCCGCCACGTCAGGCCCGCAATAGGGCCGGATCAGGAAAAGGCCTTCGGCTTCTTGGGGAACCCGCGCGGCGGCAGACGGCCCGCCTGGGCGCGCTTGCCGATCCAGGCGGTGAGATCGGTCTCGGTGCGGGTACGGTCGGCCTGCTGCCAGGAGAGGCCGTCCTTGCGGTTGAAGGTCGTGATGTCGGCGAGCCCGCCGTCGCGGTAGGCCTGCAGCTTTACGCCGCGGCCGCGCGTCATCTCCGGCAACTCCTTGAGCGGAAAGGCCAGAAGCTTGCGGTTCTCGCCCAGCACGGCGACCGAATCGCCCGCGACCGGCTTGCACGCCTCGGCTTCGATGTCGCCCTTGACGTTGAGAACCTGCTTGCCGGTACGTGTCTGGGCGAGCACCTCGTCCTCGGGAACGACGAAGCCGCGGCCATCGGAGGAGGCCACCACCAGCTTGCGGCCCGGCTGGTGCACCAGAAGCTGCACGATGTCGTGGTCGTTGGAGAGGTCCACCATCAGGCGCACCGGCTCGCCATTGCCGCGTCCCGGCGGCAGGCGATCGCAGCCGATGGTGTAGAAGCGCCCGTTGGTGGCGAACAGCAGGACCTTGTCGGTGGTCTCGGCGTGGAGACGGAACTTGGGCCCGTCGCCTTCCTTGTATTTGATGTCGGCGTCAGGCGCGAGATGGCCCTTGAAACCGCGAATCCAGCCCTTGGCCGAGCACACCACCGTCACTGGCTCCTTCTCGATGGCGATGTCGATCGGGATAACGACCGCGGACGGGGCATCGCCGATCTCGGTGCGGCGCTTGCCGAGCACCGTCTTGGCCCCGAACTGCTCGCGCGTCGCCCTGATCTGGTCGGCGATCATGGTCCAACGCTTGTTCTCGTTCTTGAGAAGCGCGCGCAGGTCCCTGGCCTCGGCGGAGAGCGCCGCGTGCTCGGCACGGATTTCCTTCTCCTCGAGCTTGCGCAACGCCCGGAGACGCATGTTGAGGATCGCCTCGGCCTGCACGTCGTTGATGCGGAGCGCCTTCATCAGCTTGGGCTTGGGCTCGTCCTCCTCGCGGATGATCTTGATCACCTTGTCGAGGTTGGCATAGGCCGCCAGGTAACCTTCCAGAATTTCGAGTCGGGCCTCGATCTTGCCGAGGCGGAAGTTCGTGACGCGCTTGAGCACCACGTGTCGGTGGTCCAGGAACGCCTGCAGCACGTCGCGCAGATTCATCACGCGCGGCGTCTGGTCGGCATCGAGCACGTTCATGTTGAGGCCGATGCGGGATTCGAGTTCCGTCAGCTGGAACATCTGCGCCATGAGATGGTCGGGCTCGATGTTGCGCGAGCGTGGCTCCAGGACCAGACGCACCGTCTCGGCCAATTCGTCGCGGATGTCGGCGAGCAGCGGCAGCTTCTTCGCCTCCATCAAAGCGGCGACCCTCTCGATCAGGCGCGATTTCTGGACCTGCCACGGAATCTCGGTGACGACGATCTGCCAGCCGCCGCGCGCCAGTTCCTCCTTCTCCCATTTCGCGCGCAGGCGAAACCCGCCGCGGCCATCCTTGTAGGCGGCAACGATCGCCTCGCGCGGCTCGGTAAGGATGCCGCCGGTCGGGAAGTCGGGCCCCGGGATGAAGTCCACCAACTTGGCAACGGTCGCCTTGGGGAACTTGATCAGATGCAGCAGCGCATCGCAAAGCTCGCCCGCATTGTGGGGCGGGATCGAGGTCGCCATACCGACCGCAATCCCGGTCGCGCCGTTGGCGAGCAGATTCGGGAACGCCGCCGGCAGCACCAGCGGCTCCTCTTCCTCGCCGTCGTAGGTGGCGCGAAAATCGACCGCGTCCTGGTCGATACCGTCGAGCAACGCCTTGGCTACGGCCGTGAGGCGCGCCTCGGTGTAGCGCATGGCCGCAGCGTTATCGCCGTCGATATTGCCGAAGTTCCCCTGGCCGTCCACCAGCGGATAGCGCACCGCGAAGTCCTGGGCGAGCCGCACCAGCGCGTCGTAGACGGCGGCGTCGCCGTGGGGGTGGTACTTGCCGATGACGTCGCCCACCACGCGCGCGCATTTCTTGAACCCCTGCTCGGGGTCAAGATGCAGCTTGAGCATGGCATAGAGCAGGCGCCGGTGTACCGGCTTGAGCCCGTCGCGCACGTCGGGCAGCGAGCGCGACATGATGGTGGACAGCGCATAGGCGAGATAGCGTTCGCCCAGCGCCTCGGCGAGCGGGGTGTCGCGGACGACGGGTTTGGGTATCGGTGAAGTCGGTCTGGCCATGGGCCCGATCTATGCACGCCTGAAGGAAAAAACACAAGATGTAGTGGAGATGGTCGCCTAATTTTTGCCGGCGATCAGAGACTCCACCAGCCGTACGCGCGCCGCCGGCAATCGGCCGGCATGGGCCGCGTAATGGTGGCGCTCGAAGAAATGGCCGGTCAGGCGCAGACCGGCAAGGATATCGTCCGATCCGGCCGGCGCCAGGTCGTCGCCGCGCAGGAAGCCCGGCAACCGCAGCAGGCGATCCCGGTAGGGTTCGCCCGCCGCTGCCGATACCGCCCGGCCCGACCGGGGCGACACATAAATCAACTCCTCGGTCGAACCCGTAGCCGCGCAGGACCCGAGGTCGAGGCCGAAACCGAGCGCCCGCAGGAAATCGAGTTCCCAGCGCACATAGGCCACGAGCCAGCCCGGCACCGCGGCCCGCTCGTCCTCCGGCGTCGCCAGACGCTCCACCAGGGCGAGGCTGTCGGCAAACACCTCGGCATGGGGATCCTGCTCGGCCAAGGCCCCTTCAAGCAAGGCCGCCATGGCCGTGAGCGCCCTGAGCCGGCCGGCGTCCTCCATGACCAGGGCGGCGAAGTCCCGCCCAGGCTCGAGGGCGAAGGTGCCGAGGTGTTCCGGGAGGCGAGCGCGCCAGGTCGCCGAGACCAGGTTTCCGGGCTGCAGCAGGCCCTGGCGGCGGCGTGACTGGCCCCCCCTCACGAGACCGGCGTGCCGGCCCCGCTCCCGGGTCAGCAGACTCACGATGGCAGCCGTCTCCCCGTGCCGGCGCACCCCCAGAATCAGCCCTTGATCATGCCATTCCATGGCTACGGCTATAGCATGGCGGGACCGGCCCGGCCCATAAGGACCCGGACTCGTCCGGCCCATGCCGACCTACCGCGAAATGCCCCTGAAATTTAAGTTTTGGTGACGAATTTCGGGAATCATCACTGCAATACAGCCCAAAAGGGGTATTCCCTTGGTAGGAAAACAATACGACCTCGAACAGGCTACGGTCGTCCTGTTCAACCCGCTCGGACAGATGCGGGCGACGCTGCGCGACGCCATGCTGGTCTTGGGATTCCGCAATATCCTTGATTTCGGCGACCTGGAGCGGGCCCGAAACGCAATCATCGAGCGCTCGCCGGACCTGGTGCTGCTCGACCTGGATCGCGAACACGATGCGGTCTGCGATCTGGTGCGCGAGGTCCGTCATTCGCGTGTTTGCGCCGACCCGTTCATGGTCATCATCGCGCTCTCGTGGCATCCCAGCATCGACGCCGTGAACAGCAGCCTCGAAGCCGGAATCGACGACATCGTCACCATGCCGCTCTCGATCAAGCTGATCATGGAGCGTCTCAATGCGCTGATCTCGAACCGCAAGAGCTTCGTCGTGACGTCGAGCTATGTCGGCCCCGACCGGCGCACCCGCGACCGTGCCAGTGCCGACCCGATCGGCCTCGGCACCATCCGCGTCCCCAACAACCTGCGCTACAAGGCGACCGGCGACCTCGAATCGGCCGCATCGAGCGATGCCGTGAGCGCGGTACAGACGCGCATCGACAATCATCGCCTCAATCGTCATGCCCAGCGCATTGCCTGGCTGATCGACGAAACCCTTCTCGCCCTTGCCGGCGGCACGTCGGAAGATTTCAGCCCGGCGCGAACGCGACACGCAGATCGCCGCCTTGATCGACGACCTTGCCTGCGACTTGGAAGCCCAGGGCTACATGGCGCTGCTCGATATCTGCGACTCCATGATCCGGATGCAAGAGGCGATCGCCGCCACCCCGACCCGGCAGCTTTACGAGCTACTCAAGGTTCATGCGCTTGCCGTGACCGCCACCCTGCTCGAGCGTGACGGCGCCGCCGACCTCGTGGTCAAGGCGCTCAACGACGCGACCGAAAAGGCCCGCCGCCTCAGGATCGCCTGAACGGCTTCGTTACGACATGAAGTCGAGGCCGATCTCGCGGTAGTGCTCGGCCCGCTCCATCCAGTCCGGCTTGACCTTGACGTGCAGGAACAGGTGCACGCGGCGCTCCAGCATTTCCTCGAGCTTGCGCCGGGCGGCTTCGCCGAGCGCGCGCACCTTGGCACCACCCTTCCCGATCACCATGCGCTTGTGGGTTTCGCGCGCGACCAGGATGATCTGATCAATGCGCGCCGAGCCGTCGTCACGTTCCTCCCAGCGCTCGGTCTCGACCGTGAGCCCGTAGGGCAGCTCCTGGTGCAGCTGAAGGAACGCCTGCTCGCGGGTGATCTCGGCGGCAAGCAGGCGCATCGGCAGGTCCGAAAGCTGATCGGGCGGGAACAGCCATGGACCTTCCGGCATGGCCGCGACCAGCCAGGCCTTGAGGTCGTCGACACCGTCACCGTTGCGCGCCGATATCATGAACACGCGTTCGAAGGGAAGTGCCGCGTCGTGGGCCGCGACGACCGCCAGAAGCGCCTCGCGCGCGACAAGGTCGATCTTATTGAGCACCAGCGCCGCCTTGTAGTTGCGTGCCCGGAGACGGGCGATGATCTCGGCGGTCTCCGGATCGAGACGCGTGGGCGCATGGGCCGCGCGCTCGGCGTCCACCACCAGCACCACGGCGTCCGCTCCCTCGATCGCGCTCCACGCGGCCGCCACCATGGCACGGTCGAGGCGCCGTTTCGGCGCGAAGATACCGGGCGTATCGATGAACGCAAGCTGGGTATCCCCCGCCATGCAGATACCTGTCATGCGGGTACGCGTGGTCTGCACCTTGGGACTGACGATGGCGAGCGGCGAACCAATCAGGCTGTTGAGCAGCGTCGACTTTCCCGCGTTGGGCGCGCCGATCAGCGCGATGAAGCCGGCATGCGTTCGGGCGGGCGTATCCGTTCCCGGGCTCGCATCCTCACTCACCGACCGCCTCCTCTTCCGTAGCGATCACGTCGAGCAACGCCGCCGCCGCCACCTGCTCCGCCGCGCGCTTGGAACCGGCCGTGCCCAGCGTCGGCGCAAATCCGCCGACGCGCGCCTCGACCGTGAACGACGGCGCGTGGGCCGGCCCCTCGCGCCCGACCTCACGGTATTGGGGCAGGCTAAGGCCGCGGCCCTGGGCCCATTCCTGGAGCTGGGTCTTGGCGTCGCGCCGGGCCCGTCCGTGGGCCGCGAGCAACGGCCGCCAACGGGCCAGGATGAAGCGCCGGGCAACCTCGAGACCGCCGTCGAGGTAGAGCCCGCCGATCAGGGCTTCACAGGTATCGGCCAGGATGCTGCGATTGTGCCGTGCACCGGCGCGCTCCTCGCTCTCGGCGACAACGATGAACTGCCCGAGATCAAGACCGGTGGCCACCTTCTCCAGCGCCTCGCGCCTGACCAGGCCGGTGAAGCGGCGTGCCAGCGCGCCTTCGGCGTCGTCGGGGAACTCCGCGAGCAACAGCTCCGCCACCACCAGCCCGAGCACCCGGTCGCCAAGAAACTCCAGTCGCTCATTGCCGAACCGGAACGCATCGGCACGGGCAGCGCTGCGATGGGTCATGGCCTCGGCAAGCAGGCCGGGATCGGCGAAGTCGTGGCCAATAGCCTGCACGAGCGCGGTCCAGTCCCGGTCCGATGCCGTCCCGGGCGCAGTCGGGCGCGTCCTGGCTTTGGCTTTGCTATCCGCGCGGCGCGCCACGCGTCAGTGAATCCCCGTGAACAGGCGCGAGAAGCGGACGGCGGTCGGCCATTTCCAGACTTCCCACAGGTGCGCGGTGCCGTTGGACGAGAAGAACAGAACTTCGGCGCGGCCGACCAGGTTCTTCTCGGGCACATAGCCAACCATGTTGAGCACACGCGAATTGAGCGAGTTGTCGCGGTTGTCCCCCATGCAGAAGTAATGGTTCGGCGGCACCGTATAGACCGGCGTGTTGTCGAGCATGCCGTTGTCGGATTTCTCGATGATCACGTGCTCGCGCCCGTTGGGCAGCGTTTCCATGTATTTCGTGTAAGTGGTGGCGTTGCCGTATTCGTCAGTATCGACGTATTCCCCGACGCGGCGGCGCGGCAATTCCTTGCCGTTGATCACCAGCCTGCCGTTCACCATCTGGATGCGGTCACCGGGCAGTCCGATCACGCGCTTGATGTAGTCGGTGGTGTTGTCGGTCGGTAGCTTGAACACCACCACGTCGCCCCGCACCGGCGGATGGAAGAAAATGCGCCCGCCGATCAGCGGCAGACCAAACGGCAGCGAATAGCGCGAATAGCCGTAGGAGAACTTCGAG
The DNA here is from genome assembly GCA_963732875.1 of uncultured Alphaproteobacteria bacterium. Lineage (GTDB taxonomy): Bacteria > Pseudomonadota > Alphaproteobacteria > SMXQ01 > SMXQ01 > WHSO01. The sequence goes on along the minus strand of CAVTBD010000002.1, from coordinate 272,247 downwards.
ACGAACAGGTAGTCGCCGACCAGCAGCGTCGGCACCATCGATTTCGAGGGGATGTTGAACGGCTCGTAGGCGAAAGTACGCACGCCGACGGCGATCAGGCCGGCATAGATGATGGTCTTGACGGTTTCGCCGAGGCTGCCGCTGCGTTTGCTCTTTGGCCCCGCTTTGGTGTTCGCACCATCCATGAAATGATCCGCCTAACTAATTGAAATAACTTTTTCTCTGGCGCCCAAGCGCGGGGTAAGGATGCACGCACGGCCGCCCCTGTCAAGGCTCATGGGCCGCCCGGCGACGAGTTGTTCGTCAGCGGAACCGCCGTGATGATGACGATGGCCTGGGCGATGGGAGGCTCGTCGCTCAGGGAGACGTCGATGCGCGCCTCGCAGCCGGCCGGCGTGATCTCGGCGAGTCGTCGCGCCGCGCCACCGGTCAGCGCCATGCTCGGCTTGCCTCCCGGCAGATTGACCACGCCCATGTCGCGCCAGAACACGCCCTTGCGGAAACCGGTGCCCAGCGCCTTGGAACAAGCTTCCTTGGCGGCATAGCGCTTGGCATAGCTCTCGACCCGGTTGCGGCGCCGGTCCGACTTGCGGCGTTCCTCCTTGGTGAAGACACGGGCGAGAAAGCGCTCGCCGAATCGCTCCAGGGTATGCGCGATGCGGCGGGTATCGATCAGGTCGCTGCCAAGGCCGATGATCATGGGACCTCAGGCGGAACGCCGCCCGGCGGCATCGGCCCGGGCCTTGTCCATCAGCGCGCGCATGCGCTTGATGGCTGAATCGAGGCCCGAGAAGATCGCCTCACCCACCAGAAAATGGCCGATGTTGAGCTCGGCGATCTCGGCAATCGCGGCGATGTCGCCGACCGTATCGAAGGTGAGCCCGTGCCCGGCGTGACATTCGAGGCCCAGCGACACCGCAAGGCGCGCTCCGGCGCGTATCCGTTCCAGCGCCACCAGCCGGTCGTCCCCGATCGCCTCGCAATAGGCCCCGGTGTGCAGCTCCACCACCGGCGCACCGAGAGCGGCGGCGGCCTCGATCTGGGCGGAATCGGGATCGATGAACAGCGACACGCGGATGCCGCGCGCGCGAAGCTGCGCCACAAACGGCGCGAGATGAGCCCGTCCCGCGACCACGTCGAGCCCGCCTTCGGTGGTCAGCTCCTGGCGTTTTTCCGGGACGACGCAGGCGGCATGGGGCCCATGGTCCAACGCGATCGCCAGCATCTCCTCGGTCGCCGCCATCTCGAGATTGAGCGGCAGCTCGATCTCGCGCACAAGGGCACGGATGTCGCGGTCGGAAATGTGGCGCCGGTCCTCGCGCAGATGGGCGGTGATGCCATCGGCACCGGCCTGCGCGGCGATGCGCGCGGCGCGCACGGGGTCGGGATGGTCGCCGCCGCGGGCGTTACGGATCGTGGCGACGTGATCGATATTGACGCCGAGCCTGAGGTGGCCGGCGGTAGGCATAACCGAAGTCATTCCGCCGCCTCCGGCCGCGCCACGTTGCGCGCGCGGTAGGCGCTCGCCGCCTGGGCCAGGCGATGCCGGCGATGTGTCTGGTAGCCCGCGACCATGCGCCGGATCGGCCAGAAGAACGCGAACCATGTGACCAGGGCCGTCGGCACCGAGCCCACCAGCATCGGCAGGAGCACTTCCCACGGATGGTGCCACAGGAAGCTCATGGTGATGTCGCCGCTGGTAAGCACGTTGTTGGTGCCGAGCATCCAGTTGCCGAGCTCGAAGATCCACAGCCAGATGAACGGGAAGGTCCAAGGATTGCCGACCACGGTGCCGATGGCCGACGCGATGATCGAGCCCCGCAGCACCCACGCCAGCACCCCCGAAAGGATGAAGTGGAATCCCGGGAACGGCGTCATGGAGACGGCGGCGCCACAGGCGAAGCCAGCCGCGATGGCATAGGGCGTTCCCGGAATGCGGCGCACGCGGTGGGCGATGTAGCGACCGGCCCGGCGAAAGCCGGCGCGCGGCCACACGAGATTGCGTGCCCGCTGGGTCAGTGATGGCTTGACGCGCCGGTCGAACAGCACGGCTCGGGGTATCCTTCTTCCGAGATTATCCCCGCGCCCGTTCCACCGAATTGATGGCCGGCGTCGCGCGGAGTGCGGCGATGATATTGCTCAGGTGCTTGACGTTCTTGACCTCGACATCGATCGCCATTTCGAAGAAATCGGTCGCCCGATGGGTAATCTTGAGATTGAGGATGTTGCCGAGGTTCTTCGCGATCACCGAGGCCAGTGCCGAAAGGGCGCCCGGCTCATTGATCACGGTGACGTTGATGCGCCCCACCCGCTCCTCGACATGCTCCACGTCCCAGGCCACGTCGAGCCAGCGCTCGGGCATTTCCGAGAAGCTTTCGAGCGTTTCGCAGTCGATGGTGTGGATCGTGACGCCCTTGCCGGGGGTCAGGATGCCGACGATGCGGTCGCCCGGCAGCGGATGGCAGCAGTTGGCATAGTGCAGCGCCATGCCGGGCGTCAGCCCCTTGATCGGCACGGCATGGCCTTTGTCCTTGCCGCGCTCCCTGCGGGCGGCGGCGAGCGGCACGACCTTGGCACCGATCACGCCGGCGTCGAGTTCCTCCTTGAGGCCGGGGAACACGGCGAGCAGCACCTCGCGCGCGGTGACCGCGCTGGAGCCGACCGCCGCCAGCAGATCGTCGGTGCTTTCGTGGCGGAAAATCCGGAGCACGCCCTTGAGCGCCTTGTCGGAATACTGGTAGCCGACTTCCTCGAACGCCTTCTGCAGGATGGCGCGGCCGAGATAGACGTATTCCTGCATCTGGCGCGAGCGCACGAACCTGCGGATAGCGGCGCGCGCCTTGCCGGTGACCACGAAGCCTTCCCAGGTCGGCGACGGGCTCTGCGCCTTGGACGTGATGATCTCGACCTGGTCGCCGTTCTCGAGCTGGGTCTTGAGCGGCATGATGCGCCCGTTGATCTTGGCGCCGACGCAGGTATCGCCGATGCCCGAATGCACCGCATAGGCGAAGTCCACCGGCGTGGCGCCGCGCGGCAGGCTGATCAGGTCGCCACGGGGCGTGAAGCAGAACACCTGGTCCTGGAACATCTCGAGCTTGGTATGTTCCAGGAATTCCTCAGGGCCCGCGGCCTGGTCGAGGATCTGGAGAAGCTCGCGCAACCAGCCGTATTTACGGCCCTCGCGGGTGGCGCTCTCGCCCTGCTTGTAGGCCCAATGGGCGGCGACGCCGCGCTCGGCGACCTCGTGCATCTCGCGGGTGCGGATCTGCAACTCGATGCGGTTCTTGTTGGGGCCGATGACGCAGGTGTGGAGCGACGAATAGCCGTTGCGCTTGGGCGTCGAGATATAGTCCTTGAACCTGCCGGGCACCACCGGGTAGGTGCCGTGCAGCACACCGAGCGCCTGATAGCATTGGGTCTTGGTATCGACCACCACCCGGAACGCCATGATATCGGCGAGCTGCTCGAAGGCGACGCGCTTGCGCTGCATCTTCGACCAGATCGAGAACGGCCTCTTCTCGCGGCCCGTGACCTCGGCCACGACCCCGCCGGCCTCGAGCGTCTTCTTCAGTTCCGCGATGATCTTGTCGTCGAGATCACCGCCCTGCTCGCGCAGGAATTCGAGGCGCGCCAGCACCGAGTTGCGGGCTTCGGGATTGACCTCGGCGAAGGCCAGATCCTCGAGTTCGTCCTTGAAGTCGCGCAGGCCGATGCGTTCGGCAAGCGGCGCGTATATCTCCATGGTCTCACTGGCGATGCGGCGACGCTTCGCCGGATCGTGAATGAAACGCAAGGTGCGCATGTTGTGAAGCCGGTCGGCAAGCTTCACCAGCAGCACGCGGATGTCTTCCGACATCGCCAGCAGGAACTTGCGGAAGTTCTCCGCCTCCCGGGTATGGTCCGACTGGAGCTCGATGCGCGACAGCTTGGTGACGCCATCGACGAGACGCGCCACCTCCTTGCCGAACAGGGCCTCGATCTCCTCGACGGTGGCGAGGGTGTCCTCGACGGTATCGTGCAGGAGGGCCGTGGCGATGGTGTACTGGTCGAGGCGCATCCCGGCGAGGATGCCCGCGACCTCCACGGGATGGGAAAAGTAGGGATCGCCCGAGGCGCGCTTCTGGCTGCCGTGCGCCTTCATGGCAAACACGTAGGCCCGATTGATCAGGTCTTCGTCAACGTCCGGGTCATAGGCCCGGACCATCTCGACAAGTTCGAACTGACGAATCATTCCAAGCCCCAGTTGCAACCACCGCACGACCGGCCAGACCGGTCTGTTCGCGCCACGCGGCGGTTCCGGCGCCGGGCCGCGACGGCCCGGCCGGGCTTATTCCTCCCGCTCGCCGGCGTCGTCCGCCGCGTCGTTCGATTCCGCTTCCGCCAATTCCGCTTCCGTGCTCTCGGCGTCGTCCGCAATATCGGCCCCTTCCTCGATGGCGTCCTCTCCCACCGTCAGAACCTCGTCCGCGATCTCTTCGTCGATGAGGCTGCGACGCTGCGACGCTTCCTCGGGCTTCAGGGCACCGAGTCCCTGGCCGAGCGACAGCAGGTCCGGGTCCTCGTCCTCGGGCTCGTCCTTCTCGACGTGGCGCTGCAGGCCCTGGATCACGCCCTGGCGCAGCGCGTCGATATCGATGGTCTCGTCGGCGATCTCGCGCAGCGATACGACCGGGTTCTTGTCGTTGTCGCGGTCGACCGTCAGCACGGAACCGGCGGACACGTCGCGGGCACGCTGGGCGGCGACCAGGACGAGGTCGAATTGGTTGGGAAATCTTGAGGACGCAGTCCTCGACGGTAATGCGGGCCATACGGGTCTCCGAATCGCGGGGAATTTCCGCCAGTATATAGGGTTGGAACCGCGGAAAAGCAAGGAACATCCGGGTCTTCCGGGGCTTTCCCCGGGGCCTCCAGGGACGTCAGGACACCGCCATGGGCTGGGCCCGCTGATCCGGCGGCAGGGCGGCGATCAGGGCCGAAACCGTCCTGCCGGTGGCCGGATGGCGCCATTCGGGCGCGACCTCCGCCAGGGGCAGCAGCACGAAGGCGCGCTCGTGGAGCCGCGGATGGGGCAGTTCCGGGGCCGACCCCGGCGGGGTCCGGACCTCGTCATAGGCGAGCAGGTCGAGGTCCAGCACCCGGGGCGCATTGGGAACGGTCCGGACCCGGCCGAAATCCTGCTCCAGCGCCAAAAGGGCCCCGAGCAGGGGCTCCGGGGCAAGACCGGTCGCAACCGCCGCCACGGCATTGACGTACCAGGGCTGGTCGGATACCGGCACGGGCGCGGTGCGGTACAGGCGAGAACGGCGCAGGATGCGGATTCCCGAGGCCGCGAGTCGGTCAAGGGCAGCCGGCAGGGTGCGTTCCGGGGGGCCGTAGACCGGGCTGTCGAGGTTGGCGCCGAGGCCGATCAGGATCATCGCCTCGGCCCCCGCTTGTCATATTCCAGAGGATCGTATAGGGTTATCATATAAATCAGTGGTTTATAGGGCCGTGTCTCACGGTCAGCATCAAATTTTCGCACATCACAACGATTCAGGTTCGATTATGCCTTTTTATCCAGAAGAACGGATGGCGCTGTTCATCGACGGCGCCAACCTCTACTCCTCCGCGCGCAACCTCGGTTTCGACGTCGACTACAAGAAGCTGCTCGCCCTGTTCGGCAACAAGGGGCGGCTGATCCGGGCGTTCTACTACACCGCCATGATCGACGAGCAGGAATATTCGCCGATCCGCCCGCTGGTGGACTGGCTCGACTACAACGGCTACGCCGTGGTCACCAAGGCCGCCAAGGAATTCACCGACCCGGACGGACGCCGGCGCATCAAGGGCAATATGGACATGGAGCTCGCCATCGACATGCTGGAGATGGCCGACCGTCTCGACCATATCGTGCTGTTCTCGGGCGACGGCGACTTCCGCCGCCTGGTCGAAGCAGTCCAGCGCAGGGGCGTGCGCGTCACCGTGGTCTCGACCATGCGCTCGTCCCCGCCCATGGTGGCCGACGAGTTGCGCCGCCAGGCCGACGACTTCATCGAGCTCAGGGACATCGAGTCCGAGATCGCGCGCCCGCGCGAGCATTTCCACGGCGGCCACGACGACGACGAAGACGCGGCCTGAGACGGCCGTGCCCGCCGGCAGCCACGAGCCCGCGCGCGACTGCGCGGCCTGTTCCCGCCTCAAGGACTTCCGCGATGCCAACGCACGCGCTCACCCGGACTGGCACAATGCGCCGGTGCCGGCGTTCGGCGGTCTCGATGCACGCCTCCTGATCGTCGGCCTGGCACCGGGACTCAAGGGGGCGAACGCCACCGGCCGCCCGTTCACCGGCGATTATGCCGGCGAGCTGCTCTACCCCACCCTGCTCAAGTTCGGCTTCGCCGAGGGCCGTTACGGCGCACGCGCCGACGACGGGCTGCGGCTGGACGGTGCCCGCATCACCAACGCGGTGCGCTGCGTGCCGCCCCAGAACAAGCCGACCGGCACCGAGATTCGCGCCTGCGCAGGCTTTCTCGCCGCCGAGATCACGGCGATGAAGCGCCTCAGGTGCATCGTGACCCTCGGCACTATCGCCCATGGGTCGGTCCTCAAGGCGCTCGGCATGAAGGCCAAGGACGCGCCCTTCGGCCACGGCGCGAACTTCAAGGCCCCCGACGGAATGCACGTGATCGCGAGCTACCATTGCTCGCGGCTCAACACCAATACCGGGCGCCTGACGCGCGCCATGTTCGAGGACGTGTTCCGCGCTGCCCGGCGCACGACCGGCTGAGGCGCCACCTCAGCCGTAGCGCTCTTCCTTCCACGGATCGGCCTCGTTGTGGTAGCCGCGCACTTCCCAGTAGCCGGGGGCATCGTCCGCGGCGAAGGTGATGCGCCGCACCCATTTGGCCGACTTCCAGAAATAGAGGCTCGGGATCACGACGCGCACCGGCCCGCCGTGCTCGGGTCCGATCGGCTCGCCGTTACGGGCGCGCGCGAGCAAGGCATCGGCCTCGGCGAAGCGCGCCAGCGGCACGTTGGTGGTGTAGCCGTCGTAGGAGCGGAACAGCACGAACCGGACCTCGGGCTTCGGCCGCACGGCCGCGAGCAGGTCCCTGGTCGCCACTCCCTGCCACACCGAATCGTAAAGCGACCACGTGGTGACGCAGTGGATGTCCGAGGTGATCTCGCTCTGCGGCAGCGCAAGGAAATCCTGCCAGCTCCACGCCGCCGGATTTTCCACCAGCCCGTCCACGGTGAGCCGCCACTGGGCGAGGTCGAGCTTGGGCGTCACGCCGAGGTCCAGCACCGGCCATTTCTCGACCAGGCGTTGGCCCGGCGGCAGACGTTCGCGGCTGTTGTCGTCCGGAACCGGCACACCGCTCTGCAGGCGCCGCTCGCGCGCAGTCTTTTCCTTCGAAGCGATCAGCTTGTCCTTGATACGCCCGATCAGAGTGACTTTTTCGGGCCTGTCGCCGTCGTCGCCGGTCATGGGTCTCAGCCCTTGTCGCGCATCACGCGCGCCTTCTCGCGCTGCCAATCACGCTTCTTCTCGAGCTCGCGCTTCTCGTACTTGCGCCGCCCGCGCGCGAGGCCGAGCTCGACCTTGGCCATCCCGCGCTCGTTGAAATAGATCGACATGGGCACGGCTGTCGCACCGTCGCGTCCGATCGCGCCCAGAAGCTTCTCGACCTGGCGCTTGTGCAGCAGGAGCTTGCGCGGGCGCCGCGGCTCGTGGCCTTCGCGGTTGGCGAACTTGTATTCGGGAATATAGGCACTGACCAGCCACAGCTCGCCGCCCTGCTCGCGCGCGTAGGAATCGTTGAGGTTGGCGCCGCCCGAGCGCAGCCCCTTGACCTCGGAGCCGGTCAGCATGATCCCCGCCTCGAACGTCTCCTCGATGACGTAGTCGCGGCGTGCCTTGCGGTTCTGGGCGACGTAACGCTGCGCCTCGGCACGACCGCCCTTCGCGGCCCGGGCCATGGCGGTCAGCGCAGAAGGCCCGCGCCCTTGAGCGCGTCTTCCACCCGCTTCTTCGAAGCCTCCGCGATCGATACCAGCGGCAAGCGCAATTCGGCGCCGCAGATCCCCAGCAGCTCGGCCGCGTACTTGACCGGCCCGGGGCTCGCCTCGCAGAACATGGCGTCGTGCACCGGCATCAGGCGCTCATTCAGCTTCATCACCATCGCCATGTCGCCCTTCATCCAGGCGTTGTGCATGTCCGCGCATTCCCTGGGCGCGATGTTCGACGTGACTGAAATGCAGCCGACCCCGCCCTGCGACAGGAACGGCACCGCGGTCGCGTCCTCGCCCGACAGCTGGCAGAAATCGGTCCCGCACGCCAGGCGCGTGCGCAGCGGCCGCGCCAGGTCCGCGGTGGCATCCTTGACGCCGACGATATTGGGATGCTTCGCGAGCTCGGCCATGGTCGCGACGGTCATGTCGATCACGGAGCGGCCCGGAATGTTGTAGATGACGATCGGCAGATCGACGGCGTCGGCGATCGCCCGGTAATGGGCGAGCAGCCCCGCCTGGGTCGGCTTGTTGTAGTAGGGCGTGACCACCAAGCCGGCATCGGCGCCCGCCTTCCTGGCGTGGCGCTGGAGCATGATCGCCTCCTCGGTCGAGTTCGAGCCCGTGCCGGCGATCACCGGGACCTTGCCCGCGGCCACCTCGATGCACAGCTCGGTCACGCGCATGTGCTCCTCGTGGGACAGGGTCGGCGATTCGCCCGTGGTGCCGCACGGCACCAGGCCGTGGGTGCCGGCCGCGATCTGGGCCGCGACCAGCGCCTGATAGGCCTTCTCGTCCACCTTGCCGCCCTTGAACGGCGTGATCAGCGCCGTGAAGGAACCCTTGAACATCCTCGTCTCCCGAGCCTTTGCCGAGCCACGTCCCTGCGCGGGGACCCCGGCCGATTAAGGGCCGCAAGATAGACCGTGCCGGCATCAATGCCAAGGGACGCAAGGGTTTAGCCACGTGCTAACGTTGCATTAACCAAACGGGCCCCTACAATGGGGCCCGGCCGCAATCGTCCGTTTCCCCGGGAGGCAAGGGGGAGACGGCGAAACGGGCGGCGAGATTTCGGATTATCGGCGGCGTGATGGGGATTCCCGGCAGGTTTCGGCGTAACTTTGTGATGGCCCTGGGCCTCTCGGCCCTGGCGATCGCGTCCACGGTGCTGCCGTGCCGCGCCGGCGCCAACGAGGTCGCGACGCGGGACGCCAAGGCTGCGGTCCCGGTCCTCGCCCCGGTGCCCCCGCGCCCTCCCGCCTTCCGCAACCTCGATCCGGTGTTCCGTGCCGTCGAGCTGCGCAACTGGGGCAAGGCCTACGCGCTGGCGCGCGAGAGCGGCGATCCCGTGCTCACCAAGGTCGTCTCCTGGATCCGCTTCACCACCCACGGCGAGCGCATGACCTTCGACGAGGTCGCGGCGTTCATCGCGGCCAATCCCGACTGGCCGCGCATGCGCGATCTGCGCGAGAGCGCCGAGGAAGCGATGAACGAGGCAACGCCCGCCGGCCGGGTGATCGCCTGGTTCGCCAAGCATCCGCCACTTACCCCGAAAGGTGCGATCCACTACGCCGACGCCCTGATCGCCCAGGGACGCAAGGCCGATGCCGAAAAGCTGGTCCGCCACGCCTGGATCGACATGAATTTCCCGCCGGCGGTCGAACGCACGTTCTACCGGCGCTACCGTCGGATGCTGACCGAGGCCGACCACGAAAAACGCATCGACCGCCTGCTGTGGGACGGGCGCGGCTGGGAAGCACGCCGCATGCTGCGCCGGGTCAAGTCAGGTTATGCCGCCGTGGCGCTGGCGCGCATGCGTCTGCGCGACTTCAAGGGCGGTGTCGACTGGGCGATCCGGCGGGTACCCAAAGAATACCAGCAGGACCCCGGCTTCGTGTTCGAGCGCATGCACTGGCGCCGTCGCAAGGGGCGTGACGACGAGGCGATCGAGTTGCTGCGGCAGCTTCCCGCCGTGGTACCGCGCCCCGACCTGGTCTGGTTCGACCAGGCAATCCTCGCCCGGCGCGCGCTGCGCGACGGCAAGATAACGCTGGCCTATTCCCTCGCCACCAAGCACCCCAAGCTCGACGGTGAGGACTTCGCGGAGGCCGAATGGCTTGCCGGCTTCATCGCGCTGCGTTTCCTCAAGGAACCGAACACGGCGCTGACCCATTTCACGCACCTGTTCGACAACGTGAACTTCCCGGTCAGCCGGGCGCGCGGCGCCTATTGGGCCGGGGTCGCCACCGGCGAAATGGGCAACAAGGCGGCCGCGGCCGCGTGGTATGCCAAGGCGGCAAAGCACATCACGACCTTCTACGGACAACTCGCGGCGGCTCGGCTCGACGGCGCCGATGGGCCCGGCCGCCCGGTGCCGCCCGAGCCCGAGATCAGCGACAAGGCCGCCGCCGCCTTTGCCGACCGCGAGCTGGTGCATGCCGCCAAGCTGATCGCCGGCAGCCATGACCGCGATCATTTCAAGGCGTTCGTGCGCAAGCTCGTTCGCCTCGCCAAGACTCCGGCCGAGCACGCGCTCGCAAGCCGTGTCGCGCTCGGCGTGGGGCGGCCCGACGTCGCCGTATGGGCCGCCAAGGATTCGCTCAAGGACGGCGTCCAGCTGGTCCAGGCCGGTTGGCCGCGCGGGCCGCTGCCCGAAAACCGCCGCGGGCTCGAGCACGGCATCCTGCTCGCCCTGATGCGCCAGGAGAGCGGCTTCAACCCGGAGGCGGTCAGCTGGGCAGGTGCACGTGGCCTGATGCAGGTCATGCCGGCAACCGCGCGCCGCGTCGCCCATTCGCTCGGCATGTCGTTCTCGCGCGAGAAGCTGCTGAATGACCGCAACTACAACCTGACCATCGGCGCCGCCTACTTCGCCCAGGTCCTGAACGACTTCAACGGTTCCTACGTGCTGGCGCTCGCGGCCTACAACGCCGGTCCCGCCCGCGTGCGCCGCTGGCTCAAGCGCCGCGGCGATTTCCGCAAGGGCGACATCGACGTGGTCGACTGGATCGAGCTGATCCCCTTCGAGCAGACCCGCGACTATGTCGAGCGCGTAATCGAGAATGTTCAGGTCTACCGGGCGATGTTCGGCTCGGGACGACTGCACCCGGCCCGGCCCGACCATCTCAGGGGCTGAAGCCGCCTGCGTCCGCGTCACGCCGGGCCCGAAAAACGACCAAAAGAAGAAGCAGGCTGACCGCGAGAATCAGGCTAATATAGCCAGCCGTGGGCCGGACGCCCCCAGCGTCCGGCCCATTTTTCGTTTCGGGATTTCGCCCGCAACGGTTTCGACCTCTTGGGAGCAATAAACACTCGATAGCGAACGAGGAGGCTTCAATGACCCGTAACAAGACCCTGCCCGTCGCCCTGGCCGCGCTTGCCGCGGTCCTGGTGACGCAACCGGCAAAGGCGGAAGTTGATTTTGCCGGGAAAAATATTTCCCTCTACTTGGGCGGCCAGGTCGGCGGCGGCGTGGACATCTTTTCCCGGACTTTCATGCCGTTCCTGGCGAAGTACCTGCCGGGCCATCCCAACATCATCGTGCGCAACATGTTCGGTGCCGGCGGCATGCAGGCCGTCGTCTACACCTACAACAAGGGCGAAAAGGACGGCATGTCCCTGACCACCATGCCGGGCGGTCCGATCCAGAACGCGTTCTACGGCCCGTACAAGCTGCAATACGATATCATGAAGTTTCGGTGGATCGGCAGCCTTGCCGCAGCCAGGCAGGTATGCTTCACGTGGCATACCAGCGCGCTTCATACCATCGACGACGCGAAGAAAAGGCAGTTCACCGTTTCCACCACGGGCGCGCGTTCCAATTCGACGCTCGTTCCCTTGATGATCAATGCCACGCTCGGCACGAAGTTCAAGCCGATCGCGGGCTACGGCGGCGCCAGCTCCGTGATCGCGGTAGAGCGTGGGGAAGTGGACGCTCGCTGTTATTCCATTGAATCGCTCAAGGCAACCCACACCGACTGGATCAAACAGGAAAAGGTTCGGTTGATCCTGGCGGTGTCGCTAAGCCCCCTGCCCGACTTTCCGAAAGTCCCTTACATCATGGGGCTGCTCAAGGATCCCAAGGCTAAGGCGGCAATGAAGCTGTTCCTCGAGGCCAGCGAGATCACCGACCCCTACGCTCTGCCGCCGGGCAACTCCGACGAAGTGGTCAAAATCTACCGCGCGGCCTTCGATAAGGCGGTCAAGGACCCAGCTTACCTTGCCCTCGCGAAGCGTCAGAGGCAGAGCATCGATCCCAAGTCCGGGGCGGAGGTCGAGGACGTCCTGAAGGACATGGGGAGCGCGCCTCCCGACGTGGTGCAGATGGTAAAGGCAGACCTCAACAACAAGGCCGCCATTGGCAAGTGCAAGGGAAGCCTCTGCAAGAAAAAGAAGAAGCGCAAGAAGAAGCACTAGGAACACCGGAACCGGGCCGGGAGGCCCGAGCCGTAACCGGGCGCTCCCCAAGGGGCGCCCGGTCTTTTTGCGCTCAGCCGTAGAGCGCCCTGGGCAGCCAGAGCGCGAGCCCGGGGAACAGCGCCAGCACGATAAGAGCGAGAATCTGGATCACCACGAACGGGATGATGCCTCGGTAAATGTCCAGGGTACGCACCGAGGGCGGCGCGACCCCGCGCAGGTAGAACAGCGCGAAGCCGAACGGCGGCGTCAGAAAGCTGGTCTGCAGGTTGACCGCGATCAGCACGCCCAGCCACACCGGATCGAGCCCCATCAGCAGGAGCGGCGGCGCCACGATCGGCACCACCACGTAGATGATCTCGATGAAGTCGAGGAAGAATCCGAGGAAGAACATCACCCCCATGACGAGCGTGGTGGCGCCGATCACGCCGCCCGGCATGTTGCGCAGGAAGTCGTGCACCATGTCGCTGCCGCCGAGGCCCCGGAACACCAGCGAGAACAGCGCCGCGCCGATCAGGATGACGAACACCATGGACGTGATCGACAAGGTCGCGCGCGACACCTCGGCCAGGATGCCGGCGCGGTAGAGCCGCACGAAGGCCGTCAGCGTGCCCCACACCAGCGCGCCGGTGAGCACCACCGCGACGGCGATGCCCGCTTTTTCGATCAAAGTCGCGTCGGAACGCCCGAAGCGCAGGTCGAGGAACGACGTCAGCACGAGCAGTGCGACCATGGCTGCGACCGCCAGCCGCACCGCCCGGCGCGCGCCGGGATCGACACGCTGGGCCGCAAGCAGGCCGGCACCGACGGCGCCTACCGCGGCGGCTTCGGTCGGCGTGGCGACTCCCCCCAGGATCGATCCCAGCACGGCGACGATCAGCGAGATCGGCGGCAGCAGCACCTTGAGAATATGGTGCAGCCTGCCGTCGCTCACCGCCGCAACGTCGGCGGCATCGATTGGCGGCGATGTTTCGGGCCGGAGCCACGCCACAGCGATCTGGTAGAGGATGTAGAACGCGACCAGGACCAGGCCCGGCAGCAGGGCACCGGCGAACAGGTCGCCGACCGACACGGTCTCCGGCGAGAAGATGCCGCGCTTGAGCTGCGCCTGCTGGAACGACGAGGACAGCACCTCGCCCAGCAATACCAGCACGATCGAGGGCGGGATGATCTGGCCGAGCGTACCCGCAGCGCAGATAGTTCCCGTTGCAAGCTTCGGATCGTAGCCCCGCTTGAGCATGGTCGGCAGCGACAGGAGCCCCATGGTCACCACGGTCGCCCCGACGATTCCGGTCGAGGCCGCCAGCAGCGCGCCGACTACGGTCACCGACAGGCCGAGGCCGCCGGGCAGACGGCCGAACAGCAGCCCCATGGTTTCGAGCAGGTCCTCGGCGACCTTGGAGCGCTCCAGCATGACCCCCATGAACACGAACAGCGGCACCGCGATCAGCACCGGATTGGTCATGCGGCCGAAAATCTGCGGTACCAGCGCGCCCAGCAACGCGAAGTCGAACACGCCGAAAAAATGGCCGATGCCCGCGAACAGAAGCGCGGTGCCGGCGAGCGTAAAGGCGACCGGATAGCCCAAAAGCAGGAAACCGCAACTCGCCGCGAACATGCCGAGCGCGAGGACATCGGCCATCAGCGCGCGGCCCCTTCCCCGGCACGCAAGGTCAACATGGCCGAGGCCGCCATCGAAATGCCCTGGACGATCATCATTACCGCGAACAGCGGGATCAGGGACTTGAGCAGGAACACGGCGGGAATGCCACTGGTCTCCGGGGAGCCTTCGAGGATCGCCCAGCTTGCGTAAACGTAGGGCCAACTCTTGAACAGGATCAGCAGCGAGACCGGCACCAGGAAGCAGGCCGCGCCCAGCAGGTCGACCCATGCCTTGTTGTCGGTGCCGGCGTCCCGGTAGAAGATATCGACCCGCACGTGACCGTCATGGAGCAGGGTATAGGCGGCACCGGCCATGAACAGCGTGGCGTGAAGGTAGACGATCGACTCCTCCACCCAGATCCAGCCCGCGCCGAACACGTAGCGCAGCACGACCGCCGTGAACTGCACGGCGACCAGCGCCAGCACGACCCACGCGACACCACGGCCGATAGCCTCGTTCAGACGGTTTATGCGATGTGCCAGCGCGGACAGCGCGGCGTCGAAATCCCCCATGGGCCCTTCAGCCTCCTTGTACGTTGCGGCGAGTATGCCCGAGCGGGCCCGTTCCTGTATAGGCCGCCGGCGCTTCTCCGACGCCGTCCGGTTGGCTATGCTCGCCCCATCATCAGGGGGAGTGAAAATGCCGATCACGATCGACGACATCCGGGATGCTGCCGCACGGCTCGCGGGCAAGGCCGTGCTGACGCCGCTGCTTGAATCGCCGCTGCTCAACGAGCGGCTCCGCTGCCGCGTGCTGGTCAAGGCGGAATGCCTGCAACTCACCGGCACGTTCAAGTTCCGGGGCGCCTACAACCGGGTGAGCCGGCTCGATGCCACGGCGCTCGAGCGCGGCGTCGCCGCCTTTTCGTCCGGCAACCATGCCCAGGGGGTCGCGGCCGCGGCAAAGGCGTGCGGCACGCGCGCCCTGATCGTCGTGCCCAAGGACACCCCCGCCATCAAGATCGAGAACACCAAGGCATGGGGCGCCGAGCTCGCCTATTACGACCGCGAGACCGAGGACCGCGTCGCGATCACGGAAAAGCTCGCCGCCGAGCGCGGCATGGCGATCGTGCCACCCTACGACCACGAACAGGTGATCGCCGGCCAGGGCACCATCGGGCTCGAGGTGGTCCACCAGCTAGAGGAGCTCGGCCTCGCCGCGGACGCGCTCGTTATCCCGTGCGGCGGCGGCGGCCTCTCGGCGGGCATCTCCACCGCCGTCAAGGCATTGTCCCCGGCCACCGACATCTTCCTTGCCGAGCCCGCCGCCTTCGACGACACAAGGCGCTCGCTTGCCGGCGGTGAACGGGTCGCCATCGACCCCAGGACGGCGCACACCATCTGCGACGCGCTGGCGGCACCGACGCCCGGCGAGATCACCTTCGCCATCAACCGCCGCCTCGCCACGGGCGCGGTCGCGCTCAGCGACGATGACGCCTGCCGCGGGCTCTATGCCGCGTTCCGGGATCTCAAGCTGGTGCTGGAACCATCCGGGGCAGTCGCGCTGGCCGCGGTGACCACCGGCGCGCTCGAAGCGCAGACCGGCTTCGCGACCACCGGCCGCACCATCGTCGTGATCGCGTCCGGCGGCAACGTCGATGGCACGGCCTATGGCGAGATGCTGAAAAGGGGTGCGCCCGCCTAGAGCAGGGTCGGGTCAGCCCGCGACCGCGCGCGGTGTCTCGGGCGCCGCCTCTTCCTCCTCGTCGTCCGAGGTGCCCGATGCATCGGTGATCTGGGCGGGTGTCGCCGCCGGGCGCTCGATGTGGCGGCAATTGCCTTCCAGAAACGCGCCCAATTCGATGGTCAGATTGCTGTGGACGATGTCGCCGATGACACGGGCGGAGCGGCCGAGCTCGACTGCCTCGGCGGTCACCTGACCGTGCACCTCGCCGCGGATGCAGACCTTGGCGGCGCTGATCTGTCCCTTGACCGCCGCCCCTTCGCTCACCGTGAGGGAACGGGCGTTGACGTCGCCTTCGATAACGCCGTCGACCTGGACGTCGCCTTCCGATACCAGATCGCCGACGATGCGCAGGGACGCGCTGATGATCGAGGGAACTCGGTCCTTGGCGTCGCCGGACGCCCCTTTAGAGTCCTTTGAGAACATAATCTCCTGCCTCCAGGAATTTCATGGGGTCCTTGGGCTGGCCGTTGACCAGGACTTCATAGTGAACGTGGGTACCGGTGGAACGGCCGGAGGTACCCATCTTGCCGATTTTCTGATGCAGTTCGACCTTCTGTCCCTTCTTCACGAGAACCCGGCTCAAGTGCCCGTAGCGGGTATGGATTCCCATGCCGTGGTCGATCTCGACCATGCGACCGTAGGCCCCGTCCCAGCCGGCGAACACGACCACGCCGGGCGCAGTCGCATAAACCGGCGAGCCGAAGATGCCGGCGAGGTCGAGGCCGTAGTGCATCGCCCAGCGGCCGTTGAAGGGATCGCGGCGCTTGCCGAAGCCGCTGGCGACGTAGAAGTGGTCCGAGGGCGCTTCCAGCGGCAGCGCGCGGGCGAGCTTGCGGATGTCGTCAAGACGATCGAGATGGTGGTCGAGCGCGCCGAGGCTGGCCGGCATGGTGCGCGACCCCGAACCCGCATCGGGTTCCGCGGCGATGAACGGACCGCCCATGCCGGGCCCCGAGTTCGCGTTGAAGCGCGCCAGCAGGGTATCCACGTTGATGCCCGTCGACAACAACAGCGACTTCACTTTCTCGATCTTGTCCATGGCGCGCTCTGCCAGATGGGTCACGACGCCCCGCTGGGACTGGTTGAGCGCCGCCAGGCGATCCTCCAGCTGCTCGAGCCGCGCCACCAGATGGCGCCGTTCATGGTCCATGCGGGCCCGGTCCGCGGCGCTCAGGTGCAAGCGCTGCTCGACGTCCAGGCGCTCCCGATGCTGGCGCCCCTCGGACAGGGCCGAGCCCTGCATCACCGTCTCCAGCCGGCCGAGCTGGGCGAGCAGCTCCTGGCGCGTTGCCTGGATGCGGGCACGCATGTCATTGCCACCGACGCTGATGCCGAGCGCGCGCTGCACTTCCGGATCCAGCGAATCGCGTCCCAGCAGCGCAACCAGGTAGGCATGCTTGGCCTCGAGCGTGCGCGCGAGCGCCGTGAACCGGGTCTGCGAGCGCTGGACGTCGTCCTTGAGGCCCCGGAAAGCGAGCTTGAGCGAGCCGATTTCGCGTTCCTTATCGGCGATGACGCGGCCGCTTTCGATGCGCGCCACCGAGGCGTAGACGAACCAGCCGGCCGCCGCCAGGCACAGCGCCAAGGCGACCGCCTGACCGCGCCAGCCGAGGGTCACCACCCGCATGCGTCCGCCCGAGCGCAGCAGAATCTGGCGTTCGGCGAAGATCACCCGGGCCGCGCGACGCATGTCGCGGCGCAGCCGGTGCGAGAATTCCCTCATGGCAACGAACAAGGTGATGCGGATAAACACCGATCCCCCCCCAAGCCGTTTTCCGCAAATGCCGATGCGCCCGGTTGATGGCCCAGGCTGCGTGGTCGGGGTGAGCCCCCTGTCTCCGACGGTCAGGCGCCAGCCTCCCGTGGCTCCCGCAGGAAACAGCGCGACGGTAACAACGGGTGTCCGCGCTGGCAAGGAAATTAACTTTAGATTTGAAGGGAATCCGCGGCTTTCAGGTGAATTTTACCCTAACGCGCGAGGCCCGGCTGGCGCAGCACCCACAAAGTGGTAGCCAGGGTCCCGAGCAGGAGCGCCACCGCCACCATGAAAAAGCTCGCGCGCAGACCGAATTCCTGGGCCACCGCCCCCATGACCACCGGCACCACCAGCGAGGCCAGGCGGTTGAAGGTGGTGCGGAGCCCCGCGCTCTTCCCCTGTTCCCCAAGCGGAACGGCACGCGACAGCATGATCAGCAGGTTGGGAAAGCCGAGCCCGACCCCGGCGCCGTACAGCGCCGACGTCACCAGCAGCAGCCAGAACGACCCGATCAGGGGCGTCACCGCCATGAACACGGTGGTCGCGATGGTCGCGCCGACCAGCACCCACAGGGCGGAGACGCGCCGCTCGAGTTTCGCGATCAGCGGCGGCGTGATGGTGCCGATGAAATTTGCGGTGCCGAGCAGCACGCCGATCAGGGTTTCGCCCATGTGGATCCGGCCCAGATAGACCACGTAGAACGAGGTCTGGACGCTGGCATTGGCAATGCGGATGAAGGTGAAGATCATCACCAGCATCACCACCGGCAGGGCGCACAGCTTCAGCGCCGATTGGTAGTCCGCCAGCTTCGGCACGAGCGCCCGCCAGCCGCCGGGCATGGCCCGCTCGGGCGCCGCACCCGGCGGCGCCGGTATCAGCAGCGTGGAACCGACCATGGCGGAGGCCCACAGGCACATGAAGCCGAACCCGGCATGGATGCCCAGATGCTCCGTCACGGCGCCGAGGATGAGCGGTCCCACGAACGCCCCCCCGTTCGAGAAGAAGATCAGCTTGCCGGCGCCGCCGGCGTGGCCGCGCATCTGGCGTCCGTAGAAGGTCTGGGAGCCGATCCAGCACAGGCCCTGGGCGAGGCCGAAGATCGCCTGCAGGATGACGATGGCGACGAACCACGGCATCAGCGGATAGAGCGGGAACAGCGCGGCCGCCGTGATCGCCACGGCGAGCGTCACCCGGCGCGGACCGAGCCGGTCCATCAGCACGCCGCCATGGATCGAGAACAGCAGCGGCAGCAACGAGCGAGCGCCGATGGCAATGCCGATCATGAACGGCGTCGCGCCCAGCGACACCATCCACAGCGGCACCACGATCGAGGCCATGGTCACCATGGACAGGCTGAAGAACGCCGTTCCGTATATCCCTGCGGCAGTACGGCCGGACGGCAGCGCACCGTCGGGTTGGGCGGAGTGGTTTTTGTCGGCCATGGACGCGGGACGGCTCCTCGATATCGGGCCTGCTGATTACCCTATCGCGGGCCGAGTGCAAAGCCTCGCACCTTCGACGGGTTGTCTCCTGAGGGCATGGAGGAACGTTGCATGTCCTTGTTCGGACATGCGCGGGCCTCGGCGCTGAAACACCACCTTGGCGCCTGGAATCCCTGGGAGGTAAGGGGTGGTACGGGGAGCTGCCGCGGGGTGTCCCGTTCGGATTTCAGCGTTTAGTCCGCCCACATCTTTTAAGCCTTCCTCCCGCCTTGCTGCGACGCTACGCGGTTTACCGAGGTGCACCTGAGGAGGCAGAAACGTCGCAGCCCTCCGGCTGGGAAGCGCCCGCGCACTCTCCGATACGGGCCCTCCGCCAACGGGGCGGACGGCCTGTCGGACCCTTGGCCGACTTTTCCGGCGCTAGCATCCGGACAGGTCGACGATCGAATACGACACCGCCCTTATAGCGTAAGAACGAAACAAGAACAAGTGGAATCTTCTGCCCGCTCCGAAAAGCCGACGGACGTGATCCCCACCACGGCCCGTCCGGAACCCACCTCTCGAAAGCTTACACCTAGCGGCGACCAGAGGAATCAGCTATGAAAACTGCTTCCCGGCCGGGCGGTATCCAGAACAACACCACAGTATCCGCCACCGGCTCATGGTCTATCCGGCGTCTAGCATATTACGTTATGCGCCCCTTTCGCAGATGGAGTAGCCCCGTGTCGGAAGAGACACTCAAGAGCAGCGAAACCGATACCTACGTCAAGCCGGGCGACCCCGGCCACAATGCCGGCAAGGAAGTCGTGTGGGAGCGCTGGGAGAAGAAGCGCACCTTCGTGCGTGCCCTCGAGGGCACCTACGGCGAGGTCTACAAGAGCCTCTACGCCCAGCCGCGCATCTATTCCCACGGCGACTGGAAGTGGAAGGGCGGCCCCCAGAACTACGGCAAGAAGATCGTCAACCCGCAGTCGGTCGAGATCGCCCAGTCGATCGAGTGCCATCTCGACTGCTACTCGCCGGGCGGCCACGGCCAGAAGCACGGCCACATGAACTCCGCTGTGTTCTTCTGCCTCCGGGGCAACGGCCACGATGTCCATGACGGCGTCAGCTACCCGTGGACCGCGGGCGACGCCTGCATCGTCGAGAATGGCTGCGTCCACCAGCATTTCAACGACGATCCCAAGGAATTCGCGGCGGTGCTGATCATGAAGGCGAAGCCGCTGTTCCTGTTCATGCACATGCTGTTCCAGAAGATGGTGGAATACCCGCCCAAGCAGCCCGCGCCGGGCCAGGAGAACTGGGTGCCGCCGAGCGATCTGTAATCGCCGCCGCAACGAACCGATCAACACCGTGATTGCCGCCTCGCGCGGCGGACGAAAAAAAGGGAGATAGAAGCCAAATGGCGTTCGCAGATGAAAAAGCCAAGGCACGCAGCGACCAGTCGTGCGCCTACTACCTCGATCACCTCAAGGAGTCCGCGGCCTTCCGCAAGGACTACAAGACCAATGCCAAGAAGGTGGTCAAGGCCCACGAGATGCCGATGGAGCGCTCGCCCGACGGCCTCATCAAGCACATCATCCACGAGAAGATGGGCACGGCGGAGATGTGCATCGACGCCTACATGCAGTTCATCGAGCCGGGCAAGTCGACCGGCAAGTCGCGTCACCTCACCGAGGAGATCATGTACGTGGTCGAAGGCCACGGCTACGACCTCCACTGGGACGTGAACTTCGACTGCAAGGACGAGTTCGAGTGGGACTGGGAGAAGGAACCCAAGAAATTCGAGTGGAAGGAAGGCGACTTCGTCTACGTTCCCCCCTATGTCATCCACCAGCGCGTCAACGGCGACGCCAAGAACGAGGCCCGCGTGATCGTGATCAACAGCCGGATCATCAAGAAGATGGGCTTCGACTGGTTCGAGCAGCTCGAGAACGCCCCCGGGTTCGAAAACGTGAAGGTGTGATCCGGCCCCATAGGCAATCCGGACCAATGATGCCTGGAAGATAAAGACAACGCGGGCGGCGACGGCGACAGGCCACGCCGCCCGTAACCGAATCCGGGCCTAGTATGGTGGTTCGGAAGTTCGCCAGAAGCTGCCCCGAACTCGCCTCGGCGAAGCCTTCGGCGGAGCCAGGGTATGAAGCGAACTTCTGAACCACGACACGAGCGAGAACGACAGGGACGCTAAAACATGTCTATCGAACTGATGTTCAGCACGCTCCTGCAGTTGCTGACCTCGCCCTACATCATCTGGATGATGCTGCTCGGCACCTGCATCGGCATCTTCTTCGGGGCCGTGCCGGGACTGGGCGGCAGGCTCGCCATCGCCGTCACGATCCCGTTCGTGTTCGGCAAGGCGATGATCCCGGGCGCGGTGTTCCTGCTCTCGATGCACGCGGTCACCGGCACCGCAGGCCAGATATCCTCCATCATGTTCGGCGTTCCAGGCACCGGCGACGACGCGGCCACTATCGTCGACGGCTATCCCATGGCCCAGAAGGGCGAGGCCGGCATGGCGCTCGGCGCCAGCCTGATGGCGTCGGGCATCGGCGGTATCATCGGCGCCATCGTGCTGGCGGTGCTGATCCCTGTGATCGAGCCGATCGTGCTCAAGTTCTCCCCCGCCGAGTTCTTCTTCCTCGCGATCCTCGGCATCACCTTCGTCGCCTTCGTCTCGGGCAAGGCCATCTTCAAGGGCATCGTGGTCGGCCTCTACGGCATGATGCTGTCGTTCGTCGGCCAGGATCCCCAGACCGGCATCGCGCGCTATTCCGAGAACTACCTGTTCCTGTGGGACGGCATGGACCTGATCACCGCGGTGCTGGCGCTGTTCGCCGTGCCGGAAATGATCCACCTCGGCGTCAAGGGCGGCGCCATTTCCGCGATTTCCAAGGACTTCGCCGATACCGGCGTGCGCGCCCAGTGGAAGGGCATGATGGAAACCCTCAAGCACATGTGGCTGGTGTTCCGGACCTCCATGATCGGCGCCTTCATCGGCATCCTGCCCGGCCTCGGCGGCTCGGCCGCCGCATGGATCTGCTACGGCCACGCGGTGCAGAGCTGCAAGAACCCGGAAACCTTCGGCAAGGGCGACATCCGCGGCGTGATCGCGCCGGAAGCCGCGTCCAACTCCAAGGAAGGCGGCTCGCTGCTCCCCACCCTGTTCTTCGGCGTGCCGGGCTCGTCCGGCATGGCGATCCTGCTGGGCGCCTTCCTCATCCTCGGCATCCAGCCCGGCCCGCAGATGCTCACCGAGCATCTCGACCTGGTGTGGATACTGATCTGGGCGCTGGTGGTCTCCAACGTCGCCGCCGTGGTGATCCTGCTGTTCATCACCCGCTGGGTGGCGTTCCTGACCTTCCTGCGCGGCGGCATCATGATCCCGTTCGTGCTGGTCGTGGTGGTGTTCGGCGTGCTGCTGGCCAAGGGCCAGTGGGAGAACCTGGTCCTGCTCGCAATCCTGAGCGTGATCGGCTACGGGCTGCTCAAGTACGACTGGCCGCGCCCGCCGTTCGCGATCGGCATCGTGCTCGGCGGCATCGCCGAGGAATCCCTGCACAAAGCCTGGGCGCTGTGGGGCTGGAGCTTCTTCAGCCGGCCGCTGTCGATCATCCTGATGGTCATGATCGTGGCGACCATTGCCTTCGCCGTGTACCGCGGCTATCAGGAAAACAGGAAGCAGAGACAGGAGCACAGCCATGCCGTCTGATCGGCCCGTGTCCGGCGACGGCGGCAAGCTGCCGCTGTGGAAGGCGCTCACCCACGGACGCACCCTGTTCACCCTGGTGATGTTCTCGATCTTCGCGGTGATGGTCTATATCGCCACCGGTTACCCTCCCGCCGCCCGCCTGCTGCCGCTGGTAATCGGCATCCCCGGTATCGCGCTGACCTTGCTGCAGGTGGTTCTCGACGTGCGCGACTTCTACCGCGTCGAGGGCAAGATCGATCCGCGCACCGATTTCGAAATCTACATGGACGAGATCACCGAGCGCACCGGCGGCAAGGTCAAGATGGACGTCGCCGAAGGCACCCAGCTCCAGACCCTGGTGGAGGATCCGACGCTGCTGGCGCACAGCCGCAACAAGCGCGAAATCCTTCTGTTCTTCTACTTCTTCCTCCTGATCGGGCTGGTGCTGGCGTTCGGTTTCTGGATCGGCTACCCGATCTTCCTCGCCCTGTTCCTGCGCTTCTACTCGCGCGAGAGCTGGAAGCTGACGGCGGCGCTCACCGCCGGCTCGTGGGCGGCCATGTACCTGCTGCTGGCGGTGGTCCTGCAGCAGATCCTGTTCGAGGGCTTCGTCACCGGCTACGTCATGGACACTTGGTTCAGCGACTGAGGCGCGAGGCTCACTTTTTGGACACCTCATCCTATGGAAAGGGGACCAGTCAGGGTGGCTGGTCCCCTTTTCCATAAATCGCCGGCGATACCAGCCGCCTGGCAGATATCGGAAGCTTTCAGAAAACAATTTTTCTGTTTATTATCAATATCCTGTCACTTCCGTGACCATGCTGAGTCCGGCATCGAAACGCTTGCGGGCGGATTTTACATATCGCAAAATGCAGGGCTTTCCACCGGGTAACCGACGGAAAAGAGGGGTGTGCGGCGGGAAACAGCCCGCACGCATGCATTATAAAAAAACCAAGCCCGCATCCGACCGGTCCCAAGGACCGGAACAGGGGGGCTCTGCATAAGGATCATGAAAATGAAGATCTCCGGTATCGTTGCATCCACCGTGTTCGCCGCGGCCCTGGTACTCGGCGGCGCCCCGGCCTTCGCCAAGTCCGGCAAGGTCGAAAAGGTGGCGCAATGGCGGCCGTTCCGTCACCATCGCCGGCACCACCTACAAGGTCTCCAAGTCCCGCACCAAGGTCATGATCGGTGGCAAGAAGGGCAAGCGCGGCCAGATCAAGGTCGGCATGCAGTGCAACGCCAAGGGCAAGGGCACGGCCAAGTCCGTCGACTGCAAGTAACCGTCCCGACCGGAACGGACCTACATGGGGGGCGGGCCGAACAGCCCGCCCCTTTCGTTTGTCCGAAGGACATCGGCATGTTGCGTGAATACATCAACCGAACCTGAGAAAATTCTTCAGAAATTTACATAACACAATGAAATACAATAATTAATTGCGCGCTCCCGCTTGCCCGCACCATGAAGGTGTAACAATATGGCAACGGCTGGGCCGCATAGAACGATAACAGCGGTTTCGGCGGGAGGCTTTGCCCGCGAGGGCACGAGCCTGCATGCTCAACAATGTCATCCCGTTCCACTCTACGGATGCCCTAGGTGGCGCCGGGCGCGGGATCACGAAAGGAATATGAAGATGAAGACTTCCGCTATCCTCGCGTCTGTTGTGTTCGCGTCCGCCATGATCCTGGGCGGCGCTCCTGCCTTCGCCAAGTCCGGCAAGGTCGAAAGCGTCGAAAGCGGTGGCCGGGCGATCGTCATCGCCGGCACCAAGTACAAGATTTCCGGCTCCAAGACCAAGATCATGATCGGCGGCAAGCCCGGCAAGCGCGGCGACATCAAGGTCGGCATGGAATGCGATGCCAAGGGCAAGGGCACGGCCAAGACCATTACCTGCAAGTAACCGTACCGGCTCGATGCTTTCAGGGGGGCGGGCCTTCGGGCCCGCCCCTTTCCTTTTGCGGGGGCCGTCGTCGCCCTCGCCCGGGCACTGTGCTATCAAGGGTGCGTCTCAAGCTGGAGGAGCCCCGCCATGCCCCGTCGTCCCGTCTCCCGCCCCGTCCTCGCCGCCCGGCACCGCCCTTGCCCTGCTCTGCCTTGCGACCGTCCCCGCGCTGGCCGACGCGGTCACCGGCAAGCTCGACAAGGTCGAGAACGGCGGCAATGCCATAACCATCGCCGGCAAGGCCATCGCGTGTCCGGCGCGCGCACCAACATCTGCATCGGCGGCGTCTGCGACCAGGGCCGCGACAAGCTCAAGGCCGGAATGACCTGCAGTGCCGAAGTCGTAAATCACGGCGGGAAGACGGAAGCCCGCCGTCTTTCGTGCAAGTAACGCTTACGCACCCTCTTTGCACCACCGCTCTTTCCCGGTATGCTTCAGGCATAAAACAAATGAACAGGGACCATGCCTGTCCCGACAGTTGCAGACTGGAAGGTTTTGGTTGCGGCGTACCGCGGCACACGCTTCCTGGCTGCCTGAAATCGGGATAGCGACGCCCGGCTTCAACCGACCAATTCTCTGAAAGGGAGTGCCATGAACAACATCATATGGAACCCGATCCGTCTGGGGACGATCGCGGCGGCGGGGATGGCCGCCATCAGCCTTGCCGGGACGGCGATGGCAGCCGACGGCGCCAGCTTCTTCAGCGGCAAGACCGTCACCTACGTGGTCGCCACGGGTGCCGGCGGCGGCTACGACTATTACGGCCGCCTCACCGCCAAGTACATGCAGAAGTATCTGCCCGGCTCCACCTTCGTGGTGAAGAACGTACCGGGTGCGGGCCACATCATCGGCGCCAACCTGGTCGCCAATTCCAAGCCCAACGGCGAGACCATCGGCACCTTCAACACCGGCCTGATCTTCGCCCAGCTGCTGGGCCGCAAAGGGGTCAAGTTCGACCTCGGCAAGATGACCTGGATCGGCAAGGCCGCGAGCGATCCGCGCGTGATCATGGTCGCGGCCCAGACCAAGCTCAAGACCGTCGCGGACCTGAAGAACTCGAAGACTCCGGTGCGCTTCTCGTCCTCGGGTGTGGGCTCGTCGGGCTACAACGACACCATGATGATGGGCAAGGGTCTCGGCTGGAACTTCAAGCTGATCCTCGGCTACCGGGGCACGGACTCCGAGCTCGCCATGCGCCGCGGCGAAATCCAGGCCGCCGTCGGCTCCATGTCGTCGGCCGAGCTGTTCGTCAAGAACGGCTATGGCCGCATCCTCGCGCAGATCGGCGGCAAGCAGGAGACCAGCGCGCCCATGCTGAGCAGCGTGGTCACGGGCAAGCAGGAAAAGGCCATCGTCGCCCTGGTCGGCTCCCAGGCCGATATCGCACGCTTCACCGCCGGGCCGGAGGGCATCCCCGCCGACCGCACCGCAGCCCTGCGCGACGCCTACAAGAAGGCGATGGAGGACAAGGAGCTCCAGGCGGCGGCAAGCAAGGCCGACCGGCCGATCGACCCGGCCTACGGCGAAGACGTCGCCAAGGCGGTGCGCGCGGCGCTCGACCAGCCACCGGAAGTGATCGCGATGGTGAGCGAGATTCTCAACATCAAGCCGCCTTCCAACAAGGTCTCGACCACGATCGACACGATCTCGTCCGACCACAAGACCATCACCTTCAAGGCCGGCGGCAAGACCATCAAGTCGAAGATCTCGGGCTCCCGCACCAAGATCAAGGTCGGCGGCAAGGGTGCCAAGCGCAAGGCCCTCAAGGCCGGCATGAGTTGCGCCATCGACTACAAGCCCGGTGGGGAAAACGAGCCCATCACCATCGACTGCAAGTAAGCATCGCCAACGCGTGTCTGCTATATAAAGGGGCGGGTCCGGCGCCAGCCGGACCCGCCCCTCCCTCGTCCATCGCATGGGGGAGAAGCCAAGAATCCCGCCGCCACCCACCGCGGGGTAAAAGACCACCCGGGAGAGCCCAGATGACCCTGATCCTGTCCAACGACGATGTCGAAAATCTGCTGACCATGCCCGATTGCATCGGTGCGCTCGAGGAAGCCTACAAGGAGTTGGCCTTCGGGCGCGGCATCACGCGCCAGCGCTCCGATTGCATCACCCCCACCTCCCATGCCCCGGACGCGGTCTACGGCCTCAAGTCCATGGACGGTGTCGTGCCGGCGCTCGGCGTCGGCGCCATCCGCATCAACTCCGACATCGTCACCAACCCCAAGGTCGGCAATACCCAGCGGCGCGTGAAGGTGCCGGCGGCGCCGGGCAACCGCTACGTCGGACTGGTGCTGCTATTCTCCACCGCCAACGGCGAGCCGCTCGCGATCTTCCCCGACGGCGTGCTCCAGCACATCCGGGTCGGCGCGACCAACGGGCTCGGCGTCAAGTACATGGCGCGCAAGGACGCCAGCGTGCTGGGCCTGCTCGGTTCCGGCTGGCAGGCCGAGACCCAGCTCACCGCCGCCTGTGTCGTGCGCGACATCAAGGAAGTGCGCTGCTTCTCGCCCAACAAGCAGAACCGCGAGGCCTTCGCCGAACGCATGAGCGAGGTGACCGGCATCGAGATCAGGCCGGTCGAGCATCCCGAGGACGCGGTGCGCGGGGCCGACATCGCCATGTGCGGCACCAATTCGATCGATCCGATATTCTTCAAGGACTGGATCGAGCCCGGCATGCACATTTCCTCGATCAAGAAGCCGGAGGTCGATCCCGCCGCGATCCTCGCCGCCGACCGCATCGCGGTCCATACCCACGACACGACGCCGATCATCGTCGTGGCCGAGGGCGCGCCGTTCCAGGAGGAGAGCAAGGGCAAGGCCTGGAACGCCGCCAAGAACCTCGACTTCAAGAAGTACCCCACCCTGCCCGAGCTGATCGTCGGGCGCGCCTCGGGCCGCGAGAACGACAAGGAAGTGACCTGTTTCCTCAACAATCTCGGGCTCGGCTACCAGTTCGCCGCGGCCGGCTCGGTGATCTACAAGCGCGCCGTCGAGAATGGCATCGGCAACCAGCTGCCGACCGACTGGTTCACCGAAACCGTCCATCCGTAACCCGGGAAAAAAGCGTATGACCCTGATCCTGTCCAACGACGACGTCGAGCGGCTGCTCACCGTTCCCGACTGCATCGCGGCCCTCGAGGAGGCCTACGTCGAGCTGGCGGAAGGCCGGGGCATCACGCGCACGCGGTCCGACTGCATCACGCCGACGTCATACGGGCCCGACGCGACCTACGGGCTGAAATCCATGGACGGCGTCGTGCCTAAGTTCGGGATCGGCGCGATCCGCATCAACTCCGACATTCTCACCGCGCCCCGCGAGGGCAATACCCGTCGCCGAGTCAAGGTGCCGGCGGCGCCGGGTAACCGCTACGTCGGGCTGGTGTTGCTGTTCTCCACCGCCAACGGCGAGCCGCTGGCGATCTTCCCAGACGGCGTGCTCCAGCACATCCGCGTCGGCTCCGCCAGCGGCCTCGGGGTCAAGTACATGGCCCGCAAGGACGCCAGCGTGCTCGGCCTGCTCGGTGCCGGCTGGCAGGCGGAGACGCAGCTGGCGGCCGCCTGCGCGGTGCGCGACATCAAGGAAATCCGCTGCTTCTCGCCGCGCCAGGAAAGCCGCGAGGACTTCTCCGCCCGGATGAGCGAAGTGCTCGGCGTGACCGTGACGCCGGTGGATCATCCCGAGGCCGCGATCAGGGGCGCCGACATCGCCCTGTGCGCGACCAACAGCCTCGATCCCGTCTTCTTCAAGGACTGGATCGAACCCGGCATGCACATCGGCTCGATCAAGAAGCCCGAAATCGACCCGGCGGCGACGCTCGCCTGCGACCGGCTGGCCGTGCACACCCACGAGGACAACCCGATCATCGTCACCGCCAAGGGCGCGGAGGAAAGCCAGGGCGAAAGCAAGGCCCAGGGCTGGAACCTCGCCCACGAGATCGACTTCTCCAAGTATCCCTCCCTGCCCGAACTGATCGTCGGGCGCGCCACGGGCCGCGACAACGACGATGAAGTGACCTGCTTCATCAACCATCTCGGGCTCGGCTACCAGTTCGCCGCGGCGGGTTCTGTGATCTACAGGCGCGCTGTGGAACAGGGCGTCGGCAACCGGCTCCCCACCGACTGGTTCACGGAAACCGTCCATCCCTGACAATCCCCTACCCCCTACCCGCAAGTTTTCAACTTCGAGGAACGCTTCATGACGTGGATTTTCACCAACGACGAGCTCGACCGGGTCCTGACCATGGCCGACAGCATCGAGGCCATCGAGACGGGCTACCGCGACCTCGCCGAAGGGCGGGGCGGCAATCGCGGGCGGGCCGAGATCGTCTCGCCGGCGCCCGAAGCGGGCTCGGTCTACGCCCTCAAAAGCATGGACGGTGTCCATAGCCCCTCGGGCTTCGCTTCCATCCGGCTCAATTCCGACATCATCGGCTGGCGCGAGGTCGGCGGCTCGACCCGGCGTGAAAAGGTGCCGGCGGCGCCGGGCAACCGTTACGTCGGCCTGGTGCTGCTGTTCTCCACGGTGAACGGCGAGCCACTCGCGATCTTCCCCGACGGCCTGGTTCAGCGCATGCGCGTCGGCGCCACCAACGGGCTGGCCTGCCGCTATCTCGCCCGCGAGGACGCGAAGACCGCCGCCATCATCGGCTCGGGCTGGCAAGCGGGCGCCCAGGCCATGGCGATCGCCGCCGTGCGCCCGATCACCCGGTTCCGCTGCTACAGCCCGAACAAGGCCAACCGGGAGGCCTTCGCCCGCGACATGAGTACCCGGCTCGGCATCGATGTGGTCCCGGCGGCGACCGTCGAGGAGGCCATCGCCGACGCCGACATAGTGGCCTGCGCCACCAGCGCCCTCGATCCGATCATCGGCCACAACCACATCCGCAAGGGTGTGCACTATTCCACCATCAAGACCGCCGAAATGGCGCCGGCCGCGATCGCCGCCTGCGACCGCCG
Organism: uncultured Alphaproteobacteria bacterium; assembly: GCA_963732875.1. GTDB lineage: Bacteria > Pseudomonadota > Alphaproteobacteria > SMXQ01 > SMXQ01 > WHSO01. The sequence continues at coordinate 242,697 of CAVTBD010000002.1, read as the reverse complement.
CGTCGTGCACGTCCGCGACAACGCGCCGCTGGTGGTACGGACCCACGGTGTCGAGCTGGCGGAGGACCGCAAGGGCGCGCACGCCCCGGACGCCAGCGTCAACGAGAAGGCCATGCCCCAGCTGACCGAGCTCGTGACCGGCGCGGCCAAGGGACGCGAGAGCGCCGACGAGGCGACCTGTTTCCTCAACTACTCCGGGATCGGCTACCAGTTCACGCTGGTGGGCGGAGTCGCCTACCAGAAAGCCGTCGCCGCCGGCCTCGGCCGCGAGCTGCCGACCGAGTGGTTCACCCAGATCGAGCATCCGTAGGCACCACAGCGCACGCGCAGGCATGAAAAAAGGGCGGGAGCACGGCTCCCGCCCTTCTTCGTGACGCTGGGTCTACATCATTGCATGTGGAACACGACGGCCTCGACCCAGTTGATGGCGGGCTGGAGCCAGTGCTCGTCGAAGATGATGTAGAGATCGCCGAACTGCGTCTGCGGCCACGGCAGGGCCAGGAGCTTGTCGAACAGGATGATCGAGAAGATCGTGAGGCCGAACGCACAACTCAGCGTCAGCTTCCACGACTCTTTCCCCTCGATCCTCATGTAGGCGATCACGAATATGAGCAGCGCCGGGATCATGCCGATCAACGAGGCGACACCGAGGTATCCCACCAGCCAGGCGAGATACCCGATGGCGCGCATCGCGATCAGCTTCTTCGGCATGTCGCCGCCGCGGACCTCGATGTCCAGGTGCAGGGACTTGCGCACCTGGGATTTGGGATCGCCGCTGCCGGCCGCGGCCCCCAGTTCCACGCTCTTGAACGTGTAGTTGAGTAAGCTGACGGCCAGTACGAACAGGCCGAAGTAGCCGACGATCTCCGGGATGATCCGGGCATCGTGGTTCCAGCCATGCGCTTCCCACATCGCCCAGCTGAACAGGGCGATGAAGGCCAGGTACATCACGCTCTGGAGGTCGAACCGCCGCGCCGACGGCTTGAGCTGGCGCGCCATGTTCATCGATGCCGCCCGCGTTCTGGTACTCCTTGAACAGCGGACGCAGCAGGCCCGCGATCGACAGTGCGAACATGAACAGCACGACCCAGCGCACGTTGTGCAGCGACGTCGGGAAGAGCCATTCCGTGCCGTAGCGTTCGACCGAGATGAACAGGTAGCGCTCGACGATATCACCCAGCACGAAGCCCAGGATGATCGGCGGGCGCGGCCAGCGCAGACGCTTCATGATCCACCCCAGCACGCCGAAGATCATCAGCGTGTAGAGGTCGCCCCACTGGCGCGAGCCCTGGAACGCACCGATGAACACCACCGACATGATCATCGGGATCATGACGGAGTAGCGCACCAGGGCCAGCTTCGCGAACTGGTTGGAGAACGCGAAGCAGATGCCGGCGCCGAGCAGGTTGGCCAGGGCCACCGACCACACCATGGAATAGGTGATGTCGAGGTTCTTGGTCAGCATGTCCGGGCCCGGGATCAGGCCGTGGATCAGGAACGCGCCGAGCAGGATCGCCATGGAGGCCGACCCCGGCACGCCGAAGGCGATGGTCGGCACCAGGGCGCCGCCTTCCTTGGCGTTGTTCGACGATTTCAGAAGCGATCACGCCGCGCACGTCGCCGGTGCCGAAGGTTTCCGACGCCCCCTTCTCGGTGCGCGCCGCGTGGCCGTAGGCGACCCAGTCGACCACCGAGGCGCCGAGGCCCGGCGTGGCCCCGATGGCGGTACCGATCCAGGAGCAGCGCAGCACCAGCCACCAGTTGTTAAAGGTGTCGCGCACCCCCTGCCATCTGCCCGGCGGTGGCGTCGATCTTGCCTTCGAAGCCTGGGCGATGGAGGTCCGAACGATCGCCATATCGGCGAGCTCGGGCAGGGCGAACAGTCCGATCGTCAGCGGCACGATCGGCAGACCGTCCCACAGGTAGAGCGAATCGAGCGTCCAGCGCAGCGTGCCGGTCTGCGGGTCCGACCCGATCATGGCGATCAGCAGGCCGAGACAGGCCGCGCCGACACCGCGCATCGGCGAGCCGCCCGACAGCACCGACACCATCGACAGGCCGAAAACTGTAAATGATAGAAGTTCCGGCGAGCCCAGATAGAGCATCACCGGCCGCAGGATCGGCATCGAGATGGCGAGCAGCACGGCGCCGAACAGACCGCCCAGCATGCGACGATGTGTAACATGCGCCGAATGCTCGTCCTGCCTGTCCTTTTCGGGCCATGGGATGGCCGTCCAGGATCGTCGCCGCACATGCCGCCGTACCGGGCACGCCGAACAGCACCGCCGGCACCACGTCCGACGTCGCCGTCACCGAAGCCATGCCCAGCAGGAAGGCGAAGGCCGCGAACTTGTCCATGTCGAAAGTGAACGGCAACAGCAACGCCATGCCGACAAGGCCACCAAGCCCCGGGATGACACCCAGGACCAGACCGATGACGACGCCTCCGAACAGGAAGAACAGACGCATCGGATTGGACATGATGATCAACGCGTCGAGCGCGTTGTGACCCATCATTGCGAGATATTCCATGACACCCACCTGTTATTATCAAGGCGATTTGCTCGACCGCTTCAAACGCGGCAGACCACAATTGCGGTTTTCAAGAATTGTCTAAATTGGATAGTGCTAGGTCGTTTTCTTGTTTCATTTGTGCCTCCCGCAGGCTGGTACGAAGTTTGTTGGAATTATCGAAAATATCAAGTGTCTTTCCCATACGCGGGTAAATAACCTTACCGATAATAGGGACGTACCCGCCCCACTCACTCAGCCGGCAATACTCATTTCACCTGAAACGGGGAAAGGACGGAGGCGGTACCGCTTCCGCCCTTTCCCGCGTCGGTTGTTACATCCTCGTCCTCACATTCTCAGGCCCATGGCGGCTTCCGCCCAGTTGATGGCGGGCTGGAGCCAGTGCTCGTCGAAGATGATGTAGAGATCGCCGAACTGCGTCTGCGGCCACGGCAGGGCCAGGAGCTTGTCGAACAGGATGATCGAGAAGACCGTGAGGCCGAACGCACAACTCAGCGTCAGCTTCCACGATTCGTTCCCCTCGACCTTCATGTAGGCGACCACGAACAGGAACAGCGCCGGGACCATGCCGATCAACGCCGCCGTCCCCAAGTAGGCCAGCAGCCAGCCGAGATAGCCGGCGGCACGCAGCGCGATCAGCTTCTTCGGCATGTCGCCGCCGCGGACCTCGATGTCCAGGTGCAGGGACTTGCGCACCTGGGATTCGGTATCGCCGCCGCCAGCCGCGGCCCCCAGCTCCACGCTCTTGAACGTGTAGTTGAGGAGGCTGATGGCGAGGATTCCAAGCGCGAAGTAGCCGACGATTTCCGGGATGATCCGGGCGTCGTGGTTCCAGCCCCATGCCTGCGACATCATCCAGATGAACATCCCGATGAAGGCCAGGTACATGACGCTATGAACATCGAACCGCCGCGCCGACGGCTTGAGCTGGCGCGCCATGTTCATCACGCCGCCCGCGTTCCGGTACTCCACGAACAGCGGACGCAGCAGGCCCGCGATCGACAGCGCGAACATCACCAGCACGACCCAGCGGGCGTTCTCGAGCGACGTCGGGAATATCCATTCCGTGCCGTAGCGCTCGACCGAGATGAACAGGTAGCGCTCGACGATGTCGCCCAGCACGAAGCCCAGGATGACCGGCGGGCGCGGCCAGCGCAGGCGCTTCATGAACCAGCCCAGCACGCCGAAGAGCATCAGCGTGTAGAGGTCGCCCCACTGGCGCGAGCCCTGGAACGCGCCGATGAACACGATCGACATGATGATCGGGATCATGACGGAGTAGCGGACGATGGCGAGCTTCGCGAACTGGTTGGAGAACGCGAAGCAGATGCCGGCGCCGAGCAGGTTGGCCAGGGCCACCGACCACACCATCGAATAGGTGACGTCGAGGTTTTTGGTCAGCATGTCCGGGCCCGGGATCAGGCCGTGGATCAGGAACGCGCCGAGCAGGATCGCCATGGAGGCCGACCCCGGTACGCCGAAGGCGATGGTCGGCACGAGCGCACCGCCCTCCTTCGCGTTGTTCGACGATTTCAGAAGCGATCACACCGCGGATGTCGCCGGTGCCGAAAGTCGCCGCCGCCCCTTTCTCGGTCCGCGCCGCGTGGCCGTAGGCGATCCAGTCCACCACCGAAGCGCCGAGGCCCGGCGTGGCGCCGATCGCCGTCCCCAGCCAAGAACAACGCAGCACCAGCCACCAGTTGCGGAAAGCGTCCTTTACCCCCTGCATCTGGCCGGCGGTCGTGTTGACCCTGGCTTCGGATTCGGTGGCGATGGCGGTCCGCACGATCGCCATGTCGGCGAGCTCGGGCAGAGCGAACAGGCCAATGGTGACGGGCACAATCGGCAGGCCGTCCCACAGGTAGAGCGAATCGAGCGTCCAGCGCAGCGTGCCGGTCTGCGGATCCGACCCGACCATCGCAAGCAGCAGACCGAAACAGGCCGCCGCGACGCCGCGCATCGGCGAGCCGCCCGACAGCACCGACACCATCGACAGGCCGAAAACCGTGAAGGACAGAAGTTCCGGCGAGCCGAGATAGAGCATCACAGGCCGCAGGATCGGTATCGAAATGGCGAGCAGGGCCGCGCCGAACAGGCCGCCCAACATGGACGACGTGTAACACGCGCCGAATGCTCGTCCCGCCTCTCCTTTTCGGGCCAACGGATGGCCGTCCAGGATCGTTGCGGCGCACCCGGCGGTTCCCGGCACGCCGAACAACACCGCCGGCACCACGTCCGACGTTGCCGTGACGGACCCCATGCCGAGCAGGAAGGCGAAGGCCGCGAACTTGTCCATGTCGAAAGTGAACGGCAGCAACAACGCCATGCCGACGAGGCCGCCGAGTCCCGGGATGACGCCCAGGACCAAACCGATGAGCACGCCTCCGAACAGGAAGAACAGACGCATCGGGTTTGCCATGATGACGAGCGCGTCTGCTGCACTTGTCGCCATCAGAATGAGATAATCCATATTCCCCACCTGTTTGCGAATGGATAGGTTGGCTCAGCCGCGCTGACATGCACGATCGGGATCGGCCCTTGCAGGACCGTTGAAAAATTCATCCCTTGTCTGGGTCAGTTTCCTTCCACCGTCGAAATAGCCTGTGGGATATGTCGAAAAGGTCTAGCGCCTTTCCCACTGACTGATTGATCACGTCGTCAAGGGTTTGCGGACGGTGATAGAACGCCGGAACCGGCGGCATCACCACCGCGCCGTAACTGGCGGCGCGCGCCATCAGCTCGATGTGGCCAAGGTGCAGCGGCGTTTCACGGACCATCAGCACGACGCGGCGCTTTTCCTTGAGCGCCACGTCGGCCGCACGCGTCAGAAGATTGTCGTCGTAGGAATTGACGATGCCGGACAGCGTCTTGACGGAGCACGGCGCGACGATCATGCCGTCGTGCCGGTAGGAACCGCTCGAGAGCGACGCACCGATGTCCTTGTTGTTGTAGACGACGTCCGCGAGCGCCCTGACGTCCGAAACCGTCCAGTCGGTTTCATCCACGATCGTCTGGCCGGCGGATGGCGACATGATCAGGTGAATCTCTATGTCCTCGGCCTTGCTGAGGACTTCGAGAAGCCGGATGCCATAAATGGCACCCGACGCTCCTGACATGCCGACAACTATTCTACGCATTCCGTCTGCTCCGTAGGAGTAGGCGTATCTTGACGATCAAAAGCGGTTACTGGGTCCACGCGTCGCGGCGCTGGGTGATGGTATCGATCAGCGCGGGCTGACCGGCACGCACGCGGGCGATGGCCCGGCGCAACGCCGGCTGGACGTCCTCGCAACGGTCGATCGGCCCTTCCGCGTACCAGCCCATGGCGCGCGCGAGCCCGGCAAAATCCGGATCCGGATCGCCGAGGTCCATGCCGATATGCGCCCTGTTCACGTTGGTCTTCCGCAGCTGTGCCATGCGGATCTGGTGTTCCCAATCGTTGTAATAGGCACGGTTGTTGTACATGACGATCAGCATGGGCAGGTTGTGCTTGGCGGCAATCCACAGCGAACCGGCATCGAACATCAGGTCGCCGTCGGGCTGCAAATCCACCACCAGGCGACCCTTGTCGCGGTGCGCGAGCGCCACGCCGAGCGAGGTGCCGATCTGGGTCGAGGTGCCGAGCGACTTGCCCGCATGACGGTGATGGGCGTCGAAATCCCAGATGCGCCGCGCCCAATCCTCGAGCGCACCGGCGGTCAGAACCCAGTCCTCGTTCTTGATGACTTCCCACACTTCGGTGGCAAGCACCGCATGGGTCAGCGGCGTCATCTTGCGCTGCTTCGCATCGGTGCCCGCCTTGCGCCAGTCCGCCCGCTTCTTCGCATGGAGGGCGGCGAGCTTCTTGCCGCGCGCTTCCAGCTTCGCCTTGAGGCCCGGGGTCTTGGCGATGATGGACTTGCACATCCCGGTCAGCATCGGGATGGCGATGTCGGTATCGGCAATGATGCGCAGGTCGAAGTCCATCATGCGCTGGTAATCGAGAGACCAGCCCGAGATCTTCAGCTCGCCGAAGCCGATGTCGACGAACTTGCAGCCCTTGGCCATCTTGCTTTCGCGGGTGCGGGTGGTCGAGATCAGCCGCGTCGTCGGGCGTTCCCAGTCCTGGGCGTCGAGCCCGACGACCAGGTCCACCTGCTTGAATATCTCGTCGATCATGGACATGTTGTAGGGGTGCACGCCCGGGAAGTTGCAGCGCGCATCGAGGTCGTAGACCGCGCAGTGCACGGTGTCGGCGAGTTCCACCAGGGCGTTGTAGCCTTCTTCCGACTTGCCGACGTATTCCGCCAGCAACAGCGGGAACTTGGCCGATACCAGCATCTTCGCCGCTTTTTCGAGCTCGGCCGCGTCGGGCGACATCTTGGCCGGCACCTTGACCGCGTTGGGCGACGGCATCTGCACCTTGTGCTCGAGCTTTTCCTCCTGGAGCCAGGCGTCGTAGCACATGTAGATCGGGCCGGTCGGCTGGGTCATCATCACCGAATAGGCGCGCGCGAAAGCCTCGGGCACGCCGTCGACGGTCGCCGGCTGCGCGTCAAACTTGGTGTATTCGCGCACCGCGGCGCCCTGGCCGTTGGCGGTGTGAATCCAGTCGATCTTGGGACGGCGCTTGGTTTCGTTGAGGGGGCCGGTCGCGCCGATGATGAAGATCGGCGCACGATCGATATAGGCGTAGTAGATCGCCATGTTCGAATGCAGCAGGCCGACGAGGTTGTGGACGATCGCCACCATCGGCTTGCCCGTCGCGCGCGCGTAGCCGTGCGCGATCTGGACCGCCGTCTCCTCGTGGGTGCACAGCATCATGTACGGCCAGTTGCCGCCGTAGTTCACCAGACTGTCGTGCAGGCCGCGGTAGCTCGCGCCCGGGTTGAGAGAGGCGAACGGCATGTCGTACATGTGCAGCATGTCGACGATGACGTCGGAATTGAACCGGCCGGCGCCGGCGGTCTTCAGCTTCGGCTTCCTGGGAACCGGAATCGGCTTGCGAAAGGTCTTCTTGGTACCGCCCGTCTTGGATTTACTTTTGGTCGCCATTCAATCCTCTGTTTTTCTCTCAGCCGCCGCCCTTCCGGGCAGGCGTACCCTCCTGCTCGACCGGGCGCCGCGAAGCGCCCGATTAAACCTCAAAATTCCAGGGAAACCCCGCCCTGCCGAATGGACCGGCGAACGTATCGTGGGTAGCCCCCTGTGTCCCCGCGTTTTTTCGGACCGTCACGGCCGAACCAGAAGCCCGACTCGCCCGTTCCTCTTCGTTGAACCGCACGCTTTCCGCACACGGGCCCGACAGCAACAGGGCCTGCCACCAAGCCCCCGAAATTTGGCAGGGTGGCGCCCAACATGCAAGGAATTTGCGCCCGGAAAACGTTACTTTTCTTGGGCTTCGAGAAAATGTTCGCATTATGTCCTGCACCCCGCCCCGCTTTGTTGCGGAACGCGATCAACATGTCCGACATTCAGACAAAGCGGGCAGACAAAACAGGCCAAAAAACGGGGCGGCCGAAGCCGCCCCGTTCCGGATGTGCCTGTTGGAGATGACGACTACTTGCAGGTGATCTTGAGTGCCGTCTCGACGCCCTTGACGGTGAAGTCGCAGGCCATCCCCTTCTCGAGGGCGGACGCCTTCGCCTTCTTGCCGCCGATCGTGATCTTGGTCTTGCCGCCGACGCGCAGCTTGCCCTTCTTCACGCCGCCCGCCCAGGCGACGCGCTTGCCCTTGCGCTTGAGCCCGGTGATCTTGCCGGACAGCTTGACCACCGGGATCACCGCCTTGGCGACCTCGGTATGGGCCGTGTTGGTCGCGGCCTTGTTGGCTGCCGCGATCAAGTCGGGCGGATTATCGAACATCTCCGCCACCACCTTCTGCGCCGTTTCGCCGGAGATCGGCGTGATCTCGAGCTTGCCCTTCTCGGCGTCCTCAAGGAACTTGGGATCCTTCATGGTCGCCATGAAGGCCGCACGCAGAGCGGCGACGCGGTCCGCCGGTACCTTGGGGCCGACGAGGTAAGGCCGCCCGATCGCCTGGCGCGCGAAGATCACCTGCAGGATCTTCTTGTCACGTTCGGTCTTGGCGAGGTCCATGACGAACGGCACGTCCTTGAGCGCAGGATTGCGTTCGACGGACATCGCCAGCAGCACGCGGACCTTCTTCTCCTTCAGCCACTTCGGGCGGGTCGAGATCACGGATGACCACGACCAGCCGCAGCGGCCCTGCACCTCGCCCCGCTCCAGGGCGAGGTTGATGTCGTTGCCGCCGGGATAGCCCGTGACAACCTTGAGCTTGGTGCCGATCACGTTGTTGAGCACGCGCGGGAACACGTCGGTATCCGCGCTCGGGCCGGTGCCACCGACGACGATCTTGGTGTTGAGGAAGTCCTGCAGGGTCTTGACCTTCGACGTGTGCCAGACCACGCAGGTCGAGGTCTCATTGTTGGCCGAACCGATCCAGTTGAATTTGCGCGGATCGTATTTGGCGAGCGGATTGCCCTGCATCTTCTCGGCCGGGATGCCGCGGCTTACCGTTGCGATCGCCGTGCCGTCCTGGGGCAACGTATTGTATATCTCGTTGGCGAGGCGCATGGAGCCGGCACCCGTCGCGTTTTTCGAGACAATCGCCGGATGGCCGGGAATATGGTCGCCCATGTGGCGGGCAATGGTCCGGGCATAGCGGTCGTAACCGCCGCCCGGCGAATAGCCGATGTACATGGTAACGCGGTGGCTCTTGTAGAAATCGGCGACCGAATCGGCCTGAGCCGCCGTGCCTCCAATTGCAGCGACCAGCACGCCCGCCGCGCAAAGTCCCGTGAACTTCCCTGAAGCTGTCATCTCCGCTCTCCATTTTGCGGTTGGAATTGGAAGCGTTCCCCGTGGTCTTGTTCTCGCCGGCGTGCCAAAGCGGCCTGGCCGGCCTTGATTATGGAAAAAATCTACCCTCCCTATCCGGCTGAAACAACTGGCGATTTCAGGCTCGTTCTGGTCCCCGGCGGACAAAAAAACCCCGGGACCGGCCTGAGCCGATCCCGGGGCCTGTCTCGGAAAGTCGCTTACTTGCAGTCGATCTTCTTGGCCTCGGCGGTCCCTTCCGCAGCGCATTCCATGCCGACCTTCAGGCTCTTGCGCGAGTTCTTCTTGCCGCCCACCGTGATCTTGGTGCGCGAGCCGGAGACGCTGAACTTGGTGCCGGCGATGGTGACCTCGCCGCCGCCGTTGCCGAGCGCCTCGATCTTGCCCTTGACCTTGCTGATCTTGATCTGGGCCTTCTCGATCTTGATCTTGGACTGGTCGACGGCGGCGAGACGCGACGCCTCGATGATGTCCTTGGGTGCGTTGAACATGTCGGCGATGATCTTCTGCACCGCGGCACCGTCGACCGGCGTGATCTCGAGCTTGGCCTTGTTGGCCTCGGCCAGGAACTTCGCGTCCTTCATGGTCGCCATGAAGGTGGTACGCAGCATCGCCGCGCGGTCGGCGGGAACCTTCGGCGGCGCCAGGTAGGGACGGCCCATCGCCTGGCGCGCGAAGATCAGCTCGAGGATCTTGCGCTCGCGCTGGTCGCGGGCGAGATCGAGCACCAGCGGCACGTTGGGCAGGTCCGGATGCTTGCTCATCGCGATCTGGACCGGGATGTAGATGCTCTTGTTCTTGAGCCAGGCGGGACGGGTCGACACCACCGAGGACCACGACCAGCCGCAGCGGCCCTGCACCTCGCCCCGCTCCATGGCGAGGTTGATGTCGTTGCCGCCGGGATAGCCGGTCACCAGCTTGAGCTTGGTGCCGAACACGTTGTTGAGCACCTGGGGGAAGGTATCGGTATCGGCGCCGGGACCGGTGCCGCCGACGATCAGCTCGCGCTTCATGAAGTCGTCGGTCGACTTGAGCCCGACCGTGTGCCAGAACGCGCACACGCTGACCTCGTCGTTGGCGCTGCCGATCCATGTCATGTCGGCAGACTTGAACTTGACGCCCTTGGTGCCCCACAGCTCCTCGTGGACAATGCCGCGGCTGACGGTGGCGACTACGGTACCGTCCTTGGGACGGATGTTGTAGAGCTCGTTCATGAGGCGCATGGAGCCGGCACCCGGCACGTTGCGCGGAATCATGGTCGGCTTGCCCGGGATCAGGTCGGGCCAGTGGCGCGCGATCAGGCGGGCATAGGTGTCATAGCCGCCGCCCGACGAATAGCCGATCAGCATCTCCATGCGCTTGCCCTTGTAGAAATCGGATATCGCATCGGCCTGCGCGGTCATGGCAAAGCCGGACACGACGACAGCCGCGGCGACGGCCGCGAACTTCGTTTTCACGTTCATACGTGATCTCTCCAGAGAAAAAGGCGGCCCATCCGGTACCGCCCCGTTGAGGGTTTCTTCGGCGTCCCCGTGGGGGCGCCTTATTGGCGGCAATAGATAGCGCCGCGCCGCACCCCGCGCAAGCGGCCTGAAAGCCCCGGAACGCCAGAGCAGGATTCACGGCTCAGGATCGTTCCGATCTGAGCCGATCAGGCTCTAATGGCCGAAGCTTTCCGGCGCCCCCAGCAGGTGGAGGACCAGCACCGTCAGAATGCCGGCCAGCGGCGGCAGGAGAAGGGTGGCGAGGAACCGGTTGAGGGCGAACCTCGGCCCCATCATCGGTATCTCGAACATCAGGATACGATGGATGCCCCAGCACGAGGCCGAGGTCAGGCAGGCGAACACCGCGGGCAGGCCCGCGCCCGCCTTCAACAGCGCCACGAACAGCGGAAAGATCACCAGCGGCCCGCCCGGAAAGAACGGCCCGACCAGCGACCCGATGGCGATGCCCTGCCAGCCCGATCCGCTGCCGAGCCACTGGGCCACCAGCGCCTCGGGCAGCAGGAACGACACGAACCCCGCCGCCAGCAGGGCGACGCACACGCGCGGGCCGTTCACCAGAAACATCTCGAGGCCGCGCCGGAGCCCCTGCTTCAGGCGGCCGTCGCCGCGGCGCCAGGCGACGATCGAGAGCGCCGCCACCAGGCCCCACATGATGACGTTGGCAACATCGAAGCCGCCCTTCATGGCTGCGGCTCCTGTCCCGAGGTCCGCGGCGCCGCCACCGGCGCCGGACCGATCGGGATGCGCCGCGCGATGATGCCCGCCAGCACCGGCAGCCAGAACACCGCCAGGATCCGGTAGAACGACACGTCGGGCCCCAGCAGCGGCAACTCCCAGACCAGGAACCTCTGGAAGCCGAGCAGCGACCAGCCCGTCAGATAGGCCACCAGCGCGCCGCGGTCGGCGCCGGTCATGTAGAAGGCGACGACGATGGGAAACGAGGTCATGGGGCCGCCCGGCGTCAGCGCGCCGACGATGGCCGCGATGATGATTCCGCGCAGGCCGGAATTCTCACCCACCCATTTGGAGACGATGTCCGGCGGCAGCACCGCCTGGACCAAGCCCGCCACCAGCATGCCGCCCAACATGCGCGGGAACAGGAACAGGAGAACGTCGACGTCGCCGAGCACCGCCTGCTCGACCTTCGCCTCCCCCTTCATGTGCCAGGTGACGAATCCGGTCACCAGCGCGACCGCGGCGAACACCCAGAACGGCGTGCCGAGGACCTGTGACAGGAGCGACGGTTTTTTCTTCTGGCCGGGTCGGCGCATGGACCCCCTCGCGGAGCAATTCGGGTCGCCGGATGCTCGCGGGCACCCCGTGACGTAAAAAAACGGGGCGCCCGCGAAGGGCGCCCCGCCAAACTAACGTGTTACTTGCCGAGAAGGTGCTTCCACTTCTCGAAGGTCTTCGCCGCGAGCTCGGGCGAAGAACTCCGCGACCGGCGGGAACTCGTCCTTCCACTCGAACGGACGGCACGCGTCCACGATCGCACGGGAGTTGAAGTTGTCGCCCGCCTTCTTGCGCGGATCGAGCGCGCCGGACCAGGCGCGGCGGGTGATGTCGATGTCGTCGATCGGGTCGCAGCGCGACGCCATCGCCCAGGTCACGTCCCACAGGTTGGACGGATCGATGTCCTCGTCCACCACGACCACCCAGCGGCCGAGGTAGTTGCCCGCGTGCACGTTGCAGCACAGCTGCCCCGCCTGACGCGAGTGGCCGGGATAGGAGTTCTTGATGGAGATAACGTTGAACAGTCGGCCACCGCCGTTCTGGTGGCACCACACGCCCTGCACGCCGGGAAGGCCGGCGGCCTCGACCTGGTCCCACACCAGCGCCGACTTGATTACGCTCTTGGACAGCGTGTAGTCGGACGGCGGACGGCCTGGACGGGCCATGGTGATGACCGGGTTGTTGCGGTAATAGACGCGCTTGACGCGGACCACCGGGTCCTCGCGGACGGACGAAGCGTAATAGCCGGTCCATTCGCCGAACGGACCTTCCGGACGCTCGTCGTCCTGGACGATCTCGCCCTCGATGCAGATTTCCCCGTAGGCCGGGATCGGCAGGCCGTGAAGCTCCGACTTGATCATGTCGAACGGCGCGCCGCGATGGCCCGCCGCGTAGGAGAACTCGGAAACGCCGTACTGGATTTCGTTGCCGGCGGCCAGGAACATGAGCGGATCGTGGCCGACGCTGATCGCGACCGGGCACGGCTTGCCCTGCTTGAAGTACTTCTCGCGGATCAGGCGGCCATGCTTGCCGGGGCTCATCCACAGGCCGACGGTGTTCTTGTCATGCACCATCACGCGGTAGGTGCCGAGGTTGACCCAGTCGGAATCCGGATCCTGCATGATGACGAGGTCGCCGGTGCCGATGTAGCGGCCGCCGTCGAGCTCGTGCAGGAACGGAACCGGGAACTTGAGCAGGTCCACGTCCTCGTCGCGATCGACGTTCTCGAGGATCGGGCCGGTGTTGACGAAGCGCGACGGGATCGGATCGAAATCCTTCATGCGGTCGCGGTACCAGCGCACCACGTCCATCGGGCCCTTGGGCTCCGGGAAGCCGAGCGTCATGGCGAGGCGGCGGGTCGAATTGGTCATGCCCGACAGGATGCGGAAACCCTTGGGATAGCCCGGAATGTTGTCGAACAGCAGCGCCGGCGGATCGTCCGGGGTGGAGTGATAGACCATCTCGGCCACGGCGCCGATCTCGAGGTTCCAGTCGGCACCATCGATCTTCATCAGCTCGCCCATGCCGTCCACGCGGTCAAGCCATTCGCGGAGGTCCTGGTGCGGCGCACCGTACTCCTTGTAGGTACCCTTTTTCGTGGATGCTGCGGTGTCTTTCGCCACTGTCCTCTCTCTCCTGATGAGGGGAAACCCGGGTCGTAACGCCCCCGGCTCCCATGGGTTGCGGCCGTCGCGCTCCGGCGCGGGGCGGCCTGAATGATCGATGCCTTGAGCGGACACACAACCGGTCTCCCGGTCGGCCGCTCCCAACGGCCGAATTGCACACGCTCATGACAGGCAGGCGCACAGCTTATAACCAAATTCCTGCCGAAAAACAAAAACATAATCGGTCAGGCGGAGGTAATCGGGGATCGCCCCACGCTGCCTTCTAACGCGCTGAAATCCCGAAATAAAAAAACGGGCCCCCGCAGATGCGGGGGCCCGCCCGTCGCGATCCGTCTAATCGCAGGCGATCGACTTGGCCGTGGCACCCGGCGCCGGGTAAACGATGGCACAGCTCATGCCGACCTTGAGCGCCTTGCGCTTGGCCTTCTTGCCGGCGACGGAGAGCTTGGTCCCCGATCCGGAGACGCGCACCGAGGCCTTCTTGCCACCGTCGAGCGCGAACGAGATCTTGCGCCCGCCATCCTCGATCTTGGCGATCTTGCCCTTGGCTTTCTTATCCTCGAACACCTTCTTGGTCATCTGGGTCGCGTTGGTGCGCGCGGTCGCCTTGGCCGCCATCGCGACGATGTCCTTGGGTGTCGCATAGACCTCCTTGATCAGCTCCGCGACTTCCTGTCCCGTGACGGGCTGGATCTCGAGCTTGGCCTTGTTGGCCTCCGCCAGGAACTTCGGGTCCTTCATGGTGGCGTCGAAGGCCGCCCGCAGGGCCTGGACCCTTTCCGCCGGGACTTTCGGCCCCGCGATGAACGGCCGGCCCATGGTCTGGCGCGCGAAGATCAGCTTGAGGATCTTCTTGTCGCGGTCGGTCTTGGCGAGATCCATCACCACCGGCACGCCCATCTTGGTCAGTTCGGGATCGCCCTTGAGCGCGATCTGGAGCGTGATATCGATCTTCTTGTCCTTCAGCCAGTAGCCGCGGGTCGCCTTGATGGACGACCACGACCAGCCGCAGCGGCCGTCGATTTCGCGCCGCTCCATGGCCACCGTTTGGGTCGAACCGCCCGGGTAGCCCGTGATCAGCTTGTACTTGGTGCCGAGCACGTTGTTGAGAATGATCGGGAAGTCGACGCCGTCCGAACCCTGCGCGGTGCCGCCGATGATAAGCTGGCGCTTCATCGCGTCCTGGATGGTCGGCGCATTGGCCTCGTGCCAGACGACGCAGGTCGAGACCTCGTTGTTCATGGAGCCGATCCAGGCGAGCTTGGTGGCGTCGAACTTCGGTCCCTTGCGGCCGAACAGCGGCTCCATGGCGATGCCACGGCCGATCCCCGCCATATTGGTCCCGTCCTGGGGCAGCGTGTTGTAGATCGCATTGGCCGCGACGATGGAGCCGGCACCGGTCATGTTCTTGGGCACGACGTTCGGATCGCCGGGAATATGACGACCGATGTGCCGGCCGAGGAAGCGCGCATACTGGTCGTAGCCGCCGCCCGCCGCGTAGCCGATGTAGATCGTCACCGTCTTATGTTTGTAGAAATCCTCGATCGCGTCGGCCCTGGCCGTGGCAGCCGCGACAAGCAGGCCTGCCCCGGCGGTCAGGCCGATCGCCGCAATCAGACGTGATACCCTCATGTTGCTCTCCCGTGTATGGGCCGCACGGCCCGGTTTCCCGACGTTGTCCGTCCGTTGGTATTGGCGCCGAATCCGGTTCGGACGCGGTTCAGTTTTCCAGGCTGGTGATGGTCTGAATCTGCAGATATTCATACATGCCCTGAAGACCGGCGCGCCGGCCGATCCCGGACTGCTTGATGCCGCCGTAGGGCGCACGGCGGTTGATCGCATGGGTGCCGTGGGCGTTGATCCAGACGGTACCCGACTGGACGCGGCGCGCCACCGAAAGCGCACGATCCGTGTCTTTCCCCCAGACCGATCCGCCGAGGCCGTAGATGGTGTCGTTTGCCCGTGCGATCGCTTCATCGAGATCGTCGTAGGACGAAATCGGTAGCGCCGGGCAGAACTGCTCCTCGGTCATCAGCGGCGCATCGGCAGGAACGTCGCTCACCAGCGTCGGCTGCATGAACCAGCCCTGCTCGAAGGTTTCCATGTCGTCGATCTTGCCGAGGCGCAGCACGCTGGCGCCGCGTCCCTCGGCGTCCTCCACCAGACCCCGCGCCCGCAGGAGACCCTTCTCCTGGTGCAGCGGCCCCATGGTGACCTTGGGACGCATGCCCTCGCCCACCACGACCTTATCGGCCGCCTTGGCGAAGGCGTCGACGAACTTGTCCTTGAGCCTGGCCGGCACATAGACGCGCTTGATCGCCATGCAGACCTGGCCCGACATGCGGAACACGACCGAAGCCATCTGGTCCATGGTCTTTTCCGAAAGATCGACGTCGTCCAGCAGGATTGCCGGATCGTTGCCGCCGAGCTCCAGCGTGATGCCTTTGATGGTCTCCGCCGCGTTGGCCATGATGTGGCGCGCCGACGGAATCGAACCGGTGAAGGCCACCTTGCCGACGCCGGGGTGGCCCGTCAGGGTGTCGCCGATCTCGCCCGGCAGCCCCGTAACGAGCCCGATCAGGCCCTTGGGAAACAGGTCGGCGATCAGCTCGACGCAACGGGTCAGCGCGAGCGGGCAGGTCTCGGGCGGCTTGACGATCACGGCATTGCCGGCAAGCAGCGCCGGGATGATCTGCATGAAGCCGAGCGGCACCGGCGCATTCCAGGGCACGATCGAGACCACGACCCCGTAGGGCAGCTTCGAGATGAAGGTGCGTCCGTTGTCATCGCTCAGAACCTGATCCTGCTCGAGCTCTTCGACCAGCTCCAGGGTCAGGCGCTGGCGCATGAAAACGCTCATGAGCTCGCCCTTGGCCTCGGCCAGGGTCTTGCCGTTCTCACGGCTGTAGATCATGGCGCGCGGCTCGATATCCGCCTCGAGGCGCTTGAGCGCCTCGGCGATGACGGCGGCACGCGCCCGGTATCCCTTGGCCGCCCAGGCCGGCTGAGCGACGACTGCCGCGGTGACGGCCGCATTGACGTCCTCGACCGTGCCGCGCACGGCGGTGCCGACCAGTTCCGAAGGGCGTGCGGGATTACGCACCTCGAGCCGCTCGGCACGATCCAGCCATTCGCCGTCGATCAGGATGCGGGCGTGGACCGGCGGTAGTTCATTGCTCAGGGAAGAATTTTTGGCCACGGTGTCTCCCTCTCGGCAGGCGCCCCGGCCATGCGGGCCATGTTGCGAGCGGCGCGTGAATTGACGGCATTTTCCCCTCAATCGAGGGTGATTTCGAGTCCCGAATCACGACTCCGCGACACGGCAAGCGGCACCGCCCCTGGTGCCGCGCAGTCCCCTCAACCCATTGGAAAAGCGCCGTCAGTCGAATCCGATCGGGGTGATCGGAAGGTGAACGCCGAGGATTTTCATGAATATGAAATAGGTTACGGCGAGCGCCGCCGCGGAAAGAATGAACGACAGCCCCCAGCTCTGACCATGCGCCCGGAAATAGGCCATGAGATAGACCGGTATGCCGATCAGGTAACCCAGCAGCCAGATCGCCGGGAGAATGGCGAGCAGCCACAGGGCCGTGCGCGTGAACTCGCCGATGCTCTCGGTCGTGGGGTTCTCGAGATCGCCCTCGTCGTCGAGACGACGCCCCGTGAGCGTGCGCCACAGGTGCCATCCCGCCATGGCCAGAAGGAAGCCGCCGACGAGATACGGGAACCGCATCACCGCGATCGGATACTTGTAATGGAAGATTCCCGCCCCCAGCACGAACAGCACGAAGACGATGATGATGGCGGGGAAAAAGGTTTCCAGCTTTTTCATGTCGCCTTGCCCCGCTGCATCAGCTTGCGAACATAGGGCCAGAAGATGCCGAGCAGTAGCAGCCCCAGGATGATCATGGAGATCGGCCGCAGCACGAACGCAAGGCCGTAGGAGCGCAAAGAGATATGCAGCGACGATTCGAGCGCGCCCGTCAGCACGAAGCCGAGGATCAGCGCCGCGCGGGAGTAGTTGAGCTCCTTGAGGACGTAGCCGAGCGCCCCGAACACGAAGATGTAGACCACGTCCATCGGCTCGTCCTTGCTGGCGTAAGTGCCGAGAACGATGATCACGAGCAGGAGCGGCGCCAGGATATGGCCCTTGAGGAAGGTGATCTTGGCGATGTAGCGGGCCAGCACGATCATAACGGCCGCCGCGACCACGTTGGCGATCGCCAGCACCATGGCGAGCCCGACGCCGAGATCCATGTGGTTCTTCAGAAACTCCGGTCCCGGCTCTAGCCCCAGGATCAGAAAGCCACCGAGCAGCAGCGCCATGCCGGTCGAGCCCGGGATGCCAAAAGCGAGAGTCGGCACCAGCGCGCCACCCTCCTTGGCGTTGTTGGAGCTTTCCGGGGCAATGACGCCCTCGATGTTGCCGGTGCCAAAGGTCTCCGGATTCCTGGAGGCCTGCTTGGCCGCCGCGTAGGCGACGAACGGCGACGTTTCTCCGCCCACGCCCGGTATGATGCCGACGATCGCACCGATGGCCGAGCTCTTGACGAACAGCCACGGGTTGCGGAACACCGACATGCAGCCGTCCCATACCTGGGAGAAGGTGATCTCGTTTTCCTCCGCATCATGGGCAACCGCTTTTCCTTTGGAAGAGAGCGCGATCAACTCCGGGACCGCGAACACGCCGAGCGCGAGCGGGATGATGCGGAACCCGTCGAGCAGGTAGTCCGAGCCGAACCAGAAGCGGGGGATGCCGGTGATCGACTGGTAGCCGAACAGCGCGAGGAAGATGCCGAGCGCACCCGCGATCAGGCCCTTCTGCTTCGGCCCCTCGCCCACCACGGCGATGAAGGTGATGCCCATGAGGGCCAGGAAGAACGTCTCAGGCGAGGCGAACAGGAGCACGATCGGCTCCAGCACCGGGAGGATCGCCACCAGCACCAGGACGCCGAACAGGCCACCCAGGCCCGACGACATCAATGCCGCGCCCATCGCTTCGCCGCCGCGCCCTTTCTTGGCCATTGGGAAACCATCGAGCACGGTCGCCGCGTTGGGCGGCGAGCCCGGGATGCCAAGGATGATCGCCGAGACCGAACCGCCGGTGTAGATCACCGCGTGGGCCGACAACAGGAGCGCAAGCCCCGGCAGCGGCGCCATGCCGTAGATGAAGGGCAGCAGGATCGCGAGCGCGGTCAGGCCGGAGAGGCCCGGTACAAGTCCGAACACGAGTTCCGAACGGGATCGCACCCAGCATGATCAGCAGAATGTCCGGATGCATGATCCGGAGAAAGCCGTCGGCCAGAAGTTGAAAATATGTCATGGGAAATCAGCCGCGGCCGCAGCCGTCCGCCTTTGAATATTCTTGTGGAGCCTGGTGGCGGCCGCCCGTCGCGGCAACCGCCCCCAGCCGTTTTTGGTAGTTCTGTCTACTAGTAGTACTGCTCCAGGATCACGTGGGCGACCTCCTTCTTCTTCTCGCCCGTCAGCGAACCGAGCACCGTCTTCACGTTCTTCGCGACCACGTCGCCCGATGCGTAGCCGATCGGCCGACGCTTCTTGTTCATCTCCGCGACGAACTTCTTGTCGTTCAGAATTTCGTCGAACACCTTGCGCAGGTATGCGACGCGGTCCGCCGGAACGCCCGGCGTCGTGACGATGGACCGGTCGACCTCGGCAAACGCGGAGTTGAAGTCGAGCCACCAGGCCTGATCCTTGCTCAGCTTGAAGGCCTCGAACACGGTCGGCGTGTTCGGGAACAAGTCCGAACGCTCACGCGCCAGCGTCACCTGCGGGATCAGGCGCCCGCCCTTCGAAAACCGCTTGGACGAGCTCTCCGACAGCGCGATCGCGTCGACCTCGCCCTGGATGGCGGCACGCACGAACTCGCGCGAGCCCTTGTAGCCGATCACGATCTCGGCATGGAGGCCGAGGGCATGAGCGGCGAGCGCCGTCGCGATGCCGACGCTGTCGGTCTTGCCGACCGTGCCGAACTTGATCGGCTTCTTGCTCTCGATCGCTTCCTTCAGGGTCTTGAACGGCGACTTCTTGGTGAACAGGATCAGGCGCTTCTCGCCGTTGACGCGGGCGATCCAGTTCATCTTGAGCAGATCGTAGCGCCCGCCCGGGACGTCGAGGAGCTGGCCGGCGAGGCTCGCCACGCCGTCGGTCAGCAGAATGGTCAGCCCGTCGGGCTTGGCGCTGTACGTCTTGTTCACGACGACGAGATGGCCGCCGGCACCGTTGTTCACCGGCACCACCGTCACGCCCATCTTCTTCTCGATCAGCGGGATCATCATCCGCATGTAGGTGTCGTAGCCGCCGCCGACGCTGCCCGGGTTGAGGAAGGTCAGGTCCTTGCCCTTGTAGAACGCAGCGGCGTCCTCGGCCTGGGCAGGCTGCAGCGCGAAGGCGGCAATGACCGCGACGGCCGCGGCAATGGTAAAGCGGTGCCATTTCATGACAGGTCTCCCTTCAATCCGGTCACTGAGTTATGCTGACTGCTGACGGACGGTCGCGAAGCCTCGAAGCGCCGTCCGGTGATCCCCGTTGAAGGCCGGATGCGTTGCCCGGCCCTTTGACTGAACGGACCCCCGACGATCGCCGGTGCCCGCCCGTTGATATTGAAACTGCGCGATTTTCCCCTAACCTCCGGGTGAAAGCAACCGCCGTCCCCCTGTCGCCTCGCTGGGGGCTCAGTCCCGGATATCCTGCACGAACCATTCCCGCGGCAGCGCGTTGCCGAGGCCCTTTTCAAGGGCGAGCTTGTAGACCAGCCCGGCAACCGAGGCGAACTGCAGCCCCTGATTGCCCATGTTGTGATAGAAGGAAATCTGGTCGTCCGACGTGCGCCCCTTGGCGCGTCCGAACACCACGTCGCAGTAATCGGGATAGTCGCCGCCGAAGCCCTTGCCCGGGTTCCTGGGCGGCAGGCGCTTCATCTCCTCCGGCGTGCCGCCAACATAGGCGAGCGGGCTCATGCCCACTTCCATCTTGATGCGGTCGGTCTCGGGCAGCTTGAGCCCGCCCACGCCCTGACGGACCTTCACGTCGAAGCGCGCCTCCGCCTCGTTGCTGATCTCGCACGGACCGAGCATGCACACGTGCATGCCGGGCTCGAGCCAGTCGGCATCGAAGGTCGGCGCCATGGAATCGGTGTTGGTGGACAGGATATCCACGCCCAGCACGGCCTCGCGCGCGGAATCGACCGGCACCACCTCGATGCCGTGCAGCTCACTCATCTCCTTCGCGAACGCCTCGCGGTTGGCCTTGGTCGGGCTGAATATCTTGACCTTCTCGATGCCCGGCCGCGCCACCAGATAGGCCGCGAGATAGGTGCGTGCCATGCCGCCCGACCCCAGCATGCCGATCACCTTCGCGTTCTTGCGCGCGAGCAGCTTGGCGCCGATTCCCGCGCCGCCGCCGACACGCATGTGCTGGAGGACGCCGTCGTTGATCATGGCCAGCGGCGCGCCGTTCTGCGACGAGAACAGCATGATCAGGCCACAGAAGGTCCCGGGCTCGATGCAGTACTTCTCCTCGGTCCAGCCGGAATTGCCGTGCTGCGGCCAGGACACGATGTCGGACTTCATGCGGGTCGCGAAGATGCCGTCGTACCAGCCCTCCATGGTGCCCCAACGGTAATAGGCGTCGTCGCGGTCGCACGGGGCATAGAGATCGATGCGCGGGCGATGCACCGCGCCGCTGGTCTCCTGGGCGCGGAACGAGCTCCTCCTGCACCCGCATGCAGTCTTCCATGGTGAGAAGCTGGCTGACCTGCTCGTTGTTGATGATGAGCATAATGACGACACCTCCCCTGGCCCGCCAATGGCAGGCATGAACAACTGTTTTTCGGTCGCAAACCGTAAGCGTACAGGTGACGGCCGCCAACACAAACATGGGGCGCCGCACGAACGATATAGACAAATTTGTTATAGCGGGGCTAGAGTTATGGCTGAAAATGACTATCCGCCAGCTTCGCTACTTCCTGCGTATCGTCGAATTGCGCAGCTTCTCCAAGGCCGCGGCCTACCTGCACGTGGCCCAGCCCGCGCTCGGCCTGCAGGTGCGCAAGCTGGAGGAGGAGCTGGGCGTCAAGCTGCTCAACCGACATTCGCGCGGCGTGATCCCGACCGAGGCCGGCCTGCTGCTGCGCGAGCATGCCCTGATCATCCTGCGCCAGTTGGAGCGCGCCCGACTGTCGGTCGCGGACCTCGCCGGCCCGCCGCGCGGCAAAATCGCCGTCGGCCTCACGCCCACCCTCAACCTGATCCTCGCAACTCAACTGGTGGAGCGCTGCCGGCGCGAATATCCCAACGTCTCCCTCGCCATCGTCGATGCCATGAGCGAGGACCTGATGGAATGGGTCGAGAACGACCGTATCGACGTCGCCTTCTCCTACAACCCGTCGGCGGTCCAGGGCCTGGTGTGCGAGCCGCTGGTGACCGAGGACCTGTGCCTGATCGGTCCTGGCCGCGACATCAAGCACAAGCCGCCCACCGTGACCCTGCCCGAGATCGCCGATCTGCCCATGATCCTGCCGAGCGTGTCGTCGGGCCTGCGCACCCTGGTCGAGGAAGCGGCCCATGCCCGCGGCTTCGATCTGAACGTTGTGCTCGAGATCGACTCGGTGACGGCGATGAAGGAAATGGTGATCAAGGGCGTCGGCTACGTCATCCTGCCGCTCGGCTCGGTCAGGCGCGAGGTCGACGAGGGCCGCCTCAGCGCGCGCCGGTTCGAGAAGCCGGCGCTCGCGCGCAACATGTACCTGGTCCATTCGGCCAAGCGTCCCGCCTCGAAGGCGACCGTCGCGGTGCGCGAGCTGATGCGGAACGTGGTGCTGGAGAACCTCGACAGCGGCGCCTGGGCGTGGCGCCCCGCCGAATCCTGACCATAGACATACACGTGGACATGCAAAAGGCGCACTCCCGGAAGAGCGCGCCTTTGCAAAACGGTCCGGGCCTGCCTTAGAGATCGAGGATCAGCTTCTCGCCCGGCATGGCACGCGACACGCACACCTGGATCTTGCTGTTGGCTGCCTTCTCGGCGTCCGACAGGACCTCGTCACGGTGGTCGGCCTTGCCGCCCAGCATCGGGATGCAGCAGGCGCCGCACCAGCCCTCTTCGCAGGCGTAGGGAACGCCGAAGCCTTCCTCGATCAGCACGTCGAGGATGGTGCGGTCTTCCGGGATCGTCAGCGTCACGCCCGACTGGGCCAGCTCGACCTCGAACGATCCGGCGGGACGCGCCGCGATCTCGGCCTGCTGCTCCTCGGTACGGGCCGAGGAGAACAGCTCGAAATGCACGGCCTGTTCCGGCCAATGGGCCGTCGCATCGCGCACCGCACGCAGCAGGCCGCCCGGACCGCACACGTAGAGGTGCGTGCCTTCCTCGTAGTCGGCGAACACTTCCTTCAGCTTGATGCCCTTCGAGGGATCGCCGCCGTCGTGATAGAAGGTCACGTCGTCGCCGAACAGCGCCTTGACCTCCTCGCGGAACGCGGTCTCCTCGGCCGAGCGCGTGCAGTAATGCAGGTGCACCGGTGCACCCTTCGCCTTGAGCACGTGGCCCATCGCCAGGAGCGGCGTGATGCCGATGCCGCCGCCGAGCAGGATCGACTTCCTGGCGTCCGCCGCCAGCGGGAAGTTCTGCAGGGGCGGCGTGGACTTCAGCACGTCGCCGACCTTGACGCTCTCGTGCATCCAGCGCGAGCCGCCCTGGCCCGCCACTTCCTTGAGGATGGCGGTGATGTAGCGATTGTGTTCCCTGGGATCGTTGGCGAGCGAATAGGACCGCGTCAGCCCGTTCCCCATCTGGATGTCGATGTGCGCGCCGGCCTCGAACGGCGGCAGATCACCGCCCGTCGTCGGGACCAGTTCGAACATCTTGATATTGGAGGTCAGATCCTTGACCGCCGTGACCTTGAGCTCGAGATCGGACATACCCTCTTTCACCTTCACACTCAGCGTTTCCGCGCCTGCGGGCTTATACACTCTAGCCCCCGCCCCCGTCCACACGCGCGCTACGCAAAAAAACACTCATTCCCGGGGGCCACCGCCGGTGCCGCCGGGCCGGACCGTTAATCCCGGATCAGGCGTTTTCGAGCAGGGCGCGCGCCGCTTCCAGCGCGATCGGCTTGAGCCCCTTGCCGCCCGCGGCGACGTGCCCCGACAGCTGGCGGCGCATGCGCGGGTCCCAGAAGCTGCGGATATGGTTGGCGGTCTCCTTGACCGCCGTGTCATGGGGATAGGCGGCGAAGAAGTCGGAGATCTGGTTCGCCATGCGGACAATATCGGAAACGGCCATGGAACGGTCAGGTCACGGGTGAGGTTTCGAACAGAACCACGCCGTCGGGCGATAGCGAGGCGAGCGTCATCCCCGCCCGCTCGGCGAGATCGAGGGCGAGCGAGGTCGGCGCCGAGACGGTGGCGAGGCACGGGATGCCGACGGCGGCGGATTTCTGCACCAGCTCGAACGAGCAGCGCGAGGTCATGACGCAGAACCCGGCGGTAGGATCGAGGCCGGCGGCGACCATCGCGCCGATCAGCTTGTCGAGGGCGTTGTGGCGACCGACGTCCTCGCGGATCAGCAGGATCGCGCCGGACGGATCGGCCCAGGCCGCGGCATGGACCGAATGATTGAGGCGGTTCATCACCTGGCGCCCGGGCAGCTCGGCGAAGGCGCGCGCCACGGCCTCGGCCTCGACCGTGAAGCCCGCCCGGACCGGTCGCACGTTGCGCACCACCTGGTCGAGCCGCTGCATGCCGCACAGCCCGCAGCCGGAGCGGCCCTCGATCGAACGTGCCTGGCGTTCGCGCGCCACCTCGGCACGGCTTCCGGTGGCGACGTCGACCATGATGCCGCCCTCGACCGGCGTCACCGCGATCCCGCGGATCATGCCGGGAGACGCCAGCACGCCCTCGGACAGGGAAAAACCGCGGGCGAAATCCTCGAGATCCTCGGGGGTCGCCATCATCACGACATGGGGACGGCCGTTGTAGGCGAGATTGACCGGCACCTCCTGGGCGAGACGCCATTCCTTGCGCGCGCGGGTCGCGCCTTCGACCAGCACCGTCACGGGCACGGAGGCGCCCGGCCCGGCGGGGCGGCCCCTCTGCGCTGGCTTGACGGCGGTCGTCATGGCGTCACTCCGCGGCCGATGCCGAAACGCGCTTCTGGTCCACCTCGCGCTCGGCCCATTCCTTCTGCCAATCGGACTGCATGTTGGAACGGACCGCCTGCACTGCGGTCACCTTGTATTCCGGGCAATTGGTGGCCCAGTCGGAATATTCCGTGGTGATCACGTTGGCGCCGGTTACGGGGTAATGGAACGTCGTGTAGACCACGCCCGGCGGCACCCGGTCGGTCACGCGCGCGGGCAGCGTGACGGCGCCGATGCGGCTGGTCAGCGAGACCAGGTCGCCGTCGTTGATGCCGCGCATTTCCGCGTCCGAGGGATGAATTTCCAGCACGTCGGTATCGTACCAGGCGGTGTTCTCGGTGCGCCGGGTCTGGGCGCCGACGTTGTACTGGCTGAGGATGCGCCCGGTGGTCAGCAGCAGCGGGAATTCCCGGTTGGAGCGCTCCTCGGTCGGCACGAACTCGGTCAGCATGAAGCGGCCCTTGCCGCGCACGAACTTGCCGACGTGCATGATCGGCGTGCCCTGGGGGGCGGCCTCGTTGCACGGCCACTGCACCGAGCCCAGCCGGTCGAGCTTCTCGAACGACACCGCCTGGAAGGTCGGCGTGGTGCGCGCGATCTCGTCCATGATCTCGGACGCCGCGTTGTAGCTCATGGGATAGCCCATGGCGGCGGAGAGCCGGCACACGGTCTCCCACTCCGAGAGGCCCTGCTTCGGCTTCATCACCGGGCGCACGCGGTTGATGCGGCGCTCGGCGTTGATGAAGGTGCCGTCCTTCTCCAGGAACGACGTGCCCGGCAGGAACACGTGGGCGTAGGCCGCGGTCTCGTTCAGGAACAGGTCCTGGACGATGACGCACTCCATGGACCGGAGCGCCGCCTGGACATGCTTGGTGTTGGGGTCCGACTGGGCGATGTCCTCGCCCTGCACGAACAGGCCCTTGAAGGTGCCCTCGACGGCGGCGTCGAACATGTTGGGGATGCGCAGGCCCGGCTCCTTGTCGAGGCTCTTGTGCCAGGTATCCTCGAACAGGTGGCGCACGGTGTCGTCGGAGACGTGGCGGTAGCCCGGGAACTCGTGCGGGAACGAGCCCATGTCGCACGAGCCCTGCACGTTGTTCTGGCCGCGCAGCGGGTTGAGGCCGACGCCGTCCCGGCCGATGTTGCCGGTCGCCATGCACAGGTTGGCCATGCCCATGACCATGGTCGAGCCCTGGCTGTGCTCGGTCACGCCGAGGCCATAGTAGATCGCGCCATTGCCGCCGGTGGCATAGAGCCGGGCAGCGGCGCGCACTTCGGCGGCGGGCACGCCGGTGATCTTCTCGAGCGCCTCGGGAGAGTTGCGCTCCTCGGCGATGAACTTGGCCCACATCTCGAAGTCGGGGCCCTCGCAACGCTCGGCCACGAAGTCATTGTTCACAAGCCCTTCGGTGACGATCACGTGGGCCAGCGAATTGATGACCGCGACGTTGGTACCGGGGCGGAGCTGCAGGTGGTGGCTGGCCCGCACGTGGGGCGATTTCACCAGGTCGATGCGGCGTGGATCGATGACGATCAGCCTGGCGCCCTCGCGCAGGCGGCGCTTCATGCGTGAGGCGAACACCGGATGGGCGTCGGTCGGGTTGGCGCCGATCACCACGATCACATCGGCCTTGGCGACCGACTTGAAGTCCTGGGTGCCGGCGGAGGTGCCGAGGGTCGTCTTGAGGCCGTAGCCGGTGGGCGAATGGCACACCCGCGCGCAGGTGTCGACGTTGTTGTTCTCGAAGCCGGCGCGGACCATCTTCTGGACCACGAAGACTTCCTCGTTGGTGCAGCGCGACGAGGTGATGCCGCCGATGGCACCACGGCCGTATTTGGCCTGGATGCCCTTGAGGCGGTCGGCGGCGAAGGCGATCGCCTCGTCCCAGGTGACCTCGCGCCACGGATCGGTGAGCGCGTCGCGCACCATCGGCTTGAGCACGCGATCCCTGTGGGTGGCGTAGCCCCAGGCGAAACGACCCTTGACGCAGGAATGGCCCTCGTTGGCGCCGCCGTCCTTGTAGGGCATCATGCGGACCAGCTGGTCGCCCTTCATCTCGGCCTTGAACGAGCACCCCACCCCGCAATAGGCGCAGGTGGTCAGCACCGAATGCTCGGGCTGGCCGTTGTCGACCACCGACTTCTCGATCAGGGTGGCGGTCGGGCAGGCCTGGACGCAAGCGCCGCAGGACACGCATTCGGACTCGAGGAAGTCCTCGTCGGCGCTGGCCGCCACCTTGGAGGCGAAGCCGCGCCCGTCGATGGTCAGCGCGAAGGTGCCCTGGACCTCCTCGCAGGCGCGCACGCAGCGCGAGCACACGATGCATTTGGACGGATCGAAGGCGAAATAGGGGTTGGACAGGTCTTTTTCGGCGTCGAGGTGGTTCTCGCCGGCGAAGCCGTAGCGCACCTCGCGCAGCCCCACCGCGCCCGCCATGTCCTGCAGCTCGCAGTCGCCGTTGGCGGCGCAGGTCAGGCAGTCGAGCGGGTGGTCGGAGATGTAGAGCTCCATGACACCGCGCCGGATGCGGGCCAAGCGCTCGGTCTGGGTATGGACCTTCATGCCGTCCGCGGCCGGCGTGGTGCAGGAGGCGGGCGTGCCCTTGGCGCCCTCGATCTCCACCAGGCACAGGCGGCACGAGCCGAACGGCTCGAGTGAATCGGTCGCGCACAGCCTGGGGATCTGGGTGCCGAGGCTGGCGGCGGCGCGCATCACCGAGGTGCCGGCCGGCACCGTCACGGCGACGCCGTCGATCTCCAGCGTCACCAGCTTTTCCGACTGCCGCGCTGGGGTACCGAGATCGGGTTCGTGAATCAAGCTCATCGGATCGTACTCCTCGCTCAGCCCGCTGCCCTGTGCGCCGAAGGCGTGAAATCCTCAGGGAAATGGACCAGTGCGCTCTTCACAGGCATCGGCGTCAGGCCACCCAGCGCGCACAGCGAACCGTCACGCATTATTTCACAAAGATCGTTGAGAATCCTCAGGTTTTTTTCGGGCTCGATGCCGGTCCGGAGGCGCTCGATGGTCTCCGCCCCGCGGGTCGAGCCGATACGGCAGGGGGTGCACTTGCCGCAGCTCTCGATGGCGCAGAATTCCATGGCAAAGCGGGCCTGGACCGCCATGTCCACGGTGTCATCGAATACCACGATACCGCCATGACCGACCATGGCGTCGGCGGCGGCAAAGGCCTCATAGTCCAGCGCTAGGTCGAATTGCTTAGTTGGAAGATACGCGCCGAGCGGCCCCCCCACCTGGACGGCGCGCACCGGGCGGCCCGACCGGGTGCCGCCGCCGATGTCGTTGACGACCTCCCCCAGGGTCACGCCGAACGGCAGCTCGAACAGCCCGCCCTTCCTGACGTTGCCGCCGAGCTGGAACGGCTGTGTGCCGCGCGAGCGGCCGATCCCGTGGGCCTTGTAGGCAGCGCCCCCATTGGCCACGATCCACGGCACGGCAGCGAAGGTCAGCACGTTGTTGACCAGCGTGGGCCGGCCGAACAGGCCCTTGAGCGCCGGTATCGGCGGCTTGGCGCGGACCATGCCGCGCTTGCCCTCGAGGCTGTCGAGCATCGAGGTTTCCTCGCCGCAGATATAGGCGCCGGCACCGATGCGCAGCTCGATGTCGAAGGCGCGGCCGCTGCCGGCCACGTTCGGGCCCAGGTAACCAGCTTTGCGTACAACCTCAAGAGCAGCCCGCATTACATTGATTGCATGGGGATATTCAGAGCGCAGATAGATCAGACCCAGGGTCGCGCCGGTGGTCAGCCCCGCGATCGCCATGCCCTCGATCAGGGTGAACGGATCGCCCTCCATCAACATGCGGTCGGCGAAGGTGCCGGAGTCGCCCTCGTCGGCATTGCAGCAGACATATTTCTGGGGGGCTTCCGCCTCCGACACGGTCTTCCATTTGATGCCCGCCGGGAACCCGGCCCCGCCCCGGCCGCGCAGGCCCGATTCGGTGATCTCCGCGACCACCTCGGTCGGCTTCATGGCAATTGCTTTAGTGAGCCCGGCGAAGCCGCCGTGGGCCTTGAAGTCGGCCAGCGACAGTGGATCGGTGAGGCCGCAGCGGGCGAAGGTGAGCCGGGTCTGGCGCTTGAACTCGGGGATATCCTCGACCGGGCCGAGCGCCAGCTTGTGCGCCTTGCCTTCGAGGAAGCCGCCGTCGAACAGGCCGGCAACGTCACCCGCCGCGACCGGCCCATAGCCGGTACGCCCGGATTTGGCTACGACTTCCACCAGCGGCTCGAGCCACAGCAGGCCGCGCGAACCGTTGCGCACGACCGTTACCTGAATACCGCGCTTGGCCGCCTCGTCGGCGATCGTTCGGGCCACGGCATCGGCGCCGACCGAGCGGGCGGCGGTATCGCCGGGAATGAAGACGGTGACGGCAGCAGAATCGCTCATGGCTCGATCTTAAAGTAATATCTCAACAAAATTTTCTAACTTAAACTCTTAGATAAGCTTGATAACTTATTGTTATCCAATAGACCTTGGACATATCCATCGATCATGATGGAGGGCCCGAGGGCACAGTTGCCGAGGCAATAAACGGCCTCCAGCGTAACCCGGCCGTCGGTGCTGGTGGTGCCGAATTTGGTGCCGAAGGTCCGCTCGGCATGGTCGGCCAGTGCCTCGCAGCCGACCGCCTGGCAGGCCTCGGCCCGGCACAGCTTGACCACATGGCGCCCGGCCGGCACGTCGCGGAAGTCGTGGTAGAAAGTAAACACGCCATGCACCTCGGCGCGCGACAGGTTGAGCGCGTCGGCAACGGTCTGGAGCGAGCCCGCCGGCACGTGGCCGAGCTGCCCTTGGATGTCGTGAAGGATCTCGATCAGGTGGTCGGGCCGGTTGCCGTGGCCGGCACAGATCGCCGCCACCGTGTCCCCCGGTGCCGCGCCGTTCGCTCCGTTGTTGCCCGACATGTGCCCGTAATCCCGCTGACTGCGTGCCGGACTTAGTTGCCCGGACGTCCCTTGAATCACTGTTTCGACCATCCCGGAGCCGGTGTCAATAACGCGGACGGGACCCCATATCCCTACTCGGCGGTTGCCGCCGGAGGGCTTTCGGCTATGCTGTGGCCCCATTCCTGCGGCCCGGACGGGCGCAAATCACGCACATCACACCATGGGGAGAGGCATGAAACTCGCGAGTTATGTGAGCGGCAAGTGGGTTGAAGGCAGCGACGAGGGCGCCGCCCTGGTCGATCCGGTCACCGGCGCAGAGCTGGCGCGTGCCTCCACCACCAGGATCGATATCGCCGCCGCCATGGCCTACGCGCGCGAAACCGGGGGGCCGGCGCTCCGGAGCCTCTCGTTCGCCGAGCGCGGTGGCCTGCTCAAGGGCATCGCCGACACCCTCACGGCGAACCGCGACTCCTATTTCGAGATCGCCCAGTCCAACTCCGGCAATACCAAGGTGGACGCCGCGATCGACATCGACGGCGGCATCGGCACCATCAAGTACTTCGCCCGGCTCGGCGAAAGCCTGGGGGCCGCCAGGTTCATCAAGGACGGCCGCTTCGACCGGCTGGCCAAGGACGAGGCGTTCCAGGCCATGCACCTGTCGGTGCCGCGTCGCGGCGTCGCCATCCACATCAACGCCTTCAATTTCCCGTCATGGGGCCTGTGGGAAAAGGCCGCGGTGGCGCTGCTCTCGGGCGTGCCGGTGCTGGCCAAGCCGGCGACCGCCACGGCGTGGCTCGCCCAGCAGATGGTCAAGGACGTGATCGAGGCAGGCGTGCTGCCGGCGGGCGCCCTCGGCATCCTGTGCGGGGCGGCGCGCGAGCTCACCGACAACGTCACCGGCCAGGACGTGATCGCCTTCACCGGCTCGGCGGATACCGCCAACATGCTGCGCGGCCACCCGAAAGTGGTCGAATTCCTCGGCCCATGTGAACATCGAGGCCGACAGCCTCAACAGCTCGATCCTCGGCCCCGACGCCAAGGCGGGCTCGCCCGAATTCGACCTGTTCGTGCGCGAGGTGGTGCGCGAAATGACCCAGAAGGCCGGTCAGAAATGTACCGCCATCCGCCGCGCCTTCGTACCCAAGGCGCTGATCGGCGCGGTCACCGATGCCCTCGCCGCCAGCCTCAACGAGACCGTGGTCGGCGACCCGCGCAACGAGACCGTGCGCATGGGCCCGGTGGTCTCCAAGTCCCAGCAGAAGGCGGTGCTCGAGGCGCTCGCGCGGCTCAAGTCCGAGGCCAAGGCCGTCACCGGCGAGGGCGCGCCTGCGCTGGTCGATGCCGATGCCAAGGCCGGCTGCTTCATCGCCCCCACCCTGCTGCGCTGCGACACCCCCACGGAAGCCCGTGTGATCCACGAGGTCGAGGCGTTCGGCCCGGTCTCGACCGTGATGCCCTACGACAGCCCGGACCAGGCCTTTGCGCTCGCCCGCAAGGGCGGCGGCTCGCTCGCCGCCTCGGTGTTCACCGGTGACTCGGCCTTTGCCGCCGAGGCGGTCGCCGGGATCGGTGCCGCCCACGGCCGCGTGCTGGTGGTCGACGAGAGCGTCGGCAAGTCCCAGACCGGCCACGGCATCGTCATGCCCATGTGCGTCCACGGCGGCCCCGGCCGCGCCGGCGGCGGTGAGGAGCTGGGGGGGCTGCGCGCGCTCCACTTCTACCACCAGCGGCTCGCGGTGCAGGGCCGCGTCGACTGGCTCAAGACCCTCGCCGACAGCGCCGTCGAAGCGTGACCCAGCTATATCGAAACGATATAGAAAGTATAAGGAAAACCTAATTGACCTATACCGGGCAGGTGCTAAGAGCTTTGCCCAACGACTAATCAATCACGATCTACCTAACACAGGGGGCAGGTTCTCGACGCCGCGGATGCATAGGGCATAGAATCCCCGTTCTGCGGCCCGGACATCCAATTCTTCCAGCGGCTGTTTCCTGCGTCGACACGGCAACGCATTCACGCCTTTGAACATCAAGGAGACACGCTCATGGCTTCCGAACAGTCGGTGATTCCCAGTTATTCGCGCAGCGCGAACGATTCGATGAACCAGGCGGTCGTCGATCTCGCCGACGACAAGTTCCTGGTCGATCCCTACATGAACTTCTGCAAGGCCGAAGGCATCCCCATCGTCGAGGACTTCGGCATCGACATGAAGAAGGTCGAGACCAAGCCGTGGGCCCGGATGGGCGTCAACGGCGCCTTCGCTCACCTCAAGGGCCGCGGCGACTTCCTCGCCATGTACGTGATCGACATCCCGAAGGGCGGCAAGGCCGAGCCCCAGCAGCACATCTTCGAGGAAGTGTTCTACGTCATCGACGGCCACGGCTCGACCCAGATCGAGACCTACGACGGGCGCAAGCACACCTTCGAGTGGGGGCCCAAGAGCATGTTCTCCCTGCCCCTCAACTGCCGCTACCAGCACTTCAACGGTTCCGGCTCCGAGCGCGCCCGCCTGTATTCGTGCAACAATCTGCCGCTCGTCATCAACCTCTACCGCAACGATGACTTCGTGTTCCGCAACCCGGCCAAGTTCCCCGAGCGCGAGGGCGAGGCCGACTACTTCGCGGGCGACGGCGAGCTGATCCCGAAGATGCCGGGCCGGCATATGTGGGAAACCAACTTCGTGCCCGACCTCTCGACCTTCGAGCTGCGCAAGTGGGAGAACCGCGGCGCCGGCGGCTCCAACATCATGTTCTCGCTGGCCGACGGCACTATCCACGCCCACATGTCGGAGATGCCGGTGGGCACCTACAAGAAGGGCCACCGCCACGGCGCCGACTTCCACGTCATGTGCGTCACCGGCGTCGGCTATTCGCTGCTCTGGTACGACCTTGCCAAGGATCTGGTGAAGGTCGACTGGGACCACGGCGTCGTGTTCGCGCCGCCTGACGGCATGTTCCACCAGCACTTCAACGCCTCGCCGGAACCGGCACGCTACCTCGCCATCGCCATGGGCAGCCTGCGCTACCCGACGCTTGCCGAGAAGAAGCAGGTGTGGCTCGGCATGGACGTCAACGTCCAGCAGGGCGGCAACCAGATCGAGTACGAGAACCAGAATCCGAAGATCCACGAGATCTATCTCGAGAACCTGGCCAAGCACGGCGCCGTGTCGAAGATGGGCAAGTTCATCGACGAGAGCGGCTACAAGAAGAATCCCAAGCTGGCCAAAGCCATCGCCGGCTGATCCCAGACTCCGGAGCGGGCGAGGCGCCCGGCGCCTCGCCCGCTTCTGATTTCATCACTGAACGTCAACCCGAAACGAATTGAGATCAGATATGCCTGAAGCAGGAAAGACGAAGAAGGACGTCACCCAACTCCGCGCAGCCCTCGAGTGGCTCAAGGAGCAGGGCGACATGATCGAGACCGACAAGGAGGTCGATCCGGACCTCGAGATCACCGGTCTGCAGAAGCATTTCGACGGCGGCTGCCCGATCCTGTTCAACAACGTGAAGGGCAAGCCGCATGCGCGCGCCGTCACGAACCTGTTCGGCGACATCAAGGTCGTCGAGAAGCTGTTCGGCTGGGAAAACTCGCTGGACCGCGTGAAGAAGGTGGCGCATGCCATCGACCACCCCACCCCGCTCAAGGAAATTCCGCAGAACGAGGCGCCGGTCCAGGAGCACGTCATCACCGACGAACTCGATGTCAACAAGTGGATCACCGCGATCCGCCACACCGAGCTCGAGACCGAGCTGACCATCGGGTCGGGCATCTCGTGCATCATCGGCGACTACTTCGAGGGCGGCAGCCACATCGGCTACAATCGCATGAACTTCCGCTGGGGCAACGTCGGCACGTTCCAGATTTCGCCGGGCTCGCACATGTGGCAGGTGATGACCAAGCACTACCACGACGAGGAGCCGATCCCGCTCACCATGTGCTTCGGCGTGCCGCCGGCATGCACCTACATGGCGGGCGCGGGCTTCGACTACGCGATCCTGCCGAAGGGCTGCGACGAGGTCGGCATGGCCGGCACCATCCAGGGCTCGCCCATCCGCATCGTCAAGTGCCGCACCATCCCGGGCCACACGCTGGCCGACGCGGAGTACGTGCTGGAAGGCTACCTGCACCCGCGCGACAAGCGCTACGAGACCAAGGAATCGGAAGACGCCAACCAGCAGGGCAAGTTCTTCTTCCACCCGGAATGGGCCGGCTACATGGGCAAGGCGTATCGCGCCCCGACGTTCCACGTCACCGCGATCACCATGCGCAAGCCCGAGTCCAAGCCGATCATCTTCCCGCTCGGCGTGCACACGGCCGATGACGCCAACATCGATACCTCGGTGCGTGAATCGGCGATCTTCAACCTGTGCGAGCGCCTGCAGCCCGGCATCGTCCAGAACGTCCACATTCCGTACTGCATGACGGACTGGGGCGGGGCGATCATCCAGGTCAAGAAGCGCAACAAGATCGAGGAAGGCTGGCAGCGCAACTTCCTGACTGCCATCCTCGCCTGCTCGCAGGGTGCCCGTCTCGTGATCGCAGTGTCGGAAGACGTCGACATCTACGACATGGACGACATCATGTGGTGCCTCACCACCCGCGTGAACCCGCAGACGGACATCCTGAACCCGCATCCGGGCGGCATCGGCCAGACCTTTATGCCGGCCGAGCGCATGACCGCGGGCGCGGGCCAGCAGTGGACCGCCGCCAATACCGTCTTCGAAGGCGGCATGGGCATCGACGCCACCGTGCCCTATGGCTACGAGCAGGACTTCCACCGTCCCGTGTACCCGACGTACAAGGTGAAGCCGGAAGACTTCTTCACCAAGGAGCAGATCGCCAACATGCGCGCACGCATGCAGGGCTGGGTGCTCTCGCTGGCCCGCACGGGCCGCTAGAGCAGGATCGGTTCAGATTGACTCAATCTGAACCGTGAATCCTGCTCTAAATTATAGGTGTAGAGCCTGATTCATGGCTCAGGATCGTTCCGATCCGAGCCGATCAGGCTCTAAGGCACGTCGCCGCAACGAGGACGGACAGGGGGAATCATGCTCGCAGGTTACCGGGTGCTCGACTGCACGGGCGAACTCGGCTGGCTTACGGGCCGTCTCCTTGCCGACCTCGGCTGCGACGTCGTCAAGATCGAACCACCGGGGGCGGATCTGTCCGCCCCCGCGTGGCGCGGCAACAACGCCGGCAAGCGTCTTCTCACCCTTGATCTCACGAAAAAGGCCGGCAAGGCCGCGTTCCTGAAGATGGTTGCCAAGGCCGATTTCCTGCTGGAAACGGCCCAGCCTGGCAGCGATGTGGCGGCGCTGTTCGACATCGAGACGCTGTCCGCCCTCAATCCCAAGCTCATTCACGTCTCGGTCACGCCGTTCGGGCGTTCCGGCCCCCACGCCGAATGGCACGCGAGCGACCTCGAGCTGATGGCCGCGAGCGGCGCCATGTCGCTCGCCGGCGAGCCGGGCGGGCTGCCGCTGCGCGTCACCGCGCCGCAATCCCAGCCCTGGGCCGCGAGCCAGGCCGCCTGCGGCGCCATGGTCGCCCTGACCGCGCGCAACGTGACCGGACGCGGCCAGCACGTGGATGTCTCCGCCCAGGCCGCGGTCATCGCCTCCATCGCCCACGCGCCCTCGTTCTTCGACCTGGTCAACCAGATTCCCAAGCGAGCCGGCGCCTTCATGACCGGGCGCTCGGTTCATGGCGCGATCTACCGCGTTTTCTGGCCGTGCAAGGACGGCTATCTCAATTTCATCATCTACGGCGGCGTCGCCGGTCGACGCACCAACGAAGGCCTGTGCGCCTGGATGCGCGACGCCGGTGCCGAGCTCGGCGTGCTCGCGGACATCGACTGGGCGACCTTCGATTCGACCCAGACCACCCAGGCCCAGGTGGACGCGATGGAAGAGCCCATCGGCCGCTTCTTCGCCACCGTGACCAAGGCCGAGTTCCTGCAGCAGGCGTTCGAGCGCGAGATGCTGGGCTATCCCGTCAACAATGTCGCCGACATCGCCCATGACCCGCAGCTCTCCGAGCGCGGCCTGTGGGCCGACCTGCCGGGCCCGGGCGGCAAGACCGAACGGCACCTCGGCGGCTTCGCCTGCGTCGACGGCGAACGGCTGCCCGCCCCCTGCCCCGCACCGGCCAAGGCCGGCGAGCACAGCCGCAAGGTGCTCGGCGAATACGGCTTCAAGATGAAAGATATTGCGGCCCTCGTCCGCGCCAAGGCAGTGGTGGTGTCATGACCGGACAGCCGATGGCCCTCAAGGGGCTGAAAGTGGTCGAGGTCGGCGGCTATGCCGCCGGTCCGTGGATCGGCAAGCTGCTGGCCAACTACGGTGCCACCGTCATCCATATCGAGGCGCAGGACCGTCCCGACGGCTTCCGCCTGCAGTATCCGCCCTATCCGCAGGGCAAAAAGGGCATCAACCGATCCGGCTGCTTCTCCTACTTCAACGATTCGAAATACGACGTCACCATCGACGTGAAGAAGCCGGGCGGCATCGAGCTCGCGCGCATGCTCGCAGACTGGGCCGACGTGCTGATCGAGAACATGCGCCCCGGCGTGATCGACCGCATCGGGCTCGGCTACGACCATCTCAAGAAGTCGAACCCCGACCTGATCTTCATGTCCACCTGCAACATGGGCCAAACCGGCCCGCGTGCGGCGACCGGCGGCTTCGGCTCGCAGCTCTCGGCGCTCGCGGGCTTCTGCGGGCTCACCGGCGAAGCAGAGGGCACGCCGCAGCTGCTCTACGGCCCCTATATCGATTTCGTCGCGGCGCTGGTGGGCACGCCGCTGATCCTGGCCGCGCTCGACCGCCGCCACCGCACCGGCGAAGGCGCCTTCATCGACGTCGCACAGTACGAATGCGGCGCGTTCTTCCTCGCCGGCTCGCTGTTCGACTACCACGCCAACGGCAAGGTGCTGGAGCGCGAGGAGAACCGCGATCCGGTCGCCTGCCCGCACAATGCCTATCCGTGCAAGGGCGACGACCAGTGGGTGGCGCTGTCGTGCTGGAATGACGCCGAATTCCGCACGCTCGCCGAAGGCCGCGAGCAAGAAATGGGCCACCGACAAGCGCTTCAAGACGGCCGCCGCGCGCCGCAAGAACCTCAAGGCGCTGGACAGGACGATCGCCGCCTGGACCAGGAAGCTCACGGTCGAAGCCGTGGTCGAGACCCTGCAGGCGGCCGGCCTCCGCGCCCACAACGTCAATACCTGCGCCGACCTCTTCACCGATCCGCAGCTTCTCCACCGCAAGACCTGGCGCGTGCGCAAGCACCCGGAAATCGACTATCAGGCCCACTACTTCCCGGGTTTCGACCTGTCGGAGCAGCCGGGCGACGTCACCGCCCCCGCGCCCCTGATCGGCCAGGACAACGAGATCGTGTTCCGCGAATATCTCGGCCTGCCCGCGGAAGAGTACCGGAAGCTCAAGGACAACGGCGTCATCTAGCCCGCCGGGCGGACGCCGCATCGAGGACCGCCCATCATGACGAAGACCCCGCTTGACGTCGCCAAGGCGACCCATCCGCAATCGCTGGTCGACCACAACCTCGTCCCGGGCGCCGCGATCGCCGAGGGCGTGCGCTACGAGCGCCGCCCTGCCCGGCGCGCCGACGGCAGCATTGCCGAGGGCCTCTATAACGCCTGGGTGATCCTCGACAACCCGAAGCAACTCAACGCGCTCACCGTCGAGATGATGAAGGGCGCGACGGTTGCGCTGCGCCAGGCGTCGCTCGTCGCGCGACGTCGTCACCATCGTGCTCACCGGCGAAGGCGCCGTCAGCTTCTGCACCGGCGGCAACGTCCAGGAGCTGGCCGAATACTACGCCGGCAACCCGCAGGAATTCCGCCAGTACATGCGCCTGTTCATGGACCTGGTGACCACCATCCTGACCGTGGACAAGCCGACCATCTGCCGCGTCAACGGCATGCGGCTTGGCGGCGGCCAGGAGATCGGCATGGCCTGCGACTTCTCCATCGCCCAGGACATGGCGCGCTTCGGCCAGGCCGGCCCCAAGCACGGCTCCGCCCCGATCGCGGGCGCGACCGACTTCCTGCCGGTGCTTATCGGCAGCGAGCACGCCATGAATGCAGGCGTGCTGTGCCAGCCGTTCTCCGCTCACAAGGCCTATAGGCTCGGCATGATCTCCGACATCGCGCCGGCGCTGAAGGTGGACGGGAATTTCGTGCCCAATCCCCTCGTCGTCACCGACCGCATGGTGGACGAGATGGGCCGCTTCGTGTTCGGCGAATCGAAGAGCGGCGACGCACTGGCCCAGGGCAAGGCCCTGCTCGCCAAGGGCGAGATGGACCTGAGCGCGCTCGATGCCCGGATCGAGGCGCTATGCGCGACCCTGATCGAGACCTTCCCGGAATGCACCCTCAAGACCATCGAGGAGCTGCGCAAGCCCAAGCTCGACGCCTGGCAGCGCAACAAGGAAAGCTCACGCTCGTGGATGGCCTTCAACATGATGACCGAGGCGCGCGCCGGGTTTCGCGCCTTCAATGCGCGGCACCAGGGAGACTGGCCGCGAGGTCGATTTCGTCGCGCTGCGCCAGGCGCTGGCGCTGGGCGCCCCCTGGAGCGACGAGCTGACCGAGAGCCTGATGCCGCACAAGCGGGACAAGTGACGTCCGGTCATTGAAAAGACACGATTATCCAAGTACTTAGTACTATCGTGTAATTGACAGGGTAGCGCCCCCGCCCGTTAAACTAACGCCATATCGATGGTTGTGACGTTGGTGGGGGAGCGTTGCACATGCTCAAGGCGTCGGCTGCCCGAGAGTACCCGAGGCCCAGCCTGCTGCTGCCCAAGGCAGACGAAGCGGGCGTCCCGAAATACGCCATCAAGATGCGACGTTCCAAGCTGTCGCAGCGCTTCATCGCGCGGGTCAAGGCGGTACGCCTCAGGGTCGAGGGGCGCGAGATTGATTTCCGCTATGTCCGCTCGATCCGCCGTTTCCCGTCGGAGACCCTGGTACACCTCGATACCGCCTCGCTCCAGGTCCGGCACCGCCACGTGCGCGGCGAGATCACCTTCATGGTCGAGGGCATCGACGGCGAGTTGACCTTGCCGTGGAAATGCGTGGAGGAGCTGCGCCGGATCAGTAGCGAAGCGGCAGCGGGTGCGCTCACCGGCTGAATGTTCTAGGCGCTTTCCTGGAGTGGTATCCGGCTGCGGCGCGCCTTTTCCCGGTTGGCATCGTCGACGTAGATCAGGCGCGGGGCGTAGCCGGCGAGTTCACGCTCCTCCAATTCCACATAGGCCGCGATGATCAGGATGTCGCCCACTGCCGCCTTGCGCGCCGCGGCGCCGTTGACCGAGATCATGCCGCTACCGCGGGCACCGCGGATGGCATAGGTCGAAAAGCGCTCGCCGTTGGTGACGTTGTAGATATCGACCTGCTGGTATTCGCGGATGTCGGCCCCGTCCAACAGGTCCTCGTCGATCGCGCAGGATCCCTCGTAGTCGAGTTCGCAATGGGTCACGCGGACCCGGTGCAGCTTGGCCATCAGCATCGTGCGTCGCATAGCTACTCTCCCGTACTGTTTACGTGGCGAACGCGAGACGGCGCCCCTTTCGGGGGCGCCGTCCGTGTATCCGCCTGAAACCGTCCGATCAGTGGAACTTCACGTACTCGAAGTCGACCGGCTGGCGGTTGATGCCGCGGGCCGGCGCGGCGATGTAGTTGGCGAACTTGCCCGGCTCGGTCACCGGCTGCATCAGGGCCTGGACGTAGTCCTTGTCCTTCTGCGTCGGCAGCCAGTCGCCATGGCGCTGGTCCCACTCGGCCTCGGTGATGATCTTACCTTCCGGCGATGCCTTGACCTGGGCGAACGGACCGATGTTGCGATGGAACGCCCGGTTCGGCAGCATCAGCTCGAAGTCGACCCCGTGGTCGCGGATGATCTTGTTCCAGTTGTCGACGCCGCGCTGGCTGTCGGTGGCATAGTCGTTGCGCAGCCGCTGATTGATGGCGTTCAGCGCCGGCTCGTCCACGTCGATGATCTTGCTACCGTTGACCTCGGGCACCGGGTACTTGAGGCCGGCCAGGATATGGTCGTCGTTGATCTTGGTCTCGCCGTAGCGGCCCTTGATGCCCATCGTGTAGTAGTTGGCGGCGTTGGTGCTGAGTTCCTGCCCGAATAGGTCGAGGCAGATCGAGTAGTGGAAGTTGAGGTACTTCTGGACCGTCGGCAGGTCGATGCCGCCGTGCTTGCGGACGTCGGCCGGGTCGGACAGCTTGTTCTCCTTCATGATCTCGCAGGAGCGCTGGATGATGCGGGTGATGCCGCTCTCGCCCACGAACAGGTGGTGCGCTTCCTCGGTCAGCATGAAGCGGCAGGTGCGCGACAGCGGGTCGAAGCCCGATTCCGAGAGCGCGGCGAGCTGGAACTTGCCGTCGCGGTCCTGGAAGTAGGTGAACATGTGGAACGACAGCCAGTCGGTGGTATCCACGTTGAACGCCTGCAGGATGCGCGGCTTGTCGGGGTCGCCCGCGTGGCGCTCCAGCATGGCCTCGGCCTCCTCGCGGCCGTCGCGGCCGAAGTAGGCCTGGAGCAGATAGACCATGGCCCATAGGTGGCGGCCCTCCTCCACGTTGACCTGATACAGGTTGCGCAGGTCATAGAGCGACGGGCAGCTCTGGCCGAGGCAGCGCTGCTGCTCGACCGAGGCGGGCTCGGTGTCGCCCTGTGTGACGATCAGGCGGCGCAGCTCGGCGCGGTACTCGCCCGGCACCTGCTGCCAGGCCGGCTGGCCCTTGTGGGCACCGAAGTTGATCTTGCGGCCTTCCTCGGCGGGAGCGAGGAAGATGCCCCAGCGGTACTCGGGCATCTTGACGTAGTCGAAGTGCGCCCAGCCCGCGGGCTCCACGCTGATCGCGGTGCGCAGATAGACGTCATAGTTGGCCGTACCGACCGGGCCGAGCTCCTTCCACCAGTCGAGGAACTTCGGCTGCCATGCCTCGAGCGCGCGCTGCAGGCGCTGGTCCTCCGCCAGGTTGACGTTGTTGGGGATCTTGGTTTCGTAGTCGATGCCAGCCATGTGCTTTCTCCCGCTTGGTAAGTTCAGTCGAACAGGCGAGGACGTCTAGAACTCGGTTCTCGTCGAAATTGGCCTTCTTGCCGGTGCCGAACAGCTTGAGCGCGCCTTCCGCACCGACCGCATTGGGCCGCTGGAAGATCCAGTTCTGCCACGCCGACAGGCGGCCGAAAATCTTGGTCTCGAGGGTTTCCGGACCGGCGAAGCGCAGGCTCGCCTCCATGCCGGTGAGCGCGTCGGGCGACAGCGAAGCGCGCTCCTCGATGGCGATGCGCACCTCGTCCTCATAGTCGATGTCATCGGGCGCGAAGGTGACGAGGCCGAGCTCCTCGGCCTTCTGGGCATCGAGCTCCTGGCCCTTGGCCGCCTCGACCGCCTTGAGCTTCGCCGCGTCGCCGAGATAGCGCGTCTCCAGCCGGGTGAGCCCGTTGCCCATCGGATAGGGGCCGAAATTAGCGTTGCTCAGGCGAATCTTGGCGGGCGCGTTCTTGCCGTCGAGCGTACCGTCGAGCATGAAGCTGCGATCGGCCACCAGCACCAGCTCGGCAAGCATGCCGGCAAAGCAGCTGCCGGGCTCGACCAGGGTGATGACCGAACGCGAGGTGACGTCGATACGCTTGAGGGTACGCTTGAGGTAAAGCGTGATTTCCCGCACCAGCCAGTCCTTGGCGTTCTTTTCCAGCACCTCGTCCGCCTTCACGACCAGCTCGGGATCGCCTTCGGTCTTGAGGACCCAGAGACCGATCACCGGCTCGTTCGTGCGCAGGTGCAGGATCAGGTCGTCGAGTTCGCGTGCGACCGCGAGCGGCCAGAACTTGTCTCCCTGGGCGTGGATCGCCTTGACGTCGGCCGGGACCGCTTCCTTCGGAGCGCGCACGGTGATGGTGACGGCGTTGCGCGAGCGGTCGATCTCGGCGGTGACGCTGTCGTAGGTGATGGTGTCGCCCGAGATGTCGCGCTTGAGCTCGGTGAGCTTGATGCCCTTGGCATCCTTGGGACGGTCGGTCCTGGCCGCGAATTCGGCCGCGCGCGCCTTGACGTTATCGGTCATCTTGGAGCGCGGCACGATCTCGTCCACGAGCTTCCAGTTGACCGCGCGCTGGCCACGGATGCCCTCGGTGAGGGTGCAGAAGAAATCGGCATGGTCGCGGCGCACCATGCGCTTGTCGACCACGCGAGTCAGGCCGCCGGTGCCCGGCAGCACCGCGAGCAGCGGCACCTCGGGTAGCGACACGGCCGAGGCGTTGTCGTCGACCAGCATGATGTGCTCGCAGGCGAGCGCGAGCTCGTAGCCGCCGCCCGCCGCGGTGCCGTTCACCGCGCAGATGTAGGTCTGGCCGGAAAAGTTGCTCGCGTCCTCGATCCCGTTGCGGGTCTCGTTGGTGAACTTGCAGAAGTTGACCTTCCAGGCGTGGGTGGACTGGCCCAGCATCTTGATGTTGGCGCCGGCGCAGAACACGTTGTCCTTGCCCGAAGTCATCACCACCGCGCCGATCTCGGGGTGCTCGAAACGAAGCCGCTGAACCGCGTCGTAGAGCTCGATATCGACGCCGAGGTCGTAGGAATTGAGCTTGAGCAGATAGCCTTCCACCAAGCCGCCGTTTTCGTCGACGTCCATGGCGATGGTCGCCACCGGGCCGTCGAAGGATACCTTCCAGTGCTTGTATTTCTCGGGGCTGGTCCTGAAATCGATCATGGGGTCTCCACCTGCTCTGAATGGTCTTGTTTTTTGGTCCGCTTGCGTGCCCGCCGCGCGCGGGCCTTTTGCTCTAGCCTAGCCCCGTCACCCGCCTCACCGAAGCCCCAATGGGGCGCCGCAACAGACTTACTGGGCTAAAACAGCAAATACGTACCGCAATACCTATTTACAAAATAGCCATCACCCGCCATGCTGTCAAGCGCCGTTCGGGCACCGAGGCATACCCCCGCCGGAACCACGACAGGGACACCGGAGCCATGACAGAAGCCATTGAAAATCAATACCCTGAAGCCGTTCCGGTGACGATCCGCGCGGCCGTTGCCGACGACGTCGCCGCGGTCAGCGAGATCGATGCCGCCATTACCGGCATTCCCAAGCCCGACTACTGGCGCCGCGCCTTCGCCCGCTATGGCCGGCGCGAGACGCGCCATTTCCTGGTGGCCGAGGCGCAAGGCCGGGTGGTCGGCTTCATCATCGGCGAGGAACGCGCCTGGGAATTCGGCTCGCCGCCGTGCGGCTGGGTGTTCGCCATCGGCGTCGACCCGCGCCACCGCCAGGGCGGCATCGGCTCGCGCCTGTTCGAAGCGATCTGCGCGCGCATGCGTGCCAACGGCATGGCCACCGTGCGCACCATGCTGGCGCGCGACGACGCCCTCAACATGGCGTTCTTCCGCAGCCAGGGCATGATGGGCGGC
Organism: uncultured Alphaproteobacteria bacterium; assembly: GCA_963732875.1. Taxonomy (GTDB): domain Bacteria; phylum Pseudomonadota; class Alphaproteobacteria; order SMXQ01; family SMXQ01; genus WHSO01. The sequence goes on along the minus strand of CAVTBD010000002.1, from coordinate 199,441 downwards.
TCGTTCATCCAGCTCGAAATGCCGCTCGAATTGCCGTTCGACTAGGGAACGCGGCGATGAAGCTCCAGAAGGCCACCCGCTTCGCCCTGCTCGCGACCCTCGAGCTGGCGCGCGATCCCGCGCGCCAGCTGTCTGTCGCCGAGATCGCCGAAATGCACGGGATTTCCGCCAACCACCTCGCCAAGGTGCTGCGCGACCTCGGCCGCGCCGGGCTGGTGGAGGCGGTGCGCGGCGCCAAGGGCGGCTACCGCTTCTCGGGCAACGCCAAGCGCACCTCGCTCTACGACGTGATCAAGCTGTTCGGCGACATCGACGCGGACGGCGACGACGGCAGCGAGTCGAACAACGATACCGACATGGGTCGGGCGCTCGGCCGGGTCACGGACGAAATCGACGAAATCGCCGTGGCGACGCTCAAGTCGATCAGCCTGGCGACGCTGATCAAGTCGCTCGACCGCGGCCGCGCCGGCGCGGCGGCACCGCAGGAGCCCGTCCGGGCCGCCCCTACTTTCCCGTGAACTCGATCTTGCCGTCGGGCAGCAGGTAGAGCACGTAGGCGTCGCCGCCCGTGACCGTCGGCCAGTGGTCGGAGCCCGGCGGATCGACGTACCAGCCGCGCCCAACCCCGTCGAATCTGGGATCGCCCGCGACCGGCATGATCATGCCGATCTCTCCGGTGGGATGGACGTGATGCGGCCCCTTGACGTCCTTCATGCGGACCACGTCGACGCTGAACCGGCCAGCCGCCCCGCCCGGCTTGATCACGCGCCCGAACTTGATGCCACCCATCTCGCGCTCGCACAGCCAGCCGTCGGCCTCGCCCTCGCGGCACAGCGCCTCGACGTCCCTGAACGCCGCATCCTCGGCGGCGAAGGCCTGGTTGAGAAAGGCCGCCAGCGTCCCGTCCACCGGCCTGTCGCCGATGGCGGCGGCGATCTTTCCCATGCTTTCCTCGAACTTGGCCTTGCTCATGTCTCTCCCCTGTGCGCGCGTTGCAGGTCTTGCGAATTATAGAACACGACGCCGCGACGTGAAGCAGGCACCTTGCCCGCGCGCGGCCCGGTTGATATGGATGGTGCCCGTCCGGACGTCAACCTGCGATCCGGACGCGACAGAAGCCACTGAACGGAAGGGACGATGACGGAAGCAAACGGTGCGGCAGTCAAGGTCGCCATAGAGGACGGAATCGCGGTCATCACCGTGGACAATCCGCCGGTCAACGCCATCTCCCAGGCCGTGCGACAGGGCCTTATCGACGCAATCACGCAGCTCGGCAGCGATCCCGACATCCGCGCCGGGATCATCCACGGCGCGGGCAAGGTCTTCATCGCCGGCGCCGACGTGCGCGAGTTCGGCCAACCGCCGCAGCCGCCGTTCCTGCCCGACGTGATCGCCGCCATCGAAGCGGCCGAAAAACCGGTCGTCGCCGCCATCCACGGCGTCGCGCTTGGCGGCGGGTTCGAGATCGCGCTCAGTTGCCATTTCCGGGTGATGGAGGCCAAGGCCCGGATCGGCTTCCCCGAAGTGAACCTCGGCATCATCCCGGGCGCCGGCGGCACCCAGCGCCTGCCGCGCCTTGCCGGCGTGGAGAAGGCCGCCGAGATGATCACCACCGGGCGTCAGGTCGGCGCTCGCGAGGCCCAGGAAAGCGGCCTGATCGATCTCATCGCCGAGGGCGACCTGCTGGCCAGCGCCAAGGAATTCGCCCTCGCCCGCGACGGTGCGACCCTGCCGCGCATCTCCGAGATGCCGGTGGCCGCGCCCGCGGACGCCAGGTTCTTCGAGACCGAGAGGACGAAGGTCGCGCGTTCCGCGCGCGGCCAGTTGAGCCCGGTGCGCGCGCTGGAAGCGGTCGAGGCCGCCGTCACCCTGCCCTACGCCGAGGGCATGAAACGCGAGCGCGAAATCTTCCAGGAATTGCGCGCCTCCGACCAGGCGAAGGCTTTGCGCCACGTGTTCTTCGCCGAGCGCGCGGTGAGCAAAGTGCCCGGCCTCGAAAGCGCGCGGCCGCGCAAGATCGAACGCCTCGGCGTGATCGGCGGCGGCACCATGGGCGCCGGCATCGCGGTCGCGCTGCTGCGCGCGGGCTTGCCCGTCACCATGATCGAGGCCGACGACGCCGCGCTGGAACGCGCCGAGGCCAACGTCTCGAAAAACCTCGACGGGTTCGTCGCGCGCGGGCGTTTGAGCGAGGAAGGCAAGACCGAGCACATGGACCGGCTCACGCCGAGCCTCGACTACGGTGCCCTCGGTGAGGCCGATCTCGTGATCGAGGCGGTGTTCGAGGACCTGGAGGTCAAGAAGACCGTGTTCGGCAAGCTCGACGCCGCCATGAAGCCGGGCGCCGTGCTCGCCACCAACACCTCCTACCTCGACATCAACGAGATCGCCGCCACCACCAGGCGGCCCGAGGACGTGATCGGGCTCCATTTCTTCTCGCCCGCCTATGTCATGCGCCTGCTGGAAATCGTGCGTCCGGCCATGACCGGCGACGACGTGATCGTGACCGGCCTGGAGCTCGCAAAGAAGCTCGGCAAGGTCGGCGTGCTGTCGGGCGTGTGCGACGGCTTCATCGGCAACCGCATCCTCGCCAAGACCCGCAAGCAGGCCGACTACATGATCGAGGACGGTGCCCTGCCGTGGGAAGTGGACAAGGCGGTCGAGGCATTCGGTTTTCCGATGGGCCCGTTCCGGGTGATGGACCTCGCCGGGCTCGACATCGCCTGGGCCCAGCGCAAGCGCACAGCCGCCACGCGCGATCCCAAGGAGCGCTACGTCGAGATCGCCGACCGGCTGTGCGAGAAGGGCTGGTTCGGCCAGAAGACCGCACGCGGCTGGTACGTTTACGAGAACGGCAAGCCCCAGCCCAACCCCGAGGTCGAGAAGATCGTGCTGGAGGAATCGGCGCGCAAGAAGGTGAAGCGCCGCGCCTTCACGCCCGAGGAAATCCAGAACCGCATCCTCTACGCCATGATCAACGAAGGCGCGCGCATCGTCGATGAGAAGATCGCCGCGCGCCCGCTCGACGTCGACATGGTGGAGATCTTCGGCTACGGCTTCCCGCGCTGGCGCGGCGGTCCGCTGTGCACCGCCGACATCATCGGTCTCGCCGAAGTGCTGAATAGCATCAAGGCCTTCGCCAAGGAGGACGCGTTCTTCTGGCAGCCCTCTCCCCTGCTGGAGCGGCTGGCGAGCGAGGGCAAGACCTTCGCCGACCTCGACAAGTAGCGGGCGGCGCGACATGGCCATCCGCGTCGAAAAGCCGGGAGATCACGTCGCCGTCCTGACCCTCGACGAGCCCAAGGTCCGCAACGCGCTCACCGCCGAGACGCGGATCGAGCTGCGCGACGCGCTCGAAACCCTTGCCGCCGACACCCATGTCCACGCCCTCGTCATCACCGGCGCCGGGGGCAACTTCTGCGCCGGCGGCGACGTCCGCACCATGGGCGAGACCGACATCGCCAGGATCGACGAGCGCATGAACGACGTCGCCCGCACCGCGGAGATGGTGGCGGCCTTCCCGCGCCCGGTGATCGCCGCGGTCGCCGGCCACGCCGCCGGGGCCGGCGTCAGCCTCGCCTGCCTCGCCGACATGATCGTCGCCGAGGAAAGCGCGAAGTTCACGTTCTCGTTCCTGAAGCTCGCACTCGGCCCGGACTGGGGACTCTCCTGCACGCTCGCGCGCCGGGTCGGCGCGACCGTCGCCCGGCGCCTGATCCTCGCGCGTAGCACGATCGACGGCAACGAAGCACACCGCCTCGGCCTCGCCGACGCGGTGGTCGCGCCGGGCGAAGCGCTGGCGCGTGCCATCGCGGAAGCCGGGACGCTCGCGAACGGGCCGCTCGATGCCATCGCGGCGGTCAAGGGGATGCTGTCGGGGATCGAGGAACTGCGCGCGGCACTCGCGGCGGAAGCCAAGCAGCAGCGCGCCCGCTTCCCCCATGCGGAACATCAGGAAGGCGCTGCCGCCTTCCGCGAGAAACGCCCGCCGGATTTCACCAGGAGATAGGGGGCGTTCTACCCCGGTCTGTGAAGATCAGGCCGGCACGTCGCCGGCGATCGAGGTACGGTGCAGGTGCCGGATGCCGGGCGGCTTGATGCCGCCGCAGGCGAGATGGATCGTGCAGCGGTTGTCCCAGAACACGATATCGCCGAGCCGCCACTTGTGGCGGTACATGAACTCGCGCTTGCGCTGGTGCACGAACAGCTCGTCCAGCAACGGCTGGGCCTCGGCATCGTCCATGTTTTCGATCGCGACCGTGAAGCGCGGATTGACGAACAGCGCCTTGCGCCCGGTCTCGGGATGGGTGCGCACCACCGGATGGATGGAATCGGGCGCCGGGATATCGAAATACCTGTCGATGTCGTGCTTGAAGCCGTCCTTTTTGGTGATCTTGGCGCGCGGATTCTTGCGGCGGTCACGGATGTGCAGCGCCCTGAGACCGTCGATGCGCCGCTTGGTTTCCTCGGGCAGGGTCTCATAGGCGAGATACATGTTGTTGAATGCGGTATCGCCACCCTCCTCCGGCACCTCGAGGGCGTGCAGCATGGAACCCATGCTCGGCCGCTCCGCATAGGTGAGGTCGGTATGCCAGGTAAAACCGGCATAGGCCTCGGTCGCGCCCGCCGGCTTGCCCTCCACCACGCGGTTCGAGAGCACCAGCACGTCGGGATACTCCTTGTGCAGGAAATCGGGCGCGATACGGCGCACGAGGTCGCCCCAGTTGTGGGTGAAGTCGATCTGCTCGGGCGGCTCAAGATGCTGGTCGCGGATGACGATCACGAGATGGTCGAGCAGCGCCCGATGGAGGGCGGCAATGCCGTCCCTGCCCGCCTCGCGTACGTCGATGCCGGTGATCTCCGCCCCGATCGCGGGCGTGAGCGGCGTGATCTTCATGGTCGTGGCCGTCGTGGTCGTGGTCTGTGTCATGCCGTTTCCTTCCCTGCACGGGCTGTCCGCGCCCGCTTTTCGGGAAAGGCTATTGGCACCGGCTGCGCACGTCAATGTGTCCGGGTCAGAGCCTTGGAAGGTCTAGGCCTTTTCCAGCAGCACCGCGATGCCCTGGCCGACGCCGATGCACATGGTGCAGATCGCCTGCCTGGCACCGCGTACCTGCAGCTCCTCGGTCGCGGTCAGCGCGAGCCGCGCCCCCGACATGCCGAGGGGATGGCCGAGCGCGATGGCGCCGCCGTTGGGGTTCACGTGCTCGGCGTCGTCGGGAAGACCGAGGCGGCGCAGCACGGCGAGCGACTGGCTAGCAAAGGCCTCGTTGAGCTCGATCACGTCGATGTCGCCGATCTTGCGGCCGGTCTTCTCCAAAAGCTTCTCGGTCGCGGGCGCCGGTCCCACGCCCATGATGCGCGGCGGCACGCCCGCCGTCGCCATGGCGATGACGCGCGCGCGCGGCGTGAGCCCGTGCTTCTTCACCGCGGCCTCGGACGCGACGATCAGCGCGGCGGCACCGTCGTTGACGCCGCTCGCGTTGCCCGCCGTGACGGTCGAGTTCTCGCCGAACAGCGGCCGGAGCTTGGCCAGCGCTTCGAGCGAGGTATCGGGGCGCGGATGCTCGTCGGTATCCACGATCTTGGGATCGCCGCGGCGCTGCGGGATCGTGACCGGGACGATCTCCCTGGCGAGACGGCCCGAGTCCATCGCCGCCTTGGCGCGCATCTGCGACCGGTAGGCGAAGGCGTCCTGGTCGGCGCGGCTCACTTGGCAATCATGGGCGACGTTCTCGCCGGTCTCCGGCATGGAATCGACCCCATACTTCTTCTTCATCTCGGGATTGACGAAGCGCCAGCCGATGGTGGTATCGAAGATCTCGGCGCCGCGTGCAAATGCGCTCTCGGCCTTGCCCATGACGAACGGCGCGCGCGACATGCTCTCGACGCCACCCGCGATCATCAGGTCCGCGTCCCCCGCCTTGATCGCGCGGGCTGCCTCGCCCACCGCATCGAGGCCCGAACCGCACAGGCGGTTCACGGTAACGCCGGTAACGGTCTCCGGCAGACCCGAGAGCAGCGCCGACATGCGCGCGACGTTGCGGTTGTCCTCGCCCGCCTGGTTGGCGCAGCCGAAGATCACGTCGTCCACCGCCGCGGGGTCCATCCCCTTGTTGCGCCCGATGAGGGTACGAATGACCAGCGCGGCCAAGTCGTCGGGGCGCACGCTCGCGAGCGCGCCCGCGTAGCGGCCGATAGGGGTACGCACGGCATCACAGATGAAGGCTTCCACGATCAACCTCTTGCCTTGAACCGAGGGAGTAGCGGACACGGACGGTCCGCCCGAAAAGCGGCTTCATACATAGGGGCTCGCGCCGGTGTTGTCACGCGCGCCGTCGCAACCGATACCGCATGGCTGGCCTGCACCGCCGGCTGCCCTCGCAAATCTCCGCCTCGCCTGTGGACTTTGTTCCGGGAGCAATTATGCTCGGACGCGAAACCAGAACGACAATGCGTGCCGTAACGCCGGCGCAGGGAGAACGGGGATGAAGGCGCTGGTGCTGCACAAGCGCGGCAAGGATGGGCTCGGGATAAGGGACTTCCCCAAGCCCGAGCGGCCCGCCGGCAACGCGCTGATCCGGGTGCGCGCCGCCGCCCTCAACCATGTCGATCTCTATGTGCGCGACGTCGGCAAGGGCATCACCCATCCCATGCCGATGGTGCTCGGCGTCGATGCCGCGGGTGAAGTGGTCGAGGCCGATCCCGACAGCGGGCTCAAGCCCGGCCAGCGGGTGATCGCCTTCCCGAGCGAGTTCTGCGGAGAATGCGACTACTGCCTCGCCGGGCAGCAGCCCTATTGCCGCCGCATCAGTATCATCGGCGAACAGCGCCACGGCGGCTACGCCGAGTACCTCTCCATGAAGGCGCACAACTTCGTGCCGATCCCCGACGGCCTGTCGTGGCACGAGGCGGCGGCCCTGCCGGTCGGCCACCTCACCGCCTGGCGCCAGGTGTTCGGCAAGCACCCGATGGTGCCGGGCGAGACCATGCTGGTGGTCGGTATCGGCGGTGGCGTGGCGCTCGCAACCCTGCAGCTCGCCAAGCTCGCCGGGGCGCGCGTGATCGTGACCTCGTCGAGCGACGACAAGCTGGAACGCGCCCGCGCGCTCGGCGCCGACGAGATCATCAACCACGGGCGCGAGACCATCTGGGAGCGCGTGCGCGACATGACCGGCGGGCGCGGCGCCGACGTGATATGCGACAATGTGGGCGCGGCCACCTGGGACCAGTCCCTGCGCTCGGCCGGCTGGGGCGGACGCATCATGGTGGTGGGTGCCACCACCGGCGGACAGCCGCCGGCTGACCTGCAGCGCATCTTCGTGCGCCAGCTCCAGATCTTCGGCTCGACCACCGCCACCATGGAGGAATGCCGCCGCCTGATGCAGGTGGTGGCCCAGGACCGGCTGCGCCCGGTGATCGACAGCGTCTATCCGTTCGACGACGCGCTTGCCGCCTTCGACCGGCTGGAGCGCGCCGAGCAGTTCGGCAAGATCGTCCTCGACCTTCAGTGAAAAAATGAAAAGACCATAGGAGAACACAGTAGATGTCCCGCGACAGCAAGGCGACCGGCTTCATCCGCGAGCTCGACAAGGTGCTCGACGAGTTCCTCGGCCGGGTGCGCTTCGTCCACGAGCCGTTCAACGAGGGCCGCGCCCGCATGTTCGTCATGCAGCACCGCCTCAACACGCGCTACCGCAACTCGGTGCTCAAGCTGAAGGTTGCCACCAACACGCCCGACTGGGACACGCGGCTGCGCATCCTCGGCGCGTGCTACGAGGAGCTGGTACGCGACGACGAGTTCGGCGGCGGCGAGCCGCACTGGAAGATCCTGGAAAACGCTGGCATCGCGATCGGCATGACCCGCGCCCATATCCGCGCGGCCAAACCACTGCCGACCACGCAGCTCGCCTGGAACGCATGGATGGGGGTCATGGCCAACTGCCACTGGCTCGAGGGGCTGCTCGCCAATGTCGTGTCGGAGCGCACCAACATCTCGGGCTACGGCAAGGGCGAGGTGCGCAAGTATGGCTGGCTCGGCTCCGAGCGTGCCCGCTGGAAGCGGCTGTTCCCGAAACTGACCGACGAGCAGCTCAAGTTCTTCAAGATCCACAACGAGGCCGACGAGATCCATTCCGACCTTGGCTGGAGCCAGCTCGCCAAGTACGCCCGCAACCTCAAGATGGAAGACCGCATCCTGGAGTTGGCCGACCAAAACCTGCGCATCTGGGAGCTCTATATGAACGGCATCGGTGACGCCGGTGATGAACTCAACAAGCAGCTCAAGGGCCGTAAGGGCCGCTAAGACACCCGAGGGCCGGCAACACCTGCCCTCCGTTTCCCATCGAAAACCCGGGCCCGTGACGGCGGCCCGGGTTTTTTCGCGGCAGCCTCCATAAAATTATCGTATTTAGATCAATAGGTTACATAACAATATAGCGAAATTATATAGGAAATATCGAGATATAGTATTTCTATTAGTTAGGAAAGCTTTGTATCTAATACTTGCGTTTTCAAGCAACCCGCCGCCCCGGCACGAACCCGAACAACCGGTCCAGAACACGCCGGGCGCCGCGCGGACAGTTAGACTACAGGAGACCAGTTCATGCCCCGCGATCTCAAAGCCACCGGCTTCATCAAGGAACTCGACGCCAAGCTCGACGTTTTCTGCGACAACCTGCGCTTCTTCAACGAGCCGTTCAACGAGGGCCGCGCGCAGACGTTCGTCATGCAGCACCGGCTCAACACCCGCCAGCGCAATTCCGTCCTCAAGCTGCGCGTCGCCACCCTCACCCCGGACTGGGATACCCGCCTCGACATCATCGGCGCCGCCTCCGAAGAACTGATCGCCGACGAGGAGTTCGGCGGCGGCCTGCCACACTGGCAGATACTCGAGAACCTCGGCATCACCATCGGCATGACCCGCGAGCAGATCCGCGCCGCCACGCCGCTCAAGACCACCCAGCTGTCCTGGAACGCCTGGGCCGGCGTGATGTCCCACTGCCACTGGCTCGAGGGCCTGCTCGCCAACGTCATTCTCGAACGTCCCAACATCCCCGGCTACGGCTCCGGCGTCGTCAAGGAGCACGGCTGGTTCGGCCTCGAGCGCGAGCGCTGGAAGACGCTGTTCGGCCTGACCGACGGCGAACTCAGCTTCTTCAAGCTCCACGAGGAGGCCGACGAGATCCACTCCGACCTCGGCTGGAAGAACCTCGCCAAGCACGCCACCGAGCTCCGGATGGAGCAGCAGCTTCTGGCCGCCGCCGACCAGAACCTGGCGATCTGGGAAAACTACCTCAACGGCATCGGCGACGCCGGCGACGAGCTGCAGAAGGCGCTCGAGAAGAACGGCACCACGCGCGCCAAGGTCTCCAGCGTGAAAGCCGCGTAAATTCAGCTACTTGCGTAGTACGGAGGGCGGTTCCGCGAAATGCGGGACCGCCCTTCAATCTTTTAATTCCTGTGGTATGCTGCGCCCCGATTTCAGGACCTTTAGAGCAAGGGAGATCCGCCGTTATGGCCGAGCTCATGGACACCATCAAAGAAAAGAAATTCCTGCTTGATCCCTACCGGGAATGGGCCACGGCGCAGAACGTGCCGATCGCCGGGGGGCTCGGCATCAACCTGTTCGACGTCAAGACCGCGCCGTGGGAGATGTTCGAGACCAACGGCGCCCTGGTGGAGCTGGACGGCCGTGGTGACTTCACCACCATGTTCCTGATCGACCTGCCGCCGGGCGCCAAGGCGAAGCCCCAGAAGCACGTCTTCGAGGAAACCATCTACGTGATGGAAGGCCACGGCTCGACCGTGATCGAGACCTCGGACGGCCACAAGCACACCTTCGAATGGGGCCCCAAGAGCCTGTTCGCGCTGCCGCTCAACTGCCGCTACCAGCACTTCAACGGCTCCGGCACCGAGCGCGCGCTGCTGTCCTCCGTCAACTACCTGCCGTTGATGATCAACCTGTTCCACAACGACACGTTCATCTTCGACAACGATTTCCAGTTCCCCGAGCGCCAGGGCGGCCACAACTACTTCGCCGGCGAAGGCGAATTCATCCCGATCAAGCCGGGCCGCAACATGTGGGAGACCAACTTCGTCCCCGACATCTCGGCGTTCGAGCTCAAGGCATGGGACGCCCGCGGCAAGGGCTCGGGCAACATGAAGTTCATCCTCGCCGACGGCACCATGCACGCGCATTCGTCGGAGATGCCGGTCGGCTCCTACAAGAAGGGCCACCGCCACGGCGCCGACTTCTACGTGTTCGCGGTCAACGGCACCGGCTACACCCTGTTCTGGCATGAGGGCGAGGAAGAGTACCGCCGCATCGACTGGCAGCACGGCGTGGTGTTCGTGCCGACCGACGGCATCTTCCACCAGCACTTCAACACCGGTGCCAATCCCGCGCGCTATCTCGCGATCGCGCTCGGCTCCATGCGCTACCCGTTCGTCGACAGCAAGCGCAAGCTGTTCGGCGGCGGCGTCGACACCAGCGTGAAGGACGGCGGCAACCAGATCGAGTACGAGAACCAGGACTCGCGCATCCACGAGATCTTCCTCAACGAGCTCGCGAAGCACGGCGTCAAGTCGCAGATGGGCGACATTTTCGACGAGAGCAAGATCCAGGTTAAGAAGACCGCCTGAGGGCTGTCCCGCTTCCTGCCTGCGTTCGGGCCGTGGGCGCCGCACCGGTGCCCACGGTCCATTTCTTTTTGTAATATGTCTTTATAATCAGCCTCGCTCAGGCCAGCCTAACTCAGGGAGGGCGCCGATGTCCGAAACAACGGGCAAATTCTATCTTCAGGACACCTATCTCGACTGGTGCAAGGCCCAGCCGGTGCCGCTGGTGCGCGACTTCGGGATAGACATGCTGCAGATCGACGTCGCGCCCTGGGATTTCTTCGGCATGAACGGCGCCATCTGCGAGCTGGTCGGCGGCGACGATTATCTCTCGACGCTGCTGTTCGAGCTGCCGCCCGGCGGGCAGTCGCGCCGGCTGCGCCACGTCTACGAGGAAGTGATCTACGTACTGTCCGGCCACGGCTCCACCAAGATCTGGCTTCCCGACGGCAACACGCACACCTTCGAATGGGGCCCCAACTCGCTGTTCGAGATTCCCCTCAACCTCCCCTACCAGCACTTCAACGGCTCCGGCTCGGAACCCGCGCGCCTCGCCGGCAACAACGACCTGCGCTTCATCATGAACCTGTTCCGCAAGGAGCAGTTCATCTGGGACAATCCGATCACCTTCGAGGAGCGCCTCGGCGACACCAGCTACTTCTCGGGCGAGGGCGAGTTGCGCCCGTTGCGCCCCGGCCGCCATCAATGGGAAACCAACTTCGTCCCCGACATCTCCAACTTTCAGCTCAAGGAATGGGAGGCGCGCGGCGCGGGCTCGTCCAACCTGCGCTGGATCCTGGCCGACGGCACCATCGGCTGCCACACCTCGCAGATGCCGGTCGGCACCTACAAGAAGGGCCACCGCCACACGCCCGGCACCAACGTCTATTGCGTGACCGGTCACGGCTACTCGCTGTTCTGGTACGAGGGCGACGAGGACTTCAAGCGCATCGACTGGCACCACGGCGTCATGTACGCGCCGCCCGACCAGATGTTCCACCAGCACTTCAACAACGGGCCAGAGCCGTCGCGCTACGTCGCCATCCAGATGGGCTCGACCCGCTACCCGCTGTTCGACGTCAAGCGCAAGATCTGGGACGGCGGCGTGGACACCTCGATCAAGGACGGCGGCAGCCAGGTCGAGTACGAGGACCAGGACCCGCGCATCCACGCGATCTTCCTCGACGAGCTCGCCAAGAACCAGGTCAGGTCCCTGATGGGCGAGGTCATCGACGAGACCCCCTACCTTCAGAAATCCTGGAACTCCCGCCCGGCGCGGTTTCGCGCCTATAATGACGGTGGCGGGGCGCTAAGACCCCGCGCCATCATCGGGAGGACACCATGGCCGACGCCGACGGCGAGACCGGCCCAAAATTGCGTGACAGGGAACGCAAGTTCCTGCTCGACCCCTATCTCGACTGGGCCGAGGCCGAGGGCGTTCCGATCCACGCGGATTTCGCCATCGACATGCTGGCCATCGAAGCCCGGCCGTGGGACCGCTTCGGCGTCAACGGCGCGATCTGCCATCTCAAGGGACGCGACGACTTCCTCACCACCTTCCTGATCGAACTGCCGCCGGGCAAGGCCACCGCGCCCACCCGCCACATCTACGAGGAAGTGATCTACGTGCTGTCGGGCCACGGCTCGACCACGGTCGAGACCGAAGAAGGCACGCACAGCTTCGAATGGGGCCCGAAGAGCCTGTTCTCGGTGCCGCTGAATGCGCGCTATCGCCACTTCAACGGCTCGGGCCGGGAGCCCGCGCGCCTCGCCGCCACCAACAACCTGACCTATCTGATGAACCTGTTCCGCAACGAACGCTTCATCTTCGACAACCCCTATCCGTTCCCCGAGCGCATGGGCGGCACCGGCTATTTCGCGGGCGAAGGGGAATATATCGAGGTGCTGCAGGGACGCCACCAGTGGGAGACCAACTTCGTCCCCGACCTCTCCGCATTCGAGCTCAAGGCCATGCCGACCCGCGGCGCCGGCGGCACCAGTTTGCGCTTCATCCTCGCCGAGGGCTCGATCGGCTGCCACTGCTCGGAGATCCCGCCCGGCACCTACAAGAAGGGCCATCGCCACATGAACGGCGTCGTCATCCACGCCGTCACCGGCAAGGGCTATTCGCTGCTGTGGTACGAAGGCGACCACGACTTCCACCGCGCCGACTGGCAGCATGGCGTGATCTATGCGCCGCCCGACCAGATGTTCCACCAGCACTTCAACATCTCGCCCTCGCCGTCGCGCTACCTCGCGATCCAGATGGGCAGCGTCCGCTACCCCATGACCCAGGGCAAGAAGGACATCTGGGGCCCGGACGGCATGTTCGCCAAGGGCGTCGAGGACGGCGGCATGCAGATCGAATACGTCGACCAGGACCCGCGCATCCACGAGCTCTGGCTGCGCGAGATGGCGGCGGCCGGGCTCGAGCCGCGCATGGCGGCCTTCCTCAAGACGTAAAAGCGCACCCCTCCGGCGGATTTCCCGTCGGACAACCCGCGCGGCGCTGGCCGCATTTTTAGGGAGCCTGAACCATGAAGACGCGTTCCCTGCTCTGTCTGGCAGCCGCGATCGGCTGCGCGGCCGCCGTCGCCCGGCCCCTTCCCGCGTCCGCCGACGACTTCTATGCCGGCAAGCGCATCCGCCTCTATATCGGCGCCACCGCCGGCGGCGGCTACGATACCTACGGCCGCATCCTCGCCCGCCACTACGGCGACAGCATCCCCGGCAAGCCGGTGGTCGTGCCCCAGAACATGCCGGGCGCGGGCGGACTGGTCGCGGTCAACGCGCTCTACAACACGGCGCCCAAGGACGGCACGGTGATCGCCACCTTCAACCGCGGCATCCCGCTCGACCCGCTGACCAAGAAGAGCTCCCGTGCCAAGTTCGACGCGCTCAAGCTCAACTGGCTCGGCAGCCTCAACCGCGAATCCACCGTGCTGTGGGCGTCCGACAAGGCCGGCATCAAGACCGCCAACGAGCTGTTTTCCAAGACCCTGATCGTCGGCGTCACCGGCTCGACCGCGGAAAGCGCGCTCTACGCCACGCTGTTCAACAACGTACTCGCTACCAAGCTCAAGATCATCTCGGGCTATCCCGGCAGCGACGACATCAATCTCGCCACCGAGCGCGGCGAGCTGACCGGCGGCATCAGTTCGTGGAGCACGATCCAGTCGCGCCGTCTCGCCGCCCTCAAGGCCGGGCAGATCATCCCGGTGGTACAGATCTCGCTCAACAAGATCGAGGGCCTGCCCGATCCCAGCATCCCGCTCGTGACCGACCTCGCCAAGTCGGCGACCGGCAAGCAGATCTTCGAGATGTTCCTGGCCGCTGCCGAGATGGGCCGGCCGTTCGCCGCGCCGCCCGGCGTGCCTGCCGACCGCCTCGCCATGCTGCGCAAGGCGTTCATGGACATGACCAGGTCGGAAGCTTTCCGCAAGGACGCCGCGCGCGCCAGGCTCGATATCGACCCGATCACGGGCGAGAGCATCCAGCAACTGCTCACCCGCATCTACGCCACCCCCAAGGACGTCGTCGCCGAGGCGCGTCGCGCGGTCGTGAGCAAGGTGCCGTTCGAACAGGTCAAGCTCTCGTACCGCACCGTCGAGGCCACCCTCGAGGCGGTCAAGGGCAAGGGCAAGACCATCGCGTTCAAGGACGGCGGCAAGACCATCCAGGTAACCATCTCCGGCAGCCGGACCAAGCTCGCCATCGCCGGCAAGAAGGCCAAGCGGGGCGCCCTCAAGGCCGGAATGACCTGCAAGATCACCCATCTCGGCAACAAATCCACGGCCAAATCCCTGGATTGCAAGTAGCGCTGACGCCGGCGGGGCGGGTGCTTCCCCGGAAGGCCCGTCCCGCCGCGGAAATCCTCGAAAAACCGCCCCTCCGCACTGGACGGGGTGGAAGCCCATCGAGTATTTTGCACCCGCCGGTGCGCTCGCCCGGCCCAGGGCCCGGAGCGGCCCGACCGAAGAATCCCCCGGGAGGACCGCCATGGCCGAGGAAGAACTGAAGCTCCTCGAAACCGACCACGAAAAGCGCTTCTTGCTCGATCCCTACCTGGACTGGGTGAGGGCCGAGGGCCCGCCCGTCCATGAAGGGTTCGGCATCGACGCACTCGCGGTCGAAACCGGTCCATGGCCGCGGTTCGACTGCAAGGGTGCCTTCCTCCACGTCAAGGGACGCGGCGACCAGTGCGCGGCCTACCTGCTCGATATTCCCGCCGGCAAGCGCACCGCGCCGATCGAGCACATGTACGAATGCTTCGTCTACGTGCTGGAGGGCCACGGCTCGACCACCATCGAGCTGCCCAACGGCCAGCGCCACTCCTTCGAATGGAGCCCGCGCAGCCTGTTCGCCCTGCCGCTCAACGCCGGCTACCAGATCTACAACGGCTCGGGCAGCGAGCGCGCGCTGCTCGCCTGTACCCATTTCGCGCCGCTGGTGATGAACCTGTTCCACAACGAAGCCTTCGTATTCGACAACGACTTCAGATTCACCGACCGTATGGGCGATCCCAAGTACTACGAGGGCGACGGCGATTTCACGCCGATCAAGCCCGGCCGCCACATGTGGGAAACCACCTTCGTGCCGGACCTCAAGAACTTCGAACTGATCACCTGGAAAGAACGCGGCGCGGGTGGCTCCAACATTGCCTTCATCCTGGCCGACGGCACCCTGCACGCCCATACCTCCGAAATTCCGACCGCACGCTACAAGAAAGGCCACCGCCACGGCGACGGCATCCACATCTGGGCAGTGACCGGCGCCGGCTATTCGCTGCTGTGGTACGAAGGCGACCAGGAGTTCGTCGAGGTGCCGTGGCGCCACGGCGTGATGTACGCACCGCCGCTGTGGATGTTCCACCAGCACTTCAATACGGCGCCCGAGCCCGCCCGCTACCTCGCCATCGGCATGGGCAGCCGGCGCTATCCGTTCTCGACCACCCGGCGCGAGGGCGTCGGCGGCAAGGCCGATACCGACATCAAGAAGGGCGGCCGCCAGGTCGAGTACGAGGACCAGGACCCGCGCCTCCACAGGAAATGGCTCGAGGCCATCGAGAAGACCAACGTGCGCTCCGACATGGGCGACTACATCGACGAATCCAAGTACCGCACCTGATCGCGCCCGTCCGGCGGCGGTCTCAATCTCTCAGTGAAAGGAAGACGGAACAGTCATGCATGAACTCGGCTTCGATCACGGCCATATGTCCCCGGAGGACCAGCAAGCCATCGCCGAAACCATCTGGGCCGCCGACAACGTCGAGCTGGTCACGGTCGGCGTGGACATCGGCTCCTCCACGTCCCATCTCATGTTCGCGAAGGTACACCTGCAGCGCCTGACCACGGCGCTCAGCTCCCGCTTCGTGGTCGTGAACCGCGAGGTCCTGTGGCGTTCGCCCATCCTGCTGACCCCCTACCTGTCCGACAACACCATCGACGTCGGCTACCTGCAGAAGTTCATCGAAGCCGGCTACAAGGAAGCGGGCCTCAAGCGCAACGACATCGACTCGGGCGCGGTGATCCTCACGGGCGAAGCGCTCAAGCGCAAGAACGCCGAGGCCATCACCCACCTGTTTGCCGAGGAATCGGGCAAGTTCGTGTGCGCCTCCGCCGGCCATCATCTCGAATGCGCCATGGCGGCCCACGGCTCCGGCGCGATCGCGCTGTCGCGCAAGGACCACAATAACGTGCTCAACATCGACATCGGCGGCGGCACCACCAAGCTAGGCCTGTGCCACGGCGGCCGGCTGCTCGCCACCGCGGCCATCGAGGTCGGCGGACGCCTGATCGCGTTCGACGACGACGGCAGGATCAACCGCATCGAGGGCCCGGCCTTCGTCCATGCGGAGAAGGCCGGCGTCGACCTCGAGATGGGCAAGAAGCTCTCCGAGGACGAGATTCGCAAGATCGCGCGCACCATGGTCTCGGCCCTGGTTCCGGCGGTCATGCAGCAGGACCCGGAGGGCCTCACCAAGGACCTCCTGGTGACCGATCCCCTGCCCAAGAAGCCGGTGCCCGACTTGGTCACCTTCTCGGGCGGCGTATCGGAGTTCATCTACGGCCGCGAGACCGGGGACCACAACGACATCGGCCGCTACCTCGCCGAGGCCGTGGCCGAGGCCCTCGGCGACAACCGCATCCCCTACAAGGCGATGGACCCGGGCCAGGGCATCCGTGCCACCGTCATCGGCGCGTCGCAGTTCTCGGTCCAGGTGTCGGGCAATACCATCCACATCTCGGACGAGAAGGCCCTGCCGGTGCGCAACATCCCGGTGCTGCGCCCCAATGTCGCCCTCGACGGCGACATCGATGCGGTCAAGGTGACCGAGGAGATCAAGGCCGCCCTCACCCGCTTCGACTACGAGGAGGGCGAGCACACCGTGGCCCTCGCCTTCCAGTGGAAGGGCGACCCGCTGCACGCGCGCCTCAAGGCGCTGGCCGACGGCATCTGCGGCGGCCTGCCCCGGACTATCCGCGGCAGCCAGGCGCTCGTGCTCATGCTCGACGGCGACATCGGCAAGACCATCGGCAACATCCTGACGCGCGAATGCGGCGTGAAGGCCGACATCATCTCGGTCGACGGCGTGGCGCTCAAGGAATTCGACTACGTCGACATCGGCGAGATGATCAAGCCGACCAACGTGGTGCCGCTCGTCATCAAGTCGCTCCTGTTCTCGACCCCCGGCGGCGCCGCCGCGGCCTGACCCAACCAGAGGCAAGAATGTCCAAACTCAAACTTACCTTCGCCACGTCGGAATACGATCACTTCAACGACCTCAGCAACGGCCGGGTCGCCCCCCAGGGTATCGACCTCAACGTCAACTTCTACGAGGTCGAAGAAATCTTCTACCGCATGGCGCTTCACCGTGACTTCGACATGTCGGAGATGTCCTTCGCCAAGTTCGTGGCGCAGGTCTCGGGCGACCGCCCCGACATCACGGGCCTGCCGGTGTTCCCGTCGCGCGTGTTCCGCCTGTCCAACATCTACGTGCACAAGAAATCCGGCATCAAGTCGCCCAAGGACCTCAAGGGCAAGCGCGTCGGTACGCCCGAGTGGGCACAGACGGCGTCGGTCTACACCCGCGGCTGGCTCACCGATCACGTCGGCATCAAGCTTTCCGAGATCGACTGGCGCCAGGCGGGCGTCGACCAGCCCGGCCGCGTCGAAAAGGTCAAGCTGAAGCTGCCCAAGGGCGTCAAGGTCACGCCGATGCCCGACAAGTCGCTGTCGGAGATGCTGGCCTCGGGCGAGCTCGACGCCGCCTTCTCGGCGCACGCGCCACACAGCTTCCTCGAAGGCCATCCCAACGTGCAGCGCCTGTTCCCCAACTACCGCGATGTCGAGGCCGAGTACTACAAGAAGACCAAGGTCTTCCCGATCATGCACGTGATCGCGATCAAGAAGTCGATCCTCGAAAAGAACCCCTGGGTCGCCGCCAACCTGATGACCGCCTTCGAGCAGGCACGGGTCAACTCCATCGCCCGCGTGCTGGAGATCACGGCGTCGCGCATGCCGATCCCGTGGCTTACCTACGAGGGCGAGGACAAGATGAAGCTCCTGGGAAAAGACTATTTCCCGTACGGCGTGGAAGACAACCGTACCACGCTCGATGCCTTCCTCAAGTGGACCTACGAGCAGGGCATCACCGCCAGAAAGCTGAAGCCCGAGGACCTGTTCCCCGCGGTGGTGCACGGCAAGTTCCGCATCTAGTTCGATACTCCGTCATGCAAGAAGCCGGCGGCGGGAGCTCCCGCCGCCGGCTTCTTTATGAGCCGCCCCCAGGCTGCAGAGAGAACTTCCGTCGCCCGCGCCTTGGGGGCTAGAATGCCTACAAACAAGGCAAGAACATATTTTCCCCGGTGGAGGAAACGGTCATGGCCGATACGGCGACAGCCGGCTCGCTGCGTCAGGATGTGGAAGTTGTAGGTCTGGTGTCCGGTGGCCACTTCATGAGCCACTACTACACCATGATGCTGCCGCCGCTGTTCCCGTTCCTCCACAACGATCTCGGCGTCTCGTACACGGCACTGGGCTTCTTGCTGTCGCTCAAGAACCTGAGCGGCGGCACCGTGCAACTTCCGGCCGGCATCATGGTCGACCGCTACGGCGCGCGCTTCGTCCTGATGGCGGGGCTCGCCATCATCGTCGGCGCCTATTTCGTCATCTCCCTCGCCTCGTCTTTCTGGATCATCGCGCTGATGTTCCTGCTCGCCGAAATCGGCAACGCCGTGTTCCATCCGGCCGACTATTCCATCATCAACGGCACGGTGCGGGAGGCGCGGCTCGGACGTTCCTTCTCCATCCACACCTTCTCCGGCCATCTCGGCTCGGCGACCGCGCCGGTGGTGGTGCTGACCATGGCGTCGATCTGGAACTGGCGTGTCGGCGTCCTCGCCTCGGTCATCGTCGGCGCCGTCATCATGGCGGCGCTCGGGACGCGCTGGGGCAAGATGCACGAGGGCATCGCCAGGCGCATGAACAAGAATAAGAAGGCCCGGGAAGAGCTTGCCGCGGACACGACCGAGGACGCCGTCGCCGAGGCCGAGCGCGACCCGACCACGTGGGAGCTGCTGACGCAGATCCTGCGCTCGCCCGCGATCATCTTCCTGTTCCTGTTCTTCGCCATGCAGTCGCTCGGCTCCGGCGCCATGAAATCGTTCGCCGTCGCCAGCCTGGTGACCCTTCACGACACCCCGGCGGCGACCGCCGGCGCCGCGCTCACCGGCTACCTGTTCGCCTCCGCCTGCGGCGTCCTGATCGGCGGCCTGGTCGCCGACAAGAACGACCGTCACGACCTCGTCGCCATGGGCGCGCTGGTCACCACCGCCACGATCTGCATGCTGGTCGCCCACCTGAACCTGCACTTCACGCTGCTGGTGTTCGTGTTCACCCTCGCCGGCACCCTGCAGGGCGTGATCCGCCCCGCCCGCGACATGATGATCCGCGCTGCCAGCCCCAAGGGGGCCATGGGCAAGGTCGTCGGGCTGGTGTTCTCGGGCCAGGCCATCGGCGGCACCATTGCCCCGGTGCTCTACGGCTTCCTGATCGATATCGACCATCCGTCTATGGTGTTCTATTCCTCTGCCCTGTTCATGCTGCTGTGCGGCCTGTCGGTGTTCGGCTCCTATCGCCATACCCGCCGCCTGCGCGCCATGGCCGCCGCCGCGGAATAGACGTATGTAAAGTTACTGCCGCGGGCCGGGGAAGGAACCGCGGGAAAGCTCGGCAAGACCGCGCAGAACGGTCGTCCAAAACCTAGCAACACAGGGACCTGGAAAACGCAGATGACGGATATCACGGCAGGCACGCTCAAGCGCGACGCAACGGTGATCGGACTGGTCTCCGGCGGCCATTTCATGAGCCACTACTTCTCGACCATGCTGCCGCCCCTGTTCCCGTTCCTTCACAACGACCTCGGCGTGAGCTACACTCTGCTCGGCCTGCTCCTGTCCGCACGCAGCCTGACGTCGGGCACGATGCAGCTTCCCGCGGGCATCCTGGTCGACAAGTTCGGCGCCAAGGCCCTCCTGATGGGGGGCTTCGCCATCCTCACCGCCAGCTACTTCCTGATCTCCCTCTCCAGCTCCTTCTGGATCATCGCCGCCGTGATTCTGATGGCGGGGGTCGGGAACG
Organism: uncultured Alphaproteobacteria bacterium; assembly: GCA_963732875.1. Classification (GTDB taxonomy): domain Bacteria; phylum Pseudomonadota; class Alphaproteobacteria; order SMXQ01; family SMXQ01; genus WHSO01. Next base: position 179,179 of record CAVTBD010000002.1, on the reverse strand, counting down.
CCGTGTTCCATCCGGCCGACTATTCCATCCTCAACGGCACCATTCATGAATCCCGCATCGGCCGCTCATTCAGCGCCCATACCTTCTCGGGCAATCTTGGCGACGCACTCGCGCCGGTGGTGATCCTGACCGCCGCCACCCTGTGGAACTGGCGCATCGGCATTATGATCTCGTGCATCGTCGCGCTCGCCATCATGGTCGGCATGATGAGCCAGTGGAGCCGCATCGAGGAAGGCGTCGCCAAGCCCAAGAAGAAGGCGAGGAAGACCGAGGCCGCCGACGTCGTGACCACCGACCAGGCGGTCGCCGAGGCCGAAGCCGAGATCAGCACCTGGGACGCCGTGAAGCAGGTCGTACTGTCGAAGCCGATGCTGTTCCTGTTCATGTTCTTCGCGCTCCAGCAGCTGGGCTCGGGCGGTTTCCGCAACTGGGCGGTGGCAGGCCTCGTGACCCTGCACCAGACCCCCGTCGCCATTGCCGGCAGCGCGCTCACCGGCTTCCTGTTCGCCTCCGCCTTCGGCGTGCTCGCGGGCGGCGTGGTGGCCGACAAGAACAACCGCCACGACCTGGTTGCGGGCGGCGCGCTGCTGCTGACCGCCGTGATCGCGGTGATCGTCGGCAAATTCGACCTGAGCAACGTGATGCTGGTAGGCGTCTTCACGCTCGCCGGCTGGGTCCAGGGCATGATCCGCCCGGCGCGCGACATGATGATCCGCACCGCGAGTCCCAAGGGCGCCATCGGCAAGGCGTTCGGCTTCGTGTTCTCGGGCCAGGCCATCGGCGGCACCATCGCCCCGGTGGTCTACGGCTTCCTGATCGACATCGGCTCGCCGGACTGGGTGTTCTACTCCTCGGCGGTGTTCATGCTGATCTGCATGCTGGCGGTGCTCGGCTCCGCGCTCGAATCGCGCAAGCAGGCCCGCGCCGCTGCGGCCGAATAACGGAAAGGACGACCGCTAATGTCACAGGCTGCCACCATCGAGGCCCGCAACGACATCAAGATCCTGAGCCTGGTGTCGACCGGCCATTTCTGCAGCCACTTCTACATGCTGGCGCTGCCGGCCCTGTTCATCTTTCTCAACCACGACCTCGGCATCAGCTTCACCGCGCTCGGCGTGATGCTGAGCCTGCGCTATCTCGTCACCGGCGCCGCCCAGGTGCCGGCCGGCTTCCTGGTCGACCGCTACGGCGCCAAGATCATGCTGATTACGGGCATGTTCCTGCTGGTCACGGCCTTCGCCGCCATGGCCTGGGCGCCCAACTACTGGGCGCTGGTCGCGCTGGTCGCAGTCGGCGGCGTCGGCGATTCGGTGTTCCACCCGGCCGACTACGCCATCCTCAACGGCTCGGTCAGCGAGCGGCGCATGGGACGCGCCTTCTCGGTGCACACGTTCTCGGGCCACCTCGGCTTCGCGGCCGCGCCGGTGGTCATCACCTTCTTCTCCTCGCGCTGGGACTGGCGCGTGGCGCTGCTGGTGGTGGCGGGCTTCGGCTTCGCCATCCTGTTCGCGCTCGTCACCCAGTGGTCGAGCCTCAAGGACGACCGCATGGCACCCTCCAGGCGTGCCAAAAAGGCCGACGGCAGCGATGCCGAGACCACCGCCGACCATGCCAAGCTGCTGTTCTCGCGGCCGGTGCTGGTGCTGTTCGCGTTCTTCGCCATGTCGACGCTCGCCGGAAACGGGCTCAGCGCTTTCGGCATCCCGGCGCTCATCAACATGTACGGCACCTCGGCCGTCGATGCGGGCTTCGCCGTCAGCGCCTACATGCTGGTGAGTTCGTTTGCCGTGCTTGCGGGCGGCTTCGTCGCAGACAACATCCACCGACAGGACCGGTTCGCGGCAGCGCTCTATACGCTCTCGATCTTTGCCGTGATGGCGATCGCGTTCTTCGATCTCAACTACGTGCTGCTGGTGGGCCTGTTCGGCCTCGCCGGCTTCTGCCACGGTGTGATCCGCCCGGCGCGCGACATGATGGTGCGCGAGGTGACACCCGAGGGCTCGTCGGGCAAGGTGTTCGGCTTCATCTTCACCGGCCAGAACGTGGGCGGCGCGGTGGCGCCGATCATCCTCGGCTTCGTGCTCGACAACTTTCCGCCGCGCTACATCTTCTTCGCCTCGATCGTGTTCATGGCGCTGTGTGTGATCACGATCCTGCTGCCGCGCGGCCCGATGACTGCACGTCGTCGCGCTTCCGCGCCGGCGGAATAGCACCCGGAAAGCCTCCCCCCTACCGAAAAGGGCAAATCCCGGTCTTTCAGGTTGCCGCGGCGACGCGACGCGGCTACCTTGGATGCAGTGACGGTTCCCTTCGGGGAATCAAAAGGGAACAGGGACGGTCCCGAGCCATTCGCGAAAGGACCTAGCCCTGGCTGCCCCCGCAACTGTAAGCGGCGAGCGCGCGTCCCCCGTGTGCCACTGGGAAACCGGGAAGGCCGGACGTGCGCAGCGACCCGCGAGCCAGGAGACCTGCCGTCACTAGCGTCACCTTCCACAGTCCGGGGTGTGTCGGTGGGACGGAATGCCGTTAGCGGTGACGCGGCTACGTGTCGCTGCTCGGGGATTCCGTCGTGGGGGGAGTGTTACCACACAGGTTCCAAGCCTATCTGAACCGCCGCCTCAATAGCGGCGGAGGCTTCGTGCGCGCCACGTCCCGAAGGCATCGGGCGCGGCCACGTTCCGCGTTTTCGCGTCCCTTGCCGGTTTTCGAAACCGATCCACGAAAGGGACGATCAATGACCGCAGACCACCGCCTGCGCCTGCCTGCCGCCGGCGCGCTCACCCTTCTTCTCGCCGCCCTGCCCGAGCCCGGGCTCGCCCAGGGAGATTCCACCACCACCACCGGCCCGGAGGTCGTGGTCTCCGCCTCGCGCGTGCCAATACCGGCCAAGGAAGCCGGCTCGGCCGTCACCGTCATCACCGGCGAGGAGCTCGAGCAGCGCGGCGTGCGCATCGTCTCCGACGTGCTGCGCGACGTGCCGGGCGTGGCGGTCAGCCGCAGTGGCCCGGTCGGCACCTTCACCCAGATGCGCATTCGCGGCGCCGAGGGCAACCAGACCCTCGTGCTGATCGACGGGATCGAGGTCAACAACCCCGCCGGCGGCTCCGAATTCGACTTCGCCAACCTGCTCGCCGCCGACATCGCCCGGATCGAGGTCCTGCGCGGGCCGCAGAGCGCGCTCTACGGCTCCGACGCGATCGGCGGCGTGATCAACATCATCACCAAGAACCCCGGGCCCGGATGGTCCGGCACCGGCCGCGCCGAAATCGGCACCTTCGCCAGCAAGGACGGGCTCGGCCATCTCGGCTACGGCGGCGACAAGTTCTACGTCTCCGGAACCTACGACCGGTTCGACACCAACGGCGTGTCGGTCGCCAATTCGCACAACGGCAACTCCGAGGCCGACGCCTACGGCAACATCACCTCGCGCATCAAGGCCGGCTTCAAGCCGCTGCCGAACCTGTCGTTCGACGCCGTCGGGATGGAGGTCCGCAGCAAGCGCGAGAGCGACGATTCGGCCGCCATCGTCGGCGCCAAGGACGCCGAGGGAGGCTCGAACACGCACCAGCGCTACGGCCTCGTCAAGGGCAAGCTGTCGCTATACGGCGGCAACTGGGAGCACATCGTGCGCGCGACCTATACCGACGATGGCACCGATTTCGTCAACGGCGACAGCCAGCGCACCTTCCTGAGCGCGGGCACCGTGACCAAGTACGACTACCAGACCAACGTCTTCTTCGACACCGAAGGCAGCGCCCATGCCCAGCACACCGTCTCGCTCCTTGCCGAAAGCGAGACCGACCAGCAGGTGACGGGGTCCTCGACGCCACGCTCGATCTCGGTCACCAACCGGGGCTACACCGGCGAATACCGGGTCTCCCTGTGGGACAGCCTGTTCCTCTCGGGCGGCCTGCGCTACGACGACAACGACCCGCTGTTCGGCGACGAGATCACCTGGCGCGGCACCGCCGCCTATCTCTACCAGCCGTGGGCGACGCGTTTTCACACCAGCGTCGGGCGCGGCGTCAAGAACCCGACCCTGTTCGAACTGTTCGGCTCGACGCCCACCTTCACCGGCAACCCCAACCTCACCGCCGAGAAGGCCATCGGCTGGGACGCCGGCGTCGAGAAAACCCTGATGGCCGGCAAGCTGGTGGTCGACACGACCTATTTCCAGAACCGGCTCACCAACTTTATCGACGGCAGCGGCAATACCGCGAAGAACCTGCCGGGCACCACCCGGGTCGATGGCATCGAGCTCACCGCCACCGCCTGGGCCACCGATCACCTCAAGATCGACGGCGCCTATACCTACACCTATGCCGAGGACGCCGGCGGCACCGAACTCACCCGCCGGGCCCGGCACATCGCCAGCCTGAACGGCACCTACGACTTCAAGCTGTGGCAGCGCAAGGCGATGGCCAACCTCGGCATCCGCTATAACGGCACCCAGACCGACCAAGTGTTCGACAGCTTCTCGCCGTCGGTCAAGCACACCGAGAACCTCAAGGGCTTCACCCTCCTTAACGCCGGGTTCTCGTGGGAGCTGCGCGACAACGTCGAGCTGTTCGCCCGCGGCGAGAACCTCCTCAACCAGCACTACGAGGAGGTGTTCGGCTACGGCACGCCCGGCATCGGCGTGTTCGCCGGCATCAAGATCAAGTTCGGGCCGACGGGGATGTAATGGCACGGGCCACGACCATGACACGATCGGCGCGACGCGCGGGCACTGCCATGGTCGCGGCCCTGCTGCTCGCTGTGGTGGCGGCGTTCCCGGCCCGTGCCGGGGCGCCGCGCCGCATCGTCTCGATCAACCTGTGCACCGACCAGCTCGTGATGATGCTGGCCGATCCCGGCCGTATCGCCTCGATCAGCTTCCTCGCCGCCGATCCCGCCTCCTCGGTGATGGCCGACGAGGCGACACGGTTCCGCCTCAACCACGGGCTCGCCGAGGAAATCCTGCCGCTCGATCCCGACCTCGTGCTCGCCGGCGGCGGCGCCCATGCCGCGAACTATACCGTCGACCTGCTGCGCCGGCTCGGCTACCGCGTCGTGACCCTGCCGCTCGCCACCTCGCTCGCCGACGTGCCGGTCCACATACGCTTGGTCGCAAAGGCGATCGGCGAAGAGGCGCGCGGCGAAGCCCTGATCGCGAGGTTCCGCGCGCGCATGGCCGCGATCCCGCCGGTCACGGGCGCGCGGCCGGTCGCCGCGCTTTACGAGGCCAACGGCATCAGCTCCGGCGCCGACACCCTCGCTGCCGCCTCGATCCGCGCGGCGGGCTTCGCCAATTTCGCCACCAAGCGCCACCTCGAAGGCGTCGCCTACCTGCCGCTCGAGACCGTGATCGCGGCCCGGCCCGATCTCCTCATCCTCGGCCGCCTGCGTCAGGACTTCCCGTCGCTCGCCGCCGAGACCCTGAAGCATCCAGCGTTGCGCGCGGCGTTCCCGCCACGGCGCATCGTCCGCATCGACCAGCACATGTGGGCGTGCCCGGTACCCGCCATCGCCGACGCGGTGGCGCGGCTCGCCGCCGCCCGCCTGCGTCTCTCCGAAAAGGCGGGGCGGCCATGAGCGCCCACGCCCTCCCCGCCGCCCGCAGCCGCCCCAGCTACGCGCTGGTGCTGGCCGCACTCGCGGTGATCGTCGCGGTCTGCTTCGTCGCCTCGCTCGCTATCGGCCCGGCCGGGATCGGGCTCGGCAGCGTGTTCGAGGCGGTGTTCGGCGGCGTGCGCCGCGGCATCCACATCATCATCATCGAGGTGCGCCTGCCGCGCGCCATCCTCGCGCTCCTGATCGGCGGCGCGCTCGGGCTGTCGGGCGCGGCGCTCCAGGGCTACCTGCGCAACCCGCTGGCCGAGCCCGGCCTGATCGGCGTGTCGGCGTCGGGCGCCCTCGGCGCGGTGCTCACGCTCTACACCGGCATCGCGGGCGCCTTCGCATTGGCCCTGCCGCTCGGCGGCATCGCCGGCGCGCTCCTCGGCGTCACCGTGGTCCAGATACTGGCCGGGCGCGATACCGGTAGCCTGTCGCTGATCCTCGCCGGCATCGCCGTCACCAGCTTCGCCGCCGCGCTCACCGCCCTGATCCTCAACCTCGCGCCGAGCCCGTTCGCGGCGCTCGAGATCGTGTTCTGGATGATGGGCTCGCTCGCCGACCGCAGTTTCGTCCACGTCTGGCTGGCCACGCCCTTCATCCTCGCCGGCTGCGCGGTGCTCGCCACCACCGCGCGCGCGCTCGACGCGCTCACGCTGGGCGAGGACACCGCCGGCACGCTCGGCGTCGATCTCCGCGGCCTGCGCACGCGGCTGGTCGTCGGCACCGCGCTCGCCATCGGCGCGGCGACAGCGGTGGCGGGCGCGATCGGCTTCGTCGGCCTGGTCGTGCCCCACCTGCTGCGCCCGTTCGTCGGCCATCGCCCGGGCGCGCTCCTGCCCGCGAGCGCGCTCGGCGGCGCGGCGCTCACGCTCGCCGCCGATGTCGCCGTGCGCGTGATCATCCCCGGCTTCGAGCTCAAGCTCGGCGTCATCACCGCGCTGGTGGGCGCACCGTTCTTCCTGTGGCTGGTGGTCTCGCACCGGAGGGCAATGACATGACCCTCCTGGAGGCCCGCGATATTTCCGTATCGTTCGGCCCGCGCCGGGTGCTGGACGGTGTTGGCCTCGCCCTGGCGGCAGGCGAGGTGGTCGGCTTGATCGGCCCCAACGGCGCCGGCAAGACCACCCTCCTGCGCGTGCTCGCGGGCCTGCTCGCGCCCGAGGCAGGACATGTCGCCCTCGACGGCGACCGATCTCGCCGTCCTGGACCACGATGCGCGGGCACGCGCGCTTTCCTACCTGGCCCAGGACGGCGCCGCCCACTGGGCGGTCACCGTGGAAACCCTGGTCGGCCTCGGCCGCCTGCCCCATCTCGGCCCGTGGCGCGGCCCCTCCGCCGGCGACCGCGCCGCCGTGGCGCGCGCGCTCGCGGCCTGCGACGTGACAAACCTCGCCGATCGCCCCGTCGATCGCCTATCGGGCGGCGAACGGGCCCGCGTGCTGCTGGCGCGCGCACTCGCGGTCGAGGCCCGCGTGCTGCTCGCCGACGAACCCGTGGCCGGGCTCGATCCGGCCCATGCGCTCGACGTCATGGCGGTGCTGCGCGCCCGCGCCCGCGACGGCGCCGGGGTGATCGCGGTCATGCACGACCTCACCACCGCCGCGCGCCACTGCGACCGGCTGGCGCTGCTGGCCCACGGCCGCGTAATCGCCGACGGGCCGCCCGAGCGCGTACTCGACGACGACAACCTCGCCCACGCCTATGGCATCCGCGTCCATCGCGGCACGGCGGACGGCCAGCCGTTCGTGGTGCCGGTCGGGCGCATCGGCGACGGGCCGCGCCCATGATCGCCGTCGCCCCCTTGAGGTCGGCCCGGCCGCGCAATTCGCTGATGCTGGCGCTCGCGGCCTCGCTCGCCCTTCACGGCGTGGTGCTGGGCGCGGTGCTGTGGCTCGGCGGCACCGGCACGCCCGTGCCCGTGCCTGCGCAGATGGTCGCCATGGTGATGATCGAGGCGCCCGATGCCAAGCCGGTGGACAACGCCGCGCCGGCAAGCACGGCACGCCATCAGCCCGCGCCGCTCGTCAACCGCCCGCGCCCCACGTGACCCCGGCCCGCGCGGAGATCGCTCCACCGCCGCCCAAGCCGGTCACGCCCGATCCGCGCGTCGATCCGCCCATCGTGTTCAAGGCACCGCCGCACAAGCCGCCACCACCCAAGGCCGACGCAGCCCCGGCACCGGCACCAAAGCCCGCACCGCTACCGGCCCCCGCGCCGAAACAGGTGGCGGCCGCGCCGAAGGACTCAGCGGAAGTTGCGCCGCCGGTGACACCACCGCCGCAGCTTGCCGCGCGCACGCCCGACGATACGCCGTCCGGCGGCAGCACCGCGGCCGATGAGTCTCTCACGCCGCCGCGCTACGGCCTGCCCGGCCTCGCCAACCCGCGTCCCGACTATCCCTGGCTCGCGCGCGAGCGCGGCGAGCAGGGCCGGGTCGTGGTGCGGGTGATCGTGAGCGACGCGGGCCGCGCCGAGCGGGTCGAGGTGGCCCGTTCGAGCGGCCATGACCGTCTCGACCGGGCGGCCCTCGCGGCGCTGGCGCGCTGGCGGTTCGAACCGGCGCGGCGCGGCGGCCGCGCGGTGCCCGGCACGGTCGAGGTGCCGGTGACGTTCAAGCTGTCGGCGAATTAGAATCTCATGACTTGAATTCGTCATGCCCCGGCTCGTCCGGGGCATCTGCCGTGCGGAGCACGCCTTGGCATGAAGATCGCCCGGCCCGCGGGCTGAATGCCCGCTCTCTTTGGTTTGCGCGCCAGTTGGGCGCGCCCCGGGCGATGACGAACAATTCCTTAGGCCGGGAATTCCTCGTAGAAGCCGAGCTTGCGCTGCAGCGGCGCGTCGTCCACCACGAACAGGTAGAGCGGGCTCTTGGCCGAGCGGTTGGCGATGGTGAGCCGCGCATGGGTCGGCACCACGAAGGTGTCGTTCTCGCCGAACGTCAGGTGGGTCGCGTCCACGTCGCCCTCGCCCTCGCCCTCGATCACGTGGATCACGGTCGAGCATGAGCGCGCGGCCGGGGTCACGGTCTCGCCCGGGCGCACCATGACCGCAGAGAAGCCGAGCGTCGGCAGGCATTCGAAGCCGGTCTCGGGGTTGACGTAGGCGAGCCACACGGGCTGGCCCAATTCGGTGTCCTGGGCGAGCGCGCCGAGCGCCTCGCGCACCTCGGTCCAGGGATAACGGATCAGCGGATAGGGCCCGCGCGGGCGCGACAGGCTGGCATAGGGCACGAGGCCGGCGCGCCGGTAGCGGGTCTGGGACGAGTCGGGCGCATTGCGCAGCGGCTGCGACTTGCCGTCGACGCAGTACGACGCCTCCAGGTAATAGACCAGCGGCAGGTCGAGCGCGTCCATCCAGATCACCGGCTTGCTGCCCTCGTGGCCGTGCTCGTGCCACATGCCCGACGGCGTCAGGATCAGGTCGCCCTTCTCCATCGGACACTTCTCGCCCTCGACGGTGGTGAAGCCGCCGCCGCCCTCGACTACGCAGCGGATCGCCGACGGCGTGTGGCGGTGATTGGGCGCGCTCTCGCCCGGCAGGATCAGCTGCATGCCGATGTAGATCGACGGCGTCGCCATCATGTTGGCGAGGCCGAGGCCGGGATTGGCGAGCGCCAGCACGCGCCGCTCGGCCTTCTCGATCGGCGTCAGCTCGCCCGCCTTCAAGAGCAGCGGGCGGACATCGTCGTAGCGCCACAGCACCGCGTCCGAACGCCGCGCCGGCTTGCCGTAGGGCATCACCGCGCGCAGGTTAGGCCAAAGCGGCAGCAGGTTGTTACTGGTCAGGCTGTCGCGGTAGTCGCGCGGAAGCTCTTCGAGGGTGCCGAGCTGGGACATGGACTGCTCCTGAGTGGTGACGTGACGCGATTATAGACCGGGGCGCGCCTCACACGAACTCCGGCTTCTCGGCGAGGTAATGGGCGCGCATGGCAGCCCTGAACGGCTCCATCTTGTCGCGGTTGAGCGTCTTGGGCGGCTCCGCGCCCACCGGCAGCAGCGGATGGTAGGTGACGCCGCCGAGCTCTTCTTTGAAAGTGCGCTTGGCCTCGGCCACGAGTTCCGGATTCATCAGGAAATCGAGCGCGGAGGCCGCCAGCACCTTGGCCCCGGCGAGCGCGCCCTTGTGGGCGATCGAGGTGGCGAGCGCAACGCCCGCCGCCCAGTGATGGAAGCCGATGTTGGGGATGTTGGCCGGGAAATAGAACTTCACCATCGGCACCTTCCACGAGACGTCGCCGCCGTCGTTGGCGGACGGCCGCTGGCGCACCTCGCCCTTGAACGGCGGCATCTTGTCGCGCAAGCCCTCGACCGTGACACCGGCGCGCTCCTGCAGCCGGCGGGCGAGCGCGTGCTCGTCGGCGCTCCACCGGGGATGGCCGATCTGCTCGATGTTGCGCTGCACGGCCTCCGCCACGGTGCGGTTGCCGCGCGTCGGCCACACGGCGGACAGCACGGTATGTTCCCATGTGGTGTTGGTCATCAGCGCCGCGCCCTCGGCGATGCGCTTGGCCTGCTCGAACAGCTTCCGGGCACCCTCGGCGCTGGCATCGCGGAAGTACCACCACATCGTCGCGCGCTTCGGGATCACGTTGGGCTGCAGGCCGCCCTCGGTGATGACGCGGTGCAGGCGGCTGGTCGGCAGCATGTGCTCGCGGTACTGGGCGAGGCCCGCGTCCATCAGCATCACCCCGTCGAGCGCGTCGCGCCCCTTCCACGGCGCGGTGCCGGCGTGCGCGGTTTCGCCGTGGAAGGTGAAAGTCGCCGAGATCAGCGCAAACTGCTGCAACCCGTAGCCGACCGACAGCTCCGGGCCGATGTGCGGATGCAGCGCCACGTCGACGTCGTCGAAATAGCCGTCACGCACGAAATAGGGCCGCGACAGAACCTGCTCCTCGGCCGGTGCACCCAGCACCTTGATGGTGCCCTTGAGCCCGCACTGTTCCATGGCGCGCTTGACGGCGATGGCGGCGCCGATCATCACCGCGGCGTTGACGTTGTGGCCCTCGCAATGGCCCGGCGCCCCCGCGACGATCGGCTTGCTCTCGGGAATGCCCGCCTGCTGACTGTTGTCGGGATTGGCGTCGAACTCGGTATGGATGGCGATCACCGGCTCGCCCGAACCGTAGGTGGCAAGGAACGAGGTGGGGAAGCCCGACATGCCGCGCTCGATTGCGAAGCCTTCCTTCTCCAGAAGGCCCGACATCAGCGCGGCGCTCTCGTATTCCTGGTTCCCGAGCTCGCCGAAGTAGAAGATGTTGTCGCCGGTGAGCGCGATGGCGCGCGCGTTGCGCTCGATCACCTCGAAGGCGATGCGCTTCTCGCGCGGCAGGTTCGATCCGTCCATGGGCTTCCTCCCCGGCCGCATCGAACGGCGGCCGTTTCCTGGCTCAACGATAGCGGCCCGCTACCGGGCGGGCAACGACAAGGCTCAGTGTTCGTGGTCTCGTCTATCCAGCAGGCGGTCCTCGATGGCCTCGAGGCGGGCCGTCACTTCCGTCAGCGTCTCGTTGATTTTCTCGAGCTCGTCCACGGCCCGGCCCGTCGCCCGCGATATCTCGAGCGCCCACAGGGCCGCCAGCCCGGCGACGATGAAAATGATGATCAGCAGTCCGGCCTCCGGCAGCATGGCTCTCCCCTCTCCGCGTTCACGCCATGTCATTCATAGCGCGCGCCCATCTTTTTGGCAGGGTGCTTTTCGGCATGGGGGAACGTTGCATATCCTGGTTCGGACATGCGCGGGCCTCGGCGCTGAAACACCACCTTGGCGCCTGGAATCCCTGGGAGGTAAGGGGTGGTACGGGGAGCTGCCGCGGGGTGTCCCGTTCGGATTTCAGCGTTTAGTCCGCCCACATCTTTTAAGCCTTCCTCCCGCCTTGCTGCGACGCTACGCGGTTTACCGAGGTGCACCTGAGGAGGCAGAAACGTCGCAGCCCTCCGGCTGGGAAGCGCCCGCGCACTCTCCGATACGGGCCTCCCGCCCAACGGGGCGGACGGCCTGTCGGACCCTTGGCCGCTATCCGTCCTGCAGGATCCGGACAGCCGGCGATCGAATACGACACCGCCCTTATAGCGTAAGAACGAAACAAGAACAAGTGGAATCTTCGAGGGCGCGTAAATGATACACCGGGGGCGCGCTTTCCCGCGCCCGTCGCCGCCTTGCCGGGGGGCCGCCCTGTGTTAAACTTCGCCAAAATCCGGCGCAGCCCGGAGCCAACCGACAGGGAGCACGATTTCATGAACCCCAGGCATCTCCTCGTTCCGGCGCTCGCCGCCGCCGTCGTGACCGCGCCCGTCGCCGCCCGGGCCGACACCATCGGCGATTTCTACAAGGGCAAGACCATGAGCCTGTTCGTGGGCTCGGCCCCCGGCGGCGGCTACGACGGCTACGCCCGGGCCGTGGCGCGCCACTTCGGCGACCATCTCGCCGGCCATCCGGCCATCGTCGTCAAGAACATGCCCGGCGCCTCGGGCCTCGTGCTCGCCGGCTACATGTACAACAAGGCGCGCAAGGACGGCATCGAGATCGCCGGCGTCCACAACACCATCGTGGTGGACGAGCTGCTCGGCTCCAGGGTCCAGTTCAAGTCGGTCAATTTCAACTGGCTCGGCAGCGCCAACCAGCTCACCTCCACCTGCGTCAGCAGCGACTCTTCGGGCGTCAAGACGATCCAGGACGCCATGCACAAGCAGCTGCTGGTCGGCGCGACCGGCTCGGCGAGCTCGTCCACCCAGCTCGTCGCCGCCTTCATGAACAGCCTGACCGGCACCAAGTTCAAGATCATCAAGGGCTATCCCAGCAGCAGCTCGGTGTTCCTCGCCATGGAGCGCGGCGAGGTCGGCGGCTTGTGCGGGATCGGCTGGGACAGCCTGCAGACCCAGGTGCTGCCCGAGATCAAGGCCGGCAAGATCCACATCCTGGTGCAGACCGGCATGGAGAAGAATGCCGACCTCAAGGACGTGCCGCTGGTGCTCGACCTCGCCAAAACGCCCCAGGACCGGACCGTGCTCGAGTTCCTGGTGGCGCGCCAGTACATGGGCCGTCCCTACGTGGCGCCGCCGGGCACGCCCGCCGACAAGGTCGCGGCCCTGCGCGCGGCCTTCACGGCGACCATGAAGGACCCCAAGTTCCAGGCTACCGCCAGGAAGGCGCACCTGCCGCTGTCGCCGATCACCGGCGAGCAGGTCCAGAACCACGTCAAGAAGCTGTTCGCGATTCCGAAGACGATCATCGACCGCGCCAACGCGGCGACCCAGGTCAATCCGTCGTCCATCCAGGAAGCCAAGCTCAACTGGAAGAACGTCAAGGGTGCGAAGATCCAGCGCGTGAAAGGGCGCAGCATCTTCTTCAGCGACGCCGGCAAAAGCGTCAGCGCCAACCTGTCGGGCACCAAGATCAAGGTCAACGGCAAGAAGGCCAAGCGCAAGGCGATCAAGGCGGGAATGACCTGCGACATCAAGTATCTGGGCGACGGCGACTCGGCCCAGCACGTCACCTGCAAGGGCTGACCGTCGCGTCCTGAATCGGAACGGGCGGGATCATGGTCCCGCCCGTTTTCGTCGATACCGTTGTGTTCTGTCGTGCTCGCATCAATCGAGGTCGTCCCCCCTCACCCTTCCCTCTCCCCCCGTCGTGCGCAGCACGCATTCGCGTGACGGGGGAGAGGGTTGTGAAGGGTTGGCGAGCGGTACGCGAGCTTACCGAAGCTGGGTGAGGGGGCAGTCATGCCCCAAGAAAACCTCGCGTTAGTCCGCGAACGACTCCAGCAGTTCCACCGGATCGCCGTAGCGCGTGGCGGCCGCAACCACCTGCTCGTCGCGCAGCGCGCTCAGGAACCCGTCATCGATCAGCGTCGTGTTGCCCGCCTTCACGGTCATGTCGAAGCTGACGAAGTCCATGTGGATGTGCGGCTCCTCCCAGTTGGGGATGGTGCGCTTGAGGTAGGCGCTCTCCTTCTTGGCGTTGCAGCCGAAATGAAGCGCGCCCGGCGAGTTGGCGCCGGCGGGATAGACCTGGTAGCGCGGCGCCTTCGGGTTGAAGCCGCAGCCGAGTTCGTGCAGCCGCCCGCCGATCAGGTATTCGCGCAGGTGGTCGGCGTCGCGGCTCTTGCCGTGGATCGCGACGATGAAGTCGTCCTTGAACTCGATGCCGATCTTGTCCTCGAATGGGCGCGGGAAGCCCACCGCCCACTGCGGGTAGATGATGCCGTCCATCTCTGCGAACGCCCCGGGCTCGCGCTTGTGGGCGGTGTTGGCGTAGATGTTGGGCCCGTGGGTCGGCAGGTAGTGGACGTAGCAGCCCGGCACGTCGCCGGTGTTGATACCCTTCCAGCGCGTAATGCCGAGCAGGTTCTCGGTCATCTGCGGCGTGAACTTGATGGTCAGGTCGGAGCCACGCGGACAGGTGAAGCGCATGTCGAAGGCCTGCCCGCGCGGGTACATGCGCGCGGTCGCGCGGATGATCTCGCCCACGATGTCTACCGGGAAGCGCGCCTGGGGCGTGTCCAGCAGGTCGAGGTTGCGGAAGAAGGTGATCTTGATCCAGCGCTGGCCCTTCTCCTTGCGCAGCTTGTTGGCGAACGGGCAGCCGGTGGAGGCGAACCACGACGACACGACGAAGTCGCTGTCTTCCAGCAGCGGCCGCGCCTCGGCCGGAATCTCGGTGTTGCGGGTCGAATGCCACATGAACTCGCGGCAGGTGGCGCCGTTGGCCCGGGCGATGCCGGCGATGGCGTCCACCACGCGGCGGTCCAGGAGCGGATCGGTCAGGAACGCGACGCGCTCGCCCGGCTTGACCGCGAACACGCGCTGCATGTTGGCGATCGCCTGGAACCGGTTGCGAATCCTGGCGGATTCGGTGAGCTCCGTCGGCGGCATGGCGTTGGCCGTGGCGGAAGCGAGGATGTCCTGGATGGTCGGCGGATTGTGGCTCATGGGCGCTCCCCTTCGTTTCGGTTTTCTCTAAGGCTAGCACGGCCGGACGCGGACGGGCCAGAGACCGGGCGTGCCGGACCGTGCCGCGCTGCCGGCCGCCCGATTGCACATGCTCCGGCAATCCTCTTTTTCCGGCCGCTTGAACGGGTACATCCCCTTGCGGGACCGTCCTTTTCGTCAAATAATGCCGGAAAAGCGAGATGCTTTTCGAATTTCGCAATCGCCTGCGCCCGGCCTCCCGAGGGAAGCCGCGATGGCGCGGGCCACCGCAAACAGGAAGGACGGGGCGCTTCAGGCGCGGTTTTCGATCATGTCGTTCGCCAAGGGAGACACGCTGGACGCCTTCAATGCCCGCCTCGCGGCGGCGCACATGCGCGGCCAGTGGGCCTCCGACGAGGCCCGCGACAAGGGCCAAGGCGGCGCCTGGCAGGGCGAGGTGTGGCAGACCGCGCCGCGCGGCGAGCCCCACGTGTGGAAATGGGCTGAGACCGAAGCGTTCCTGGCGGATGCCTGCGACGCCATCCCCGAGAGCTTCACCGCGCGCCGCTCGCTGATCTTCAACGCCCCCGGCCTGCCGCGCTCGACCACCCACACCATGAATACCGGCATCCAGCTGATCAAGCCGGGCGAGCTCGCCTGGGCCCACCGCCACACCATCTCGGCACTGCGCTTCGTGATCGAGGGCCACCCGGACCTGCACACGGTGGTCGACGGCGCGCCCTGCCCGATGGCCGACAACGACCTCGTGCTGACGCCCAACTGGCACTGGCACGACCACCACAACGGCGCCAAGGGTCGCGCGCTGTGGTTCGACGTGCTCGACGGGCCGCTCGTCTCCGCGCTCAATCAGACCGTGTTCGAGAACTTTGGCGAAGACCGCCAGCCGGCGCGCAACCTGCCTGCGGGCGCGCTCCACTATCCGTGGGCCGACATGAGCGAACGCCTCGCCGCCGTGCCCGAGGGCGCGGTCTCCGCCCACGACGGGCGCACCCTGCCCTATCTCCATGCCGAGACCGGCGGCGCGGTGCTGCGCACCATCGGCGCCGCCGCCACGTCGCTGCCGCCCGGCTTCGCGGGCGCGCCCCACCGCCACTCGTCGAGCACGGTCTATCTCGTGATCCGGGGCGCCGGGCGCAGCCAGGTCGGCGGCCGCACCCTGGACTGGGGCGCGCGCGACGTGTTCGTGGTGCCCGCCTGGGAATCCCACGCCCATTTCAATGCGTCCCATGACGAGGACGCGCTCCTGTTTTCCGTGACCGACGCACCGGCGCTGGAGGCCCTCGGCCTCCACCGCATCGACCCGGCGCCGGCAGCGGCCTGAGATAGAGAGATCCACAAGGAGGAACCCATGGCCACCGCACTCGACATGAACCGGCTCAAGCAGGACTTCTACAACGAGGTCCGCGGGCTCGCGAACGCCCAGTTCGAATCGCGCCAGTACCAGCGCATCCTGTCCCTGCCCATCAACGAGAAGCGCGCCCAGTGCTACGTGCTGCAGAAGGGGTTCTGGAACCTCAACCGGCGCGACTGCTGGGGCTTCGCCCAGGGCCTCGCGCCGATGGACGTCAAGGCGATGATCTGGGACCACGAGCTCGACGAGCTCCAGGGCAACGAGAACCGCGGCGTCGAAGACCACTACTCGCTGCAGGTGCGCCAGGCCGCGACCATCCATCTCACCCGCGCCGACTTCGAGAACGAGAAGCCGGCCGACGAGACGCTGACCTGTATCTACGCCTGGATCCATCTCGCCAAGGACAGCCCGTGGCTCAAGTCGTTCGCCTCCTGCGTCGCGCTCGAGGTGTCCAACTCGTCCCAATGGGTCAAGGAAGGCGGCATGTCGTATCGCTGGGGCAAGAAGCAGGAGAAGGAGCTCGGCATCCCGTTCAAGAAGCAGGTCAACGCCGCCGAGCACGCCGAGGTGGACGTCGAACACGCGAGCCTCCTGCACAAAGTGGTGGAGCGCCATTGCGATACGCCGGGCAAGCTCGACCTCGTGCTGGAGGGCCTCACCGAGAGCTGGGCGCTCGACCGCGCCTGGAAGGGCGTGCTGTGCGGCCTGATGGAGCAGATTCCGGGACCGAAGAACTAGGCCGCCGGGATCGTCCGATGAGCCTGGAAGGCGACCGCGGCAAAAAGTTCCTGCTCGACCCCTATCTCGACTTCGCGAGAGGCGAAGGCGTGCCGGTGGTGGAGGACTTCGCCATCGATCTCCTCGCCATGGAGACGGCGCCGTGGGACCGCTTCGGCGTCCGCGGCGCCTTTGCCCACCTGGTCGGGCGCGGCGACTTCGTCGCGGTCCAGTGCCTGGAACTGCCGCCGGGCGCCACCAGCGCGCCCATGCACCACCTCTACGACGAGGTGTTCTACGTGCTCTCGGGCCACGGCTCGACCATGCTGAAACTCCCCGACGGGCGCGAGCACAGCTTCGAATGGGGCCCGCGCTCGGTGTTCGCGCCGCCGCTCAACTGCGAATACCGGCTCTACAACGGCTCCGGGCGCGAGCCGGCGCGGCTGGCGTCCGGCAACAACCTGCCGCTGATGATGAACGTGTTCCACAACGAAGGCTTCATCTTCGGCTGCCCCTACGACTTCGCCGACCGCATCGGCCCCGAGACGTGGTACGGCGGCGACGGCGAGATGATCGAGGTCAAGCCCGGCTCGCACATGTGGGAGACCAACTTCATCCCCGACCTCGCCGCCTTCGCCCTCAAGGAATGGGAGGCGCGCGGCGCCGGCTCCAAGAACCTCAAGCTGATCCTCGCCGACAGCGCCATGCACGCCCATTCTTCCGAAATGGCGGTCGGCACCTACAAGAAGGGCCACAAGCACGGGCCGGGCGCCCACGTGTTCGCCGTCACCGGCGAGGGCTTCAGCCTGTTGTGGAACGAGGGCGACCAGGACTTCATCCGCCATGAATGGCGCCACGGCTGGGTGTTCACGCCGCCCGACCAGATGTACCACCAGCATTTCAACACCGCGACCGAACCGGCGCGCTATCTCGCGATCTCGCTCGGCTCGCACCGTTACCCCATCACCGCCCAGAAGCGCGCGCGCAAGTCGGACGCCCTCAAGAACGCCAAGGAAGGCGGCTGGCAGATCGAGTATCAGGACCAGGACCCACGCATCCACCCGATGTTCCTCAGGGAGCTCGCCAGGCACGGCGTCCGGTCGCGCATGGGCAAGTATTTCAACGAAGACGAGATCACGGCCGCCGCCGACTGAGCGGTCCGCGACCCAGGGAGACCACATGTCGAAGCTCACCCCCGAAGACCTGGAGAAGTACCGGCGCGACCGCGTCCTGGTGGACCCCTACCTGGAATGGGCCGACGGCGAAGGCGTGCCGGTGATCGAGGATTTCGGCGTCGACCTGCTGGCGGCGGAAACCAGGCCGTGGGCACGGTTCGGCTGCGACGGCGCGATCATCAACCTCAAGGGGCGGGGCAGCTACTGCTCGACCTTCCTGTTCGATCTCAAGCCCGGCGGCTCGACCGCGGTGCAGCGCCACCTGTACGAGGATGTCTACTACGTGCTGTCGGGCCACGGCTCGACCCAGGTCGAGACCGCCGACGGGCGCAGCCACAGCTTCGAATGGGGACCCAAGAGCCTGTTCGCGCTGCCGCTCAACGCGCCCTACCGCCTGTTCAACGGCTCGGGCAGCGAACCCGCCCGGCTCGCGTCGACCAACAACGCCGGCATGGTGCTGAACCTCTACCACAACACCGATTTCGTGTTCGGCAACGAGGAATGGTTCAGCGAGCGCGAGGCGGCCGACGACGCTTGGTTCTCGGGCGAGGGCGAGATGACCGCGATCCGTCCCGGCCGCGTGCTGTGGGACACCAACTTCGTGCCCGACCTGTCGGCGTTCGAGCTCAAGCCGTGGGAGGCGCGCGGCGCGGGCTCGGGCAACATGCAGTTCATCCTCGCCGACGGGGTGATGGGCGCGCACGCCTCCGAGATGCCGGTCGGCACCTACAAAAAGGGTCACCGTCACGGGCCGGGGCTGCACATCTTCATCGTCCACGGCGAGGGCTATTCGCTCCTGTGGTACCAGGGCGACAAGGACTTCGTCCGGGTCGACTGGCGCCACGGCATGCTGTACGCGCCGCCGGACCAGATGTTCCACCAGCACTTCGACACCTCGCAGGACCCGGCGCGCTACCTCGCCGTCGGGCTCGGCTCGAAGCGCTACCCTGTGATCCAGGTGCGGCGCGCGGGCTCGGAGAACAACCGATCCGACGTCTCCATCAAGGAGGGCGGGCGCCAGATCGAATACGCCGACCAGGACCCGCGCATCCATGCGCTGTGGCTGCGCGAGATCGCGCGCACCGGCGTCCAGTCGCGTATGGGCAAGTATTTCGACGAGGATGCGATCCTCAAGACAATTCCGGCCGAGTAAGGGCCCGCCGAGTAAGGAGCCGCACATGATCGATTACGTCGAGGGCAAGAAGACCAACGCCGAGATGCGTTACCTGCTCGACCCCTACAAGAACTGGCTCAAGGGGGAAGGCATCCCCGTGCACGACGACTTCTGCGTCGACCTGCACACGCTCAAGGTGGACAAGTGGCCGCGCTTCGGCATGAACGGCGCCGCCGTGCACCTCAAGGGCCGCGGCGACTTCATCTCGATCTTCCTCTACGAATTGCCGGCGGGCGCCAAGAGCGCGCCGATCCAGCACCTGTTCGAGGAGGTGATCCTGGTCATCGAGGGCCACGGCAGCGCCCTGATCGAAACCCACGACGGCCAGAAGCACAGCTTCGAATGGGGGCCGAACTCGCTGTTCGCGATCCCGCTCAACGCCCGCTACCAGTTGTTCAACGGCTCGGGCAGCGAGCCCGCGCGGCTCGCCTCCACCAACACGATGCCGGTGACCATGAACCTGTTCCACCGCGAGCAGTTCATCTTCGGCAATGCGCGCCGCTTCCCCGAGCGTGAGGGCACGGGCGATCCCGGCTGGTTCGCGGGCGAAGGCGAGTTCGTGCCCGCCCAGAAGGGCCGCCAGATGTGGGAGACCAACTTCGTCCCCGACGTCACCGCGTTCGAGTTGCGCAAGTGGAACTCGCGCGGCGCGGGCTCGTCCAATATCCAGTTCTGCCTCGCCGACGGGGTGGTCCACACCCACACCTCGGAGATGGGCGTCGGCACCTACAAGAAGGCGCACCGCCATCCGCCCGACTTCCATGTGCACATCGTCTCGGGCCACGGCTACTCGCTGTTCTGGTACGAGGGCGAAGACGAGATGCGCCGCTACGACTGGGCCCACGGCTCAGTGTTCGCGCCGCCCGACATGATCTTCCACCAGCACTTCAACACCGCCCCCGTGCCGGCGCGCTACTTCGCCACCGCCATGGGCTCGACCCGCTATCCGTTCAGCGCCGAGAAGCGCGCGCTCAAGCTCGGCGTCGACGTCTCGGTGAAGGAGGACGGCGGCTTCCAGATCGAATACGAGGACCAGGACCCGCGCATCCACCGCATGTTCCTCGACGAACTCAGGAAGAACGGCGTCGAGTGCCGCATGGGCGAGTTCATGGACGAGGCCGCCCTGCTCGCGCGCATGTAGCCGGCGGCCCCTCGCCCCCTTTCAACGCATAAAAAAGGGCGGCCCTGAGGCCGCCCTTTCTTCCCCCTATGCTCCAGGGCGGCCTCAGCCGCCGTGGCCCTCCAGCATCTGGGGATTGTCCTTGTAGAGGTTGGCGATGAAGCCGGAATCGTCGATCTCGCGCAGGAAGTGGAAGTCCCACAGCGCGAGCGGGTGGATGCGCGCGGCATCGCCGTTCTTCTCGTCCTGCTTCAAGGCCTCCTGGTAAACGTTGAAGATGGCGTCGAGGCCCGGATAGAGGCGGGGCTCCAGCACCGGGGCGAGGTCGTCGTAGAGGATCTCCGCCGTCTCGCGGTCGAGCTTGCCTTCCTTGGTGTGCTTCTCCATCAGGATCTGGACGGTCTTGTCGCGATTCTGCTTGAAGAACGCGATCCCTTCCAGCACCGCCTTGAGGTTGCGCATGACGATGTCGGGATGCTCGTTGACCATCTTCATCGACGTCGACATGGTCATGAAGAACACCATCGGCTGGGCCGGGATGTCGATGATCTTGAGACCGTCGCGATCGGCGAACTCGAGCCGCGGCTGGGTCATGAAGCAGGCGTCCACGTCGCCTTCCTTGAGCATGTCCATCAGGCTCTTGCGGTTGACCTGCTTGGTGCCGTCGGGCAGTTCGACGCGCACCTCCTCGACGATCTCGACCTGGTCGGTGTCGGGGTTGAGCCCGGCCTGCTTCAGGTAGAGCCAGGTGTTGAGGCCGGGATGGCGGCCGCGCGAGCCGAACTTGCGGTGGCGCACGTCCTCCATCTTCTCGATCCCGGTGTCCTTGCGGGTCACCAGCTTGACGTTGTTGCGGCTGACGGTCTGGCCGAGATAGGCCCAGGTGTCGCCTCGCGCCCGCGCGGCGTAAGTCGAGACGTGGTTGCCTGACACGAACTCGACCTTGCCCGTGGGCACCAGCTCATGGGCGTCGCCACGGCTGATGATCTTGTCGAACTCGACGTCGAGTCCCTGGCGTTCCCATGCCCCGGACTCGCTGATGACGTGCATCAGCGCGAGATGGCTCGACGAGCGGTAGGGGAAGTGAATGTGATCCAATGCGCGGTCCTCCTTCAGGGTTTCCTCTTGTGATTTCTTTTCTTCACGTCACTTGCACTTGACCTCTGTCGCCTCGCCGCCGTTGCCCATGTAGGCGATCTCGCAGGCCATGCCGACCTTGAGCTTGCTGCGCTTGGCTTCCTGGCCCTTGACCATGATCTTGGTGCGGTGGCCCGAAATCTTGACCTTCTGGGCCGCGCCCTTGACCTTGAAGTGCAGCTCGCGGCCGCCGTTTTCGATCTTGTCGAGCTGCGTCGAAACAGTCTTGATGCCGCCTTTCTCGGCTGCCAGCTTGGCCAGCTCTTCCTCGGACAGGGGCTCGCCCGGCAGGCCGTTGCGCACCGCCATGTCGTGCATGTAGGTGAAGATCGAGGCCTTGGGATAGGCGGTCGAATTGACCAGGTCGAACACATCGTCCGCCGTCTGGGTGGTGAAGTCCTCGCTGAACTGATGTTCGCCGAACTTGCGGAACTCGGGATCCTTGGTCGCCTTGGTGTAGGCCGCGCGATAGGCCTCGACCACGTCCTTGGACGTGCCCGGCGGCAGCGCGTACCACTTGTCGATCTGGTTGGCCTTGGTCCAGTAGGTGAAGGCTTCCTTGCCGTCGCCCGACAGCTTGCCTTCCATCAGCTTGGCCATCACCGCAACGTTCGAGAACGATTCGCGCGGCACGACCTTACCGCCGCTGGCCTCGCCGATCTGGACGTAGGGATCGAACTTGTCGGTCTTGGCCATGCTTCTGAGCAGGGCGATGGTCGAGGTGCCGAAGCCGTCCACCTCGCCGCGCCGCGCCGCCAGCACGAGGGCCGGCGCGCCGGGATAGCCGATCACGAACTTGATGTTCCAGCCGAGCGCGTCCTTGCCCCACAGCATCATCTGGCCCCAGCTCCGGGAGCCGTCGACCTCGCCGATCACGGTGGGCGGAAGCGACTTATTGGTGATGTTCGCGATCTTGTTCTTGCGGACCGTCACGACGGAGCCGCCGCGGGCGACGCCGCCGATGTAAAGGAACGTGCGCGGATCGTAATCCACCACAGCCTTGCGCAGGTTGTTGGCGTCGACATAAGAGCTCGACCCGCCGATCCAGGCGGTGCCGTCCTTCTTCGCCACCTTCGAGAAGTACTTGAGAGCCTGGATGCCGTGTCCCGCCGGCATGTTGCGGTAGACGATGGTCGGCTTGCCCGGCAGGTATTTCTCGAGGTAGCGCCCCACCAGCCGCGTGGTGCCGTCGGTCCCGCCGCCCGGCGAGGAACCGATGATGGCATCGATGCGCCTGCCCTTGAACGTGACGTCCGCGGCGGCGGCACCGGAGGCCTGGAGCACGCCCGCGCCGACGATCGCGAGCCCACCGAGGATACCGAGGATGAGGGTCGTGAAGTTGCGTGTCATCGTCATCTCCCAGTCGCCATGCCGGAAACGACGCAATATCGTTGGGAACCTTGTTTCGATTCTGGCCGGGCTTCTTTGTTCGTCCCGAGGCCGGCTCCCTGCATCACGTTCCGGCGTCCTGTTCATATCATCATCAAGTAAATCAGACTGAATCACAACACACACGGAGGAAAATCGCGGGATTTTCCGAGCCATTACATCGATTGTCAGAAAAGAGAATCCACCCAGACATAAATATCGGGCACCAGCAGCGGTACCGGCCACACCACGTTGATGATCGTGTCGAACAGGCCGATCAGCACCCCCTCCGCCAGTACACCAAGGGTGATGGCGGTCCGCCAGCCTGCGCCGTAGATGCGCGCGTAGGCGATCGGCACGACCAGGAAGGCGACATGAAACCCGACCAGCACGATGAGGGCCAGGATCCCGGCGATCCAGCCGGCAGCCTCGAAGTAGTAGCGCGTGACCTTGCCGCTGGTGACCGGCGCCACCGCGGCGCCGGGGTCGCGCAGATAGCGCACGGCGTCGAGGGAAAGCTGCAGCACGGCGAGCAGGATGCCTATGCCGCACACGAAATAGACGTCGAGGGACGCGCGCGGCGGCCACTTGAGCGCCGACACCGCGCCGTAGACCATCACGCCGAGGAACAGCAGCGTGAACACCATACCGCCCTTCGACTGCATCTTCGGGCGGTCCTCGTCGAGATAGTAGTCCATGGTCACCTTCTGGCGCTTGCGGTGCTTCCACATCGGCCAGAACACGGTCGCCAGGATGATCAGGCCGATCGCCATCACGCCCGGGAACATCATCCAGTGCAGCCCGTAGCGGTCCACGCTCAGCCACAGGTAGGTCTCGAGCTGGGGGCCCAGCACCACCGCCACCAGCACCGGCGGGCGCGGCCAGCCGTAGCGCCGCATGAAGAAGCCGACGAACGACATGCCGATCAGCGCCACCAGATCGGCGTAGGTGAAATGGATGCCGTAGGCCGCGGCAATGGTGAAGATCAACGTCATCGGCACGACGATGTAGAACGGCATGATCGACACCTTGGCGAAGGTGTTGGCCAGGCCCATGGAGAGCACCGTCGCCATGACGTTGGCGAACACCAGCACGGCGATCATCGCGAAGATCAGGTGCTTGTTCTGGGTGATCATGGGTTCGCCCGGCGCGATGCCGATCGCACCGAACGCGACCAGGATCAGCGCCATCGAGCTCGATCCCGGGATGCCGAAGAACATGGTCGGGATCAGCGCGCCGCCTTCCTTGGCGTTGTTCGAGCTTTCCGGCGCGATCACGCCGCGCACGTCGCCCTTGCCGAAGTTTTCGGTGTTCTTCTCGGTCTGCACCGCGTGGGCATAGGCGAACCAGTCCGCGACCGAGGAGCCGAGGCCGGGCAGGATGCCGACCCAGATGCCGACCATCGCGCAGCGGATCACCAGCCACCAGTTCTTGAAGGTGTCCTTGACGCCCTGCCACAGGCCGCTGCCGAGCTCTCCGGTCTGGGAGATGGCGGATCGGCGCACCGCGAGATCGATCAGCTCGGGAACGCCGAACATGCCGAGGCCGACGATGGCGATGTGGATGCCGTCCCATAGGTAGTAGTCGCCGAAGGTGAAGCGCTCGATGCCGGTCCGGTGCTCTGTGCCGATCAGCGAGATGCCGAGGCCCAGCGCCGCTGCCATCAGGCCCTTGACCGGCGTGGTGCCGGACAGGATCGCCACCGAGGACATGCCCCACAGCACCAGCATCATCAGCTCGGGCGAGCCCAGCAACAGAACGAGCGGCGTCACCAGCGGCAGCGCCAGCATGAACACCACGCCGCCGATCAGCCCGCCCAGCAGCGACGACATGTAAGCCGCGCCGAAGGCACGGTTGGCCTCGCCCTTCTTGGCCATGGGATTACCGTCGACGATGGTCGCCTGGGACCCCGCTCCGCCGGGAATGGCGATCAGGATCGAAGGAAACGAGTTCGCCGTGTTGGAGATGGCGTTGATGCCGAGCAGCAGGGCGATGCACTCGTAGGGCTTGAGCGTCATCGCGAACGGAATCGCCATCGCCAGCAGGGTATGAGAGCCGATCCCGGGCAGGGCCGCGAAGATGCTCGACAGGATCACCGCGCCGGTCATCAGGATCAGCGGTTTCCACTGCAGGATTCCGGCAAATCCCTCCACGATGCTGTGCCAGTCGTACATGTGCTCCCCTTTCAGCGGCTTTTTTCGCCCTGTTCCGGCGAGGGCGTGCGTCACGTGTCGGTTGGAAGGTGATTCCGATAGTCGCCTAGGTGCTCTCTCCCGGCGCCCGCCCCGGTACCTGCCACGTGAGATCGAGCCTGGTGTCCTTGGCCGGCCTCGGGAACAGCGCCGCCTCGCGGCACGCGAGCGCGGCCACCTCACCGGGCAGCGCCGCATCCCAGCGCGCGGCGTCGAAGCGGCAGCCCGTGAAGCCGCCGGAGGCGGGCGAGGCAAGCCATACCATGCACGGCACCACCACCGTCGGCGGCATGCCTCGGGTGGTGTTGGCGTCGCCGCGGCCGAACTTGGTCGCGACCGCGCCGCCCGGCGCGACGGTGTTGACCGTGACGCCGCTGCCGGCGAGCTCCTCGGCCCAGCTCAGGCTCTCGGTCTCGACCGCCGCCTTGGACGGGCCGTAGGCCCCGGTATGGGCCTCGTGCATCGCGTCGTAACCCTTGGAAATGTTGACGATGCGCCCCCAGCCGCGCTTCAGCATCTCCGGCACCGCGGCGCGCGCCATGTTGTAGGGCCCGACCACGTTGGTTTCGATCACCAGGGCGAAGCCGTCGGGCTCGGTCTGCCAGAACGGGATGCCGCGCGCGCCGTGATAGCGCGGACTCTTGCCGGCATTGTTGATCAGGATGTCGAGGCCGCCGAATGCCGCCACCGTGCGCGTGACGGCGGCCTGGCAGTCGGCCCAGCTGCACACGTCGGCATGGGCGGCGATGATGCGCCCCTTGCCGCCGACAGCTTCGGCGCGGCGGATGGTTTCGGCGAATTCGGCCTCGATCTCGGCGCGGCTCTCGTCGGACGCGGCGGCGGCGGTAATGCACACGCCCTTGGCCCCCGCCGCGACGAAGGCCACCGCCATTTCCCGTCCCATGCCCCGGCTGCCGCCGGTCACCAACGCCACCTTGCCCGCGAGCGCGGGCGCGTCCCCGTCCATGTCCTGTCCCTGTCGTGTGACGCAGAAGCGCGTCGCGTCGAAACGCGGCGCGCGCAACGCCGTTCTGTTATTTGAAAATCATTTCACAGGTTGGAAGGCGACGCAAGCATACGCGGTCAATCGCGCATCACCTTCACGCCCGGGCGCAGCACCTGGTAGATCACCGCGCGGGTCTTGCCGTTGTTGACGAAGCTCTCGCGCTCGCGGTCGCCCACCAGGGCGCACTGGCCCTTTTCCATATTCTTCTCGGTGATCGAGCCGTCGGGATGGAGCGTGCGCACGGTAAACTCTCCCTCCACCACGAACAGCGCCTGGCTGGTGCCGTCGTGCCAGTGGAACTCGTTGCCCTCGCCCGGCTCATAGATGATGCGCGCGAGCGCGAGGTGCTCGTCGCGCAGCACGATCTTGCGTCGCTCCTCGCCCTTGTCGGCGACGACGTCGATGAGTTTCGCGATATCGGCAACCTCGGTCATGGATACCTCCCCTGCGTGTTTCTTGTTTTGCTGAAAAACAGGTTGATCCACGGGAAGGCCGCGGTAAAGCCCGATTTTCGGGCGCGAAAGCGCCCCTTTCGGGGGTGGCGCAAAGCCGGGCGTTTCGGGGTAAAATTCAAATTATGACCGCACAGACCCGTATTCCCTGCGTGCTCATGCGCGGCGGCACCTCAAAGGGGGCCTATTTCGCCGCCGCCGACCTGCCCGCCGACGCGGCCCTGCGCGACCGGGTGCTGCTGCGCGTGATGGGCTCGCCCGATCCGCGCCAGATCGACGGGCTCGGCGGCGCCGACCCGCTCACCACCAAGGTCGCCATCGTCGGGCCGGCGTCGCGCCCCGACGCCGACATCGACTACCTGTTCGCCCAGGTGGTGGTGGACGAGCCGGTGGTCGACATCTCGCCCAACTGCGGCAACATGCTGGCGGGCGTCGGCCCGTTCGCCATCGAGCAGGGCCTGTTCCCGGCGGGCGACCCCGAGACGCGCATGCGCATCCACATGGTCAACAGCGCCAACGTCTGCGAGGTCACGATCCGGACGCCCGGCGGCGCGGTCGCTTACGACGGCGAGGCGCACATCGATGGCGTGCCCGGCACCGCGGCGCCGGTGATGATCAGCTTCCTCGACACCGCCGGCTCGGCCTGCGGCGCGCTGCTGCCGACCGGCAACGTGAT
The DNA here is from genome assembly GCA_963732875.1 of uncultured Alphaproteobacteria bacterium. GTDB lineage: Bacteria > Pseudomonadota > Alphaproteobacteria > SMXQ01 > SMXQ01 > WHSO01. The sequence continues at coordinate 152,283 of CAVTBD010000002.1, read as the reverse complement.
CGACGAGATCGCGGGTGTGCCGTGCACGCTGATAGACAACGGCATGCCGGTGGTGGTGATGGACGCGCGCGCACTCGGCCGTACCGGCTATGAGGACCGCGCCGCCCTCGACGAGGACGCGGAGCTCAAGGCGCGGCTCGAGGAGATCCGGTTCCGGGCCGGGCCCATGATGAACCTCGGCGACGTCTCGGAAAAAGTCGTGCCCAAGATGTGCCTGATCGCGCCGCCGCAGTCGGGCGGCGCGGTGATGACGCGCTGTTTCATCCCGCACGTGTGCCATTCGACCATCGGCGTGCTTGCCGCCGTCACCATCGCCACCGCCTGTGCGCTGCCGGGATCGGTGGCCGACGGCATCGCGCGCGCGCCGGAAGGCGACAGCAAGCTGATGTCGATCGAGCATCCCACCGGCGAGGTCACGGTCGGGCTCGAGCTGGAAGCCGGCGCCAATGCGCCTGTGGTACGGCGCGCCGCGCTGTTGCGCACCTGCCGCCGCCTGATGGAAGGTTACGCCCTCGTCCCCGCCGACGTGTGGGACGGGCGCGCGGGCCGCGCGCGGCAGGCCGCCGAATAACAACGAACCGTCATCGGGGGGAGCGTTCCGTATGAGTGAGCAAAACAGCAAGACGGCGCTGGTGGTTTCCGCCCATGCCGCCGATTTCGTGTGGCGCGCGGGCGGCGCGATCGCGCTCTACGCGAGGCGCGGCTACCGCGTGCGCATCGTGTGCCTGTCCTACGGCGAGCGCGGCGAATCGGCCAAGGTGTGGCAGTCGGGCGAGCGCGACATGGCGAAGGTCAAGGCGGGCCGGCGCGACGAGGCCGAGCGCGCCGCCGCGATCCTGGGCGGCGAGCCCGAGTTCTACGACCTCGGCGACTATCCCCTGCGCGTACCCGACGAGGCGATCTACCGGCTCGCCGACACGTTCCGCGAGCTGCGGCCCGAGTTCGTGCTGACCCACGCGCTGGAGGACCCCTACAACTTCGACCATCCCCTCGCCGCCCACGTCACGCAGGAGGCGCGCGTGATCGCCCAGGCCCACGGCTACAAGCCCGAGGTCAAGGTGATCGGCGCGCCGCCGGTCTACCTGTTCGAGCCGCACCAGACCGAGCAGTGCAACTGGAAGCCCCAGTTCATCCTCGACATCACCGAGGTGTGGGAGCAGAAGCGCAAGGCGTTCGAGGTGATGGCGGCGCAGGAGTACCTGTGGGACTACTACACCCGCGTCGCGCTCAACCGCGGCGTCCAGGGCAAGCGCAACTCGGGCCGCGACATGAAGTACGGCGAGGCCTACCAGCGCATCTTCTCCAACGCGAGCGACCATTTCATCTAGGCGGGAGTCTGACATGACCGAATCCGTATCGGCGGAACGCCAGAAGCAGAAGCTGGCGCAGGAAGCGAAGTTTCTGCCGCGCACCCCGAGCGAGGAGCTGGGCCCGATGTATCCGGTCGGCAAGCCCGACGCGCGCGGCAACGATCTCGTCCACTCCGCGCACACCGGCAAGGACGTGGACGGGCAGATCATCTACCTGCACGGCCAGGTCAAGGACCTGACCGGCGCGCCGGTAGCCGGCGCCGAGGTCGAGCTGTGGCACGCCGATCCGCACGGCCGCTACCCGCATCCGTGCGACCTCAACCCGGCGCCGCTCGATCCCAGCTTCTCGGGCTGGGCAAAGATCACCACGGATAACGATGGCCGCTACCGCCTGCGCTCCACCAAGCCCGGCCCCTACCCGACCTCGACGCCCGGCTGGTGGCGCCCGCCCCATGTCCACTTCCAGGTGACCACGCCCCACGACCGGCTGATCACCCAGATGTATTTCCCCGACGAGGAAACGAACGATCAGGACGAGCTGCTCGCCCGCCACCGCCGCCTCAAGCAGGACGGCCGCGTGATGGCGCGCAAGGTCGCGCCGGAGCCGGGCATGGAGCCGGGCGCGCTCAACCTGGAATTCGACATCGTCCTGCCGACACCGCAATCGGTCGCGCGCCAGATCGAGGCGCGCAAGGCGGAGAAGAAGTAGCGAATTAACGCGACGACGCTGCCGATACGGGGATTGTCTCGGGCAGGTGCCAGAGTCTTTCGGCGTTGCCGTGGGCAACGGCATGGGCGACATCGTCGGGCAGGCTTCGCAGCGCGGCCTTCCAGAGCTTCGCCTGCCGCACGTAATGGTCGCTCCAGTCATCGTTGTACACGTTGTCGAAGGCCAGGATGAAGCGATCCGGATGACTCACGATCAGGGTCTTCCAGGCTGAGGCGAGCACGTTCCCGTCGAACAGATTGGACCACGGCAGGTCGGTTCCCCGATCCGCGATCCACACGCTGTTGGCATGGGAGGTCAGGAAATAGATGTTGGGATGGCTTTCGATCAGTTTCCCCACTTCGTCGGGGCCAAGCTGCCCCATGTGGGTCAGCGCGACGGCAAGGTCGCGATGGGCCGCCGCGAACCGTTCGAGGTCCTCCATGTAGCTTTGGTACCGTCCGGTTGCCCTGGCGAAGCCAAACTCGATATGCAGCACCAGCGGCCATCCCCGCTGCTGCGCGATCGCGAGAGCAGTCCGGACCTGCAGCCCGTCGAGCCGGGTAACGATCTCCGGCGCCCGGCGCCCCTTCTGCTGGTGCAGGACCATCGCTTCCGAGAGAGCGCCGAACGCGGGGCGGGTGCCCATGCGACGGATACGCCCCACTGCCTTGGCCTCGCCCTCCCGGAACCGCGACGATTTCAGTCCGATGGAAGGCGTGATCCTGGCGGAATGGCCTTTCGCCGTGGCGACGATCTCACGCACCTTCTGGTTCCCGTGAAGGCTCGACAGGATGACGTGCGAGATGCCGGCCTGGTCGAGGACCGACAGCACGGTTTCCATGGTGACATCGCTGTCGACCTGGCTGTGGGCGTCGATCATGGGAACATCGGCGGCGCGCCCGGGCGAAACCACCTGGAGCAGCATCAGCGCGGCCAGAAATGGAACAATGGCTCTGACTGTAACGGGCGTTTTCATCGCGCCTTTCTCCCCCTTTCCAAGCGTCCACGTGGGGCCAGCATGCATCTGTTACGACCATACCATGACCACCGCGAAGAAGCGGATGGACCGGACACGCCGGATCATGACAGCTTCGTTATCCGGACTTTGTCGGCGCCCTCCGGGCCGCTATGTTACGCGGGCTCAGGGAAGCGACAAGAGACATAGACAGGGAGAGTTTTCATGGCCGGCAAGCCCCGCAAGACCGCCACCGCGACCCGCCGCAAGGCGCCCGCCGACGGCGCCGCCTTCCCGCAAATCGACCGGCCCGAGGGCCTCGGCAACCGGCGCATGGGCTGGGGCTCGGACGTGGCGGCGGAGGCGATCCGCCGGCTCGACCTCAGGTACATCGCCCTGGTGCCGGGTGCCAGCTACCGCGGGCTGCACGATTCCATCGTCAACTACCTCGGCAACGCCAACCCGCAGATGATGGTGTGCCTGCACGAGGAGCACGCGGTCGCCATCGCCGACGGCTACGCGCGCGTGACCGAAAAGCCGATGGCGGTCGCGCTCCACTCCAACGTCGGGCTGATGCACGGCATCATGCCGATCTTCAATTCCTGGTGCGGGCGCACGCCGGTGATCGTGTTCGGCGCGACCGGGCCGGTGGACGCCGACAAGCGCCGCCCGTGGATCGACTGGATCCACACCGCCAAGGACCAGGGCGGCATGATCCGCCCGTTCGTCAAGTTCGACGACCAGCCCGCATCGCCCCAGGCCACCGTGGAATCGATCCTGCGCGCGAACCAGCTCGCCACCACCAAGCCCTATGGCCCGGTCTACATCTGCCTCGACGCCGACCTGCAGGAAGCGCCGGTCGAGGGCGAGGTCGCCTTCCCCGATCCGGCGCGCTTCCGCGCCGCGCCGCCACCGCCGGCCCCCGCCGAGGCCGTCGCGGAAACGCTGAAGCTCGTGCGCAAGGCGCGCTTCCCGCTGTTCATGATGGGCCGCGTATCGCGCCGCGAGGACGACTGGGCCCGGCGCGTGCGCCTCGCCGAGGCGCTCGGTGCCGTGGTCATCACCGACCAGCACAACGCGGCAGCGTTCCCGACCGAGCACCCCAACCACGTTGCCGCGCCCTCGTTCCGGGTCGGTGCGCCGGTGGCCGCGCTGATGAAGCAGGCCGACGTGATCGTCAACTTCGACTGGCTCGACCTTGCCGGCACCCTGCGCCACGTGTTCGGCACGGCGCAGACCCAGCATCCGGTCGATGCCCGCATCGTCTCGTGCTCGCTCGATCCCTACATCCACAACGGCTGGAGCGCCGACCACCAGGCCCTGCCCGCGGTCGACGTGCCGATCCTCGCCGATCCCGACACCTTCGTCGCGCAACTACTCGACGTCATGGACCCGGCGGCGAAGAAGAAGGCGCCGCTGCCGGCGTCCGTGCGCAGGCTCACCCACTGGACCAAGGGCCCCGCGGGCAAGCTCAAGGCCTCGGCCTCCGGGCCGCTCGCGCCCCTCGACCTCGCGCTCACCGTCGCCGCCTTCGCGCGCGCCAACAAGGCGACGCTCGCGCGCACGCCGCTCGGCTTCCCGGGCGAGGCGTGTCGCTTCGCCCACCCGCTCGACTTCCTCGGCAACGACCAGGGCGGCGCGGTCGGCACCGGGCCCGGCCACGCGGTCGGCGCGGCGCTGGCCCTGCGCGATTCCGAGCGCATGGCGCTCTCTGTGATCGGCGACGGCGATTTCCTGATGGGCGTGTCGGCGCTGTGGACCGCGTCCCACGTCGGGCTGCCGATGATGATGGTGATCGCCAACAACCGCTCCTACTTCAACGACGAGGGCCATCAGGAGCGCGTCGCCCTCGACCGCGACCGGCCCAAGCAGAACAAGTGGATCGGCCAGCAGATCGACAAGCCCGCGGTCGACCTCTGCAAGATGGCCGAGGCCCAGGGCTTCACCGCCGAACAGGTGGCGACGACCAAGGAGCTGACCGCCGCGCTCGCGCGCGGGCGCACGGCCGTCAACGGCGGCGGACGCTACCTGATCGACGCCCGCGTGCTGCCCGGCTACGCCGAGATCGCCGCGCGCGGGGCGTCAGGGGGCAGAGGGGGGAAGTAGGGTGAATAGCTAAGAGGTTGGAGGCACTAGCGCTTAGTTACACACAATAGTTCAATTACCAAGGCGCCTGCAGTCCATGACAATTAACAAGATGTGCCGAGAATGCTGCGTCTGTTTTCGTCACTAAATGGGTAAAATGACGACGACACTCTATGAGGAGGTTGAGATTTAGTCGGGCTCGGCCATTATTGTCAGTTAGCCAAGGGATATTTTGAGGGAGAGGAAAGCCGTGGGCGACGGAATGACGCACCAGAACCCACGCGTTCGTACGGCTTCTTACTTCTGCCGAAATCCCACTGGCGCCTACGCCCCCGCCATTCCCAACAGTTCCATGGGTTAAAGTCCAACGCTTCAACAAATAAATCTCGGACGTGTACGTCATCTGGAGTGTTGAATCTTTTTATTCCGTTCGACAGTGCCGCATACCGCATTTTAAAAGTGTGTTTAGCCCAATTGGGTGCTGGTGCTGCTGGATTATTGATGTCCGCGGCGATCGCATTTAGTGCTTCCATCAGAATTTTTTCTACGTAAGCTTGCCAAGCTGCAACTGTCATCACAACACCAGCGCGGTGGATTGCGTCTTGCCGGTGCCGGCGACCAGGCCCAATCTGCACTCTTCCATGTATTCCAATGAGTTGTTCGACTAAGTCTAGTTGGCTATCAAACGCGGCTAGAGATTTCAGACGGCAAGATTGTCCTCCCATTTTTTCGGACACCACGCAATCAGCCACTGAACTAAACAGAACTCACCCCTTCTTCCCGCGCCATTCCTGGGTGGTGTCGAACACCTCCTTGGCGAGGTGGAACGCCGAGTTGGCGGCGGGCAGGCCGCAGTAGAGCGCGGCCTGCATCAGGGCTTCCTTGATCTCGTCGCGGGTGACGCCGGTGTTGGCGGCGGCGCGCAGGTGCATGGAGAGCTCGGATTCGCGGTTGAGCGCCACCAGCATGACAATGGTCATGAGGCTGCGGGTCTTCTTGTCGAGGCCCGGGCGCGTCCATATCTCGCCCCAGGCGTAGCGCGTGATGAAGTCCTGGAAGTCGCCGTTGAAATCGTCCTTGCCCTTCTCGGCGCGCTCCACGTGGGCGTCGCCCAGCACCGAGCGGCGCGTGGCCATGCCCTGCTTGTGACGGTCGCGTTCATCCATATCGTCCTCCACGCCCCAAGGGGCGGCTACAGCTTCGCGTGAGCGGCGAGCGCGCGGTCGATGAAAGTTTGCGCCGCGCCGAGATAGGATTTGGGATCGAGCGCTGCGTCGATCTCCTTCACACTCAACGCCCCGGAAATTTCCTTGTCGGCCAGCAGAGCGTCGCGCAGCGGCGCTCCGTCCCTGGCGGCCGCCTTCGAGGCGCGCCCGACGGCGGCATGGGCCGTAGCCTGCCCGGTCTTCGCGGCGAGCGCCATCTTGACCGATTCCGCCATCACCTGCCCTTGCGTCAGCGCGAGGTTGGCAGCCATGCGCTCGGGAAACACCTCGAGCCCCTCGGCGAGCGTGATTGCCTGCGCGAGCGCGCCGGCGCCGAGCCGGAACAGCTCGGGCACCGCCTCCCATTCCGCGTGCCAGCCGCCGAGGCCGCGCTCGTTCTCCTGGGGCATGGCGGCGAGCAGGGTCGCGGCGAGGCCGGGCGCGCGCGCGGCGGCGGCGAGCATGGCCGCGCACGAGACCGGGTTGCGCTTGTGCGGCATGGCCGACGAGCCGCCGCGCCCCTCGCCCGCGGGCTCGGCCACCTCGCCGATCTCGGTCTGGGCGAGCAGCGCCACGTCGCGCGCGATCTTGCCGAGCGAGCCGGTGACGAGCGCCGCGAACAGCCCTGCCTCCACCACCCGGTCGCGCGCCCCGTGCCACGGCACGTCGGGCAGCGCGAGGGAAAGCTCCTTGGCGAGCGCATCTGCCACCGCCGGGCCCTTCTCGCCGAGGGATGCCAGCGTGCCGGCCGCGCCGCCGAACTGGAGCGCAAGGGCACGCGGGCGAATCTCGCCCAGGCGCAGGCGGTGGCGCGTGACCGCGTCGAGCCAGCCCGCCACCTTGAGGCCGAAGGTGACCGGCAGCGCCTGCTGCATCCAGGTGCGCCCGGCCATGACCGTGTCGCGATGCGTCTTCGCAAGTGCCGCAAGTCCTTTTGCGAGGCGCGCGAGGTCGCGCTCCACCAGATCGAGCGCGCGGCGCAGTTGCAGCACGAGGCCGGTGTCCATGGCATCCTGGCTGGTGGCGCCCCAGTGGACGAAGCCGGCGGCGTCCTTGTCGACGGCGGCGACCAGGGACACGAGCTGGCCCTGGAGCGGGATGAAGGTGTTGCCGGCGTCGCGCGCCTTGTGGCCGAGCGCGGCAAGGTCGATGCGCTCGGCCTCGCACAGCCCGGCAATGGTGGCGGCGGCGGCTTGCGGGATCACGCCGCAGGCGGCCTCGGCGCGGGCGAGCGCGGCCTCGAAGTCGAGCATCCCCTGGACATGGGCGCGGTCGGTGAACACCTCGGCCATGTCGGGCCCGGAGAAGATGTGATCGAAGAGACCGTCGCCGGTCATGTTGCCCTGTCCCCTCGCTTGGCCTGTTAGGCCCCATCGAACCCGGGTCGTCATTCCCGCGCAAGCGGGAATCCAATAATTGACGAAATGGACCCCCGCTTTCGCGGGGGTGACGAACATTATTTATCCAGCGTCGCCCAACCTCACGCGTCGAAGAACACGGTCTCGTTCTCGCCCTGCATATGGATGTCGAGACGATAGACCGCGCCGCCGGGCGTGTCCTCGCGCGCGGCAATCAGCGTGCCCCGACGCTCCTTCGGCACCAGCGCCAGCACCGGGTCTTCGTCGTTGGCGGCGGATTCGTCGGAGAAGTACATGCGCCCGCAGGCGTGGGACAGCATGCCGCGCGACTGGATGACGATGCTGATGTGGGGCGCCTGCAGGCGGTTGCCCTGCCCCGGCACCCGGCCCGGCTTCACGGTATCGAAGATGAAGCGGCCGTCCGCGTCGGTCCGGCAGCGGCCGAAGCCGGTGAACGCGGGATCGAGCGCCACCTCGCCGCGCGCGTCGGCGGGATGGCGGTAGCGCCCGGCGGCGTTGGCCTGCCACAGCTCGATCAGGGCATCGTCCATGGGCTTGCCGTCGCCGTCGAGCAGCCGACCGGTGATGCGGATGCGCTCGCCTTCGGTTTCCGGCGTGGCCAGCACGTTGCCGGCGATGCCCTTGCGGCCATAGGACTCCGGCGTCAGGCAATAGGCGAAGTACGGGCCGATGGTCTGGCCGGGGGTCTGCACGGACTTGCGCTCGCTCATGGCTCGACGCTCCGGGGCGTGGCGTTGCGCCCGCGCAGCACGATGTCGAACGCGTAGCCGAGCGCCCATTCGTGGACGGTGTGCTCGACCGAGTAGCGCGACACCAGGCGGTCGCGCGCGGCCTCATCGGGGACGCTCAGGAAGATTGGATCGAGTGGCAGCAGCGCGTCGCCCGGGAAATACATCTGGGTGACGAGACGCGTGACGAAGCTCGGCCCGAACAGGGAGAAGTGGATATGGGCCGGGCGGAATGCTTTGTCGTGGTTGGCCCAGGGGTATTCGCCGGGGCGGATGGTGATGAACCTGTAGCGCCCGTCGGAGCCGGTCAGGAACCGGCCGGCGCCGAAGAAGTTGGGATCGAGCGGCGCGTCGTGCTGATCGACCTTGTGGATGTAGCGCCCGGCGGCGTTGGCCTGCCAGATCTCGATCAGGGTGTCGGGCACCGGGCGGCCGTCCTCGTCGGTGACGCGGCCGGTCACGACGATGCGCTGGCCCATGGGCTCGCCGTTGACGCGGCCGTTTTGCGTGAGATCGGCGTCGAGCTCGGTGACGGCGTCATGGCCGTAGACCGGGCCGGTCAGCTCGGAGAGGGTCTGCGGCAACGGGATCAGCGGCTTGCGCGGCGAACGCGCGACGGTCGACTTGTAGCCCGGATAAAGATACGGCGGCTGGACGCTCCAGTCGCGCGGACGGTAGGTGTCGGTTTCGCTCACGGCTTCTCCCCAACTCGCAAGACGGTGACACGGCCCGATACTCTGGGTCGCGGTCTCCGCCCTGTCGTCCGACGGGCAGCCTTCCCGGCCAAACCATTAGACATCGAACGCTTCATATTAGCGTTCTTTTCCGATGGCTTAAGCCCAAATTTGGCAGATGGGGGAAAAGTTAGGGCAGACGGAAGTCGGCGGCCCCAACGGCGCGGCGATGGCGCAGGCGCAGCCCGCTCGCGGCGAGCCCGGCGCCGAGCCGGGTCGCGGCCGAGACCAGGCGCGCCTGCTCGGCCGGCACCACCAGCCAGCGCGCGAGCGCCGCGGTATGCACGAAGGCGCCCGACTGGGCGGCGGCGACCAGATTGGCAAGCGCGAGCTCGTCGGCGCTGATGCCGGGCGCACCGGCCCCGAGATAGACCGGCGAACGGCGTGCGCCGATGGCGCGGCACGAGATCAGGCGCTCGAAGGCGGCCAGCACCAGCTCGACCTGGCTGATGCCGCAGGCGAGCCAGATCTCCTGGCGGGCCTGGTCCCAGCCCGCCGGGCCAAGGGCGAAATTGCGCAGCGCCGCGAGAAACAGCGCCTCGGCGGCCTCCAGCGAGGGCAGCGCCACCGGCAGAGGCGCGGACGCGCGGCCCTGCGGCGGAGTCCCGTGCCGCGGTTTGGCGTCCGGCGTGTCGATGTCGATGGTCATGGCGTCACGGCTCCTCCCCGCCCGCATCGTTACGGGGCGATTATATTGCGAATGATTTTTAGTTGCAACATTGTCACAGACGTGGGGCGGGGTCCAGGGCGAAAACTCTGTTTCTTGCCGGGCGCTTGTGCGGCGGTGCGATGCTCCTACAATCACCGCCAACCGGCCACTCGAGCCGGATCGTTGTGCGGCCTGGGGGCCAGCGTTTCGGGAGGACGGTTCATGCACATCGCCGGGGTATTACGCGCTGCGGTCGCGGGCGCGTTGGTCGGGTTCGCCGTCACGACGGCCGCGCCCGGGGCTCATGCCCAATCGGACGGCGGCGATTTCTATGCCGGCAAGCAGATGAAGTTCGTGATCGGCTCGTCCCCCGGTGGCGGCTACGACACCTACGGGCGCCTGTTCGCCGAATTCTTCCCGCGCCACCTGCCCGGTCACCCGACCATGGTGCCCCAGAACATGCCGGGCGCGTCCGGCATCCGCTCGGCCAACTACCTCTACGAGGTCGCGCCCAAGGACGGCACCGTGCTCGGCACCTTCAACCAGTCCATGCCCCAGCGCCAGGTGCTCGACCGCGCCGGCGTGCGCTTCGACGCGGCCAGATTCAACTGGATCGGCGCCATGAGCCGTGCCGTCACCGTGTTCATGGTCTGGCACGACGTCGGCATCCGTACCCTGGACGACGCGAAGAAGCGCGAGGTGTTGATGGGCGCGCTCAGCGCCAATGGCGGCAACGCCGTGTTCCCGCAGGTGGTCAACAGCCAGCTCGGCACGCGCTTCAAGGTCGTCACCGGCTACGTTGGCACCAGCACTATCACGCTCGCCATGGAGCGCGGCGAGGTTCATGGGCTCGGTAGCATGAACTGGGATTCGCTAATGGCACGCAAGCCCGACTGGGTACGCGATCACAAGATCGACATCATCCTGCAGATCGGCATGGAGAAGGAGCCCGCGATCAGGAACGTGCCACTGCTGATCGACCTCGCCCGGACGCCAAAGCAGCGCAAACTGTTCGAACTGATCTCCGCCGACACCATGATGAACTGGCCCGTGGTCGCGCCGCCTGGCATTCCCGCAGACCGCGTCGCGCGGCTGCGCGCGGCGTTCGATACCACCATGAAGGACCCCGCCCTCCTGAAGGAGGCCAAGCGTCGCGGCATGTCGATCAACGGCCCTTCGGGCGGCGCCCAGGTGCAGGCCCTGGTGACCTCGATCCTGGATACACCCGACGACGTGGTCGCCATGTACCAGAGCAGCATCCGCAAGAACTACACGGTGCGCTGCCGCGACTTCGCCGATCGCAGCCGCTGTGCCGCCGAAAAGGGATCGAAGAAGAAAAAGAAGAAGAAAAAGCAGTAGTCCCGGCGGAGACACGGTACATGACCCTGCTGCTCGACAACGACGACGTCGCGCGCCTGCTGCCGATGGCAGAGACCATCGCCGCCCTCGAAACGGGTTACCGCGACCTCGCCGCCGGCCGCGCCGTGACGCGCCCGCGCTCGGACTGCCTCGCCCCCACCGAACGGGGCGACGCAGTCTATGGCCTCAAGTCCATGGATGGGGTGGTCCCGTCCATGGAGGTCGGTGCGGTTCGCATCAACTCCGACATCATCACCTGGCCGACACGCGGCAACACCCAGCGGCGCGAGAAGCTGCCCGCCGCCGAAGGCGCGCGCTGGGTCGGGCTGGTGCTGCTGTTCTCGACCGCGACCGGCGAGCCGCTCGCAATCTTTCCCGATGGCGTCATGCAGCGCCTGCGGGTCGGCGCCACCAACGGCATCGGCGTGCGCCTGCTGTCGCGCGAGGACTCGACCACGGTGGGTATCCTCGGCTCTGGCTGGCAGGCGGGAGCACAACTCATGGCCGTATGCGCGGTGCGGGACATCACCACGATACGCTGTCATTCCCCAAATCCGGATAACCGCGCGGCCTTCGCCGCGGAAATGACCGGAAGCCTCGGCATCCCCGTCTCCGCCGTCGCGACCGCGGAAGAAGCGGTCGCGGGCGCCGACATCGTGATGTGCGCGACCAACGCCATCGAGCCCGTATTTGTCGCCGAGTGGATCGAGCCGGGCATGCACATCACAGCCATCAAGCGGCCCGAGATCGCGCCGGGAGCCATCGCCCGGGCAAAGCCGGTGGTGATACATACCGAGGTGCCGACCCCGGTGCAGTCGATCTCGAGCGACCTCGGCGAGGTGCTGCCGAAACGCTACCGCACCACCGACGAATTCGACGCGTTCTCAGTGTTTCCGGTGCTGACGGACCTCGTCTCCGGGCGCATCGAGGGGCGCAGGAACCCCGAAGACGTCACCTGCTTTATCAACAACCTCGGGCTCGGATTCCAGTTCGCCGCCGCTGGCGCGGCGCTCTACCGCCTCGCACGCGAGGCGGGCGCCGGCCGCGAGCTACCGACCGACTGGTTCACGGAAACCGTGCACCCGTGACGGCGCAGGGCGCGCCCTATCCCGACTTCTTTTTCTTCTTCTTTTTCTTCTTCTTGGCGCAGTACTTGGCGTCGGTGAACTTCTCGCACTGGGTGCCGTTGCGCGACAGCGCCGCGTTGGTGAGATCGACGATGCGCTTGGGCATGTGCACCATCTCTTCCACCATCCCCTGCAGCTCGGCGCCCGAGAGGGGGTCGAGCTCGAGCTTGAGCCTCTTCGCCTCGGCCGTGAATTTCGCGTCCTTCATGGTGGCGTCGAAGGCGGCCCGAAGCGCCTGCACGCGATCGGCGGGCACGCCCCGGTTGGTGAGCAGCGGCCGGCCGATGGCCGCGACCTTGCCCATCATGTCGAGCACGGCGCGCTGGTCCGGGGTCTCGGCGAGGTCCACGAAGCGCGGCACGTCGGGCAGGTCCGGGTGCTTCTTGAGGCTGTTCTGGATCAGGATCACGATCTTTTTGTCGCGGATCCAGTCGGCGTGGCTCGACTTAATGTCGCTCCAGGTGGCGCTGCCACGGATCGCGATCTCGCCGCGCTCCAGCGCGAGGTCGACCTCGTTGCCGCCACGGTAGCCGATGATGATCTTGAGCTTGAGCCCGAACAGGTAGTTGGCGAGCGCCGGATAGATGAAGTTGGCGCCGGTGGCGCTGGTCGCGCCCACCACGTATTCGCGCTTGCGCGCGTCCAGCAGGGATTTGATGCCCGACGCCTTCCACGCCACCATGATGCTGACCGGCTGGATCGGCGTGCCGATCCAGTTGAATTTCGCGGCGTCGTACTTGATACCGCGCTGGCCCAGCGCCTGGGACATGCCGAGGGTCTGCGAGAACGCCCCGATGATGGTGCCGTCGCGCGGCCCCGCGTTGTAGAGCCAGTTGGCCGCGACGCGACTGGAGGCGCCCGGACGGTTCTGAACCACTACCGTCGGCTCGCCCGGGATGTGGGCGCCGTAGTGGCGCGCGACCACGCGCGCGGTGGTGTCGTAGCTGCCGCCCGACGAGGTGCCGACGATCACCGTCACGGTCTTGCCGCGATAGAAGTCGGCGGCGGATTCGGCGTGCGCAGTCACGGAAGTCATCGCCGTCGCGGCGGCAGCGAACACGATTGCAGTCTTCATCGCTCGGTCCCCCTGTGTTTCCCGTTTATTATTCGGCGAGGAATCGGAGCACGTCCTTCCACTTGGCGCGCACGTCCTCGGCGTACTCGCGCGACACGGCGTTGACCTTGGGGAACTCGTCCTTCCAGTGCCACGGCCGCACCGCGTAGATGATGATGCGGGAATTGGTCATGTTGCCGCCCTCGCGGCGCTCGGGCAGCAGCATCGGGTCGATGTAGCCGGTCCAGCAGCCATCGATGATGTCGGCCTGGGTCTTCGGGTCCCAGCGCGTGGCGATCGCCCACATCACCTCGGCCGGGTTGGTGATGTCGATGTCGTCGTCGACGATGATCACCATGCGCCCAAGATAGGCGCTCGAGCCGCAGCCCGCGGCCACCAGCCCCGCCATCTTGGCGTGGCCCGCGTGCATCTGCTTGATCGAGACCACGCGGATGAAGCGCGGGCCGCCGCCGGGCAGGGTGTAGACGCCGGCGACGCCGGGCACGCCCGCCGCCTCCAGCTCGTCCCACAGCGCAGCCGACCTGAAGTGCGCCGATCCCGCGGTACCGAACCAGAACCCCGGCAGGGTCGGACGCATGGGCGGGGCGCCGGTGATGATCGGCCGGTCGCGGTGATAGATCGCCTTGATCTCCAGCACCGGCTCCGGCCGCGAGTTGGAGGCGTAATAGCCCGGCCACTCGCCGAACGGCCCCTCGTCCGCCGACTTCTGATCGGGCGGCGGCATGAAACCCTCGAACACGATCTCGGCATCGGCCGGGAACGGGATGCCGGTGTGCTTGCCCGTCACCAGCTCGATAGCGCGCCCGATGCGCGCGCCCGCGAGCGCGAACTCGGACACCTTCTCGGGCGCCGTCGAGGCCGCCGCCGCGCCCAGTACCGGCGCCTGGCCGACGCTCACCACCACCGGGCAGGCTTCGCCCTTGGCCCAGTACTTCTTGCGGATCACGTCGCCGTGCTTGCCGGGCTCGATGAACGGCACCAGCGTGGTGCGGTCGTGGACCTTGACGCGGTAGGTGCCGGCGTTGACCCAATCGCTGTCGGGATCGCGCGTGATCACCATGCATTCGGTACCGATGTAATGGCCGCCGTCGTCCTGGTGCCAGCGCGGCGTCGGGAACGCGAGCGCGTTGACGTCGGCACCCTCCATCACGTTCTCCAGCACCGGGCCGGTGGCGACGTCGATGGGCGGGATCGGGTCGCTCTTCTTGCGCCGGTGCTTGCGGTACTTCTGCACCGCTTCAAGCCCCTTGCCGTTGTCGAACACCTGGGACGAGCGCACGTTGACCGCGACACGGAATCCTTCGGGGAAGCCCTTGATGTTGTCGAACACGATGACGGGCGGCTCCTCGTGCTCGAGGCTCATCTCGTAAAGCGCGCCGATCTCGAGGTTGGGATCGGCGTCCTCGACCAGCTCGAGGTTGCCCATCTCCTCGGCGAGCTCGAGGCAGGTACGCAGGTCGCCGAGCGCCGCCAGGCGCCGCGATTCGACGTTATCACCGGTCATGATGTGATGGTCTCCCCCTGCCCCGCTATTGCGCCTTCCTGGCCTTCTTCGATTTCTTCTTTCCGCCGCCTTCTGAGGCCACCGCCGCCTTGAACCGCGCGACGATCGCGGGCGGTGCGGCGGCAATGCGCTCGACCATGTCCTGCAGGACGGCACCCTCGATCGGATTGATCTCCAGCTTGGCACGCTCAGCATCGGCAACCAAGCGCGGATCGCGGATCGACTCGGTGAAGGCCTTGCGCAGCGTCGCCACCACACCGGGCGCCATGCCCGGCGGCGCCATCATGGCGCGGCCGATGGTCTCGGTCCGCGCCAGCAGGGAGATGACCTCCCGGTCCTCGTCGCTGTGCGCCAGCTCCACCAAGGTCGGCACGTCCTTCAGCATCGGATCGCGCTGCAGCGTCATCTGGAACAGCGGCACGATCTTCTTGTCCTTCACCCATTCCGGGTTCTGGAACAGGTACGACATCCAGGAATTGCTGCCGCGGCCCAATACCTCGCCGCGCTCCAGCGCGAGGTTGACCTCGTTCGCGCCGCCGTAGCCGAGCACCACCTTGAACCTGGTCCCGAACAGGCGGTTGGCCATCAGGGGGTACATTTCCTGGGTGGTGCCGGGCGTCGTGGCGCCGAGCGGCACCTGCTTCTTCGTCGCATCCTCCAGGGTGCGCACGCCGGTGGTATGCCACACGACCAGAACGTTGGTCGGGCTCGCCGTGGTGCCGATCCAGTTGAACTTGCCGACGTCGTACTTGGCCTTCTTCGGGTTCAGCAGCTGGAAGATCGGGATGGTGTTGAGGGTGGCACCGAGATGGGTGCCGTCCTTGGGTGCGACGTTGTAGATGAAGGATGCGACGCGCGTGCCGCCGGCGCCGGGCATGTTCCGCGGCACCAAGGTCGGGTTGCCGGCAAGGTGAGCACCCATATGGCGCGAGATGAGCCGGGCATAGGCGTCGTAGCTGCCGCCCGGACCGGTGCCGATGGAAATGGTGATGGTCTTTCCGGCGAACGACTCCTCCGCGACGGCCGCACCCGCGCCCGACGCGACCAGCCCCACGGCAGCGATGACCATCGCCGCATAACGACTTGCACAAGTGATCATGGAACCTCCCTGTTGCCGCCTCCGGGTCTTGCGCCCGGTTCCGCGGCCGTGCCCCGCCGCTGCGGCGGGACGGTTATGTATCTCCGTATTGATAGCCGGTCGAAACCGGGCGTGGCAACACGGCGAACCAAAAATTTTGAATTTCAAAATTGTTTTCTTTATTTCCCAAGTCCATTATCTTGCGGCAAGCCGCACGCGGGGTCGCCCACGGCCCCCGGAATTCCGCCCGCCGACAAGA
Organism: uncultured Alphaproteobacteria bacterium; assembly: GCA_963732875.1. Lineage (GTDB taxonomy): Bacteria > Pseudomonadota > Alphaproteobacteria > SMXQ01 > SMXQ01 > WHSO01. The sequence continues at coordinate 136,127 of CAVTBD010000002.1, read as the reverse complement.
GGAAAAGGCCGAGATGAGCGACGAGACGCGCGCGCTCGCAGACCTGGAAGCCATGATGGCCAGGGCCCACATCAAGGGCCAGTGGCAGGTCGGCGCCAACCGTCCCGAGAACGCCGAGAAGGGCGCCGATGGGCGGCTGCGCATCGAGCCCGTGCCCGCCGCCAAGCCGTGCCGCTGGGCCTGGGACGACGTGCAGCCGATCCTCAAGGGCGCGTGCCAGGCCCTGCCCGAGAGCTTCACCGCGCGGCGCAGCATGATCTTCATGAACCCGGGCCTGCCGCGCGGCACCACCCAGACCCTGATGGCGGGCGTGCAGATCATCCAGCCGGGCGAGATCGCCTGGGCCCACCGCCATTCGGTGAGCGCGCTGCGCTTCACCATCCAGGGCGGCGACGACGTGTTCACGGTAGTCGATGGCGAGGTGCTGCCGATGCGCCCCTACGACCTGATCCTGACACCGGGCTGGTGCTGGCACGACCACCACAACCGGACCGGCGAGCCCGCCGTCTGGCTCGACGTGCTCGACGTGCCGTTCATCGTCGCCATCAACCAGAACTTCTACGAGGAGCTGGGCGAGACCGTGCAGGACCGACGCAACGACGTCACCACGCCGGCCTCCCAGCTGCTGCGCGAGGTCGGTAACGCGACGGAACAACAGGGCCAGCGCCCGTTCCGCTACGCATGGGCCGACGTGAAGGCCCGGCTCGACGGCCTCGCCAGCCAGCCGCCCCACCCCGCCGACGGCATCGCGGTCGAATACGTCAACCCGGTGACGGGCGGCGCGGCCCTTCCCACCCTGTCGTGCATCGCCCAGATGCTGCCGCCGGGATTTTCCGGCGCGCGCCGGCGCCGGAGCGCGGGCGCCGTCCATTTCGTGGTCTCGGGCGAAGGCGAGGTGGCATTCGACGACACCGCCCTGCCGTTCACCCGCCACGACGGGATCGCCGTGCCCAACTGGACCTGGCACCGGCTGACCAACCGCTCGAAGACCGAACCCGCGTTCCTGTTCACGGTGACCGACCGGCCTATCGCCGACGCGTTCGGGCTCTACCGCGAACAGACCGAAAGCTGACACAAACATCCCAACCGGGGACGCCCGTCCCCCGCCCCAGGAGAACACGATGGCAGGCAAAGTGACCTACTCGGCCAAAACCGCGAAGAAGGACAAGACGGTGAAGGCTCCGGCCAGAAGCAAGGCGGCCAAGGGCAAGGCCGCAAAGGGGAAGGCCGTGAAGGCGAAGGCGCGCGGCCGCAAGGCGTTCGATCCGCTCAAGGCGCTGGAGGGCGAACTTTACGATCTCGCCAACGAGCAGTTCGAAATCGGCCGCCTACCGCCGCATGTTCGCCGCCCCATGGACGCTCAAGGGCGTGCAGCAGTTCTTCATGCAGCACGCCCAGTTCAACCTCAACCGGCGCGACTGCTGGGGCCACGTGCAGGGCGCCTCGCCGCTGCCGGTGAAGAAGCTGGTGTGGGAGCACGAGGAGGAGGAGCTCGGCGGCGTCAAGCATCGCGGCGGCGCCAACCATTACGAGCTCGCCGTGCAGCAGGGCGCCTCGTTCGGGCTCAAGCCCGAGGACTACTACCGGGCGCCCACCATGGACGGCAGCTACGTCTGCTTCCAGGCCTGGCTGCACCTCGCCAAGCATTCCCACTGGCTCGAGGCCTTCGCCGCCTCGGCCGCGCTCGAATATTCCAATTCCGAGGACGTGATCGAGGGCGGCTGCCTGTCGCGCCGCATGGGCGAGAAGCTTCAGAAGGACCTCGGCATCCCCATGAAGAAGCAGTACTCCAACGAGGAGCACGTGGAAGCGGACCAGGAGCACGGCAAGCTGCTGATCGCCATCGGCCGCATGTACGGCGACAGCTCCGAAGGCCGCATGCTGATTCGCAACGGCGCGATCCGCAGCTGGAAGATCGACCGCGTGTTCCGCGACTTCCTCGGCAGCGTGCTGGAGCGCCATGCCTGACGGCAGCTGGTGAACAATCCTCTAGGCGTCGCCGTTCGCGCCCAGCTTCCGGGACAGCTCCCGCGACACTTCCTTGAGGATGCGCGCGGTCTTGCCGGTGTAGGACACGTCGTAGCTGCCGCGCACGCCGATCAGCGTGATGGTGAGTTCGAGCTTGCCGTCGCGCCCGAATACCGGCGCGGCCAGGTTGGCATGGAGCGGCTTGCGCTCGCCGATGGCGCGCGTGATGCCGCGCCTGCGGACATCCGTCTTCATGGTCTCGATGCGCTGGGCCGTCATGGCGTCGCGGCCCTTGTGGACCGTGTTCCATTCGGCCATCTCGCGCTCCAGCAGCGGTCCCGTCAGCGCCGGCAATTCGTAGGTCAGGTACAGGTTCCCCGCCGCCGTCGGCAGGAGCGGCAGCACGATGCCCTCGCGGATGCGGATCGGTGTGCTCAGACTGGCGTGCTCGCAGCGGATCACCGTGGGGCCGTGGGTACCCCAGATGGCCAGCGTCGAGACCAGGCCGGTGCGCTCGGTCAGGTCGGGCAGCATGGCGATCGCCTGGCGCACCGGATCGATCCGGCTGATGGCGGCAAGGCCGAGGCGCAGCACCTCGGGGCCGAGGTCGTAGCGCCCCGACGACGAATCCTGCTCCACGAGGCCGCTGTCGACCAGGCCGCGCAGGTAGCGGTAGGCCCGGCTGGGCGACATGGCGGCCGCCTCGGCGATCCGGGTCAGGGTGGTGGGGCCGTCGAACTGCGACACCACGCCCAGCAGGCGCGCGCCGATGACGATGGTGCTGTTGCCGCGGGTCGCGGGGGCCTTGGCCCTCGGTTTTCTGGCCATAAGTGGACGTCTTTCCTTGTGCAAGGCGTTACGGAAACACAGTTTTCGCCCGCGATTATATTTTTGCCCCGGCAAAACACCAGCCTTCCGGTCACAGGTGATTTGCGCCGCGGCATATGCCGAAAGCCGTTTCCCGTGCCGCGCCGGATGGGGCACAATGCCATTCGCCGCCCATAATACAAGAACCGCGGCTGTCGCTTGAGGGAGGCGCATGTGAGTCGAGGCCAGGTCAAGCCGGAGCCACACGACGCTTTCGACCGCAAGGTGCGGGAGAAAGGGCTGATCGGCTACTGGATGATCCCCAACCGGTCCAACGCGAACCGCGAGCCTGAAGCCGCCTACGGCGCGCACCTGTGGCCGTGGCGCGACATCGGCGAAATCCTGCGCGAGGCCGTCGACAACGTCCCCAAGGAGGAAGCGCACCGGCGCTTCATCGGCTACCAGCATCCCGACCTAGAGATGGGCACCACGCCCAACCTGATGCTGGGCGCGCAACTCCTGGTCGCGGGCGAGGAAGCGCCGTGCCATCGCCACACCATGGACGCCGTGCGCTTCGTGTGGCAGGGCGACGGCAGCACCGCCACCGTGGTCGAGGGCGAGGAATTCCCCATGGCGCGGGGCGATCTCATCACCACGCCCAACTGGAGCTGGCACGACCATGTCTCCGGTGGTGGCGGCGACACCATCTGGCTCGACGGCGCGGTGGCGCCGCTGATCGTCAATTTCGGCATCGGCTTCGCCGAGCAGCACCAGGCGCCGCAGCAAACCGTGTCGCGGCCCCAAGGCTGGTCCGATGCCCAATTCGGCACGCTCCGGGCGAAGGATCCCGATTTCTCCACGACAGCGCGGCGCCCGCCCTACCGCTATCCGTGGGCGCGCACGCTCGAGGCACTGGAAACGCTCGCCGATGGGCCGGGCGATCCATTTGACGCCGTCACCGTCGCCTTTTCCGACCCGCTCACCGGTGGGCCGACGCTGCCCACCATCGGCTGCGAGATGACCATGCTGCGCCCGCGCGAGGCGACTGGGCGCCATCGGCACACCGCCGCCACCGTCTATCACGTGTTCGAGGGCGAAGGCGCGACCGTGATCGGCGACAGGCGCATCGAATGGCACAAGGGCGATGCGTTCGTGGTGCCGTGCTGGGCATGGCACGCCCACGCCAACGAGGGCGCCGAATCCGCCCTCCTGTTCTCGATCACCGACGCCCCGGTGATGCAGGCGCTCGGCTTCTGGCGCGAGGAGCGCGCCGGCTGACGCGGCGGCGACACACTGGGGTTGATATCTTTTTCAAATATTGCGACGCTTGATCAACTATCAGAAAAATATACAGGGAGTGTACGACATGACCAGCTCGCTCGCTTCGCGTCTCGCCCTCGGGGCTGCCGTGGCGGCCGTCCTCGGGCTCGCGGCCGCGCCGGCTTCGGCAGGAGACCTGTTCGAGGGCAAGACCGTCCGCGTGATCATCAACTCGAAGCCCGGCGGCGGGACCGATGCGAACGCGCGCCAGATCGGCGGCCTGATCATCGGCTACCTGCCCGGCAAGCCCCAGATCATCTTCCAGAACCTGCCCGGCGGCGGCGGCGTCAAGGCCAACAATTACTTCTACGCCAAAACCAAGCCCGACGGCATGACCGTGCTGGCCGGCTCGCGCACGCAGGTCAGCCCCCAGAAGCTGCGCCACCGCGGCGTCAAGTACGACCCGTCCAAGTACCGCTTCGTCGGCGGCACGGCCCGGCTCGGGACCCTCATCATGATCCGCAACGACCCCGCCGTGCTCAAGCGCCTCACGGACCCAAAGGCCAAGCCGCTCGCGTTCGGCGACATTGACGGCGAGCGCACCGGCTCCCAGGGCACGGTCTGGGGCAAGGCATTCCTCGGCTGGAACGTCCGCTTCGTGCTCGGCTACGCCGGCACGCCGGAGATGCTGCTGGCGGCGCGGCGCGGCGAGCTCGACATGGTCCATAACCAGAACGTGTTCAACATCGAGCCGCTGCTGAAGAACGGCTTCAAGGGTCTCGTCCAGCTCGGCAACCGCGACGACAATGGCAAGATGGTGGCCCGCACGGAATTCGCGAACGTGCCCGTGCTCGGCGACCTGCTGTGGCCCCATCTCGATGCCAAGGCAAAAAAGGCCTACGAGGGATGGCTCGACGACCAGACCGTAGAGAAGTTCTTCGCGCTGCCGCCCAGGACGCCGGAGAACTACGTCGACGCATGGCGCGCCGCCTTTGCGAAAGTGATGCAGGATCCGAAATTCGTGAAGATCGCCAAGCAGGAGTATGGCGACGACTTCGGCTGGCACAAGGGCACGCAGATGGACAAGATCGTCAAGAATCTGGTCGATACCACCGACGACGACCTCGCGTACTTTATCAACATGCGCAAGAAGTACGGCTTGCCGATCCAGTGACCGACGATCCCGGCGGCGGGCAGACGAGTGCCCGCCGCCGCTCCTTCCCTCTCTCCTTGCGACAAAATCCCCGCATTCCGCGTGAGGCCCCGTTCGGGAACCCGACATGAGTGATCTCTACAGCCCGGCCGCCATTCTCCAGGGGCTCGCCGGCATCATGACGCCCAAGGCCCTGACCCTGATGGTGCTCGGCGTTATCGGCTCCAGCGTGTTCGCCGCCGTGCCCGGCATCGGTGCGCTCCTGCTGATCTCCATGGTGATCCCCTATGCCATGGGCCTCGACCCCTACTCCTGCATCGCGCTGCTGCTCGGCATCGGCGCGGTATCGAACACCGCCAATACCTTCCCCTCGGTGCTGATCGCCGTGCCCGGCAGCGCCGGCAGCCAGGCCACCATCATCGACGGCCACCCGATGGCCCAGAAGGGCGAGGCCCGGCGCGCGTTCGGCGCCGCCTACACCGCGTCCGCCATCGGCGGCATCTACGGCGCGATCGTGTTCACGGTAACGCTGCCAATCATGAAGCCGCTGGTCTACGCCTTCGGATCGCCGGAATTCCTCATGCTGGTGCTGTGGGGTCTGGCGGCGGTCGGCATCCTGTCGGGCAACTCGCCGGTCAAGGGGTTGATGGCGGCCGCCTTCGGCCTCGGCATCTCGCTGATCGGCACCGATGCGCGCACCGGCATCGAACGCTTCACCTTCGAGGATTATTACCTGTGGGACGGCGTGCATCTGGTCCTGGTAGCGCTCGGCGTGTTCGCCATGCCGGAGCTGATCGACCTCGCCGTGCGGCGCACCAGCGTGTCGCGCACCGGCGCGCTCGGCAGCGGCACCTGGGAGGGCTGCAAGGACGTGTTCCGCCACTGGTGGCTGGTGATCCGCTGCGCCACGGTGGGCGTGTGGGTCGGTTTCCTGCCCGGGCTCGGCTCGTCGGTCGCCGACTGGTTTGCCTACGCCCATGCGGTCCAGACGGAGAAGAACAAGGAGAACTTCGGCAAGGGCGACGTGCGCGGCGTGATCGCGCCGGAGAGCGCCAATAACGCCAAGGAAGGCGGCGCCCTGATCCCGACCACGATCTTCGGCGTGCCCGGCTCGACATCTCTTGCGCTCATGCTCGCCGCCTTCATCTCGGTCGGGATCACGCCCGGCGAGAAGATGCTGGGCGAGCAGCTCCCCTACCTCTACGCCATGCTGTGGGTGCTGGTGATCGCCAACCTGATGGCGACCGCGCTCTCGATCGGCTTCTCCAACACCTTCGCCAAGCTCTCCATCGCGCCGTTCTATGTGATCGTGCCGATGACCATGATCATGTGCGTGGTAGCCGCCTTCAGCACGAGCTATTCCTACGCCGACCTGCTCACGCTCGCGATCTTCTCGGTGATCGGCGTGTTCATGAAGCGCTACGGCTGGCCGCGTCCGCCGCTGCTGGTGGCGGTGGTACTGGGCCCGCAGCTGCAGAACTACCTGTGGCTGACGGTGGAGCGCTACAACTCCGGCGAATGGCTGGCCCGCCCCGGCGTGATCGTGATCGGCCTCGTAGTGCTCGCCACCATCGCGTCGCCCATCATCAAGAAGATCCGCAGGCAGGCGAGCGACATGCATTTCGACACCCGCAGCGAGGGCCCGCCGCCCAAGCCGATCGGCGACGTGGTGCTGGTGCTGGTCTACATCGCCATCGCCCTCACGGCGGTACTGTCGGCCCACCAGTGGCCGCTCAAGGCGTCGCTGCCGGTCTACGCCTTCGCCGGGTTCGGGGTCGGGCTCGGCCTGGTGCAGCTTGGCGTCGACATCTGGCACATGCGCCACGCCGGCATCGGCGCGGTCGTGGCGGACGACGGCGGCGAGCGGCGCCGGCGCTACCGCGACATCTTCCTGTGGATCGCGGCGCTGGCAGCGGTGATCCTGCTGTTCGGCTTCGGCACGGCGTTCCTGCTGTTCCCGTTCGCCTACAGCCGCTACTACGGCGCGAGCTGGAAGCTCGCCCTCCTGCTCCCGGTGCTGGCGCTGGCGATCCTGATCGGCCTGTTCGACACGGTGATCCACATCATCTGGCCGGAGCCGCTGCTGTTCGACCCGTTCGCCCCGATAATGGGCGGCGGCTGAGGACAAGCGTCAGCGCGGGATCGTGTCCTCGTCCATGAAGTCGCCCATGCGACAGGCGACGTCATTGCCGGCAAGCGCATCGAGGTAGAGACGGTGGACCCGCGGGTCCTGGTCCCGGTACTCGATCTGGTTGCCGCCCTTCTTCACGTCCACGTCGACCCCGCGCTTGATGGCGCGCTTTTCCTCGGTGAAGGGATAGCGGGTCGAGCCCATGGCGGTGGCGAGGTAGCGCGCGGGCGCGCCGGCAGTGTTGAAGTGCTGATGCCAGATCATGTCGGTTGGCGCGAACACCGAGCCCGGCGCCCAATCGAAGCGGGAGAAATCCTGGTCGCCGTCGTTCCAGAACAGCGAATAGCCGTGGCCCGAGACGATGTAGACGTGGAAGTCGGGACCGTGGCGGTGCGCCTTTTTGTAGGTGCCGACCGCCATCTCCGAGCAATGGGCGTGGATGTTGCCGTTGGCGAGGCAGAACTGCATGGTGGCGCTGCCGGCGCCGCGCGTGTTCCAGGCCTTGAGCTCGAACCCGGCAAGGTCGGGAACGAAGTTGGTCTCCCACATGGACTGGCCGCGATGGACCGGCTCCATCGTGCCGCCGCCCTCGTACCACGCGGGGTCAACGCCCTCGCGCGCGGAAAAGCGCCAGCCGTTGCGGAAGATGAAGTCGTCATCATGGATCAGGTTCATGATGAGGCAGAGATTGTTGGTGACAGCCAGGCGCGCGGGCGCGCTGCCCGAGCCGTTGAAGTGCTGGTAGCGCGCATTGAGCGGGATCGCGAACAGCGAGTTTGGGCCCCATTCGAAGCTGCGCCGGCTACCGTCGGCCATCTCGATGGTGGTCGAGCCGTGGCCCGAGACCACCACCACGACCTCTTCATAAAGATGACCCTGGGGCGCGGTGCGCGCGCCCGGCGGCAGGTCGTAGAGGAACACCGAGACGAAGTCTCCGCGGCCCTTGAGGTGCACGAAGGCGCCGTTGACGCCGGCGCGCGCCCAGGGCGCGGTCCCGACCTTGTGCAGGTCGACACAGAAATCCTCGACCACCGGCAGGCCCTCCGCCTTGCACCAGTCGAGATAGGGCTCGAACAAGATGCCGGAATATTCGGTCTGGCTCTTGAGGTCGGCGACCGCCATGGTCACTCCCCCGCCTGGCTGCGGGTGAGATAGGGCGCCTCGTCGATGTAGTCGCCCATCAGCGACGTGACGCCGTTCTTCGCAAGCTCGTCGAGGAACAGCGCATGGATGCGCGGGTCCTGGTCGGAATACTCGATCTGGTTGCCGCCCTTCTTCACGTCCACGTCGACGCCGAGGAAAATCTGGCGCTTGGCCTCCACCAGCGGATAGCGCAGCGAGCCGAGCGCGAACGGCAGGTAGCGCGCGGGATCGGACCCGGTGTTGAAATGCTGGTGGAAGATGTTGTCGACCGGGGCGAACACCACGCCCGGCGCCCAGTCGATCCGCATGAAGTCCTTGTCGCTTTCGTACCAGAACAGCGAATAGCCGGTGCCCGACAGCAGCAGCACGTGGAAGTCGGGACCGTGGCGGTGGCCCTTCTTGTAGGTGCCGACCGCCATCTCCGAGGTATGCACGTGGATCACGCCGTCGGCGAGCGCGAAGCGCATGTTGGACGAGCGCCCGCCGCGCTTCTCCCAGCCCTCGAGCTTGAAGTTGGCAACGTCCGCTATGAAGTTGGTCTCCCACATGAAGCGACCCTTCTGGGTCTCGATCCGCTCGCCCTCGCCCTCGAAGTAGCCGGGCTTGCCCATGCGGCCCGGGAAGCGCGCCGGATTGGCGAAGATGAAGTCGGGATCGTGGAACAGGTTGAGCATGATGGTGAGCGAATTGGCTGAGATCAGCCGTGCCTTGCCGGTGCCGGAGCCGTTGAAGTGCCGGTAGCGGGCATTGAGCGGCAGGGCGAACAAGGAGTTGGTGCCCCATTCGAAGGTGTGGCTCTCGCCGTCCACCTCGATCACGGTCGAGCCCTGCCCCTCCAGCACGTAGATCACCTCTTCGTAGAGGTGCTGCTGCGGCGCGCACTTGGCGCCGGGCGGCAGGTCGACGACGAAGATCGACATGAAGTCGCCACGCCCCTTGAGATGGACGAAGGCCGCGTCGGCGTCCATGCGCGCCCACGGCGCGGTCTCGACATGGTGCAGGTTGACCGCGAACTCCTCGACGATGGGCACGCCCTCGCCGGCGCACCATTCGAGATAGGGATCGCGCAGGATGCGCGGGTTCTCCGGCTCCCTGCTCATGACTTCACGAACTGGTCCATGCGGGGCTGGAGGCCGATGCGCCTCATGGCCTCGACATACATTTCGTGGATGCGCGGATCTTGATCCCCGTACTCGATCTGGTTGCCGCCCTGCTTCACGTCCTTGTCGATACCCTGATAGATTTGCCACATGTTCCGGGTGAAGGGGTAGCGGACGCTGCCGTGGCCAACGGCGAGGTAGCGCACCGGGTCGGGCCCGGTGTTGAAGTGCTGGTGAAACATCATGTCGGGCGGCGCGTAGACCCAGCCGTGGCACCAGTCGACCCGGGTGATGTCGTCGTCGCCCTCGTACCACAACAGCGAATACCCGGTACCCGAGAGGCAGTAGACATGCACGTCGGGGCCGTGGCGGTGGGCCTTCTTGTAGGTGCCGACCGGCATTTCCGAGACATGGGCGTGCAGGATGCCGTCGGCGAGGATCAGCTGGATGTGCGAGCCGCCGGCGCCGCGCGCCGCCCATTTCTCGAGCTTGAGATCGGTGGCATCGGGAACGAAGTTGGTCTCCCACATGTGCTTGCCGGGACGCACCGCGACGAAGTCGCCATCGCCGGTGAAATGCCTGGTCGCGCCCTCGCGCTCGGGAAAGCGCACCGGGTTGTCGAACACGAACGATTCACTGTGGAACAGGTTGAGCACGGCGGGCAGGTTGGAGGAGACCGCGAGACGCACGGGCTCGCTCCCCGAACCGTTGAAGTGGCGGTAGCGGCAGTTGAGCGGCGGCGCAAACACGCTGTTGGGGCCCCATTCGAAGGTATGGCTGTTGCCCGCCGCGTCCTCGACCGTGGTCGAGCCACGCCCCGACAGCACGTAGACCACCGCTTCGCACATGTGGCGGACCGGCGCGGTGGCGCCGCCCGGCGGAATCTCCCACACGAACACGGTCATGAAGTCGCCGCGTCCCTCGACATGGGCGATGGCGCCGTCGCAGCCGAAGCGCGGCCACGGCGCGGTGTCGAGCTCGAGAAGGTTGAAGCCGAACGACTGGTAGGTCGGCACCCCCTCGCCCTTGGCCCATTCCAGGTAGGAATCGACCATGAACTTGCCGGCGGGCACGCCCGCGCCGGTATCCCTGGTGCCGTCCGCCATCGTCCGTCCCCCCGCTCAGTCCTGCAGGAACTTGAGCTTGGAGCGCCACTTGCGCCGCACGTCCTCGGCGTAGTCGCGCGACACCGCGTTCACCTTGGGGAACTCGTCCTTCCAGTGCCACGGCCGTACCGCGTAGATGATCATGCGGCTGGTGGTGATGTCGTGGGCCGCCCGCTTTTCGGGCGAAAGTACCGGGTCGATGTGCCCGGTCCAGCAGCCGTCGATGATGTCGGTCTGGGTCTTGGGGTCCCAGCGCGTCGCCATGGCCCACATGACCTCGGCCGGGCTGGTGATATCGATGTCGTCGTCCACCACGATCACGAGGCGCGCCATGTAGGCGCCGGGCCGGCAGCCCGCCGTGACCAGGCCCGCCATCTTGGCATGGCCGGCGTGCATCTGCTTGATCGAGATCACCGGAATGAAGCGCGAACCGCCGCCCTGCAGCAGCCACACGCCGGTGATGCCGGGCACGCCCGCCGCCTCGATCGCGTCCCACAGGGAGGCGAGGCGCGGAATCTTGATCTGGCGGCCGGGATAGTTCGGCTTCACCGGTGGCTGACCGAGGATCAGCGGGTCGTTGCGGTGATAGACCGCCTTGACGTGCACCACCGGCTCGGGCCGGTCGACCGAGGCGTAGTAGCCGGGCCACTCGCCGAACGGGCCCTCGGTCGCCGCTTCCTGCTCCGGCGGCGGCATGACGCCCTCGAACACCAGCTCGGCCTCGGCCGGGAACGTCACGCCGGTGTGCTTGCCGCGCACCACCTTGATCGCTTCGCCGATGCGACCGCCGGCAATGGCGAACTCGTCCTCGCCGTCCCGCGCCGCGTTGGCCGCGACCACGCCCAGGATGGGCGCCTGGCCGACGCACACCACGATCGGGCAGGCCTCGCCCTTGGCCCAGTACTTACGGCGGATCACATCGCCGTGCTTGCCGGGCTCGATGAAGATGGAGAGGCGCTTGTCGTCCTGAACCATCACCCGGTAGGTGCCGACGTTGACCCAGTCGCTGTCCGGGTCCTTGGTGATGATCAGGCATTCGGTACCGATATAGTTGCCGCCGTCGCCCTCGTGCCAGCGCGGCGCCGGGTAGTTGGAGAGATTGACCGCGTCGCCCTCGACCACGTTGTCCATCACCGGCCCGGTGTTGACCTCCCGGGGCGGGATCGGCTGGCTCTTCTCCTTGGGCCGGGCGCGGTAGGCCTTGACCGCATCGAGCGAAATGTCGCCCACCAGGAAGCGCGAGGTGCGCACGTTGGAGAGGATGCGGAAGCGCGGATCGAAGCCGGGGATGTCCTCGAACAGCAGCACCGGCGGATAAAGGTGCTCGTTTGAGAGCTCAAACAACGCGCCGATCTCGAGCTCGGTCTTGGCGCCCTTGACCCGCGTCAGTTCGCCCTCGGCCTCGGCCTCGCGCAGGAAAACCCTGAGGTCCGCCATCGCCGCGTTGCGCCGGGCGCGTACATCCGCGCGTGGATTGAGATCGTCCGCCATGTTTCTCCCTGCTCCATCTTATGATTTTACGGGAATTTTACACCCTTCCCGCGGCCGCGCGATGGCCTATTCGGGTTTCATGACCTCATAGCCGTTGTTCGCACATTCCTTGACGTAGGTGTCCCAGATCCAGGCGCGCAGGTCGGGATCGAGGTCCTTGTAATGGATCAGCTTGCCGCCCTCGGACACGTGCTTGTGCGACTTGTCGAACAGGTGATTGATGGGCAGCTTGCGCGAGCGCAGCTTGATAGCGAGCTGCACGCTCACGGGATCGGTGCCGAAGTGCCCATGCCACCACATATTGGGCGGCACGATCACGCCGACGTCGTCCTCGGGCCAGTCGAACCTCTCCATGGCACCGTTCTCCTGCCACATGAGCGAGTAGCCCTTGCCCGACAGGTTGAACACGAAGGCCGACGGCCCGTGCCGGTGCGGGTTGAAGAAGCGCAGGCCGGGATGCTCGGCGATATGGACCGAGATCACGCTGTTGGCCATCTCGAAATAGGCGGTGTTGTTGCCCTGCCCCTTTTCGCGGAACGAGGAGCGCTTCACCCCCAGCACGTCCGGCACGAAGGTGGTCTCGTAGAGATTCACCGCGGTCTTGTTGTGGCTGGGATCGGGCTCGAACAGCACCGCCTCGGACGGGTCCACGTCGGCGTCGATACGGTTGAAGTCGTAGTCGAGCCCGAACACGAAGTGGGCATCGCGGAACAGGTTGTAGACGATCGGGATGGTGTTGACGCTGATGAAGCGCGCCGGCTCGGTGCCCGAACCGTTGTGGAGCTGGTAGCGGGCGTTGAGCGGGATCGCGAACAGCGAGCGCGGCCCCCATTCGAACGACACCTTGCCCTTCGCGGTCTCGACCGTGGCGTTGCCGTGGCCGGACATGACGTAGATGCATTCGTCGGCGAGCTGGCGCGCCGGCGCCGAGCTTTGCCCGGGCACGATCTCGCCCACGTACATGCCGGCGAGCGATTCGGCACCGATGATGTCGTAGAACGCGGCCTTGATGTTGCGCTCGGCCCAGGGCGCCACCGGTGCGGTCGCGAGCGGCCCGAAAGCGTAGCCCCGGTGCAATTCGAGGCCGAGGTCGTCCTCCACCCACTTCTCGTAAGCGGTGCGCCCGTCCCACGGCACGCCGGTATGCTTTTCCCTCACCGTCACCATACTGAAAAAATCTCCCTACGCGTGCCGAGCCGTCTAGTCCTCGGGGAACGGCAGAATGCCCCGGTACTTATCCATCATCTCGCGCATCAGCTCTTTTTCGGCGCGATTGACCTTTGGAAACCTGTCGCGCCAGACGAACGGCCGCACCGCGTAGAGCACGGCGCGGCTGTTGGTGTAGTCGCCCCGTTCGCGCTTCTGGGGCGAAATGCGCGGATCGAGCGGGGTCGACCAGTAGCCGTCCATGGTCTCGATGTCCTCGATCGGCTCGACCCGGGTCTGGATCGCCCACAGCACTTCCTTGATGTCGGTCGGATCGATGTCGTCATCGACGACGACGATGAAGCGGCCGTTGCGCGCCGCTCCCGCCGCGGCGAGCGCCGCCATGCCGGCCTGCCGGGCGTGGCCCGGATAGCGCTGGTGAATCGCGACCACCACGAAATAGCTGTTGTAGGCATAGACGCCGGTCACGTCGGGCACGCCCGCCGCCTCGATCTGGTCCCAGATCAGCCCGGAGCGGAACTGGATGCCGTTCTCCGGCGCGCCCGGCCAGAGCGGTGCCATGTTCATCAGGATCGGGTTGTTGCGGTGGTAGATCGCCTTGACCCGGATCACCGGCTGGTTCTCGCCGGTGCCGACCGTGCCGCCGGAATAGTACCCGGTCCATTCGCCGAACGGCCCTTCCGCGTGGCTCTGCTCCGATGGCGGCGGCACCTCGCCCTCGATGGCGATCTCGGCGTTGGCCGGGATCGGCAGGCCGGTAATCGGCCCCGGGATCACCTCGATGGGCGCGCCGCGGATGCCGCCGGCAACGTCGAACTCCGACTTGCCCCACGGGAACTTGATGTGGGAGGTGAGAAACACCAGCGGATCGCCGCCGAACGTCGCCACCACCGGGCAGGCCTTGCCCTCGGCCCAGTAGCGCTCGCAGATCGCGCGCCCCTGCTGGCCGGGGCTCATCCACAGGCCGAGCAGGTCGGGGGAATGCACCTGCATACGGTAAGTGCCGACGTTGACGTAGCCGGAGTCGGGATCGCGGTTGATCAGCGAATCGCCCGAGCCGATGTAGCGGCCGCCGTCCCCGGTATGGCAGCGCAGCACCGGGAACTTGAACAGGTCCATATCCTTGCCGGCAATCACGTTCTCCATCACCGGGCCGTCCGCGACCTCGCGCGGTGGCAGCGGCTTCGCGCCGCTGATCTTGCGCGCGGCCAGCCGGGTCAGTTCCAGCTTGGACTTGTCGAGCGGCAGATCGAGGATGAGCGCGACCCGCTTCCTGGACGCGAGCGGCAGGCACACCACCCGGAAGCCTTCCGGATAGTCCTTGATGCGATCGAACAGCAGCATCGGCGGCTCGTCGATCTTCTCCGCCGCCGCCTCGGTCACGGTGCCGATCTCGAGATCCCAGTCGGCATCCTTGATCTCGATGCACTCGCCGATCTCGCGCGCCGCCTCGATGAAGCTGCGCAGACCGTCCTGGTTGCTTCTGTGTCCGCCTTCCATGGTCGCCTCGCCCGGCCCGCCCTCGCAGGGCACGCCTCAGCCCTTGTTGGGATCCTTCACAGAATAGCCGTTCTTGCCGCACTCCTCCTCGAAGGTGCGCCAGACCGTGGCCCGCAGGTCCGCGGGCAGATCGCGATAGTGGAGGATCGTACCCCCTTTTGAAATGTGCTTGTGCACACCGTCGTAGGAATGGCTGACCGGGTGCTTGCGGCTCATCAGCTTGACGGCCAGCTGCATGGAGGCAGGGTCCGTGCCCCAGTGGCCGTGCCACCACATGGTCGGCGGCACGATCACGCCGATGTCGTCCTCGGGCCAGTCGAACCGCTCCATGGCGCCGCCCTCGAGCCACATCAGCGAATAGCCCTTGCCCGACAGCGTAAACACGAAGCCCGATGGGCCGTGGCGGTGCGGATTGTAGAACTGCAGGCCCGGATGCCTGGCCACGTGGCACGACAGCGAGCTGTTGGCGAGCTCGAGATAGGCGGTGGCGTTGCCGTGGCCGCGCTCGGCGAAGGAGGAGCGCGGCACCGCCAGGATGTCCGGCACGAAATTGGTGTCGTAGAGGTTGACCGCGGTGCGCTCGTGCTTCGCATCGGGAAGGTAGAGCTCGGCGTCGGCGGGGTCGATGGAATCGTCGATGCGCGCGAAATCGTGGTCAGTCCCGAACACGAAGGACATGTCCCGGAACAGGTTGAGGACGACCGGCAGCGTGTTGACGCTGACGAAGCGCGCCGACTCGAGGCCGGAGCCGTTATGGAGCTGGTAGCTGCAATTGAGCGGGATCGCAAACAGCGAACGCGCCCCCCATTCGAACGAATAGGTGCGCTTCGGCGTCTGCACGGTGGTCGAGCCCTGGCCGGAGATGACGTAGATCACTTCCTCGAACAGCTGCTTCACAGGGGTCGAGGACTGGCCGGACGCGAGCTCGCCCACGTACATGCCGGCGAGCGATTCGGCGCCGACGAAGTCGAAGAACGTGGCCGAGATATTGCGCTCGTCCCAGCGCCCGACCGGCATCCGGCCGAGCGGCCCCGCTGCGAAGCCGCGGTGAAGCTCGAGGCCGAGGTCGTCCTCCACCCAGGTCTCGTAGGGCGTGCGCGGCCCCCAGGGAATACCGTCGTGTGTGTTCTGGATATTGAGGGTCATGATGATGAAACTCTTTGCGACGAGCGACGGGAACCGCGTGCGGCCCGGTGGTCTATTTGTCGGATTTCTTCTTCTTTTTCTTCTTACCCTTGGCCGGCTTGCCCATGCCAAGGTCCGCCACCACCGCGCGCGCCTTCGCCAGCAGGGCCGGCGACGCGTTCACCATGCGCTCGACGGTCTTCTGCAACTCCACGCCGCTGACGGGACCGACGGCAAGGCCGCCCCGCTTCGCATCGGCGACGAAGCCGGGGTCCGTCATGGTAGCGTCATAAGCGGTGCGCAGCGCCTTGACCCGGTCGGCGGGCACGCCCGGTGCGACCACGGTCGGCTTGCCCACCACGGCGGGCGACGAGAAGATTTCCATGAGCGCACGCTCCTCGTCGTTGCGCGCAAGCTCGGTCAGCGTCGGCACCTTTTCCAGCCCCGACGCGCGATGGGGCCCCATCTGGGCGATATGGACGAGCTTCCCTTCCTTGACCATCTGCGGCGCGGACTGCAGCAGCACGGTCCAGGATTCGCCGGCCCGCCCCTGGACCTCGCCGCGCTCGACCGCGAGGTCGATTGCCTTACCCGACTTGTAGCCGGTGACGATCTTGAATTTCGTGCCGATCACCTTGTTCATGACCGTCGGAATCATCGCACCAAGCGAGCCGGGCGAGGTCGCCCCGAGGATGACCTGCGTCTTTCTCGCTTCTTCGACCGTCTTGACGGGCGAGGTGTACCAGACGTCCACCAGCGAGACGTCGTCGGAAAGATTGCCGATCCACTGGAACTTCGCGACGTCGAACCCGCTCCCGGCGACGCCGAGCGCCTGCAGTAGGGGCAGCGTGTTGAGCACCTGCGCCAGCACGGTCCCGTCCTTGGGCGCGGCGTTGTAGACGTAACCCGCCGCCCGACGGCTGCCGGCGCCCGGCATGTTCTGGACGATCAGGCTGGGCTTGCCCGGAACGTGGGCGGCGAAATGGCGGGCGAGCAGCCGGCCGTTGATATCGTAGGAACCGCCGACCCCCGTGCCGATCACCAGGCGAAGCTGCTTGCCCTTGTAGAAATCCGCCGCGGAATCGGCGCGAGCCTGTCCAAAAGCGGTGCAGGCGGCCGCGGCCGCCACCAGAGAGCCGAAAAGACGGACCTTCATGACGCGAGCCTCCTTGGTTGCGCCCGTTGCCTGGGGTTGCGCCCCCGGGGCAGGGCAACGCGTTCGTTGCCGGATCATCATGGATTTCGGAAGACGAGATCTCGCCGAAAGCACGGTTGCCGCCCCCCTGATTCCCGGCTAGTTTTTATTTTTTGATTATCAAAATTGATTTCGTTTTATTCTGTCATAGCGGTCGCGGAAGTGTCCATGTCTTTTTCCCGCCGCGCGTGCTAAGTGCCTGCGGGCGAAAATACTTGTGCCATCGGAGGGGGCAGGACATGGCGAGAAAACCCGCGCGGAAAAGGAAGACGGTGGTGCGCGCCGGCGCGGCACCGTCGCCGAAGAACGCGAACCGCTCGGTCGGCGTCGGGCTCACCATCCTGAAGGCGATCTCGGACCTCGGCCGCTCCGGCACGCTGTCGGAGATCGCGCGCGCGGCGCAGATGCCCGCAAGCCGCACCCACCGCTTCCTCGCCGGCATGATCCAGTATGGCGCGGTGCGCCAGGACCCGGCCAGCGGGCGCTACGACCTCGGGCCAATGCTGGTGAGCCTCGGCGTCGCCGCGCTCGGACGCATCGACGGCGTCAAGCTCGCGACCGAGGCCCTGCACCGGCTGACCGAGAAGACCGGTTTCGTCTCCGTGCTGACGATCTGGAGCGCCAACGGTCCCACCGTGATCCGCTGGGAGCACGGCGAGCTCGCGGCCGCCATGCGTATCCGCGAAGGGCGCAACCTGTCGCTATTGCGTACCGCGTCCGGCAAGGTGTTCCTCGCCTTCCTGCCGGAGGAAAAGACCCGTGCCATCGCCGATGCCGAGTTGGCGTCGCCCGCCCACAGGGCGAGCCCGTCGAGCCTTCGGACGATGACCGACGTGCGCCGCCTCGCCCAGCAGGTGAGCGAGGAACGGCTCGCCGACAACGCCCATGAATCCGATGCCGGCATCAACGGCCTCGCCGCGCCCGTGTTCGGTGCCGACGGCAAGATCGCCTTCGCCATCACGCTGATCGGGGTGAGCGGATTCTCGGACTTCCGCCACGACGGCCCGGCCGCCGCGGCATTGCGCGAGGTGGCCAATTCGGTCTCGCGCAGCCTTGGCGCCCGCGTACCCGAAGGCGCGGCGGCAACCGCCTGATCTCCGTAAATACTCAGTCGATGCGCCGGCGCACGCCGCGCAGCTTGGCGCCGGTCTCGTAGTGGCGGCCCTCGACGGCGAGCTTCGCCTCGTCCTCCAGCTCCTTGGTCCAGGCCCCGAGCTGGTAGCCGTACCACGGCGAGCGCAGCTCGAGCGCCGGCAGCTGGAGGTCGCGCCAGATCTCCTGGGCGCGTTCCATGTACTCCTTGCGCGGCAACGAGATCGGCGGGTAGTCCCACGGCATGGTGGCGTCGATCAGGAGCCCGCTTGAGTGCGGCATCTCCGCGGTCGCGATCCCGCGCGAGGTGCCGGGTGGCGCCACCGATGGATCGAGCGCGAGTAGCGGTGTCTCGACCGACCGCACGTCGACGTCGGGCCTGACGCGCCACGCCACCGCCCACAGGATGTGCTCGAGCGAGGAGATGTCAATGTCCTCGTCCACGGCGATGGCGAACTTGCCGATGTACTTGGTGGCGAGATGCTCCAGCGCCTTCATGCCCTCGTCGGGCGTGCGCTTCTTCAGCTTCACCACAACGAAGGAATTGGCGCCGCCGCATTCCAGGTAGTCGAGGTCGCTGACCGTGTCGAAGCCCGCGTCGATCAGGAACTTCTTGGCCGCGGCGGAACGGCCGAGGTGGCGCATCATGGAGGATTCGGAAGGGGGAAGCTGGGACAGGATCGCAAGATAGATCGGCTTCTTCCGCATGGTGATGCAGGTGACGTCCATGAAGAAGCTGTAGTCGCGTTGCGCCATATAGCCCGGGAACTCGCCGAACGGGCCCTCCATCTCGACCTCACTGGTCGGCACCGTGCCCTCGATCACGATCTCGGCCTCGGCCGGGACCATCAGGTCCTGGGTGCGGCACTTGACCAGCTCGAGCGGCTTGCCGGCGATGGCGCCCGCCACGTCGTATTCGCACATATCGTTCGGGATGCGCGTGACCGCGGTGTAGCTCACGTGAGGCGGCGCGCCGATGACGATCGCCGCGGGCATGCGCTCGTGACCGGCGGCGCGCCACAGGTCGATGTGGTTGCGCATGCCGACGCCGAGCATGGCCGGCAGCGTGCCGATACGATCCGGCGCCTTGACCATGCCACGGTAGTTGCCGAGGTTGTGGAGCCCGGTCTCGGGGTCCTTGCTCACCCAATGCGAGGCCGAGGTATAGGGTGCGTTGTCGAAGCCGGGCGTCGAGATCGGCACCGGCAGAAGGCCGAGGCCCTCATTCCTGAGCCGCTCACCCTCGATCACAACCTCCTGGCACGGGCCGCCCGCGACCGTTACCGGCGCGATAGGATGCTTCATCGCCTCCGACCAGCGCTCCGGAATCTCCTCCACCGCGCAGCCCATGCCGAGGGCGTAGATGTCGGCCGAGCCCGCCATCGCCGCCAGCAGCACCGGGATGTCGTAGTGCTTCCCATTCGCGTCGACCACATTCTCGAACAGGAACGCCTTGCGCTTGGCCTCGGGCAAGCCGCGGAACTGCAGGCGTACCAGCGGGTGCAGCTCCGTGTCCTTGTTGATGGGCGCCGTGACACGCACGAGCTTGTCCGCCGCCTCGAGCGCGGCGACGTATTCCGACAGGTTGCGATAGGATCGCGCCACGACGCTGCCCCCTTCCCTTCTTGTTGCGCTCAGTGGGTCTTGTTGTAGATGGCGTTGAGCATCTGGCAGTAGAGGTCGACCGGCGTCATCGCGCAGTACTCGAGTGGATAGCCCGGCCGCTCGGTGACGCCCTGCACCAGGATGCGGCTCAGCACGTTCTTGGTGACCGACGAATGCGCCTCGCGCCCGAGGTGGTCCATGGTATCCGCCTCGTGATGCTTGTGAAAATAGTCCGCCTGCTGGGGGGTGAGCTTGTAGTGCGTCGTCAGCGCCTTGAACCAGCGGTGGCAGGTATTGCCGAAGGCCCCTTCCCACAGCACCGAGGCCCAGTATTCATGCATCGGCCCGTCGTTCACCAGCGTGCGGTGGAAATCCGTGAGCGCGCGCGCTTCCGGCATCATCGGCTGGGTCAGGATCTGTTCCTGGGTGAGGCCGAGCGCCTCGCCCGACGAGATCAGTATCTTGATGTGGCCCGGGGGCGCCGGGTGCCCGAATTCGTCCAGCACCTTTTCCGTGTAGGTTTCCATCAGGTCGACGTTGGAGACGAAGAAATAGAGGTGCTTGTAGAATTGCACCATGTAGACCGAGTTGATGACCGGCACGAAGGCGCCCCAGTTGGAATAGAACACCCGGATCGTCTCCATCGGCAGCGTGCCCGCGTCGAGCTCCTGCATGAAACGGGTCTTCTCGACGGTCGCTTCCCAGCGCGCCTCGACCTTCTTCTGGAGATCGTCGAGGTAGGGCCGCACCTCGTTCTGGGACATCTTCACCAAGCTCATCGTGCTCTCCTGCTGCTCGTGTTGCTCGCGTGTGAAACGCTCGTTGTACGGGTTTGTCTCAGTCGTCGAGGAAGCGCAGCTTGCCGCGCCACTTGCGCCGTACTTCCTCTGCATATTTCGGATCGACCGCGTTGACCTTGGGGAACTCGTCCTTCCAGTGCCAAGGCCTGACCGCGTAGATGATGATGCGCGAGTTGGTCATGTCGCCCTTCTCGCGCTTTTCCGGTGACACCACGGGATCGAGATAGCCCGACCAGCAGCCATCGACGATGTCGGTCTGGGTCTTGGGGTCCCAGCGCGTCGCGATCGCCCACATCACCTCCGCCATGTTGGTGATGTCGATGTCGTCGTCGACGACGATGGTCATGCGCCCGAGAAAGGCGGCGGCGGAACAGCCGCAGGCGACCAGCCCGGCCATCTTGGCGTGACCGGCGTGCATCTGCTTGATGGAGACGACGTTGCAGAAGCGCGTGCCGGCGGCGGACGGCTTCCAGACCCCGGTGACGCCGGGCACGCCGGCCGCTTCGAGCGCATCCCAAATCGCCGCCGCGCCCGCGATATGGGTCTGGCGGCCGGGCTGGGTCGGGCGCACCGGCGGCTGGCCGATGATGATGGGATCATCGCGGTGGTAGATTGCCTCGACCCGCGTCACCGGCTCCTCGCGCCGGCCCGAAGCGTAGTAGCCGGGCCACTCGCCGAACGGGCCTTCCGGTCGGGTCTCGACCTCGGGCGACACCATGTAGCCCTCGATGGCGATCTCGGCCTCCGCCGGAATCGGCAGCCCCGTCTTAGGCCCGGTGACGACGTCGATGGCGCGGCCGATCTGACCGCCGGCGATGGCGAGCTCCGACACGCCCTGGCCGTAGCCGACACGCGCGACGCTGCCCAGCACCGGCGGCTGGCCAAAGCACACCACCACCGGACAGGCCTCGCCGCGCGCCCAGTACTTGCGGCGGATGACGTCGCCGTGCTTGCCGGGTTCGGTGAACACGGTGACGGTCTTCTTGTCGTGGACCTGGGTGCGATAGGTGCCGACGTTGATCCAGTCGCTGTCGGGATCCTTGACGATGACGATGCACTCGGTGCCGAGGTAGACGCCGCCGTCCTCCTCGTGCCACACCGGCTGCGGAAAACGGTGCAGGTCGACCGCGTCGCCGGTCATGACGTTTTCCATCACCGGGCCGCCGGCCACGGTGCGCGGCAGAATCGGCTCTACCTTGCGCTTGTCCTTGCCAGCGCGATAGGCGCGCACGGTATCGAGGTTGAGATCCCCCACCATCAGCTTCGACGTGCGCACGTTCATGATGACGCGGCAGTCGGCGGCGCAGTTCTTCATGTCCTTGAACAGCAGGACCGGTGGATAGAGATGGTCGAGGCTGAGCTCGTAGAGCGCGCCCATTTCCTTGTCGGGATTGGCGCCCTCGATCACCTGGACCTCGCCGCGCTCCTCGCTGATGCGCAGGAATTCCCGCAGCGAGGCGATCGCCGCAGTCTTCTCGTCATTGATGCGCGGCCCGCTCATCGCCGTGCCCGCGCAAGCGCCAAGCGCCTGAAATGGATGTGCTGCTCCGCCGCCACGGCGTCTCTCCCTGCTTTCGGCCGGGCGGGCTTGTCGTTATGTAATCGCCCCCGCGGCGCCGGATTCAGGGATAGACAACGGCGGGGTTCTATGCAAGTTTAAAAATCAGAATGCATTCTGTTTTTGTGAATGAACGGCGCCCGGACCGGGCGCATCCGTTGGCATCGGCGTAAGTAGAAGGAACTGGCGATGAAGGAGTATCTGGTCGGCCGCCTCGGCGACATTCCCGACAACGGCTCGGTCGCGGTCAAGGCCGGCCACCAGGTGATCGCCGTGTTCCGCAGCGGCGACGCGGTCTACGCCATCCACAACATCTGCCCGCATAAGGGCGGCCTCATGTGCCAGGGCGAGTTCGAGCCCGACGCGCGGATCGTGCGCTGCCCGATCCACTTGTGGGGCTGGCGGCTGGATACCGGCGCGCTCGAGACCGATCCGCGCCAGCAGGTCCGCACCTACCCGGTCAAGGTGGTGGACGGCGAAGTCCTGTTGAGCGCATGATTTACAACGGCTGCCACGGCACCGAAGGAGACCAGACATGACCGACGTGAACACCCGCGAGGGGCGCGAACGCGCGGAGATCGTCCAACCTCATCTCCTCAATCCCAAGGTCAACGACTACGAGATCATCGACACCGACACCCATCTCCTGCCGGAGTGGGATCGGCTGCGCGAATACATGCCGGAACCTTACCGGACCAAGCTCAAGGCCTATCCGCTGGTCGGCTCGGACTACAACCCGTCCTACGCCACCGACAAGCCCGGCACCGGGCAGGAAACCTTCGGCCGTGCCAAGACCGGCGAGGACGTGCTCAAGTCCATGGAGGAGACCGGCGCCGACGCCGTCATCATGGTGCCGGGTTTCCTGCGCCCGCAAAGCCAGTTCCACAAGTCCTGGGTTTCGGTGCTGGCGTCCGCCTACAACGACTACCTGATCGACCACGTCTTCCCGGCCAGCCCGAACATCAAGGCCGAGCTGATGATCAACCAACGCATTCCCGCGGATGCCGCAAGGGAGATCCGCCGCGTCGGCCATCATAAGCAGTTCATCAGCGCCTACACGGAATTCGGCGGCAATTACGAGCCGATCGGCACCATCGACCACGACCCGATCTTCGAAGCCGCGCTCGAGCACGACCTCGTCGTGACGCTCCACGCCGGCACCTTCTGGCAGGCGTTCACGCCGCTGCACCAGGGCGCGCGCACATGGACGGAGCTGCTCGGCGTCTCGACCATGGCGATCGGCCTTTCCTACATCTCGAGCATGATCATCCAGGGCGTGTTCGACAAGTTCCCGGACCTGCGCTGCACGGTCAAGGAAGGCGGCTTCTGGTGGATGCCCGAGATGACGCTGCGCCTCGACGACTACTATCTCAACCATCCGCACGACATCAGCCTGTGCGAGCGCAAGATCGAGGCCGGCGAAGCTTTCCTGCGCCACCTGCCGAGCGATTACCTTTGGGAGCACTTCCGCTTCTCGACCCAGCCCATGCTGCTGCCGAAGAATCCGAAGCACGCCCAGTGGCTGTGGGAAATGTGTCGGGCCGACGACATGCTGCTGTTCTCGACCGACTGGCCGCATGCCACCTTCGATCCGCCCAACTGGCTATTCGACGTGGGCTTCATCACCGACCAGATGCGCCGCAAGGTCTTCAGCGAGAACGCGCGCGCCTGGTATCCGCGCCTCGCGAAGTAGCCGGGCGCGCCGCGCGGACGGGGGCATGACACCGGCCGCGCGAACGACAGAAATCGGGCGAACCCGCGCGCCACAAGCGCGGGACGCCGCAGCAGGGAGACGCCGGTGGACGGCAAGGCAGAGACCACGGCCGGATTGCAGGACCTGAGGGCGCATCTCGAGCGCCTCGACGCGGAAGGCCAGCTTGTCCGCGTCACCCGCCCCATCAACAAGGATACCGAACTGATGCCGCTGGTGCGGTGGCAGTTCCGCGGCCTCAATGAGGAGCAGCGGCGCGGCTTCCTGTTCGAGAACGTCACCGATTCGCGCGGGCGCAGTTTCGAAGGCACCGTCGCGGTCGGCATCTATGCCGCCTCGCGCAAGGTCTATTCGCTTGGCATGGGTTGCCCGGTCAGCGAGATTCGCAAGCGCTGGGCCGCAGCCCAGGCGCGGCCGCTGGCCCCGGTCGAGGTCGCAACCGGCCCGGTCCACGAAGAGGTCCACATCGGCAAGGACCTGCTGGCGCACGGCGGCATCGAGGAGTTCCCGATCCCGATCTCGACGCCCGGCTTCGACGTCGGTCCCTACACCACCGCGTCCAACTGGGTCACGCGTGATCCCGAGACCGGCTGGATCAACGTCGGCAACTACCGCGGCCAGGTCAAGGCGCCCGACCGCTTCGGCATGTTCATCAGCCCGCGCAACCACGGCTTCAAGCACTGGGACATGGCGCGCAGGAAGGGCAAGGCGCTGGAAGCGGCGCTCGTGATCGGCGGGCCCGCTGCCGTCACCTACGCGTCGGGCTCGCGCATTCCCTACGGCGTCGAGGAATACGCTGTCGCCGGCGGGCTGATCGGCCAGCCGCTCGAGGTGGTGAAATGCAAGACCATCGACCTCACGGTGCCGGCCCATGCCGAGCTCGTGATCGAGGGCCATATCTCCCACGAATACCTCGAGCCCGAGGCGCCGTTCGGCGAATATACCGGCTACATGGGCGGGCGGCTCTACAACGCGGTCATGGAAGTGACCGCCATCACCCACCGCAGGAACCCCGTGTTCGCGGCAATCATCAGCCAGATGCCGCCGAGCGAATCGAGCATGCTCAAGAAGATCGCCCAGGACGCCAACTACCTGCACTTCCTGCACAACAACTGCAACCTGCCCGACGTGATCGACGTCACCTGCCACGAGATCGCGGTGGACAGCTGGGTGGTGGTGCGCATGCGCCGCTGCAACTCGTCGACCGCATGGCAGGCGCTCTACGCCGTGGCCGGGCGCAACGCCATGGTCGGCAAGGTGATCGTCGCGGTCGACGAGGACATCGATCCCAACGACGTCGATGCCGTGGTATGGGCGCTGTCCTACCGCATGCAGCCTCATGCCGACATGGTGACGCTGCCCAACCGCTCGGTCGGGCTCGATCCCTCGGGCATCCCGCCGGGCGAGGAGATCAACGATTCCACGGTGCAGCGCCATTTCGGCTCGGCCGTGCTGATCAACGCCATGCGCAAGTGGGACTACCCGCCAGTGTCTCTGCCCGCCAGGGAGTACATGGAGAATGCGCGCAAGATCTGGGAGGAGCTGCAGCTTCCCCGGCTCACGCCGCGCGCGCCGTGGCACGGCTACGAGCTCGGCAACTGGTCCGAGCGCGACCGCGAGGAAGCCGCCTGGGCGGTCAAGGGCGAGTACGGCCGCACCGGGGAACGGGCCAAGAAGGAGCGCCGCCCGCCCGAAGACGAATGACCGGCGACCGGGGCACAAAGACCCCGGCGCGACCAAGACGAAGATGTATGGGGAGAACGACTTATGGGTATCAGGACAGTTGCGGCTGCCGGCCTTGCGGCCGGCGTCATGCTGGCCACCCCGGCGGCGGTGGCAGCCGACGGCTTCTACAAGGGCAAGACCATCAGCCTGATTGTCGGCTTCGGCACCGGCGGCGGCTACGACACCTCGGCCCGCCTGCTCGCGCGCTACTACGGGCACCACATCCCCGGCACGCCCAACATGATCGTCCAGAACATGCCGGGCGCGTCGGGCATCAAGTCGGGCAATTACATCTATTCGGTGGCGCCGCGCGACGGCACGGCGATCTCGATCTTCAACAAATCCATGCCGACCTACGAAGTGCTCGACCGACCCGGCGTGCGCTACAAG
Source organism: uncultured Alphaproteobacteria bacterium (assembly GCA_963732875.1). GTDB lineage: Bacteria > Pseudomonadota > Alphaproteobacteria > SMXQ01 > SMXQ01 > WHSO01. The sequence goes on along the minus strand of CAVTBD010000002.1, from coordinate 110,100 downwards.
TCGAAGGAGCTTAACTGGCTCGGCTCGATGGAGGCCAACAACGCCACCATGATCGTGATGGCCTCCTCGGGCATAAAAACGCTCGCCGACGCGGGCAAGCGCGAGGTGGTGCTGGGCGCGGTCAGCGCGTCGGGCTCCATGGCGTTCTATCCCTCCCTCACCAACCGGCTGTTCGGCACGAACTTCAAAATCATTTCCGGCTATCCCGGCTCCAAGGCGATCACCCTCGCCATGGAACGCGGCGAGGTGGAAGGCGTTGGCAGCCCGCCCTGGACATCATGGCTCGCCACCAAGCCCGAATGGATCCGCGACCACAAGATCAACGTGCTGGCCCAACTCGGCGTCAAGAAGGACCCGTCCATCCCCGGCCCACTGCTGACCGACCTTGCCAGAGACGCACGCTCGCGCAAGATCGTTGAGCTGATCTCGACCGACATCGCCATCGGTCGCGCCATCGTGGCGCCCCCCGCACTGCCTCCGGTGCGCGTCACGACCCTGCGACGCTCGTTCGACGCCGCCCTCGCCGACAAGACGTTGCTCGCCGAGGCGAAGAAGCTCCAGCTCGAGATCGCGCCCGAAACTGGCGAGGAAGTTGCCGGGCTGGTCGCCAACATGATCGACACACCCAAGGACATCATCGCCGAGGCCAAGGACGTGATCGAGGCGAAGGGACTGGTGAAGAAGGAGCTCAAGCGCAAGAAAAAGAAGAAAAAGAACAGGGCGGTGGCGAACTAGGACTACCGCCGCAACCCCCGGAAAACCGGGCGACGACGGGGGGTTCGGGATGGACAGGTCGACGCCCAGTATGCGATGCTGAAAAACAAAATACATTTCCAATAGTAGAAATCGTGGCGGGCGCGTCCCGCCCATAAGCGGGAGAATCCGACCTTGGCAGACCACGTCCATTTCCCCTATCGCTCGTCCAGCCATCTACCGTTCCTGCACGTCGTGGCGGAGTCCGGCTCGTGGGCGAAATACGGCCTCGATGTCGACTACAACTACAAGATTTCCTCCAAGGACGCGCACCTCGAGGTGCCGAACGAGGACGTCGAGTTCGTCGGCGGCAACCACGTTTCGACCTATTCCCAGCGCGCCCACGGCGACACTTGGATCTACCTTGGCCAGACCCTCAACTACACCAACTGCAGGCTGGTCGTGCCGGCCGATTCCGACATCGCCGGCGTTCCCGACCTGATGGAAAAGAAGATCGGCACCCGCGGCATGCATCCGGGCCTCAACGACTGGCTCTACTGCAAGCAGCGCGGCCTCGATGTCGACCGCGACGACATCGAGTTCGTGAGCCAGGTCCCCTACGCCCAGGGCAGCATGGACCCAAGCTTCAAGGACGGCGACGTGGAGCGCCTGCCGCTGTGGCACTGGGTGCGCGACGGTGTCGTGGACGCCGCCTTCGTCACCGCGCCCGGCTGCCTTCAGGCCAAGAAGGCGGGCCTCAAGGTGATCGACGTCGATCCCCTGCCGATGATCTGGTTCACCACCATATCCTCCTCGTCCACCTTCATCGCCAAGCATCCCGACATCGTCGAACGCTTTCTCAAGGGTATCATGGAGGGCGTCCACTACTTCAAGACGCATCCCCAGGAGTTGATCAAGATCATCAAGGAAAAATACGACGATGAAGGCGAGCTCGACGACGAGATTGCGACCTTCCTGTATCACGATCTCGCCCGGCTGCTTGAGCCCAAACTCTATCCCTCCATGCAGGCGATCTCGAACGTCTACCAGGAGGCGATCCGCCAGAACAAGGACGCGCGCAAGGTCAACCCCATGGAGCTGTGGGACATGCACCACGTGCGCCAGATCGACGACAGCGGATTCGTCAAGGAGCTCTACAAGAACGCGCCCCTGACGGCGCGCTGACACGGTTCGGGACGGCCTCCGGCTCGAGCCGTCCCGCCCATTCCACATGCAGAGCCGGCAACAAGGTCTCGGGAGGCCTCGCATGAAATCCGTCACTCTTCGCCACGCCGCCTCGGCGGCGCTCGCAGCGGGCGCACTCGCCTGTGCGGGACTCATCCCCGTCCCGGCCTCCGCCGCGGACGGCAATTTCAAGGGCAAGACCGTCACCATGATCATCGGCAATGCGCCGGGCGGCGGCACTGATGCCGTCGGCCGGCTGCTGGGCCGGTATCTGGTGCAGTACCTGCCGGGCAAGCCGACCCTTCTGGTCCGCAACATGCCGGGTGCAAGCGGCATTACCGCGCTCAACTATTTCGTGACGCTGGCGAAAAGCGACGGCACCGTCATCACCATGGGCTCGTCGAGCCAGACCGACCCGGTCCACTGGCGCGCCAAGGCATCCAAATACGACCCCACCAAGCTGCACATGGTGGGCGGCATCAGCCGCGGCGCTGACATGCTCCTGCTCAAGAAGGATGCGCTTGCCCGGCTGACCGATCCTTCCAAGCCGCCGGTCGTGATCGGTGCCATCGACGGTACCCGGTCGGGCATCATCATGTCGCTGTGGGGCGGCGAATACCTCGGCTGGCACCTCAAGTGGGTGACGGGCTACGGCGGCACTTCCGCCCTGATGCTGGCACTGCAGCGCGGCGAGATCGACCTGAGCTCGACCGCCAACAGCTTTCTCATCAATGACCTCGTCAAGAAGGGGAGCCACGTCTTGCTGGCACAGTCCGGCACGCACGCGAACGGCAAGATCGTGCCGCGCGCCGAATATCCCGACGTGCCGCTGTTCCCCGACCTGATCCGGCCCAAGCTCAAGACCGCCCTCGACAAGGAGGCCTTCAACTACTGGGAGGGCATCAACGCGACCGACAAGTGGGTGGCGCTGCCGCCCGCCGCGACACCCGACATGGTCAAGGTCTATGACGCGGCCTTCGCCAAAGCGGTCAAGGACAAGGAGTTCCTCGGTACCGCCCGCAAGAGCATCAGCGAGGACCTTACCGCCATCAGCGGCGCCGATCAGGACAAGCTGGTCGCCCAGATCGCAGGAACCAGCGACAAAGCCTTCGCCTTCATCGATTCCATGAAAAAGAAACAGGGACTGCGCGTGATTGCCAAGAAGAAGAAAAAGAAGAAAAAGAAGAAGGGCGGCGAATAGCCAGCCGGTCATGTTGGCGGCCGCGCTTTGTCGAGGCGCGGCCGCCGCCGTCTCCGACAGGACGATCAAGAGGGAAGGTCCAGCAATGAATACACAAGGCGACGACATCGATCCGGAGGTCCGCAAGGCGGCGTTCTCCGACCTCCGGGAATATCTCCGCATCGTCGAGGAGCGCGGCGAGATCGAGGTCGTGGAAGGTGCGGACCCGACCCTGGAAATGGGCGCGCTCTACGAGCTGTCGCTCGAGAAGCTCTACCCGCCGGTCCTGCTGTTCAAGAACATCAAGGGATACGATCCCGACTTCTCGGTGCTCACCAACGTGCGCTTCGCCCGCACCCTGGTCGGCAATCTCGATCTCGAGGCGGTACGCGCCCTCAAGAACACCACCCGCTGGGCCTCCGATCCGATTCCGCCCGAGGAGGTCAATACCGGGCCGATCTTCGACAACGTCGCCACCGGCGACGAGGTCGACGTGCTCAAGTTCCCGGCGGCCCAGTGGAAGGAGGGCGACGGCGGCCGCTACATCGGTACCGAATGCATGGTGATCAACCGCGACCCAGACACCGGCTTCGTCAACATCGGCACCTACCGCAACATGGTGGTGAACCGCAACACGCTCGCGGTGTTCATCGAACCCGGCAAGCACGGCGACCTGATCCGCAAGAAGTACTGGGAGCGCGGCGAGCCCTGCCCCATGGTGATCTGCGTCGGCCAGGCGCCGGTGCTGGGCAACGTCGCCGGCACCGCATCGCGCTACGGCGTCAGCGAATACGACATGGCGGGCGCGCGCATCGGGCGGGCGATCAAGACCGTGCGTGGGCGCCTCACCGACCTGCCGATCCCCGCCGACGCCGAGGTGGCATTCGAGGGCTTCATGCCGCCGGTCGAGGTCGAGAGCGCCAAGGAGGGCCCGTTCGGCGAATGGCCCGGCTATTACGCCTCCGACATCCGCCGCGAGACGGTGCTCAAGGTCGGCGCCACCTATCACCGCGACAAGCCGGTGCTGATCGGCCAGCCGCCGGCCAAGCCGACCCTGCCCGGGCGTCAGCATTCGCTGACCGCCATGGCGGCGCTGTGGAACGCGCTCGAGGCGGCGGGCGTACCCGAGGTCAAGGGCGTGTGGAAGATGGCCGGCGGCGGCGTCAGCTTCGTCAACATCGTTGCGATCAGGCAGCAGCATGCCGGCCACGCCAAGATGGCGGGCATGGTCGCCGCCGGTTGTGCACCGGGTGGCTACATGACGCGTATCGTCATCGTGGTGGACGACGACATCGATATCCAGAACGAGGCCGAGGTGATGTGGGCGCTGGCGACGCGCTGGGACCCGGCCACCCAGACCGACATCATCGACGGCTGCTGGACCGGCTACATCGATCCCTACCTGCCGCCCGAGAAGCGCGCCAAGGACGACCTCACCACGCCGCGCGTCATCATCTACGCGGTGCGCCCGTGGCACTGGAAGGACCAGTTCCCCAAGGTCAACGCGGTCGATCCGAAATACGCCGAGGAAGTACGGCGCAAGTGGGCGGCGAAACTGCCGTTCCTCGCCAAGCCGACGAAGTAGAAAAAACCGAACCCCGGGAGGCACGACCATGAAAAAGATGCAAGCTGCTGGAGTGGTTATGACGCTCGCCGCGACACTGGCGCTCTCCGCCGGCACCGCGTCCGCCGCGGACTTCTACAAGGGCAAGCAGATCAAGATGATCATCGGCCTCGGCGCGGGATCGACCTATGACGCCTATGCCCGGACGCTCGCCCGCCACATGGGCCGCTACATCTCCGGCAATCCCGAGTTCATTCCCCTCAACATGCCCGGTGCCGGCAGCCTCAAGGCCTACAACTACCTCTACAACGTCGCCAAGCGGGACGGCACGGAATTCGGTACCGGCCACCGCTTCGTGCCGATCATGCCTCTGTTCAAGATCAAGGGCGCGCAGTTCGACGGCACCAAGTTCAGCTACGTCGGCTCGGCGAACCGGGAAGTGGGCGTCACCGAAGCATGGCACACTTCGCCGGTGAAGACCTTCGCCGACCTCCAGAAGATGGAACTGGTGGTGGGCACCACCGGGCGCGGCGCGGCACTGACCAACTTCGCGAGCGTGCTCAAGACCGCGCTCGGCGCCAAGCTCAAGGTGGTGGCCGGCTACAAGACCACCCGCGAGATCGACCTCGCCATGGAGCGCGGCGAGATCCAGGGACGGGCCGGCGTCTCCTACAACTCGATCCGCAATGCGACGCCCGAGTGGCTGACCGGGAAGAAGGTCACTATCCTGATCCAAATGGGGCTATCAAAGCACCCCGCCCTGCCGAACGTGCCCAACATCCTCGACGTGGTGACCAACAAGCTCGATCACGACGCGATCGAGCTCCTGCTGGCCCCATCCGAGATGGGCCGCCCCTTCGTCGGGCCCGAGGGCATTCCGGCCAAGCGTCTTGCCATCCTGCGCACCGCCTTCGACGCGACCATGAAGGACAAGGGCTTCCTCGCCGAAGCCGAAAAGCAGAAGATGGAGATCAACCCGATGTCGGGCGCCGAGGTCGAGGCCCTGGTCAAGCGTATCTACCGCTCGGCCTCCCCCGAGGTGATTGCCCGCGCCAAGGTCTTGACCGCGGCGGGCTTCGACAGCAGCATCCGCAAGGGCGGCGGCAAGAAAAAGAACAAGAAAAAGAAGCGGGACTGAGCAAGGACGCGCATCGGACGAAAGCGGCATGGGCGACGACGCACTCAAGGCCTTCGACGAGAAGCTGAAGCAGGCCGGCATGTACGGCCAGTGGCAGGCCGACGTCTACCTGCAGCAGGTCACGGACGGGCCCAGGCCGGCCGGGATCGGCAAGGTCTGGCGCTGGCCCGACGTGGCCGCGCTGCTCGACGAGGCCTGCGAGGTCATGACCGAGAGCCTGACCGCGCGCCGCAGCCTGATGTTCGTCAATCCCGGCCTGCCGCGCGGCTGCACCCAAACCCTCGCCATGGGCGTGCAGATGATCACGCCGGGCGAGACCGCGTGGTCGCACCGCCACTCGATCTCGGCGCTGCGCTTCACGATCATGGGCAGCGAGCACCTCTATTCCGTGGTGGACGGCGAGCCCTGCGTCATGGAGGACCATGACCTCGTGCTCACGCCGGGCTGGACCTGGCACGACCACCACAACGAGTCGGACGCGCGCTGCGCCTGGCTCGACGTGCTCGACGTGCCGCTAATGATCTCGCTCAACCAGGCGTTCTACGAGCCCTACGGCGAGGCGCGCCAGCCGCTGCGCAACGACGGCGAGTTCGACCGCGGCGCGCTTCGCCCCGTTCCGCCCGGTCTGGGAGCAGGCCCCCGGCGCCCGCCTGCCGGTACGCTACCCCTGGGCCGAGATGGAAGCGCGCCTCAGACGCATGGCCGCCGGCGACGACGGCAGCCCCTATGACGGGATCGCGCTGGAATACGCCAACCCCCTCACCAACGGGCCGACGCTGCCGACGCTTACCTGCTGGGCAAGCTGGCTCAAGCCGGGCATGGCGACCAAGCCGCACCGGCGCACCTCCTCGGCCGTCTACCACGTGGTGCGCGGCGAGGGCCGCGCCGTGGTCGGCGACAAGGAGCTCACGTTCGGGCCGCGCGACAGCTTCTGCGTGCCGAACTGGGCCTGGCACCACATCGAGAACGCCAGCACGAAGGACGAGCTGGTGCTATTCTCGGTCCACGACATTCCGGTTCTCCGGGCGCTTGGCCTCTACCGGGAGGATCCCGTCGGCCAGGTGGGCGCGATGGCGCCGGCCCGGCCGCCGGCCGACCTCGCCCGCCCCGGCGGACCCTCGAAATGGGGCTGATTGAAGGAGTGACGACATGACCATGACCATGGCCGACAACAAGGGCCTTCTCGACGAGCTGGGGCGCGACATCGTGCGCATGGCCAACGCCCAGTTCGAACTCGCCGCAGTACCGCCGCCTCCTGTCGCTGCCGCTCAACCAGGGGCGCGCCCAGGCCTACGTGATCCAGCGCACCCACTGGACCATCAACCGGCGCGACTGCTGGGCCCTGGTCCAGGGCGTGTCGCCGCTCGACGTGAAGAAGATCATCTGGGACCACGAGCGCGAGGAGCTGGAGGGCAAGCCCGAGGAGGGCGTGGACGACCATTACACGCTCTCGATCCGCGAGGGCGCGGCGCTCGGCCTCGCCGCCGAGGACTTCGTCAACACCCCGCCCTGCGACGGCGCCGTGACCTGCATGGGCGCCTGGCTGCATCTCGCCAAGCACAGCCACTGGCTGACGGCGCTCGCCGCCTCGTGCGCGCTCGAGCTCGGCAATTCCGAGGAGATCCTCAAGCACGGCAGCATGTCGCGGCGCATGGGCGAGAAGCTGGAGCGCGAGCTCGGCATCCCGATGAAGGCCCAAGCCTCCAACGCCGAGCACGCCATCGCCGACATCGCCCACGGCAACCTGCTCACCCGGATCGCCGAGCGCCACATGACCGGCCGCGCCGAGCTCGAGCTGATCATAGCCGGCCTGCGCCAGAGCTGGGCCATCGACCGGGTGTGGAAGGGCCAACTCGCCGAGGTGATGGAAGCGATCCCCGCCTGACGGCGTCTAAAACCCTGTCGGTTCCGAAACGACCGGCGGCACCTGAACGGCGCTAGGTTGCGCCGTGGACGGCACGCGCCTGGGGCGTACCGGCGGCGGGACGCGGCAGGCCAAGGCACTTTTCGGGCGGCAGCTCGACGCTCACCTGCTGTCCGATGGAAAAGTCCCATTCGGGACGCGCCCGTACCCGGATCTCGTCGCTGCCCGCGCGGATCAGGTAGTCGATCATCTCGCCGAGGAAAATGCGGTTCTCGACCTTGCCGGCGAACCCGTTCGCCCCGGGCCCTGCCGCCGTCAGCACCACATCCTCGGGACGCACCACCAGCAGCGCCGCCGCGCCGGCGGCGGGCGGCTTCATGAACGCGCAGGAGATGTTGCCGTGGGCGGTCTCGATCACGGCGCGCCCGTCGCTGCCGCCCGCCTCGGCCACCGTGCCTTCGAGGAAATTCGTGGAGCCGATGAAATCGGCGACGAAGGCGCAGTTGGGGTGATGGTAGATGCTACCCGGATTGCCGCGCTGCATGATGTGACCGGCATTAAACACCGCCACCTCGTCGGAGAGCGCCAGCGCCTCGGCCTGGTCGTGAGTGACGTAGAGCGTGGTGATACCCAGTTCCAGTTGAAGGCGCTTGAGCTCGAAGCGCATCTGCTCGCGCAGCTTCGCGTCGAGGTTGGACAAGGGCTCGTCGAGCAGCAGCAGAGTTCGGCTCGCGCACCAGCCCGCGCGCGAGCGCGAGGCGCTGCTGCTGGCCACCGGAAAGCTGGGTCGCGGCGCGGCTTTCGAAGCCGCCGAGGCGCACCATTTCGAGCGCCCGGCGCACCATAGCGGTGATCTCGTCGCGCCCGTAGCGCCTGTCGTGCGCGACCCGCAGCGGGAACGCCACGTTCTCGAACACCGTCATGTGCGGCCAGATGGCGTAGGACTGGAACACCATGCCGATGCCGCGCTGGTTGGCGGGCACGAAGATGCCGGCCTCGGAATCGTAGACTGTGGTGCCGGCGATCATGATGCGCCCGGAGTTGGGCCGCTCGAGGCCGGCGACGCAGCGCAGCGTCGTGGTCTTGCCGCACCCGGACGGGCCCAGCAGCGTCAAGAGCTTGCCCTGCGCCACCGAGAGCGAGACGTCGTCGACCGCGTGCACGCGCGTCCCGTCGCGGGCGGTAAAAGTCTTCTGCAGGTTCTGGATTTCGAGCATCTGCGCGATCCCTGTTCTTCTTTCTAACGGTCGTGCCGGACGTACTGTTCGACCCGGCGCATGATGAACACGATCACCACCAGGGGCACGATCTGCACCACGCCGAGGGCGCACACGGCGCCGAAGCTGCCGCCTTCCTCCCACATGGTCAGGCTGATGGTGCCGAGCACCTGGGTGCCCGGCCCGGCGAGGAAGATCGAGGCAGCCAGCTCGCGCACCGCGAGCACGAAGACGTAGAGCCAGGACGCCACCAGCACCGGCGCCAGCAACGGCAGCAGCACACGGCGGAAGGTCTGCCACACGTTCGCGCCGGAAACTTCCGCGACTTCCTCGAGCTCCTTGTGAATCTGCACCAGGCCGCCCGAGGCGAAGCGCATGCCGTAGGGCATGTACAGGGTCACGTAGGCGATCAGCAGTATCCAGATCGTGTTGTAGACGTGGATCGGGATCATGATATAGGCGAACAGGATGGAAGCACCGATAATCACGCTCGGAATCGCGATCGGCGTGAAGGCGAGCGCGTCCAGCATCCAGCCGTAGCGCTTGAACGAACGCTGCGCGATCCAGGCCATCATGAAGGTGAGCCCCGTCACCAGCGTGGCGGCGAGGACGCCGAGGATGAGGGAATTCTTGACCGCGGTCAGGAATATCGGATAGCCGAGCAGGAAGTGGTAGCTGTCGAGCGTGCCCTTGGCGAGCGCCGCGAGGGAGGGATGAGTGATGTTTGGAAAGAACGACTGCCACAACAGCGTGACCAGCGGCAGGCCGAGCCCGATGAAGAACATGAAGGCGATCACGAGCGCCGCCGGCCAGCGCCATGCGCCGAGCCGGACCGGCGTCGGCATGTAGCCCTTGCCGGTGACGGTAGCATAGGCCTCGGCGTTGACGGTGGCGCGCCGGTAGAGATAGACGCCAATCACGCAGACGCCGAGCAGGAACAGGCCGAGCGCGGCGGCGACGCCGAATTGCGGCGGCGCATCGCTGGTGGCGTACTGGATTTCGGTGGTGAACACGTGGATGTTGGCCGGCATACCGAGGAGCCGTGGCACCTCGAAGGATTCAATGCCGCGCACGAACAGCAGCAGCACCGTCGACAGGATCGCCGGCCGCAACAGCGGCATGGTCACGCGGGTCGCGACCTGCCAGTTGCGCGCGCCCGACACTACCGCCGCCTCCTCCATGCGGATGTCGAGCACGCGGAAGGCGGGCCCCATCAGCAGGTAGGCGAGCGGGAAATAGTGCGACGACAGCGCCCAGATCATGCCCGGCATCGTATAGATGTTGAACGGCGCCTGGCTCAGGCCGAGCCATTCCTTGAGCATCCCGTTGCCCCAGCCGATGTTGGGCGAGAGGATCAATATCCAGGCCATGGTGGTCAGCAGGCCGGGGATGGCGAAGGAAAGCAGCGCGAGCAGGTGGAACGCCTCGCGCCAGGGCGCGTCGGTGCGCTCCACGACCCAGGCGACGGCGGCGCCCATGGCGAACGTCAGTGCCGCGGTGCCGCCGGCGAAGATGAGTGAATTGCCGAACAGCAGCAGGATGCGCCGGTCGGAATAGGCGTCGATGAAGTTCTGGAGCGACGCCGCCCCCGGCCCCATCGGCGTGTCCTCGGAGAACGCGATGTAGAACAGCGAGCCGAGCGGCACGAACACGAGCCAGACGCCGACGGCAACGCCGAGCACGAGCAGCAGCCGGCTCGGGCTCAGCCATCCCCCGATCAGGCCCGGCAGCGCGGAGGACCGCCCCGCGTCGAGACCGCTTCCTACCGTCATGGATACTCCCGAATAAACACGCCGCGGGGATGATACTCCCCATCCCCGCGGCCGTGACAGTTACAGACCGGAACGTCGCACCGCGACGTCTCCGTTCAGCGCCTGACGAAGATGTCCTTGAACAGCTTGCTCCACTTCTTGTCTTCCTTGCCGGCGATGATCGCCGGGACGATCGGGTGGCCCTCGATCTTCTTCATGATACCCGGAGGGTTGGTCTCGACGCCCGGCACGGTCGGAATGCGGCCGCCCTTGGTCAGCGTGACCTGGCCTTCGCGGCTCATCAGGAAGTTGGCGACCAGCCGCGCGGCGTTCGGGTGCGGCGCCTTGGAGTTCACGCCCACCTGGCCGTAGAACACCGTGACCGGCTCCAGTATCCAGAAGTCGATGGGGCCACCATGCATCTTCACATTCTCGGTCAGGTTGATGTAGTTGTTGAGCGCGACCGGATACTCGCCCGCGCCGACCGAGCGCGCCATGGCGAGGTGGCCCTTGGTGATGACCGGCTTGAGGTTCTTGACGATGCTCTTGGCGATGGCGAGGCCCTTTTCCTCGCCGTAGTGCTTGCACAGCGCGTAGAGCCATTCCTCGTCGGTGCCGTCGATGGCGATCTTGCCGGCCCATTCCTTCTTCTTGACCAGCTCGTCATAGGTCTTGGGCAGATCGAACTCTTTGACCAGCTTGGTGTTGTAAGCGGGCCCGTTGTAGTTGGCGTAGATGCCGAACCAGCGGTTTTCCGAATCCTTGGCGATGGCCGGGAGGTTCTTGGCCATCGGCAGGCTGAGTTGCGACAGCCATTCCTTGGGCAAACGGTGCAGCGCCGTGGTCTGGAGGATGTCCCAGCCGTCCTTGCCGGCGCGCTTCTCGACGATGATGCGCGCCATCAGGCCCGTGTCCGACGAACGAACATACTCGACCTTGATGCCGGTCGCCTTCTCGAACACCTTGTAGACGGCCGCGCCTTCCTTCTCGTTCATGGAGGCGTAGACCACGACCGAGCCTTCCTTCTTGGCCTTGGCCAGCAGGTCCTTGTCGAGCCAGGACGGATCGGCGGCCAGGGCGGAGCCCGCCACCAGCGACACCACCGCGGCGCCGAACGCGGCACCCAGGGCCGCACGCTTCATTTCATGGATCACTTCGACCTCCTCTGTCTGGTTCTTACTTGGACCGCCCGACCCCGGGCCGCCCGGATGTGTACGTCATTTCGCCGCCTGGTGGTAGCGATCGAGCAGCGCCTTGACGCGCGCCCGGGAGCGGCATGAAGGCGACGTTGCACTGCAACTGACCGAGATCGAGCCGTCTTGGGCCGCGACGTTGTAGAGGTGGTTAGCCGCCGCCAGCGCGACGCGCCATTCCCCCTTGACGATCATTGAGATGCTCCCTGTCTCGTCTTCGTTATTGAGGCCCGCCGGCCCTTTTGCGGCGCCCTGATGGAAGCGCCGGAATCCGCGCTTATTCAACCAGTGTTCGCCATCGCGAACAACTGTAATTCTCCTGATTATTTCTGTGGGAATTCGTCCGGCATCCGTACCCGCATCGCGCCCCGGCAGATCGGCGGCTCTCCGGCAACCCCCTGAAATTCCGTCCCGATTCCCCCACAAAGCCGGTGGTCTTTAGGCCCTAGATTTTCCCCGTCCGATGTAACACTATGCCCCGGCTATAGTTACAGGGTGCGTCTCGAAGGCGTGACACAATCACCATGAAACCTACGGATACGTCCGATCCCGACTACTTTCACCGGGTCGTGGATTGCCAATGGGCCTGTCCGGCCCATACCGCCGTCCCTGATTACATTCGGCTGATCGCCCAGGGTCGCTTCTCGGACGCCTATTTGCTCAACCGCGAATCGAACGTGTTTCCGGGCATCCTCGGGCGCGTGTGCGACCGGCCGTGCGAGCCGGCGTGTCGGCGCGGGCGGCTCAGCGCCGAGGAGAAGCCGGTCGCGATCTGCCGCCTCAAGCGCGTCGCCGCCGACCATCGCGACGACGTCACCGAACGCCTGCCCAAGGCGCCGCGCGAGAAGAACGGCAAGCGCGTCGCGCTGGTCGGCGCGGGCCCGGCCTCGCTGACGGTCGCCAACGACCTCGCGCCGCTCGGCTACCAGTGCACGATCTTCGAGGCCCTCGACAAGCCGGGCGGCCTGATGCGCTCCAACATCCCGTCGTTCCGCCTCCCCACCCACGTGCTGGACGAGGAGATCGGCTACATCGTCGCCATGGACGTGGACCTGCGCCTCGGCACCCCGGTCAAGAGCATGAAATCGCTGCTGGCGGAAGGCTACGACGCGGTGTTCGTCGGCTCGGGCGCCCCCAAGGGCAAGGAACTCGGCCTGCCCGGCCGCGAGGAAGGCGCCGCCAACATCCATATCGGCATCCAGTGGCTGGAGTCGGTCGCCTTCGGGCACGTCAACGCCATCGGCAAGCGCGTGCTGATCATCGGCGTCGGCAACACCGCCATGGACTGCTGCCGCACCTCGCTCCGGCTCGGCGCCAACGACGTCAAGGTGATGGCGCGCAAGCCGCGCGCCTTCTTCAAGGCCTCCGACTGGGAGCTCGAGGACGCCGAGGAGGAAAACGTCGAGATCGTCATCAACCACTCGCCCAAGGAATTCGTGGTCGAAGGCGGCAAGCTCAAGGGCATGGTGTTCGAGAAGCTCGAATACACCATGGACGACAAGGGCGAGATCACCGGCCAGAAAGTGGTGGAGGACGTGTTCTTCCCCGCCGACGACGTGGTGCTCGCTATCGGTCAGGACAACGCCTTCCCGTGGATCGAGCGCGACGCCGGTATCGAGTTCGGCAAGTGGGACGTGCCGGTGGTGGACAAGACCACCTACCAGTCCACCCTGCCGGGCGTGTTCTTCGGCGGCGACGCGGCGTTCGGCCCGGCCAATATCATCTGGGCGGTCGAGCACGGCCATCAGGCCGCGATCTCGATCCACCGCCACTGCATGGGCGAGGACATCACCGAGCGCCTGCCGCGCGGGGTCAACCTGCACTCCACCAAGATGGGCATCCACGAGTGGAGCTACTCGAACGACTTCGACCCGTCGGCGCGGCGCAAGATGGAGCACGTGGACCTGCGCAACCGGTTCGCGAAGCTCGACGTCGAGGTGGAACTCGGCTTCACCCCCGACCAGGTCGCGACCGAGGTGGAACGCTGCCTCAACTGCGACATCCAGACCGTGTTCACCACCGAGCTGTGCACCGAGTGCGATGCCTGCATCGACATCTGCCCGGTGGACTGCCTGACGATTACCCCGGACGGCACCGAGGGCGAGGTGCGGGGACGTCTCACCGCGCCGGCGGAGAATGCGGCCCAGCCGCTGTTCGCCTCGGCGCCGCTCATGCACACCGGCCGCATCATGGTGAAGGACGAGAACGTCTGCGTTCACTGCGGCCTGTGCGCCGAGCGCTGCCCGACCGCCGCCTGGGACATGCAGAAGTCGCTTATCGATATCCCTTACGCATGGGATGAATCGGGAGGAAGTAAGCCGTGTCAGCAGCGCAAAGCCGGCTGAACGATTTCGTCGTCAAGGTCGCCACGGTCAACGGAACCGGCTCGGCGAGCGCGAACAGCCTTCTGATGAAGGCCTATTTCCGCATGGGCATCCCCGTGGTCGGCAAGAATTACTTCCCGTCCAACATTCAGGGCATGCCCACCTGGTACGAAATCCGCATCACCAAGGACGGCTATTCGGCGCGTTCCGGCCAGGTCGACATCATGGTCGCCATGAACGCCGAGACCTACGCCCAGGACATCAAGGAGGTCGCGCCCGGCGGCTACCTCGTCTACGACTCGACCTGGCCGCGCCAGCAGTCGCTGTCGCGCCCCGACATCACCGTGCTCGGCGTCCCGCTCGCGCAGATGGTGAACGACGCCGTCGCCAACCCGCGCGTGCGCATCCTGATGAAGAACATGGCCTATGTCGGCGCGGTCGCCGCGCTCACCGACATCGACATGGCCGTGATCCGCCGGCTGATCGAACAGACCTTCGCCGGCAAGCCCAAGCTCATTCCCGCCAACATGCAGGCGATCGAGCTCGGCTACAATTACGCGAAGGAGAACTTCGCCTGCCCACTGCCGCTCTCGGTCAAGGCCATGGACGCGACCGGCGGCAATATCATGATCGACGGCAACACCGCCGCGGCGCTCGGCTGCGTCTATGCCGGCGCGACCGTGGGCGCGTGGTACCCGATCACGCCGTCGACCTCGCTGATGGATGCCTTCAAGTCGTTCTGCGGGCGCTTCCGTACCGACAAGGAGACCGGCGAGAAGCGCTACGTCATCGTCCAGGCCGAGGACGAGCTGTCGTCCGCGGGCGTCGTGCTCGGCGCCGGCTGGACCGGCGCGCGCGCCTTCACCACCACCTCGGGCCCCGGCATCTCGCTGATGGGCGAGATGATCGGCCTCGCCTACTACGCCGAGATCCCGATGGTGCTGTTCGACATCCAGCGCGTCGGCCCGTCCACCGGCATGCCGACCCGCACCCAGCAGGGCGACATCCAGATCTGCGCCTACGCCTCCCACGGCGACACCAAGCACGTGTGCCTGTACCCGGCCGACCCGCGCGAGTGCTTCGAGATGGCGGTCGACGCCTTCGACCTCGCCGAACGCCTTCAGACTCCTGTGTTCGTGGTCTCCGACCTCGACGTCGGCATGAACGACTGGATGGTGCCGGACCTCACCTGGGACAAATCCTACGCGCCCGACCGCGGCAAAGTGCTGTCGGACGCGGACCTCGAGAAGATCACCAAGTTCCACCGCTACCTCGACGTGGACGGCGACGGCATCCCCTATCGCACGCTGCCCGGCTGCCATCCCAAGGGGGTCTACTTCAACCGCGGCGCCGGCCACAACAAGTGGGGCGGGCGCACCGAGCTGTCCGACGAGTACCAGGACGTGATGGACCGCCTGCTGGCCAAATGGGCCACCGCCGCCACCCTGGTGCCGAAGCCGGAGGTGATCCGCACCAAGACCGCCGCGCCGTGGGGCATCCTGACCGTCGGCAGCTGCGACGGCGCCTGCAAGGAGGCGCTCGCGCATCTCGGCGAGCGCGGCATCGCCATCGACTACATGCGCGTGCGTGCGTTCCCGTTCTCCGCCGAAGTCGAGGAATTCCTCGCCAGCCACGAGCGCGTGTTCGTGGTCGAGCAAAACCGCGACGCCCAGCTGCGTGGCATGCTGGTGACCGAAACGGCGGTCGAGAAATCCGTCATCACCTCCATCCTGCATTACAACGGCATGCCCATGGACAGCGGCTTCGTCGTCCGCGCCATCGAGGACGCAGTGGCCAAGGAGGCCGCGGCATGAGCTATATCCGCAAGCCCAATATCGCCTACAAGGGGCGCCACGTGAACGCGCTCGGCCTCGCCGAGTCGTCCTACGAAGGTGCCATGTCGACGCTGTGCGCCGGCTGCGGTCACGACTCGATCACCGCCGCCATGACGCGCGCCTTCTTCGAGCTCTCGGTCCCGCCCAACCGCGCGGTCAAGGTCTCGGGCATCGGCTGCTCGTCCAAGACCACCGCCTATTTCCTCGGCCAGAGCCACGGCAACAATACCGTGCACGGCCGCATGCCCTCGATCACCACGGGCGCCGCCGCCGCCAACCGCGAGCTCTACTACGTCGGCGTCTCGGGCGACGGCGACACGCTCTCGATCGGGCTCGGCCAGTTCGGCCACGTGATCCGCCGCAACCTCAACATGCTCTACGTGATCGAGAACAACGGCGTGTACGGCCTGACCAAGGGCCAGTTCTCGGCCTCCGCCGCGTTCGGCGCCAGGACCAAGAAGGGCGAGGTCAATCCCAACCCGCCGATCGACCCGATCAAGATGGCGCTGGCGCTCGGCGCCTCGTTCATCGCGCGTTCGTTCTCGGGCGACAAGGCCCATCTCGTGCCGCTCATCAAGGCCGGGCTCAGGCACAACGGCTTTGCACTCATCGATGTGATCTCCCCGTGCGTCACCTTCAACGACCACGAGGATTCGACCATGAGCTACCGCTATACCTATGCCCACATGCACAAGCCCGCGGACCTGATCGAAGCCCGGCAGGAGATCACCACCGAGTACCCGGAGGGTGCGGTGATGCCGGTGAAAATGCACGACGGCAGCGAGATCTACCTGAAGAAGACCGATCCCGACTACGACCCGCGCGATCGCGCGCGCGCCTTCGACTACGTCATGCGCCACCAGGAGAAGGGCGAGATCGTGACCGGGCTGCTCTACATCGACGAGAGCCGGGACGACATGCACGCGGCCAACAAAACCGCGCCGGAAGCGCTCACCACCTACCCCTACGAGCGCCTGTGCCCGGGCCCGAAGGCGCTGGCCGACCTCCAGAACCGCTACCGCTGAGCCGATACGGGACGCACGGCAGGTATACTGGCCGGTGCCCTGTCCGTTCGACCCGTTCGGGATTCCCTACATCTTCGCTTGATCGCGGGCGACTGCCGTGACGTCGCCCGGCGCCACGCTGAGCGTGACGGCATCGCCGGCTGCCAGCCGGGTCTGCGGATCGGCCAGCACCTGCAGCCGCCAGCCCGGCAGCGTGACGTCGTAGCGGCGTGTCTGGCCCTGGAAGCTTGCCTGCTCGATGCGGCCCTCCAGCACGTCCGCGTCGGCACTGGCCACGCTGGTCCCGGCCGGCGCGATCCGGATGGTCTCGGGACGGATCGAAACCACGACCTTGGCCCCCGCCGCGAGCGCGGCCACCGCCCGGCAGCGCAGCGTCGCGCCCGCGTCGAGCCGCACCGCCACCTCGCCGCCCGCGGGTGCCGCGCCTTCCGTGCGCCCCGGCAGCAGGTTGGTCGCGCCGACGAAGCCCGCGACGAAGGCGGTCTTTGGGCGGAAGTAGATCTCCTCGGGCGTGTCGAGCTGGACGATGCGCCCCTTCTCGATCACGGCGATACGGTCGGACAGCGACAGGGCCTCGGCCTGGTCGTGGGTGACGTAGACGGTGGTGATGCCGGTCTGGCGCTGCAGGCGCTTGAGCTCGACGCGCATCTCCTCGCGCAGGTGGGCGTCGAGGTTGGACAGCGGCTCGTCGAGCAACAGCAGCTGAGGCTGGCGCACGATGGCGCGGGCCAGCGCGACGCGCTGCTGCTCGCCGCCCGACAGGCGCGTCGCCGGGCGGTTCTCGTAGCCGCCGAGGTTGACCGTGCGCAGCGCCTGGGACACCCGCTCGCGCCGCTCTGCCGCGCTGTAGCGCCGGTCCTTGGCGACCGTGAGCGGGAAGGCGACGTTCTCGGCCACCGTCATGTGCGGCCAGATGGCATAGGACTGGAACACCATGCCGATGTCGCGCCGGTTCATCGGCACCGAGAGTCCGGCCGCGCCGTCGAACAGCACGCGCTCGCCGAGCCGCACCATGCCCCTGTCGGGACGCTCGAGCCCGGCGATACAGCGCAGCGTCGTGGTCTTGCCGCAGCCGGACGGGCCCAGCAGCGTGAAGAACGCCCCCGGTTCCAGCGCGAATTCGGCCTCGCGGATGCCGCCGGCGATGGCGTCCGTCGTGTTGGCGTAAAGCTTGGTCAGGCCCTCGACCCGGAGCATCGGCCTTCCCCTCCCTCAGTTACCGTAGACGCCCGCGCCCGAGCGGCGCGACAGGAAATAGAAAACGGACGCGATCACCGTCATCAGCAGCGTCCACAGCAGGCCCATGGCCGCGAGCTCGGTACCCTGCCCGTTGGTCCACATGTCGAACATGGCGACCGCGATGGTCTGGGAATCGGGTCCGGCCAGCAGGATCGGCAGCGCCAGGATGCGCGCCGCCAGCAGGAAGATGAACAGCCAGCCCGACGCCACCGCCGGCATCATCAGGGGCAGCACCACCCGGCGCAGCGTCACCCAGTGCCCGGCGCCGCACATCCCGGCGGCCTCCTCCAGCTCGTGGTGGATCTGGAGCATGCCGGAATAGCTGTAGCGCATGCCGTAGGGCAGGTAGCGGATCACGTAGGCGATCAGGATGATCCAGACCGTGCCGTAGATCGGGATCGGCACGGCGAGATAGATCTGCATGACTGCGGTGCCGAGCACGATGCCGGGGAAGATCAGCGGCATGGTCGCGAGCTGGTCGAGCAGCCAGCCGCCCGGGCGGCGCCGCACCGAGAGCCAGCCCACCACCAGCGTCAGCGCCATCACGACCGTGGCGCTGGCCGCCGCCAGGAACAGCGTGTTCCAGACCAGGTCGAGGTAGAATGGCGAGTTGAGCACGGCGGCGTAGTTTTCGAGGGTGAACAGCTTGACCGCGCTCCACTTGACGGTCTGGAAGAACGGCAGCAGCGAGGCCCACAGCAGCACCAGGTTGGGCAGCACGAGGACGAACAGGAAGTTCACGACGATGATCGCGCCCGCGACCCAGCGGCCGAGGCCGAGGTCGAACGGGCGCGCGCGGAAGCCCTTGCCGGTCACGGTATGGAAGCGCTCGGCATTCTTCGAGATGCGGTTATAGAACGCGAGCAGCACGGCGACCGCGACCAGCAGGAACACCGAGAACGCCGAGGCGCGCCCGACGTCGGGCGGCACGGTGTCCTTGAGGGCGAGGTAGATGTCGGTGGTCAGCACGTTGACCCGCCCCGGCATGCCCACCAGCGCCGGCACCTCGAAGCCCTCGAAGGCGCGGATGAACACCAGGATCGCGAGCGCCGCCACGGCCGGCAGTGCAAGCCGGAGCGTGATGCGCCGGATCGTGTCCCACACGCTCGCCCCGCTCATGCGCGCGGCCTCCTCGAATTCGGGATTCGAGGTGCGGAAGGTGGCCGACAGCAGCAGGAACACCAGCGGCGACCACAGGAAGCCCTCGATCAGGATCATGCCGCCCATGGAATTGACGTTGATCAGCACGCCCGTGGAGCCGGTGACGAGGCGGTAGAGGTCGTTGACCGGCCCGACCCGGCCGAGCAGGAACAGCCAGGCGGTGACGTAGAGCACGTAGGGCGTGCCGAGCGAGATGATGGTGGTGAGATAGGCGAGAATCTTGAACGGCGCGTTGGTGCGCTCGACGATCCACGCGAGCAGCGCACCGAACAGCAGCGCCACGGCGGCGCTCCCGACGGCGAAGATCACCGAGTTGGCGGCGCTGGAGGCGAGCCGGTGGCCCTCCAGCAGGCGGCGGTAGTAGTCGAAGGTGAAGTTGCCGGCGGCGCCGGTCACGGTGGTAGTGTAGAGGCTGCCCTGCACCAGGTACCAGATCGGCGGCAGCACGAGGACGGCGATGACGACGCCGAGCCCGACGGCGAGCCACGGCACGCCGCCCCCGGCAAGGCGCCGGCGCCCGCCCGCCCGAGCGGGCTGCTGTCCTTCGATCCCTACGGCCATGAACGGAACGCGCCCCGGTGACGGCGGCGCGGACGAGTTACCCCGCCCGCGCCGGGTCCGTCACTAGCGGAACAACTCGTTGAACACCTTCTTCCACTTGGGCAGCTCTGCCGCGACCTGGCTCGGGGTCAGCACGTTCGCCTTGAATCCACCCTCCTTCGGCTTGAGGCTCGGCACCTTGGCCGGCACCGACGGCAGCGCCGGCAGGTAGTTGGCCTTCTGGAATACCTTCTGGCCCTGATCGGACAGGATGAAGTCGATCAGCAGCTTGCCCGCGTTGGGGTGCGGCGCCGCCTTGAGCAGGCTGACGGTGGACACCAGGCTGGTCACGGGCTCCATCGGGATCCAGTCGACCGGCGCGCCCTTCTTGGCGCTGATGACGGCATGGTGGTTGAATATCTGCAGCGCGATCGGGTATTCACCGGCGATCACGGTGTCGAGCACCTTGCGCGCGCTCGCCTCCATGGCGACGATCTTCTGGGCGGACAGCTTCTTGAGATAGGCCATCCCCTTCTCCTGCCCCATGGAGGTGAGGATGTTGCCGATGAAGCCCGGGCCCGACGAGGTCGAGCTCGCGTTCCACACCATCTTGCCCTTCCACTTGGGATCGAGCAGGTCGTCGAGCGTCTTGGGCGCGTCCGCCTTCTTGACGAGATTGGTGTTATAGCCGGGCGTCAGGAAGTAGAGGTTCCCCGCCACCCAGTAGCCGTCCTTGTCCTTGTACTCGGGCGGATAGTTCTTCGCCTCGGACGGCACCCACTTGGCGACCAGGCCCGCCTTCTCCAGCGGCGGCTCGGTCGAGGTGCCGTCGAACACGTCGGCGGCGACCTTGCCTGCGCGTGCCTCGTTCATGATCTTGACCGCGGTCGTGGTAGCGTTGGCGCGGGTGTAGCGCACGCGGATGCCGGGATACTTCTTCTCGAAGGCCGCGACCATGGGCCGCACCACCTGCTTGACGATGAGCGTGGTGTACCAGACCACCTCGCCCTCCTTCTTGGCGGCGGCGATGGTCTTGGCGTCCGCGGCACGGGCCGGCGCGGCGGCGCCGGACAGCAGGGCAGCGGCGACGGCGCCGCAGGCGAATACACGGATGGCGGATGGCAAAGCGAACATCTGGCACTCCCCGTTGTTTTGATTGGTATTTCAGAGATTCAGCGCGACTTGGCCGGGAATGTCAATCAGGCGGGGGCGAGCGCCAGCGCCGCCGCGATTCGTTCCCGGATTTCCGCCGCTTCCCGCGCGCCGTAGGGCACCGCGTGGCCCACCCCCCAGACCGGCGCCGGCCAGGCCGCGTCGCCCGCGTGGCGCGCCACCACGTGGACATGGAGCTGGGGCACGATGTTGCCGATGGCGCCGACGTTGATCTTGTCGGGGCGATGGAGCGATTCGAGCGCGCGCGAGGCCATGGCGACCTCCTCGATCAGCCGGGCGCGGTCGGACGCGGCGAGGTCGTGGAGCTCGCGCAGGCCGGGCTTCGCCGGCACCAGGATCAGCCACGGATAGCGAGAATCGTTCATCACCAGCACAAGGCTGAGCGCGAGGCGGCCCGCCGGCATGGTGTCGGCGGCAAGGCGGGAATGGAGGACGAAGGCGCCGGCGGGATCGGACATGGCGGCAGATTAGCATTCCCGGCGCCGCCGTGGCACTGGCGGCGGATGGGCTTTGTAACTAGACTTTGCGGCGTTTGGAGGGAGCCGCGCCCGCTGCCATGACCGCGCCCGAGACCGCGCCACAAACCGCGCCGACCACCACGCCCCGGGCTCATCCCGTGTTCGCCGCGGGCGGCACCACCGTGTTCGAGGTGTTCTCGGCGCTGGCCCGGGAAACCGGCGCCATCAACCTCGGCCAGGGCTTCCCCGACCATGGCGAGCCCGCCGACGTGATCGCCGCCGCCGCCACCGCGCTCAGCGAGCGTTCCAACCAGTACCCGCCGATGATGGGCGTGCCCGAGCTGCGCCGGGCGGTCGCCGACCACGCGCGGCGCTTCTACGGCCTCGACGTCGATCCCATGACCGAGGTGATGGTGACCTCGGGCGCGACCGAGGCGCTCACCGCCTGCATCCTCGCCTTCGTGCAGCCCGGCGACGAGGTGGTGACGTTCGAGCCGATGTACGATTCCTACGCCCCCATGGTGCGCCGCGCCGGCGGCACGGTGGTGCCGGTGCGCCTGGCGCCCCCCGACTGGACCGTTGACCCGGACGCGCTTGCCGCCGCGTTCTCGTCGCGTACCCGGGCGGTGATCGTCAACAACCCGATGAACCCGACCGGCAAGCTGTTCTCGGACGCCGAGCTCGCCGCCATCGCCGAGCAATGCCGGCACCACGACGCCATCGCCATCGCCGACGAGGTCTACGAGCACCTGGTGTTCGACAGCCACCGCTTCACGCCGCTGATCGCGGTGCCCGGCATGCGCGGACGCACGCTGCGGGTGGGATCGGCCGGCAAGACGTTCTCGCTCACCGGCTGGAAGATCGGCTACGTCACCGGCGCGCCCGAGGTGCTGGGCCCGGTGGCGCGCTGCCACCAGTTCCTGACCTTCACCACGCCGCCGGCGCTCCAGTACGGCGTCGCTCACGGGCTCGCCAAGGACGCGGATTTCTTCGGCGAGCTCGCCCGCCGCATGAACGCCAAGCGCGACCGGCTGGCGGGCGCGCTCAAAGGGCTCGGCTTCCGGGTCAGCGCCTGCGCCGGCACCTACTTCCTGATCACCGACATCTCGGCGCTCGCCCGCGCGGGCGAGGACGACGTCGCCTTCGCCATGCGCATGACGCGCGAGGCCGGCGTGGTGGCGATCCCGGTGAGCGCGTTCTACGACACCGAGCCGCCGCGCAACCTGGTGCGGTTCTGTTTCTGCAAGACCGACGAGATTCTGGAACAGGCTGTTTCCCGGCTCGAAGCCCATTTCGGCGGGGCCCGGGCGGCGGCCCGGGAATGACCCTAATTTTTCTCTGTATTTTCGCTTGTGACAGGGCACGGGAGCGGGTTCGCATGTCCTGGTTCGGACATGCGCGGGCGTCGGCGCTGAAACACCACCTTGGCGCCTGGAATCCCTGGGAGGTAAGGGGTGGGTCGGGGAGCTGCCGCGGGGTGTCCCGTTCGGATTTCAGCGTTTAGTCCGCCCACATCTTTTAAGCCTTCCTCCCGCCTTGCTGCGACGCTACGCGGTTTACTGAGGTGCACCTGAGGAGGCAGAAACGTCGCAGCCCTCCGGCTGGGAAGCGCCCGCGCACTCTCCGATACGGGCTCCCCACTCAAAAGGAGCGGAAAGCCTGTCGGACCCTTGGCCGACTCCCTAGGACGGTCGGCGAACGAATTCGACCCGGCCTTTATACCGTAAGAACATAACAAGAACAAGTGGAATCTTGCGGCACGGCCGAAAAAGCCGCCAAGCCCGCCCCGCGTCTTGCCGCCCCACAACCATTCCGACAAACCGACGCGCGAAAAAATGCGCGTCGTCTTGCCCGGTCTGCCCGTTACATATCGGATTGCACGAAAGAAAAAAGGCCGCTCCCGAGGAGCGGCCCCTTTCAAACTGGAAATGTACGGAGGGCCTTAAACCACCTGAAGGTTCACGGCCTTGGGACCGCGGGCGTCGGGCTGTACATCGAAGCTCACCTTCTGACCTTCCGTAAGCCCGGCGAGGCCGGAACGCTCAACCGCGGAGATATGGACGAACACGTCTTTCGAGCCGTCGTCCGGGGTGATGAAGCCGAAGCCTCGGGTCTGGTTGAAGAATTTCACGGTACCTGTAGCCATGTTCCTACTTTCGCAGTCGAAGTGACCGAACGCCCTGACGTCCGGGATGACGAATCACGAAGCGGATTTTGGGGAATTCGTCCGGCCGCGGAGCGGCAAAGAGAGTCTCCAAACCAGGCTGCGCAGCCGTCACGTAACAGATTTTCATACGATCGGCAAAAAATACAAGCGTTATTTTTCAAACACCTGCGGCCTATCCCTCGTGCGGGAGTGCTGCCTGACCGCCATTAATTGTGGCGCGGGACGGCGACAGCGACGTGACACGGCACCGCGCAGCCGACACACTCGGTCGTGATGTTTCCCTGCCAACGGCCCGTCGGGAGTTTTCGTGTCCACGCTCCTTCCCCAGCACCTGCCGCTCGTGACGCTCGCCGCCGCCGGCGCCGGCCTGTTCGCGGCGGGGTTATGCAAGGGCGTGCTCGGACTCGGCCTGCCCCTGATCGGCGTGCCGGTGCTGGCGACGTTCCTGCCGCCCCACGACGTGGTCGCCATCATGTGGCTGTCCCTCGTCGTCACCAATGCCTGGCAGGCGTTCCAGGGCGGCGGCACGGGCGAGGTGACACGGCGGTTCTGGCCGCTGATCGCCATGCTCGCCGTCGGCGGCTGGGCCGGGACCGCGCTGCTGGTCGCGCTCGACGAGAACCTGCTGCTCGCCGCCGTGGGCACGATCGTAATGACGTTCGCGACCCTCGGCCTCGCCCACCCCCGGATCGCCCTGCCCGACCGGCTCGAGCGCCCGGTCGGGATCGCCGTCGGGCTCGGCGCCGGCGTCCTGCTCGGCATCGCGCTCCACGTCGGGCCGCTGCTGGCGCTGTTCTACGTGGCGCTGCGGCTGCCCAAGGAGACCTTCATCAAGGCCACCGGCGTCACGTTCCTCGCCGGGGTCCTGATCATCGGGGTGTTCTACGCCGCCTATGGCGTATTCGCGCCGCGCCACGTGGTGCCGATGGTCGCCGCCCTGGTGCTGGTCGGCGCCGGGCTATGGCTCGGCCAGCACCTGCGCCACCGCATCGACGAGGTCCGCTTCCGCAAGTGGCTGTTCGCGCTCCTGATCGTGATCGGCGCGAACCTCGTCCGCCGGGCGCTGATCTAGGTTCAGATTTAAGGCCAGCGCCAGCGCGCCGCCTCGACTAGCCAGTCCGGCAGGGCCACGTGGGCCAGCACCACCTCGCTCGACAGCGACAGCGAGATCGCGCCCAGGAACGATACGATGATGCCGACGATAACCGGCCGGTCGAAGTGCTCGTGCTCGCGGTTGATGAAGTAGCCGAAGATCATGCGGAACAGCAGCGACATGCTCTGCAGCGGCTGGACGATGGTGACCGGGGCGAGGCCGAGTGCGAGGTAGCGGAACAGGTGCGAGATCGTCACGCCGACGCCGGAGAACGTGTACCACTTGGCCGATTCGCGGTTGATGCCCCGCGCATCACTGAGCTGCGACGGAACCAGCAGCAGAAGCACGACCACCACGGCCGCGGCCACCGACGAGATGAAGCCGCCGACGAAGGCGAGATCGTTGCCGGTGAGGCCGGCCTTGACCAGGACCGGGCTCGAGCCGAAGCCGACCGCGGCCAGCAGCGCGAACAGGTAGCCTTCCGCCATGCGTGGCTTGAACGTCGCCTTGCCGTCGCCGGACGACGCGGCGGCGGGGGACGCCGCGGCCGCCTTCTCACGCGCCTGCGCCTTGGCGCGCTGGCGCAGGATATAGGCGGGCGCCGATACCACCAGGACGATGCCGAGCACCTTGAACGGCGTCAGCACCTCGCCCAGCAGCCAGATGGCGAGGCCGAGCGCCAGCAGGAGCTGGGTCTGCTGCACCGGCCCGGCCAGATTGGAGCCGACGGCGGCGAGCGAGCGGATGTTGCAGTAGCGCCCCCACACGAAGTGCATGAAGCCGCCCGCCGCCAGGTAGCCGACGTGGGTGAGGTCCATGGCCGAGGCCTTCGGCCACTGGCCGAAAATCCATGCGAACAGCGCGAACATCACGACCCCGATCGGCATCGAGATCATCAGGCCCTGGATCGGCCCGCCGCTGAGCACGCCGCGCCGCGCGCTCGCGTTGTTGAACCCGAAACTCGCCGCGGCGAGCACGCCGAAGATCACGCCAAGCATACGGAAGCCCCCTCGATTATTCGTTCATTCGCGCTGCGTCCGTCCCCACGGCCGGCCCGGCGTCAGCCCCGCTTTCCCCAGAGCAGGATCCCCGACCCTGCTCCAAATTTAAAGTATAGAGCCTGATTCACGGCTCATAATCGTTCCGATTCGAGCCGATCAGGCTCTGGCCTTGCGCGCGCCCTCGGCCATCAGCTTGATCACCGCGTCCACGTCCATCACCCGGCCCATGCGCGGGAACACGCGCTCCATGAAGAAGTCGTTGTTGTTGCCGCGCATGGAATAGCAGCAGTCGCGCACCACCACGAGGCCGAGGTCGAGGTCGCGGGCGGCATAGGCGGTCGCGGCAATGCCGACGTCGGTGGAGCCGCCCGCGAGCACGATGGTGTCGAGCGCGCGCATGCGCATGTGGAACTCGAGCTCGGTCGAGAAGAACGCGTTCCAGCGCTGCTTCGGGATCACGACGTCGCTCTTGGCGGGCTTGAGCTCGGCGGCGATCTCGCTGGTCTTCGAGCCCTTGTGGAAGCGCGGCACGATGGTCTTGCGGCGCGTCGCCCCGGCGTTGAGGTCCATGTCCGTGTCGGTGAGGCGCGCCACCGTGTCCGAGCCGTCGGCGGCGTGCTGGCCCATGGGATAGAAGGTGGTGAGGCCCGCCTTGCGCGCGCCCGCCAGCAGCCGCTTCATGTTGGCGAGGATGTTGTGCTCCTTGAGGAACGCCCGCTTCTTCGCATCGGTCGGATGAAGGTAGCCGTGCAGGGTATCGAACAGGACAAGACCCGCATGGTCCGGGCCAAGGGTGGGCTCGGTCCTCGATATGACCGCCATGGAGACCTCCTTCGTGTCGCGGGGGACGCCGCGCTTTGTGTCGTATGGCGCGCCGCGAGCCGGGCGCGATCGACGGGAACGGATGCGCCACGGAGGGTGGCGCGGAAGTCCGGCAAAGGTACGGCCTCGCACGGGTGTTGTATAGGGGCGCGGGCAGCGACCCTCATACGTAGGTATAAGATGCCTTATACCGAATCCGCGGCTCCTTCTACTCTTCCTCCCTCCCTTCCGTGACGCGCGGCGTTTAGTCTCGCCCGCGTTCGCCTCCCCCTCTTCCCGACGGCGGGGCGACGGATCCAAAACCAAGACCAACGATCGGCAGCGGCACCAGCACCGCCGGCGGCTTCTTATGGCGACACAGAAATGACGAAAATACTTGTAGTCGATGACGAGCCCGAAGCGCGCGCGCTTCTGAAGGAGCATCTGTCGGAAGCCGGATTCGAGCTCGCGACCGCCGCCAACGGCCGGGAAGGACTGGATATGATGTCGTCCTTCAGGCCCGACATCGTGTTCACCGACATCTACATGCCGGAGATGGACGGCATCGAGCTGATTACCCGAATCCGCAGCCAGTTCCCGGACACCAGGATCGTGGCCGCTTCGGGCGGCGGCAGCATCGTGCCCCATACCTATCTGGAGCAGGCGCGTACGCTCGGCGCCACGGCCTGTATCCGCAAGCCGATTTCCCTGAAGCAGGTGATCGATCTTGTGAAGATGATGGTCGGGCGCGACACTGATGTCGCGCCAGAGCCTGATCGGTTCGGATCGGAGCGATCTTGAGCCGTAAATCCTACTCTAGGCTAGACCGCGCTCCAGCCGCTGTTGAGGGCGATGCGGACGGCCGCCGCCCGGTTGTTGGCACCAAGCTTCTTGTAGACGTTGCGCAGATGCACCTTGACGGTGATCTCCTGCACGCCGAGCGAGCGCCCGATCTCCTTGTTGGTGCGCCCTTCGATGAGCCGGCCCAGGATGTCGCGTTCGCGGCTCGTCAGTTGCGACAGAACTCCGTCGTTCCCCGATGCCGCCCCATTCGCTTCCTGCCCCTGGGCTTCAAGAATCTTGGCGGGCAGGTACACTTCCCCCGCCAGGACCAGCTTGAGGGCGTTGACGAGGGATTTCCCGGTCATGGTCTTGGGAATGTATCCGACCGCACCCTTCTCGATGGCACCGAGGATGTCGCTGCGATTGTAAAAACCGGAGATCACCACCACGCGAGCATCGGGCGCCATCGCCACCATCTTCTCGATGCCCTGCAGGCCGTTCATCCCCGGCATCTTGAGATCGAGCAGCACGAGGTCGGGCCGCGGCTCCCGCCCGGCACTGTCCAGAGCTTCCGGCAGGTTGCCCGCCTCGGAAATCTCGACATGATCGTCGAGTACTTCAAGGAACGGCTTTACACCGTCTCGGATGAGATCATGATCGTCGGCGATCAGGACACGCATCTTTGGACCACCGTGCGCCGTTCACATACTCCCTTGCACCGCCGATAGTCGGTCCGCAGGCTACTTCTTCGAACAATCCGGAAAGAACTGGGTCGTGTCAACCGCGGTAAGGTCGGCCGCCGAGCAGGGTGCATACCGCACCGTCCAGGGTGCCGAGATGGACCGGTTTACGCAGCAAGATCGTGTGGTCGTTGTCAAACTCCGGCCCTAGGTCTTGGTCGTCGGGCGCGTTCCCGGTGATGACGACGACGGGCAGGCCCGGCAGGGTCTGACGCAGGCGCCGGATCAGCTCGAGCCCGCCCATGCCCGGCATGCGCAGGTCCGTCACCAGAATGTCGGGCGGCTCGCCGCCCTCTTCGACGAACGTCAGCGCGGCCCTTGGCTCCGAAGCGACGCGCACGATCAGTCCTACGGTGGTCAGAAAATCGGCAAGCGTCGTCGCGACATCATGCTCGTCATCGACCAGCAGAACCCGCTTATCGCCACGGCCGCCCCACTCGGGCGCGGGATCATCCACAGCCGGCAACTCATCCGGGGCGGCCGAGCGATCGGCACGGCCAGCCGTGCGAGCCGCCTCCATCACGTCGACCAGACGCGCGCATTGCTCCTCGATTCGCGAGAACTGCTTCTCGATGAAGTCGGGCGGCGCCGTGCCGCGCCCGATCTTGAGAAGCGCCCCCTCGGCCGACATCCTGATGATGTGGATGGGCTGGCTCAGCTCGTGCAGGAAGCCGGAGATTCCGTGCCGGTCGGGTGCCGTCATCTCGATCTGCGTCCTGTCCTCGGACGAGCCGGTATCGTTGGTGGGATTGTAGGCCGTCCGCTTAGACGCCTGCACCGCCACCAGCACCGCTACGCCGGCCAGCACCAAGCCGTGCTCGATGGCCGCGATCGCCATGGGGCCGATCGCGATCAACGACAGGCTCCCCGCGCAGGCGAGGGCGAGGCCCGCCACGATCAGTCCGAAGCCGGCGAGAGCCAATGGGCGCCCCCAGGCCAGACGCAGCCCGACAGCCCCCACGAGGACCGCGGCCGCGGCTTCGAGCGCTGCCGAAATAGCCTGCGTCTCCATGTACTGTGATGCCCCTCCAGACGTCGGATCGTGTCACGAAAATGCGCCACCATAGCGTGAGGAAAGGTAGAGCAGCCTATACTTTCGTTTATTGGGACGGCGACGAAAGTATAGACCTCTATACGTTAAAACAGACGTGGCCCCCCGCTAAAACGGCTAGGTTCCCGGCCATCGGAGGGGCGGACCGGTCCCTCGCGGCACGCCGCGCCAGGACGCACAACCACGCCCTTTCCCATACGTCTACCAAGTATCAAGAACGGCTTCAGGCACACGTCAACCGCGAGGCCATGGCGGAACAATCCGCCCCGTTCCCCCGCCCGCCGGAGACCCCATATCCGGCGGGCAGCCCCTCCCCGGCCGGTCCGCTTGGCACCTGCCGGGGAGGGGACTTTTCCCCGACGGACCGGACGGAAAGCCTACGCCTCGACCATGTCCGGCGGGCGGGTCTCGCCGTCGCCGAAGTTCTTGGTGGCGTCGAAGTGGATGATCCCCTCGCACGGCGGCGCACGCAGCACGCCGATCGGATCGCGACCTTCCTCGACGGCGCGAATCGCCTCCTCCACGGTCCGGCGGAACAGCACGATGCCGTCGTCGGTGGTGCCGAGGTATTCGCGCGTGCGGTCGAACACCTCGCCCTGGCTCTCCTGGGCGGCGCGGTCCTGCTCGCGTGACGGGATGCCCCACCAGCCGTCGTCGACGTGGCCATACTCGCCGCGCACCGCCTGCTCACGGCCGCGGAACACGGTCTTGCCCGAGCCGCCGTCCGGCAGGATCCGCGCGCGCACGTAGAAGGTCGTCGTCATGCCGTCGTCGACCGGCACGCGGTAATGGATGTAATGGCGCGGTTCCTCGCCCTTGCGCGCGCCCGTGCGCCGCGTATTGGACGGGAATATCTGGTGGCTCACGTTGACCAGCCCGCCCGGGAACCGGGACGCGGTGCGGAGCCCGTACCACGTGCGCTCCCGGTTGGCGCTCGGGCGCTTGAAGGCGAGCTGGGGATAGCCCGCCACGTGCAGGATGCCGAGATGCGCCGGGTCGTGGCCGTTCTCGGCGCGTTGCAGCCAGTTGCAGAAGTCGTTCTTGGCGTAGACCTCGCGTTCCATGTCGTCGCGGAACAGCAGGTCGATCTTGGGGAACAGCGGCGCGGGCAACGGCCCCAGGTAGGCAAAGATCAGCCCCGCGGCCTCCTCGGTCGGGTACGATCCCTGGCGCACCTTGCCCTTGAGCGGCGTGTCGGGCGGCTCGGCCGGCATCTCCAGGCAGCGGCCGTCGCGCGCGAACTTCCAGCCGTGGTAGCAGCAGCGCAGCCCGTCCCCCTCGACGCGGCCGAGCGTGAGCGACGCGCCGCGGTGCGGGCAGGCCCGTGCCAGCATGCCGACCTTGCCGGAGCCGTCGCGGAACAGCACCAGGTCCTCGCCCAGCAGGCGCACCGGGAACGGCCTGCCCTGCACTTCCTCGGTGAAGGCGATCGGCCACC
This sequence comes from uncultured Alphaproteobacteria bacterium, assembly GCA_963732875.1. GTDB lineage: Bacteria > Pseudomonadota > Alphaproteobacteria > SMXQ01 > SMXQ01 > WHSO01. The sequence goes on along the minus strand of CAVTBD010000002.1, from coordinate 79,486 downwards.
AGTAGCGGCGCAGCATCTCGCCGCCGGGCGAGCCGGGCCCGACGCGGGTGAGACGATCGTTCTGTTCGCGGGACATGACCATGGCCTGCCTCCCCTGCCCGTGGCATCACGACGCATGCTTTTCGAAAAAGTAGACCGCCCGCCGGTGCCCTTGGCAACCGGATTCGCCGATTGCGCGGGCGCGGGAACAAGTCTTTTCGGGAGCTTCAGGCCGGCGCGGCGAGAGTGTTGCAAACGTGACGCCCGGCATCCTTGGAAAACAGGCGCGCCGCGAGCTCCGCGCCCGCCTCGGCAAGCGCGTCCTCGAACCGGTGGGGCGGATTGACCACCGCGAGCCCGGTGCCGATCAGGCCGCGCGGGCGCGGCGGCCCGAGCAGTTCGGCCTCCAGCACCGGCACGCCCGTTGCCGCGATCGCCGCGAAGCCGGCCCTCAGGATTTCGTGGCGGCCCTCCGGCAGGATCGGATACCACGCCATGTAAATTCCCGCGCGCCAGCGCTTGAGGGCGCGTGCCACCACGTCCGGCACGCGGGCGTAGTCGTCCTTCATCTCGTAGGACGGATCGATCAGCACCAGCCCGCGCCGCTCTAGCGGCGGCACCAGCGCCGGCAGCCCGACGAAGCCGTCGCGCTTGTGGACGTGGGCGTTGCGGAAAGGCTGCAACGCCGCGCGCAGCGCGGCATGCTCGGCCGGATGCAGCTCCATGGCGACGAGGCGGTCGCAGGCGCGCGCGGCGTGGAGCGCGATCATCGGCGAGCCGGGATAGCGCACCAGCGCGCCCGGCCCGTTGAACGCGCGGATCGCATCGAGGTAGAGCGCGAGACCGGCGCTCTTGGGCTTCGGTCCGGCGACGAGGCGGCCGATGCCGTCCTTCCATTCCCCGGTCTTGGCCGCCTGTTCCGAGGCGAGGTCGTAGGTGCCCGCCCCGGCATGGGTGTCGATCATGCAGAACGGCGACGGCTTGGCGAGCAGGTGGCGCAGGACGAGCGCCAGCGCCGTGTGCTTGTGAACGTCGGCGAGGCCGCCCGCGTGATAGCCGTGCTGATAGCTGAGCATGCGCGCGCCCGACGGGCGGCCGCGTCAGGCGCCGAGCGGCTCGCCCTCGACCGTGCAGCGGCGCAGCAGGCGGTTCTCCTGGGGCGAGAACCAGGTGCGCCCGTGGGTCAGGCAGCGATTGTCCCACATCACCAGGTCCTTGAGCTTCCACACGTGCTCGTAGACGTACTTGGGATTTTCCGCGTGGTCCCAGAGCTGGTTGAGGAGCGTCTCGCTCTCCTCGGGGCTCAGGCCCTCGATGCGCTGGGTCATCAGGCGGTCGACGAACAGCGCGCGCTTGCCGGTCTCGGGATGGCGCACGGCAACGGGATGGAACCAGTGCGGGATGGCGCTGATGTCCTGGCTGAGGTCGACCTTTTCCGAGCGCTTGTATTCGTGGATGTGGAGCGCCTTGAGGCCCTCGATCCTGTCCTTCATCTCCTGAGAGAGTTCGTCGTAGGCCCTGTACTGGTTCGCGAACAGCGTGTTGCCGCCGGTCGCGGGCAATTCCATGCCGTAGAGGAAGGTGTACTTGTAGGGGCGCTCGGTATAGCCCGAATCGATGTGGAACCACATGTCGCCTTCGCCAAAGGCGCCGACCGGCTTGCCGTCCACCTTCATGTTGCTGACCAGCAGCGAATACTTGTTGGTCTGCAGCACGCCCTCGGTGCGCTCGCGCAGGCCCTCGGGCGCCTTCTTGCGCTCGCCCAGATCGCCGAAGCGGGCCGCGAAGCGCAGCTGCTCATCGAGGGTCAGGTCGTAGCCGCGAAAGTAGAGCACCAGATGCTCGCGCCAGGCCGCGGTGATGGCGTCGATGGTCGCCTGCGGCAAATCCTGCGCAGGATCGACGCCCCTGATCTCGGCGCCGCAGGCGGCGCCCGACGGGACAACGGTCATTCCGGTGGTTTCGGTGGTCATTGACATGGGTAAGCTCCTTTTAGGAGCATAAAACACCCTGACACGGCGACGCGCAAGCCCTTCGCCCTCGAAGGGTCTACCCCTCAAATGGGTAAAACCTCAATTCCCCGAGACGCTTAGGTCGTGGGGCCGCTTGCCGAGCCGCTTCGCGCCGGCGTTCGTGATGACCACCGTATCGCCCCAGGTGCAGAGCGCGTTACCGTCCGCCGTGACCGCCGCCGGCTTGAAAATGAACGTCATGTTGTTCTTGAGCTCGTAGTCCATGTGGCGCTTCTCGCGCGACGCGCTGGTGATGATCGGGCCATCGTCTCCGGCGCCCTTGCCGTGCATGGTGAGCCGCGCCCGCGCCCCCGCCGCCGGCCCCTTGTTGGGTACGGCGCGCACGACCGCCGCGGCGGCGGCCGCGTCGATCTCGGTCAACGTGGTGCCGGGGCGGATCACCTCGGCTACCGCGTTGAACACTTCGCGCTGGACCTTCATCAGCTCGACATGGACCGGATGCGCCTCCTCCACGAACACCGGCTGCACGCCCTGGGCCTGGTAGCCGATCCAGCATGCCTCGAGCTCGTTGATGATGAGGTCGCCCTTCGCGAGCTTGCGGAACGTCGGCCGGGTGAGCGTGCGCACGCAGTTGACGCCCGAAATCCAGTTGCAGTGGATCGGCGCCTCGGAGCCGTTGCGCAGGAGCGCGTACTGGGTCGCCGCCCACACCTCCCAGTCGACGGCGCCCGCGCGCGCGGCCGCCGCCTCTGCCTCGTAGGCCTTTTCGATGATCTCGACCGCCTTGGTAAGACAGGCGACCTCCTCGTCGCTTTTCACGTCGCGCACCTCGGCCATCAGGCCGGTGGCATCGACGATCTCGAGACTCGGGAAAGGCCTCGCGGATTTGCCGGTAAGTGCCGTGGATGATGAGCCCCTCGAACGAGCGCGTGCCACCGATCTCGCCGAGCCCGGTGATGCCGATGCGGGGCCGGGCGAGCCCCATCTCGCGGATGCGCGCGACGATCCCCTTGCCGTAGTTGCGCCGCGCCTCGCGCACGTCGGTGATCCAGTCCTGCACGCGCGGCGACCAGCGCGGGATCGCCGTGGTAGCGACCGCCGTCACCTCACCCTCGACCGGGAACACCGCGGCGATGTCGGCGTCGCCGCCGCCGCCGCAATGGGTGAGGTAGCGCGAGTCCGCCTGGAAATCCATGGAATGGCCGGTGTTCTGCGGACACACGATGACGTCGATGCCGCGCGCGGCCATGAGGGCGCGCACCGCCTTCCAGCGCCGGTCGCGCTCGGCGAGCGAGAAACGCGGATAGGGAAACGGCACATCGTCATCGTAGGGTGCACCGATCGCGATGATCTCGTCCATGGCGGGCTCACTCCTCGGCTAGAGCCTGATCGGCTCAGATCGGAACGATCTTGAGCCCTGAATCAGGCTCTACATTTTAAATTTAGAACAGGATTCACGGTTCAGATTGAGTCAATCTGAACCGACCCTGCTCTAGGGAACAGAATTCGACCAGCACGCCGCCGGGATCGCGCGCGTAGACCGAGCGCGCGCGGGGCAGGCCCGCGGGATGATTGACCGGCCCTTCGACGCGGGCACCGGCGCCGGCGAGGGCCGCCGCGATGCCATCGAGCGCGCCGTCATCGGCGAGGAACGCGACGCGCGGCGTCCCGCGCGTGGTCTCCAGGTTTGATTCCTGGAAATGGCCCTGGGCCAGGAAGATGCCGAGCACCGGGCCGCGCGCGTCGTCGCCGCCCATGTCCAGGAACAGTTGCGGGTTGGGGCGCGCCACCTTGCGCCCCTGCCCCGGCTTGCCGCCGGGGATGTCGCGATAGCGCTGGTCCCAGCGGCGCGTGCCGGGCGCCATGTTCTCCTTGCCCTCGCCCCAGGCGCGGGCGCGCACGAAGTCCGCCGTATTCCACCCGGTCCGGTGCACCGCCTTGAGATGCAACGCCTCGACGTAGAGGTCGTCGACCCATTCGATGTCGGAAACCTGCACCACGGCGTGATCGATGTCGTTGATTCCGGCCTCCGGTCCCGCGCCGGCCACGAGCTGGATGCGGTTGCCGTCGGGATCGGCAAAATAGGCATTGTCGCCGGCTTCCTCGCGCCGGTCCTCATGGTAGTCGGCGACCGTGCCGCCCGCCGCGGCAACCTTCCGCACGATTGATGCGATCGCCGCGCGGCTGGCGCGGTAGGCTTGATGGACGCCCGTTTCCGGAAAGGTGCGCGGGTTTTCCCTCTCGGCCAGGACGATGAACGCGCCCGACGGCAGCGCCAGCGCCCGCGCGCCATCCTCATCCCAGGCGCGGGCCGGTGCCGCGACGCCGAGCACGTCGCGGTAGAACGCCTCGGCGCGCGCGGCGTCCGCGACCTCGATCACGACATGGCTGTAGGCGCGCGCGAGCGGCATCCGTCCTCCCCGATCTTGTCGTCTTTGGCGCGACGATAGCGCCCCGGTCAACACGGGAATACCGCCTTTTCGGGAATTGCTTATTTTCCGCGCGCCTCATCTAACCGAGCAGATGCGCGAAGGCGACGCCGACGCCGACCAGGCTCTCGCCCGCGACCAGCCCCGCGGCGAGCGTGATGGTGCGTTTGGACGCCCAGTCCGGTGCGAAGCGCGCCAGCAGCGCGGCGCCGAGCGCCCCCAGGAACAGTGAGAACGAGGTCCAGGCGGGAATGACGAAGGCGAGGCCGAGCGCCGGCGCGCTCGGCAGGCGTCCGGCGATGCGCGGCGGGCACAGGCGCTCTGCAAGGCCCGACACCACGCCCAGCACGGCGGCCACCGCCATGGCGGCGATGGCGCCGGGCGGGATCGCGCCGAGACCGTGCGCGAGCACCTCGGCCACCGCCTTCCAGGTGGCGACGGCGGGCGCCGGCCACTCGGGCGTGAGCAGCATCGCCTTGGGATCGGGGATGAGCAGCAGGTAGACGATGGTGCCGACCAGGCTGCCGGTCAGTACCCCGAACAGCTGCGCCACGATCTGGCGCTCCGGGCGCGCGCCGATCATGTATCCGGTCTTGAGATCGTGCATCAGGTCGGCACATTGCCCCGCCGCGCCGCCGGTCACGTTCGCGGTCATCAGGTTGGCGGCGACGCTGCCCGGCGTGAGGACGGCGAACGACAGCTGCGTGATCTTGCCGAGCGCGCCGATCGGCGTGATCCCGGTCTCGCCGCTGACGCGCGCGGCGACCGCGGCCAGCACGAAGCTGAGCGCGACCGCCAGCACCGAATCCCACAGCGTGAGGTGGAACACCGTGACTGCGGCCAGGGTCACCAGCGCCCCCGCCGCGATCACCGCGAGCGGATAGCCCGTGTTGTGCGTGCTCGGCACGCGCAGGCGGAATGCGCTCAGGCGCGTCGCCATGCGGACAACGAAGACCATGAGCGAAACCAGCGCCGAGACCACCAGCAGCGTGACGCCGGGCCACAGCAGCCACTTCACCAGCGGCTCGAACCAGATGCCGCCGGTGGGTCCGGGATGCGCCCAGCCGAGACCGAGGGTCACCGGCGCCAGCACGCCCCAGGCGAGGATGGCGCCGATCAGCAGCGACAGCCCGGCGCGCAGGCCGATGATGGCGCCGAAGCCGAGCATGAGCAGCGAAGGATCGAACGAGAGGCCGAGGCTCGTGAACGGCATGGCGCCCGGCAACGCGCCGAATCCCGGCATCGACAGCGGCGGCGCGAGGCGCGGGATCGCCACGACGAATTCAGAGAACGCCTTGACGCCCGCGGACAGGGCGGCGCCGCCGAGCAGCACGCGCAGGCGACGCGCGGCCTCGGCACCGTGGGCGTGGATCTGGGTGATGGTCTCAGCGGTGGCGACACCCGAAGGGAAGCGCAGGCCCTCGGCGACGATCATCTGGTGGCGGATGCCGGCCGCGACCACCACGCCGAGCACGCTCACGGCGAACACCCAGAACGCCAGCGCGGGCCAACCGAGCGTGATGCCGGTCAGCAGCGTCAGGGCCGGGATCGGCGCCACCAAGCCGGCCGAAACGATCGAGGCCGACGACGAGGCTGCGGTCTGATTGATGTTGTTCTCCAGGAGCTCAAGGGGCCGGGTCCCGAACATCGCCCCGGCGCCGCGCCAGAAGCCCGCCGCCAGGAGGCCGGCGGCGATCGACATGTTGAAGGACCAGCCGATCTTGAGGCCGCTGTAGACGTTGCACGGGGTGAGCACGGCGCCGATCACCATGCCCGTCGCGACGGCGCGGCGGGTCAGCTCGGCGGCGGGCTTTGATGCGCCGCCGCTATGGTCCTGCATCGACACGCTCCGGCTTTCCTCGGGAACAGTCCTACCCCATATGGCCGCGGCGGCAAACCGTCTTGGCCCGGCACGCGTTGCGTGGCCCATTGTGAAACGCCCGGCGAACGCCTAATGTTCCGGGACATGCGGTCGTCGGGGCATCACGCCATGGCAAGCCGTTTCACCTTCCTGCATATGATTGCCGCGCTCACGGGCGCGCTGGCGGCATGGGTGTTGCCATGTGCGGCACGCGCCGCGCAGCCGGTCGACCTCGAGCTCGTCATCGCCACCGATGTGTCCCGCTCGATCGACCAGAATGAGGCCCGCCTTCAGCGCGAGGGCGTCGCCGACGCGTTTCTGTCACAAGACGTGATCGAGGCGATCCGGTCCGGCATCCTCGGCAGGATCGCGGTCGCTTACATCGACTGGTCGAGCGGCGAGTTCAACCGGGTGGTGATCGACTGGCGCGTCGTCTCCGATCAGACCAGCGCCAACGCCTTCGCCCAGGACCTGCTGCGCGCCTCGCCCACCTACGGCCAGCGCACCTCCATCAGCGATGCCCTCGAAATGGCAGCCCACATGATCGACAGCAACGCTTTCGAGGGCACGCGGCGCGCCATCGACGTCTCGGGCGACGGGCCCAACAACGCCGGGCCGCGCGTGGATGCCGTGCGCGACCAGGTCGTCGCCAGGCGCATCGTCATCAACGGCCTGCCGATCAAGAACGAGAACGACCGCTTCGACGGCCACTTCTATCTCGAAGACCTCGACCTTTATTACCGGGGGTGCGTGACCGGCGGCCCGGGCTCGTTCGTGGAAGTGGCCCACGACTTCAAGGACTTCGCCCGTGCCATCAAGAAGAAGCTGATCCTGGAGATCGCGGGCCGCACGCCCGAGTCGCCACCACGCGTCATGAAGGCCGCCGCACCGGGCGGCCTCACGCGCGTCCAGGCCGGCGGTTACGTCTACCCCAAGGGCTGCGACATCGGCGAGCGCATGCGCGCCCGGATCTGGGACGACGTCGACCGACCGTGACGGCGTCGCAAAGCAAAGGCCGTACGATGGGACGTCGCACGGCCTCCGAAGGCTACGAAAATCTAGAAGTGACGCTCAGCCGACCGGTCCGGTCCACTCGGTCATCACGTCCTTGGGCGCCGGACGCTCCATGGTCGGCAGCTTCATCTTCTCGGTGCCGACGTAGATAAAGCCGATGAGACGGTCGGGGTGCTTGAACCCGAGCGCCGCGTTCACCTTCGCATCGTAGCAGTTGTCGCCCGTGACCCATTTGCCGGCGTAACCGAGCGCATGGATCGCATTGAGGATGTTCATCGCCGCCGCGCCCGTCGAGAGCACCTGCTCGATCTCCGGGATCTTGCCTTCGGTGATCTTGGCGCCGACCGCGATGATCATGGGCTGCATCAGGAACTTGTTGCGCAGGGTCTTGGCCTCGCCCTCGGTCATCGCCGGATTGCGCGCCTTGCTCGCCTCCTCGATCACCTTGACGAAAGCTTCCCGCGCCGCGCCCTTGATGACGACGAAGCGCCACGGACGCAGCTTGCCGTGATCGGGCGCGTGGGTGGCGGCTTCCATGATCAGGTCGAGATCGCGCCCTTCCGGAACGGGCTCGGTCAGCATGTTGTTGGACGTACGCGTCAGCAGGGTATCGAGGCCGACATCGCGCGGATTGGACGCTTCTGAGATGGTCATGACGGAACGTTTCCTTCGGTTTCTTGATGTGGCAGCTTCTTGATGTGGCAGAGATTAGCCAAGTTGCGAATTATTCGCAACTGGTTAGATTTCATGCGCCCGGCTAGAGCTTATACGACGGGTCGATGCGCTCCACCATACGCACGTAGGCATCCCAGTCGTCCTTGCCAAGGACCAGCTTGCCGCCGGCGTAGCGCTTCTTGAACTGGGCCAGGGTGTGCTCGCCGACCTCCTCCGGCACCTCCTGGATTTCGGCGTTCATCGACATCAGCTTGACCTGGTTCTGGCACGCTTCCACCAGGCGATGGGTGTAGTAGAACCCTTCGTAGATGGTCCGGGCCGCGACCAGGGTGCCGTGGTTCTTCATGATCATGGCGACCCGATCACCCAGCTCCGCGGCGATGTGCGGCCCCTCCTCCGCCTCCTCGGCCAGCCCCTCGAACTCGTGATAGCCGACCTGGCCATAGAGTATGAGCGCGTCCTGGCTGGTGAAGATCAGCCCGCCCTTGAGCGCGGACACCACCACGCAGTCCTGCTCGTGCAGGTGGATCGAGCAGTTGCGGTCGGGATTGGCCTTGAGCACGGCGCCGTGGAAGCTGAGCCCGGCGGGGCCGGGAATATAGGGCGATTCGGTATGGCAGTTGCCATCGAAGTCCACCTTGAGAAAATCGGACGCCGTGATCTCGCTCCACATGAGCCCGCGCGGGTTCATCAGGAATTTGTCGGGCTCGTCCGGCACGCGCGCGGTGAAGTGATTGCGGATCGAGTTGTTCCAGCCGAAGTGATGGCAGATCCGGCAGCTGGCGGCGAGCGCCACCCGGGTCTCCCATTCCGCCTCGCTGACCTGTCCCCTGAGCGAGTTGTGCTTGCGTCCGGCGATGGCGCTTGCGTTCATATCTTCCTCCCAGTTTTTTCTTTTGCCGTGGCGGGCGCGGTTCAGTGGTCGAACTCGATCACGTCGAAGCCGCGCGCCTTGTCCGTGATGTAGAGCAGGCCGCGCGAATCCATCTCCACGTCGTTGGTTTGCGGTGCGTTCTTGCCGCGCCCGGGTTCGGGAATGAAGTATCCGACTTCCTCCGGGTTGGCCGGGTCCTTGATGTCGATAATTCGCAGGCCCGCCGCGAACCAGGTAACGTAGGTCAGGGTGTCGTCCATTTCCTCGCGGAACTGGTGCGCGCCGAAGCGCACGTCCGGCCCGCTGTACGGCATGCCCTCCTCGCTCACGTGGTATTCGCAGAGCTTCTTCATGTCCGTGGGATCGGTTACATCGAAGACGTAGAGCGGCGCATGCGGCTTGCCGACGTCGTTGCCCCGGTTCGAACGTTCCTCGTCGGAACCGAGAGCGATCTCGCGCCCCGCCACCGGGAACGGCACCTTGAGCAGCGTGTGGCTCGGCTCCAGCGCCTCGGGATGCACGTCATGGAGACACAACGTCTTCGGGTGGCGGATGTCGCTTACGTCGATGATGGCGAAACCCGACATCCAACAGCCCGCATACATCCTGTCGCCCGCGCGCAGCGCGTGGTGCAGCCGGTGGGCCGCCCTCTTGCGGCTCGGCGTCTCCCCGGCGGCGACGTTCTGTCCCGGCATCCACCAGCGCGAGACCTCCTCGGGCTTCGCGGGATTGCGGATGTCGTAGATCACCAGGATGTTGCCGACGAAGCCTTCCATCTCGGTCGAGATGTAGGCGTAGGTGTCGTCGGCGTCGAAGCGATGCACGCCCTTGCCGAAGGTCTTCTGGAAATGGATCAGCTTGGGGTTGCGCCTGTCCTTGATGTCCCAGATACGGAAGCCCCCGTCTTCGTAGGGGCCGTCCACGTGGCCGCGCAATTCACTGTTGGTGATCATGATGTCGTCCTGCACCACCCGCACCTTGTGCGAATGCGTCCCCTTGGCGGTGAGGTTGACGGTCGACAGCACTTCCGGCTTGCGCGGATCGGAGATGTCGAGGATCGACGTCCCCTCCGGGCCGTACATGTAGCCGAGATAGGCGTAGTTGCCCTTGATCGTCACCTGGCCGGCGCCGCCCAGATCCATGCGGCTGATGTGCCGGATGTTGGGCGAGTGATAGATGCCCGCTTCGGTACCCGTGTTGAGCGCTTCCGACATGACCGTCTCCCGAAATCCGCAATTGGCGCGTCCCGGACTGCCCGTGCGGACACAGGGACCGGCGTTTTCGGCCATAGTAACCGAGGCACGACGCCGGGCAAGCCATAACGGCAATGATTACCGGCCCCGAAAATGAAAGATAAGCCATTGCCATAAAAAGACTTATTCGACCCGGAACCGGAGCCGCGCGCGGGACGTTTGTCGGGTGATGCGGAAACAAGCCGACGGCGTACCATTGTCCCCTTCGCGCACATGCATACGAGCCCTCATGATCGCGACGATCACGATCACGCTCGCTGCCTGTACCTCGCCTACGCCCTATCAGGCTTTCTATAACGGGCAGGGCTACGCCGACCAGAAAATCGAGCCCAACCGCTATCGCGTGAGTTTCACCGGCAACAGCGAAACACCGCGCGAAACGGTGGAGAACTATCTGCTCTACCACGCGGCGGAGGTCACCCTGCGCGAGGGCAAGGACTACTTCGTTATCGCGGGCAGGGATACCGAGGCCAGAACCTACGGCGAGGGGCCGGGCGTCGGCGGCATGTTCGGTCAGGGGATCGGGCCATGGGGCCACTCGTCGTGGAGCGGCCTCTCACTGAGCAGCGGAACGAAGGAAACCGAATACAGCGTTCATGCCGACATCATCCTGCACGCCGGCGCGAAACCCGCCGACAACTCTCACGCCTATGACGCACGTGAGATCGTGAAAAACCTCTCGAAATTGATTGCCCGTCCGACGGGTTGAAACTCGGCAGCGACGCATCAAGTGGAAGTAAACAGGAAGCAGGAGAGATTCATGGGCCTTAACGAGGAAGAACTTGAAAAGGCGATACGCAGCCCCACGTCTGTGTACCACACGCCCGAAGACGTCCTCTCCGATTCCCGGCTCGATACGGACGCCAAGCGCGCGATCCTGAAAAGCTGGGAACTCGACGCCCGCGAACTGGCGGTCGCAGAGACGGAGAACATGGGCGGCGGCGAGCCGAACATGCTGACACGTGTTCTCGCCGCGCTGGCAGCGCTTGCCGACCAGGAAGGCGCCGCCGGAGAGCGCGCCTCGACCGTGTCGAAAGTCCCGACGATGCACGGTCACAGCCCGCGCAAGGATTTGCCGTAATAGTCGGCACGCCTCCTCGCCTTACGAAACACGGCAAATAAGAACGATCCGCAGTGATCGACAGGGCCGCCTCAGGGTGGCCCTTTTACGGCACGTGCCCTGACCCGCACGAAAGCCTTGGCACGGCCCCCGCCCCGTTGTTCAATATCCCCACGCTAGACAACCAGAATGAGGCCGCGGCATCGTCCCGTGGTCGCGACAACAGGGAGAGGGAACCGTGACGCTTACGCAGCCCAAAGCCAAGACCAGGAGCAAACCGTCGTCGCCTGCCACCAGCGAGGAGTGGATCGCCCGCGCCCGCGCGCTCGCCCCGCTGATCGAATCCCATTCGGCACGCATCGAGAAGGAGCGCAAGGTCACGCCGGAAGTCCATGCCGCGCTGCTCGAGGCCGGTCTGTTCCACATGCTCGTGCCCCGCTCCATCGGCGGCGGCGAGGCCGACCCGTGGTCGTTCAACCAGGTTCTCGAGGAAATCGCCGCGGCGGACGCCAGCACCGCCTGGTGCCTCGGCCAGGGCATCGGCTGCACCATGGCCGCCGGTTTCCTCGACCAGAAGGTGGCGGCGGAAATCTTCGGCAACGACGGCGTGCTCGCCTGGGGACCGCCGAGCGGCGCCAAGGCGATCGCGGTGGACGGCGGCTATCGTGCTTCGGGCCGCTGGCGGTTCGCGAGCGGCAGCCCCAACGCCACCTGGTTCGGCGGCCATTCCATCGTGTGCGAGGCCGACGGCACGCCGCGCAAGGGACCGGACGGCAAGCCGGTCATGCGCACCATGCTGGTCCCCGCCGCCAAGACCACGATCCACAAGGTGTGGGACGTGATCGGCCTGCGTGGCACCGGCAGCGACGATTACGAGTTCAAGGACGTGTTCGTGCCCGAGGCCTACACCACCTGGCGCGATTCCGGACCCGACCGGCGCGAGAACGGGCCGGTCTGGAACGTGCCGCTGCTCACCATGTACGGCATGGGATTCTCGGGTATCGCGCTCGGCCTCGCCCGCGCCACCCTCAAGGCCTTCATGGACCTCGCCCAAGGCAAGGTTTCCAGCGGCATGTCGGCGCCGCTCGCCGACAACGCGGTGATCCAGGCCGAGGTCGCCAAAGCCACCGGCAAGCTCGAATCCTCGCGCGCTTTCCTGAAGCAGATGATCAACGAGTTCTGGGGCCATGCCCAGAAGGGCAAGGATATCCCGCTCGACACCCGCGCCAAGCTGCGGGTCGCCATCACCTTCGGCATGAACCAGTGCAAGGAAGTGGTGGATTTCGCCTACCAGGCGTCGGGTACCAACGCGATCTTCGAGAAGAATCCGTTCGAGCGCCGCTTCCGCGACATCCACACCGTCACCCAGCAGGGTCAGGCGCACGAGAGCAACTACCAGTTCTCGGGCCAGGCGCTGTTCGGCAAGGTGCCCGGTCACCGGCTGTAGGAAAGCCTTCGTCCTGTTTCGCGCGGGCGTGCGGTTCAGGTCCGGACCGCGCGCCCGTTTTCGATCCGCACGCCGTAATCGCGCGCCGCCGCCTCGACCGTGACGTAGCCGCGCGTCAAGTCGCGCGCGACCAGCGCGAGGTCGCGCGCGCGCGGATCGCCGTAGCCGCCGCCGCCGCCCGTTTCCAGCGTCACGATGTCGCCTGCCTCGAGCTTGTAGCCCTTGGCCTTGCACACGATCTCGCTCTTACCGGTGCCGCCGCGCACCACCGTGACGCGCCCCGGCAGCGCGTCCTTGCCACCCATCACGCCCCAGGGCGGGAACTTGGTGCGGTCGAGGTTGGTCTGCAGCAGGCACGGCGACAGGATGCGGTAGACCTTGCGAAAGCCGAGGCCGCCGCGGAACTTGCCGGCACCGCCCGAGTCCTCGCGCAGCGTGAAGGAGTCGACCCGGAACGGCAGGATCGATTCCTGCAGCTCGAGCGGGATCAGCCGGGTGTCGCCGTGGGCCATGGTCCGGAACGGCCCGGCTCCGTCGCCCGCGGCCGACGCGCCCCAGCCGCCGTGGCCGCTGTCATGGCCGTTGAAGTAGGTGCCGTCGGGCAGACGACCATAGAGGCGGAACCCCGAATGGGTGCCGAAATGGCCGCCCGTGACACGCTCGGGCATGGCCTTCTCCAGGGTCCGGATCACCGCGTCGATCACGGTCGGGAACGGCATGGAATAGTTGCCCATGGGCGCCGTGGGCTCCGCCGAGAGGATGGTGCCTTCCGGCAGCACCAGCCGGAGCGGACGGAACAGGCCCTCGTTGGCGGGCTCGCGCGGCATCACCAGATACTTGAAGGCGACCCGCGCGGTGGTCACGCCGCCGCCGAAATAGCCCGAGTTGACGCAGCCCGGCGCCTGCTCGGCGAGGCCGGAATAGTCCACCGTCATCTCGTCGCCCCTGATCACGACCCGGACCTTCACCGGGATGGGTGTATCGTTGTCGCCGTCGTTGTCGAGCCAGGTCTCGGTCTCGTAGGCGCCGTCGGGCATGGCACGGATCGCCGCCCGGGCCGCCTGTTCCGCCTGGTCGAGGATGCGGCCGATGGCGCTGCGGAATACCGGCAGGCCGTAGCGCATGGCGAGCGCCGTGGTCAGGTCGCGCCCGAGCAGGCAGCCCGCCAGCTGCGCCGAGATGTCGCCCATCAGCTCGACCGGCAGGCGCGTGTTGTTCTCGATGATGCGATAGACCTCCTCGATCGGCTCGCCCTTCGACCACATCTTGATGGAGCGAAGTTGCAGCCCCTCCATGAAGATGTCGGTCGATTTCGGCGCCGAGCCGCCGATGTCGATCCAGTGCACGTTGATGGCAAAGAAGCCGATCAGCTCGCTTCCGTCCTTGCCCGCGTAGATCGGCGTATACATCACCGTGTTGTTGAGATGCTGACCCTGCACGGCGGCGTGGTTGCACACGATCACGTCACCCTGGAACAGGTGATCGCGACCGTAGATCTTGAGGCCGTCGCGCACGGCCGTACCGACCGAATCGGCGACGAACGGCGGCATGCCGCCGGTCGACTGCGCCACCATCTGGCCGTCGGCATCGACCAGGCCCACGGCGAAATCCTTGTATTCGAAGATGTAGGGGCTGAATGCGGTGCGCGTGATGTTGGCGTCGATCTGGTCGGCGATCGAGATGATGCCGTGCCGGATCACCTCGAGGGTGATCGGATCGATGCCGGCTTCGGAACACTTGCGGACTTCTGCATCCATGACGTCTGCCCTACTCGCTACCACAATGGATTCGGATTTCGCGCATCGACCCGATCTCGAAACTGTCGCCCGGCCACACGATCGTGGTCGAGCCGTACTCCTCGATCACGGCGGGCCCGTCGGCCCGGAAGCCGGAGGCCAGCGCGTCGCGCTCGAAGATGCGCGTCTCGACCCTGCCGGCGCCGCCGAAATAGACCGGGCGCGTGCGCTCTTCCCGCGCACCCGTCGCCTTGCGCGGCAGGCGCGCGATATCGGGCCGCTTGAGGCGCGCGAAAGCGGACAGATGCAGCGCCTGGAACTCGGCCTCGGCCTTGGCATCGGCGTGGCCGTAGCGGCGCTTATAGTCGTGCTCGAAGGCGGCGCGGATCGCGTCCACATCGTCGAGGCCGGACACCGTGACCTTGATATTGTGCCGCTGGCCCTTGTAGCGCATCTCTGCGTGGTGTTCGAAATCGATGTCCTGCGCCCCGAACTCCTCGGCAAGCGCGGCGGCGGCCTCCGCTTCCATTTCGGCGAACAGCGCCTTGATGCCGGCGACCGTGTCGGCGCCGAGCGCGCCCACGAAAGTCTTGGAGAGGTCGAGCCGTGCGTCGGCCAGCAACATGCCGATGGCCGAGAAGTTGCCGGGCTCGGGCGGGATCACGACGGTCGGGATCGACAGCTCGTGGGCGAGCTGGCTCGCATGCAGCGGCCCGCCGCCGCCGTAGGAGAACAGCACGAAGTCGCGCGGATCGAGGCCGTGCTCGACGGAAACGCGCCGGATCGCGCCCGCCATCACCACCGTCGCGATGGAGATGATGCCATCGGCCATGCGGATCAGCCCGTCCTCGCCGGTATAGCCGAGCGGATCGGCAATCTTTTCGGCGATCGCGCGGCGCGCCTGTTCGGTGTCCAGGGACAGCTCGCCGCCCAGGAAATGGGCCGGGTTGAGGCGGCCGAGCACGAGGTTGGCGTCGGTCACGGTCGGCTCGGTGCCGCCGCGGCCGTAGCACACCGGGCCGGGCGTGGAGCCCGCGCTCTGGGGCCCGACGTGGAGCCGCTTCTGATCATCGAGCCAGGCGATCGAGCCGCCGCCCGAGCCGACCTCGACGATGTCGATGACCGGCGACTTGATCGGGAATCCCTGCACGTAGCCGTTGACGTAATAAACTGAGTCGACCGAGAAGCGGCCGTTCTCGACCAATGCGCATTTCGCCGTCGTGCCGCCCATGTCGAACGCGACCACGTTGTCGTAGCCAAGCTGCCCGGCATAGGCGCCGGCACCGATGCAGCCACCGATGGGCCCCGATTCCACCAGGCCGATGGGCTGGCGGCAGGTGCGCTCGACCGATAGAAGCCCGCCGTTGGAGCCCATCATGAACAGCGAGCCGTCGAAGTTCCTCGCTTCGAGGTCGCTCTCGAGACGCCGGATGTAGGTGCTGACCTGGGGCCCGACATAGGCGTTCGCCGCGACCGTCGAACAGCGCTCGTATTCGTACCATTCGCGCGTGAGCTCGGTCGAAACCGTGACATAGGCGTCGGGCAGCAGCCTGCACAGCAGGGCCGCCGCCTCTTCCTCGTGGGCGGGATCGGCATAGGAGTTCATGAAGAACACGCCGACCGATTCGATGCCGAGCGATCTGAGCTCGCGGGCGAGCTTCTCGATGCCTGCGGTGTCGAGCGGCGTCACGGTTCCACCACGCGCGTCCACGCGCTCGGGCACCTCGAAGCGCAGGTCGCGCGGTACCAGCGGCTCGTCGCGCCGGTAATAGAGGTCGAACGGATCGGGCCGGTTGCCGCGCGCGATCTCGAGCACGTCGCGGAAGCCCTCGCTCGTCACCAGCGCGGTCTTCGCCCCCTTGCGCTGGATCAGCGAGTTGATCACGAGCGTGGTGCCGTGGTTGAGGAAGCTCGCCTCGCCCGGCCCCACCTTGGCCTTCTCGAAGCACTCCAGGATACCCTCGACGAAATTGCCGTAGGTCGTCGGGCTCTTGGTGTAGATGACGTTCTGGCTCTCGTGGTCGAAGGCCACGAGGTCGGTAAACGTTCCGCCGATGTCGACGGCTACCACGTAGGGCATTCAGGCGCTCCGGTCGTGCCGTGTTGTCACGGCCGTCTTGTCGTTGTGTACGGTTACGAACGCTGGACCCGTCCCGCGACCATGGCGCGCGACGGGCCCGGGATATCGGTGTCCTACTGCTTCATGCCATGGTCCTGCCACAGCTTGTTCCAGAAGGTAATCAGCTTTGCCGTGGTCTTGGGCGCGTCGGGCCCGAGCACGGCCATCTTCTTCCCCTTCACCGCGTCGGGATAGAAGATGAAATCCGGGCTCTGGTAGAAGTCCTTGTGCGCCGGCGTCGAGGAGTTTCCCCAGAACTGGGCGATCTGCCCTTCCTTGGAGATGAACCAGTTGACGAAGATCCTGGCGGCATAAGTGTTAGGCGACTTGTTCAAGATGCCCATGTCGGACACGGTATAGGGCACCGGCTCCGGGCAATAATGCGCCACCGGCACGCCCTTCTTGGCGAGCGGCCCGACGCGGTTCATGGCGGCCGGCACGACGATCTGGGCCTCACCGATCCCGACCAGCTGCAGGATCGCGGTCAGGCCCTCCTTGCGAAGCTGCGGATCGAGCTTGTTGAACAGCTTGGTGGTGAACGCCTTGCCCCAGGCCTCGCCCTTCTGGTCCCAGAGGTTCAGCAGCCACAGGCCGGGACGATTGGCGAGCGCGGTCCGCTTGCCCGCGAAACGGTCGCTGGCAACGAGATCGTCCCAGGTCCTGGGCAGGTCCGCCTTCTTCACCAGCTTGGTGTTGTAGCCGATGCACCAGTAGCGAGAGCGTACCGCGACGGTCAGGTGATCGGGCAGCCGCGCGAAGTCGGGAATGTTGACGTAGCCCGGCAGGTCGTTGAGCGGGATCAGGGCGTTGGCCTCGCGGAACTGGAACACGTTGCCCGAGAAATCCATGATCACGTCGGTGATCACGCGCCCTTCCCTGAACGCCGCGAGCGGGCGCACCCAGCGCCGCGACGCGCCTCGCACCTCGGAATGCTCGAAGGTGATGAAAGGATACCGCTCCTTCAGGATGTCGTGCATCTTCTTCCACGGCTTCGGGCGCATGGTGGTGTAGATGCGAACCTTGCCCTCCTTCCTGGCGCCGTCGATCCAGGCCTGCGGCACGGCAAGCTCCTTGTCGAGCCCCTCCAGAATCGAAGGCTTCATCTTGAGCGCCTTGAGCATCTTCTGGGTCGCCTTGGGCAGCTCGGCGGCCACGGCCGGCAACGCGGCGACGGCGATGGCGCCCGCCGCAAGCGCGAAAAAGAGCGGCAGTTTCTTCATGATTGTCATTCCCCCTGTGGATGAGAGGCCATTCGGGCCCGGATTTGCGCCAATGATAGGGAGCATGGCTAGGGATGAAAGGCTTTTTTCGACCGCATAATCCCTCTCGGTGGTCATTCGCCGGGCGACAGACAACCCTTCGTTGTCGATCTACCCGCCGAGAGCGATGTGCACTTCGGCGAGAAGGTCCGTGATTCCGTCCGCCAGCGCAAACGAAACATCGATCACGGCATCCGGGTTCGGCACGGTATTGGTGGTGACCACCGACGACGCACCCGCTTCGCGCAACTGACGGCGAGCGTCGTCCGCGAACAGCCCGTGGACGGCGACGCAGACCGGCGCGGACATGCCGACGTCCCGGAGGCGGCGTACAGTCTCGACCATGGTCCGGCCCGAGGAAATGATGTCGTCGACCAGAACCGGTGTACGTCCCCGCCACTGGTCGACGTCGGGCAAGGAGATGTCCACCGAACGGTCTCCATGGCGCGTCTTTTCCAGCACCACATGGGGCGCACCGGCATCGCCCGCGACCGCCGCGACCCACTGGGCGCTTTCGCTGTCGGGACCGATCAGCACGGGATCGGCGACGAACTCGCGTATCCATCGCGCGAGCAATGGTGCCGCGTGCACCACCCGGGTTGGAATCGTGTAGATGTCGGACAGGGCCTTCCAGCGATGCAGGTGCGGATCGACGGTCACCATCCAGTCGAAGGCGCGCGAGACGAGCCCGGCGAAGAGCCGCGAGGTTACCGCCTCGCCGTCGTGAAACCTCTTGTCCTGGCGCATGTAGGCAAGATAGGGCGCCACCAGGCCGACCGAGCGCGCGCCGAGCTCGCGCGCCGTCTCCACGGCAAAGTCGAGCGCCAGGAATTTGTCGTCGGGGCGATCGAGCGTGCACACCATGGCGAGATCGTCGTCCTTCAGGTCGCCAGTGAAGCGTAGGTAGGTTTCCCGGTCCGGGAAGCGGCGGATTTCGGCAGGCACCAGGGCGAGCCCGAGCCGCGCGGCGAGCGCCGTCGCCAGCACGTCGTTGCCCGGCATGGCGACAACCCGCATGACACTCACGCCGGATCCACGGTGACGATGGGGCCATTGGCTTCCGCATAGGTGAGCGCATAGTCAAGCTCGCCCGGCGATTCCGCGTGGATGGTATAGAGCGGCTCGCCCCGCTCCACCCGGTCACCCACCCATTTGTGACGCTCGATGCCCGCAGCCCAGGCTTCCGGCGCGCCGGCGAGCTTGGCGACCCGAGCGATACGTCTGTTATCGATCGCACTGACCACGCCCGCCGCCGCAGCCAATACCGGGCGCCGGTGAGGCGCGGTGGGAGGTACGCGCATGCCGCCCTGGGCCTCGCAGATCGCCTGCATCTTGGCCCAGGCGCGTCCGTCCGCGAGCACACGCTCTGCCAGCGCCATCCCCTGCCCCGGCTTCGCCGCTTGCCCCAGTTCGAGCAGCGCCGCCGCCAGCACCAGTGCGCGATGACGCAGGTCCTGGGGCGCATCGGGCTCGTTCTTGAGCACGGCGACGACGTCGCGCGCCTCGAGCGCCGGACCCAGACCGCGACCGACTGGCTGTGTGCCATCGCTTCGCACCGTAGTGATGCTGAGGCCGAAAGACTTGGCGACAACGCCGAGATCCGCGGCCACCTGGTCGGCGGCCTGCACGCTCCGAACCTTGGCGGTCGGCCCCACGGGCAGATCGAGCACGACATGGGTCGCCCCGGCAGCGATCTTCTTGGACAGGACGGAGGCAACCAGTTGCCCCTCGCTGTCGATGTCGAGCGCGCGCTCCACGCGGATAAGAATGTCGTCGGCGGGCGACAGGCGGACCGCGCCGCCCCAGACGATACAACCGCCCTCCGTTTCCACCACATGGCGCATGCGCGCGATGTCGAGATTTATCGGTGCCAGCGTTTCCATGGTATCCGCCGTGCCCGCCGGCGAGGTGATCGCCCGCGACGATGTCTTCGGGATCACCAGCCCGCAAGCGGCGACGATCGGCACCAGGATGGGCGTGGTCCGGTTGCCGGGCAGCCCGCCGACGCAATGCTTGTCGAGAACAGGCGTGACGCCCCAGTCGATCCGGTCGCCGACATCGACCATGGCATGGGTGAGACCAATCATCTCGTCATGGTCGAGGGGACGGGCCGAACACGCCGTCACGAAGGCCGACGTCTCGACATCGGAATAGCGTCCTTCCACGAGGTCCTCGACGATGGCGCGAAAGGCGTCCGCCTCCAGCTTCTCGCCGTAAATCTTGCCGCGGACGCGGCTCATCGAAACCACCGGCAACGGATGGCTGATCGCAATCATGTCGCCGTCATGGGCGCCGAGGCTGGTGATCGCCGCTTCGGAAAGGCCGATCTCCCCTTCCTGGAGCAATGTCGAGGTCACATGCAGCAGCGTGGCGATGGTCCACTTTTCGCCGAGTTGGAGCCGGACGCGGGCATGGGCACCGAATCCCTCGGACCGGCAGACACTGCAGTCCTTCCGCATGAGGACGATGGGATGATGATGGGTGTCGATCCCGAGACGCCGCGCCACGAGGGTATTGGCACGATGGGTCTCGGACGGTGCCCGGCCTGACGATACTGCGCTGCTCATAGCCTCGTGACCTTGCCTGAAGGCGCCAGCCTAGCCGCCACTTCCGGCCGGAGGAAGTGCATTGCGCCCGCCATGCAAAAACGGCGGCCGATCGGGCCGCCGTCCTTGCGTTATCGGAGACGTCCTACCACTTCTTGGGCACCGGATTGTCGCGGGCCTCTTCCAGCGACTTGACCCGGCGGAACTGTTCGGGCGGCCGCAGGCGGCCCGATTCGTCGACCTGATCCATCTGGCAGTAGATCTCGAACTCGTAGCCGTCGGGGTCGAGGAAGTTGATGGAGATGTTGCAGCCCGCCCCCTTGCGGCCTTCGAATACGATCGGAATATTGTTCGCCTTGAGGAAGTCGCGCGCCTTGAACAGCACGTCGATGTTGTCCACCTCCATGGCGAGGTGCTCCATCTGGAGCCCGGCCTTGAGCTCCCGCTTCGTCTTGCCCTTGGCGGGCTTGAGGCCGATGGCGTGATGGTCCGCGTTGCAGCGGAAGAACACCATGCCGTGCTCGTTGCGGTCGGTCTCCTTGAAGCCCATGACCTCGGTCCAGAACTTCACGGTCCGCTCGACGTCGGTCACCTCGTAGACCATGTGGCCGAGCTTGTTGACCTGGATCGGAGACGTACCCTTGTAGGTATCCGGGTGGAATTTCTCGGACGATGCGGCCGTGTCGCGCCGCGCTTCGGTCTCGGTATGTCCGTCCATGGGTTCCTCCTTATGAATTTCGTTGCCCTAGGATAGCCGAAAACAGCTGAATTTCCATGCCCTTCCGCGCCACCGGCAGGGCCGCCCAAGCGGTCGGATTTTCCGCCTTTCAACTCTCTATTAACCTGTATTTCCTAGACTTTCCGCCATATAGGGACGGGATCCAGGCCTGATGACCGCTACGCTTGACGAGCTTTCCTACAAGGAAAACATCGACTTCAACTTCCAGCACAGCCTGTTCAAGATCGAGGGCTGCGTGTTCCGCAGGAGCGCGGACGGCAAGGAAGTATCGCTCTATGTGCCCATGGGGGACATCGTGGCGGCGGTGCCCGTCCATCAGATTCGCCTGTCGTTCGAGATCGCGCCCGGTTCCCAGGACGAGAAGCTGATGCAGTACGCCGCCCAGGCGCTGCAATACGTCCGCCGGGTCTATCCCGGGGACTCCATCCCGACCGACGTGATCAGCGGCCGGGCCCCATGGATGGTGGAAGAGCAATACCTGACCCTCGCCAGGGCCCGCGTCGCCCTGCAGATCGTGAGCTGGAAAACCGGCGAGGACCTCGCCGACCTCGAGCCGGAGGACGCCGTTGCGCGGGTCGAGGACAAGGAAACCCAGAATCTGGTCAAGCAGGCCTACGAAGAACTCGCCCAGAAGCTGGAACTCGGCGAAGGCGGCGTGAAACAGGTGATGGAACAGGTCGAAAAGCTCGGCCAGGAACTGGCCTATGTGGAGGCCCTGCACGAAAAGCTGCAACCCGTCCGCCGCATCCAGGCGGGTCTCAAGACACTGTT
Organism: uncultured Alphaproteobacteria bacterium; assembly: GCA_963732875.1. Taxonomy (GTDB): domain Bacteria; phylum Pseudomonadota; class Alphaproteobacteria; order SMXQ01; family SMXQ01; genus WHSO01. The sequence goes on along the minus strand of CAVTBD010000002.1, from coordinate 57,751 downwards.
TTCGGCCTACCGCGACGAGAAGGCCATGCGTGAATCGATCACGCGCTGCAACTCCCTGCTCGATACCCCGATCAAGGAGATTTTCGCCAAGTTCGTGTCGTTCGACGCGAATACCGGCGAAATCCTCAACACGCTCAAGCGCTTCGACGCGCAGATCGACTACATCCGCCTCACGCGCGACGAATTAAGACAGGTCTACCTCAAATGGGAGGACCTGCTCGCGCACTGGGAGAAGTTCAAGGGGGTACGCGACGATCATACCGAACACCTTGTTCGCGAGACCTACCACTTCGCCGCCCAGCATTTCGTCCAGACCGTCGAATGGTGATTGAAGCCGCATTCCGGTAACGTGCCCCGGGGCGCCGCGGCCGCTTGCAATCCGAAAATTTATGACCCGCCCGGCGGATCGTTCCGATATCCTGTCACGGAAACGGCGGATGATGGCATGCAGGTCATGTGTTGCCACCTGCCGCCGCAACATCCACCACGGATCCGGCCACCGCCCATGAAGATCGTCGTTTTCGAGGCCGAAGACCGCGAACTGGCCGCCTTCCGGGCGTTGTCTCCCGTCCACGACGTGGTCACGGTCAAGACGCCGCTCACGCCCGACCTCGCCCGCCAACATGGCGACGCCGATGTGGCGGCGATCTTCATCTATTCCCGCATCGACAATGCCATTCTCGATGCCATGCCGGGGCTCAAGCTGATCGCCACCCGCTCCACCGGTTTCGACCATATCGATCTGGCGGCTTGCGCACGGCACGGCGTGACGGTCTGCAACGTGCCGAGCTACGGCGAGAATACCGTCGCCGAACACGTGTTCGCCCTGCTGCTCGCCATCAGTCACCGGCTGATCGAAGCCTCGGCGCGGGCACGGACAGGACACTTCTCTCCCGGCGACCTGATCGGCTTCGATCTCCAAGGCCGCACGCTGGGAGTGATCGGGACCGGCAGCATCGGCCGGCACGTGGTCCGCATCGGACTCGGTTTCGGCATGCGCGTGCTCGGCCATGACCCGCACCACGACGAGGCGTTGCGCGCGCTTGCGGGATTCAGCTACGTGGATTTAGAAACGCTCCTGCACGAAGCCGACGTGATCAGCCTTCACGTGCCGTCGATGCCGGCGACGCACCACCTGATCTCTGAGGAAACCATTGCCCGGATGAAGGATGGCGTCGTCGTCGTCAATACCGCGCGGGGCGACCTCATCGACGTGCGCGCCCTGGTGCGGGGATTGCGCGACGGCAAGATCGCCGGCGCCGGGCTCGACGTATTGCCCGAGGAGCCGCTGATCCGCGAGGAGGCCGAACTGATTTGCTCGCGATTCCCTAACGGCCGCGATCTCACCGACCTTGTGGCCGACCATGTGCTGCTCAACATGCCGAACGTAGTGGTGACGCCGCACAGCGCCTTCTTCACGCGGGAAGCGACCGCGCGCATCGTCGACACCACGGTGCGCAATATCACGGCCTTCGTCGCGGGCCGGCCTGAAAACGTGGTCGCGCGCTCACTCTAGGCGACCGCCCCACGCGACAGTCCCGAGGAGACGTTATTTCGATTTGGCCGGGCTCGCCTTGCGCCGGGTAGTCTTGGGGGTCACCTTGGCAGCGGCACTGGCGGCCCGCGTCTTGGGGGCCGCCTTGGCAGCGCCGTTGGCCGCTTTCTTCACCGGCTTGGCCGACAGCGACATCGGCGTCACTTCCTTCTCGGCCATCGTCCAGTGCTCCCTGTCGCGACCGTCCGGCCGCCCCTCGCGCTCCCAGATGGCGTAAGCGCGCTCGCGCACTTTCTGCAGGATGGTTTCGTCGCTGGCGATCAGCATTCCGTTATCTCCCTTTCGCTTCGAGGCGCGGCCCCCGTGGCCGCACAGCAACCGTGCCCGGGCTCGCCCTTCCGCGATCGGCAGCGCGGAATGCTAGGCGATTTCCTTCCCCAGCCCATGGGCACGGTCGAATCCCATGGTTTCCGGCCCGCGTGGCAGCAGGCGGTCATAGACGCCGAGGTATTCGCGTGCCGAGCGTTCCCAGTTGAAGTCGGAGCTCATGGCCGCGAGCTGCAGGCGCCGCCACGTGAGCGGCTGCCGATAGAGCGCAACGGCCGCATCAATGGCGTCGAGCTTGGCCTCGGCGGTCGCTTCCTCGAAGTGGAAGCCGGTCGCAGTGCCATCGGCGATGGCCCTCTCGCTGGCATGGATCACGGTGTCGGCGAGCCCACCCACCGGCCGCACGATCGGCGGCGTGCCGAAACGCATGGCATAGAGCTGGGTCAGGCCGCACGGCTCGTAGCGTGAGCCGTGGATGAGGATGTCACCGCCCGCATGCAGGCGGTGGGCGCGTTCCTCGGAATAACCGATGTGCACAGCGACGCGCCCCGGGAAGGCGAGCGCGAGCGTGCGGAACCCGATCTCGATGTCGCGGTCGCCCTGGCCCAGGAGCGCGAACTGCCGGTCGGGCTCGCGCTTGAGTATCTGCGGCAGCACGTCGCGCATCACGTCGGCCATCTTCTGCCAGGTCAGCCGCCCGATGAATACCATCAGCGGCGCATTGTCATTCTCGATCAGGCCGAGCTCGCGCTGCAGATCGCGCTTGCACTGACGCTTGCCGGAGATGTCGCGCTGGGAATAGCTCGCCGCCAGCCAGCGGTTGCCGGTTGGGCTCCAGAATGCGCCGTCGATGCCATTGAGGATGCCCTTGAGGCGCGAGGCCCGGGCCGCCACCACTCCCTCAAGGCCGTAGCCGCATTCCGGGGTTTGAATCTCGCAGGCGTAGGTTGGACTTACCGCGGTCAGAAAGTCGGCGAACTGGAGGCCGGCCTTGAGCAGGTTGCCGCGACCGTAGAACTCAAGGCCTTCGAACGCACCAGGCACGCCCGGCACGCCCAGCTGGTCGTACTGCTCGATCGGGAACTGGCCCTGATAGGCCATGTTGTGGATCGTGAACACCGTCGCCGGGCGACCGCGCGGGTCTTCGTGGCGCAGCAGCACCGGAATCAGTCCGGTATGCCAGTCGTTACAGTGAACCACGTTGGCACGCCAGTCGGAACCGGCCTTGCCGAGCGCGATCTCGACCGCCGCATGGGACAGGGCCGCGAACCGGACCGCGTTGTTGTCGCGGTCGCTGCCGTCGGCATTGAGATAGATGCCGCCTCCGTCGCGGTAGAGCGCGGGAATGTCGATCAGGCTGACGGGCAGGCCAGTGTCGGGCGTGCGACCGGCAAGGATGCGGACTTCGCCGAACCCGAGTACGTCGTCGAGCACGCCGATGGTACGGAGGTGCTCGGCCCGGTCCAGCGCTTCCTCGTAGCCCGGCATGACCAACCGGACGTCCGCCCCCATGCGCGCAAGCGCAGCCGGAAGCGCGGCCGAAACGTCAGCCAGCCCCCCGGTCTTGGCGAGCGGAAAAATCTCCGATGCAACGAACTGAATACGGTAGCGGCCCATCGGCCCCTTCCCCGACAACGGCCCCCCTTACGCGGTGGCCCAACGCTGTTTCCTGCAAAATATACAAACTAAATATTATACCTGTATGAAATCTCAGAGTTTCCCCAATATTGCAGGGCAGACTGCAGGTTTCTGCATGGCGGTCATGCATTCATGACAGTTTATTGACCAAGACGTGCCCGTTTCGTGAACAAACGCATCGATTATTATGCAAGCACATGTATTTTATTGTTTTTGGCTTGCACGAGCAGGCGACATATCCGCAAAAAAATGATACCCAAATTCGATGCCCTCCTGCTCACTTAACATTTGGTCGCACTCGCATGTCGTCAACCTTTGAAGTCTCCTCTGATCAAAAAAATCTCACCATCGGCCCATTTCTCGGCCGGACACGGATCGCCTATTTCTCCATGGAAATGGCGATCCGCCCCGAAATGCATACCTATTCCGGCGGCCTCGGAGTACTGGCGGGCGATACCGCCCGCTCAGGCGCCGACCTCGAGCTCCCCATGGTGTTCGTCACCCTGATCAGCCGCCAGGGCTACCTGCGCCAGGAATTCGACGCCGAGGGCTGGCAGATCGAAAAGCCGCACCCATGGCGTCCCGAGACCTTCGCCACCCCGCTGCGCGCCAAGGTCGCGATCCCCATCAACGGCCGAGACGTCTGGGTGCGGCCGTGGCTCCACATACTGGCGAGCGCGCTCGGCCATCCCGTACCGATTCTGATGCTCGACACCGATCTCGAGGAAAACCATCCCGACGACCGCCAGATCACGGACCGCCTGTACGGGGGCGACGACGCCTATCGCCTCAAGCAGGAGATCATCCTCGGCATCGGCGGCCTGCGCCTCCTGTCCGCGCTCGGCTTCGCCGGCGTCTCGACCTATCACATGAACGAAGGCCACGCCGCCCTGCTGGCGCTCGACCTGTTGCGGCGCTATCCCCGCCCGGCCGACCAGGTGCACGAGGGCGAGGTGAAGTTCGACGTGGGACGCGTCCGGGAAATGTGCATCTTCACCACCCACACCCCTGTCGAGGCCGGCCACGACCGTTTCTCCTACGGCCTCGTCGGGGAGTTGCTCGGCCACTATCTCGATTTCGACCAGTTCAAGCTGCTCGCCGGCGAACACGAGATGAACATGACCGTGCTCGCGCTCCAGCTCTCCGGCTACGTCAACGGCGTCGCGGTGCGCCATGCCGAGACCACCCAGCGCATGTTCCCGGGCTACCGCATCCGCGCCGTCACCAACGGCGTGCATCTGCCGACCTGGGCGCACCCCGCCTTCCGCGACCTCTTCAACAAGCATTTCCCGTCGTGGGGGCACGAGCCCGAGATGCTGGTCCAGGCGGACCAGCTATCCGACGACGCGATTTGGGGCGCGCATATGACGGCCAAGCGTGAACTGGTCGATTTCGTCTCGGCCAAGACCGGCGTGCACATGGACCCGGAAAAGCCCATCATCGGCTACGCCCGCCGCATGACTTCCTACAAGCGCCCCGAGCTCCTGTTCACGAGCCTGGACGCGCTGCGCCGCATCAACGGACGTCACCCCTTCCAGATCGTACTCTCAGGCAAGGCTCACCCGCGCGACGAGCCCGGCAAGCGGCACATCCAGACCATCCACCGCCATATCGCCGAGCTCAAGGGCGAGATTCCCGTCGCCTTCATCCCCGACTACGACCTGACCGTCGCCAAGAGCCTGGTGCCGGGCATCGACGTGTGGCTCAACACCCCGGTTCCGCCGATGGAAGCTTCAGGCACCAGCGGCATGAAGGCGGCCCTCAACGGCGGTCTCAACCTCAGCGTCCTCGACGGCTGGTGGGTCGAGGCCTGCATCGAGGGCATCACCGGCTGGTCCATCGGCCACGACAGCCACCAGGGCGCCGCCGAGGCCTCGGCGGGCGATCTCTACGACAAGCTGGAAAACCTGGTTTTGCCGCTATACTACGACGACCGCAAGCGCTGGATCGCCATGATGAAAGCCGCCATCAGCAAGATCACCCCCTACTTCAATACCCAGCGCATGATGCGTCGTTACGCGGCGGAGGCTTACGTACGCTGAGGCGGGATACGCCGATATGTGGGACGGCAACGTGATACCGGAACGCGGACGAGGCCCGACCGGCGACGATGCCGTGGCCAATGGCGATCACGGCGATCCGTTCGCGATCCTCGGCCCCCATACCGATCCCGCGAGCGGCACCTGCGTCGTGCGCAGCCTTCATCCCGATGCCGAAACCGTGGAGGTCGTCTCTCTCGACCCGGCCGTCACGCCGGTAGCACTCGCCCGTGTCCATGACGCCGGCCTGTTTTCGGGCGTCGTTCCCGCCGCCGCCATCGCCGCGGGCTACCGGCTCCGGCTCACCTCCGGCGGCCATGTCCGCGAGATCGAGGACCCGTACCGTTTCTCGCCCCTCCTGAGCGACCTCGATATCTATCTTTTCGCCGAGGGTACTCACCTGCGCGCCTACGACGCGCTCGGCGCGCACGTCGTGGAACTGGACGGTGTCGCCGGGACCCGGTTCGCGGTGTGGGCACCCAACGCGCACCGCGTCAGCGTGGTCGGCGACTTCAACGCCTGGGACGGTCGCCGCCACCCCATGCGGCTGCGCCCGGAATGTGGAATATGGGAGATTTTTCTGCCCGGCGTGAGCGCAGGCACCCTCTACAAATACGAGATCAAGACCCAGGCCGGCGAGATCCTGCTCAAGGCGGACCCGTTCGCCTTTGCCGCCGAGCATCCGCCCGCGACGGCCTCGCGCGTAGTATCCCCCTCCCCGTTCGTCTGGAACGATACCGAGTGGATGGCGCGGCGGAGCCACGCCAACGACCGCACCAGCCCGATTTCAGTCTATGAAGTCCACCTCGGCTCGTGGCGGCGCAAGGGCCATCCCTGGGGTGAATGGCTGAGCTACCGGGAACTTGCCCGCGAGCTGGTGGACTACGTCGCGGACATGGGCTTCACCCATATCGAATTGATGCCGGTCTCGGAATTCCCGTTCGACGGCTCGTGGGGCTACCAACCGAGCGGCCTGTTCGCGCCCACCAGCCGGTTCGGCACGCCGGACGACTTCCGCGCCTTCGTCGATGCCTGCCACAATCGCGGCATCGGTGTCATCCTCGATTGGGTGCCGGGCCATTTCCCCGGTGACGAGCACGGCCTCGCCCGCTTCGACGGCACCTGCCTCTACGAGCACCAGGACGAGCGGCTCGGCCGTCACAAGGACTGGGATACCCTGATCTACAACTACGGCCGCCGCGAGGTGGCCAACTTCCTGATCGCCAACGCGCTGTTCTGGCTTCGGGAGTTCCATATCGACGGGCTGCGCGTGGATGCCGTCGCCTCGATGCTCTACCTCGATTACAGCCGGCAGCCCGGTGAATGGATTCCCAACGTCTACGGCGGCAACGAGAACCTCGAGGCGATTGCGTTCTTGAGGCGCCTCAACACCGCCGTCTATGCCGAAGCGCCCGGTGCCGTGACCATCGCCGAGGAATCCACCGCCTGGCCGATGGTATCGCGCCCGGTGCACGACGGCGGCCTCGGCTTCGGCTTCAAGTGGAACATGGGCTGGATGAACGACATGCTGCGCTACATCCGGCACGATCCCATCCATCGCAGCTACCATCACGACGACATCACGTTCGGGATGCTCTACGCCTGGACCGAGAACTTCATCCTGCCGCTCGCCCACGACGAGGTGGTCCACGGCAAGGGCTCGCTGCTCGGAAAGATGCCGGGCGACCGCTGGCAGCAGTTTGCCAACCTGCGGCTCTACCTTGCCTATATGTATACCTATCCCGGCAAGAAGCTCCTGTTCATGGGCTCGGAACTGGCGCAGCAGGCGGAATGGAACCATGACCGCGCGATCGACTGGGAAGCGCTGGCCGATTCCGGCCATAAGGGCGCCCAGACCCTGGTGCGCGACATCAATCGCATTTACCGGGACGTTCCCGCCCTTCACGCGCGCGACTGCGATTCGGGCGGCTTCCGCTGGATCGACTGCACCGACGCGGCACAGAACGTCGTCACCTTCATGCGCTACGACCAAAACGGCGGCCATGCCGTGATCGCCTGCAACTTCTCTCCTGTTGTGCGGCACGGCTACCGTGTCGGCGTGCCCGACGCCGGCCTCTACCGCGAGTGCTTCAACTCCGATGCCCGGGAGTACGGCGGCAGCGGCGTCGGCAACAACGGTGCGGTCGCTAGCGAGCCTGTCCCCTGGCACGGCTTCCCCCATTCGCTGGCGCTCATGCTGCCGCCGCTTGCGGCGGTGATCCTGCTCTCCCCGGGAACGCCGGACCCCGGCGGCACGCGTGACCGATGAGCCCAGCGCGCCGCCGCTGGGTACGGTCCCGGACGGCAAGGGTGTCAGCTTCGCATTGTTCTCCCGCGAGGCCGAAAAGGTCGAGCTGTGCCTGTTCGACGACAACGGCCGGCACGAAACCGCCCGGCATACGCTCACCGAGCACACCGGCGACATCTGGCACGACTGGCTACCGCGCCTGAAGGCGGGGCAGCGCTACGGCTACCGCGTCTACGGCCCCTACCGTCCCGAAAGCGGCCTGCGCTTCAATCCCCACAAGCTGCTGGTCGACCCCTATGCCCGGGCGCTGCACGGGCGCTTCGCCTGGCATGACACCCAGTTCGGCTATACCCCGGGACACCCCGACGCCGATCTTTCGTTCGATACCCGCGACAGCGCGCCGTGGGTGCCGAAAAGCGTGGTGACCGCCGTTCCTGGCGCGCGCGAACGTCCGCCGCGACCGCGCATCCCCGCGCCTTCCGGCATCGTCTACGAGCTGCATGCCAAGGGTATGACCCAATTGCATCCCGATGTGCCCAAGCGCCTGCGCGGTACCATGGCGGGGCTCGCTCGGCCCGAGGTGGTGTCGCACCTCGCGAACCTCGGCGTCACCACGGTCGAGCTGCTGCCGATCCATGCCTGGATCGACGAGCGGCCGCTGGTCCGGCGCAAGCTCGTCAACTACTGGGGCTACAACACGCTCGCCTTCTTCGCGCCCGACGAGGACCACCTCAGGTCGGGCGGCATGGAGGGGATCGCCGCCATGGTCGAGGCGTTCCATGACGCCGGCATCGAGGTGATCCTCGACGTGGTCTACAACCATACCGGGGAGGGCAACGAAAGCGGGCCGACGCTGTCCTGGCGCGGCATCGACAACCGCACCTACTACCTGCTCGACCCCGAGATGCCGCGCCACTACCTCAACCAGTCCGGCTGCGGCAACACCGTCAAGGCCGCCGATCCGGCGGCAGCTCGGATGATCCTCGATTCCCTGCGCTACTGGGCCGAGGCCGGCGGGGTCGACGGCTACCGTTTCGACCTTGCGAGCGTGCTCGCGCGTGACGGCGAGGGCGCTTTCTCCGGCGACGACACCCTGCTCGCCGCGATCGTGGCGGCCCCCGTGCTGTCCGGCCTCAAGCTGATCGTCGAGCCGTGGGATGCCACCATGGAAGGCCACCGTCTCGGCGCCTTCCCCGGCTTCTCCGAATGGAACGACCGCTACCGCAACGCCCTGCGCCGGTTCTGGTCAGGCGAAGGCGGACTCACCGGCGAGATGGCGATGCGCCTCTCCGGTTCTTCCGACGTGTTCGACGGCACGGCGCGGCGCCCTTCGGCGAGCGTCAATTTCGTCACGTCCCACGACGGCTTCTCGCTCCAAGACCTAGTGTCGTTTACGGAAAAGAACAACTGGGCCAACGGCGAGGACAATCGCGACGGGGAGAGCAACAACGCGAGCTTCAACTGCGGCATCGAGGGACCGACCGACGATCCTGCCGTCACTGCCCTGCGGGCGCGCCAGCGGCGCAACCTGCTGGCGACGCTGCTGCTGTCGCGCGGCATCCCCATGCTGCGCGCAGGCGACGAGTTCGGCCACAGCCAGGGCGGCAACAACAACGCCTATTGCCAGGACAACGAGACGAGCTGGCTCGACTGGTCCGCGCTCGGCGCGGCGCATCGCAACCTCACCGAACTTCGTCTGCCGCCCTGACCGCGTTCCGCCGCGAGCATCCGGTCCTGGTCGAGGACCATTTCGTCGAGGTGCCGAAACGGGGCGGCGACGGCTACGAGGTCACGTGGCTCACCCCCGAGGGACGCGAGATGAACGCCGGCGACTGGCGCTATCCCGACGCGCGCGCCCTCGCCGTCATGCTCGCCGGCGGCCCCGAAGGCACCGACCGGCTGCTCGCGGTGTTCAACGCCTTCGACGGGAAGATTCCGTTTCACCTCCCGACGCTCGCGCGCGGGCAATGGGAATGGGTGATCGATACCGCGCAGGAGTCGGGCTTCCGTGCCGCCGAAGCTCGCATGGCCGCGGACCCGGCTCCGATCGCGGGACAATCCGTGGCGGTCTTCGTCGCCCGCCAAGACGACGGCGCGACGCGGCAGGTGGAGTTGCTGCGCCGCGAGGCCGAGGCGCGCGGTATCGCCGCCGGCTATCACGACGTCGCCGGCACCTGGCACGAGGTCGCGCCCGACACCCTCGCCGCCCTGCTCGCCGCGCTCGGGCCTGCCCGTGCCGAGGCCCCATCACCGGTTCCGGAAGTCGCGCCCACCTGTTACCTACCCGAACCCCTGCAGGAGGGCCGGCGCCTGTGGGGCCTTGCGGTGCAGCTCTACGGGCTGCGCTCGGAGCGCAACTGGGGCATGGGCGATTTCGCCGACCTCAAGGACCTGATCGCCCTCGCCGCGCCCCTCGGTGCCGCCGCGATCCAGATCAACCCGGTCCACGCCCTGTTCCCGTTCTGGCCGGACCACGTCTCGCCCTATTCACCGTCGAGCCGCCTGTTCCTCAACCCGCTCTATATCGCTGTCGAGGACGTGCCGGGCTTCGCCGACAGCACCGGCGTCCAGCGGATGCTGGAGACCCCGAAGTTCCGGCGGGCGCTCGCGCGGCTGCGCGACAGCAAGCTCGTCGACCAGGTGGGTGTCGCCGCCTGCAAGATGCCGGTGCTGCGGCTCCTGTACGAGGATTTCCGGGATTTCCAGCTGAACGATCCCGAGTTTGCGGAAGCCAAGTCATTTCGCGATTTCCGCCGATCGGGCGGCCAGGCGCTGGCGGATTTCGCCACCTTCGAGGCGCTCGCCGGCCAGTTCGCGGTCGAAGGCAAGGGCGACTGGCGCACCTGGGAGGCCCCCTACCGCGATCCGCGCTCGGTCGCCGTGCGGCAGTTCGCCGCCGAACACGAAGCCGACGTGACCTTCGCCGCCTGGCTGCAATGGATCGCGTCGACCCAGCTCCGCGCCGCCGGCGAGACAGCACGCGCGCGCGGCATGGCGATCGGTATCGTCGCCGACATCGCCATCGGCGGCGACGCGGCGGGCGCTGCCGCCTGGAGCGATCAGGACCTGGTGGCCCTCGGTGCCGAGATCGGTGCCCCACCCGACCCGTTCAACGAGAACGGCCAGACCTGGGGCGCGCCGCCGTGGCGGCCCGATGTCCTCGCGGAACGCGGTGGACGGCCGCTGGCCGCCCTGATGGACGCGGTCATGGGCTGGGCCGGCGGCGTGCGTCTCGATCACGTTATCGGCCTGCAGCGCCAATTCTGGGTGCCGCGCGGGTGCACCGGGCGCGACGGTGCCTACGTCGCCTATCCGCGTGAGGACCTGCTGGCGGTGGTCGCCGAGGCCAGCCGGCGCCACCGGTCTCTGGTGATCGGTGAAGACCTTGGCACGGTGCCCGACGGTTTCCGCGACCGCCTGCACGCCGCACAGATACTCTCGACCAAGGTGCTCTATTTCGAGCGCGCAGGCGACGGCGGCTTCCGGCCGCCGGACGACTATCCCTATCTCTCGTGCGCGACCGCCAGCACCCACGACCTGCCCACCGTGGCGGGTTTTGCGCTGGCGCGCGACATCGATGCCCGGGCCCTGACCGACTACTACGCCAACGCCGGTGAGGAAACGGCTGCGCGCGCCGACCGCAAGGCGGTGCTGGCGGCGCTGACGGAGGCACTCGCCCATGAAGACCTAGTTGCAACCGGAAATGCGCCACCCTTGCCCGAGGATTTGCGCACGGCGGTGCATCGCTTCCTGGCGAAAACCGGTAGCGCGCTCGCCCTGGTCCAACTCGACGACGCGCTCGGCGCGCTCGACCAGGCCAACCTGCCGGGCACCACTACCGAGTACCCCAACTGGCGCCGGAAATCCCCCGTCACGCTGGAGCGCATGGCACGGGACGGCGTGTTGGAGCGGCTCGCCGCCCTGTTCAGGGATCGCGTGGACAGCGCCTCTCAGTAGAGGAACATCGGCTTGCCGAGGGGGCGCGCCAGATTGGGGCGATAGTTTTCCGTATCATAGAGCGCGGCGACATCAACGCGCTTCTTGCCCTGGAGGCAGGAATCGGCTGGCACCGCCGCATACTTCCCGTCCTTGAGCCCCATCATGAAGCCGGTCTCGCCGTCGGCCAGCAGCTGCACCGCCATCATGCCGTAGCTGCGCGCCACCATCTGGTCGAGGGCGTCGGGCGCGCCCGCGCGCATGAGGTAACCGAGATTCTGGGAGATCGCGCCGATGCCGGTCAGGTGCTGAAGCTCCTGGGCGAGCATCTCGCCGATGCCGCCGAGCTTGCGGTTACCGTAGGCGTCTGCCGGGCCGTGCTCCATGATGTTGCCGCCCTGCATGCGCGCGCCCTCGGAGATCACCACCATGGCGTAGTTGGACGGGTTATCCGCGCGGTCCTTGGCCACCATCTCGGCCAAACGGCGCACGTCGAACGGGTGCTCGGCGATCAGGGTGCGGTCGGCGTCCGCGAGGTAGCCGCTCATCAGCGCGGTTTCCCCCGACAGGCGCCCGAACAGCTCGATCACGGCGATGCGCTCATGGCTGCCCACCGAGGTGCGGATGGCGCCGATGTGCTCCACCGAGCGGCTGACCGCGGTCGAGAAGCCGATGCAGTAGTCGGTGCCAAACACGTCGTTGTCCATGGTCTTGGGCACCGAGTTGAGCGGCACGCCCTCGCGGTGGAGCCGTGCGGCGAAGGACAGCGTGCCGTCGCCGCCGATCGGCACCATGGCATCGAGGCCCAGGTGCCGGATCATGTCGAGGATATGGGCGGTGCAGTCCACGGTGCGCGCGCCACGCGCCGCCGGGAAGCGCGCCTTAAGGAAGGCCGGCACGTCGTCGGGCTTGACCGTGGCCGGGTTGGTGCGGGTCGTGTGCAGGATGGTGCCGCCGGTGCGGTCGATGGTACGCACCGCGCGGCGCGAGAGCGGCATGAGCCACTTCGCGGCACTGTCCGGGTCGTCGGGGTCGTAGTTGAGCAGCCCGGCCCAGCCGCAGCGGATACCGAGCACGTCCCAGCCGCGCGCGGCGGCGGCCTGGGTCACCGCCTTGATGCAGGGATTGAGCCCGGGAACGTCGCCGCCCCCCGTGAGAACACCGATCTTCATCGCGATCCTGCCATTCCGGTTACGCTTGTGGCTGTTTTCCTAGCAAGTCCCGTTCCAGCCGGGCACCGGCACGCTAGCGCCGGCAGGCCCGAACCCTGCCATCGCCCCGTGACAGGGCGGTGGCCGGCCCGCCAAGCAACGCCTTTCCCACGCGCATGAATTTGCTATTTTACGCCACCAAGCGCCGTCCTGCCCACCGGTGACGGCCGGAAACAACAATCTTGCGCGCCCGCTCCCCGCCAGGACGCGCCCCGAGGAAGGAGAGCCGATGTCCGAGACCACAGCCAAACCCGAGATCGACCTGACCGACAAGTTCCTGGTCGACCCCTATCTGCGATGGGCCCAAGGCGAGGGCATCCCGATCCACCTCGATTTCGGCCACGACCTGCTGGCGCTCGAGACGGCGCCGTGGGACCGCTACGAGGCACGCGGCTGCTTCGCCCATACCCACGGACGCGGCGATTTCATGGCCAATTACGTGCTGGAGGTACCGGCCGGCGGCAAGACCCGGCCGATCAAGCACCTTTACGAGGCATTCTTCTACACGCTCTCCGGCCATGGCTCGACCACCGTATGGTCGCCCGACGGCGAGAAGCGCACCTTCGAGTGGGGCCCCAAGGCTGTGTTCGCCATCCCGCTCAACTGCGCGTACCAGATCTTCAACGGCTCCGGCCAGGAGCCGGCACGGCTGTCGTGCACCAACGACGCGCCGCTGACCCTCAACCTCTACCACAACGAGGGGTTCGTCTTCGACAACCCCTACTCCTTCCAGGAGCGCATCGGCAGTGCCAAGCACTTCGACGGCGAGGGTGACCTGATCCCGGTCAACCGCGGCAACAGCGTCGCCTCACTGAACATCTGGGAGACCAACTTCGTCAACGACCTGACCAGCTTCAAGCTCTACGAGATGGACGCGCGCGGCAAGGGCTCGCTCAACATCTCGTTCGTGCTGGCCGACGGCACCATGCACGCGCATTCCTCCGAGATTCCGACCGGGCGCTACAAGAAGGCCCACCGCCATGCCGCCGGGACCCACGTCCATGCGGTCACCGGCGAGGGTTATTCGCTGCTGTGGTACGAGGGCGATTCCGAGTTCAAGGAGATCCCGTGGCGCCACGGCGTGATGTACACGCCGCCGTTCTGGATGTTCCACCAGCATTTCAATACCTGCGATCACCCGGCGCGCTACCTCGCGTGCTCGCTCGGCAGCCGGCGCTATCCGTTCATCTCGCTGCGCAAGAAGAGCGCCGAGGGCGGTGGCGCCACCTCGATCCAGGACGGCGGGCGCCAGATCGAATATCTCGACCAGGATCCGCGCCTGCACCGCAAGTGGCTGGAAGCGATCAAGGAGAACGGCGTCAAGTCCCAGATGGGTGACATCTTCGACGAGGACGGCATTATGAAGCTCGACAAGTCGAAGCTGACCGGTGTGATCCAGACGCCGCGCTCGATCGGTCCGGCGGTCTAGGACGCCTCCAAAAGCGAAGCCGCCCGCCCCTTTCCGGGGACGGGCGGCTTTTCCTTAGCCCGCGTTCGCGGCCTATTTCAGCTTGAAACGCTTGGTTTCCTTGTCGACGAACCCGTCCTTCTTGAGCTCGTTGACGATGCCGAAGTCGACGTAATCGTCGACGTTCTTGCTACCGACCTTCTTGCCGATGGCGGCCAGCTGCTTGATCACATTCTCGGCACCTGAGCGCGACGGCATGCCGTCCAGGGGCATCAGGCGTTTGAAATCGCCATAGCTCGCCTCCGCGACCTTCGGGTTCTTGCCGCGGAAGTGCTTGGCGATGACCTCGAACGCCTTCTTCTTGTCGGACAGGGCGAGGTAGGCACCCTCCAGATAGGCCTTGGAGAGCCGCATCACCACGTCCCGGTGGTCCTTCAGGTAGCTCTGGTTGACCACCAGCGCATCGAAGATCCACGGCACGTCCGCCTTGGCAAGGTCGAACAGCGGCTTGAGGCCGTTTTCGTCGGCCAGCATGCTGCCCGGCTGGATCAGCGGCGCCGCCTTGACCTGGCCCGCCAGCAGCGCGGCCAGACGCTTGGAACTGCCGCCCAGCTGCACCACCGTGACGTCCTTGCGGCTCAGCCCCATCTTCTGGAGCGCGAGCGTTACCGCGATATCGCTTTCGGAAGAGAAGCTGCTGATGCCGACCTTGCCGCCCTTGAGCTGGGAAGCCTGGGTGATCCCCTTGGAACCGTAGATCGTGAACGGGATCGAATTGGCCGAAGCCAGCACGAGCCGGAAGCCGGCGCCCTGGGTGTTGCCGAGCACGACCGGGCCGAGGCCGACGTGCATTGCCTGGATCTGGCCCGACAGCAGCACCTTGAGGCCACGGCTACCGCCACTCGTGTTGATGATCTCGACCTTGAGGCCGTTGTCCTTGAAGAACCCGCCCGCCTCGGCCATGTAGAGCGGCAGCACGGTAATCGCCTGGGCCGAGATGCCGACCTTGATCTCGGTCATGTCCGCGGCGCGCGCACCACCCGCCGCCACTGCCAGTCCCGCGCCAAGGGCCAGCACGACGGTCGACGCTTTCAGTGTTCCTCTCAGCAGTCGCATATTCGCCTCCTGTTGCTGTTGTGCGACGTTTCCAAGGCACGCCCGGCGTGCCGATCTCATTGCCCGATAGTCCGGTCGCTCGCCATGCTCTTCTTGACCTCGTCCTCGATCAGCCCCCACACCGCGTCCTCGAGCTCGTGGAAGCGTGGCGTGCGCTTGACCGCAAGCGTGCGCGGCCGCTCGATATCGACCTCGATCACCTGCTTGACGCAACCCGGCCTGGCACCGAACACCAGCACCCGGTCGGAAAGATACAGCGCCTCGTCGATCTGGTGGGTGATGAACAGCACAGTCTTTTTGGCCTGGCGCCAGATGTTGAGCAGCTCTTCCTGCATGATCTCCCGGGTCTGGGCGTCGAGCGCGGCGAACGGCTCGTCCATCAGCAGGATCTCGGGGTCCATCACCAGCGCACGTGCCAGGTTGACGCGCTGCTGCATGCCGCCGGAAAGCTCGTACGGGTAATGCTGCTCGAAACCGGCCAGCCCGACCATCTCGATGAAATGCTGCGCCCGCTCGCGCGCCGCCTTGGCATCCATGCCCTGGCACTCGAGCCCGTAGACCACGTTGCCGAGCACGGTGCGCCACGGCAGCAGCGAGGCATCCTGGAACACCACCGCGCGGTCGGGACCGGGCGCGCTCACCTGGCGCCCGTCGAGGAAGATTTCACCAGAGGTCGCCGGGATCAGCCCGTCCACTACGTAGAGGAAGGTCGTCTTGCCGCAGCCCGACGGCCCCACCACGGACACGAACTCGCCGTCCCCGATTTCGAGGTTCACGTCCTCGAGCGCGAGCAACGCGCTGTTGGTCCGCGGCTGGAAATATTCCAGGCAAATGTTACGCGCCTGCAGCTTCACCGCCATGCTACGTCTTTCCTTCCGCTATGCTGCCGCCCCGAACTTCGGGCGCCACGCCTCGACCCGCGCCTCCAGGCGCCGCACAGCCTCTGTCAGCGCTAGGCCCGACATGACGATGACGATGACGCCGACGAACACCTTGTCGGTCTCGAAGCTGCCGCCGGCGACGCCGATCATGAAGCCGATCCCCGAGCTGGCACCGAACAGCTCGCCGACCACGATGCCGATCATGGCACGGCCGATGCCGAGGCGCAGCCCCGCCAGCAGGAACGGCACCGCGCTCGGCAGCACCAGGTTGCGGAACACGTTCCATTCCGAGGCGCCGAAGCTGCGCGCGACCTTGAGCAGGCGCGGGTCGGCCGCCCGCGCGCCAGAAAGCGCGTTAATCGCGATCGGCAGGAAGGTCAGCAGGAAGATGATCACCACCTTCGACCACAGCCCGATCCCGAACCAGATGATGAAGAGCGGCAGGAAAGCGATCTGGGGCGTCGCGTTGAGGCCGAGCAGGAACGGCTCCACCGCGTAGTTGAGCCGTCGGTACCAGCCGCCCGCAAGCCCGAGCGGCACGCCGACGGCGACGGCGAGCGCGAAACCGAGCACGTATTCGTAGCCGCTCACCCAGAAGTCGTGCCACAGGTCGCCGGTGGTGAAAGCCATGTCCCAGAAGGTGGAGACGACGCGCGTGGGCGAGGAAATGAAGATCGGCCGGATGCGCAGGAATTCCGCCGAGCCGCCGAGGGAAAGCGCGAGGTCGGCCCACCAGCCTCGGCTAAGCCCTTCCCAGAACACCAGGAACAGAAGGACCGCGGTGCCGCCGAGCACGACCGGCTCGTGATCAAGATAGGCGCGGGCAAGGTGCGAGCGCTGCTGCCGGGCGCTCATGCCGAGGCTCCGATGCCGGGCCGCCATTTCTCGAACCTGCGCTCGACCCGGTCGAGCAGTGCCACCACGATCAGCCCGACGATGGTCAGAAGCAGGATGCCGACGAACACGTTGTCGACCTCGAAATTGTTGCCGGACAGCACGATGAAATTGCCGATGCCGGCGGTCGCTGCATAGAGCTCGCCCACCACCACACCGAGAAGCGCGCGGCCCGAGGCGTACTTGAGGCCGGTGAAGATGTAGGGCACCGTGCCCGGCAGAACGATGGTCAGGAACACGCGCAGTTCCGACGCACCGAAGCTGCGCGCGACCCTGAGGAAGCGCTGCTCGTTGGTTCTCACCCCGGCGAGCGTGTTAATCAGGACGGGGATCACCGCGCCCAGGAACACGACCACTACCTTCGACCAGATGCCGATGCCGAACCAGATGATGATGATCGGGATCAGGGTGATGCGCGGCATGGCGTTGAGCGCGTCCACGAACGGGCCGATGACGTAGAGCAGGCGCTTGTACCAGCCCGCGGCCAGGCCAAGCGGGATCGCCACCGCGGCGGCGAGCAGATAGCCCACCGCGAACTCGATCGCACTGACCCTGAGATCGTTCCAGATCGCGCCCTCGGCGAACAGGCGCCATGCCGCGCGCACGATCAGGCTGGGCGAGGACGTGAACAACGGGTTGACCAGCCCGGCACGAACCGAGCCTTCCCACAGCGCCAGCAGGAACACCAGGAAGCCGCCGCTGATCAGCAGCCGCTCGGCACGCGCGGACAGGCTCCGGGCACGGGGCTTCGGTTTGCGTTGGCGAGACTCCTGGGTGGGATGACGCAACATGATTGGTTCTTGTTATCGGGGCTCCCCTTGGCTGCATCGTGCCAAAAAAAACACCGCGACAAAACCGGAGATTTTCTGGCATGCCGCGCGGCCCGCGTCGCTATGGCGCAAGGCAAGTGGTTCAACCCTGGAGCTAATATTGCTTTAGGCGCCGACCGCGGCCGGCCGGTCGTGCGTATCCGGCACGGGCTCGTCGCTTCCGATGCCGCGCCCCGAGGCGGGCGGAAGGTCGACCCAGAACTCGCTGCCCTGCCCCGGCTCGCTGGCAAAGCCGATGCGGCCGTTCATTACCTGCATCAGGCGCCAGCAGATGGACAGCCCGATGCCGGTACCCTCGATCGAACGGCTCTCCGCCCCGAGCCGGTTGAACGGCTGGAACACCTCGCGCTGGCGCGCTGCGGGGATGCCGATCCCGGTATCGGAGACGACGATGCGGACCCACTGCCCGGTCCGCTCGGCGCGAATGCCGATGGCGCCGTAGCGGCGGTTGTACTTCACCGCGTTCGAGCACAGGTTCAGCAGCACCTGGAGCAACCGGGCGCGGTCGGCCAGTATCGGCGGTATGTCGCCGACCGGCTCCAGCGAGAGGATCAGTCCCTTCTCCACCGTCAACGGGCGAATCGTCGCTGCCACCTCGGCCAGCAGGCTTTCGACGTCGACCTCGCCGATATCGACCCTGAGGTCGCCCGCCTCGATCCGCGCGAAATCGAGGACGTCGGTGATCAGCGATAGCAGCTGGTTACCGCTGCGCTGGATATAGCCGATGTATTCCCGCTGCTTCTCGGTCAGGTTGTCCCGGTAGAGCAGCATCATCTGGGCGAAGCCGATCACGGCATTGAGGGGCGTGCGCAGCTCGTGGCTCATGCTCGCCAGGAACTCCGACTTTGCCCTGTTGGCGTTCTGCGCCTCGCGCATCGCCTCGCGCAGGCGGCGCTGCAACTCCTCGCGCTCGGCCAGCGCCGACGCCACCGGCAGGGTGGTCAGGATGGTGCCCGCAAGCAGCAGTTGCAGGAGCTGGACCTGATGGTCGATGGCGATAGTTCCGCTCGGCGTGAACGGGCCGAAGCCGGCAAGCGTCAGACCGAGCGCAAGCGCGACGGTCAGAACCGGCGCCAGTGTCATGCCCACGAAGTTGAGACGGAACGCCGCGAGCAGCAGCGCCGGAAAGATCACGAAGGCGACCACTTGGTTGCTCTGCATGAAAGCGAATACAACCGTGGCCGAGAGCGCGAGCAGCACGCCCCATGTCGGAAGGTTGCTCGATGGCTTGATCAGGTCGCGCAGGGTATCGTGACGCAGGCTGAGGAGCGACGGGCCGAGGGTGAGAATCCCGAGCGAGCAGGAGAAGAACCATGTCCGCCATAGCGCCGGCGCATCGGCTCCGTACATGAACGAGAGGAAAACCGTGGCGCAGGACGCGGAAACGGCCGGTGCCAGGGCACCGCCAACGATGCAGAATTCGATCAGGGTCCGGCTGCAGGAAAGCTGCGGCGGACCGCCCCAGAGGCGATGAAGAACACCAGCCGCCGCCAGCAGGCTCACCAGATTGCACGATGGCAGGACGAGACTCACCAGCGCGTTCTGCCGGTTCAGCTCGTTGCCGAGGAAATAGGCGAAAACGGTCACGAGGGTAACCACCGGCCATTGCCGAACCGGCACGCGGACCAGCACGGCAAGCACGATCGCATCGGCGATCCAGATCGCCGCGATCCCATGCACCTGGCTCAACCTGAGGCCGCCCCAGGTGACGGCAACGATCGCCAGAAAGAAAGGAACAAGAAGACCGAACGACGGGGAAAAGGCCCGCCATCCGGCCTTGTGCGGGTTCGTCACAGGCCTGCCCATCGCTGAAAACGCTCACTCCCCGGCAGCCGACACATGCGCGGCCGGCGTCGGCTCCCGGTCCGGCAGCATCGCCGCGACATTGTAAAGAAAAGGTGAAGATATCCGTCCCCGACACTTGCCACGAACTGGTCACGGCGTGCCATCGGGCCTGAACGTTACGCTGACGAAAGTCCCTTCGTTCGACCTAATTCCAGGTCGGCGCCCAAAACCAAGAAAAGGCGCCAGCAAAGACAGATGCTCAACGGCCTTGGACAGCGTCTCGATACCGCTTTGCTTTCCCCGCTCGCGCGCAACCTGCGCGACCGTAAACTGACTTATCTCACCCCTACCAAGCTGCGCGTGCTGGAACTGACGTTGCGTGCGGTATCCCGGTCCGGAATCCGTGGCGCGTTACTGGAGTTCGGCGTGGCGCTCGGCGGATCGGCGATCCTGATCGCAAGCCACGCGGACAAGACGCACCCCTTCCATGGATACGACGTGTTCGGCATGATTCCGCCCCCGGGCAGCGACGACGATCCCCGGTCCCATGCCCGCTATGCCGAAATCAGGGAAGGCAAGTCCCAGGGCATAGACGGCGACATCTATTACGGGTACGTCGACGACCTGTTCGACCGCGTGTGCAACGCCATGGCCGAGTTCGGCGTGCCCGTGGACGGGCGCCTGGTCTCCCTGCATCCCGGCCTGTTCGAGCAGACGCTCGACTTCACCGATCCGCGCCCGGTGGCCTTCGCGCACATAGACTGCGATTGGCACGACCCGGTGCTGTACTGTCTGGCGGGAATCCGCCAGCGGCTGGTGCCGGGCAGCCGCGTGGTGCTGGACGACTACAATGACTACGGCGGCTGCCGAAAGGCCGTGGATGCCTTCCTCGCCCGGGAAAGCGACTTCAAGCTCGTGCGCCGCAAGCCGAGCGCCGTGCTGGTGCGGCGCTAGCCGGCGACGCCGGAACGCGGGTTTCATCCTCTCATACCGCTTGGGCCTTTGGCCTCGGGCGCCATTTGTGCTATTCGCACCGGCTGGGACTAAATCAGGACCGGAAGCCGGAACGTGATCGACAAGCATATGGGAAACGTCGAGGAGGCCGTTGCCGACATCCAGGACGGCGCCACCGTCCTGATCGGCGGCTTCGGCGAGGCGGGCAGCCCCATCGAGCTGGTGCATGCCCTGCTCGACCAGGGCGCGCGTGGGCTCACGGTGGTGAGCAACAACGCCGGCAATGGCCATGTCGGCCTCGCCGCCCTGATCGAGGCCAGGCGCGTCGCCCGGATGGTGTGCTCGTTCCCCAAAAGCTCCAATAGTGTCGTATTCGACGAGCTCTACAAGGCCGGAGAGATCGAGCTGGAACTCGTGCCTCAGGGCACGCTCGCCGAGCGCATCCGCGCGGGCGGCGCGGGCATCCCCGCCTTTTACACGCGCACCTCGGCGGGCACGCCGCTCGAAGCGGGCAAGGAAATGCGCGAGTTCGACGGCCATCCCCACGTGCTGGAGCACGCCATCCGCGGCGACGTTGCGCTGGTGAAGGCTCAGCGTGCGGACCGCTGGGGCAACCTCGTCTACAATAAGACCGCGCGCAACTTCGGCCCGATCATGTGCATGGCGGCGAGATGCGCCATCGTCCAGGTGCGCGAGATCGTCGAGCTGGGCGGCCTCGATCCCGAGGCGATCGTCACGCCCAGCATCTTCGTGGATCGCGTGGTCGCGGTCGCCGATCCGGCCGACGAGACCACGCTGATCCAGCGGGGAATCCGGAGGGCACCGCAATGAGCTGGAAACCCTGGGACGCCGACGCAATCGCCAGGATGGTGGCCGACGACATTCCCGACGGATCATACGTCAACCTCGGCATCGGCCGGCCCGAGGCCGTCGCCAACTTCATTCCCGCCGGCAAGGAGCTGGTGTTCCACACCGAGAACGGCCTGCTCGGCATGGGGCCGGCACCGTATGAGAACGCCGTCGACCTGGAACTCATCAACGCGGGCAAGAAGCCGGTAACGACCGTGCCCGGCGCCGCGTTCTTCCATCAGTCCGATTCCTTCGCCATGATCCGCGGCGGCCACATCGACGTGTGCGTGATGGGGGCGCTCCAGGTATCGGCCAAGGGCGATCTCGCCAACTGGTCCACGGGCGCCAAGGGTGCCGTGCCGGCGGTCGGCGGCGCCATGGATCTCTCGGTCGGCGCCAAGGCGATCTACGTGCTGATGACCCATACGACCAAGGACGGCGAGGCCAAGCTGGTGGCGGACATCACCTACCCCGCGACCTCGCGCGGCGTCGTCTCGCGGGTCTATACCGAGCTTGCCGTGATCGACATCACGAAGGACGGCTTCGTGCTGCGCGCGTCCGCGCCCGGCTTACCGTTCGGGGAGCTTCAGGCCCGGACCGGCGCGCCGATCCGGCGCCCCTGACGTCCGGTTCTAGTTGGGAACATCGCCCGGCAGCAGGGGGCGTTCCGGCAGGGTGTAGTGCAGCGCCAGCGTCTTGCCGTCGCGGAAAATCTCAAGGTTCACCTCGTCGCCGACCTTGAGCGCGTCCATGGCCGTGGCGAGCGCATCGTCGGAATCGATCCTGAGCCCGTTGATGCTGGTCACGATATCGCCGCCGATCAGATACTGCTTGCCATCGATGGTGATGTCGAAGTCGCCGCTCTGGATCTCCGCTTTCTCCGCCGGGCTGTCGGGTTCGACCGCCTCCACCAGGAGGCCCGGCACCAGCGGTATCTTGAGGATGTCGACCAGGTCATGGTCCACGAACTGGCCGTAGAATCCGAGCCACGGGCGCACCAGGTGCCCCTTCTCCATCAGTACGGGCAGCGACTTCTTGATGAGGTTGACCGGGATCGCGAAGCCGATGTTCTGGGCATCCTCGAGGATTTCGGAGTTCATGCCGACGACCCGGCCGCACTCGTCCAGCAGCGGGCCGCCGGAGTTCCCGGGGTTGATCGCGGCATCGGTCTGGATCATGCCGCGGCTGAGCGACATCGGGGTTTCCGGCAGTATCCGATTAAGCGCCGACACGATGCCGCGTGTCATGGTCTGGTCGAGGCCGAGCGGATCACCGATGGCGACCACGTTGTCGCCGACGCGCAGCTTATCTGAATTTCCGAGCGTGAGTGAGGGATGGGATTGCCCCGCCCGTGCCGAAAGACGCAGCACGGCAATGTCGAAGATGGGATCTAGGCCGACGATCCGGGCGTGGACCACCCTGCCATCATCGAGAGTCACGACGATCGACTGAGCGCCGTAGACTACATGGGCATTCGTCAGAACCAGTCCCTTGGGATCGAAGATAAACCCGGAACCCACGTCGCGCTGGACACGGTCCTCTGACTGATAGGGATTGATGCTCTTGGTGGTGATGAACACCACGGCCGGCGAGGCGCGCTCGAAGATTTGGGCAGGGGTGTAGCGGCATCCCGCCGCGCCGGCGGCCGAATCCGCCGCGGCGCAGCGCGTCAACGCCATGATCACGACGGCAACGAACAGGGCGGCGGTGCCCCGCCCGGGGCGGCCCGAATGCATTACGCGACGGCTGAACATGGGCCCGATCCCCTCTTGTGAAGCCGGCATCGAGGGACGCTGGCACCTCGTTCTTTCCCGTGGGGGTCCGCCACCTTATCAGGGCCGTTCCAGCGAGAGAAGCCCATGTGCCCCGATCACAGGCCGCGGCGCATGTCCCGGAGAATCTCGCGCGCCGCGTTGTGCCCCGGCGCGCCGGTGACGCCGCCGCCGGGATGGGTGCCAGCGCCGCACATGTAGAGCCCGGGCACCGGTCCGCGATAGTCCGCATGTCCCAACAGCGGCCGCGCCGCGTAGAGCTGGCCGGGATCGAGCGCGCCATGGAAGATGTCGCCGCCGACGAGGCCGAAGGTGCGCTCTAGGTCGAGCGGGCTCAGAGCCTGCCGGGCGATCACCGCACGCGCGAAATTGGGGGCGTAGGCGTTCACCGTCTCGATCATCAGATCGGCTACGGTCTCTCGGCAATCGTCCCACGAGCGGCCACCCGGAAGCTCGGGCGCGACGTGCTGGCAGAACAGGCTCGCCACATGCCTGCCCGGCGGCGCCAGCGTGTCGTCGAGGGTGGACGGAATCACCAGTTCAACCACCGGGCGGCGCGACCAGCCGATGGTGCGCGCGTCGAAATAGGCCTGCTCCATGTAGCGGAGGCTCGGCGCGATGATGATGCCCGAGGTATGATGCTCGGCAGCCTCGCGCCCGGGCAGGGCGGTGAAGTCGGGCAGCTCGGACAGGGCCACGTTCATGCGGAAGGTGCCGGAACCACAGCGGTAACGCCGGATGCGGTCGAGGAAATCGGGCGGCAGCACCGCAGGGTCCACGAGCCGCAAATAGAGCAGTTTCGGGTTGAGATTGGAGACCACGGCGCGCGCCCGGATGCGTTCGCCGTCCGCCGTGGTCACGCCGATGGCGCGGCCCTGTTCCACCACGACCTCGCGCACTGCCTGGCCGGTGCGTATCTCGACGCCATGCGCCATCGCAGCGGCGGCCATGGCTTGCGTGATGGCACCCATGCCACCGATAGCGTGGCCCCAGGCGCCCTTCCTGCCGTTGACCTCGCCGAAGCGGTGATGCAGCAGCACATAGGCCGAGCCCGGGGTATAGGGGCTCGCGTAGTTGCCAACGATGCCATCGAAGCCGAACGCGGCCTTGATCGGGTCGCTCTCGAACCAGGCGTCGAGATAATCGCCGGCCGAGGCCGTGAACAGTTCGAGCACCTCGCGCTGCATATCGAGGCCGAGCCGGCGCAGGCGGTTGGCGAGGCGCCCCGCCTTGAACAGCTCCGCGAGCGCAGCAAGCGGGCTTCCCGTGACAACATTGGGCGGCGTCTCCAGCACGAGTGCGCGCAGCACGTCGGCGACCGCTTCAAGCCGTGCCTCGAAGGCATCGAGACGCCCGGCATCACGCGTGGAGAACTTCGCCACCTCGTCGCGGGTGCGGCCCTCGCCGATTTTCAGATAGCGCCCGTCGTCGAGCGGCAGGAAGTTGGCGATGCGGCGCTCGACGATCCTGAGGCCGTAGCGGGCGAGATCGAGATCGGCGATCACCTTCGGGTTCAGGAGCGAAACCGTGTAGGACGCGACCGAGTTACGGAAGCCCGGATGGAATTCCTCGGTGACGGCGGCGCCGCCCACCACCCCGCGCCGCTCCACCACCACCACGCGCAGGCCCGCCCGGGCGAGATAGGCGGCGCAGACGAGGCCGTTGTGCCCGCCGCCCACGATCGCCGCATCGAATACCATCTCCGACATGGTCGCATCATGGCTGCTACCGGGGCACCGGGAAAGCCGCGAAGCGCACCAAGCATAACGGGAAATGCATTTCGTCCGCGCCGCGTGGACAGCAAGATTTATTAGCGTTATAAATTGAGCAACCAAATAAAGGGAGGGAAGCAATGCTTAAAGAGCTGCACGACAACAAGCATTTCTCCTGGCCCGACGGCTATCGGGTCGGCGTGACCCTGACGTTCGACTTCCAGGGCGGCGAGGACATCCGTCCCCTACCCAACGGCGTCATGAACCACGAGGAATACACCCAGGCCGAATACGGTCCCAACACCGCCATCTGGCGCATCCTCGGTATCCTCAAGGAGGAAGGCGTCAAGGCCACCTTCATGACCTGCGGCGCGATCGCCGAGCGCTACCCCGAGGCGGTCAAGGCCATCGCCGCCGCCGGCCACGAGGTCGCCGGCCACGGCTACCATCATGAGGTCGCGCGCGACCTGACCCGCGAGCAGGAGACGGAGGTCATGAAGAAGACCACCGCCATGATCCTGAACCGCGCGGGGAAGCGCCCCTACGGCTGGCGCTCATGCACCCAGAGCCCCAACAGCATCGAGCTCCTGATGGAGCACGGCTACCTGTGGAACAGCAACTCGTTCTCCCACGACCTGCCGTTCCTGTGGGAATCGAACGGCCGCGTGCTGGTCGAGTTGCCGCGCCAGCCCTATGGCGACGGCCGCACCTACGGCCATCGCGATTCGGGCAATCCCAACGATACGCTGGTGGTGTGGCAAGGCATGTTCGACGACCTCCATGCCGAATCTCAGCAGGCACCGACCTACGTGCCGTTCCAGTTCCACCCCTATATCTCGGGTCGGCCGGGACGGGCGCGCACACTACGCGCCATCATCCGGCACATGAAGCAGGCCGACGGCGTCTGGTTCGCGACCGGCAGCGAGGTCGCCCACTGGTGCCTCGACCACGTATTCAAGGTCGAGGCCCCGCGCGTCGCCAAGGCATCCTGATCCGGCCGGCCTGGACAGCAAAAAAGCCGCCCCTTCGGGCGGCTTTTTTATATTTATAGCCCGGACTTGCGCGGCTACTTGCAGATGTAGCCGTAGGCCGGCTTGGTCTGCCCGGGCAGCGTCACCACGATATGGTGCAGGTCCATGTCGTAGCTGACCAGGGAGATCGACAGGATGTTGCGGCCGCCGAGATGGGCCTCGACCGTGTCGCCCTCGATGCGGTAGCGCGCCGGATAGGCGGCCGGCTTCGCACCGGCGGTCTTGACCATGCCGTCCTCGATCACGAGCGCGTTGGAGCAGTCATCGGCGATGAACTGGTCGCCGACCCGCTTGGGCTGGTCGAACAGCGCCCAGCGGCCAAGCAGGAAGGTCGGCACCTCGCGGTTGAGATGCTCGTATCCGTTGGTCTTGCTGTATGCCGCTACGTAGGCGTGGAACCCCTTCTGGTGACGGATGTTCTCGAGGTAATGCACCGGGTCGCTGTGGCGCAGCTCGGTGAGGTTGCCGACCACGTCGGCGTCCTCCACCCGGAGGAAGTAGACGTAGCCGAGCGCCGACAGCAACAACGCGAGCCCGACCAGAAAATTCACGGAGATTTTGCGTACCGCGACCCTACGACCAAAAACAGAAGCAACCATTCCGAATTCAAAGCTCCCAGGTTGATCGACATTTTGCGCGCGACGCGCCCCCCCGGACGTACCGGGATCGGAAAAGAACATGGATACGGAACTCTACGCCGCGATCGTTCATAGTCGATTAACGGCGGTGATTTCCGCGGTCTCCCGCGCTATTCCGGCTGGCCTTCGGCATTTCAATGTCGAGCTTTCTACTACTTGGGGCCTATCGCCGCAAGTTGCAAGGGCCGCCGTCCCATGCGCATCGGTCGCAGCAGCCCTGCGCGCGGCGCGGCGCCCGGGCCGGTCACCGGCGAGGCGACGATTTGCACCGGCGCGAGCGCGGGTGTATTTGATAGCGGGCGCTGGCCCCGAGCCTTCCCGGGTCCCGCGTGCACCCCACCCGTTTTCGGCCCGGAAAGGGCCGGTTTCCATCCGTCTCCGGACTCGTCACGTTCAAAAAGACCAGGAAAATGGCATCACAGACCCAAACCCCCCAGCGCAATGTTGGACTCCTCACCCTGTGCGGGCTGGCCCTCGTGGTCGGCTCCGTCACCGGCATCGGCGCGGTCGCACTCCGCGCCCTCATCGGCCTGATCCACAACGTATTCTTCCTCGGCCGATTCTCGTTCCTCTACGACGCGAATGAACATACCGCGGCGAGCCCGTGGGGCGCGCTGATCATCCTCGCGCCCGTGATCGGCGGGCTGGTGGTGGTCTATCTGGTGCGCCGGTTCGCGCCGGAGGCACGCGGTCACGGCGTGCCGGAGGTGATGGACGCCATCTTCTACAAACAGGGCATGATCCGCCCGGTGGTAGTGGTGATCAAGTCGCTCGCCTCGGCGCTGTCGATCGGCAGCGGCGCCTCGGTCGGCCGCGAGGGTCCGATCATCCAGATCGGCAGCGGCATCGGCTCATCGCTCGGCCAGGTGTTCCACCTGCGGCCGTGGCAGACCATCACCATGGTCGCCGCCGGCGCCGGCGCCGGTATCGCGGCGACCTTCAATACGCCGCTCGGCGGCGTGATGTTCGCGATCGAGCTAATGCTGCCCGAACTCAGCGCACGCACCTTCCTGCCCGTAGTGCTGGCCACCGGCACCGCGACCTACGTCGGGCGTATCTTCTTCGGCGTCGAACCGGCCTTCCTGGTGCCGATGCACGGCATTCCCGATGTACTATTCCCGCTGCCCCTGTCGTTCCTGCCGGTCTACTTGTTCTTCGGCATCCTGTGCGGCGCCGCGTCCGCCCTGTTCGTCCACGTCCTCCACGCCATGGAGGACGCGTTCGACGTCATGCCGGGCAACGCCTACACGCGCAACATCGTGGGCATGCTGGGCCTCGGCATCCTGTTCTACGTCCTGCTCCTGACCGTCGGGAACTATCACGTGGAAGGCGTCGGCTACGCGACCATCCAGGCGATCCTGACCGGCCAGCTCACGGCCGCGTGGCTGCTCGCGCTGCTGTTCGTGGCCAAGCTGCTGGCGACCACGGTCAGCCTGGGCTCTGGGGCGTCGGGTGGCATCTTCTCGCCGTCCCTGTTCCTCGGCGCGACGCTCGGCGGGCTGTTCGGCGCGCTCGCGTCGCATATCTGGCCCAACCTGCCGTTGAGCCCGGTCGCCTTCGCCATCATCGGCATGGCGGCGATGGTCGGCGGCTCTACCGGCGCCGCCATGACGGCGATCCTGATGCTGTTCGAGATGACCCGCGACTACAGCGTGACGGTGCCCGCCATCGTCTCGGTCGCCGCCGCGATCGGCGTGCGCCGCGTGCTGTCGCGCGAGAACATCTACACCGCCAAGCTCGCGCGCCGCGGGCACTACATCCCCAAGGACCGCCATTCCCACATGTTCCTGATCCGGCACGCGAAGGACGTCATGGTGCCGGTCTCGGGTACCGTGACGCTGGACGAGCTTGCGCGTCAGGCAAGCGCGGGCGCCCCGGCCGAGGCGCCGGCGACGCCATCTTACAACGTGGTGCTGAACGGCAAGCGGGTCGTCGGCGTCGTTCCCGCCGGCAGTGGTGGAAAGCCGATCACCAGCTTCACGGTGGCACGCGGCGACGATTTCCTGCAATCGGTGATGCAGCGCATGACCCGCAAGAACCGCCGTATCGCGCTGGTGCTGAGCGGTCGCGGCCTGCCCGGCCGCAACAACGTCGCCGGCGTCATCACCCGGGACGAGATCGCCGGCACGGTGATGAACGACGTCTCGACCTAGTCTCGCGCGGAGGCTGCCGCCTGCAGGGCGGTGGCCTCCGGACGGAGGCGAGCTACTGTTCCTTTTTCTTCTTCTTTTTTCCGCCCTTGCCCTTCCGTTTGATGATTCCCTTCTCGGCGAGCTTGATCTCCGCCCGCATCCGCTTGACCGTGCTGGCCGGCACCGAGTAGATGCGCTTGATAAACGCGGTAAGCTCTTCGCCCGACACCGGGTGGATCGAGATTTTCGACTTCTTCGCCATGGCGAGATAGGCCGGATCGTTGACCACCTCTGTCAGCGCCTTGCGGTAGGTCGCGACGATAGCCGTGGGCATGTCGGGCGGGCCCATGAACGGGCGGCCGAGCTTCTGCTTGGCAAGCAGGATTTCGAGGATACTGCGCAATTCCGGATCCTTGACGTACTTGTCGATGGTCGGAATGCCCTTGAGGCGGGGATCGTCGACCGGATCGAACGTCATCTGCATGAGTATCCGGATCTGGTGCTTCGACAGCCACTCGGGCTTGGAGCTGGTGATGCTGTTCCATTCATAATTGATCGAGCCTTGGACCTCGCCGCGCTCCAGCGCCAGCGCCATCTCGTTGGTGCCGCGGTAGCCGCCGATCACCTTGAACTTGGTGCCCGCGAGCCGGTTGATCATGGCCGGGATGATGGCGGAAGGCCCGCTCGAATTGCCGAGCAGCATCTCCTTCTTGAAGATGTCGTCTGCCTTGTAGAACGGCGCCGTATGCCACACCAGTAGCATGTTGTTCAGCTTGTTGAGGCTGATCAGGTAGGTGAAACGGGTCGAAATCGTAGGGGATCTTGCGCTCGACGATCAGGGGCGCGAACACAGACGCGCTCGAGATAAGGGCGAAGTCCTTGCCGTCCTTGGAAGCCGAGTTGTAGAGCCAGGTGAGCGACTTGATGCCGCCGGCGCCCGGCATGTTCTGCACCACCACGGAAGGATGCCCCGGGAGACGCTCGCCGATAAACTTCGCGGTCAACCGGCCGTACTTGTCGAAACCGCCGCCCGCGGAGGATCCGATCACCATGTTGACCACTTTCGGAAACTCGTCCGCCACGGCCCGGGCCATGGACAGCGGGACCAACGCGACCGCCGCACACAGTGAGATCATGGCAATTCTCAACGACAGACGACACATCATCACGACACCTCCTCTGCTCCCCGCCGCGGGCCCGGAGAAACCGGGCCTTCGCAACGGACAGGTTCTTGTTGTTTTTCGGGGGAACGAACGCCGTTCCGCCGCACGCAACGCGTTACGCAACTGAAATCACCGTCACGGGCTCGCCGTCAGGCAAGCCCATAGAGCTGACCAGGGTTGTCCTCGAGGATACGCCGCGCCAACTCCACCGGAATGCCGCCCTCGCTCGCGAGGCGCTTGAGAGCCTCGATCTCCACGGCGACATCCTTGTGCCCGTAGTCCGTGCCGATCACCAGATGCCGGTCGCCGATCTCGTTCAGGAGCCACCCGAGGTCGTCTGTTTTCTGCGTGGTGATGTAGTAGTTGTTCTTCTCCAGAAAGTCGTCGGAGACCCGCACACCCCTGCCCGCGAGCCGCATCCGCGCTTCCCCCAGCATGTAGGGCACCCATTGCGCGCTCGCCTCGACGAATGCCCAGCGCACCCCGGGGAATCGCTTGGGTATCTCGTCGCCGAGCAGGTACAGGAACGCCCCCATCACCGGGAACTTGAAGATCATGATGCCGAGATCGCGCAGGTAGGAATCGTGGTTGGCGAAACTGTTATTGCCGGCGTGGAAGCAGATCGGCATGTCCAGTTCCTGGGCCATCTCGTAGAGCGGGAAGAAATAACGGTCGTTGGCGAAGCGCTCGCATTCGAACCCACGCATGAAGATGCCGCAGGCGCCGTTAGCCTTGCCGAATTCGAGCTCGGCCCGGACCTTGGCCGGGTCGACCAGTGAATAGAGCGGCGGCAGTACCATCCAGCGCAGGCGGTCGCCCGACCGCTTCCAGATATCGGCAAGCCAGCGGTTGTAGCTGCGGACGATGGCATATTCCCGGTCATGCTCGGTCGTGGTCGGACGCAGGAACAACGTCGGATAGAGGACCTGAACGTCGACGCCGGTCTCGTCCATGTGCCGGAGGCGTCCCGCGATGTTTTCCATGTCGCGCACGTCCTCGGGCAGGTCGTCCGAAACGTTGGTCTTGGTCTGGAAATGCTCGCCGATCCTCCAGTACTCGTTGCGCTGGTTGGAGCGATAGGGCGCGCCGTCGTTGGGGTCGCGCACGAAAATCTGGGGCCGGAATTCCCGCTCCTCGTCCCGCATATAGCTCCAGGTCCTGGGAGTCTCGATCACATGGGCGTCGGCATCGATGCGCGGCATCGGTCTCCTCCGGTCAGCTGCCGATCGCCGCGCGTACCTTCTTGCGAAGCTCCGGCGACATCCTGGTCATCTTGACGATGATTTCCTCCGTGCCCACCGCGTCCGTGGGCGAGATATCCACTTTCACCCTCTTCGCGTCGGCCAGGAATTTCTTGTCGGTCATGGTGGCATCGAAGGCCTTGCGCATGATCTCGGTCTGGGCCTTGGGCATGCCCGGCGGACCGGCGTAGGGCCGCGCGATCTGCATCTGGCTGAATACCCCTTCCAGCACCGCCCGTTGCTCCTCGGTTTTGGCATAGGAGATGGTCAACGGCACGTCCTTGAGGGTCGGGTTGGGCTTGAGCCCCGACTGCACGACCGGGACGAAGCTGCCGCTCTTGTACTGGCGGTTGAGCACGGCGACAAAGGTCGAGCCGTTGATCCCGCAGCTTCCCGAGATTTCGCCGCGCTCCAGGGCCAGCACGCGATCTCCCGTGCCTTTGTAGCCCAGGATGATCTTCATCTTGGTGCCGAGCACGTGGTTGATGGTATTGGGAAACGAGAACGCCTGGGCTCCCTTTCCGGTGGCGCCGATGGTGGTCGGCTTGTCGAGCATGTCCTGGAACGTCCGGATGCCTGACTTCTTCGTGAACAGGCACACATCGGTATCGGAGGCCATGCTGCCGATCCAGACGAATTTTGCCGGATCCATATCGGTGCCGCGGATGCCGAGCACGGAGTCCAGCATGTTGCTGGCGCGAATATTCGCAATCAACGTGCCGTCCTTGGCCGCGACCGAGTAGACGTACTGCACCGACTTGAGCCCGCCCGCGCCTGGCATGTTGAGGATAAGCGTGGACGGATGGCCGGGAAGGTAGCGCCCGAGATGCCGGCCGAGCAGACGGCCGTAGGTATCGTAGCCGCCGCCGACGTCGCTGCCGATGACGATCTTTACCTGTTTGCCGGCGTAGAAGTCGGCGCCACGCGACGCAATTGGGAAAAACGCGATCAGAGCCGCTGGAATGAATACGAGGAGTTTCGAGCGGGACTCCGCCCATGAAGCCGAACCGGTCATGTGGTACCTCCCATATTGCGATTATCGAAAATCGCTGTCGTTTTTTCATTACGGCGATGCTAGCCGCAAAACGCCTATGACGGAAGGGCATGCTTACCGAGCCGCGAGGCTTCCTTCCGGGTCGCAGGCGGGATACCGTGGCGATACCGAAGGACGATACTGAGAAAAACAGAAAATCCGCACAGGGGGAGACGATCATGACCGCTTTCGCAGAGCCGGCCGCACGGCTCGGAATCATCCTGTCATCGGGCAACCGGACGCTCGAGCCCTACTTCCGGGCCTATGCACCCGTGGATCTCGGCATCCATGTCACGCGCATGCGCATGGGCTCGGGCGGCAAACGCGCGCGCGGCGATATCGAGGCCGCAGCGCTGGACTGTGCCGAGCTGCTCGCCGACGCCTACATGGACGCGATCGACCTGCAGGGCACCGGCATCATGATGGAGCGTGGCCCCGACGGCGAGGCCGAGCTGGTCAAGCGGATCGCCGATGCCACCGGCACGCCGGTCTATACCGCGACCCAGTCCGTGGTCGAGGCGCTCAAGGCCCTCGGTGTGAAGCGCGTCGCCGTGGTCAATCCCGGCGATGCCGCTGCCGTGGGGCGCGAGCGTGCCTACCTCGAGGCTGTCGGGATAGAGACCGTCGATGTGCGCGCGCGCGACTGCGGCGAGGCCACCTTCGAGGTGACCCCCGAGCAATGGACAGCCGATGCCCGAACCGTGGATAGCGACAGGGCCGACGGAATCTTCCTGAGCGGCTCGCACACCCGCATGGTCGAGGCCATTCCTATGATCGAGGCCGCCACCGGCAAACCGGTCGTGACCTCGATCCAGGCCGCATTATGGGCGGGGCTGAAAAAACTCGCGCCGAAGCTCGGCACCGATCTCGGCTATAGCCAGCCGCCCACCGCACTCGGCCGCTTGTTTTCCGGCGCGACGACGCGAAAATAAGACCAATAGACCGACAAAGAGGCCCCCATGACCCTGATCATCAACAATAACGACGTCAGCGATCTGCTGACCATGGAAATGACGCTGGAAGCGCTGGAGGAATCGTATCGCAACCTCGCCCTCGGCGAGGCGGTGTGCCGCCCGCGTATCGATATCCGCATTCCGACCAGCGATCCCGCCAAGAACTACCAGTTCGGGTCCATGGAGGGCGGGTCGACCGGCGGCTATTTCGCGGTGCGCATGAAGTCGGACATCATCTACGAGAGCCGGTACAACGGGGTCCTCACCCAGGAGAAGTACTGCACAGAGCCCGGCACGTTCTGCGGCCTGATCTTCCTGACCTCGATCGAGAACGGCGAGCCGCTCGCCTTCATCAACGATGGCATCCTCCAGCACATGCGTGTCGCCGGCGACGGCGGCATCGGCGTCAAGTACATGGCGCGCAAGGACGCGGAAGTCGTCGGCATGCTGGGCTCGGGCGGCATGGCGCGCACCCACATGCAGGCCTTCACCGCCGTTCGCAACATCAAGAAGCTGCAGGTCTACAGCCCGACCAAGGCGAACCGCGAGGCGTTCGGCCGCGAGATGGCCGCCAAGTACAACATGGAAGTGCAGGTCTGCGACCGTGCCGAGGACGTCTACAAGGGCGCCCATATCGTCGCGGCACTGACCGATTCGGCGGTGCCGGTGCTCGACGGCACCCTCGTAGAGAAGGGTACCCACGTGGTCAACATCGGCGGCAGCGGCGTGCCCGACTCGGAAACCATCAAGCGCGTCGACGTCTACCTGCGGTTCGGCGACGCGCCGGCGCCGGTGGGCCGCCCGGAGCTTGCCCTCGATGACGAATACATCGCCTGGGAGGCGCGCCCGGGCGCGCCCAAGCACGGCGACGGGCGCTCGGGCAAGGCCGGCCACGGCGCGGCCAGGCTGCCCGGCAAGCGCGTCAGCCTCGCCGAGATCATGGGCGGCACATCGCCGGGTCGCACGTCCGACGACCAGATCACGTGGTCCGAGCGCGGCAACCTGCAAGGCGCCCAGTTTTATGCTGTGGCGGGCCGGGTCTACGAGGCGGCGAAGAAGGCGAAGCGCGGCTACGAGATTCCGACCAGCCTGTTCCTCCAGGACGTCCGAAACTGACGGGAGACGGCGCCATGGGCATCGCCGCGACACCGCTCCATCCCCTGTTCGCGGCCCGTCTCGAAGGCGTGGACATGCGCCGGCCGGGCGACGCTTCACTGGCGCGCGAGCTGGTCGCGATGATGGACCGCTACGCGGTCTGCGCGGTCGGTCACGACAAGGCGCCTACCAACGAAGAGCAGATCGCCTTCAGCGCCCTGCTTGGCCCTATGGACCGCGGACGCGCGCCCAAGATCGGGGGTACCGGCATTCGCGTTCCCCACAACGAGATGGTCGACCAGAGCAACCTCGACCAGGACGGCAAGATCTACGCCGAGGGCGACCGGCGGCTCCTGTTCAAGCGCGCCAACCGCCTGTGGCACACCGACATGTCGTTCCGTCAGGTGCGCGCCACCTACTCCCTGCTCTCGGCCCACGTGCTGCCGCCCAAGGGCGGCAATACCGAGTTCATCGATATGCGCGCGGTCTATGAGGCGCTCCCGGAAAAGACCAGGACGCGGCTCGATGGCCTCACGGCCGAGCACAGCTACTGGTATTCGCGCAAGCTCGGCGGCGGTCCCGATCCGACCGACGAGGAGCGGGCCGCCCGCCCGCCGGCCTATCACCCGGTGGTCCATATCTGCCCGCGCACCGGACGCAAATCGCTTTATATTGCGTCGCACGTGTCCGGGATCGTCGGCTGGGACGAAGCCGACGCGCGGGCGCTCGTCGACGAGCTGATGGATTTCGCGACCCGGCCGCGCTTCGTCTACAGCCACGAATGGCGCCTCGGCGACGTGGTCATCTGGGACAACCTCGCCACCCTGCACCGCGCCACGCCGTTCGACGATACCCGCTACCAGCGCGACATGCGCCGCACCACCTGCCGCGAACAGCCGGTGCATTCCCGGCCCTGATTCAAGTTGTCAGTTGTCGGAGACGGCGTTGGTGCCGGCGATCCGGCCGAACACGGCGTTGCGGGTCTGGCCCGTGAACGACGGATAGTTGTGGAAGAACAGGCCGAGGATGTCGCCCGACGCATAGAGCCCCTTCATGGGCTCGTGCATGGTGTTGAGTACCTGGCCCTTCGTGTTCACCTTGAGGCCGCCGAAGGTGAAGGTGATACCGCAGGTGACCGGATAGGCGCGATACGGCGGTTCGTCGATCCGCGTTGCCCAGTTCGACTTCGGGATTTCCAGCCCGACGGTGTGCTTGCCGTCGGCGCGGGTCGGGTCATAGGCCACGTCGTCGGTGCAGGCGGCATTGTATTCGTTCACCGTATGCACCAGCACCTCGGGCGCGAGACCGATCTTCTTGGCCAGTTCCTCGATGGTCGCGGCCTCCTCGAAGGTCGCCTTGTGGTGCGGGTAGCGATGTTGGCGGATACCCTTCTGGTCGTAGATCTGCCACGCCGTGGCGCCCGGCTGGGCCAGCACGGCACGGCCGGTCTTGGCGTAGGTATAGGAATGCTGCGCCTCGCCTTCGTCGAAGAAGCGCACGCCGATGGCGTTGACGGAAATGCCGTAGGGATAGTCGTAACGGCTCTGGGTATTGCCGCGCCCGTCCGAATGCTGGGGCGTCTCGAAGTCGGGTGCCATGGCGTCGATCGGCGACATGTGCCCGGTCTGCCAGTGGCCGCCCGTAGCGGCGCCCATCTCGATCAGGTAGCGCAGCACCTCGCCGGTATCGTGCTTGGAGCCGCGTACCTTGACGAAATCGGTATTGCCGGCGAGATAGCGCGCGCGCATCTCGGGGCTCGCCTGGAAACCGCCGGCGCAGGCGATCACGGCACGGGCCCGCAGGTCGTATTCGCCGTCGGCCGCGCAGATGTGGACACCTTCGATCCGGTGCATGTTGCCAAGGAATCCGCTGACCGGCGAATCGAAGCGGATCTCGATCCCGCACCCCCTCGGCGATGGCCCGCCACTGCTCGAGCTGGCCGACACCGCCGCCCGCCACGTGGATCGCGATGCCGCGCTCGAAGTAGCGCTTGCCATCGATGAACGCGTGCTCCTTCAGGAGCTCCCACTTGATCCCGACGTCCTTCATCCAGTGGATCGCGGCATTGGATTCGTCCACCAGCGTCTCCGCCAGGGTCGCGGTCCATGCGGCCTTCGCTCACCCGGTTGAGGTCGGCGAGGAAATCGTCGCGCGTATAGGGATTGATGCGCAGGCTCTTGTAGTAGTCCTCGTCGAGGTCGGGGACGAGCTCGCGGATTTCCTCGGCGCCATTGTGCCAGAAACGGAATCCCGTGCCCGAGTAGCGCGCGTTGCCGCCGTATTCCGCTTCCGGCGCCTTCTCCAGCATGACGATGCGCCCGGCGCCCGCCTTCTTCGCGGCCACGGCCGCGTCGAACGCGGCGCTGCCGCCGCCGATCACGATGATGTCGCACTGCTCGTCTTTACGCACGGACGTCTCTCCCGGGTGATTTTTCGAAATTATAGGTGAGCGGCCCGACGCCACCAACCGCCAAAGCCCACGCATCGCGGGCGGCGTGCCTTGACTTGCGGCGGGCGAACCGTCACCATCGAATCACAAGTAAGAAGCAATATCAGGGAGGACAGTTCATGGCGACGGGAAATCACCCCAGCGTTTCCCACGCGGCTCATCAGCCCTGACCTGAAGTCACTATCGGCCCGCGACCGCGACCGGACGTTGTAACGTGCGGCGCGGTCTCGAAGCATTCGGGAACCACGTCGCCACATCATGATCCAGGCGCTCAGCGAGATCAGTCCCCCTACCCACGCGCTCAGCAGCTACATGGGTGCGGCCGCGCGCCGCCGGCTGCCTGCGAAGATTGTGGAGAAGGCGAAGCACCATATCCTCGATACGTTCGCGGCCATGATCTCAGGCTCCCGTCTTCTGCCGGGCCGTCACGCCATCGCCTATGTCGCGACGCTGGGCGGCGCACGCGAGGCGGGCGTCGCCGGCTCCCGGACCGTCACCAGCGCGGCCAACGCGGCGCTCGCCAACGGCATGCTCGCCCACGCCGACGAAACCGACGATTCCCACGCCCCCTCCCATACCCATCCCGGCTGCGCCGTGGTGCCGGCGGCCCTGGCCGCCGCCGAGAAGGCGCACGCGAGTGGGGCCGCCTTCCTGCGCGCCGTGGTGCTGGGCTATGACGTGGCCTGCCGCCTGACCCGGGCGCTCGACGTGAACGGCTTTTCCGCCGCGTTCCGCAGCACCCACAGCTTCGGCGGCACGTTCGGCGCCGGCGCCGCGGCAGGCAGCCTGCTCGGCCTCGATGCCCGTCAGGCGCGCCACCTCCTCTCCTATTGCGCCCAGCTCGCCTCGGGCTGCGGCTGCAACGTGCGCGACAGCGAGCATATCGAGAAGGCGTTCGACTTCGCCGGCATGCCCGCCCATGCCGGCACCCTGGCCGCGACCATGGTAGCGGCCGGCTTCACCGGGGTCGACGATGTGTTCTCGGGCGAACGCAACTTCCTCGACGCCTATGCGGCGAGCGCGCATCCGGGAGAGCTGTCGAAGGAGCTCGGCAAGCGCTACGAGATCCTCGCCACCAACATCAAGAAATGGTCAGTCGGCTCCCCGGCCCAGGCGGCGCTCGATTCGATGCAATGGCTGATGGCCGAACACGGGATCGGGCCCCGCGACGTCGACAGCATCGCGGTCCACCTGCCGACGCGCGCCTCGCGTACCGTGGACAATGCGCCCATGGCCAACGTCAACGTCCAGCACCTGCTGGCGGTGATGCTGCTCGACGGTACCCTCGGCTTCACCGCGTCCCACGATCAGGCGCGCATGGCAAAGCGCGACGCCAGGGCGCTGCGCGCGCGCATCCGCGTGGTACCGAGCGAGGAACTGATGACCGCGAAGCCGCCGCGCCAGGCGATCGTCGAGGTCGTCACCCGCGACGGTCGCAGGCTCAGCCGCCGCACGCAGGCGGTGCGCGGCACCGCAGACAACCCTATGACGCGCGAAGAAGTGATCGCCAAGGCCCGTGACCTGATCGGCAACGTATTGAACCCCCGGCGCACCCAGCGGCTGATCGACACCGTGTTCGCCCTCGAGGACATCCGCGACATGACGCGGCTGCGCCCGCTCATGACGGCAGTCCCGCCCCCGCCGCCGCGCCGTGCCCGGAGGCGCCGTCCATGACGCTGCTTCTGACCAACGCCGAGGTCGAGCGGGCCCTGCCCATGGCCGATTGCCTAGCCGGCATGGAGGAGGCCTACAAGGACCTCGGCCGCGCGCGAGCGGCGACCGGCGTGCGCTCGGAGATCCTGACGCCAACCACGCGCGAGGACGCGCTCTATTCGCTCCTCACCATGAACGGCGCGGTGCCGGCGTTCGGCGTCAGCGCGGTGCGCATCAACTCGGACATCCTGACCTGGCCCGCCGGCGAAGGCAGCCTCAAGCGCGTCAAGGTGCCGTCGGCGCCAGGCGGTCGCTACGTCGGGCTCGTGCTGCTGTTCTCGACCGAGACCGGCGAGCCGCTCGCGGTCTATCCCGATGGCATCGTCCAGCGCATGCGCGTCGGCGCCACCTCGGGCCTTGCCGCCAAGTACCTCGCCCGCGAGGATGCCCGCACCGTTGCCCTGCTCGGCGCCGGCTGGCAGGCAGGCGGCCAGGCCATGGCCATCGCCGCCGTCAGGCCCGTGACCGAGATTCGCTGTTTCAGCCCGCGCGCCGAAAGCCGGGAAGCCTTCGCGGCGGACATGACGCACCGGCTCGGCATCGAGGTGGTTCCCGTGTCCAGCACCGAGGAAGCCGTCGCCGGCGCCGATGTCGTGCTGTGCGCGACCAACAGCATGCGCCCGATCCTACCGCCGGAGCTGATCGCGCCCGGCATGCATGTGAGCAGCCTCAAGCGCCTCGAACTGGCCCCCGAGACGGTAGCGCGCGCCGACGTCGCCTTCACCCACGTTCATGGCAGCGAATTGCGCATCGTGCGCACGGAAGGCGCCGATCTCGCGCGCGACACCGAGCACCAGAAGGATACCATGACCAAGAACATCCGGCAGGGCGACATGCCGACCCTGCCCGACCTCCTGCTGGGCCGCGCCCCGGGCCGCCGGACACCGGAGCAGGTCACCATGTTCCTCAACTACGCCGGGCTCGGCTTCCAGTTCGCCGGCACTGGCCACGTGATCTACCAGAATGCGCTCAGGCTCGGGCTTGGGCACAAGCTTCCGACCGACTGGCTGACCAGCGAGTTGCCGTCGTGACGACGGGCCGCCGAGAGGGTGACCCAACGCGTTCCGTATCCAGGTTCAACCGCGTGCAAGGGAGACGAACCATGAAAGCAATGGTGAAAGGTGCCGTGCTCGCCGCGGCAATGGTCCTGACCGGTGCCATCGCGCCGGCCCAGGCAGACGATTTCTACAAGGGCAAGACGATGACCTTCGTCGTCGGCTTCGGCGTCGGCGGCAGCTACAACGGCTACAGCCGGCTGATTGCCGCCCATATCGGCAAGTTCCTGCCCGGCAACCCGACCGTGGTGGTCCAGAACATGCCGGGGGCCGGCAGCGTGCGCGCCACCAATTACCTTTACGTTATCGCGCCCAAAGACGGCACGGCGATCGGCATGATCGACCAGGGCATCCAGGCCTACGAGCTGATGGGCCGCAAAGGCCTCAAGGCCGATATTCCCAAGTTCAACTGGATCGGTCGGCTGGTATCCAACAGTGCGGTGCTGTTCGCCTGGCACACGGCCCCGATCAAGAAGATCCAGGACGCCCTCAAGACCGAGTTCATCGTCTCGGCGACGGGTTCCGCGTCGCGGCTCAACTGGCTGATCCTCAACAACGTCATCCATACCAAGCTCAAGATCCTGACCGGCTACAAGAGCACGAGCGAGGCGATGCTGGCCATGCAGCGCGGCGAGATCCAGGGGCTGAGCCGGCCGTGGAGCGCGCTCAAGGCGCAACAGGGCCAGTGGATCAAGGAGAAGAAGATCGTGCTCCTGCTCCAGACCGGCGCGGAGAAGAACGAGGATTTGCAGAACATCCCGCGCATGCTCGATCTCGCGAAGAATGACGAGGACCGCAAGCTACTCGAGTTCTTCGCGCGTCCGTCGGAAATCGGACGCTCCGTGGTCGCGCCGCCCAACGTGCCGGCCGAGCGCGTGGCCGAGCTGCGCAAGGCGTTCTGGTCCGCGATCAACAGCGAGTCGTTCAAGGCCGACCTGAAGAAGACCCGCCTCGACCTCGATCCGCTGCCAGGCGACAAGCTCCAGGCCATGGTCGAGGCCGGCAAGGTGGTACCCCCGGCGGTGCTGGCCCGGGCGAAGAAACTTGCCGCTCTCGGGAATAAGGGAAAGAAGAAAAAGAAGAAAAAAAAGAACTGAGTCAGAAGTTTACAGAAAGCAGGACGTACCAATGACGAGCGCAACAGACCGCATCCATATCCACGGTCACGATATGGAGCTCCTGATCGGGAAGCCCCCGGGCGCCGGGCCGTTCCCCGGCGTCCTCGTGATGTTCCACCGGGGCGGCTTCGACGGCTTCACCCGGGGCCGGGTGAGCGCGCTGTCGGAGGCCGGCTACCTCGCCGTCGCGCCCGACTTCTATCACCGCTGCCCCGGGGGCACCAAGGCCGAGGACTGCAAGCAGTACCTCACGGACGCCGAGGTGCTGGCCGAAATCAGGGCGTCGGCCGACTACCTCGCCGCCCGCCCCGACGTGATCCGGGATCGGCTGTTCATCCTCGGTCACTGCATGGGCGGCCGCATGGCCTACATGGGGGCCGCCACCGTGCCGCTGTTCCGCGGCTGCGTCGTGTTCTACGGCGGCGGCATGTTCGTGCCGTGGGGCGAGGGCAAGGAGATCCCGTTCGACCTGCTCGGCGACATCAAGTGCCCGATCATCGGCTTCTTCGGCAACGACGACGTCAACCCGTCGCCGGAGCACGTAAACAGGATCGACGCGCGGCTTACCGAGGCGGGTGTCGACCACGTGTTCCACCGCTACCCCGGCGTCGGGCACGGCTTCCAGAACCCGTCCCACGACTTTCCGGCCTATCGGGCGGCGTCCGAGGACGCCTGGGGCAAGACGCTCGCGTTCATGGCCAACGCGTAAGCCACCTTGAAAAGCGAAACGGCGGGGACATGGTCCCCGCCGTTTCCTTTTTCCGGCACGCGCATCGGGTACTACTTTTTCTTCTTGCCGCTCTTCTTCTTGCGCTTGGTGTAGGAGAGGTACTCCTTCACCACGTCGGCCGGCACCTTCACGAGGTGCGCGGCGATATAGGCCTGCAATTCCTCGCCCGTGCTCGGCATCACCTCGATGCCGCGCTTCTTTGCCGTGGCCCCGAACGCCTTGTCCTTGGCCATCTCCTGGAGCGACGCGCGCAGGATTCCGGTCGCCTCGGCGTTCATCTTCGGTGGGCCCAGGATCGGCAGGCCGACCTTGGCGGGCGCGCTCAGGAGCGTCAGCAGCGCCTTTTCCTTCGGATTATCGACGAAGCTGTCCATGACCGGCAGGTTCTTCTCGATCGGGAAGGTCTGGAAGATCGGCACCACCGCGCCCGAGGTGATGAGGTCGGGCCGGGTCGCCTGGATGCTGCCCTCATGGGAGAACAGGCCGTCCACCTCGCCGCGCTCCATGGCGATCAGCACCGCGTGGAACCCGGGATAGCCGTGGATCGGGCGGAACGGAAAGCCCTCGTACTTGGCGAGGATGAGCGGCACCACGATGTTCTGGGAGCGCGCGTTGAGGCCGCCCAGGATGATCTCCTTCCTGGCCTTCCTGAGCTCGGCGAGGCTTTTGATCCCGGTCCTCTTGCTCAGCCACAGGATGCTGTTGGTGCTGGCCACCGTGCCCACGTAGGTGAACTTTGTAAGATCGTACTTGGCGCCCTTCTGGCCGATGGAATTGGCGAGCAGGAAGCCCGACCGGCCCGGCATGGCGAGGGTGAGCCCGTCCGGCGCGGTCGCGGTGTAGATCAGGTTGCCGAGCAGGATGCCGCCGGCGCCCGGCATGTTCTTGGACACCACGTTGGGATGGCCGGGAATGAAGCGGCTGTAGTACTGGGTGACGAGGCGCATCTCGTTGTCGACGCCGCCGCCGGGCGGGTAGCCCGCGATCACGGTGAGCGTCTTGCCCTTGTAGTAGTCGGCGGCGAGCCCCTGCCCCGCGAAGCCGACGGTCAACGTGGCGAGGAGCAGTGCCAGCCCCGCGCCCTTTACGATCCCTGCGATTTTCATGATTGCCTCCCGGTCCGGGCAAACGCCCGGCGGGACGCGCACCCATGCGGCGCGCGTCCGTGTCCATGTTGCGATCGTCGTGGCGGCGCTCAGTCCACCTTGGCCTTTTCGCGCTTCTGCTCGCGCTCGGGCAGATATTCTTCCTCGTCGTAGCCGTGCTCGGAGAGATCGAACAGGTTGCCGTCCGGGTCCATGGCGCGCAGCTCGGCATAGGGCCGGTTGGACGGACGCACGGTCGGCTGCGGCAGGCCCATCTCCACCAGCTTCTTGCAGGTGGCCTCGGAATCGATGATCGAGATTCCGAAATGGTTGAGGCCCGGCGGCGAATCTTCCGGGCGGCACTTCAGCAGCGCCAGCGTCAGGTAGCCGTCGGTCAGGTAGACGGCGCCGCTACCACCCTCCAGCAGGACTTCCATGTCGAAGACGTCCTGGTAGAATTTCGAAAGCCGCTGCGGATCGACTGTCTTGATTGCAAGGTGGCGAATCTTTGCCATCCCGTTCCTCCATGTCCCGTTGTTGTTATACGTGATGCCGGCCGGCCCGCTTGTGCCCGGCGGGGCCCGGCCCTTGGCATATGCACGGAACTCTACAACACCCCCGTGCCCGGGGCAAAGCGGGTCACCGCCCGGTAGTGTCCCTACCGCTTTACCCTTGCATCGAAGGGGCCGTCCACACATGATGACAATAGGCTAATTTTGTCATCTGCTGACGCTATCGTGCAATATCTGCCATCGGAAGCGCCTTAACGTGACTATACCCTTGCAGGCTTGTGCCGTCCGGGGGGTTCGCGCCTTGTCGCGGAGATGCGCAATGCAGGAAGACCAGTACAGATGATGAAGCTACTTGGTTTCTTATTGGCCGTGCTCTCCACCCCATTCATGGCATGGTCCGCTTACGCTGAGCCTTCGGTTGTCCTGGAATGCGATACCGGGGGCGGCTTGCCGGGACTGCATAATCTTCTCGACATCGACTATGGCGCCGCAACCGTCAGAAGCCATGCGATCAACGATGATGGCGCGCCTTACACGTACGATGGACGTCCGGTAGCCGATCAAACCTTTCAAGCCAAGATCACCGATAAGGTCATTACCTGGATGACAAATTTCCGCGGGGCACAATATTTTACCCTGGGCCGCTACTCCGGCGTGCTGACCTCCCAATCGCATTTTCAGTCAACTAAGGGTCCGGAGGTTATAACCCAGCAGCACAAATGCCACCGCTGGGCTCCCCAGGTGCGGCAGAAGAAATTTTAGGGTGCTGTCAGTTTAAAGCGAACCAGTCTCAGAATGCCACCTCACATAGCCCTCAAGCCGCAAGTTGCCGCCACTCGGCCAGCGCGGCAGAGCAGTTCTTTTGAAGTCGTCGCGGCTGGGGTGGTGACGGTCGAGGTTGAAGTGGTTATGGATCGAAGCGTGAACAGAGGCGAACGTCTGCAGGGTCTTGATGTCCCTAAATCGTGCCATCGCCCCTTCCCGTCTTCTGAACGGCTGGTGGGAGTTTTCGGCTCGATTATTGAGCCAACGTCTGCACTCCTGGTCTGCGGCGTTACCGATCACGTTCATCGCTGCCCGGTAGGAACGTAACCGATCCGTCAAGATTATCACCGGCGGCCCATGACGCTTCATCGCGCGCTTTAAAATCTTCGCCGTGCTGCATATGGTGGGAATCAGGTCGCCACAGGATGCCGTGAGGGCGGCTATCGTGGGGGAGCATCGCAGCCGATGACAGACATTGCACTATTAACCGCCCTTGGAAGTGTGGTCGCGTTCACTTTTGGGGTGTGGAAATATCTGGATACAAGAAA
Organism: uncultured Alphaproteobacteria bacterium; assembly: GCA_963732875.1. Classification (GTDB taxonomy): domain Bacteria; phylum Pseudomonadota; class Alphaproteobacteria; order SMXQ01; family SMXQ01; genus WHSO01. The sequence goes on along the minus strand of CAVTBD010000002.1, from coordinate 13,395 downwards.
ATTCGATGCGAAGAATGTGAGATTTGAGCAATTTAGGCAGACCTGCATATGGTTTGCGGGACGAACTGAAACGGGGCAAACCTTGACCGCTGTGCAGCAAGCCATGGCTACCTATCAGTTGATGGAGTTTCCTGAATATAAAGCTATGTCGTTGCCCATAATCGAGCATCTTCTCAAGGAGGAAACCCCTCCACTTTTACGACAAGCTCTATTGGACGCAAAAGCGCGCCTAGAATCTTCAAATTAGGACACTACTCACCGCTCACCGGCGGCGGCCCTAGCCCGCCTCGGCCTTGGCGACCTCGCGCTTGACCGCGACGAAGCTGTCCGGGCTCACCGACATGGAATCGATGCTGCACTCCACCAGGAACCGGGCGAATTCCGGATGGTCGCTGGGCGCCTGGCCGCACAGCCCCACCTTGGCCCCCGCCTTGTGGGCCTCGGTAATGACGTTGCGGATCATCCATTTAACCGCCTCGTCCTGCTCGTTGAACAGCTCGGCCAGCGCCTCGGAATCGCGGTCGACGCCAAGCGTGAGCTGGGTCAGGTCGTTCGAGCCGATCGAGAAGCCGTCGAACCGCTCGGCGAACGCCCCGGCGAGCACGACGTTCGACGGAATCTCGCACATGACGTAGACCTGCAGGCCATCCTCGCCGCGCCGGACGCCGTTCTCGGCCATGACCTCGAGCACGCGGTCGGCCTCCCCGGTCGAACGGCAGAACGGGATCATCACGATGACGTTGGTGAAGCCCATCTCGTTGCGCAGGCGCCGGATCGCGCGGCATTCGAGGGCGAAGCCCTCGCGGTAGCGCGGCGAGTAATAGCGCGACGCGCCGCGGAAGCCGATCATCGGGTTTTCCTCTTTCGGCTCGAACTCGGCACCGCCCAGAAGGTTGGCGTATTCGTTGGTCTTGAAGTCGCTCATCCGGACGATCACCGGATCGGGATGGCTCGACGCCGCGATGCGGGCGAGCCCGCGCGCGAGCCGATCGACGAAATACTCGGTCTTGTCCTCATATCCCGCCGTCAGCTCGGCGATGGCCCGCTTCGCCGCCTCGTCCTTCAGGGAGTCGTAGCGGACCAGCGCCATCGGGTGGACCTTGATGTGGTTGTTGATGACGAATTCCATGCGCGCGAGCCCGACGCCGTCCGCCGGCAGGCGCCACCAGCGGAACGCCGCCGCCGGGTTGGCAAGATTGAGCATGACCTTGGTCCGGGTCGGCGCGATGTGGCCGAGGTCGAGGGTCTCGACGTCGTATTCGGCGCGCCCTTCGTAGATGAATCCCTGGTCGCCCTCGGCGCACGAGACCGTCACCTCCTGCTCGTCATGCAGCACGTGGGTGGCATTGCCGGTGCCGACGATAGCGGGGAGCCCGAGCTCGCGGCTGATGATCGCCGCATGGGACGTGCGCCCGCCGTGGTCGGTCACGATCGCGGCGGCGCGCTTCATGATCGGCACCCAGTCGGGGTCGGTGGTCGCGGTCACGAGGATATCGCCGTCGACGAAGCGATCGATCTCGCGCGGGCTCTCGATCACCCGCACCTTTCCCGCGACCACGGCCTCGCCGATGCTGAGGCCGGCAACCAGCTTCCGCCCCTTGCTCTTGATGCGATAGGTCTTCACGGCACCCGCTTCGCGCCGCGACTGAACGGTCTCCGGACGCGCCTGCACGATGAACAGCTCGCCGGTCTTGCCGTCCCTGGCCCATTCCATGTCCATCGGTTGGCCGTAATGCTTCTCGATCACCACCGCCCAGCGCGCCAGGGTCAGGATATCGGCGTCATCGAGCACGAACGCGGCGCGCTCTGCGCGGGACGTCGGCACGTTCCTGGTCGGCGCGTCGCCGTCCGTGGCGTAGATCATCTTCTGCGCCTTGCCGCCGAGCGTCTTTTCCATGATCGGCGTGACGCGCCGGTTTTCCAGGAGCGGCTTGAACACCTGGTATTCGTCCGGGTCGACCGCGCCCTGGACGACGTTCTCGCCCAGTCCCCAGGCGGCATTGATCAGCACGACCCTGTCGAAGCCGGTCTCGGTGTCGATCGAGAACATCACCCCGGCACCGCCGAGGTCGGAGCGCACCATGCGCTGCACGCCGACCGAGAGCGCGACCTTCATGTGGTCGAACCCCTTGACGGTGCGGTAGCTGATCGCGCGATCGGTGAACAGCGAGGCGTAGCAGCGACGGCAGGCATCGAGAAGCGCCGCCTCGCCGCGGATGTTGAGGAAGGTCTCCTGCTGCCCGGCGAAGCTGGCGTCCGGCAGGTCCTCGGCGGTCGCGCTGGAGCGCACGGCGACGTCGAGGTCCGTGCCGCCCGCCCGCTCGCACAGCTGCCGGTAGGCCGCGCGGATTTCCGCCGCTATTCCTTCGGGCCAGTCACCGCGCAGGAAAGCGCGGCGTAGCGCCTGGCCGGTTTCCGCCAAAGACGCCTTGCCCGAATCGAGATCGGCAAGCGCCGCCGCGATCGTCTTCGCCAGGCCGTTAGCCCTGACGAATTCCCAATAGGCGTCGGCGGTGGTGGCGAACCCGGGCGGCACCTTGACGCCGCGCGCGCCGAGATTGCGCACCATCTCGCCGAGCGAGGCGTTCTTGCCACCAACGCGCGCGACTTCGCCGCGCGTCAGATCTTCGAACCAGGCTACGTGCTGCGGGTTCTTCGCCATGTCCATTTCTCCTGAAATCCTCGAGCGGGGCGACGCCGGAACCGAGAATCGGAACCAACCACGCGCCACCGCCAGTGCGGCGGCGGCACGAGCCATTGGCGCGGCTTCAACGAGGCCAACCGGCCACCAAAGCGTCAACCACCATCAAGAATGGTCTCACGGATGATGCCGTATTTGACAATCTTCTTGCTCAGAATTTTCGTCGCCTCCCTGTCATATTCCGGCCGAGCTGGATAGCCGCCTTGCGTCAGGAAGGTCTCACTCAACGGATCAGACGAATCCTCCAAGCCCGGATCCCTTTGATTACGGGACCAGCAGGACCTTTGGTTTTGATCGTTCCAGCGGCACGTCCTGCCGAATTAAGTGATTTTTATCCCCGCGCGAGAACGCGGGCCCGAGAAGGGCCCGCGTAACATCATTCAGCCGGGGCATGGACGGTCAGCCCTTGCAATCCAGCCGCCCCGCATAGGTGTTGTTGCCTTCGTACCAGATCTTGCAGGCCATACCGACCTTGATCGCCTTGGTCTTGGCGTTCTTTCCGCCCACCATGACCTTGGTGTAGCCGTTGGACATGCGGGACTTTTGTTTCTTGCCGTCGATTTCGAACTCGAAGCGGCCCTTCTTTGCGATCTTGCTGATGGTGCCGTCGACGATCTGCCACTTGACCTCGCGGATTTTTGCCTTGGGATGGGCCAGAATCGCGGCATCCCGATCGTAAACCGAGCGCGGAATCTTCGCGAGTTGCTCCACGACCTTCTGCACCTCTGCCCCGTCGGAAGGACTGGTGATGAGGTGCAGCTTCTTTGCCTCAGCCTTGTACTGCGGGTCCTCATGAGCCGCCATGAAAGCCGTGCGAAGCGCTTTCGTGGTTTCCGCCGAGAGCCCCGGCGGGGCCGCGAACGGACGTGCCATGAGGAAAGGCGCCTGGATCAGCTCGATCAGGTTGCGGTCGGCTTCGTTGCGTGCAAGCTCGACCGCCGTGGGCACGTTCGGAAACGCCGCAATCCGGTTGTCGTGACCGATCTGAAGCACGAAGCGGACCGGGCTGTCCTTCTTGAGCCAGTCCGGATGAGCGGTCTCGACCGAGGAATAGCCCGTCATCCGCCCCTGCGCCTCACCACGATCGACCGCGAGGTAGAGCGTGTTGCCGCCCGGATAGCCGAGCAGCGGCTCGATATTGAGGCCCAGCACCGAGCGCAGGACGATCGGAATATCGGTGCCATCCGAGCCGGCGGAGGTGGAAGCGAGGTAAATCGTCTTCTTGGTCTCCTGCAGGTCCGAGATCGACTTGATGCCCGAATCCTTGCGCACGACCAAGAGGAAGGTTTCGCCCTTGTAGCTCGACGACGTGCCGACCCAGGTGAACTTGAGGGGGTCGAAGTGAGCCCGCTTGGACTGGCCCGCGAACGCGACGATCGGCAGGGCGCGATTGAATTCCCCGAATACCGTCCCATCCTTGGGCGCCTGGTTATAGAGATAGTTGGCGGCAGTCATGCTGCCCGCCCCCGGCATGTTCTGGACGATGACACTGGGCTTGCCCGGCAGATATTTGCCGATGAAGCGGCCGACCTGGCGGGCATAGCGGTCATAGCCACCTCCCGCCGCGTAGCCGACGATGATCTTGACGGTTTTGCCCTTGAACGTATCGGACGCATTGGCTGCGGCAGACGTGATCGTCGCCACAAGCACCGCGACAAGAAAGCTGCCGAACACACGTAAGGTTTGTTGCATGAGTGCCTCCCGACAAATGGAACGCGTTGTACGCGATTATCCGCGAGACTACGTTTTTCCGCTTTTCTCTTGGGAAAACTAGACCGCTTCCACACTGCATTTTCAAGCATCTTCCACCGGGCCTTGACACCCGGGCCCGGCGGGAATCATGCCAAAAATCCCGGGAACCTTTGGTTATGGCCGTTCTCCGGGAATCGATACTATCGGCATCGCCCGCGGAGTCCGTGCCTCCGGTGGCGAAAAATGCGGCTATGATTTGGAGAAATAAAAGTTGGCGGTGCTGGCAGTCCGGAGCGAACCGCTCTCTGCTCAAATTCCCTGATAACAGGGAAAATACAGGGAATTTCGGCGATTTGGGGCGTGAAATCACCCTTCACGGTCAACTAACTCTATGGAATTAAAGGGGTTTCTGGTTATTTCTCTATGCAAGGGAACAGGGAAGGTTCTCGTCCCTAACAGGGAATCCGGCGGACAGGGAAATTGTAAGCGTCCAGGGAACGCACACTTGGCGCGGGTGGGCCGGTTGCGATCTGTTCTCCTTTTCGTGTTTGGAACGGAGAGGAGATTGAAATGGCGGAGGATGCGGTGCCCCGGGCGCGCTACGGGGAGGCGTTCTGGCGGGCGCATCACGAGGCGTGGCAGCGCAGCGACCTGAATCAGCGGGAATATTGCGAAGCGCACGGCCTGTCGCTGAAGGCGTTCGGGAACTGGCGAACGAAGTTCAGGGCCGAGCCGCAGGCGCCGGCGCGCAAGCTGCTATGGCGGCGCGGCGGCGTAAGTCACAGCTTAAGTCACACCTTAAGTCACACCCTAAGTCACATGACTTATCCCAGTTCCGCGGCGTCGCCGGGTCCGATCGTACCGCCGGCGCGGACGGGCCATCGGCGTCGCTTCAGCGCGGCCGACCGGCGCCACATCCTGGCCGAGGCGGACAGGCCCGGGGCGAATGTATCCGAGGTGGCCCGGCGCTACGGCATCGCGCGGCGCGTGTTGTGTCGCTGGCGGCAGGAGGCGGCAACGCCGGTCTTCGTCGACGTGGAGATCAGCGATGCGCCCGGGGCCGATCGGGAGGGAGCGCGATGACCGTGTTGCTGCCTGCCGGCGTGAAGGTGCATCTGGCGCTGGGCTACACGGACATGCGCAAGGGAATGGACGGGCTGGCCCTGCTGGTCCAGGAGGTGCTGCGCCAGGATCCGTTCACGGGTCATCTGTTCGTGTTCCGCGGGCGCAGGGCCAACCTGATCAAGATCGTGTTCTGGGACGGCACGGGCCTGTGCCTGTTCACCAAGCGGCTGGAGCAGGGCGTGTTCCTGTGGCCCTCGAACATGGAGGCGGGACAAACCCTGTCGCTCACGTCCGAGCAGCTCGCGGGCCTGCTCGAGGGGATCGACTGGCGCGTGCCCGAGCGGGTATGGCGTCCCGCCGTGGCGGGATGAGACGCCCCTGAAAAGGCACGCTGAATCAGACAAATATCTTGGTCGGGACGCCGGGGCTGACTAGAATCACTCATGCGTCTCGACCTGGACGATCTGCCGGCCGACGTCGGCCTTCTGCACCGCCTGGTGCGCGACATGGCGGCCGTGGTCGAGGCCCGCAACGACGAGATCGAGCGGCTCCAGCGCCTCCTCAAACAGCTTCAGCGTGGGCAGTTCGGCCGCCGCTCCGAGCGCCTCGATGCCGATCAGCTGGCCCTGGGGCTTGACGACCTCGACGCCGATCTGGCGCGCATGGAAGCCGATCACGTCACGCCTTCGGTCGAGGGTCCCGCGCCCGATGCCGACGCCGTGTTCCGGCGGAGGACTCTTCCCGAGCATCTGCCGCGCGCCGAGATCATGCTCGATCTGGAGGGCGATGCCTGCCCGGCCTGTGGCGGCCGTCTGCATCCTGCCGGTGAGGCCGTGAGCGAGATGCTCGACTGGGTTCCGGCGCAGTTGCGCGTCGTGCGCCTGCGCCGCCCCAAGTACGGCTGTCGCGCCTGCGGCACGATCCACCAGGTGCCGGCGCCGGAGCGGCCTATCGCCAAGGGGCTGGCCACGCCCGGGCTCCTCGCCCAGGTGCTGGTCAGCAAGTACTGCGACCACACGCCGCTTTATCGCCAGGCACAGATCTTCGCCCGCCACGGGGTGCGGATCGAACGCTCCACGCTCGCGGGCTGGGTCGGCTGCGCCTGCTGGTGGCTCGAGCCCCTGCAGGCGCGGCTGGCCGCCCAGGTGTTCGGCTCGAGCAAGCTGTTCGCCGACGACACGCCGGTGCCGGTGCTGGACCCCGGCCGCGGCCGGACCAAGGTCGGACGGCTCTGGGTCTATGTGCGGGACGACCGCCCGTGGGACGGGCCGGCGCCACCGGCGGCAGTCTACCTCTATAGCCCCGACCGCAGGGCCGAGCGGACCGCCGCGCACCTCCGGGACTTCCGCGGCGTGCTGCAGAGCCTGCCCCCGCGAAGGCGGGGGTAGACGGTTATGCCGGGTTCGAGGCGCTGACCGCGGACGGGAAGGTGGTCCTGGCCGCGTGCTGGGCTCATGCCCGGCGTAAGTTCTACGAGTTCTATCAGGCGACCGGCTCGCCCATCGCCGAGGAGGCCCTGCGCCGCATCGCCGAGCTGTACGCCGTCGAGAGGCACATCCGCGGGCAATCCGCCGAAGCGCGCCGAACGGCGCGGGAGGCCGAATCACGGCCGCTCGTCGAAGCCATGAAGCTCTGGCTGGAAGACCAGCTGCGCCGGCTGCCCCCGCGCGGCGGGCTGGCCGAGGCTATCCGCTATGCCCTCGCGCGCTGGGACGCTCTGTGCCGGTTCCTGGACAGAGCCTGCCCCCGCGAAGGCGGGGGGCCGTGTCGAGCTCGATAACAATCCCGTCGAGCGCGCCATCCGGCCCGTGGCGCTCGGGCGGAAGAACCACCTGTTCGCGGGCTCCGACGGCGGCGGCGAACGCTGGGCGATGATCGCGTCCCTGATCGAGACCGCCAGGCTCAACGGTGTCGAGCCCTACGCCTGGCTCACAGATGTGCTCGAGCGCGTGACCAACGGCCATCCCATGAGCCGGATCGACGAGCTGCTCCCCTGGAACTGGACGCCACAGCCCGCCACGCCCTAACCTGCGTGCGAGCACCGTACGCTTACGAAATAAACGGTTTTCTCAGTCCGGAGTTGCGCGGATCGCGGTCGCGAGCGTTGCCGCCATGCGGTCGATCTCGGCCTTCTCGACGCGATCAGCGGCGGCGACAGCGCGATCATGTCGCCGGTCTGGCGCATCAGCACGCCGTTCCGCAAGCATTTCAGGAACACGTCGTAGGCGCGCGCGCCCGGGCGCGCCGGCGCGCGGCGCCAGCTCGATGCCGCGCCGACCAGCCCGATATTGCGCAGGTCGATCACGTGCGGCACGCCCTTCGAGACGCGTGCACCGCGTCTTCCAAATAGGGCCCAGGCCGGCGCGCCCGCGCGAACAGGCCCTCCTCGCGCGTAGATGTCGAGCGTCGCCAGCGCCGCGGCGCAGGCCAGCGGATGGCCGGAATAGGTATAGCCGTGGAACAGCTCGATGGCGTTCTCCGGGCCCGGCATCAACGCGTCGTAGACGCCGACTTGCGCGCGAACACCGCGCCCATCGGCACGGCGGCGTTGGTCAGCCCCTTGGCCATGGTCATCAGGTCGGGCATGACGCCGAAGCGCTCGGCGGCGAAGCGGCGCGCCGAGCCGGCCGAAGCCGGTGATCACCTCGTCGAAGATCAGCAGGATGCCGTGCTTGTCGCAGATCGCGCGCAGGCGCTCGAGATAGCCCTGCGGCGGCACCAGCACGCCGGTCGAGCCCGCCATCGGCTCGACGATCACGGCGGCGATGGTGGCGGCGTCGTGGCAGCGCGATCACGTCCGTCGAGCGCGTCGGCGAGATGCGCGCCCCAGGCGGGCTGGCCGCGCCAGAACGCGTTGCGGGCGAGGTCGTGGGTATGGGGCAGATGGTCGACGGCCGGCAGCATCGGACCGAACTGCTTGCGGTTGTTGGCGATGCCGCCCACCGACGATGCCGCCGAAGCCGACGCCGTGATAGCCGCGCTCGCGCCCGATCAGGCGCACGCGCCCGGTCTCGCCGCGCGCGTGATGATAGGCGAGCGCGATCTTGAGCGCGGTGTCGACCGCCTCCGAGCCGGAGTTGGCGAAGAACACGTGGTCGAGGTCGCCGGGGCGAGGTCGCGGCGAGCCGCGCCGCCAGCTCGAACGCCAGCGGGTGGCCCATCTGGAACGCGGTGGCGTAGTCGAGCGCGCGCGGCCTGGCGCGCGGATCGCGTCGACGATCTCCGCGCCGGCCATGGCCGGCGTTGACGCACCACAGGCCGGCGGTGCCGTCGAGCACCTCGCGCCCGTCCGTCGGTGGTGTAATACATGCCCGTCGGCGGCGACGAGCAGGCGCGGCGCCGCCTTGAACTGGCGGTTGGCGGTGAACGGCATCCAGTAGGCGGAAAGATCGTTAAGCATCCAAAGAATTCCGGCGTGTCGAATGTTGATTATTGCGTGACACGCTCGCCTATCGTGTTCAGTAAATCAAACGAAACTTGTTTTCTCCATCTGGGAAGGTAGATTGCCCGGCAGGCTCTACCGCAATCCTTCAAGGATATACGATGCTCGAAAAGTTGCAGGAATCCGCCGAGAGCGAGGTTGGTGAAGCACTGGCTCTTGGACAACGCCTCAAGGCTGTAAGGGAAACCACCGGCCTTTCGCAGCGCGAGCTGGCCAAACGCGCCAACGTTTCTAATGCGACCATTTCGCTAATCGAGCAGGACCGCACGAACCCGTCGGTCGGCCTCCTCAAGCGCATCCTCGATGGCATCCCGATGTCGCTGTCGGAATTCTTCGGCGGTCTCGAAAGCAATCAACCCTGTTACTTTTTTTCGGCCGAGGAATTGGGAGAGATCGGAGCGGGCGACATTTCCTACCGTCAGGTCGGACGCGATCTCAAAGGGCGGAGCCTTCAGATTTTGCACGAACATTATGCACCCGGCGCCGATACGGGAGAGGCATTCCTCAGCCACGAAAGTCAGGAGGGCGGCGTGGTGATCCGGGGCCGCCTCGAAGTCACCGTGGGTGATCAGTCCCGCATCCTCGGCCCCGGCGATGCCTATTATTTCGATAGCCGATTGCCGCATCGGTTCCGCAATGCGGGCGATGTCGACTGCGAAATCGTGAGCGCCTGCACGCCCCCGAGCTTCTGACCGCCAGCGTTACCTTGCGCCGCGGCACTAGCGGTCGCGGTGCCGGCAGCCGACAACGGAGCGAAGGCCAATTTGCCTCTGCCTCTTGACGGGATAAGCGGGCACCGTCACACTTGGCGAAAATTTTGAACGGCGTATCTGAAATATTTAACAGCCGCTGTCCTTTTCTCAAGGTGAGGGGACAGTCAAGAAGCGCCGCAAGCGTCAGGGGGACGACGACAGTGGCAGTCACGAATGGGCTTTCCTCTCCGCCCCGTGCCTCTTTGCGTTTAGGCACGACCTCATTTGCACATTCGAAGAAATGCGCCGTGCGCTGCGCACGAGGCGACCTGCGGCTATGCGTAGGCAATACCCTGAAAAAAGCACGAGGCTAATCTTCGGATGGAGAAGTAACGCGCGCCCCCGAAGCCCGATACAACGAGCGAGGCAAAAAGGAGACTCATGATGGTCCTCAGCAAGCCCACCCAATGCAAGCTTATCGTGGCATTCAGTATTGCATTTGCCGGCAGCGTTACTGCCTTCACGACACCCGCCATCGCACAAACGGCAGCAGAAAAGATTTACGCGGAACTCGCCAAGTTGCCCGCAAAGGAACGGCACGAGCGAATTGTTGCGGGCGCAAAGAAGGAGGGCGAACTCAACTTCATCAACAGCCTGCGTGGCAAACTCGGCCTCAACCACACCAAGCTTTTCCGCAAGCGTTACCCGTTCCTCAAGGTCAACATGTCGGAACTCGGCTCACAAGATGCGGCGCAGAGGATCTTTGCAGAAGAGGCCGCGGGCCGGCATTTAACGGATGTCGTCGGCATTGCCGTACCCGATATTTCGGACCTGCTGTCAAAGGATGTCGAGGCGAATTATCCCACCCCGGCTACCAAGCGAATTCTCAAGCAATACCGCAAGTTCATCGACCCCAAAAATCGCTGGACGCCCTGGGAACAGAGCGAACATGGAATTGCGTACAATACAAATCTCGTCAAAAATCCGCCGAAGTCGTACATGGACCTATGTGACCCGCGCTTCAAAGGTCAGATCTCATTTGAACCATTGGAAGTGCGCTTCCTGACCGGACTATATGAAGTATTCGACGAGAACTTCGGGAAGGTCCAGGAATGGCTGTCCTGTATCGCCAAGAACAAGCCCATCATCCAGCGGGGACACACGGCGCGGCTGCGCCTGATGCTCTCTGGCGATCACGCAATTTCGCCCGACCAGTACCTCTATAACGGCACGAAAATGAAGCGGAAGAACCCCAGCGTTCCGTTCGCGGCCGATTATCAGACGCCGGTGGTGCTCTTCGCTAACGCCCAAGTCATTAATAAGAATACTCCACATCCTTATGCCGCGGCACTTTACGTCGATTGGTGCTTGAGTGACGAAAGCCAGAAGTACGTGGCCAAGGCCTATCGTGGACCGGTGGCACTAAAACACCCCTACTTCCCCGACGATGTCAAACTGGTTCCGTTCAACTACGTGAGCCAGCAAGTGGTCGACAAACTCGAGGCCGCGTGGAAGAAAACCATAGTAAGCCACAAGTAGTGGTGAGACCTCGGAACACCCATGAACGGCACCTTGCTTATGCAAGGTGCCGTTCATCTGCTTTGCCCGGCGATACGAACAGGCCGCCAGCTTGGCAGAAGCGTGAAGAGAAGACTTCACGGCGATGAGCAGCAATCAGGAAACAGTCCCTGCTTCGGCCGGTGTGGTGGCCTCCGCAAGGTGCCACCGCGTGGACTGGCGGTGGATTGTCTTCGCCCTGTTGGTCGCCTTCCTGCTCTATCAGGTGATCGTGCCATTCGTCATGATTATCTGGACAAGCTTCAAAACGAGCAGTCCCGGCGATCCGGGCTTTCTTGCATTCGACTTCACGATTGAAAATTACGTCAGGGCCTTCAGCGCCCCCAGCTTCTGGAAAGCAACCGGCAACACCCTGTATTTCGCCGCGGCGTCCACGGCCGTTGCCTTCATCTTGGGCACGTTCCTGAGCTGGGTCGTAGATCGCACGAACACCCCGTTCGCCCGCCTGATCGGCATCCTGACTCTGGCCCGGATTATCATTCCCGGCATACTGATCGCCATTTCCTGGATTTTCCTGGCGAGCCCGCGGATAGGCTTCCTGACCGACATCGTCCGACATCTGGCGGGCGTTCCCCATGCGGTCAATATCTACACGTTCTGGGGCATGGTCTGGGTCCACGGCCTCGAGATGGTGCCACTCGCCTACCTTCTCATTTCCGCGGCGTTCCAGGCCATGGACCCGCGCCTAGAAGAAGCGTCCACTATGACCGGGGCGGGTATGACCCGCACGCTCAGGCGCATTACGCTACCGCTGATAGCGCCGGCCATACTCGCCGCTCTCCTTCTGCTGTTCGTCACTGCCATAGAGACGTTCGAGGTGCCCCTGCTGCTGGGAGGTCGCGCCGGCATCAACGTCTACACGACAGAAGTCTATTTCAGCACCGCCCGATCGCCCATCGACCTCGGAATGTCGAGCACGTACTCGATCGCCCTAGTCGTCATTTCAATCGCGCTGCTTGCCGTCTATTTCGCTCTGCTGCGCCATGGTGAGCGCTATCAGACTATCACAGGAAAGGATTATCGGCCCCGCCGGACCGACCTCGGGCGCTGGAAATACGCGACCTGCGGCGCGAGCCTCCTGCTGGTGTTCCTGATCACAGGGCTTCCTTTCATCATCATGCTGTATGCCTCGTTCCTGCCTGCCTATGTCGGGATCACGCTTCAGCCATTCAGCGTTCTATCGCTCGAGAACTATCGTGAGCTTCTGGCGGGAGGTCTGGACGCCTACGCCATTAATCCGATGGTCAACAGCACGCTGGTGGGAACTCGGGACGGCGACGTGCGTCATGGTGGTCGCGGCGGCGATCGCGTATTTCGTGCACAAAAGCCGAATTCCCGGCCGGAAGGCGCTCGATTTCCTCGGATTCGCCTCGATCGCCATACCGAGCGTCGTCCTCGGGACCGCGTTTGTCTGGTTCTATCTTCTGGTCCCGGTGCCAATACTCGGCACGCTGACCATCATCGGTCTCGCCTATCTCACGAAATATCTGCCGTTCGCGCTGCGCTTCGTATCGACCTCTATGCTCCAGATCCATTCGGAGCTCGAAGAGGCAGCGGAAGTCGCGGGTGTCCCCTGGTGGAAGAACTTCCTCCGCATCTATCTGCCACTCCTGAAGCCCGGACTTATGGCTGGATGGTTCTGGGTCATGGTTCACGCCTATCGCGAGCTGACGATCGCGCTCATGCTGGCCCGCTCGAACAACCGCACGGCATCCGTCATCATCTATGACTCTGTGGCAAAACGGCTCGTTTCAGCAGATAAGCGCGTTCGGCGTGCTGATGTTCACGCTTCTGATCGTTCTGGTAGTGATTTCGCATCTCATCAGCAGGCACTACGGGATCAAGGAACAGGTTTGATTCACACCAGGGAACGCAAAGCATAACCAATGATTTGCGTGGAAAAACTCTTCAAGACGTTTCAGGCACACCACGAAAAGGTCGCGGCCGTTGACGGCATCGATTTCGAGGTCGCGAGTGGTGAAATCGTAACACTGCTCGGCCCCTCGGGATGCGGCAAGACGACGACGCTGCGATGCGTTGCCGGGCTCGAACGGCCCGAAGGCGGCACGATCTCAATCGGAGACCAGAACGTCGTCGATTGCGGGCGCGGCGTTTTCGTCCCCGCACACCGCAGACGTATCGGGATGGTCTTCCAGTCCTACGCGATCTGGCCGCACATGACAGTTTACGAGAACATCGCCTACGCGCTCGAAGGCGAAAAACTG
>CAVTBD010000001.1:0-126791 GCA_963732875.1 uncultured Alphaproteobacteria bacterium | reverse complement strand
CTTGCGGAACGCTTCCGATCTGGTCCAGCCTTCGAAATGCGTGGCGCTTTCCCAGATCGTATGGGAGACGTAGAGCGTGTGATCCTCGGCTTCGGGCCCGCGCAGCAGGTGAAATTCCACGAACCCGGGCACCTCGTTGAGGTGGGTATCGCGCGCGGCCCAGATGCGCTCGAACGCCGCCTCCTGGCCCTTGACGATGCGAAAGCGATTCATGGCGATGTACATGCCGGTCTCCTCGTTTCAGCCGATAACCGGAAGCGGCATCACTTCGCGGCCTTTTTGCTTGCCGCGGCAAGGACCGACAGTTGAAGCGCCCCGAGGTTCGGCCTGGCGCCGGCCTGGTTGGAGTCGATCCAGGCCTTTACCGGAACCTCGGTGGCCGCGGAAATGGCATTGAGCTTCTGCAGGGAGCTGAGCGCGTCCCAGCTTTTGGCGGCCACGCCGGGGGCGCGCTTGGCCTGGGCCTGGGCATGGCCAAGCTGGCCCATCGCGATGACGGCCGGATACAGGTTGCCCAGCACGGCATCGTAGAGCGCGTCGTTCCGGTGCGATCCGGCGTCGTCGCGAACGGATGTGTCGTGCCGCGCCTGGAACTCGCTTTCCAGCACCAGGGCGGCGGCGGTGAAGTTCACTTCACAGCCGTTGGGCTGCTCGAGATAGACCATGTCGCCATCGGTCTCGATGACGACGCCCACGACGTCGCGGGCGACATTGCGAACGGTATCTCCGATCTTGAACATTGGATGCGCTGGCCTCCTTCGTGATCCGCCCGACACTATATCCCGGCCGCCGTTGTCGTGGCGGCCTACGTCGCCCGGTAGCGGTCCAGAGCCGCCTCGTCGACCTCGATGCCGAGGCCGGGGCCCGTCGGCACGTCGAGCCAGCCGTCCTTCTGGACCACCGCGTCGCCGAGCGGGCTCGCGCCGAGATCGCAGTAGCGGTGCTCGCAGATCTCGTCCTCAGCCATCGCCGCGACGATATGGATGGTGGCGATCAGGCCGGGGCCGACGAACGGCGAATGGGGCACGCAGCGGATGCCCTGTTCGCGGGCGAACGCGACCATCTTCCAGACGTCGCTGATGCCGCCGTGCTTGACCACGCTCGGCTGCACCACGTCGACCGCGCCCGCCCGCGCCATCCAGCGGGCGTCGTTGGGGTTGCCGAGGTTCTCGCCGATGGCGATCGGCACGCCGACCTCACGCCGGAGCCGGGCGAGGGCGTCGTAATCGTCGGGCGGCGTAATCGGTTCCTCCAGCCACGCAAGGTCATAGGGCCGCATGGCGCGCGCCTGGACGATGGCCTCGTCCGGCGTCCAGGCACAGTTGGTGTCGACCATCAGCGTGACGTCGGGGCCGATGGCGGCGCGCGCCGCCGCCGCCATCTCTGGCGTCTTCTGGTGCAGCTTCACGTGGCGGTAGCCGCGCGCGACCGCGGTCGCGGCGACCTCGGCGCACAGCGCGGGCGTGGGCAGGCGCAGCATGCTGGCATAGGCCGGCACGCGCTTGCGCCCCTTGCCCCCGAGCAGTTGCCACACCGGCTTGCCCTGGGCCTTGCCCGTGATGTCCCACAGCGCGATGTCGAGGGCAGAGAGCGCGAAGCGCGCCGGCCCGGCGTGCATCATGTTCTGCAGCCGGCGCTTGAGGTCGGTGGTGAGCGCGGCGATGTCGCCCGCATCGTGTCCGACCGCCAGCGGCCCGATCACGTCGCTGATCGCGGGCACGGTCACCGGCACGGTGGCGAAGCCGAACGCCTCGCCCCAGCCGGTGATGCCCTGGTCGGTGTCGACCCGCACGAACAGCGCGTCCATGGTGGCGCGCACCGGCCCCATGCCGAGCGCCGGCTTGGGCCCGCCGTGCTCGTAAGGCAGGCGGACGAGGATCGGTTCGACCGCAGTGATCTTCATAAGATGATCTTCATGGGGTGATCTTCATGGGGCGGTATCCGGATGCCTCGCTAATGATCCAGGGCCTTGCCGATGTCCTCCACCGCGTCGAGGACGACGCCGGTGCCGGCGGCGATCAGCAGAATGTCCTGGGCGACACGGACGAACCGGTATCCGGTGGGCGGGGGGCCGAGCTCGACCGACAGCTTGGGCGGCAGGTCGTAAAACACCACGTCCCGCGACAGAGGTCGTCCACGGCGCCATTTCTTGGCCTGGCCCGGCGGCATGCAGCCGTTGTTCTTCTTGGCGAGACCGGGCGGGCAATGTCCCGCTCTGGCCCGCGCACCGAAATAGGATTGAATGACGGTCCGTTCGCGGTCGCTGAACTGCGCCCCGGCGCTGTGCGAAGATTTCTTTTCCGAATGCTTGCCGTGGCCGGCCCAAGCCGGCTTGTCTGCGTAGCAAGGCCCGGCGACAAGTATCGCGACGACTGCGGCTATAGCGACAATTCCCCAGCGTGCTCCCGGCATTTTTTGCTCCCTTTGGTGGTTTTTGGGGTACGGGCAACTGGCGAGGATGAATGAGAATTAATCCGCCAGCGCCGTTGCGGCAAGAAGTTGTTAATCAGCGCGGGTGCAGGGTTGCGGGGCCGGGGAATACAAGCACAGAGGAGAAGTGAGATGACGACGATCTCTCCCGCTTCGGCATCGCCGTATATCCCGGTGTCTCAGCCGGCGGCGTCCCCGCAGCCCCAGCAACCGACCGTGCAGAAGGCCGCCACGACGCCCGTCGATGCCGACGGCGACAACGACGGCTCAACCGCCGTCGACATCAAGGCGTAACAGGCGTTGTCGGTAGGAAGAGCCCCGCCCGCGCGCGGGGTTCTTTCCTCTCGGTGTCAGTGACGCATGCCGACGTTGACGCCGAGGTCGTAGACCAGGTGCCCGCCGAAATAGGCGGTGATCACCACCATCACCGCGACCGTGGCCGATGCGATCACTGCCAGCGCAATGCCGGCGGGCCGCTGGTCGAGCCCGCGCCACCACAGGAACAGCCTTACCGCGGCCACCACCAGGTAGACCACCATGGTGGTCGTGCCCCAGCCCTCATGGGTCTCCAGGGTCGCTTCCGGCACACCCTTGCTGACCGCGATGTCGTAAGCCATGTCGCCGAAGATGAAGGCGACGACGGCGGCCACGGCGCCGAGCGCCAGCAGCACCGTGCCCGTCCTGAGGCGGATGAGTGGCGCCGCGGCGGTACGGCCGCGGGCCAGCCACCACAGGTCGAAGGCCAGCGCCACCAGCGCCAGCACGATGGGAAAATGAACGATCATGGGATGGATATGTTCGGTCGGCATGGAAGGGCCTCTTGGCTTCTTTGATGCCGCCCCGGCTCGGCATGGTGGATCGGTACGCCGCGCACGTTAGACCTTGCCGGAGTCCACCTCAAGACACGCCCTCGTCCACGCCCTTTCGGCGGCGGCGGCAACCGTCGCGAGAATCAGGGGTTTGCGCGATGGAACGCCGGTCGCGGCCCGGGCGTTTACATTGGTAGTCGATACAAAGCGGGGGCGCCTCGACGCGCCCCGGAAAAATTTCGGGCGCCGGAGCCCGGCGCCCCAACGCAACAAGGAGAACCCCATGACTCCCCATGCCCTTCCGCTCCGGATGCTGCGTGCGGGTGGCATCGCGTCCCTTGCCGCCGCCGGCCTGATCGCCTGCGCGCCCGTGTCGCAGCCACCACAACAGGTCGAAGCCAGCACGCCAAGCGTTACCTACAATTATGGCAGCGACAACGATCTTGTCGCCGCGAACGAGAAGGCGCGCGTCTACTGCAGCCGCTACCAGTCGGTGCCCAGCCTGGATGGCTCCATCACCGAGAACCAGGACGGCACCAAGACGGTGACCTTCAAGTGCATCGCCTCGCCGAGTGCGTCGATGCCGCCGGCGCCCATGCCGATGACCTACACCTATAGCAGCGACATGCAGCTGCTCCAGGCGATGAAGTCGGCGGACGGCTATTGCGCCGCGTCGGGCAAACAGGCGACGTCCAATATCGTAACCAACGCCAACGGCACCAAGACCATCACCTTCCAGTGCGTGCCGCGCTAGAGCTGGGTTCACGGTTCAAGGTCGTTCCGATCCGAGCCGATCAGGCTCTAGGTGTGGAAACGTTGGCGCACCGCAGCGCGGTGCGGTGCGCAACGGAAGGGCGGGCCCCCGGGCCCGCCCTTCCTACTTTCAGGGAATCGGGTCAGTGGCGCGTGCCGATCAGCAAGCTTGGCGTTTGAGCGCAAGGTCGTCGATGCATTCGTTGTTGGGCTCGATCTGCACGGTCGCATGGGAGACGTCGTAGGTCGTCTCCAGGAAGCGGTGGATGCGCATGAGCGCATCGTTGTAATCGGTCCCCGGGGCGATGCTCGCATGGAGCGTTATGAGCGGTCGTTCCGATGTAAGCATCCAGGCATGGACATGATGCACGCCGACCACGGCCGGGACGGCGGCGGTGAGCGACTTCTGCAACTCATCGAGATCGAGCCACTCGGGCGTTCCTTCCAGCAGAATATGTGCCGAGCGGCGCAGGATGAACCACGCGCTCCTGAGAACGAGGGCGGCAACCAGCAGCGACAGAAGCGGATCGATCGGCATCCAGCCGGTTCCCATGATGACCAGCGCCGCGACTACGGCGGCGACCGACCCGAGCAGGTCGCCCATGACATGCAGGGCGGCACCGCGCAGGTTCAGGTTCTCCTTGCTGCCGGTTTGAAGGATCAGGAATCCCGCGATATTGACGAAAAGCCCGACGGCGGCGACCACCAGCATCAGGCCGCTCATGACCTGCACCGGCGCGAACAGGCGCTGTACCGCCTCGATCGCGATCCATCCCACGATGGCAAGCAGCGTCACGGCATTGACGAATGCCGCCAGGACCTGGAAACGGTGATAGCCGTATGTGCGCCGGCGGTCGTTGGGTCGCCGGCTGACGCGGAAGGCGGCATAGGCCATGCCCAGCGAGGCGGCATCCGTCAGCATGTGCCCCGCGTCGGCCAGCAGGGCGAGCGAGCCCGCCATAAACCCGGCGACGATCTCCACGCCCATGAAGCCGCCGGTCAGGACCATCACCCAGAACACACGCCGCTCGTTGCCCGCGTCCATGGCGTGATCGTGGCTTCCATGCTCGTGCGCGTGGTCGTGGTGATGGCTCATCTGGCTGGAATGCTCCGGTTGCCCGTTTTCCGGCATGTTAGCCGATCCTAAGGACGACCTGAACCCCGGAGCCGTCGCTCGCGAGGCGCTTGATCATGCCTTTCCCGTAGCGTGCAACCTTGCGGCCCCGTCGCTCCGGGTCGACAATAATGGCCGGATCGGGTATTTTTACGAAAATCAAAATCGGTTTTAATAATCCAACAACGGCATCATCACCACAACGTGCCTGCTGCGCGACGCGACAGGCGGGAGGCCAGAACCATGAAGCCTGTAACGCATACCGTATTCCTGTGTGCCGTCGCCGCGGCGCTGGCACTGCTGGTCGGCGGCACCGCCGCCATGGCGGCGGACGTGTCCTTCAAGGGCAAGACCATCACCATTCTCGCGGGCACCACCGCCGGCGGCAGCACGGACCTGTCCGCGCGCCTGATGGCGCCGTTCATCGCCAAGTACTTGCCGGGCAAGCCCGATATCATCGTGCAGAACCGGCCGGGAGCGCACGGCATGATGGCGATGAACTTTTTCGCCCGGCAGGTGAAGCCGGACGGCCTGACCATGATCGTGGGGTCGAGCTCGCAGATCGATCCGATCAACTACCGCGTGCCCAAGGCCCAGTACGATCCCGCCAAGTTCGAGATGATCGGCGGCGTCGGCATCGGCGGTACCGTCACCATCATCCGCAACGAGGCCCTGCCGAGGCTGCTCGACAAGGGCGCCAAGCCGGTCACCATGGGCTCGGTCAGCGGCGTGCCGCGCTCGGGCATGCAGATGACCGCCTGGGGGATCGATTACCTCGGCTGGAACGTGAAGTGGGTGTCGGGTTATCGCGGCACGCCCGACCTGATCCTCGCGCTCGAGCGTGGCGAGATCGACATGACCTCGTTCGCCAATACCGAGGTGCGCCCGTCGCTGCTCGATACCAGCAAGTACAGGATCATCTACCAGTCGGGTTCCAACCGCGCGACCCAGCCGGCGAGCCTGCCGGCGATCGCCAAGACGCCGATGTTCGCCAAGGCGATGGCAGGCAAGATCTCCGATCCGCTCGCCAAGCAGGCGTTCGCGTACTGGCGCAACATCAGCTCGGTCAGCAAATGGGCCGCGCTGCCGCCCAACACGCCGAAACCGATCGTCGCGGCCTATCATGCGGCTTTCCATAAGCTCATGGCCGATCCCGACTTCATCGCCCGGGGCCAGAAAATCTCCGAAGACCTCTCCGCCGTCTCGCCGGAGGACGTCACCGATCTGGTGCAGGCCCTCGCCAGGACCTCGCCCGCGGCCGTCAGCTACATCACCGAGATGCTGACCAAACAGGGCCTCAAGGTGGACGTGGTCAAGAAGAAGAAAAAGAAGAAGAAAAAGAAGAGCTAGCACCGACCTCCACGCCGGCCACGGCGCGCGTCTTTGCCGATATGCCCTCCCGCCGGTCCCGGCGGGAGGGCGTCGTGTTTCCGGCGCCATGCGATTGGCGCGGCGGGCATCCGCGCTTATACTTCACGCCTGACGTATGGACGCATCGGCATGCATGCCGTGTCCGCAGGGGAGGTCCCGAATGCCGCGCATCGCCCGCCTGGTTCCCGTTCTCGCCGTGCTCGCCCTGGCGGCCGGCGGCGCCGTGTTCCCCGTCCGGGCCGCGGACGCGCCAAAGGTCACCGGGCACGTTGCCGGCGGGGAGATCCACGTCACCGTTCCGGGCCGTCCCGAGATCGTGTTGCCGCCCATGGACGCGGCGCGCGGGCGGGTCTATTTCGCGACCCGCGCCTGCGTGGTGTGCCATTCGGTCAACGGCGTGGGCGGGGCGACCGGCCCCGCGCTCGACTACGCGGCCGAGGGCAAGGCGATCGCGCCGCTCGAGTTCGTCACCAAGATGTGGCGCGGCGCGCGCCCGATGCTGGCAATCCAGGAAAGCCTGTTCGGCGAGCCGATCGACCTCACCGCCGAGGAACTCGGCGACATCATCGCCTTCCTGCACGATCCGGCCGAGCGCAAGAAGTTCTCGGAACAGGATATTCCCAAGTTCATCCGCGACTTCATGGCGGGCCGCGCCGGCGCAGGCCGGAACTAGACCGCCGCCGGCACCTCGACTGCGAATTCCCGGCGCGCGAAGGCGACGCGCTCGGCGATGCTCTTGAGCGAGTCCCGCTGTTCCCTGATGCGCTCGAGCCGGGGCGCGAGACCGGCGCGGTTGGCGATCTGGATGTTGAGACCTGGCCGCGCGTTGAGCTCCAGCACCAGCGGGCCGAGGTCACGGTCGAGCACGATATCGATTCCCTGATAGCCGAGCCCGGTCATCTCGTAGGCGCGTGCCGCGTGGGTCAGCATGGTGTCCCAGTGCGGGATCTCGACCCCGGTCACGGGATTGGTGGTGTCGGGATGCTCGCTGACCACGGTGTTGCGCCACACCGCGGTGAGCGTGCGCCCGGTGGCGAGATCGATGCCCGCGCCGATCGCGCCCTGGTGCAGGTTGGCCTTGCCCTGGCTCTGGCGCGTCGGCAGGCGCACCATGGCCATGGTGGGCACCCCGAGGAAGCTGATGATCCGCACGTCGGGCACGCCCTGATGGGTGATGCGCGCGAACAGGGGGTCGAAGTTGACGCGATATTCGATCAGCGCGGTGTCGGGCTGGCCGCCCAAGGAATAGATGCCCGAGAGGATGTTGCTGGTGTGGTAGATCAATTCGTGCTCGTTCATGAAGGTGCCGCCGGGCTTGCGGTAGAGCCCGTGCGAGCCGCGCTCCAGTACCAGGATGCCGTTGCCGCCCGAGCCGTGGGACGGCTTGACCACGAAGGCATCGTGCTCGCGCACGATGTCGGGAATGTCGCGCGCATGACGCTGCACCTCGATCACGCCGTAGAGCGCGGGCACGGCGATCCCGGCCGCTAGCGCGAGCTGCTTGGTCTGCACCTTGTCGTCCACCAGCGGGTACAACCGGCGTCGATTGTAAACCAGCGTATAGCAGGCGTTGCGGTGGTTGATGCCGACCACGCCCGCGGCCGCGAGCCGTCGCGCAAGCCCGATCACGGCTTGTCCTTTTCCGCCAGTACCCGGAAGCGCGACAGCTCCGTCAGACGGTAGCCCGAGTAGCGCCCGAGCAGCAGTGTTGCGGCCAGCAGGATCAGCAGGAGCTCGGGAAACACGAAGCAAAGATGTTCGACCACCTTCTGGTTCATGGCGAGGTAGCACACCGTCGCCGCGGTCACGCTGCCGGCCGCCTGGGTCAGCGATTCGAAGGCCCCGCGCTCGTCCCACACCACCGTCATGCGCTCGATGGTCATGGTCAGGATCACGATCGGGAACAGGGCGACCGACAGGCCACCGAAGAACCCGAGCTTGAACGACACCGTGCTCA
The DNA here is from genome assembly GCA_963732875.1 of uncultured Alphaproteobacteria bacterium. Taxonomy (GTDB): domain Bacteria; phylum Pseudomonadota; class Alphaproteobacteria; order SMXQ01; family SMXQ01; genus WHSO01. The sequence continues at coordinate 118,357 of CAVTBD010000001.1, read as the reverse complement.
TCAGCGCCATCACGCCGATCACGACGATGACGATGGCGGCGAGCCTCGGCACCAGCAGCAGCTTGAGGTGCTCGAGGTAGAACCGCACCGCCATGCCGATGAACACCACCGCCGAGAACAACACCAGTCCCCACAGCAGGTGGGTCTGCCGGAACGCCATGGCGATCAGCACCGGCATGAAGGTGCCGAAGGTGCGGATGCCGATCACGTTGCGCAGGATCACCAGGAGGAAGATGCCGACCGGCACCACCATCAGCACGCGATAGACCTGCTGGGTCTGGAACGGCAGGCCAAACAGGGAGAAGTCCGCCAGGGTCGCGCCCACGCTGTGTCCGCGCTGCAGGGCCGATCGGATCGCGAACTGATGCGCCATGGAGACCGAGAAGGTGACGTGGCCGTCGTCGGCGCCGGTGAGTTCCAGCGCGGACTCCCCGCCGCGCCACCACACCATGTGATTGGGCGGAATGCTGGGCGATCCGTCGCTCGCCTGGAACGCGCGCCAGCGGTCGCCGACATAGGCCTCGATCCAGTGGCTGACGATCGCTTGGCGCCGGTCCTCGGTGAGCTGCAGCCCGTTGACGCGCCGTGCCGGGATGCCGCCGAAGCGCAGGATGCGCACCGCGGCATCGACCACCCGGCGGTTGGTGACCGGTCCCTTGAGCAGCATCTCCGCCTCGCCGCCCGGGCGGGCGTCGTGCAGCGTCTGGACCAGCAGTGCGACAAGGGTGGGAATATCGGCCGCGCGCGGTCGCAGCCGGTCGAGGATCGCCTTGGCGGCGGCCTGTTCGGCGTCCGGCATGGGCGCGCGCCGCAGCGTGCGCGGCGGCGGCTCGGGCCGAGGTTCGAAGGGCACGTTGGCGAGCTCGACCGTGGCCCGGTAGAACAGCACCTGTCCGCCCTCGGCACGGGCGATGGAGAATACCGCCTGGCGATTGTCGCCCCGGACGCGGGTGGTGCGGCCGTAGTCGCCGCTGACGAAGGACTCGTTGTAGATCGGACGGTTCTCGGTCGATTTCGGCAGCATCAGCTCGGCCCTGACCGGGCTGCCGTGGGCGTTGAAATCGACCCGTGCTTCGATCCGCCAAGCGGTCGCGAGCCGATCGGGCTTGAGCGGGAAGTGCAGGATGAAGAGCTTGTAGAAGAAGATCGAGAGCGCGACCGCCGTCAGCAGGCCCGCCAGCCAGTAGAGATGGCGATTGCTCATTATTCTCCGCCTTCGTCTTTTTGGTAGGGAATGCCCGGGATGAAATCCAGCGCCCTGAGCGCTTCCTCGGTCACCTTGCATGTCGGCGTCGTGGTGTTCTGGCGGGCGGGATCGACCAGCAGCGCCTGGCGCATGAAGCGTCGTCCCACCAGCAACTGGAAATTGAAGCCGGTACGGTTGGAAAGATTGACCTCCGTGATGCGGAACACGTCGGCGACGCAGATGCCGAGCATCACCACCGGACGCGACACCGCCGGACCGGTCAGGTCCTTGATCTGGGCCCGGCGCACCACCGGTCGCTCGAACATGACGGTCCGGTTGTCGCGGTTGGTGACGTGGAACTTGACCCACATCCGGCCGTCGCGCTCGAAGGTAAGGATGTCCTCGGCATTGAGCGACGACGTGCGCGCGCCGCTGTCCATCTTGGCGAACAGCGGCAGGTTGCCGGGATAGAGCATGGCGCGCTCGGTGAAGCCGACCGGGGTCCGGTCATTGAGGGGACGCGCCGGGGTCTGGCCCGGCCCGGTCGCCTGGAGCGGTGCTCGGGACTGGTCTTGGCAGAATCCGTTACCGGTGGTCGCCATCATCACGATTCCCGCCAGCGCAAGGACGCGCATCATGCCGCTCTTCTCCAACCACCCCGTTCGCCGAAGACGTTGTCCGTTCGTCACGTTACCGGGAAATAGTAACAGAAAAATGCCGCTGGGCGCGCCCGTGGAATCGGCGGCTAGAGCAGGATTCACGGCTCAACATCGTTCCGATCTGAACTGATCAGGCTCTAGCGCCGATCGAGGCGCGCCTTGGCAACGCGGTCGGCGCCCGACGGCAGCGGTTTGCCGGGGGCGAGCATCCAGGCGGCGACGTCTTCGGTCGGCCTGGCGGCCTCGAGATCGCGCAGCAGCATGTGGTAGCCCGACCGATAGAACGCGACCGTGAGGTGACCGTGGGCGCTGAGCGCCTTGATGGCGTCGAGCGTCGGCGCGGGCGGGATCACCTCGTCGCGGGTGCCGTAGAGCAGCAGCACCGGCACCTTGACGCGGGTGGCGGCGGCATCGGCCTCGTCCATGAGGTCGACCAGGCCCCAGATCGAATCGATGCGGGTGGACTTGATCACCAGCGGATCGCGCCCGAGCCGGATCAGCATCTTCTCGTTGTCCGACGGCGTTATGTTGAGCCCTTCCGCCGTCACCTCGAACCACGGCACGGTATGGGCGGTGAGCCACAGGAAGCCGCTCTTGAACGTACCGAGGTACTTGCGCCCCCATACCGCGGGCGCCACCAGCACCGCGCCGGCGGGATGAATGTCGCTGCGCCCGCCGAGCGCGGCCAGCGCCACCGCGCCGCCCATGCTCTCGCCGACGAGATAGAGCGGCACCCCGGGGTAGCGCTTCGCCAGCACCGTGGCGAGCCCGGCCGCGTCCTGGGTCATGGCCTCGGTCCCGGCCCAGATTCCGTGCCCCGGCGCCCGGCCGAAGCCGCGCTGGTCGATGGCGTAGGTGGCGATGCCTTCTTTCGCCCAGGCCGTCGCCGGCGCCTCGAACGCCTCGGAATAGTCGTTGTAGCCGTGCAGCGCCGCGACCACGACCCTGGGCTTGCCGTCCTTGGGCAGCCATTTGCGCAGCGGCAGGCGCGCGCCGTCGCGCGCGACCAGCGTGTCGCCATCGATATGCGCGGTGCCGGTGAACGGCCCGGTGGTCTGGACGGTGGGCGCGCAGGCGGCGAGCAGGACCGCGCCGCTCGCCGCCAGGACGGCGCCGCGCAGGCGGCGGGCGATCCTCACGCCCATGGCCTCACGCGCCTGGCTTCACGCCCGTGGCCTCATGCGGGATCCGGGCATGGCGGGATCTTGTGGTTTCGGGTGAGCTCCAGGAACACGTCCTCGAGCCGCCCTTCCGACGTGGACAGGTCGGCGATCACCAGGCGTGCGGTGTGGATCGCTTCGATGATGTCGCGCGTGCGGGTCTCCGAGCGGCGGAATTTGAACGTCAGCCGACGCGGCGGCGTCAATGTTACGTCGAAGCGTGCGAGCGCCGCCGGCACGGCGTCGAGCTCGTCCTCGACGGTCACCACCATTTCCTTGGAATCGATGCGGTGCAGCAGGTCGCTGGTGGTCTGGCACGCGATCAGCTCGCCCTCGTCGATAATCGCGATCCGGTCGCACAGCTTCTCGGCTTCCTCGAGGTAGTGGGTGGTCAGCAGGATCGTGGTGCCGGCCGCGTTGAGCGCGCGCATGTAGTTCCACAGGTGCTGGCGCAGCTCCACGTCGACGCCCGCGGTCGGCTCGTCCAGCACCACGATCGGCGGCGAATGCAGGATCGCCTTGCCGATCAGCAGGCGCCGGCGCATGCCGCCCGAAAGCGAGCGGGAGTAGGCGTGCGCCTTGTCGGTGAGGCCGACCGCTTCCAGGATTTCCCAGGTACGATACTCGCTCGTGCGGAGCCCGTAGAGCCCCGACTGCAGGTCGAGCATCTGTTTGGGCGTGAAGAACGGGTCGATGTTGAGCTCCTGGGGCACGATGCCGATGGCGAGCTTGGCGGCGCGCCGGTCGGTATCGATGTCGAGGCCCCAGACCCGCGCCGTGCCGGCTGTCTTGTCGACCAGCCCGGCGAGGATGTTGATGAGGGTCGACTTGCCCGCGCCGTTGGGGCCAAGCAGGCCGAAGAAGGCGCCCCGCGGCACCTCGAGATCGATGCCCTTGAGGGCGTGCTTGGGCGGCATATTGCGCTGCGCCGCGTAGGTCTTGGTGAGGCCCCGGATCTCCAGCGCCATGGCCGGCGCCCCGCCCTTGCCGGGCGCCGCTTTGGGCCCGCCGCGATGCGGGTCGCGGACCGGCAGGGGGACGACGGTCATGGGGGGGCGCTCCGGCGGTTGAAAGAGGTGGGGCAATCGGTATCATCCGGGGTGCGCGGCGGTCAATATATCCCGGGCCCCATGCCCCGTGCCCCGCTCGTTCCCACCAGCCTACGGAAACCAAGATGGACCCCATCGAAACGATCACCGTCGATACGCCCACCGTCGCCTGCGACGGCGGCACGCTCGGGCACCCGCGCGTCTACCTCAACCTCGGCGAAAAGGGCGAGATCGACTGCCCCTACTGCGGCCGCCACTACGTCCTGGCGGAGGGCGCGCACGCGGGCGGCGGCCATTGAGCGCGGCCCGCGCCAAAAACAAGGACAAGGACGCCGGGAACGGCGGCCCGCGCCACCTGTTCCTGGTGGATGGCTCGGGATTCATCTTCCGCGCCTATTACGGTCTCAAGATGCAGATGACCCGCTCCGACGGGACGCCGACCAACGCGGTGTTCGGCTTCTGCAACATGCTGGTCAAGCTGCTCGACGACACCGAGGCCGACTACATCGCCGTGGTGTTCGATTCCGCGCGCAAGACCTTCCGCAACGACATCTATCCCGATTACAAGGCCAACCGCGGCGAGCCGCCGGAAGACCTGGTGCCGCAGTTCCCGCTGGTGCGCGAGGCGACGCGTGCGTTCAGCGTGCCGTGTATCGAGATGCCGGGGTTCGAGGCCGACGACATCATCGCCACCTATGCCGGCCTGGCCGAGGCACGCGGCGACGAGGTCACGATCGTGTCGTCCGACAAGGACCTGATGCAGCTGGTCAGCGACCGCGTTGCCCTGCAGGACCCGATCACCTATGAGCGCATCAGCTTCCCCGAGGTCGAGAAGAAATTCGGCGTTGCGCCCGGCAAGGTGATCGACGTGCAGTCGCTGGCGGGCGATTCCACCGACAACGTGCCGGGCGTCCCGGGCATCGGCATCAAGACTGCGGCCGAGCTGATCAACGCCTATGGCGATCTTGACGCGGTGCTCGCGCGTGCCGGGGAGATCAAGCAACCCAAGCGGCGCGAGAACCTGATCCAGTTCGCCGACCAGGCGCGCGTCTCGCGCGACCTGGTGACGCTCAGGCGCGACGTGCCGGGCCTCGACGACTACACCACCTTCGCCAAGCGCGAGCCCGACCACGACACCCTGCTCGCGTTCCTGCACGAGCAGGAGTTCCGGCGTCTGATCGCCCGGGTCGAAAGCGAGATCGGCGGCGACGGCCGCATCGCGGAGACGCGCGCCACCAAGGGTGCAAAGCCGGCGGCCGCGGCGGACAAGGTCGAGGCCGAGGACACCAAGGGCGGCGACAAGGCGGCGACGGCGAAACATGCGGCTGCGGACAAGAAGCCGGCCGCCGGGACGGCGCCCGGCAAGGGCGCGGGCTACCAGCTCATGACCGACGAGGCCATGCTGGCCGACTGGATCGCGGCGGCGGGTGAGGCCGGCGTGGTGGCGGTCGATACCGAGACCACCTCGCTCGATTCGATGCGCGCCGAGCTGGTCGGTGTGTCGCTTGCCCTCGAGGACGGGCGCGCCTGCTATATCCCGCTCGCGCACCGGCGCGCGGGCGGCGGCCAGGGCGCGCTCGATCTCGGCGACGGCGGCGCGGACAAGGGCCACGACAAGGATAATGGCCAGGGCCAGGGTGCCCTGGTGCCGGGCCAGCTCGATCGCAACAAGGCGCTCGCCCTGCTCAAGCCGATGCTGGGAGATCCCTCGCTGCTCAAGATCGGCCACAACATCAAGTACGACCAGGAGATTTTCGCGCGCTACGACGTCCCGGTCGCGCCGGTGGACGACACCATGGTGCTGTCCTACGTGCTGGAGGCGGGCCTGCACGGCCACGGCCTCGACGAGCTGGCCGAGCGCGTGCTCGACCACAAGACCATCAAGTTCGCCGACGTCGCAGGCTCGGGGCGCAACCAGGTGACGTTCGACTTCGTCGGCCTGGAGGAGGCACGCGACTACGCCGCCGAGGACGCCGACGTGACATTGCGCCTGTGGCACGCGTTCAAGCCTCGCCTCGCCGGCGAGCACATGGCGACCGTCTACGAAACCCTCGAGCGCCCGCTGATCCCGGTGCTGGTGGCGATGGAGCGTGCCGGGGTCAAGGTCGATCCCAAGGTGCTCAGGGACCTGTCGGCCGATTTCACGAAGCGCCTCGCCAAGCTCGAGTCCGAGATTCACAAGCTTGCCGGGCGCGAGTTCAACGTCGGCAGCCCCAAGCAGCTGGGCGAGATACTGTTCGACGAGATGAGCCTCGGCGGCGGCAGGAAAGGCAAGACCGGGGCCTACGCCACCGGCGCCGACGTGCTCGAGGACCTTGCCGCCCAGGGTCACGACCTGCCCGCCCGGGTGCTCGACTGGCGCCAGCTCGCCAAGCTCCAGTCGACCTACACCGATGCCCTGCAGCACCAGATCAACCCGGACACCGGGCGCGTGCACACCTCTTACGCCATGGCGGTGGCTTCCACCGGCCGGCTGTCCTCGACCGATCCCAACCTGCAGAACATCCCGGTGCGCACCGAGGAAGGCCGCAAGATCCGCGCGGCGTTCATCGCCGACAAGGGCATGAAGCTGATCTCCGCTGACTATTCCCAGATCGAGCTGCGCCTGCTCGCCCACGTCGCCGACATCGCCGCGCTCAAGAAGGCGTTCCACGAAGGCGCCGACATCCATGCCATGACCGCGTCGGAGATGTTCGGCGTGCCGATCAAGGGCATGGACCCGATGGTCCGCCGCTCCGCCAAGGCGATCAACTTCGGCATCATCTACGGCATCTCGGCGTTCGGCCTCGCCCGCCAGCTCGGCATCCCCCAGGGCGAGGCGGCCAAGTACATCGCCGCCTACTTCAAGCGCTACCCCGGCATCCGCGACTACATGGACCGCACCAAGGCGCTTGCGGCGAAGCAGGGCTTCGTCACCACCATCTTCGGGCGCAAGGTCCACACGCCGGGCATCGGGGCCAAGGGCCCCCAGCGCGCCTTCGCCGAGCGCGCGGCGATCAACGCGCCCCTGCAGGGGGCGGCCGCCGACATCATCAAGCGCGCCATGATCCGCGTGCCCGCGGCGCTCGCGAAGAACAAGCTCAAGGCGCGCATGCTGCTGCAGGTCCACGACGAGCTGATCTTCGAGGCGCCCGCGGCCGAGGCCGAGGCGACCGCCGAGGTGGTCGCGAAAGTGATGAAGGACGCGTGCCTGCCGGTGCAGGAGCTTTCCGTGCCGCTCGAGGTCGAAACCGGCATCGGCCACAGCTGGGCCGACGTGCACTGAATCAGAAGGCGCACTGAATCCCGATCAGGACGCCGCGCGCAGGATGCGCTGGGGCGGCAGGCGTACCGTGACCGTGGTGCCCTTGCCGAGGGTGCTGGTGATGGCGAGCGTGCCGTCGTGGAGCTCGGTCAGCGACTTGGAGAGCGCGAGGCCGAGGCCGGTGCCCTCGTAGCGGCGGCCGAGGGAATTGTCGATCTGGCTGAACGGCGTGAGCGCACGCGGGATGTCCTCCTCGGCGATGCCGATGCCGGTGTCCGAGACCGCGACCGTGAACCAGCCGTCGCCGTCGATCCCGGCATCGAGACGCACGCGGCCCTCGGTCGGCGTGAACTTGACCGCGTTGGAGACCAGGTTCACCAGAATCTGCTTGATCATGCGCGCATCCGCCCGGAGCCGGGGCAGGTCGCCGAGCGCGCCTAGCGACACGCTGACCCCGCCCGCCCTGGCGCGCTCCATGACGAAGGTGATGCAGGTCTGGAACACGCGCTCGATGTCGACGGCCTCGTCGTGCAGCTCCGCCCGGCCGGCCTCGATCTTCGAGATGTCGAGCAGGTCGTTGATGATGTTGAGCAGGTGCAGGCCGCTTTCGCGGATGTCCTCGGCGTAGTCCTTGTAGCAGGGCTCGCCCACCGGCCCCTTGAACTCGCCCGCGATCAGCTCGGAAAAGCCGATGATGGCGTTGAGCGGCGTGCGCAGCTCATGGCTGATGTTGGCGAGGAACTCCGATTTCGAGCGGTTGGCGATCTCGGCGCGCTCCTTTTCCCGGATCAACGCGCTCTCGGCGCGCTTGCGCTCGATCGCGTAACGGATGGCGCGGGCCATCAGATTGCCGTCGCCCTGGCCCTTGACCAGGAAGTCCTGGGCGCCGGCCTGCACCGCCTGGGTCGAGACCTCGGGGTCGTTGAGGCCGGTCAGCACCACGATCGGGATGTCGGTGTCCGCGGCCGAAATCGCGGCGATACCCTGAAGATCGTGGGCGTCGGGCAGCGACAGGTCGAGCAGGACGACATCGAAGCGTGCGACGCCGAGCTGTGCCACGCCTTCCGCCAGGGTCTCGGCGATCGTCACGGCGAAGCGGGCGAACTCGACCTCCGCCAGCAGCGCGCGGGCGAGTCCGGCATCGCCGGGATTGTCCTCGACCAGGAGGACCGAGATGGCGGTGTCGGCATTCATGGCAGGCGGCGGCGGCTTTCGCTCAGGACTGGGCGGCGTGGGCGGGCAGCTTGACCACCGAGAGCCAGAAGTCCTCGATGCCGTGGACGATCTGGATGAACTTGTCGAGGTCGACCGGCTTGGTGATGTAGCAGTTGCAGTGCAGCTTGTAGCTACGCAGGATGTCGTTCTCCGCCTCCGACGTGGTGAGCACCACCACCGGGATATGCTTGAGCTCCGGATCTTCCTTCATCTCCGCCAGTACCTCGCGTCCGTCCTTGCGCGGCAGGTTGAGGTCGAGCAGCACGATGTCGGGCTGGGGCACGTCGGCGAACGGCGGCTCGCGGCGCAGGAAGGCCATGGCCTCGACCCCGTCGAGGGCGTGGAACAGGTTGTTGGAGAGCTTGCTCTCCTTGAGCGCTTCGCGGGTGAGCCGCGCGTCGCCGGGATTATCCTCGACCATCAGGATGTTGATGGGTTCGCCGCCGGTCTGGTCGGTCATGGGGTCTCTCCGTGCTTGGGAAGGGAGAAAGTGAAGGTGCTGCCGCGGCCGGGCTCGGATTCGACCGTGATCTGGCCGCCGTGGCGCTCGACGATCTTCTTGCAGATCGCGAGACCGATGCCGGTGCCTGGATATTCGCCGCGCTTGTTGAGGCGCTGGAAGATCAGGAAGATGCGCTCGAAATAGGCCGGTTCCATGCCGATGCCGTTGTCGCTGACCGAGACCAGCCAGCGCCCCGCTTCCTCGCGCGTGCCGACGTGGACCTCGGGCGGCACGTCGCGGTGGAACTTGAGCGCGTTGCCGATCAGGTTCTGGAACAGCTGGATCATCTGCACGTCGTCGCCCATGATGGTGGGCAGGGGGTCGTGGGTAACGCGTCCGTCGGCATCCTCGATCGCCATCTTGAGGTTGGCGAGTGCGCGGTCCAGCATATCGTCGAGCGCCACGGCCTGCGGCTCCTTGCCGCGTGTGCCGACCCGCGAATAGAGCAGCAGGTCGTTGATCAGGCGCTGCATGCGCCCGGCACCGTCCACCGCGAAGGCGATGAATTCGCGTGCGTCGTCGTCGAGCTTGTCGGCGTAGCGGCGCGCCAGCAGCTGGCAGTAGCTGCCCACCATGCGGAGCGGCTCCTGCAGGTCGTGGGAGGCGACATAGGCGAACTGCTCGAGCTCGGTATTGGAGCGGCGCAGGTCCTCCATCGCCACCTCGAGCTCGCGCGCCTTGTCGGCGAGCGCGTCCTGGGCCTGCTTGAGCGCCGTGATGTCGGAATAGGTGCTCACGAAGCCGCCGTCCGGCATCGCGTTGCGCCGCTTCTGGATCACCCGCCCGTCGGGCAGGGCCTGCTCCGAGGACCGACCGGTTGCGTTGCGTGCCCGCGCGATCCGTTCCCGCGTGGTGGAGTCGTCGTCGACGTAGTCGCCGCGCCGCTCGCTGAAACGCGCGATATCCTCGTAGGACACGCCGAGCTTCGTGAGCTCCGGGGGATAGTCGAAGAACTCGAAGGCGCGCGCGTTGAAGGCGATCAGCTTGAGGTCCGCGTCGTACACGCGGATACCGTCGGCCATGTTGTCGATGATGGCCTGCAGCAGCTCGAGGCTGGCCCGAGCCTTCGCCTCGGCCTGGCTGCGGCTGGTGATCGGCGTGTAGGTGTTGACGAAGCCGCCGTCGGCGAGCGGCACGTGCCGGAGCGCGAGGACGTCGCCGCCCGGCAACTCGATCTCGGCGCGGAATGCCCCGCCGCGCGTGAGGACGCGCTCGGCCAGCCGGTCGAGCGTCACGTCGGGCGCGCCGTGATTGACGACGCCGCGCCCGTGGTTATGGGCGACGATCTCCCCGAACCCCATGCCGAGGCGCGCGAAGCCCTCGGGGAATACCATCAGCTCGACGAATTTGGGGTTGAAGAAGCGCAGCCGGGCACGGGCGTCGAACACCGCGACCCCCTGCATCAGGGAGCCCAGCACCTCTTGGTAAGCGGCCGTATCCATGGCCGGGACAGTGGCGCTGTGATCCGGCGCGACGCTCGCAAGCGTCGCAGTCACGACGTCTTTTTCCCGTGTCGACATTCGTCCCCCTGACCCTTCGCTACGTGGGCCATAACAGGGGAATTCAGCACGCGCATACTTAAATATGCGTTAATGGGGAGGAGGTACGACGAAACGCGCCGGCCTGCGTGGCAGGCCGGCGCGTTTCCGTGGAACGGGGGTGGGCCGTCAGGCGGCGGCGCGGATCGCGGCCTTTTTGATGCCGTCGGTCACCTGGGGCTCGAACTCCTTGAAGTTCTCCTCGAACATCTTGGCCACGTCCTTGGCGGTCCTGTCGTAGGCCGCCTTGTCGGACCAGGTGTTCTTGGGATCGAGCACCATGTCGGGCACCTCGGGGCACGCCTTGGGCACCAGCAGGCCGAAGTTCGGATCGGGCGCGAACGGCACGTCGTCGAGCTCGCCGTCGAGCGCCGCGCGCAGCATGGCGCGGGTGAAGGCGATCTTCATGCGCGTGCCGACGCCATACTTGCCGCCGGTCCAGCCGGTGTTGACCAGCCAGCAGTGGGTGTGGTGTTCGTGGATCAGCTTGCCGAGCAGCTTGGCGTAGACCGTGGGATGACGCGGCATGAACGGCGCGCCGAAGCAGGTCGAGAAGGTCGCTTCCGGCTCGGTGACGCCGCGCTCGGTGCCGGCGACGCGTGCGGTGTAGCCCGACAGGAAGTGGTACATGGCCTGGTCGGCGGTCATCTTGCTGATTGGCGGCAGCACGCCGAACGCGTCCGCGGTCAGCATGACGATATGCTTGGGGTGCGGCGAGGTCAGCGTCTCGGAGATGTTGGGGATGAAATCGATCGGATAGGACGCCCGGGTGTTCTCCGTCAGCTCGTCGGAATCGAAGTCGAGCGCCCGCGTCTCGGGATCGATCACGACGTTTTCCAGCACCGTACCGAAGCGATGGGTGGTGGCGTAAATTTCGGGCTCGGCCTCGGCCGACAGCTTGATCGCCTTGGCGTAGCAGCCGCCCTCGAAGTTGAAGATGCCGTTGCGCGACCAGCCGTGCTCGTCGTCGCCCACCAGCGTACGCGAGCCGTCGGCCGAAAGCGTGGTCTTGCCGGTGCCCGACAGGCCGAAGAAGATCGCCGCGGTGCCGTCGTCACCGACGTTGGCCGAGCAATGCATCGGCATGACGCCCTCGGCGGGCAGCAGGTAATTGAGGATCGAGAACACCGACTTCTTGATCTCGCCCGCGTACCAGGTGCCGCAGATCAGCACTTCCTTGGTGCCGAAATTGAGGATCACGCAGATGTCCGAATTGGTGCCGTCGCTCTTGGGATCGACGTTGAGCCCGGGGGCATGCAGGATCGTGAAGTCGGGATGGAAGCTCGCGGCCTCGCCTTCGGAGGGCTGAATGAACATGTTGCGGGTGAACAGCGCGTGCCAGGCGGTCTCGGTCACGACCCGCACGGACAGGCGGTAATCGTCGTCGGCGCCGGCGAAAACGTCCTGCACGAACAGGTCGCGGTCCGTGTAGTAGGCGATGAACTTTTCGCGGATCTTCTTGTAGTTGGCTTCCGAGATCGGTTTGTTGACCGAGCCCCACCAGATGTCGTTCTTGCTCGAGGGCTCCTCGACGATGAATTTGTCCTTGGGCGAGCGGCCGGTGTATTCCCCGGTCTCGACCACGAAGGCGCCGCCTGGGGCGAGCAGGCCCTCGTTGCGGCGGATGGCTTCCTCGTACAGCGCCGGCGCGTCCAGGTTCCACGCCACCATGCGGGCACCGGAAATGCCGTGGTGATCGAGGCCGTAGTTACTCTTGATGGGTCCGCGCTGTTCCAATGCTCTCTCCCGTCATTACCGGGCCCCTCTGGACCCCACAAGGCCCTCTTATATACGGATTTGAAGGTACCATTGCCACCCCCCAGAAGCCCGTTTCCGCCGATTTTTAAGGGGGTCCCGGGTGGGTCATGGCGAGAAGCCTGATCGGCTCGGATCGGAACGATCCTGAGCCGTGAATCAGGCTCTGCATTTTAAGTTTAGAGCAGGGTCGGTTCAGATTGGGTCAATCTGAACCGACCCTGCTCTAGCCGCGCCTGCGCGCCAGCAAGTGCCCCGTCAGGCCCCCCAGCAGGACCCAGAACAGAGCGGCAACACCCAGGGTCTGGGCGACGTAGCGCCCGACCATCAGGGCCGGCATGGGCAGCCCCGGCATGTCGGGCTGGGGGGCGCCGATCACATGGGGCAGGGCGATCAGGGCGATCCCCAGTACACGCAGCACGGTAAAGCGTCCGAACAGCGCGCAGAACAGCCCGGCGGCGGTCGCTGTGGCGGTCTCCAGCCACCATAGCTGGCAGGCCCACAGGGGCGCCGAGGCCATGCCCGGCAGCTTGGGCGGCAGCCCCATGGTGGGGGCTAGGTGAAACACGGCGAAGCCGGCACAGCCCCATACCAGGCCCCGGCGCCAGCCACCGTCGCGGCGTACCGTCATCACGCCCGCCAGCAGCAGGGCGAAGCCGATGCCGATGCCGAGATCGGCGGCAAGAGTATAGGCGGTGCGCTCGAGCCCGTCCTCGGGCTGCCAGCCGCGGCGGCGGTGGCCGGTGTCGGCAGGGGACCCGTCCTCGACCGTCCTTTCGGAAGCTGCCGGAAGCGCCGGCCCCGGATGACCGCCGGCGGGAGCGCTTTGGTAGCGTTCCGCGGCTTGGATCATGGGCGTGATGAAGGCGGCCTGTAGCGCGAAGCTCGCCGCACCAGCGATCGCGCCGGCGAGCAGCCCGGCAAGCAGAACGCGTTGGATCACTGTCGCGCTCCGCTAATGGCAGGGAAAGGTGAAGGCGTGGCGGGCGTCTTGGGCGGCGTTGTGAAGCGCGTGCGGACGGGCGAAACCGACCGTGTAGACCAGCACCATGCCCAGTGTGATCGCGATCACGGCGGCAAGCACCCGTTCTCCGGGACGGGCGATCGCGATCCGGCCCCGGCCGGCGCTGGCATGAGAGATTCCCGACGCGGTGATCCCTGGTGCTGACATGTCTTGGCTCCCCCATACGAGCGTCCTCACGCCCTCGGGATTTAGCGCTTGGCATCCGGCGCGAGTCAAGGTGCGCCGGGCCCCGGTAGTGGGTCAGTCTGAAATTTGAACCCGCTTCTTATAGGGTCCGCGCTTTTGCGGCTGTTCCGCTTCGCGGGCTTCGACCAGCGCCACGATATCAGACAGTTCCCAAAGGCGATCCGTGACCCCTGCGGCCATCGCGGGCGTGACCCGAAGGCTCTTATGGATACGGACGAAATTGTAGAACATGAAGTGCAGCGCCACGGCATGGGCGTGGTTCTCGACCTTCTTTGAGAACGCATTGGTCAGCCGGGTAAAGCGGCGCATGTGCATCCGCATGGTGAGGTTGGCCCGCTCAACGTAGGACGTGCTGATATGGCGCGGGTCCGGGTTGCCGTTGAATGGTTCCTTGCGAGCTGCGACACACTTTGGCTGGCAAAGATATTGCCAACTTGGCTGCGAAGGAATTTGGCCTTTCTAGGCAAGGCTTTGCCAGTTTGTTTGTGTCTCTAGGGCGTTTTGGTCGAGTAGTCACGGGAACCACCGCCAATGGGTCATTTCGCCAGGCTTTAGGCCGTATCGATCTATATCCGACTGCGGCAGTGGACCCATCACCTTCACAATCTCCCCAGGATAGGCGACCGCCCGGACGATGCTTTCGGCCTTTTCTGGATCAGGTTCCGCCACGACAAGGGGCGCGACTAAGGGCTTACCGCCTCCCATGCGCGGTATCTCAATGGCAATGACTTGGCCTCCGATCTTTGTAGCCCCAATACTCATATAAGAAATATGGCATCGGATCGGGGACTATTCCAGCCCTGTCAACCCTGTCCATTTTCAGACTGACCCACTACCCGGGCCCCGTCCTTGCCCTCAAATAGCCCCATTCCCGCTTTCTTTTTGGTACCGTTCGCGGTTTGTGCAAAAATGCCGCCCGGCACCAGGGGGCCAGGCACGGCGGCAACAAGCACGGCGGCAAGGAGACAAGGTTGGCCCGGACCATCGCACTGGTCGACGACGACCAGAACATCCTCACTTCGGTTTCGATCTCCCTCGAGGCGGAAGGCTTCAAGGTCGATACTTATACCGACGGTGCCAAGGCCCTGGAGGGCATTGCATCGCATCCGGTCGACCTTGCCATCCTCGATATCAAGATGCCGCGCATGGACGGCATGGAGCTCCTGAACCGCATCCGCCGCAACTCGCAGATGCCGGTGATCTTCCTCACGTCCAAGGACGACGAAGTGGATGAGCTGCTTGGCTTCCGCATGGGCGCCGACGACTATATCCGCAAGCCGTTCTCCCAGCGCCTGCTGATCGAACGCATCCGCGCACTGCTCCGGCGTGTCGATCTCGGCCCCGCGCCGGTGCCCAAGCCGGGGGATACCGAACCCCAGGAAGGCACCATCGCGCGCGGCGAGTTGACCCTCGATCCGACCCGCCACCTGTGCACCTGGAAGAGCCGCCCGGTGCAGCTCACCGTCACCGAGTTCCTGATCCTGGAAGCGCTCGCCTCGCGCCCAGGCCACGTCAAGACCCGCGATCAGCTCATGGACGCGGCCTATGGCGAGCACATCTATGTCGAGGACCGGACCGTGGACAGCCACATCAAGCGGCTCCGGCGCAAGTTCAAGCGGATCGACGACGATTTTGCCCAGATCGAGACGCTGTATGGCCTTGGTTACCGATACCGCGAAAACTGACGCTCCGGTCCCGTCGGCGCCCGACATCGGTCCTGATTCCCGGCGCGCCTCGGCGGCTGCGCGCCGCCGTGGCCATGCCCGCACCGATCACGCCCGCCCGCCCGCCCGGGCCACGGGCGCCGGCGGCTGGTGGGCGGTGCTGCCGGCGGTTTTCGCCCATGCCGGCTGCATCCGGCCGCGCTCGCTTACCTGGCGCGTGCTCGCCGTCAACATGGTGGCGGTGCTGATGCTTGCCATGGGGCTGCTCTATCTCGACCGCTACAAGCAGAACCTGGTCGATGCCCAGCTCGAACTCGCTGACGATCCAGGGCGGCATCTTCGCCGCCGCGCTGGGCGAGGCCGCGGTGATCTCGAACCCGGTGGCGGGCCAGGACACGCTCACGGCGCTGGCCCGCCCGATGGTGCGCCGCCTTGCCGTGCCGGCACGCCTGCGCGCGCGCCTGTTCGCCGCCAACGGCGACCTGATCGCCGATTCGCAATACATCGGCATGGTGCGCGGCGGCGTCGAAGTGGCGCCCCTGCCGCCGCCGCGCACCGGCAACAGGGTGATCTGGGCGATGCTCGATGCCTATGACTGGCTGGTCTCGCTGCTGCCCACCGGCCCCCACTATCCGCCCTACGAGGACAATCCGTCCCAGCTTGCCAGCAACTTCCCCGAGGCCCAGAAGGCGCTCACCGGCGAGGTCGGGCGCTCGGTGCACGAGCTGTCCGACGGCGGCCTCGTGCTGTCGGTGGCGGTGCCGGTGCAGCGCTACAAGCAGGTGCTGGGGGCGCTCATGCTGTCGTCCGGTTCCGCCGACATCGAGGCGGCCCTGCGGGACGTGCGTGTCGAGATACTGACCGTGCTCGGCGTCATGCTGGTGGTGATCGTGGCGCTGTCGCTGTGGCTTGCCGGCACCATCGCGCGCCCGGTGCGCCGCCTTGCCGCGGCCGCCGACGCGGTGCGCGCGGGCGCAGGCGCGGGCGCCGAGATTCCCGACCTGACCGGGCGCGGCGACGAGATCGGTGCGCTTTCGGGCGCGCTGCGCCACATGACCGAGGCACTGTGGGCGCGGGTGGTGGCGATCGAGGGCTTCGCCGCCGACGTCGCCCATGAGATCAAGAATCCGCTGTCGAGCCTGCGCAGCGCCGTCGAGACCGCCTCGCGGGTCGATGATCCGGTCAAGCAGCGCCGCCTCATGGGCATCATCCTCGACGACGTGCAGCGCCTCGACCGGCTGATCTCCGACATCTCCGGCGCCTCGCGTCTCGACGCCGAGCTCGGCCGCGCCCGGCTCAGCCGGGTCGATCTTACCGGCCTGCTGACGACCCTCGCCCAGGTCGAACAGACCGCCGCCGACGTGCGCGGCGCGGCCGCGCCGAAACTGGTCCTCGACCTGCCCGAAGGGGCGCCGATCATGGTGCGCGGCATCGAGGACCGGCTCGCCCAGGTATTCCGCAACCTGATCGCCAATGCGGTGTCGTTCTCGCCCCCCGGGGCGAAATCCGCATCGGCGGGCGCATCGAGGGGGCCAAGGTGTTCGCCATCATCGAGGACCAGGGGCCCGGTCTGCCGGAAGGTAAGTTCGAGGCGATCTTCAACCGCTTCTACACCGAGCGCCCGGCGGGCGAGAAGTTCGGCACCCACTCCGGCCTCGGCCTGTCGATCTCGAAGCAGATCGTGGAAGCGCATCGCGGCCGCATCTGGGCCGAGAACATCGTCACCGAGGGTCGTGTCACCGGCGCGCGCTTCACCGTTCAGCTGCTGGCCGTGCGCGGTGGCTGATGCGCCAACCGGGAACGAGCTCCATGCCACCTGCGTGGCGCTCGACGGCATCGGCATCCTGCTGCGCGGCGCGCCCGGGGCCGGCAAGTCCGATCTCGCCCTGCGCCTGATCGAGGCGGGGGCAAAGCTGGTCGCCGACGATCGGGTGCGGCTCACGCGGGAGGACGGCACGGCGGTCGCGCGGGCGCCAGCGGCGCTCGCCGGTCTGCTGGAAGTGCGCGGCGTCGGCATCGTTCGGCTCGATGCCGCGGTCGTTGCCGACCGTGCCGTGGTCCGCCTCGTGTGCGACCTGGTGCCGCCGGCCGAGGTCGAACGGTTGCCCGAACCCGCACAGGTCGAGCTGGTCGGCGTGGCGGTGCCGCTGGCCCGGCTCGATCCGTTCGCTGCGTCCGCGCCCGCCAAGCTGCGCCTTGCCGCCGGCCTCGGCCCGGGGTCTATAATGGCCGGCCTATGATCCCGATATCCCCCCGTGACGTGCGTGTTCCTGCGGCCGCTTCCGTGGCCCGCGCATCGCCGTCCCCGCGATGACCGCCGCCACCGTCCATAGCGGTCGTGACGCGCCGGTCCTGGTGCTGGTGACGGGCATGTCGGGGGCGGGCCGCTCATCGGCGCTCAAGACGCTTGAGGACATGGGCTACGAAGCGGTCGACAACATGCCCCTGATGCTGCTCGGCCTGCTTGCCGGCGCGGATCCCTCGGCACGGCGCAACCTCGCCGTCGGGGTGGACGTGCGGACCCGCGACTTCGCCGTGGCGTCGCTGCTCGACGGCATGGACCGTCTGATGGCGGACGGCGGCTTCGTGGTGCGGCTGGTGTTTCTCGATTCTGCCGACGAGGTGCTGCGCCGGCGCTTCACCGAGACCCGGCGGCCGCATCCGCTCGCCATCGACCGGCCCGTGATGGACGGCATCGCCCAGGAACGGCGTCTGCTCGCCGGACTGCGCGAGCGTGCCGACCTCGTGATCGATACCACCGATCTTGCGCTCGGCGAACTGCGCCGGGTGCTCGCTGGGCACTTCCGCCTTTCCGGCGCGCCCGGGCTCACCGTGTTCGTGACCTCGTTCTCCTACCGTCACGGCGTTCCGCGCGAGGCCGACCTGGTGTTCGACGTACGCTTCCTCACCAATCCCCACTACCAGGACGACCTGCGCCCGCTCACCGGCCTCGATCCGGCCTGCGCCGCCTTTATCGAGGACGACCCGGCCTACCGGCCGTTCTTCACCGCGTTGACCGGGCTGCTCGGCGTGCTGCTGCCGGGCTACGTGCGCGAGGGCAAGAGCTACCTCACCATCGCCGTCGGCTGCACCGGCGGTCGCCACCGCTCGGTGTTCGTGGCGGAAAAGCTGGCCCAGTGGCTCCGCGACGCATGCCATACGGTTGACGTGAGCCACCGCGACATGGATAAGGGACCCCGGGCCTGATGACGCCTCGCCACCGGCCCCCAACGATGGGAAAGACGCGGCCATGACCGGTACCGCTACCACCACCCGCAACGACGGCAACGGCCGGGGCGCCGCGACCGCGGAAATCGGCCTCGTGCTGGTCACCCACGGCGACCTTGCCACCGCTTTCCTCGCCGCCTTGCAGCACATCGTCGGCCCGCAGGCCAACGTCGCGGCGGTATGCATCGGCCCCGACGACGACGTCGAGGCCCGCCGCGCGGAGATTCTGGAGGCGCTCAACCGGGTCGACGCCGGCAAGGGCAGCGTCGTGATGACCGACATGTTCGGCGGCACGCCCTCCAACCTCGCGCTTTCGGCGCTCGGCCGCGACGGCGTCGAGGTCATCGCCGGGGTCAATCTGCCGATGCTGATCAAGTTCGCTTCCGTGCGTGCCACCAGTTCGCTCGCAGACGCGGTGCGCGCCGTGCAGGAGGCCGGGCGCAAGTACATCAACGTGGCCTCAAGCTTCCTGCCGGACGGCAGTGGCAAGTAGCCGGCGCACCCTGGATCCATGACCGGAACGGAGCAGTCGGGGGCGCCACCGCGGCACGAGCGCACCGTGACCATCGCCGGCGAGCTTGGCCTGCATGCCCGTCCGGCGGCCCGCTTCGTCAAGCTCGCCTCGACTTTTGCCTCGGTGATCGAAGTGACGGCCAACGGCGTCACCGTCTCGGGCCGCTCGATCATGGGGCTGATGATGCTGGGCGCGGGCGACGGCACCGCCCTCACCATCGCCGCCACCGGGCCCGACGCCGAGGCCGCGCTCGCCACGCTGGTGGCGCTGGTCTCATCCGGTTTCGAGGCGCCGTGAGGCCGCGAATAGGTCTTGCCCCGGGCGCCCGGGATAAATATAAAGCTGTCTTTATATTTTAGGGTTTCACAGGGATTTTCGGGACGCCCCGTCCGTCCCACAGCCTGTCCCATCCCGCTTCGATCCCGTTTCGACAAGGAGATGCTGCGTGACCGCCAAGACCACCGCCACCGCCGGGTTCACCGATTACAAGGTGGCCGATATCAAGCTCGCCGAATGGGGCCGCAAGGAAGTCTCCATCGCCGAGACCGAGATGCCGGGCCTGATGGCGCTGCGCGCGGAATACGGCAAGTCGCAGCCGCTCAAAGGCGCGCGCATCGCCGGCTGCCTGCACATGACCATCCAGACCGCGGTGCTGATCGAGACGCTGACTCGACCTTGGCGCCACGGTACGCTGGTCGTCGTGCAACATCTTTTCGACCCAGGACCAGGCCGCCGCCGCGGTGGCCGCGGCCGGGGTGCCGGTGTTCGCCTGGAAGGGCGAGACCGAGGAAGAGGCGGTGTGGTGCATCGAGCAGACCATCAAGGGGCCGGACGGCTGGGCCCCCAACATGATCCTCGATGACGGCGGCGATCTCACGCGCATCATGCATGCCGAATTTCCGGACCTGATGAAGGACGTGAAGGGCATCAGCGAGGAGACCACCACCGGGGTTATCCGGCTGGTGGAGATGCAGCGCCGGCGCGAGCTGCTGGCGCCCGCCATCAACGTCAACGACTCCGTGACCAAGTCGAAGTTCGACAACCTCTACGGTTGCCGCGAAAGCCTGATCGACGGCATCAAGCGCGCCACTGACGTCATGCTCGGCGGCAAGACCGCGGTGGTCGCCGGCTACGGCGACGTCGGCAAGGGCTGCGCCGCGGCGCTGGCGGGGCAGGGCGCGCGCGTGATCGTCACCGAGATCGACCCGATCTGTGCGCTTCAGGCGGCCATGGAAGGCTTCCAGGTGCTGACCATGGACGAGGCCGCGCCGCTCGGCGATATCTTCGTCACCGCGACCGGCAACGTCGACATCATCACCATCGAACACATGCGCGCCATGAAGGACCGCGCTATCGTGTGCAACATCGGTCACTTCGACAGCGAGATCCAGATCGCGGCGCTGCGCAACATGAAGTGGGATCAGATCAAGCCCCAGGTACACGAAGTCACCATGCCTGACGGCAAGCGCCTGATCGTCCTGGCGGAGGGCCGTCTCGTCAATCTCGGCTGCGCCACCGGCCATCCGAGCTTCGTCATGAGCTTCTCGTTCTCCAACCAGGTGATGGCCCAGATCGAGCTGTGGAAGAACCACGGGTCCTACCAGAACGAGGTCTACTTCCTGCCCAAGCAGCTCGACGAAAAGGTCGCGCGCCTGCATCTCGATCACGTGGGCGTGCACCTGACCAGGCTCACCAACACCCAGGCCGACTACATCGGCGTGCCGGTGTCCGGCCCCTACAAGCCCGAGCACTACCGCTACTAGGCCGCCGGTGCGCTGGATCGCGCCGGCTCCGTCCTGCGGCGTGCCTTGTGGCCCGGGGCCGGGCGGCGTAGGATTCCGTCGTGCTGCGCCTAGAGCATTATTCTCCAAGGTTGGATCGCCTGCGCCGGAGCGATTTTCCGTCCCGGGCAGGAGTGGGGCGCAGCGCGTACCGGGGGTACGGACAAGCCCCGCGACGAACCCGGGGCGGAAAAGCGCCCGGCCCTTCGGGTTGCGCCGCGGCGGGTGCCCGCGTCGTCGCGCGGGGAGCGCGCCTTCGGCACGACGCGCCACTTGCCCGATGCGCCACATCGCGCTTCGCGGCGTGCCTCGCGGCTCACCTTGCCGCGACGCAACGCAGGTGGTTCAACCTTGGAGAATAGTGCTCTGGATTCGATGGCTGATCCTCTCGCGCCTCGCCCCGGAACGGGGCTGCTGCCGCCTCGACTCGCCGCCTTGGTGCCGCTGCCGCTGCTGTCCGGCGACGGCTCGGAAACCCTAGTCCTTCAGCTTTCGACCACCCTGTTTGCGGTCGCTGCCGTGGCCGCGGTCGTGCTCGCCTTCGGCCATTGGCGCGGGCTCCGGCGATCGCGCGCCGCCCTCGATGCCGATCGCCGGCGTGCCGACGACCTGGGGGCGGCGCTCAACGCGGCGCCGGGCGGCTTCTGGTCATGGCCCTCCGGGGACGTCTCTGCGCCCGGACAGCGTGGCGGCGCGCTAGGCCATCTATTCGGCACCGCCGAGGACCGTCTTGCCACGTTCGACGACGCGCAGGCGCTTCTGCGCCGCCTGTCGGCGCTGCAACTCGGCGAGGCGGTCGAGCGGCTGCGCGCCGAGGGCACCGGCTTCAACCTTCGCGTCGAGACCGCCGACGGCCGCCGCGTGTTGCAGGTGCGCGGCTTGCGGACGGCATCCCGGCCCGGCGCGCGCGAGGCCGATACGGTGTGGTTCCGCGACGTCACCGACGCGGTCACCGAGGCCGCCCGCCTGATGGAGCGCGTCAATGGATTGACGGCCCAGACCGCCGGCCTGCGCAGCGTGCTCGACGGGCTGTCGGTGCCGGTCTGGGTGCGCGGGCCGGATCTTTCCATCGTCTATTGCAACCGCGCCTACGCCCGCGCGGTCGACGAGGTCTCGCCCGCTTCGGTGATCGCTTCGGGGCGCGAGATCGCGGGTGGCCCGGCGGGATGGGGCAACCGGCTCGCCCATGATGCCCTCAAGGCGCGCGCGCAGCGCGCGCGGTCGCTCTACGTCGTGGTCGAGGGCCAGCGCCGGCTGTTCGAAATTGCCGAGTTTCCGATCGGTGCGGACGACGCACCGTGGCGCGTCGTCGGCATCGCCGTCGACCGTACCGATACCGACGATGCCCAGGCCGAGCTTGCGCGGCATGTCGCGGCCCACGCCGACGTGCTGGAGAAGCTCAGCACCGGCATCGTCATCTTCGGGCCTGACACGCGCGTGAACTTCTTCAACGCCGCCTTCACCAGCATGTGGGGGTTCGATTCCGACTGGCTGCGCTCTGCGCCTACCCACAGCGAGATTCTCGAGGACCTGCGCGCGCGGCGCAAATATCCCGAGCAGACCGACTTCCAGGACTTCAAGCGCCAGCGCATG
The DNA here is from genome assembly GCA_963732875.1 of uncultured Alphaproteobacteria bacterium. Lineage (GTDB taxonomy): Bacteria > Pseudomonadota > Alphaproteobacteria > SMXQ01 > SMXQ01 > WHSO01. The sequence continues at coordinate 96,059 of CAVTBD010000001.1, read as the reverse complement.
GAGCTCTATACCTCCCTGATCGACACCCAGGAGGAACTGCTCCACCTTCCCGACGAGCGCGTCATGCGCATGGTCATCAGTCCCCACCCGCTGGGCGGGCTGATGTTCACCACGGAGGACGTGACCGACCGAATTTCGCTGGAGCGCTCCTACAACACCCTGATCGCCGTGCAGTCGGAAACCCTCGACAACCTGAACGAGGGCATCGCCGTGTTTGGCTCCGACGGCCGGCTCAAGCTCTACAACCCGGCCTACGCGCGCATCTGGAACCTCGATCCCGACCTGCTCGACGGCCAGCCCCGCATTGCCGAAGTGCTCGATGCCGCGCGCGGTCTGTTCCTTCACGAGGGCAACTGGGAGGACTTCCGCGAGCGCATAATCGTGAGCGCGTCAGACCGCACCGCCCGGGCCGGCCGGTTCGAGCGTACCGACGGCTCGGTGCTGGACTACGCCGCCGTGCCGTTGCCCGACGGCGCCATGCTGTTCACCTATGGTGACGTGACCGACACCGTCGCGGTCCAGCGCGCGCTACGCGAGCGCAACGAGGCGCTGCTCACCGCCGACCGGCTCAAGTCGGAATTCATCACCAACGTGTCCTACGAGCTGCGCACGCCGCTCAATACCATCATCGGCTTCACCGAGATCCTGTCGAACCAGTATTTCGGCACCCTCAACCGGCGCCAGGGGGAATACACCCGCGGCGTGCTGGAGGCGTCCCAGCAGCTGCTTGCCCTGATCGACGCGATCCTCGACCTGGCGCTGATCGAATTGGGCCAGCTCGAGCTCGAGCTGGCGCCGACAGATATCCACGCGGTGCTCGATTCGGTCGCCCAGCTCGCCCGCGAGCACGCGCGCAAGCGCGACCTCGCATTGGAAGTCGACTGTCGCGACGACGTCGGCAGCTTCGTCGCCGACGACCGGCGCATCAAGCAGGCGTTGTTCAACCTCGTGTCCAACTCGATCAAGCACACCCCGCCCCACGGCCGCATCGTGATGAGCGCCCGGCGCATCGGCGACAAGGTGGAGATCGCCGTCACCGACACCGGGGTCGGCATCGCCACCGAGGACCAGGAGCGCGTGTTCGGCAAGTTCGAGCGCGCCCAGGGCGACGACACGCGCGGCGGCCTCGGCCTCGGCCTCGCGCTGGTCAAGAGCTTCGTCGACATGCACGGCGGCGCGCTGGTGCTCGATTCCGAGGTGGGGCGAGGCACCACCGTGCGCATGTGCCTGCCGGCCGAGCCGCCGCCGGCCGGGGACCACGGCCGCCGGCGCGACCACGGCACCCCTATCTGAGCGCGCCCCCGGCGTTCAGGTGCCGGGCACGCCCTTGCTGGTGGAATACTCGAAATGCAGAGCCTCGCCGGGATGGACCCGGGCGAAGGCGGCGTGGGCCGCCATGGCGGCCTCGGAGAAACCGGTCAGGATCAGTTTGAGCTTGCCCGGGTAATGGGCGATATCGCCGATGGCGAACACGCCGGGGCGCGAGCTCCCCATGGTGGCAGGATTTGCCGTGATGCGGTGGTTGTCGAGCGCGAGTCCCCAATCCGCGATCGGCCCGAGGTTGGTGGCGAGGCCGAAGAACGGCAACAGCCGGTCGGCCTCGAGCGTGCGCGTCTCGCCCTTGAGCGATTTCACGATCACGCCCGTGAGCGCGCCGTCCCGTCCTTCCAGGCCGGCGAGCTGGTAGGGGATCACCAGCTCGACCTTGCCGTCCCGGGCGAGGGCGTGCAGGCGGTCGGCGCTCCCGGGTGCGGCGCGGAACTTGTCGCGCCGGTGCACCACGTAGACCTTGTCGGCCACCTCGGGCAGCGACAGTGCCCAGTCCACCGCCGAATCGCCGCCGCCCGCGATCACCACGCGTCGGCCGCGGAAATCCTCGCGCCGCGCCACTAGGTAGAACACGCTCTTGCCCTCAAAGGCGGCGAGGCCGTCGAGCGGCGGCCGGTTGGGGCCGAACGCGCCGACGCCGCCCGCCACGATCACCGCGCGCGCGGTGATCACGGTGCCGGCCGAGGTGGTGAGGCGGAAGCCGCCGTCGGCGGTGTCCTCCAGGGCCTCGACGCGCTGGCCGAAATGATAGGTCGGCGCAAACGGCTGGGCCTGCTCGGACAGCTTGTGGATCAGCCCGTCGGCGGTGATCTCGGGCCAGGCCGGGATGTCGTAGATCGGCTTTTCGGGATAGAGCGCGACGCACTGGCCGCCAGCCGCCTCGAGCACGTCGATCACGTGGCAGCGCATCCTGAGCATGCCGCATTCGAACACCGCGAACAGCCCGACCGGCCCCGCGCCGATGATGGCGACGTCGGTGACGTGGGGGCTTCCGGGCGTGGCGACGGCGCCGTCGGCGCTCATGGGCGGGTCCTCTCGCGGTTCGGCGCATACCATATCGGCGCTCCGCGCCCGTGCAAGTGCAAAGCCCGCGATTAGGACACGCGGTGGCGGGCTTGTTCGCCGCCCGCGCGGGCGCTACAAACCAAGGGAATGCCCCGGCCGCCCGCCATGATCGACCTGCCGCTCCCCGACCTCGCCGCGACCGAAGCGTTTGCCCGACGCCTCGCGCCCCATCTTGCCGCCGGCGACGTGGTGGCGCTCGAAGGCGCGCTCGGCGCCGGCAAGACTGCGCTCGCCCGGTTCGTGATCGCGGCGCTCGCCGAACGCGGCGGCGCTCCGGTGCCCAAGGAGGTCCCGAGCCCGACCTTCACGCTGGTCCAGGTCTACGAGACCGGCGGCGCGCCGGTGTGGCATTTCGATCTCTACCGGCTGGAACGTCCCGAAGACGCCGTCGAGCTCGACATCGAGGAGGCGTTCGCGAGCGCGGTTTCGCTGATCGAATGGCCCGACAAGCTGGGCTCGAATCTGCCCCTGGAACACCTCGAGGTGGCGCTTTCGCGCACGCCGGACGGGGGCAGGCACGCGCGAATTACCGGCCATGGCGCGCGCGGCCGCGTGCTCGAGGCGGCCGTGGCGGGGGCGGGCGCGTGAGCGAGGCGATGGAAGAACGCATGGTGGCGGTCGCCCGGTTCCTCGCCGACGCCGGCTTCGGTGCCGCGACGCTTACCTGGCTGCGCGCCGATGCCTCGTTCCGGCGCTACGGCAGGCTCACCGGCGGTCCCGCGCCGGCGCTCGTTATGGATGCACCGCCCGCGCACGAGGACGTGCGCCCGTGGCTGGCGGTCGCGCGCCACCTGGCCGCGCTCGGCTTCTCGGCGCCCGCCGTGATCGCTACCGACGAGGCCGCGGGCCTGCTGGTGATCGAGGATTTCGGCGACGACACCTTCACCCGCCTACTCGCGCAGGGCGCCGACGAAGCGGCGCTCTACGATCTCGCCATTGATGCGCTCGCCGCCCTCCATGCCGTGCCCTCGGCCGAGGCCGCACCGCCGTGGCTGCCGCCCTACGACAGCGAGCGCCTGCTTGCCGAGGCGGCGCTGTTCACCGACTGGTACCTGCCGGCCTTGCGCGGGCGCGACACCGGCCGGGCGGAGCGCGACGACTATTTCGGCCTGTGGCGCGCGGCCCTGCACACGGCCGCGCCCGACGCACCGACCCTGGTGCTGCGCGACTACCACGTCGACAACCTGATGCGCCTGCCGGGGCGCGCCGGCGTGCGCGCCTGCGGCCTGCTCGACTTCCAGGATGCGGTCGCGGGGCATCCCGCCTACGACCTGGTGTCGCTGGTCGAGGACGCGCGCCGCGACCTCGGCCCCGGCATCGCGGCGCGTGCCCGCGCGCGCTATTTTGCCGCGCGGCCCGGCACCGACCGCACCGCGTTCGAGGCCGCCGGCGCGGTGCTGGCCGCCGGGCGCAACGCCAAGATCATCGGCATCTTCACGCGGCTCTGTGTGCGTGACGGCAAGCCCGGCTACCTCGCCCATATACCGCGCGTGTGGCGGCTGCTGGCGGGCGACCTCGCCCATCCCGCGCTCGCCGATCTGCGCGGCTGGTTCGACCACGCCGTGGCGCCCGACGCGCGCCGGGTGCCGGAACGGCTCGGGGCGGCGTCGTGATCGCGCCCGCCAACGCCATGGTGCTGGCGGCCGGCCTCGGCCTGCGCCTGCGCCCGATCACGGACAACCTGCCGAAGCCGCTGGTGCCGGTGGCGGGACGCACCATGCTCGACCGCGCCCTCGACGCGCTTGCCGCCGCCGGCGTCGTGGCCTGCGTCGTCAACACCCATTATCTCGGCGACATGATCGCGGCCCATGTGGTGGAGCGTGCGCGCCCGCATGTGCATATCTCGCCCGAAGAAACGCTGCTCGATACCGGCGGCGGCGTCTCCCGCGCGCTGCCGCTCCTCGGCCCCGGGCCGTTCTTCACCGTCAACGCGGACATCCTGTGGGACGAGGCGCCGGGCGTGCCCGCGCTCCAGCGCCTGGCGGCGGCGTTCGATCCCGCGCGCATGGACGCGCTCCTGCTGGTGGTGCCGCGGACGCGCGCGGTCGGCTACGACGGCGCCGGCGATTTCTTTCTGGACGATGACGGCCGGCTCGCGCGCCGCGGGTCCGCGCCGGAAGCGCCATTCGTGTTCACCGGCCTGCAGGTGCTGCGCCCGGAGCTGGTGCGCGACGTGCCCGAGGGACCGTTCTCGCTCAACCTGCTCTACGACCGGGCCATCGCGGACGGTAGGCTCCATGGCCTGATCCATGCCGGGCGCTGGTTCCACGTCGGCACGCCCGACGGCCTCGCGCTCGCCGAAGCCGCGCTTGCCGCCGTGCCGCTGGCACCCGGAGCGACGACATGAGCGAGGCGCGCCCGCGCCTCTATTCCATCGCGCCCGGCATCCCGTTCGTCGATGCACTGGCCCGGGGCATGGCGGTGCGCCTCGCCGCCGAATCTCCCGACGATCCTCTCGTGCTTGCCCGTGCCACCGTGCTGTTGCCGACCCGACGCGCGGTGCGGTCCTTGCGCGAGGCGTTCCTGCGCGCGTCCGACGGCGTGCCGGTGCTGCTGCCGCGCATGATGCCGCTCGGCGATCTCGACGAGGACGAGTTGCTGATTGCCGCCGAGCCGGGCACCGGTTCCGCACCCGGCGGTGGCGCGGCCGCCGACCTGCCGCCGGTGATCGGTGGTCTGCGCCGCCAGCTTCTGCTCGCGCGCCTGGTGCTGCGCTTTGGCGATGCGCGCTGGCGCGAGGCCGATCCCGGACAGGCGGCCGAGCTTGCCGCCGAGCTCGCCCGCCTGCTCGACCAGATGGAGACCGAGCGCGTCGGCTTCGAGGCGCTTCAATCCTTGCGCCCGCGCGACGAGGGACTGGCGCGCCATTGGGACGACGTGCTCGCCTTCCTGCAGATTCTCACCGCCCACTGGCCCGCCGTGCTGGCCGAGGAAGGCGCCATCGGCCCGGCCGAGCGGCGCAACCGGCTGCTTGCGGCCCAGGCGGCGGCCTGGATGGCGGCGCCGCCCGCGGGCTGGGTGATCGCCGCCGGGTCCACCGGCTCGATCCCGGCGACCGCCGACCTGCTCGCCGCCGTCGCGCGCCTGCCCCGGGGCTGCGTCGTGCTGCCCGGCCTCGACCGCGAATTGTCCGATACCGACTGGAAGGCGCTGCCTGAGACCCATGCCCAGTTCGGCCTCGCCCGCCTGCTCGACCATATCGGCGCGACCCGTGAGGACGTCGTCGATTGGGACGACGATTGGCCGTGCGACATCGCGGGCGAGGGGCGTGCGGCGCGCGCACAGCTCCTGTCCGCCGCCATGTCGCCGGCGCCGGAGCCCGCGCCCGCCGATCTTGACGTGGCGCTCGACGGTGTCACCTGGCTCGAGGCGCCGGCGCCGTCCGAGGAGGCCGCCACGATCGCCCTGATCATGCGTGGCGTGCTCGAGGAGAAGGCGCGTACCGCCGCCCTGGTCACGCCCGACCGCGGGCTCGCGCGCCGGGTGGCGGCACGTCTCAACCGCTGGGGCGTGACGGTGGACGATTCCGCCGGCGCGCCGCTCGCGGGCACGCCGGCCATGGTGTTCCTGCGCGCGCTTGCGGTCATGGTGGCCGAGCGCTTCGCGCCGGTGCCGCTGCTCGCCTGTCTCAAGCATCCGCTCGCCGCCGCCGGCACGGCGCGCGATGCGTTCCGCGCCCATGTGCGCACCCTCGACCGGCTGGTGCTGCGCGGCCCGCGTCCGGCGCCGGGGATCGACGGCCTGCGCGCGCGCATCGCGCGCAGCCCATGACGAGCTCGCCGCGCGCGCGGCGAAGGCCGAGGACCGGGACATGGCGCGCCGGCTCGCTGCCGATACCGAGCGTATCGCCGCGCTGCCCGCCTGGCTCGACGGCTGGCTCGCCTGCGTTGCGCCGTTCGCGCAGGCGATGCAGGGGGCGCCCGCCCGTGTCGGCGACCTGCTTGCTGCCCATGTCGCCGCCGCCGAAGCACTCGCCGGAACTACTGACGAGGCCGGCACCCAACGCCTGTGGCGCGGCGATGACGGCGAGGCGGCCGCAACCTTCGTCGCCGACCTGGCCGAGGCTGCCCGCGATTTCGCGCCGCTCACCGGGCGGCGCTACCCTGCGCTGCTCGACGCGCTGATGGCGGGCCGCGTGGTGCGCCCGCGCTTCGGCCGCCATCCCCGCCTGCACATCTGGGGGCCGCTGGAAGCGCGCCTGCAGCATGCCGACGTGATGATCCTCGCCGGGCTCAACGAGGGCACCTGGCCGCTCGATCCCGGCCACGATCCGTGGATGAGCCGCCCCATGCGCGCGCGCATCAGGCTGCCGCTGCCCGAGCGCCGCATCGGCCTTGCCGCCCACGACTTCGCCCAGGGCTTCTCGGCGCCCCGCGTGGTGCTGTCGCGCGCCCAGCGCGTCGCCGGCACGCCGACCGTGCCGTCGCGCTGGCTGCTGCGTCTCGCTAACCTGCTCGGCCCCGACGCGACCCGCCTGCTCAAGCAACGCGGCGCCGCGTGGCAGGCGCGCGCGGTGGCGGCCGACCGCCATCTCGCGCCGGTCGCGATTGCGCGTCCCGCGCCCGCGCCGCCGGTGGGCCTGCGCCCGCGCAAGCTGTCGGTGACCGAGATCGAGACCTGGCAGATCAACCCCTACGCCATCTATGCGCGCCACGTGCTGGCGCTCGATCCGCTCGATCCCATCGGCGCCGATCCCGGCGCGGCCGAACGCGGCATCTTCATCCATGCGGTGATGGAGCGCCTGATCGAGCGCTTCCCCAGGGGCGTGCCGCCGGGCGGCGCCGAGGAGATCCGGGCCGCGCTGGTCGAGATCGGGCGCGCAGCGCTGGGGTCCGTCGGCGTCGCCCCCGGCCTGCAGGCGATCTGGTGGCCGCGCTTCTGCGACATCGCGCGCTGGGTCGCCGGGCAGGAGGTGAAGCGCCGCGCCGTCGCCCTAGCCGCTCGCCGCCGAGAAGACCGGGCGCCAGCGCTTCGAGCGCGCCGGCGGCGAGTTCTTCCTGACCGGACGGGCCGACCGCATCGACCGTCTCGCCGACGGCCGTCTCGCCATCGTCGACTACAAGACCGGCGCGCTGCCGTCGGCGCGCGACCAGAAGGCGGGATTCGCGCCCCAGCTCCCGCTGCTCGCGGCCATGGCGCAGCTCGGCGCATTCAAGGATGTGCGCCCCGCCGACGTGGCCGAGATGGCGTTCTGGAAGCTCTCGGGCGGGGACCAGGGCGGCGAGGAACGGGTGTTCGCGGTCGAGGACGGCGTCACCATGGCGGAGGTCATCGACCACACCGTCCAGGGTCTCGCCTCCCTGATCGACGCCTTCGACCGCAAGGAAACCGCCTTACGCCGCCTATACCGCGCCGGCGCGGGTGCGGTTCGACGACTATCGCCACCTCGCCCGCGTCCAAGAATGGGCGGGCGAAGGCGGCGGCGAGGACGGGTGATGGCGCGGGTGGTTCCCCTGGTGCCCGACGATCCCGGCGTGCCCCAGCGCCGCGCCGCCGACCCCGCCGCCTCGGTCTGGGTCGCGGCCTCCGCCGGCACCGGCAAGACCAAGGTGCTGACCGACCGGGTGCTGGCGCTGCTGCTGGCCGGCACCGCGCCCGAGCGCATCCTGTGCCTGACCTATACCCGCGCAGCGGCGGCCGAAATGGCGGTGCGCGTCCAGACCGCGCTCGGTGCCTGGGCGGTGGCGGCGGAAGGCGACCTCGCCAAGTCGATCGCCGGTCTCACCGGGCATGCGCCCGACGAGCCGGTGATGAAGCGCGCGCGCGGCCTGTTCGCGCGCGTGCTCGACTGCCCGGGCGGGCTCAAGATCCAGACCATCCACGCGTTCTGCGAATCGCTGCTGCGCCGCTTCCCAGTGGAGGCCGGGCTCGCGCCCCATTTCCAGGTGCTGGACGAGAGCGAGGCGCGCAAGCTGCTGGTCGACGCCCGCGACGAGGTGCTGGCGCGCGCCACCGGCGCTGGCCCGGAAGGCGGCGACGATGCCCTGGCGCAAGCCGTCGACCGGATCGCCGGGCGCCTGTCCGCCGACGACTTCGACAAGCTCATGGCGACCCTCGCCAACGAGCGCGGCCGCATCGCGCGCCTGCTCGCGCGCGAAGGACGGGCTCGGGGGCGGCACCGCGGCGCTCGCCGCCACCCTCGGCATCGGCGCCGACGAAAGCGAGGACGATGCTGTCGCCGCCGCCTGTGCCGACGGGGCGTTCGACCGCAAGGCGCTGACCGCGGCGGCGCGCGACCTGGCGGAGGGTTTAAAGACCGACGCGGAGAAGGGCGATCGTCTCGCCGCCTGGCTCGCCGGCGACGCGCCCGCCCGCGTCGCCGGCTACGAGGCCTATCGCGGTGCCTTCCACAAGAAGAGCGACGGCGCGATCTTCGAACGTCTGGTGACGGCGGGCCTTCTCAAGAAGGCAGGCGATCCCGAGCGGCTGCTCGCGGCCATGCAGGCCGAGGCCGAACGGCTGCTGGCGGTGGAGGCGCGGCGGCGCGCGATCCGCACCGCGCGCGCCTCGATCGCCGCGCTGACCGTCGGTGCCGCGCTGATCGATGCCTATGGCGCGCGCAAGCAGGCGGCGGCGCGCCTCGACTACGACGACCTGATCCTGCACACGCGCGATCTGCTGTCGACGCGCGAGTCGACGGCCTGGGTGCTCTACAAGCTCGACGGCGGCATCGACCACGTGCTGGTGGACGAGGCCCAGGACACCAGCCCCGACCAGTGGGAGGTGATCCGTCGCCTCACCGGCGAGTTCTTCGCCGGGCTCGGCGCGCGCGAGGACCGGCGCGCCGACGAGGCGGAGCTGGCGCGCACCGTGTTCGCGGTCGGCGACGCCAAGCAGTCGATCTATTCGTTCCAGCGCGCCGACCCGCGCGGCTTCGCCGAGATGCGCGGCGAGTACCGCGCGCGCGTCGATGCCGCCGGCGCCGAGTTTCGCGACGTGGAGCTGCACCACTCGTTCCGCTCGACGGCGGCGGTGCTGGAGACCGTCGATAGCGTGTTCGCCGCCGCACCGGCGCGTGATGGGCTGGCCGATGCCGAACAGGCGATCCGCCACGTCACCCAGCGCCTGGGGCAGGGCGGCATGGTCGAGCTATGGCCGGCGCTGGCACCCGAGGATGAAGAGCCGGCGCAGCCGTGGTCGCCACAGCCCGAGGCCGAGACCGGCGGCGCGGCCGATGCCCGGCTCGCGCGCCTGATCGCGGCACGGATCGACTCCTGGATCGATACCATGCCGCTGCCCTCGCGCGGGCGCACGCTCCGGGCGGGCGACGTGCTGGTGCTGGTGCGCACCCGCACGCGCCTGGTGGACGGGCTGGTGCGCGCGCTCAAGCGCCTCGGCATCGGCGTCGCCGGGGTCGACCGCATGAAGCTGGCCGAGGAGCTCGCGGTGCAGGACCTGGTCGCGCTCGGCCGCTTCCTGCTGCTGCCCGACGACGACTACACGCTCGCCTGCGTGCTCAAGGGGCCCTACGCGGGGCTCGACGACGACGACCTGATGGCGCTGGCACCCGGGCGCAAGGGCTCCCTGTGGGCGGCGCTGAACGCGCGCGCGGGCGAGAAGCCGCGCTGGCTCGCCGCGCGCGACTGGCTTGCCGGGCTGCTCGCGCGCACCGACTTCACGCGCCCGTTCGAGCTGTTCTCCGCCGTGCTCGACGAGGACGACGGCCGCGCCCGCCTGATCGCGCGGCTCGGCGCCGAGGCCGAGGATCCGGTCAACGAGTTCCTTGAGCTGGCGCTTGCGTTCGAGCGGGTGAACGCGCCGACGCTGCAGGGCTTCCTCGACTGGTTCGAGGGCGGCCAGTCGGACATCAAGCGCGACCTCGAGCAGGCGACGCGCGACGAGGTGCGGATCATGACGGTCCACGGCGCCAAGGGACTGCAGGCGCCGGTGGTGATCCTGCCTGACACCATGTCGCGCCCGCGCGCGGTCGAAGGCCCCTACTGGTGCGACGCAGGCGACGGCGCCGAGCTGCCGCTGTGGACGCCGGCGGTGCGCGACCTTGCCCCGGTGGCCGCCGACCTGCGCGAGGCTGCTACTCAAGCGCAGACGGAGGAATACCACCGGCTGCTCTACGTCGCGCTGACGCGGGCCGAAGACGCGCTCTATGTGACCGGCTGGCACGGCCGCACCCGCCCGCCCGCCGATTGCTGGTACGAGCTGGTGAAGCGCGGCCTGGAAGCCTTGCCGGAAACCGAGACCTTCGCCTTTGCCGATCCGGCGACCGGCACGGACGGCGAGGGCCTGCGCTTCGCCCGGCCGCAGGCGGACGATGCAGATCCTGACCGCACAGACCGGACGGATGTGGGCGGCGTGATGGCGGCTGTGCCGGAGCCCTGGGACCGGCGGCCGGCCGCGCCCGAGGCGGCGGCGGCGCGCCCGCTCGCGCCGTCGCAGACGGATGAGGAGCCGCCGGTGGTGAGCCCGATGGCGGGCGATGGCGCCGCGCGCTTCCTCAAGGGCCGGCTGGTGCACGGGCTCCTGGAGTTGCTGCCGGGGCTCGCGCCCGAGCGGCGTGCCGCAGCGGCCGCGCGTTTCCTGTCACGGCCGTCGCTCGGCCTCGACGAGGCGGCACGTAACGAGATCGCCTCGGAAACCCTGGCACTGCTCATTGATCCCGCGTTCGCCGCGCTGTTCGCCCCGGGCAGCCTCGCCGAGGTGCCGATCACCGGCGCGGTCGACGGCGCCGTGGTCTCCGGACAGATCGACCGGCTGGTGGTGACCGACGATGCCGTCCTCGTGGTGGACTACAAGACCGCGCGCCCGGTGCCCGCGGATGCCGCCGCGGTCGCGCCCGCCTACCTGCGCCAGATGGCACTTTACCGCGCCGCCCTGCGCCGGGTGTTCCCGGACCGGCCGGTGCACTGCGCCCTGGTGTTCACCGCCGGTCCCCGGCTGATCGCCTTGCCCGATGCCATGCTCGATGGTGCGCAGGTCGGGACCTAAAAAGACATAGGGTATTTACATAACGTATATTTTACTTCTTATGTAAAAACTCAAGAATTTACATAAATTATGGCCGTTCCACAAAATAACCATAAACAAATCATAATTGTTCATTTTGCCCTTTTAAGGGGAGCGCGTAGAGTTTTTCACGTTCGGCGCGACAGTTCGCTGCCGGACGCACCGCGAAGAGCGGTGCAACCAGAACCCCAAGGAGCACGTCATGAGCAAGAAAATTGCGGCGGCGCTTGCCGTCCTTTTCGCGATGAGCACGCCCGCCTTCGCGGCGATCACCGGCGATCATCAGGGCACCGTTCACCAGGACGAGGGCGCTGCCCAGCCGGAGCAGCCCTCCGGCGAGGGTGAGGGTGGCGGCGGCGGCGGCGGCGACTAGACCGATCGCACCGGCGCACGGGTGGTGATCGGGAGGCGGACCGTTTCCCCGCGATGATGTTCCACCACCCGCCAGCCTGTTACGAGCCGGCGCGACATAGGGTCGCGCCGGTTCCATTTCGGGCCCTTGCTGACGCTGCAAAAGCCACCATATCCAAGCACTTCGATGGCCCGGTGGGCTTGCTTGACCTCGCCTCCCGCGCCCCTCTAGACTCGCCGCCGACGTGGCCGGAGTTCCATAACAGCACATAGGGGAAGACCATGAGTTTGACGCAAGTGACCGACGCCAGCTTCGACAAGGATGTGCTCAGCGCGCCGGGGCCGGTGCTGGTGGATTTCTGGGCCGAGTGGTGCGGTCCGTGCAAGCAGATCGCCCCGGTGCTCGAGGAGATGGCGAAGGAGTTCGGCGGCCGTCTCACCATTGCCAAGGTCAACATCGACAACAATCCACAGACCCCGTCCAAGTACGGCGTGCGCGGCATCCCCACGCTGATCCTGTTCAAGAACGGCCAGGTGGCCGGCACCAAGGTCGGCACCGCGCCCAAGAGCGCCCTGATGGAATGGGTCGAGTCGGTGATCTGACCGGCCGCGTCCATCCGCTGTCACGAGGCCCCGCCCGATCGGCGGGGCCTTTCGATTCCGGGGGGCGGCCCGTTTGTCCAAATCACGCCACAGTTTGTTTAAATAATGGCACGAGATCTTCTCAATAAATATCACGCATTTTCGATGTAAGCTGTTGCATAAATGTATGATCTACTTCAAATCTCCGTGAACATCGTTTGTTGAATTGATTTTTTTACTGTGGCGCGTATTTTGTGGAAATCCGACGCGGCCCTGCCGGCCGGAAGCGACGGGAGAACCGCCGCAACACTCCTATGGAGACACAGATGACCAAGACGCTGATGACCGTGATGACGGTTCTCGTCGCCCTTTCCACCCCGGCTTTCGCGGCCGTCACCAATGACGCCGCCAAGGCGATCTATCAGGACGACGCCTCGGCCTACCCCGGCGATAACGAGGGGGACAACCCGCTCACTCCGAGCGAAGACTCCGGCGACAACGAGTAGTCACGCTTCATTGCCCGCCCTGCGCGTCTGCGCGGCGGATATGATCGAGCCGGCGCGGCCCTTCGGGGTCCGCGCCGGTTCCATTTTTTACGGATGGGAAGCCGGGCTCCGGTTCAGCGCGGCTTGGCGGCGCGGCCCTCGGCCGCCAGCACGGCGCCGGCGAGGTAGAGCGAGCCTGCGATCAGGACGCGTCCCGGCCGGCGCCGGGCGACGGCCTCGAGGGCGGCCTCGAGGGATGCCGCGGCGCGCGCCCGCAAACCTGCGTCCCGCGCAGTGCGCGTGAGCACATCGGCGGCGATGGCGGCATGTTCGCCCGGCACCGGCACGCACCAGGCGGCTGTCACGCGCGGCGTCAGGGCCCTGAAAAACCCCTTCGGATCCTTGCTCTCGATCATGCCCGTGACGAGATAGAGCGGTCGCCGCGCCCCGGCGTCCCAACCGGCGAGCGTCCGTGCCAGCGCGCGGGCGGCGTGGGGATTATGCCCGCCGTCGAGCCAGACCTCGAAGCCGCGCGCGGCGAGCGGCGCGGTGAGCCGGCCCGCGCCGAGGCGTTGCAGCCGTGCCGGCCAGTCCACCTCCGTCAGCCCTCGCGCGATCGCATCGTCGCCGGGCGCGCCGCGTCCGAACGCGCGGGCGATCGGCGATCGCAGTCGCGGCATTGGCGTATTGGTGCGCACCGGCGAGCGCCGGGGCGGGAAAGCGGATAGTGCCGTCGCCGTCGCGGTAACGCAGCGCCCCGTCGCGGGCGCGGGTGACACGGAATTCCGTGCCGAGCCGGATCAGCGGCGTGCCGGTTTTGCGTGCCGCTTGGGCGATCACGCGCGCGGCCACGGCATCCTGGGGTCCGACCACGCAGGGCACGGCCCGCTTGAGGATTCCCGCCTTCTCGCCGGCGATGGCGGCGCGCGTGTCGCCGAGGAAATGCTGGTGGTCCATGGCGATGGGCGTGATCGCGGTGACGCGCGGGCGGGTAATCACATTCGTGGCGTCGAGCCTGCCGCCGAGCCCGACCTCGAGCAGGGTGACGTCGGCGGGGGTGCGCGAAAACGCGAGGAACGCAGCCGCCGTAGTGATCTCGAAGAAAGTGATTGGCTCGCCCGCATTGGCGCGCTCGCACTCGGTCAGCGCCTGTTCGAGAGCGCGTTCGGTGATCAGTCGCCCGGCGACGCGGATGCGCTCGTGGAAGCGCACCAGGTGGGGCGAGGTGTAGACGTGGACGCGCTGTCCCGATGCCTCGAACATGGCGCGCAGGTAGGCCACCACCGAGCCCTTGGCGTTGGTGCCGGCGACGTGGATCACCGGCGGCAGTCGGTGTTCGGGATGGCCGAGCGCGGCCAGCAGCCGCTCGATCCGGCCGAGGGAAAGGTCGATCGTCCTGGGATGCAGCGCCGTGAGGCGCCGGAGCACGCGGCTACTTGCCAGGGGCGGGCCTCGCGCCCTTGGCGGCGGCGAGGCCGGCACCGGCGGGCAGGGGCACCACGTCGCCCGCGGGCGCCGGGTTGCGCAACAGGTCGAGCAGGCGCACCAGTGTCGCGCGCATCTCGCCGCGCGGCACCACCATGTCGATCATGCCGTGCTCGAGCAGGTACTCGGCGCGCTGGAAGCCCTCGGGCAGGGTCTCGCGGATGGTGTCCTCGATCACGCGCGTGCCGGCGAAGCCGATGATCGCGCCCGGTTCGGCGATGGCGATGTCGCCCAGCATGGCGAACGATGCCGACACGCCGCCGGTGGTGGGATCGGTCAGCACCACCAGATAGGGCAGGCCCGCGTCGCGCAAGCCCTCGACCGCGACCGTGGTGCGCGGCATCTGCATCAGCGACAGAATCCCTTCCTGCATGCGCGCGCCACCCGACGACGGGAACACGATCAGCGGCGCCTCCTGCAGCACGGCGAGACGCGCCGCCGTGACGAAGCCCTCGCCCACCGCTACGCCCATGGAACCGCCCATGAACCGAAAGTCGAACGCCGCCACCACCGCGCCGACGCCACCGACCTTGCCGTGGGCCACCAGGATCGCGTCGCCGACCTTGGTCTTGTTGCGCGCTTCCTTGAGGCGGTCGCCGTAACGCTTCTGGTCGCGGAAGCGCAGGGGGTCGTCGATGGTCTCGGGCAGCTCCACGAGCTGGTAGCTGCCTTCGTCGAACACCATGTCGAGCCGGTCCTTGGCGGAGACCCGCATGTGGTGGTTGCAGTGGGTGCAGACGTAGAGGTTGGCCGCGAGCTCGCGATGGAAGATCATCTGCTCGCAGGCGGGACACTTGTGCCACAGGTTCTCGGGCACGTTCTCCTTGCGCACCAGTGCGCGGATCTTCGGTCGGACGAAATTCTTGAGCCAGTTCATGGTGCCGTTCAGCCTGCCGTTGCCGGTGTCTTGCGCGCGCCGCGTACGCCTGCCGCGAGCGCCGCGACGTAGTCGAGCGCGTCGGGGACCAAGGCTGCCTTTGCGCGCCCTTGTGCGTCAAGCCCCTCGCGCACGCGCTCGACCAGGGCCGAGCCCACCACCGCGGCGTCGGCGACCCGCGCGATGGCGGCGGCCTGCTCGGGCGTCTTGATGCCGAAGCCGACCGCGATCGGCAGCTCCGTGCGCTTGCGCAGGCGGGCGAGGTGGCTGGCGACGTCGCCCGCGTCCACCGCGCGCGTGCCGGTGATGCCGGTGATCGAGACGTAGTAGAGGAAGCCCGAGGTGTTCTGCAGCACGCGGCCCATGCGCTTCTCGTCGGTGGTGGGCGTGGCGAGGCGGATGAAGTGGAGCCCGGCCGCGCGAGACGGCAGGCACAGCTCGCTGTCCTCCTCGGGCGGCAGGTCGACCACGATCAGCCCGTCGACACCGGCGGCCCTGGCGTCGGCGAGGAAGCGTTCGTTGCCGTAGATGTAGATCGGGTTGTAATAGCCCATCAGCACGATCGGTGTCGCGTCGTCGCGCGCGCGGAACCGGCGCACCAGCTCCAGCGTCCGGATCATGTTCTCACCGGCCTTGAGCGCGCGCAGGGAGGCGGCCTGTATCGCCGGGCCGTCCGCCATCGGGTCGGAGAACGGCATGCCGAGCTCGATCACGTCGGCGCCGGCGCCGGGCAGGCCCTCGACCAGCGCGAGCGAGGTGTCGAAGTCGGGATCGCCGGCGGTGACGAAGGTGATGAGACCAGCGCGGCCTTCGCCCTGAAGCACGGCGAAGCGCGCGGCGATGCGGTCCGTGTCCTTGGCGGCCGTCACAGCTCGGTCCCCAGATACTTGGCGACCGAGAACACGTCCTTGTCGCCGCGCCCGCACATGTTCATCACTAGAAGATGATCCTTCGGCCGGGTCGGCGCGAAGCGGATGACATGGGCGAGCGCATGGGCGGGCTCGAGCGCGGGCAGAATGCCCTCAAGCTTTGCGCACAGCTCGAACGCGTCGAGGGCTTCCTTGTCGGTGGCGGAAACATAATTGACCCGCCCGGTATCGTGCAGCCAGGCGTGCTCGGGGCCGATGCCAGGATAGTCGAGCCCGGCCGAAATCGAGTGCGCCTCGGTGATCTGGCCGTCGTCGTCCTGCAGCAGGAAGGTGCGGTTGCCGTGCAGTACGCCGGGTCTGCCGGCGGAGATGGAAGCGGCATGCCTGCCGGTCTCGATGCCTTCGCCCGCGGCCTCGACCGCGTACATGGCGACGTTCGCGTCGTCGAGGAACGGATGAAACAGGCCGATGGCGTTGGAGCCGCCGCCGATGCACGCGACCAGCGTGTCGGGCAGGCGGCCCTCGGCTTCCATGATCTGTTCACGCGTTTCGCGCCCGATCACCGACTGGAAGTCGCGCACCATGGCGGGATAGGGATGCGGCCCGGCGGCGGTGCCGATCAGGTAGTAGGTGTCGGCAACATTGGCGACCCAGTCGCGTAGCGCCTCGTTCATGGCGTCCTTGAGGGTGCGCGAGCCGGACTTGACCGGAATCACCTCGGCACCCAGCAGCTTCATGCGGAACACGTTGGGCTGCTGGCGCTCGATGTCGGTCTCACCCATGTAGATGGTGCACGACAGCCCGAAGCGCGCGCACACGGTCGCGGTCGCGACACCGTGCTGGCCGGCGCCGGTCTCGGCGATGATGCGCTGCTTGCCCATGCGCCGCGCGAGCAGGATCTGGCCGAGGCAGTTGTTGATCTTGTGCGAGCCGGTGTGGTTGAGCTCGTCGCGCTTGAAGTAGATCTTCGCGCCGCCGAGATGCTCGGTCAGCGGCTCGGCGAAATAGAGCGCCGACGGATGCCCGGCGTAATGGGTCAGGAAGTCGTCGAGCTCCTTGGCGAAGGCCGGGTCCGCCTTGGCGGCGTTGTAGGCCTCTTCCAGCTCAAGGATCAGCGGCATCAGGGTCTCGGCGACGAAGCGGCCGCCGAAGATACCGAAATGGCCGGCCTCGTCGGGCCCGGTGCGGAAGGTGTTGGGTGCGCTGCTCATAGGTCTCGGCTCTTTCGCGGGGGCGACTATAGCGGCACGGTCTGCCCGTGCCAATGCTTACGCCGTCCGCCGCGCGACCAGCCGCGATAGCCCGGAAATCACGTCTCGCCAAGGGGTTCCGGGCGCCTGCCGGGCGAGCATCATGGTCGGGTACCAGGGGCTCTGGTCGCCGTCGAGCTGCCAGCGCCAGGTCGGTACGTGAGGTACCAAGGTAACGGTCGGGCGGCCGAGCGCGGCGGCGACGTGTACCGTCGAATTGTCCATGGAGATCACGAGGTCGAGCGCGGTGGCCAGCGCCGCGAGCCCGTCGAGGTCGGCGCCGGTACCGTCGAACGCGTGGAACCGGCCGGGCGCTAGCGCGGCGAAGCCCGCGCGCTCGTCTTCGGTCATGCCGTATTGCAGCGGCACCCAGTGCGTGCCGGGCGCGGCCAGCAGCTCGCGCCAGTCGTCGGGGCCGCTCGCGCGCAAGCTGCGGTCCCAGTGGGTCGCGCCGCCGCGCCAGGAAAGGCCGATGGCGGGCGCGCCGCCGGTCGCGGCTTTCAGACGTTCGCGCCACGCGCCAGCCTTGGCGGCATCGGCGACCAGGAACGGCTGTTGTTCGGTCGGGCCGGTGCCGGTAAAGGCGTCGGCGTCGGGGCGCAGCAGGCGCGGCAGCGATCCCAGCGCGAGGGCGACGTCGGCCTCATGGCACGGCGTGGTTGGGCCAGGGTCGGTCGTCACCGTGCAGCCGGGCAGGGAGCGGGCCAGCAGCGCCTGCAGCCGTTCCGGCACCCACAGGATCACGCGCTTCGCCTGTTCGGCGATCTCAGGCACCAGCGTCGCGAACATGATCACGTCGCCGACGCCCTGCTCGGCGTAGAGCAGCACGGTGCGCCCGGAAAGATCGTCGCCGGTCCACGCCGGCGGCAGCAGACGCGTATCGCGCGCTTCGGGCAGGCGCAGGCGCCATTCGTAGTCGTCCCAGCCCGCGGCCAGATCGCCTGCGATCAGGCAGGCGACGCCCCGGTTGACCCGGGCGCGGGGATAATCGGGCGCGCCCTCCGGCAAAAGCTCCAGGGCACGGTCGTAGCAGTCCCGCGCCTCCGCGAGCCGGCCCCTGTCGCGCAGCACGTTGCCAAGGTTGGAG
Organism: uncultured Alphaproteobacteria bacterium; assembly: GCA_963732875.1. GTDB lineage: Bacteria > Pseudomonadota > Alphaproteobacteria > SMXQ01 > SMXQ01 > WHSO01. Next base: position 77,718 of record CAVTBD010000001.1, on the reverse strand, counting down.
TGCGCCTCCCCGGCGTCGGGCGCGCGCGCCAGCGCGCGGCGCAGATCGGCCTCGGCCTGGGCGGGATCGCCAGCGTCGGCCAGAACCGTGCCGCGCGCGGTCAATAGCTCAGGGGAGTCCGGTGCTGCCGCGAGCGCGCGGCCGAGCACCGCGCGGGCGGCATCGAAGTCCCCGGCCTCCGCATGGAGACGGGCAAGCCCCGCCGCCGCCTCGGGCTGGGCGGGATCGAGGGTGAGCGCCTGACCGAATAGTGTCGCAGCATCGTCCTTCGCGCCGAGACGATGGGAGATGAGCCCGAGCTGGGCGAGCCCGCCCGCAGCCGCCGCGACGTCGCCGGCAGCATCGGCACGGACCAGCACCGGCTGGAGCGCCTCGATCGCCTCGGTCATGTGGCCGGCCGCGCGCAGCGCGCGGGCACGCAGCAACCCCGCCGCCAGAGCCGCACTGCCGTCCGATTCGGCAAGCGGCCTGAGGATATCGGCGGCCCGGTCGTACTGCCCGCGCGCCAGCGCCGCGCGCGCCTCGTTGAGAACGGCGTCGCGCCCGGCCACGCCTACCCGTCGATGGCCCGGGCGGCGGCGAGGAACGCCGCGATCAGCTCGGGGTCCTTGACGCCGGGGGCGGTCTCGACGCCCGAGGATACGTCCACCATGTGTGCGCCGGTCACCGCGACCGCCTCGCCCAGGTTTTGGGCGCGCAGGCCGCCCGACAGGATCCACGGCTTGCGGCCGCGATAGCCGGCGAGCAGGTCCCAGTCGAAGCTGAGCGCGTTGCCGCCGGGCAGCGCGTAAGCCATGCCGGAGGGCGGCTTGGCGTCGAACAGGATCATGTCGGCAGCATCCTCAAATGCGGCCGCGGCGGCGAGGTCGTCGCGCCCGGCGAGCTTGACCGCGCGGATCACCGGCAGGCCGAAGCGGTCGCGGGCCGAAGTGATCTGGTCCGTTGTCTCGTGCCCGTGGAACTGGAGCGCCTCCAGCGGCACCGCCTCGAGCGTGTCCTCAATCACGTCCTCGGGTGCGTCCACGAACACGCCGACCCGCCTCACGCCGGCGGGCACGAGCGCCGCCAGCTCGGCCGCCTCGGCGAGGCCGAGGAAGCGCGGCGAGTGCGGGTAGAACATCAGCCCGACGTAGGCGGCACCGTGGCTCACGGCGGCGGCCATCGCCGCTTCGGAATTGATGCCGCAGATCTTGACCGCGATCGCCATGGGGATGCTCAGGCGACCGCGTCCGACGCGATCGCGCGCGCGGCCCGCGCGGGATCGCCGGCGCCGGTGATGGGGCGGCCGATCACCAGGTAGTCGGCGCCGGCGGCGAGCGCGTCCTTGGGCGTCATCACCCGCTTCTGGTCGGCGACGTCGGCCCCGGCCGGGCGGATGCCGGGCGTGACCAGGATGAAGTCGTCGCCGAGCGCGCGGCGGATCGGGCCGATCTCGCGCGCCGAGCACACCACGCCGTCGAGGCCTGCCTCGCGCGCCAGCGTGGCGAGGCGCACCACCTGCTCCTCGCTGCCGCCGATCACGCCCATCCGGGAGAGGTCGTCGCTGTCGAGGGAGGTCAGCACCGTGACCGCGATCACGAGCGGCGGCGCAACGCCTGCCGCCGTGGCGCCTTCGCGCGCGGCCTCTCGGGCGGCTTTCATCATGGCCTCGCCGCCCGCGGCATGGACGTTGACGACGCGCGGGCCGAGCGCGCAGGCGGCGCGCACCGCGGCGGCCACCGTGTTGGGGATGTCGTGGAACTTGAGGTCGAGGAACAGCTCGGCGCCGCCCGCCGCCGCAACGACCTTGCGCACGCCCTCGGGGCCTTGCGCCGAGAAGAACTCAAGCCCGAGCTTGATGCCGCCGACGGCGCCCGCGAGCTTGCGCGCGAGCGCCTCGGCGCGAGCTGCCTCGGGCGTGTCGATGGCGCAGAATATCCGTTTGAGGGCGTCGGCGCTGGTGGCGGGGCGTGGCGGCATGATGATCGGCTTCGGCGGCCTTTAGTGTCGCGGGGTTATAGCCCGAAAGCGCGCCCGCGAACAGGCGCGGGGGAAATGGCGCTAATCGCCGCCCGCGACGATCAGGCGCCGTGCCGCATCCGCATCGTCGCGATGGGCGGCGCGGGCGCGGACGTCGTCCAGCTCCTCGCGCAGGCGGTGGTTCTCGTCCTCGAGCTTGCGCTCCTCGCGGGCGAGGCGGCGGCGTGCAAAACGCACCGGCAGGCCCGACAACCACATCCACAGCGCCGCCAGGAGAAATCCCAGCGCGAAGGCGCCCAGCACGACGACATAGGTCGGCATGGCCATATCGTAGGGCAGCGGCCACAGGCTGAGGGTTACCGCGGCATGGTTCGCGGCGGCGAACGCCCCTGCCAGCGCCAGGATCGGCAGGGCAATGATCCAGAACAGGTATCTCATGGCGTCACCGCGCCGGTGGAGCGCCGCCCGCGGGGGCGGCGGGACTACTCGCCCACGTTGAGCCGCTCGCGCAGCTGCTTGCCGGTCTTGAAGAACGGTACGTGCTTTTCCGCAACCCGCACCGATTCGCCGGTGCGCGGGTTGCGCCCGACGCGGGCATCGCGGCGCTTGACGGAGAACGCGCCGAAACCGCGCAACTCCACCCGGTCACCGCGGGCAAGCGCGGTGGTGATCTCGTCGAAGATGGCGGAAACGATGCGCTCCACATCCCGGTGGTAGAGATGGGGATTGTTCTCGGCCAGGCGCAGAATCAGTTCCGATTTGGTCATGCGGCTCTCTCTGCGGTTCGGGGCGACCACCTTGGGCCCCTTCGTGGCGCCACACCCTCCCCCTCCGGGTAGCCGCAGCGTCAGTTCAGGTCAGGGTGCCAAACCGAGACTAGCCCGTCAAGTGTAAGTCTTTCAGAAAACAACGCTTTTCCAGTTGCACGCCCGAGCAGGTCGAGGATGTCGTGGGTCTCGTTGCCGAGCCGGACGGTCCGTACCGGCAGGCTCCGGGGCACATGGCGGGCCTCGGCCAGCCAGCGCCGGGCCTCGCTCTCCCCGCCGATGGCGTCCACCAGCCTGTTGGCGACCGCCTGGCGGCCGGTGAAGATGCGTCCGTCGGCAAGCGCCTTGGCCTGGGCGGGGGTGAGCCCGCGCCGGTCGGCCACCATGCCCACGAACTGCTGGTACATGTCCATGACCACGTCGCGGGCGGCGGCGCGGCCCTGCTCGGTGAGCGGCTCGAACGGATTCGGCACCGCCTTGAGCGGCGCCGACTTGATGGTCTCGGGCTCGATGCCGAGCTTCTTGAGAAGCCCCGTCACGTCGGCCGACTGGAGGATCACGCCGATCGAGCCGGTGATGGTGCCTTCCTGGGCGAAGATGCGGTCGGCGCCGAGCGCGGTCATGTAGCCGCCTGATGCCGCCACGGTGCCCATCACCGCGACCACCGGCTTGCGGCGGGCGACCTCGCGCAGCTTGTGGAACAGCACTTCGCCCCCGACCACGGTGCCGCCCGGGCTGTTGATGTAGACGATCAGCGCGCGGACGTGGCTGTCGGCGGCGATCTGGTCGAGCGCCCGGTCGCGGTAGGGGTCTTCGCTGATGATGCCCTGGATGTCGAGGCGGGCAATATGGTCGCGGGGGAACAGGTTGGCGCGGGGGGCGAGCAGGGCGAGCGCCAGTCCGGCCAGGGCCAGGATCGCGACGATGCGCCAGACGCCGAGCCGGCGCTTGAGCTTCCTGCGGTCGACCATGGCATCGGAGGAAAGCGACATGCCGGTTCAGCCTGAAAGTGTGTCCTGCGGATACCGGGACGGGGCGGTGCCGATGGCACCGCCCCGGGCCTTTGCGGGCCGTCAGTCCCCGGATTTCTCCTCGTCCGAGTCCGCATCCTTGGCGCGCTCGGCGTTGGCACGGATGGCGGCGCCGAGGATGTCGCCGAGGCTCGCACCCGAGTCCGAGGACCCGTACTGCTTCATCGCCTGCTTCTCTTCCTCGAACTCGCGCGCCTTGATGGAAAGCGTCATCTTGCGCGTGGCGCGGTCCACCTGGGTCACCTTGGCATCGACCTTCTCGCCCACGGCGAAGCGGTCGGTGCGCTGCTCGGACCGGTCGCGGGCGAGGTCGGCCTTGCGGATGAAGCCGGGGGCCCCGTCCACGTCCACCTCGATGCCCTTGTCGGTCACGGCGGTGACGGTGCAGGTCACGACGCTGCCCTTGTTGAGCTCGCCGGCCTTGCCTTCGAACGGATCGCTCTCGAGCTGCTTGATGCCCAGCGAGATGCGCTCCTTCTCGACGTCGACGTCGAGCACCTTCACCTTCACCATGTCGCCCTTCTTGTAGTCCTGGATCGCTTCCTCGCCGGGGCGCTTCCAGTCCAGGTCGGACAGGTGGACCATGCCGTCGATGTCGCCGGGCAGACCGACGAACAGACCGAATTCGGTGATGTTCTTGATCTCGCCCTCGAGTTCGGTGCCGGACTGGAACTTGTCGGCGAACTCGTGCCACGGGTTCTCCAGGCACTGCTTGAGGCCGAGCGAGATGCGGCGCTTCTGCGGATCGACGTCCAGCACCATCACCTCGACCTCCTGGGAGGTGGAGACGATCTTGCCCGGATGGACGTTCTTCTTGGTCCAGCTCATCTCGGAAACGTGCACCAGCGCCTCGACGCCCGGCTCCAGCTCGACGAAGGCACCGTAGTCGGTGATGTTGGTGACGCGGCCCTTAAGGCGGGCGCCGACCGGATACTTCTGCTCGATGCCTTCCCACGGGTCGGCCTCGAGCTGCTTCATGCCGAGGCTGATGCGCTGGTTCTCCGGATTGAAGCGGATCACCTGCACCTTCACGGTGTCGCCGACGTTCAGCACCTCGCTCGGGTGGTTGATACGCCGCCACGAGATGTCGGTGATGTGCAAGAGGCCGTCGACGCCGCCGAGGTCGATGAACGCGCCGTAGTCGGTGATGTTCTTGACCACGCCTTCCAGCACCTGGCCTTCCTTGAGGTTGGCCACCAGCTCGGAGCGGGCCTCGGCGCGGGACTCTTCCAGCACCGCGCGGCGCGATACGACGATGTTGCCGCGCGAACGGTCCATCTTGAGGATGTGGAATTCTTGCGGCGAGCCCATGAGATGGCCGACGTCGCGGATCGGTCGGATGTCCACTTGGGAGCCGGGCAGGAACGCCACCGCGCCCGACAGGTCCACCGTGAAGCCGCCCTTGACGCGGCCGAAGATGGAGCCCTTGACGCGCGCATTCTCCTTGTAGGCTTCCTCGAGGTGGGTCCAGGCCTCCTCGCGCCGCGCCTTCTCGCGCGACAGCATGGTCTCGCCGTTGCGGTCCTCGTAGCGCTCGAGGAACACCTCGACCACGTCGCCCGGCTTGAGCTCGGACTTGGCGCCGGGCGCGCTGAATTCCTTGAGCGATACGCGTCCGGCCGACTTCAGGCCGACGTCGATGACCGCAGCGTCGTTTTCGATGCCGATGATGGTGCCCTTGAGCACCGTGCCCTCGGCGGGGCCGTTGCTGGCGAGCGCTTCGTCCAGCAGGTCGGCGAAATTCTCACCGGTCGAGTACGGCTCGGCCGTACCGGCGTTTACGTTTGCCATAGGTTCTCCTAGTGTCGTCCTTCGCGTCGCTCCCACGTCACCATGACGGGTCCCTGCTTTGGAAAGGGCCGAGCGGCACCGGGCCGTGGCCCCCGAAGCGACGGGGTACTTGGTCTGCAGAATCTCAGCGCGGGGCCGGCGGGTCGCGGAGGGTAGCCTCGATCACCGCACGGGCGACGTCGAAGGCTTCATCCGCGTTCAGGCCGGAGGTATCCACGAGGTGAGCGTCTTCCGCCCGTCTCAGGGGCGATCGGGCCCGCTCGGTATCGCGGGCGTCGCGCTCACGCATGTCCTGCAAAACGCGGGCCTTTATACTGGGAACGCCCTTTTCCCGCAACTCCTTAAGGCGGCGCTCGGCGCGCACCTCCAGGCTGGCCGTGATGAACAGCTTCACCTCGGCCTTCGGGCATACCACCGTGCCGATGTCGCGTCCGTCGATCACGGCCCCCGGCGCGCCGCCCGGCGGACGGGCGGCGAAGTCCCGCTGGAACTGGAGGAGCGCCGCGCGCACCCCGGGATAGGCCGAGATTTGCGAGGCCAGGACCGCGATTTCGTCGCGCCCGAGCGCGGGATCGGAAAGGTCGGTAGCACTGACCTTTTCCGCCGCCCGGGTGGCGGTATCCGCGTCCCCCGGGTCGCCGCCGGCATCCAGCAGATGGCGTGCGGTGGCGCGGTAGAGCCTGCCGGAATCGAGCCGGGCGAAGCCGTAATACCGGGCCAGCCGGTCGGCGAGCGTGCCCTTGCCCGACGCGGCCGGGCCGTCGATGGCGATGACGACGGGCTTCGCGCTCACGCCGCGTCCGCGGGACCGATGTCGGCGCCGAGCCCGGCCATGAGCTCGGCGAAGCCCGGGAACGAGGTGGCGATGGCGCGCCCGTCGTCGACCGTCACCGGGCGCTCGCAGCCGAGCCCCGCGACCAGGAACGACATGGCGATGCGGTGGTCGTAATGGGTGGTGATCGGTCCGCCGCCGGGCAGCATCCCGCCGCGCCCGGTCACGGTCAGGCTGTCGCCGACCTCGCGCACGGTGGCGCCGATCTGCTCGAGCCCCCGGGTGATGGCGCCGAGCCGGTCCGATTCCTTGACCCGGAGCTCGGCGAGCCCGTGCATCGCCGTGGTGCCCTCGGCGAAGGCGGCGGCGACGGCGAGGATCGGGTATTCGTCGATCATCGAGGGCGCGCGTTCCGCCGGCACCGCGACGCCCTTGAGCCTGGAGGCGCGCACGCGCAGGTCGGCGACCGGCTCGCCCGCGTCCTCGCGCTCGTTGCTGAACTCGAGGTCTGCGCCCATCTCGGCAAGCGTCTGGTAGAGCCCGACCCTGAGCGGGTTGACGCCGATGCCGCGGATGGTGATGTCCGAGCCCGGCACCACCAGCGCGGCCACCGTGGCGAAGGCGGCCGAGGACGGATCGCCCGGCACCAGCACCCGGCGCCCGGTAAGTTCCGGTTGGCCGGCGAGCGCGATGTGCTTGGCGCCGTCGCGGTCGGTGGTGATGCGGAGCTCGGCGCCGAAGTGCTGCAGCATCAGCTCGGTATGGTCGCGCGTCGCCTCGGGCTCGATCACGGTGGTGATGCCGGGCGCGTTGAGGCCGGCGAGGATGATCGCCGACTTGACCTGGGCGGACGGCACCGGCAGGCGGTACTCGATCGGCACCGGCAGGCGCGCGCCGGTGACCAGCAGCGGCAGGCGGCCGCCCGGCTGCGCGTCGAAGCGCGCGCCCATCCTCGACAGCGGCTCGATCACCCGGTTCATCGGGCGCTTGCAGAGCGAGGCGTCGCCGGTCACGTGGGCCGCAAGCGGGTGGGTCGAGATCAGGCCGACCAGCAGGCGCGCACCGGTGCCCGAGTTGCCCATGTCGAGCACGCCCGCGGGCTGGGCGAGCGCGCCGACGCCGACGCCCGAGACCTCGTAGGTCGCGGCGTCGCACCGTGCCACGCCGACGCCCATGCGGCGCAGCGATTCGGCGGTGGCGAGCACGTCCTCGCCTTCCAGCAGGCCCTCGATGCGCGTGCGCCCTACCGCGACCGCGCCGATCATCAGCGCGCGGTGCGAGATCGACTTGTCGCCGGGCACGCGCACGTCGCCCGTGAGCGCGCCGCTTGGGCGCGCGATCAGGGGGCGAAGGGTGGTTGCGGCATCGGGCATGGGGGGATGGACGGTCGGACCGGATGGTTTATGGGAAGGCGCGCCTCGGGCCGACCCTTGCATAGCACAGGACCGGCCCCCTGTCGCGCCGGGCGGTCCGACGAAGCGCGTTCCGAATTGCAGGGTGGCACGCAGGTAGCAGGGGCATCAAATTTGCTTTTGACAGCGCCCGGCGATCATGGCAATTGGCTAACGTGTTTCTTGCGCGGCGGGGGCAGTGTTCCCGCGCCGCCGGTCAGTTGGAGGTGGTTTCGTGATGAAACCGGAATGGGGCTTAAAACGCACCTGCCAGGATTGCGGCGCGAAATTCTATGACATGCGTCGCCCGCAGATCATCTGCCCGAAATGCGGCGCCGAATTCGTCGAGGTCGCGGCCAAGCCGAAGCGCGCGCGGCCTGAGCCCAAGCCGGAGGCGCCGAAGAAGAAGCCCGAGGTCGTCAAGAAGGAAACCGTGATCGAGGACGACGAGGAACTCGATGATCTCGACGACATCGATGACGATGACGATGATGATGAGGAAGAAGAGGACGAGGACATGATCGAGGACGCCTCCGATCTCGGTGGCGACGACGAGGACGTCGCCGAGGTGATGGAGAACGTCGACGGCGAGAAGGAGGTCTGATCCGCCGTCCCGCGTCCACCCGTCCCGCCGCCCGCCGCAGTCCGTTCCGTCCTTCCTGCCTGCCCCCGTTCCAAAGAACCCGTGCCCGAGCCTCCCGGGCCTTCCCGTCCGCCCCCGGCGGGCGCCGTTTTTTTCCTTGCGCGGGCGCTCGGGCTAATCCTATGTTCGCCCCCCGTGGGCGCCCGGCCACCCCGGAATTCGGGGCCGTAGCTCAGTTGGGAGAGCGCGTGAATGGCATTCACGAGGTCAGGGGTTCGATTCCCCTCGGCTCCACCAGTCAGGAAAGGCCCGGACCCTGGTCCGGGCCTTTCCGATTTCCCGCCCGAATCGGGCCTGGAAACTGAACCCCGCCTGAACGATCCCTTCGGGAACGGTTCAGGGCGCCAGGCGTATATCTCCATCATCGACAACCGCTCGACGGAGCACGACCATGGAAAACGACAACACGCTCGTCCGCAGGATCCTCGTCCCGGCCACCGCGATCTCGCTCGCGCTGTCGCTGGTGGCGACCCCGGTGCTGGCCGATCCGGTCGGGCCCGGCCGCCCGTGGCGCGACGATGCCCCTCACGGCGCTACTCATGCCGACGCCCGCCACGCTCCGGCCCGTGCGGACGCCAGGCATGCCGCGCCCGCGCGCAAGCACGTCGAGCCCGCCGGCTGGCGCGACGATGACCATGACCGCGGCAAGCATGGCCGCGACTTCGACCGCGACTACCACCATCCGATCGTGCGCGGCCACACGGTCTACGTCCCGGCTAGGCGGGTACGGCACTACCGCGACGTGGTGGTGGTGCGGCCCTACGGCCACTGGTACGGCGGCTACGGCTTCTTCGTGCGCGACAGCGACGCCTACAAGTGGCTCGCGCTCACCGCCATCACGGTCGCCATCATCAACAACCTGAACGAGCACCAGCAGCGCGCCTACGAGCAGGCCCAGATCCAGGCGACCAGCGCGCCGGTCGGCCAGACCATCACCTGGAACGACGCCGGCGCGTCGGGCGCCGTGACCACGGTGCGCGACGGCACCGCGAGCGACGGGCGCTACTGCCGGGAGTTCCAGCAGACCGTCACCATCGCGGGGAAAAGCGAGCAGGCCTACGGCACCGCGTGCCAGCAGCCCGACGGCGCGTGGCAGGTGGTGTCCTCGGGCCAGTAACCGCACACGTTGTTGAACGGGAAAGGCCCGGACAATTGGTCCGGGCCTTTTTCGTCGCGGCACGGTCAGCGCCGCCAGAACTCGCGCAGCACCAGGACGTAGACGGTCATCAGTTCGAGCCGTCCCAGCAGCATGCCGGCCGCCACCAGCCATTTGGCGACGGCGGGGATCGCGGCGAAGGTGGTGGCCGGGCCGACGATCGGTCCGAGCCCCGGCCCGGCGTTGGCCATGCCCTGGGCGACCGCGCTGATGCTGGAGACGAAGTCGAGGCCCGACGCCATGCAGCCGAGCGAGAGCGCGAGGAAGGTCATCAGGTAGACGAAGAAGAAGTTGCGCACGGACGCCAGCATGTCGGCGTCCACCGGCCGGTCGCCGTAGCGCACCGCGAGCACGCGGTGGGGCGATAGCATGCGCTGGAGCTGGCGGCTCGCGCCCGTGAACAGGATGCGCCAGCGGAATATCTTGATGCCGCCCGCGGTCGAGCCGGCGCAGCCGCCGATCAGGAACAGGATGAAGAACAGCCCGACCGCGAAGCTGCCCCAGGCCGAGAAGTCGGTGGTGGCGTAACCGGTATCGGTGAGTATGGATGTGACGTTGAACGCTGACTGGCGCAGCGCGGTCTCGAGCGGCATGTCATTGTGCGCGACGTTCCATGCCGTCATCAGAAAGATGGCGCCGGCGAGCATGAGAAGGAACGGCAGGACCTGGCGCTCTCCCCGGAACGCGTCACGGCCTTCCATGATGAAGCGTGCATAGAGGATCAGCGGCAGCGCGCCCGCGGTCATGAACACGATCCCCACCAGTTCGATCGGCGCCGAGTGGAAGTAGCCGAACGAGGCGTCCTTGGTGGACAAGCCGCCAGTCGCGATGGTGGTCATGGCATGGTTGACGGCATCGAACCAGTTCATGCCGGCGATCCGGTAGGAGAATGCGCAGGCGAGCGACAGGCCGAGGTAGACCAGCGCCGTGATCACCGCGTAGTGATAGATGCGCGGCACCGCCTTGCCGGAGATGTCCGACGATTCCGTGCGGAACAACTGCATGCCGCCGATCCGCATGGCCGGCAGCAGCACGATCGCCATCACCACGATGCCGATGCCGCCGATCCACTGCAGCAGCGAGCGCCACAAGAGGAGACCCGGCGCCATGTGGTCGAGGCCGCTGAGCACCGTCGAGCCGGTGGTGGTGAGCCCGGACATGGTTTCGAAGAAGGCGTCGGTGATGGAGAGGTTGAGCGAGCTCATGGCGAGCGGCACCGAGCCGAAGGCGGCGACCACGAGCCAGCACGAGACGGTCAGCAGGTAGCCGGTGCGATGGCCGATGTCGGGCACGCCGCCGCGGTTGGCGAGTACCAGCATGACCCCCGAGAACAGGGTCACCGCCGCTGAGCCGGCAAAGACCTGCCAGTCGGCGTTGCCCGTGACCCCGTCGGCGACCGCCGGTATCGCCATGAGGCCGGACAGGATCATGAGCAGGATGCCGTTGAGGAACAGGATGAAGCGGAAGGCGGGGTATTCCATGGCGCGTCGGTATCGGGCCGTCTCGTTGGCGCGGCCGGGTCCGGGGTGTCCCGGCCCGTTCTTGCGACGCCTTTATAGGCCTTTCCAAGGGCTTGCGCCATGCATCCAGCACCCCGGCCCCCTTGATTTCCGGCCTTTTCGCCCCATTTAGGCTATGGCGGCGCCAGGTTGGGCCGCTGCGGCCAAGTGCCGGTTCGGGGCGCCGTATCACGGGTCCGGGCCGACTTGCCGCCCGATCTCGCTTGTTGCCCGATCGTTCGTGACCCAATGGCCGCGAGCCTCGGGGGAGGAGACCGATGACGCGTCACAGTGCTTTCAACGCGCCTTTCATGCTGGGCTTCGACATGCTTGAGGATGCCCTCGAGCGCATCACCAAGTCCGCGCCGGACGGCTATCCTCCCTACAACGTCGAAGCGCTTGCCCCGGATCGCCTCAGGATTTCGCTGGCGGTCGCCGGGTTCGACGAGGCCGAGCTTGCGGTTACGGTCGAGAACAACGAACTGCTGATCGCCGGCCGCCAGGCCGACGACGGCGAACGGGTCTACCTCCATCGCGGCATCGCGGCGCGCCAGTTCCAACGCCGCTTCATGCTGGCCGATGGGATGCAGGTGATGGGCGCCGCCCTCGACAAGGGGCTGTTGCACGTCGACCTGGTCCGCCCCCGAACGGAGGAGGTGGTTCGCAACATAGAGATCCGGGCGGGCAAGCCGGCCTGAGGCCCTTGCAAGGGCCCGAATCCCGGGATTTGCCGCAGTTTTGTCTCGTAAACGCGATTTTAAGGCTGGCCCGTTAGGCTGGCCAAATCGGTGAGGAGCCGGAAAGGCAACATGCCATGAATATGATCGAACACACCAGCCGGGTCATGTCTGACCACGATCTCGCCGTCCTCGGGCTGCAGTACGTCGCCTACGTCAAGCCCGTGACGATCGACGGCAATGCCGCCTATTCCATTCATGCCGCGGACGGCACGGAGATCGCCGTGCTCGGCAACCGCGACGTCGCCCTCGCGGCGATCCGCCAGCACGACATGGAGCCGGTCTGCCTGCAGTAGCCGATCCCACCGCAACCGGAACGTTGAACGCAACACCCCGCGCCGATGCCGGCGCGGGGTGTTTGCATTTCGGGGGCCGTCAGCTTGCCGCCGGCGGCCGAGCCTTTCAGGCGGCGTGGCTCGCCGGCACCTCGGTCAGGAGCGAATAGAGCGCTTCGGCCGTGTCGGAGCCGCGCAGCTTCTCGCACATCTCGCGGTCGCGAAGCTGGCGCGAGATCCGGGCCAGCGCCTTGAGATGGTCGGCGCCCGCCGTTTCCGGCGCGAGCAGCAGGAAGATCAGGTCGACCGGCTGCTCGTCGATGGCGTCGAAGTCGATCGGTTGCTCGAGCCGCGCGAAGACGCCGTAAAGCCGTTTGAGGCCGGGCAGCTTGCCATGGGGAATCGCGACGCCGCCGCCGACGCCGGTGGTGCCGAGGCGCTCGCGCTCCAGCAGGATCTCGAAGATCTCACGCTCGCTGGCGCCGGTCGCTTCCGCCCCGTGACGGGCCAGCTCCTGCAGCGCCTGTTTCTTGCTGGTGACCTTGAAATTCGGAATGATACTCGAAGGTGTGATCAGATCACTGATATCCACTGCCAAGTCCTTCGTTGGATCTGTGCCGCGCGGCCTTGTCTGTCCGTGGAAATTAGGCGGCTCGGTTCCGGTGCCTGTACTGGGTTCGATTGTCCCCGTCTCTGGCTTCCCATTGTCGCTTTCGCCCTGGCCGCCGGTGCCTCGCCGACGCCTCGTATTGCTACCTCGGGCGATCGCGATCGCGATCCCGCCGTTCGCGGTGCGCGCACCATATGTCGCAGCGGCACCGAAAGTCAATAGAACTGGGGCATAATATCAACCCATTGATTTATAACAAAGAATCTCTTGGGTTAAAGGCTTATGGCCTTTTCGCGACGGCGCTGGGACGATGATGGTATGTGCAGCGCTTCCCGGTATTTCGCGACCGTGCGGCGCGCGATATCGATTCCTTCCCGCGACAGGATCGACGCGATCTTGTCGTCGGACAACACCGACTTGGGGGTTTCTCGCTCGATCAGGGCGCGGATCCGGTGACGTACCGATTCGGCGGAATGGGCATCGGCGCCATTGTTCGACGCGATCGCCGCGGTAAAGAAATATTTGAGCTCGAACACGCCCCGCGGCGTCGCCATGAACTTGGACGAGGTGACGCGGCTCACGGTCGATTCGTGCATGCCGATGGCGTCCGCCACGTCGCGCAGCGTGAGCGGCTTCAGGTATTGCACGCCCCTGGAGAAGAAGTCGCCCTGGGTGCGCACGATCTCGCTCGCGACCTTGAGGATCGTGGTGGCGCGCTGGTGCAGGGCCCTCACCAGCCAGTTGGCCGAGGCCATCCGGTCGGAGATGTAGTCGCGTTCGGCCTTGGTCCGGGCGGCGGCGCGCACCTCGGCGTAGTAGCTCTGGTTGACCAGCACGCGGGGCAGGGTGTCGGCATTGAGCTCGAGCTGCCAGACGCCGTCGGCACGCGCGCGCACCAGGATGTCCGGCACCACCGCCTGGGCGACGTCGGCGGTGAAGGCGATACCCGGCTTGGGATCGAGCGCGCGCACCTCGGCCACCATTTCGTACAGGTCCTCGTCGTTCACCTGGCAGACGCGCCTGAGCATGGGGATGTCGCGCCGCGCGAGCGCGTCGAGATTGGCGATCAGCGCCGCCATGGCGGGATCGAACCGGTCGCGGTCACGCAGCTGGAGCGCCAGGCATTCGGCCAGATCGCGGGCATAGACGCCGGCCGGATCGAAGCGCTGCACCTTGGCCAGCACGGCCTCGACCCGGGTGATGTCGATACCGAGCCGGTCGGCCACTTCGGCCAGCGTGACCGTGAGGTAGCCGGCGTCGTCGAGCCCGTCGGTGAGCGCCGCGGCGATCAGTCGGTCGGCGGGCGCCGCGATCTCGACGTTGATCTGGAAGCTCAGGTGGTCGCGCAGGGACTCGGTGCCGGAAAGCCGCTCTTCGAGGGACGGCCCTTCGCCGTCGAAGCCCCCGCCGCCGCCGCCGCCCCAGTCGGCGAACTGTTCGGGCGGGCGCTCGTCGGCGCCGCCGCGCTCGTCGTTGGTCCAGACGTTCTCGTAGTCGGTATCGAGGGGCGCGTCGGCCGCGTCGGGCATGTGCTCGTCGGCGGACAGATCGGCGGTATCGCGCGGTTCGCCGTCCTCGCCCGCGGCACCCTCGGTGCCGCCCTCCGTGCTGTCGTCGGCCGTCGCCTCGGTGCCCTCGAAGCCACCTTCCGGATCTTCCCGCTCGAGCAGCGGGTTCTCCTGGATCTCGCCTTCGACGAAGCTGGACAGTTCCATGTTCGACAGCTGCAGCAGCTTGATGGCCTGCTGCAGTTGCGGCGTCATCACGAGCGCCGTGGTTTGCCGAAGGGCGAGTTTGGGAGCGAGAACCATGACCGGGACGCCTAGAGCATGATGTTACTAGAGGCTGAACCGTTCCCCCAGGTAGACCCTGCGCACGCCTTCGTGCGCCAGAATCTCCGTCGGCTTGCCTTCCATCAGCACGTGGCCGTCGTGGATGATGTAGGCGCGGTCGACCACCTCGAGCGTCTCGCGCACGTTGTGGTCGGTGATCAGCACGCCGATGCCGCGGTCCTTGAGATGCAGCACCAGGTCGCGGATGTCGCCGAGCGCGACCGGGTCGATGCCGGCGAGCGGCTCGTCCAGCAGCATGAACTGGGGCTGGGCCGCGAGCGCGCGCGCGATCTCGACGCGGCGGCGCTCGCCGCCCGAGAGCGCCAGCGCCGGGGTGCGCCGCAGATGGGAAATCGAGAACTCGGCGAGCAGGTCGTCGAGCATGGAATCGCGCTTGTCCCGGTCGGGCTCGATCGCCTCCAGGATCGCGCGGATGTTGTCGGCGACGCTGAGGCCGCGGAAGATCGACGCTTCCTGCGGCAGGTAGCCGATGCCGAGACGGGCGCGGCGGTACATGGGCAGTTCCGTGACGTCGCTGCCGTCGAGGCGGATCGCGCCGTAGTCGGCGGAGATCAGGCCGCACATGATGTAGAAGCAGGTGGTCTTGCCGGCGCCGTTGGGGCCGAGCAGCCCGACCACCTCGCCGCGCTGGACCGAGAGCGAGACGTCGCGCAGCACCGGGCGCTTCTTGAAGCGCTTGCCGAGGTTGACCGCCTCGAGGCCGGCATTGTCGCGGACCAGTTCGGGGCCGCCCCCGGTGACGGGGGCAGGGGCAGACGGGGCGTGGCTCAGGGTCCGTGCTGTCATGACCCTCTATTATTGGCCTAATTCTTGCTTTTTAGTGAAGAGTTAATTGCCCGGCTGCGGATTTTTTGGCTTTTCCTTGGGTACGATCAGGGCCTGGACCGGTGCCTTGCGGCCCGAAAGAAGGCGGGAAATGCCGGTCTTGAAGTTGACCTCGGCGAACTCGCCGTTGAGCTGGTTGTCGGCCCGGGTGATCTTGACCTGCCCCCACAGGTTGGCGATGTCGGTCTTGGGGAAGTAGACGCCGCGGGTGCCGATCGCCACTTCGCCGGGCCGGGTGACCACCACGTGGCCGTAGGCGTCGAGCCGGTCGATCGAGTTGCCGCTGCCGGACGCCCCGTCCTTTGCCGCCTTTTTCTTCGGCTTCGGCTTGGTACCGGTACCGGCCTTCGACGCGCCGGCCTTGTCGTTGTCCTCGAAATGCGCCGTCAGAACGTCGCCGCGCACCGTGCGGTCGTTGCTGGAAGGGGGTGCTCCCGGCTTCTTCACGGGTTTCGAGACGGCGTTGCCGCGCGCCACCGCCAGGCTCTTGTTCTCGTAATACTCGAGCGAATCGCGCGCCGTGATGATTTCGCTCTGGGACACGAATTTCAGGTTGTTGCCGGTCATCACCAGCACGCCGTTGCGCACGTCGTAGACCGCCTTCTGCCCGTAGGCGGTTTCGGTAGGCGACAGGATGCGCACATGGCCGAGGGCGTCGAGCCGGTAGACCTCGGTACTGCCGCCCTTCATTTCCTCGTAATAGGCGATCAGCGTGTCGCCGTAGACCGTGGTGGTGCCCTGGATCGCCTTGGCGTTGCCGCGTGCGATGTAGCGGTGGGTGTTCTGGTCCCATTCGATCCCGTTGTCGGCATAGACCTGGATCGGCTTGTCGCTGCTGGTGCCGAGCCCGAGGCTCTGCACGGCTTCGGCCGGGCCCGCCAGCGCGACGAGTCGCCGCGACCGCGACCGCGACCGCGAAGCACTTGGCCCTTTCCCCCACCCTGATCATTTCATCCCCTTGCGTTTCGCGTTCCGCTCGGCCGCCGTCGGCGTCTTTGCCTTGCGGTAAAGCGTGAGATGCGCCTTGCCGGTGAAGATCACCCGCTGTCCCGAATCGAACACCTTGAAGCCCTGGGAGGTGATGTCCGCCGCCGGGCCGTGGCCGGTGACCGGATCGGTGCCCATGGCGGTCGACTGCTTGAGGTCGATGTGCGCGGTGTCGCTGTTGAATTCGAGCCCGGAATCGTGGAACAGCGTGACCCCGCCCGCGAGGTCGAGCATCTGGCGTCCCTGGAGGTAATCGCCCTTGGGCGCGGTCAGCGCCACCCAGGCGCCGCTCTTCATGGTGATGTCGCCCTTGGGATCGACGAGGTGGATGACGTCGGCGTTGGGCCGGTCCTGGAGCGCGGTGCTGGCGGTCACCAGATAGGGCTGCTTCGAGCGCGAGCGTCCGGCGTAGCGGGCGTTCACCATGCGCAGGTTGTGCGCGTCTTCCGGCTGCACCAGCGAGACGCCGACCTTGAAGGCGCCGTCGGTCTTGCGGATGTGCGACCAGGTGATGACCAGCGCGACCAGGGAGAATGCGACGGTGGGCAACAGGACCTTGAGCAGCCATACCGTCTGGCTGCGGTTCCATCCCTGGCCGATACGCCGGGTTCGCTTGCCGGGACCGGTAGGATCGGACACGTGTTCCGCCGAGGCAGGCACGTCAGGCGATGCCCGCGTGCAGGATGTCGTGAATGTGGAGGATGCCGTTGAGGCGCCCGCCGTCCACGACGAACAGGGCGGTAATGGCGCGGTCGTTCATGATGCCGAGCGCTTCCGCCGCGAGCTGGTTCGAGCCGACCGTGACCGGCGCCGTGGTCATGACGTCGCGCGCGCGCTGCTCCAGCAGGCCCGGCGCCATGTGCCGGCGCAGGTCGCCGTCGGTGATCACGCCCACCAGCCGGGTGCCCTTGACCACGCCGACGCAGCCGAAGCGCCTGGCGGACATGGTGATCAGCACCTCCGCCATGGTGGCGTCCGGCGTCGCGCGGGGCACGTCGTCGCCCTTGTGCATGATGTCGGCGATCTTGAGCAGGCGCCGGCCGAGCTGGCCGCCCGGGTGCAGCATCTGGAAGTCATCGGGGGTGAAGCCGCGCCGTTCCAGGAGCGCGATCGCGAGGGCATCGCCGAGCGCCAGCGTCATGGTGGTCGAGGTGGTGGGTGCGAGCCCCATGGGGCAGGCTTCCTGCGCGCGCGGCAGGCTGAGCACGATGTCGGCCGCCTCGGCGAGCTGGCTCGACCCGCCTGCGGTGATCGCGATCAGCGGAATCTTGAAGCGCCGGGAATGGGCGACGATGTCGGACAGCTCCGCCGTGGTGCCGGAATTGGAGATGGCGATCACCGCGTCGTCGCGCATGATCATGCCGAGGTCGCCGTGGCTCGCCTCGCCGGGATGGACGAAGAACGCCGGTGTGCCGGTGGAGGCGAGCGTCGCCGCGATCTTGCGCGCGATGTGGCCGCTCTTACCCATGCCCGAGACGATGACGCGGCCCTTGACCGCCAGCAGCGCGTCGAGGGCGGCGACGAACCCGCCGTCGAGCTGGCGCGCGGCCTCGGTGAGGCCGGCCGCCTCGAGCTCGAACACACGGCGCGCGACCACGAGCCCGCGGTCGGTGGCGGCGGATGCGGGTGGGGACTTCTTGCGCTTCGAAGCGGTGCTCATGGCCTCACGGGTTTCTCGAATCGGTTCCTTTGGCGCGGTCCCGGCACGCGCGCCGGACCCGCCGGAAATCTAGCAGATCGGCCCTGTTCCCGATACCCGCGCGATGACCGCCGCACCTGTGCATGAGCCGCCTGCACGGGCCACCGGCCCGGTTTCCGGCGCTCAGTGATGGAAGATGTCGTCGCGGTCGTCGCCGCCGAAGCCGGCGAGGTCGAGGGCCACGCGCTGGGGCAGGAAGTCGAAGCAGGCCTGGGCCAGCGCGGCGCGGCCCTCGCGCGCCAGCATGGCGTCGAGGCGCGATTTCAGCGCGTGCAGGTGCAGCACGTCGGAAGCGGCGTAGGTCTTCTGCGCGTCGCTCAGCTCGGCCGCGCCCCAGTTCGACGACTGCTGCTGCTTGGACAGGTCGATCCCGAGCAACTCGCGGCACAGGTCGGCGAGGCCGTGGCGGTCGGTATAGGTACGCGCAAGCTTGCTCGCGATCTTGGTGCAGTAGACCGGGGCGCAGTCGATGCCGAGCCAATGCTTGAGCGCGGCCACGTCGAAGCGCGCGAAGTGGAACAGCTTGATGCGGCCCGGATCGGCGAGCTGGGCGGCGAGACGGGGCGCGTTGTAGGGCCGGGCCTGCTGCGGCAGGCGCACCAGGTGGGCATTGCCGTCGCCGGCAGAGAGCTGCACCAGGCACAGCCGGTCACGCGCCGTCACCAGACCCATGGTCTCGGTGTCGACCGCGATCTCGCGGCCGAGGTCCACGTCGCGTGGCAGGTCGCCTTCGTGAAAATGCACGGCCATGTCGTCTAACCGCTCCTTCGCGCCCGCGCCGCGGCGGGGAAAGATGGTGCCCAGGAGAAGACTCGAACTTCCACGAGCTTTCGCCCACTAGTACCTGAAACTAGCGCGTCTACCAATTCCGCCACCTGGGCACGGAATCCGGAGCTTGGCCCCCGGAAGGGGGCGGGGCCGGGACGCTTCGCGCTCCGGCCGTCGCAAGCGGGGTTGAATAAACTTCGTCCCCGCCAAAGTCAACGGGGATAAGGGCGCCGGATGTCCCCACGGGGCTCTTTCCTTGACGCCCGGTGTCGTCATCTAATATAGGGCGCAGTCATCCCGGTATGAACGTGAACGGCGCCGCGGCGCGGGAGATCATGATGGTTCCTTCCCAGGTTACGGTTTTCGGGGCGTCCGGCTTCCTCGGTCGTCATGTGGTGCGCCGCCTCGCCACGGCCGGCTGCCGGGTGGTCGCGGCGGTGCGCGACACGGGCGCCGCCGCCATGCTCCAGCCCATGGGCAACGTCGGCCAGATCATGCCGCTCCGCTGCGACGTGCGCGATCCCGCCCTGGTGGCGCGCGCGCTGGAAGGCTCGGAGGCCGCGGTCAACCTGGTCGGGATCCTGTACGAGACCCGGCGCACCCGGTTCGACGACCTGCACGGCACGGCACCCGGCATCATCGCCAAGGCCGCCACGGCGGCCGGGACCGGGGCGCTGGTGCACGTCTCGGCGGTGGGCGCCGCGCCCGATGCCGCGGCCCGTTACGCCATCTCCAAGGCGGCCGGTGAAGCGGCGCTGCGGGCGGGGTTCCCGGCCGCGACGATCTTCCGCCCCTCGGTGGTGTTCGGGCCCGAGGACGATTTCTTCAACCGCTTCGCCGCGCTCGCCCGCCTGAGCCCGGTGCTGCCGCTGTTCGGCGGCGGCCACAACCGGTTCCAGCCGGTCTACGTCGCCGACGTGGCGGAGGCGGTGTTCCGCGCGCTGACCGTGCGGGCGCTGCGTGGCCGCACCTTCGAGCTCGGCGGCCCCAGGGTCTACAGCTTCCGAGAGGTGCTGGCGCTGATCCTGGCGGTGACCGGGCGCGACCGTATCCTGATGCCGCTGCCGATGGCGCTCGCCGACGTGATCGGCCGGGTGGGCGACGTGGTCGCCTGGTGCGGCCTGCCGCCGGCGCTGACCAGCGACCAGGCGCGGCTGCTGCGCAGCGACAGCGTGGTGACGGGGGAAGGCTTCGAGGCGCTCGGCATTCGCCCGACCGCGGCCGAGGCGATCCTGCCCGGCTACCTCGACCGGTTCCGCGCCACCGGCCGGTTCAAGCCGTCGCAGGCGTAACTTACATCGGGCAGGCGGCGGTGAGCGCGGCGTCGCCGATGCCGTAGCCGTAGACCGCGCCCAGCAGCACCAGTCCCAGCACGATCCGGTAGACCACGAACGGCGCGAAAGTCGCGCGCCTGAGCCAGCGCAGCAGCAACGCGATGGCGGCGAGCGCACACACAAAGGTGATCGCGCCCGCCAGCAGCGCCTCGCGGGTGAGGTGGGCGGTGCCGGCCCGGGCGATGTCGAGTCCGGCCAGCATGGCGGCCGCCGCGATCACCGGAATCGCCATCAGCATTGAGAAGCGCGCCGCGTCGGTGCGTTCGAAACCGAGCAGGCGCGCGGCGATCATGGTGATGCCCGAGCGCGAGGTGCCGGGCACCAGGGCGAGCATCTGGAACACGCCGATGGTCAGCGCCGAGCCCCAGGTCATGTGCTCGACCCGGCGCACCCGGAGCCCGTAGCGGTCGGCCAGCCACAGGCCGAAGCCCCAGATCAGGGTCGCCCAGCCGATCACCGTGAGGCTGCGGAAGTCGCCGCCCACGGTTTCCTTGACCAGATAGCCCGCCGCCAGCACCGGCAGGGTCGCCAGCACGATCAGCAGCAGCAGCCGGCCCTCCCGCGTCATCCTGCCGCGTACGAGGTTGAGCGCACCCCGGCCCATGGCGAAGCACTCGCGCCAGAAGTACAGCATCACGGCGGCGAGCGCGCCGACCTGCACGGCGATGTCCAGGGCCAGCCCCGGGTTGCACCAGTCGGTGAGCCGCGGTACCAGGATAAGGTGGGCCTGGGACGAGATCGGCAGGAATTCCGTGATGCCCTGGACCAGGGAAACCACGATGATCTGGGTGACGCTCACGCAACGGCCCCTCTGCTGGCAGCCCGCGGGCGCAGGCCGGTGGCGGTCCGCCCCTCCCCCCATGGCGCGGGCCATGGCCCGGGAACCTACCGCAAACCGCTTATAGCACAGGATATTGCGCCCGTTGCAACGCACCGGCCACAAAGTTTCGGTCAAGATAGTTCCATAACGGTACTAAATGGCCGCTGTTTCTTCCCTGCCATCGGCGTTTCACGGCCATGTCATGGCCGCCGGGGCAATTCGCCCGCCTTGAAAGGTCAGTATATTTGACCTTTATGTACGTTTTCGCTCGCATTTCCGGCCTCTGTCCCATATGTAGAGCTCGAATACGCGTGTGAGCGCCACCCCCTTCAGGATGAAGGCCGGAACCTTGGCCATGATTACCCACCCCGCGCGGGCGGGGCTGGCCAGTGCGCGCAAACCGTGGGTGTTGTCCGGGGCCATGCCGGTCCCGGATCGTCAAGGTAGGCTTTTTGTTCGGAAAGGGCACCGCAGGCATGCCCCAGCAAATGCTCAAGTTCATCGGCCGCACCGGCCAGATGCCCGACAAGCGCGGCGCCGACCAGCGCCGCGACGACTTCGGCGAGATCTACGGCAAGTTCTCCGACGAGGGCGCCGCCGAGCAGGCCGCGCGCTGTTCCCAATGCGGCGTGCCGTTCTGCCAGGTGCACTGCCCGGTCTCCAACAACATCCCGGACTGGCTCAAGCTGACCGCCGAGGGCCGGCTCGAGGAGGCCTACGAGGTCTCCGCCGCCACCAACAACATGCCCGAGGTGTGCGGCCGCATCTGCCCCCAGGACCGCCTGTGCGAAGGCAACTGCGTGCTCGAGCAGTCGGGCCACGGCACCGTCACGATCGGCGCGGTCGAGAAGTACATCACCGACACCGCGTTCCAGAAAGGCTGGGTCAAGCCGCCCAAGCCCGCGCGCGAGAACGGCCGCTCGGCCGGCATCATCGGCGCCGGGCCGGCCGGCCTCGCCGCCGCCGAGCAGCTCCGCCGGCGCGGCTACGCGGTCCACGTCTACGACCGCTACGACCGGGTCGGCGGGCTCCTGATCTACGGCATTCCCAACTTCAAGCTGGAGAAGGAGATCGTCGCGCGGCGCGCGAAGCTGCTGGCCGACGGCGGCATCACCTTCCACCTCGACTTCGAGGTCGGCCGCGACGCGACGCTCGCCGAACTGCGCCAGCGCCACGACGCGGTGCTGATCGCTACCGGCGTCTACAAGGCACGCGACCTCAAGATGCCGGGCGCCGGCCTCAAGGGCATCTTCCAGGCGATGGACTACCTCACCGCGTCCAACCGCAAGGGCCTCGGCGACAAGGTGCCGCTGTTCGAGGACGGCACGCTCGACGCCCACGGCCGCAGCGTGGTCGTGATCGGCGGCGGCGACACCGCCATGGACTGCGTACGCACCGCCGTGCGCCAGGGCGCCAGGTCGGTCAAGTGCCTCTATCGCCGCGACCGAGACAACATGCCCGGCTCGCGCCGCGAGGTAGCCCACGCCGAGGAGGAAGGCGTCGAGTTCGTGTGGCTGGCCGCACCCGAGGCGATGCTCGGCAACGGCAAGGTCGCGGGCGTGCGCTCCCAGCGCATCCACCTCGGCGTGCCCGACGCGTCGGGCCGCCAGACGCCGGAGCCGATCGAGGGCTCGAGCTTCACCGAGGACGCCGATCTCGTCATCAAGGCGCTCGGCTTCGACCCTGAGGACCTGCCGACCCTGTTCGGCGAGCCCGATCTCACCGTGACCCGCTGGGGCACGATCAAGGTGAACTACCGCAACCTGATGACGTCCGTGGACGGCGTGTTCGCCGCCGGCGACATCGTGCGCGGCGCCTCGCTGGTGGTGTGGGCGATCCACGACGGCCGTCAGGCCGCCGACGCGATCCATGCCTGGTGCGAGACCCGCGCCCACGCCGGCGCGCGCAGCGCCGCCGAATAGGGGGACCCCCGCGATGGACAAGAATATTCCGATGAATGGGCCGATGAACGGGCTGACGAGCGGTGAAGAGAGCGTGCGCCTGTGGCGCCGCAACGCCGAGACCCTGGAAGCCGCCCACGCCTATCATCCGTCCCAGGAGCACGACGCCTGCGGCGTCGGCCTGGTCGCGGCACTCGACGGCAAGCCGCGCCGCGAGGTGGTGGTGGCCGCCATCAACGCGCTCAAGGCGCTGTGGCACCGCGGCGCCGTGGACGCCGACGGCAAGACCGGCGACGGCGCCGGCATCCACGTCGAGATCCCCCAGGACTTCTTCAAGGAGCACATCGCGCGTACCGGCCACGAGCCGCGCTCGGGGCGCCTCGGCGTCGGCATGGTGTTCCTGCCCAAGGCCGACCTCAACCAGCTCGAGCGCTGCCGCACCATCGTCGAGAGCGAGATCCTGAACTTCGGCTACACCATCTACGGCTGGCGCCAGGTGCCGGTGAACGTGGAGGTGATCGGCGACAAGGCCAACGCCACGCGGCCCGAGATCGAGCAGATCATGATCGCGTCCAACCCGGGCGTCGGCCAGGCCCAGTTCGAGACCGACCTCTACGTCATCCGCCGGCGCATCGAGAAGCGCGTGCTGTCGGAATACATCTCCGACTTCTACATCTGCTCGCTGAGCTGCCGCTCGATCATCTACAAGGGCCTGTTCCTCGCCGAGCAGGTGGACCAGTTCTACCCGGACCTGCTCGACGAGCGGTTCATCTCGTCGTTCGCGATCATCCACCAGCGCTACTCGACCAACACCTTCCCCAACTGGCGCCTGGCGCAGCCGTTCCGCATGCTCGCCCACAACGGCGAGATCAACACGCTGCGCGGCAACACCAACTGGATGAAGAGCCACGAGACGCGCATGGCGTCGGACGTGTTCGGCGACCACATCGCCGACATCAAGCCGGTGATCCAGTCGGGCTCGTCCGATTCGGCCGCGCTCGACGCGGTGTTCGAGGTGCTGGCGCGCGCCGGCCGCCCGGCGCCCATGGTCAAGTCCATGCTGATCCCGGATTCCTGGGCCAACAAGGCGCTGATGCCCGACAGCCACAAGGACTTCTATTCCTACTGCAACTGCGTGATGGAGCCGTGGGACGGCCCCGCCGCGGTGTGCGCCACCGACGGCCGCTGGGTGATCGCCGGCATGGACCGCAACGGCCTGCGCCCGATGCGCTACACGCTGACGCGCGACGGCCTGCTCATCGTCGGCTCGGAATCGGGCATGGTGCCGGTCAGCGAATCGAACATCACCCGCAAGGGCCGCGTCGGCCCGGGCGGCATGATCGGCGTCGACCTGCACGAAGGGAAGTTCTACGCCAACGCCGAGCTCAAGGACATGCTCGCCGGACGCAGCCCCTATTCCAGGTGGGTCCGCAACATCAAGCCGCTCGATTCGCTGATCCGCGCCGAGAAGGAAGCGGCGCCGCTCTACGAGCGCGACGAGCTGCGCCAGCGCCAGCGTGCGCTCGGCTACACCATGGAGGAGCTCGAGATGATCCTCCACCCCATGGTGGAGGACGGCAAGGAGCCGATCGGCTCCATGGGCGACGACACGCCGCTCGCGGTGCTGTCGGAGCGCTACCGCGGTCTGCATCACTTCTTCCGCCAGAACTTCTCGCAGGTCACCAACCCGCCGATCGACAGCCTGCGCGAGAACTACCAGATGAGCATCAAGACGCGGCTCGGCAACCTCGGCAACATTCTCGACGAGGACGAGTCGCAGACCCATCTGCTGCAGCTCGAGACCCCGGTGCTGTCCAACGCCGAGTTCCAGGCCATGCGCGACTACATGGGCCGCAACGCCGTCGAGCTCGACTGCACTTTCGACGTGGCGAAGGGCGAGGGCGCGCTGCGCGAGGCGATCGACCGCATCCAGCGCGAGGCCGAGGACGCGGTGCGCGGCGGTGCCGTGCACGTGATCCTGACCGACCAGGGCATGGGCCCCAAGCGCACGGCGATCCCGATGATCCTCGCCGCGGGCGCGGTGCATACCCACCTCGTGCGCCAGCAGCTCCGCACCTTCACCTCGCTCAACGTGCGCACCGGCGAATGCATGGACGTGCATTACTTCGCCGTGCTGATCGGCGTCGGCGCGACCACGGTCAACGCCTACCTCGCCGAGGAGTCCATCAAGGACCGCCACCGGCGCGGCCTGTTCCCGGGCCTCACGCCCGAGGACTGCGTGCATAACTACAAGAAGGCGGCGGACGCGGGCCTGCTCAAGGTCATGTCGAAGATGGGCATCTCGGTGCTGTCGTCCTACCGCGGCGGCTACAACTTCGAGGCGGTGGGGCTTTCCCGCGCGCTGGTCGCCGAATACTTCCCCGGCATGACGTCCCGCATCTCCGGCATCGGGCTGTCGGGCATACAGCGCAAGTCGGCCGACCTGCACGACGACGCCTACCAGGCCGGCAACGTCACGCTCCCGGTCGGCGGCTTCTACGTGTTCCGCCGCTCGGGCGAGGCCCATGCGCTCTCGGGCGACATGATCCACACGCTTCAGGAGGCGGTGGCGAGCGACAGCTATACCGTCTACAAGCGCTTCTCCGACATGACCCGCTCGGGCTCGCCGGTGAACCTGCGCGACCTGCTCGACTTCAAGGAGATCATGCCGCCGGTCGACCTCGAGGCGGTGGAATCGATCACCGACATCCGCCGCCGTCTGGTCGCGCCCGGCATCTCGCTCGGCGCACTGTCGCCGGAAGCCCACGAGACGCTCTCGATCGCCATGAACCGCATCGGCGCGCGCTCGGACTCGGGCGAGGGCGGCGAGGACCCGGCGCGCTACCGGCCGCGCTCCAACGGCGACAACGCGTCCTCCGCCATCAAGCAGGTGGCGTCGGGCCGCTTCGGCGTGACCGCGGAATACCTCAACAACTGCCGCGAGCTCGAGATCAAGATCGCCCAGGGCGCAAAGCCCGGCGAGGGCGGCCAACTGCCCGGCATCAAGGTGACCGAGATGATCGCGCGCCTGCGTCATTCGACGCCCGGCATCACGCTGATCTCGCCGCCGCCGCACCACGACATCTACTCGATCGAGGACCTGGCGCAGCTGATCTACGACTTGAAGCAGATCAACCCCGACGCCAAGGTATGCGTGAAGCTGGTGTCCCAGACCGGCATCGGCACCATCGCGGCGGGCGTCGCCAAGGCCAAGGCCGACACCATCCTGATCTCCGGCCACTCGGGCGGCACCGGCGCCTCGCCCCAGAGCTCGATCAAGTACGCAGGGCTCCCGTGGGAGATGGGGTTGAGCGAGGTCAACCAGGTGCTGACGCTCAACCAGCTGCGCCACCGCGTGACGCTGCGCGTCGACGGCGGCTTCAAGACCGGCCGCGACGTGGTGATGGCGGCGCTGCTCGGCGCCGAGGAGTTCGGCATCGGCACCATCAGCCTCGTCGCCATGGGCTGCATCATGGTGCGCCAGTGCCACTCCAACACCTGCCCGGTCGGCGTGTGCACCCAGTCGCCCAAGCTGCGCGAGAAGTTCACCGGGACTCCCGAGAAGATCGTCAACCTGATGAGCTTCATCGCCGAAGAGGTGCGCGAGATCCTCGCCGGCCTCGGTGCCCGTTCCATCAAGGAAGTCATCGGCCGCACCGACCTGCTGACCCAGGTGAGCCGCGGCTCGGAGCATCTCGACGACCTCGACCTCAACCCGCTGCTGGCCATGGCCGACGCTGGTCATCTCGCGCGCTTCTGCACCATCGAGGGTCGCAACGAGGTGCCCGAGACCCTGGACGCGGAGATGATCGAAGACGCCGCGCCCGCGCTCGAAGTGGGCGAGAAAATGCAGCTCCAGTACAACGTCCGCAACACCCAGCGCGCCATCGGCGCCAAGCTGTCGTCGGCGATCGTGCGCCGCTTCGGCATGGACAAGCTGGAACCGGGCCAGGTGACGGTGCGCCTGCGCGGCACCGCGGGCCAGTCGCTCGGCGCCTTCGCGGTGCAGGGCCTCAAGCTCGAGGTGTTCGGCGATGCCAACGACTACTGCGGCAAGGGCCTGTCGGGCGGCACCATCGTGGTGCGGCCGCTGGCGTCTTCGCCGCTGGTCTCCAACGAGAACACCATCGTCGGCAATACCGTGCTCTACGGCGCGACCGCGGGCTCCCTGTTCGCGGCGGGCCAGGCGGGCGAGCGTTTCTGCGTGCGCAACTCGGGCGCGGAAGCGGTGGTGGAAGGCTGCGGTTCCAACGGCTGCGAGTACATGACCGGCGGCACGGTCGTGATCCTCGGCCCGGTCGGCGACAACTTCGGCGCCGGCATGACCGGCGGCATGGCGTTCGTCTACGACTCCGACGGCTCGTTCGAGGAACGCCTCAACCCCGAGACCCTGGTGTGGCAGCGCATCGAGATGCCGTACTGGGAAAAGCGCTTGAAGCGCCTGGTCGAGCGGCACGTGGAGAACACCCAGTCGCGCTTCGCCGAACGGCTGCTCAATGCCTGGAACCGTGAGAAGGGCAAGTTCTGGCAGGTGATCCCGCGCGAGATGCTGGCGATCCTGGAGCACCCGGTGAGCCGCGAGCAGGCCGAACAGGCCGGCGCCGAGCGCGCCTGAGCGGGGCTCAAGCAGGCCGAAGACAGGAGGGCGGCGCCCATGGCGCCGCCCTTTTTCTCCCCCTCTCTGGGTCATATTTAAGCCGCAATCCCCGTGCGGAATCCATTTCCGAGACGACACCCCCGGCACCGGGCCGAACCGGCGCGACAGCGGAGCGGGATCGCTCCGCCGCCCAAGCCGTCGGGCGGCGTGTGCGTTCGATCCTGTCGATTCGCCAGAGCAGGGTCGGTTCAGATTGAAACAATCTGAACCGTGAATCCTGCTCTGAATTCAAAGTGTAGAGCCTGATTTACGGCTCGGGATCGTTCCGATCCGAGCCGATCAGGCTCTCGGGAGGCTCTGTCCATGTTTGCGACCGTCTCGTGGTGCCGCGCGCGCCGCGCCGCCATATTCGCCGCCGCCATCGTCTTCGCGTCCGCTCTCGTTCCCCTCGCGCCGTCGGCCCAGGAGGTCACGCCCGAGGTCGAGAACCGTTCCGACCAGCTCGACGTGCCGTTCGTGCCGTCGGGCAACAAGGTGCTCGACGCGATGTTCAGGTTCGCCAAGCCGACGCCAAAGGACTACGTCATCGACCTCGGCTCGGGCGACGGGCGCATCGTGATCGCCGCCGCCAAGAGCTACGGCGCGTCGGGCTACGGCGTCGATCTCAACGAAGGCCTGGTCAAGGTCGCGAACGCGCGCGCCGCCAAGGAAGGCGTCGGCGCGCGCGCCAAATTCTACGTCCGCGACCTGTTCAAGGAAGATTTCTCGCGCGCCACTATCGTCACCATGTACCTGCTGCCCGAGGTGGTGCTGCGCCTGCGGCCCAAGCTGTTCGCGCTCAAGCCGGGCACGCGCATCGTCTCCCACGACTACCACCTCGGCGACTGGCGCTTCGATAAGGCCACGGTGATCCCGTCCGAGACCCGCGGCGAGGAGGACATCGTCTACTACTGGGTGGTGCCGGCCCACGTCGCGGGCCAGTGGAACTGGACCGTGTCGTACCCCGCCTACTTCAACGGCGCGGTGAAGTACGAAGGCCACATCGGCCAGCACTTCCAGGACATCGACGGCAAGCTGGTGGTCAACCTCAACAACATGCGCATCCACGACGCGAAGATTACTGGAGACAGGATCGCATTCTCGGCCACCGGCGAGATGGAGGAGCGCATCGTGCGCCACGACTTCGTCGGTACGGTCAAGGGCGACCGCATCGAGGGCACGGTGCATCTGTCCGGCGGCGTCCAGGACGCGACCGTGCCGTGGTCGGCCTACCGGGTGAAGGCGGACAACTGAGACATGTTTCTGTTGGATGGAATCAGCCCCCCTCACCCTGCCCTCTCCCCCCCGGCGGGGGGAGAGGGTTGAGAAGGGTTGGCGAGGCGAAGCCGAGCTTACCCGGAGCTGGGTGAGGGGGAGATTCTCTCACCCAAACACGAATTTGCTCTAGCGGTATCGGGAATCGGGAAGGAGGCGACAATGGCGGAACCGCGCGCCAACCTGCGCGTGCGCGACGGCGTCGCGCTGATGGTCGGCATGGTGGTCGGCATCGGCGTGTTCAAGGCGCCGTCCCTGGTGGCGGGCAGCCTCGGCGAGGGCACGCTGATCCTCGCCGCCTGGGTGGCGGGGGCGGCGATCATGCTGATCGGTTCGCTGTGCTACGCCGAATTGGCCTCACGCTATCCCGACGCCGGCGGCGAGTACCATTTCCTGCGGCGCGCGTTCGGCCCCGGTACCGCCTTCCTGTTCGCCTGGGCGCGGCTCACGGTGGTGCAGACCGGCGCCATCGCCGCGGTCGCCTTCGTGTTCGGCGACTACGCCCAGCGCCTCCTCGACCTCGGCCCCTGGGGCGCCTCGCTCTATGCCGCCGCCTCGGTGATCGCGCTCACCGCGCTCAACGTGCGCGGCACGCACATTTCCGCACGCGTGCAGGATGGCCTCGCCGTGTTGCTGGTGACGGCGGTGCTGGTGGCCGCCGTGGTCGGCTTCGCGCTCGGCCCGGTCTCGCCCGCCGAGGCCGCGCCGGTGCCGCGCGGCGGCGTCATGGCCGGGCTCGGCTTTGCCATGATCTTCGTCATGCTCACCTACGGCGGCTGGAACGAGGCCGCCTACCTCTCCGGCGAGCTCAAGAACGTGCGCACCAGCATGGTGCGGGTCGCGGTGATCGCGACCGCCGTGGTGGCGGTGCTTTACCTCGCGCTCAACGCCGCCTATCTCCACGTGCTGGGTCCGGCCGCCATGGGCCGCTCGGATGCCATCGGCGCCGACTACATGGCGGCGCTGCTGGGCCGGCCCGGCGCTTTGGTGCTGTCGGCGCTGATCCTGGTGGCGGCGGCGACCACCATGAACGCGACCATCTTCACCGGCGCGCGCTCGGCCTATGCCATGGGGCGCGATACCCGCCTGCTGGTGGCACTCGGGCGCTGGGACCCCGGCGCCCAGGGGCCGGTCATGGCGCATATCGTCCAGGGCGTGCTGGCGCTCGCCCTGATCGGGCTCGGCACCGCGACGCGCAAGGGCTTCGCCACCATGGTCGACTACACCGCGCCGGTGTTCTGGTTCTTCCTGCTGCTGACCGCCCTGTCGCTGTTCGTGCTGCGCGCGCGCGACCGGGGTGGGGACGCGGCGCGGGAGGGCTTCCGCGTGCCGTTCTACCCGGTCACGCCGCTGGTATTTTGTGCCGCCGCCGGCTTCATGCTGCACGCGGCGCTCGCCTATACCGGGATCGGCGCGCTGGTGGGCATCGCCGCGGTCGCCGTGGGCCTGCCGGTATGGCTGGTGGTGCGCCGCCACAACCTGCGTGTCCCCAAGCCGGCGGAATGAGGACATCGGCGCCTGCCGGGGCGCCGGTTTCCCAAACCGCGCCCGCCCGTGACGCTACGGGAAATCCGGGCTAGATTACCGCGCCATGCGTCTCCTCTATCACGTCGCGCTCTGTCCCTTCAGCCGCAAGATTCGGGTCGTCCTTCACGAGAAGGGGCTCGAGTTCAAGCTGCAGGTCGAGAAGGTGTGGGAGCGCCGGCCCCAGTTCCTCGCCCTCAACCCGGCGGGGCAGGTGCCGGTGCTGGTGGAGGGCGACGACGGCCCGGTGCTGGCCGAATCGCTCGCCATCGCCGAATACCTGGAGGAGCTCCATCCCAAGCCGGCCCTGCTCGGTGCCGACGCCCGGGCGCGCGCCGAGGTGCGGCGCCTGACGCTGTGGTTCGACCTCAAGTTCGACCGCGAGGTGACGCGCAACCTGGTCGGCGAGAAGATGATGAAGCGCTTCCTCGGGCTCGGCGAGCCGAGCTCGGCGGCGATCCGCGCCGGCCACGCCAACCTGCCCGTGCATCTCGACTACATCTCGTATCTGGTCGAGCGGCGCAAATGGCTTGCCGGCGAGACCCTGTCGCTGGCCGACATTACCGCCGCCGCGCACCTGTCGTGCCTCGACTACATCGGCGACGTGCCGTGGGAGCGCTGGCCGCTCGCCAAGGACTGGTACGCGCGCATCAAGTCGCGCCCGTCGTTCCGGCCGCTGCTCGCCGACCACCTCGCCGGCCTGCCGCCGCCCAGGCACTATGCCGACCTCGATTTCTGAACCCCTTCCTGGATATTGAAAGACGGAGATGATGGCGAAGAAGCAGCCCGAACAGACCCCGCTCGAAGAGCTCGGCCCGCGCACCGGCGACGAGACGCCGCACGAGCTGATCTACCGCGCCTATCTGCTGGGCTGGATTCACTTCGGCACGCGCCTGTTCGCCCTCAACCGGCCGGGCTCGCCGGTCTACAACGCCTACGAGAACTGGGGGCCGGTGGCGCTGATCCTGTTCCTGTCGGCCTACATCGGCGTGACCAAGGGCTGGCTGTGGGGCCTGTCGCTGCTCGCCGTGCTCGCCTTCTTCGGCTTCGCGCTGATCCCGAAATACGTGCTGCGCAAGATGCGCGTGCGCGTGCTGGAAAAGGCGTTCTCGTCCGAGGGCGGCTGGCGCGAGCTGTGGCGCGCGGGCGGCCTCTCCATGCGGCTTTCCTCCGACCCCACGATCGAATGCATCGCGCCCGAGGGCGACTGGGAGGCGTTCGCGCGGGACAATCTGAACAAGCCCGACGACGCGTGACGGCGATGCGCCCCGATGTTGTCACATTGGACCGTCACGATTTCGGGACTCCCGGGGCGCCGGCTGCGTTCCAGCGACGAAAAGGAGACACCGCCATGAATCCGAAACGTCTATCTTCGGCCCGGCCCCCGATCCGATTCGCCCAAGTCCTCGTCGTCGCGTTTGTGGTCTGCGCCGGCCTTGCCGGTCCCGCCCGCGCCGCCGAGGCCGTGCGGTTGCCCGAGGAGATCCGTCTCATGCTCACCGCCGAGGACTGGGTCATCACCGAGACCGCCGAGGTCGCCGTCACCGCCCAGCTCACCCTGGTCGACCAGGACCCGGCGGCGGTGCGGCGCGACGTGACGGCGGCGCTCAAGCGCATCGACAACGCGCCGTGGCGCATCGTCCGGTTCGAGCGCGGCAGCGACGCCGCCGGCGCCACGCGCTGGACTATTCGCGCCGAGGGGCGCCTGCCGCAGGCCCGCCTCGACGGGCTGGCGGCGCGCGTCCGCAAGGAGAGTGGCCCCGGCAAGGCGTTCCGGGTGGCCAGCATCGACACGACCCCGTCCCTGGCCGAGCGCGAGGCGGTGCTGCGCAGCCTGCGTGGCCAGATCTACGCCATGGCGCGCAACGAGGTCGAGGTCGCCAAGGTCCTGTGGCCCGGCCGCACCGTGACCATCGCCCGGGTCGAGTTCATGCCGGGCCCGGGGGTGACGCCCCGGCCGGTGCCCTACATGGCCCGCGCCGAGGCGGTGGGTTCGTCCGCGGCGCCGGCCGCCGCCACGACCCAGGAGAAGCTTATCCTGAGCGCCTGGGTGACGCTGACGCCGCCGCCGCGCAACTGAGGGACGCCGGGCACCTCACTCCCTGTCGTCATTCCCGTGCCGCGGGCGAATGCCCGCTCTCTTTGATTTGCGCGCGAGCCGCAGTCATCCAAACCGAATCGTCACCCCCGCGAAGGCGGGGATCCATGTTGGCAACCTATGGATTTCCACGTCTGGATTCCCGCTTTCGCGGGAATGACGATCTAGTGTCGAGATGCCGCTTCGATGGATGCCCTGGACGTGAAGCTTGTCCTTGGGCCGCGCGTCGTGCGCAGCACGCATTCGCATGACGCGCAGTCCCGAGGGCCGGGGCATGACGACATTCTGATCCAAGGGCGAAGACACTAATGCGACGTGCCCAGCAGGCGCGCCCGCGCCGCCGCCGCGGTGCGCCCGGCGGCGCCCCTGGGATCGAGCGCGATGGCGCGGTTGAACGCCTGCTCGGCCTCGGTCTTGCGCCCCTGGCTCTGGTGCAGCAGGCCCAGTTCGAGCCAGGCATCGGCGTCGTTGGGCGCGAGCCTGAGCGCCGCCTGCAGGTTCTCGAGCGCGAGATCGGGCGCGCCCACGCGCCGGTAGGCGGCGCCGCGCAGCACGCGGGCGAGCGCGTCCTTGGGCGCCAGCTCGACCGCGCGGTTGAGGTCGTCGAGCGCGTTCCAGTCCCGGCCCGCCGCGCCGCGCGCGATGGCGCGCTCGACCAGCAGCCCGGCGTCCTTGGGGCTGAACGCGATGGCGCGGCCGAAGGCGGCCTCGGCCTTGGCGGCGTTGCCGGCATCGAGCCAGGCGCGCGCGGCCTGGGCCGAGAGCTCGGCCACCTGGTCTTTGGGCGCGTCCTTGAGGTCGTGGACGAGGTCGTCGAGCACCTTGGCGGCCTGGGCCGAGCGCCCCATGGACAGGAGCGCGGTCGCAACGCAGTGCCGCGACGGCGTCTTGGCCCCCGCCTTCCACAGGGCTTGCGCCTGCTTGAGCGCTTCGTCGGGGGCGGTGCGGGCCTTCTCCATGCACGCGGTATAGGGGTCCACCTTGGGCTTGGCCGGCGCCTTGGACTTGGTGGCGGCGAGCGCGGGCAACGCGGCGACGGCGAGCGCGAGGACAAGGGCGGCGAGGATGGGCCTGGGCGACGGCATGGCGCATGTTTCGCGCAAACGCCTCTCGCCCGCAAGGCCCACCCGCAGGGTGGCAAATTTGAAGGGCCGGTTCACGGGACCGCCGGGCGGCCTTATGATCGCGCGCCATGACGCTCGCCCCCTCGAACCGGCTGTTCTGCTTCGGCTTCGGCTACTCGGCCGCGGCGCTGGCCCGCGCGCTGGCGCAGGAGAACGTCACCGTCGCCGGTACCACGCGCGATCCCGAGAAGGCCGAGGCATTGTTCTCGCGCGATGTCGAAGCGTTCCCGTTCGACGGCACCGCGCCGATGGGGGAGGGCGCCCTCGATGGCGCGACCCATGTGCTGGTTTCGATCCCGCCCGACGCGTCGGGCGATCCGGTGCTGCGCCACCACGCCCGCGACCTGGCCCAAGCGCGGCCGCGCTGGATCGGCTACCTCTCGACCACCGGGGTCTACGGCGACCGCGGCGGCGGCTGGGTGGACGAGGGCTCGGCCCTGCGCCCGACCGCCGAGCGCACGCGCCGGCGCGTGCAGGCGGAACTCCAATGGCTGCGCTTTGGCGACCGCGCCGGCGTGCCGGTCCACGTGTTCCGGCTCGCCGGCATCTACGGGCCCGGGCGCAGCGTGCTCGACGAGCTCCGCGCCGGGCGCGCGCGGTGCATCGACAAGCCGGGCCACCTGTTCTCGCGCATCCACGTCGACGACATCGCCATGGTGCTGACGGCGGCGATGGCGCGGCCCAACGCGGGCGATATTTTCAACGTCTGCGACGACGAGCCGGCGGCCCAGGCCGAGGTGGTGGCGTTCGGCGCGAGCCTGCTCGGCATGGACCCGCCGCCGCTGGTGCCGTTCGCCGACGCCGGGCTTTCCGAGATGGCGCGCACGTTCTGGGCCGACGACAAGCGCGTGCGCAACGACCGCCTTAAGCGGGCGCTCGGCGTGACGCTGACCTATCCGACCTATCGGGAAGGGCTTAGGGCGGTGCTCGCCGCCGGCGGGTAAGGAGACCGCAGCCCCCACCTCACCCAGCTCCGGGGTAGGCGCGTACCGCGCCAACCTTTCGCAACCCTCTCCGCCCCCGGGGGCGGAGAGGGAGGGACCCGCGCAGCGGGAGGGTGAGGTGGAGGGTGGAGCTGACGAAAGGACGGGGCGACGTGACTGATACGACGCTACCGCCTAGGCCGCTGCCGCGCCGCCGTTCACCACCTCCATCACCGCGGCGGCGATGCGCTCGAGGTCCTCGGGCCGCGACAGGCGGTGGTCGCCGCCCTTGATCAGGGTCACCGTGACGTCGCCGCCCTTGAGCTTGGACGCGATGCGCAGCGCCGTGCGCCACGGCACGTCCGGGTCATCGAGCCCGTGCACCAGGCGCACCGGGCAGTCGAGCGCGATCGGCGTTCGCAGGAGCAGGTGCTCGCGCCCGTCCTCGATCAGCGCGCGGGTGATGGTGTAGGCGCTCTCGCCGTACTCGCTCGCCTGCTCGACCGCGCCCTCGGTCATCAGGGTGTAGCGGTCCGTGGCCAACAGTTCGGCATGGATCAGGTCCTCGGTAAAATCGGGTGCGGCGGCGACGCCGACGATGCCCTTGACCCGGTCGCGCCGGTCGCGCGCGGCCAGCAGCGCGAGCCAGCCGCCCATGGACGAGCCCACCAGCACCTGCGGACCCTCGGTCAGGCGATCCAGCGCGTCGAGCGCGTCGTCGAGCCAGCCGCCGATGGTGCCGTCGGCGAACGCGCCCTCGGAGGCACCGTGGCCGGCATAGTCGAAGCGTAGATAGGGCAGCCCGGCGCGCGCGGCGAAGCCCTCCAGCCAGGCCGCCTTGGTGCCGGTCATGTCGGACATGAAGCCGCCCATGAACACCAGGCCCGGCCGGGCCTCCGTGCCCGCCGTGCCTTCGGGCCCGGCCATGCGCCGGTAGGCGATGGACGGCTTGCCGCCCCGTGGTAGAATTTCAAATGTTTCTTGCATCATCCGTCCGCGTTGGGAGATAACCGCGTCCCCATGAGCGCATCCGACGCCAGCGCCCCCGGCGAGTCCGCCGGCGCGGCCCAACCTAACACCGCGCGCGAGGCACCGGAAGGCCGCCCGCCGGTCGTCCTCCAGGTGCTGCCTTCGCTCGAGGGCGGCGGCGTCGAGCGCGGCACGGTCGATATCGCCGCCGCGCTCGCCCAGGCGGGCTGGGGCGCGGTGGTGGCTTCCCAGGGCGGGCCCATGGTGCGCGAGCTGACGCGCGCCGGCGTCACCCATGTCGAGCTGCCGCTTGCCTCCAAGAACCCGTTCGTCATGCGCCGCAACATCGAGCGCATCACCGCGCTGATCGCCGAGCACAACGTCGACATCGTCCACGCGCGCTCGCGCGCGCCCGCCTGGAGCGCCGAGGCCGCGGCCAAACGCGCCGGGGTGCATTTCGTCACCACCTTCCACGGCACCTACGGCGAGCGGCCGTTTCTCAAGCACTACTACAACGCGGTGATGGCGCGCGGCGAGCGCGTGATCGCGATCTCGGAATTCATCGCGCGCTACATCACCGAGCGCTATCACGTCGAGCCCGCGCGCCTGCGCGTGATCCAGCGCGGCGTGGACGTGCACCTGTTCGATCCCGACAACGTGACCCAGCAGCGCATCATCCAGCTCGCCACCCGCTGGCAGCTTCCCGACGACCGCAAGATCATCATGATGCCGGGGCGCTTCTCGGACTGGAAGGGCCACGAGCTGATGATCGAGGGTCTCGCGCGCCTCGGCCGGCGCGACGTGCTGTGCGTGATGCCCGGCGTGGATACTGGCTCCAACGACTACGTCGCCCACCTGTCGGCGCTCGCGCGCAACCGCGAGGTCGAGGGCCTGGTGCGCTTCGTCGACTACTGTCGCGACATGCCGGCCGCCTACATGCTGTCCGACGTGGTGGTCTCGGCCGCGACCAAGCCCGAGGCGTTCGGCCGCACGCTGGCCGAGGCCATGGCCATGGGCCGCCCGGTCGCGGGTCCGGCCCACGGCGGCGCGGTCGAGATCGTGGAGGAGGGCCGCACCGGCTGGCTGTTCCGCCCGGGCAACTCGGAAAGCCTCGCCACCGCGCTTCATGCCGCGCTCACGCTCAAGGCCGAGGCGCGCCACCGCCTCGCCGCCGAGGCCATGCGCGCCGTCCGTGAGCGCTTCACCCGGGAGCAGATGTGCGCGAAGACCCTCGCGGTCTACACCGAGGTGCTCGAGGCCGCTGCCGCCCCGGCGCCTGACGACGTCGTCCAGGCGTCGTGAGGCGCCCCCGCGATCCCGCGCGAGACTCGATGATCATGCTATCGCACTTGGCGTCAAATCCCCCTCACCCAGCTCCGGGTAGGGCGCTTGCGTGCCGACCCTGCGCAACCCTCTCCCCCATTCGGGGGAGAGGGACTTATCCATTGGCTTTCCCCTTGAAGCCCCTCGCCCCCGCTTGCGGAGGAGAGGGTTGTGGAGGCTTGGCGTCACGCGAAGGCGTGCAAAGCACGACGAGCGAGCCTAGCCGGAACCGGGTGAGGGGGATCGATACCCCCGCGAGGCATCTGTGAACGACCGTCCCCGCATCCTCGTCATCAAGCTCGGTGCGCTCGGCGACTTCATCCTGTCGTACCGCGCCATGACCGCGATCCGCGCCCATCACGCGGACGCGCATCTCACCCTCATGACCATCGCCCCGCTCGAAGACCTTGCGCGCCGGACCGGCCTGTTCGACGAGGTCTGGATCGACGAGCGCCCCTCGATGGCCCGGCCGCTGGCGTGGTGGCGCCTCGCCCGGCGCCTCAACGGCGCGGGCTTCGCGCGCGTCTACGACCTGCAGACCGCCGACCGCACGCGCAGCTACTTCCGCCTGATGGGCCCGCCGTTCGCGCGCCAGAGGCCGGAATGGTCGGGCCATATCGCCGCGGGCTCGCACTTCCACGACAACCCGCGCCGCGACTTCATCCATACCCTGGAGCGCCAGGCCGAGCAGCTCGCCATCGCCGGCATCGCGGCATCCGAATACCCGCCCCTCGACCTGTCCTGGGCCTGGGTGGACGTCGCGCGCCACCGGCTTCTCGACGACGGCGCGCCCTACGTGCTGATCGCGCCGGGCGGCTCGGCCGGCCATCCGGAGAAGCGTTGGCCTGCGGCCCGATATGGCGAGCTCGCCCGGCGCCTGGTTTCGGTCGGCTACCGCCCGGTGGTGCTGGGCGCCGGCGCCGAGCGCGACGCCTGCGCCGAGGTCGCCGCCGCCGCGCCCGAGATCGTCAACCTGTGCGACAACTCGCCGCTCCTCGAGGTGATGTCGCTCGCCCGCGACGCCGCCGGCGCGGTCGGCAACGACACCGGCCCCATGCATCTGATCGGCGTCACCGGCTGCCCGTCGCTGGTGCTCTATTCGTCGGCCACCGACCCAGCGCTGACCCGCCCGCGCGGCCCCTACGAGGGCCCCGGCGCGCGCGCCGTGCCGCCCGGCAGCCCCGCGCGCACCGTGGCGATTCTGCGCCGCCAGGAGCTCTCGGCCCTCACGGTCGATGAGGTCCGCACCGCCATGCTGTTGAAGAAGCGTGAGATAAGGCCGGCGGGAGCCGCCGCCCCCTCCGCTTGACACCGCCGCCCTCGCGGCTACTCTCCCCCGGCGGCGGCCGGGAGCGGCCCGGCGCCGGCCCGTGAAACCCCGGATTCGAAGGCTTTGGACGATATGGCTGAGATCACGCTGACGCTGCCCGACGGCTCCTCGCGCAAGGTCGCGCGCGGGACCACCGGCGCCGAGGTCGCGGCCGCCATCGGTCCGGGCCTCGCCAAGGCCGCGCTTGCCGTCAAGGTCGACGGGGTGATGCGGGACCTCGCGCGCCCGATCGAGGCCGACGCGCGCATCGAGATCGTCACGCCCAAGAGCGGGCTCGAGGCGCTGGAGCTGATCCGCCACGACGCGGCCCATGTCATGGCCGAGGCGGTCAAGGAGCTCTATCCCGAGACCCAGGTCACCATCGGTCCCGCCATCGAGAACGGCTTCTACTACGACTTCTCGCGCGCCGAGCCGTTCACGCCCGAGGACCTCGAGAAGATCGAGGCGCGCATGAAGGAGATCGTCGCGCGCGACGAGGGGATCGAACGCGAGGTGTGGAACCGCGACCGGGCGGTCCAGTTCTTCAAGGACCAGGGCGAGCACTACAAGGCCGAGATCATCGAATCGATCCCGGCCGCCGAGGACGTGACGCTCTACCGCCAGGGCGACTTCATCGACCTGTGCCGCGGGCCGCACCTGCCGTCCACCGGCAAGCTCGGCAAGGCGTTCAAGCTGATGAAGCTGGCCGGCGCCTACTGGCGCGGCGATTCGCGCAACGAGATGCTGCAGCGCATCTACGGCACCGCCTGGGCCAGCGACAAGGACCTGGCCGACTACCTGCACCGGCTGGAGGAGGCCGAGCGCCGCGACCATCGTCGTTTGGGGCGCGAGATGGACCTGTTCCACGTCCAGGAGCTCGCGGTCGGCAGCGTGTTCTGGCACCCCAAGGGCTGGACGCTCTATCGCACGGTCGAGAACTACATCCGCGGCCGGCTCGAAGCCTCGGGCTACGTCGAGGTCAAGACGCCGATGCTGGTGGACCGCGTGCTGTGGGAGCAGTCGGGCCACTGGGAGAAGTTCGGCGACGCCATGTTCACGGCCTCGCCGCGCTCCGAGGAAGCGAAGAAGAGCGAAGGCGAGCGCGTGCTCGCCATCAAGCCGATGAACTGCCCGTGCCACGTGCAGATCTTCCGCCAGGGCATCAAGAGCTACCGCGACCTGCCGCTGCGCATGGCCGAGTTCGGCTCGTGCCACCGCTACGAGCCCTCGGGCGCGCTGCACGGCATCATGCGCGTGCGTGCCTTCACCCAGGACGACGCCCATATCTTCTGCACCGAGGACCAGATCACGTCCGAGACCAAGGCGTTCTGCGACCTGCTGCTCAGCCGTCTACCAGGACTTCGGCTTTGCGGAAGTCGTGGTGAAGTTCTCCGACCGGCCCGAGACGCGCGCCGGCAGCGACGACATCTGGGACCGCGCCGAGGGCGCGCTCAAGGAGGCGGTCGCCGCCGCCGGGCTCGAGACCATCCTCAACCCGGGCGAGGGCGCGTTCTACGGGCCCAAGCTCGAGTTCGTGCTGCGCGACGCCATCGGCCGCGACTGGCAGTGCGGCACGCTGCAGGTGGACTTCGTGCTGCCCGAGCGGCTCGACGCCGCCTATACCGGCGAGGACGGCGGACGCCACCGCCCGGTGATGCTGCACCGCGCCATCCTGGGCTCGTTCGAGCGCTTCATCGGCATCCTGGTGGAGCACTACGCCGGCGCGTTCCCGCTGTGGCTCGCGCCGGTGCAGGTGGTCATCGCCACCATCACCAACGACGGCGATTCCTATGCCCGCGAGGTGGCGCACGCCTTGCGCGCGGCCGGGCTCCGGGTCGAGCTCGACCTCACCAACGAAAAGATCGGCTACAAGGTGCGCCAGCATTCCCTCGCCAAAGTGCCGGTGATCCTCGCGATCGGCCGGCGCGAGGCCGAGCAGCGCACGGTCGCGGTGCGCCGTCTCGGCTCGACCGCGCAAGAATCGCTTGCGCTCGATGAAGCGCGCGCTAGACTTGCCGAAGAGGCGCAGGTGCCTTCACAAACCGCGACCAGTGGGTAAGACTCCTTAAATAAGACAGACAACATACTCAGGGATCGCCGGTTTCCGTTCAGGACCGGGACTCCCTGCGTGGGTCTGTTTGCGTCCCGGTCCCGGCACCTGCCGTTTTCGACCACCGCCGTGTATCAACGACTGCCCATTCAACAACTGCCCAGTCAACAACTGATGGAGAGCGTTCCATAGCCAGGCCCACCTCCCCCCAGCCGCCCTCGAAGGGCGGCCCCCGCGTGAACGAAGCGATCCACGTCCCGTCCGTGCGCCTCGTCGGCGAAGACGGCGAAATGCTCGGCGTCGTGACCATCGCCCAGGCGCTTGCCAAGGCCGAAGCCGCCGGCCTCGACCTGGTCGAGGTCTCCCCCAGCGCCGATCCGCCGGTCTGCAAGATCCTCGACTACGGCAAGTTCAAGTACCAGGCCCAGAAGAAGGCCAACGAGGCGCGCAAGAAGCAGAAGACCATCGACGTCAAGGAAATCAAGATGCGCCCCGGCATCGACCAGCACGACTACGACGTCAAGCTGAGGGCGATCCACAAGTTCCTGGACGAGGGCGACAAGGTCAAGGTGACGATCCGCTTCCGCGGCCGCGAGTTCCTGCATCAGGAGCTCGGCCTCGCGGTGCTCAACAAGGTGCGCCAGGAGATGGACGAGAAGGCCAAGGTCGAGGCGATCCCCAAGATGGAAGGCCGCCAGATGACCATGGTGATCGCGCCGCGCTAGAGCAGGGTCGGTTCAGGTTGACTCAATCTGAACCGTGATCCTGCTCTAAACTAAACAGGTTCTGACGCGCCCGCGTTCCCGCTCCGCATTCGCAGCGCCGGTCCCTTGGGGCCGGCGCCGTCGTTTCGGGGCACTGCACAAATTTTGACGGGGTGCTGCACGCTTTGAGGCAGTTCCCGCGCCGCGGATCGCGTTTATGCCGGGCGCGCCCGCGCCCGTCCGCGCGCCACCGTCCCCTCCGTGAACTGGCACGCCCCTTGAATACCTGAAGGCAGGACTGTTCCTGTCTCATGCGACGCGGGCGCGCTGCCACCCGCGGGAGGGGTGTTATGGACTACATGAAGCCAAACGAGGTCGCCGACACGATGGTCGATGCCGGCATCAAGAAGATCGGCCTGCCGGTGCGCGACCTGCTCATCCGCGGCGCACTGTCGGGCGCGATCCTCGGGTTCGCCACCAGCCTCGCCATCGGCGCCATCGTGCAGACTGACCAGCCGATCGTCGGCGCCGTGATCTTCCCGGTAGGCTTCGTGATGATCGTGCTGCTCGGCCTCGAGCTGGTCACCGGCAGCTTCGCCCTGGTGCCGCTCGCCTGGCTGGAGGGCAAGGCGAGCCCGTTCC
Source organism: uncultured Alphaproteobacteria bacterium (assembly GCA_963732875.1). Classification (GTDB taxonomy): domain Bacteria; phylum Pseudomonadota; class Alphaproteobacteria; order SMXQ01; family SMXQ01; genus WHSO01. Next base: position 36,323 of record CAVTBD010000001.1, on the reverse strand, counting down.
AGGTGCTCGTCAACTGGAGCTGGGTGTTTCTCGGCAACCTGATCGGCGCGCTGATCTACGCCGGGCTCTACGCCATCGCCATCTCCAAGATGGGCACGGCGGGCGCGCCCGACCCGATCGCGGCCAAAATCATCGCCATCGCGCAGGCCAAGACGCTGGGCTACGAGCATCTCGGCATGGCCGGCCTGGTGACCTGCTTCGTCAAGGCGATCCTGTGCAACTGGATGGTGTGCCTCGGCGTCGTCATGGGCATGACGTCGGCCTCCACGGTCGGCAAGATCGCCGCCGCGTGGCTGCCGATCGTGGTGTTCTTCGCGCAAGGCTTCGAGCATTCGGTGGTCAACATGTTCGTGATCCCGACCGGGATGCTGCTCGGCGCCAAGGTCGGCTTCGGCGACTGGTGGCTGTGGAACCAGATCCCGGTGACGCTCGGCAACATCGTCGGCGGCTTCACCTTCACCGGCTTCGCCATCTACCTGACCCATCGCGGCATGGCGCCCAAGGTCAAGCCGCAGCCGGCGCCGGCGGTGCCCGCAGGGATGTCCCCGGCCGAATGACGGCAACCGGCATGAACGGCGGAGGCACGCCATGAGTGCCGAGATCGTGCCCTTCACCAAGGCGCAGAAGGAGTACCTGGAAGGCTACGCGGCGGGCCTGCGCGCCCGCGGGATGGTGCCGTTCGTGGGGGAGGGCGCCGACGGGCGCCTGACCCACGAGCCGGGGGCAGCGCCCGCCAACCTCGCGGGCCCGCCCGAGGGCAAGACCGCGTTCGGCGTGCCGCTCGACGAGCTCACCCGCGAGGAGCGCCTCAAGCTCGAGCACAACCCGCTCGACATCTGGGACAAGATCCTGCACCACGCCGCCACCGATACCCCGCCCGAGGGCGGCGACGTGTTCCGCTTCAAGTTCCACGGCCTGTTCTACGTAGCGCCGGCGCAGGACTCGTTCATGGTGCGCGTGCGCGTGCCGGGAAACATAATCACGGCCGTGCAGATGCGCGCGCTCGCCGAGATCGCGCGCCGCTGGGGCAACGACTACGGCGACGTGACCACGCGCGGCAACGTGCAGCTGCGCGAATTCGCGCCGCACGACATCGTCAACGTGCTGATGGCGCTGTCCAACGCCGGGCTCACCTCGCGCGGGGCCGGCGCCGACAACGTGCGCAACATCACCGCGACGCCGACGTCCGGCATCGACCCGGCCGAGCTCTACGACGTGCGGCCGCTCGCCCAGGGGCTGCAGTTCTACCTCGCCAACAACCGCGACCTGTTCGGCCTGCCGCGCAAGTTCAACGTGGCGTTCGATTCGGGCGGCAGCGTCAGCGTGGTGTCCGACACCAACGACATCGGCTTCCAGGCGGTGCGCGTGCCCGACGGCAAGGGCATCGCGCCCGGCGTGTGGTTCCGCGTGATGCTGGGGGGCATCACCGGCCACCGTTTCTTCGCCGAGGACGCGGGGATCATCGTTGCGCCCGAGGAATGCGTCGCCGCCGCCGCCGCCATGATCCGGGTGTTCGCCGACCGGGGCGACCGCACCGACCGCAAGAAGGCGCGCCTGCGCTTCCTGATCGACCGCATCGGCATGGACGCGTTCCTGGCCGCGACCGAGGCCAGGCTCGCCTTTCCGCTGCGAAGGCTCGCTCTCACGGATTGTTTGCCGCCGCGCGCCGTCATCCGCCACGGCCATGTCGGTGTCTATACCCAGAAGGCGCCGGGCCTGAGCTACGTCGGCATCGCGATTCCCGTGGGACGCATGACGGCGGCCCAGATGGACAAGATCGCCGAGCTCGCCGAGGAGTGCGGCTCGGGCGAGCTGCGCCTGACCGTGTGGCAGAACGTGATCCTGCCCGACGTGCCCGACGAAAAGCTCTCCACGGTCGAGCGCAAGGTCCGGGCGATGGGCTTCGACATCCGCGCGAGCTCGGCCTCGGCCGGGCTGGTGGCCTGCACCGGCAACACCGGCTGCAAGTTCGCCATGACCGACACCAAGGGCCACGCGCTCGCCATCCGCAAGCACCTCGACCGCGCGGTCGCGCTCGACAGCCCGGTCAACATCCACCTCACCGGCTGCCCCAATTCCTGCGCCCAGCACTACATCGGCGACATCGGGCTGCTCGGCGTGCAGGTGGCGGGCGAGGGCGGCACCGTCGAGGGCTACCATCTTTATCTCGGCGGCGGCTCCGACCAGGGACGCGCGCTCGCGCGCGAGATCGCCAAGGGCCTGCCCGCCGACGCGGTGCCGGCGGCGCTCGCGCGCCTGCTCGGCGCCTACAAGGACGGGCGCCGCCAGGGCGAGGACTTCGCCGCCTTCGCGGGCCGCCAGGACGCGGCGGCACTGGCCGCCATCGCCACCGGCGAGGCCTCGTGACGTGGCCGTGCCCGCGCCGCTCCGCGAAATCCCGCTGATCCCCGACGACGCGCCGTTCACGCGCGAGCAGCGTGCCTGGCTGTCGGGTTTCCTCGCGGCGCTGCTGACGCCGCCGGAGGCGGCGGAGGCGCCCGCGCCGGCGGTCCCGCTCGCGGTGCTCTACGCCTCCCAGACCGGCACCGCCGAGGGGCTCGCGCGCAAGTTCGCCCGCGCGGCGAAGGGGCGCGGCTTCGACGCCACGGCGCGCGACATCGGCACGCTGACCCTGGAAGAGCTCGGCGCGCTTGGCCACGCGGTGGTGATTGCCGCCACCCACGGCGAAGGCGAGCCGCCCGACAGCGCGCGCCGCGTGAGCGACGATCTTGCCGCCGCCGAAGGCGCGCCGCTCGCGGGCCTGTCCTATGCGTTGCTGGCGCTCGGCGATTCCAACTACCTGCAGTTCTGCGGCTACGGCGCGTTCCTCGACCAACGTTTCGCCGCGCTCGGCGCCCGGCGGCTCGCCGCCCGTGTCGACGTCGATGGCGACCCCGCCCCGCCGTTCGCGCCGTGGCGCGACGCCATGCTGGAGACGTTTGCCGCCGAGGCCGGTGTCGCCGATAAAGGGCCGCCTGCCGTGGTGGCGGTCCCCGACGAAGAACCGGAAGACGCGCCCGGCACGCGCGCCAACCCGGTGGCGGCGCCGGTGATCGACAACCGCCCGCTCACCGCGCCCGGTTCCGACAAGGACGTGCGCCACATCGCGCTGTCGCTGGAGGGCACCGGCGTCGCCTACGAGCCCGGCGACGCGCTCGGCGTGGTGGTCGAAAATCCGCCCGCGATGGTGGAGGCGCTGCTCGCCGCGGCCGGCTTTGACCCGGATGCCCGGGTGACGCTCGACGGCACCCTGCCGCTCGGCGCGGCGCTCGCGCGTCGGCTCTCGATCGGGCGCCTGACCCAGCCGACCGTCATCAAGTTCGCCGCGCGCGCGGGCGACGCCACGCTCTCGGCCCTGCTCGCGCCCGAGCGCAGCGCCGACCTCGCGGACTGGCTCTACGGCCGCGACGTGATCGACCTGGTGCTGCGCTATCCCGGCGTGCTCGCCCAGCCCCAGGACCTGGTGGCGATCCTGCCGCGTCTCGCGCCCCGGCTCTACTCGATCTCGTCGAGCCCGCGCGCGCACCCGGGCGAAGTCCATCTCACCGTCGCCGCGGTGCGCTACGCGAGCCACGGGCGCGACCGCGTCGGCATCGGCTCGACCTACCTCGCCGATCGCGCCGGCGCCGGCCCGGTCCGGGTCTACGTCCAGCGCAACGGGCGCTTCCGCCTGCCAGCCGATCCGGCGACGCCGGTCATCATGGTCGGTCCCGGCACCGGCATCGCGCCGTTCCGCGCCTTCCTCGAGGAGCGCCGCGCGGCGGGCGTCCCCGGTCCGGCCTGGCTGTTGTTCGGCGACCGTCATCGCGCCACCGACTTTCTCTATCGTGAGGAACTCGAGGGCTTCCTCGCCGACGGCACGCTCACGCGCCTCGACCTCGCGTTCTCGCGCGACGGCAAGGAAAAGCTCTACGTCCAGCACCGCATGGCCGAGAACGCCGCCGCCCTGTGGAACTGGCTCGCCGGGGGCGCGCATTTCTACGTGTGCGGCGACGCGAGCCGCATGGCCAAGGATGTGGACCGGGCGCTGCGCGCCATCGTCGCCCGCGAGGGCGGCATGTCGGACGCCGCCGCCGCGGTCGAGGTCGACCAGATGGTGGCGAGCGGTCGCTACGTGCGCGACGTCTACTGACGGAAGATGGCGTGAGGCTAGAGCTCGGCCATGCCGAGCTCGTCGCGCCGACGCCGTTCCAGCTCCTGGGCATAGCGCTTGAGACAGAAGGCCTCCGTCAGATAGCCGAGGATGCGCGGCTCGGCCTCCGAGCTCAGCACCGGCAGGGTCTCCGCCTGGGCGTCGCCGAACTGCTGAAGGATGGTGCGGATGTTGTCGCCGGGCAGCATGTAGCTGCTGCGCCCCGTGGCGAGGTCGGCCGCGATCAGGTTGGCGGCGACGTCGTCGAGGTCGTGGTCGTGGGCGGCGGCGATGTCGATCATGCCGACGTAGCGTCCGGTATCGTCCACCGCGAAGGCCCACTTCCTGCTGCCGAGCGGCACCGTCTGGCGCAGGCCGGCGAGGGTCATGCCGGCCGGGACGGTCTTCGCGTCCGAGCGCATCAGGCGCCCGGCCGTCAGGCCGGCGATCCAGCCGATGTCGTGGCCGCCGCGCAGTGGCAGGCCGCGCAGGTGGAAGCGCCAGGTCGAGAACGAATAGCCGAAGGTGAGCCGCACGATGGTCGCGGCCAGCACCACGCCCACCAGCATGCCGAGCGTCACCGGGAAGCTGCCGGTCGCTTCCAGCACCAGGAACACCATGGTGAAGGGCGCGCCGATGATCGCCGCGCCGACCGAGCCCATGCCGACCAGCATGAAGACGGTACGCTGGTCCACCAGCGACGGCAGCGCGAGGTCGATGGCCTGCACGAAGGTGGCGCCGAGCAGCGCGCCCAGGAACAGCGATGAGGAGAACAGGCCGCCGCGGTAACCGGCGCCGAGCGAGACCGCCGAGGCCACCAGCTTGCCCATGAGCAGGAGCGCCAGCGCGGTGAAGGTCCATTGGGTGTCGAGGTGCCACTGGATCGCGCCATGGCCGCTGCCGAGCACCTGGGGCGAGCCGAGCGCGATCAGGCTCAGGATCACACCGCCCGCGGCGGGCCGCAGCCAGGTGGGCAGGCGGGTCGCGCGCAGCAGGCGTTCGATCCAGGTCGCGCTCTTCATGGTGAGGATGCCGAGCCCGGCGGCGGCGATGCCGAGCAGCCCGAACAGCAGGTAGTACCAGTGCGGGATCACGAAGCGACCGGCGACCTCGAACAGCGGCTGGTCGGTGCCGAGCAGGCGCACCACCAGCGCGCCCGCCAGCGACGCGGCGGTGACCGGGGCGAGCGCCCGCGTGGTGTAGCTGCCGTGGATCAGCTCGAAGCCGTAGAAGGCGCCGGCCAGCGGCGCGTTGAAGGCGGCCGAGATCGCCGCCGCGGCACCCGCCGTCACCATCATGCGCTGGTCCTCGCGGCGCAGGTGGAAGTAGCGCCCGACCACGGAGAAGATGCCGGCGCCGAGCTGGCTGTAGCCGGCCTCCATACCGACCGAGGCGCCGCAGGCATTGGACACCACCGTGTAGCCGGTGAGCCGCATGCTGTCGCGCAGCGACATCTGGCCGCCGTAGAGCGCGTTGGCCTCGACCGGATCGACGATGTCGTTGGGCCGGATTTTCCGGAGGGCGAGGGTCAACAGCCCGAGCAACAGTCCGCCCGCCGCCGGCACCACGGCCAGCCGCAGGAGGTCGAGGCTGGTCTGGGCGCTGAGATAGGCGTGGCCGGGCAGGGCGAAATCCAGCCGGTGCAGGAAATAGACGAGGTCGCGCAGGCCGACCGTCACGAGGCCGACCACGACCCCCACCACCACGCAGCAGGCGATCAGGCCGGTCTCGTAGTTGCGCACGGTGCGGCGCAGGGAGGTATAGCGGAGCCGCAGCGCGCGGAACGCGTCGCGCGCCACCGCCGGGACGGAACGGAGGGACGATTTCATGCGGGATTCCCGAGGATTCCTAAGTTCTTGTAGCGCAAGATGTATTCGGGGTCGAGAGCCGGGACAGCCTTGGCGGCGGATTCCGGGGCCCGGCCGTCCCGGGGTGGCCCTGGGCAGCCCGGGGGGCCTTGCATTCCGGGGCGGTCCCCGCTATAACCCTGCGCTCCGCCCGGCGGCCATGGGGCCGGCCGGTGGCGGGCCGTATTTCGACCGTAATCCCGAGGATTCCCGGCAATGCCGAAGCTGAAGTCCAAGAGCGGCGCCAAGAAGCGCTTCCGCACCACCGGCACCGGCAAGGTGCGCGGCAACGTGGCCTACAAGCGCCACAACCTGCGCAAGCGCTCCCAGAAGATGAAGCGTACCGCACGCGGCACCTTCATCCTGGCCAAGGGCGACGCCAACATCATCAAGCAGTTCCTCCCCTACGCCTAAGGAAGAGACCCATGGCACGCGTCAAGAGGGGCGTCACCACACACGCCCGCCACAAGAAGATCCTCGATCTCGCCTCCGGCTACCGCGGTCGCGCCAGCGACTGCTATCGTATCGCCATCGAGAAGGTCGAGAAGGGCCTGCGCTACGCCTACCGCGACCGCAAGGCCAAGAAGCGCGAGTTCCGCTCGCTGTGGATCCGCCGCATCAATGCCGGCGCGCGCGAGAACGGGCTCACCTATTCGGAGCTGATGAACGGCATCAAGCGTTCGGGCATCGAGCTCGACCGCAAGGTGCTCGCCGACATCGCCGCGCGCGATCCGGCGGCGTTTACGGCCATCGTGGAACAGGCCCGCGCGGCGCTTCAGGCCGCGTAAGCGATCAGCCCACGCCGGCCAATATAAAGTTCAAGTGACGAAGGGGCTGTCTCGACAGCCCCTTTTGTCTTATTAAAAACGAAACGAAATCAGGGACGCGCAGTACTATCATGGCCGATGCCGACACCCTCAGGGCCGGGATTCTGAAGGCGGTCGCCGGGGCGGAGAGCCTCGACGCGCTGGAGGAGATCCGCGTCGCCGCGCTCGGCCGCAAGGGCTCCATCACCGAGGCCATGAAGGGGCTGGGCGCGCTGCCGGCGGACCAACGCAAGGACGCGGGCCAGGCGCTCAATGCGGTCAAGGACGCGGTCGCGACCGCGCTCGAGGCGCGCAAGGCCGCGCTCGGCCGTGCCGCGCTCGAACTCAAGGCTTGCCGAGGAACGCATCGACGTCACCCTGCCGGCGCGGCCCGAGGCGGACGGCCGCCTCCATCCCATCAGCCAGACCATGGACGAGCTCGTCGCCATCTTCGGCGACATGGGCTTCCAGGTGGCGGAAGGCCCCGACATCGAGGACGACTTCCACAACTTCACCGCCCTCAACATACCGGAAGCCCATCCCGCGCGGCAGATGCACGACACCTTCTATCTGCCGCCCGCCGCCGACGAGCGCCCGATGCTGCTGCGCACCCATACCTCGCCGGTGCAGATCCGCACCATGATGACCAAGCCGGCGCCGCACCGCATCATCGCGCCGGGGCGCACGTATCGCTGCGATTCCGACATGACCCACACGCCCATGTTCCACCAGATCGAGGGGCTGGTGATCGACAGGGCGACCCACATGGGCCACCTCAAGGGTTGCCTTGAGGATTTCTGTCGCGCCTATTTCGAGGTGGACGACCTGCCGCTGCGCTTCCGGCCGAGCTATTTCCCGTTCACCGAGCCGTCGTGCGAGGTCGACATCGGCTGCTCGCGCGGCGGTGGCGAGTTGAAGATCGGCGCGGGCGAAGGCTGGCTTGAGATTCTCGGCGCCGGCATGGTCCATCCCAACGTGCTCGCCAATTGCGGGCTCGACCCCGACGAATGGCAGGGCTTCGCCTTCGGCATGGGGGTCGAGCGCATCGCCATGCTCAAGTACGGCATCCCTGACCTGCGGACCTTCTTCGACGCCGACATCCGCTGGCTGCGCCACTACGGCTTTGCCTGCCTCGACCAGCCGTCGCTCGCCCGGGGGCTCGCGCGATGAAGTTCACCCCCGCCTGGCTCGCCGAGCACCTCGACACCAAGGCCTCGGTCGCCGAGATCGCCAACGCGCTCACCGCGCTCGGCCTCGAGGTGGAGGGGATCGACGACCGCGCCTCGAAGCTCGCCGCCTTCACGGTGGCCGAGATCGTCGAGGTGGGGCCGCACCCCGACGCCGACAAGCTCAGGGTGTGCAAGGTCAACACCGGCACTGAGACGGTGCAGGTGGTGTGCGGCGCGCCCAACGCGCGCGCGGGCCTCAGGGGCGTGTTCGCGGCGCCCGGCAGCTACGTGCCCGGCCTCGACGTGACGCTTGGCAAGGCCAAGATACGCGGCGTCGAATCGGCCGGGATGATGTGCTCGGCGCGCGAGCTCGAGATCGGCGACGACCATGCCGGCATCATCGAGCTGGCGGCGGACGCGCACATCGGTGCCCCGGCGGCGGACGCGCTCGGCCTCGACCAGCCGGTGATCGACATCGCGGTGACGCCCAACCGGGCCGACTGCCTCGGTATACGCGGCATCGCCCGCGACCTCGCCGCGCGCGGCCTCGGCACGCTCGCCCCAATGATACCGGCTCAGATCAAGGGCACGTTCAAGAGCCCGATCGGGATTGCCCTCGACTTCCCCGCCGGCAACGTCGCCTGCCCGCATTTCATCGGGCGCTACATCAGGGGCGTGAAGAATTGCGAGAGCCCGGACTGGCTCCGGAAGAAGCTCACCGACGTGGGGCTGCGCCCGATCTCGGCGCTGGTGGACATCACCAACCTGATGCTGATGGACCGCTGCCGCCCGCTCCACGTGTTCGACGCCGATACCATCGCCGGCAACCTCACCGTGCGGTTCTCGCGTGCGGGCGAGACGCTCGCGGCCCTCGACGGGCGCAACTACGAGCTTGGCGAAGGCGCCGTGGTGATCGCCGACGCGGACGGCGTACTGTCCTTGGGTGGCATCATGGGCGGTAAATCGTCGGGCTGCACCGCGGGCACGGTCAACGTGCTGCTCGAATCCGCGTGGTTCGAGCCCACCGCCATCGCCGCCACCGGGCGTCGCCTCGGCATCGAATCGGACGCGCGCTACCGCTTCGAGCGCGGCGTCGATCCGGCGTCCGCCGAGGACGGCATCGAGGCGGCGACGCAGCTGATACTGGAGATTTGCGGCGGCGAGGCGTCCGAGCTGGTGGTGGCAGGCGCCGCGCCGGTGCGCGACGCCGTGATCCGCTTCGCGCCCGCCGACGTGCACAGGCGCGGCGGCGTCGACATGCCGGAGGCGCGCATCGTCGAGATCCTGACCGCGCTCGGCTTCGAGGCGAAGCCTGGCGCGGGCGGCCTCGACGTGCGGGTGCCGTCGTGGCGGGCCGACGTCTCGATCCCCGCCGACTTGGTGGAGGAGGTGCTGCGCGTCGCCGGCTACGATTCGATTCCGTCGGTGTCGCTCACGCGCCCCGGGGCGCTCGCCAAGCCCGCCGAGACCCCGCGCCAGCGCCGCCGCGCGCTCGCCAAGCGGGCGCTCGCCGCGCGCGGGCTGCTGGAGGCGGTCACCTTCTCGTTCGTGGATGACCGCGCAGCCCGGCTGTTCGGCGGCGGCGCGGCCGAGCTCAAGCTGCTCAACCCGATTTCATCCGAGCTCACAGACATGCGGCCCTCGACCCTGCCGGCCCTGATCGCGGCCGCCGGGCGCAATGCCGCGCGCGGCTTCCCGGACGCGGCCCTGTTCGAGGTCGGCCCGGCCTATGCCGACGCCACCCCCGCCGGTCAGGCGCTGGTGGCGGGCGGTATCCGCGCGGGCGCCGCCGGTCCGCGCCACTGGGCCGTACCACGCCGCGCGGTCGATGCGTTCGACGCGAAGGCCGATGCGCTCGCCGCGCTGGCCGAATGCGGCGCCCCGGTGGCCTCGCTCCAGACCTTCACGGAAGCGCCCGAATGGTACCACCCCGGCCGCTCGGGCACGCTCCGGCTCGGACCCAAGACCGTGCTCGCGGCGTTCGGCGAGATCCATCCGGGCGTGCTTGCGGCGATGGACGTGACGGGCCCGGTGGTCGGCTTCGAGGTGATGCTGGACGCGATTCCGGAACCGAAGGTGAAGGGTGGCAAGACCCGGCCGCCGTTCGCACCCTCGCCGTTCCAGTCGGTCGCGCGCGACTTCGCCTTCGTGGTGGACGCGGGCGTGGCGGCGGAAGCGCTGGTGCGCGCGATCCGGGGCGCCGACAAGGCGCTGATCGTCGCGGTCGACCTGTTCGACGTTTACGCCGGCAAGGGCGTGCCCGACGGCAAGGTGTCGCTCGCGGTTGCGGTGACGCTCCAGCCCGCCAAGGCGACCCTCACCGAGGCCGAGATCGAGGCGGTGGCGAAGAAGATCGTCGCCGCCGCCGAGAAGACCGTGGGCGCGACCTTGCGCGCCTGATGGCAAGTCGAAAAGGCAATTCCGTCGCGCTCGCCGGGAAGAAGCCGACCACCAGTTTTTCGGGCGGGCGGCACCATTGCTTGATCAGGCGGCCCTCCTGCAGGGCCTCGATTTCCCGCGCGTAGATGCGGCGCAGCAGCGCCACGGCCGCGTCCGAGCGCCCCAGCATTTCGTTCTCCCGGTCCTCGTGCAGGCGGCCCACGCCGCTGCACGCGACGGTGTCCTGTATGAAGAACAGGCGGGGATGGTCGGGGTCGACGTCCCGCATGCGCATGCGGCCGTCCAGGATGGCGTCGACGATCTCCTGCGCCGGCTGGTACGTCCGGGACGCGACGCTCGGCGGGCGCGGCTTCTTGCGGGTGACGACGAAGCTGATGGTCAGTTCGTCCGTGATCGGCACGCGCCAGGCGAGATGCGGTGCCCAGATGTCCAGCTCGGTCGCCGGCGGTGGCGAGGTCAGCGTGACGTTGGGCATGAGGAAGTACTTGCGGCGCACGTCCTTCTTGCCGTTGCGGTCCCGTGTCGTCAGCCGCAGCATGCCGTAGTCGGTTTCCTCGGCGCGGAAGCCTTCGGGCAGGGTCCCGAACTCGTTCGTGTTCTCGGCCGAATACTTGTGCACGAAGTGCACGTGCGCCTCGTCGAGGTCATTTTCCACGCGCTGGAAGTAGTTGTATCTCAGCTCCGTGCGCGTCACCGCGAGCGGATAGCCGTTGTCCTCCTCGAGCTCGGGAAACTCAGAGAATGCCGGCGGCTCCCCTTCGCCGAGATAAGCGAAGATCAGCCCGAGATATTCCCGGACGGGATGAGAGCGGATACAGGCCTTCTGCCTGACCGCATCGAGCTCCATTGGCGTTTCCAGGCATCTGCCATCGCCGGCGAATTTCCAGCCGTGGTAGAAGCACCGGATGTCGTCGCCTTCGATCCAGCCGGTCGAGAGCTGCGTCTTGCGGTGCGGGCAACGGTCTGCGATGACGTGCGCCGTGCCTGTGTCGCCGCGGTAGAGCGTGAAGTGCTCGCCCATGATCTGTATGCGTTTCGCCCAGCCCGGTTCCAGGCGTGCGGCGACATAGACCGGCTGCCAGAAGCGGCGCAGCCACCGGCCCGCGGGCGTGCCGGGGCCGACATGCACGAAATCCGTATTTGCCTTGGTCATGGTGACATCTCTCGGTGTTGCCGACCCGTCAGGACGGGATCATCCTTCCGCCGCCGCGCCCGCTCAATAGGCGAGATAGCGCGACGGCGGGAACAGGTTGCCGCCTATTTGCAGGCGATCACGCTCGCCTGGCTACCGTTACCGTGGTAGGTCACGTCGCAGGTCATGCCGGGCTTTAACGAGGTGCGGCGGACGGGCTTGCCGTTGACCGTGACTTTCGTGCTCCGGGCGCTGATGCCGACGCTCCCCTTCTTGCCGGCGGTCATAAAGGTGACCTCACGGCCCCCCTTCTTGACGGCCTCGACCTTGACGGAAACAGTCTTTTCCTCGCCTTCGCCGCTGCTCTTGCGCCAGGCGGATTATATAATAGGTAATAAAGATACAAATATTGATTGAGATTGCGTGGACGCCCCCTCAGGTCTCATAGTGTCCGGCCAGCAAGATTCGCGCCTCTGCAGGTCCTTGTGCGCGAGCGGCGAGAAGGTCGCCGAATAGAACGCCGCCTGGCCCTCCTTGGACACGAACCAGTTCACGAGTATGCGTGACGCGTTGGGGTGCGGGTTGCCACGCACGATGCCCATACCGGCCACCAGCGTGGGCACGGGTTCCGGACAGTGGAACCCGATGGGCGCACCCTTCTGAAGCATCTGGTAGGTGCGCGCGCCCGACGCGGGGATGGCCATGTGGAATTCACCGGCGACGGTAAGCCCCACCATGGCATTGGCGCCTTCCTTGCGGACCTGCGGCTTGACGTTGTCGAACAGCCGGGAAACGAAATCCCGGACATAGCTTTCCCCATACGTGCCCCACAGCGGCAGTAGCCACACCTGGGGCAAGTTGTTGACGGCGAGGTTGCCGTTCCGCCACGCCGGGTTGTCGAGGATGTCGGTCCACTTCTTCGGCAGGTCGGCCTTCTTGACCAGGTTGGTGTTGTAGGCAGTGCAGAAGTACTGACGGCGGTAGCCGATCCAGAAGCCGTCCGGGCTGCGCGATTTGGCGTCCATGTTCTGGTAGCCGGGCAGGTTCCTGAGGTCCACCAGGGCATTCGCCTTGCGGAAAAGTGCGATGCCGCCGCCGAAGCTGCTGACGACGTCGGTCGTGTAGCGGCCTTCTTTGTAGGAAATGAGGACGTTGGTGACCCGCTGCTGGTAGGACGACCGGTTGTACTCGACCTTGATGAACGGGTAGCGCTCGTGAAACGGCCGGATCAGCTTGCGGTACTGCGCGGTGTCGAAGGTCGAGACCATGCGAACCACGCCCTCCTTCTTCGCGCCGTCGATCCAGGCCTCGGGAACGGCGAGTTCCCGGTCAAGGCCGTCGAGCACGGAGGCGTTCAGCTTCATATGTGCGAGAATGTCCTGCGTCGCCTTGGGCAGGTCCGCGGCGCTGGCGGGTCCTGCGAAGCCCATCATTACCGCAATGGCGAGAGCGGCCACGGCCACACGTGAGGTCTTGCCTCCATCTGAAGTCTCCTTCTGTTTTTGGTCTTATGGTTTGAATTGTTGTGTGCGGTACCGTCGGATCACGACATCGCCAGTCCCATTTCCCTGGAGGTGTAATCCAGCATGTTCTCAGGCGGGCGGCGCCAGGCCTTCATGGGCTTGCCTTCCGCCAGGGCGCGCAGCTCGCGCATCCAGATGCGCCGGATGAAGACGACGCCCTTGTCCGATCGGCCGAGCTGTTCACGGGAGCGGTCGACGATGGCTCCCTGTCCGCCGAGGGCGACGTTATCCTGCACGTTGAACAGAGCGGGATAGTCCGGGTCGATGTCCTGGACCCGCATGCGCCCGGCGAGAATCTCGTTGGTGTAGTACATGGGGTCGGGTTCGACGTGCGGGCGCTGCTGCAGGCCACCGCCCCTGCCTTTGCGGGCCGTGACGACGAACGTCCACATGTTCTCGTCGTCGACCGGCACGCGCCAGGCAATGTGGACCTGCCATTCGGGACGGGCGGGCCGACCCGGCGTCACCACCATCAGGATGTTGGGCATGAGGAAATGTCCGGTGCGCGTGACGTTCTTGCCTTCGTCGATCCGGACACCTTTGCGCAGGACACCGTATTCCGTCTCCGAAATCTGGAGTTCCGGAATTTCGTCGAGCCCAACCTTCTTGGTCGAGACACGATGGACAAAGTGGATGTGCCAGCTCGTCGAGGTCGTTCTCGATGCGCTGAAAGTAGTTGCACGGCACGTCGTGGCGCCGGAAGAAGACCGTATCCTGGTCGAGGTCGATTTCCGTGAAGCAACGGAAACTCGGGGGCCTCGCCTTCCCCCAGATAGGCGAACACCATCCCCATGTATTCACGCACGGGGCAGGCCAGGATTCTGATCCGGTCCTTCAGGGTGTTGTTGCCCTCGGCCGGCTGTTCGACGCACCGCCCTTCGGGGCCGAACATCCAGCCATGATAGAAGCAGCGGAGGTTGTCGCCCTCGACCCAGCCGAGGGACAGTTGCGTAGAGCGGTGCGGGCACCGGTCTTCCGTCACGTAGGCGCGACCGCTCGCGCCCCGGTAAGCGGTCAGCCATTCGCCCATGACGTAAACGCGCAGCGGTCGTTCCGGTAGGAGCTCTTCGGACAGCAGGATCGGTTGCCAAAAGCTCCGGAGGTAGCGGCCCGCGAGAGTTCCCGGCCCGGTATGAATGAAGTCTGTGCCGTCGGCCGCGTTCATGGATGTGCCCTCGTTTTCTCGTTCGGCCGAACGCTTCCCGGGGGGAGACGCGGCCGCTCCTTATTTATTATATTTTGATAAATTATTTTTATTTCTGATAATATCCTTCTAGTCCGGCGCAAGCGGATAAGTCAACGGGGGGCAGTGGTTGGCTTGGGACAGTGGTGCCGTGAAGAGCCGGTGCGAACCGACGCGCTTCGTAAAATCGGGAGGGAGAAATGCCAGGGCGCAGCGCCTCAGGAAGCCGGAAAAAATCTTTTCCGGGAGTCCCGTCTCCCGCCGCCCCGAGGGGCGGGTAGCAGGACGCTCGCCACCGGGCTTTCCATTCTCCGCAGTTTCACGCAGATGAAGGGGCCGGTCTCGATCTCGGAGGTCGCACGTTTCAGCGATATGTCCGTGACCCGGGCATCACGCTATGTGGGAACGCTGGCACAGAGCGGCTTCCTGGTGCAGGACCAGAAGTCCGGAAAATTCGATCTCGGCCCCGCGATCCTCGAGCTTGGCCTGTTCGCATTCGGGCGGGTCGACAGCATCAAGCTGGCCTCGGACGTGATGCAAAGGCTTACCGACGATACGAGGCTCGTTTCGATCCTGTGCGTGTGGGGGACGAATGGGCCAACGGTGATTCGTGGAGAGCGTGGTCAACTGGATATCGCCATCCGGATTCGTGAGGGCATAAATCTGTCGACGGTCGCCACGGCGACCGGTTGGATATTCCTGGCCCATCAGGGCTCAGCCGACGCACAATCCATCGTCGATCGCGATCTCGGAGCGTGGAATTAAAGCGCGCCGCGTGGTCAGCGATTGGGACCAAACGACATCGACACGATAAGACGGGGAGCACGGCGGGCCAGCTTCGCCCGGGCGGAAGGGCTTCGCGACCCCATGCTTTCGGCGGTTGTGGCACCGGTCTTGGGGCCGGCGGCCGCCTGCCACGGCCTGTCCCTGGTCGGCTCAGATACTCGTTCGACCCTGATGAAAACGGTGTCGCCGTCAGGATGTTGAAAACGGCCGCCGCAAGCCTGTCCAACATGCTGGGCGCGGCACAGAATTAACAAGGGACTTCAACGTCCCCTACGCTCGGATTTCCTGGCGCTGGAACGCCACATAGGTCAGCGTGAACACCACGATGGTGGCGGCGATCAGGCCGGTGATCTGCGGCCACACCAGCAGCAGCGACTGGCCCAGCGGCAGCGGCGCGCCCAGAACCGCGCCCTCGAGCTGGCTACGGAACACGAGGCCGAGCGCGCGCGTCGCCGGGTGCATGATGGCGATGGTCGCGTCCGAGAACAGCGTGTTGGGCGAGAACGTGGCGATCGCCTGCTCGATGCGCAGCTGGTGGATGTCGGGCAGGCCGTAGACGATCGACATCGGGTCGGGTGTGGTGACCGCCTGGGCGACGAACGGCACGATGATCGGCCACAGCACGCTGAACAGCATCCACACACCTAATGCACAGAGCGCCGAGGTCGCGGCCGAGCGGAACAGCACCGAGAACAGCATCGCCATGGCGAGCCAGGTGCCGGCGTAGAAGATCGCGATCACCAGGAACAGTATGGCGCGCGCGATCTCGGCGCCGCCCGGCGGCACGCCGAGGGTGACGAGGCCGAGCCCCGCGATCAGCAGCCACAGCGCGACCAGGCCGATAGCGAGGGTGGCGAGCGCCGCCAGGAACTTGCCGACCAGCAGCGCGTCGCGGTAGATCGGCTGGGCCAGCACGCGGCTCATGGTGCGGTGTGAGAATTCGCCGTTGATGGCGTCGAACCCGAGCCCGATCGACACCACCGGGATGAGGAAGCCCAAGAGCGCCACGAAGCTCGGCAGGGGTGCGCGCGCGTGGGTGAACAGACGCAGGAACAGGAACGGGTCCTCGGCGCTCACCGTGCGCAGGTCCTGGATCGCGGTATAGACCGCGCCGAGCCCGACCAGGATCACCAGGATCTGCAGCACCACCATGCGGATGCTGCCGAGATGGTCGGCGGTTTCCTTGAGGAAGACCGCGCCGAGCCCGGTCCAGGGCGAGCCCTCACGCCGCGGCGTGGAGCTTGTCGAAATAGCGTGCGTAGATGTCGTCAAGGCTGGGCTCCATTACGTTGAGACGTTGCAGGCGGACGCCGCTCGCGATCAGCTGGCGCGCGACCTCGGCACGGAGGTCGGCCTCGGCCGCGATGCGGTAGCGGCCGCGGCCCTCGTCGGCGATTTCCCGGATGCCGTCGAGACCGCGCAGCGCGCCGGAGACGTCGCCGCCGTCCGCCTCGACCACGATGCTGTAGCCGCCGCCCAGCATCTCGCGGGCGAGCTCGGGCACGCTGCCCTGCAGCACGATTCGTCCCCTGTGGAACAGGAACACGCGGTCGCACACGCTCTGGACGCGCTCGAGCAGGTGGGAGGACAGCAGCACCGCGACGCCGCGCTCCTTGAGGCCGCGGATCAGGTCGAGGAACTCGTGGGTCGACTGCGGGTCGAGCCCCGAGGTCGGCTCGTCGAGGATCGCTACCTCCGCGCCCTTGAGCACCACCTCGGCGAGGCCGAGGCGCTGGCGCATGCCGCGCGAGAACGCCGCCACCTTGCGCTCGGCGACCGTGGAGAGGCGCACGGCGGCGAGCGCGTCGGCGATGCGGTCCGCGACCTCGGCGCGCGGCAGGCCGGCGAGCTGCGCCGAGTAGCGCAGGTTCTCGTGGGCCGTCAGGTGGTCGTAGAAGCCGACCGAATCGGGCATGTAGCCGACCCGCCGCTTGACCGCGAGCGGCTCGCGCAACGGGTCGCGGCCGAGCACCGCCACGCCGCCGTCGCTCGGCTCGGTCAGCCCGAGCAGCATCAGGATGGTGGTGGTCTTGCCGGAGCCGTTGGGCCCGAGCAGGCCGCAGATCTCGCCCGCGCCGACGGTGAAGTCGATGCCGTCAACCGCGACCGTCCTGCCGTAGGCCTTGCGCAGGCCGCGGGCCTCGATCACCGGGGCGCTCATCGCCGGCCGAACCGGATCACGGCGCCGCCGAGCACCAGCAGCGCGATGGCGATGATGGCGAGGCCGAACACGCCCCACATGGTCGAGGTGGTGACCGAGATGCGGAAGTCGCGCGACGACGAATCGGTGCCGTCGGCGTTGGCCTTGATCGTGGTCATGTAGTCGCCGGCGATGGTCTTGTCGGACGGCGTCAGGGTCGCGACCACGGCGTGCTTCGCGTTCGGCGCCAGCACGCCGATTTTCTTGGGCTCGAAGCTGACCTTCCAGTTGCTGGGCGGCGTCGCCGAGACCTCGACGTTCTTGGCGGGCGCGCTGCCGTCGTTGCTCACGACCAGGTTGATCTGGGTCGCCTTGCCGGCTTCCGCGTCGGCGTTGAGCCGCTCGTCGGCGCTGGCCAGCGCGATCTTGGGCTCGCCGGTGGCGTCCAGCCCGAGCGTCGTGTCGGCGCTCGCGTTCCGGGTACTGGCGTGGACCTTGACCTGGTAGTTGCCGGCAGTGGCGTCGGGCGGCAGGCTCACCTTGAGCTTCATGTCCTTGCTCTTGCCCGCCTCGACCGGCACCGCGTTCAGCTGCTGCGAGCCGTACTCCTCGGTGAACGAGGCGTCGAAGTCGGGCGGCGTCGCCGCGGCGAGCTTGACCGTCAGGTTCTCGCTGCTGTCGTTCTTGAGGGTGAACTCGTAGTCGAAGCTGCTCGAAAGCGATCCCCTGAGCGAGGGCAGTTTGGGCTTGATCTCGATCTTGGGCGGCAGCACGTCGCCGATGGTGACGTGGATCGGCAGGGCCTCGCTGATGCCGTGCCCCGCCGCCTTGACCACGATCTCGTGGCTGCCGGGCTTGGCACCGTCGGGCACGTCGAGGCGCAGCGACACGTCGACCAATTCGTTGGTGTCGGGCATGGCCGAGGCGATCGGCCGGTCGTTGCCGAGCAGCTGTGCCTTCCAGCCGGTCGGCACCTCGGCCACCGACAGCTTGAGCGCTTCCGGCGGCAGGTTCTGATTCTCGAGCTTGATGTTGAGATTGGTGGTCTCGCCCGCCTTGACCGTGACCGCGGGATAGCTGGTCACGAGGCTGATATGCCGGCCTACGCCCGCGGGGGCGGCGAAGGCGGGTGTGGCGAGGAGGACAAGGGCGGCAAAAGCCGGGAGGAAGGAACGACGCATGGATTGGCTCCATTTCTTGTCGGCCCGCAGGGATGTCGAAGCCCGATCCCGGACGCCGGCGGCGGGGCCATGAAGGATGGGGGGAGATTAGGGAGAAAAATCGCGCGCGGAATTAAATGTTCCTAACGTTCCAATTAAATTTCGGTCATGAATCGCGCATCCGGAATAGTTTGTTCGAAAAACTAAGTATTCGCGTCGGGGCGGTGCCGCCAGGGACTGCCGGACCTGCTGGAGGCTCGGGAATCCAAGGGTTTTCGGCCCGCTGGGGCAGCCTCGGACAGGGCATTGCGCGCGCTGCCCATACCCCCTATGTTCCGGGCGCGCGCCTATCTTCGGCCCTATCTTCGGACGCATTCGGTGACCGATCTCGCTCACATCCGCAACTTTGCGATCATCGCCCACATCGATCACGGCAAGTCGACGCTCGCCGATCGCCTGATCGAGCTGTGCGGCGGGCTGACCGCGCGCGAGCGCCGCGACCAGGTGCTCGATTCCATGGACATCGAGCGCGAGCGCGGCATCACCATCAAGGCCCAGACCGTGCGCCTGATCTACAAGGCGAGGAACGGCGAGGACTACGAGCTCAACCTGATGGACACGCCGGGCCATGTCGACTTCACCTACGAGGTCTCGCGATCCTTGCGCGCCTGCGAGGGCTCGATCCTGGTGGTGGACGCGAGCCAGGGGGTGGAGGCGCAGACGCTCGCCAACGTCTATCTCGCCATCGACGCCGACCACGAGATCGTGCCGGTGCTCAACAAGATCGACCTGCCCGCGGCCGAGCCCGAGCGCGTCAAGCAGGAGATCGAGGACGTGATCGGCCTCGACGCCTCCAATGCCATTCCCATCTCCGCCAAGACCGGCATGGGCGTCGCCGACGTGCTGGAGGCGCTGGTGGCGCGCCTGCCCGCGCCCAAGGGCGACATCAAGGCACCCCTGAAGGCGCTGTTGGTGGACAGCTGGTACGACGCCTACCTCGGCGTGGTCGTGCTGGTGCGCGTCCACGACGGTGAGATCCGCAGGGGCATGAAACTGCGCATGATGGGCACCGGCGCGATCCACGAGATCGACGAGGTCGGCGTGTTCACGCCCAAGCCGCTCAAGGTCGACAGCCTGGGGCCCGGTTCGATCGGCTTCATTGCCGCCTCGATCAAGACCATCGCCGACTGCCAGGTGGGCGACACCATCACCGAGGAACGCCGCCGCACCGTAACGCCGCTGCCGGGCTTCAAGCCGTCCCAGCCGGTGGTGTTCTGCGGCCTGTTCCCGGTCAATGCCGACGATTTCGAGAAGCTGCGCGATTCCATTGCCAAGCTCGCGCTCAACGACGCGAGCTTCCAGTACCAGATGGAGACTTCGGCGGCGCTCGGCTTCGGCTTCCGCTGCGGTTTCCTCGGCCTGTTGCACCTCGAGATCGTGCAGGAGCGCCTCGAGCGCGAGTTCGACCTAGACCTGATCACCACGGCGCCCAGCGTCATCTACAAGGTGTTCATGACCGACGGCGCCATGGTCGAGCTGCACAACCCCGCCGACATGCCCGACCCGGTGCGCATCGACCGCATGGAAGAGCCGTGGATCCGTGCCACCATCATGGTGCCTGACAGTTATCTCGGCGCTGTGCTGGCGCTGTGCCAGGAACGCCGCGGCGAGCAGATCGACCTGACCTACGTCGGCGGGCGTGCCATGGTGGTCTATCGCCTACCGCTCAACGAGGTTGTCTACGACTTCTACGACCGGCTCAAGTCGGTGTCGCGCGGCTATGCCTCGTTCGACTACCAGATCGAGGGCTACCGCGAGAGCGAGCTGGTGAAGCTCTCCATCCTGGTCAACGGCGATCCGGTCGATGCGCTCAGCATGGTGGTGCACCGCAGCCAGGCCGAGACGCGCGGGCGCGCGCTGTGCCTCAGGCTCAAGGAGCTGATCCCGCGCCAGCTGTTCAAGGTGGCGATCCAGGCCGCGATCGGCGCCAAGGTGATCGCGCGCGAGACCCTGTCGGCGCTGCGCAAGGACGTGACCGCCAAGTGCTACGGCGGCGACATCACCCGCAAGCGGAAGCTTCTGGAGAAGCAGAAGGAAGGCAAGAAGCGGATGCGCGCGATCGGCAACGTCGAGATTCCGCAATCCGCCTTCATCGCCGCACTCAAGACCAGCGACAACTAGACTGCCCGGCGCCCCGGGCGGGACGGAGGGGCATCATGGAAATCAAACGCAAGTATCCCGAGGGCATGCGGGTACGGACAGCGAAGCTGACGCCGGTCGCGGGCTACCGCTTCGATACGGTGGTCGATTCGGGTCACGTGGTGGCGACCGACGAGGGTACCCATCTCGGTGGTAGCGGCGCGGCACCGACCTCGCTCGAGACGCTGACGGCGGCATTCGCCTCGTGCCAGTCGGTGCAGGTGGTACGCGTCGCCGAGGCGATGCGCTTCACTTACGCCAACCTGCGGGTGACCTGCGTCACCACATCCGACAAGGTGCCGGGGATCAAGGGCAACGACGCCAACACGCGCATCAACGGCGCGCGCCTCGAGATCGCCTTCGAGAGCGCCGAGCCGGAGGCGCGCGTCGCGCGGCTGAAGGCGCTGTCGGTGGACAAGTGCCCGATCGGGCGGCTGTTCTCGGAGGCCGGCATCGAGCCCGAGATCGTCTGGCAGATCTCGGCACCGGTGCGCTGAGGCGCCTCAGCTCTTGCCGCTACTGCCGAAGATGCGGCGCTTACCGCGCACGCCCGTGCGCGGCTGGCTGATCCACAGCAGCACCAGTGCCGGCACGCCGAGCACCGCCCAGGCGGGCAGGGTCAGCACGGAAACCATCACCGGGTCCCACAGCCATGCGGCGACGTAGCGCTGGATCACGGCCTGGGTGAGGTTGAGGCTGCCGCGGTGGATCATGTACCAGAGTTCGCCCGCGGTGAGCGAATCGTACTGGCCGTTCATGATCCACTGCACCACTTCGATCCCGCCCGCGACGAGAGCGGCGACTAGCAGAAGGACGGCGATGACGCGCAGGATCATGGCCTTGCTCCCGGAGCATGTGCGCGATCCCCGGCCGCGCACGGGCGCGGCGCCGGGGCCGGATCATGACAGGCACCCTACGCTTCTGAGTAACCCTCTGCA
This sequence comes from uncultured Alphaproteobacteria bacterium, assembly GCA_963732875.1. Lineage (GTDB taxonomy): Bacteria > Pseudomonadota > Alphaproteobacteria > SMXQ01 > SMXQ01 > WHSO01. The sequence continues at coordinate 14,908 of CAVTBD010000001.1, read as the reverse complement.
ACAATTGGTCTTTTACCGAAATTGAAACGTTAACCAATGTCGGGTAACGTGCCGCCTCCCCGAACGCGCCGAGGGTAGGCATCGAAGCCCCGGCGGGCTATACAGGGGCGCCGCGAAACCCCGCACGGGGAACCGTTCGCGGCCGGGGAGAGGTGGCCGAGTGGTTTAAGGCACACGCTTGGAAAGCGTGCATACGGTAAAACGTATCGCGGGTTCGAATCCCGCCCTCTCCGCCACTAAGTCCCTCTTTACACTCATGTTTCGGATGAGATTCGAACCCACGGTACGTTTTGGGCCGTACCGCGGGCTTCCCGCAGGGTGCGCTTAGAGAAGCGAACCGGAGAGAACAGCGAGGCGGCCGTCTCCGCAGACGGGCGCCATGTTTTCTCCGGTTGGCATTTTGTCGGTTCGCTTTCTAGTGCGAGAGTCCGAGGACGTGATGCTGTTCACGCCAGTCGGACGGCAGGGTTGCACCACGAATGAGCGCCTCAGCACTCATGTCGGCAGGCTGACGCCCATCGAGAATCATCTGCTGGATGTCGGGTGCGAGGAATGCGAGTTCCATGATCACACGGACATAACGATCGGTGACACCTTCTGCCTCTGCGATGTCCTTGAGCGTGATCGAATCCTCGGCCATTAGTTGGTCGAGCCAGGTGTGGGCCTTGACGAGCGCCTTGATCAGCACCGGGTCGAGCTTTGGCTCGTGCCGATGGGCGGGATCGGTGATGACCAGCTTCAGTTCGACGCCCCGGTGGCGCAACTGCGCCGGGATCGAAATCGGATAAGTGCCGGCATTGGTATCCGTTTCAGTCTCTCGCAGCTTGAGGGCGCGCCGAAGGCTATTCACCGAGAGCATCACTTCGATCCGATCTTCGTGGATGACCACCTTGGTGATGACGTCCCGTAACAGGTCGTTGCGCTCCTGTCCGTCGGGACCGGACAGCACCCGAGCCAGTTTGCCAGCGGCTCCGATCGTTTCCTTCGACTGAGCGGGATCCAGGCCAGTGCCACCGCAGACGCCGATCACCCTGGTCGGTGTCTGCAGGAGGTGAATCAGCATGGTGTTGACGACGCCTTCGATCTCGCTCGCAGCGATGCGGCGATGGCGGGCTTGAGAGCCGGGGCCTTTCGCATTGCGTCTGACAGATTGGGTAGCTTCCCGTTCGACGTAATAGCGGTAGCGGCGACCTTTCTTGACAGCATGAGTTGGTGTAAACGGGGTTTCCTTGTCGTCGAACAGCTTGCCCGCGAGCGGGCTCGGATGTTTGGTATTGGCCCCGTTGCGGCGATCGACCCTATGGCCGTCCATCATGCGCTGGACGGACGTCCAGGTCTCCTGGTCGATGATGGCGGGATGGAGGCCGGGGTAGGTCTCTTTCTTGTGCGGGATACGTCCGATGTAAACGGGGTTGGTCAGGATGGTGTAGATGTGTCCCCGGTAGAAAGGGAGCCCGCCGCGCATCCGAGAGTTCAGGTTCTCCCGCAGCTTGGTGCGCAGGCCGCGACGATTGGCTTCCTCGGTCACCAGCCTGACGTTGCCAAGCTCCAGATAGAGGCGGAACAGGGTCCGGACCGTCTCGGCCTCGGGCTCGTTGATGACGAGTGTCCGGTCCCTGGCGTCGTATCCGAGGGGTACGGTGCCGCCCATCCACATGCCCTTCTTCTTGGAGGCCGCGATCTTGTCGCGGATGCGCTCAGCCGTGACCTCGCGCTCGAACTGGGCGAAGGACAGGAGCACGTTGAGCGTGAGCCGGCCCATGGACGAGGTCGTGTTGAACTGCTGGGTGACCGAGACGAAGGAGACCTTATGGGCATCGAAGATCTCGACGATCTTGGCGAAGTCGGCGAGCGCCCGGGTGAGGCGGTCTACCTTATAGACCACCACCACGTCGACCTTCCGGGCCTTGATATCGGCGAGGAGCCGCTGGAGGGCGGGGCGCTCCAGGGTCGCCCCCGAGATGCCGCCGTCATCGTACTGGTCGGGCAGGCAGGTCCATCCCTCGTGCTTCTGACTGACGATATAGGCCTCGCAGGCCTCGCGCTGGGCGTCGAGGGAGTTGAAGTCCTGTTCCAGCCCCTCGTCGGAGGACTTTCTTGTGTAGATCGCGCAGCGCAGCTTGCGGCGGGGCTTATCCGGCATGGACATCACCGTTGGCGTCCGGCGCGGGACAGGGATCATCGGTACGGTTCTTACTAATAGGTGTGCGCTTCCGGTCCGTGAGGCCGAAGAAGGCGGGGCCCGACCAGCGCGTGCCGGTGATCTCGCGGGCGATCACCGAGAGACTGCGGTAGGTGCGGTCCTGGTACTGGAACCCACCTTCGGTCACCGTCACGGTATGGGTCTTGCCCTGCCACTCCCGCAGGAACCGGGTGCCGGGCTTGATCTGGGGTGCAGGGGTGCTGGTGACAGTGCCGGTCGTCTGCAGCTCCCGGGCGCGCTTCGCCAGGCGCTGCCTGAGGGCCCGATTCGGCCCACCTGCTGCGATCTCCTGGAGCCGGTAAGCAATGATCCGGCGCAGAAGGGCGCGGCTCATGCTCTTGGGTAAGGGGCACCCGAACAACTCCTGGAAACGGGCGCCGAGCCCGGCGCGCGTGAGCGCGTCGAGCCCGGCAATGGAATCATCCCGCCCGGTCATCAGGCGACCTTGGCGGAGTAGGTGGTGACGTCGTCCTTGCGCTCGCGGGTCACTTCGATCCCCCGTTTGCGCAGGCCCGTCAGTGCCGCCCGCACGCTGTGGGGCTGCCAGCCGGTCGCCTTCTCCAGCTCAGTGAGGCGGGCGCCATCGGGACGCCGCAAGAGGGTCAGGATGGTCTCGACCTTGCCGCCGGGCCGCTTTCCGCTGGCGCCGTGGCTGCCGGTCGTGGCCCCTTTGGACACGGTTTCCCTCCTGGCCTTGGGGCTGGACTTCTTGCCCGCGACGTCCTTGACGGCGGGCGCCTTCGGAGCAGCGTCTGGTCCGCCGTCGAGGGCCGCGATGCCGTTGTCGCTGATGATGAGCATGAAACCGTGCCCGTCATCATCCTGCCGCCAGAACTCGGTGCCGGCCTTGGCCGGCCGTTCCTCGACCAGCCCCTTGGCGAGCAGCGCCTTCAGCACGCTGGTGGCGGTGCCCTTGTTGATCTTGAGGGATTTGGGCAGCGGCAGGACCGTACGGTCGCCGCGTCCGGCGGCGGCGTTGAGAACCACGAGTTGAGTATCGGTGAGTTTGGTCATTTGGACCTCCGGGTTGGGCGCCGCAGGATGCGGCGCCTGTACTCCCAGAAGCCCCGCCGGCGATGCCGGTCAGGGCCGGGGCGTAGGTCCATTGGGGGGCGCCCGTTAGCAATCCATGCTTCCTTGCAGCGGGAAGTCCAGTGGTATCGACGAGAATTCCACTTGACCGCGGGGCGCGCAGGAAGCGAAGGAAACCTATGCCTGAAAACGCCGATAACCGCGCTACCCTGGTCTCCCGGCTTTATGCCGAGGTGGTCCGCTGCATGCGTGCCGTCAATCAGCCTGCTTCGGATGACGAGATGTCGGAGCGCGTTGAAGAGTTATTTGCGGTCGTGACACACCTCGCGCAGGCTCCGGTCCAGGTGCCATGGGACCTAGGGCTCAAGCTTGCCGTGCTGTGCGGCCGCCTGCGTGAGGGATTGGATCCCGAAGATCGTGGCGCCGTTCTGACATACCTGCTGGCGGAATTGATCCGGGACGATGATGCGGTGATGTCCACGGCACAACAGACCTCGCGTTAAGATTAGCCTCTAAAAATTGATTCCTGGTATGGTGTAATCCATCGCTCGCAGGAACTGCACCATGCTGTCGACCTGATCGTCGTGCTTCCCGTGAGGAAACTGCAGGATTTCCTTTTCAAAGGCGTCAAGCCAAGGGGCCGACTTGGGCAAGAACACCCTTCCTGCTTCGATCTTCGCAGACTGCTGAGCGGCGCGAGATACTTTATCTCCGGTCGGTGTCAGGCCTCGGAATTCGAGATGCCCTGCCTGGCGAAATTTGCTTATCAATGCGATTCCGATATGTGATTTCTCAATGACGACGAGTTCCGGTCTATATCTCTCAAAAAGCTTGAACACGAGCTTCTCGAGATCAGGGTAATCAAGCTTGTCCCGGATGATGTCGACGAGGAAGTACTGATCGCCGCGCTTGGCCCAGACCGTGCAGACTGAATAGTCGCTCGTCGCCGCTGCCGTTACCGCGGTATCCCAGCTGAGGATCACGCGTTCGAAGTAATACCGCGGTGGCAGCTTGTCATACCGCTTAACCCACTCGAGCTTGAACATGTTACCGCCGGGGGGCACTGGATTCTGCTGGTACTGCGCCGAGAAATGCATCTCGCCGAGTGCTTTGCGTATCTTCTGAAGGTCTTCGAGGCTTTCGCGTTCGGGGTGAAGCGCCTCTCCCGGTTGCCTGATATGAAACTCGTCCAAGCCAATTTGAATCTTCTCAAGATTGGTCGCGATGGCGGGGAGAGTGAGAAAGGTCCAGTCGTCCATCTCCATCACGTAGCCGACGAGGTCGTCTTCATGGAGGCGTTGCATCACGATAATGATCGCACCTTCTGCTTTGTTATCGAGGCGGGAAAGTAGCGTCGAGCTGTAAAAGTGGTTCGCTTTTGTCCGCAAAGGATCTGAATACGCATCTAACGGCTTGATGAGATCGTCTACGATCATGATATCTCCGCCAATGCCAGTCAGAGTACCACCTGGCGTGGCGGCGTAACGAAAACCGTGCTGCGTCGTTTTGAAAAAGGTTTCCGTGTTTTTAGTGTCGCTCAACTGAGTTGCTGGAAATCCCTTCTGATACCAATCCGACTGCATAAGCAGACGCGTCTGCTGCGAGAGTTCCACGGCAAGCTCATTGGCGTAACTCACCGTGATAATGCGTCGTGTAGGGTCGCGACCGAGGAGATAGGCTGGAAACGCGACCGACGTGAGTAGGGACTTTCCGTATCGCGGCGGGATGTTGATGATCAGCCGCTTTATTTTGCCGAGACGAACCTGCTCGAGGTGCCAGGCAATGGCTGCGATATGCCAGTTAGGCAGGAATACTGTGCCGGGGTTAAGGTACGTGAAGGCCTTCTCTGCGAACACGCCAAGGTTCTGACGGAGGACGGCAAAGAAGAGTTCATTGTCGTCAAGCATGAGGCTTGTCCCCCGTTTTCGTCGACGCCTTGAGAATCTCCTTCTCGAACCGGGCGAGTATTTGCTTGTCGGATTCCGAGAGATTTGCAAATTCGGGAGGCACTTCGTCCACCTGCATCAATTTCAACATCATGCTGAACAGCAAGCTAGCCGCCTTAGCATCGCCCTTGAGGGCGCGCGCCATGAACTCTTGACCATTGCTCGCTGTTTCGAGATGGCCTTGGCCTTGCCGCCTTCCTTGATCTGGATCGTCTCACCAAGCTCTTCCTGAAGGTCCGTCTTTAGATTGTTCGTTCCCTTGGGGCGGCCCTTGGTGTTGCCCGACTTGCCCTTCCTGAATTGCCCTGATTCCGGTGGCTTCTTGTAACCAACCTTGTAGTTAGCCATGACGCGCCTCCGCGATCTCGGCGAACGTGCGTTGCGACTCGGCATGTACGGCAGATTGGCCAGTATGCTTTTGCCACCGCTTAATCGCTACATCCACATAGCCCGGGTCCAATTCAATCGCGGCTGCACGCCGGCCAGTTGCTTCAGCGGCAAGAATCGTCGTGCCAGAACCGCTGAATGGGTCGAGCACGAGGTCGCCATAATTGGAAACGTCCATGATGGCGTCAGCCACCATGGCGATCGGCTTTACTGTGGGGTGGGCAGCGAGTTCTTCATCACGGGTTACTCCGAAGCTAGTCGCTCCCGCGTATTCCCACACGTTGGTCCGGTTCCGGCCGTGCTCACCGAGTTCCACATTATTAATGTGTGGTGCGAGGCCGCTCTTGAACACGAACACGAGTTCTCGGGCATATGAGCCTCCCTCAACGGCGAATTTAGGTGCCGCTTGCAGTCTTACTTTATCGGCCCTCGCTGAGCGGCTCGACGCATTGGCGTTGGTGCGGCGCTATTTACGAGCATGCTGACAGGATATTGTTGGACGTTGTTGTCAGCTAGGCTGGACCACGCCTATGCCATCCTTGACCGCGACACGGGTTCCATACTGTGCTGACAGCCTCTGTACCCGCTCGAACACCCGGTCCTTGATGGCACCCTCGGCCAGCATCGGGCGGCCCCGCTGTGTTCGTGGCCGCTGGAACCCGAGATCAATCGGGTAGAGCCGGATTTCGGCGAGCTCGTCGCCGGCGAAGTCGCAGGTCGCGAACATCTGTTCCCATTGTGCCGGGTCGCCGGTATGACCGCGGGTACCCCCCTTATAGCGGGCCTCGATGAAATCCGCCGGCGTCGCCCGCTCGCCGAGCCCGTACCGCTCGTAGGCTTCAGCCGGCAAGAACTTCATCGTCTCGACCTGGAAGACGAAGGTGCCGATGCCATGGAACATGGGCCTGCCCTTGTAGATCTCCACTGCGAGCGGCACCTGGGGGCCGTGGCACACGAAGATGTCCGCGCCCGCGTCGATGCTGCGCCGCCCGAAGTCGATGGCGAAGTCCGCGAGGTCGTCCACCTCGGTGCGCCGCTTCGCGGTCAGCAGCGTCGGGCCGCCCAGGTCGTGACAGTGCAGGCTCACGATGACCTTATCGGCGAAGGCGCGCGCGTTTCTCACCTGGCGCAGGTTCTCCTCGACGTCGCTTTCGTTGACGAAGGAGGACTCGCCGCACGTCGGGGCGACGCGGAAGGTCTTTCCAAGCAGGTTGTAGGTGCCGTCGGCAGATTTGCCGGCATGGGAATCGCCTTGGTAGCGGCGGCGTTCCTGGGCCGCTTCCCAGCCGATCGCTTCACCAATGTGGCGCAGCTGGTCGAGCATCGCCTTGTCGACGTTGTAAACCATCTTGTGGCGTATGCCGTTAACCCCGGGGTAGCCCGCGGTATCGACACGCTGTTCACCGGCCCGCGCCCCCGGGTTGTATTGCGACGTTGCCGCGACCAGCGCGATCCTGCCGCTCGCCGTATCGAGATAGGCCGGCGCCCGGGCTTCCGCGAGGTGGCGCCCGGACCCGGCATGGACGATGCCCGCCTGGTCGAGATAGCGCATGGTGTCGAGGATTCCCTTGGGGCCGTAGTCGTCGGCGTGGCTGCTCCCGCACGAAACGATGTTCACGCCCATCCACTTGAGGTCGTCGAGAAGGCCCGGCTCCGACGTCACGTAGGTTCCGCCGCCCTGGCGTTGCGCGTGCGGATCGTCGAGGTACGGGTGGGCGTTCGCCTCGAAGTTGGTATAGAACACGTCTGCCGCCTTCAGGATTTCCCGCATCCGGAGATACGGTTCCTCCCTGAACACCGAAAGCGGCCGGGTGACCATGCTGTCGCCCGTGATGGCGATGGTTTGACGGTCTGACTGTGCGGGCATGCGCATTCTCCCTGCTGTAGGCCTGACTATTTTTTCGCGACGCCCCCGGCCAGGGCCATGAGCCGCGAGATATCGGGCTGCGCGTCCAGCGCCAGAATCCGCGCCTCGATCTCCTCGACTGCGGGGCCCGAAAGGACTTCGCCGGCACAGCGCCGGAATTTCTCGCGGACCGCGTCCCCGGGCGGTAGGCGGCGGACCGGGGGGACCTCGACGGTTACCGATCGGCCGCCGCGCAGGTGCACGACCATGGTCTCGGGCTTGGCGGCGGGGACGTGGCGGATCCGTCTCATGAGGTCCCGGACCCGGCTGTCGTGGAGCGTTTCCTCGGTGAGGTGATCGAGGCCGAAGGCGCCGTGGATCAGGGTGGCCGCCAGAAGGAAGGCGCCGCTGAACCCGGCTTCGTGCTCGTCGCCGGGGTCGAGCCGGAGAAGCGAGAAGGTGTGAAGGTCCGCGTCGATCGAGTCGATCTCGGACCAGGGCGCGACGTCATCGTCACGGAACTGCAGGGCGGCATCGATTAGGGGATGCCCGGGATTGCAGGCGGGAAACCGCTTGAGCCTGAGCGTCCCTTCCAGGGCGTAGGGCCGGCCGAGACGCTCGGTGATCGCCGTCGCGTCGCGATCCTCCGGCGGACAGACCGCCGCCAGGAAACCCAGCGGGGCTTCGAGGATCGCCGGGTCCGCCGTGAAGCCGCGCCGGGCGAGAGACGCGGCTTCGACGCCGGCGCGCGCGGCATGCCCCGAATGCAGGGCCTTCGCCATGGTCCCCATGTTGCGGCGGAAGCCGCCCGAACTGCAGGTCGCGATGCCGATCGCCGTCGCGGTCTGGCGCCGGTCCAGCTTCAGAAGCCGGCACGCCGCCAGCGCCGCGGCGACCGGTCCGACGAGGCCGACGTGCCACCAGCCGAGCGCCGTCGGACCCTTCTGCCGGCGCCGCCCCGCGTCGATGGTCTGGGTCAGCCGCGCGCCGGCCTCGTGGGCGAGAATGAACGCCTCGAGCAGGTCCCGGCCGGTGAGCCCCTCGTGCTCGGCGACGGCGAGGGCGGCCGGCAGCACATGGGTGGACAGGTGCGACCCTTCGTCGAAATCGAGGGCGTTGGCCAGCGTGCCGTTGGCCAGCGCGGCGAGCTCCGGCGACGATCTTGCACCGGCCCCCAGGATGGTGGCCGTCCCCGGCGACGCACATGCCTGCTTGAGATATCCGCAGACGATGTCCCCGATGGGCCGCCGCGTCGCCGCGAGGGCGACGCCCATGGTGTCGAGGATCAGGTTCTTCGCGGGCGCGACCGTCGCTTCCGGAATCCGTGCCGCCGGTGTCTCCGCGACGAAGGCGGCAAGGATTTCCGTCAGGGACGGGCCGTCGGGCCGCGACATGGTGTGCCCGCCTACCGGTGCGAGGAACCCCGCTTCTTCTTGTTCTTGAAGTCGTCGAGCATCCTGTTGATGCGATCGACCACCGCGGGCGGCGTCTCGGATAGGTTCTTGACGAAGGCGGCGAGCTCGGCCCCGGTCATCGGGTCGGTCAGGGCGGCGTGGGCCCTCTTTAGTCCGGTCACGAACTTGGGATCGCGCAGGCTCGCGTCGAAGCCGCCGCGCAGCTCCTTGAGCCGCGCCGCGGGAATGGCCGGCGGGCCGAAATAGGGCTTGGCCGCTTCCTGGATCGAGGCCATGAAGGTGATCACCTGGCGATCCATGTCGGTACGCGCGAAGTCGATCAGCCGGGGCACGTTCGGCAGGTCGGGAGATTTCTTGAGCCCGTGCTGGACGAGAATCCGGATCTTGCCTTCCTTCAGCCATTCCGGTTCCTGCGACTTGAGGCTGCTCCAGCCGTTGGCGAAGGTTCCCTGGACCTCGCCGCGCTTCATGGCGAGCTTGACCGCGCCGGAGCCCTTGTAGCCGGCCACGATCTTGAGCTTCAGGCCCAGCATGTCCCGCCCGATCACAGCGTAGTCGAGCCCTGCGGTCCCGACGCTGATTCCGCCGACGATGATCTGGGTGGTGCGGACGTCTTTCAGCGTCTTCACCGGCGCGGTGTGCCACACGTATCCGACGAACGGATCGCTCGTGATGCTGCCGATCCAGGAAAACTTGTTCAGGTCGAACTTGGCCGCCTTGGGGAACCGGAGCGGGGCCGTTTCTATCCCGCTGTGGGTTGCCGCGACGACGGTCCCGTCACGTGCCGCCACGGCATACATGTAGTTGGTCGCCTTGACGCCGCCGGCGCCCGGCATGTTCTGGACGATGATCTTGGGATTTCCGGGAATGTGCTTGCCGTAGACGGTCGCCAGCATGCGCGCATAGAGATCGTAGGCGCCGCCGGCGCGCGAGCTGACGACGATGTGGATATCCTTGTCCTTGTAAAAGGATTCGGCGCGTGCGACCTGGCCGGTGCCGGCAATGGCAGCCAACAGGACAAGACCGCCGGCCAGCCGCGCCGGGCATCGCCGGGCGCATTTGGTCGCTGTGTGGTCGGATTTCAGATCACCTGGGACGCGTTCGTTTTTGACGATCATCTTTGCCTCCTTGTTGCCAGGCGGTTCCGGATCGTCCCGCCCTGTTGGGCATTGTGGTGTCCCACTGCCTCCTCGTTGGACGTCGCTGAAAATCCTTTTCGGTTTCTAGGGCGACGCCAGAAGCTGGCCATGTCCCGCGATGGGGCGCCAGTAGTCCACCCGGTGCAGGGTGTCCCAGATCATGGCGCTCTTGTTCGATATGGTCGGTTTCCCGAACTCCTTCTCGAGCGCCTCGCAGACCGGCTGGGACAGCCAGGCGCCGCCGCCGATATAGAGCCCGTCCGCGTCGGGAAAGCGCGTCAGGGCGGCGCGGCCCAGCTCGTAGGCCAGCGAGATGTTTTCCTTGCTCGACTTCTTCTGGAATTCCGCCGGGGCGAGCACTTCCGAGGCGACCCCGGCGACCTCTACGCCGCCGCGCTGAAAGAACTCGGCCAGGGTCCCGTTCATCTTGTCCGACCACTTGTTGGCAAGGGCGATGCGACGGATCCCGAGATGCTTTGCTGCGGCGACGATTCCCAGCACGGAGGAGGTCGCGACCCGGCCGCTGTATTCCGCGATGTGCTCGATCAGCCGGTCGTGGGCTTCCACGCCGATCAGGATCGGGAGGGGCACGCCGGACTGCATGATCAGGTCCACGCCCCGATCCATGAGCTTGTCCAGATAGGAATCGATCGGTGCGAACACCCGTTCGACGTCTTTCGCGCTGAATTCCGAAAGCCCGACGGGGATCATGACCAGCATCACGTCTTCCTGCACGATGCGGTAGAATTCGTATGCTGAGTTGTCGATGATCGGCAGCGGCGACATGACGCCGATTTTCCGCTTGGGCAGGTAATCCTCAAACATGCTCGTTTTCCCGGATTCTGGGCGGCCGCCCCGCGGCAAGCTGGAGACAGGACGGGTCGCCATTTTTTTGTTGCGTACGTCGGCGTGGGGAGATGTCCGGGAGAAGCCCTGTGGGCATCCGGTACGGCGTGACAACTAGCATTTTGTGAATCACAAAGCCTCCCCCTCTCATCGCGGCGCACGACAGCTTTGCGAATTGCGCCAGCTTATTTATGTTTATGGAAAATGCTAACCCTACGGGAAGGAGACGTAAATAATAAAGCCGAGGGTGGGCAGGGGGCGAAGAACCGTCTTCCATGTAAATCGGCAGTATGGAAAGCCGGCATTTGGCGGGATACCCTTGGGACCCGCAGGGAAGGATGCGAAGGGAAAAAATGGACAAGCTCATCATCTATGCCGCTACCGGGTATCCGGGGTCGGCCAAGCCGCAATATCCGGCGATACCATCCACATGGGAGGCCATGGTGGAGGATGCGGTCGCGGTGCGGGAGGCAGGCGCAAGCATCATTCACTTTCATGGCCCACATGACGACGACGGACGGATCGTGCCCGACGGGTGGGGCAGGTTGGCAGAAAACATCCGCAAAGCGAGCGGGCTCCTCATCGACATGGGGCAGGCGGGCGCCCCCCTGGAGCAGCGGAAACCGCTGATGACGCTCGGGACCGGCAAGCCCGATTTCATGGGTATTTCGCTAACCAACCATGATTATCGTCGGCGCAGTGAAAAGCGCGGCGAATACGACGTCTACTATCAGCATCCGCGCGACGAGATTATCGAGTACGCGGAGAGCATGATCGAGCACGGTATCACGCCGAACTGGGAGCTATGGCATCTGGGCGGGCTCTGGAATTTCAACTTCCTGAAGGAGCGTGGCCTGGTCAAGGCGCCTTACTGGTTCAACCTGCTCTTCGGCACGCCCGGCGGCGTGTGGTCTCCGCCCGACATTGACGAGATTTGTCACCGTGTCCGCCATTTGCCCGAGGGCTCTCAGTACCTTCTCGCGCCGCGCGGCACGGGCGGGGCGATCAACCAGACGCGGATGCTCGCGCTCGGGATCATGATGGGTGGTCACGTGCGGTTGGGGTGCCAGGATATCCCCGAATACACCGACGGTGTCCCGGCCAAAAGCAACGCCCAACTGGTGGAGCGCATCGTGCGGCTCGCGACGGACCTGGGCCGGGAGATCGCCACCCCCGACGAGACGCGCAGGATACTGGGGATGCCGCCCGCCTAGGCGATGTCGTCGTGCCCGGGCGCAGCGGGCCCGGCTATTTCTGATAAGCCGGGCTGGTGATGTCAACGACCTCGCCCCGTGCGGGCTTGCCGCGCTCGGTCACGAAATCTATGGCATGCAGAATGTCCGCGATGCGCGGTCGCGCGAACGGCAGCGTCTGGATGTAGGCCGCATACAGGGTGCCGTCCGGCTGGATCAGAAAAAGCCCCGGTTCGGAAAACAGGTCCGGCTGGTCATCCTTGATTCCGGTCGAGATGAACAGGCCCCAGTTCCGTGCGCTCTCCAGGGAAAGTCCGTAGGCGAGGGGGAGCTTCTTAATGCCCCACTCGTCGCGGCTTCGTTGTGCACGCTCCTTCGTGTCGCAGCTCAGGGCCAATACCTCTACGCCCCGTTTCGTGAACTCGTCCATGTTGGCTTCAAGGTCCTGCAGGTAGCGGCGGCAGAACCCGCAATGGACGCCACGATAGAACACGAGAAACGTAAACGCCCTCGGGTGAACGGTGCGGACATCGAAATAACCGCCATTAAGCTGATCTACGCGCAAGGCCGGTGCCGATGCTCTGGGCCTGATTGCCATGGCATTCTCCTATTTGCGACGTGTCCGAATTCACGCGTTACGGATATTGTGAAGCGCCGGGGCCGTGCTGACGCGTCACGACGTATTCAGCCGCGGTCACTTCTTCTTTTTCTTCTTATTTTTCTTTCCGCCGGCGGCCTTTCGGGCCGCGGCCAGTATTTCCCGCGTCCGGTTCACCGCAGCCTCGGGAATGGTATAGGCGTCCGCGATGAGCGCCTCCATTTCCGTGTGGTCCGAAGGATCAACGAAAAGATGCTCTTTCGCCGCCTCTGCGAGATACGCTTTATCGGTCATGGTCTGCATGAAAGAGGTTCGAAGCGCTGTCAGGCGGTCGTGCGGAACCCCGGCCGGCGCGACGTAAGGTCTGCCCATCGTCAGACTTGCCATCAGGAGTTCTGATGACCTGACGTTCGAGGTCGGACTTCAGGAACTCGCCTACCGCGGGAACATCCGGAAGCTGCTTGCTTCGCTTGAGGCCGACCTGGACAAGAAAACGGAGCTTCTTTTCCGCGATCAGGCCTGGCGCCGCGGCACTGACCGTGGCGAAGGACAGGCACGAGCCGTCAACCTCCCCCCGTTCAATCGCGAGATAGATGGCGCTGGAAGAAAAGCCCGTGATGACCTTGAATTTTGTTCCTATCAGCGCGTTGAAGACATTCGCAAGAATTGCGCCGTTAGAGCGCGCACTCGTCTGTCCGATGATCACCTGCTTTTTCATGGCGGCTTGCACGGTATTCACCGGCCGCGTATGCCATACAAAACACCCGGTTTGCTGACCGCTGATATTGCCGATCCAGTTTATCTTGCGCGGATCGTAATGACTGTACTTCGTGCCATTAATCAGGGGTTCGACGAGAAAGATTGCGCGCGTTGCGCCAACCACCGATCCGTCGCGCGGGGCCTTGTTGGCAAGATAATTCTGCATCTTGATTCCGCCCGCGCCGGGCATGTTCTTGACGACAATATTCGGCGTTCCGGGGATGTGCCCGCCCCAGAAGCGCGTGAGGGCCCGCGCATAGGTGTCGTAACCGCCCCCCGCGCCGCTGCCGACTAAAACGGTCAGGCCCTTTGCCTTATAGAAATCGGCGGGCAAATCCGCGAAGGCGTGGGATGGGTATCCCCATGCCATCAGCGAAATACCGAGTAGAAATGCCTGCTCTAGTTTCCGAGCCATGCTTGCCACCCCTTTTTTGTGGGGGTGCTCTCGCAACACCCCCGTGTTGTTTTTGCTGTGGTTCCTAGATCCACTGCAACTTGTTCTGGCACTCGGAAAGGATGCATAGCCGAATATAAATTGTCATCATAAAATATCGGCTGGCAGAACAATTAACCGGCGAACATGTGTTGTTGCCTATACTGATGCCCGAATTCGACAGGGAGGACAAAAATGAAAATTCTGCGTTTCGACGACGACCGGGTCGGCGTGCTCAAGGGGGGAGATCGCGTCGTCGAAATCAGTGCGCTGATCAGCCATCGCGCCGAGCGGGGACCGCAGCGGGTAATGGAAGAGCTTATCGGCAATTTTGATACCTACCGCGGCGAGATCCAGAAAATGGTCAGCGCCGAGGGGGGAATTGCCATTGGCGGCGTCAAGCTTCTGGCGCCGGTCCCGCGTCCCAGCAAGTGTCTCGGTGCTTTCGTCAATTATATCGATACGCCAGAACGCACAGCGGAGAACCTGCCGAACGAGTTTTTCTTCAAGGCGCCGGAACTGGTGGGGCCCGGCGATGCGGTGGTTCTTAAGAACATCGAAGCTGTTCGTGAGGTCCAGCCGGAAGCGGAACTCGCCTTTGTCATCGGCCGCCACGGCAAGGACGTGCCTGAGGCGGAGGCCATGGATTACGTGTTCGGATACGTTCCGTTCTTTGATGTCTCCGCGCGTGGGCTCAAGCGACGTGGGCTCCTCATTCCCAAGGGGCAGGATACGTTTGGGCCGTGCGGGCCCTGGATTACCACCCGGGATGAGGTCCCCGACCCGCATAATTTGCAGGTTCGGTCGTGGGTCAATGGCCAAGCCCGGCAGGATTACAACACCCGTGACATGGCCCACAACATTCCGGACCAGGTGTCCTGGCTGAGCCGCTTCCTTCAGCTCCAGCCCGGGGACGTAATCGCGACCGGGACCTTCCACAAGGGACTCGGCCCGATAAATCCTGGCGACCGGCTCGAGATAGAGATTGAGCAGCTGGGGCGAACGGCCTTCCGGATCGAAGGCGACAGCCCCGTAAAAACTGGGTGGAGCGCAGGTAACAAGGAAATGCTACCGCTTCGCAACGGTGCGAACATCCACCACGTATAATCGG